>NZ_JAHTMW010000028.1 GCF_026236535.1 Streptomyces sp. SKN60 | reverse complement strand
AGTAGACCGGCAGGTCGAGGCCGGACGCGGCGAAGTCCGCGCGCAGGGCGTCGAGCAGGGTGCGGTTCTGGCCGTTGGGAGGGCCGCTCGCCGGCGAGCGCCGGGCCCCCCGCCCCCACCCCCGGCCCGGCGCCCGCGCCGGACGCGGCCCCCGACCCCACTGCAGCCGCCCCCGCCCCCGCAGGAGGCACCCCATGAGCCTGCACCGCCACAACCCCGCCGACCTCTCCCCGCCCACCGGCTTCAGCCACGCCGTCACCGCCACCGGCAGCCGGCTCGTCTTCCTGGCCGGGCAGACCAGTCTCGACCGGGACGGCAAGGTGACCGGCGGGACGCTGCCCGAGCAGTTCGAGACGGCGCTCACGAACCTCCTCGTGGCGCTGCGCCACGCCGGGGGCTCGCCCGCCGACCTCGCGCGGGTCACCGTGTACGCCACGGACGTCGCCGACTACCGCCACCACGCGCCCGAACTCGGCCGCATCTGGCACCGGTTGGCGGGCCGGGACTATCCGGCGATGGCCGTGATCGGTGTCGTACGGCTGTGGGACGATCAGGCCCTGGTGGAACTGGACGGCTTCGCGGTCGTGGACTGACCCGGCCGCGCACCGACGGCGAACAGGGGGCGAGCCGGCATGCCGGAGATCGAACTGACCGCGGGAACAGTGGAGTACGAGGACACCGGCGGCCCCGGACCCGTGGTCGTCCTCCTCCACGGACTGGTCCACGACGCCACCGTCTGGCGCGCGGTGACCGCCCGACTCGCCCCGGACCACCGGGTGATCGCGCCCACCCTCCCGTACGGCTCGCACCGCATCGCGCTGCGCCCCGACGTACCGCTCTCGCCCGACTCCGTGGTCGACCTGATCGCCGAACTCCTCGACCGGCTCGACCTGCACGACGTCACCCTCGTCGAGAGCGACTGCGGCCGGGCGCAGACCGTCGCCGTCCGCCGCCCCGAACGCCTCGCCCGCCTCGTCCTCATCTCCTGCGAGGCCTTCGACAACTACCCGCCCGGCGTGCCCGGCAAGCTGATCGCGCTCGCCTGCCGCGTCCCCGGCGGGGTCTCCCTCCTCGCCCGGGTCCTCGGCCTCAAGGCCCTGCGCCGCCTCCCCGTCGGCTTCGGCGCGCTCACCCGCCGCCCCGTCCCGGACGCGGTCGTCGACGGCTGGCTGCGCCCGCTGCGCACCGACCCGGCCGTCCGGCACGACTTCCGGCGCTACAACCTGGCCGTACGGAAGGACGAACTGCTGCGGGCGGCCGAGGGCCTGCGCTCCTTCGACCGCCCGGCGCTCGTGGTGTGGGCCGCCGACGACCTGATGATGCCGCCGGAACACGGACGCCGGCTCGCCGCGCTGCTGCCGCGCGGCCGGTACGTGGAGATCGCCGACGCCCGCACGCTGATCGCCGAGGACCAGCCGGAACGACTGGCGGCGGAACTGCGCGCGTTCGTCACGGAGCCGCCGGAGACGGCCTCTTGATCAGCGGGCCCGGCACGAGGCCGCTTGATCAACTGGTCGGCCCCGTGGTCGGGGCTTAGTGTCGAAAGGTGGACTGACCGGCCCACGGCTCCCTCCGGTGAGGGCGCGATGCGCCATGACTACCCCCAAGCCGAGCACCCCGCAGCAGACCGCGGTCCCGAAGAAGTCGGGAGACGACGGCAAGGGCATCGCCCTGTTCGTGATCGCCTCGTGTCAGCTGATGGTGGTGCTCGACATCACCATCGTGAACATCGCGCTCCCGCACATCCAGAGCGCGCTCGACTTCTCCACCACGAGCCTGTCGTGGGTGGTCAACGCCTACACCCTGACCTTCGGCGGCCTGCTGCTGCTCGGCGGCCGCGCCGGTGACATCCTCGGCCGCCGCCGGGTCTTCATCTTCGGCGTGCTGCTCTTCGGCCTGGCCTCGCTCCTCGGCGGATTCGCCCAGGAGTCCTGGCAGTTGCTCGCCGCCCGCGCGCTGCAGGGCGTCGGCGGCGCGATCGCGTCCCCGACCTCGTTGTCGCTGATCACGACCACCTTCGACGAGGGCCCCGAACGCAACAGGGCCTTCGGCGTGTTCGCGGGCGTCTCGGCCGGTGGTGGTGCGATCGGTCTGCTCGCCGGTGGCGTCCTGGTCGAGTGGCTCGACTGGCGCTGGGTGTTCTTCGTCAATGTGCCGATCGCGGTCCTCATCGCCTTCCTGACGCCCCGTCATGTGAAGGAGTCCGAACGCCACCCCGGCCACTTCGACATCCTGGGCGCGCTCACGTCGACACTCGGCATGGTGGCGCTGGTCTACGGCTTCATCCGCGCCGCGCAGGAGGGCTGGCGCGACCCGTACACGATCGCTTCCTTCGCCGCGGCCATCGTGCTCCTGGTCGGCTTCGTCTTCATCGAACGGCGGTCGCGGCAGCCGATCACTCCGCTGCACATGTTCGCGGACCGCAACCGGGCGGGCACGTACGGCATCATGCTCTGTCTCGCGGCGGCCATCTTCGGCATGTTCTTCTTCCTGACCCTCTTCGTGCAGCAGGTCCTGGACTTCAGCCCCTTGCAGGCCGGGCTCGCCTTCCTCCCGGTCAGCGCGGTGATCGCGGTCCTCGCCGGGGTCACCTCCCAGCTCCTGCCCCGGTTCGGGCCGAAGCCCTTCATGGTGATCGGCTCGATCTGCCTGGCCACGGGCCTGTCGTGGCTGACCCTGACCAATGTCGACTCCACCTACGCCGGCAGCATCCTCGGCCCGATGCTGATCCTCAGCGCGGGCATGGGCATGATGTTCGTGTCCCTGACCCTGATGGCCCTCTCGGGCGTCGCGCCGGCCGAGGCGGGCGCGGGCTCCGGCCTCCTCAACGCCACCCAGCAGGTCGGCGGCTCCCTCGGCCTCTCCATCCTGGTCACCGTCTTCGGCACCGCCAGCCGCAACGAGGCCGACGTCCAGGTCCCCGCCTTCCTCGCCCAGGCCGGCCCCCTGGAGAAGGCCCAGTTCGCCAAGACCGGCCAGCTCCCACCCCCCTTCGGCGACCAGGTCCTGACCAGCGGCGTCACCGCCGGCTTCATCGTCGCCGCGGCCTTCGCCATCCTCTCCGCGATCATCGCCGTCCTCGCCATCAAGGTCCGCCCCTCGGACATGGAACGCCTCAAGGGCGGCGCCGTGATGCCGGGCGGGTGAGGCGTAGATCACGGTTTGCCGGCGGCCCGCCCGAGACAGCGTGAGGACAGACGAAAGACGTCCGAACGACAGGTGGGGGCAGGCAAGTTGAGTGAGCAGCGACGCATCAGACGGATCTCCCTGACGGTGGCGGCGACGGCGGTCGCCGCCGCTGCCGTGTTCCTGACCGCCTCCGGCGACGGCCTCGCGCCGGGCCTGAGCGCGGCCGCGGCGACGGCCGAGCCGACCGAGGGGGACGTCGGCAGCGTGTCGGTCGGCGTGGACAGCGGCGGCACCGTGGGCGTGACCGAGGGCGGGACCGCGGACGGTGGAACCGCGGACGGTGGAACCACGGACGGCGGAACCACGGACGGCGGCACCGTCGGCGTCAGCGAGGGCTCGACCTCGGGGGAGACCACCGGCGGCGTCACCACCGGCGGCGTCACGACCGGCGGCGGAGACCCCACGGAGAGCCCCACGCCCACCCCGACGGACTCGGGGGAGCCCCCCACCAGCGGCATCCCGCGCACCGCGGCCGCCTGCTGGAACCCGAACGGCAAGCCGCTCACCGGCACCTTCGTCGCCCTGGTCCCGGCCGGCACCCTCCCCAACGGCAACAAGGCGACCCTGGTCGAACTCTCCTTCGCCCCGAAGACGGACCCGGCCACCGGTGTCCTCACCGACGACCGGATCCTCACCCGCTTCGCCCCGGCCGGCGGCGCCTGGACGGCCGCCGACCCGGTGCCCCTTGAGCTGGACACGAACGCCCTCAAGCCCTTCCGCCCGGTGGTCCCCGGCGCCACCCTCAAGATGCCCGAGATCCGCGTCACCGACGTGAACTGCTGGGACGCCACCGTCTCCGCCCTCGCCGGCACCCTCCGCTTCGGCGGCGACGGCGGCAACGGCGGCCCCGAGGTCAAGCTCCCGGTCACCTGGCAGCGCTCCTGACGCTTCTCGCACGGGCCCGGGGTGAGCGAGGCCGGCTCACCCTTCCGTAAGATCGCAGGCAAAAGAATGCGGCCCGACGGGCTTCCCCACGAGGACATGCCCCCACCCGCACGAGTCACTCGTGCCCTGGGGGAACCACCTCGTGTCCATGCTCCTGCTGAAATTGGCAGCGCAGGATCTGCTCACGCTCAACGCCCGGCGCCTGATGGTGCCGCATCTCGCCGCGCGATGGCAGCACTTCCGCAAGACCGACGCCTCGCTCACCGAGCGCTCCGCCTGGGCCGAGAGCCTGGTGAGCCTGGCGGGCGATCTGGTGGCAGCGGGGCGCGGGAACGTGCAGATGATTGTCGAGTGTGCCGCCACGATCGACGAACCTCTGGACAGTCCGCGCCTCATCGATGTCGTCCTCGTGGGCCGCCATCCTGAGCAGAACCGGCCGTCCGTACAGTTGGTCGAGCTGAAGCGCTGGTCGAGGGTCACCAGGGTGGAGCAGGCGACGGCCGACCTGGTGTACGTGGAGGGTATGGAGAAGGCAAAGGCCCATCCGGCTCTGCAACTGCGCGAGTATTACAACGCTTTCAGGAGCGCTCGCGGGCCGTTCCAGGGCCTCGCCTTCGAATGTGGCGGATTCGCCTACCTGCATAACGCCACGGATGAATCCGTGCGTCCGCTCCTCGATGTGGAGGCGCCGAACGGCGTGTACGGCCGCATCTACACGAGCGACCGGCGCGAGCAGCTCCTGTCCGACCTCCAGCGGAGTTTCGCCGCCGACGACGAGGGAGCGGCCTCGGTGGCCGAGGTCATGCTCCAGGGCATGGGGCTGCGCAACACACGCTTGCTGGACGCCATGATCTGGTCACGCGGAGCCGATACGGTCTTCACCCTGCGTGGAAGGCAGAAGGAGATCGCCGATCAGATCCTCGAAACGGCATCACGAGTTCTTCCGAATCCGCGCCGGCCTGAATTGATTCCGGACGAGCGTCGTGTGGTGTTCCTGGTGACCGGTGGCGCGGGCACGGGCAAGAGCGCCATCGGTCTGCAGATGAAGGCCGAACTGGAGGCCCAGGGCCGTACGGTGAAGTACGCCAGTGGCAGCAGGGCCTTCAACGGAGCGATGCAGGAGCACGTCGGCTACGGAGACAGTGAGTTCCGGGAGTCCTTCACATATTTCAGCAGTTTCGTCACTCCTCCTGATCCGCCCCTGGACGTCTTGATCTGCGACGAGGCACACCGTCTGCGAGACCGTTCGACGAGCCGGTTCTGGAAGCCCGAGCAGCAGGGCACGGGGCCACAGGTGGACGAGCTGCTCGCGGCGTCCCGCCTGACGGTGTTCTTCCTGGACGAGGCCCAGTCCGTGCGGCCGAACGAGGTGGGCACCGTGCAGCTCATCGAGGAGGCTGCCGGACGGAACGGCGCCCGGCTCGCCCGATTCGACCTGTGGGAGCAGTTCCGCTGCGGCGGCAGCGATGCCTACATCCGCTGGGTACGGGCAGTGCTCGGGGTCACCGACGAGACGCCCGATCCGTGGCGGGCCGACGGGCTGATGCACATCGAGGTCGCCGACACCCCGGAGGAGCTCGAACGCATCATCCGCACGCAAGCCCTGGCCGGCGCTTCCGCGCGCATGGTCGCAGGCTACTGCTGGCCGTGGACGAAGCCACAGGGCGATATGAAGAGATTGGAGGCCGACGTCCGCATCGGCGACTGGCACCGGCCGTGGAACGCGGACAGTGACACCTTCTGCGAGAACGACGCACCCCCGTCGAGGATCTGGTCTGTGAACGAGAACGGTCTCGACCAGATCGGCTGTGTGTACACGGCGCAGGGCCTCGAATGGGACTGGTGTGGCGTGATCATGGGCGAGGACATGGTGCGCCGTGGGGACAAATGGGTGTTCCGGCGAGGCAAGGATCGTCAAGACCCGGAGTGCGATGTCAAGCGTGTCGCCACACCCGGGTCGTTCGATCCGAAGGTGAAGGCCGGCAGCGTCGACGACGACGAATTCGCCCGACTCGTACGCCACGCCTACCACGTGCTGATGACCAGGGCCGGCCGTGCGACGGTGCTCTACTCCACGGATGAGGAGACCCGGACCTACCTCAAGCAAATGGTGGGCGAGGTGGAGATCCACAGTCTCCGCCCCATCTGGGAAAACCTTCCACAGGAAGCCCGCCGGCCGCCTCTGCCTCGGCAGCGAGGCCGGCACAAGCGCAAGAAGCGCAAGTCGGGTGTGGCCCATGAGGCCGAACTGAGGCTCTTCTGACCGAAGGCACACCGAAAGCGCCAGGAAAGGTGATGGCGGGCTCTCCGGGCCCGCCATCCGCCCGGGTCAGAAGACCAGGCGCGCTGCCGCCGTCAGGGCCGCCACCACGATATTGGCGACGACACCCACGGAGACGTCGAACAGGATCCTGCGGATCCTGCTGTGACGCGCAGGCTTGTACTCAACGGGGTTCATGAACACCACTCCTCAGTTCGACGTTGGAATGGCAGGGCCGCCCTTCCGGGCATCCGCACTCACCTCACGTACGAGACGCGAGGGAAACCACTCTTCAGCCGCGACCGAGAACCGGCATCTGAATGCCGCTGACATACCCTCCGGGAAGGTGCGCAGCACCAACGACATTAGTACACAACCGGGTTGGCGGTGAGCCAATAAAGCAGTGGCCGCCGCAACTACCTCGACTGGAACCTGACCGGCTCCGACAGCGCGGCACGTGCCCCCGCGAAGTCCGCCAGCCTCGCCGCGACCGTCGCCGTGGCAAGCCGCAAGGGCAGGGCGGTGGAGAACTTCAGACCTGCCACCGCCCGCTGATCGACGTCGGGAAGCACCAGGGCGGGACCGGATTCTGCGGCCCTGAATGCACTCCGCCACATGTCCTGCGTCAGGTCCTCCCGCAGCCGGACGCAGCAGTCGTCCGGGCGCTGCACGGGGTCGGCGATCGACCCCAGCGTCGCGCCGAGCGTCGCGTTGGCGCGGTAGCCCGCCCAGGTCCACCAGCGGACGTCGTTCCCGTGCCGTACCACGAGGGTGCCGCCGGGATGGACCGTGTGGGGGGCCTCCTCGGAGCGCCACTCCTGCAGGCACACCTCGGCCCTGCGGGTGAGCGCCACGGGCGGGTCTTCGCCCAAGAGGATCTCGCGCATCGCACGAGTAAGGGCGTACGAGAGGCCCGCGACCGATCCGCCCGACCACTTGGCGACTCCGCCGCTCTCGACAGGCTCGACGAAGGCCCTCTTGCGCCCCCAGTCGATGAACGTCACCTGCCAGCTACGGCCGGCCAGGAGCAGTCTGCGCGGCCCCGGACGCTCCTCGGTGAGAACGGTGGGGTCCATCCGGCCGATCTCGGTGCGTCCCGACAGAACCGTGAACTGCGGCGGCGCGGTGAAGGACGCCGTCAGTTCGATGAAGTGCCGTCGCCCGAAGCGGCGCTCGGCCTCCTGGCCGATGAACAGCATGCCGCCGTCTGAGTCCAGGAATCCTTCGTCCACGAGATGGCGCAGGACGGGAGCGGCGGAGCGATCGAAGGGGACGAGCCCGTTCCACTGGTCCGACCACAGCTGATCGCCCAGCTTGTGTTCCTGCAAAGTGACCGCGAGGAGCTGTTGGGCGACGAGATGACGTGGCTCCGGAGGCGCCACCACGGGTTCGACCCAGCCCCGGCCCCAGAGCAGGAGCAGTCCAGCGGCCTGCAGCAGCGCGTCCTTGTGGGTGGCCAGGAAGAGACAGTTTCGGGTTGATCCGGAACGCCGCCCGGTTCGGCCGATGCGCTGGAGGAAGGACGCGACGGCGGCGGGGGAGTCGATCTGGATGACCCGGTCCAGGTCGCCGACGTCGATGCCCAGTTCCAGGGTCGAGGTGGCGACGATGACGCAGTCGCGTGCCTCGGCGAAAGCTTGCTCGGACCGGGCCCGTTCGTCGGCCGAGAGTGAGGCGTGGGAAAGGAACACGGTGACGTCCCGTGCGCGGAGCGCCGCGCCCAGTTCCTCCACCTGACGCCTGGAGTCGCAGAAGACCAACCGCTTCTCGCCCCTGTGGAGGGCCGCGATGACCTTGGCGGCGTTGTCGAGGGAACCTACATAGTCGAGTTCCACGTCTCCTGGCGGCGGCGATGTGGTGGCGGCCGCGGACATGGCGACGGCACGGGACGCCGTGGCGGCAGGGGATGCGTCCGGGGCCACGACCCTGCCGGGACGCTCCCCGGCCTTCGCGCCCTGCAGCCATGTGAGGAGCTCCTCCGGATTGCCGACGGTCGCGGACAGCCCGATCCGCTGGATGGCACGCCCCGTCACCCGCTCCAGACGTTCGAGGACGGCCAGGAGGTGCCACCCGCGGTCGTCACCCGCGAAGGCGTGCACCTCGTCCACGACGACCGCCCTGACACCTCCCAGGAGGTGTGCGTGGTCGGTCTTCACGCCGATGAGCATGGCCTCCAGGGACTCCGGCGTGGTCAGCAGGATGTCGGGTCGCTCGGTACGGATACGGCGCCGCTGGGACTCCTTGGTGTCCCCGTGCCACAGGGCGGCGCTGCGCCCGAGCCACTGGGCGTAGCCGTCGATGCGCGTCACCAGGTTGTTGAGGAGCGCCTTGAGCGGGCAGAGGTAGAGGACCGAGGTGCCCGTCCAGCCTCCGGCGGTCATGGCCGAGAGGATCGGGAGGCAGGCAGCCTCGGTCTTCCCGCCGGCGGTGGGGGCCAGCAGCACCGCGTCCTCGCCGTCCATCACGGGATCGATGGCGGCGCGCTGCAGGGGCCGGAGGCCCGGCCAGCCGAGGGTGTTGACCACATGGTGCAGGACCACGGGGTCCAGCCGGTCGACGGGGTCCGCGGCGTGCGCCATCACAGCTCCAGGTCGATGCCGTCGGCGGAGGCCGCCGCAGCCAGATTCCGTTCCACGTCGGTCAGTTCGTTGCTGGTCACCGTCAGCCGGTAGTGCTGTCTCGGATCGAAGTCCTCGAACTGGTCGATACGGTCGAGGACGTCACCGACCAGCTTCTTCAGAAAGAGTCGGGGCGCCACCCCGACCTTCCCCCCGAGCGATCCCCCCACGGCACGGGCGAGATCGCCGATGTACGCGTCGTCGGCCAGCGTCTTGATGCGATCGGGGGCCGCAGCACCGGAGGCATAGAGATCGCGGATGTTCACACCGAGGGAGGTCAGCGATTCCTGGGTGAATCCGGTCAGACGCAGCTGCACCGCGCGCGGGTTGTCGAAGCGCGGATCGGTCGTGAAGTCCGTGGCCAGCCGCTGGGCGAGTGGCGCGAGCCGCTGCACGCCCTGCTGACCGTCGAAGAACGCCGGCGTTCCCGTGATGACGAGGTAGAGGCCGGGGAAGCGGCCCGAGTGGACCTCGTCGATGAGCTGGCGCAGGGCGTTCAGCGCCTTGTCGCGGGCGTCCGACCGCACCCGCTGCAAGGTCTCCACCTCGTCGAGAACGACGAAGAGCCCCCGGTGGCCGGAGTCCCGCAGTACGGTCAGCAGCCCCTGCAGGAAGCCCAGGGCGCCGAAGTGGTCGAGGTCCCCGCGTACGCCCGCGGAGCGCCGGGCCGCCGCGGCCACATGAGGCTGGCCGCCGAGCCAGGCCAGGACCGCCGCCGCCGTCGCCTCGTCGCCCTCCGCGAGTGCTGCGCGGTAACCGCGCAGCGCGGTGGCGAAGGACGGCGCGTGCCGCGAGACCTCCGTCAGCCGGGCGGTCAGCAGTTTCTCCACAGCGCCGTCCAGGTCCTGCTCGTCGGCGCCGTCGGCGAGAGCGTCCTCCTCCAGGGCGTAGAACCAGGCGTCCGCCACGGGACGCAGTGCGCTCGGCGGGAAGCTCGCCGTCGCCAGTCGCTCGGTGAGGCGCCGGTAGACGGTCTCCAGCTTGTGCAGGGGAGTCTCGGTCTCCGAGATCTGGATCTCGGAGACGGCGAAGCTCCGCTGCTTGGCACGCTCGCCGAGCCAGCGGGTGAAGAAGGTCTTGCCGGAGCCGTACTCGCCCCGCACGGCCTTGAAGACGGAGGCGCCGGAGGCGACCGCGTCGAGTTCCGCATCAAGGGCGGTCTCGAAGCGGTCGAGTCCGGTGGCCAGCAGATCCAGGCCGCTCTCGGGGACCGCCCCGCGCCGGAGGGCATCGAGGGCGGTGCGCCGGCGGGCGGCGGAGACGACGGTGGGACGAGGTGCGCTCACCCGCGCATTCTCCCATCCGCCTCGGATCGGGTGCCGGGCCGAGTCATCGCCGGCGCAGGCTGCCGTAGTCGAGGGTCGTCGTCAGGTGCGTGACGAATTCCGCGCTCTTCGCGGTCTTGTCCGGCCCCCACTGCCGCTCCTTCTGGAAGAGCTCGAACTGCTCGCGAAGCGATCCCCACAAAGACTCCAGCCGGGCGGGAGTGGGGAAGACCTCCTCCCGGGCGGCGTTCGCGAGCATGTCCGGCCGGTTGAACACCCGGCCGACCAGGTCGACGGCACCGAGCATGGCCAGATGGAAGTGGAGGTTGGTGTACTCGGAGCGGGTGACCGGCTCGGAGGCCGACTGAAGGAACTCGTCCACCTGGCGCTGAGCCCTGGCGAGCCACAGATACACCGGCAGCTCCGTCTTGTCGGAGAACACCCGCCGGTAGTCCGTGTCCGACTTCAGCAGACTGGACGGCCTGGCGCGTGCGTGGTCCGGCTGTCCAAGGGCCATAGCCATCACGGACTGGGCGAGAAGCGGGATGCTGACGATGCGGTCGGCGGGCTTGCCCTGGTTCCGGTAGAAGTTCTTGCGGCGGTCGTAGAACCAGTCGTGCTCGAGGAAGTAGGACTCGATCTGCCGCTGGATGTCGTCGGTGGCCCGGAGGGAGGCGACCGGCACGCTGGTCTGTCGGTTGGTGGCCCGGATGACGGCATCGCGTGCCGCCTGGTCGGCCGTGACCAGGATGCGCACCTGGACCAGTCGCTCGAAGACGGGGTCGGTCGGCTCGGTGGCGTACAGCTCGCGCAGGGTCTCGTGGAGCGTGTACGAGGTCTGGAGTCCGTTGACGATCTGCACGTCGGAGAGGCTGAGGCGCTTGCCGACCGACGTGGCCTGGGAGCACACGATCGTGATGCCGTTGTTGAGCCACCAGAACTCGGGCGCGTCCGCCTTCTGGAGCGACGTGGTGATCTCCCGGTTGACCTCCACGTTGCCCTGGTAGTCGCGGACGTTCCAGTCGAAGATGTGCGACTTGATCGTGCCGGTCTCGTCGCTGAGGAAGTCGATGTACTCGCCCAGGCCGACCAGCGCGATGTGGCTCGTGCCGTGCGTGATGCTTTCCCGGTACGGAAGTTCCAGGGTGTACGAGGGAAGGGTACTGGCCCGCTTCCACAGCTCGGCCGGGCCCAGGAACTCGACCTCGCCCGTGGAGATCGCGAACGCCTGGGTGAGCTGGGCCTCCAGGAGCTTCGCCTTCGTCTGCACCTTGACGTGGACCTCGGAGGCCTCACCGCGGGTCACGTACGAGAACTTGATCAGCATGGTCGGGTGGCGGTGCGCGAGACGCTTCAGAGCCTCCCGGAACAGCTTGAAGCGGCCCAGCAGGTCCTCGTTGTAGAGGATGGCCACGGCCTCCTCGTCGACCTCCATGTTGAGAAGGTCCTTGCAGGTGGCGGCCACGCGGTCCAGGGCCAGTTCGGAGAAGGCCGGGCTCGTCTTGGCCTGGACGAGCCACAGCGTCAGCTGCGTTCCCGCCTCGATCTGCGCGGCGGCCGACGACTGCTGGAGGATCTCGCTGTCCTCGTGCAGGAGCCGGCCGCCGAGGAACACGTACGCGCCGTCGACGCCACCGTCGTTGCCGCCACCGATGATGCCGGCCTCGATCTCCTCCTCCGACAGGCCGAAGCCGTGCAGAGCGTGCTCGCTCGCGAACCGCTCGAAGGCGGCGTCGAACGACAGCGGCACGGTGCGGGCGGTCCGCCACTCTTCGATCATCTGGTTGATCAGAACACGGTCGTTGGCGCTCATGGCTCCTGGCTCATCGTGCGAAGGTGCGGACGGGTGGGTAGTCAGTCGAGGTCGAACTGGACGCGCAGCAAGGGCAGATCGAGGCGGAGGGTCCTGCCGTCCGGCAAGGTCTCCAGGACTTGGACGCCGTCGTAGTTGAGAAGCTGACGCAGGATGGCGGCGAAGCCGTCGGCGCGCGTCGTCGGATACGACACGCGCTGGGCCAGGGCCGTCACCGGCAGGGTGCCGCCCGCGTCGATCAGGGCGAGAATCGCCTGCTTCAGCTTGCCCTCGGGAGGCTTGCGCGCGAGCAGCTCCTGCTGTCCTTTGAAGGTGTCCGAGGCGAAGAGCGCCGCGACGAGGGCGTCGTCGGGGCCCACCACGGCAGCGGTCACCAGCGCATCCTCGTGCTCCGCCGCAGGGACGAGTGCGACGTCGAACAGCGAATCGTGCGTACGGGCCAGCTGCTCCTGCTCCCTGGTGGGCTTCTGCTTGGCCGGTCGTTTCGCAGGCACGGTGGGCTTCGGTGTCGGGGCAGGCCGGGACGCCCGCTCCTTCAGATGCCACCAGATCGGCCGCTGGTCGCCCAGCTCCCGCCACGCCGGTGGCGGCGTGGCCCCGAACGGCAGAAACGCGAGGACCGGGATGGTGAACTCCGCGAGCGACGCGCCCCCGTGGTAGCCGGCCTTCCGGGCCGTGTACCGAGAATCGGCATCCCACAGAGCGACGATCGAGGCGCCGGGGTCGGGCGCGACGACCCGGCTCCCCCGCAGCTCGACCTCCGCCGGGACGGTGTCCCCGCCCGGAGCCCGATGGCGGGCGGAAAGCGGCGACCCGGCCTCGACCTTCACCCCGTGCCGGTCCACCACATGCCCGTGGTCGCTGGTGATGAGCACGGCCATGCCCTGTTCGGCCGCGACCCGCATCAGGTCCAGAAGGCCGGGGACCTGCACCGCCTGCCAGGACCCGTCGCCGAGCTTCTGCTCCTTCGCGAGTTTGTCGTCGATGGCGTTGAGGACCACCGCCACATGCGTACGCCCGTCCTCCAGCGCCTCGGTGAGGGCCGGCCCGAACGTCTCCCCGGCGCTCTCCGCCCGCAGGTCGTCCTTGTGGAAGACGGCGGCGGGTGCGCCGCCCCACAGCGGAAGCCGCGGGAACAGCTGAGCCTCGTCCTTCTGCGAGCCCTGCATGAGCCGGCCCGCGAAGAGCGAGGTCCGGGACACGGCCGTCAACGTCGGCAGCGCGGCTGCCATGGCACGGCGGCGCGGACTGCCGTTCTCCACCGGGTCGAACTCCGCCCAGGAGGCGCGCAGTTCCTCACCCAGCTCGGTGGCGATGGCGGCGCTCATGCCGTCGAGGACAAGGAGCAGCACCCGCCGGTCGCCGGGGCCCTGGACGACGGGCTTCACGACCCGCTCCAGGAAGTTCTCCACGACAAGACCCGTGCCGGGCCCGGTGACCCCGGCCGTCCAGGTGGACAGCGTGCGGGCGAAGTCGCGGTCGATCTCGCGGCGGCGCTGACGTACCCGGGCGGCGAGTGAGTCGTACGCGGCGGCGAGCGCCGGATCGGGGTCGCCGCCGGCCTCGATGTACTCCAGGGCGCGGTCGACCCAGCCGGTCTCCTGGACATGATGCTGTATCGCGTCGAACACCGGCCGGTTCGCGTCGATCGCTTCGGCGGCCAGCCACTGGACGAGCCGCTGACTCATTCTCGCCCGCTCGATCCGCGCCCGGTTCTCCGGGCCCTTCGCCCGCCGATGATCTTCGAGTGCGGCGACCGCGCGGGCCAGTGCTCCCGGCTCACGCGCGGCCAGCGCCCGGCCGACGGCCTTGAACCTGGCTTCCAGACCCACGGACAGGACGGGACTCGTCTGGGCCGCCGCCTCCGCCCCGAACTGGCGCACCAGACTCGAAGCCCGGTCCAGGGCGGTCTCACTGATCCTGCGTGCCTCACGGGTCTCGTCGGATCCGTCGCCGTCGCCATCGGCCCGGGCCGCTCTGGCCAGCAGACCCGTGACGTAGTCCTCCGCCGCCCGACCGAAGGCTGCCGCCAGCGTGTCGAACTCCTCGCCCTTGGCCGGGAGCCGCTCGCCGAACCAGCGCTCGGCCCGACCGCGGGCCGTGTACGTCGCCGCGTCCGGTTCGGCGTGACACCAGAGCGCGGAACACACGAGCCCGAAGGGGACGGCGTCCGGCCCGTGCTCCGCCTCGACCAGGGCCAGGACCGCCTGACCGGCGCGCCCTGCCTGGTCCGGTTCGCCGAGGAACGCCACAAGGCCGGAGCGCTCGGGGCCGCGCAGCTCCAAGAACCGCTCGGGGCCGGTCGGCGTCAGAGACCAGCCGAGCAGCGCGTGGATGTCCAGGCTGTCGGTCGCGGTGGTGTGGTCGCGGCGGCCGGGTTCGTGTTCGTCCTGGTACGGGCCGAGCCGCAGGCGCCGCAGCGCGAGTTCGGTCAGGGCACGGGCCCGGGAGAGCAATCCGCCACCGAGGCGGGGCCAGCCGGCCGGCGGTGCCGCGTCCAGGAGTGCCTCCGCGGCCCAGTTGTCCTCCTTGAGCCGCGGGTCGATCTGCTGCGTGCCGAAGGCGTCCTGGACCACGTCCCAGCTGTCGACCGCGTCGATGCGCTGCTTGTGGGCGCGGGCGAGGATCGCCGGGTCGAGCTCGTTCTGCTCCCGGTCCGTGAGGACGACGAGGACGGCCGGTCCCGGCGCCCGCTCGGCGAGATGGTCGAGCACCAGCTCGTGCACGGCGAGCGGGGACGGCGCCGCCACGACGCGCGCGGACTGCCCTTCACCCCAGGCGAGCTCGGCGGGCCCCTCCCACTGCGGAGTGGAGCGCAGCAGGACGACTCGGCGCCTGCCCCGCCCTGCGAGTGAGTCGGCCAGGGACGACTGGGCGGACAGGTACTGGGTGATCGTCGCGAGGTTCAGCCGTACCGCGACCGTGCCGGTGGCGACCGTACTCATGACTCGACGACCCGCCAGGTGATCTCGATGGTGGCGCCGGGCTCCTGGGCGACCAGTTCGGCGAGCTCGGCCTGGAGCTCCGCGACGGCGCGCACGGCCATGGTCCGGCCGCCGCCGGACCGGCGCACCCGACCGCCCGTGCCGGTGCCGCCGCCGGTGGGACCGGTCTTCGGCTCGCTCTCCTCGGGGACCGGAGGATGGCTGGTCGGCGTGTCCAGGGCCACGTCGCTGGGCCGCGGCGCCGGGGGAGCGGGAGCGGGCGGCGGAGTGGTCGCGGCCCGGTTCCGCTTCACCAGCGCCAGGACGTCACGCTGTGCGCTCGCCAGGGCGTCCTTCAGGTCGTTGGTCCGCTGGTCGCTGCGCGCGGCGTTACGGAGGGACTCCAGGAGCGCCTCGCCCTCGGGCCCCTCGGAGGAGGCAAGGTCGAGCGTGGTCCAGGAGGCCGAGTCCAGCGCCCGGGCCACCGCACCGGCCTGCTTGACGGACGTCCCGAAACGATCGGGGCTCACGGGACCGAAGTCGAAGGCGGCGAGCGCCTCGACCGTCTTCCTGGCACCTGCGGCACCCTGACCGGCCGAGCTGGTGAGCACGTCGAGCAGCTCCACGGCCCGGCGCGCGATGGCGAGCCGCCCCGTCTCGACGGTCTCGTCCAGCTGGAGGAACCCGGCGTGCCGCTCCAGCTCCGCCACCAGCTGGCGGGCCTCCTCGCGGTACTTGCCGGCCTCGGTCGCGATCTGCCGGGCCAGCTGGTTCACCATGCGCCCACGGCGCAGCGTCGGCGCGGGCTCCCCGAAGACGGTGGCGAACCGCTGCCGGGCGCTGTCCCAGTCCTCCTCGGAGGGCAGCGGCTGGCTGCGCAGGGAGTCCTGGTCCTTGATCTCGTGGAGGCCCGGCGTGGGGTCGAGCGGCATGCCCGAGCGCACCCACACCCGGTCGTCCATCTCGGCGAACGAGGCCACGACGAGCCGGCTGAGGAAGGCCGGCAGCCCGCGCGGAGTCGGCCGGTCCGTCCAGTCGGTCAGCGTGATCAGGCTGAGATCGCCGGTCACGCCCTGCTCGCGGGCCAGCTGCTGGAAGTGGTCGGCCCAGTAACGGGAGAGCTCGAAGTACGCCTCCTTCTGCTGGCCGAGCCGCAGCGGGCCGGCGACCCTGCGCATCAGGTTCCGGTCGGCGGCAGGGATCTCGGCCCGCCCGTCACGGGCCTCGGCCGCCGCCTGGACGTGGCCGAAGACCTTCTTGGCGTCGGCCTGCCGGACGGCCGTACCGGTGCCGTCGGGGTCGAGGTCCGGGTGCTCCGGGTACTGGCTCGCGAGCAGCTTGCCGGCGATGTGCCGGATGCCGTCGCGCATCGACTGGCCGAAGGAGAGCGTCAGCCCGTCGACCGGACGCAGCGACTGCAGATGGTCGGCAAAGCCGAGCTCGACGTCGGTGGCCTTCTTCTCGGCGAGCCCGTAGGCCTGCTTGAAGGCCGCCTTGACGTTCTTGAGCAGGGACTCCCGCTGGGTCTCCAGGAGCCCCTTGGCCCGGGACCGGTTGTCGGGGCTCAGATGTCCCGCGTACTGCCCGTCGAAGCGCTGCTCGTCCGCGAGCGCCTTGTCGATGACGACGAGGCGGCGGAAGTCCGCGTACCGCTGGTTGGAGAGATGGGTCGGCAGCCAGGCGACCGTACGGGACGGCTCGCCCTGCTTCTCGCGCAGCCGCCGCATGCGGTCGGCGTCCTCGACCGGCCCGTACTCGCCCTCGTCGAAGGGCAGGTCGATCACGAGCCGCCAGCGCCCGTCCATCTGGGGCATCAGGTCGTGATCGGGCAGCTCGTCCTCGTCCACGACATTGCCGAAGATCACCTCGACGCTGCGCTCGGTACCACGCCAGACCAGGTTCAGGTCGTCGATCAACTGTCCCTGGGTGATGCCGAGTTCCTCGCCGAGGAGCCGCTTGGCGAGCGCGTTGCGGTTGCCGGGGTTGTCGTTGATCTGCGCGTTGGCGATGACCGAGTCCACGTCGACGCCGGACAGTTCGAGACGGACTCCGGGATTGGCCTCGGTGCCGGTCTCCTTGATCTCCGGGAAACGGCCGGCCCACTCCGAGATCTTGTTCTTCAGGATGCCGTACTCGCGGCCGGGGATCGGGGCGACGACGGAGCCGTAGTTGAGGGCGGAGAGGCGGCGGATGGTGAGCTCGGCCAGGGCGGGGACGCTCGGCGCGAGAGCGGAGAGCAGTAGCGTGCCGACGATGCGGTTGTCGCCGACGAACAGCTTGATCCGGCCGCGCAGTGCCGGGTCGGTGATGTCGTCGGGGCGGTTGGTGTACTTCTCGATGTCCTCCTCCGACACGTTGTGCGTCAGGAGGAGGTAGGGGCGCAGTTTGGTCTTGTACAGCTTGTCCGCCGCCTCGAAGACGACCTTCAGGCTGTCGGTGAACGGCTTGTCGCCGCCCGCGGTGATCAGGGGATAGAGGTCGCCGACCGGGATCAGGTCGCCGAGCCGCAGCTCGTTGCGATGGTTGGCGAGCAGCTGGCCCATCAGCTTCATACCGGTGCGGTTGCGCTGGAGAGCCGAGGACACATGCACGAGGGTGTCCATGAAGGCCGGCGAGAAGGGGTACGTGAGCCGGAAGCTCTCTTCGTCCGCGCCGACGCCGTCCGCACCCCGGTCCGAGCCGAGCAGGGTGTCCCAGACCTCCTGGCGGACCTTGCGTGTCTTGTCGAACTCCGTCTTGATGAGCGCCGCGGCGTCCGCGTCCTTCGGCTGCAGGAGGCGTGCGTGGGCGACCTGGGGGAGGTTGCGGTCCTCCAGGGTGATCTTGTCGAAACGACCCGAGGCCAGGTTGAGCGTGTCCTGGATGGAGGACTCGGCCGCTCCCGACACCTCCTCGCCGACGAGCTCGCGCAGGTCGCGCTGGCGGGCGATGAAAGAGACCACCGGAACGGCGCGGCGGGCGTCGCCGCCCTCGACGAAGTTCGTGATCTTGCTGGCCTCGCGGGCCACGAACTTCTGGTCGTGGATCAGCGTCGCCAGCCACAGGATCAGCTCGTCGAGGAACAGGATCAGACCGTCGTAGCCGAGACTCTTCGCGTGTTCGGCGATCACGGACAGACCGGCGTCGAGCGAGATGAACCCGTGCTCGTCCTCGGCCGCGTTCTTGGTGAAACCGGGCAGCAGGTTGGTGCTCGCGTCGAGCACGAGGCGCGCCCGCAGCTCGGAGGGCGCGGAGGGCCGGACCAGGTTGAGGGCTTGGCCGCCCTCGTGAACCTCTTCCGCGGTGAGGGCGGTGTCGAGCAGCCCCGGCGTCCACGCCCAGGCGAGCGACTCGCCCCACTCGTCCTCTTCCTCGCCGTCCGCGTCGTCGGTCCCGTCCGCCGAAGTGAGACCGGCGATGACGGCCTGATCGCCCATGCTCGCCCGCATCGACCGGATGTTGTCGAAGAGGGCGTCGGTCCGGTACACCTGCGGCGTCGGCGCCTCCGGGTGCAGCTTTTTGACGTGGTTCACGTACCCACCGAGAACGCGCTGCTCCAGGGCCTTCGCCCCGAGCATGTGGTACGGCACGAGCAGGAACTTCTTCCCGTCCGTGCCGAGCCACTCGTGCTTCGTCAGTATCGGGTCGAAGTCGTCGCGCGCACGGGCCGCGGGGCTGCCGCTGAGCAGCGCGTGGAGCACCGCCATGAAGTGCGACTTACCGGAACCGAACGAACCGTGGAGATAGGCGGCCTTGGACGTGGCCCCGTCGAGCGCCGACTTGATCAGACCGAGCGCCTCGTCGAAGTTCTCCAGCAGCCGCTCCGTGACCACGTAGTCCCGGAGCGCACGTTCCGCCCCCTCGGGGGTCGTCGCCTCCGAGAGCTGGAGCACGAAGTCCGAGGTGGAGACTTTTTCCTTGATGTCGATGACATCGCGGAGCAGGGGCGGCTGCTGGGCCATGGACGGTCTCACTCTCGACGGGCGGGCGCTGCCGACGGTGCTGGATGTGATGGTTGAAGCTCGTCCGATCGTATGGCGTCGGTCTGACAACGGTTGACCGTTTTCGGACAGCGGTGGTCGGACGCCGGTCGGAGGGCGTTCGGGAGGGAACGGGGCTCGCCCCTCGCGACCTACGCCGGAGGGATCAGGGACCGCAGCTTCTCCCGCGTCTCCTGGTCCGTCGAGTAGACGATCGTGCCGATCATGCCCCGGGTCAGCAGCACCTTGTACGTGTTCCGGACCAGCCGGTCGATCTGGTCGTCCGGCGTCGCCTTGGTGAACGACGGGTCCTTGGACGCCGTACGGTCCACCACCCAGCGGTCCGTACGCCACAGCAGGTCCGGCCCGAGGATCACGCCGGACCAGTCGTACTCGAAGCCCTGCGCCGTGTACACACAGCCCACCTGACCGAAACCGGCCTTGTCGGTCGCCCACAGCGGCGCCGGCGGCGCCCCGAGCACCGACCGGTCCCCGTACACGTTCCACGGCCGGGCCCAGTCCCCGATGACGACGTCGGCGGGCAGCGCCTGCATGCTGGGGGTGATCTTCGTCGTCCACTTCCAGCAGTAGCCGGCGGACATGCGGGCGCCGTAGCCCTCGTCGCGGCGCGCGACGAGGAAGTCTTCGAGCTCCTGAGGGCTGTCGGCGACCCGGAGGTCCACCTTGCCGTCCGGCTCCCAGACCGTCGGCGTTCCGCCCTCCAGACCGAGCAGGTCGGCGACCCACTGCACATACGCGTCGCTGCCCCCGCAGCGGAACTGGCTGTCCAGGTCCACAACCGTGCAGTCGAGCCCGTGAGCGGCGGCAGCCTCCCGGATCTGCTCCTCGGTCCCCATCTCACCCGGCCGCACCACCTGGTGCTGGTCGAGCAGGAACACCGGCACCCGGGCCGCATCGATCAGCTCGGACACCTGCGGCCGGCCGGTGCGCAGAGCGGCCTTCGTGTAGCGGTTGGCGGAGGTGATGCGGAGCCGGTGCGCCTCGTCGCAGATCAGCACGTCGAGATCGTTCGGCTCGGCCTCCATGAAACTGTTGAAGTACTTGAACAGCTTCTGCACCTCGGGCTTCCGCGCCCCCGCGACCTTCCGCATCGTCTTGGTGAACGACTGCGACCCGGTCGCGTGCAGGGCGGGCACACCGCGGCGGTACAGCTCCCCGAGCAACTGCATCGCGATCACGCTCTTGCCGGACCCGGGGCCACCGGTCACCACGATGACCTGCTTGTGGTTCGCGCCCTTCGCCTTCCGTACGGCGGACATCACGAGCTCGTACGCGAGCCGCTGCTCGTCGAGCAGCACGAACTGCTCCCGGTCCCGCACCTCCGCCGCCGCGACGCTCATCAGCTGCTTGGACGGGCGGACCTTGCCCTGCAGGAGTACGTCGGCGGCCTCAGCGCCCGGCTTGGGCGCGAGACGCGAACGCAGGAAGTCGAGGAACGCGCCGCGCTGCTCGCCGGTGTACATGCGGCCGTGGAGGGTCTCGGGGACGGCTCGCAGCGAGGCGACGCCGAACTCCGTGGCGTTGTGCAGGTAGGCCACACCCGCGACGGACTCGGGCGTCCGCTCCACCGCGGCGTTGAAGGACAGCAGATACTCGCAGTAGCCCCGGACCTGCTCGATCGGGTTCAGCACGGGGTGCGTGTAGGCGTCGATCCGGCAGAGGAGCGGGTCCTCCTCCTCGGGATACGCCTCGCTCCACTGCTTGAGCTCCACGACGACGTACGATGGCTCGCCGGTGGTCGGGTGGACACCGGCCAGTATCGCGTCCGCGCGCTTGCTGGTGAGGGGGAGCCCGTACTCGACCATCACCTCGACCTCACCGAGTCCGGCCTCGACCAGGGCATTCGCGAGTGCGGGGAGGCTGCGCTCCCAGGAGCGGACCTCGGAGCTGCCGGGCTGGTGGCTGTGCTTGTGCCGGAAGTTCTCGATCAGGAGCAGCGCCAGCGACCCTTCGAGGGTGCGCGCGGCAACGGACGCCGCAGACTCACGGAACAGCAAGAAAAGCCCCCAGGCAGCACAAAAACGCTCGTGCGGGTGGGGGCGTGTCCTCTGAGTCCGCGAAGCGGAACGGAAGCCCGGCGGGCCGCTGAGATGATTTCGGTCATCTTAAGACAGCGTGTGCATCATGTGGAGGGCGCAGGTCCGGACTCCGTCAGGTCAGGGCACTGACGGTGGCCCGTCGCCGAGACTGCGGCGGCGCCGACTGCGCGCGTTGGCCTCGGCGACGAGCGCACTCAGCAGCTCCGCGCCGGTGAGGGGGTGCAGGTGAGTGGGTTCCACGTCCCACTCACGACCACCGCCGAGGGGACGGAGCTGGAGGTATGGGCCTTCGGCGCCCATGACGCGGCCCACGTGGTTGCGGGCGGTGTCGAGGACGATGGCGCCGAGGGGTGGGGTGGCGGGGTTGTCGCTGGTCAAGTGGCCAGCCCGTTCATGATCACGGTGGCGAGCGCGTGGGCGACGGGCGCGGAACAGATCCCGAGGTGGACGAGGGCGTACGAGGCTTCGGCCTCGCGGTCGTCCAGCCATGGAGTACGGATGTCCATGGCGGGGAGCTGGATGCCGGCCCGGCTGAGGGCGGTGGCGAGGGCATCACGGGCGTCCAGTGCCTCCTGGATCTTCGGGGTAGGGGCGGTCTTCGGAGGATTGGCCGGATTGTGTGTGGCGGGGGTCATGGGGGCTCGCTCCTCGTGAGGTGGTTGCGCTGATTCGCGGACCCGCTGACGTGCGGTGAATTACGCTGCGTAGTCCGGGTGTGACGAGGATGTGCCCGGAGGCGGGCGGGCGCGATGTGGACGGGGGAGTGATTCCCCTCCGCGCGACGCCGGTTCCACACCTTCCACACCCCGTCCCGCACCTGCCGCCCTTGTGAGCGACTCTGAGGGGAGCGCCATGCCGCAGCGACGAGTGATCAGCGGCCGGAGTCAAGAGCCACGGCAACGGTTCGCCGAGGAGCTGCGAAGACTGCGGGCGGAGCGGAGGCTGAGCCTGCGGCAGCTCGGGGAACGGGTGGGCTGGGACTGGTCCTTGTTCGGGAAGATGGAGAAGGGCGAGACGCTCAGCAGCCCGGAGGTCGTCCAGGCGTTGGACACGTTTTATGGGACGCCGGGGTTACTGCTGACGCTGTGGGAGCTGGCGACGGGGGACAAGTCGCAGTTCAAGGAGCGGTACCGGAAGTACATGAAGCTGGAGTCCGAGGCGGTGAGCCTGTGGCACTTCGCGGTGAGTGTGCTGCCGGGGTTGTTACAGACGCCGGGGTATGCGAGAGAGCTGCTGTCGCTGGGCGGGTTGAAGGGCAAGGAGCTGGAGCAGCAGGTCGAGGCGCGGATGGGCCGGAAGGCGCTGCTGGAGGGGGAGGACGCGCCGCCCTTCCGGACGATCCTGTCGGAGGTGGCCTTGCGGACGGCGTTGCGGGACGCGGCGGCGTGGCGGGAGCAGCTTGAGTACCTGGTCGAGATGGCCGAGCGGCCGAACGTGACCCTCCAAGTGCTGCCGCAGGATGCGGGACTGCACGGATTGTCGAGCACGGACGTTTGGTTCCTGCGCCTGCCCGGCTGGCAAACCGTGGCATATACGGAGCACGGATACGGCGGCGAGCTCTTCGAGGAGAACGCTGTCGTCGAGCGTATGCAGCGTGCGTACGATGCGATGCGTGACCTGGCGCTTTCGCCGTCTGAGTCGCGGAAATTGATCCTGTGCATGTTGGAGGAGCTGCCGTGCGATCCATCGACCTGAGCGCTGCGACCTGGCGCAAGAGCAGTCACAGCAACCAGGACGGCGGCGCGTGCGTCGAGGTTTCGGACGACTTTGTCTCCGTCGTCCCCGTGCGGGACAGCAAGACCCCGCGCGGCCCGGTGCTTACGTTCCCGGCAGGCGGCTGGTCCGCCTTCGTCACGGCGGTCAAGGGCGGACAGCTCAACGGCTGACCAGACACCAACGGCCCCCGCGAACCTTCCGGATCGCGGGGGCCGTCGGCGCACTTGGGCCTACTTCTTGGTCGTACGACGACCCCGCGTGGCCGCCGCCGGGCGCCACGCGCGCAGGTCGTCGTCCGTCAGGCCGTGCCTACCCTGCTCCATCTGCCGGTCGCCCCGGAAGAAGTCGGCCGGCGACGTACCGAAGGTGGCGTCGAACTCGCCGTGCCACTGGTCCAGCCACGGCTGGAGTTCCAGCAGACCAGCGAGGAACGGGGTGACTTCCTCGTCAGTCAGGGACTCGTGCGTGGCGATGTACGTGGTGAGCGCGTACGCCTGCTCCTGGTGGTCCCAGCCGGCCCAGCCGTACAGGTCCGGTGTCGGCACGTTGGCCTGCCCGTACGAGATGAAGCGCTCCTTGGGTACGTCCAGCTTGCCGCGCGCCCGCCAGTAGGAGGGGCGCAGGAAGTCGGCCGAGGTGTACTTCGGCGGGACGGGGATCTTCTCCCGGATCTTCCGCTTGGCCAGCTCGTCCTCGGCGGCGTCCTCCTGACGCTGGCCGTCCCAGACGTCTTCCCAGTCACCGCGCTTCTTCAGCCCGGAGGGCTTGTAGCGCAGGGCGGACAGGAAGGGCACGTGCTCGTCGGTCATCAGCTCGGCGACGACGGCGGGCAGTTCCTTGCGGGGCGCGTAGATCTTCGCGACGGAGACGAAGTCCTCGTCGCGGGACAGGTTGTCGGTCAGCCGCGAGAGCGTGACGAGGGCGGGCATCCCGTTCTCGTCGAACCAGTGGTCGCGGTCCTCGATCCGATTCAGCAGCCAGGACTTCAGTGCCTTTTCCTGGAGAGCGTCCCAGCCCTCGGTGGCCCAGCGTCGCTTGTACTCGGGCCGCTCGACCATCCCGATGGCCCGGGACGACTCGATGGCGTCGATCCGCTTCTGCACGACCTCACGGTAGGCGGCGGGCCAGCGCGCCGGAATCTCCGTGATGGGCGTGGACCCATGCCGCTTGAACCACTCGTCACTGGCCTCGCCTGCGGCGACGCTGCGGGCCAGCACGATCTCGAAGGCGCGCTCACCGAGGGCGAGTTCGGGGATGTCGGGGGAGTCGGGGTCCTCCGAGACCCGCAGATCCTCGGGGTGCAGCTTGTAAAGCGAGTAGACCTGCCAGTCCAGCTCCTCTTGAAGCGCGATTAGCCGCTTGCGAGTGGATTGCCAGGTCGACTTTGCCTTACGGAGCGCAAGTGCACTGGGCGCAGCCTCGGTGACTAGGGTGAGCGGGCTTACGGCAGTTAGGTGTTGGGCAAGGCGGTCGAGGGATTTGGTTGCGCCTGTGGGCTGGATGCTGGGGAGAGGGAATCGTTCGATGTTGGACCCGTTGAATTGGAAGAAGCGTTCCCACATCTCGGTTTTGATCCCGGATTGATAGCCCTCGCTCCCCTTGCTGTGGCAGGCCATCTTGAGCCAAAGGGATGCCGTGGAGCTGTTGAGAAGCCCAATCAGGCGGAGGTGGTCCTCCTCGCTGGCATCCTTGTTGAGCTTGATTACTGGTGAGGTTTGCTTGAAGACGTTACCACCTCGGTCCAGCACGAAATGATTGTGTGTCGCAACTTCCGCAAATGTGATCGATAGCGGAGTTTCGTATGCAGATGCAGTGAACTGCATGTAGTGCCACCATTGGAGGCCGGCGTCCGCCATGTCTCCTTGAAATGTCCGTCGTGCTTCGAGCAGGCGGCGCAACGGCCAGAGTTCGGTGACTAGCTCATCCGTCCGGAGTCCTTGTACATACGGGAACCAGATTGCATCATCCGGGCTAGCGTTCCAGTCGCGAACAATGTCCCCAGTCATGAGGGGGCGAAGGGCAGCGCGATCTGCACTCCTTCGGTATGTGCCCCTAAGAGGGCGAATATACGCCTCGTCTGCCCCTGCACGGATAGCCCGCCCGATGGGTGGCTCAATGGCGGACTTCAAGAGACCAGTCGAAGCTGTCGCGAGCTGCTCGACCATCTCAAGACCACCGTCGGTCAGAACCCAGGGCTGCTTACCGAAGTAGCGATCGCGCTCAAGGTCATCGACGGAGACCCACTTGCTAACTGACCCGGGCTTATCAATCTGTTCCGTAATTGCGTTCCAGACCATGCCTTCTTCGGCCCGCTCAGGTGCGGATGGCTCGCCCTGGATGCTTCGAACTGTACGAATGGTTGCTGAACGTCGGCTACCGCCCATCTGCTTGCCGACCAGGATCACCGTTGGCGTTCCATGCCCTGGGATGTAAGCCCCCGAGGTGTCGATGACCTCCGTCAGCTCCACCTCATGCCTGAAGTACGTCTCGATCAGCCGTGTTCCGAACTCACGCTTCATGAACGAGTTCGCCGTGATCTGGCCGACCACGCCATACCCGCGCCCGCTCTCGGCGTCCCCCACCTTCGCCAGCTCGAAGAACCGCTGCGCGAACGGAACCGACAACGCGTACGTCCCCGCACACGCGTCGTACAGCCCCCGATACAGCTCGTTGAGCTTCTTGTCCTTCACCGTGATGTACGGCGGGTTCCCAACCACCACGTGGTACCGCCCCGGCCTCAAAATCTCCGGGTGCTCGTGCACATCCTCCGTCTCGTACTTGAAGTCCGCGAGTTCGTCCGCGCCCTCTTCCTCCAAGTCGTCGAACAGGTTCCCCTGCTTGTGCCGGTGCTTGATCAGCGAGTCGCCCACCGCCAGGTGAATCGGCCACTCATACCGCGCCGCCTCACCCAGCGTCCGCACCCCACTCGCCGCCATCGCCGCCACCAACAACCGGAACCGCGCAATAGCCACCGCGAACGGGTTCAGATCCACCCCATGCACCGAGTCCAGCGCAGCCCGCACCCGCTCGTGCAGGTCACGTCCCGGCTGCCCATCCCCCCACAGCCGCACTAGCCTCCGAAACGCGCCCAACACAAAGTGCCCCGACCCGCACGTGGGGTCGATCATCTTCAGGCCCTCGTAGCCGAACTCCCGCACCGCAGGGTCCATCGTCCGGTCGAGGATGAACTCCTCCACGAACTCCGGGGTCTGCAGCAGCGCGTACGTCTTCCGGGCCGCCTCGCTCAGGTCCTGGTACAGGTCACCCAGGAACCGGGTGTCCCACCCCTCCGTTCCGTCCTCGTTCAGCGGATCCGTGAAGTCGTGGACAAGAAGACCCTCCTCATCCCTCCCCCGCCAGAAGTCCACCAGTTCCCGCGCACCGTCGTGCGACAGCGGAATCTGGTACAGCGGGTTGTGCCGCCGGTCGAACAGCAGCCGGCCCGCCTGGCCACTCCCCAGCTCCTCGAAGGCGCGCTCCAGCCACCCCCGGTACGTCGGGTCCTCCGAAGTCGCCAGGTAGTCCTCGTACCGTGCCAGCGCCAGGTCCCGACGGTCAGCCCCCGGCGCCGTCAGGTACGGCTCCGGGATCAGCCCGTTGTCCTCGCAGAAGCGCACGAACACAGACCCCAGCACCCACGCGACAGCAACCTGCGTGATCCGCTCATCGAGCCACGTGTTCCACGTCGCCGCCGTACGCCCCAGCTTCCGCGCCCGGTCGTACTCGTCCCGCAGGCGGGCACCCTCGGGAACGACCTTCACCTGCTTGCCCAGGTCGGTCTCGACCGCCTTGACCTGCTGCTTCAGGTCGTCCAACAGGGCTTTGCGGTCGATCACTTCGCGTCTCCAGTTCCCTTGAGTTCGTTCAGACCCGACCGGTGGGCGTTCTTCACCCACGAGTCGGGCAAGTCGATCCATTCGCCCAGGCCCGCCTGGTACGGCACGGCCACAGCGCCCAGCTTCGGCTCCCGCGCCGGGTCCGGCTGCGGCACGAGCAGCCACAGGCCGCGCCCGCCCTGCCGGGCCGCCTCCGCCAGCCGGTCGAGGACGCCCATCGCGTCGTACCGCGCGAAGACGGCCGTCTCCGTCAGCAGCACCGGGCCCGCACCCGCCGCCGGGTCGAGCAGTTCCCGTACCCGCGGCTCCACCGCACCCCACGCTGTCCGCGCGTACTCGGCGAACTTCATCGCCCCCCGCGTGCCCGGCTTCGCCACGTCGGCCTTCAGCAGGGTCTCCCACGTGGGCTTGGTGGCCGGCGGGACGAGGGCGTGCATGGACTCCAGGAACAGCTCGGTCACGGACACCGGGCGCGCGCCGATCCGGTCCGCGGTCAGCCTTCGTACCGCCTCGACCGTACGGCCGTGGTGCACGGTCAGGATCCGGTAGCCGTCCTGGCGGGCGGAGGCGAGGAGGCGCTCGTCGGAGCGGACCGCGCCCGCGAGCAGGGGGTCGTCGGAGTACCGGGTCACCGTGCCGACGCCGGTGGACTGGTGCCCGATGCCGCCGGTCAGGTAGCTGGAGGTGCCGTCCATCCGTGTGGGCAGATAGCGCAGGGTCTTGGTGTCCTCGCGCGTGGACAGGGTGAGCTCGAAGCCGGCGTCGAAGAGGGCCTTCGTCAGGCGGCTGCCGGTCGGCAGCTCGTGGGTCGCGACCCCGCGCGCGTCGGTGACGACGAGTTCGGGGAAGCGGGCGCGGACCCGCTCGTGGATGTCCTCGCCGGTGAGGCCCGGCTGCCGGGCCTCGGGGACGCCCGGGATCATCGGGACCAGGCCGGCCTGGGTGAGCCGCAGGGCGCGGACCAGGGACAGGTCGCGCGGGTAGATCTCCAGGCGCGGGGTGGCGGCGGCGTTGGCCGAAGCCGCGGCGGCCAGTTCGACGAGCCGGCGTTCGTCCCACTCGACGAGGCCGGGCGGCGGGTTGAGCGCGCCGAGGTCGCCGAGGACCGTGGTCGCCGTCGGGAGGGTGTCGAGGCCGGAGAGGCGGTCGGCGGTCTTGCCGAGCCGCATCGCGTAGTCGAGGAGACCGGGGGCCGTCGGGGTGTCCGGGGCGTCGCCCTCCCGGACGTCGAGGGCGAGCAGGCCCGCGGCGAGGGCGTCCTCGGTTGCCTTCCGGTTGGGCTGGTGCTGGAACTCGGCCTCTTCCGGCTCGAGTTGCTCCACCTCCACCACGGCTCGTACGGCCGCGAGGGCGAGTGCGCGGCGCTGTTCGCGCTCGGCCAGCGTCGTACCGCGGCGTACGGCGAGGGCGTCGGCGATCTCCAGGGCGGAGGCGACCCGGCCGAGGCCCCCGAGGAGGTCCATGATCTCCTCGCGCAGGGCCTGGACCGCCGGGTGCTTCTTCCAGCGCTTGCGCTCCTCCTTGAGCATCTGCGGGATGCGGCCGGCCGACAGACCGAGGGCCTCGGCCACGTCCTTCTGCTTGGGCCAGACGCCGATGTCGGGGAGTTCGCCGCGCTCGTTCGGGAGGCGGAGCAGCAGCCGCACCATCTCGATCTTGTTGCTGTTGGAGCGGTTGTTGTTGAGCTCCGGCACGAAGATCGTGGCGAGGGTGTCCAGGCTGACCGAGCGCAGGGCGGAGGCGGTGAGTCCGCCCGCCCCCTCGCCGGTGGCGAGCGAGCCGAGAACGGCCGACTCGGCTGCCGTGAGCTGGGCGAGCTCCTCCTTGGCCTCGGCGCGGCCCTTCGGCGTGAGCGGCGAGACGGGGGCCTCGCGCAGCAGCTTGCCCCACTGGCGCTGGCGGCGCTGCACCTCGGTGCGGGTCTTCGTGCCGAGACCGGGGGCGTTGAGGAGCTTGCTGCGGCTGTAGTCGAGGAGTCCGCCGACGGTGGTGATGCCGAGGCCGTAGAGGAAGGACTCGGCGGCTGGGGTGAGGCCCGCGGAGGAGAGGTGGGTGTCTCGGGTGACGGCGGCGGCGAGCCGTTCGCGCTGCTCGTCGGCGGTGAGCGGCTCGGCCTCGGCGATGGCGGGCGCGCCGGCGGGAGCGGTCTGCTCAGTGGCCGGTTCGGGGTGTCGGGTGCGGTGGCTGGACGGCACCGCCTGGGCGGCGTCCAGGAAGATCTTCTTCCAGGCGTCCCGCATCGGCTTGAGCTCGGGGTACCGCTCCGCGGTGTCGCGGTGCAGCGCTTTGCGGAAAAAGGCGAGCAGCCCGTCCCGTACGGCGGGCTCGAAGGCGTCGGCCGCGATGACGGGGTACGGGAACTCGGCCTCCTTCGTCATGTGCGGCGGCACCGAGCCGTCGCCCCACTTCGGGAGCTCGCCGGACGCCATCTGGTGCAGCGTGACGGCCACCGCGTACCGCTCGGCGTGCGAGTCGTAGGCGGTACGCGTGAGGCCGCCGATGAACGGGTCGAGATAGCCCTCCGTACCGGCATCGTGGTCCGTCGCCGGGTAGCCGGCGAGGGAGAAGTCGATCAGCACCAGCTCGCGCGTGCGGTTGGGGCGGATGCGGATGGCGATGTTGTCGGGCTTGATGTCGCGGTGCCAGACGCTCTCGCCCTCCAGGAAGTCCACGGCCCCGAAGAGGTAGTCGCCGTACGCCTCCAGCTGGTCCATCTGGAGCCGGCCGCGCTCGCGGAGCTGGCGGGCGACGGTCTCCTCGCGGCGCCGGTGCCGCGTGCCCTTGCGGGGAGCGGCGTCGGGGCCTTCGGCCGCCGCCCCGTCGGCGTCGGTGTCCTGGTCGCGCTCGTCCCCGACGTACTCCAGGGCGAGCACGGTCCGGCCCGCGATGCGCAGGGGCTCCGGCTCGACGAGCCGGATGATCCGGGAGTCGGGGCGCAGCCGGCCCATCACCTCGGCCTCGTGGACGAGGATCTCGCCCCGGCTGTCGGAGAGGGCCACTTTGAGCACGGCGAGCGGGCGGGTCTTCCGGACCTCCGCCTCCAGATCCCGTACGAGGAAGGCGCGGCTGGTGGAGCCCGTACCCAGGCGGCGGCGAACCTCCCACCGGCCGCCGAGGACGTCACCGGCCACGGCCTCCAGGGGGTCCTTCTCGGGTACGTCGGCGGTCTCGGGCGCCGTCGGGGACGTCGGTGCGGTGAGGCTGTCCTCGACGTACTCCAGCATCTCCAGGAACTCGTCCACCGTGGACAGCCGCTGACCCGGGCGGTACGCGGTGGCCGCCTGCACCAGCTCGTCGATGTCCGGGGACAGGCCGTCCACGAGCGAGCTGGGGCGCAGGCCCTCGCCCGCCTCCAGGCGGGCGAGCAGCTCGGCCTGGCTGGCGGCGGGCGCCTTGCCGGTGACCAGGAGATAGGTGAGGACGCCGAGACCGTAGACGTCGAGATAGACGGGGTCAGCGTTGAGCGCGGTCAGCTCGGGCGCGAGATAGGGGTCGGAGCCCTCGGAGACATGTGTCACCGAAAGGGCTGTGGGGGCGAAGCGGGTCATGCCCTGCCCGGTGGCGCCGTCCGTGCCGGAGGACCGCTGGGTGGCGATCTGCCAGTCCGAGATCTGCAGCCGCGGGGTCAGCCAGGCGGCCTCCTCCCCGACGGCCTTGCCCTCCCGGCCCCGGTTGCGCGGGATGACGTGGATCGAACGCGCGGCGAGGGCGCGGTGGTGGATCCGGCTGGAGTGGGCGGACCGCATGGTCTCGGCGAGCTGACGGACGAGCGCCATCCGGCCGAGGATGTCGAGCCGCTTGCCGTGCTGGAGGAGGTACTCGTCGAGCCGGAGGGTCTGCGGGTGGTAGTCGAAGATCAGCGCCGGTCCGGCCGAGTGGCCGGACGGGAAGTACTGCTTCAGCTGCACGACGCCGGGGTGACGGAAACGCTGGAGGACTGCCGCCTCACGCCGGGCGGCGTTCTCCACGGAGCGGCGGAGGGAGGCGTCGGAGCCGCGCTCGCTCAGATAGACCCGGACCCGGGCGACCTCGGGCAGCTCGCTGTGGGTGGCCCGGTAGTCCGCCCAGGTGGGGCCGGAGTCGAAGGACTTCCGCTCCAGCTGATACGGGCCGACCTTGTACGCGGCCTCGCTGCGCTTGATGCCGATGCGGTCGAGGGCGGTCTTGATCTCTCGGGAGTCGATCGCGGTGATGCGGCTTCGCTCGTCCCGCGGCGGCTGCTTCAGCATGGTCACGAGCTCGGGGACGGTGTACACGCCGTTCTGGTCGTGGGCGGGGAGGCGGACCCGCAGACCACCGTCGGTGAAGCAGACCGCTTCGCCCACCCACACGCGCTTGCCGTTCTGGCCGAGGAGCGTGGCCAGCTCCTTCGCCTTCTTGTTGACCAGGTGGAGCGGATTGCCGTGGGGGCGGCGGTGACCGCCGGGGGTGGTCTGGACCCAGGTGCCGTTCTCGCTGGTCACGGAGCCGTGCCAGTCCTTCAGCTCGATCATGAACATGCCGCCGGGGGCGACGATGAGCAGATCGACCTCGCGGACGTGCCCGGTGTTCGCGGTGAAGGTGAAGTTCGACCAGGCACGCCACGGGTCGGCATCCGGCAGCTGCGCGCGGATGGCCTCCAGGCCGCGGCGCTCATGGTCGAACTCGGAGTCGGCGACCGTCGTCCACCGGCCTTCCCGCATGCGCTGTCCCCGCCCGTCTCGATTCCCTGCCGACTGATGGATCACCCAGGGCTTGCTCAGAGGCATCGGGGCCGTCCCGACCAGGGCACATCCGTGGGAAATCCTAATGGCGGACGCTGACAGCGGGAGGCGTTCCCGGCATATGCGGTCGTCGCCGGACAGGGAAGCCGGTGATCGTTTCACCCGGATCTTGACGGTTTAGGTCAGAGCGGCCGAATCAGCGTACTTTCGCGCCCTGCCCGTCATGCGGACCCTGAATACAGGTCACCGGAGTCGGCAGAGCCGAGGGGGAATCCGCCGTGTCTGAGCTGTTGTACGTGCCCGTGCTCCGAGCTCGACCGCATGCGGCGAGGGCCTACGCGTGGCAGTCGCCGATCGACCGGCGGCGCATCGCGCCTCTGTGGAACCTGCCACCGAGACCGGAAATCGACGCCCCGGCCCTTACCGCCGGGTTCCGTAAGGACCTGGGCTCGGTCGGGGCGGTCCACAGCCACAGCGACGGGTGGATAGACGCACCCTTCGCGGACGAGACACAGATGACCGTGCTTGCGGACCTCGTGGACGAACGCTGCATGTACGCCCGGCTCCGGCCGGTGACCGGACCGGACCGATCCGCCTTCCAGCAGGGGGCCTCACTCGAAACGGCAACGCGCAGCCACCGAGGCCTCGGCATACGTGTCTCCGTCGCGGGAGAGTGGGACGAGGGAACGGCGGAAGCCGTCCGCTCCCTCCTTGCCCGCGCCGACCCGAGCGTCCGGGTGGACCTGCTCCTGGACATGGGGGCCGTGCTCGCCTCCCGGCCCGACGCGGGCAAGGAGGCCTTGCGGGCGCTCGACGCCCTGTTCCCTCTGGCTCCCTGGCGTGAGGTCTGCGTGCTGAGCGCCGGCTTCCCGCACGTCACCGCGGACATGCTGGAACAGGGCCTGCGGGAGGAACCGCGGTGGGACTGGGCGATGTGGCACGAGATCGCACAGAGCCGGAGGCCGTACCTGCCCGTGGTGAGGTACGGCGACTACGGGACCCAGTCCGTCGACGCCATCGCTCAGCCGCCGAGCGACCCCAACCGGAAGGGAGGGCCCGACTGGGGCTTCCTGCGCTACACGACCGAGCGGGAGTTCGTCATCTCGAAGGTCCTGCACACCGGCAGGCGGACGAGCGACAAGCTCGCGTACAACCGATTGGCGGCCCGCCGCATCGTCGAACTGCCCTCCTTCCGCGGCCTCAGCGCCGGAGCCGCCGAGACCTGGCTTCGCGACCTGGCCGGAGGAGGCGACAGCACCGGGGCCTTCGGGGACTGGCTGGCGGTGGGCAACGCACAGCACATGGCCTACGTCGCCCACACGCTCCGTCCGCAGTGAGGGTCAGCGCACCACCGTGATGCGGTCCGGGCCACCGGTCATCCGGTCACTGCGGTGCAGTGCCTTGATGTCCGCGCTCAAGGTGGTCCGGATGTCGGGACCCAGCCGACGCCAGCCGAAGAAGTCACAGGCCTGCTTCATCAGCTCCTCGGCCGACATGCCGGGACACTCGGCCGCCAGCTCCCACAGCGCCAGCCGGCGCTCGGCAGGCGCGACGTGCAGCACCTTTCGCGCGGCCTCGCCCGCGCCCGGGGTGCGGGCCTGGAGCGTGGTGCGGTGCGTCACGTCGAAGAAGGAGCCCTCCGACGTGACGGTCCCCGACCGTACGAGGGCCTGTGCCACCTGTACGACGGCGGTCCGGGCCCGGCCGCCGGCCCTGGCGAGGCCCCAGGCCTCGCGCGCACGCTGCACGAGGAGATCCTCGTGGACCGGCCCCTCGACCTCGATGACGGCGGCCAGCACCTTGCGCAGCGCGGGCTTGGCCTCCGGGGTGTGCAGCTCGTAGGACGAGCCGGCGCTGATCCATCGGGTCTCGTACGGGGCGCTCCACGCCCGCTCGGCCTGCGTGTCCACGGGCACGCGCTCGTACTCGACGTCGAGCTGGGCGGGCGGGGCGGGCGGCCTCACAGGTGTCGGAGCCGGCGACACACCGCCGGCCGTCACCGGAGCCATCCGTTCCTGCTCCGGGCGGCCGACGGGCGGCGCGTCGTCCACGGGCCCCCGCTGCGCGGGCAGCGGCACGGACGCTCCACCGAGCAGCGACCCCTGGGCGATGGCATGCTCGACCGCCTCGCGCAGGCGCAGCTCGGCCGCCGCCCGGCCCCGGTACCAGTCGGTGCCCCAGATCCGGTACAGCCGCCAGCCCAGTCCGGTCAGGACCTGCTCGCGCAGCCGGTCCCGGTCCCTGGCGGTCTTGGACGAGTGGTACATCGCGCCGTCGCACTCGATTCCGAGGGCGTAGGCGCCGGGCAGGGTGGGGTGACGCAGCCCGATGTCGATGCGGTAGCCGGCGACGCCGACCTGGGACTGGACCTTGTGGCCCCAGCCGCGCAGCACGTCGAGCACCGACTCCTCGAAGGGGCTGTCGGCCTCGGCGTCCGAAGGAAGCAGTTCCTGGGCAAGGACGGACGGCCCGGCCTCCGCGTACTCCAGGTATCGCTTCAGGTGACGGACGCTCTCGTTGGCGCTGTCGGCCAGACTGCCGCCGCGGAAGGAAGCGACGACTTCCATGCGATACCGGGCCCGGGTGACGGCGACGTTCAGGCGCCGCCACCCGCCGCTCTTGTTGATCGGCCCGAAGTTCAGCCCCAGCTTGCCGTGTTCGTCGGGCCCGTAACCGACCGACATGATCATCACGTCACGCTCGTCGCCCTGGACCGACTCGAGGTTCTTGACGAAGAAGCCGTCGAGACGGTCCTCGGTGAAGCAGTGCTCCAGGTCGGGCCTGCTCAGCCGGGCCTGCTGCACGGCGAGGTCGATGGCCGAGGCCTGGGCCTGCGAGAGGGCCACGACGCCGAGGGTGAGGCCTGGGCGGCTGTCGAAATGGTGGAGGACCCGCTGCGCGACGAACGCGGCCTCGGCCTGGTTGTCACGGCGGCCGCCACGGTCGTAGACGCCGTCGGCCTGGAAGAAGGCGACGCCGACGTCGTTGCCCTCCTCCTGTGCGCCGGGGAAGGTGATCATCGAGTTCTGGTAGAACTCGCGGTTGCTGAAGGTGATCAGGTTCTCGTGGCGGCTGCGGTAGTGCCAACGCAGTGGCAGCTCCTGCATGGCCCCGGCCTTGCAGGCGTGCAACAGCGACTCGAAGGAGTCGGGCACGTCCTCGGCGTACTCGTCCGAGTCGTCCTCGACCGTGGCGTCGAAGAACGAGGTCGGCGGCAGCTGCTTCTCGTCTCCCGCCACGACGAGCGTCCGGCCGCGGTAGATGGAGTTGATCGCATCCCCGGGCCGGACCTGCGAAGCCTCGTCGAAGATGACGACGTCGAACTCGAAGTCGGCAGGAAGCATCTGGCTGACCGTGAGCGGGCTCATCATGAAGCACGGCTTGATCGCCTGGACGACCTCACGGGTCCTGCCGAGCAGTTCGCGCACCGGCAGGTGCCGGGTCTTCTTCTCCGCTTCACGCGTGATCACGGCGCCACCGCCGCTGCCGAAACGACGGGGCCGACGCGTGTTGCAGGCCTCGATGACAGCCCTGCCTGCGGCGGCGATCAGCCGCCGGTCGGCCTCGTGGAAGTCGGCGACCCGGGCGTCGAGATCCTCGCCGCGTGTGGTCCGCAGCCGTGCGTCGGACGCCAGAACACCGTCCGCCCAGGCCCGTAGCAGCGCCTGCTCGACGACCTCGGGCAGTTGCTGCGGGTCGAGGCCCTGCTCGGCTGCCGCCGTGACGAGGTCGTCCGCGCCGTGCCGGGCGAGGACCGCGAGCCCGTCGCGGTAGGTCCGCCACTCCTCGGGCCCGCGCGGGTCGCCGTCCAGAGCGTCGACCGTCGCCTGGACCTGGTCGAGAGAACCGAGCAGCGACGGCGAGAGCTGGGCGGAGCGGGCCGGTTCGAAGAGGGCGAGCAAGGCCTCCGCTGCCGCCTCCCAACGGTCGGCGCGCTGCGCCGCAACAGCACACCAGTTGCCCAGCGCACGCCGGATGCTCCCGGCGAGCAGCGCGGCGAGCCGGTCCTGATCCGCCCCATGGGCCAGTTGCAGCGTGGCCAGATCGGCCCGATCGACATCACGCGTCAGCACGGCGATGCGGTCGGCGTTGGCCAGCGCCGCGTCCAGTGCGCCGATCGCCTCCTCCGTACGGGGCGCGTACGGGCCCAGGAGCGTGGAGTGCCGATCGGCCAGGCGGGCCACCTCGGTGTGCGCATCCCGCCAGGCAACGGCATGGACGAGCCGGGCACCGACCGACTTGTCCCAGGTCCCTTCGAGCGTGAGCGCCGTCGCCGCCGCCCGGTCGGACTTGAACTGTGCCGAGAACCGGGACAACAGACCTCGGTGTTGGGCGGAGAAGCGGTCCGCCAGGTCGTGGAGCTCCGCCGCACGCAGCACCTGGTCGCCGAAGAGATCCTCGGCTGCGGCCCGCGCAGCGGACTCGGCGGCGATCGCCTCGCGCAGCTCTGTTGCGGCGGCGTGAGCCTGCGCGAGAGAGGCCGGATCGAACCACCCACGAGGTGGCCGGAACTCGGTCGAGGTCAGGTCGGCCAGCTCACACAGGGCGAAGGCTGCCTCCGGGGCGGCGACATGCGGCATTCCGAAGAGATCGGCAAGCTGACGCAGCTCGACGCCGGTGTCCTCGGGCAGCTGCCCGTCGGCCGGGACCTGCGGAGCGTCGGGGAGTTGCGCACTCAGAGTCCGTACGAGATGCCGCAGCTCTCGCACCGACCTGGGCTCGTCCTGGGAGGTGGCGAAGGGCCGTCGGTCGATGGCCGCGCCCAGCGCGGTCAGTGCTCCGGATGCTTCGGAGACCACTGTGTGCGCAGAGCCTCCCACGAGGCCGCGCCACACGAACGCCGAGCCTTGCGCCGCGGGCCGCCAGGCCCGGCTGATGGCCTGTGCGGCATCGACTGCTTCCCTGAGGGAGCCGGCACTCAGGGTCCGGACGGTCGCGTCGTTCTGCGCGGACGTCGGCAACTGCGGGACGCCGGCCCGCTCCAGCTGGATCAGGCGCCCCAGGACCTGATGAAGGGTGCGCTGCAGAGGCTCTCGGTGCCCGTTCATCGCCGCGGCATGCGCAGACAGATCCGTACGCAACTGCCGGGCCTGGTCGAGCTCGTGCTGCGCGGCTCCGGTGACCCGTGCCTCGGTCGTCAAGACCCTGGCGAGCTCGGTGGCCACGGCCTTCTTGCTCGTGTCGCCGCTGTGCAGGGCCAGGACGAAGTCGCCCAGTCCGACGCTCCGCAGACGGTTGCGTACGACATCCAGCGCCGCGGCCTTCTCACTGACGAAGAGCACGCTGCGGCCGGCGTGCATCAGGGCGGCGATCATATTGGTGATCGTCTGGCTCTTGCCCGTGCCCGGCGGCCCGCTCATGACGAAGGAGCGCTGGTCGAGGACGGCCGCGATGCACTGGCGCTGGGAGGCGTCTGCATCCAGCACCATCGGGCTCGTCTCGGGCAGCTGGATCTCGTCGATACGGTCCAGTTCCGGAGGCTCGAAGCCGATGACGTCGTCGGGCAGGCCCGCATCCGGGCCGAGCGCGACGGCCCGTACCAGCGGATGGGCGAGGATGCGCGCCTCGTTCTGCAGGAGGTCCTGATACATGGACTCCCGGTGGGAGGCGAAGAGCCCCAGCACCACGCGTTCGTCGACCGACCAGCCGTCCAGGCCCGCCGTGACCTTCCGGGCCGCCGAGAGGACAGCGGGCGCATCCGTGACGTCGATGTCGCCGACCGGCCTCCAGTCGACGCCGAGGTGCTCCATCTTCACCGCGAGGGCCGGGTTGTGCATCCGCTCCTGGTTGTCGGCGAGCTGCAGCCTGTACCGCTTGCTGCCCTCCTCGCGCCGGATCTCGACCGGAACCAGGACCAGAGGCGCGGCGCTGCTCTCGTGCGCACCCTCCTCGCACCAATTGACCATGCCGATGCCGAGCCAAAGGACCCACAGGCCGTAGTCGTTGAACATCTGGCCGGACTTGCTGCGCAGCTGGTACAGGGCGCTGTTGAGGCCGGCTTGATTGGTCTTCTGGGTGACCAGGCCGGCGCCCTGGCGAGAGGGGACGACGTCAGTGGCCTTGCGGAGGGTGATGGAGCCGCCTGCATCCGTGAGGTCCCCGTCATCCTCCGCGATCGGAGCAAAGGACCACCCCTGCCGGAGATCGGCCAACAGCGGGTCGATGCCCGGGGACACCACTTCCAGGGTCGCGGTCCTGGTGTGCCTGAAGTTCAGCAGTCGGTTGCGCCCGCCCATGTCCAGCAGGGACTTGCGCCACTCTTCGAGGACGACCTTCAGACGGCCGAGGCCGGGGCCGTCGCCGGAGACGGAGGACGGGTGGAACGGGGCGGGCATGCGGTGAATACCTCCTGAACCGGGCGCGCAGAGCGTCGGTGCGACACCCCGGAGGTAACTGAATATCATCTCATCACCCGATGTGGGTGCCTACTGCAACACACCGTCAGGTTCGCTTTTGTCTCAGGGGGCGGCCTTCTCGCGCGAGCCTCCGGCTGTCAGTGGCATGTGCGAGCCTGATGCGACTGCCTTTGGGAGCGGGGGATGCCATGACCATGCGTGTCAAGCGGGTGTTGGCGGCGGGGGCGGCAGGCCTCCTTGCCGCGGTGGGCGGCGTGACCACCCATCTGGTCACGGACAGCCCGTCATTGACCCTGGGGATCGCACTGACCCTGTTGGTGACGGCCGGAACGGGTGCCCAGATCTGTCTGAACGCCAATGGTGCGTCCTCACAGGCGCCCACCGTCACGGCGGCTGCGCCGGGGGCGATCGCCATTGGTGGTTCTGCCCGTGGCCCCGTGTCCGCCCGCGGGACCGGAAGCGGCGCCCAAATCGTCCCCGGCCACGGGATCACGGCCTCCGGCGTCGGCTCGGTGGCCGTCGGAGGCGATGCACTCGCTTCCGTACGCACCGACTCCGGTGAAGCCCGATGAGGCGCCGGCCTGTGGACGTACGGGCTGAGGGCGATGCGTCCGTGGCGATCGGCGGCGACGCGCACGGCCCGATCCTGGTGAACTCGCCCCAGTTCATCGTCGTCCCCGGCAGCACTCCGGAATCCTCCTCCCGACCGAAGCTGCTACCACCCGACGTGCAGGACTTCACCGGACGTGAGGACGATGTCGACCGTGCGGTGGAGGCAGTGCGCGCGAACTTCTCGTCGCCCGGGACGATGGTGGCGGTCATCTCCGGGCAGCCTGGCATCGGCAAGACAAGCTTCGCGCTGCGCATCGCCCATATGATCGAGCAGGAGTTCACCGGCGGCGTCCTCTACGCCGACCTTCGGGGTGTTGATCCGGTTCCAGCTCCGCCGGACGAGATCGCCCGGCGCTTTCTGCACGTTCTCGGCGTCCCTGACGGTGAGATTCCGGCCGATCCCTACCTCAGGCTGGACCTGTACCGGCACAGGACCGCCGGCCGGGGCCTCCTGGTCGTCCTGGACAACGCCGCCGACGAACGACAGGTCCGGCCCTTGCTGCCCTCCGGGCCGGGAACCGCCGTCCTCGTCACCAGCCGGAACAGGCTGGCCGGACTGGAGTCGACGCATCGATTCGATCTCGCAGTCTTCTCGACTCGTACGTCGTTTGACTTCCTGGAACGCGTCACGGGCCGGACACTCGCAGGCGCGGAGGCCCAGGCAGCGATCGAGGTGGCCGAGCACTGTGACCACCTCCCCCTCGCACTTCGCATCGCCGCATACCGCGTGCAGTCCAGTCCGCGCATCAGGATGGCCGACCTTGCCGTCGAACTGCACGACGAGCACGAGCGGCTGGACGCTCTCTCCGTGGGTGATCTCGCAGTGCGCAAGGCGTTCAACCTTTCCTACCGAAAGCTGGGGAAGGCGAGCAGGAACACCTTCAAGAAGGTGGCCCATGTCCCCACCTCGGAGTTCGGACCTGGTATCTGCGGTGCGCTGACGGGCAGCGGGGAAGCTCAGGCACGGAAGGCCTTGCGGAAACTTGCCGAGGCGAACCTGGTCGAACCGTCCGCGGTGGCCGGCCGGTACCGGATTCACGACCTGCTGAAGGAGTTCGTCAGAGAGAAAGCGCTGAAGGGATCACCTACTGAGTCCGCCGCGGACGTACGACGCATGATTCTGTGGCTGCAGAACTCCGCCCTTCGTGCGCAGAACCACATCGTGGGCGTCCTCGAGGTGGAGGTTCCCACCAGCACCGGCGCAGCCGTGGGTTCCTTCGAAGAAGCCGTTACCTGGGTGGAACAAGAGATCGCCAACGCAGTTGGCGCCCTAGTGATGTCCGAAGCGCTTGGTCGGCCGAAGGACACGGCTACCTTCGCACTGTCCCTCAATCTCGTCTGCCAGACCGTCGGACGATGGGACGAGTGGGCCACCGTGTGCGCGACAGGGCTGAGAGCCTCAACAGCTGCCGAAGAGCCCGAGCTACGGGTCACGTTTCTCACAGAAACCGCCAACCTGGCACGCTACCGGAGGGACTTCGCCACCGCGCTCACTCATGCCAGCCAAGCGCACGACGAATCGCGTGCAACGAAGGCGGTGGCACTCATCACTGGTACAGCGAGCCTGATGGGGTGTCTGCTGATGGACCTCGGGCGCCGGAATGAGGCGCTTCCGCTGCTGCACGAGAGTCTTGAGCTGGCCGAGCGCTTCAACATGAAACACGAAGTCGGCAAGGCTCTCTACAACTTGGGCACGATCCATCGTGACTCCGGCGAACTACGCACTGCTCTCCCGTATTTCGAGCGAGACCTTGCCGTGTGCCGCGAGACGTCGGATGAAGCAGGCGCGGCAGAGACGATGAACACCATGGGCATCACCTACGCTGAACTGGGTGAGCCTCAAACGGCTGAGAAGTTGCAACGCGACGCCCTGAGCATCTTCTCTCGGCTCAGGAACCCCCACAAGATCAGCATGGTTCTCAACGACCTTGCCCTCACCTTCCGTCGCCAAGGACGGTTCGAGGAAGCCCTGTCGCTCCACGCGGAGGATATTGAGCTGTGCCGTTCCTCAGGCAATACCTCGGGTGAAGGTGTGGCACATGGGAACGCTGCCGAGATCCTCTACCGTCTGGGGCGGATCGACGAGGCTGTGGAGCGTGCGGCCCTCGCACGGGATCGGTTCGTGGAACTCGGTGACCGACAACGCTTCGCTCAGACTGTGGTTTCCCAGATCTCTGTCCTCTTTCATGGGGGTCCTCACGCCGAAAGCATTGCGGTGGTCAACCAGGCCCTCCAAATCCTGGCTGAGTTCGACGAAGCGAAGACGATAGCTTTGGCTCACTTCGCCCTCGCAAGGGAATACCGAGAGAAGTCGCTGTGGGAAGAGACCTTCACACACGCCGTGCTCGCGCTCAGCGACGACGGCAAGGTGCTGCCTCCGGTCACACGGATCGCGACGTGCGTACTGGCTCTCGAAGCCGCGGCACAGCTGCACCGATGGGATGCTGTTCGGCAGTACGAGCGGCTTCTCGGGGGCATCCAGGTGGAGAATCCGGATATCTCCGTGCCGGATCACTGGGTTGAGCGCGCCCGCAGCGCCACGGGCGCAATGGCCGCCTCCGGCGAGTAATCACAGAGCGCTTCCGCCGACCACGAAGAGACCGAGCACCCCATTACCCGCTGCGCTGCAGGGGATGGGGCGCTCGGCACGAAGGTCGGCCACCAGCCGGACGTCCTAGATGTCCCGGAAGATCTCGATCTGCGCCCCCACCGAGTTCAGCCGCTCCGCCAGGTCCTCGTAGCCGCGGTTGATGACGTAGACGTTGCGCAGCACCGAGGTGCCCTCCGCCGCCATCATCGCGAGGAGGACGACCACCGCAGGGCGGAGGGCCGGGGGGCACATCATCTCGGCGGCGCGCCAGCGGGTGGGGCCCTCGACCAGGACGCGGTGGGGGTCGAGGAGCTGGAGGCGGCCGCCGAGGCGGTTGAGGTCGGTGAGGTAGATGGCGCGGTTGTCGTAGACCCAGTCGTGGATCAGGGTCTTGCCCTGGGCCGTGGCCGCGATGGCCGCGAAGAAGGGGACGTTGTCGATGTTGAGGCCCGGGAAGGGCATCGGGTGGATCTTGTCGATCGGCGCCTCCAGCTTGGAGGGGCGGACCGTCAGGTCGACCAGGCGGGTGCGGCCGTTGTCGGCGGGGTACTCGGCCGAGCGGTCGTGATCGAGGCCCATCTCCTCCAGGACCGCGAGCTCGATCTCCATGAACTCGATCGGGACCCGGCGGATCGTGAGCTCCGACTCCGTGACGACGGCGGCGGCGAGCAGGCTCATCGCCTCGACCGGGTCCTCGGAGGGGGAGTAGTCGACGTCGACGTCGATCTGCGGGACGCCGTGGACGGTCAGCGTGGTGGTGCCGATGCCGTCGACCCGTACGCCCAGGGCCTCCAGGAAGAAGCACAGGTCCTGGACCATGTAGTTGGAGGAGGCGTTGCGGATGACGGTGACGCCGTCGTGGCGGGCGGCGGCGAGGAGGGCGTTCTCGGTCACCGTGTCGCCGCGCTCGGTCAGCACGATCGGGCGGTCCGGGGCGACGGCGCGCTCGACCTGGGCGTGGTAGAGGCCCTCGGTGGCGGTGATGTCGAGGCCGAAGCGGCGCAGCGCGATCATGTGCGGCTCGATCGTGCGCGTACCGAGGTCGCAGCCGCCCGCGTACGGCAGCTTGAAGCGGTCGAGGCGGTGCAGCAGCGGGCCGAGGAACATGATGATGGAGCGGGTGCGGATGGCGGCCTCGGCGTCGATGGACTCCATGTCCAGCTCGGCCGGCGGCACGATCTCCAGGTCGACGCCCTCGTTGATCCAGCGGGTGCGGACGCCGATGGAGTTGAGGACTTCGAGGAGCCGGAAGACCTCCTCGATCCGCGCCACCCGGCGCAGCACCGTGCGGCCCTTGTTGAGCAGCGAGGCGCAGAGCAGCGCGACACAGGCGTTCTTGCTGGTCTTGACGTCGATGGCGCCGGAGAGCCGGCGGCGGCCGACGACGCGCAGATGCATCGGGCCGGCGTAGCCGAGGGAGACGATCTCGCTGTCGAGGGCCTCGCCGATGCGGGCGATCATCTCAAGGCTGATGTTCTGGTTGCCGCGTTCGATCCGGTTGACGGCGCTCTGGCTGGTGGCCAGGGCCTCGGCGAGCTGCGTCTGGGTCCAGCCGCGGTGCTGCCGTGCGTCACGGATGAGCTTGCCGATGCGTACGAGGTAGTCGTCTGCCATGGCGTCACGTTATCTCAGATATGAGATGTGACGATCACCGGGGTGCGGCAATCGGGTGACGTGTCGTTACTTATGAGGCTATATGACCGATTCGGCCTACGTGGGGAGGTCGAGCGCTGTGGGGTGTCGCGGCTCGTAGAGCGGCAGCTCGGTCCCGCTCGGCAGCCGTACCGCCGCGAGCAGGCCCCAGGACTGCTCGGTGATGGGCCGTGAGATCTCGGCGCCCCGGTCCTCCAGGTCGGCCAGGGTGCGGGTGAGGTCCTCGCACATCAGATAGACCTCGTGCTTCGGCTCGTCCTCTGTCGGGTGCACCGCGATCTCGGCGGGTGGCAGCTTGAACACGAGCCAGCCCCGGCCGGCGTCCACGTGCGGGAAGCCGAGGACGTCCTTGAGGAAGGCGCGGTCGGCCTCCGCGTCGCGGGTGTAGAGGATGACGTGCGCGCCGCTGAACATGCTCCGATCCTCGACCCGTCCCGCGCCCCCGGCAACGCGCACGCGTCCGAATGGACCCCTGTGTCCCGTGCGTGTGGGGGATGCGCGGGAGACGCGCGCGATCCGAGGCGGTCCGGGCATGACCGACCGCCGGTGATGTACTAGAGTTATCTCGACATCGAGATATCTGCCGAGGCGCACCGCTGCCGCCACCCTGGTAAGGGTTACCTAACTTAGCCTTACCTTAGCGGATCGACGACGAGTACGTGGCGGCAGGATGTGGTGGAACGCGCACATATATGAAGGAGACTGTCGTGTCGGCGAACAGCTTCGACGCCCGCAGCACGCTGCGCGTGGGCGACGAGTCGTACGAGATCTTCAAGCTGGACAAGGTCGAGGGCTCCGCGCGCCTCCCTTACAGCCTGAAGGTCCTCCTGGAGAACCTGCTCCGCACCGAGGACGGCGCGAACATCACCGCCGACCACATCCGGGCCCTGGGCAACTGGGACTCCCAGGCCCAGCCCAGCCAGGAGATCCAGTTCACGCCGGCCCGCGTGATCATGCAGGACTTCACCGGTGTCCCCTGTGTCGTCGACCTGGCCACCATGCGTGAGGCCGTCGCGGCGCTCGGCGGCGACCCGGCGAAGATCAACCCGCTGTCCCCGGCCGAGATGGTCATCGACCACTCCGTCATCGCCGACAAGTTCGGCACGAACTCCGCCTTCGCGGAGAACGTCGAGCTGGAGTACGGCCGCAACAAGGAGCGCTACCAGTTCCTGCGCTGGGGCCAGACCGCGTTCGACGACTTCAAGGTCGTCCCGCCGGGCACCGGCATCGTCCACCAGGTGAACATCGAGCACCTGGCCCGCACCGTCATGGTCCGCAACGGCCAGGCCTACCCCGACACCCTGGTCGGCACCGACTCCCACACCACCATGGTCAACGGCCTCGGTGTGCTCGGCTGGGGCGTCGGCGGCATCGAGGCCGAGGCCGCGATGCTCGGCCAGCCGGTCTCCATGCTCATCCCGCGCGTCGTCGGCTTCAAGCTGACCGGCGAGCTGCCCACCGGCACCACCGCCACCGACCTGGTGCTGACCATCACCGAGATGCTGCGCAAGCACGGTGTCGTCGGCAAGTTCGTCGAGTTCTACGGTGAGGGCGTCGCCGCCACCTCCCTCGCGAACCGCGCCACCATCGGCAACATGTCGCCGGAGTTCGGCTCCACCGCCGCGGTCTTCCCGATCGACGACGAGACCCTGAACTACCTCAAGCTCACCGGCCGCTCCGAGCAGCAGGTCGCGCTCGTCGAGGCGTACGCCAAGGAGCAGGGCCTCTGGCTGGACCCGAAGGCCGAGCCGGACTTCTCCGAGAAGCTGGAGCTCGACCTCTCCACGGTCGTCCCGTCGATCGCCGGCCCGAAGCGCCCGCAGGACCGCATCATCCTCGCGAACGCCGCCGAGCAGTTCAAGACGGACGTCCTCAACTACGTCTCCACCGCCGACGAGGCCGAGCTGGAGTCCTTCCCGGCCTCCGACGCCCCGGCCAACCACCCGAACGGTGGCGCCCCGTCGAACCCGGTCCAGGTCACCGCCCCCGACGGCACGACCTACACCCTCGACCACGGCGCGGTGACGGTCGCGGCCATCACCTCCTGCACCAACACCTCGAACCCGTACGTCATGGTCGCCGCCGCGCTCGTCGCGAAGAAGGCCGTGGAGAAGGGCCTGACCCGCAAGCCGTGGGTCAAGACCACCCTCGCCCCGGGCTCGAAGGTCGTCACCGACTACTTCGACAAGGCGGGCCTCACCCCGTACCTCGACAAGGTCGGCTTCAACCTCGTCGGCTACGGCTGCACCACCTGCATCGGCAACTCCGGCCCGCTGCCGGAGGAGGTCTCCAAGGCCGTCAACGACCACGACCTCGCCGTGACCTCGGTGCTCTCGGGCAACCGCAACTTCGAGGGTCGCATCAACCCCGACGTCAAGATGAACTACCTGGCCTCCCCGCCGCTGGTCGTCGCGTACGCCATCGCGGGCTCCATGAAGGTGGACATCACCAAGGACGCGCTCGGTGTCGACACCGAGGGCAACGCGGTCTACCTCAAGGACATCTGGCCGTCCGAGGCCGAGGTGAACGACGTCGTCGCCAACGCCATCGGCGAGGACATGTTCTCCAAGTCCTACCAGGACGTCTTCGCCGGCGACGCCCAGTGGCAGGCGCTGTCGATCCCGACCGGCAACACCTTCGAGTGGGACGCCGAGTCGACCTACGTCCGCAAGCCCCCGTACTTCGAGGGCATGACGATGGAGACCACCCCGGTCACCGACATCACGGGCGCCCGCGTGCTCGCGAAGCTCGGCGACTCGGTCACCACCGACCACATCTCCCCGGCCGGTGCCATCAAGGCCGACACCCCGGCCGGCAAGTACCTCACCGAGCACGGTGTGGAGCGTCGTGACTTCAACTCCTACGGCTCGCGCCGAGGCAACCACGAGGTCATGATCCGCGGCACCTTCGCCAACATCCGCCTGCGCAACCAGATCGCGCCGGGCACCGAGGGCGGCTTCACCCGCGACTTCACCCGGTCCGCAGAAGGTGCCCCGGTGTCGTTCATCTACGACGCCTCGCAGAACTACCAGGCCGCCGGCACCCCGCTGGTCATCCTCGGTGGCAAGGAGTACGGCTCCGGCTCGTCCCGCGACTGGGCCGCCAAGGGCACCGCGCTCCTCGGCGTCAAGGCCGTCATCACCGAGTCGTACGAGCGCATCCACCGCTCGAACCTCATCGGCATGGGCGTCCTTCCGCTCCAGTTCCCGGCCGGCCAGTCGGCCGACTCGCTCGGCCTGACCGGCGAGGAGACCTTCTCCATCACCGGCATCACCGAGCTGAACGAGGGCACCACCCCCAGCACGGTGAAGGTCACCACCGACACCGGTGTCGAGTTCGACGCGGTCGTCCGCATCGACACCCCCGGTGAGGCGGACTACTACCGCAACGGCGGCATCATGCAGTACGTGCTGCGCAACCTGATCCGCGGCTAAGGATCAGGGTCAGGACGGCAAGGGCCCTCTCCCCGCTCGGGGAGAGGGCCCTTCCTCATGTACGGGCCTCAGCCCAGCAGCTCGACCTCCGCCAGCTCGGCCCCTGAACCCGTCGCCACCAGCCGGTACTTCGCGTACGCCCCCGGCTTCGCCACCGAGAACACCCGGGTCTGCCGGGCCCACGCGAACGACTCACCGGACCGCCGGTCCAGGTCCGTCCAGGTCACCCCGTCCGCCGAGCCCTGGAGCACCCAGCCGGCCGGCGCCTTCGCCCGGTCCGCCGACGAGGTCAGCGTGTACTGGACCGCCTTGACCGGACCGGTCACCGGCAGCTCCAGGCCCGCGCCCGCCACCGGCCCCGCCGTCACCGACGTGTCGTCGAACAGCGCCCCCGCAGCCCCGGTACCGCGGGCCACCAGGTCCGCCCGCGGCGCCGGCACCTTGTCGTCCTTGGTGATCGACACCGGCGCCGCCGAGGCGCCCGTGCCCCACGCCGAGGGCTTCGGGCCCATGTCGAACTTCAGCGTGCCGCCCTTCGCGAGCAGCTCGTGCGGCAGCGCCGTCGACCTCCACGCCACGCCGTTCACCTTCACACCCTGCACGTAGATGTTCCGCGCGCTGTTGCGCGGCGCCTCCACCACCAGCGTGCGGCCGTTGTCCATCCGCACCGTCGCCTTCGTGAAGAGCGGCGAGCCGATCGCGTACTCCCCGCTGCCCATCACCAGCGGGTAGAAGCCGAGCGCCGAGAACAGGAACCAGGCCGACTGCTCGCCGTTGTCCTCGTCGCCGTGGTAGCCCTGCCCGATCTCGCTGCCGGTGTAGAGCCGCGAGAGGACCTCGCGTACCTTCTCGGCCGTCTTCCAGGGCTGCCCGGCCGCGTCGTACATGTACGGCACGTGGTGCGCGACCTGGTTGGAGTGCCCGTACATGCCCATCCGTACGTCCCGGGCCTCGGTCATCTCGTGGATGACGCTGCCGTACGAGCCGGAGACATCGGGCGAGGCCGTCTCGGGCGTCGAGAAGTAGGCGTCCAGCTTCTTCGCGAGCCCGGACCGCCCGCCGTACAGATTGGCCAGGCCACGGGAGTCCTGCGGGGCGGTGAAGGCGTAGCCCCAGCCGTTCGTCTCCGTGTAGTCGTAGCCCCAGATCCGCGGGTCGTACGACTCCGAGGGCACCCGCCAGGCGCCGTTCGCGTCCCGGCCCTGGAAGAAGCCGGCCTTGGCGTCGAAGAGGCTGACGTACTTGCGCGCCCGGTCGAGGAAGTACGCCGACTCCTCCGCGTACCGCTTCTTGCCGGTCTTCTTGTAGAGCGCCTCGCCCATCTTCGCGATGCCGTAGTCGTTGAGGTAGCCCTCCAGGGACCAGGACAGCCCCTCGTGGGTGGCGGTGGAGGCGTAGCCGGTGAAGGTGGAGGTCGCCGTGCCCTTGCGGCCCACGCCGCCGCTCGGCGGGGCGACGGTGGCGTTCTTCAGCGCCGCCTCGTACGCCGCCTCCGCGTCGAAGTCGACGCCCTTCACGTACGCGTCCGCGAAGGCCACGTCCGAGGAGGTGCCGGTCATCAGGTCCGCGTAGCCGGGGGAGGACCAGCGCGAGATCCAGCCGCCGTCCTTGTACTGCTGCACGAAGCCGTCGACCAGTTCGCCCGCCTTCTCCGGGGTGAGGAAGGAGTAGGCCGGCCAGGTGGTGCGGTAGGTGTCCCAGAAGCCGTTGTTGACGTACGCCTTGCCGTCGACGATCTTCGCGCCGGTACGGGTCGGGGTGTCGGGCCCGGCCGGGGCCGAGAAGGGGCTGGCGTACTTGTACGTCGAACCGACCTTCTCCGAGGCCGAGTTGGGGTACAGGTACAGCCGGTAGAGGCTGGAGTAGAGGGTGACCAGCTGGTCGTGGCTCGCGCCCTCCACCCTCACCCGGCCCAGCACCTCGTCCCAGGCGTCCTGCGCCCGCTCGCGCACGGTCTCGAAGGAGGTGCCCTCCGGGATCTCGTCGGCGAGGTTGGCCTTCGCCTGCTCGACCGAGATCAGCGAGGTCGCGATCCGCAGGTTCACCGTCCGGTCGGCGCCCGCGTCGAAGCGGAGGCTGCCTTTCACGCCCTGCGCCGCCGAGCTCGTGACCGGCGCGTCGAAGACGCCGTACACGAACATCCGGCCCGCGCCCGCGGACAGTCCGCTCTTCACGTCCGAGAAGCCGGTGAAGGAACGGGTCGCCGGGTCGAGGGTCAGCCCGCCCTGCTCGGTGACGTTGTCCAGGACCACGCTCGCGTCGTCACCGGGGTAGCTGAAGCGCATCAGCGCCGCGTGGTCGGTCGGCGCGACCTCCGCCTTCACGCCGTTGGTGAAGCTCACCCCGTACCCGTACGGCTTCGCCGACTCGTCGGCGTGCCGGAACGGCAGCGCGCGGGCCGCCTTGTCGGTCGGCACGGTCCCGGCCGCCGCCGACGGCATCACCTGGAAGGTCTGCCGGTCGCCCATCCACGGGCTCGGCTGATGGCTGACGGACAGCGCCTGCAGGGTCGGCAGGTTGTCGGCGTTGTTGCCGCGCGCGTACTCGTAGATCCAGCTCTGCGTGGACGCGTTGGTCACCGGCGTCCAGAAGTTGAAGCCATGGGGGACGGCGGCGGCGGGGAAGGTGTTGCCGCGCGAGAAGGAGCCCGAGGAGTTGGTGCCGCGGGTCGTCGAGGCGTACTCGGACAGGCGCTCATAAGGCTGCTGCGGGGTCCTCGGCGCGATCGACACGTCGTCGAGCCAGCCCTGGAATTTGCCCGGGCCCTTCGGGGAGTCGTACGCCACCAGGATCCGGTCCACCGTCTTGCCGTTGGCGACGTCGCCGATCCGCGCCGTGACCTGGTTCCACTGGTTGACGTACAGGCGCTTGGCCGCGCCCTGGCCCTGCGGGGTGAGCGGCCCGCCGTACGAGTCGGTCGCGCCGAGCTCGCTCAGATAGGTGCCGTCGGTGAAGGCCAGGTCCACGGAGACGTTGGTGGCCGGATAGTTGAGATCGGTCTCGGAGGCCGACATCGACGGGAAGATCTTGTAGGAGAGCTCGGTGTTGCGGACGATCCGGGTGTCGACGTCGAAGACCTTGTTGTACGAGTACGCCCGGCCCTCGCCCTGGTGCGTGCCCGCGTAGCGCAGCGCGCGCTTCCCGGTGTAGCCGGCGCCGGCCTTGGCGGTGGGGGAGCCGCTGGGGCCGCGGTCGACGGCGCTGCGCATGTCCTCGGGGACGGGCTGGGAGGTGTCCCCGTTCGAGAACTGGAGGTCGGCGAGCTGGGTGAGGCCCGCGCCGGCGTTCTTCGTGATCTCCAGGCGGTAGTGGGCGTAGGCGGTCGCGCCGCCGCCGGCCGCGCCCGGGATGTCGTACGACTTCGTCTCGAAGCGCTTGGCGAAGCTCTCGCCGCTCCGGGTGTCGAGCACGGTCCAGGTCTTCCCGTCGGCGGAGCCCTTCAGGGTCCAGTCCTCGGGGTCGCGCTCGGCGGCGTCGTTGGCCGAGGTGAGCGCATAGGTGGCCAGCTTCACCGGCTCGTCGGTGTCGAACTCGAGCCAGGCGGTGGGCTCGAAGACCAGCCATTTGGTGCCGGGCTGCAGGTCGACCAGGTTCTCCTTGACCTCGCCGGAGCCGGCGTTCTCACCGCTGGCGCGCACCGCGGTGACCCGGTCGGTCACATTGCCGGGAATGCCGCTGACGAATCCGCCGTCGACCCCCGATGTGCGCTTCTTTCCGTCGGGGCCGACTTCGACGGTGTTCCGCCAGGTCGGCTGGGTTTCGTCCGTTTCGAAGGAGGTGGTGAACTCCCGTGCGGAGGTGTCGGATTCACCCGTTCGGCCCGGAAGCGCCTGAGCCACCGTGGGGGTGAGGCTCAGGACGAGTGCCGCCGAGGCCGCAAGAGAGACCGCTCTGAGATGGGGACGCATGCCGTGTCGTCGCTCCTGCCGCTGGTTCTAGACAACGTTGTCAAACCGATTGCGCGAGTCCCCAGGAGACGGGCGAATGATGCCCGTTGTCAAGGGTGTTGACATCGATCGGAAGGAGGAAACGGGGCAGAAACGCCATCGTCGATTCGGAGGTCTCAACTCGGAGAAGACTGCACGGGAAAGCTGGTTTCGATCTTGCTCCCGCGAAGGGAAGTGGACTATACCTGTCGGCGTCCAGCCCGTCGTCGCGGAAACGCGGAAACCAACGGCGGCCCGACGCCTGCACGACCCAGCTGCAATTGACCGCGGTGGCGGGGCCCTTCGCCTGAGGCGAACTCTGTACGGGCGACCGGTACACCGCCTGAGTCCTGAATGAAGGCGAGGACTTGAGCATGGGATCCACCTCCGCCCCGAAGAACGAGGGCCTCGGCCGTCGCGATCTGATCAAGCGTTCCGCCGCCCTCGGTCTGATCTCGGTGCCCACGATGAGTTTCCTGTCCGCCTGCGCGTCCAGCGGCGGCGACGACTCGGCGTCCGACAAGCCCAAGGGCGAGAAGACGAAGGACAATCCGTTCGGCGTCGCCAAGGGCGGCAAGATCGACGTCGTCGTCTTCAAGGGCGGTTACGGCGACGACTACGCCAAGGCGTGGGAGGCCAGCTTCAACAAGAAGTGGGGCGTCAGCGCGACCCACACCGGCACCCAGGAGATCACCGGCAAGCTCCAGCCGCGCTTCAACGCCGGCAACCCGCCGGACATCGTCGACGACTCCGGCGCCCAGAAGATCAAGATCGACGTGCTGCAGAAGAACGGGCAGCTGCTCGACCTGGCCGAGGTCCTCGACGCGCCGTCGATCGACGACCCGAACAAGAAGGTCCGGGACACCCTGATCCCCGGCACCCTCGACGCGGGCATCCTGGAGGGCAAGACCGTCGCCCTCAACTACATCTACACGGTGTGGGGCCTGTGGTACTCCGGCAAGCTCTTCAAGGAGAAGGGCTGGACCGAGCCGAAGACCTGGGACGAGTTCCTGGCCATCTGCAAGGACGCCACCTCGCAGGGCATCGGCGGCCTCGCCCACCAGGGCAAGTACCCGTACTACATCAACGTCGCCATCATGGACCTGATCGCCAAGAAGGGCGGTCTGGACGCCATGAAGGCGATCGACAACCTCGACCCCAAGGCCTTCGTCGGCTCCGACGCGGCCAAGGCGGCCGTCGAGGCGATCTACGAGGTGGTCGAGAAGGGCTACCTCATGCCCGGCACCAACGGCCTCACCCACACCGAGTCGCAGACCCGGTGGAACCAGTACAAGGCCGCCTTCATCACCTCCGGCTCCTGGCTGGAGAACGAGCAGCTGAAGCAGACCCCGGCCGACTTCGACATGAAGTTCATGCCGATGCCGCTGCTGCCCGGCAGCAAGATGCCGTACGAGGCGATCCGCGCCGGCTCCGGCGAGCCCTTCATCATCCCGGCCAAGGCCAAGAACCTGGCCGAGGCGAAGGAGTTCATGCGGATGATGCTCTCCAAGGAGTGGTCGACGCTCTTCGCCAAGGAGGCCAACTCGCTCACCATCCTCGCCGACGGCGTGGACCCGAGCGTCAAGCTCCGCCCGGGCACCCAGTCCACGGTCGAGGCCTCCAAGAAGGCCGGCAGCAACACCTTCCGCTTCCTGTACACCGAGTGGTACAGCGAGATGGACACCGAGATCCAGAACGCCTCCAACGAGCTGATGGCCAAGCGCATCCAGCCCGCGGAATGGCTGAAGCGGGCCCAGGCCGCGGTCGACAAGGCGGCCAAGGACCCGGCGGCCAAGAACAACCACCGCGACTGACCGAGCGGACAGAGCTCGCGGAGCGGTCGCACCTCGCACCGCACTCCGCCGGGGACATCAGGGACAGGAACGCCATGCGCAAAGGGCAGTACAAGTTCGTCACGGGATTCCTCTTCATACCCGTGGCCCTCTATCTGGTCTTCGTCATCTGGCCGTACATCCAGACGTTCGGCTACTCGCTGACCGACTGGAAGGGCCAGTCGCAGACCTTCTCCTTCGTCGGCTTCGACAATTACGTGGCCCTTTTCGAGGACGACGTCTTCCTGGGAGCGGTCTGGCACAACATCCTGTTCCTGGTGTTCATCCCGGTGATCACCATCCTGCTCGCCCTCTTCCTCGCCTTCATGGTGAACGCGGGCGGGCGCAGCAAGGCCGGCGGCGTCGCGGGCGTCGCCGGGTCGAAGTTCTACAAGATCGTCTACTTCTTCCCGCAGGTGCTCTCGCTCGCGATCCTCGCGGTGCTCTTCGGCGCCGTGTACCGCAGCGACACCGGCGGCATGCTCAACGGATTCCTGCTGAAGCTCGGCCTCATCGAGGCCGAGCGGCCGGTGGAATGGCTCAACGAGCCCAACTTCGTGCTGTGGGCCCTCATCGCGGTCGTCGTCTGGCACGGCGTCGGCTTCTACCTGGTGCTGTTCTCGGCCGCCATGCAGTCCATCCCGAAGGACATCTACGAGGCGGCGCTGATCGACGGCGCCGGCCGCGCCCAGTCCTTCTTCCGCATCACCCTGCCGCTGCTGTGGGACTCCGTGCAGACCGCCTGGGTCTACCTCGGCATCGTGGCGATGGACATGTTCGTCCTCGTCTCGACCATGACCTCGGGCGACTACGGCGGCGGCCCCGACCACCACAGCGAGACGATGTCCACGGTCATGATGCGGAACTTCCTCTACTTCGGTAAGAGCGGTTACGCGTGTGCCATGGGCGTGGTCATGCTGCTGCTCACCCTGATCGTGTCCGTGGTCACGCTGCGCGCCACCCGCCGCGAGCGCCTCGAGTTCTGAGCGGGAGAACCCACGATGACTGCACCCATCCAGAAGTCCGACGTCCCCACGGCGGGCGGGGCCGCCGTGCCGCGCCAGCGCGCCGCCGGCAAGGGGAGCACCCCGGCACCCGGTCCGGCCCGCGAGGGCATGGTCCTGAACGTCTTCTCGCACGGCTTCCTCGCCGTCTGGGCCCTGCTGATCGTGCTGCCGCTGCTGTGGCTGGTGCTCAGCTCCTTCAAGACCGACTCCCAGATCGCGGGCTCGGCGTTCGGCTGGCCGGCCAACTGGTCCTTCGACGTCTTCACCCGGGCCTGGGACAAGGGCATCGGCGACTACTTCCTGAACACCGTGATCGTCCTGGTGTTCTCGGTGCCGCTGACCATGCTCTTCGGCTCGATGGCCGCCTACGTCCTGGCGCGCTACGAGTTCTGGGGCAACCGGCTCATCTACTACTTCTTCGTGGCCGGCGCGATGTTCCCGGTCTTCCTGGCCCTGGTCCCGCTCTTCTTCATGGTGAAGATGCTCGGGATGCTCAACACCTACCAGGGTCTGATCCTGGTGTACGTCGCCTACTCGATGCCGTTCACCGTCTTCTTCATGCACTCCTTCTTCCGGACCCTGCCGACGGCGGTCTTCGAGGCGGCGATCCTGGACGGGGCCTCGCACACTCGGGCCTTCTTCCAGGTGATGCTGCCGATGGCGAAGCCGGGTCTGATCAGCGTGGGCATCTTCAACACGCTGGGGCAGTGGAACCAGTTCGTGCTGCCGACCGTGCTCATGCAGCCGCAGACCGGTGACGACCCCGAGCGCTACGTGCTGACCCAGGGCCTGATCCAGCTCCAGCAGCAGCAGGGGTACGAGACAGATCTGCCGGTGCTCTTCGCCGGCGTGACCATCGCCATGATCCCGATGCTCGTGGTCTACCTGTCCTTCCAGCGGCAGGTCCAGGCGGGTCTCACTTCGGCCACGCTCAAGTAACGAAATCGCCGCTCGACGTCCGGCCCCGAGGACACGGTCCTCGGGGCCGGACTTTTTGCTTCCGGATTCCACTACCGTCGAGGACTTGACGGCGACAAGCCCTACAGCGGAGCTTGGAGTTCATAACTTGTACACGTCGTAGGGTGGAGAGAGTCAATGGAGACTCCGGGGTCGCAGTCGTCGCTGCACCGGGCCAATCTCGAGCGGGTCGTCCGGGCGGTACGGATGGCCGGATCGCTCACCCAGGCGGAGATCGCCCGGACGACCGGCCTGTCCGCCGCCACGGTCTCCAACATCGTGCGGGAGCTGAAGGAAGGCGGCACGGTCGAGGTCACCCCGACCTCTGCCGGGGGCCGCCGGGCCCGCAGCGTCTCGCTCAGCGGCGACGCCGGCATCGTCATCGGCGTCGACTTCGGCCACACCCACCTGCGGGTCGCGGTCGGCAACCTGGCCCACCAGGTGCTCGCCGAGGAGGCGGAGCCCATGGACGTGGACGCCTCGTCCGCGGAGGGCTTCGACCGGGCCGAGCAGCTGGTCAGCCGGCTGATCGCGGCCACCGGCATCGGCCGGGACAAGGTCGTTGGGGTGGGCCTCGGCGTGCCGGGCCCGATCGACGTCTCCTCGGGCCTCCTCGGCTCCACCTCGATCCTGCCGGGCTGGAGCGGAATCAACCCGGCCGACGAGCTCTCGGCCCGTCTGGGCGTCCCCGTGCACGTCGACAACGACGCCAACCTCGGCGCGCTCGGCGAGCTGGTCTGGGGCAGCGGGCGGGGCGTCAAGGACCTCGCGTACATCAAGGTGGCCAGCGGTGTCGGCGCCGGCCTGGTGATCGACGGGCGGGTCTACCGGGGCCCGGGCGGCACCGCCGGCGAGATCGGGCACATCACCCTCGACGAGTCGGGCCCGGTCTGCCGCTGCGGCAACCGGGGCTGCCTGGAGACCTTCACGGCCGCCCGCTACGTACTGCCGCTGCTCCAGCCGAGCCACGGGGCCGATCTGACCATGGAGCGGGTCGTCCAGCTGGCCCGCGAGGGCGATCCGGGCTGCCGCCGGGTGATCGCGGACGTCGGCCGGCACATCGGCAGCGGTGTCGCCAACCTCTGCAATCTTCTGAACCCGAGCAGGGTCGTGCTTGGCGGCGACCTGGCGGAGGCCGGTGAGCTGGTCCTGGCGCCCATCAGGGACTCCGTGTCGCGTTACGCGATCCCCAGCGCCGCCCGGCAGCTCTCGGTGGCCCCAGGGGCCCTCGGAGGCCGTGCGGAGGTGCTCGGCGCCCTCGCCCTCGTACTGAGCGAAATGGGCGATTCCACGCTTTTGCACGGGTCGGAGGGCGCGCTTCCGGGTGCTTCGTCCACCCGTACGCCTGCGTTCACTTAGATAACGAATGGCACCGTTGCCATCTCGTTAAGGATTTACTTCTTGACGGTTGCCCCGCGGCCGAGTTGACTTCCAGCCACCTCGGCCGCAACGTCGCGGCCTCGTCAGGGAGGCAACCCCACATGAACGCAGTGACGCGACGCGTCGTCATAGGCACGGCCGCGGTTTCCATGGCCCTCTCGATCGCCGCCTGTGGCAAGGCCGGCGACAACGGCGCGGACGGCGCCGCCGCCGGCGGTGACACCAAGACCATCGGTCTGCTCCTGCCGGAGAACAAGACCACCCGCTACGAGACCTTCGACCGCCCGATCATCGAGGCGAAGATCAAGGCGCTCTGCGCCGACTGCGAGGTCAAGTACAACAACGCCGCGCAGGACACCGAGACGCAGAAGAAGCAGTTCGACGCGCTCGTCACGCAGGGCGTGAAGGTCATCATCCTGGACTCGGTCGACTACAAGGCCACCAAGTCCTGGGTGCAGCAGGCCGAGAAGAAGGGCGTCAAGGTCGTCGCGTACGACCGCCTGGCCGAGGGCCCGATCTCCGCCTACGTGTCCTACGACAACGAGAAGATCGGCCGCCTGCAGGGCGAGGCCCTGGTGAAGGCGCTCGGCGCCAACGCCAAGGACGCCAACGTTGTCATGATCAACGGCTCGCCGACCGACCCGAACGCCCCGCTGTTCAAGAAGGGCGCCCACAGCGCCATCGACAGCGCCGTGAAGAAGGTCGTCTACGAGCAGGACATCCCGGACTGGTCCCCGGACGAGGCCAACAAGAAGATGGGTGCCGCCATCGACTCCCTGGGCAAGACCGGCTTCCAGGGCGTGTACTCGGCCAACGACGGCATGGCCGGCGGCATCATCACCGCCCTGGCCAAGCAGGGCGTCAAGGTCCCGGTCGGCGGCCAGGACGCCGAACTCGCGGGTCTGCAGCGCATCCTGAAGGGCGACCAGGCCTTCACGATCTACAAGCAGATCAAGCCCGAGGCCGAGACCACCGCCGAGATCGCCGTCAAGCTCCTCAAGGGCGAGAAGATCGACGACCTCGTCCCGGTCAAGGTCGACAGCCTCACCGGCGAGTTCAAGGGCATCCCGGCCAAGCTGTACGACGCGCAGGTCGTGACCAAGGAGAACATCGCCTCCACGATCATCGCCGACAACGTCTACAAGGCGGCCGACATCTGCACCGCCGAGTACAAGGCGGCCTGCGACGCGGCGGGCATCAAGTAACCCCTGCCGCCCCAAGGAACCGGTCCGGCGCACCCGCCCCACTCCACGCCCCGCAAGCGGGGGCGGGGCGCCGGACTCCCCTCGCACCCCCCACCGCCCCTGTCGGGAGGGTGCCCCGCACCACATCCCCGCCGGTCAGGCGGCGAAGGAGATGATTCACGTGTCCGCTACGCCCGTGCTGGCGTTGCGCGGGGTCTCCAAGCGGTTCGGCGCCGTCCAGGTGCTCACCGATGTCGATCTGGAGATCCACGCCGGAGAGGTCGTCGCCCTGGTGGGCGACAACGGCGCCGGCAAGTCCACCCTCGTCAAGACGATCTCGGGCGTCCACCCGATCGACGAGGGCACCATCGAGTGGGACGGCCGCCCGGTCCAGATCACCAAGCCCCACGACTCCCAGAACCTCGGGGTCGCGACCGTCTACCAGGACCTGGCGCTCTGCGACAACCTCGACGTGGTCGCCAACCTCTTCCTCGGCAGCGAGCTCAGCTCCGGCACCGTCCTCGACGAGATCGCCATGGAGAAGCGCGCCCGGGAGCTGCTCGACACCCTGTCCATCCGGATCCCCTCGGTCCGCATACCCGTGGCCGCCCTCTCCGGCGGCCAGCGTCAGGTCGTGGCCATCGCCCGCGCCCTGATCGGCGACCCGAAGATCGTGATCCTGGACGAGCCCACCGCCGCCCTCGGCGTCGAGCAGACCGCACAGGTGCTCGACCTGGTGGAGCGGCTGCGCGAGCGCGGCCACGGCGTCATCCTCATCAGCCACAACATGGCCGACGTCCGCGCCGTCGCGGACAAGGTCGCCGTGCTCCGCCTCGGCCGCAACAACGGCGTTTTCGACGTCGCGGACACCACCCACGAGACGATCATCGCCGCCATCACCGGGGCCACGGACAACGCCGTGACCCGCCGGCAGGCCCGTACGGCTGCAAAGGAGGACGCCAAGTGAGCGACCTCGCCAAGACCCCCGAAGCCTCCGAGGCCCCCGAGACCGCTGTCGCGGAGGCGGACGCCGCCGAGACCGCCGCCGTGGCCGAGTCCGCGGCGCCCGTCCCGGCCGTCGACCCCCGCCTCCTCGTCCGCGAGGAGGGCCTCAAGGGCTACTGGACCGAGTTCACCCGCAAGATCCGCGGCGGCGAGCTCGGCTCCCTGCCCGTCATCCTCGGCCTGATCGTCATCGCGATCGTCTTCCAGCTCCAGAACAGCAACTTCCTGTCCGCGAGCTCGGTCGCCAACGTCACGGTCTACGCCTCCGGCCTCGGCATCATGGCCGTCGGCATCGTCTTCGTGCTCGTCCTCGGCGAGATCGACCTCTCCATGGGCTCGGTCGCCGGTGTCGGCGCCGCCGTCTGGGCCGGCCTCCAGGTCAGCAACGGCATGAACGAATGGCTGGCCATCGTGCTCGCGGTGCTCTCCGGCACCGCCATCGGCGCGCTGCACGGCTTCTTCTTCGCCAAGATCGGCGTCCCCGCCTTCGTGGTCACCCTGGCCGGCTTCCTCGGCTGGATGGGCCTCCAGGAATGGCTCATGGGCGGCGAGGGCTCCATCAACACGCCGTCCGGCAGCGTGGTGGAGAACCTCACCAACTACTTCTTCGCCGACAAGATCGCCGCCTACGGCCTCGCCCTGGTCGCGGTCGCCGCCTACCTGTTCTCGCTGCTTCGCGACAGCAGCCGCCGCAAGGCCGCGCTGCTCCCGGCCCGCCCGGTCAGCGAGATCGTGCTGCGCACCGCCGTCGTCGCCCTGCTGGTCTTCGCCGTCGCGTACGTGATGAACGAGCCCGCCGGCGCCCGCGGCCTGCCGCTCGCCCTGGTGCTCTTCCTCGCCGTCCTGGTCGTCTGCGACTTCGTCGCCCGCCGCACCCTCTTCGGCCGCAAGGTCTTCGCGGTCGGCGGCAACGCCGAGGCGGCCCGCCGCGCCGGCATCGGCGTGGACGGCGTCCGGATCGCGGTCTTCGCGATCTCCGGCACCCTCGCCGCCTTCGGCGGCCTGTTCATCGCCAGCCTCTCCGGCGGCGCGACCAAGAGCCTCGGCGGCGGCAACACGCTGATGCTGGTCATCGCCGCGGCCGTGATCGGCGGCACCAGCCTCTTCGGCGGCCGCGGCAAGGTCTGGTCGGCGCTCCTGGGCATGATCGTGATCCAGTCGATCCAGCAGGGCCTGAACATGATCGGCATGTCCAACGCCATCCAGAACATGATCACCGGCGCGGTGCTGCTCGCCGCCGTCGTGATCGACTCGGTCTCCCGCCGCACGCAGAAGACCGCGGGTCGCGCGTAACCGACATCACGCACAGTCCGCCCGGCGCCGGAGAACCGGCGCCGGGCGCTGCTGCGTCCGGATCAACGTGGCGACCGCACGGATCAGCGGTGTGTCGGCCATCCGGGTGGGGACCGAGTCCCCGGCCCGATGCCCACGATCCAAGACGGAACATTAGACTCGACAAATCGGCAAGCTCGACCAGTTCAAAGCAAGGAGGCACGGGTGGCTCTGCTGACCCGTATCAGGGGACCGCGAGACCTGGACCGGCTCTCCTCGGAACAGCTGGAACAGCTGGCCGAGGAGATCAGGACTTTCCTCGTGGACGCCGTCTCCAAGACCGGCGGGCACCTCGGCCCCAACCTCGGCGTGGTCGAACTGACCATCGCCCTCCACCGCGTCTTCGACTCGCCCAAGGACCGCGTCCTGTGGGACACCGGCCACCAGAGCTATGTGCACAAGCTGCTCACCGGCCGCCAGGACTTCTCCAAGCTCAAGATGAAGGGCGGCCTGTCCGGCTACCCCTCGCAGGCCGAGTCCGAGCACGACGTCATCGAGAACTCGCACGCCTCGACCGTCCTCGGCTGGGCCGACGGCCTCGCCAAGGCCAACGAGGTCCTGAAGAAGGACGACCACGTCGTCGCCGTCATCGGCGACGGCGCGCTGACCGGCGGCATGGCCTGGGAGGCGCTCAACAACATCGCCGACGCCAAGGACCGCCAGGTCGTCATCGTCGTCAACGACAACGAGCGCTCCTACGCCCCCACCATCGGCGGACTCGCCAACCACCTGGCGACCCTGCGCACCACCGACGGCTACGAGCGCTTCCTCGCCCGCGGCAAGGACATCCTGGAGCGCACCCCGGTCGTCGGGAAGCCGCTCTACGAGACCCTGCACGGCGCCAAGAAGGGCCTGAAGGACTTCATCGCCCCGCAGGGCATGTTCGAGGACCTCGGCCTGAAGTACGTCGGCCCGATCGACGGCCACGACATCGAGGCCCTGGAGTCGGCGCTCACCCGCGCCAAGCGCTTCGGCGGCCCGGTCATCGTGCACTGCCTCACCGAGAAGGGCCGCGGCTACCAGCCGGCCCTGCAGGACGAGGCCGACCGCTTCCACGCGGTCGGCAAGATCCACCCCGACACCGGTCTGCCGATCTCCTCCTCGGGCGCCGACTGGACCAGCGTCTTCGGCGAGGAGATGGTCGCGCTCGGCAAGGAGCGCGAGGACATCGTCGCCATCACGGCGGCCATGCTCCAGCCGGTCGGCCTCGACAAGTTCGCCAAGGCCTTCCCCGAGCGGGTCTTCGACGTCGGCATCGCCGAGCAGCACGCCGCGGTCTCCGCGGCCGGCCTGGCCACCGGCGGTCTGCACCCGGTCTTCGCGGTCTACGCGACCTTCCTCAACCGCGCCTTCGACCAGGTCCTGATGGACGTGGCCCTGCACAAGTGCGGCGTCACCTTCGTGCTCGACCGGGCCGGTGTCACCGGCACCGACGGCGCCTCGCACAACGGCATGTGGGACATGTCGATCCTGCAGGTCGTGCCCGGCCTGCGGCTCGCCGCCCCGCGCGACGCCGACCAGGTCCGCGCCCAGCTGCGCGAGGCCGTCGAGGTCACCGACGCGCCCACCGTGGTGCGCTTCTCCAAGGGCGCGGTCGGCCCCGCGGTCCCGGCGCTGCGCCGGATCGGCGGCATGGACGTGCTGCGCGAGGCGGGCAGTGACAAGCCGGACGTCCTCCTGGTCTCCGTCGGTGCGCTGGCCCCGATGTGCCTGGAGATCGCCGGTCTCCTGGACCAGCAGGGCATCTCCACCACGGTGATCGACCCGCGCTGGGTCAAGCCCGTCGACGAGGCCCTGGCCCCGCTCGCCGAGCGCCACCGGGTGGTCGTCACCGTCGAGGACAACAGCCGCGTCGGCGGCGTCGGCTCCGCCGTGGCGCAGGCCCTGCGCGACGCGGGCGTCGACGTGCCGCTGCGTGACTTCGGCATCCCGCCGCGCTTCCTGGACCACGCCTCCCGCGGCGAGGTCCTGGCCGAGATCGGTCTGACCGCCCCGGACATCGCGCGCCAGGTCACCGGTCTGGTCTCCCGCCTCGACGGGCGTTTCGAGAGCAGCAGCAAGGCCGTGGAGCCCGCCCGGGACTGACGGGCCCCGCCCGCCCCGTACCTCACGCGGCGTCACCCTTCGGCGTCACACGACGTCACCCTTGGGCCGGTCGGCTCACTCTTCGGAGTGCCGACCGGCCCTTCCGCGTGCATCCTGGCCTGAGGGCGGGCAGCCCCCTGCCAGGGCCCGCGCCAGGGAGGTGCTACGTGAGTACGGACCAGCAGCCACGAGCGAACGACGGTCTGTTCCGGACCAAGTCGGTCGAACAGTCGATCCGCGACACCGAGGAGCCCGAGCACGCGCTCAAGAAGTCCCTCTCCGCCTGGGACCTCACCGTGTTCGGCGTCGGCGTCATCATCGGCACCGGCATCTTCGTCCTCACCGGCAAGGTGGCGAAGGAGAACGCCGGACCGGCGACCGCGCTCGCCTTCGTCGCCGCGGGCATCGTCTGCGCCCTCGCCGCCCTGTGCTATGCGGAGTTCGCGTCGACGGTGCCCGTCGCCGGTTCGGCGTACACCTTCGCGTACGCCTCCATCGGCGAGCTGCCGGCCTGGATCATCGGCTGGGACCTCGTCCTGGAGTTCGCGCTCGGCACGGCGGTGGTGGCGGTCGGCTGGTCCGGCTATGTGCGCTCGCTGATGGACAACATCGGCTGGCACCTACCGGCGTCACTCGAAGGGCCGGACGTGCCGGGAGGCACCTTCGACATCCTGGCCTTCATCCTGGTCCTGGTCCTCACCGTGGTCCTGGTCCTCGGCATGAAGCTGTCCGCCCGGATCACCGCCCTGGTCGTCGCGATCAAGGTCACCGTGGTCATGATCGTGATCGTCGCCGGTCTGTTCTTCATCGTCGGCGACAACTACAAGCCGTTCATCCCGGACGCGGTCACCCCGGAGACCGGCGGCGGCTGGGAGACCGCCCCGCTGGTCCAGCTGATGTTCGGTTACGAGCCCACCAACTTCGGCGTGATGGGCATCTTCACCGCCGCGTCCGTGGTCTTCTTCGCCTTCATCGGCTTCGACGTGGTCGCCACCGCCGCCGAGGAGACCAAGCTGCCGCAGCGCGACATGCCCCGCGGCATCCTCGGCTCGCTCTTCATCTGCACCGTGCTGTACGTGGCGGTGGCCCTGGTCGTCACCGGTATGCAGCACTACACCGAACTGTCCGTCAGCGCCCCGCTCGCCGACGCCTTCAAGGCCGTCGGGCACCCGTTCTACGCGGGCGTGATCAGCTTCGGCGCCGCCATCGGCCTCACCACGGTCTGTCTGATCCTGCTGCTCGGCCAGACCCGGGTGTTCTTCGCGATGAGCCGTGACGGTCTCCTTCCGCGGTTCTTCTCCATCACCCACCCGAAGTTCCGCACCCCGTACCGCCCGACCATCCTGCTCGGCGTGATCATCGCGATCGTCTCCGGCTTCACCAGCATCAACGAGCTGGCGACCCTGGTGAACATCGGCACCCTGTTCGCCTTCGTGGTGGTCGCCGTCGGCGTGATGGTGCTCCGCCGCACCCGCCCCGACCTGCACCGTGCCTTCCGCACCCCGTGGGTGCCGGTGCTGCCGATCCTCTCCATCGCCGCCTCGCTGTGGCTGATGCTGAACCTGCCGGGCGAGACCTGGCTCCGCTTCGCCATCTGGATGATCATCGGCTTCGTCGTCTACTTCCTGTACGGCCGCAAGCACAGCCGCCTCGGCAAGCTGGGCCAGGACGCGAAGTACTGAGCCGCCGCCACCCGTTCACCCGTTCGGCCTACGGGAGAGCGCGCGGACCCACACAGTTCGCGCCGCTCTCCGCCACCCGCCGCCGAAGCTCCCGGTCGGCCGTGACCACCAGGCACGGCCGGCCCTCGGCGTTCCGGGCCAGCTCCGCGATCAGGTCGTCGCCACTGCCCGCCGCCTCCTCGATCCGTACCCCTGGCACCGCCGCCACCCCGCGCGCCCGCCCCTCCAGGACGAGCACGATCTCGTACGGCCCCGGGTACGGCCCCTCCACCGGCCCGCCCCGCTCGGCCAGCCGGTCCCGCAGCCGCTCGGCGGCCCCGCGCCGGTCCTTCCACCACCCGTCGGGCACGGAGCCCACCACGTTGGCGCCGTCGACGATCAGGAGAGGCAGGAGGTCCATGGGGACAGCATGACGGCCCGGCACCACCCTCGTGGTACCGGGCCGTCACCCGTGCGGGTTACGCGGCGGCGTTACGCCGGGACGCTCGCCACGCCCTGCGCCAGGAACCGCTTGCCGTTGACGCGCTCCGAGACACCCTCACGGTCCAGGTACGGCGTGATGCCGCCCAGGTGGAAGGGCCAGCCCGCACCGGTGATCAGGCAGAGGTCGATGTCCTGCGCCTCGGCGACGACACCCTCCTCCAGCATCAGACCGATCTCCTGCGCCACCGCGTCCAGGACGCGGTCGCGGGCCTGCTCCTCGGTCAGGACGACGTCGCCCTGCTTGAGGAGCGCGGCGACCTCGGGGTCGAGCTCCGGCTTGAAGCCGTTCTCCGGCTTGTAGACGTAGAAGCCGCGCTTGCCGGCCTCGACGACGGCCTTCAGGTTGGGGGAGACCTTGAAGCGCTCCGGGAAGGCGCGGTTCAGGGTCTCGGAGACGTGCAGACCGATGGCCGGGCCGACGAGCTCCAGAAGGACCAGCGGCGACATCGGCAGGCCGAGCGGCTCGACCGCCTTCTCCGCCACGGCCACCGGGGTGCCCTCGTCGATGATGTTCTGGATCTCGCCCATGAAGCGGGTGAGGATGCGGTTCACGACGAACGCCGGGGCGTCCTTCGTCAGGACCGCGGTCTTCTTCAGCTTCTTGGCGACACCGAACGCGGTGGCCAGCGAGGCGTCGTCGGTCTTCTCGCCGCGGACGATCTCCAGGAGCGGGAGGACCGCGACCGGGTTGAAGAAGTGGAAGCCGACCACGCGCTCCGGGTGCTGGAGCTTGGAGGCCATCTCGCTGACGGACAGCGAGGAGGTGTTGGTGGCGAGGATCGCGTGCGCCGGGGCGACCGCCTCGACCTCCGCGAACACCGTCTGCTTGACCGACATCTCCTCGAACACGGCCTCGATGATGAAGTCCGCGTCCGCGAAGCCGGCGGCCTTGTCCAGGACACCGGTGACCAGGCCCTTGAGGCGGTTGGCCTTGTCCTGGTCGATGCGGCCCTTGCCGAGCAGCTTGTCGATCTCGCCGTGGACGTAGCCCACGCCCTTGTCGATGCGCTCCTGGTCGATGTCGGTCAGGACGACCGGCACCTCCAGACGGCGCAGGAACAGCAGGGCCAGCTGGGAGGCCATCAGACCGGCGCCGACGACGCCGACCTTGGTGACCGGGCGGGCCAGGTTCTTGTCCGGGGCGCCGGCCGGGCGCTTGCCGCGCTTCTGCACCAGGTTGAAGGCGTAGATGCCGGAGCGCAGCTCGCCGCCCATGATCAGGTCCGCGAGGGCCTGGTCCTCGGCGTCGAAGCCCTTCTGCAGGTCGCCGTCCTTGGCGGCCTCGATGATCGCCAGGGCGCGGTAGGCGGCCGGGGCGGCGCCGTGCACCTTGGAGTCGGCGATGGCGCGGCCCTTGGCGACGGCCTGGTCCCAGGCCTCGCCGCGGTCGACCTCGGGACGCTCGACGGTCACGGAGCCGTTCAGCACGCCGGCGGTCCAGATGAGCGACTGCTCCAGGAAGTCGGCGCCCTCGAAGATCGCGTCGGCGATGCCGAGCTCGAAGACCTGCTTGCCCTTGAGCTGACGGTTCTGGTTGAGGCTGTTCTCGATGATGACCGAGACGGCCTTCTCCGCGCCGATCAGGTTCGGCAGGATCGCGCAGCCGCCCCAGCCGGGGACGAGACCGAGGAAGACCTCGGGCAGCGAGAAGGCCGGGAGCGCCTTGGAGACGGTGCGGTAGCTGCAGTGCAGACCGACCTCGACGCCGCCGCCCATGGCCGCGCCGTTGTAGTACGCGAAGGTCGGCACGGCCAGACCGGCGAGACGCTTGAAGACGTCGTGGCCGCCCTTGCCGATGGCCAGCGCCTCGTCGTGCTGCTTCAGCAGCTCGACGCCCTTGAGGTCGGCGCCGACGGCGAAGATGAACGGCTTGCCGGTGATGCCGACGCCGACGATCTCACCGTTCGCGGCCTCCGCCTCGACCTGGTCGATCGCCGTGTTCAGGTTGGCGAGGGACTGCGGGCCGAAGGTGGTCGGCTTGGTGTGGTCGAAGCCGTTGTCCAGCGTGATCAGCGCGAACCGACCCGCACCCGCGGGGAGTTCGAAGTGCCGTACGTGGGCCGAGGTCACGACCTCGTCCGGGAAGAGCTCGGCGGCGCCCTTCAGAAGCTCGGCGGTGGTGCTCACTTGCCCTCCCAGTGGGGGTTCTCCCAGATGACCGTCGCGCCCATGCCGAAGCCGACGCACATCGTGTTGAGGCCGTAGCGGACCTGCGGGTTCTCCTCGAACTGGCGGGCCAGCTGCGTCATCAGCCGGACGCCGGAGGAGGCGAGCGGGTGGCCGTACGCGATGGCGCCGCCGTACTGGTTGACGCGGGCGTCGTCGTCGGCGATGCCGTAGTGCTCCAGGAACGCGAGGACCTGGACGGCGAAGGCCTCGTTGATCTCGAAGAGACCGATGTCCGAGATGGACAGGCCGGCCTTGGCCAGCGCCTTCTCGGTGGCCGGGATCGGGCCGTAGCCCATGACCTCGGGCTCCACGCCGGCGAAGGCGTAGGAGACCAGGCGCATCTTCACCGGGAGGTTGTTCTCGCGGGCGAAGTCCTCGGAGGCGATGATCGAGGCGGTGGCGCCGTCGTTCAGGCCGGCCGCGTTGCCCGCGGTGACGTTGCCGTGGACGCGGAACGGCGTCTTCAGGTTCGCCAGCGACTCCAGGGTGGTGCCCGGGCGCATCGGCTCGTCGGCGGTGACCAGGCCCCAGCCCGTCTCGCCGCCCTCGGGGGAGGTGCGGCGGACCGAGATCGGCACCAGGTCCTGCTGGATCTTGCCGTCGGCGTACGCCTTGGCGGCCTTCTCCTGCGAGCGCACGGCGTACTCGTCGGCGCGCTGCTTGGTGATGCTCGGGTAGCGGTCGTGCAGGTTCTCGGCGGTCATGCCCATGAAGAGGGCGGACTCGTCGACCAGCTTCTCGCTGACGAACCGCGGGTTCGGGTCCACGCCCTCGCCCATGGGGTGGCGGCCCATGTGCTCGACACCACCGGCGATGACGGCGTCGTACGCGCCGAAGGCGATCGAACCGGCCGTCGTCGTCACGGCGGTCAGCGCGCCGGCGCACATGCGGTCGATCGAGTAGCCGGGCACGGACTGCGGCAGACCGGCCAGGATGCCGGCGGTGCGGCCGAGGGTCAGGCCCTGGTCACCGATCTGCGTGGTCGCGGCGATGGCGACCTCGTCGATCTTCGCGGGGTCGAGGCCGGGGTTGCGGCGCAGCAGCTCCCGGATGGCCTTGACGACGAGGTCGTCGGCGCGGGTCTCGTGGTAGATGCCCTTCGGGCCCGCCTTGCCGAACGGGGTACGGACGCCGTCGACGAAGACGACGTCCCTGACGGTACGAGGCACGATGGCTCTCCTCCAGGGTGCGGGATGGCACTGCTGCTGCGCGGGCACACGGCCCGACACGCACCTAAGCGCGCGCTTGCTCCCCCCATGCTACTTGCGGGTAACCAGACTGCCCAGTCCCCCCGCCCCAAGCGGCGAAGGTCACACCGCCGGAGCCCGCCCGTCCATCGCCTCGGCCCGCCCGTCCATCGCCGCAGCCATCGGTCCCGAGTCCCGCAGGACGGCCCGGACGAAGGCGGTGCGGCGCAGGCCGAGGGTGCGGAGGGCCGGGCCGTGGTCGTGGGCGACGGTGAGGGCGGCGGCGGTGAGGAGGGACTGCCAGACGAGGGTGGCGGCGCGGCGGGCCGGGGCCGGGAAGGGGGCCAGGGACTCGCGGAGGCGGCGGCAGTGGAAGGGGACGTGGCGCTGTTCGTCGGCGAGGATGCGGGCGGCGACCTCGGCGGTCAGCGGGTCGGGGGAGCCGTCGCGCAGGGCGCGGTAGTAGTGCAGGGCGACCGCCTCGGCGACCATCAGGACCAGGAGTTCGGTACGCAGGCCGAGCAGGCGGCGGAGGCGTACGAAGGCGGTGTCGGTCCAGTGGCCCGGCAGGGTCGGGGCGTCCGCCGCGCCGAGCAGCAGGGCCAGGAGGCGGGCGTGGTTCTGCTCCTCGGCCACGAAGAGGGCGACGGCCTCGCCGTACACCGGGTCGCCGGCCCGGCGGGCCTTGGCCTTGAGCTGGGCGCCGTCGCCGTCCTCGCCGACCTGGAAGCGCTGGACGCTCCGGATCAGCGCGGCCGGCAGCCGGGCGCCGCGGGTCCAGTCGGGGTCGCCGAGCGCGTCCCGGCGGGCGCGCTCGGCGGTGAAGTCGTCGACCCAGTCCTCGTACCCGTTCGTCGTGCGCATCGTTTTGATCATGTTCAGAAACCTAGCGGCGGTTGAGCGTGTTCAAAATGACTTCGCCGGAGCGGTGACAGAACCGGGACACAGGACACGAAGAAGCCCCCGGTGCCTCTCCCGAGGCACCGGGGGCTCCGCCGGTTCTCCTACGCGTTCGCCCGCAGCGCCTGCACGAGCAGCGGCGCCACCAGGTGCACCTGCCAGGGGCGGGCGCCGTAGCCGCTGAGGGCGGCCTCGACCGCGTCCTCCGTCGGCTGCGGCGGCTCCCAGCAGACCCGGCGCACGGTGTCCGGGGTCATCAGGTTCTCCTGCGGCAGATGCAGCTGCTCCGCGAGCGCCGAGACCGCGGTTCGGGCCGCGGAGAGGCGCGCGGCGGCCGCCGGGTCCTTGTCCGCCCAGGCGCGCGGCGGCGGCGGGCCCGCCGGCTGCTGGCCCGGCTGCGGCAGCTCGGACTCGGGCAGCGCCTTCGCCCGGTCCACCGCCGCCTGCCACTGCTCCAGCTGGCGCCGGCCCATCCGCTGCCCGAAGCCGGGCAGCGCCGAGAGCGCGCCCGCGTTCGGCGGCAGCGCCAGGGCCGCCTCGACGATCGCCGCGTCGCTCAGCACCTTGCCGGGGGAGACGTCGCGCCGCTGGGCGATCCGGTCACGGGTCGTCCACAGCTCCCGTACCACCGCCATCTGACGGCGCCGGCGCACCTTGTGCATGCCCGACGTACGGCGCCAGGGGTCCTTGCGCGGCGGCGCCGGCGGGGCCGAGGCGATCGCGTCGAACTCCTGCAGCGCCCACTCCAGCTTGCCCTGCCGGTCGAGCTCCTTCTCCAGCTCGTCGCGCAGGTCCACCAGCAGCTCCACGTCGAGCGCCGCGTAGCGCAGCCAGGGGTCGGGGAGCGGGCGGGTGGACCAGTCGACCGCGGAGTGGCCCTTCTCCAGGGCGAAACCGAGCACCGACTCGACCATCGCGCCCAGGCCCACCCGCGGGAAGCCCGCGAGCCGCCCGGCCAGCTCGGTGTCGAACAGCCGGCTCGGCAGCATGCCTATGTCCCGCAGGCAGGGCAGGTCCTGCGTCGCGGCGTGCAGGATCCACTCGGTCCCGTCGAGCGCCTCGCCGAGGCCGGACAGATCGGGGCAGCCCACGGGGTCGATCAGCGCGGTCCCCGCGCCCTCCCGGCGCAGCTGGACCAGATAGGCGCGCTGCCCGTAGCGATAGCCGGACGCCCGTTCGGCGTCGACGGCGACGGGCCCGCGACCGGCCGCGAAGGCGGCGACCACCTCGGCCAGGGCGTCCTCGGAGGCCACGACGGGCGGAATGCCCTCGCGGGGTTCGAGCAGCGGGATCGGCAGCCCACGCGGAGGGACGTCGTCGTCCGAGGGGGCGCCCCCGGTGGTTCGCAGTGCGGTGTCACTCGCGGTGTCTTGGGCGTCGGTCACCTGTCAAGGGTATCTGTGAATGGCAAGCGCCCAGCGACGGAACAGTCCGCGACATCGGATCCGAGTTCGGTTTCGCGTCGGATCGGAGCCCGACCGGGACGCCGGGCCGTCGTGCGGACCCGGCGTCCCGATGAGAGGGAACGTTCCGTCGGTGGGCGCCCACCGCTCTTCACGCCCGGCGGGAGACCGGGCCGCCGCTCAGTGGATGATCCCGGTGCGCAGGGCCACCGCGACCATTCCGGCGCGGTCGCCGGTGCCCAGCTTGCGGGCGATGCGGGCGAGGTGGCTCTTCACCGTGAGGGCGGAGAGGCCCATGGAGACGCCGATCGCCTTGTTCGACTGGCCCTCCGCGACGAGGCGCAGGACCTCGACCTCGCGGCCGGAGAGCTCGCGGTAGCCGCCCGGGTGGCTCGGGGCACCCGGGGGGCGGCGGTGGCCGAGGCGGGCGGCCGCCGAGCCGATGGGGGCCGCGCCCGGGCGGGTGGGGTGGCCGATGTTGGTGCGGGTGCCGGTGACGACGTATCCCTTGACGCCTCCGGCGAGGGCGTTGCGCACGGCGCCGATGTCGTCGGCGGCGGAGAGGGCGAGGCCGTTGGGCCAGCCCGCCGCGCGGGTCTCGGACAGCAGCGTCAGACCGCTGCCGTCGGGCAGGTGGACGTCGGCCACGCAGATGTCGCGCGGATTGCCGACGCGGGGACGGGCCTCCGCGATGGACGACGCCTCGATGACGTCGCGCACCCCGAGCGCCCACAGGTGGCGGGTGACGGTGGAGCGGACGCGCGGGTCGGCCACGACGACCATGGCCGTCGGCTTGTTCGGGCGGTAGGCGACCAGGCTTGCGGGCTGCTCGAGGAGAACGGACACCAGGCCTCCTGGGGAAGGTGCGGGACGGAGCCGGCTCGGGGAAGAAGCCGGGGGCGAACCCGTGCTGTGAAGGGGTCACTGACTCCTTCGGCACCTTGCCCGCCCGCCTTTAGGGAAAGATCACGATTTGGTGAGTAACAATTGGGGCAATTCGGACGCGTGATCGATCATCGTACGAGCCTCACGCGGTCGTGAGTCTTTCGGGGGACGGTCCGGCGGGCCCTTTCGAACGCTTTCGAGCCCTCGCGGGCCCGAAGCCGCCCGCGACCCGACCGCGACCCGACCGAGAATGTCCGAAAAAAGCCCCCGCGCCCCGCCCCCGAGCACGGGCTACGCCTGCTGCGGCCCCCGGCGCTGCGGCAGCGACACCACACCCGCCCCCGAGGTCGTCCCCGCGCCCGGCCCCGCCCCCGGGTCGGCCGGCGCCGGCGGCAGCCCCGCGACCTGGCACAGCAGATCGCACCAGGCCGCCAGGTGTGCCCCCGTGTCCGGCACCCCCGCCGGGCCCGCCTCCGGCGACCACGAGGCCCGGATCTCGATCTGCGTCGCCGGACGCCGCTCCGCGAGTCCCCCGAAATAGTGGGAGCCCGCCATCGTGACGGTCCCGCTCGCCTCCCCGTACGCGAGCCCGCGCGCGTCGAGCGCCCCGGTCAGCCAGGACCAGCACACCTCCGGCAGCAGCGGGTCAGCCGCCATCTCCGGCTCCAGCTCCGCCCGTACCAGCGTCACCAGCCGGAAGGTGCCCTTCCAGGCCTCGTGCCCGGCCGGGTCGTGCAGCAGCACGAGCCGCCCGTCCGCCAGGTCCTCCTCGCCCGCCACGACCGCCGCCTCCAGGGCGTACGCGTGCGGGGCGAGCCGCTGCGGCGGGCGGGTCGGGTCGACCTCGATCTCCGGCCGCAGCCGGGCCGCGCGCAGCCCCTCGACCGCCCGCCGGAACGCGGCCGGCACGGGGTTCGTCTCGTGGGGATCCACGGAGTTCGTGGGATCCGTGGAATCCGTGGGATTCACCCTGTCGCCCGCCGTCTTCCTCGTCCCTCTGGTGCCGTCGGAATGATCGGAAAAATGTCCCTGAGCCGCAGCCATGCGGGGAAGAGTAGGCGGAACGGAGCCCGCGTGCGGGGAGGGACACCCGGGCCGGGCGAGCGGCTTCTCGCCACATGCGAAGATTCTGGGCGTGAGCGCCAACCACGGCCCCGAGGGGCAGCAGACGAAGCACCAGCCGCAGACGTACGACTCCGCCTTCCTCAAGGCGTGCCGGCGGGAGGCCGTGCCGCACACCCCGGTGTGGTTCATGCGACAGGCCGGGCGGTCCCTGCCCGAGTACCTCAAGGTCCGCGAGGGCATCCCCATGCTCGAGTCCTGCATGCGGCCCGAGCTGGTCACCGAGATCACCCTGCAGCCGGTGCGCCGCCACAAGGTCGACGCCGCCATCTACTTCAGCGACATCGTCGTCCCCCTCAAGGCCATCGGCGTCGACCTCGACATCAAGCCCGGTGTCGGCCCGGTCGTCGCCGAGCCCATCCGCACCCGCGCCGACCTGGCCCGGCTGCGCGACCTCACCCCGGAGGACGTGCACTACGTCACCGAGGCCATCGGCATGCTCACCGCCGAGCTCGGCGCCATCCCGCTGATCGGCTTCGCCGGCGCCCCGTTCACCCTCGCGAGCTACCTCGTCGAGGGCGGCCCGTCGCGCAACCACGAGCACACCAAGGCGCTCATGTACGGCGACCCGCAGCTGTGGGCCGATCTGCTCGACCGCCTCGCCGAGATCACCTCGGCCTTCCTCAAGGTGCAGATCGAGGCCGGCGCCTCCGCCGTCCAGCTCTTCGACTCCTGGGTCGGCGCCCTCGCCCCGGCCGACTACCGCCGCTCGGTGATGCCCGCCTCCACCAAGGTCTTCGACGCGGTCGCCTCGTACGGCGTGCCGCGCATCCACTTCGGTGTCGGTACGGGCGAGCTGCTCGGCCTCATGGGCGAGGCGGGCGCCGACGTCGTGGGCGTCGACTGGCGGGTCCCGCTCGACGAGGCGGCCCGCCGGGTCGGGCCGGGCAAGGCGCTCCAGGGCAACCTCGACCCGGCCGTGCTGTTCTCGACCCGGGAGGCCGTGGAGGCCAAGACGGACGAGGTCCTGGCCGCCGCGAAGGGCCTGGAGGGGCACGTCTTCAACCTCGGTCACGGGGTGCTGCCGACGACCGACCCGGACGCGCTGACCCGCCTGGTCGACTACGTCCACACGCGGACGGCGGTCTGACGGACCGGGGCCCGGGCCGGCACGGCGGCCCGCGCGCGAGCACGGGCGCGGGCACGGGGGTCACACCTCGCAGTCGAAGGGCGCGTTGCCCGTGCCGATCCGGCACACGTCGAGGCCGCTGTCGCCGGTGACCACGCCCTCGTTCGTGGCGACCTGGATGTAGTCGTTTCCGGAGCCGCCGGCGACGAGGTTGGTCACGGTGCCGGCGACCCTGATGAGGTCGGAGTCCTCGGCGCCGACGATGAACCCGTTCACCGTGGCGGCCGGCTGCGCCGTGATGCTGTCGCGGCCGGCGCCGCCGTAGACGAGACCGTTCACGGGCCCGGTGAGGGTGATGTAGTCGCTGCCGGCGCCGCCGTTGACGGACTCCCCGGATTCGACCAGGGAGCAGACGATGACGTCGTTGCCGGGCGTGCCGTTCACGTTCGGGCCGGTGACCGGCACGCCGTTCACCGTGCACGAGGTCACGGCGTGCGCCGGCGCGGCGCCGAGGGCGAGCGGGGCGAGGGCGAGGGAGGCGGCGCAGAGCGCGCGCAGGGTCTGTCGCATCATGCGATCAGTCGCGCACGGTGACAGGAACCCCGCAACTCGTCACCATCCGTAACGCCGCCGCCCGGGTCACCCCGCCGCCCGTACGGCCGTCACCGCCTTCCGCGCCGCCACCAGGACCGGGTCCCACACCGGCGAGAACGGCGGCGCGTACCCCAGGTCCAGGGCCGTCATCTGCTCCACCGTCATCCCGGCCGTCAGCGCCACCGCCGCGATGTCCACCCGCTTCGCCGCGCCCTCGCGGCCCACGATCTGCACGCCGAGCAGGCGGCCGGTGCGGCGCTCGGCGAGCATCTTCACCGTCATCAGCGCGGCCCCCGGGTAGTAGCCCGCGCGGCTCGTCGACTCGATCGTGACCGTCACATAGCGCAGGCCCACCTCGCGGGCGTCCTTCTCGCGCAGCCCGGTGCGGGCGATCTCCAGGTCGCACACCTTGGACACCGCCGTGCCCACCACGCCCGGGAAGGTCGCGTAGCCGCCGCCCACGTTCGAACCGATCACCTGGCCGTGCTTGTTGGCGTGCGTGCCGAGCGCGATGTGCCGCTCGCGGCCCGACACCAGGTCGAGGACCTCCACGCAGTCGCCGCCGGCCCAGATGTTCTCGTGCCCCCGCACCCGCATCGCCAGGTCGGTGAGCAGCCCGCCGTACGCGCCGAGGGGCAGCCCCGCCGCCCGCGCGAGGCTCGTCTCCGGCACCACGCCCGTACCGAGGACGACCACGTCCGCCGGGTACTCGCCCGAGTCCGTCGCCACCGCCCGCACCCGTCCGTCCTCTCCGGTGAGGACCTTCGTCACCGGCGACGAGCCGACCGTGGTGATGCCGAGGCCGTCCATCGCCTCGTGCACGAGCCGCCCCATGTCCGGGTCCAGGGTGGCCATCGGCTGCTCGCCCCGGTTCAGGACCGTCACCTCGAAGCCGTGGCCGAGCAGCGCCTCCGCCATCTCCACGCCGATGTACCCGGCGCCGACCACCACCGCGCGCCGGCCCTTCGCCCGGTCCAGCGAGGCCAGCAGCGCCTCGCCGTCGTCCAGGGTCTGCACCCCGTGCACGCCCGGCGCGTCGATGCCCGGCAGCGGCGGGCGTAGCGGCCGCGCCCCGGTCGCGATCACCAGCTTGTCGAAGCCGGTCCACGTCTCCGCGCCCGACTCCAGGTCCCGGGCGCGCACCCGCTGCCCGGCGACGTCGATCTCGACCACCTCGGTCCGGGTCCGCAGGTCGATGTCCCGGGCCCGGTGCTCCTCCGGGCTGCGGGCGATCAGCCGGTCCCGTACGGGTACGTCGCCGCCGACCCAGTACGGGATGCCGCAGGCCGAGTACGAGCTGAAGTGCCCGCGCTCGAAGGCGACGATCTCCAGTTCGTCCGGCCCCTTGAGCCTGCGCGCCTGCGAGGCGGCGGACATGCCCGCGGCGTCGCCCCCGATGACCACCAGTCGTTCGCTCATACGAACACGCTACGACGAAGGGTCCGTTCGGCCGGGGCCCTTCGGCCAGGGTCCGGAACCGGCCCGCCCGGGCGATTTGAGAGAGTGGTCCCATGGGCACGGCCCCCTGAGCACGGTCACCGGGAGCGCCGCCCCCCCCGAGCACGGTCCCCAGGAGCGAGGAGCATGAGCCCGATGAACGCGAACGCGCAGCAGGTCGCGGGCGGTCCCGAGGTCGTCGTCGTGGGCGGCGGCATCTCCGGTCTCGCCGCGGCGCACCGACTCGTCACCGCGGGCGCCCGGGTGACCCTCCTGGAGGGCGGCGACCGGATCGGCGGAAAACTGCTGGCCGGGCAGATCGCCGGCGCCCCGGTGGACCTCGGTGCCGAGTCGCTGCTCGCCCGCCGCCCCGAGGCCGTCGCGCTCGCCGAACGGGTCGGCCTGGCCGGCCGTATCCAGGCCCCCGCCACCACCACCGCCTCCGTCTGGTCCCGCGGCGAGCTCGTGCCCATGCCGAAGGGCCATGTCATGGGCGTCCCCGCCGACGGCCGGGCCGTCGAGGGGCTGCTCTCCGCCGAGGCGGTCGAGCGGATCGGCCGCGACCGCGAACTCCCGCAGACCGAGATCGGCGAGGACATCGCCATCGGCGCGTACGTCGCCGAGCGCATGGGCCACGAGGTCGTCGACCGGCTCGTCGAACCCCTCCTCGGCGGCGTGTACGCGGGCGACGCGTACCGCATCTCCATGAAGGCCGCCGTCCCCGCGCTCTTCCACGCCGCCCGCGCGCACGCCACCCTCGGCGAGGCCGTGCGCGCCGTGCAGCGGGCCGGCGCGGCCACCCCGAGCGACGCGGCGGGCGCCGGTACGGGCCTGGGCGGGTCCGGCCTCGGCGGCGCCCCCTTCGCCGGCCTCGAAGGCGGCGTCGGCACCCTCCCGCTCGCCGTCGCCGACGCGATCCGCGCCGCCGGCGGCACGATCCTGACCCGTACCCCGGTCACGGAACTGCGCCGCACCGGTGCGACCGGCGGCTGGCAGGTCGTGACCCCGGACCGTACGTACCCCGCCGACGCCGTCGTCCTCGCCACCCCCGCCGGGCCCGCCGCCGCGCTCCTCGGCGCCCACGCCCCGGCAGCGGCGACCGAACTCGCCGCCGTCGAGTACGCCTCCATGGCCCTGGTCACCCTCGCCTTCAAACGCAGCGACGTCCTCGACGGGCCGGCCCTCCCCGGCTCCGGCTTCCTCGTCCCGCCCGTCGATGGCCACACCATCAAGGCCTCCACCTTCTCCAGCGCGAAGTGGCGCTGGGTGACCGATGGCGCCCCCGACCTCTTCGTCCTTCGCACCTCCGTCGGCCGGCACGGCGAGGAGGCCCAGGTGCACCGCGAGGACGCCGACCTCGTCGACGTCTCCCTCAAGGACCTGGCCGCCGCCACCGGCCTCACCGCCCGGCCCGTCGCCTCCACCGTGACCCGCTGGCTCGGCGGTCTGCCCCAGTACCCGGTCGGCCACCTCGCCCGCGTCGAGCGGATCCGCGCCGCCGTCGCCGGCCTGCCCGGACTCGCCCTCGCGGGCGCCGTCTACGAGGGCGTCGGCATCCCCGCCTGCGTCGCCTCCGCCGAGCGCGCGGCCGACGAGATCATCGCCACGTCGAAAACCACCCACCCTGGTGCGGGGCACGCATCGTGACGGGCGAGAATAGGCGTATGAGTGCGCCCGAAAAGATCCCGAACGCCGGTAAGAAGGCGAAGGACCTCAACGAGGTCATCCGCTACACCCTGTGGTCTGTGTTCAAGCTGCGCGACGTTCTGCCCGAGGACCGGAGCGGCTACGCCGACGAGGTCCAGGAGCTGTTCGACCAGCTCGCCGCCAAGGACATCACCATCCGCGGCACGTACGACCTGTCCGGTCTGCGCGCCGACGCCGACGTGATGATCTGGTGGCACGCCGAGACGAGCGACGAGCTCCAGGAGGCGTACAACCTCTTCCGCCGTACGAAGCTCGGCCGCGCCCTGGAGCCGGTCTGGTCGAACATGGCGCTGCACCGCCCCGCCGAGTTCAACAAGTCGCACATCCCGGCCTTCCTGGCCGACGAGACCCCCCGCGACTACGTCTCGGTCTACCCGTTCGTGCGCTCGTACGACTGGTACCTGCTGCCCGACGAGGACCGCCGCCGGATGCTCGCCGACCACGGCAAGATGGCCCGCGGCTACCCGGACGTGCGCGCCAACACGGTCGCCTCCTTCTCGCTCGGCGACTACGAGTGGATCCTCGCCTTCGAGGCCGACGAGCTGCACCGCATCGTCGACCTCATGCGTCACCTGCGCGGCTCCGAGGCGCGGATGCACGTCCGCGAGGAGATCCCGTTCTACACCGGCCGCCGCAAGAGCGTCGCCGACCTGGTGGCGGGCCTGGCCTGACGGCCTCCCCGCACCGTTGACCCGGTCACCGCCCGGCGCCCAGCCGGGCGGTGATCCCTTGACCCGGAAGATCAGACGGCCGGCGAAGCTTCGCCGCCCGCTCCAGCGACACCGGGTCCGGCTCCGGGTGCGGCGCGCATGACGCGCGCCGCACCGGCGTCCCTTCCGACGGGACCTTCGCCGCGTCCGGCACGGCACCCGTGAGCAGATAGCGCTCCAGATAGCCGTTCACGCAGGCGTTCGCGCCGCCCCCGATGCCGTGCGACCCGGCGTCCCGCTCGGTCACGAGCGCCGCGCCGCCCAGCCTGCGCTGCAGCTCCAGGGCCCCTTCGTACGGCGCCGCCGCGTCCCGCTCCGCCGCCAGGATCAGCACCGGCGGCAGCACCCCGGGCCCCGTCCGTACGTCGAGCGGCTTCTGCCGAGGCGTCTTCCAGTACGCGCAGGGCAGGTTCGCCCACACGTTGTCCCAGGTCTCGAACGGCGCCTGCCGCGCGAGCCGCGTGTTGTCGCGGTCCCAGAGCGCGAAGTCCTCCGGCCACGGCGCGTCGTTGCACTCCACCGCCGTGTAGACGGCCCCCGCGTTCCCCGGATCGGCCACCTCGGCGCCCTCCGCCCGCCCGGGCGGCGGATCGGCCGGACCGGCCTGTGCGACCAGCGGCTTCGGATCGCCCTTCAGATACGCGCCGAGGGCGCCCGCCCGCGCGGCCCAGAACCGGTCGTCGTACAGCGCCTGCAGCATCGCCGCATGCAGCTGCCCGGGCCCGACCTTCCCGCCGGCCGGCGCCGCCGCCAGCTCGGCCCGCACCTTCTCGTAGCTCCGCGCCACCTCGCCGGCCGTCGCGCCGAGCCCGTATACCTCGTCGTGCTTCGCCGCCCAGGTGCGGAAGTCCGTCCAGCGCCGCTCGAACGCCGCCGACTGGTCGAGGTTGTTGACGTACCAGATCTGCTGCGGCGCCGGGTTCACCGGCGCGTCGAACACCATCCGCCGCACCCGGTGCGGGAACAGCGACGCGTAGAGCGCCCCGAAGTACGTGCCGTAGGACGCGCCCATGTACGTCAGCCGCCGCTCGCCCAGTGCCGCCCGCAACACTTCCAGATCGCGGGCGTTGTTCAGCGAGTGGTAGTGCCGCAGGGCCGCGCCGGTACGCCGGGCACAGCCCTCCGCGTACGTCCGGGCGCGCGCGATCCGCTCCTGCTTGAACACCTCCGACGGCACGGTGGGCGCGAGCGTCGGCCCCTTCGTCCGGTCCGCCGGGTCCTGGCACGACACCGGCGCCGACCGGCCCACCCCGCGCGGGGCATAGCCCACCAGGTCGTACGCGGCGGAGATCCGCTGCCAGGCCGGGAGTCCGGCGGCCAGCGGGAAGTACGTCGACGAGGCCCCCGGCCCGCCCGGGTTGTAGACCAGGGCGCCCTGCCGTTCGGCCGCCGGCCCCGAGGCCTTCACCCGGCTGACGGTGAGCGGGATCCGGGTGCCGTCCGGGTCCGCGTAGTCCAGGGGCACCCGCACGGTGCCGCACTCCACCGGCGCCGGCAGCTTCTCCGCCTTGGGGCAGGGCCCGAAGGCGATCCCCTCGGCCGCCGCGGCCCGGGCGGCGACGGTGACGCCCCGGCTCTCGGAGGGCGGGGCGTCGGCGCGGGGCACGGCGACGGCGGTGGGGGCGAGGAGAGCGGACAGCACGAGCGCGGCGGCCTTCATGCGCATCCCCTTCTAGGTGCGGGGCGGGGCTTCAGCGGACCCCAGCGCACCGCCCAAGTAAAGGATCCACGGCCGGTGTCGGGTGTCATGTACCCGAAAGGCGGGTCCGGAAGGCGGCCCGCAGCTCCGGTTCGAGCACCGCCGTGCCCCGGCGGGCCAGGGCCGTCATCGGGTCGCGGGGCGAGAGCTCGGCGAGCAGCCGGCGCCCGGCGGGGGAGGCCCAGCAGCCGGGCGCGTCGGCGCGGGCGACCAGCAGGCACAGGCCCGCCGCGAGCAGCGGCAGCGCGAACCAGGCGAGCACCGGGCCGCGTTCGCCCTCCGGTACGAGCATGGCCGCCGCCGCGCCGAGCCCCAGGGTCAGCAGGAACGCCGCCCGCAGCCCCCGACCGCCCGCCACCGTGGCCCGCCGCGCGGGCTCCGGCAGCGCGAGCCCGCGCGCCACCAGGCCGTCCGCCAGCGCCCGTACACAGGCCGCCTCGGCCACCAGCGGCCGGACCGCCGGGATCGGCGACTGCCCGTCCGGGCCGATCGCCCCGAGCACCGTCCGCTCCAGCTCGTCGCGCCCGCCGGCCGCGTCCACGACCGTCGCCCAGCCGGTGTGCGCGAGCAGCACGAGCCGCGCCCGGTGCAGGCTCACCAGGGTGAGGTCGGCGACCCGCAGCGGCCCGCCCGCGAGGTACGCCGCCTCCAGGACGGTCAGTTCGGCCGCCGCCCCGCGGCCCAGCAGGTCGGCCGTGACGGCGTCCCGACAGGCCCGCGCGCAGGCGATGCCGGTGACCACGAGGGCGACGAGGAACAGCGGGACCCAGACCATGATCCGGTTGTACGGCAGCGGGGCCGGGCCCGCCACCGGAAAACGGTCCTGGGGCCTGTCCGGCGCCCCCAGGAGCCCTACGAGCTGGAACCGCAGCTCGAACCGCTGCTGGAGGAGCAGGAACTGCCCGACGAGGACGAGCACGAGCTGCCGCTGGACGAGGAGCAGCCGCTGACGCCGCCGCCCCCGGAGCACGAGCTGCTGCTGGAGCACGAACTCCCGCCGCCCCCGCAGCCGCCGCCCTCCCCGCCGGCCGCCGCCGCGCACCACATCACGGGGATCAGGGCGGCGTCGGACGAGGACGAGGAGGTGGACGCGTGGTGGGGGTGCGCGGAGGAGCGGCGCGGCGGCGGCGCCGGGCGGTAGGTGCGGGCCGTCGTGGCCAGCTGGTCGCGCAGCACGGGGTCGGGCAGCCCGGGCAGGCCCTGCAGGGCCACGAGCAGGGCCGGGTCCGCGACGGCCTGCGACCGGGCGAACGCGTCGACCGCCGCCCGCCCCGCCGGAGTGACCCGCCGCTTCCCCGCGACCGCGCACATCACGGCCGCGGTCAGCGTGACCGCGAGCACCGGAAGCACCTTCAGGACGAACGGCACCTGCCGAGGCCCGAAGCCGACGAGGTCGGGCAGCGAGAACATCAGGGCGAACAGCGTCGCCATGCCGCAGAACATGCCCACGAAGGCCCCCCACACGCCCGCCGAGCGGCATGCCCGCGGCTGCAGGATCAGCCCGCGGGCGGCGAGCCCGTCGCCGATCTCCTGCACCGCCGGGTGCCGCATCACGGCGAACCGCAGCGGCCCGAGCGCCGCCGTCAGCGCGCTCGACAGCTCCTGGAGCACGGCCCGCTCGACCGGGTCGTACGCGGTCGGCCGCAGCACCTGCATGATGCCGGGGCCGCCCACCATGAGCCGCCCGTCCGCGTGCAGGGCGGTGATCGCCGTGTCGGCGACCCGGGCGGGGCCGCCGTTGAGGAACGCCGTCTCGTAGCGGTCGTGGACCGCGACGCCGCCGGGCGGGGTGCGCCGGATCCGGCGCAGCTTGACGACGAGGACGGCGGCGAACGGCGTGAAGAACAGGTAGTAGAGGAAGGCGATGGTGTTCACTCCTTCTCACCCCTTCCCAGTGCGGTACGGATCCGGTGGAGGACGCGGGCCGCCGGGCCGGGCGGCCGGATGTCCGCCCGTTCCCGCCACCAGGCGGTGAGGCGGGTGCGGGCCGCCGGGTCCTCGGGACGGCCGGCGACGAGCAGCGTCTCGACGAAGTCGAGGGCGTCGTGCCGGTAGCCGTCGGTCATGGGGCGCTTCCGGGCGTACGCGAGGAAGGCCGGCCGGTACTCCTCGCCGAGGATCTCCGGCAGCTCGGGCGCCACCTTCGCCACCACGTCCGCCCGCTTGGCCGCGAGCGCCCGGCTCTGCACGCCGAGCCGCTTCACGTCGAAGCCCTCCGGCGCGGGCGTCCCGGCGACCAGCGCGGACAGCAGCGCGGCCTCGGCGAGGCCGACCCGCTGCCGGGCGGCGGCCGCGTCGACCGTACGGGGCGGGGGCACGGGCGCCGGCGTACGCACGGGCACGGGCGCGACCGGCATCGCGCCGCCCGAGGCCCGGGCGCCCGCACCGATCAGCAGCGGCCGGGGCCGGGCGGTCTCCACCGTCGTACGGATCGCCGCCAGCTCGGCGGCCAGCTCCTCCGGCGCCGGGAACCGGTCGTCCCGCTCCAGGAGCACGCCCGGCGGGGTGACCCGCGACGCCAGGTCGGCCAGCACGTCGAGGACCGCCGGGGACACCGGGTGCGCGTGGGTGTCGTGCCAGACCCCGTCCCGCTCCAGGCCGCCCGCCACGTGCACGTACGCGAGGGACTCGACCGGCAGCGCGGACAGCGCCTCGGCCGGGTCCTCGCCCCGGTTGACGTGGTTGGTGTGCAGGTTGGCCACGTCGATGAGCAGCCGCACCCCCGTGCGCTCCACCAGCTCGGCCAGGAACTGCCCCTCCGTCAGCTCCTCGCCCGGCCAGGCGACCAGGGCGGCGATGTTCTCCAGGGCCAGCGGCACCGGCAGGGCGTCCTGCGCGATCCGCACGTTCTCGCAGAGCACGTCGAGCGCGTCCCAGGTGCGCGGCACCGGCAGCAGGTGCCCGGCCTCCAGGAGCGGCGTCGCGGTCAGCGGGCCCCCGGCCCGTACGAACGCGATGTGCTCCGTCACCAGCGGCGCCCCCAGCGCCTCCGCCTTCCGCGCGAGCGCGTCGAGCCGCCCGGCGTCGGGCCGGTCCGCCCCACCGAGCCCCAGCGACACCCCGTGCGGCACGACGGTGACCCCGCGCCCCATCAGCCGTACCAGGGAGTCGGGCAGGTGGTCGGCGCAGATGTTCTCGGCGACGACCTCCACCCAGTCGACCCCGGCCAGCGCCTCGACCGCCTCCGCGATCTCGGGCCGCCACCCGATCCCGACCCCGAGTTTCTTCATGTCCCCCATGTCCCCCTCCTTCGGTCCCTGGGGTGATGGCCCCGAAGCCGTCGTTCGAATCCGCACCGGGGAACCTTCAGAGCTTGATTTGAGGTTCGCGGCCCGGGACGCCGATGGTGGTGGAACGTGAAGCTGCCGCTCGTCAGACGCCGTCGGCGGCCCGGATCCCGAGCGCCGGGTACTCGGACACGACCGTGCACGAGCCCGGCGCGATCTCGGTGAAGCCGGCGTCCTGGACCACCGGGAGGTCGCCCGACGTGAGGAGCGGCCAGCGGGCCGGGTCGGCGGTGCGGACCGCGAGGGGGAAGCCGGCGGCGCGCCAGGCCTCGCGGTCGGCGTCGGACAGGCGCCACCACAGGAGCTGGGCGCCGTGGCCGGTCTGGGCCATCGTCTTGCCGGCCGACATGTCGAGCTCGGGGTTGAGCCACAGCACGGGCACGTCCGCCGGGGCCGGGCCGGGCGCCGCCGGGTCCTCCAGGTCGGTGCCCGAGACCTGGAGCCGGGCCAGGTCCTTGGGCCAGCCGTCCAGCGGGACCGGCGGGAAGACCCGTACCTCCGTGCCCTGAGCACTCGTCACCGTCAGGCCCGGCAGGGCCTCCGCGCGGCGCCACTCCGCACCGCGCGCCCGGCGCACCACCTTGCGGATCCGGGCGTCCTGCCAGTCCTCGACGGCCCGCGCCCACTCGCCCTCGCCCTGCGAGCGCTCGTCCGCCAGGATCTCCAGGACCGCGCGGGCCGAGGTCTCCAGGGCGTCGGTACGGGCCGGGGGCGCGGCGCGCTCGATGCGCACCACGAGCGGGAGGACGAACTGCGGCTTCTCGTCACGGGGGTCGTTGCTGCTCACCCGGCAAGTCTGCCACCGTGGGGCGAACGCCTTCCCCGCGGGAGGGTTCCTTGTGGGAATGGGACGTTCCGGGACAGGATGCCTGCCATGAAGAGCGATCTTTTCAACAAGGAACACCTCGCCGAGGCGGCGCAGATACCGGGGATGACCCTCCAGAACGCCAAGTCGGTCAAGTACGCCGTCAACGGGGAGATGCACGCCCGGCAGGGCTCGATGGTCGCCTTCCGGGGGAACCTGCAGTTCGAGCACAAGAGCCAGGGCCTCGGCGGGCTGCTCAAGCGCGCCGTGACCGGCGAGGGCCTGGCGCTGATGGCCGTACGCGGCCAGGGCGAGGCGTGGTTCGCGCACGAGGCGCAGAACTGCTTCATCGTCGAGATCGAGCAGGGCGACGCGCTCACCGTCAACGGCCGCAACGTGCTGTGCTTCGACGCCACGCTGCACTACGAGATCAAGACGGTGAAGGGCGCCGGCATGACCGGCGGCGGCCTGTTCAACAGCGTCTTCACCGGCTACGGCAAGCTCGCCCTGATGTGCGAGGGCCACCCGATCGTCATCCCGGTCACCCCGCAGGCGCCCGTCTGCGTCGACACCGACGCCGTCGTCGGCTGGAGCGCCGACCTGCAGACCTCGCTGCACCGCTCCCAGTCCTTCGGCTCGATGATCCGCGGCGGCTCGGGCGAGGCGGTGCAACTGCGCCTGGACGGCCAGGGCTTCGTCATCGTACGCCCGAGCGAGGCCACCCCGCAGAAGGTGGCCAACTGACAACAGGGGCAGGGGACACGGCGGCATGAGGTTGGAAGGCGTCGGGCGGCGGTACGGACCGCGCGGGCCCTGGGTGCTGCGCGGGGTCGGATTCGCGCTGCCCCCGGGCACCCTGGCCCGGATCGGCGGCGGCAACGGCAGCGGCAAGTCGACCCTGCTGCGGCTCGTCGCGGGCATCGACGCGCCCGGCGAGGGCCGGATCACCGGCCGCCCGGCCCGTACCGCGTACGTCCCCGAGCGCTTCCCCGCCGCCCTCCCGCTCACCGCGGCCGGCTATCTCGTCCACCTCGGCCGCATCCAGGGCCTGGACCGGCGGACCGCCCGGGCCCGGGCGGGGGAGTGGCTGGAACGCTTCGGCGCGGCCGGCTACCGCGACACCCCGCTCGCCGAACTCTCCAAGGGCACCAGCCAGAAGGTGGCCGTCGCCCAGGCCCTGCTCGCCGAGCCGGGCCTCCTCGTCCTCGACGAGGCCTGGACCGGACTCGACGCCGGCGCCCGCACCGAACTCGACCGCGCGGTGCGCGAACGCGTCGCCGCCGGCGCCCGGGTCGTCTTCGTCGACCACGACCCGCGCCGCCTCGCGGGCGAGCAGGACGCGGCGTACGAGGTGACGCAGGGCCGGGTTTGCCGCGCGGAACCCGCGCCGGTGCCGCCTCCCCGGCTCCGTATCACCGCTTCCGGAGGCACGGAGCTCCCGGCCGACGGCACGGTGGAGGACGACCGGGACGGCCGGCTGACCCTCACCGTCGAAGCCGAACACTCCGACAAGGTGCTGCGGGCGCTGCTCGACACCGGCTGGCACATCGAAGGGGTACGGCGATGAGCGCGCTGCTCCGCTACCAGGCCGCGCTGCTCCTGCGCTCCCAGCGCTGGCTCGCGCCCTTCCTGCTGTACGCGGCCTTCGTGGGCGTCGGCATCCAGGCGGGTGAACCGGTGCTCGGAGCCCTCGGCTATGCGGTGGCCGGCCTGGTCCCGGTCGCGGCCTGGGCGGTCCGCATCTGCCTCGACCAGGAGCCGCCCGCCGCGCGTACCGTCATCGCGGCGGCCGCCGGCCGGGCCCGCGCCCATCTGGCGGCGGTCCTCACCGCGACCGGCGCGGTCCTCCTCGTCGGCGTCACCGCCGTCCTCGCGGTCACCGGGATGAGCGACCACCGTCTGGCCGGCCCGCTCCCGGCGGCCGTGGCGGGCGTCCTGGGCGCGACCGTGTGCGTCCTGACGGGCACGGCGATCGGTGCCCTGACCACCCGCCCCCTGATCCGGGCCCGCGGCTGGTCCCTGACGGCCCTGCTCCTCGCCTCGCTCCTCGGCCTGGTGGCGACGGGCTCCCCGGCCGCCTCGGCGGTCTCGTCCCTGGTCGCCGCCTCGACCTCGGGTGCGGTCCCGTACCCCTGGCCGGCCCTGGCGGGTGCCGTGGCCCTCACGGCGGCGGCCGTGACCCTGGCATGCAGGGCCACGGCCTGGCGTGGGTGAGCCCGTCCCCTACTGGTAGGCGGGTACGGCCCAGGTCGCCTTGTAGCGGCGGTCGGCCGGGTCGGCCTGCGCGATCGACTGGGCGCCGCTGGTGGGAACGAAGCGGATCGAGTGGGTCTCCCAGACGTAGTTCGAGGTCTGGGTCTCGGGGCAGCCCTGGGAGCAGGTGGAGGCCACGGCGCCCGTGACGGGGTCGTTGCCGACACTCTTGATCAGGGTGCGGTTGGTCACCTCTCCCGCGTTCGGGTAGTCCGTGCACCAGCGGTTCTCGAAGCCGGTGACGTAGGTCGCGAGCGGCCAGCGGTTCTTCAGGACCTCGTCGGTGTTGGCGTAGCAGTCCACGGCCTCGCTCTTCGAGAACTGCGTGATGCCGCCGTTCGACCCGATCCAGAGCCGGTCCGGATTGCCGTACACCGGCGCGAGCTCGTGGCCGTACGCCTTGTTGTCCCCCGCCTGCTTGGGCAGCGGGAAGCCCTTGTCCCAGCTGAGCCTGCCGTTGGCGTACTTGTACCGGACGAGGAGCTCGTCGCCGACGGCCCACAGCACGTTGGTGGCGGGGTCGTAGAGGACCTCGTGCGCGCCGGCCAGGGAGGTGTCCTGGACGGGTGTCGCGTTCCAGCTCCCCGGCGTGCCCTGGGCCTTGGAGAAGACGAGGAGTCCGCCGTTGATGTCCTTGCCCGTCGTGTCCTGGCCGAAGACCCTGGACGCGAAGGCGGCGACGACCGTGCCGTCCGGCAGCATCTCCACGCCGTGGAGGTCGCCCGGGTCACCCACGTTGATCGCCCAGTGGTAGCCGGCGAGGGACGGGTACGGGATCACGCCGATGAAGCCGCTGGCGCCGTCGCCCGTGACCAGGACGTTGCCGCCGTACACGCCGCCGGGGCGCAGCTTGTGCGAGGTGCCGCCCTCCCACGTGTCGCCCTTCAGGGTCGTGTCGAAGACCGAGTGGTACGCGTCGGGGATCCAGCGCTGGTACGGCCCGGAGGCGGGCCAGACGGCCGGATTGGTGGAGTCGAAGAACTCCAGGGCCGCGTGGGCCGTGGGGTAGTTGTCCGGGTAGGCCGGGCCGTGGACGTTGCCCGAGATGACGGGGGTGTGGCCCTCGTTGAACTCCACCTCCAGCGTCGGCGCGTTGTACGCGGCGTGGCACGCGTAGTCCGTCGACACCGGGTTCATCGAGCAGAAGTCCTTGTAGCCGGAGGAACCGTCCTCCTGGGCCCTGAACATGATGCCGTGGTTGGGCAGGGTGGTGGCGGCCCAGCCCTTGACCCAGTCGGTGACGTCGATGCGCGTGATGCCGTTCGACGCCTCCGGGTTGGTCTTGTTCGGCACGTCCGGGCAGTTCGGGTGGCCGAGGCCGAACGCCGTGTCCTTGCCCGCGCCGACCGCCGGCTGGTTGGCCCAGGTGATCGTCGACTGGTCCCACGTCTCGGTGACCGGGTAGACGCCCATCCACGCCTTGGCGGCGCAGTCGGAGACGAAGGAGTTGTAGACGCGCAGGGTGGCGCTCTTGATCGGTGCGCCGCGGAGCTTGGACACGTCGAAGCGCATGAAGCTGCGGTACTTCGTGGCGCCGTTGTCGGGCGAGCCGACGTGCAGGAGACGCTCCTGCGAGTGGTCCGCGGTGTCCGTGCTCTTGATGTACGTGTCCGACAGCCGCTTGATGATGTTGCGCGGCCCGGTCTGCGCCACGGGTGAGACCGTCGGGGTGGCCTCGGCGGCCGCGACCGCGGCCGGCAGGGGAGCGGTCTCCCCGGGGACCGAGGCCTGGGAGGAGGGGACGAGCAGGGACGCGAGGAGCGCCACCCCGCCCCCGGTCGCCAGAAGGCCCCTCGTGAAGAGGGGCCGGGTGGAGCGACGCACGTGAAGGTCCGCCTTTCGAGCTCTCGGCTCTTCGGAAGTCGACAAGGCAACACCCTCACACCGGGTAGTGGGAGTTGTACAGCAGCTTTCGATCACGTGTGCGGAGAATGTCAGGACATCAGCTCCGACACCTTCACGAAGCGGTAGCCCTTCGCCCGCAGCTCCGGGACGATGCGGCGGATCGCCTGCTCGGTGACCGGGGCCGCGCTGCGGGTGCAGTGCATGACGACCAGGGAGCCCGGCCTGACGCCGTCGAGGACCTGGTCGGCGACGGCGTCGGGGTCCTTGGCGAAGGCGTCGCCGCTGACCACGTCCCACTGGACCGCCGTGACGCCGGTCGGGGCGAGGGCGCGGCGGGCGGTGTCGTCGTAGCAGCCGCCGGGGAAGCGGAAGTACGGGACGACGTTGGTGGCCCCGGCGTCGCGGAAGGCGTCGAAGGCGCGCTGGACGTCGGCGGCCATGTCGGGGCGGGCGACGGTCGGCAGGCCGTAGCAGGGCTCCGCGAAGGCGTAGTGGCTGTAGGAGTGGTTGGCGATCTCGAACCGCGGATCGTTGCCGATGGACTTCGCCTGCTCCGGGTACTCCTCGGCCCAGCGGCCCGTCATGAAGACGGTCGCGTCCACCTTCAGGCGGCGGAGCGTGGCGATGAGCTGCGGGTTGTCGAAGTGCTCCCCGCGCGCCGCACGCGGGCCCTGGTCGGCCGTCATGTCGGCGTCGAAGGTGAGCGCGACGACCTTCTCCGGGCTCTTGGCGCGGTGCGTGTACACGGCGGTGAGCCCGCCCGCCGCCGGCGCGAGCGTCGGCGGGGCCTTGCGGGCGGGTGCCTTGCGGACGGGCGGGGCGGGCGCGGCGGCCGGATTGGCCGACGTGGCCGGAGTGGGCGACGTGGTGGCCGGCGCGGAGGGTTTCGCGGGCGCCGGAGTGTCGGCCGCGCCCCCGCCGCAGCCGACGAGTACGGCACCCAACAGGGCGAGTGCCGACAGTCTTCGTACAGGAATGGTCACCCACGGAAAATATCCGATCAGATACCCCTATCGTTCGCGGCTCGACAGCAGCAGCGCCCGAGTCCACGCGGTGAGCTGACGCACCATGGCCTGCGCGTGCGCCGCGCGGTCGCGGCGGAAGGGGAGGACGAGCAGGGCAGGGAGGAAGGCGAGCGTGACGAGGAGCAGGGGGAGGGTGGACACGAGGACGATGAGGGCGCGCTGGGCCCAGCGGAGAGTTCGCATGGGGAGAGGCTGGGGCGGGGCCGGAACGTTGCGGAAGCGGCAACCGTTGCCGATGCGGAGTCAACACGGTGGGGGAGTGCGCGGCATGACCGAAGTGGCCCGTACGCAGGGCGGCTCGTCCGAGATGGAGCGGGGCTGCGTGCCCGAGGTTGCGGCGCTCGGCAACGTGTTGAAGGAGCTGTTCAACAGGCTCGGTATCAGCCAGAGCCAGTACGCCCACCGCGTGCACGTCGACAAGTCGGTGGTCTCCCGCTTCCTCAGCGGGCGTCGGCTCGCCCCGCAGGAGTTCGTCGACCGACTGGTCGCGGAGGTCGAGACCCACGTAGGGGCCCCACTGAAGCTGGAGGCCAAGGAGGCGATCAGGACGCAGCGCATGGAGGCGCTGCGCGTCACCGACCCGGCGGAGTTCCGGCTGGAGAGCCTCCGGGCCGAGCTGGCCCGCTCCCGGCGCGACGCGGCGCGCGCCCACCGGAACGTGGACGCGCTCCACGCCCTCCTGGAGAAGAAGGAGGCCGAGGCCCACACTGCTGCCGAAGAGCTCGACCGCCTCCGCCTCGACTGGGGCGCCGAACTCGCCCGCCTCCAGCTGGACCTCGCGGACGCCGAACGCCTGCGCCTGGACGCGGAACGCCGCAGCGCCGACCTGCGGGACGAGGTCCTGCGGCTGGAAGGGGAGCTGTCCCGGCGAAGCCCGGAGGGCGGCGGGACGGGGTTGCTGCCGTTGGAGGCCTTCCTGGGGCAGCTGAAGGCGATGTGGGAGGCGGACGAATTCGCGGAGGCGTCCCGGGAGCTGACGGAGGCGGCGTGGGCGAGGTCTCTGGAGGACGCGGAGGACCTGCTGGAGTGGTTGGAGAAGCACGGCCCCGACCGCGCCAGAGACCAGTTCGTCACCGATATCGGGAGGCTGCGGCCGGCAGAGGAGCTGTTCTGGTTCGCCCGCGAGTTCAGGGCCAAGGCGCGGTACGTCTTGGGGGTCACCTGGCTCACCGCGATCTCCTCGCGCGTGACCGAGCGTAATGTCGCTGTCTTCTACGAGGGGCTGAAGGAGACCCGTCTGGCCTTCACCGGCTCCCAGGCCGACGAGTTGCTGGCACTGACCGTGGCGCGGACACCGGACCCGGACCGGGCGGTCCGCCTGACGGTGGGCGCGCTCGTCCATGAGCGGTCGCGGGAGGGCTTCCGGCGTACGGCGTATGCGCTGGCCAGGAGTGGCAGCCTCAGGTGGCACCGCTTGTTCGCCTTCCGCGTCATGGTCGGTCTCGTTCGTGCGGGGAGGCCTGACGTGGCCGAGCTGGTCGCCGACCTGTACTGCTCCGAACTGCCCTCCACACCGGACGGGGAGCACGCGCGCCTGCGGAAGCTCGCGGAGACCCGGCACGACGACGTGGCGATCGACATTCTGTTCGATCTGATGGCGGGGGTCGACCCCGGGGGAGGGATGAGCCGCTTCGCCGAAGACCTCGCCGCTGACACAGCCCTCTTCGACCGCTTCCTCGCCTCTCTCGAAGCGCGCGGCAGGCTCGACCAGCTCGACGAGTACGTCCATGGCGACCTGAGCCGCTACATCGAGAAGTGGCGCCGCTCACGAGGCGACTAGCCTCGCCCGGCACCCCGCCACATCGAAATCCGCCTCCGGATAGCTCGGGTCCAGCTCCTCCAGGTGCTCAAGCAGCAGCGAGCTGATCGCCCAGTTCCGGTACCACTTGTGGTCCGCCGGGACCAGGTACCACGGCGTGCGGTCGGTGGCGCAGCGCTCCAACGCGATGCCGTACGCCTCCTGGTACGCGGGCCACAGCGCGCGCTCCTCGATGTCACCCGGGTTGAACTTCCAGTGCTTGTCGGGGTTGTCCAGGCGCTCCAGGAGGCGGGTGCGCTGCTCCTCGTAGGAGATGTGGAGGAAGACCTTGACGACGGTGACGCCGTCGTCGGCGAGGGACTTCTCGAAGCGGTCGATCTCGCCGTAGCGGTCCTCGATCACCTCACGCCCGGCCAGCTCGCGGACCCGGGCGATGAGGACGTCCTCGTAGTGGGAGCGGTCGAAGATGCCGATCTCGCCGGCGACGGGGAGGGCGCGGGTGATGCGCCAGAGGAAGGGGTGGGCGCGCTCCTCCTCCGTCGGGGCCTTGAAGGCGCGGATGCGGCAGCCCGAGGGGTTGAAGTGGCCGATGACGTGCTTGACGGTGCCGCCCTTGCCGCTGGTGTCCATGCCCTGGAGGACGAGGAGCAGCCGGCGCCGGTCGCCCGCGGTGCTCGCCGCGTACAGGCGTTCCTGGAGTTCGGCGAGGCGCGGGCCGAGCGCGGCGGTCGCGGCGGCGCCGGCCTTCTTGCCGTCCGGGCCGCCGGGCGTCCCGCCCGCGTCGTACGCCGAGAGGTCGATCCGCTCGCCGACGGGGAGCCGCAGCAGCTCCCGCACGGACTGGTCCCGCTGGTCCCGCTTCGTCTTCGGCATCCGCCCGCCCTTCTCGGTCCTGTCACCGATCCTGCGCGTCGAGCGCCGGTCGCACCACCGCGAAGGCCCGGTCGAGGAGGCCGAGCGGGTCGTCCGCCGCGTCGCTGTCGCCCCAGCGCTGCAGCGCCGTGTGGAAGGCGACGAGCGCGGTGCCGGCCGCGAGCCGCGGGTAGAGGTCGGCGGCCGGGTCGAGGCCCCGGCGGCGGGCCAGCTCCGCCGCAAGCGCCTCGCGCCACTCGGCCTGGCGCTCCAGGAAGCGGGCGAGCAGCGCGGGGGTGCGCAGGATCAGCTGGACCACCCGCAGGGCGCGGGCCGCGTGGTCGGGGTGCTGGTCGGTGCAGGCGAGGAGGGGTACGGCGAGGGCGTGGCGCAGCGCGGCGGACGCGGGCTCGTCCGCCGGGCGGGCGGCGAGCGCCGTGTGGATGTCGCCGCCCATCCCGGACAGGAACTGGACGACCACGTCCTCCTTGGACGCGAAGTAGCGGAAGAAGGTCCGCTTCGACACCCCCGCCTCGGCCGCGATCTCGTCCACGGTGACCGCGTCGAAGCCGCGCAGCGCGAGCAGCTGGAGCGCCGCCTCGGAGAGCTCGGTCGCGACGAGGAGGCGCTTGCGCTCGGCCAGTGAGAGAGAGGAGTCGGAGGTCATGAAACGCATCCTAGCGACACCCTTGTCACTCCGCGAAAAACTTGACACCGAGTGACACCGGCGGCAACGTGTGCCGCATGACCGAACAGTCCAAGACCGAACCTTCGAAGTGGACCGCCGCCCGCATCCCCGACCTCACCGGCCGGACCTTCGTCGTCACCGGGGCCAACAGCGGCCTCGGCCTCGCCACCACCCACGCCCTCGCCCGCCATGGCGCCGACGTCGTCCTCGCCGTCCGCGACGAGGCGAAGGGCCACGCCGCCGCCCGGCAGATCGCCCAGGAGGTCCCGGGTGTCCGGGACCGGCTCGACGTCCGCCGGATCGACCTCGCCGACCTCGACTCCGTACGCGAGTTCGCCGCCAAGCTGCGCGCCGAGCGCCCCCGCCTCGACGTCCTCGTCAACAACGCGGGCGTCATGGCCCCGCCCCGTACTCTCAGCGTCCAGGGCCACGAACTCCAGTTCGCCGCCAACCACCTCGGCCACTTCGCGCTCACCGGGCTGCTGCTCGGCCGCCTCGCCGCCACCGGTCGCGATCCCCGGGTCGTCACCGTCAGCAGCCTCCAGCACCGCAAGGGCACCCTCGACTTCGCCGACCTCGACGGCGCACGGCGCTACTCGCCCATGGGCCACTACAACCAGTCCAAGTTGGCGAACACTGTTTTCGGCCATGAACTGCACCGGCGGCTCACCGCCGCCGGCAGCCCCGTCCGCAGCGTCCTCGCCCACCCCGGCTACACCGCCACCAACCTCCAGAACGACACCCCGGTCGCCCTCGTCCGCTGGGTGTACGGCCGGGTCCTCGGCCCGCTGCTCGCCCAGCCGCCGGAGCGCGGCGCGCTGCCGCAGCTGTACGTGGCGACCGCGCCGGACATGGAGAGCGGCGCGTTCTACGGGCCGGATGGGCCCGGCGAACTGCGCGGCGCGCCCAAGCCGGTCGCCTACGCGCCGGCGGCGACCGATCCGGAGAACGGCCGCCGCCTGTGGGAGCTGTCCGAACGCCTCACCGGCGTCCGGTACGACCTCGCCTGATCAGCACCAGGGGCCGCGCACCGCGAACGTCGTCCCGGGCGTGTAGCAGTTCACGTACATCGTCGAGCCGTCCGGCGAGAACGTCACCCCCGCGAACTCGCCCCACTCCGGGTCGTCCGGGGTGCCGATGTTCTGCGCGCCGCGCGCCACCGCGTACACCTCGCCGCGCCGGCTCACGCCGAACACGTGCTGCGCGCCGTTCCCGTCCTCGCACACCATCAGACCGCCGGTCGGCGACAGACAGATGTTGTCCGGCGACTCGCCGGGCAGCTGCACATCCGTGTCCGGGCCGAAGACGACGACGAGGGTGAGCCGGCGCCGCCCCGGCTCGTACTTCCACACCTGCCCGAAGTGGGTGCCCGCCGAGCCGTCCTTGGTCCGCGCGAACGACGACACGAAGTAGACGGCGTTCTGCGCACCACCCCAGTAGCAGCCCTCCAGCTTCTGCGCGTGCGTGATCCCTCTCGGGCCGAAGTCCTGCAGCCGGATCGGCGTCCCGGCGGCCAGCGGATCCGGTACGGGCACCCACTCGACGCGCTCGAACCGCGTGCCCGGCTCCTGCACCACCGACAGGTCGGGCACCCCCGGCACCCGCATCGCCTCCAGCGTGCCGCCCGCGCGCAGCGAACCCGTACCGCCCAGCGGCTTCTCCGGCAGGAAGCGGTAGAAGAGCCCGAAGGGGCGCTCGAAGGCGTCCTCCGTCTCGTAGACGATGCCGCTGTGCGGGTCGACGGCGACGGCCTCGTGCTGGAAGCGGCCCATCGCGGTCAGCGGCACCGCGCCCGTACGGCGCGGGTCGGCGCCGTCGACCTCGAAGATGAAGCCGTGGTCCTTGGTGTAGCCGTTGGTGCCGGCCCGGTCCTCGGTCTCCTCGCAGGTCAGCCAGGTACGCCAAGGGGTGGGCCCGCCCGCGCAGTTGACGGCGGTGCCGGCGATGGCGACCCGCTCGTCGAGCACGGCGTCGCCGCGCCCGCCGAGGGTGAGGGCCGTGCAGCCGCCCTTGGCGGCCGGGTCGTAGGTCAGGCCGTCGACGACCGGCACGCCGATCCTCCCGGTGACCCGGTTCTCGTGGTTGCGGACCAGATGCACCCGGCCGCGGCGCCCCGCGAAGGCGCCCATCCCGTCGTGGTTGCTCGGCACCGGCCCCTCGCCGGAGCGGAGCGGATCGCCCTCCCGGGAGAGGACGGTGTACGAGAAGCCGGCCGGCAGATCGAGCAGCCCGGCCGGGTCGGGGACCAGCGGGCCGTAGCCGCTGGAGCCGCCGGATCGCAGGGGCGGCGCCGCGACGGCGGTGCCGGCGAAGAGTTCCGACAGCGCGCCGGAGAAGACGATCCCGGCGACGGACGCTCCGGTGCCGGTCAGGATCTGACGTCGTGTTGCGGACATGAGGCAACCCACTTCCTGTTGGCGGACAGGACTGAAGTGCGTGATGTGACGCGTGACCCGCATGTGTGTACCACGCAGTGTGGTGACACGTGAACCCATGCGGGCCGCACGCCGCCTCATGAGAAGAGCGCGAGAACCTACGCCAGTTCGGCCGTCAGCGTGATCGTCGTGCCCGTCAGCGCCTGGCTCACCGGGCAGTTCTTCTTCGCGTCCTCCGCCAGCTCCTGGAACCGGGCCGCGTCCAGGCCCGGCACCTCGCCGCGCACGGTGAGGTGGATGCCCGTGATGCCCTCGCCCGGCTGGAAGGTCACGTCCGCCTTGGTCTCCAGGCGGGTCGGCGCGTGGCCGTCCTTGGCCAGGCCGTTGGAGAAGGCCATCGAGAAGCAGGAGGAGTGCGCGGCGGCGATCAGCTCCTCGGGGCTGGTCCGGCCGTCCGGCTGCTCGGCGCGGGACGCCCAGGTGACGTCGTACGAGCCGAGCTTCGAGGAGTCGAGGGTGACGACACCGGAACCCTTGAGGAGGTCGCCCTCCCAGACGGTGTGGGCGTGACGCACGGTGGCCATGTGTATCCCTTTCGATCGGGTATGGCCCCCAAGCTACTGCGCCACGAGCCCCTTCGCGTCCCGCGCGAGGGCGGTGAGCCGGGAGATCGCCCGGAAGTACTTCTTCTTGTACCCGCCGTTCAGCATCTCGTCGCTGAACAGCCGGTCGAAGGGGAGTCCGGAGGCGAGCACGGGTATCTCGCGGTCGTAGAGCCGGTCGGCCAGGACGACGAGCCGCAGCGCGGTCGACTGGTCGGGGACCGCCTGCACGTCGGTGAGGCAGACCGCGGTCAGCTCGTCCGTCAGCGCTCCGTACCGGCTCGGGTGAACCCTGGCCAGGTGTTCGAGCAGGTGCGGGAAGTCGTCGAGCGAGGCGCCGGAGGTGGCGTACGCGGTCCGGGTCACGGTCTCGTCGTCGTACGGCGCGGGGGCCTCCGGCAGACCGCGGTGGCGGTAGTCCTCGCCGTCGATCCGCAGCGGGCGGAAGTGCGCCGACAGGCCCTGGATCTCGCGCAGGAAGTCGGCGGCGGCGAAGCGGCCCTCGCCGAGCTTGCCGGGCAGCGTGTTGGAGGTCGCGGCGAGCGCCACGCCGTGCTCCACCAGGCGGCTGAGCAGGGAGGAGACCAGGACGGTGTCGCCCGGGTCGTCCAGCTCGAACTCGTCGATGCACAGCAGCCGGTGCCCGCTCAGCGTCTGCACGGTCTGCTGGAAGCCCAGCGCGCCCACCAGGTTCGTCAGTTCCACGAAGGTGCCGAAGGCCTTGAGCGCGGGCTCTGCCGGGGTGGCGTGCCAGAGGGAGGCGAGCAGGTGGGTCTTGCCGACGCCGTAGCCGCCGTCGAGGTAGACACCGCGCGGGCCGGCCGGGGCCGTGGCCTTCGGGGCGCGGGAGAACCAGCGGCGCTTGCCGGCACCGGTGGCGTGCGCGCCGCCCAGGCCCTCGGCGAAGCCGCTCAGGACCTTGACCGCCTCGATCTGACTGGGCTGGTTCGGATCCGGGATGTACGTGTCGAAACGCACCGAGTCGAACCGCGGCGGCGGCACCATCTCCGCCACAAGCCGGTCGGCGGGTACGTGGGGCTCCCGGGAGCAGAGCGAGAGCGGGGCCGCCTCGGCGGAATCGAGGGAAGCGGCTTCTGTCATGGCACGGGTCGACACAGTTATCCACTGTAAGCGCCGTGTCAGACTGCCGGGATGCGACGCCTGCTTCCTGTGACGGACATGACAGCGACGGCCCACGACACCGTTGCCGCTCCCAGCGCCGACCGCACCGACCATGCCGGCCCCGCGGACCACGACTGGTCGCTCGACGAGCTCGCCGACGCCTACGCGTACCCGCCGGAGGCGGCGACCGGGCGCTGGCTGCGGGCCAACATGGTCTCCTCGCTCGACGGCGCCGGCCAGCACGACGGCCGCTCGCAGCCGCTGTCCTCCGAGGCCGACATGCGGATCTTCGGCACCCTGCGGGGCCTGGCGGACGTCGTGGTCGTCGGCGCGGAGACGGTACGGAGCGAGGGCTACCGCCCGGCCCGGGCGCGGGACGCCTTCGCGGCCCGGCGGGCGGCGGCGGGCCAGGGCCCGGCGCCGGTGATCGCCGTCGTGACCGCCTCGCTCGACCTGGATTTCTCGCTTCCGCTTTTCACCGAGCCGCTCGTCCCCACCCTCGTCCTCACCGGCGCCGGCTCCTCCGCCGAACGCCGTGCCGAGGCCGAGCGCGCGGGCGCCGAGGTGGTGATCGCCGGCGACGACCGCGGCATCGATCCGGAGCGCGCGGTGACGGCCCTCGCGGAGCGCGGACTGCGGCGCCAGCTGACCGAGGGCGGGCCGCGCCTGCTCGGGCAGTTCGTGGCCGCCGGGGTGCTCGACGAGCTGTGTCTGACCCTCTCCCCGACCATGACGGCGGGCGCCGCGCAGCGGATCGCCGGGGGCCCGTCCGTCGCGGTTCCGAAACGCTTCGCCGTGGCGTCGGTGCTGGAGCAGGACGGCTTCCTCTTCACCCGCTACCGTCGGATCTGACAATCGGCGGAATTTGTCGTTCCGCTTAGCGTCCGCTGGGCAGAATCACTCTCGCAATCCCCGTGGGGCCACGGGGAAGGATGGTTTCCGCAGAAGGGCTCCTGAGGTGTTCACAAGCGTTCTGATGATCGAGAAGCCCCTCACGTCCACCGACGTGGACTTCGTCACCACGCTCCACGGTGACGAGGTCGTCTCGTTCATCGTTCTGATGCAGCCGCGTGGTGACCAGGCCGATCTACTGCTGCGCGCCATCGACGACGTGGCGATGGGCGAACTGAAAGAGGCGACCCGCGAGGGCGACGAGCCCGAGGGCAAGGAGGCCAGGCCGCTCGCCGAGCAGGCCCTGGAGGCCTCGCTCCAGGCGCTGCGGGCCGCGGGTTGCGAGGCCGTCGGACAGGTGGTCGAGGACCACCCCCTGAACAAGATGAAATCGGTGGTCGACGAGTCCGAGGCCGACGAGGTGATCGTGCTGACCGCCCCGCACTACGTGGAGGAGTTCTTCCACCGCGACTGGGCGTCCCGGGCCCGCCACAAGGTGGGGGTGCCGGTCCTGAAGCTGTTCGCACACAGCGACTGACGCACAGCGACTGATTCCGCACGGGGTGGGCGGGCCGGGCTCGCCGCCCGGCCCGCCCCCCCCCAACCCCCAAGCCTGGCCTTCCAAACAAAGACCCGCACGACAACGACACCCCCCCGGG
>NZ_JAHTMW010000027.1 GCF_026236535.1 Streptomyces sp. SKN60 | reverse complement strand
GGTCCGGGTACGCCGCCGCCTCCGCCTCCGCCGCCGGGTGTTCCGGGTGGGGGTACGCCTCCGGGCGGGGTCGCGCATGCCGCGACGATGCTCGCGCAGCCCAGCCAGATGGGTGGCCCGGCCGGGCCGCCTCCGCCGCCGGGACCCGCGCCCGCGCCGCTCGGGCAGCCCGGGCCGCCGCCCGGACCGCAGCAGGCGGGCCCCGGTGGTGCGTACGGCTATCCGCAGCCGCAGCCGACCGGTCTGCCGACCGTCGGCCCCGGCTACCAGGCGGTGCTGCGCTACCGCGCGCCCGACGGTTCGGAGCAGCAGATCATCCGCCGCTCTGCGCCGGGCACCCCGCACCCCGAGTGGCAGATCCTGCACGAGCTGCGCGCCATGAACGTGCCGCCGCAGCAAGTGCTCGAACTGCACACGGAGTTGGAGTCCTGTGAGCTGCCGGGCGGTTACTGCGCGCGGATGATCCGGGAGACCTGGCCGCAGGCGCGGATCACCAACATCGCGCCGTACGGCCGGGATCACGCCGGACGCCAGCAGGGCATGCGCCAACTGCTCACCCATCAGGGCGAGTTGCACCAGGTCGCGGACGGCCCGGCGCGCCCCGCGCCGGTGCGGGCGCCGCTGCCGCAGGTGCAGCCGGCCCCGCCGCTGCCGCCGGACGGCGTGGCGCAGGAGCTGGCCGGGGCGTTCGGCCCGGGCGTCCTGCGCTTCGACCAGCGCGCGGTGTCCCGGCAGGGTGTGCCGGAGGTGGTGGCGGTGACGCTCGTGTGGGCGGGTCTGCCGGCCGACTTCGGTCCGTTCTTCTGGGCGCAGCCGGCGATGCCGGTGGTGCCGACGCTGGCGGAGCTGGCGGCGCAGCGGCAGGTGCAGCCGGCGCCGGACGCGAGCTCGTACCTGGTGCTCGGTTCGGACTTCGGCCGGGCGATCTGTGTCCAGTACGGGACGGCGAACATCGTGGCCGTGCGGGTGGAGGCCGGTCCGGGCGGGCAGTCGGTGCCGCCGCAGTTCGTGAACACCGGGCTTCCGGAGTTCACGCGCTGCCTGGCGCTGCTCGGCCGGATGTGGCGGCTGCGGTTCGGGCTCAACCCCGAGCAGGCGGGCCGCTGGACGGTCGACTTCCAGGCGCAGCTGGCGATGCTGGACCCGGCGGCGCTCGCGTCGCCGGAGAACTGGTGGTCGGTGCTCCTGGAGCAGATGTGGGACGGTCTGCTCTGACCAGGACCGCCGCGTCGTCGTAGACGCAATGTGACGAAAGGCGCTCGATGCGTATCCGTATCGAGCGCCTTTTGTCCGTTCTGATGCCGCATCCTTGATGTTTGAGGACATAAGGGAGTCGAAGGGGCGTCAGGAATGAGTTTCTCCGTCGGATTCTCCGGAGCATTCGGGCGCGGGCGCGGCTACCGGCCCGAGCAGGTCGACCGCTTCCTGGCCGCCCTGTCCGCGGAGCGCGACGCGGCCCATGAGCGGGCGGCCCGGCTCGCCGTCCTCGCCGAGGAGACGGAGGCGGAGGCGGCCCGGCTGCGCGAGGCGGTCGCGGCGCTCGCCCCGCAGCGCTACGAGTCCCTGGGGGCGCGGGCCCGCGAGATCCTGGAGCTCGCGGAGGCCGAGGAGGAGGCGCTCGTACGGGACGCGGAGGCAGCGGCGCGGGAACTCGTCGGGGCGGCTGAGGCGGCCGGCCGGGAGGCGGCCGAGGCGGCGCAGGCGTACGCGGAAGGGGTCCGCTCGGCGGCCGACGCGGCGGCCCGGGCGACCCTGAAGGCCGCCGCCGGGCGCGCCGAGGCGCTGACCACGGCCGCCCGCCGCGACGCCGAGGAGCAGCGGGAGGAGGCCCGTACCGCCTTCGAGGCCACCGAGCGCGAGGCCGCCGCACTCCTGGCGAAGCAGCACGAGGAGCACACGGCCCGGCGGGAGGAGGCCGACCGCGCGGCGGCGGCCCGGCTGGCCGCGCAGCAGGCCCGGCACGCGGAGCTCGACGAACGCGCCGAGGCCGTACGGGCCGAGGCCGACCGGCAGCTCGCGGAGACGGCGGAGGCGGCCCGGCACGGGCAGGAGGACGCGGAGGCCGCCGCGGCGGAGCTGCTCGCCGCGGCGCGGCTCGAACGGGAGCGGATCGAGCGGGCGACGGAGCGGGTGCTGCGCGAGCACGAGGAGGCGCGGGACGAGATCCACGCGCACATGGAGCACATCCGCGCCTCCCTCGCGGCCCTGACGGGCCGGGTGGCGGGCCCGGACCCGGACCCGGAGCCGGGGGACTGAGGCTTACGGCTTGGGGCCGGCCGGCTCGGGATCCGCGGTCTGCTCCTTCAGGACCGGGAAGCGGCGCGGCGCGATCGTCAGGAGGACGACGAGGGCCAGGGCGGCCGCGCCGGCGGCGCCCAGGTAGACGTAGTCGACGGCGGTGTCGACCGCGCGGCGGATCCGGTCGGTGGTGTTCAGGGCGCGGGCGAGGGTGTCGAGGTCCGTGTCGGCTCCCAGGCGCGCGGCCAGGACGCCGTTGGCGACGGCGCCGAAGAGCGCGGCGCCCACGCTCTGGCCGACCTGGCGGACGAAGAGGACGGAGGCGGTGGTGGTGCCGCGCTCCTCGTACGGGACGGTCGACTGCACGCCGACCATCAGCGGCAGCTGGAACAGGCCGAGGGCCGCGCCGAGCAGCAGCATCAGGAGCGTGGGCTGCCAGGGTTCGCCGGGGAACGGCAGCAACGGGAAGGCGAGCAGCAGGAGCAGGGCGAGGGAGATGCCCAGGATCGCCGTGTTGCGGAAGCCGATGCGGGTGTAGACCCGGTTCGAGAAGGCGGCGCTGATGGGCCAGCTCAGGGTCCAGGAGGACAGGACGAAGCCGGCGGCGATCGGGCCGAGGCCGAGCACGGACTGCGCGTACGTCGGCAGGAAGACGGTCGGCGCGACCATGAGCAGGCCGAGGGCGCCGAGGGAGAGGTTGACGGCGGCGATCGTGCGGCGGCGCCAGACCCAGCCGGGGATGATCGGTTCGGCCGCGCGGCGCTCGATCACGACGGTGAGGGCGGCGAGGGCGGCGGCCGCGCCGAGCAGGCCCAGGGACGGCGCGGACAGCCACGGCCAGGCGACCCCGCCCTGCACGAGCGCGGTGATGAGCACGGCTCCGGTGGCGAAGATCGCGAGCGCCCCGGCCCAGTCGATCCGCACGCGCGCGTGGGACGGGGTGCCGGCCACGCGCGCGTGGGGCGCGGTGTGCGCCTGGGGCGTGGAGGGTGCGGTGCGGGCGGGTGCCGCCAGGTGGCGGGCGATCAGCCAGAGGGCGAGCAGGCCGACGGGCACGTTGACGAGGAAGATCCAGCGCCAGTCGGCGTAGCCGGCGAGCACGCCGCCGACGGCCGGTCCGGCCACCGAGGAGGCGGCCCACACGGAGGACAGGCGTGCCTGGATCCGCGGGCGTTCCTTCAGCGGGTAGAGGTCGGCGGCGATCGTCTGGACCGTGCCCTGGAGGGCGCCGCCGCCGAGGCCCTGGACGACGCGGAAGGCGATCAGGGAGCCCATGTTCCACGCGGAGGCGCACAGCACGGAGCCGATCAGGAAGAGCACGATGCCCGCGATCAGCACCGGCTTGCGGCCGAAGGTGTCGCTGAGCTTGCCGTACACCGGGAGCGTCACCGTCACGGCGAGCAGATAGCCGGAGAACAGCCAGGAGAAGACGGAGAGCCCGCCGAGGTCGCCGACGATCTGGGGGACGGCCGTGGCCACGATCGTGCCGTCGAGCGCGGCGAGCGCCATGCCCAGCATCAGGGCCGCGACGACCGGCCCGCGCCGGGTGCCGTCCGCCCCCGCCGTCGTCCTCGCCTGCCGTCTCGTGGTCGCCTCGGACACCCGGACCGCTCCTCTCCCGCCCCGTACGCCAGACGGATGCTTCGTACATCTAAGTGCGCCCGGATCAGCCTCTCACCCCGACCAGGGGTGGAGGAACCCCTAGGGGCTTCTCCCCCATACAGCCCAGGGGCGCTTCGTTCCGGCGGAGGACGAGCCGGAGCCCGTTCCGTCCTTAGCTTGTTCTTACGAAGAGCGGTGCTCCGCCGGTGCGGCCCTGTGGATATCCCCAGGACGAAAAGTGCGCCTGGCACCAGTGCCCCGGCCCCCGCTCCCCGACCAGACTCGAACGCGGAACACCAGCGCGTATACGCAGACATAGGAGACATACCGTGACTTCGGCTGTGACCATCCCCGCGCACGGGGGTACGGGAGGGCGGACGGCCGTCGCCGCGCGGGCGCGACAGGTCGTCAAGGCCTACGGGACCGGCGAGACCCGGGTCGTCGCGCTCGACCACGTCGACGTGGACATCGACCGCGGCCGGTTCACCGCGATCATGGGGCCCTCCGGCTCCGGCAAGTCCACCCTCATGCACTGCCTCGCCGGCCTCGACACCGTGTCCTCCGGGCAGATCTTCCTCGACGAGACCGAGATCACCGGGCTCAAGGACAAGAAGCTCACCCAACTCCGGCGCGACCGCATCGGGTTCATCTTCCAGGCCTTCAACCTGCTGCCCACCCTGAACGCCCTGGAGAACATCACGCTGCCCATGGACATCGCGGGCCGCAAGCCGGACCGGGAGTGGCTGCGGCGGGTCGTCGACACCGTCGGCCTCGCAGGGCGCCTCAGCCACCGGCCCAGCCAGCTCTCCGGCGGCCAGCAGCAGCGCGTCGCCGTGGCCCGCGCGCTCGCCGCCCGGCCCGAGATCATCTTCGGCGACGAGCCGACCGGAAACCTCGACTCCCGCGCCGGCGCAGAAGTCCTCGGCTTCCTCCGCCAGTCCGTCGACGAGCTCGGCCAGACCATCGTCATGGTCACCCACGACCCCGTCGCCGCCTCCTACGCCGACCGGGTCCTCTACCTCGCCGACGGGCGCATCGTCGACGAGATGCACTCCCCGACCGCCGACCAGGTCCTCGACCGGATGAAGGACTTCGACGCGCGCGGGCGGACCTCATGAGCGGCACCGTCCTCAAGACCTCGCTGCGCAACTTCTTCGCGCACAAGGGCCGCATGGCGCTCTCCGCCGTCGCCGTCCTCCTCTCCGTCGCCTTCGTCTGCGGCACCCTCGTGTTCAGCGACACCATGAACACCACCTTCGACAAGCTCTTCGCCACCACCGCCTCCGACGTCACCGTCAGCCCCGCGAACGCCGCCGCGAACGACGAGATCCCGCAGACCGGCCGCCCCGCCACGCTGCCGGCCGCGCTCGTCGAGCAGATCAAGGGCGTCCCCGGCGCCCGCGACGTCCGGGGCGCGGTCAACTCGATGTCGGTCACCGTCGTCGACGCGGCCGGCGAGAACGTCGGCCCGACCTCCGGCGCCCCCACCATCGCCGCCAACTGGACGCCCAACGAACTGCGTTCGGTCGAGATCGCCTCCGGCCACGCACCGCGCGGCCCCACCGAGGTCCTCGTCGACTCCGGCACCGCCGACAAGCACCACCTGAAGATCGGCGACGAGCTGCGCACCATCGCCGTCACCGGCGACTTCACCGCGAAGATCTCCGGCATCGCCGAGTTCAAGGTCACCAACCCCGGCGCCACCCTCGTCTGGTACGACACCGCCACCGCCCAGCGCGAACTCCTCGGCAAGGAGGGTCTGTTCACCCAGATCACGGTCGAGGCGGCGGACGGCGTCAGCGACGAGACCCTGAAGGCCGCCGTCGCGAAGAAGCTCGGCGACGCCAAGGGCGGTCCCCAGGGCGGGCACTACAAGCTGCAGACCGCCGCCGAGGCCACCGACGCCGGCCGCGAGGACGTCGCCGGCTTCCTCGACGTCATGAAGTACGCGATGCTCGGCTTCGCCGGAATCGCCTTCCTCGTCGGCATCTTCCTCATCGTCAACACCTTCTCCATGCTGGTCGCCCAGCGCACCCGCGAGATCGGCCTCATGCGGGCCATCGGCTCCAGCCGGCGCCAGATCAACCGCTCCGTCCTCGTCGAGGCGCTGCTCCTCGGCGTCGTCGGCTCGGCCGCCGGTGTCGCCACCGGCGTCGGCCTCGCCGTCGGCCTGATGAAGCTGATGTCCCAGATGGGCATGGAGCTGTCCACCCAGGACCTCACCGTCCGCTGGACCACCCCGGTCGTCGGCATCGTCCTCGGTGTCGTCGTCACCCTCCTCGCCGCCTTCGTGCCCGCCCGCCGGGCCGCCAAGGTCTCCCCGATGGCCGCCCTGCGCGAGTCCGGCACCCCCGCCGACGCCCGGGCCGGCAAGGTCCGCGGCGTCCTCGGTCTCGTCCTGACCGCCGCCGGCGCCGGCGCGCTGTTCGCCGCCACCCGCGCCGAGGAGTCCGCCCCCGGCTCCATGTGGCTGGGCCTCGGCGTGGTCCTCTCGCTGCTCGGCTTCGTCGTCGTCGGACCGCTGCTCTCCGGAGCCGTCGTCCGCGCCCTCGGCGTCGTCGTCCTGCGGATCTTCGGCCCCGTCGGCCGGATGGCCGAACGCAACGCCCTGCGCAACCCGCGCCGCACCGGCGCCACCGGCGCCGCCCTGATGATCGGCCTCGCGCTGGTCGCCTGCCTCTCCGTCGTCGGCTCCTCGATGGTCGCCTCCGCGACCGAGGAGCTCGACAAGTCCGTCGGCGCCGACTTCATCGTCCAGTCCACCAACGGCCAGCCCGTCGTCCCGCAGGCCCAGGCCGCCGTGGAGAAGGCCGCCGGCCTCGACCACGTCACCGAGTACAAGTGGGTCGAGGTCACCGTGACCGACCCGCGCGGCAAGGCCGAGAAGACCGGCCTGGTCGCCGCCGACCCCTCGTACGCCCAGGACGTGCGCCGCGACACCACCGCCGGCACGCTCTCCGACGCGTACGGGCCGGGCGCCATGTCCGTCGGCAGCAAGTACGCAGGCGAGCACGGCGTGAAGCTCGGCGACCGCCTCACCGTCGCCTTCCCCGGCGGCCGGCAGGCGACGCTGCGGGTCGCGGCGATCACGTCCGACGACAACAACATCGACAAGGGCGTGAAGTACACCAGCATCGCCACCGCGGCGCAGTACGTGCCGGCGGAGCAGCTGCCCCGCAGCATGATCGTCTTCGCCACGGCCGAGGACGGCCAGGAGGAGGCCGCCTACAAGTCCCTGAAGGCCGCCCTCAAGCCGTACCCGCAGTACAAGGTCGCCGACCAGGCCGACTACAAGAAGGACCTCCAGGACCAGGTCGGCCAGCTCCTCAACATGGTGTACGGGCTGCTCGCCCTCGCGATCGTCGTCGCCGTCCTCGGGGTCGTGAACACCCTCGCCCTCTCGGTCGTCGAGCGGACCCGCGAGATCGGCCTCATGCGCGCCATCGGCCTCTCCCGCCGCCAGCTGCGCCGCATGATCCGCCTGGAGTCGGTCGTCATCGCCCTCTTCGGCGCGCTTCTGGGCCTCGGCCTGGGTCTCGGCTGGGGCACGGCGGCCCAGCAGCTCCTCGCCCTGGAGGGCCTGGGCGTCCTGGAGATCCCCTGGCCGACCATCGTCGGCGTCTTCGTCGGCTCGGCCTTCGTGGGCCTCTTCGCCGCCCTGGTCCCGGCCTTCCGGGCGGGCCGGATGAACGTCCTCAACGCGATCGCGACGGAGTAGATGACGGAGTAGGTACGGACGGGGTACGACCCCGAGGCCCCGGTCCCGCCCCCATGCGCCGCGCGCGTACGGGGGCGGGACCGGCCCCGTTCCTCGGCGGGTGTCGGTGGGGCGACGTAGGCTGGGAACCCCCGGCCCGTACGACGTGTCGGGCGGTTCGCGTTGCCCACACGCCGGGATGGCGTAGCCCACACGCCGGGATGGAAGACCCATGAGCCTGCACGGTCTGCTTGACGTCGTCGTCCGAGACGCCGCCCTCGCCGAGGCGGTGACGGCCGCCCGCGACGGCAACCGCATGCACGTCGACCTGGTCGGCCCGCCCGCCGCCCGCCCCTTCGCGGTCGCCGCGCTCGCCCGCGAGTCCGGTCGTCCGGTGCTCGCCGTGACGGCGACCGGCCGGGAGGCCGAGGACCTGGCGGCGGCGCTGCGCTCGCTGCTGGACCCGGACACGGTCGTCGACTACCCGTCCTGGGAGACCCTGCCGCACGAGCGCCTGTCGCCCCGCTCCGACACCGTCGGCCGCCGCCTCGCGGTGCTCCGCCGGCTCGCCCACCCGTCCGCCGACGACCCGGCGGCCGGGCCGGTCAGCGTCGTCGTCGCGCCCATCCGCTCCGTACTTCAGCCGCAGGTCAAGGGCCTCGGCGACCTGGAGCCGGTGGCGCTGCGGACCGGGCAGACCGCGGACCTGGAGGAGATCGTCGCGGGCCTGGCGGCCGCCGCGTACTCCCGGGTGGAGCTGGTCGAGAAGCGCGGCGAGTTCGCCGTCCGCGGCGGCATCCTCGATGTCTTCCCGCCCACCGAGGAGCACCCGCTCCGGATCGAGTTCTGGGGCGACGACGTCGAGGAGATCCGTTACTTCAAGGTCGCCGACCAGCGCTCCCTCGAAGTCGCCGAGCACGGCCTGTGGGCCCCGCCCTGCCGTGAGCTGCTGCTCACCGATGTCGTACGGGAGCGGGCGGCGGCGCTCGCCGAGCAGCACCCGGAGCTGGGCGAGCTCCTCGGCAAGATCGCCGAGGGCATCGCCGTCGAGGGCATGGAGTCCCTGGCGCCGGTCCTCGTCGACGACATGGAGCTGCTGCTCGACGTCCTGCCCAAGGGCTCGATGGCCGTCGTCTGCGACCCCGAGCGGGTGCGGACCCGGGCCGCCGACCTGGTGGCGACCAGCCAGGAGTTCCTGCAGGCCTCGTGGGCGGCGACGGCCGGCGGCGGCGAGGCGCCGATCGACGTCGGCGCGGCCTCGCTGTGGGGGATCGCGGACGTACGGGACCGGGCGCGCGAGCTGGACATGATGTGGTGGTCGGTGTCGCCGTTCGCGGCGGACCTCGCCGACGAGACCGTCGGTGCGGACACCCTCAAGCTGGGCATGCACGCCCCGGAGACGTACCGCGGCGACACCGCCCGCGCGCTCGCCGACACCAAGGGCTGGCTGGCCGACGGCTGGCGCACGGTGTACGTGACGGAGGCGCACGGCCCGGCCTCCCGCACGGTCGAGGTGCTCGGCGGCGAGGGCATCGCCGCCCGTCTCGACGCGGACCTGGCCGAGATCGCCCCGTCCGTCGTGCACGTCGCCTGCGGCTCGATCGACTACGGCTTCGTCGACCCGGCGCTCCAGCTCGCCGTCCTGACGGAGACCGACCTGTCCGGGCAGAAGGCGGCCGGCAAGGACGGCCAGCGGATGCCGGCCAAGCGCCGCAAGACGATCGACCCGCTGACCCTGGAGGTCGGCGACTACATCGTGCACGAGCAGCACGGCGTCGGCCGCTATCTGGAGATGGTGCAGCGCACCGTCCAGGGCGCCACCCGCGAGTATCTGCTCGTCGAGTACGCCCCCGCCAAGCGCGGCCAGCCCGGCGACCGCCTCTACATCCCCACCGACCAGCTGGAGCAGGTCACCAAGTACGTGGGCGGCGAGGCCCCGACCCTGCACCGGCTCGGCGGCGCCGACTGGACGAAGACCAAGGCGCGCGCGAAGAAGGCGGTCAAGGAGATCGCCGCCGACCTCATCAAGCTCTACAGCGCCCGGATGGCGGCCCCCGGCCACGCCTTCGCCCCCGACACCCCCTGGCAGCGCGAGCTGGAGGACGCCTTCCCGTATGCGGAGACGCCCGACCAGCTGTCGACGATCGCCGAGGTGAAGGAGGACATGGAGAAGACGGTCCCGATGGACCGCCTGATCTGCGGCGACGTCGGCTACGGCAAGACGGAGATCGCGGTACGGGCGGCCTTCAAGGCCGTCCAGGACGGCAAGCAGGTCGCCGTCCTCGTGCCGACCACGCTGCTGGTGCAGCAGCACTTCGGCACCTTCTCCGAGCGGTACTCCCAATTCCCGGTCAACGTACGGGCGTTGTCCCGCTTCCAGACCGACACCGAGTCGAAGGCGACCCTGGAGGGGCTGAAGGACGGCGCCGTCGACGTCGTCATCGGCACCCACCGCCTGTTCTCCTCCGAGACCAAGTTCAAGGACCTGGGCCTGGTCATCGTCGACGAGGAGCAGCGCTTCGGCGTCGAGCACAAGGAGCAGCTGAAGAAGCTCCGCGCCAACGTCGACGTGCTGACGATGTCCGCGACCCCGATCCCGCGCACCCTGGAGATGGCGGTGACCGGCATCCGCGAGATGTCGACGATCACCACCCCGCCGGAGGAGCGGCACCCGGTGCTCACCTTCGTCGGCCCGTACGAGGAGAAGCAGATCGGCGCGGCCATCCGCCGTGAACTGCTGCGCGAGGGCCAGGTCTTCTACATCCACAACCGCGTCGAGTCCATCGACCGGGCGGCGGCGCGGCTGCGCGAGATCGTGCCCGAGGCGCGGATCGCGACCGCGCACGGCCAGATGTCGGAGCAGGCCCTGGAGCAGGTCGTCGTCGATTTCTGGGAGAAGAAGTTCGACGTGCTCGTCTCGACGACGATCGTCGAGTCCGGCATCGACATCTCCAACGCCAACACCCTGATCGTGGAGCGCGGCGACAACTTCGGCCTCAGCCAGCTGCACCAGCTGCGCGGCCGGGTCGGCCGTGGCCGCGAGCGCGGCTACGCGTACTTCCTCTACCCGCCGGAGAAGCCGCTCACCGAGACCGCGCACGAGCGGCTCGCGACCATCGCCCAGCACACCGAGATGGGCGCGGGCATGTACGTGGCGATGAAGGACCTGGAGATCCGCGGCGCGGGCAATCTGCTCGGCGGCGAGCAGTCCGGCCACATCGCGGGCGTCGGCTTCGACCTGTACGTACGGATGGTCGGCGAGGCCGTCGCCGACTACCGGGCGTCGCTGGAGGGCGGTGTGGAGGAGGAGGCCCCGCTGGAGGTCAAGATCGAGCTCCCGGTCGACGCGCACGTCCCCCACGACTACGCGCCGGGCGAGCGGCTGCGCCTCCAGGCCTACCGCGCCATCGCCTCCGCCAACTCGGAGGCCGACATCAAGGCCGTACGGGAAGAGCTCACCGACCGCTACGGCAAGTTGCCCGAGCCCGTCGAGAACCTCCTCCTCGTCGCCGGCCTGCGCATGCTGGCCCGCGCCTGCGGGGTCGGCGAGATCGTCCTCCAGGGCCCCAACATCCGCTTCGCCCCGGTGGAGCTCCGCGAATCGCAGGAGCTGCGCCTCAAGCGCCTCTACCCGCGCACGGTCATCAAGCCGGCCGTCCACCAGATCCTGGTGCCGCGCCCGACGACCGGGAAGATCGGCGGGAAGCCGGTGGTGGGGCGCGAACTGCTGGCGTGGACGGGCGAGTTCCTGACGGAGATCCTGAGCTAGGCGGTGGTGTACGAGGTACGGCGAGGGGGCGCCCCCGCCGTACCTCGTACGTCCGTACGGTCAGAGCTCGTCGAGGTCCAGCGCCCCGGCCATCGCGGTGTACCCCGCGTCGCCCGGGTGGAGGTGGTCGCCGGAGTCGTAGGCGGGCAGGATGCGGTCCGGGTCGGCGGGGTCGGCGACCGCGCGGTCGAAGTCGACGACCGCGTCGTAGGCGCCGGAGGTGCGGACCCAGTCGTTGAAGGCCTCGCGCTTCGCCTCGTTCTCCGGGGTGAAGTAGAAGGAGCCCTTGATCGGGGTGAGGGTCGCGCCGACGACCTTGATGCCGTGGGCGTGGGCCTGGCGGATCAGGGCGCGGTGGCCCTCGATGAGCCGGTTCACGGAGACGTCGGGGGTCGGCCCGCCGGGGAAGGACGGGCCGCTGCCGCCGATGTCGTTGATGCCCTCCAGGAGGACCACCGTGCCGACGCCCTGCTCGGTGAGCACGTCCTTCCGGAAGCGCGCGACCGCCGCCTCGCCCGCCCAGCTGACGTCGTTGGTGACCTGGTTGCCGCCGATGCCGTGGTTGAGGACGGGGCGCGGGCGGCCGGTGGCGGCGAGGCGCTCGGCGAGCTCGTCGGGGTAGCGGTCGTCGGCGTCGTTCGTGGCGCCGACGCCGTCGGTGATGGAGTCGCCGAAGGTGACGATGCCGTCGCGGCGGTGCGGCCGGGCGGCGGCGGGGCCGCCGGAGACCTCGACGCCGGACAGGTAGTACCAGGAGGTGCTGGTCTCGGTGAAGGCCGCGCCGGACGCGTCGGAGCGGTGGTCGCCCGCCGCGCGGTAGCTGGTGGCGCCCGCGAAGTGGTGGAAGGTGGCGGGGCCGGTGGGCCCGGCGAGGTAGAGGGTGACGGTCACCGACTCCAGGGCCCGGGTCCTGAACGGCACGCCGTCGCTGAGCAGGGTGCCGCCGGCCGGGATCGTGACGGAGCCGCGGCCCCCGCCGAAGGTGAGCGGCCGGACCGAACCGGGCTCCACCGCACCGCCCTTGGCGGTGCGGGCGACCGTGGCGCCGGTGATCCGCAGCGGGGTGGAGCCGTAGCGGTTGGTGAGCTCGATCCGGGCCTTGGTGCCGCCCGCCGTGAGCCGTACGGTCTGGCGCAGGGTCTGGTCGGCGAAGCCCTCCGTCGACCAGTTGGGGCCGAACGGCGCCGTCGGCGCCTGCGGGGAGGCGGCCCAGACGCCGTGCCAGGCGGGCTGTGCGGCGGGCTGCGGTGCGGGCTGCGGTGCGGGCTGCGGGGCCGCGGTGGCGGGTGCGCCGGTGAGGGTGAGGCCGGCGAGCAGGGCGATCCCCGCGCTGCGAAGGGTGGTGCGGCTGCGGTTGGTCATGTCTGGTCCCCCGTTGCTGTCGTGACTGCGTATGACAGGGAGAAGGCATGATCGACTCGGGCTATTCCCGTTCGATGTCGGCGAGTTGACCGGAACCGAGCAGTCCGGCAAGGGCCCGGAACACCTCGCCGGGATCCCGTCCGTCCAGCGGGGCGTCGAGGTTGTGGGTGAGCAGCAGGGTCGCGAAGCCGTGGGCCATGGACCAGGCGGCGACGCCGGTGTCGCGCGGGTCGGGGGAGCCGGGGGAGCCGGGGGAATCGGATGACCGGGCGGCGGGAAGTGTGACGACGCCGGCCCGGAGTTCGGCGGCGGCCAGCTCCTTGGCGGCGAGCAGCTCGGGGTCGTCGGCCCGGTCCCGGTACAGCTCGGGCTGGAACATCACCTGGAAGTGCGCGGGGTGCGCGACGGCGAAGCGGACGTACCGCACTCCGCGCTCCCGTAGATCGGGCGCGTCGGTGAGGGCGGCGGCGAGGAGCTCGTACCCCTGGGCGGCGATCGCGGTGAGCAGCCCGGTGCGGTCCTTGAAGTGGTGCGCGGGGGCGGCGTGCGAGACGCCGGCGCGGCGGGCGAGGTCGCGCAGGCTGAGCGCGCCGGGGCCGTCGGTGGCGATGACGTCGAGGGCGGCGGCGAGGACGGCCTGGCGCAGGTCGCCGTGGTGGTAGCCGCGGCGGATGCTCCCGGTGGTGGTCATGACAGCAGCGTACGCCGGATCTAGTCATTGACAAGTTGGGGGCGGCGGAGCAATCTAGTCGCTGACAAGATGTTCGGGACTGCCGAGGAGAGCGAGGCGGCGTCATGACCGTGGAAACCCTGGCTGTGGAACCGGGCCGAGTCCGGCAGATGTGGCACCTGCTCGAACCGCTGCACGCGGTGCTCTACTACGCCCCCGAGGCCTTCGAGGAGGCCGCCGCGCTCGGGTACGACGTGACCGAGCGCTGGCCGAGCTACTTCGCCTGGCGCGCCGCACCCCTCGGGCCGGCCGGGGCCGGGCCGGTCGCCTCCGCCTTCTACTCCTTCAGCCCGCAGACGGTCGGGCGGTACGTGCCCGGGGTCTGGGCCACCGCCGCGCCCGAGGCGGTGCTCGCCGCCCGGCTGCGCGCGGTGGACCGCACCTACCGCGCGCTGCTCGGCGACGAGGCGGTCGCAGGGCCCGAACTCGCCGAGGCCGCCGCCCTCGCCCGCCGGGCCGCCGAGGCCGCCAGTACGGCGGGGCGCCCGCTCGCCGCCGCCAATGCCGCGCTGCCCTGGCCCGAGGCCCCGCACCTCGTCCTCTGGCAGGCCGCCACGATCCTGCGCGAGCACCGCGGCGACGGGCACCTCGCGGCACTGCTCGCCGCCGGGCTCGACCCGGCCGAGGCCCTGGTCTCCTTCGCCGCCGTCGGCGCCGCCGCCGAGACCACCTTCGCGAGCCGCGGCTGGCCCCCGGCCGAGTGGACCGCCGCCCGCGCCCGCCTCGCCACCCGCGGCCTGGTCCACCCGAACGGCACCGCCACCGACGCGGGCCGCGCCCTCCGCACCGAGGTCGAACACCGCACCGACCTCCTCGCCACCACCCCCTGGTCCACCCTCGGCCCCGACCCGACCGCCCGCCTCGCGGAACTCCTCGGCGGCCCGTGGCTCGCGGTCATCGGCTCCGGCCTCCTGCCGTCCGAGAACACGCTCGGCATCGGCAAGGTGTGACCCCGGAGGGCGACTTGGGCTCCTCGGGGAAAAATCGTTACGCCTGCTCCTGGACGCGCCGTTAGCCTCGCCCGCATGGACGTGCACATCACTACGCTCGCCGAGCGCCCCGCCCTCGCCGGGAAGCTGTGGCAGATGAAGGACCTCTGGCCGGAGTTCATGATGTACGACCCGGTGGGGTGGAGCCACATCGGGCGGATCGTGGCCGAGTTCCCGGAGTACGTGCTCGTCGCGACCGACGGGCCGGACGGTGAGGACGTGGTGGCGCGCGGGTTCAGCGTGCCGTTCCAGCTGGCGGCCGAGGGGCGCGGGGAGCTGCCGGACACCGGGTGGGACCAGGTGTTGCTGTGGGCGTTCTCCGATCTGCGGCACGGGCGGACGCCGGACACGGTGAGCGCGATCGAGATCACCGTCGACACCAGCGCGCTCGGCAACGGGGTCTCGCACCGGATGCTCGCGGCCATGCGCGACAACGCCCGCCGCCTCGGGCACACCCAGCTCGTCGCCCCGCTGCGGCCGAACGGCAAGCACCTGGAGGCCGAGGGCTCGATCCACGAGTACGCGCTGCGCACCCGCGAGTCCGACGGGCTGCCGCACGACCCGTGGCTGCGTGTGCACGTGCGCGCGGGCGGCGCCGTCGTGAAGGTGGCGCCGGCGTCGATGACCATCGGCGGGTCCGTGGCGCAGTGGCGGTCCTGGACCGGGCTGCCCTTCGACACCGACGGACCGGTCGAGGTGCCCGGCGCCCTGGTGCCGGTGCACTGCGACACCGCCCGCGGCTACGCGGTCTACGTCGAGCCGAACATCTGGGTCCGGCACCAGCTCTGAGAGCGACACACACGAAAAGGCGTGACGGCCGCCCCCCTCCGGAGGCCGTCACGCCTTTCGCTTTCCGCCGGCCGACGCTCGGTCAGCCGAGGTCCTTCTCGTCCAGCACGTCCTTCTTCGCCGGCGCCGTCGCCGTGACCGGCTTGTCGTAGCCGGACAGGGCGATCGTGCCCGGCTCCTTCCCGCCGGTCGTGACGATCTTCAGCAGGTACGGCTTGCCCTCCGTGGCCACGTAGAACGTGTCCTTCTCGCCGCCCTTGTACGTCTGCGTGAGCGTCAGCGCCTTCTTGCCGCCGACCATCGTCTCCTCGCCCTGCACCGTGCCGGCGGTGTCCTGCTCGAAGTCGGCGAGCAGCGCCTTCAGGTCGCACAGCTCGACCATGTCCTTGGTGTCCGGGTCCTTGGCGTCGGTCTTCAGCCAGCGGCCCTTCATCTGCTTGAGCACGGCCGCCTGCACCTCGGGGGACTCGCCCTTGGACTGCTCCTTGAGGAACGCCTCGTCGTAGCGGAGGTAGACCGCCTTGTCGTCGGGGCGGATCAGTTCGGCGGTGCCGGTCGTGTCGATCGTCATCGTGCCCGCGCACCTGCCCTGCAGGTCGGTCGACACGAAGGCCTTGATCGGGCCGTCGGTGGTCTTGAGGTCGAGGTCCATGCTCAGGGACTTCGCGGTCTTCGTCGTCGCGATCGCCTTGTCGACGATCTGCGGGCCGGTGAGTTCCCCGAAGGGCCCGGAGGCCTTGGGCTCGGCGTCCCCGAAGGGCCCGCAGGCGGTCGCGCCGAGCGCGACGGCGGCGCAGAGGGTGGCGGCGAGGGCGGCCCGGCGGCGGATCCGGTGGCGGGCGGGGGCGGGGACGGTGGCAGACATGGTGAATCTCCGAGGGGGATCGGGGTGGTGCTGGGTTACGGGGTGGTGCGGGGGTTACGGGGGAGCGCTGGGCTTACGGGCCGGGGTCCGGCTCCGTGGCCGGGGCGGCGGGTCAGCCGATCTTCAGGTCCCACTGCGCGGCGTCGTGCTCCAGGCCCATGGCGGGCTGGATCTCGACAGTCAGCACCTTGGCGGCGGCGGGCGCGTCGAAGGCGAAGGTCTTGGTGACCTTCTTGCCGGGCAGGACCGAGCCCTCGAAGGCGACGTCGAGCTTCTCGCCGAGGATCATCTCCGCGTCCGCGCCGTCCTTGCCGGCCCGGGCGTTGGGCAGGGTGCCCGAGGTGTCGAAGGCCTTCTTGCCCTTGTTCTCGATGGTGACGGTGACCTTGTACGCCTTGTTGCCCTCGGTGTGGCCGACGGCGAACTCGTCCGGGGTGAACGCCTTGGGCGCGGAGACCGTGACCTCCAGGCCGTCCTCGTACGCGGCGGTCTCGTCGGCCGCGAGCGGCTTGTCCTTCTTGCTCTCGCCCTTGCCCTTGGCGCTGCCGCCCGGGGTCGCCGGGGCGCTGGTGGCGCTGTCCTTGAGCGTCTTGTCGATCTCGTCCACCGCGTCGCTGACCGCGGTGAAGGTGATGACCGCGCCGACCACCGAGAGGACCAGGGACGCGAGGCCCAGGATCGTGCCGGTCACGGCGACGCCCTTGTTGTTCGCCTCGCCGCGCTTGACCCGGCCGGTGCCGACCAGGCCCAGGATCAGCGCGATGACGCCGAGGATGCCGGCCAGCCAGAAGAACAGCGGGATGAAGCCGGACAGGGTGCCGATGATGCCGAGGATCAGGGCCGCGGTGCCGAGCCCGTTCCGCATGACCGCCGGGGCGGGCGTCTGCGGGTGCGGGAGCTGCGTGTCGTACGACATGAGTGTGTCCTCCCGGACAGTGAGTTTGTCTGGCGCGATGGATCAATGACAGCAGAGCCTGTGAACCGAGTCAACACGGTTCACGAAAAACAGATCCGCTCACGCTGTGAAGGGACGCCTCTTGCGTTCGTCGGTAGGATCGGCGTCACACGCCAGGCGGGACTGAAGCGGGCTGACGAAGCGGACTGAAGAGGAGCGGCCGGTGCCGGACAACGCAGCAGAGGTGACCGCCGCGGGGATCGCCCGCCTCGCGGGCGTCGGCCGGGCGGCCGTGAGCAACTGGCGCCGCCGCCACGCCGACTTCCCCCGGCCGGTCGGCGGCACGGAGACCAGCCCGTCCTTCGCCCTCGCCGACGTCGAGGACTGGCTGCGCGCCCAGGGCAAACTCGCCGAGGTCCCGCTCGGTGAGCGGGTCTGGCAGCAGATCGCCGCCCACCCCGCCGGCGCCGTCACCGCGCTCGTGCACGCGGGCTGCGCCCTGCTCCTGGTCCGCGACCGGGCCGCCGCCTGGCCCACCCTCGCCGCGGCGCCCGACACCCGCCTCGCCGAACTCCTCCCCGTACCCCTGGAGGAGACGCTGACCGAGCGGTTCGGCGTCGAGCGGGCCGTCCGCACCCCCACGGCGCGGGCCCTCGCCCCCTCCGTCCCGCTCGTGCGCGGCGCGGCCGAACTGGCCGCCGAGAGCAGCCCCGGCGAGGCCTTCGAGTTCCTGCTCGGCCGCCACCTGGACGCCAACCCCCGGCAGTACACGCTCACCCCGCCCGGCCCGGCCGCCCTCATGGCCGCGCTCGCCGGACCCGCGGCCACCGTCCTCGACCCCGCCTGCGGCACCGGCGCCCTCCTCCGCGCCGCCACCACGGCCACGGTCGTCCACGGCCAGGACGCCGACGGCGACCTCGCCGCGCTCACCGCGCTGCGCCTCGCGCTCACCACCGACCGGACCACCGACGTCCGCGTGCTCCCCGGCGACACCCTGCGCGCCGACGCCTTCCCCGCGCTCACCGCCGACGCCGTGCTGTGCCACCCGCCGTTCAACGAGCGCAACTGGGGCCACGACGAACTCGCCTACGACCCGCGCTGGGAGTACGGCTTCCCGGCCCGCACCGAGTCCGAACTGGCCTGGGTCCAGCACGCCCTGGCCCGGCTGCGCCCCGGCGGCACCGCCGTCCTGCTCATGCCGCCCGCCGCCGCGTCCCGCCGCTCCGGCCGCCGCATCCGCGCCGACCTGCTGCGCCGCGGCGCGCTGCGGGCCGTCGTCGCCCTGCCGGCCGGCGCGGCACCCCCGTACGGCATCCCGCTGCACCTCTGGGTGCTGCGCAGGCCCGTCCCCGGTGAACGTCCGCCCGCCGAACTGCTCCTCGTCGACACGGCGACCGAGACCAGCGCCGCCGGCCGCGACCGGCTCGACTGGCCCGCCGTCGAGACCGCCGTCCTCGACGCCTGGCGCCCCTTCCTCCAGGACGGCACGCTCGCCGAGACCCCCGGCGAGAGCCGCTCGGTCCCCGTCATCGAACTCCTCGACGACGACGTCGACCTGGCGCCCGCCCGCCATCTGCCGCCGCCCGCCGCCGCCGAGGGCGCGGCGCAGCTGGCCGGCGTGCGCGAGCGGCTGACCGAGACCCTGCGCCGCACCCGCGAGCTGACCCCGCCGCCCGCCACCGACTCGGCTGCCGGCTCCGGAGCCCCTGGTCTCCCCGGCGTGCACCGGACCGCGACGACCGTCGGCGAACTCGCCCGCGCGGGCGCCCTCACGCTGCACGCCGGGGGCGCCGGTTCGGCCGCCGCCGGCGCCCCCGTACGGGTCCTCACCGACACCGACGTCCTCGCCGCCCAGGCCCCCTCCGGCAGCCTCCCCGAGGCCCCGCCCGGCGGGCCCGCCGAGGAGCCGGTGCTGCTCGCCGCCGGGGACGTCGTCGTCCCGGTGCTCGGCGGCGGCGCGGTCGCCCGCGTCGTCGACCCGGCCACCGCCGGCGCCGCCCTCGGCCGCAACGTGCACCTGCTGCGCCCCGACCCGGCCGCCGTCGACCCCTGGTTCCTGGCCGGCTTCCTGCGCGCCACCGCCAACAACCGGCAGGCCAGCTCCTACGCCTCGACCGCCACCCGGCTCGACGTACGGCGCCTCCAGCTGCCCCGGCTCCCGCTCGCCGAACAGCGGCGCTACGGCGCCCGTTTCCAGGCGCTCGCCGAGTTCGAGGAGGCGCTGAGGCTCGCCGGACGGCTCGGCGAACAGCTGGTGCAGGGCATGTACGACGGGCTCGCGGACGGCACGGTGACGCCCTGACCGACGGGCCGCGCAACGGCCCGAACACGGTTATGCACAACCCCTGGGTGGCTGTCGGAGTCGGTGTATACGCTCATCTCCGACAGTCGGGCTTTTCAGGTCACCAGGAGCAGGAATGTACGGCCAGGGCTATCCGCCGCCCGCCACACCGCCGCAGCGGCAGGGTGTGCCGGCGTCGGTCATTGTGCTGCGGGTGCTGTTCGCCATGCTGCCGCTGCTCAGCATCGGGTTTCTGACGTGGGCGACGGCGCTGCGCATCGCCCTGCTGACCCGCCGGGTGGTCGACTGGATCCTGTTCGTCGCCTCGATCGTGCTGATCATCGTCTGCATGGTGCTGATGCCGGACGACGTCGAGACGACCCGGGCCGACGTCGTCATGGCGACGATCCTGCTCAGCGCGGCCGCCTTCACCGGGTACTACCTGGCGGTGGACATCCGCCACGACCGGATACGCCTGCACGGCCCGGTCCCGCCGCCCGCGCCGTACAACCCGTACGCTGCCACCGTGCCGCCGCACCGGCACCAGGTCCCGCAGCAGCCCCAGCAGGGTTATGGCTTCCCGCCCGTCCAGCCGCAACCGCAGCCCCAGCCCCGCCCCCAGCCCCAGCCCCAGCCCCAGCCCCAGATCACCCCGCCCAGCCCCCGCATCGACCAGGTCCGCGCCGAGCTCGACGAGCTCAGCGACCTGCTCCGCAAGGACAAGGACCCCCGGGACGGCGGTAGGTGAACGGCCGGGTCGTCGGCGGGCGTTACGAGCTGGCCACCCTGATCGGCCAGGGCGGCATGGGCCAGGTGTGGACGGCGTACGACGGCCGGCTCGACCGCCGGGTGGCCGTGAAGCTGCTCAACCCGGCTGCCATCAGCGGCCCGGCGACCGCCGCCGACGAGCTGCGCCGCCGCTTCGTGCGCGAGTGCCGGGTGACCGCGCAGGTCGACCACCCGGGCCTGGTGACCGTCCACGACGCCGGCAGCGACGGCGACGAGCTGTATCTCGTCATGCAGTACGTGGAGGGCGCCGACCTCGCCGACCACCTCGCCGAGCACGACCCGTACCCCTGGCCGTGGGCGGTGTCCGTCGCCGCCCAGCTGTGCGCGGTGCTCGCCGCCGTGCACGCCGTGCCGATCGTGCACCGCGACCTCAAGCCGCGGAACGTGATGGTCCGCCCCGACGGCACGGTCACCGTGCTCGACCTGGGCGTCGCGTCCGTCCTCGACAGCGACACCACCCGCCTCACCCACACCGGCTCGCCCATCGGCACCCCCGCCTACATGGCGCCCGAGCAGGCGATGGGCGGCGCCGTCGGCCCGTACACCGATCTGTACGCGCTCGGCGTGCTGCTCCACGAACTCCTCAGCGGAAACGTGCCGTTCGCCGGCTCCACCGCGCTCGGCGTGCTGCACCGCCACCTCCACGAGTCGCCGCTGCCGGTCCGCCGGCTGCGGCCCGAGGTGCCGGACGCCCTGGAGGCGCTGGTGCTGCGGCTGCTCGCCAAGGACCCGCAGGACCGCCCCTCCGACGCGCAGGAGGTCTACGAGCGGCTGCTGCCGCTGCTGCCCGCGCCCGGTGTGGCCGCCGCCGGGCCGGGCGCCGGGCCGCTGGACCCGACCCGCCCGTTCCGCCGCCCGCACGCCCCCTGGCCCGACCGGGCGGCCGCCCAGGCCGCCGTGCCCGCCCCGCCGCCGGTGCCCCCGGCGCCCGGCAAGCCCGATGTGGCCGCCGCCGTCGACGAGGTGAAGCGGCTCCTCGGCGAGGGTTCCATCACCCAGGCCGTGGACGTCCTCGGCGGCATCCTCCCGGCCGCCGCCGCCGAGCACGGCGAGCGCTCGCCGGTCGTCCGCATCCTGCGCAAGCAGTACGCGACGACGCTGATGGACGACGGCCAGTACCGCCGCGCCCTGCCCGAGCTGCGCCGCCTCGCCGAGGACCGGTCCGCCGAGGCCGGCCCGTACGACCCGCAGACCCTGCGCTTCCGCTACGACGCGGCGCTGTGCCTGGAGCAGCTGGGCGACCCGGCCGCCGCGCTCGCCGAGTTCCGTGCCCTCCTGCCGTACCACGACCAGGGCGGCGCCGCGGACCCCGAACTGCGGCAGCGCGCCTTCGACATCCGCCACCGCATCGGCCTGCTGATGCTCGCCACCGGCGAGCAGGCGGGCGCCGTCTCCCACCTGGCGACCCTGCTCTACGACGTGGAGCGCGACCAGGGCCCGTACCACCCGCTCGCCGCGGACCTGCGCCGAGTGCTCGACCGCCAGCGGCAGATGGACCCGCGGCTTCCCCGGGCCTGACCTCGGGCTGCCCCTAGGGCTGCCCCTAGGACTGGAGCGCGGGTACGGCGGGGGAGGACACCGGCATCGGGTCGTGGCGCAGGCGCTCCGGCGGCAGGCCCGCCTCGGTGAGGTGCCAGGCCGTGGCGGCGACGAGGCCGGTGGGCCCGCTGACGTAGACGAGCTGCCGGGACCGGGACCAGTCCGTGGGGGACGTACGGGAGCCGAGAACGGCGTCCAGGAGGGCGCCACGGCCGTCGGGGCCGCTCGGACCGCCGTCGACCACACGGGTGACGCCGAGCCACGGGCAGCGGGCCTCCAGGCGCTCCAGGGCGGCCTCGTCGTAGAACGCGCCGGCGTTCCGGGCACCGAGGAAGAGACGGGCCGTCAGACCGGCCGGGCGGCGCCGGGACAGCTCGTCGAGGAGCGCCTTGGCGTGCGCCCAGCCGGTGCCGCCCGCGACGATCAGGACGTCGTCGGTCAGCTCCTCGTCGAGCGTGGCGGTGCCCTGCGGCGGGCCGAGCCGCAGCACGTCCCCGACCCCGGTGTGCTCGACGAGCGCGTCGCTGACCCCGCCGGGCGCCGTGCGCCGTACATGGAACTCCAGCTCGTCGCCGGGCACACCGGCCGGGGTGTACGGCCGCCAGGTGTGCGGCAGCAGTGGCGTCTCCACGCGCGCGTGCTGCCCGGCGCGGTACGGATACGGCTCGGCCGGCCGTACCCGCAGCAGCGCCAGGTCGGGGTCGACGCGCTCGTGCGCGGTGACGGTGGCGTTCCAGGCCACGGGCTCGCCCAGGGCCTCGTTCGCGCCCGCCACCATGGCGGCGGAGACATGCCGGTGCATCCGCACCCACGCCGCCTCGGCCGCCCCGCTCCACGCGCCGCCCGCGCACAGCCGCAGCCCCTCGACGAGGGACGACTCGAACACCTCGTAGTGCACCGGCAGCACGCCGAGCCGGCGGTGCTCGCGCCCCAGGCGGGCGAAGTCGGCGGCCAGTTCGGCGGGCCGGTCGAGGTGGTCGATCATGTGCCAGAAGGCCCGCTCCAGGTGCGAGCGCTGGAACTCCATGGAGTCGGGGAAGAGGCGCCTCAGATACGGGTGGCGGCCGAACATCGACTCGTAGAGCCGGTCGATCAGCTCCCCGAAGGGGGTGACGGCCGCCAGGTGCCGCAGGATGAGCGCCTGGTCGGCGGCGCCGGCGTCGTCGTCGTACGCCCCCGGGACCGCCCCCGGCCCCGGCGCCGACCCCGGCGTCGTCGCTCTCGTGCCGCCCGCGGGCGAGAGCAGCCGGTTGCGCAGCCGCATCGCCTCGTGCCGTGCGACCAGGGCGTGGTAGTCGTCCTGATGCCCGCTCGTCCCCACGGTCAGAGCCTCCTGAATGCGTTCCGGTGGACAGTTCTCCGTCGTGATCCGATCACGGGGGAGGGGGTCGGCGGGGAGGGCCGTTCGGCCCTGGCCGGGGGCTTTTCGGCGGTTTCCTGACGGGTCGGCAGAGTCACGAGTCCGTACCGGATTGGGAAACGAGGCAGAACCGTCCGATTTACCTATTTTGCACTGTGTAACGTGCCCGTTCGATCATGTCCACGCCGTTCCCCCGTCAAGGATCCGAGATGACCACGCCTCAGCCGTCCGACCCGTTCGCCGCTGCCCAGGGTGCCCCGGTGCCCCAGCCCGAGCAGAAGAAGGGCGGCCTGCTGAAGAAGATCGGTGGCTTCGTCGTCCTCGTGATCGTCGCCGTCGCCGTCAAGGTCGGCCTCCCGCACCTGACCGGTGACGCCCCGGTCCACGCCGAGGTCAACGACTGCGTGACCGTGACCGGCCCGGAGAACGACCCGAAGGTCGACACCCAGGACTGCGCCTCGGGCAAGGCCGACCTCTACAAGGTCCTCCAGGTGGTGGACAACACCTTCGACGTGAACAAGTGCGAGGTCGGCGAGGTCGCGCTCGCGCAGCAGCTGAACTCGGACAAGTTCGTGCTCTGCCTCGACCCGGTCAAGAAGGCCTGACGCCCGTCCGTCACGCCACTCACGTAAGGGGCCGTCCCCAGGGGACCGGCCCCTTACGCATGCGCCGGGTAAAGGGGTTGCGGGGGGCGGTGGCCCCTTCTTAGGTTGGGCTACATGTCAGCCTTCAGCACCGCCGCCATCGGCGGCTTCGGCGCCGTCTTCATCCGCCTGCGCAGCGACCGGCCCCAGGCCCGCTAGCGGACGGACGCACACCCTTCACACGTCCGCGGGCGTGCCCAGGGCCCTTCGAGATTGCGATCCTCATTCCTCTCGAAGACCCCGAAAGGGCAGCCGCAATGGCGAACAACTTCAACTCCCGCAAGCACGGTTACGGGAACTTCTCGCACAACACCCGGGGCAGGGCCGTCCCGGGCGCCCAGCGCAGCCCGCGCGACCGCGCCCACCAGGCCGTGTCCCCGTACGTGCTCGTCGACCCGGCCACGATCGGCCGGCTCGTGGCGACCGCCGCACCGGCGGCCCACGGCCACGTCCTCGTGCCCGCCGCCGGCGACGCCGCGCTCCTCCGAGCCCTGGCCGCCCACGGCGCCCGGGTCACCGCCTACGAGCCCGACCCGGCCGCCGCCGGAAGGCTTTCGGCGCGCACCCGCGACGAGCCCGGCATCCGCGTGCTCCGCGCCGACTTCACGAAGGCGAGGACCCCGCGCGAGCCCTTCGCCGTGGTCGCCGTGGCCCCCACCACGGCCCCCGCGATCCTCGACTGGTGCCTGCGCGCCCCGGCCCTGACCTCGGCGACCCTCCTCGTCACCCAGGAGTACGCCGACGCCGCAGCCGACCAGGCATCAGGCTTCACCGGAACCCTCACGCCCCCCGTCCCCGCCGACGCCTTCCGCCCCGCCACCCCGACGTCCTGCACGATCCTCCACCTCACCCGCCCCTGACACCCCACGACCGGGCGCCCCACTCCCGGGGCGCCCGGCCCCTATTCGTGCTCACCCTCGCTGCCCTGCTGCTTGCCCCGTTCTCTCAGCCCCAGTCCTGCAGCTGCTGGAGCAGGTCGACGTCGCCCTCCATCCGCAGCGAGCCGGCCGGGATGCGCATGTACATGAGCAGGGCCATCTCGCTCGCCGTGCCGTAGAGGGCGGCGGTGGGTTTGCTCTCGGCGGCCTCCGCCGCAGTGAGGCGGGTGAAGCGGGAACCGGCGGCGTCCACCGTCTGGCGCCAGGAGCCGGCCTCCGCTGCGTGGTAGTCCATGGTGGCGGGCTCGCCCGGCCACGGGACGGTGACGGTGCAGACGGTGGCGAGGAACTCCTCGATGGCGTCGACCGCCTCGGTCGTCGGCAGCTCCTGCGGGGCACCGGAGGCCAGCTGGGCGTCGTAGGTGTGGATCAGCGACTCCGGGACGCGGCGGCGGGCCACGGCGGCCACCGTGTGCGGCGAGGCCAGCGGCTCCCACCAGGCCCAGCAGCCCCGGTCCGGGCCGGCCTCGCGCAGAGCGGTGAGCAGCTGCTCCGTCGAGTCGGCCAGCCAGGTGATGAGGGCCTCGCGCTCCCTGGGCGCCGCCAGCCCGTCCTTGCTCGGCCGCTCGTCGCCCGGCGCGGTGTTCAGCACGATGTGGGCCCAGAAGCGGTCCCCCTCGCTGAGGTGGTTCGCCAGGTCGTACAGCGTCCAGCCCGGGCAGGACGGGACGTCGGCGTCGAGGCTGGGGGCCGCGGCGACGGCGGCGCGGAACGCGGCGGACCGCTCGTCGATCATCCGCAGCAGGGTGGGGAAGGAGGGATGCTCAGTCACGCGGACCTTGTATCACCCGGACCGGGAGTCTCACACTCGATTAAGACCGCCCAGCACGCCTACTGCCAGGCGCTCTAGGCGAGTTCGGCTTCGGCAGGGTAGAAAATTTTGGCTGACAGTGCGTGCGCTGCGCGCCGTGCTCGTGGCGGTGCTCACCGGCACGGCTTAGGTCTTCACCCTCATCCGCCTGAAGGAGGCGCCCTGACAGAGCTCTGGGATCCGCACGGCAGCCTGCGCCGGATGCTGTGGATCGGCGGTGCGCAGTGGGCCGGCAAGACGACCGTGTCCGAACTGCTGGCGCGGGACTTCGGCGTGACGGTGTATCACTACGACTACCACGATGCCCGGGGCCATCAGGACCGCCGGATCGCGCGGCGGGTGGCGCTGGGGGAGCCGGTGGCGGACCCGGAGCCCGAGCAGGTCTGGACGGGGCGGAGTCCGGAGGAGATGGCGGCCGAGACGCTGGCCGGTTTTCCGGTGCGGTTCGAGTGGGCCCTGGACGACCTGCGTGCCCTGTCGACCGGCCGTTCGGCGATCGCCGAGGGGTGGGGCCTGCGGCCCGAGCTGGTCGCGCCGTTGATCGACTCGGTCCGGCGGATGGTCGTCCTCGTACCCACCGAGGACTTCCGGCAGCACCAGATCCGTACCCTCCGCCGCGCGGGCGCCCTGGGCGTGCCGGTCGGTGACCCGGCGCGCGCCCAGGCCAACCGGATCGCCCGCGACCGCCTCGTCGCCGAGGACGTGGTGCGCGGCGCCCGGCGCCTGGGCATCCGCGTGATCGAGGTCGACGGGACGCGGGACGCGGCGGGTGTGGCGACGCTGGTCGCCGAGCAGTTCGGCCCCTGGCTGCGGGCCTGATCCGCGGGGCGGGCGGCCCGGGGCGGCCAGGCCGGCCAAGGGCGGCCAAGATGAGGACTTGAACGTGTTCAAGTTTCGTGTCAGGGTACGGCATGCGTTCTTGAGCCCAGAGGTGAAGCGTGTCGCGCTACCGTCGAACAACAGCCCTGATCCTGCCCGCCGTGGCCCTCGCCCTGACGGCCTGCGGCAGGCTCTACGAGCTTCCGCCGCCCGAGGGCGACCCCATCATCCTGAAGCCCGCCGAACTCGCCACCACGTGGACCGACGCCGACGACGGCACCCTCACGCTGAAGCCGGACGGCACGTTCGTCGCCGACAAGATCTGCGTCGCCGTCAGCTGGGAGGAGGGCTTGACCTGGTCCGGAACAGGCACCTGGAAGCAGGGTTCCAACACGAAACAGAGCATCCTCGCTCTGTCCTTCGACGCCGATCACCCCGTCAACGCCTATCACCCCGAAGAGGTCGAGCGGGAGCCCGACCCCTACGCCGCCTTGAAGTACGGCAAGGTCCTGAAGCTCTGGACCCGCGTCGGCGATCCGGACCACGACCTCCCGCACTGCACCCTGACCAGGCCGGCGGGCTGACCCGAGGCGGGGTGTGCGAGCATCCGCGCGTGAACGATCTTCGTATCCGCCTCGCCGCCGAGTCCGACCTCCCCACCCTCGTACGCCTCCGCGACGCCGCCGCCCGCTGGATGCTCGCGCGCGGCGTGACCCGCCAGTGGCAGCCCGGAGAGCTCGACGAGGACCACTTCCGCCGTGTCATCGCCGGGGACGGCGAGGTCTGGCTCGCGGAGTCGGAGTCGGAGTCGGCGGACGGGGGCGCGGTCGTCGGGGCCTGGGAGCTGTGGTGGGACGACGAGGCCGCATGGGGCGCCCAGCCGCCCATGGCCGGCTACATCCACCGCCTCATGATCGACCGCACCACCGCCGCTCCCGGCACCGGCCGCCGCCTCCTGACCGCCGCCGAAGCCCGCGTCGCGGCGACCGGCCGCACCCACGCCCGCCTGGACTGCCTCGCCGACAACGCGCCCCTGAACGCCTACTACCGGGACGCCGGTTACCGCCCCGTCGGCCTCGTGGAGGGCAAGCCGCAACCGGGCGGCCCGCCCAAGTCCTTCACCCTGATGGAGAAGGCCCTCACGTCGTAAGGGGGGGCACATTCAGGCGGACAGTGCGCTTCCCACGAGCCAGTCGAGCAACCTGATCAGCACCAGAACGTTGAACACCACCGCGCAGATGAGCGCGCCGCTGCGTACGCGCCGCAGGAACAGCCGGACGCCCAGCCACACCCCGTATCCCGTCAGGCCGGTCGACACCAGCAGGATGAGGATCTCAACGGCTGCCCCCGCACCGTTCTCCTTCGCGATGTACGCGACGGTGTAGGCCAGCATCGCCTGCGGAAACCCGAGCAGCAGAATGTTCCGCACGTCCGCCGCACGCGGCACCTGGACGGGAGCGGCGGCGGGCCGGGGAGGGTACGACGGCGGCGCGGGAGCCGAAGCGGCGCGCCGACGGGCGGCCGGCTCAGGCGGCAGCGGGCTGCTGCTCTGCGGCGCCTGAAGGGCCCTGGCCACGCGCTCGGCGAACTCCGGGTCCGCCCGCAATTCGTCGGCGAGTACGGAGGCCACGATGCCCGCCGACCCCTCGCCGGGCTGCTCATGCAGCCGCGCCAACGCCGAGGCGCCCAGAGTGCTTCCCCCGAGGCGGCCCCAGACCAGTTCCTGCACCGCCTTCTTCTGCGCCGCCGCGACCGGAGCCCCTCCGGTCGCCACCCGGACTGCCGCGGTGGCTAACTCCGATGCCTGCATCGCCGATCCCCCCGGACTACGTGGCCGACTTGATCCCGTCCATGAAAGCGGACCAGGCGGCGGCCGGGAAGAGGAGGACGGGGCCGGTGGGGTTCTTGCTGTCCCGGACCGGGACGAGGGGGAGGTCGTCCGCGACCTCCAGGCACTCGCCGCCTTCTGCGTTGCTGTACGAGCTCTTGCGCCAGGTGACCGTGCTCAGATCGACGGCTCGCACTGTGCTTCCTCCAACGTACGCATGATGAACTTCCGTGAATCCGCCGGGGAGAGGGCCAGATCGCGAACCCGATCGTAACGGAGCTGCAGGAGGTCCACGTCGGCTGATTGTTCGACCAGGCTTCCCGAGTAACTGGTCTCGACCCAGGCCACCACGCGGCTGTCCGCGAGCCTCAGGAACGTCGTCTGGGCGCTGTGCAGCGCGTATAGCCCAGCGGAGTGTGGAACTACGTGGATGGTGACGTTTCGGCGATCGTCCATCGCGAGGAGGTGCTCCAACTGCTCCTGCCACTGAGTCCGGTCCGGAAGCGGTGTGCGGAGCACGGTCTCCGACAGGATCGTGCGGAAGTTGAGCGGGTTGGGCCCGGTCAGCAGCTCGTGTCGCCCGACGCGTGCTTCGACCTGGCGGTCCAGTTCTTCGCCCTTGTGGAGGCCCGTCTCCATCAGCGTGCGCGCGTAGGCCTCCGTCTGGAGCAGGCCCGGCAGCACGCAGGTGGCGTGCTGCCAGAGGCTCACCGCCTCCGCCTCCAGAGCCATGTACTGGCGGTACTTCTCGCGGAACTGCGACTGGTCGCCCGCCGCCAGCTCCCACAACACCAGTAACAGGTCCGACGTTCCGTAATACGTGTCCAATGCCTGGGCGACCTCAGGCCCACCGATCGTCTCGCCCTTCTCCATCTTCGAGAACAGCGTCGCGTCCCAGCCCAGCGCCGACCCCAACGCCCGGAAGCTCAGCTTGCGTTCCAGCCGCAGCTTGCGCAGCTCCTCCGTGAAACGCTTGCGCGGCTCCTGGCTGCGGCCGGTGACCACTCGTCTCGGCGGCATCAGCACTCCTTCCCGGAAGGTGTGGAAGTACCGGAACGACGACGGGGAACAACGGCCGCGAAACCGGCCTCCCCAACCTGCCCCGGGTTCATCCTCGACATGCCCCATTACGGAGGGTAGTCCAACACCTGGAGCTGTTGTCATGGAATGCGGCGCTTTTGTGTACGACGAAGTCGCTGGCGTGGTAGGGGAGTTCCGGGGTCACGCCGGGCCTCACGTGATGCTCCGGCCCCTCGGTGGCGGGCGCGAATGGCAGGCCGACCCCGCCCACATCCGGCTCGCGACGCAGGACGAGCGGCTGAGCGCCGGGGTGCGGGCGGTGAACGAGCGGGCGCGGGCGGCGGCGGTGGCGTTCCTGGACGTGGCGTTGCCGCCCGCGCCCGTCCCCGTAGCGGGGTGTGCGGAGTGTGACGGTCTGGCGGGCCGTCGCCGCGCGGCGCGGGTCGCGTACGACGGGAGTGCGGAGGCGGACGCCAACGTGCTCCTCCGCCGGCATCTGGCGAAGGAGCACGAGGGCGTCACGGGTGAGGGGGGCGGTCAGGCGAACTGGCCGACCTGGTAGTCGCCGCCCGGGACCTGGAGCAGGACGTTCATGCGGTTGAAGGCGTTGATCAGGGCGATCAGGCCGACGATGCCGAGGAGCTGCTCCTCGTCGTAGTACTTGGCCGCGTTCTGCCAGACGTCGTCCGGGATGCCCGTGCCGTCGGCGATACGGGTGCCCAGCTCGGCGAGTTCGAGTGCGGCGCGCTCGGCGTCGGTGAAGACCTTCGCCTCGCGCCAGGCGCCGACCATGATCAGCCGCTGTGTGGTCTCGCCGGCCGCCTCGGCCTCCTTGGTGTGCATGTCGAGGCAGAAGGCGCAGCCGTTGATCTGGCTGGCGCGGATCTTCACCAGTTCCTGGGTCAGGACGGGCACTCCGGACGCGGTGACGGCGTTGCCGGCGGCTGCGAGGTGCTTGATGAGCTTGCCGGCGGTCGGGCTGGTGAAGGGGTTGAGGCGGGGTTCCATGATGGGCTCCTTTTGTGCCGTTCTCATCGTCGCTACACCCCTATGACGAGACGGCCGGAGCGTCTGTGACAGGCTCTGGTGTGACCTGAGTCACACTGTCGGGCGATGTGCTCCTCCGACTTGAGGACTATTGGTCGCGGCGATGTATGCGGCGGTGTGTCCGCATGCCTCGTGTCGGCTCGGTGTGGCTTGATCGGCGGAGTTTCCGGTAGGGACCGGAACGTCCCCCCCGTGCGGCACCCCCTTGTCGAGGAGTCCCGAGCGTGAGACTGACCATGCATCATGCGGTATCCCCACGACGTGGCGCCCTGCTGCTCGCCGCGGCGGCGCTGCCGGCCGCGCTGGTGGGGCCCCTGGCGGCACCCGCCCAGGCGGCGCCCGTGAGCGTCACCTTCACCCCCGGCGCGAACCAGCCCTTCACCGTCCCGGCAGGCGTCACCCAACTGACCATCTCCGCCACCGGCGCCGCAGGTGGGAACGGGGCCTTTGGAGGAGTGGGCGGAGACGGCTCAACCGTCACCGGCACCGTCAACGTGCCGTCAGGCACGACCACCCTCTATGTCAACGTCGACACAGGCGGAGGCGCATCGGGTGGCGACGGCAACGGCGGCAGGGGCGGCGGAGCCAGCGACGTGCGCACCTGCGACTCCACCAGCCCCGGCTGCAACCTCACCGGCGTCAGCGCCACCGACCCCCGGCTCATCGTCGCGGGCGGCGGCGGAGGCGGCGGAGCCGGCGGCGACTCCTCCCCCGCTCCCGAGTTGACCGGAGGAGACGCCGGAGTCACCGGTCAGACGGGTGGCAGCAGGCCCAGCAGCGGCGGAGGGGGAGGCGGGGGAACCCAGACGACCCCCGGCGCGGGTGGAGCGGCATGCCCCGAAGACGGCCCCCTGCCCGGCCCCCCTGTGCCCGGCACCCCCGGCGGCGCCGGTACGGGCGGCAACGGCGGCGAGCCCTTCTCCGGCGGAGGCGGCGGAGCCGGCTGGTTCGGTGGCGGCGGAGGCGGCGGCTGCGAGGGGATTACTGACGGGGCCTTTGGGCCCGGCGGCGGCGGTGGCGGATCCAACCGCGTCCCGGCGGGCGGTACGTCCGGACCTGCCACCGGCCCGGCTTCGGTGACCATCACCTACGAACAGACGGGAGGGAACAACGGAGGAGGCAACGGCTCCGGGTCGATCCTGCCCATCAACCTCAGCGGCGTCCTGCCGATGTTCAACAACATCAGCGTCAACAACAACATCAAGAGCCCCGGCGCCAGCAACACCACCACGCAGAACCTGAACACGCCCTGATGCACGCATAGGGTGTCGGCATGTCACTGGGTCGCATCGTCCTCACGTCCGGTCGTTCGATCGAGCTCACCGAGCTGCGGATGTCCGAGACGTACGGGGGGATGCTGGAGGGCTACCCGTGCAAGCGGGTCAACGACCGCAGGGTCGACTGGTTCCAGCGGCTCGCGGAGCGGGCGTATTCCTCCCTGCCGGTGCACCTCGTGGAGCCCTCCCGCGAGTACCCGGACGATTCCGTCGGCGGCGGCGCCTTCGGTCCCGTCGAGGTGCTGCCCGGCGTGGCCTGTATCGGTGTCTTCGATTCCGCGGCGCTCGACCGGGCGATGGATGGTTCCTCCCTCGTCGTCGTCTGGTTCCAGCCGGAACCGGTGGTGCCGGCGGGCGAGGACGCCGATCTTGCGCTGCGCGGCATTCGCTGGGAGGAACTGGCCCAGGACTACGAGCTGTAGCGACGCCGTGTCCACAGCACCCACCCCGCCAGCGCCAGTACCGACGCCCCCGCCGCCGCCAGGCCGAGCCGCAGGCCCGGCGGGCGGAAGGCGCACGTCACCTCACCCCGGTCCGGTGTCACCGGGACGGCGACCAGGCCGCCGTACGACTCCGCCGACCGGCCGTCGCAGTGCCAGCCGGGGATGCTCGGCGCCGACAGGACGAGGGTGCCGGTCGTGCCTGGGCGCAGGGTGGCGTGGAAGCCGGTGGAGGTGACGTCGACCGTGGGCGGCGCGGAGGCCCGGAGCGCGGTGACGGCGGCGCGCAGGCGGGTGTGGTCCAGGCAGGCGAGTTCGCCCTTGGCGGGGATGCGGGGCTTCAGGCCCGGCACCCGCTGGACGCCCAGCGAGACCAGGGCCGCGCGCCACTTCAGCAGCTGGCCGCGCAGCTTCACCGTACGGCCGGCGAGGGAGGCCGGGCCCGTGTAGTCGGGGGACCAGAAGAAGACCTCGGTGCCGACGCGGCAGGCGCCGGAGGGCGTCGGGGGCTCGTACACCCGGGCGCCCAGGAGGAGTTCCTGGTTGCGGAAGGGGGAGGGGCCGTAGGCCGGGGGCGGGCCCGGGGGCCGGAGGGTCACCAGGGGCGCCGGCGGGGTGGCCGTACGGACGAGGCCGCCGTCCCGCAGGCGCGCGCCGACCGCGAACAGGGCGTCCGTGACCGGGTTGTCGAGGCTCTGCAGGTTGCGCCCGCGCGAGGTCCAGCCGACGCCGAGCGCCGCCATGGTGCGGGTGAGGACGTCGGGGGTGAGGCTGCTGTAGTAGGCGCCGCCCTGGCCGCCGAGCATCATCGGCTCGTTGCCGGTGGTCTGCGGCCGGCCGGAGTCCACGCGGTACGCCGGCCAGCCGTCGGCCCGGTCGAGCGCCTTGTACCGTCGGGTGTCGGCGGCGCTCCACGCCGGGTAGTCGTCGAGCCGCCGCAGCCGCTCCTTGTCGCCCCACGCCGTGGTCGCGGCGGCCTGCGCGACGAGGACGGCGGCGAGGAGGGGCAGGGCCAGGCGCCGGTGCCGTACGAGCACGACCGCGAGGCCCGCCGCGAACAGCGCCCAGCCCCACGGCGTCGCCTCCCCGCTGCCCAGCGCGCCGAGCGCGAGCACCCCGACGACGGCGACGCCGCCGAGCAGCGAGCGCCGGTCCGGCGGGCCGTCGGCGACCGCCGCCCACGCGGCGATCACCAGGACGCCCGCGAGGACGAAGGTCTGGCGGTACGGGCTGCCGTTCGGCGTCGCAAAGACGTGCCACACCAGGTGCGTCGGCCCGAACTGGAAGGACAGCGCGACGCCGGTCACGACCGCCGGCCACAGCCACTCGCGCCGGAAGAGGAGGGAGGCCGCAAGCACCGGGACGGCCGTGAAGACGAACAGGGCCGGCGTGGAGAAGCCGTACGTGGCGGGCATCAGGCGGGCCGCGAGGTCCGCGCCGCCGGCCGGTGCGAAGTCCCGGACGACGCCGGGGTAGGCGTACCGCGTCCCCAGGGACACCGGCACCAGGACCGGCGTCGCGAGGCCCACGCCGAGGAGCACGGTGAGGGCACCGCGCAGGATCACCCGCCGGCGCGGGGCGGTGACGATCAGAACGAGCGCTGCGCCGAGGGTCGCCATGTAGGCGGTGTAGAAGTTGGCGGTCCAGCAGAGCGCGACGACCAGCGGGCCGAGCAGCGGCCGCCGCCCCTCCCGTACCCACACCCCCACGAGGCAGAGCAGCGGGAACGCGATCAGGCCGTCCATCCACATGGGGTTGTAGACGGCCTCCAGGATCGCCCAGCCGCACAGGCCGTACGCCGCGCCGAGCACCCCCGGCACCCACCACGGGGTCCGGCCCCCGGCCACCGGCCGGAGCCTGGGCAGCAGGAAGGCCATCGCGGCCGCGGCCGTCGCCGTCTTCAGGACGGTGATCGCGTACAGCGCGTACGCCAGGTCGGCGCGCGGCGCGAGCGCCACCAGAGGGGCGAACGGGCTGGTCAGATAGGTGCCCAGATCGGGCAGGAAGCTGGTGCCCCAGCCCGACTGCCAGTTCAGGAGCAGCCCGCCGTCGGCCCGCCCGTGCAGCAGGTCCCACAGGCGCGCGTGGAAGGGCAGGAACTGGTTGCCCAGGTCGTTCACGCTGCGCCGGTGGTGGCCGAACGGGAAGGTGGTGGCGACCGCGTCCCCGGCGCACACGGCGACGACGGTGAGCAGCGCCGCGAGCGCCGAAGGGCCGCCGCGGCTTTTCCCGATCCTGTTCCCGATCCGGTGCCTGATTCTGTTCCCGCTGATGTTCATCGTGGTGTCGAATATGGCAGGGCAGATCATGAAATCGTCCCCGGCGGCGGGCAGTTCATTCAATGGTCGCCTCGTGGTCACCGGTGGAATCCGGCGGCGACATCCGGACCGGTTGTCGTGTGATCCGTGCTGCTCTCGATCGTGGTCCCGTGCTTCAACGAAGAAGAGATCATCGGTCGCTTCCACGACCAGGTGACGGCCGAACTCTCCCGTTTCGACGGAGAATTCGAGATCGTTTACGTGGACGACGGAAGCCGTGACCGAACGCTCCCCCTTCTGGAGGGGATCGCCGACGGCGATCCCCGGGCGCGCTATGTCTCCTTCAGCCGCAACTTCGGCAAGGAGGCCGCCATGCTGGCCGGCCTCCGGGCCGCCGCCGGCGACGCCGTCGTGATCATGGACGCCGACCTGCAGCACCCGCCGGAGCTCGTGCACCGCATGCTGGCGCTGCACACCGAGGGATACGACCAGGTCATCGCCCGGCGCACGCGCACCGGCGACCGGGTCACCCGCACGCTCACCGCCCGCGCCTACTACTGGGCGATCAACCGCCTGGTGGACGTCGAGCTGGTCGACGGCGTCGGCGACTTCCGGCTGCTTTCCCGCCGCACGGTCGACGCCGTTCTCGAACTGACCGAATACAACCGTTTCTCCAAGGGGCTCTTCGCCTGGGTCGGATTCAAGTCGACGACCTTCGAGTACGAGAACGCGGTGCGCGAGCAGGGCCGTTCGAAATGGACGTTCGGAAAGCTGCTCAACTACGGTCTCGACGGCCTTCTCTCCTTCAACAACAAGCCGCTCCGGGCCGCCGTATATCTCGGAATGATCCTGGTCGCGGTGGCATTCGCGTACGCCGCCTGGATCGTCGGTGTCGCCTTGGTGAACGGCGTGGACACGCCCGGTTATGTCACCCTGCTCGTGACGGTCACGGCGCTCGCCGGCGTCCAGATGGTGATGCTCGGCCTGGTCGGCGAGTACGTGGGCCGCATCTACTACGAGGTGAAGCGCCGCCCGCACTATCTGGTCAAGGCCACCAACACGCGCGTCCCCGCGCCCCGGGAAGAGCAGGAACTCGTCCGCCGATGACGACACGGCCCATGACGCCGAGTACCACGAGGAACACCGTCGGGCAGGTGGTGCGGTTCGGCCTGGTCGGCGTCGTCAACACCGGCACGTACTACGGGCTCTACCTGCTCTTCGGGCTGTGGGTGCCGTACATCACCGCCCATGTCCTCGCCTTCGCGCTGTCCATGGTCGGCTCCTTCTTCCTCACCTCGTACTTCACCTACCGCACCCGCCCCACCTGGAAGAAGTTCCTGCTGTTCCCGCTGACCAACGCGGCGAACTTCGTCATCACGACCGTCGGCGTCTACGTCCTCGTCGACCTCATGGACGTCGACAGCACCTACGCACCGCTGATCGCCGCGGCGGCGGCGATCCCGGTCACCTTCGTGCTCTCCCGGACGATCATGCTGGGACCCGACACCACCCGAACACGTGAGTCGTTGACCGAAACAGTCGTCACGAAGTAGTGGCCCGCGCCACGACGACTGCCTAACATCGATCACCGCACGGTCGTTCCACTGACGCACGACCCACGCCGGGAGGCTCCTTTGCACCGCCGCACTGCGCTCTCCGTCTCCGCCGCCGCGACGCTGCTCGCCGCGGCCCCGCTGCTCACCGCCTGCGGCAGTGACGCCCATCCGGGCGCGGCGGCCGTCGTCGGCGGACAGCGGATCGACGTGTCCAGCCTCCAGGCCCAGGTCGCCGACGTGCGCACGGCGCAGCAGGCCTCGCCCAACGCGGAGCAGCTGATCCGCGAGACCGGCGACCTCAGCCGCCAGAAGCTGCACGACATGATCTTCGACCGGGTGGCGCGGAAGGTCGGCGAGGACAACGGGGTCACCGTCAGCCGCGCCGAGGTCCAGCAGGCCCGCAGCGACTTCGTCCGGCAGAGCGGCGGCGAGCAGCAGATGGCGACCGCCCTGCTGCAGCAGCGCGGGGTGGCGCCGGACCAGATCGACGACGTGGCCCGCCGGGCCGTCCTCATGAACAAGATCGCGTCCAAGCTGGGGATCACCAACACCCCGGAGGGGCAGAAGAAGCTCACGGAGGCCTTCAGCAAGGCGTCCAAGGAGCTGAAGATCGACGTGAACCCGCGCTACGGCAGCTGGGACGACGAGAAGATCCAGCTGGGGACGTACACGGCGCCGTGGGTACGGCAGATCACCAAGCCGGCGGCCGTGGAGGCCGGGGCCTGAGCCTGGGCCTGGGCCCGAGGCGCCTTCCGGCGACGGGGTAGGTTCGAGGTGTGAACGCTGAGAACCGTGGTCGTGTCGTCCTGCTCACCGCCAGCCACCGGGTGGCGCCGGGCCTGCTCTCCTGGCCGGCCTGGCAGGCGCTGCACGGGGCGGACCGGGTGCTGTGCCCGGACGCGGACCACCCCCAGCTGCCCTACCTGAAGGAGGCCGGGGTCACCGTCGAGGTGCTGCGGCCGACGGCCGAGGAGCTGGTCGAGGCCTGTGCCGGGGGCCGTACGGTGCTCGTGCTGCCGTCCGGCGAGGGCGACCGGGCGCTCACCGACGGGCTCGCCCGGCTCGCCGGTTCGGGCCGGGTCGCCATGCCCGACCTGGAGCTGCTGCCCGGCTCGTACGACCTGCCGGGCGCCCGGTTGCTCGACCTCGTCCAGGTCATGGACCGGATCCGCCGCGAGTGCCCCTGGACCTCGCGGCAGACGCACCCGGGCCTCGCGAAGTACGCCATCGAGGAGGCCTACGAGCTGGTCGAGGCCATCGAGGACGAGGACCGGGAGGCGCTGCGCGAGGAGCTCGGCGACGTGCTGCTCCAGGTGGTGTTCCACGCCCGGATCGCGGAGGAGGACGCCGAGGAGCCGTTCTCGGTGGACGACGTGGCCGGGACGATCGTGGAGAAGCTGATCCACCGGCACCCGCACGTCTTCGGCGACGCGACCGCCGAGACCCCGGAGGACGTCAAGGAGCACTGGCTGCGCACCAAGGCCGCGGAGAAGCGGCGCGACTCCGTCACCGACGGCGTCCCGCTCGGCCAGCCCGGCCTCGCGCTCGCCGCCAAGCTCGCGGGCCGCGTACGGACCGCCGGGCTCGACGTGCCGCTCCCGGCCGCCGACGGCATCGGCTACGAGCTCCTCGCCCTGGCCGTACGCGCGGAGGCCGCCGGCGTCGACCCGGAGGCCGCCCTGCGCGCGGCGGGCCGCCTCTACCGGGACGCGATCCGCGCGGCGGAGGGCCTGGAAACCCCGTAGGACATTGCTAGGGCTCGCGCGGGGCGCGGGCGTCCGGGTTGTGCCACTGGAGCTGCGGCGGGCTGAGGAGCCACTCCGCGCGGGTGGCCGGGCGGGTCCGGAAGCGGCCGACGGACGGCAGCCGGTCGTGGAAGATCCGGACCGGGTCGGTGCCGAGGCGGGCCAGCTCCTCCGACACCTCGTCGAGCAGGCCGGGCGGGCCCGCCAGATAGACGTCGTGGGCGGGCCAGTTCACGCCCGCCCGCAGGACCTGGACCAGGCGCTCGGTGGCCTGGTCGCGGGGTCGGCCGGGGGCCGCGGTGATGTAGGTGACGTGCAGGCCGGGGAGCAGCCCGCACAGGCGCTGCGCGTCGGCCCGCCCGTACAGGTACTCCTTGGCCCGGGCGACCACGAACAGGCGCCCCTCAAGGCCGGGTTCGTCCCGCGCCGCCTCTTCGAGCAGCGCCCGCACCGGCGCCCAGCCGGTGCCGCCGGCGATGTACGTACGAGGCTTGCCGGGCGGGGTACGGGCGGTCAGCGCGCCGCCCGGGGAGCTCAGCCGGACCGTCTCGCCGACCCGTAGCCGCTCGGTCAGGGCGGTGCTCATCAGCCCGCCCCGGATCCGGCTCACATGCAGCTCCAGGGTGCCGTCCGGGCGCGGCGCGTTGGCGAGGGAGTAGGTGCGCCAGACCCGGGGCAGGTGGAGCGTGCTCACGCTCGCGTACTGCCCGGCGGCGTACGGGTAGGGGCGGCGCGGGCGCAGCGTGAGCAGCGTCAGGTCGTCCCCGTACCGCTCGTGGCCCACGACGTCCGCGTCCCACCAGGCCGGCTCCCCCTCCGCGACGGCCTCCTCGGCGCCCGCCTGCATCAGGTCGGCGACCCGCCCGTACGCCTCGGTCCACGCCTTCTCGGCCTCGATCGTCCACGCGGCGCCGGCGGTGTGCGCGAAGGCGGCGAGCAGGCTCGCGCCGACCGCGCAGTAGAGCGGGGGCGTGGCGAGGAACTTGCGGTGGTCCCGGCCCAGCTGCCCCAGGTAGTGCGCGAGCCCGGGGTCCTCCACATGCGTCACCACATGGGTGAGCGCGGCGAACAGCCGGTCCCGCTGGGGTGCCAGGTCGGCGGGGAACAGCTCGCGCATGCCCGGGTTGTGCCAGAAGAGATGCGAGTAGAAGAAGGCGACGGCGTGCTCGGCACGCCGCTCGACGACCGCGAACACGCTTCTGAGCAGCTGGGCATCCACGCGGTGAATCTAAGCCCCGGAGTGTCACCGCACGGGTGGACTTCGGCATTCGCCTGCGGATCGGCCCTCCGTATGTCAGCTCCGGCGTCAGCCCTGTGGCGGCGAGCTGCCGGGCGCCGGGGCTCAGGCCTGAGCGCCTCGCCGCCGGTTCACGGCGGTGAGATCGATGTCGATCTCGAACGGGAGGGTGACCTTGAGCCGGTCGTGGTGGATGCCGGTGACCGCGTAGTTGTTGGTTCCCGGGTCGAGCTCGTAGACGTACACCACGGGCAGCCCGTAGTTCTGCTCCACCCGCCAGAAGTGGGGAATGCGGGCGGCGGCGTACTTACGGGGCTTGATCTCCCGGTCGCGCTCCACCGACTCCTCGGAGACGATCTCGACGGCGAGGAGAATATGGCTCGGGTCGTACCAGGTCTGCTCGGGGCCGGTGAGGGCGCCTTCCCTTACCACCATCAGGTCGGGCTCCGGCCGGTCCCGCTCGCCCAGCTTGGTGGTCATCTCGCGGATGACGCACAGGTCGTCCGGTGCGCAATCCAGCAGGGCGTTCTCCAGCAGGCGCAGGGTGGCCATGTGGAAGTAAGTCTGCGGACTCACGAAGAACAGTCCTCCGTCGATCAGCTCGGTGTGCGGCGGGAGACCCGGAATCCGGTCGAGGTCGTCCGCAGTCCACCCACCGGCCGGCGGCGTCGGAAATGCGTACTGCTCTGCCCGCTCGTCATCGGCTGCGGCACTCATCAGCGCTCCCATGCGACGGAGTCTGGCGCGTACGGTAAGCCTACCCACCAGGAACGCGAGGGGGTCCGCCGAACGAGTGAACGGTCGGCGGGCCGGTTACGGTCGGGGCATGCACGAGCAGCCGTCGACCCCCGCGCCCGAGCTCTTCACCTGGGAGTTCGCCACCGATCCGTACCCGGCGTACGCCTGGCTGCGCGAGCACGCGCCCGTGCACAAGGCCACCCTGCCCAGCGGGGTCGAGGCCTGGCTGGTGACCCGGTACGCGGATGCCCGGCAGGCCCTCGCCGACCAGCGGCTGTCGAAGAACCCGGCGCACCACGACGAGCCGGCGCACGCCAAGGGGAAGACGGGGATCCCGGGGGAGCGCAAGGCCGAGCTGATGACGCATCTGCTCAACATCGACCCGCCGGACCACACCCGGCTGCGCCGGCTGGTGTCGAAGGCGTTCACGCCGCGCCGGGTCGCGGAGTTCGCGCCGCGCGTGCAGGAGCTGACCGACCGGCTCATCGACGGCTTCGTGGAGAAGGGGAGCGCGGACCTCATCCACGAGTTCGCCTTCCCCCTGCCCATCTACGCGATCTGCGACCTGCTCGGCGTGCCCGCCGAGGACCAGGACGACTTCCGGGACTGGGCCGGGATGATGATCCGGCACGGCGGCGGGCCGCGCGGCGGGGTGGCGCGCTCGGTGAAGAAGATGCGCGGCTATCTCCTCGAACTCATCCACAAGAAGAGGGAGGAGCCGGGCGAGGACCTGATCTCCGGGCTGATCCGCGCCTCGGACCACGGCGAGCACCTCACCGAGAACGAGGCCGCCGCGATGGCCTTCATCCTCCTCTTCGCCGGTTTCGAGACCACGGTGAATCTGATCGGCAACGGGGTGTACGCGCTGCTGCGCAACCCCGGGCAGCGTGCCGTGCTCCAGGACTCGCTCGCGGCGGGGGAGACGGGGCTCCTGGAGACCGGGATCGAGGAGCTGCTGCGGTACGACGGTCCGGTCGAGCTGGCGACCTGGCGGTTCGCCACCGAGGCGCTGAGCATCGGCGGGCAGGACATCCCGGCCGGCGATCCGGTTCTGGTGGTGCTCGCCGCCGCCGATCGGGACCCGGCGCGCTTCGCGGAGCCGGACACCCTGGACCTGGCACGGCGCGACAACCAGCACCTGGGGTACGGGCACGGCATCCACTACTGTCTGGGCGCCCCGCTGGCGCGTCTTGAGGGACAGACGGCGCTCGCGACCCTGCTGACTCGCCTGCCGGACCTGCGACTTGGGGCCGATCCGGCCGAACTGCGGTGGCGCGGCGGGCTGATCATGCGTGGCCTGCGCACGCTTCCGGTGGAGTTCAGCGCTTCCCACAAAACCGCGCGGAACTGACGGACCATCAAGAATGTGATCTTCGCGTGATCTGCGCTGCATCGACTTGTGACGTGCGTTCGAATGCCGCTACGTTCACCCGCAGTCTCAGCAGTCACGCGAAAGGCACTCCGCATGCGCTCCGGGAACGGACGACACCGCAGACCCCGCCAGGCCCCCGCACTCGTCGTCGCGGCGGGAGTCACCGGCTCGGCCATGGCACTGCCGCTGCTCGCCACCGGCTCCGCCTCCGCTGCCGACGCCCAGACCTGGGACCGGGTGGCCGAGTGCGAGTCGGGCGGCGCGTGGAGCGCCAACTTCGGCAACGGGCTCTACGGCGGCCTGCAGTTCACCCAGGAGGGCTGGGAGCGGCACGGCGGTCTGGCCTACGCGCCGAGCGCGGACCAGGCGAGCCGGGCGCAGCAGATCGCCATCGCGGACAGGGCGTTCGCGGCCGGTGACAATCAGTGGGCCACCTGCGCCCCGATCGCCGGCCTGAAGAAGGACGGCAGGACCCCGGCCGTCGACCCGGGCCCGGGCGTCACGCCCGAGGAGTCCACCGGCCCGGCGCCGGAGTCCAACCGCACCGACGGTCTGCCCGCCACCGGCTCCACAGGTTCCGCCGACGCCACCGCCGACCCCTCGGCCGGCGCGACCGCTCCGGCGACGCCGGCGACCCCGGCCACCCCTTCCACCGGTACGCCGACCACGCCCGGGTCCTCGACCGCCCCCGCCACCCCGGCGACCCCCGCCACGCCCGCGACCCCCGGCGGCTCCGTAACGCCGGGCACGCCGGACGAGTCCCTTCTGCCCGGTCTGCCGGGAACGCCCGGTGCGACCGGTACGCCCGGATCGCCGGATGCGACCACGCCCGGCACCGGCAAGCACCGTGGTGACGCCGCGACAGATGAATCGGGCGCAGCGGACAGCTCGTCCGATTCCGGACGGCATGCCGCGCCGGCTGACGGGGCGACGGACGGCACGGCCGGCGGCGCCACCGGTGGCGGCGAGACGGGTGATTCGGGCACCTCGGACAATGTGGACGAATACACCGTCAAGCCGGGTGACAGTCTGTCGGGCATTGCGCGGGACAACGGTCTCGACGGCGGCTGGTCCGCCCTCTATGACGCCAACAAGAAGACGGTCGGCTCCGACCCCGACCTCATCCTCCCTGGTCAGAGCCTTGAGTTGAGGCTCGGACTCGGCGACGCCGAGAAGTAGTTCGCGGCTGAATGTCCGGTTCTGTCCAAGTGAGACATGGGTCTCTCTTGCCGAACTGGCGTGTCACGTCCGCAAACTTTGCTCACCGCACTCCTCACCTGCGCAAACAGGGCCTGACGGAGTGCAAGTAGGGGCGATTTTTCCGGGTTGATGGTCTTTGAACTTCTCCCGGGTCTATGTCTACGGTCGTCACCGCTCGCCACCGCGGGCCCCGTCGACCGGTACGCCGAATCCTGCCGCCGACCGATGGGAACAGTCGTCGCGTCGAGCGCCGAAGGCAGGAGCGGGGGACCCAAGGTACGTGCCGGCCCCGGCCGCCCAACACGGGCGGCCGGCGAACGGCTTGGGGTGGAGTCGCGTGCTAGGACACGCGGCCGGGCAACTCACTCGCCCGAACCCGACAGCTCACCTCGTAGGCGTCGGTGAGGAGAACTTCCATGCTGCTTTCCGGCAAGGGCAAACACCGTCGTGCCGCCAAGGCCACCCGCGCCGTCGCGCTCGTCGGCGTCGCCGGCGTCGCCGTCGCCGCCCCGCTGATGACCGCGGGCTCCGCCTCGGCCGCCACCAGCTCCGAGTGGGACGCCGTCGCCCAGTGCGAGTCCGGCGGCAACTGGTCCATCAACACCGGCAACGGTTACTACGGCGGCCTGCAGTTCTCGGCCTCCACCTGGGCCGCCTACGGCGGCACCGCCTACGCGGCGCGCGCCGACCAGGCCTCCAAGTCGCAGCAGATCGCCGTCGCCGAGAAGGTCCTCGCGGGCCAGGGCAAGGGCGCGTGGCCGAGCTGTGGCGTGGGCCTCTCCGGCGCCTCGTACGACGGCGGCTCCGCCGAGGCCCCGACCTCGGCCCCGGCTCCGAAGCGCACCGCCGAGCAGCCGACCACCCGCAGCGAGCAGCGCACCGCGCCGAAGCCCGCCGCGCCGAAGAAGACCGAGTCGAAGAAGACCGTCACCACCCCGACCGGCAAGAAGGTCAAGAAGGGCGACGGCGAGTACAAGGTCGTCGCCGGCGACACCCTCAGCAAGATCGCCCAGGCGCACCACGTCAAGGGCGGCTGGGAGAAGCTCTTCGAGCTGAACAAGGACATCGTCCAGGACGCCGACCTGATCTACCCGGGTCAGCAGCTCCACCTGAAGTAAGGCGAGATCCGGGAGCGAAACCCGGAGTCAAGGAAGGACGGGGACGGTCCGGCGGTCGTCCCCTTCCCCCGCCCTCCCCGCGGTGACCGGGAGACCGGCCCGGAGCAGCCCGCTCCGGGCCGGTTTCGTACCGGTAAGTAACCGACTCGACCGCGGGGTCTTTCGTCCTCGTATGCATGCCCTCGGGTCCTTTTTCGTCCCAGGGGGCGGGCGCCCGGCTGGCCGGAGGCCCCGAGCCGGTTAGGCTCTTGTCGCAAGGCGAACGAGACCTTGCCGCATGCGTCACAACCAGCGTCACATCCCAGAAGGAGATGCTCGTGCCGTCCATCGACGTCGTCGTAGCCCGGGAAATCCTGGACTCCCGAGGCAACCCCACGGTCGAGGTCGAGGTCGGCCTCGACGACGGCAGCACCGGCCGTGCTGCCGTTCCCTCCGGTGCCTCCACCGGTGCGTTCGAGGCCATTGAGCTCCGCGACGGGGACCCCAACCGCTACCTCGGCAAGGGCGTCGAGAAGGCCGTCCTCGCCGTCATCGAGCAGATCGGCCCGGAGCTCGTCGGCTACGACGCCACCGAGCAGCGGCTGATCGACCAGGCGATGTTCGACCTGGACGCGACCGAGAACAAGGGCTCGCTCGGCGCCAACGCCATCCTCGGCGTCTCGCTCGCCGTCGCGCACGCCGCCTCCGAGGCCTCCGACCTCCCGCTCTTCCGCTACCTGGGCGGCCCGAACGCGCACCTGCTGCCCGTTCCGATGATGAACATCCTGAACGGCGGCTCGCACGCCGACTCCAACGTGGACATCCAGGAGTTCATGATCGCCCCGATCGGCGCGGAGTCCTTCTCCGAGGCGCTGCGCTGGGGTGCCGAGGTCTACCACACCCTCAAGAAGGTCCTGCACGCCAAGGGCCTGTCCACCGGCCTGGGCGACGAGGGCGGCTTCGCCCCGAACCTGGAGTCCAACCGCGCCGCGCTCGACCTCATCGTCGAGGCCATCAAGCAGGCCGGCTACACCCCGGGCAAGGACATCGCGCTCGCGCTCGACGTCGCCGCGTCCGAGTTCTACAAGGACGGCAAGTACGAGTTCGAGGGCCAGTCCCGTTCGGCCGCCGAGATGACCGAGTACTACGAGGAGCTCGTCTCCGCGTACCCGCTGGTCTCCATCGAGGACCCGCTGTACGAGGACGACTGGGCCGGCTGGAAGGTCATCACCGACCGCCTCGGCGCCAAGGTCCAGATCGTCGGCGACGACCTCTTCGTCACCAACCCGGAGCGGCTGGCCCGCGGCATCGAGGAGGGCACCGCGAACGCCCTGCTCGTGAAGGTGAACCAGATCGGTTCGCTGACCGAGACCCTCGACGCCGTCGAGATGGCCCAGCGCAACGGCTTCAAGTGCATGATGTCGCACCGCTCCGGCGAGACCGAGGACGTCACCATCGCCGACCTCGCCGTCGCCGTGAACTGCGGCCAGATCAAGACCGGCGCCCCGGCCCGCTCGGACCGCGTCGCCAAGTACAACCAGCTGCTGCGCATCGAGGAGATCCTCGACGACGCCGCGGTCTACGCCGGCCGCAGCGCCTTCCCGCGCTTCAAGGGCTGAGCCTCTCCGTAAGGCAGCTTCCGTACGTCCCCGCACTCGGTCCCGTACCGTGTGCGGGGACGCACGTTTGATGAGGTGATCTGGGGAGGCACTGGACATGGCCGTGAAGAACCGGGACCGGGACCGGTTCTCGACCGCGACCCGGATCAGGCTGCTCGGCGAGCAGACCGCCGCCCGTGTCTACCGCTCCCAGACCCGCCGCCAGGCCCGCCGCTCCCGGCTCACCGGCCGCGCGGCCTTCCTGGCCCTCGTGGTCTGCTCGCTCGTGGTGGCGCTCGCCTATCCGATGCGGCAGTACGTCTCCCAGCAGGGCGAGATCGCCGACCAGGAGCGCAAGGCCGCCGAGGCGGCGAAGCGGGTCGAGGAGCTGCGGGACGAGAAGGCCCGTCTGCAGGACCCGGCCTATGTGCGCCGGCTCGCCCGCGAGCACCTGCACTACGTGCTGCCCGGCGAGACCGGCTTCACCGTGAACGACCCCGAGGCGGAGCACCGGCCCCGCACCGACCAGGACGCGACGGACGACCGCCCCTGGTACGACAACCTGTGGGACGGCGTCGACAACGCCGACCGCCGCTGACTCCTCCGTATCGACATCACCGACGACACCGACGACACCAACGACGACGAGCAAGGCAGACATGGAAACGCCCCCTCCGCAGACCGCACGCACCGAGCCCACCGACGTGGACGTCGCCGCGTTCGAGGCCCAGCTCGGCCGGCCGCCGCGCGGCCTGCGCGCCATCGCGCACCGCTGCCCGTGCGGCAACCCGGACGTCGTCGAGACCGCGCCGCGGCTGCCCGACGGCACGCCGTTCCCGACCACGTACTACCTGACCTGCCCGCGGGCCGCCTCCGCCATCGGCACCCTGGAGGCCAACGGGGTCATGAAGGAGATGCAGGCCCGGCTCGCGACCGACCCCGAGCTCGCCGCCGCCTACCGGGCCGCGCACGAGGACTACATCGCGCGCCGCGACGCCATCGAGGTCCTGGAGGGCTTCCCCTCGGCCGGCGGCATGCCCGACCGGGTCAAGTGCCTGCACGTGCTCGTCGGCCACTCGCTGGTCGCCGGCCCCGGCGTGAACCCGTTCGGCGACGAGGCCCTCGCGATGCTGCCCGAGTGGTGGGCCAAGGGCCCGTGCGTGAACCCGTGCGCGGAGAAGAACGACGAGGGCGGGGCAGACAAGTGACCCGGGTCGCCGGAATCGACTGCGGTACGAACTCCATCCGCCTGCTCGTCGCGGACCTCCACCCGGAGACGGGCGAGCTCGTCGAGCTGGACCGGCGGATGACGATCGTCCGGCTCGGCCAGGGCGTCGACAAGACCGGCCGGCTCGCGCCCGAGGCGCTGGAGCGGACCTTCGCCGCCTGCCGCGAGTACGCCGAGGTGATCAAGGAGTTCGGGGTCGGCACCGACCGGCTGCGCTTCGTCGCCACCTCCGCCTCCCGCGACGCCGAGAACCGCGAGGACTTCGTCAGGGGAGTCGTGGAGATCCTGGGCGTGGAGCCCGAGGTGATCACCGGCGACCAGGAGGCCGAGTTCTCCTTCACCGGCGCGACCGGCGAGCTGCACGGCGCCGACCGGCGCCTGGTGGTGGACATCGGCGGCGGCTCGACCGAGTTCGTGGTCGGCAACAAGCACGTCGAGGCCGCCCGGTCCGTCGACATCGGCTGCGTACGGCTGACCGAGCGGCACGTCCGGCACGACCCGCCGGCCGCCGAGGAGGTCGCCGCGATCCGCGCCGACGTGCGCGCGGCGATGGACCTGGCCGCCGAGACCGTGCCGATCACCGAGGCCGAGACCCTGGTCGGGCTCGCCGGTTCGGTCACCACGGTCGCCGCGATCGCCCTCGGGCTGCCGGAGTACGACTCCGAGCGCGTCCACCACTCCCGGATCTCCCGCGCCCAGGTCGACGAGGTCGTCGCCCGGCTGCTCGGCTCCACCCACGACGAGCGCGCCGCGATCCCGGTGATCCACCCCGGGCGGGTCGACGTGATCGTCGCCGGAGCCCTGGTCCTCGCCGAGATCATGGAGCGCACCGGTGCCGCCGAGGTCGTCGTCAGCGAGCACGACATCCTCGATGGGATCGCGCTATCCGTCGCATAGCGGGCGGCTATGAGCCCCTGTGAGAGGCCTGCGAGGGGCCTGTGACGGCCCTCCGGGGACCCTCTTGGGGCCCCTGGAGGACCCCTTCGCCAAAAGGTTCGTGAAGTTCTTCACAAGGAAAAGGGCCCTGTGGGGGCCGTTGGAGGGCCTTTGGTCCCTCCGAGGGGTTCCGCGGGGCCCTTTCGCAGGCGTGGAGGCCACTTCGCTCGTTGTTTCCATCGTGTGAACGTGCCCTGCGGTTCAGCGTTAAAGAAGGCTCTCCGGTCCAGTTCACAGGGGGTGAACAACGTTCTCCCCGGCACCGTGGTTCCTTTGCTGGACCATGACCTGGGTCACGTGGGCGGCGGAGTGTAGCAGAGGTGCCTCGGAACCTTGTGAAGGGGCGCACGAGCCACCCCTCCCAAGGGGGTGGATACTCGGATGCATGAGCACCACGGAGCGTCCCAGGATCCTCGTAGTAGGCGGTGGGTACGTAGGCCTGTACGCAGCTCGGCGCATCCTCAAGAAGATGCGCTTCGGCGAGGCGACCGTCACGGTCGTCGACCCGCGGTCGTACATGACCTACCAGCCCTTCCTCCCCGAAGCCGCCGCCGGCAGCATCTCCCCGCGTCACGTCGTCGTCCCGCTGCGACGCGTCGTGCGCGGTGCGGAGGTGCTCACCGGCCGGGTCACCACCATCGACCAGGACCGCAAGGTCGCCACGATCGCGCCGCTCGTCGGCGAGGCGTACGAGCTGCCGTTCGACTACCTGGTCATCGCGATGGGTGCCGTCTCCCGCACCTTCCCGATCCCCGGCCTCGCCGAGCAGGGCATCGGCATGAAGGGCATCGAGGAGGCCATCGGCCTGCGCAACCACGTCCTCGAGCAGCTCGACAAGGCCGACTCGACGACCGATGAGGAGGTCCGCCGCAAGGCGCTGACCTTCGTCTTCGTGGGCGGCGGCTTCGCCGGTGCGGAGACCATCGGCGAGGTCGAGGACATGGCCCGCGACGCGGCGAAGTACTACACGAACGTGAAGCGCGAGGACATGCGCTTCATCCTCGTCGACGCCGCCGACAAGATCCTTCCCGAGGTCGGCCCGAAGCTCGGCCAGTACGGCAAGGAGCACCTCGAGGGCCGCGGCATCGAGATCTACCTCTCGACGTCGATGGACTCCTGCGTCGACGGCCACGTCGTGCTGAAGAACGGCCTGGAGGTCGACTCCAGCACCATCGTGTGGACCGCCGGTGTGAAGCCGAACCCGGCGCTCGCCCGCTTCGGTCTGCCGCTCGGCCCCCGCGGCCACGTGGACACCTCCGCGAAGCTGCAGGTCCAGGGCATGGACTACGTCTGGGCCGCGGGCGACAACGCCCAGGTCCCGGACCTGGCCGCGATCAAGGCCGGTGTCCCGGCCGAGCGCGCCTGGTGCCCGCCGAACGCCCAGCACGCCCTGCGCCAGGCCAAGGTCCTCGGCGACAACGTGGTGGCCGGCATGCGCGGCTTCCCGCAGAAGGAGTACGCGCACTCCAACAAGGGCGCCGTCGCGGGTCTCGGCCTGCACAAGGGCGTCGCGATGATCGTCATGGGCAAGATGAAGATCAAGCTCAAGGGCCGGCTCGCCTGGTACATGCACCGTGGCTACCACGGCATGGCCATGCCGACCTGGAACCGCAAGATCCGCATCTTCGCCGACTGGACCCTCGGCATGTTCCTCAAGCGCGAGGTCGTCTCCCTGGGTGCCATGGAGACCCCCCGCGAGGAGTTCTACGAGGCGGCCAAGCCCGCCCCGGCGCCGGCCGCCCCGGCGCAGGAGAAGGCCAAGGCCTCGTAAGACCCCGCAGGACCGGCAGTACCAGCAGGACCAGCAGTACCGGCAGTCCCGTACTGCCCCGTAGTACACGCAAGGCCGTAAAAGGGCCGTCCGCCATCCGTGGTGCGGACGGCCCTTCGCGTGTTTTTCACGCTGTTTACGCACGCGGCGGGATGGCATCGCCTACGGACGGTGTTCCCATGGTGACGAGCATTTCTGGGGCACGAGATCACGGAGGTGTTGCACCATGGCCGACGCCGCGTCGCGGCTGACCGCCCTTGCCGAGGACGTCCTGGGAGCGAAGCTCCCGGTGCGCCTGCGGGCCTGGGACGGCAGCGAGGCCGGTCCTGCGGACGGCCCCGTACTGATCGTGCGCGAGCGCCGCGCCCTGCGGCGGTTGCTGTGGAAGCCGGGGGAGCTGGGGCTCGCCCGGGCCTGGGTGGCCGGGGAGATCGATGTCGAGGGCGACCTCTACACGGTCCTGGACCGGCTGGCCGGCTTCCTCTGGGAGCGCGACGCGGAGACCCGCGGCGCCCTGGAGACCGTGCGCGACCCGAAGGTCAGGGCGGCGGCGAAGACGCTGCTCAAGCTGGCCGGCCCGTTCCCGCCGCCGAAGCCGCCCGTGGAGGAGATGCGCGGGCGCAGCGGCACCCGGCACAGCAAGCGCCGGGACAAGCAGGCGATCAGTCACCACTACGACGTGGGCAACGAGTTCTACGAGCTGGTCCTCGGCCCGTCGATGGTCTACTCGTGCGCCTACTGGACGGACACGGGCACCCTTGAGGAGGCCCAGCGCGACAAGCTGGACCTGATCGCCCGCAAGCTCGCGCTCAAGGAGGGCGACCGGCTGCTCGACGTGGGCTGCGGCTGGGGCTCGATGGCGATCCACGCGGCGAAGGAGTACGGGGCGCGGGTCGTCGGCATCACCCTCTCCCGCGAGCAGGCCGCCTACGCCCGCAAGCGGATCGCCGACGAGGGCCTGACCGACCGGATCGAGATCCGCGTCCAGGACTACCGGGACGTCAGCGACGGGCCGTTCGACGCCATCTCCTCCATCGGCATGGCCGAGCACGTCGGCGCCGTGCGGTACCGGGAGTACGCGGACATCCTCTTCCGGCTCCTGAAGCCCGGCGGGCGGCTGCTCAACCACCAGATCGCGCGCCGCCCGGAGCCCGACGAGGAGGCGTACGAGGTGGACGCCTTCATCGACGCGTACGTGTTCCCGGACGGCGAACTGGCCCCGATGGGCCGCACCCTGACGACCCTGGAGGAAGCCGGGTTCGAGGTGCGGGACGTCGACGTGCTGCGCGAGCACTACGCACTGACGCTGCGCCGCTGGGTGGCCAACCTGGAGGCGCACTGGGACCAGGCGGTCCGGCTGACCTCGCCCGCCCGGGCCCGGATCTGGCGCCTGTACATGGCGGCCTCGGCGGTCTCCTTCGAGCGCAACCGGATCGGCGTCAACCAGTTCCTGGCGGTGAAGACCCCGGCCTCGGGCGCGAGCGGGCTTCCGCGGCGCTCGCGGGAGTGGACGGAGGCGTAGGACGACGTACGCGTGAGGGCCGGGCTCCCCCAGGGGAGCCCGGCCCTCGTCGCACCACGCGTGTGCTACTCGGCCTTGATCGCGGCCAGCATGTTCAGCTTCGCCGCGCTGCGCGCCGGCCACAGGGAGGCGAGCACGCCCACCAGTCCGGCGAGGAGCAGGAAGATCCCGATCCGGCCCCACGGCAGGACGAGGGCGTAGTCCGGCAGGCTGGCCCTCAGGGTCTCGCCGATCGCCCAGCCCAGGAAGGAGCCGAGGGCGATGCCGACCACCGCGCCGAACAGCGAGATGACCACGGCCTCCAGACGCACCATCCGCTTCACCCGGCGCCGGTCGAGACCGATCGCCCGCAGCATGCCGATCTCCTGCTGCCGCTCGAAGACCGACATCGCCAGGGTGTTGACGACCCCGAGCACCGCGATGATCAGGGCCATCGCCAGCAGGCCGTACATGATGTTCAGCATCATGTTGATGACGCCGCCGAACTGGTCGCGGATGTCCTTCTGGTCCATGACCGTCATGGCCGGGTTGTCGCCGAGCGACTTCGTCACGGCCTTCTCGGCCGCGGCCGACGGGCCGCCGTCCATCTTCACGAAGATCTGCGGGATGTACGGCTTGGGGTCGTGCGCGTTGAGGACCTTGGTGTCGAGCATCAGCGGCGAGACGAACTCGCTGGCCTCGTAGACCGCGCCGACCGTCAGCTCGCCCTTCTTCTTGTCGGAGAACTCCACCGGCAGCTTCGAGCCGACCTTCCAGCCCTGCTTGTCGGAGGTCTTGTCGTCGACGGCGACCTGACCCGCGGCGAGGGTGCCGAGGGAGCCGTTGACGACCTTGACGTTGAGCACCTTCTCGATGTCGCCCGGGGTGACGCCGGAGACGGACTTGAAGGTGCCCTTCACCTGGACCCAGCCGGCCTGCTGCGGGGAGACGGCGGTGGCGCCCGGGGTCTTCTTCACGGCGTCGAGCGCGGCCTGGTTGAGGCCCTCGCCGCTCGCCATGGTGATCATGTAGTCGGCCTTGATCTGGTCGGTCGTCATCCGGTCGACGGCCGAGCCGACCGTGGCGCCGAGCACCGAGAGGCCGGTGACCAGGGTGAGGCCGATGGCGAGCGCGGAGGCGGTGGCGCCGGTGCGGCGCGGGTTGCGGACCGCGTTGAGACCGGCCAGCGTGCCGGCCACGCCGAAGGCCTTGAGGACCGGGCGGGACAGCGCGATCACCGGGCGGGAGAGCAGCGGGATCAGCACGATCACGCCGATGAGGGCCAGGAAGGCACCGCCGGCGATCATCATCCGGCCGTCCTCGCCGCCCTTGGAGGCGCCGAGGGCGATGGCGCCCACGCCGAGCGCGGTGACGATCGCGCCGATGGTGTTGCGGACGACCAGGGACTTGGTGGTGGCGACCGCGTGGACGCTGCTCATCGCGGCGACCGGCGGGATCTTCGCGGCGCGGCGGCCGGGCAGCCAGGCGGCGAGCACGGTGACGAGGATGCCGACCGCGAGCGCCGAGACCAGCGGGGTCGCGCCGATGACCAGCTCGCCCGCGGGGACCTTCAGCCCGAAGGCGTTCATGCCGGAGCGCAGTCCGGCGGCGAGCCCGATGCCGAGGACGAAGCCGATGGCCGAGGCGACCAGACCGACCAGACCGGCCTCGATGAGCACGGAGCGGGTGATCTGCTTGCGCGAGGCACCGACGGCGCGCATCAGCGCGAGCTCCTTGGTGCGCTGGGCGACCAGCATGGTGAAGGTGTTGGAGATCAGGAAGATGCCGACGAAGAGCGCGATGGCGGCGAAGCCGAGCAGCATCTGGTTGAGCGCGCTGAGCCCGGCCTCGATGTCCTTGGCCTGCTGGTCGGCGAGCTCCTTGCCGGTCTGGGCGTCGGCGGTGTCGCCGACGACCGGCTTCACGGCGGCGAGGATCTTGTCCGCGTCGGCGCCCGCCTTGGCGCTGACGTTGATGTCGGAGAAGAAGCCGGGCCGCAGGAACAGCTTCTGGGCGACGTCGGTGTCGAACAGGACGAGGCTGCCGCCCGCGTTGACGGCGCCGTCCTCGGTGGTGAAGACACCGGCGAGGGTGTAGGTCTCGACGGGGCCGTTGGTGGCCACCCGGACCTGGTCGCCGACCTGGTAGGCGCCCTTGGCGGCGGTCTCCTTGTCGAGCGCGATCTCGTCGTCCTTCACCGGGCCCTGGCCGGTGGTGAAGGCGTACGCGGAGTCCTTGCCGTCCTTGCCGGGGGCGAAGTTGCCGCCCTTGTTGGACCAGCCGGTGCCGATCAGCTTGCCGTCCTTGTCCGGCACGCCGGCGAAGCCGCTGACACGGCCGGTGGCGTCGGCGACGCCGTCGATCGCGGCGATCTTCTGCCGGGTCTGCTCGGACAGGCCGGGCGTGGAGTTGGGGTCCTTCTGGTTCGGCGCGGCGCTGACGGCCACGGCGACCTGGTCGTAACTCTTGGCCGACTGGTTGCGGAAGGCGTTGGACAGGGTGTCGGTGAAGACCAGGGTGCCGGAGACGAAGGCCACGCCGAGCATCACGGCGAGCACGGTCATCAGCAGCCTGGCCTTGTGCGCGAGCACATTGCGCAGGGCGGTACGGAACATGGAGGTGTCCTGGGTACGGAAGGTGGGACGGCGGACGGGGAGGAGGCGGGCCCGGGGCCCCGGGCTCAGCTCGTGCGGCCCTTGGCGTCGAAGGCCTTCATGCGGTCGAGCACGCCGTCCGCCGTCGGGTGGAGCATCTCGTCGACGATCCGGCCGTCCGCCAGGAAGATCACGCGGTCCGCGTAGGAGGCGGCGACCGGGTCGTGGGTCACCATCACCACGGTCTGGCCGAGTTCGCGCACCGAGTTGCGCAGGAAGCCGAGGACCTCGGCGCCGGAGCGCGAGTCGAGGTTTCCGGTCGGCTCGTCACCGAAGATGATCTCGGGCTTGGAGGCCAGGGCGCGGGCCACCGCCACGCGCTGCTGCTGGCCGCCGGAGAGCTGGTTGGGGCGGTGGCTCAGCCGCCCGGACAGGCCGATCATGTCGATGACCTGCTGCACCCACTGCTTGTCGGGCTTGCGGCCCGCGATGTCCATCGGCAGCGTGATGTTCTCGAGCGCGGTGAGCGTCGGCAGCAGGTTGAACGCCTGGAAGATGAAGCCGATCTTGTCCCGGCGGAGCTGGGTGAGCTGCTTGTCCTTGAGGCTGCCGAGCTCGGTGCCGCCGATCCGGACCGAGCCGGAGGAGAAGGAGTCGAGGCCGGCGACGCAGTGCATCAGGGTCGACTTGCCGGAGCCCGAGGGACCCATGATGGCGGTGAACTCGCCCTGCCCGAAGCTGACGCTGACCCGGTCGAGGGCGACCACCTGGGTCTCGCCCGACCCGTAGACCTTGCTGAGGTCGGTGGCATGGGCGGCCACCGCGGTCGAGCGGTGCACGGTGGGGGTGGTGGTCACGACGGCGACTCCTGTCACTGCGACGATTCGGGAACCACTCCATCGTGTCGTTCGTACCGCGCCGGGACGTCCGTCCACGTGCCCGTTCGAGGGGCCCTCTGGAGTCGGACCGCCGGGCCGCCCCGTCATCCTGAGGTATGACGGTGACCCCGAGACGCCGGACCGGTGCGGAGGCCGCCGCGGAGGGCACCCGGGAAGGTGACGGAGTCCGGCCCTGTTCTGCGGCGAGTTTTCGTCATTCCACCCCCCTCGTCTTTGCTGGCGCGACCCTGGTCACACTTCGTCACAAGGCCCCCCACCTGCGCTGACGCACCCTCAGGTGTCAATAAAATAAGACAACATCGGGCCAGCGTTCGACTGAACGGGCGAACGCGCCCCGATAGGCTCCTGTGCCAACGCGGAGCTTCGCGCACGCCCGGATGGTGGAATGCAGACACGGCGAGCTTAAACCTCGCTGGCCTTCGGGCCGTACCGGTTCGAATCCGGTTCCGGGCACTCCTCGGCGCCCTCGCGGCGCCGCCTCGGCCGACTCCCGCTCGACACGATCGTATAAAGATCCTCCCCGAGCACGAGGGAGTTCCTTTTGCCTTCCTATTACTCTTGACGCAAGGCCGCGCAGTGCGGCCATGGAGGAGTGAGATGAGGAGCAGCAACCCGGTCTTCTCGCGACGGGGGTTCAGCCGCGACAACGCCTACGCGGGCGCGCAGCAGCCGCAGGCCGGGGGCGTCGGAACCAACCCGTACGCCACCGGCAACCCTTACGCCGAGGGTGCCGCCAACCCGTACGCGACCAACCCGTACGCGCCGCAGGACACGCAGTTCGGCGCGCCGCAGCAGGTGCGCGGCAATGTGATGACGATCGACGACGTGGTGAGCCGTACGGCGATCACGCTCGGCACCGTCGTCGTGACCGCCGTGCTGTCCTGGCTGCTGCTGCCGGTCGACCCGGCCAACCTGAACAAGTCGTACGCCATCGGCGTCGGCGCTGGTCTGGTGGCCCTCGTCCTGTCGCTCATCCAGTCCTTCAAGCGCAAGCCGGTCCCCGCGCTGATCCTCGGCTACGCGGCCTTCGAGGGCGTCTTCCTCGGCGTGATCTCCGCCGCGGTGTCGACGTACATCGCGGACGGCGTGGTCGCGCAGGCGGTGCTCGGCACCATGGCGGTCTTCGCCGGTGTGCTGATCGCCTACAAGATGCGCTGGATCCGCGTCACCCGCCGCTTCTACGGCTTCGTGATGGCGGCCGCGATCGGCTTCGTGCTGCTGATGGCGGTCAACCTGCTGTTCGCCGTCTTCGGCGGCGGTGACGGCCTGGGCTTCCGCAGCGGCGGCCTCGGCATCATGTTCGGCGTCATCGGCATCATCCTGGGCGCCTGCTTCCTGGCCCTGGACTTCAAGCAGGTCGAGGACGGCATCACCTACGGCGCTCCGCGCGAGGAGTCCTGGCTGGCCGCCTTCGGTCTCACCATGACGCTGGTGTGGATCTACATGGAGTTCCTGCGTCTGCTGTCGATCCTGCAGGGCGACGACTGACGCACCGTGTGATCACGGCGTGAACTGAGAGAAGGGCCCGTCCGGCAGCCGCCGGGCGGGCCCTTCCGCGTTCTCCGGTGTCGCTCAGTCCACGTACGCGTCGAGCAGCACCCGCGCCGCGTCCTTGGCCTGGGAGGCCGGCTCGGAGGTGCCGTTGATGCCGGCCACGACCATGGCGCCGTTGGCGAGCAGGGCGAGCTGGTCGGCGAGGGCGGGCGGGGCGTTCATGGCCCCGGTCTGCTCGGCGAAGTAGTCCCGCAGGGCCTGCTTGTGGCCGCGGGCGAGGCCGGCGATGTCGGGGGAGATGCCGCCCATCTCGCCGAAGGTGTTGATGAAGGCGCAGCCCCGGAAATCGGGCTCGGCGAACCAGGCGCCGAGGTAGTCGAAGACCGCGAGGGCCCGCTGGTACGGGGTGGTGGCGTGGGTGGCGCCATGGGCGGCGATGGCCTCGCGCACCGCCTTGTCGCGGCGCTCCAGGACCGCCCAGACGAGATGGTCCTTGGACGGGAAGAGCTGGTAGAGGCGCTTGAGGGAGACGCCGGAGGCGCCGCGGATGGTGTCCATGCCGACGGCCTGGACACCCTTCTCGTCGAACAGTGTCTCGGCCGTCTGAAGGAGCTTCAGCTCCGCGGTCTCCGCGTCCATCACCGATCACTCCTCGGAAAGCGCCCTTGCGGGGAGAACCATCGTTCTCCTACTCTGCAGGGTATCGGGAGAACGATCGTTCTCCACTGTCCGGGGAGGTCCCATGTCCGCATTCGCCCTGCGCGCCCGCACCGAGACCATCGACGGCCTGGAGGTCTTCTACCGGGAGGCCGGCGACCCCTCCCGGCCCACCCTGGTGCTGCTGCACGGCTTCCCGAGCAGCTCGCACATGTACCGGGGCCTGATGGCCGCGCTCGCCGACTCGTACCACCTGATCGCACCCGACCACATCGGCTTCGGCGCCTCCGCCGCACCCGCCGTGGACGCCTTCGAGTACAGCTTCGAGAAGCTCACCGAGATCACCCTGAAGCTGCTCGACCGGCTCGGCGCCGACCGCTTCGCGCTCTACGTCCAGGACTACGGCGCGCCCATCGGCCTGCGCATCGCCGCCCGGCACCCCGAGCGGGTCACCGCGATCGTCACCCAGAGCGGCAACGCCTACCTGGAGGGCTTCACGCCCTTCTGGGACGTGCTCTTCGCCCACGCCAAGGACCGCGAGGCCAACGAGGCCGGGGTACGCGCGCTGCTCACCCCCGAGGCCACCCGCTGGCAGTACACCCACGGCGTGCCGGCCGACCGGCTGGACCGGATCGGCCCGGAGGCCTGGACCCTCGACCAGGCGGGCCTCGACCGGCCGGGCAACCAGGAGATCCAGCTCCAGCTGTTCTGGGACTACCAGTTCAACCTGGACGGCTACCCGGCCTTCCAGGAGTACTTCCGCACCCACCGGCCGCCGCTGCTCGCCGCCTGGGGCCGCGGCGACGAGATCTTCGGCCCGGCCGGCGCCGAGGCCTTCGCCCGCGATCTGCCGGACGCCGAGATCCATCTCCTCGACGCCGGGCACTTCGCCCTGGAGACGCACGGCGAGGAGATCGCGGAGCTGGTCCGCGACTTCCTCGGCCGGCACGTCGGGAAGTGAGCCGCCGCGGCTGTGCGGCAGGCGGTGCTACAGCATGCGGTGCTACAGCATGCGGCGGGCGGCCCTCCGCAGGTCGTACTCGTGGATGATCGCCTTGGCGTGCCCGTAGGCGAGCCCGTGCTCGCCGCGCAGCCAGCTGACCTTCTCCTCGAAGCGGATGAGGGACGGACCCTCCTCGACGGCCTTCAGCCAGTCGGACACCTCACGACCGGTGCAACGGGGGATGCGGGCCAGCAGATTGCGATGGGTCTCTTCGGAGAATGTGCGGGACATCGGCGCCTCCGGACGCGTTGTGCCTGTGCTCCTTCACGTCACCGTGCCCGAGCGTTCGCCCGTTGGCAATGGTCCCCGGACGGCGCGTAGGGTCGCGGGGTGCGCGATACGACCGAACTGACCGCCGCCGCCGAGCGCTTCGCCGACCGGCTGCGGGCCGCCCCGCAGAGCCGCCTCCAGCGCGGCGCCGCCGCCGAGGGCCTCGCCCTGGCCAGGGAGTTGGCGGCCCGGGCGCAGCGTCTGGAGGACCCGGAGCGGGAGCCCCGGACCATGCCCGACGCCGGGGTGTTCGTGGTCGCCGACCAACTCGCGGTCGCCGCCGCGGATCTGGCCGAAAGCATGCGTACGGCCCCGGCAGGAGCCCCCGGAGGGGACCTGGACGAGGCCGTGGAACTCGTACGGGCGGCACAGGCCCGCGCGGGCCTGTAGGGGCCGTACAGCGCCCCCAGGGGCCCTACATGCTGGCGATCACGCGGTCCGCGAGGATGTAGACGTTGTCCTCGGGCGCCTCGCCGCAGGAGAAGGTCAGGGCGTAGGCGCCGGAGACGCCCGAGCCGCCGAGCAGGACGGGGGTCTGTCCGGCGCGCAGGGCACCGGCGAGGCGCTCGGCGGTCTCGCGGTGGCCCGGGGTCATGCACAGCGTGGTGCCGTCGGCGAACACGTACACGTCCAGGGTGCCCAGCGGGCCGGGACGGACGTCGGTCAGCGCCGTACGGGTGTCGGCCAGCTCCTCGAGACGCGCCACCGTGCGCTCGTGGTCGGTGACCACGGGCGTGCGGACCGGCACGAAGTCCGGGTGCGAGGGGTGCCGGCGGCGGGCCGCGGCCAGCTCGGGGGAGTCCTCGGGGTACTCGCCGGCGCCGGCCGGCTCACCGGTCAGCTCGCCCGCGAGCTCACCGGCGAGCTCGGGGAACTCGTCGAAGGTCTCGAAGGTGTCGAACGTCGTGTCGAAGGTGTCGAAGAGCTCCGTCGGGTCCTGCGGCGCGGCCTCGCGGCCCGGCCCGTCGAGCGCGGCGGCCTCCGCCTCCATGGCCTCCAGGGCCATCGCCTCCAGGCCCGTGAAGTCGGCCTGGCGCGGGACGAAGTAGGGGCCGTCCTCGCCGGGGCCGGCCAGACCGCCGAGCAGCGACGGGGCGTCGGCGGCGTCCCGGGCCTCCTGCGCGGCCCAGAAGGCGCGCGCCTCGGCCAGCTCGCGCTCGCGCTCCTCGGCCAGGGCCTCGGCGACCGCGGCCCGTATCTCGGCGGCGGGCGTCTCGCGGGCCTGCTGGGGGACGGACGCGCCCTGTGCGGTTGCGATCTCGCCACGCAATGCGATGATCTGCTTACGGAGAGCGTGGGCGGAGTGCAGGGCCGCGGCGCCCACGGCCGTGGCAGCGGCGGTGGTCACCAGCAGGGCAAGAGACAGAGCGCTCACTGACGTACTCCCGATTCCGAGTCGATCCCCCGACTTCCTACATCAGAGTGTCCTGAGGTCGCGCGTCCTGTCAGTGCATTACGTCACGAAATGGACAGGTATTTCGGCCGGGCGTTTAGTCCCGAAACCCCTGTGACCTGGGAAAACAACTCTCCCCCGGGATGTATGTCACATCCTGGGGGAGATTCGGTCACGGCTTGGACGCGGGGCGGTTAGTCCGCGCGCCCGGGAGGCACCGGCTCAGCCGCTCGTCGAGCCTCAGCTCAGGCGCTCGATGACCATGGCCATGCCCTGGCCACCGCCCACGCACATGGTCTCCAGGCCGAACTGCTTGTCGTGGAACTGGAGGCTGTTGATCAGGGTGCCGGTGATGCGGGCACCCGTCATGCCGAAGGGGTGGCCGACGGCGATGGCGCCACCGTTGACGTTCACCTTGTCCAGGTCGAAGCCCAGGTCGCGGTAGGACGGGATGACCTGCGCGGCGAAGGCCTCGTTGATCTCGACCAGGTCGATGTCGCTCGCGGTGAGGCCGGCGCGCTTGAGCGCCTGGTTCGACGCCTCGACCGGGCCCAGGCCCATGATCTCGGGGGACAGGCCGGAGACGCCGGTGGAGACGATCCGGGCCAGCGGGGTCAGGCCCAGCTCGCGCGCCTTGGTGTCGGACATGATCACGAGCGCGGCGGCGCCGTCGTTCAGCGGGCAGCAGTTGGCGGCGGTGACCAGGCCGTCGGGGCGGAAGACCGGCTTCAGGCCGGAGACGCCCTCCAGGGTGACGCCGGCGCGCGGGCCGTCGTCCTTCGAGACGACCGTGCCGTCCGGGAGCGTCACCGGGGTGATCTCGCGCTCCCAGAAGCCGTTCTTGATGGCCTGCTCGGCCAGGTTCTGCGAGCGGACGCCGAACTCGTCCATGTCCTGGCGGGTGACGCCCTTCCAGCGCGCCAGGTTCTCGGCGGTCTGGCCCATGGCGATGTACGCGTCGGGGACCAGGCCGTCCTCGCGCGGGTCGTGCCAGGTGGAGCCCTCGGAGGCGGCGACGGCGGCCGTACGGGCCTCGGCGTCGGCGAAGAGCGGGTTGTGCGTGTCGGGCAGCGAGTCCGAGTTGCCCTTCACGAAGCGGGACACCATCTCGACACCGGCCGAGATGAAGACGTCGCCCTCGCCCGCCTTGATCGCGTGCATCGCCATGCGGGAGGTCTGCAGCGAGGAGGAGCAGTAGCGGGTGATCGTGCAGCCCGGCAGGTGGTCCATGCCCATCTGTACGGCCACGATGCGGCCCAGGTTGTTGCCCTGCTCGCCGCCGGGCAGACCGCAGCCGAGCATCAGGTCGTCGATGTCGCGCGGGTCCAGCTCGGGGACCTTGGCCAGGGCGGCCTGGATGATCGTGGCGGTGAGGTCGTCGGGCCGCAGGTCCTTCAGGGAGCCCTTGAAGGCCCGGCCGATCGGCGAGCGGGCGGTCGAGACGATGACGGCTTCGGGCATCACGGCTCCAGGAGGATGCGGAGTGGGCGGACAGAAAGGGAAGTTACCTGCACGTACCGCGCGGGTCACCGGCCACGGTGTGTGATGCGGACCTCTTTTCTAAGCGCCCGCTCAGGACCGGCTCAGTCCTGAGGGAGGGGTGTGGAGGCGTCCCGCTGTCCATTGTCCCGCCCGTTCTCCTCCGGTACGGGGGTGCCGCCCGGCAGCGGCAGCCGGCGCCGCCTGCGGTGCTTGAGCAGCGCCCAGGGCGCGCGGGCGCCGATGACCTCGGTGCCGGCCTCCCGGACCGCCTCCGCCGCCGCCTTCGCCACCGGCAGCATGTTCTCGCGGCGCGCCACGTCGAGCCGGTCGGCTTCCGGCCAGACCCCGAGCGCCGCGCAGACGGTCGGAAGGACCGCCATCGCCGCCGTCGCGTACCCCTCCGCGGAGGGGTGGAAGTTGTCCACGCCGAACATCTCGCGCGGGTTCTCCGCGAACTCCGGCCCGAGCAGGTCGCCGAGCGACACCGTCCGCCCGCCCTGCTCGACCACCACGATCGTCTGGGCCGCCGCGAGCTGCCGCGAGGCCCGCCGGGCCAGCCAGCGCAGCGGCTGGTAGACCGGCTCGATGGTGCCGAGATCCGGGCAGGTGCCCACCACCACCTCGGCGCCGGCCGTGCGCAGCCGCCGTACCGCCGCCGACAGACAGCGCACGGACTGGGTGGCCGGCATCCGGTGGGTGACGTCGTTCGCGCCGATCATGATCACGCACACGTCCGGGGGACCCGACGGCGCGGCGAGCAGCAGCGACACCTGCCGCTCCAGATCGTCCGAGCGCGCCCCGGACAGCGCCACGTTCCGCAGGTCCACCGGGCGCTCGGCCACCGCCGCGAGCCCCGAGGCGATCAGCGCCCCCGGGGTCTGCCCGACCCGCCGCACCCCTTGCCCGGCCGCCGTGGAATCACCCAGAAGGGCCAGCCGCAGCGGCTCCTCGGGGCCGAACTCCCGCCCGTACCGGCCGTCCGACCCGGGCGGCAGCGGCGCCACCCCGCCCCCGACCGACTTCTTGGCCAGCGCGACCTCGGCGAGCAGCACGCCCACGGCCGCCACACCGAGCAGACCGATGCTCCCGCCGCCGTACGCCGCGCCCGCCGCGATCCGCCGCGCCACCCTCGCCCTGGACATCCGGGCCGCCACCTCCTTCAGGCCGCATCCGAGCCGTCTCGGTTACTCCTGCCCCGTAAGCGGCTCCGGCTACGCATTCCACGGAATACGCTGGCTGCACCATTACGGAGACCCCGGAGACTACGGTGCAATTCCACGACTCGATGATCAGCCTCGTCGGCAACACCCCGCTGGTGAAGCTCAACAGCGTCACCGCCGGCATTCAGGCGACCGTCCTGGCCAAGGTCGAGTACTTCAACCCGGGCGGCTCGGTCAAGGACCGCATCGCCCTGCGCATGATCGAGGCGGCCGAGGAGAGCGGCGCGCTCAAGCCCGGCGGCACCATCGTCGAGCCCACGTCCGGCAACACCGGCGTCGGCCTGGCGATCGTGGCCCAGCAGAAGGGCTACAAGTGCATCTTCGTCTGCCCGGACAAGGTGTCCACGGACAAGATCAACGTGCTGCGGGCGTACGGCGCCGAGGTCGTCGTCTGCCCGACGGCGGTCGACCCCGAGCACCCGGACTCGTACTACAACGTGTCGGACCGGCTGGTGCGGGAGACCCCCGGCGCCTGGAAGCCCGACCAGTACTCGAACCCGAACAACCCGCGCTCGCACTACGAGACCACCGGTCCCGAGCTGTGGGAGCAGACGGAGGGGAAGATCACCCACTTCGTCGCGGGCGTCGGCACCGGCGGCACCATCTCCGGCACCGGCAACTACCTGAAGGACGCCTCAAAGGGCAAGGTCCAGGTCATCGGCGCCGACCCGGAGGGCTCGGTGTACTCCGGCGGCTCCGGCCGCCCGTACCTGGTCGAGGGCGTCGGCGAGGACTTCTGGCCGACCGCCTACGACCAGAACGTCGCCGACCGGATCGTCGCGGTGTCCGACAAGGACTCCTTCCAGATGACCCGCCGCCTCGCCAAGGAGGAGGGCCTGCTCGTCGGCGGCTCCTGCGGCATGGCGGTCGTCGCCGCCCTGGAGGTCGCCAAGGAGCTCGGCCCCGACGACGTCGTCGTGGTGCTGCTGCCGGACTCCGGCCGCGGCTACCTGTCGAAGATCTTCAACGACGAGTGGATGGCCGACTACGGCTTCCTGGAGGACACCTCCACCGCCACCGTCGCCGACGTCCTGACCCACAAGTCGGGCGACGTGCCCTCGCTCGTCCACATGCACCCGGACGAGACCGTCGGCCAGGCCATCGAGGTGCTGCGCGAGTACGGCGTCTCCCAGATGCCCATCGTGAAGCCGGGCGCCGGCCACCCCGACGTGATGGCCGCCGAGGTCGTCGGCTCGGTCGTCGAGCGCGAGCTGCTGAGCGCGCTGTTCACCCAGAAGGCGTCCCTGGAGGACCCGCTGGAGGACCACATGTCCGCCCCGCTGCCGCAGGTCGGCTCGGGCGAGCCGGTCGCCGACCTGATGTCGGTGCTCGGCGACGCGGACGCGGCGATCGTGCTCGTCGAGGGCAAGCCGACCGGTGTGGTCAGCCGCCAGGACCTGCTGGCCTTCCTCGCCGCGAGCGGCGGCGGCCGCCAGCACTGACGTCCCTGAGGCCTGCTGCGGGTCCGTTCGCGCAAACGGTACGAGCGCGACACGTACCCGCAGCACCCCCTTAACAAGGCCACGGCAGAGTCTTACCCGTCGGCGTCACGGACCTCCGGAGCGGCTCCCGGACCTCCAGACGACGCCGCCGGACGCGGACCGGCCCTGACCCGGGCCCGTGTCCCTCGCGGGGACCGCCGTCGTCCCGCCCCCCGGAAACGGGGGTGCGGCGGTCCCCGCGCAACCCTTTCCCCGTGCCCCTCTGCTTGCCTGTCTGCATATCCTCATGCAGAGTTCCAGGTGACTGAATAGATGGACGGGTGGAAGGGGGACGGCAGGCATGAGCGACAGCCCGGCCGGACGGCTGCAGGCGCTCTTCGAGGGGCACCGGCTCACACCGACCCAGCGCCGCATCGCGCACTGCATGGTGCGCCGCGCCGCCGACGTGCCCTTCCTGTCCAGCGTCGAGCTGGCCGAGCTCGCCGGCGTGAGCCAGCCCTCCGTGACCCGCTTCGCCGTGGCCCTCGGCTTCGACGGCTACCCGGCGCTGCGCAAGCACCTGCGCGACAGCGTGCCCGCGGTCGCCGAGGAGCACACCGAGCACAACGAGTACCAGCAGGCCGTGCTCGGCGAGATCGAGAACCTCAAGCACCTCGCCGCGCTGCTCGCCGACCCGACCCCGGTCGAACGGGCCGGGCGGCTGCTCGCCGGCTCGCGCCCGCTGCCCGTGCTCGGGCTGCGCGCCGCCTCCTCGCAGGCCCGCGGCTTCGCGTACTTCGCCGGCAAGGTGCACCCCGACGTCCGGCTGCTCGACGAGGGCGGCTCGATGCTCGACGACCGCATCGACGCGGCCGTACGGGCCGGGGCCTCGGCCCTGCTGTGCTTCGCGCTGCCCCGGCACCCGCGCGAGGTGGTCGACGCCCTCGCCCACGCGCGGGCGGCCGGCCTGCAGGTGGTGACCGTCGCGGAGTCCGCCTTCGCGCCCGTCGCCGCCCACAGCGACCTGCTCATCCCGGCCGCCGTCGGCACCGGCCTCGCCTTCGACACCGCCTGCGCCCCGATGCTGCTCGGCCGGGTGCTCCTGGAGGCGATGGCGGACGAGCTGCCGGACGCCCAGGCCCGCCTGGAGGAGTTCGACACGAAGGCGGCGGCGCGGGGCCTGTTCGTGGACTAGGGACCGTCCTTCGACGGTTCTAGCCCCGGCTCTCCACCGCCCGCGCCATCTCGTCCAGGTCCTTGCCGAGGGCCCGGGCGACCGCCCGGGAGCCGAACCGGTTGAGGAGCCGGGTCAGCACGCCCGGGTTGCGGTCGTGGGAGGGGCGGGCCGTGAAGGTCATCCGCAGGACGGTCGTGGTGGCCGCCGCAGCGGGGCCCTCGGGGTGGAGGGTGAGCTCGGAGACGTAGTGCATGCCGTGGGAGTCGGCGACCGTGACGTACCGCTCGGGCGGTTCGCAGACGGTCACCGTCATCTCCTCGGTGGCGGCCTTGCCGAGCATCCGCCGGGTCTCCCGCCAGCGGGTGCCCACCGCGAAGCCGCCCTCGGTGAGCACCTCGACCTTCTCGACGCCGGAGAGCAGCCGGGGCAGCTCGGGGAGGTCGGTGATCGACTCCCAGACGCGGCCGGGCGAGGCGGCGACACGGCGTTCCACGACGACGGAGGTGCCAGCTGTCATGCCTCCATGTCAGCATCCGGCGCCGGATCGCGCACCGGATCGCGCATCGGTTCGTGCACCAGGACGCCGGACCGGGCGCCGCCGGACTCGGCCACGATCTCGTCGAGGGTCTGGGCGGGGCGCACGGCGACGAAGACCGTCCCGCCGTCGTCCGTCGGGGTGAAACCGTGCACGGCAGGCCGGGGCAGGCTGTTGTACGCGTAGTGGTGGGCGAAGTAGTAGGCGCCGGTGTCCGGCACCGCCACCACGTCGCCGGGGCGCAGCGGCGGCAGGGCGCGGCCGGTGGCCAGCAGGTCCCCGGCGAAGCAGGCGGGCCCGGCCACGTCCTGGACCACCGGCTCGCCGGTGCGGGGCCGGCCCTCGGCGTCGTACGCGAGGATCCGCAGCGGCCAGGACCCGGGCGCGTAGACGGTGCGGGTGGCGATCTGGACGCCCGCGTGGGTGACGGCGATGGGGCGGCCGCCGGAGGTCTTGGTGTATTCGACCCGGGCCAGGACCGTGCCGTGCTTGGCGAGCAGCGAGCGCCCGAACTCGGTGACCAGCGCGTAGCGCCCGTCGAGCAGTCCGGGGACGGTCGCGGCGAGCAGCCGGGCGTAGTCGGCGTAGGTCGGGGTCTCCTCGTCGGAGGCGAAGTTGACCGGGAGCCCGCCGCCGATGTCGAGGGTGTCGATCTGCTGCCGGCCGGCCTTGGCGTTGATCTCCTCGGCGAGCGCGTACGCGGCGGCGACGCCTTCGGCCATCAGGGCGAGCGGGATGCCCTGGGAGCCGGTGTGGGTGTGCAGGCGGGTGAGCCAGGGCCGGTCCAGATAGGCCTGGACGACGGCCTCGCGGGCGCCCTCGTCGCGCAGCGCCACGCCGAACTTGGAGGTGGCGGTCGCGGTGGAGAGCGCGCCGATGGAACCGGCGCCGACCTGCGGGTTCACCCGCAGTCCGAGCGGCGAGGCGGTGGGCGCGGAGGCGACCAGGGCGTCGATTCTGGCCAGTTCCTGGAGGTTGTCGGCGTTGACCGCGATGCCGAGCGCGAGGGCCTGGCGCAGCTCGGCGTGGGTCTTGGCGGGGGAGTCGAGGACGGTGCGGGAGGGCGGGATCCCGGCGGCGCGGGCGAGCGCCAGCTCGCCGGGGCTCGCGACCTCGACGCCGAGCCCCGACTCGTACAGGAGGCGCAGCACGGGCACGAGCGGGCAGGCCTTGACGGCGAAGGCGTGCAGCACGGGGGCGCTGGTGACGGCGGTGAATGCGCTGGTCAGGGCGGTGGTGGAGGCGCGGATGCCGGTCACGTCGAGGAGTGCGGTGACGGGCTCGGCGGGGGAGAGGAGTCCTTGCTCGACGGCGGCGCGGACGGCCCGGTCGCGTTCGGAGAGCGTCATGCGTCCATGGCACCACTCGGCGGGTCGGACGCGCAGCTGTTGACTAAGTCTATTCAGACGGTCAGGATGTGAATATCTGAACCACATTCGAGGAGGCACCGCCATGTCAGGACCCCGACCCGTACGGGCACCGCGCGGTACGGAACTGAGCGCCCTGGGATGGCAGCAGGAGGCCGCCCTCCGGATGCTCCAGAACAACCTCGACCCCGAGGTCGCCGAGCACCCCGACAAGCTCGTCGTCTACGGCGGCACCGGCAAGGCCGCCCGCGACTGGCGCTCCTTCGACGCCATGGTCCGCACCCTGCGCACGCTGAAGCAGGACGAGACGATGCTGGTCCAGTCCGGCCGCCCGGTCGGCGTCATGCAGACCCACGAGTGGGCCCCGCGCGTCCTCATCGCCAACTCCAACCTGGTCGGCGACTGGGCCAACTGGGAGGAGTTCCGGCGTCTTGAGGCCCTCGGCCTCACCATGTACGGCCAGATGACCGCCGGCTCCTGGATCTACATCGGCACCCAGGGCATCCTCCAGGGCACCTACGAGACCTTCGCCGCCGTCGCCGCGAAGAAGTTCGGCGGCACCCTGGCCGGCACCATCACCCTGACCGCCGGCCTCGGCGGCATGGGCGGCGCCCAGCCGCTCGCCGTCACCATGAACGACGGCGTCGCGATCTGCGTCGACTGCGACCCGCGCGCCATCGAGCGCCGCATCGAGCACCGCTACCTGGACGTCAAGGCCGACAACCTGGCCCACGCCCTCCAGCTCGCCACCGAGGCCCGCGACGCCCGCCGCCCGCTCTCCATCGGCCTCCTCGGCAACGCCGCCGAGCTGCTCCCGCAGATGCTCGCCGAGGGCGCCCCGATCGACATCGTGACGGACCAGACCTCCGCCCACGACCCGCTGTCCTACCTCCCCGTCGGCGTCGCCTTCGAGGACATGGCCGACGCCGCCGCCAAGGACCCGGCCGGGTTCACCCAGCGCTCCCGCGAGTCCATGGCCAAGCACGTCGAGGCCATGGTCGGCTTCATGGACGCCGGCGCCGAGGTCTTCGACTACGGCAACTCCATCCGCGGCGAGGCCCAGCTGGCCGGCTACGACCGCGCCTTCGCCTTCCCCGGCTTCGTCCCCGCCTACATCCGCCCGCTGTTCTGCGAGGGCAAGGGCCCGTTCCGCTGGGCCGCGCTGTCCGGCGAGGCGAGCGACATCCACAAGACGGACAAGGCGATCCTCGACCTCTTCCCGGAGAACGAGTCCCTGCACCGCTGGATCAAGATGGCCGGCGAGCGCGTCCACTTCCAGGGCCTGCCCGCCCGCATCTGCTGGCTCGGCCAGGGCGAGCGCGACAAGGCCGGCGCCATGTTCAACGACATGGTCGCCGACGGCACCCTCGCCGCCCCGCTCGCGATCGGCCGCGACCACCTCGACTGCGGCTCGGTGGCCTCCCCGTACCGCGAGACCGAGGCCATGCTCGACGGCTCCGACGCCATCGCCGACTGGCCGCTGCTCAACGCCATGGTCAACGTCGCCTCCGGCGCCTCCTGGGTCTCCATCCACCACGGCGGCGGCGTCGGCATGGGCCGCTCCATCCACGCCGGCCAGGTCTCCGTCGCCGACGGCACCAAGCTCGCCGGCGAGAAGATCCGCCGCGTGCTCACCAACGACCCGGGCATGGGCGTCATCCGCCACGTCGACGCCGGCTACGACATCGCCGAGCGGGTCGCCGACGAGAAGGGCGTCCGCGTCCCGATGCGCGAGGGTGATTCCGCGTGACCTCGTCCCACGACGCCGCCGAGGCGCCCCGCGGCTCCGCCCGGGCCGCCTCGGCGGGGCGGGGGGACTCCCCCTCGTTCCACGCGATGTGGCGCAGCCTGCACGGAATCGGCCGCAACACGGACTCCGGCGGCTACCGCCGCTACGCCTGGACCGCCGCCGACGCCGACTGCCGCCTCTGGTTCCGCATGCAGGCCGAGGCCCGCCGGCTCGACGTCGAGACCGACCGCAACGGCAACCAGTGGGCCTGGCTCGGCGACCGCACCGCGGGCGACGCCGTCGTCACCGGCTCCCACCTGGACTCCGTGCCCGACGGCGGCGCCTTCGACGGCCCGCTCGGCGTCGTGTCCGCCTTCGCCGCCCTCGACGAACTCCGCGCCCGCGGCGTCTCCTTCAAGCGGCCCCTCGCCATCGTCAACTTCGGCGACGAGGAGGGCGCCCGCTTCGGGCTCGCCTGCGTCGGCTCCCGGCTCACCTCCGGCCAGCTGACCAAGGAGAAGGCCTTCGAGCTGCGCGACGCGGACGGGATCTCGCTGCCGCAGGCCATGGAGGCCGCCGGCCACGACCCCGAGGCCATCGGCCACGACCCGGAGCGGCTCGCCCGCATCGGCGCCTTCGTCGAGCTCCACGTCGAGCAGGGCCGCACCCTCGACCTGTCCGGCGACCCCGTCGGCATCGCCTCCGCCATCTGGCCGCACGGCCGCTGGCGGTACGACTTCCACGGCGAGGCCAACCACGCCGGCACCACCCGGCTCGTCGACCGGCGCGACCCCATGCTGCCGTACGCCGAGACCGTCCTCGCGGCCCGCCACGAGGCCGAACTCGCGGGCGCCGTCGCCACCTTCGGCAAGATCGCCGTCGAGCCCAACGGCGTCAACGCCATCCCCTCGCTCGTCCGCGGCTGGCTCGACGCCCGCGCCGCCGACCAGGAGTCCCTGGACGCCGTCGTCGCCGGCATCGAGGCCGCCGCCCGTGACCACGCCGTCCGCCGGGGCGTCGACCTCGCCGTCGTACGCGAGTCGTTCACGCCGGTCGTCGAGTTCGGGCACGCCCTGCGCGAGGAGCTCGGCCGGCTGCTCGCCGACGCCACCGGCACCAAGGTCCCGGTCCTCGGCACCGGCGCCGGACACGACGCGGGTATTTTGTCCGCCTCGATCCCGACCGCCATGCTGTTCGTGCGCAACCCCACGGGCGTCTCGCACTCCCCGGCCGAGTTCGCGGCCGAGGACGACTGCGTGGCGGGCGTCCACGCACTCGCCGACGTACTGGAGGGCCTCGCGTGCAGGTGACGTACTGGCTGGAGCATGCCTGGCTCGACACCCACGTCGAGCCGGGCGTGGTGCTCGAAGTGGCCGACGGCCGGATCACCGCCGTACGGACCGGGGCCGAGGCCCCGCCGCCCGGCGCGGTCGTCCTGCGCGGCCTGACGATCCCGGGCCTCGCCAACGCCCACAGCCACGCCTTCCACCGGGCCCTGCGCGGCACCGTCCAGGTCGGCTCCGGCACCTTCTGGACCTGGCGCGAGGTCATGTACGGCGTCGCCCAGCGGCTCACCCCCGACAGCTACTTCGCACTCGCCCGCGCCGTGTACGCGGAGATGGCCCTCGCCGGCATCACCGCCGTCGGCGAGTTCCACTACCTCCACCACGCGCCCGGCGGCACCCCCTACGCCGACCCCAACGCCATGGGCGAGGCCCTGATCGCGGCCGCCGCCGACGCCGGCATCCGTATCACCCTCCTCGACACCGCCTACCTCTCCTCCGGTTTCGGCGCCGCCCCCGAGCAGCACCAGCTCCGCTTCTCCGACGGGACGGCCGACGCCTGGGCCGAGCGGGTCTCGGCGCTCAAGGAACGCGACGGCGTACGGATCGGCGCCGCCATCCACTCGGTGCGCGCCGTCCCCGCGGACCAGCTGGCGACCGTGGCCCGCTGGGCCCAGGACCGCCAGGCCCCGCTGCACGTCCACCTCTCCGAGCAGACCGCGGAGAACGACGCCTGCCGGGCGGCCCACGGCCGCACCCCGACCCAGCTGCTCGCCGACCACGGCGTGCTCGGCGCGCGCACGGTGGGCGTCCACAACACCCACATGACGGACGCCGACATCGCGCTGATCGGCTCGACGGCCACCGGCACCTGCATGTGCCCGACCACCGAACGCGACCTCGCCGACGGCATCGGCCCCGCCGTCGCCCTCCAGCGGGCCGGCTCCCCGCTCTCGCTCGGCAGCGACAGCCACGCCGTCATCGACCTCCTGGAGGAGGCGCGCGCGATGGAGCTCAACGAGCGCCTGCGGACCAGGACCCGCGGCCACTGGACCGCGGCGGCGCTGCTCCGCGCGGCCACGGCGGACGGTCACGCGGCCCTCGGCCGGCCCGACGCCGGCCGCCTGGAGACGGGCGCGCTCGCCGACTTCACGACGATCGCGCTCGACTCCGTCAGGACAGCGGGACCGGTACCGCGTCTGGCAGCCGAGACGGCGGTATTCGCAGCGTCGGCCGCGGACGTACGCCACACGATCGTGGGCGGGCGGCAGGTCGTCCGGGACGGGACCCACGTATCCGTTCCCGACGTGGCCCGGGCCCTCGCGGATTCGATCGCCGCCCTGCGCGGCTGAGCTGACTGAAGGAGAGACGCCTCACCTTGGCTTCTTCCCCCTCGTGGACGAGGGGGATTCTCACGGCTTGCGCCGTGAGGGTTTCTGCTTCGTCGCCGACTGCCCGCCTGGAGTTCTCCGTTGAGGTCTTACACCAGCTCCACAGACTGTCACCGCCAGCCCGGCGGCCAGAAGGTTACGAGCCGCGTTCACGTCCCGGTCATGGGCCGTGCCGCAGCTCTCGCACGTCCAGGTGCGGACGTTGAGCGGCATCCTCTTCGCGAGGGTGCCGCAGTGGGAGCACAGCTTGGAGGAGGGGAAGAAGCGGTCGACCGCGATCACTTCCCGTCCGTACCAGGCTGCCTTGTACTCCAGCAGGCTCCGGAACTCCGCCCACGCGGCGTCATTGACGGCGCGGGCGAGTCTCCGGTTCTTGACCATGTTGCGCACGGTCAGGTCCTCGATCACGAGCGTTTGGTTCTCACGCACGAGACGAGTGGTCAGCTTGTGCAGGCCGTCGCGCCGGCGGTCGGCGATCCGGGCATGGATCCTGGCGACCTTGCGGCGGGCCTTGGCCCGGTTGGCGCCGTCACCCATAGCCTTGCGCGACAGCTCCCGCTGAGCGCGTGCGAGCCGCGCACGGTCCCGGCGTTCGTGCCGGGGGTTGGCGATCTTCTCACCCGTGGACAGGGTCAGCAGGTGGTCAAGTCCTACATCGATACCCACGGCGTCGTCGTTCACCGGCAGCGGCTTGACGGTCGAGTCCTCGCACAGCATGGAGACGAACCAGCGCCCGGCCGCGTCCTGCGACACAGTCACCGTGGACGGCTCCGCGGCCTCGGGCAAGGGCCGGGACCACACGATGTCCAGAGGCTCGGACATCTTCGCCAGGGTCAGTTCGCCGCCTCGGAAGCGGAAACCGCTGGTTGTGTATTCGGCGGACTTCCTCGACCTCTTCTTCGACTTGAAGCGCGGGTGCTTGGCCCGCTTGCCGAAGAAGAGGGTGAACGCCGTCTGCAGGTGCCGCAGGCACTGCTGCAACGGCACCGAGGACACCTCGTTCAGGTAGGCGAGTTCCTCGGTCTTCTTCCACGCCGTCAGCATCGCCGACGTGGCGTTGTAGTTGACCCGCTCCTGCCGCACCCACGCCTCTGTACGCGCGGCCAGCGCCAGGTTGTAGACCTTCCGCACACACCCGAACGTGCGCGACAGCTCAGCCGCCTGCGCATCGGTCGGGAAGAAGCGGTACTTGAACGCCCGCTTCACACACGTCACGGTCATTCTCACAAGCTAGTGATGCGATTTGTGAAGATCAAACCTGCTGGTCAGGGCACGGCCTTCCGTACCGGGGGCGAAACCCTGCTTCATGTCCTGCTCCGCAGGAGTCCGATCCCCCTCCCCGTCGAATCGGGGATTTTCCTCGGAGGTATCCGATGAACGGCCCCGCGGCGACGAACAACCCGGCGGCGAGCACCGGACCCACGAGCGCGAACAGCGCCGTGGCGGCGACCGCCACGGTGATCACCAACATCGCCAGTCTCGTCACCAACGACCCCTCCCTCGGTGATGGTTCGCCACTCGGTCTGATCCAGGACGCGGCCGTCGTCGTCGACGGCGACCGCGTCGTCTGGGTCGGTGAGACAAGCAAAGCACCGGCCACTGACAACCGGGTCGACGTCGGCGGCCGGGCGGTGATCCCCGGCTTCGTCGACTCCCACTCCCACCTCGTCTTCGCGGGCGACCGGACAGCGGAGTTCAACGCCCGGATGTCCGGCCAGGCGTACAAGGCGGGCGGCATCCGCACCACCGTCGCCGCGACCCGCGCCGCCACCGACGCCGAGCTGTCCGCCAACGTCGCCCGCTACATGTGGGAGGCGCTGCGCCAGGGCACCACGACCTTCGAGACCAAGTCCGGCTACGGCCTCACCGTCGAGGACGAGGCCCGCGCGCTGCGCATCGCCGCCGAGCACACCGACGAGGTCACCTACCTCGGCGCGCACATCGTGTCGCCGGACTACGCGGACGACCCCGCCGGGTACGTGAAGCTGGTGACCGGCGCGATGCTGGACGCCTGCGCGCCGTACGCCCGCTGGGTCGACGTCTTCTGCGAGAAGGGCGCCTTCGACGGCGACCAGGCCCGGGCGATCCTCAAGGCCGGCCAGGCGAAGGGCCTGCAGGCCCGGGTACACGCCAACCAGCTGACGTACGGCCCCGGCGTGCAGCTCGCGGTCGAGCTGGACGCGGCGAGCGCCGACCACTGCACCCACCTCACGAACGCCGACATCGACGCGCTCGCGCAGGGCAACACGGTGGCGACGCTGCTGCCGGGCGCCGAGTTCTCCACCCGCGCCGAGTGGCCGGACGCGCGGCGGCTGCTCGACGTGGGCGTGACGGTCGCGCTGTCCACGGACTGCAACCCCGGCTCGTCCTTCACCTCCTCGATGCCGTTCTGCATCGCGCTCGCCGTCCGCGACATGCTGATGACGCCCGACGAGGCGCTGTGGTCCGCGACGGCCGGCGGCGCGGCGGCGCTGCGCCGCACCGACGTGGGCCGGCTCGCCCCCGGCGCCCGCGCGGACCTGATCGTCCTCGACGCGCCGTCGCACGTGCACCTGGCGTACCGGCCGGGCGTGCCGCTGGTCGCGGAGGTCTGGCGGAAGGGTGTGCGGACCGTCTGAGGGCGCCGCTAACCGCGGCGCCCATGACGTCGACTCCGCAGACCCCTCCGAAGAAGATCCGGCCGAGCAGCTTCCGCGAGGAGTCCGGCCTGGACGACTGGCGGGTCCTGGGCGAGGGAGCCTGCGCGTACTACCGCACCGGCACCTTCGCCGAGGGCGCCGCCTTCGTGTCCGCCCTCGCCACCCTCCCCACCTCCCCCGACGTGGACCTGCGGCCCGACGGCGTGACGGTCCGCCTGATCACGGCCACCGCCGAGCTGTACGGCCTGACCGAGGGCGACCCCGAACTCGCCCGCCGCATCTCGGCCCCTGGCCGCCGAACTCGGCCTCACCGCCGACCCGTCGGCCCTCACCGGCGCCCAGGTCACCATCGACGCGCTCGACATCCCCGCGGTCACCCCCTTCTGGCGCGCCCTCCTCGGCTACACGCACCGCGCCGGCAGCCCGGAGGACCTCATCGACCCGCACCGCCGCAACGCCCCCTTCTCCTTCCAGCAGATGGACGCCCCCCGCCCCCAGCGCAACCGCCTCCACATCGACGTCTGGGTCCCCCACGACGAGGCCGAACCCCGCATCACCGCGGCCCTCGCCGCCGGCGGCCACCTCGTCACCGCCGAACACGCCCCCTCCCACTGGGTCCTGGCGGACCCGGAGGGCAACGAGGCGTGCGTGGGCACTCTGTGACGTACGAGGAGTTCGTCCGCCTCGCTACGGCGGATCCGGCGGTCGTGGGTCTCGTCCTCAAGGGCTCCCAGGCCCACGAGGGCATGCCCACGGCCCACTCGGACCACGACCTCTACGTCGTCCTCGCCGACGGCGCGCCCTCCGACCTCACCCGCTTCGCGGGCCACCGCACCCCCGAACTCGACCTGGTCGTCATGTTGTTGAGCGCCTTCCGGGCGGTGGGTATGCCGGGCTTCGAGCGCTACGGGCTCGCCCGGGCACGGGTGGTCCTGGACCGCCTTGACGGGGAGATCGCCGCGATACTCGCCGCGAAGGCCGTCCTCACGGAGGCGGAGTCCGCCCGCCTCGCCACCACCCCCGCCCCGACCCTCCAGCGCACCCTCTTCGCCCGCGTGGAAACCGCCGCCCGCGCGGCCGGCCACGGCGCGGTCCTCGACGCCTGGGGCGAGGACCTGGAGCTGATGCGGCCGCAGTGAGCCTGAACCGCGTGCTCACGCCAGCCACAGGGCCGAGCGGCGGTGGCGGTACGGCGGGATGTCGAGGGTGTCCGTCACCGTCGGGTCGGTGTTCGCCAGGCGTACGGCGGCGGCCAGGGCGGCACGGAGCCGGGCGCGGGCGCGGCGTTCTTCGACGGCCGCCCAGCGGCCGACCGTGGCGTCGTGCTGGTGGCGGGGGAAGGAACGGAACGCGACCTCGCGGCGGGTCCCGTGGCGCGGGTCGCGGAGCACCACGACATGCCAGGGCGCGCCGGGGCGCTCTGGCCGCTCGGCGTGGGCGGGCGGGATGTGATGGGCGGTACGCGACACGGGCACTCCTCCGGCAGCGACCACCAGGACTCTCCTGGCGGGGCTACCGGAAGCCGGTGGGGCCGGTGGCGCGGGCGTGAGCGGCGTGAAGCACCGTGATATCCAACCGCATCGGTGACCGCTCGCGTGCGAGATTGGCGGCATGGGACATTCGCGGGCCTATCCCGTCTTCCGGAGCGACGACGCTGACGCCGCCTACGCGCGGGCGCAAGCGCTGTGCCGTGGCCTTGAGTTCGTCGAGGACGAGCGGTGGGTGGAGGCGCTGGTCGGGGACGCCGAGCGGGTGCGGGCGGTAGCCGGGGTGGTGCCCGGGGCGTTGTTCGAGGGGGCCGACAAGGAGGCGTACGACCCCTGGGGCGACCGCCGGGCCGCATGTTTTCCGGTGTGGGTGTTCGAGGAACACGCCTCCGCAGACGTGGAGTTGCCGTTCCTGCGGGCCGTCGGGGAGGACCCGGCGATGATCGGATGGCGGGGGCGGTGGCCCGGGGCGCACGGGCGGGACCAGTACGACGGGGTGCAGGTGTCGTTCCACAGCGATGACGTCGAACTGGACCCGGACAGCGGTCCCGTCGGCACGCACACCGTCTTCCTGCACGTGGACAAGGGCTGCCCGTCCGAGCGGGTCCGGGAGCTGGCTGCCCGCGCCGGGTCGGAGCTGCTCGGCGCGGCGCGGATCGGCTGGTAGCTGGGGCTACCCGGCCAGGGTGACGATCAGCTCCCCGGCCGCCGGGATCGACGCGCGTTCCGGCTCCGACAGGTGCGGGTCCCGGGCGCGGAAGGCGGTCGCCTGCGGGACGTACGGGGTGACCTGGGTCGGGAGGTGGGACAGGAGGGTGGTCAGGGCGGTGTGGGCGCCGGGGGCGTAGGGGGCGGGGGAGAGGGCGGCTTCCGCGAGGAGGAGGGCGGACATCGCGCGGTCCAGGCCCGCCGGGCCCTCGCGGGCGGTGCGCCAGTCGATGACGACGGGGCCCGCCGGGGTGAGGACGACATTGCCCGGGTGCAGGTCCAGATGGATCCACGGGGTCGCGTGGAGGCGGACGAGGAGGTCCGCGAGCAGGGCGCCCGCCGCCTCCGGGGTGACCGTGCCGGTCACGGCGGCGTCCAGGAGGGTGGGGCCGGTGAGGCGCTCCATGACGAGGTCGGGGCCCTCCGCGTGGGCCACCGCCGGCACGGGGTAGCCGTGCGCGGCGAGCTCGCGCATGATCCGGGCCTCCGGTGCGGCGTCGCCGCCGTCGCGGTAGCGCCGCAGGACCCGGCCGTCCCCGGCCTCGTACACATCGGCCGAACGGCCCGTACCGATCAGCGCGCCGCCCATGGCCATGGGCCAACTGTACGCAGCCGGCCGGGCGTTGGGCCTACTCCTCCGTCGTCAGGCCCCTGCGCAGCCGCGCCAGCGTCCGCGAAAGCAGCCGCGACACGTGCATCTGCGAGATGCCCAGCTCCTCGCCGATCTCCGACTGGGTCAGCCCGGCCGTGAAGCGCAGCGACAGGATGCGGCGTTCGCGGGCCGGCAGCGAGGCGATCAGCGGCTTGAGCGACTCGACGTACTCGATGCCCTCCAGGCCGTGGTCCTCGTAGCCGAGCCGGTCGGCGAGCGTCGCGCCGCCGTCCGCCTCGGCCTCCTCCGGCGGGGCGTCCAGCGAGCTCGCGGTGTACGCGTTGGCCGCGGCCATCCCCTCGACGACCTCGTCGGTGCCGATGCCCAGTTCGCGGGCCAGCTCGTCGACGGTGGGCGCCCGGTCCAGGCGCTGGGCGAGTTCGTCGCCGGCCTTGGCCAGGTCGAGGCGGAGCTCCTGGAGCCTGCGCGGGACGTGCACCGACCACGAGGTGTCGCGGAAGAAGCGCTTGATCTCGCCGATGATCGTCGGCATCGCGAAGGTGGGGAACTCGACGCCGCGGGCCAGTTCGAAGCGGTCGATCGCCTTGATGAGGCCGATGGTGCCGACCTGGACGATGTCCTCCATCGGTTCGCTGCGGGTGCGGAACCGTGAGGCGGCGAACTTGACCAGGGCCAGGTTGAGTTCGATCAGGGTGTTGCGGACGTACGCGTACTCGTGGGTGCCCTCCTCCAGGTCGCCCAGCCGGGCGAAGAGGTTCTTCGAGAGGGCGCGCGCGTCGAGCGGCGCGATCTCGTCGAGGGGCGGGATGTGCGGCAGTTCCGCGCGTTCCGCCACCTCGATGGGTACGAGGGATACGTCGAGGCGGGGGGACATGGGTCTCCTCCAGTGGTGGTCTCTGTGTCTCTGCTGCGGTTTGCGGCGCCTCCGAAGCCGGCCGTGGGAACGTGTTCCTTACTAGCCCTACCTGCTCGACCCTGATGGTTGCAAGTGGCAATTGTCTGCTTTGGCATGGTTTGGGGTGGAGCTTGTGTGCGGTGCACGCGGGTGCGCTTGTATGGTTCGACGCATGTACCGCCAGCACATCGGCAGCGCACCCGAACGGTTTCGGGTCGAGGTCCGGACCGTGGGGGCGAGCGAGGTGCTCACCCCCGTGGGTGAGCTCGATCACCACACCGCCGAACTGTTGCGTGCGCCACTCGACCACGCACTCGACGAAGGTCGTACACGCCTCGTACTCGACTGCTCACGCCTCGAGTTCTGCGACTCGACCGGACTGAACGTCCTGCTGGCCGCCCGCCTCCGGGCGGACGCCGGCGGTGGCGGGGTCCATCTGGCCGCGATGCGACCGCCGGTCGCGCGGGTCTTCGAGATCACCGGGGCGGAGGCCGTCTTCACCCTCCACGACACGCTCGAATCCGCGCTCCCGCATCCCGGCTGAGCGTCGGCCGAGCGCACGGCCCTCCGCCCCCTGGGCCCGGCGCCCCCGACCCCGGCCCGCCGGGCCCCCTGTCCTGAACTCGTCAAGCGATTGCATCGGTATCGGTGAGGTGAAGCGTTGAAGGAGACCGCCTCCGGCGACCCCGAGGTCCGCACCCTCGCCCTTGGGTCGGCCAGTGGCACCGTTCCGCTCGCCCGCGACTTCACCAGGCAGCTGCTCCACGAGTGGGGCTGGCTGCCGGCCGCCACCGCGGACCGCCGGGCCGCCGCCGAGGACGTCCTCCTGGTCGTCTCCGAACTGGTCACCAACGCCTGCCTGCACGCCGAGGGCCCGGAGAGCCTGCGCGTGCTGCGCCTCGCCGAGGTGCTGCGCCTTGAGGTCGCCGACCGCGGCGCCGGCCAGCCCGCCCCGCGCACCCCGCACCGGGCCGGCCGCCCGGGCGGGCACGGGATGTTCATCGTGCAGCGGCTCTGCCGCGCCTGGGGCATCGACCGGGTCCCGGGCACCCCGGGCAAGACGGTCTGGGCGGAACTTGCCGCCCCGGCGTAAGCACCTCCGTACTTTCACAACGCTCTCTCTTCCCTCCACAAGGCACCGGGCGTACCTTGACGGCCAATCTGAAAGACCGTCAGTAACTGTGCGGTGAGGGGTGCTTGAGGTGCCGAACGTGCCGAACCGGAGAAGAGTGGCCCGTGCGCTGACGGCGGCGGTGGCGATGGCCGGCTCGGCCGTGCTGGTCTCCGCGCCCGCCGCCCACGCCACCGTCGTCGACGTCGACTACGCCTGCGAGACGAAGATCGGACCCAAGAGCGCCGTCTCGCCCGTCGACATCAAGGCCGAGAAGAGCGGAAGCTCGTACACGATCACGATGTCCTTCGAGAAGGGCGTCTCGGACAGCCCGGTCGAGCTGCCCAAGGGGGTCATGACCCCGCGCGCCGAGCTGGTGCTCGGCGGCGCCGACAGCGGCAGGGTGCAGGTCAAGGGCGTGCCGAACGCGGTCGCGATCCCGCCCAACACCCCTATCAAGATCGGGCAGTTGACGGGCACGTACACCCCGAAGAAGAGCGGAAAGGTCACCTTCACGGCCGGCACGCTCATCGTCCACGCGCTCGGCATGGACGCCGCCACCTGCAAGCCCACCAACAACCCCAAGCCCGCCCTGGAGCTGGACGTGACCGCGGCCGGCGGCTCGGGGGGCTCCGGTGGGTCCGACGGCTCCGGCTCCTCCGGCGGTACGGACGCGGGCGGCGGGCAGCTGCCCAAGACCGGGCCCCTCGACTCCGCCACCGCGCTCGGCACCCTCGGCGGCACCGTGCTGCTGACCGGCACGGCCGGCGTGCTCTGGCTCACCCGGCGCTCGGCCCGGCACACGGCACGTTGATGCGGGGGGTACGGGCGGGGCTCGGGGCCGTCGCCCTCCTCGGCGTGCTCGCGGCCGCCCCGCCGCCCCACGCCGACGCGGGCGCCAGGGCCGACGCCGGGGCCTGGACCGCCGCGCCCGCCGCCGGCCGCCCGTACGTCTATCTGGAGGGCGCCGCCGGCAGCGTCCTGCAGGACACCCTCTCCGTCACCAACCCCGCCCCGCGCCCGCTCACCGTCACGCTCACCGGCCAGGGCGGCACGCCCGTCGCCTTCGCCGCCACGACCGTGACCGTCCCCGCCCGTACCCGCGCCGACGTGCCCTTCGCCGTCACCGTCACCGCCGACACCCCGCCCGGGGAGCACCGCGGTGCGGTACGGGCCGAGGCCGCCGGGCACACCACCGTCGTCCCGCTCCACCTGCGGGTGAGCGGGCCCCGGCTGGCCGCGCTGACCGTCGAGGACGTACGCGTGGAGCGCTCCGGCACCCGGTGCACCCTGCGCTACACCCTGGTCAACCGCGGAAACACCGTGCTCGCCCCGCGCCTCGCCGTACGCGCCGAGGGCCTCTTCGGCACGGTCCTGGACCGCCCCGAGCAGGCCCTGCCGGTCACCCTGCGCCCCGGCGAACGCGTCACCCGCACCGCCCCCTGGCCCGACCCGCCCGCGCTCGACTCGGTCACCGTGCGCCTGACGGCCGCCGCCCCCGGCGCGGCGCCCGCGACCGCCCGCGCGGACGCCTCCTTCGCCTCCCCGGCGGGCGTCGGCGGGCTGGCGGCCGCCCTCCTCGCGGCGGCGGGCACGGCCACGTACGCGATACGACGGAGGAGACGATGACGTACCTGCGTACGGCGGCGGGCGCGCTGCTCACCGCGCTGCTGCTCGCCCTGCCACTCGCCCTTCTGCCGACCACGGCCACCGCCACCGCCGCCGAGGCGCCCCGGATCGCGCTCTCGCGGACCGAGGGCGGCAAGGGCGGCGAGATCACCGTCAGCGGCTCCGGCTGGAAGCCGGGCGCCCTGCTCATGCTGCTGGTCTGCGGACAGTCGGCGCCCGGCAAGGGCGTCATCGGCGGCACCAACTCCTGCGCCAACACCGACGGCCGCGCGGCCACGGTCGACGCCAAGGGCTCGTTCAGCGCGAAACTCCCGGTCGCCGAACCGCCCGTGCCCTGCCCCTGCGTGGTGCACGTCGCTGGGGTGACCGGCCAACAGGACTCCGTGGACGCCGCGTTCACGGTCGCCGGGCACCCCACCGCCCCACTGCCCGAGACCGCCGGCACGGGCCGGCTCGCCGTCCTCACCTCGGCCCGCCTGGAGGGTTCGAGCGGGGTCCTGGTGTGGTTCGGCGCCCCGGCCCGGCGCGAGGTCGTCGTGACGCTCGGCAACCTCGGCCAGACACCGGTCAAGGACCCCGTCTTCGAAGTCGGCACCAGCCACGGGGTGTTCGCGCCGCAGTACGAGGAACGCCAGTGGCGCGGCACGATCGAACCCGGCCGCAAGGCCCTGGTCAGACTGCCGGTCGAGCTGACCGCCGGCGCGCACGGCGACTACCAGGTGTCCGTGCGCTTCGGCGGCAAGGTTCTCGTCGAGCAGCCCTGGGGCGTCGGCCGCCCCTGGGGCGTGACCCTGTTCTGGGTGCTGCTCGCGCTCGTCGTGCCGGCCGCCCTCTTCCGTATCGGCATGGCGGTCGTGGACCGGGTCCGCCCGGCGGCCCGCGTCCCCCGGGGCCGCCGGGCCCGTGCCCGTACATCCGCCCCCGCCTCCGCGTCCGCCCCCGTATCCGTATCCGAACCGACGGCGGTCCTGCCGTGGTTCACCCCTGACTCCGCACCGTCAGAGACCAGTCCGACGACGAAGGGACAGGCGTGAGTACGACACGCACGACGACACGGAGGATCGGTGCGACGGGCGTCGCGCTGATCCTCGGCGGGGCGGGGATCCTGCTGACCGCCGCACCCGCCCTGGCGGCGGAGGTCTCGTACAAGACCGAGTGCATCCCGCCCGCCATCTCCGGCCTCCCGCCGGTCCAGGGCACCACCAAGGTGCAGATCACCGCGCCCGCCGAGGCCAAGGTCGGCGACGAGGTCGAGGTCGTCTGGAAGACGGTCGAGGCCGCGTCCAAGAACCCGGACATCCTCGACCTCGACAAGGACACCGTGAAGCCGACCGGCGTGATCAGGATCGGCGGCGCGGCGAGCGGCACGCTGGCCATGGAGGGCCCCCGGCAGAACCCGCCGATCCCGAAGAACAGCCCGATGGTCCTGCCGGACATGAAGGGCAAGCTGAAGCTGGAGAAGGCGGGCGAGATCACGCTGACGCCGGACAAGTACACGATCAACGTCTCCAAGCCGATGTCGACGGACACCAAGTGCTCCCCGAAGGAGACGGTCGCGGTCGGCGCCACGATCAAGGTGACGGACGGCGGTGGCGGCTCCTCGTCCGGCGGCGGCTCCTCGTCCGGCGGTACGACCACGAGCGGTGGCACGACGACCAGCGGTGGTACGACGACGAGTGGCGGTACGACCACCAGCGGCGGCACCACCACCTCGGGCGGGTCCACCACCACGTCCGGCGGCGGCACCACCACCTCCGGCGGTTCCGGCGGGCAGACCGACTTCCCCGGCAAGGAGGTCTCCGTCGCCTTCGCCTGCCAGGCCCCCGGCCCGGCGTCCATCAACTCGAAGGTGACCATCAACGCCAAGAAGAACGGCGGCTCCTACGCCCTCACCGTCAAGACCGCCAAGGGCGTCATGAACAGCCCGGCCGCCCTCCCCAAGGGCGCCCTCAAGCCCTCGATGGCGGTGAAGATCGGCGGCGCGGACAGCGGCACGGTCACCGTCACCGGCGCGCCCAACCCCGAGCCCCTGGAGGCGGGCAAGCCGGTCGACCTGACCGACATGACCGGCACCTACAAGCCGGGCGCGAGCGGCAAGGCCACGCTGAGCCCCGGCAAGCTGACCATCAGCGTCTCGCTCGGCGGCTCGCCGATCGTCATCCCGTGCGAGGTCAAGGGCTCCGTACAGGCCTCGCTGACCCTGGACACCGAGAAGCAGGCGGGCGGCGCGGCCGGCGGCAGCGGCGACGGCGGCGCGTCCACCACGTCCGGCTCCTCCTCCGGCGGCGGTTCCGGCTCCGGCGGTGGCGGGCTCGCCGACACCGGCGCCGACGACGGCGGTGCCCTGCACGCCCTCGCCCTGGTCGCCGGCACGGTGATCCTGCTCGGCGGCGCGGTGTTCACGTTCACCCCGTGGGCGCGGCTGAAGCGCTAGGGACTGTCCGGCGCGAGGGGGGAAACGGCGGAGGCCGCCGCACCGGGATCGGTGCGACGGCCTCCGCCTCGTGCGTGAGGACGCGTCAGTGGACGTCGCCCATCAGCGCCTGGACCTTGTTGCGGTACATGTAGATCGCGAATCCGGCGACCACGGCCAGCGTGGCCTGCAACGCGATGATCCCGGTTCCGTTGAGGTCCACGCCCGCGATGGAGAGCAGACCGGTGGTGCAGTCACCGGCGGTGACGGCGAGGAACCAGACACCCATCATCTGGGAGGCGTACTTCTTCGGCGCCATCTTCGTGGTGACGGAGAGGCCGACCGGGGAGAGGCACAGCTCACCGATGGTCTGGATCATGTAGATCGAGACGAGCCACATCGGGGAGACCAGGGTGCCGTCACCGGCCATGTTCATCGGGACGATGAAGATGAAGAACGACGCGCCGACCGCGACGATGCCCATCGCGAACTTCACGATGGTGTTGGGCTCCTTGTTGCGGCGGGCGAGCCACAGCCACAGCCAGGCGAAGACCGGGGCGAGCGCCATCACGAAGAGCGGGTTCAGCGACTGGTACCAGGTGGCGGAGAAGCCGAGGCCGAAGACGGAGTCGGCGGTCTTGTCGTCGGCGAACAGCGACAGGGTCGAGCCACCCTGGTCGTAGATCATCCAGAAGACGGCGGCGGCGACGAAGAACCAGATGTAGCCGGAGACCTTGGACTGCTCGGCCTTGTCGAGGTCCTTGTCGCGCTTGATCCGGGCCAGGACGGCGATCGGGATGATCAGGCCGGCCAGGGTCAGCGGTACCAGGGCCCAGTTCAGGGTGTACAGGCCGAGGGCGACGACCGCGCCGTAGAACACGGCGGCGGCGACCAGGACCAGGCAGACCTTGACGAGGACGTTCCTGCGCTCCTCGGCGGACAGCGGGTTCGGGACCTCGCTGCTCTTCGGGTTCAGGCTCTTGCCGAAGGCGAGGAAGACGGCGAGGCCGAGGCCCATGCCGACGGCGGCGAGGGCGAAGCCCACGTGCCAGTTGACTTCCTTGCCGATCGTGCCGATGAGCAGCGGCGAGACGAAGGCGCCGAGGTTGATGCCGATGTAGAAGAGCGTGAAGCCACCGTCACGGCGCGGGTCGTCCGGGCCGTTGTAGAGGTGGCCGACCATCGTCGAGATGTTGGCCTTGAGCAGACCCGAACCCACGGCGACGAGTGCCAGACCCACGAAGAACATCGCCTGGCCCGGCAGGGCGAGGGAGATGTGACCGGCCATGATCACGAAACCGGCGATGGCGACCGTCTTGCGGGCGCCCCACACGCGGTCACCGAACCAGCCGCCGGGCATGGCCATGAGATAGACCATCGACACGTACACGGAGTAGATCGCCGTGGCCGTCGCGGCCGTCATGGCGAGACCGCCGCCCTGGCTCCCCTTGGCGGCGTCGACGCCACCGGAGACCAGGTAGTACACCAGCAGGGCCCTCATGCCGTAGTAGGAGAAGCGCTCCCACATCTCGGTGAAGAAGAGGGTGGTCAGACCTCGGGGGTGCCCGAGGAACGTCTTCTGGTACCGGGGCATCCCGGTCGAAGCCGTCGTCATGCTCGACGCCATGTCGATCCTTGCTCTGTCGGGACGCGCGCTTCGTGAGCGGGGTGCGCCCGGTGGGGGAGGCCGGCACCGGCGGGGAGCGGTCGCACCCCTCCGGGATCCACGCCCTGACGCGTCAGCGCGTCGTAGGACCCGGCCCACAGGTCGTTCACTGTCCTCGAGACGGCCGACGGCCGCCTCGTGCAGAAAAGAGACCCTTGGCGTGCTGGCGTACCAACCCGGCCAAAGGTCCCCGTTTACCGCTACAGAACTCTCGACACCATACGACACGACACTGCCGGATATGGAAGGACTTGAGAGATGGATCACAGGTGACCGTGGAACCAACTTCCTTCATTCCAAGGTCATGAGCAAATTCCAGACCAAGATCAAAGGGGGATGGTCCACCCCTGTGGATCACGCCCCGGCACCGCGCCGGTGCGGACTACCATCACCTCATGACCCGTGTACTGCTCGCCGAGGACGACGCATCCATCTCGGAACCGCTGGCCCGCGCCCTGCGGCGGGAGGGATACGAGGTCGAGGTCCGCGAGGACGGTCCCACCGCGCTCGACGCCGGACTCAAGGGCGGGGTCGACCTGGTCGTGCTCGACCTGGGCCTGCCCGGCATGGACGGACTCGAGGTCGCCCGCCGGCTGCGCGCCGACGGGCACACGGTGCCGATCCTGGTGCTCACCGCCCGCGCCGACGAGGTCGACACGGTGGTGGGCCTCGACGCCGGCGCCGACGACTACGTGACGAAGCCGTTCCGGCTCGCCGAGCTGCTCGCCCGGGTCCGGGCCCTGCTGCGGCGCGGCGCCGCCGAGCCGGCCGCCGCACCGACCACCCACGGCGTGCGGATCGACGTCGAGTCGCACCGCGCCTGGATGGGCGACGAGGAGCTCCAGCTCACCGCCAAGGAGTTCGACCTGCTGCGGGTCCTGGTCCGCGACGCGGGCCGGGTGGTCACCCGCGACCAGCTGATGCGCGAGGTCTGGGACACCACCTGGTGGTCCTCCACCAAGACCCTCGACATGCACATCTCCTGGCTGCGCAAGAAGCTGGGCGACGACGCGGCCAACCCGCGCTACATCTCCACCGTCCGGGGCGTGGGCTTCCGCTTCGAGAAGAGCTAAGACTTGATCCGTACATCACCAGAGGGTGTGTTGCGGACTGCACGCCGTTCGGGTGCCGGGCTTCCCAGCGTGGTCGCGCACGTGGCGCGGCTCATCTGGGGTCGCTCGGTCCCGTCGTGCGGCGGTTCGGTGAGCAGAGGTCCCGTGCTGACGCGGGACTGCCACGCGACCAGCACCCTGAGGGGCGTTCTGGCAGGGTGTGGTTGACTCACGCAGGGCCTCTTCCAGCCCTTCTCCGTACGTGATCTGTGCGTGCCGCGACCGGGCGGAGCTCAGCCGGGCGGTCTTGGGCTCGTCGGGGTCGGCCAGGTCCACGAACGCGGCCAACGCGGCGGAGACGAGATCTCGTTTGCCGACGAGACCACAGGCGCTGCATTTGTGTTCCCGGTCGCGGAGGGTCTTCGTGGCGCGCTCCCCGCACAGGCAGTACTGGGACAGCGCGGTGGACCAGGTGGAGGCACGCACCAGGCGGCCACCGGCGGCCTTGCATTCGATCTCCAGGGCGGAGATCAACATGCCCGGCGTGGTCTGGGAGAGGCGCTTGCCCCACAGCCGGTACCAGGTGCGGATGTCGCAGTCCTCCACGGTCAGGTAGGGGCCATGGACCGCGATGATGTCGCGGGCCACGGCACGGGCGCGGTGGCGCCGGTACTCGGCAGCTGAGGCGGCGGCTTCGGCCTGGCGGGCGCGCAGCTCCCGATAGCCGCTGGACAGCCGGTCGCGGCGAAACGCCTGCTTCGGCACCCCATCGGCCCGGGAATCGCGGGCGCCGCCCGGCACCGTGACCTTCTTGGGCTTCAGACCCTGAGCGGCCCGGCGCTCGGCGCGGGCGCCCTGCCGCTTGGACAGCCCGTACTGCGCGGTGTTCGTGGACCGGCGCGACCGTTCCAGCGCCCGAGCCCGACCCCGCCGCTTCTTCGCCTCCCGCTCCAGCCGCGCCCGCTCCTGATCGGTCAGCACGATCTCCGACGAGGCCGGGGCACCGTCGGCGGGGTCTGGGCCGGCGGGGAAGGAGACGATGGACAGGTTCGAAACGTTGCCGTCTACCCCGCCGATCCGGTCCAGCTCAGCGGCCCGCTGCCGCATCTGCCGGACAGCCGGGGAGGCGTAGCCGGGGCCGAGGACCATCAGGTGCGCCTCGTACGCCCAGCCGCCCGGCGCACCGGACTTGCGGCGGCGTACCAAGTCCACCTTGTGCCAGCGGTCGTCAGCCTCAAGGAAGTGCCGTACGTGGTCCGCCTGGCCCGGTCCCTGGGGAATGCGGACGGGCAGGACGAGGTCACCGCGCCTGCCGTCCGGGCCGCCCGCGAACACCACGGCGAGCGGGCCGGTGTGGTCCCACCAGTTAGCTTTGCGAGCACCCCTGCCGGTGGGGATCCTGCCGTCCGGCTTGGCCGGTGCCGGTATCCGGCGCGGCTGCATCAGGGCGTGCCGGCCCCCGTCGACGTAGGTCGTGGCATGACCGTGGAAGGTGCCGACCAGGCGGAAGGTCTCCCACTTGTTCACGATGGTGTGGGAGCGGGCACGGCCCGGAATCCGGGTGAAGTCGTGCCAGCGACCCACGCGGGGGCGGCCGTGGCGGCTTCCCGTGCTATCGGCGAACAGGTGCCGCTGCACGCCGTTCCACACCTCGTCGGCCATGTGCATGGCCAGGGCCTTGGAAGCGTGATGTTTGAGATGCCCCGCATCCTCAAGATGCTTGTACGCGCACCGCTCCAGGCCTTCACGGGACAGGCCGAGTCGCTGCCGCACGGCCTTCGCTCCCTGCTGGTTCCGCTCGCGGAATGCGGCCCAGTACGCGTCAACCTTGGCGCGGGCGTCGCGCTGGACGGCCCGCTTGACCGACCACATCGCACCGAACAACGTCTCCAGCCGGGCCCGGTCTGCCGGGTCGGTGACGGCCAGCGGCAGCACCATCACGGACACGATCCCGTCATCGGGCTTGGTCCATTTCGGTGCCTTGTTCTTCCCCCGGCACTTCCGCTGTGTCTGGGCGCACTTCATGGCCATCACCTCCTTTCAAAATTAGCCGCACGGAGAACCGGTTCGTGGCCGGTGACCACACGCCGGTGGTGGGTCGGGTCCTGACGGTCGGTCTGCCCTCGGGGGCGCTGACGTACTACCAGGGCAAGTACCGCCGACTGGGGTGACGGCGGTGCGTGGCGGCCCGCAAAGGGCACGCACCCCTCGGTCACGGCCCCGGGCAGCCGAGGCCCCCTGCGTCTCGTGCGGGTCATGAATCCGGACCCCCTTCCGACGGTTCCTCGGCGGGCGATGCCTCACTCCACAGGGCGGGCCCGATGTTGTCGACCGCCGTCGTCCAGGCGACGCCGGTGGCGGGCTGGACGTAGGCGATACGCAGGAGTCGGCCGCCGTGCCACTCGTGAACGACGGCCGTCAACACTCCTTCACCACGGCTGGCGATGTCGCGAACCCTCTGGCGAAGGAGGGGGTGACCATCCCCGCCCTCGCCGCCCGGCGCGCTCAACGTTCGGACTCCTCGCAGGCGGCGAACCACCGGTCGAGGAACTTCTGCCACCCGACTTCGGCACGAGCTCGGAGAGCCGGGCTCAAGCCCTCCGGCGGTACGGGAACACCATGCTGCGCTTCGTCAGCATCCGTAGCTTCCATGCCGTAACCTTAAGTGCAACAGCCTTTAAGTCGCAAGTGCTTAAGGTTAGTTTTCTGGCGGGAGTGAGCAAGTAGGGTCACTGACAACAGTGAGCCGGAGGTAGGAACATGTCGGGCGATGCATGGATCAGCGAGACCGCGCCATACCTGGCCCCGCGCAAGCCCGGCCAGAGCGACGCGTGGACCGATGAGGCCGCCCGCCGTGGGCGCCGAGGCGGCCAACGCCTCCTCCAGGCAGGCGAAGCGGACGCCCCCGACACGGTCCGCGCCGCCCTGCGGTTGTCCGCCTCCGAGCGCGTGATCGTCAGGCGTCGGCTGATCCTCCTCGACGACCAGCCCGTGGAGCTGGCCGACTCCTACTACCCCGTCGCCATCGCCGCAGGCACGCCCCTGGCGGAACCGGGCAAGGTGCCCGGCGGCGCCGTCACCCTGCTCAAGGAGCTCGGGTACACCGGCGCCGAGGTCGTCGAGGACGTGAGTGCCGCCCTCGCCACCACCGAGGAGCGCGAGCACTTGGGCCTGCCTGAGGGCGGCGCCGTCCTTCACCTGCTCCGCCTGACGCGGACCGCCGACGGAACACCGATGGAGGCGTCCCTGATGACCATGCCGGCCGACAGGCACCTCACGTACCGGCTCGGAAAGCAGGGCGCGTGATGGCGAAGGAGTTCAAAGATCCGAGATCGCCGCACCAGAAGATCGCGGCGGAGCTACGACGTCAGATCACCCGCGGTGACCTCCCTCCGGGAAGCAAGCTGGGCTCGACGGCCGAGCTGATGGAACAGTACGGCGGCGTGGCCAACACGACCGTCCAGAAGGCCCTCCAGGCACTGAAGGCCGAGGGACTCCTCGAAGGGCTCCCGGGCAAGGGCGTATACGTACGGCAGCACGCGCAGCAGTCCGTCGAGCCGATCGCCTACATGAGGCCGGCCGGGCCGTGCGAGCCCTACCCCTGGATGTCCGAGGCCGCGAAACGACGGCAGGTCGGCAGATCCCAGCTCCTTGCCGTCGAGGTCGTCGTCCCGCCGAAGGAGGTGGCCGAGGCCCTGCAGTTGGAGGACGGTGAGCGAGCTGCGCTTCGTAAGCAGGTTCTCTTCCTGGACGAGGAGCCGACCGAACTCACGAGGTCGTACTACCCGCTGAGCCTGGTCGAGGGCACGGCCATCCTGGAGAAGAAGCGGATTCGCGGCGGTACTCCGGCGCTGCTCGACTCCATGGGTTTTCCCCCGCGCGAGTTCGTCGACGAGCTGTCGTCAGAGATCCCGACGGAGGAGGAAGTCGTGGCGCTGGAGCTCCCGAAGGACATGCCCGTACTGGTGGCCTTCCGAGTGGTCTATTCCGACGCCCGGCGTCCGATCGAGGTCACACTGATGACGAAGGCTGCGCACCGTTACCGGATGCGCTACAGGCTGCCTGTGACATAGGTACGTCCTCGCCGGCCTCCCCGCGACCATGCCCAACCACTGACCTCTTCCCGAACGGGAAGCCCCCGCGTCCCCTCAGGGCCTCGCCGTACTGGTCCTCGTCAAGTCGCCTTCCGGAGGATCCGTGCGCCGCCGTCTGATCAACTCCACGCTCGCCGTGGTGCTCGTCGTCATCGCCGTCTTCGGCGGCTCGCTCCTGATCGTGGAGACCCGCACGGTCTCGTCCAGCGCCCAGGAGCGGGTGGACACGGAGGCGGTGCGGATCGCCTCCATCATCGACAGCCGGCTGATCGGCGGCGAACCCGTCAACCCGGACATCCTGGCCGACCAGAGCGGCGGCCGGCGGTACGCGATCATCCGCATCCCCGGCCGCGACCCCATCGAGATCGGCTCCCGCCCCGGCGGCAGCGTCATCCGCGGCTTCGCCCAGGGCGAGCGCGGCGAGACCGTGGTCGTCGAGGAGGCCCGTTCGGTCGTCATGACCGAGGTGCGCCGCACCCTGCTGATCATCCTGGCCGTGGCGCTGCTGTGCGTGGTGGCCGCGGTGCTCCTCGCCGTACGGCAGGCCAACAAGCTGGCCTCCCCGCTCACCGACCTCGCCGAGACCGCCGAGCGGCTCGGCTCCGGCGACCCGCGGCCCCGGCACAAGCGGTACGGGGTGCCCGAGCTCGACCGGGTCGCGGACGTCCTGGACGCCTCCGCCGAGCGGATCGCGCGGATGCTCACCGCCGAGCGCCGGCTCGCCGCCGACGCCTCCCACCAGCTCCGTACGCCGCTCACCGCGCTGTCCATGCGCCTGGAGGAGGTCGCCGTCGCCGACGACCTGGAGACGGTCCGGGAGGAGGCGACGATCGCGCTCACCCAGGTGGAGCGGCTCACCGACGTCGTCGAGCGGCTGCTCACCAACTCGCGCGACCCGCGGACCGGCTCCGCGGTCGCCTTCGACCTCGACGAGGTCGTCAAGCAGCAGCTGGAGGAATGGCGGCCGGCCTACCGCAGCGCGGGCCGGGCGATCGTGCACTCCGGCAAGCAGGGCATGCGGGCCGTCGGCACCCCCGGCGCGGTCGCCCAGGTCCTTGCCGCGCTGATCGAGAACTCCCTGATGCACGGCGGCGGCACCGTCGCCCTGCGCACCCGGGTCACCGGCAACCAGTCGGTGATCGAGGTCACCGACGAGGGACCGGGCGTGCCCGTGGACCTCGGGGCGCGGATCTTCGAGCGGGCGGTCAGCGGCCGCTCCTCGACGGGCATCGGCCTCGCGGTGGCCCGCGACCTCGCGGAGGCGGACGGCGGGCGGCTCGAACTGCTCCAGCAGCATCCGCCGGTGTTCGCGCTCTTCCTGAGCCGCGAGGTCAGGAGCCGTACGGAACCGGAGCCGGAGCGCCCGGTCCGGTAGCGACGCCCGGTCCGGTAGCGACCCCCGGTCCGGTAGCGACGCCCGGACCGGCAGAAGCCGTGATCAGCGGTCTCGGACCCGGTCGGGACTAGACCCGGTCCGGCTGCTTGCGGCCGGCCCGGGAGGCCTGCCGCGGCGCCTGCTCCAGGAACGATTCGGCGGCCTGCACCGCCTCCTTCGCCGGCAGCGCCTGGAACACCCAGGTGCGGTACGACCAGAAGCGGAACAGCGTCGCGACGCCGATGCCGAAGAACTTGAAGAAGTTGCTCTGCAGCGGGGTGTCCCAGCCGAAGCCGTACGTCGCCGTGTAGAGCACGCCGTTCTCGATCACCAGGCCGACCGCGCTGAACAGCAGGAACAGCACCAGTTCCTTCGTACGGCCGGACTTGTCGCGGTCGCGGTACGTGAAGTAGCGGAACCCCACGTAGTTGAAGAGGATCGCCACGACGGTGGCGATGATGCTCGCCCGCACCACCGGAAGCTCGGTGACATGGCGCACCAGGTTGAAGACGAGCAGGTTCACCAGGACGCCCAGACCGCCGACCACGCCGAATTTGGCGACCTCGCGGACGAGCCGGTCCACTCGCGTGCGCAGCGCGCCGGGTTCACTCATCGTGATCGCTCTGTCCTGTCCGTTCCGGAGGCGTTCCGGCCGACGCCGTGGCGGCGTCAACCCAGCCATGCTAACCAGCCCTCCGCACACCCGCCCGGGATGTGCGCGATCCGTGTGCGAGCACACCCCGGCTGTGACAAGACACAGCCGGACGAGGCTCCGGAACTTGTGCGGATACCCTAAGAGGGTGACGTTCCCGGTAGTCGGCATGGTCGGCGGCGGTCAGCTCGCTCGTATGACGCACGAGGCAGGCATCCCGCTCGGCATCCAGTTCAAGCTCCTCAGTGACACCCCGCAGGACTCGGCGGCCCAGGTGGTGAGCGAAGTCGTCCTCGGCGACTATCGCGACCTGGACACGCTGCGTGACTTCGCGCGCGGCTGTGACGTGATCACCTTCGACCACGAGCACGTGCCCGCGGAGCACCTCGCGACCCTGGAGGCGGACGGCGTCGTCGTCCGCCCGGGCCGCGCGGCCCTCGCGCACGCCCAGGACAAGGGGGTGATGCGGGCGAAGCTCGACGAGATCGGCGCGCCCAGCCCGCGCCACCGCATCGTGGCCGACCCGGCCGACGCGGTGGCGTTCGCCGCCGAGGGTGCGGGGGAGGGCGGGGGCGACGGCTTCCCGATCATCCTCAAGACCGTGCGCGGCGGCTACGACGGCAAGGGTGTGTGGTTCGTGCGCTCGGAGGAGGACGCCCACGACGCCTTCAAGGCGGGCGTGGCGGTGCTCGCCGAGGAGAAGGTCGACTTCGCGCGCGAGCTCGCCGCGAACATCGTCCGCTCCCCGCACGGCCAGGCGGTGGCCTACCCGGTGGTCGAGTCCCGTCAGGTCGACGGCGTCTGCGACACCGTGATCGCGCCCGCTCCGGAGCTCTCCGATGAGCTGGCCGGGCAGGCGCAGGAGCTGGCGCTGCGGATCGCCAAGGAGCTGGACGTGGTCGGCCACCTGGCCGTGGAGCTGTTCGAGACCCGCGACGGGCGGATCCTCGTCAACGAGCTCGCCATGCGTCCGCACAACTCCGGTCACTGGACCCAGGACGGCGCGATCACCTCGCAGTTCGCCAACCACGTCCGGGCCGTGCTCGACCTTCCGCTGGGCGACCCGCGCCCCCGCGCGAAGTGGACCGTGATGTGCAATGTTCTGGGTGGCGACTACCCGGACATGTATCAGGGGTATCTGCACTGCATGGCCCGGGACCCGCAGCTCAAGATCCACATGTACGGCAAGGACGTGAAGCCGGGCCGCAAGGTGGGCCACGTCAACACCTATGGCGACGACCTGGACGAGGTGCTGGAGCGCGCCCGCCACGCCGCCGACTACCTGCGAGGGACGATCGTTGAGTAATCCGGCCGCGTCGAATGTGAACTCGTCGAGCCCGCTCGTCGGCATCGTGATGGGGTCCGACTCGGACTGGCCCGTCATGGAGGCCGCCGCGCAGGCCCTGGACGAGTTCGAGATCCCGTACGAGGTCGACGTCCTCTCCGCGCACCGCATGCCGCGCGAGATGATCGCGTACGGCGAGGAGGCCGCCGACCGCGGACTCAAGGCGGTCATCGCGGGCGCCGGCGGCGCGGCCCATCTGCCGGGCATGCTCGCCTCCGTCACCCCGCTGCCGGTGATCGGCGTGCCGGTGCCGCTGAAGTACCTCGACGGCATGGACTCCCTCCTCTCCATCGTGCAGATGCCGGCGGGCGTGCCGGTCGCGACCGTCTCGGTCGGCGGCGCGCGCAACGCGGGCCTGCTCGCCGCCCGGATCCTCGCCGCGCACGACCCCGAACTGCTCGCCCGGATGAAGGAGTTCCAGCAGGAGCTCAACGACCAGGCGACGGAGAAGGGCAAGCGGCTGCGGCAGAAGGTCGAGGGCACGGGCGCTTTCGGATTCGCCAAGTGAGCGCGGCGACGGAGCGCCTGGCCGAGGCGCGCGAACTGCTCGCCGCCACCCCGGTCGTGGACGGGCACAACGACCTGCCGTGGGCGCTGCGCGAGCACTGCGGCTACGACCTCGACAAGCTCGACATCGCCGGCGACCTGTCCGCCTCCCTGCACACCGACCTCGCCCGGCTGCGGGCCGGCGGCGTCGGCGCGCAGTTCTGGTCGGTGTACGTGCCGGGCCGGCTGACCGGCGACCACGCGGTCAGCGCCACCCTGGAGCAGATCGACGCCGTCGACCGGCTGGTCGAGCGGTACGCGGCGGACCTCGCGCCCGCGCTGACCGCCGACGCCATGGAGACGGCCCGCAAGGAGGGCCGCATCGCGTCCCTCAAGGGCGCCGAGGGCGGCCACTCGATCAACAACTCCCTCGCCACCCTGCGCGCCCTGCACACCCTGGGCGTGCGCTACATGACGCTCACCCACAACGAGAACAACGACTGGGCGGACTCGGCCACCGATGACCCCCGGCACGACGGGCTCACCGCCTTCGGCCGCGAGGTCGTCCGCGAGATGAACCGCTGCGGCATGCTCGTGGACCTCTCGCACGTGGCGGCGTCGACCATGCGGGACGCGCTGGACACCAGCGTCGCGCCGGTGATCTTCTCGCACTCCTCGTCCCGCGCGGTCTGCGACCACCCGCGCAACATCCCGGACGAGATCCTGGAGCGGCTGCCCGCCAACGGCGGTGTGGCGATGGCGACCTTCGTGCCGAAGTTCATCCTGCCCGCGGCGGTCGAGTGGACCAACCGCGCGGACGAGAACATGCGCGTCCACGGCTTCCACCACCTCGCCACCACCCCGGACGCGATGGCCGTTCACCGCGCCTTCGAGGCGGAGAACCCGCGCCCGCTCGCGACGGCCGCCACGGTCGCCGACCACCTCGACCACATGCGCGAGGTCGCCGGCATCGACCACATCGGCATCGGCGGCGACTACGACGGCACGGCCTTCACCCCGGCCGGCCTGGACGACGTCGCCGGCTACCCGAACCTGATCGCGGAGCTCCTGGTCCGCGGCTGGTCGCCGGCCGACCTGGCGAAGCTGACCTGGTCCAACGCCGTACGGGTGCTGCGCGACGCGGAGTCGGTGGCGCGGGAGCAGCAGGCGCTGCGGGGCGCGTCGATCGCGACGATCGCCGGCTTCGACGCGTAACGACTGCTTGGTGGACGAGATGTGACGTCACGTCAGCGAGGCCCCCGCCCCGGCGGGGGCCTTCGCGCTGCTCGTACGGGCATCCCCCGGACGGCCTAGCCCGCCGCGCCGCGCGTCGGGGGCGGTGGCACGGTTGCCGTACTGCCTCAGTAGTACGGAGTTGAGTCACCCATGGCAGATCTGCTGGACGATCCCACCACCACCTTCACCGTCGCCCACGCCGTCTCGGCGGGCGACGCCGATCCCCCCGAACATCCCCGGCCCCTCGACGAGTCGACCCGCGCCCGCGCGCTGCTTGCCGCGCAGCCGGTCGTCGAGGGGCACACGGAACCGCCGCGCGTCACCGAACCGGACCCGGAAGACCTTCCGCCGGTACGGGCCGCGGAGGCGGGAGCACAGCTCTGGTCCCTGCGCGTCGACGCCGACGAGGGCGTCCTCGGCACCCTGCGCCGGATCGACGCGGTCCGCGCCCTCGTGGCGGCCTGCCCCGAGGACCTGCGCCTCGCCCACACCACCTCCGAGATGGACCACGCCCGCAACTGCGGCCGGGTCGCCGTCGTCCTCGGACCGGTGAGCTGGTCGGCCGTCGGCGGCTCACCCGCCACCCTCCGGGCGTACCACGCGCTCGGCGTACGGGCGGTGAGCCTCACCCGCTACGACCGCTTCGCCCGCGAGGCGGTCCGCGAGATGAACCGGCTCGGCCTGGCCGTCGACCTGGCCGGCGCCGACACCGACACCGTCCGCCAGACCCTCGCGGTGAGCCGGGCCCCGGTCCTGCTCACCCAGGCGGACCCGGACGGCATGCCGGACGAGGTGCTGAGCCTCCTCGGCGAGAAGGACGGCGTGTGCATGGTGCCGGTCACTCCCGACGCCTCGGCCACCGCCGACACCCTCGACCGCCTCCGCGCCCTCGCGGGCCCCCGCTCTCTGGGCCTCTCTCACGCGGAACACCCGCCCACCGGCTACGTCCCGCTCTTCGCGGAGCTCCTCCGCCGCGACTGGCCGGCGTCGGACCTGGTGTCCCTGTCCCACGGCAACATCACGCGCGCGCTGCGGGACACGGAGTTCAGGTCGCGGGTGACGCGGCTGAGAGCGGCGTAGCCGTCCCGTTGTGGGCATTCGTCCCGCCGGGCGTGGGGGTCCCCCCCCCAGGGGCGAAGCCCTAGGGGGAGGGTGGGCACACGGGACGGCGCCCATGCGGGCGCGTTCCGCTCCCGGGCCTGGACCCGCACCACCAGCGCGGCGCGCTCTTGGTGCCCGTTCAGGCCCGCGGGCGGCCCATCGCCCGGTACGTCCAGCCCGCCTCGCGCCACCGCCCCGCGTCCAGCGCGTTGCGGCCGTCGAGGATGACGGCCGACGAGACGACCTCCGCCAGCTCCGCCGGGTCCAGCGCGTCGCGGAACTCGCGCCACTCGGTGAGGTGGAGGACGACGTCCGCGCCGCGCACCGCGTCGAGGGCGGTCGGCGCGTACGCCAGCGTCGGGAAGAGCCGGCGCGCGTTGTCCATGCCCTTGGGGTCGTAGACGGTGACCTGGCCGCCCTGGAGGTGGATCTGGCCGGCCACGTTCAGCGCGGGCGAGTCGCGGACGTCGTCCGAGTCGGGCTTGAAGGTCGCGCCGAGCACCGCCACCCGCTTGCCGAGGAAGCCGCCGCCCAGCGCCTCCCGGGCCATCTCGACCATGGACGCGCGGCGCCGCATGTTGATGGAGTCGATCTCGCGCAGGAAGGTCAGCGCCTGGTCCGCGCCGAGCTCACCGGCGCGCGCCATGAAGGCCCGGATGTCCTTCGGCAGACAGCCGCCGCCGAAGCCGATGCCGGCCCGCAGGAACTTGTTGCCGATCCGTTCGTCGTGCCCGATCGCCTCCGCGAGCTTGGCCACGTCGCCGCCGGCCGCCTCGCAGACCTCCGCCATCGCGTTGATAAAGGAGATCTTGGTGGCGAGGAAGGAGTTGGCGGAGGTCTTCACCAGCTCGGAGGTCGGGTAGTCGGTCAGCACGAACGGCGAGCCCTCCGCCACCGGCACCGCGTACACCTCGCGCAGCAGCTTCTCGGCCCGCTCGCCGCGTACGCCCTCGGCCACGCCGACCACGATCCGGTCCGGGTGCAGGGTGTCCTGCACGGCGAAGCCCTCGCGCAGGAACTCCGGGTTCCAGGCCAGTTCGACGCCCTCGGGCAGCACGCCCGCGAGCCGCTGCGCCGAGCCGACCGGCACGGTCGACTTGCCGACGACCAGCGCCCCGTCCCGTACGACCCCGGCGAGCGAGGCGAAGGCGGCGTCCACGTAACTCATGTCGCACGCGTACTCGCCGTGCTTCTGCGGGGTGTTCACACAGACGAAGTGGACGTCGCCGAAGGCGCCCGCCTCCTCCCAGGAGGTGGTGAAGCGCAGCCGGCCGCTGGAGCCCTCGATCCCGGCGACGTGCCGCGCGAGCAGCTCCTCAAGGCCCGGCTCGTACATCGGGACCCGGCCGCCGGCCAGCATCTCGATCTTCTCGGGGACCACGTCCAGACCGAGTACCTCGAAGCCGAGCTCCGCCATGGCCGCGGCGTGGGTGGCGCCGAGGTAGCCGGTGCCGATCACGGTGATCTTGAGGGCCATGCGGTCTCCATGAGGAGTCGAGGTCGGGCGAATGCCTGCCCGAGCATAGTCGTGCCCTGGCCCGGGGCCCGGTCTCGCCCTACCCTTTGAGTTACTTAACGGTAGTTAGCAAGCGTGGGAGTGTGTGACGGTGGCCGGTTCGGCTGATTTCGATCTGTATCGTCCGTCGGAGGAGCACGAGATGCTCCGGGAGACGGTCCGTGCGCTGGCGGAGGCGAAGATCACGCCGTTCGCGGCCGCGGTGGACGAGGAGGGCCGGTTCCCGCAGGAGGCCCTGGACGCGCTGGTGGCCGCCGACCTGCACGCGGTGCACGTCCCCGAGACCTACGGCGGCGCGGGCGCCGACGCCCTGGCCACCGTGATCGTGATCGAGGAGGTCGCCCGCGCCTGCGGCTCGTCCTCCCTGATCCCGGCGGTGAACAAGCTGGGCTCGCTCCCGGTCATCCTGTCCGGCTCGGAGGAGCTGAAGCACAAGTACCTCGGCCCGCTCGCCAAGGGCGACGCGATGTTCTCCTACTGCCTGTCCGAGCCCGACGCCGGCTCGGACGCCGCCGGCATGAAGACCCGCGCCGTCCGTGACGGCGACTTCTGGGTGCTCAACGGTGTGAAGCGGTGGATCACCAACGCCGGCGTGTCCGAGTACTACACCGTCATGGCGGTCACCGACCCGGAGAAGCGCTCCAAGGGCATCTCCGCCTTCGTCGTCGAGAAGTCGGATGAGGGCGTCTCCTTCGGTGCGCCGGAGAAGAAGCTCGGCATCAAGGGCTCCCCGACCCGCGAGGTCTACCTCGACAACGTCCGCATCCCCGCGAG
>NZ_JAHTMW010000026.1 GCF_026236535.1 Streptomyces sp. SKN60 | reverse complement strand
GGCCTCGGTCACGTTCTCACTGGTCATCGGTGCATCCTCCATGATCGGGAGTTACACCGAACGATTTACAGTCCCCGGCGCCGGCAGCCCGGCCGCCGCACTCGCCATGGTGTTCAAGCTCGTCGAGTCCGCCCAGGCCCGCTGGCGGGCGATCACCGGCGCCCACCTGGTCCCCCTCGTCCGCGCCGGCGCCAGATTCGAGAACGGCGTCCTGGTCGAACGACCGGAAACGGCGGCCGCGGCCTGACCACAACCCGGTGCGAGGCCCGCCGGCAGCTTGGCGATCATGGACCTCACTCGGGTGTGAGTCTGCGGGCCATGAAGATGATCACCGACCCGGCCATGGCCTCGTGGTTCCGGGTAATCGCTCGCCCCGCCCTCACCGGCCCTTGGCCAGGACCAACAGGAACACCGCTTTGTCGCCGAAAGACCGGCTCAGCCGATCGCCGGCCCGACCCGTCAGTTATTGAATGGTCGCGCGCGGCCGAATGACCACTCGCGGCCGTCGGGCCGTTCGCTCCAGGCGAGATGGTCGCCCCACCACAGCTCCTCGGGCCGCTCGGGCCAGACGTCACCCCTTCCGGGCGCGTAATGAGCGGGAGGCTCCGGCCAGTCGGCCCCGAACGGCTCCCCGTAGTTGAGTTCCCGATTCTTCATCTCATCGATGGCCCAGTCGATCGCCCTGGCGCCGTCTGCGATCTGCCACACGGCCAGCAGGGCCTCAGCGGTGTCGGTGCCAGGATCGAACAGCTTGGCGGCGTCCCGGTCGCTGAGTCCGAGCGCGAGTTGACCGGCTCGGCAGACACTCACAACGCACTCCTCCTTGGACGCCTCGACGTTCCCATCCACAGACCGGAGCGTCCACCCGTCCAGGTGCGCGGCCCACGCCGCAATGGACAGCCTGGTGCCAGCGGGCACGGCCCGATGTGGTCCCAGATCGGCATCCCAAGACGGAATAGACAGCCAGTCATCCTCATCAAGCCGATCGGGACAGGCGTGAATGGCTACCAGGAGCAGTCGGGCAAGCTCGACATCAGGCAAGGTGTATTCCTCTGCAACATCGTGGTCCATGTAGTCGCGAACATCATCTCCCGTCCACAGGTTTTGGCAATTCCTCCGTTGTGAGACGTCAGCCCGCCACCCGATCAGTGGCCATTCTGAACAGCTCACTCAACGAGAAACGCACCCAGCAGGGGATCAGGTCCCCTGAGGAACTCAAGTTGATCTGAGACCACCCACACGTCGGTTATCTTGCCGTTCTCCACCTTCAGCACATCGATCGTGTGAACGCGTACACGCCTTCCTGTGGGCAGGATCTCACCCATTGGCGTCATCATCCGGCCGGTGTGATGGCCGAGCAGGAAGAAGACGACAGTGATGGTGTCTGTGCTGTCGACCCGACGGATCACATCGACATCCAGATCGGCCAGTGCGCGATGCAGGGCTCGCATCCGGGTCACCAAATCAGTGGCAGTCGTGGCAACACCGTTGATCGACACCGGGTCGGCGTAACAGGCACGGAAGGCCTGCGCGGCGGCCGCGTCGTCCGTGGAAGGATTGCACCACAACTCGAATACGCGATCGAGAAGTTCTGTCATTTCATGCCGCATGGCAGCCCTTGCTATCAGTTCACTGCCGCACCCGACCAAGGCGTGGGCCGTTCCAGGGAGGGGGATCAGCAGAACCCATCCAGCCCCAACTGCGGACAGCCGGCGCTGGCCCCGGCTCGCGCCGTTACCGCGTCGACGAAGTGCCTCAGTCCTTCCATGCTGCTTTGAAGGAACAGATTCGGTTCGATGAGCTCCAGTTCCAGGACCACGGGTTCCCCGATGTTGTTCAGCACCAGATCCACCCGGGCGAACAGCGGTGCTTTCGGCGACGGAATGGCTGCCAGCGCTGCCAACGCGGTGCGGATCTCCTCCTTGGTGGGTTGGTACGGGGCGACGCCGAGATGCGGAACCCGATCGTTGTCGATTACTCCTGGCTCCGTAAGCAGGGGATCCTTGCGGATCGCATGGCTGAATCCACCGCCGATGAAGATCAGAGCGCGCTCTCCCTCTGCCACCCGGGGCAGATACGGCTGAACCATCACGCTGCGGCCCTGGTTCAGGAGCATCTGGGCATGACGAGCGGCATCTTCGTGCCGCCCGGGCTCGTAGCGTGCGGTGTCCAAGGCACCCGCGGAAACCGATGGCTTGACCACCACACCGTCCGCCTGCGTGAAGTCTGCTGGGGTGAACTGCGTTCCCGGCTCGAGAAAGCGGGTCGGCACAACGGCGACCTCCCGCTGGGCGAGTGCCCGCAGGTAGTGCTTGTCGCTGTTCCAGCGGATCACGGGTGCGGGGTTCCACAGCCGAGTGCGCACCCCGGTGGTGTCGGCCCAGACCAGGAAATCGTCGAGCCGTTCCACGTAGTCCCAGGTCGACCGGATCACCGCTAGGTCAAACCGCTCCCAGGCCGCTGCGGGCGCATCCCACAGCACAGTCTCCACTGTCAGCCCATCGGCGCGCAGCGCATCTACGATCAGCGGAAGATCCACGTCGTACTCGATGCCGGCATCACTGGTCACGATCGCAATCCTGGTAACGCTCATGCAACTCTCCTGTGGGCATCTCGGCCGCATCTCGGAGACGTTGCAAGGCATCCCGACGCTGACCACTTGCCCTCCGAACCTACCCCTGGTCGGCATCGGCGCCGTGAGTAGTCATTACCTCATGCCTTTGCCCGACGCGCCCTGCGGTCACGCTGGGCTGATGAACATGGATTCGCACAGTGCGCAGCCGTACCGATGTGTCCGCTGTGTCCGCACGGCGCAGGCGACGATATGACTGGCTGGGTCGTCGGATGCGGTGGCCGAGCCAGCGGCGTGCCAGCCGGCATGCAGAGCGTCGATGGCCGCTGTCGTCCACTGGGGCTGCCGATGTGATCGAGCAGTCGTGGCGCTGTTGTTTGCGGGGCGGTGACCGGGTGCAGCGCATATTCGAGGGCTACGCCGAGGAAGCGGCGGCGGTAGGACTCGGCTGGTGTCTCCGGCAGCTCCGCAGGCCAGCTCAGTGGATCGCAGGAGAGGGCCGCCAGGGCGAGCAATGACACATCTGCCCAGGTTCGTAGTAAGCCGCGATCCTCGTTGCTGTGGCACAGCTTGGTCACTTGATCGCGGGCGCGGGCCAGGATCGCCGAGACAGTCAGAGGGGTGAGTACTGGTGAAGGCGGGGCTCTGGGGCTCTGCTGTGAGTTCTGTGGTGCCGCCTTCCATATCCTCGACTGCCCGTCGTTCGGACGGCGTCGTGGAGGGCCATGGTTAGGCCGTGTTACTCGCTGACCTGCCTGGTTGACCGTCCGGGGAAGTCGCGGGCAGCCAACCAGATAGTGAGGTCGCGGGCGATGTCGTTGATGCTGGTCGCCGTAGTGACCTCGTGCTCTTTGCGGGCGTTGTCACGGCGGACGATCTCGTAGCCGCTCTCGGCGAACTGCAGCACCAGAGCCAGTCGGCCCGGTGACCAGGCACGCTTGCCCCGTGCCGGGAACAGAGCGGCGAAGTCCTGATCCTCGAAGATCACCCCGAGCACATCCCGGATCCTGATCGCCAGGCTCTCCTTCGGGAAGGCGGGCCTGTGCAGTCGCGGTCGATGCTGCCGGCCACCAGGTGGCCCAGCGTCGGCCTGCGGCCTGTGGTCCCCGAGGACCAGACTACGATCCTGTGGCTGCTGAGCGAGCGGCACGACGACCTGGCCCACGAACGCACCCGCGTCCTCAACCGGCTGCACGCCGTCCTGCATGACCTGGTGCTTGGCGGCGCTCCCACTGGTCTGTCCGCCGACTAGGCCGCTGCCATCATGAAGAGCATCCGGCCCGCGACCGCCACGGATGCCTATGGCTGTCCGTGATCGTCGAGATGGTTGTCTTGGACATCTCGGCGCTGTAGACCTCGGCCAGGTGGGCGGAGATCTCTCCATGAGTCAGGCCGCGGGCGAACAGGGACAGCACCCTCTCGTCCACGCCGGACAGACGACGCTGCCGCTTCCTGAAGATTTGCGGCTCGAACGAGCCCTCACGGTCCCTGAGAACCTCGCTCTCGACAGGCCCGACCCCCGTCGTCACGGTCTTGGCACGGGGGCCGTTGCGTGTGTGGTCTTCTCATGCTTCTCGTGCCCGAGATGGTCGGTGATCTCTCCCCCCAGGGCGGACTCGAGGATCCTCTTCGTCAGCTGCTGCAGCAGTCCGCCTTCGCCGGTGAGCTTGATCCCGTCGGCCTGGGCCCGGTCGACCAGCTGACTGATCAGCTGGTCGTTCAGAGCGTCCAGCTCTCGAAGATCCACTGTTGACCGTACAGACCCGCCGGGCACACGCTCACCACAACCCGATGGACTTCAAGCCCAGTGGTTGAGTACGGATTCCTCTGCCTAGTTGGGTGTTGTGGCGCGTATGTGTTTGCAGTACTCGTCTGGCCTGCTCTTCGTGACATAGGAGGTTCTCTTGTCTGGACCGTGTGGCGTTGGGGGTTGTGAAGTGGGTGTGGGGCGGCGCTCGTTTGTGGTGGGTGCTGTGGGTGCTGTGGGCGTTCTGTTGAACGGGTGCTCGGCAGGGCCGGCGCCGAATCCGCGAGGTCTGGAGGATTCCCGGAAGGGGGCGTCAATCGCGGATGCTTCGAGCATTCCCAAGGGGGGTGGGGTTGTGGTTTCCGATGCGGGGATCGTGGTGGCCCGGGACGGGGAGGGGCGGCTTCATGGGTTCAGCGCGGTGTGTACACATGCGGGATGCCTAGTCGGCGAGGTCACCGATGGGCTGATCGTGTGCCCGTGTCATGGCAGCCGTTTTGATGCGTCCACCGGCGCACCGGTTGCGGGTCCGGCGAAGGCCCCGTTGGTGCGGGTGCCGGTCGGTGAGCTCGAGGGGAAGGTTGTCATCGGTTGACAAAGCCAGAACTCGTTGACTCATCGTTGGAACTCTGATCTGCGGCGGCTCTGCGAGGGGAAGTCATGTTTCCCGACGCAATCCGGTCAAATTCCAGTTGACGCGCTGAATCGAATTCCTGTGGCTGCCGCTTCCTAGTGGTTCGCTGCACTGGTAGATCAAGGCACAGCAACCGCGACTTTTGGGTTTCCGCCTGTGGCGTTTTGGCCTGACTGCGGAGGCCCCATGTTCCGCTCATGCCTTGTTCGGTTTTCATTGCGCCGTTTATTGCGATTTTGGAGTTTTTGATGGATGGAAGAGTGCGGTGGCCGATGTTGCGGTCGCTTGCTGTGGCGGTGTCGGGGGCGCTGTTGGCGGGGGTTGCTCCGTCAGTGGCGTTGGCGGCAGTGGATCCGCCAGGTGTGCCGAGGCCGCCGGTGCCGTTGTCGGTGTCGGCTTCGGGGTTGTCGGGGGCTGTGGGGGGTGGCTATCTGCCGGGCTCGTCGGCGGTGGATTCCTCAGGCGCCTACACGTATACGCTGCCGTTGGAGGTGCCTACGGGACGGGCGGGGGTGCAGCCGCGCCTTGCACTGCGGTACTCGAGCTCGGCCGGTGACGGCCTGTTGGGCATGGGATGGTCGATCGACGGTCTGTCGGCGATCCTTCGATGCGGGCAGACACTGACGGAGGACGGCCACAGGACGGCGGTGCGGTTCGCGGACACGGACCGGTACTGCCTGGACGGGCAGCGGTTGATGGCCCAGGGCGGGGCCAAGGACGGCGCGGACGGGACGCAGTACCGCACGCGGGATGAGTCGTTTGTGCGGGTGACGTCGAAGGGCGGAACCGCGGCTGCGGGTCCGGATTCGTTCACGGTCGAGGGCCGGGACGGGCGGATACGGACGTACAAGGCGTACACGCAGTCGTCGGTGGCGTCGGCGGCGGGCTTCAGTTCCTCGGGCTGGGCGGACAGCGACAAGACGACATCGACGCCTAAGGCGTTGTGGCTGCTGTCGGTGGAGGCGGACCGGTCGGGCAACGAGACGCGGTTCGAGTACACGCCGGACGATGCGCATCTGCCGCAGCGGATCACCTACACGCACGGCGCGGGTGGCCGGGCCGGTGTACGGAAGGTGGAGTTCACCTACGAGGACCGCGCAGACAAGTCGTTCACCTACGGCACTGGCGTGCGCATCGAGTCGAGCAAGCGCATCAAGTCGATCGACATGTACGCCCCGAACCCGGACGCGACCGCGCTGGTGTGGCAATACAACATCGGCTACAAGTCGGGCAAGTCAGGACACAGCATGCTGGCGTCGGCTGCTCTGTGTGGTCCGTCGTCGGGTTCGTGTTCGCGGGCGAAGAAGTTCGACTACAGCGATCCGTCCAGGTTTCCGTCGTTCACCACATCCACCCTTGCCACACCATCTGGCTGGCAGTCGGGTCTGAGTGGCAAGCCGGCGGCGATGCAGACCGGAGACTTCAACGGCGATGGCGTCGACGATGTGGTGGTGACCCCGGGCGGCGAGTCGGACGCGGTCGGGCTGGGGGTACAGCACTGGATCCGGCTGGGGAAGCGGACGGGGTCGACGGTTGCGCCGTTGGACTCGGCGTTCCGTCTGGACAATGCGGGGGAGTGGCACGACAACGGGGTGCTGTCCGGGTCGTTGCCATTCGACTTTGACGGGGACGGGCGGACCGAGTTCGCCGAGTCGTACTCGGACGCCGGCGGTGCCCATTTGTCGGGTCTGCGGTGGGATGAGGCGTCGCACACGTTCAAGTCAGCGGGCGGTTCGCTCCCGGCCGGTGCTGCGGCGGACCGGATCCGCACGTCGCAGGTCGACCTGAACGGGGACGGCCGTGCGGACACGGTGACGCAGGAGCTCGGATCGCGGCCGACGGCGGGGACGACTCTGCCGGCGGCGCCGTTCACGGCGCGGTTGAACACCTCCACCGCGGCGGCGACGAGTTTCGGCAACCAGTTGACGGGGGCGATGAACGCCTCGCTGTGCGATGTGCGGGTCGTCGACATGGACGGCGACGGCCGGGGCGAGCTGGTCGGCAAGCTCTACTCCGAGACGGGCCCCGACCCGAACAACAACGTGCCGCTCACCTCGGAGTGCGACAACACCAGCCTGTTCTCGGTGAAGCTGGATGACGCGGGCGGGTTGAAGGTCGAGCCGATGAGCAAGCAGGTCGGCGGGAAGACGTCGTTCTGGGCGATGAGTTCCGCGGTCTCGGGTGACTTCAACGGTGACGGCCTGCCGGACTTTCTGGTCCGGCACGAGGACAACATTGCGATCGACTTCCGGGTGCTGTTCAACACCGGGCGGGGTCTTGCCGTAGGTCCTGCGATCACGCTGGCCGCGGGTGACATGCGGGTGGCGGATGTCGACAACGACGGCCGGGACGATGTGGTACTGGTCGGGTTGAACGGTGTTGAGACGGACGTGGCGCTGTCCAACGGCGACGGTACGTTCACCGGCTGGGGCAAGCTGGCCGCCGCGACCGGTGACAAGGGCGTGTCCGGCCGGTACCCGGGCACGCAATTGGGCGACTTCAACGGCGACGGCCGCACCGACATGGCCTGGATCGACAACAGCGTGCTCAAGGTGGCTGTTCAGGACGCGCGCACGCAGGCGGACCGGATGGTGTCGGTCACCGACGCGGACACCCCGTGGCCGAACGAGGAGATCGGCTACAAGACGTCCTGGACCGAGCATCCGGACCAGATGGGCAACGTGCAGAATTGCGCGGCGGCATTCCCGCTGGTGTGTCTGCGGCACGGGCGGACCGTGGTCCGCTCGGTGCAGTCGCGGGCGCACAGCATGGCCGCCTCCGCGCAGGACGTGAAGCCGGTCGGCACGTATTACGCGTTTGAGGACCCGGTCGCCGATGTGCGCACGGGCTTCGTCGGGTTCGGTGAGATGCGGACCTGGGAGCCGTTGCGGAACGCGGAGACGATCACCACGTTCGACGTGCGGACGCTGACCGACGGGGTGTTCCACCCGGGCGTGGGCAAGGCCAAGGACGTGCTCACGGTCCAGCCGATCCTCACTGACCAGCAGGTCGCGAATCTGGCGACCAAAGCCACTGCCCGGATCGTGCACACCGTTTACACCGACGACACGGTGAAGATGAACGCCGGTACCACGTATGCGGTGCTGCCCGCCGGGTCGACCACCACCGAGTGGGAACAGCCCGTCAGCATCGAGTGGCGCGGCCTGGACGAGCCCGGTGTCACCGCGACCCGGCACGTGGGCGGCGTGAACGAGGCCGGGGCGACGATCCTGCGCAAGACCACCGTCACCGACAAGCACGACGACGGTTTCGGCAACACCACCAGCCACACGGTGGAGACCACCGGTGGCACCAAGGAAGTGACCGTCACCGGCTACGACAACCGCACCACGCCGTGGCTGATCGGCCTGCCGAACACCGCCACCGTCACCGCAACCGAACCCGACGGCACCACCAGCAGCCGCTCCAGCACCTCGCACTTCGATGACTACGGCCGCCTGGACATGGTCGAGGTCGAGAAGAACAACACCGACCCCGACGCCGACGACGTCAAGCAGACCACCACCTACGGCTACGACGCGCTTGGCGTGCTCACCACGACCACGCTGTCTACGCCGCACCGGCCGAATGCGGTCACCCACACCGAGTACAAGCCCGTCTTCGAGAACCAGCCCGACGAGGAGATCTACCCCTCCCTGGTCTGGAGCGAGCACGACGTGGCCGAGATGAGGCCCTCCACCTGGATGATCACCCATCCCGGCTACGGAGTGACCCTCGCATCCGAGGACGTCAACGGCCGGATCACCACCACCACCTACGACCAGCTCGGCCGGCCGTTGACCCTCAAGACCGCCGGCGAGGCCGACACCACCATCTCCTACGCCCGCACACCGGTGACCGGCGGCAGCAACGGCCAGACCGTCACCACCACCAAGGCTGGCACCACCACCAAGGTCACCACCGACCCGCTGGGCCGCGCGGTCTCCTCCGGCGCCACCGCCTTCGATGGCAACACGGCCACCAGCACCACCGCCTATGACCTCCTCGGCCGCAAGGCGTCCGAGACCGCCGCCGCCCCCGGCGGCACCACCCGCTACGAGTACGACACCCTGGACCGGCCGATCAAAACGATCCTGCCGGACGGCAAGACCATCACCACTGACAACACCTTCTCCAAAACCACCACCACCGATGCGGCAGGCCTCAAGAAGGAGATCTCCTTCGACCTCGACGGCCGCATGACCAAGAGCACCAGCTACCTCACCAGCGGCTCCACCACCACCGCAGTCCCGACCACCTTCGGCTACGCACCGTTCGGCCTGCTCGCCAAGACCACCGACGACAAGGGCAACACCACCGTCTTCGGCTACGACGTCCGCGGCCGCCGCACCAGCATCGACGACCCGGACAAGGGCACCACCACCACCCACTACTACGGCACCGGCCTGGTCCGCGACGAAACCCACGCCAAGTCCGGCCACACCACCTCGTTCACGTACGACGACCTGGGCCGCAAGATCTCCCAGACCAGCGAGGACGGCACCTCCACCTACGAGTGGGACACCGCCGCTCACGGCATCGGCCAGATGGCCACCGCCACCAACCAGGCCGACAACATCACCACCGCGTTCCGCTACGACGCCCAGGGCCGCCCCGCCGGCACCGACTGGACGGTCAGCGGCACCAGGTACTCCACCGACACCACCTACGACTCCTCCGGCCGTGCCGCCACACTCACCTACCCCGACGCCCCCGGCCGCACCCGCGCCGGTGGCAACGCCTTCACCATCACCTACGGCTACAACACCGCCGGCCAGCTGAAGACCCTCACCGACACCACCGGCGGCGGCCACAACATCACCAGCCCCACTACCGGCAGCCCGCAGACCCTGTGGACCGTGGGCTCCCGCAAGCCGGCCGGCGACCTCGCCTCCGCCACCCTCGGCAACGGCACGTCCATCACCCGTGCCTACGACCCCAACGGCACCGGCCGTACCACCAACATCACCGCCACCACCAGCGCCGCCCAAGGCTCCGCCAAGCGCCTCGACCTCGCCTACACCTACACCGACAACGGCCGCGTCAAGACCCGCACCCAGGACGACACCCGCGGCAAGCGCACCGAGACCTACACCTACGACACCCTCGACCGGCTCACCAACTGGAACCTCCAAAACGGCACCGCTCAGGCCATCGACCACGGCTACACCTACGACACCCTCGGCAACATCACCCCCGCCGGCCAGGACCGCACCTACGGCAAACCCGACACCGGCGGCCTCGCCCGCCCGCACCTGCTCGCCACCAACGACGCCGGCACCACCGGCGGCGTCATGAGCTACGACTACGACAGCGAAGGCCGCCAGACCACCGTCACCGACGAAGCCGGCACCACCCTGCGCAAAACCACCTACACCGCCGACGACCTCCCCCGCACCATCACCGACAAGGACGGCAAGGTCACCACCTACCTCTACGACGCCTTCGGCCACCGCATCGCTGCCCTCGACCCCGCCGGCATGACCCTCACCCCCGGCGGCCTCTTCGAACAGCGCACCACCACCGGCACCACCCCCCCCACCACCACCCAGACCTACACCATCGACAGCCCCGACGGCCCCGTCGCCCAGATCACATGGAACGGCACCACCCCCACCACCACCTACGCCCTCACCGACCTCCTCGGCTCCACCAACGCCACCCTTAACACCACCGGCACCACCACCAACACCACCCTCACCGACCCCTGGGGCGCTCCCGTCAACCCCGACGGAACCCCCCTCACGACCAACCCCACCCACCAGACCCACGGTTACACCGGCCACGAAACCGACCCCACCGGCCTCATCAACATGACCGGCCGCATCTACGACCCCACCCAGCAACGCTTCCTCACCCCCGACCCCTACATCGCCGACACCACCAACTCCCAGGCCTACAACCCCTACGTCTACGTCAACAACAACCCCACCAATAACATCGACCCCACCGGCTACCTCACCTGCGCCTTCGTCATCACCGGCCCCTGCGAGGAACCCGGCACCGGCGCCAAGACCCCCACCAGCACCGCCGGCGGCTGGTACACCCCCAAGGGAACCACCGTCCTCGGCGCCACCTACGACCAGACCAGCACCTGGGAACAGAACGAAACCGTCGCCCGCGCTGCCTGGAAACAAACCCGGGAAGCCTTCTTCGCCGCCGCATTCCGCGATCAATACAAAGCTGCACACCATAACCCCACGCCTGCACCCGTCAAAAAGACCACCACCGGCGGATACGTCTGCCTCCTCAACTGCAACACCGGCGCTGACCCAAGCCACCTGTCCGTCGTCTTCGCGGCCAATCCCGGATCCGACATCTCGCGCGAAGCCGATGCTAAGCAAAAGGCCCTCAACGAGAAAATCGCCACTGTCGAGAAGGTCAAGGCCGGCCTCCAGTACGTCCTGACAGGCGCCGCCTACGCCGAATGGGTTCTCCTCGCCATCTACACCAATGGCGCCACTGCCCCCGTCACCCCTGCCTCCATCGCTGGTATCCAAGCCGAAATCGCAGCCTCCGACGCAGCTGCCACCAGCGCAACCGTCGCCGGCGCCAGCGGCACTGGAGCCACCGTCGCCGCCGGCGAAGTCGCGGCCGGAGCATGCGCCACCAACCCCGAAAAATGCCAAGCAGTAGCCGAAAAAGTCGTACAGCAAATAGTTACGAAAAATGGAGGCTCTGCTGCAGCTGAAATTCAAGCCGCAATCGATCGAAGCCAGTCAATTCGCCAAACTCTAACTGCACTGGAGTCTGAATTCTCCCGCGTAACACTGTCGCCAGGGACTTCAATATCGGCCGGTGCCGCAAGGCTGGGATTCTCATCGGTCGAACAATATTGGGAGTATCATGACCACCTGATGCACTCAATAGCAGCCACGCGGGCACTCCTCCCTAAGTAACATTCCCGTCGGGATGATCGCGGTGGATTCCGTGATCATCCCGACGGGCATTCTTAGGGATTCATCTCCCAAGGGAATCGCTGGGGGTGTGTCAATTTAACGGCTGATCTTGGTTGTTGAGGGGGTAGTTGGCGGCCGGGGTGAGGCGGCCCTCGAAGGCGATCTGGAAGGCGTTGAGCGGTGCCTTCCAGCGCAGGGTCCACCGCCTGCGGCCCTTGCCCGTCGGGTCCAGTGGACATCAGCGCCATGTACACGCACTTGAGTGCGGTGGCCTCGTTCGGGAAGTGTCTGCGGGCCGGGACCGTCCTGCGGATGCACGCGTGCGGCGAAGCCCTGGACCGGTTGTGGTCCCTGATCAAGGGCGCACGCCATCCAGTGGGTGAGGTTGCGGCCGCGGCGTTCGCGGGCGATGGTGCTGAACTCCTGGGCGAGGTCGTGGGCCATGGCGAGATCAGGGCAGGCGTCCAGGATGCGTTCGAGGTGTTTGCGCTGGCTGTCGGTCAGGGTGTCGGGGTGGCGCATGATCCAGGTGGTGATCCGGCGAGGGCTGGGTATCGGCTGGGCGGGTTCCGGGGCTGCAGTGCCGGCGCGGAGGGCCGCGATGTCCTTGGTCACGACGACGCGGCTTCCGCGGTAGCCGCGTTCGCGGATCTCACGGAAGAGACCAGCAGCGTTGGTGGCGCTGCCGCGAAGCGTTGTGATCGCAGCCCAGATGCTGAGGGTTTCGGAGCGCTGGACAAAGGCGTTCGTAGTCACGTGTGTGCCGGCGGGCGTTCATCATCCAGGTCAGGGCGCGTTCCCTGACACAGAGGCGGGGGAGGATGACGAATCCGGATGCATCCCTCGGCCACCTGACGGTCTTGACCGTCAGGTTGTGGAGATCGGCTAGGGTGACCATCACCATCAGTGGGAGGCCGCGCGAGTCCAGACCAGGTGACGTTTGCGTCCGTTGATCTTCTTGCCTGCGTCGTAGCCGCGGGAGTCCTTGCCCACCGTGGAGGCCGCCTTCACGGACTGGGAGTCGATGATGGCGGCGACAGCCCGGAGAGCCATGCCCATCTCGCGGCGTATCCGCCCGGCGAGGTGGTCGCGGATCTGGCCGATCACGCCGCAGGCGGCCCCGCGGGCCATGAAGCCCCAGACCGTGCCGCCAGGGCGGATAGCCGCAGGTAACGCCCGCCCATTTGCAACCGGTGTCGACCACGTAGCGGATCGCGTCGACGATCTCGCGGCGAGGATACTTCTCCGGCCGGCCCCCGCCACGGGTTTCGCAGGCGGGGCCGGCAGCAGTGGTTCGATCAGAGCCCGTTCTCCAGCTTCGCGGCCGGTCGGCCGCGAAGCTGGAAGAGCCTGGCCGGTCAGGCGGTGGCGATGACGTCCAGGGTCGATTCGATGGAGTTGAGCTGGGCGACGATGTGCCGTACCCCATTTGTCGTTCGGGTGGGCGGCGTGCGGTGCGACGGTCCCGGTGATGAACCGGCGGAACTCGGTCAGCTTCTCCGAGACGACGGCCCGTTCGTATGCCTCCAGCGCGGCCCGTTCGGCGCCGAGCTGGTAGCCGTTCACGCGGGTCCAGATCAGCGGGTGCCAGCCCTGCGATCCCGCCTCGTCCTTCAGCGCGGCGAGACCTGAGCGGCCCTGGCTGGGTGACAGGCCGCTGGCCAGGGTGAGCTGATGGAACTCCAGCCCCGCCGGGCAGGCTTTGGACACGACGAAGCAGACGGTGTCTGCGTGCCGCCGGGCAGCGTCTCCCCGCCGCCCAGACGCGAGGCCCACGACTACTCGCCCTTCAGCAGACGGGCGAGCTCCTCGTCCATGTCGACCTTGCCGGTGTCCACAGCCTGCTCGATCCAGTCGAGTGTGGCCCGCACCCGGGCGACGTTCTCGTGCACGATCACCCGCTCGTCGCCCGACAGCTGACGGTCCCGCAGCCCGGGAACCGTGCGGCCGGCCGCCGCGACGACGGAGCGGCAGGCTGTGACCAGCTCCAGGAACTCCACCGTCCGCTCGATCCGGCAACCGCTGGGGCGACCGGGGCGGTGGTCTCGAAGTGCTCACGGGCTTACCGGACCGCTCGGGCCTGGGCATGGTTGACCTGAAAGCGGGCCGTGTCGTCGCTCATCGCCCGGAATGCGACGTCCGGTCGGCGCAGCAGGCTGGCCGCGGCTGTCGCCGCGACGCCCAATCAGGCGGCTGTCGGTGCGACGCGTGCCCAATGGGTGCTGTGACCGTTGGTGTGCGCGCAGGTGCCGTGCGCCTCGCAGAGAGCCTTCACCAGGTCCAGGCCGCGGCCGTGCTCGTCGTGGGAACACGAGCGGGTCCATGCGCCGTCGCGCGGGGCGGGGCCGCCATCAGTGACGCCGATCCAGATGCGGTGTTCAGCGCGTTCGCGGTGCAGATGGAGAACTACAGGTGCAAGGGCGTGTTCGACGGCATTGGTGACGAGCTCGGAGACCACGAGGAGCACCACGTCTGTGATGTCCTCGGCGACGTGCCAGTGTTCCAGTATGGCCTGGGTGCGGTGCCGGGCATCAGCCACTGCCTCAGGCCGGTGCAGAAGAGGCCACGACCTGTCATTGCAGGACGGCTGTTGCGCGGGGATCTGTACCGGCACCTGACGGTTGTCTGGTGTGATGCCCTCTGCTGCGGCCAGGATAGCGGCCCGCTGTGTCACGAGGGTGCCACCGGCCGGGCCGGTGAGGCTGGTGTCGGTGGCGTACATGGTGATCACATCCGAACTTGATGCTGCCGATCTGGTGAGACCGGGATCAGATTCATGGTTCCTTGTTCACACCTTCCGCCTTCGGCTCTTCAGCAGCCTGAGCAACCGCTACCCAAACGGGCAGCACCGTCAAATACCGGCTTATATAGCGCATAGTCGTCTATGAAGTGAATAAGTGCCCACTGTCAAGTCTTGTGAGAGGCTCAGGACTGTGGCGCACCTGCCCCTACCTGTGCACCCACGTCGGTTGGATGTTGTTGTTCAGGTGCGGCCGAATCCCCGGGCTCGAGTATTGCCCCGCGCCCGAGAGGGAGAGGCGTTCGAGCTGGCGGCGGGCCATCCGGCGCCATGCCGGACCCGCGACGCCTTCATCCTTGCGGGGGAGCAGCGGCAGGCAAGCCACATGGGGTAGCCAGGGGATCGATGTGGATGCGAGCGCGCTACGTGAGCAAGTCGCACGGGATCGTCCGCTGCTCTGTTCGAGGCCACCGCCTGCCGTTGTCTCACCATTCGTGGCGACGCTGGCTGTGGCCCCGTCGGTTATCCCTGTACTCCTGCGCCCAGCCTTCCCCTTCGGGGGCCTGAGAGGTATTGCGAGGCACTACCACCACCAAGGGGCCGCCAAGTCCACAGCGGCACTGTTCGGAGGCTCCCAGCCTCGCCCAGGCCCTTTCGGAGTTGCGTGCTCTCCTCGGCATCGCTGCCGGCTGCGAGAGGGCCGTCGCCCTGAACGCTCAAGCTCGTCGATGGTCTCGATTCGCGCGCCCTGGCGGCTATCGTCCGCAAGTCGCACCGGCCGCCGGGAGACAGCCGGCCCCGGATCTCCTGCTTGTTCTGCTACTTCGTCTCGTCCTGACCGGGCCAGCTCAATTTCCTTCCCGTACAGGGCTGGTGGGGGGCGGCACCTAGTTCGTTCAGCACGCACAGGGACCGTTCTAAGTCGGCTCCGTACGAGGTCGCCTGCGGCCGTGTGGGCACCTGGAGCTGGTGCCAGGGAACACATGTGTCTCTTCGGTGTCACCAGCCCACATCGGCCCGTGACACTGCTGGCGCCTCCTTGCCAACGGTGCTTCGCTCCGGGTCCGAAACACGCGCCGGCCGAAGCCTCGCTGCAATCGCGGCGCGGCCAGAGCATCACGAAGGTCACTCCGGTCAAGCCTATTGACGTGGCCTGGTGGGCGACGTGGCTGCGGCGCAACCGGGAGTCACCATGCCGCGCACACAAACGGTTTCGTCGTCCTGTGCGTAGGGCTGGGGATGCAGACGCCACACTGCAATGCGGCGAACGGGTCGGCCGGCCGTGCGGCGGCAGCAGGCACGGAGCAAAGGTGAGTAGCCCTTACTCATCCGCTCACAGCGGACGGGATCGCAGGGTGGCCACTCGATCGAGTGCGCATTGCCGCTGGACGGCGAGCCAGTGACCCACAAGGAATTATGCCCATGGCAGGACAAGACAGCGGTGAGCCCGGGAACATCCGGGTGCGTCTGACATCGCAACCGCGCTTGGTGGGGCGCGAGATTCTGCTGTCGCAGATCAAGGCGGAACTGGCCGCATCCGACCGCGCGGGGGTGGTTCTGTCCGGGGAAGCAGGTTGCGGCAAGACCCGTCTGCTGCAGGAAGCGTCCGCGATGCTGCAGGAGCAGGGCGTTCGTTCTCTTACCGTGCAGGCGGGACAGTCGACGCAGGGCGTACCGTTGCAGGCCCTGGCCAGCGCGATGGCATCGGCGGGGTTGCCCATTCCTCAATCCGCTGCAGAGGCCTGCGCCGTGGTATCTCGAGAGCATCGCCGACGACCTCTGCTCGTGTGTGTCGACGATGCCCACTACCTGGACCACGCCACTGGGGCGCTGCTGGCGCAGCTCGCTCGTGAACGACGCTGCCTGCTGGCGCTGGCGGTGACGGGCAGCCGGACCACATCGCAAGAGGTCCTCGGCCTGTGGAAGGACGGCTGGCTGTGCCGACTGCCCGTGACCAGTCTCTCCGAGAGCCAGCTCGTTGCTGTGTGCAGTGAACTACTCGCAGAACCCGTGGAGTTCACCACTGCAGCCAGATTCGCCATCCTCGCCCAGGGGAACTTGATAGTTCTGCGCGAGCTGATCGACAGCGCCCTGGAGAGCGGCATCCTGACCCGCAACACGCATGGCATGTGGGCTGATGCCGGTGACCACGTCGGGGCGCGCCTGCAGGAGCTGACAGCCCCCCGCACCGAGGCCTTGTCCGAAGCAGGGAGGACTGCCCTCGAGGCGCTCAGCCTGGCGCAGACACTGCCGCTGACGGCCGCACTGCGCATCGCCGACGCGGCAGTATGGGAGGAGCTTGAGTCACACACCCTGGCGCAGGTTGAGGAGGGGCCCGAGGGCGCTGACATCAGCCTGGCCGACCAGCTCGTGGGGCGGGTGACAGCCTGGAATGTTTCAGCTTTGCGCAGGCGCAGGCTGCTGCGGCAGTTGCTGTACACCTTGCAGCGCGAGGGCCATGCCGAGGGGCGTGAAGTGCAGTTCACGCTCTGGCGTCACGAAGTGGGGCGGAACGTGGCCGAGGGGGAGTTGCTGTCATCCGCACGCACGGCCTGGTGGTCGAGGGACTGGACAACGGCGCATGCCCTGGCTGAGGCGGCATGGCGCTCACACAGGACTCCAGCCGCCGGGCTCCTCTTCAGCAAGATCCTCAGCCATGCGGGCCGTCAGGCGCAGGCCCACGGCGTCCTGGACGTCCTGGCTTCGTCTCCCGAACCCCATGTCGCAGCGGCCGCGCAGAGCATCAGCAATCGAGCAAACATCCTGCATGCGCTTCCCATGGCCGAGGAGATCGGGGAGCCGTTGGGACTGCATCCCGATGCCCTGACCTACTCGCCCGCGGACCTCAGCGGCCTGCAGGTCCAAACCACCTTGGCCTCATCGGACCTCGACAAAGCCGTCCTCGCGTTCATGAGCGGCGACTGCCGCACGGCGTGGAAGTCTGCGAAGCGGCTGCTCGACGACAGCGATCCCCTACGCGTCGCCGTAGCAGGAGCGGTGGCTCTTCCGGCACTTCTGAGATTGGGCAGGCCCCTGGACTGCCTCGGCATCACCCCTCGCCTGGAATGGGCCATGCGGTCCCTCGACGAGGCTGACCTGCCCGACTACGAGATACTGAATATCCCCGTTCTGACCTGTTATGCCGAGGGCATCACAGGCAGACGACCCGGAGCCGTCGCGCGCCTGCGCAAGCTTGCCCGCGACGCCGCGACATCACGCAACACGATGCTCGCCAGCCGTGCCGGCTTGGCTCTGGCCCGTCTGCTGTTCGAACAAGGCGAAGTGGCGGAGGCGCACCGACTCTTCTGCGGCGCCGGCGGAAACGACGACCTACCACTGGTCCAGCAGCTCGCACGCGCGGGAGAAGTAATCTCCGCACTTCATCTCGATGACACCCACCTCAGGGAGGCAGCCCAGCTCCGCCTGGACCCTTACCTGAACGACGGCCCGCAACCCGTTGACATCGATCTGGCCCTGGCGACCTGCGACATGCACGACGGCCGCCGCCAGTCCGCCGCGAAACGCCTCACAGAGGCAGGACGACGCGTGCTGGAACACGGCGCTCTTGGCGAACTCGCCGACGTCGTACACGCCCTGACCCGAATCGGACACAGCGAGACCGCGGCAGCGCTGTGCCCCCCCGACAGCCAGAACGTCCAAGGCACAGTCGACAAGATCCGCATCGCCTTCGCGAAGTCCACAGCCATGGGATCAGCCAAGGACGTCACGCTGTGCGCCGAGATGTTCGAACAGGCCCAGGCCCCCCTGTACGCGGCGGAAGCGTGGGCGGTGGCCTCCCGCCTTCACCAGCGCGCCCACGAACCACGAATGGCGACCGCCGCCGCGCACAGGTGCGCAAAGGCACGCGAGAACTACCGCGGGTTCCCTACGTTCCTCCTGTACGCCGTCGAGGAACGCGAGCCGCTCAGCAACCGTGAGAAGGAGATAGCGCTGCTGGCCGCCGCCGGACACACCAGCCAGGAGATCGCCCAACGGCTCGTCGTCTCACCCCGCACCGTCGACAACCACCTCTACCGCATCTACCGCAAGCTCGGCATCGACAACCGGCGCGCCCTGCGCACCCTGCTCAACCAGAGATCCGACGCGGGATGATCACAGCCCGTGGACCCCGCTTCAGGACTGAGACGTGGAGCGTTTCGGCCGTCTTATCAGCAAGTGAGTAGGGATTGCTCACCGCGCCCGCTGACTACCGGGGCAGGCTGAGTGGCAGAGGTTACCGATCTCCGCCTTCGCCGGTTCGGAGATCCACTGGAAGGAGAAGCGACATGCGCGTCCGCGTACAGGTCGTCCCAAGCCGCCGCGTCGCCCGGCCCCTCTCGATCTTCGTACACCGTCGGGACGGCCCCTGCCCTACTGACGGAGTCGGCGGGGGCCCAGGAGCACAGTTCGCGGCCTGGCCCCCGTGGGCCTCGGCACTGACGCGCCATGGCCCTCCGGCGTTCTTCTGTCAGCGGGCGTACCCCTTGGACGAAACCGGCCCACAGCCCGTTCCGCCTCGGCCTGCCACCACCCTGTCCGCAGCCGGGTGCCTCAGCGTTCCAGGCGGCGACGGAATCCCCGCTCACTGGCGAGGTCCTCAGATGTTGCGCATACTCCGCCGTCGGCTCGTCCGCCTCCTGGTGCATTTTGATGCCGACAGACCCCCGGCTGGGGAAGTGAGATGTTGACGCCCCATACCCGTGCGCACCCAGCAATTCCGGGATGCGGCGCCGGCCGTGCGGGCCTGGCGCGAGCGGGTTAGACGTGACACCAAGAAACTCGCCGAAACGTCTTCGGGGAGGACGTCGCGTAACGCCTGGTTCTGGCCAGGCCTGGCGCGTCCAGCTGCGCCTGCACGGCGCCAGTGAAACCGTGGGTGCACGCCCTGAGCGTCTTCCCGGTCGGTGTCACGACAGTGAGGTCAAGCTCGTATCCGGAGGGGCCGTCTGGCCCGCACCCCACGTCGGCGCCCATGACGACAGCGAAGGGGTTGCCCAGCCCATTGTCCGGTTCGCGGGGGTCGACGAAGGCCGAGCCGAAGACGACACCGGTACCACCTGGAAGCGCTCCTGGTTCGGCCTTCCGCCAGAAGTCGCCGGACCTCTGCCGCGACGAGATTGACCAGGGTGCGGGAACCGTTTCCGCGGCCCTCTTTGATGCCGCTGCGGCGAGCGCTGTCGAGTCTGCTCAGACACCCCATGTCGTTGGACGTCAAGCGGATCTGCTTCGCAAGTGATCTTGAGAGTCTCAGGAGCGAGGCAGTCGGTCGCAGAGGAGGATTTCTCCTATCCTCGAATGGAAGCGATCCGCCTGTCGGCGGCGGGCAAGAGAGGTGATGACAGGTGTGGCCGCGGGTTAATGGCATGCGTTCGATGGAGCTCGGCACTCCGGACGGGATGCGGGCAGAGCTGAACTCCCTGGTGCTTGCCGGACAGAAGACCACCACCACTGGTCTGTTGGGGGACTACGCGAAGGAAACCGAGGGGCTGGAGTACCCCGGCGAACGGATGCCGCTGCTGGACGACCAGAGGCAGTCCATCGCCGTCATCGAGATCACTGGTGTGGAAGTCAAGGCCTTCAGCGAGGTGACTTGGGAGCATGTCCAAGCTGAAGGGGAGGGCGATGCCTCTCTGGAGGAGTGGCGCGCCGGACACCGCCGCTACTGGAATCGCTTGGGCACCCCGGTGGAGGACGACACTCCAGTGGTCTGCCTGGCCTTCCGTCTCGTCGAGGATTGATCCCTCGGGCCGGTCAGGAGGCTTGAGGCAGAGCCTGGTGTGACCAGGCGGTGGCCTCACCGTAGAGGGTGCGGGTCTTGAGGCATCTGTGGAGGACGCCGACGAGCCGGTTGCCGACCTGGCGGAGAAGCGGAGTTGTAGCCGGCCTCTCGGGCTCGCTGCTTGTCGTAGTAGCGGCGGGCGCTTGGGGAGGCGCGCAGGGCGGAGAACGCCTGGCGCTGGAGGGCGCCGGTGAGAGGGTTGTTGCGGACGTAGCGGGCCTGGACGAGTTCGAACCCGTGCATGCACCACAGCGGCAGACGCGCTCGGTACCGGCGATACGGCTGTCCGCTGCGGCACCGCCGCCTGGGCTATGGCCGCGCGGTGGTCGGGTCGTTCCCCTGCTCGAGGATGGCCCGGGCCAGGGCCGATCATCTGCACAGTCCTCGTTGCCGTTATGCGTGGTTGTCGGCTGCGTGCGATCACCCCCGCGCACCGGGTGGCCGTGGCCGGCTGCGTTCGTTTTCCAGCCGTGGGTGTGAGTCGGCGTGGCCACTGCTGACAGCGTCCCCTCAGGCCCGGCGGGGTGTGACGCCGAGGGCCCGGGCGAGTTCGTGGCGGGTGGCGACGCCGAGTTTCGTGTAGGTGTGCTGAAGGTGGTTGTCGACGGTGCGTACCGACAGGTGCAGGGTGTCCGCGATCTCCTTGCTGGCGGTGCCGGCCGCGGCGAGCATGGCTATTTCGCGTTCCCGAGCTGTGAGCGGGGTCGCGATCTCGATGGTGCTGAGATAGGTGAGTGCGGGGGTGCGTGCGCCTTCGCACCGGGCCGCTGCTGCCGTGGCCCGGCTGGCGGCTGCGGTGGCCAGGCGTGCTCGGCCGCCACGATGGTGCAGGTTCGCAACCTCGGCGAGGGCTTCGGCGGCGAAGAGGTCGGCGCCCGCATCGAGGAAGACCTGGCCGACCCGGGTGAGGAGTTCGACATCCCTGTGAGCGATCGCTCGGGTGTAGTCCAGCCGTGCTTTCAAGAAATCTCCCTGTGCGGGAATGTCCCAGTAGGGGCCGGCCAGGTCGGCCATACCAAGGCGCCCCATGGCATGAACGATCCATATCCTGTGCAGGTCCTGGCCGAGTTGCCTGGTTTCCTCGGCGGCCTGCAGCAGGAGTTGTTCGATTTGCGTCTTGTCGGAATCAAGCCAGGCGCGCCAGGCGCGGGCGAGCCGGTTGTTGCATGCCTCGAGATCGTCGCCAGCCGTTGGCAGGGATGCCAAGTACAGGTCGGCGCTTGAGGTTTGTCTGAGCAGCGCCGCGCAGGTGATGGCGTTGGCTTGGGACCATTGGGTGAACAGGTTCCAGTGGGTGCGTTGTGTGGCGACGGAGTGGAGAACGTTTAGCGCTGAGCGGGGCCTCCCGCGCTCCATGAGGACGAACCCCAGGCCGGTAGCTCTGCGCGCTGCTATCGCGGGTTCTTTCCTCGCGATGGCCTCTTCATATTGACGTGTCAGGATTTCCTCGGCCGCCCGCAGGTCTCCGCTGAGGGCGCGTGCGTACGCGTGGACATCCTCGATGAAGTCGGAAAACAGGGAGACCTTCCGCTCGCTGTTCTGCTGATCACCATCACCGGGCGAAATATACCGGCGCAGCGGTTTGAACGTGGATGTCGCTTCCTCGATGAGTCCCAGCCGCAGGAGGGCGGAGGTGGCGAAGATGGCGGCGTCCATGGCCGTCGCGGTGTCGGCTCCGGCGAGCAGGGGACGGCAGCATTCGAGGCTGTCGCGGAAACGTCCACGGAAGTACAGGACGGTCGCCAGTGACAGTTGGCTCCGAGGCTCGCGGCGGTCTTGGAGGAGCCGCTGAGCGTCGAGGAGGCGGCCTTGCAGGATGTCGTTGTTCACCCGGGCCTCGACGAGGGCCGGCCGTTCCATCTCGGGAACCAGGGCTTCGGCCTGCAGCAGCACGTCTTCCGCTTCATCATGGCGCACCAGGCCGATGAGCGCGGTGGCATAGCTCAAGGCCGCGGGCCCGCTCTGCTCCTGCTTCCAAGCCGCCTCGGCCAGGACTGCAGCTTGGTCGTAGTCGTTGGCATGGCGGGCCAGCGCGGCTGCCTGGATGAGGACTTCGGGGTCGGCGGTGCCGGTGGCGGCCAGGCTCCAGGTGGCCATGCGGAGGGTGTCTTCCTGCCGCCGGGCTCCGGATGCCCGGATGCGGTCGACCTGCTCAAGTAGCAGCGCGCGCCGCCGGGTGAAGGGTATGCGAGGGCGCAGGACTTCCCCGTAGAGGGGATGGGCGAGCTGCAGGGTGGCACGGCGGCGGCCCTTGGTGACCTCCACGAGCCCGGCGTGTTCCAGTTGGATCAGGACGCCCGGGGGAGCGGCCTGCTGGGCGTCGGCCAGCGGCAGCGGCTCGGCCAGGGCGAGCAGTTCCAGCACCGGCCGAGCTGCGGGGTCGACGGAGGAGAGCCGGGCCTCGATCAGCTCGGCCAGTCGCGGGGTGCCCGCCAGACCTCCCTCGGAAAGTTCCCACAGCTCCCCGTCGCTGGCCAGTGTTCCCGAAGCCAGCGCGCCCGTAACCAGCTCCCGCAGGTACAGTACGTTCCCCCCGGAGGCGGTGCACAGCTCGCGCAAGGTGCGTCGCCCCACCGAACCCCCCAGAGCGGCCGCCAGCACCGCCTGGGCCTGCTCTTGGCCGAATGCCTCCAGGTCGATGCGGTGCACCGCATCGACGCCGGCGAGCGCCTCGACCGCCTCACCCACCGGCTCGCCAGTGCGGATGGTGCCGATCAGCCGCACCACCCGGGCGTCGATGAGTTGGCGCAGCAGTACCGCAGAGGAAGCGTCCAGCAGGTGTAGGTCATCGACCCACACCGCCCACTGACGGTCCTGCCTGGGCCCGGCCAGCGCGGCGGCCACCGCCGCGAAGCCGGTGACGGGATCAGACAAGTCGATTCCTGGCGGGATGAGGTGCGCGATCGCGCCGAGAGGCACCGCTGCGGCCGCCGCCGACGCCGTCGCGCGGCGCCCCTTCCACCCGGCGTGGACGGTTCGGGCCAGGCACTCCTCGGCAAGCCGTGACTTGCCCACCCCCGCCGGGCCGTAGATCACCACGCCCCGGCACCGCCGGCCAGCCCACGCCTTCGCGAAGTCGTCCAGTTCGCCGTCCCGGCTGGTCAGCGGCCACCGCAAGATCTGCTGTGGTTGCGTGCCCATGACAGCCTCCGGTGGCTTCCGCCATCGGAGGAAACTCGAGCAGTTCCGGGCGCGGCGGTCAGCCGCTTCCAGATTACTCAGTCTCATGACACCCCGGACTGTCGGCGGCAGCCCCCGCAGCGGATGGTCACCGTCGCGCTGCGGTCCTAAAACGCGTTGCAGAGGTTGCGTCCGGGCAGGTCAGGGTTGGTTTTGGGGCCGGCCTGGTCACGCTGCCAGGGCGAGGTTGTGCATGTGGGCGACGGCCTGGACCGCGTGGTGGAGGCCGTTGCCGCGCTGGCGGCAGTCGCGAAGGATCTTGTAGTGCTTCATGCGGGCGAAGGCGTGCTCGACACGGGCCCGCGCCTGTCGGGGCTCGGCGTTGTCCTCCTACGCGGAGCGCACGTCGCCGGTCTTGTCGGTCGGGATGGCTGGGTGGTGTCCGCCTCGGCTGCCCGCGGCCCGTCGTAGGTCAGCTCGTGCTGTAGCTCGCGTTGGAGTTCGGCGGCGGCGGCGAGGGTCTGCACCATGAACTTCACGGTGGACAGCAGCTCGCCGGTGCGCCGGTGGCGGGAGGTGAGGTCCATCGCGGAGAACGCGCCGTCGTGGATGCGCAGGGAGAGGCGGTCGCGGTGGAGGACGTCGAGCACGTCGAGGATGTGCTGGTTGCCGCGCACGAGGCGGAACATCTCGGAGATGTGCACGGTGTAGCCCGGCCGCGCGTAGGTGAGCAACTCGCGGAACTTCGGGCGCTGAAGAGGATGGAATTGGCTGGAAGTGCCCGGTCCTCCTCGAAGACGACCGGGTCCTCGATCCCGGCCTCGGCCAGGACGAGGTTCTGCCGGGACGTCGACTGCTGGTCGGTCGAGACCCGCTTGTAGACCAGGTTCGCCGCCGAAGGGCCCCTTCCGTACGGAGGATCGGACCCTATCTGTCATCAAACCCTGAGCAATCGCCACCGGATCTGACTGGATTCGCGCCGCCTCGAACCCCCGGATTGCACGGGTTCATTGAACGCGTGGATCGCCTGTCGTCATTCGATGGCGGGCTCAAGCGGTCAGCGCAGCACCGCTGCTCAGGAAGTCAGCGTAGACCTCTGACGGAGTCCGGTAGCCGTGGGTCTTGCGCGGGCGATGGTTGAGTTCGTGGGCAATGGCGTCCAGGTCGGCCTGACTGAAGGCGCGAAGGCCAGCCCCGTTGGGAAGGTACTGCTGCAACAGTCGGTTGGTGTTCTGTCGGTGCCGCGCTGCCACGGGCTCCGCGGCTTGCAGAGGTAGATCGGCTTACCCGTCTCGGCGGTGATGGCCTGGTGCTCGGCCATCTCCCGGCCCCGATCCCAGGTGAGGGTCCGCCGCAGCTGGGGCGGGATGCCAAGGAGACTCCTGATGAGGTGCGGTGCGACCTGCTCAGCCTTGATGCCGTTCGGCAGCGCAACGACGGCCGAGGGGCGGGTGCCCATCACGAGTCACCCTCCCAGTGGCCGGGACCCTTTCGGTCTTCGACCTCGGCGGGGCGGGCGGTGATGGACACCATGCCGCGGATGACGCCCCGTCCAGTGGGCCGGCGGGCGATCTTCGGACGACGCATCGGCCTGCCTGACCGCAGCCGCTGGGTGAGGCTGCGGTCGATTGCCCGGCGCCGGCGAGGGTCGTAGATCGAGAGGGCGGGTGAACCGTCCATGGACGGTCTGCCAGGTTCCGAACCGCTCGGGCAGGTCTCTCCAGGGCAGGCCGGTGCGGAACTTGAACACGATGCCCTCGAGAACCTGGCGGTGATCTCGCCACCAGCCACCAGCCACCAGCCACCAGCCACCAGCCACGAGCCCGACCCGCGGGCCGTAGCAACGGCGCGATCACCACCCGCGCAGCGTCAGAAACCTCCCCATCCCTCACAACCGGACCAACGATCCGAGATCGGAAAGACCTCCCCTAGTCGTTGCCGGTGAGTGCGGCCTGCGACCCTCGCGATCGGCCTCGGCGGCTGGTCGGGCTCGGCAACCATCGACCGTGAGTAGTAAGTACTCAAATGAGTATGGATTACTCATACGAGATTCAGTCGAGAGTTGGGTAAATGGGACAGAACCTGATTCGACGCGATAGAGGGTCCACATGATGACGTCGACAGCGCTGGTTCTGCACGGCCGGCCAGCAGTATCCCTTGCCAGTGATTCATCGCACGAGATAGCGGCTGGGCGGGGTGGGTAAGGATGACTGTGCGCGAACTCTCTTTGACCAGTCCGGGCCTGTTCCATTCTCCGCACCCCGTTCTGCACACACTGCGCGAGATTGATCCCGTTCACTGGAGCGAAGAGTTCTCTTCCTGGCTTCTGCTGAGATATGACGACGTGGCGGATGCCCTTCGCAGCGAGGCCTTGTCGCCAACCGGGATGACCCGGCGGATCGAGCACCTTTCCCCCAGTGCGCAGCGTTCTCTCGAAGAATTGCGCCGGTCGGTCGAGCAGTGGATGGGGCTTCCCAGGATTGAAGACCACAAGCGTTATGCGAAGCTTCTCCGCCCGCGTTTCTCCCCTCGTGAAATCGGCCGGCTGGAACCATACATTCGCGAGTCGGCAGATTCGCTGCTTCTGGACATCGCCCGTCGGGGTGGGGGCGACGTCGTCACCGAATTTGCCTACCCCTACAGTGCGAGCGTCATTGCGCATACCATCGGACTTCCACCGGAAGATCGCAGCATGCTGATCGACTGGTCGCAGGCCATCAGCGAGGTCTTTCACGTTAGCGACTTTCCCGCGCTGCAGGATGCCCAAAGAGCAGTCGAAGAGACGGCTGAATACCTGCACCGGGTGATCGAGGCGCGCAGGCGTGAGCCGCGGGACGATCTGGTGAGTTTGTTCTTGGAGGGTATGCGGACCGGCTTGATCCTGGATGAGGACGAGATCGTCGCGAACCTCATCATGATGGTGGCCGTTGGGTTCGAAACCACGTCAAACGTGATCGCTACCGGCACGTTTCTGCTCTTGGAGAGCGCTGGTCAGTGGTGTCGCCTGTTGAACGATCGCTCGCTCGTGCCCAGGGCGGTCGAGGAGGTGGTGCGCTACGACGGTCCGGTGTTCATTACGACGCGGGTGGCCAAGGCCGAGATGGTTCTCGGCTCAAAGCACGTCAAGGCGGGCGACACGGTGCTGATAGCCGTCGCGGCAGCCAACCGCGATCCTTCGGTATTTGCCGACCCGGACGAGTTTGTGATCGACCGGGCTGACAACCGGCATCTCGGATTCGGCACCGGGCCCTACTCCTGTCTGGGTGCACAGCTGGCCAGGCTGGAGGTCCGGATCGCTTTCGAGCAGATGCTGTCACGTATGCCGGATATTTCGTTGGCGCGGAGCCCTGAGTGGCAGGAGTTCCGTCCACTGGCTCGCTGGTTGTCTCATCTCTGGGTGGAATGCTGAGCCACCCGTCACCTCGCAAAACTTGGGACCGTCCTAGGAAATAGAGCGGGTCGGGCATAACCACCTCTAGTGGCATCATTCGATGAAAGGGTTCAAGGATGGAAACCGTGCTTCGACACATTGAGCGGCGTCGCGAGGTGCTCGGGAAGCATCCGTTCTTCGAGTGGGTTGTATCCAACGAGACCCCCCTCGGGGACAGGCTGACGTTCCTGCCGATGCTCTCGAATTTTTCCATGGGCTTCCGCGATGTGAACAAGTGGGTCCTTCGTTATCCGCAGGCCGGCAACGTACTCGAAGAGGGAATCAATCTCCACTCGTTCGAGGACGAGACACATTCGCGGCTGTTCCTGGATGATTGGCGTCGGCTCGGACTGGACGAGCGGTTGGGTTGGCGTGCCAGCGACACTCTGTGGTGGCTATTCCTGGCCGAGGCCAACGAGGTGGCGCGTGGTCACGGCATCCGCTTCCTGTCTCTTGCGGCCGCCGATGAGGGAGACCCGCTGCTGCGTTTCGCTCATTCTGAGGTTATCGAGGCCTGCGGCGCCGTCTTCTTCGGTTACGTGGCACCGATCGCATCCCAGCTCACCGGCACGACCGGCATCGACTACCCCTATCTGGGCCCCTATCACCTGGCGCGGGAGACGGGCCATATGGACTGCGAGGAAGTCTTCGAGTCTGTGCTCCTCGACGATCGTCTTCGCGACCGGGCCATGGAACTGGCCGATGCCATGTTCGACGTGTTCTCCGAGATGTTCGACACCTTCATGCGCTTCGCGCAGCGGTATGTCGTCTCCGGCGCCGTGCCCTTGCCGGCTTTCACACCTCCTACCGAGGTGGCCAGCGCGAGCGGGGCACGCTATGTCGTGGACACGGGCGGCCCGATCCATCCCAGCCAGGTCCCGCTCCAGCGCCTGCTTGGCGAACGCAAGGAGCGCACTGCACGGCACCCCTTCTACCTGTGGCTGCGGGACCGGCTGGATCTGTCCCCGCTGCAGGCGATGCGACGGTTCATCCCGCTGTGGGCGATGGACATCATGGGATACCGCGACCTGAACACCTACGCCATGCGGTACGACCGCCCGGCGAACGCGCTGGAAGGTGCGGTCAACAGCTGGGTCGACGATCTACAGACGCACAGCGCGCTATTCCTCAGCGACTGGCGAGAACTCGGCCTGGACCAACTGCTCGGATGGACGGCCAGCGACACCCTGGAGTTCTGCTTCCTGGACCCGCAGATGGACATCCACCGGCGCAACATGGCCGGCTTCACCCATCTCGCTGCCGCACATACCGACCCGGTCCTGCGGCTGTGGCTGATGCACGCCCTGGAGTCCAACGGCGACGCCTTCTTCGAGCACTCCACCAAAGTGGCCGGCGACATCGAAGCCGACACCGGCCTCAGGCTCGACTACCTCACCGGCCGCCACGAACTCGCCCACATGCCAAAGCATCCGGCCGAGGCGCAGAGCACCCCGGTCACCTTCAAGGACCAGCCCCTGGACCCCCAGCGTTGCGAAATCGTCAGCGGCATGATCGAAGCGTCCTTCGACGCGATCGACGAACACCTCACCCTGGCCCTCGACGTCGCGCTATCGAACAAGTTCCGGATTCCGTAGGCGAAGTCCCGCCAGACCTGTCGTTGGCCCGCAAGCCGCTCCCGGAATTCCTGTCAGTCCTGACTCATAGAACGGCCCTCACCAACCGACCCGAAAGGTGCACTGCCATGACCCAACACGCGCCGTCAGCCCTTCATCCCGCAGAAGCATCGATGCTGCCCTGCTGCTCGGATGCAGCAGCAGCCGACGCCAGCACGCGACATGTACAGGGTGGGTTCACCCTGCAGTTCCACGCCCCCGGGTCCGCAGAAGGCGGCAGCTCACAGGGTCCTTCCCTGACCGGAGCCGCCACCGGTGACCTGGCCGGCGAGGTCTTCATCGAGGTCCTGCCCGCCACCGTCGCGGAAGGCTCAGCGAGAACGGTCAGCCAGTCCGGAGCAAAGATCACCATTACCCGCCCCGACGGGCAGCTCGACGGCGTGGCCGCAGGGCTCCTGGACCACGCCACCGGAGAGCACAGCAACTGGATCTACTGGACCGGAGGCACCGGCTCGTACGCCAATGCGACGGGCCGAGTGATCACCGACGGGCCGATCAACCTCGCGACCGGACAAGAGCATTCGTCCTACCACGGCACGCTCATTACCCGACCTTGACGCGGAAGCACATGTGAGGACCCAGATGAATCCCGACCAGACGACATGCCCAGCGCCAGCCGCGCGGGCCGAAGGCGAAGGCATACGTGGATGCCCCGTCCCACCGGAACTTATCTCCACCTACGACCCCAGGGGCGCGCCCCAGCGTGACGACCCGTTCCCCTACTACCGGTGGGCGCGAGATGAGCAGCCCGTCGGCTATATTGCGGAGCTCGACGCCTGGATGGTCACCCGTTACGACGACGTGCGCACCGTGCTCAATGACCCGGCGCGTTTCTCATCCCGGAACGCCACGCCCATGCCGTCGGACAATCCCCCAGAGGTGCAGGCGATCCTCGCCCGTGGCATCCGCGAAGGCCGGATCATGATCAATGAGGATCCGCCCGACCACACCATTCACCGAGCCATCACCAATCAGGCGTTCCACGGACGGCGGATCAACGCCCTGCGCCCGAGGATCCGCCAGGCCGCCGACGAACTCATAGACGAGTTCATTGACGACGGCCAAGCAGAGGTCATCTGGCAGTTCGCCGACCGACTCGCCTACGCCGTCATCTCGGCCGCCCTTGGCATTCCGCCAGTCGACGTGATCCGCACCAGGCACTGGAACGACGACATGATGACGCTGTCGATCCCGCTGTCGTCTCTCGAGGACAAACTCGCCGCCGCCCACCGGTTCATCGACTACCAGACCTACCTCCTCCACCTGGTCGAGGAGCGTCGTGACGACCCCCGCGACGACATCATCTCCGACCTCGTACACATGGACAACCTGCCCGGAACGCCACTGCCGCCGGAAGACATCGTGGTGTTCGTGTGGGGGGTCAGCGCCGGCCTGAACAGCACCCGCGACGCGATCGGCAGCGCCGTGTTCAGCATGCTGACCGAGCGGCGACACTGGGAGCACGCATGCGCCGAACCGACCGTCATTCCGGCTATGTTCGAAGAGGCGGTGCGGCGCGAAGCGCCGCTGCGCGGACTGTTCCGGCAGACCACACAGAGAGTCGAACTGGGCGGCGTCACCCTGCCCAAAGGTACGAACCTGTACATCCTGTACGGATCGGCAAACCGGGACGAGAAGCATTTCAGCGACCCGGACACCTTCCACCCCGGCCGCACCGACGCCCGCGGGCACTTCGGTTTCGGAGGCGGGCCACACCGCTGCGCCGGCTCACATCTGGCCCGCACACAGGGACGGATAGCCCTGGCCGCCCTCACCCAGCGCATCCCCGGCATGCGACTTTCCCCCGACTACACCCCCACCTACCTGCCTCAATACTTCTTCCGTGGCCTCGAGCGACTCGACGTGACGTGGTGACGTGACGTGAAATTCCCGTCTCACCCCATACCTCGAAGACCTCCGTGAGTAGAAGCCGACCGCTGGATCGCCGACCACGTGATCGATACCGACCGCGACTCGGCACGTGGTGGTGAACGGGTACAGCGTCGCCGACGTGCTCGCAGCCGAGAGGGCGGATGCCGACGAGTAGTCGAGCGTGAGCCGTGCCAGGCGGTCCGGAGTCAGCGGGGCCGACGGCTGCTTACAGCCCGGCTCCGGGCTCGTCGACGGCCACGGTCCGCAGGGGCCGGTGGCCCTGCTCGTCGAGCTGGGCGAGTTCGTGGTCGTGATGGAGCCGTCGTCGTTAACCATCGAGCTGCGGGCCGGGTAGATGTGTCCCAGGACCTCGGCGTCCACTTTGCGGCTGGCACCGCTCAGTTCGCCGATGGCTACGAGCTCGTGCACGGTTAGCGGTGAGACGTCGAGCCCCGGATGGTTGATCATGGTCGGGTGGTGGGAACCGTGACTCGTGCAGTGATCGTCATCAATCGCCGGATCACGGGGCTGTCGGCCGATGTGATCGCCGAACTCATCGCCGTCTTGGGCCCGTTATGGCATGAGCGTCACCAGGCCAAGCTGGCCTCTCGGCCGCGAAGCGTGCTGTGGGCGCCGGTGCGAAGCACCGGTTCGTGTTCGTCGACCGACTCCTGGCCACTCTCGTCCATCTCCGCCACGGAGCCACTCACGACGTGCTGGCCTGCTGGTTCAAAGTCGGCCGCTCCACCATCACCCGGGCCATCGGCGAGATACGGCCCTTGCTCGCCGAGCGGGAGTGCACGACCAGCACAGGCGTCCGGCTGCGAACACGGGCCGAAGTCGTCGGCCACCTCGGTGCCAGTGGGCAGACCGGCATCATCGACGGCACCGAGATCCGGGTCCGCCGTCCGGCCGCCGGACGCAAGGACCGGGACGCGTTCATCTCCGGGAAGAACAAGCAGAACGCCGTCAAGACCATGGTCCTCACCGACCAGAACGGGCGGGTGCTGTTCAGCAGCCCGGCCAGGCCAGGCAGCTGCGCGGACATCACCCACGCCCGTGAGTTAGGGCTGGCAAGCTCCTGGCGGACGGCCCAGCGGTGGAGATCCTCGCGGACGCCGGCTACCAGGGTCTCGGCGCCCAGACCGGTGGACGTGTGGTGACGCCACCGCACCGCAGTTCAAGAAGAAGGCCCCGGACTGGTACGAGGAGAATGCACGAGCGACAGCGCAAGGGCACATTCCTCCCGGCGGATCCGCGTCGAGCACGGCATCGCCCACCACCTCAAGAACTGGCGGGCACTGGCCCGCCACCACGGCCGCCGCGAGCACCTGAGCGACATGGTCCAGGCCGTCGCCGGCCTGCTCTCCCACCAGCAGACCGCGGACCTCGCCCCTCGATGACAGAGGTGAGCACCAGTCCTCCGAAACCCTCGACGTCTCACCGCCTACCGTGCACGAGCTCGTTAGGGAAGCCCTCAAGGCCGATTTCGAGTAGTTGTCACTCTGTTCGCCGGGAAAGCGTCGGCTGAGGATGGATGGGTACAGCCTTCACTTGACGCAATAGGTACTTGACTTTGTCTTCTCTAGCCATGTCGTGGTGTGTTGATTCGTTCTTTGTTCCGCAGGAGCCGGATGCGGCGACTGCAGCCAGGCTGGAACGGTGTCGCGAGTTTCGTGCCCGTGTTCTGTTTGATGGTGGTCGGCGCCCAGAGTTTCGTGCCGCAGATGGGCGTTACGTCGATGCACAGGTGCTGGATCTGGGGTCTTGGCACTTCACGGCCCGCCAGGGGCCCGGCGGACCCGTGATCGGCTATATACGGCTCGTGACGCCGGGAACCGTCGAGCACTTTCAGTCCCGTGTTTTCCTCGGGCCGGAGCGGTTTACTGCTCTTCTGCGCGTAGAGGAGGCCGGGGCGGGGGGAGTGTTCGAGCACAGTCGTCTGGTGGTGGACGCAACAGCGCGTGGCCTGGGCCTTGGGGCGTACATGTACGCGGTGGCGATGGCGGCTGCCCGGCAGCTCGGGGCCGAGGCGATGATCGGCATCTCCGGGACCGCGGACGGCCAGTTCCGGCTCTACAAGCGGTTCGGTTTCCACATCGTGAAGGGCACCCGTTCCTACGTGGAGCATTACGGCGAAGACGTGTGTGTCATTTTCAACCACACTGCGGACGGTGCCGGTGAGTTCGAGGCGCTCGTTGAGCGCCTACACGGTGAGCTGGATGTTCGCCCTTCGACCGTGGCCCGGTGAGCAGGCCAGGGCGGCGAGCGCGGAGAGGAAGATGGCTCGTTCAAGCTGCTTGTTTCCCCTCCGGGAGGGGTGTTCGCCCGGATGGATGAGCCCGAGCTCCGGGTTTGCCGGGCGAGTGCTGCGTAGGCGGCGAGGTGGCCGGCGGTCGGGAAGGTGTGCTGCCGTCGCCGATCTCGATCAGGATCCTGGCTCCGGTCCTGACGCCGATGCCCGGCATGGACATCAGGATCTTCGAAAGAGACATCCGATGCAGTTGATCTGTCAAGCGGCAACGGAGAGTTGAGGGGCTTGAGGGACGGAATGCGGTGGCTTCGTCGCAGTGGGTTCGTTTCGTGGGGCAGTGGTGGAGGCGGCCGAGCATGCGGTTGAAGAGGTTGCGCTGGGCAGCGGTGTGACGGTCGCCGTCGGCCCCGTCGGCCCCGTCGGCCCCGTCGGCCCCGTCGGCCCCGTCGGCCCCGTCGGTCGTAGTGGGCGCGGGCGCCGGGTGAGGCGGGCAGTGCGGCGAAGGCCCAGTGGTGATCTCGGCGTCGGGTGCGTTTCAAAGGACTCCACCGCAGCAGCGGGCAGGTCGTCTGTCGCTGGCTCAGTCCATCCCGCAGTCGATGGTCATCGTGTCGTCTCGTCCTCTCGGTCGGGGAGGGGTGTGTTGCTGCTGGTCGCAGCCGTGCGGGGGCACGTGTCTCCCTAATGGAAGGGCTCATGGCCCGGCATCCGATTAGCCGTTCGTGACCCCAGCGATCCGCGGGGCCCTCGGTCTGCTCAGGAGCTCGGCGGCTCCAGGCTGGATGAGAGGTGATCCTCGCAGGCGGCTCGGACCACGGATTCCAACGATCCGATCGTCGGACTGGACGCGGCAGTTGCGTCTGGTCTCGGGGTGATGAACGGTGCCGGGGGCCGGCGCTAATCCAACGGCTGAAGCGGGTCCCGCAGTTACTGTCAGGGCCTCGACGGGCCCGGGGTGGCCCGGGTGCCCCGCTTCACTGCCCATTAGGGTGGGCCTCCAGCAGTTCCTGGATCCGTCTGGCCAGCAGTTTCCGCTGGTCAAGGACGGCCGTCAGCGGGACAGCCAGGCTCGGGACGATCAGCGCGGCCGCGTCCGTGCCAGGGACGACCACGGTCTGCCCGTCCAGCGCGGTGAAGATCTCCTCGATGAGCCGTTCAGCCATCCGTGGTGTCTGTGGACGCAGCAGGGGCACGAGCCTGCGGCGCCCGGCTCTGCCGATCTGGGCCGGGGACACGAACCGTTCCAGCAGCGTGAGGACTGCCGGGTGCTGGACGCGCGGGCCCAGGACGCGCTTGAGGTCTGGGTGGATCTGCGTCGACAGGCCGCGGAGGCGGTTGGAGATCCGGGTTGCTTCGCCGGCCAGGTCGTCGTCGAAGCCGACGATCATCTCCAGCTCAGCGATGGTCGCGTCTTCGAGGTCGACCGAGCGGGGGTGTCTGGGGCATGACGCGGGCCGCGTCCGCGATGAGGAAGGCGTCACGAGCATCGGTCTTGGCCTTGCCGGGATAGAGGTCGACGATCCGCCGCATGGTCAGACCGGGCAGTAGGCGACTGGGCAGCCCATGTCGCGGGCTACCGCCAGCGTCAGAGCACCGCTGGAGACCGACTGGTCGACCGCTACGAGCATGGTTCCGTGCTTGGCCTGCAGTCTGCCGAAGACCTCGCGGAGCCTGGGTTCGCTGTTGGGCAGCCGCTTGTCGAACGCCTTCTTCCCGATCGGGGTGACGGCGTGGTGTGTGCCCTTGCCGACGTCCAGGCCGAGGAAGGCGCCGATGTCACTGACGTCGATCACGTGCGCCCTTCGGTCGTCCCCGCCCGGCCGTTCCACGGCACCGATCGCCACATCCACATTACGAAGCGCTTCCCGACCTGCGAAGAAGCCGGTGGGCATGCGCCTAATCAGTGGTCTGCCGATGCCTTCGGAGCCGGAGCCGGAGCCTGGAACTGCGGCGGGTGGTGCTTCGTGGGCGCAACGCATCTGCTCACCTGGACCATCAAGATCCAAGCCTCTCGGGCAGCTTCGAGGATCTGGAGTCTGGGGACCAATCGCTACTCCTCGGGGCCAGGCATTTCGCTGCTCGGCTTGACACACTGCAGAACCCGACGGCGACGCGGTACCGTGGCAGCGGAATGCTTGCGGCGCGTGGGACCCAGGAGGCCGGCCCAGCCCGGGATCGGACCGCCATCCGCCCAGGTCCTGCGGGCAGGCGTGAACGGACATGCCGGGAGGTGCGGCATTGGACACCGGCAACTACAGTCGGGCCTGGCCTCTGGTTGGCCGCGAGACCCAGATCGAGATCTTCGAGCAAGCGCTGGCAGGTCGCCAGAACCAGGAATTGCTGATTAGCGGTCCTGCAGGCGTTGGTAAGTCTCGACTGGCCGAGGAATGCTTGCGCAGAGCAATAGGCGCCGGACATCGTACGGTGCAGGCCACGGCAGGCGCGGCAGCTGCCTCAGCACCGCTGGGTGCCATTGCGCACCTGGTCCCGACCGGGATGGGCCTCTCCGATCCGGCAGCCGTGTTCTCAGCCGTCGCACATGCGTTGACCGGTACGGCGAAGCACCGGACGGTGCTGCTGGTGGACGACCTGCACCTACTGGACGCCACGTCCGCGATGCTGCTCCGCCAGCTGCTCGATGCTGGAGCGATCTTCCTGGTGGCCACGATGCGGTCGAGTGAGCCGGTGGGCGAGGCGACTGCGGCGCTGACCTTTGGGGACGCGGTTCGGCGTGTGGACCTGGGAGAGCTGGACAGCAAGCAGGTGGAGGTGCTGCTGCAGACCGTACTGGGTGGTCCCGTCGGTTGGCAGGCTGTGCACGAGCTCTACAACGTTTCTGGCGGCAACGTGCTGTACCTGCGTGAGCTCGTACTGGGGGCACTGGCAAACAGGAGTCTCGCCAGCGACGGGGGGGTGTGGGAACTAGCACCTGACTGGCTGCCGAGCACCCATCGACTGAGTGAACTCATCGGCACTCGCCTGGCTGCGGCAGGTGCTCTGGCCAAGCCGCTTCTGGAACTACTCGCCCTCTGCGATCAGCTGCCTTTGGCGGACGCCGGAGACCTGGTCGACGAATCAGCAATGGTGGATATGGAGGAAGCCGGCCTGATTCGTACCTTCCTGGACGGCCGACGCAACTGGGTCACCCTGGCACACCCTCTCTACGGCGAGGTCCTGCGCGCGGCCATCCCTTCCGAACGCCGACGCCAGATGCTGCTCGAGCAGGTCCAGCGCACCGAGGCGCGCGGGGGCCGCCGGCGCGAAGACCCGCTTCGAGTCGCCTCCTGGCGTCTGACCGCCACCGGCACAGCGGACCCCCAGCTGCTGATCAAAGCAGCCGCCCTGGCCAGGCATTCGCACGACAACCAGCAGGCCATCAACCTGCTGACGGCAGTACCGGACGACAGACACACGCGTCAATCGCGGCTCCTTCAAGCCGCGGCCCTCATCGAACTGGGCAGATTCGATCAAGTGGAGACGGTGCTGGCAGAGGTCGACGCACAGGCCACCGATGAGCATGAGCAGCTTGCCGCCGCGATTCCGCGGAACCTGAAACTGTTCGCGGACGCAGCCCGCACCAACCAAGCCCTGGAGTTCAACGAAGCTGCCCGGTCCCACGTGGCCAGCGCCACAGGGCAGCGACTGCTGAAACTCGGAGAGGGCATCATCAGAACGGTCTCCGGCGAGCCGGTCCGCGGTCTCGAACTGCTGAAGGACTTGGAAGAGGATGTCCACCAGGCAGCCGACATCAATACCTGGCTCCTGGCTGCCATGATCAAATCGCTTGGGCTGGCGCAGCGCGGCCGAACCGAGGAAGCAGTCCAATGGGCCGGGCACGTCTACGCCGCACACCTGCACACGGCCGGGGAATCGCTGATTCCCCACCCTGCCTCCCAGATCTCCCCCCTGATCGTCGCGCTTGCCGAATCAGGGAAGCTGCCCGAGGCCCGACGGACCGGAGAGCAGGCCCTGGCCGAACTGGTCACTTCACGCTCCACCGCGCCCGGTGTGTGGGTGGCCTTCCACTTGGCACGCGTCGAATGGCTCGCCGGACACCCGATAGCGGCCCGTCGGTGTTACGCCGAAGCCGCCGTGATGGCCCGCGCACAGCACTACATCGGTGCGCTGCGCCTGATCCTCTCCGGTCTCGCAGCGTCGGCCGCCGTGCTCGGCGACACTCAGGCTGCCCAGGCCGCCGTGGCAGAACTGGAGGACGTCCCGGCTACCGGGTACCTGGCAGGCGAGGACAGGCTCGGCGAGGCATGGCTGCATGCCTCGTGCGGCCGGCTCGCCCAAGCACGCGCCGTGCTTCTGGAAGGAGTCGAATCCGCCCGCAGGACCGGCCACCTGACCTCAGAAGCACTGTTGCTCACCGATATCGCCCGTCTAGGCGCACCCCGTGAGGCAACCGAGCGGCTCACCGCACTCGCCGAGCAGTGCGACGGCACTCTTGCCCCTGCGCGCGCCCGTTTTGCCACGGCCCTGGCCGCTGACGATCCACACCAGCTACTCGAGGCTGCCGACACTCTCCAAAGCATCGGGGCGGACCTTCTCGCGGCAGAAGCGGCCACCGCAGCCGCAACCGGGTGGCGACGAGCCGGCGAAACACGCCGCGCCACTGCTGCTACCCGGAAGGCCACAGAGGCCATCAGGCACTGCCCCGGGGCGCGCACTCCGCTCCTGTCCAACGCCCAGGCTGCCATCCCACTCACCACGCGGGAACGGGAAGTGGCTCTGCTTGCGGCCGGCGGAGCGTCGAGTAAAGACATTGCCGAGCAGCTCGTGCTGTCCGTGCGCACAGTGGACAACCACCTTCAGCGTGTCTACAAGAAACTCGGCGTGGCGACCCGCAACGAAATTGCCGAGCAGCTGAGACCGAAGAAGACTGGCAGCGGCATCTGAGCAGCGCCGTATTTCCTCCAGATGAGCGCCCCGAATGCAGTTCAGCCCTCCACACATTGAAGTCATCTGATCCCGACGGCGTGAGGCCCGGCGCAGTGTGACACAGCGGGTGCTGCAGTGCTCTTCCACGGTCGTCCAGGCGCGACGGGAGGCGCTGTGAGCGGACATGAACGGACGGAACAGTGGCCGCTGATGGGCCGCGATCGAGAACTTGCAACCCTCGACGGGACGCCGACTGGCTTGCCGTGCCAGGAGATCTTTTGAACGAACAGCGGACGTTGGCAACGACCTAGCCCGGCCGGGGAGCGATTAACTCGAGGGGTACGGACGGGTCAAAGGGGCGACCAGGTGCGGGGGGCGAGCGCCAGGCCGTCCGAGTGCCACATTCGGTTCGGACTTCCTACCTGTGCCAGCCTCTTCCAGGATCCTGTCACGTCAGCACCGACCTCGCCTCCCATCAGCCACCGCGACGCGGGAGAAGGAGGGGCTCGGCGGCGAATAGGTAGCAACTACTCACCCATCCACGGTGCCTGGGGATGACGCTGGTAGCCACTGCGGGGGCCTCGCTGCGCCGGAATTGCACTTGTCCCGCGCGATGTATTTCCCCGCTCTTTCGGCCAAGGCACACGGATGGACACCATGACCGACTCGATCCAGGCTGTATCCCCTTCTCGAAACGGTCGGCATTGTCGGCCAAAGCTGGCCAAGTTCGCCTTGATGGCGGCGCTTTCATTCTTTGCGGCAGCCGCCATTTCAGCACCTCTTCAGCCGCCCTCTTACAGCTCCTACTACGACACGGTCAGCCTGCTGGCCGCAATGGACGCGTCAGCACCGTGGATTATGATCAGCGGTTTCGCTGGAATGGCGGTGGCGATGTTGCTCGCCGCGTTGGGCATTCAATCCATAAAGGCCGGCAAGGCAGCGATGGTCGCAGTGGTTCTTATCCTGATCGCATCCGTGGCTACCGCAGTGGCCGGATTTGCCCGGGCTGACTGCAATCCGAGAATCCCTGCCTGCGCCTCCCGTATGGAATCGGGAATGTCTTTTCATAGCCAGCTGCATGGGCATGCTGCCCTCCTGGTATTTCTTCCGCTCATTCTGTCGGCATTCTTCCTCGCTATTGCTGCCCACCGAATCAATCCGGCGAAAAGGGTTACCCTGCGGCTCGCCGGGGCATTTTCCGGTCTGATGCAACTGGGTTTGGTCTTCCTTGTGGAGAATCATCTGATGGGCGCGGACGGGCTACTGCAGCGTGTATTTCTTGTCCTCTGCTACGGAACGCCCGTGCTTTTTGTGTGCATGGCGTCTGCCCCTCGGGAGTCGGCCGTCTCGTAGCGCAATGCAGCCCCCGCGCTGACAGACGACTTCCCGCTGGTGTCGAGTGACCATGCATCATGCCGTTCGAACGGATCCATCATGACCGATGATTCCACCGCTGCTCCCACGCGTATCGACCGCCTCGCAGTAGTCGTGCTGTACGGAGCAATCGTGTTTGAGGGAATGAGCCTGTCCGGAATCGGCGTCCAGCTCTCTCCGGTGCAACGGGATCTGGGGCTGCGTGCTGATCAGCTTCAGTGGTTCGCAACCGCCTTCTTGGTCATGTATGGCGGGTTCCTCCTGCCTGGGGGCGTTGCTGCCACTGCCTGGGGAGGCAGGCGTGTGTTCCGCTGCGGTCTGCTGCTGTTCGCACTTGGTTCCGCTGTTGTGGCAGTCGCCGATGGCCCGTGGCTCGTCATCCTTGGGCGAGGGGTGCAGGGTGCGGGAGCGGCGTTCAGCGTCCCGGCAGCGCTGGCGCTGCTCATGATGACCTTTCCCGAAGGCAGCGCGAGGGATCGTGCGATCGGCGCGTTCGGCGCGATGGGAGCTGTCGGCTTCTGTCTGGGCCTGGTGGCCCAGGGGGGACTCACCGAGGCGTTCGGCTGGCGATCGCCCTTCGCGATCAGCTCTCTTCTGGCACTGGCCTTGGTGACTGGATCGGCTTCCATACCGCCCGTCGCTCGCACTTCCGGCCGAGCCCGCACACCATGGGTTTCGGCGGTGCTCATCATCTGCTGCCTCCTCGCGCTGATATACGCAGCCAGCGGATCAGCGGCCTCCGCCTGGGCGAAACTTGCCGGCCTCGCAACGGGGATGGGACTGGCGGTGCTGTTTGTCACCCTGCAGCTGAGGGGACGCAATCCGCTGATCCCTCGGCGGATACTCCTGGACCGTCGTGCCCTTTCAGCAAACGGGGCCTTGGGAGCGGTATTCGCCGCGGTCATGGCCAACACGGTCGTCGTCGCAACCGCCCTGCAGGACAGGAACGGCTACTCGCCAATGGATGCCGGGGCAGTGTTTCTTTCCCAGGGGCTTGCGGTGGGGGCCGCGTCTCCAGTCGCATCAAGACTGGTCAGCCGGTGGTCGGTGTCTGTCCTCATGCTCATCGGAGCGGGCCTGGTTCTGCTCGGCCAGGTGCTATGCCTCCTCGCGCTCGACAGCAACGACGTTCCTCTTCTGCTGACGGCTGGTCTCCTTGCCGGCACAGGGATCGCGGGTGTCTACACCGCTGCCACAGTGGAAGTCATCGGCGCCGTCTGTGAGCGTGACCACGCCGTCGCATCGGGCACACTGGCCAGTTGCCAGCAGGTGGGCGGCGCCTTCGGCATCGCAGTCGTGGCCAGTCTCCAGGGCGCGCCGGACCACGGCGGAACATCCGCCGCCCTGGCCGCTTGCGTCCTGCTCGCCGGGTGTGGGCTCGCCAGTGCTGCGGTCGGTTCCTGGACACGCCACTGAACGATCGGGTGATGGCGGCGTTCACCTGGCTACGCCGCGTCACGGCCGCCACGTGATCCAGGGCGATGCGAGCGTCCCGCCCGCTGACCGGGCGACCGCGGTATAGCCAAAGAACCGGGCGCACCGGCCACAGCACCGTGCTATCCACAGCCAGCGGCCTCACCCATCGGCGAAGCACTGCCTGGCTGAGTAATCTGGAAGAACCTATCCGCCCAGCACCCGTTCGGTTCCCGGGGCAACGGAAGACCTCTGGGAGGCTGCCATGGGTACGCAACCACAGCCAGTGTCGCGATGGCCGCTGATCGGCAGGGACAGCGAGCTACAGGCGTTCACCAGAGCGTGGGCGCAGAGGCAGTGCCACGGGATCGTGATCTGCGGCCCAGCGGGGGTGGGCAAGTCGCGGCTGGCTGAGGAGTGCCTGGCCAGGGCCGCCCGGCAGGGCTGGAGGACACGCCGGGTGACGGCGTCTGCGGCGGCTGCCCAGGTGCCGCTCGGAGCGATCGCCCATCTGATCCCGCCCGGGACGGACCTGTCCGACCCGGTCAAGGGCTTCGCGACCGTCGCCACCGCACTCGCCGGCCCGCAGCACGACAGCCACTGGGCAATATGGGTGGACGACCTGCACCAGATCGACGCCACCTCCGCCGTCCTGCTGCGCCAGCTCCTCGACGCCCGGGTGATACGGCTGATCGCCACCGTCCGCACCGGCGAGTCGCTCGCCGAAGCCGTCGATGCACTCACCAGCAACGACCAGGTGCAGCGAATCGAACTGGCCACGTTCAACCAGCAGCAAGCCCAAGCGGTACTGGATGCCGCACTGGGCGGGCCGGTCAGTCGACGCACCCTGCAGCAGCTATACGCAGCCTCCGGCGGCAACGCCCTGTACCTACACGAACTCGTTCTTGGCGTCCTGGCCTCCGGTGAGCTGGCCAGCGACGGAGAGATCTGGGAACTGACCGGAGAACGCCCGGCTGGCACCCCGAAGCTCGCCGAGCTGATCACGGCCCGGCTCGCCACCGCCCGACCTACCGCACGCCCGGTCCTGGACCTGCTCTCGCTCGCCGAGCCGCTGTCCCTGGCCGAGGCCCAGCAGGTCACCCCACCCGACGTCCTGGCCGAACTGGAGCAGGCCGGACTCATCCAGGTGACCACCAGCCGCCGCCGCACCACCCTGCAGCTCGCCCACCCCCTCTACGGCGAAACCCTGCGCGCCCATATCCCCGCCCTGCGTCAGCGCACCCTGCTCCAGCAGCAGGCCAACCGCACCCAGGCCCACGGCGCCCGCCGCCACAACGACCCCCTGCGCCTGGCCACCTGGCAACTCGCCGCCACAGGCACCGCCGACCCCCAGCTACTCATCCAAGCCGCTGGCCTCGCCCGCCATGCCCACGACTACCAACAGGCCGTCACCCTGCTCGAGGCCCTACCAGAGCCACATCACACCACTGACAGCAAGGTTCTTCTCGGCGAGGCCTACTACGAACTGGGCCAAGTCGAACTCGCCCAGTCCTTCCTCGCGAAAGCGGCCGACTCGGCCGCGACGGATGGCGACAGGCTTGCCATCGCAATGGAACACTGCCAAACCCTGCTCTGGGGAGCCGCCCGGATCGATGAAGCACTGGCCGTCAACGACGCCGCCCGTGCCGACATCACCGATCCGGGCATGCGCCACGCCCTGACCATCAACGAGGGCGCCATGCGGGTCACAGCCGGGCAACTCCAGAACGGACTGGACCTGCTCACAGACGTCGAGGCATTTCCCGAGGAACGCGTCCGCCTGTACGGCATGGCTCTCAAAGCGTATGCGCTGACCTGCAAGGGCCAGACAACTCGCGCCACGCGACTGGCAGAACACGCCTACGCAGAGCATGTTCAGGCCGACACGCGCATCGTCAACCAACACTCCCTCTCGCAGATCGGCCCGCTCAGCTACGCCTACCAAGAGCTGGGCGAACTGCGGCGCGCCCGACAGGTCGCAGAACAAGGATTCACCACAGCGCTGCAGATCCGGGCCTGGCAGCCAGCCCCCGGACCGGCGAGCATGCTCGGACGTACCCTATGGCTCGCCGGCTACGCGACGGAGGCCCGGCGCGCCTACGCCGAGTGCGTCGCTCTGATCCGGGACAGGCACGCAATACCCGCGCTGATGCGACTCGCCACGTCGGGGCTGGCCGCATCTTCCGCGCTGCTGGGAGACCTGGACACCGCCGAGTCCACCCTGGAGGACATGGCCAAGCACCCGGACATAGCGTTCTTTCCAGGGGAAGACCGCCTGGGACATGCCTGGCTGCTGGCCGCCCGAGGCCGTCTCGCCGAGGCCCGGAACATCTTGGCCGCTGCAGCCCAGACCGCCTACCAGACTGGCAGCCTTGCCTCGGAGGCGCTGCTGCTGACCGACGTGGCCCGTCTTGGCGGCGCCAAAGACGTCCAGCACCGACTCAACGAAATCGCCGAGCAATGCGACGGAGCGTTTGCCCCGGCCCGGGCACATCTTGCGGCCGCGCTGGCCGCCGACGACCCCGATCAGTTGCTGGCCGCCGCCGATGAGATGGAGGCCATAGGAGCGGACCTGATAGCCGCCGAGGCCGCAACCCAAGCGGCCAGAGCATGGCAACGCACCGGGCACGCCCGCAAGGCCGCCGCCGCAACCCAGCAGGCCCAAGCCTGTGCCGCACGCTGCCCCGGCGTCCGCACTCCACTGCTGACCATCGCCCAGACCGCTGCCGCGCTCACCGCCCGCGAGAAGGAGATCGCCCTCCTCGCCGCTGCCGGCACCGCCAGCAAGGACATCGCCAACACCCTCCACCTGTCGGTCCGCACCGTCGACAACCACCTCCAGCACGCCTACACGAAACTCGGCGTGACCACCCGCCGCGAACTCGCACACGCACTCGGCACAACACCCACCCGCCGCCCTGTGTAGATTGCCGCATCCGCCCGACAGCGAACACCCCGGCAATGGCGCTGCCCCGCTCCCGACATGATGGGGTCACTGCCGGACGTGCGTGTCCCGGATATCTCGGTGGAGGGCTGACAGGCGGTCCTTGATCTTGCGGCGGAGAAAGAGGTGTTCGACGTCTCAACTCTTCAGCGCAGGAGCCTCGTTGGTGCCCTGTCCTGCCGTACTCGACCTGCCGCATGCCCTGGTCGAGCGTGGTGTTCATGCGCATCGTCACCCGTGAGGGTGACCGACGCTGCAGGCTCCCGTCCCACCGGCGAGCTCTCGGCGGTCTGGTCCACGTTCGCCGGCACGAGACGCTCGCGCGGATCGCTGCCGGCTTCGACACATCTGTCGGCACTGCCCACGCCTACGTCACGGCCGTCGTCGATCACCTGTCCCGAAGGGCGCCCGGCCTCCTGCGGGTCCTGCGCGAGACGGATCTCGATCACGTCCTGCTCGACGGGACACTCGCCGAGTGCGACCGCGTCGGCGACAGCCGGGCCGACTTCTCCCAGGAGCACCGCCGCCACGGCGTGAACGTGCAGGTCGTCGCCGATCCCTCGGGCAAGCTGCTGTGGAACTCGCCCGCGCTGCCCGGCCGCACCCATGATCTGACCGCGGCCCGCACCCACCGCATCCTCCGGATCTGCGAACGCCAGGCGTTCTTGCGCTCGTCGACCGCGCCTACATCGGCGCCGGCCCCTGGGTGACCACGCCGATCAGACGGCTACCCGGCCGGGACCTCACCACGACCCAGCAGACGATCAACCGGGCCCTGTCAGCGGCACGAGCACCGGTCGAACGAAGCATCCCGCGACTGAAGTCCTGGCAGATCCTCCGCCGGACCCGCTGCAGCCCCAACCGCATGACCGTCATCGCCGGCGCCGTCCTCACCCTGGAACGGCAACGCCGAAAACGCTCACTGATCGGGGTGCGGCGATTTGATCGGATGCGCCGAGTTCTCACCGCCGTGGGGGGCCTTCGCTGGGGCGGGATCGGCGTTGATGAGTATCGATGACTCTCATCGTTCGGGACCGGCGACATTTATGTTCCCGGTGTAGCGCCCGCAAGGGGTGGCTCTTCTCGGAGGGAGGCGGCGAGTGGTGGCGATGACGTGGACGCGTTCGGGCCTGCGCCGGGGGCTGCTGGGCGTGATGGTGCTGGCTGTTGTGGCCGGTGGCGCAGCGGCTTGCTCCCAGGAGCGGGCCGCCCATCCCGGCAATGGTCGCGGTTCCGGCTCGGCTTCGTTGGCGCCTGTGCGTCCGCCGGTGCCCGAGCCTGTGGTCTCGGCTGCAGTGATGCCCCGTGTGGATGGCGAGCGCGGCAAGAACCCCCGGCTGGTCCTTCCCTCCAGCGCGCCCGGGGACACGTTCGTGGTGAACGTCGTCACCGCCGCCGGCGGTCCGGTGATCAAGGACGGAGACACGGTCACCGCCCAGTACTTGGCGAAGGTGTGGAAGGGCGGCAAGACCGTGCTGGACTCGCGTGCTTCCGGCGTGGGGCCGCAGGTTTTCGTCGCTGGCTCGCACGTCCTGTTGCCCGCCGTCGACAAGGCTCTCAATGGCCGTCGCCAAGGCGACCGGCTCCTGGTGGTCGTCCCGCCCGGCGAAGCCTACGCCACCGACCGCCTCAGTCAGGCCGGCGTCACTGCCAACGACACCGTCGTCTTCGTACTCGACATCGAAAAGGTTGAGGCCACCCCCACCAACTCCGCGCCCGCCACCCCCCAGCCCCCCCCTCAGGAACTGAGAGGGCGGTAAGTGACGTGCTGCCCGTTTCACGCTTGCAGCTGGGACTGTCGGGCTGGTGGTGGCCTCTCCGAGCGGCTATGGCCGTGGGTGGGTGAACAGCCTGCTCGGGCTCGATCAGGATCCCGCGTTCGACCAGCCGGTTGAGCTTCAGCCGGAGTGTTGACGTTGCTGGGCGTGATCTCCAGATCCATCGCCTCGCAGACTCCGGCAGCTTCGCGGCCGGCGCGCGCCGGCGGGGACGGATCAGGCAGCGCCAGCAGGGTCTTGCGGGTGATACGGACCTCCTCGGCGACCTGGTCGAACTCCTCCGATTACGCGGTGAGTTCCGCGATGCGTCCCCGGGGGGCCTCGGCCTGCGCGAAGAAATCGCGCTCTCGCTCCTTCGAAAGGGGGCTTTGTGGCTTACAGGTAAGAGATGTCAAAATTTCACATTTGTCTATTGAAGGGAATGCACTATGAGTGCGAGTAGAAGGCGATGGCGGTGGTCGGTGTTCCGGCCGTTGTCGGTTGTAAGTGCCGGGGTGCTTTTGGCTGGTGCTGTGCCGGGATTGGCGCTGGCGGTCGAGGACGCGGCTTCCGGTCCTCCGGTGTTGCCCAAGCCGTTGCCGGTTCCGGCCGATGCGCCGGCGGCTGCCTCGAAGGCAGGGGTGTTGCCGAGTTCGGCGGGTGTGTCGCCGCAGGGCCAGTTCACCTACAACATTCCGCTGGATGTTCCCAAGGGGCGGGCCGGTGTCGAGCCCCATCTGGCGCTGGGGTATTCCAGCGGTGGTGGGGACGGCGTGTTCGGTCTGGGCTGGTCCCTGGCGGGTATGGGTTCGGCCATAAGTCGCTGTGGCGCGAACATCGACACGGAAGGCACCCGCAGCGGGGTGCATTTCGACAAGAATGACCGCTTCTGCCTGGACGGGATGAAGCTGAAGAAGACCGGCCCTGTCGAGCCGGGGGGGTCGAACGATTATGGCGGCGACAAGACGGGGTATGTCACTGAGGAAGAATCGTTCTCGAAGATCGAATCCCTGAATTCCTCGGGGGATCTTGATCAGGGACCGGATACTTTCCTGGTATACACCAAGGATGGCCGGATTCGGACCTACAAGGCCCGCACCGCCATCCGTACCAGCGAGTCCGTGCGCCTGGCGTTTAAAACGCCGACATCGCTCGGTGAGCAGCGTGAAGCCTGCACGGGGGCTGCAGACGAAAATGCTCCTTACCATTGTGTTTTTACGGAGCTTAATGGGCAGAACGATTTGCGGAAGGCGGATGCTGGAGCTCTGAGTACGCCACGGATTTCGTGGGTGCTGGAGAGTGAGGAGGACCGCTCGGGCAACGGAGTGCGGTACAACTATTCGACCCTTCCGAACACTGCGGCCAGCGGCAACGAGTTTGTTCTGTCGAACATCCAGTACACCTTTGGGCCGGGGCAGACTGCTCAGCGGACAGTGGCGTTCGAGTACGAGGAGCGTGCGGACAAGACGTCCTCGTTCGTCTCGGGTGTCCAACTCAATCAGACTCAGCGGGTGAAGGCGATCAAGATGATCGCACCGAACCCGGGGGCCCCGTCACTGGTGCGCCAGTACAAGCTGAAGTACCTGGGGATCGGCACGGACTCGGAGAACCGGCAGCGCAGTCTGTTGTCGTCGGTGCAGGAGTGCGGCACGAAGGACGGATGTCTGCCGGCCAAGCAGTTCACGTGGTCTCCGTCCGCGCGGCCCAGCTTCACCACCGCCGACCTGGGTGCGGTGTCTCAGAGCACCGACAAGGACGCGATCGCTCCGGCCGGGGCGCGGGTGCAGGACCTGGACGGGGACGGCACGCAGGACTTGGTGTTCACCGGTGGGGGCGGCACGGGTGCTGTGGCCACCGCACGGCTGGGCCACCGGGACCAGGCCGGCCAGGTGACCGCCCTCGGCGACGCCTACCAGCTGACCGGGCACGGGGACTGGCCTGCTCTGCCGCCGAACCTGACCTTGCAGCGGCCCATTGACATCGACGGGAACGGCAAGACCGAGTACATGGCGCTGTCCGCCGGCCTGGACGGCGTGCACTCGGTGATCCTGCGCTGGGACGACAGCGCCCACCAGTTCGTGAGCACCGGACTCGAGTTCCCGTTCGCCAGCACCGAGAACCAGGGCCAGTTCGCCGACCTCAACGGCGACGGACTGCTGGACTACATCGCCATGAAGGGTGCCGCGGACACCGACAAGTTCACCTATGGCGTGCGCCTGAACCAGGGCGGCACCTTCGGCCCCGAGACCACCACGGGCCAGCTCCCCGGCGGCTGCGCCACACGGGTGGCCGACCTCGACGGAGACGGCCGCAGTGACCTGCTCGTAGACCCCAAACGACAGCTCGCTCGGACCCCGGCCTTCTCCATATTCGGCGGGGCCCAGTCGCAGTTCTACTGTGGCATGCCGTACGTAACCCCCAATTCGCTCATCAATGAGGACGGCAGGGCAGATTTCTCTGGGGCTACCTCCCAGGCGCTGTCTGCGGACGACCAGGGTGTGGTTCACGTCCGGAGTGATCTCGGGGCCGCTGAGACGAAGGACGAGGGGCCGGGCTGGAGGCTGCCGGTCGTCGGTCACCAGCGCGAGGGATTTCTCTCTCGCGCGCACCCTAGGGATGGCAGCATTGTATTCCCGAATATTTTCCTCGACGATCTCTACTTCAATGCACTGTACGACCACGAGAGCTTCCTCGGCGATTTCAACGGTGATGGCCTGAAGGATGAGCTGCTGGTGGACACCGAGCGGGCGTCCGACAGCGATCCCGCCCCGGGTGTACCGGCGAAGTTCGTCGATCAGACCACGATCATGTGGAACACCGGTAATGGTCTGCGGTGGGACGGCACGGTCGTGGATCTGCCGCATGATGTGCTGGCCGATATCCGGATCGCTGACATGAACGGTGACGGGCGGGACGACATCGTCTCGTTCTACAACACCAACCTGTTCCGCCAGGCAGACGATTCCGCAAGCTGTTTTCCCGAGACCTCTTTCAACAGTAATAGCGGTGCTGCCCCCAAGCCCCTCCCTCGTATGGACTACCACTGTCCGTATGAGGGGGTGACGGTCGGCACGGGCGGGCAGGACCGGATCAGCCTGCTGTACGCCAAGGGCGACGGCTCGTTCGTGACGGAGACGATGTCGACGTCGGCGGGTGTCCCGGACGCGAACCAGGGCCGCAAGTTCTCGCAGATCGGTGATTTCACCGGTGACGGCCGGCCGGACATCGTGAAGAACGATGGCCATCTGCAGGTGATGAAGCAGACGGCCGGGGTTCTGGTGGACCGGATTGTGTCGGTGCGCGACGAGAATGCCGCGTGGGACGAGGTCGGCCCGGTGTCGTACAGCACCGAGTGGACCGATCACCCGGAGAAGACGGACGGCGGCCCGTGCGCCGCGCCGCTGGTGTGCATCCGCACGGGTATGCCGGTAGTGCGGAAGGTCGAGTCCCGGACAGGGTCGTTCACCAAGGACGACAAGCCGGTGACGACGCTGTATGCGTACGCCGATCCGGTCTCGCACATCAGGCAGGGATTCCTGGGGTTCGGCCGGGTCATCACCTGGTCTCCGGACCAGCCGAGTGAGACGGTCACGACGTATGACCACAGCTCGCAGTACCTGAGCCACTACCCGTTGTCTTTCCGGCCCAAGGTGACCACCACGGTCACGCCGATACTGTCGTCGGCTGACGCCGCTGGGCACCCGGCCACCGCCAAGGCACGGGTCACCCGCACCACCAATAACGACGAGGTCCGCATCCTCCACGATGGCAAGAACTTCGCCGTGCTCCCGCATGACAGTCATGTGCAGGAATGGGACCAGCAGGTCAGCCTGCACTGGCAGGAGAACCTTTCCGGCATCGATGCGATCACGCACATCGGCGGGGTCCCGGACGACAATCCGGCATCGGTGGACCGCAGCGTCGACAGCGAGGTGCTGTCTGACGATTACGGCAACCAGACAGACACGAGCAGCTACACCACCGGTGGCGCTTTCACTCACACGCACACTGACTACGACCTGTCGGACCAGCGCAAGACAGACTGGCTGACCGGGCTGCCGACTCAGCAGGTCGCGGCTGCCGTGGAGGGTGCAAAGTCGCGGCTGGAAGCCGCGAACACCAGCTGCGGCTCCAGCGGATCGGCTACTGGACCGGCGATCACCTGCCGTACCACGGGCTACGAGTTCGACGGCAAGGGCCGGCTGACGGTGGTCGAGCAGCAGAAGAACGACACCGACGACCAGGTGCGGTCCAAGACGACATTCACCCTGGACCCCCAGCTCGGTGTGCCGACCATGGCAACCACCTGGGTGCCGGACCGCCCGGACCGTCCGGCCCGGGTGGACCGCGTGGATCACATCGAGTACGCCCCGGTCTTCCCCGGCCAGCCGGACGAGAAGATCTACGCCTCGCAGACCTGGTCGGAGCACGAGAACGCCGCGACCCGGCCGTCGCAGTGGCGGGCTGTTCACCCCGGCCTCGGGGTGACGGTGGCGACCGAGGACGTCAACGGGGTCACCACGTCGGCGAAGACCGACGATCTGGGACGAGTCATCGAGTCCAGCGGTGACGGCCGCCAGACCGTCACCACCTCCTACAACGCCTACCTGGTACCGGACACCGACAACGTACTGCGCACCAACGGTGTTCAGGTGAAGACCCTGACGGGCCCGAACAAGATTCCGTCCTCAGCCGTCAGTGACCGGGCCGGCCGGACGCGGATCGCCACCACCACCGGATTCGACGGCACACCGATCAGCAGCACCATCGACTACGACCACCTCGGCCGTCCCACCAAGGCATCCCGGCCATTCGCCGCTTCAGGCAGCGCCAGCAACTACACCACCACCGCCTACGACACCCTCGACCGGCCGCTGAAGGTCACCAACCCCGACAGCACCACCTCGACGAGCAGCTACGAGCGCACTGCTGAAACCGACGTGATCACCGCCACGGACGAGCGCGGCAACAAGACCAGGGCCACCAGCGACGTCAACGGCCGCCTCACGTCCTCGGACACCCTCTACAAAGCAAAGCCCGCGGATACCGAGCTCACAGCTGCCAGCACTACGTATCACTATGCGCCGTTCGGTCTGGTGGACAAGGTGACGGATGACAAGGGCAATGTCACGTCGACGGTGTTCGATGTGCTGGGACGCCCGGTCAAGTCGGTTGATCCGGACCGGGGTACTACCTCCAGCACGTATTACGGCGACGGATTGGTCGACACCCTCACTCATGAGGGGACCGGGAACAAGAGCACTTTCGGTTACGACGACCTGGGCCGCACCACTTCCCGGGAGGACTTGGACGCCGCGGGCAAGAAGGTCACCAGTTTCGTGTGGGATGCCGCGCACGGCATCGGCAAGATGCTGAAGGCCACCAGCCCGGACGGCATCGAGACCCTGTTCGGCTACGACAACCTGTCCCGCCCGAACAACACCCTGATCACCGACAACTCCACCGGTGGCAACGGCGCCACCTACGAAACCGTCAACACCTACGACAGCGCCGGCCGTCCCGACAAGCTCTTCTACCCCAACGCGCCGGGCAGGCCCCGTTTCACCCTGCAGTCCACCTACAACAGCAACGACTACCCCGTCGACGTCAACGACATCTCCGTCGACCCGGCCAAGCCCGTCACGCTCGCTCACACCGGGCAGCGCAACAACGACGGTGCCCTGACCGCCGGCAACCTCGGCGCCAACGTCCGCGTGACCAACACCTACGACCCCGCCACCGGCCGGCGCACTGATCAGTTCGTCAGCAACACCGTCAGCAACGCCACCCTGCAGAAGCTGCACTACACCTATTACGACAACGGCCTGGTCAAGACCCGAGACCAGGACGACACCAGCGGCAAGCGCAACGAGGCCTACCGCTACGACGAGTTCAACCGCCTCACCGGCTGGGACCTCACCAACAACACCGCCGCGAAGTCCACCACCGCCTACACCCTCGACACCATCGGCAACCTCACCGGCGTCGCCAACAGCACCGGCATCGCCCCCACCGAGGACCGCAACTACGGCAGCGCCTCAAGCGGCGCCGCAACCCGCAACGTCGGCCCCCACGCCCTCGGCGACAGCGACAGCCCCGATCCCGCCACCGGCGCGGAGTCCTACACGTATGACAAGCAGGGCCGGATGACCCAGGCCGACACCGAGAGCGGCACCCTGCGCAAGGTCACCTACACCGCGTTCGACCTGCCCAGGACCATCGTCGACATGGCCGGCAAGACCACCACCTTCGCCTACGACGCGTTCGGCACCCGTATCAAGAAGACCGGTCCCGACGGCACCACCCTCACCGTCCCCGGCCTCTTCGACAAGCGCACCGACCCCGCCGGCAAGACCACCTACACCTACTACATCGCCGGCGTCGGCCAGGCCGTCCACGACGGCACCACGACCAAGACCGAATACACCCTCACCGACCAGCTCGGCTCCACCGGCACCGTCCTCGACGCCGCCGGCAACAAGACCCAGGCCTTCTTCTACGACCCCTACGGCAAGCAGACCAACCCCGACGGCACCAAATACACCGGCACCACCCCCACCCAGACCCACCGCTTCACCGGCCAGGAACACGACGACAACCTCCGCCTCATCAACATGAACGGACGCGTCTACGACCCCTACGCCAAAACCTTCCTCACCACCGACCCCGTCACCGCCAACCACGCCTACGCCTACGTCAACTCCAACCCCACCAACTACACCGACCCCACCGGACACGACCCCATCCAGCCGGGCGAGTACGGCTGCTCCTTCAATTGTGGTGACACCACCGGCTACCCGATCCTTACGGCACCTGAAACCCCTGAGCTCGCCGACGTCCCCTTTAGCGGGCCACCGCAGGCCACGATCTGCGGCGTCGGCCAAAGCGGTTGGTGCACCCAGGCCAATAACGCCGGATCCGACGAAACCGGAATCACCCCGATAGCGGGCGACATCCGCGGCATGGCTGCCGACGACCTCTACGGAGGTGCCGAAGGCGCTGGCCCTATCCCCATCGACACTTTCACAGACGAGGAAATGGCAAACCTCGCAAGCACTAATCAATTGGTGGCACCTATCCGCAACGTCGCACAAACGCTCCTACTCGGTGAACTCGAAGCCGCCCTCAAGTCCACTCAGGCTTACCAGTCACTCCAGAAATCTCTTGGTGAACTCCTCGACGAGTTCAACAGTTACAACGGCTACACGCCTGAATCCGGATTTGCGCCTAGCCGCCTCGATCCGACCGGCCTCGTCGAAAACGCGGCAGGAACTGAAGTAAACTTCACGTTTGGTGAAATCAACTGCGCCCACTGTGCTATTGCCGGCGACGCCACGCTGGCTGGAAATCCAGCCATGGCTCTCGGTGATAAGTTCCATGTCCCGTGGACCGGTGCCGATGCAATTGACGCCTACGCGCTGAGCGTGGGCGAGACCGGCATAGCGATGCCCTATGAAAACATTGGTGACATTTTCCTGGCTATGCAGTACCACGGCCCTGGCGCCAGAGCGATCATTCAGGGGGAGTGGCTTGGAATTGCAAGCGACCTCCGGGGTGCCCACGTCTGGAATATCGTCAACGATGCTGGCGATATCAATTTCTGGGACTTCCAGGAAATAGCCAATCACGGCGGAATGGATCCGCTTAACCATTTCGGAGCCGATAAATATTACCTGACGATCACGCACCGCCCCAGGAGGTACTAAGCGCCATTGTTTCAGATTCTCAAAACTCGGACAGTAGATTCAGTGAAGGTCAAATGATCAGCGGGCCTCTTCGCCTGGTTCGCTGACTAGGCAGCGAACCAGGCCCCCTGACAGGCGGGGCTCTCGGGCCGTGCGACGAGAAGTCTGACTCTCGGCGTTACGGCCCGAGGGCCCCGCCTGGTCATCTCGTATCGTGTCCCGCCGACTTGCCGCTGAAGAAGCACAAACAGAGAAGTATCTTGCAGCCTGTTGATAATGAGAAGCTTGCATTCGGAGGAGTGGAGTAAGGAGGAAGAATACGCACCGGTAGGAGTATCCTCCCCCTGAAAAAATGAGACGAGTGAGTTTGTTGAGCGGTTGGTGCCGGACCGTTTGTGGGACCGACCCGCCCGCAGGGTGGCGGTTGGCGTCGAAGCCATGGAGATCGCGAATTCTTGGCCGCCAGCGTGTTCGTGGCCACGTCAGGCTGCGCGGTGGCTGCAGGCCGCGCGGATCCGCCGCCAGGCAAGCACTGCTGTTACCGGGTTGTCTTCCCACCACCGGCAGGTCCGAGCCGCCAACAGCCGACAGCCGGCAGACGAGCCCCGACGGCCCAACTGCCCTAACTGCGCCCGTACAACGGGGAACTGCAGGGCCAGATGTACTCGGTACTGAGCAGGAAGCCCGGCACTTCCCGCAGGGTGGCTGGGCGGGACCCGTCGATACTGGCGCGCTGATCACTCACTTGGCGGGCACGAATCCTCTGGGGAAGGTGTGACTCCGCGACTCCGGAGGCATCGAGGTGTGATGGGCGGCGTCCATCAGGCGTGGAGCAGGACACGGAAAGGCCCCCGCGCGATGCGAATCGCGCGGGGGTCAGCGGCTATTCGGCTTCGGGCCGAGGGATTACCGGTCTTCCAAATGGGCGCGGGTCAGGTTCGAGGTCGCCTGGACCAGGGCATAGTCGTCCTCAATCATCAACGGTGAGTACCGCCCCCGTTGCGTCAATGGCATCGAAGACCCGATGGGCCCAGGCGTCCGTGTCCGGCTGATTGGCAGTGACCCGAGCCGGGTGGGAGCGGTGCGGCCCATTCAGGTCCGGTGGAACCGCGGACCCCGAAGCTCAGCCAGTGCTCGTTTCCCCCGAGGGGAAGGAGGGGGATCGCCCATCGGTGTCACAGAAGAACTCGATGCCGAAGGCCGCTTCGAGGCCGGCCCGCAGGGCCTCCGCGAGGGTAACCCCAGGGACCTGCGACCCCCGGAAGCCGGCGTAGACCTTATATTCATTCCAGATGATCAGCCGCAGCTCACGTCGAAGGTCTTGTAGCAGCAGTATCCGATCAGTCGCACCTGGGCGAAGTCGCGCATCGCCCTCCAGGTGCGCAAGAACGTGTCGAGACTTCTTGGCCTCGGCCACGACTCACCTACATCCTCACCTCCTCGGAGATCGTTTACGGGACAGGCCTTAGACAAGCCCATCATCGCAGTCGCAAGGCATCTCTTCGTTCCTGGATCGGTCCTGCGTGAACATCAGCCGGTGGATCCGAGCTGAAGCTGAGAATCACCACAGTGAACGCCTCCGGGCGCGGGCGGACCGTCTCCGTCTACAGAGAGGCTGTTGATCTATATCTGAAGGATTCGCAGGGCACGTAGGAGTCTGTCGAGGATCGCGCGCCTTTCGCTGAACTCAGGTGCGGGAAACGCCATCGGGATTCAATCCAGACCAGCCAAGGCTGCTTTAGCCACCTGCAGACTCGTTTGCTTCATCGTGGGTGAGAGGACGTGCACTTGCAGGACTTCGTCTCCCTTGCGTATCAACGTAACTCCATCTTTGGACGCTGCATCGTCAGCGATTCCAGCAACTTTGTCAAGTCCGAGTGTGGCGGGATTGAAGAATTCCTTTCCGTGCCACGTTGCAAGATCGAGCGTTCCGGTGCCGACTACGCTCCCGTCAGGAAATTCATAAGTGCACGACTTGCCGCGAAACTGATCCGTCGGTCCTTTCGCTTTGACTACGGCACTCCCCAAGATGGCGGACAACTCGGCTTCGGGGACCAGTCTGCAAGGATCGCGAGGTGAATCATTGCTCTCAACGCTTCCCGCGGACGACGCCGGCCCCCTGCTGTCTATATGAGCGGGAGATGGTCGAGGACTCGGCGCATGACCTTCGCATCCTACGGAAACCAGAACGATCAAACCGACACATGTGCTCGCTCGGATCGAGCGTTGGAAAATACTCATACACACACTCAAGTGAAGAATTTGACTGCAATCGTGAGTATTTACTGCTCATGGATGCGGTGGCTGTAGTTCCGGTTCAGCGGCTTGCGGGGCCCAAGGTTGATGCGTTCTCAGGCTTCAAGATCGGTTGGAGGACGTGGTTGGTTCTGACCGGTAGTGGTCGGTCGCGGCGGTGATGTTCGTCCGGTCGGCCTGGTGGACGAGGCCGATGGCGAGGTTGCGGAGTGCTGCCATCGCGCGGTGCCGGTGCGGACATTTCGTCGTGCGGCTGGTGCGGCAGCGCTTGACCTCGATGGCCTGCGCGGCGTGGGGGAGGAGGGACGGGCTGGACGGTGCACACCTTGAGCCGGCGGATCTCGCGTCGGCCATGGCCCTGTTCGGGGGTGTGGTGCTGCAGCGGGACCTCGCGCCAGGGCGGATGCCGGAAGCTGTCGGCGGAGCTTCTTCTGGTTGCCCTTGACAACCAGGATGCAGTGGGGCGCTGATCCCCACCGACCGCATCAAGGCCGACGAGCCGTACTACTCGAACACCGGAAGCACGGGATGACGTGCAGGTCGTCGCCTGCCCGGACGGCACCCCGCTCTGGTTCTCGCACGCGACACCCGGCCGCACCACACCCACGACCCTGACCGCGGCTCGCGCCCACGGCATCGTCCAGGCGCGCCTGACCCGGCAGATCCTTGTGCTCGCGGACCGGGCCTACCGGGGCGCCGGCGCCACCGTGCGCACTCCCTACTACCACCACGGCATTCAGCCGGCGCACTACCAGCAGTTCACCCGGGATCACGCCCGGCTGAGGGCTTCGGGGGAACGCACCCTCGCGCAGCTCAAGCGGTGGCGCGTCCTGCGGCGGGCGCGGTGTTCCACCCGCCGTATCGGCACCATCAGCCAAGCCGTCCACAGGTTGCTGACCTGAGACTATTCCGGATGAAAGAGGTTCAGTGACAGGCAGTTACAGAGCCGACACGCCCCAAGAACTGGTATTTGAGTGGGTAATACTTATTGCGCGAGGGGTGGCGTGTGAGGAAAAATTCCATCGACTGTGCAGGAAGCGCCTACACAATCGCAGTACCCAGATATCGAATATTTGCCAATTCCAGTCGATGGTGCAATTCTTTTGACGTGCTTCACCTGCCGAGCCGGTTCTACGCATTTCACAGGCCCAATAGTGGTCGCGGCTTCCAATGCCGAATTTTCTGCCATCACGCAGCGCCCTTCAGTTAAGGTCTCGCTTCTTTCGCCGACCCTGTCGGAGCGTGGGACGTGATCGGAGATTTCCTGGAATTGACCTCGGCCCAGCTCGCCGTTTGGATCGGGCAGTACATGCGGCCCGAAAGTCCTTCGTACAACCACGGTATGGTCCGCTTGATCGAAGGGCCGCTGGATATCGACCGATTCGAGAGCGCCGTGCATGCCACGGTTCATGATGCCGAAGCGCTCAAGGTCGCTTTCGTCCTGGACGGCGACCGTATTGTCCAGGCGAGGAATGCCGTTCCTGCGCCCCCTCTGCAGATAATTGACATGCGCGGGGAAAGGGATCCTTTTGACGCGGCGACCCGGTGGTGCCAGCGGAATATGGGCACCTGTGCAGACCTAGCTCGGGGACCTCTTTTCGAGCACTCCCTTTTCCTGCTGGGGGCGTGCCGTTATTTGTGGTTCCAGAGGTTTCATCACATCCTCCTCGACGGCTTCGGCGAGCATCTCATAGCTGACCGGGTGGCCCAAACATATTCGACCAACGACGGCGACGCTAAGCCTTCTGGCTTCGGTTCGCTTGCATGCGTGGTGAACGATGAAAAGGCCTATCTGGATTCTCGACAGTGCACAGATGACCGAGAATTCTGGCTGGAGCGCCTGGCTCTCCGCGCTGACGCGCCTGTTTTGTCCGGGCGCTGCATCCCCCCGTCAGGGGTGCTGCGCCGCAGATCTGGCACGGTTGATGTCCGGGAGCTTGCGGCAAGGGGGCGGCGGGCTGGAGGATCATGGGCGCATGCGGCGCTGGCCAGCGTCGCGCAGCTCGTGGGCCGAGTCTCAGGAGCGGACGAAGTCATCCTCGGTGTCCCAGTACTGCCGCGTCCTGCGGACCCCTCGGTGGCTCAAGTGCCCAGCATGCGGATCAATTTCGTGGCACTCCCGGTGCCGTGCCATGACGGGCTCGATCTCGCTGCGATGACTCAGGAAGTCGTGCGGGAGATGCGGGACAACCGTGCTCACCGCCGGTATCCGATCGAGCGGCTGAAGCGAGATATGGACCTCGTCAGGACCGGCCGGAGGCTTTACGGACCGGTGGTCAACCTCATGCCCTACGCCCGGGACGTCGAATTCACCGGATGCCAAACCACAACGCGTGATCTGAGCAGGGGCACCAAGCTCCTCGAGGACATCGGAGTCCACATGTTCGCGCGTACTGATCGGCGCATCGAGATGAGTCTGGAAGCTAACGCGGAGGCTTGCTCAGATGGCGAACTCGATCAGCACTTCAACCAAGTAATAGAGAGCATGAACATGTTGGGACGCCTGTGATGTCAGTTTTCGACGGACACTATGACGGGACGCAGCCCCTCACAGAGATCTTTGACCATTGGTGTGGGCGGACTCCGGAGGCGTACGCCGTCCGCAGCAGCGGCCACGTGCTGACGTATGCGGAACTGGACCAGTGGGCCGAGTCGTTCTGCGCCCACCTTCTTCAGCGCGGAATCCGTCCGGGCGATCGGGTCGCGGTCTACGGTCCACGCTGCGCCGAGGGCATTGTGGCGTTCCTGGGTGTCCTGAAGGCCGGGGCCGTCTTCGTCCCGATTGACGAGAACCATCCAGCGGCCCGGGTAGTGACCATGGTCGAAGGGTCTGGTGCCTGCCTGATCTTCACGCTGCCGGGAAGTAAGAACCCGCCTGAAGAAGCCGCCGAGTTCCCGCCCGAGCGGAACGGCTCCGTCCTGCGGGCAGCGGTGCCGACAGCGAGTGGCGATGACCTGGCCTACGTGATGTTCACTTCAGGCTCCACAGGCCACCCCAAGGCTGTGGGCGTGCGACAGCGCAGCGTGTCGCGGCTAGTGGTCGACACCGACTACATCGAATTCCGGCCCGGGGACCGAGTCCTGCACGCGACATCTCCGTCTTTCGACGTGTCGATCTTCGACATCTGGGGGGCACTGCTCAACGGCGGATGCCTTGTGATCGCGGAGCCGAGCCGGGTCCTGTCCCCTGGATATCTGCATGATCTGATCCGGTCCCAGTCGATCGACGTGGCCTTCCTTCCGACCGCGGTGTTCCACCACCTGGCCGGTGAGGCACCGGAGACCTTCCGTGAGCTGCGTGACCTCGTGGTGGCGGGAGAGGTCCTCGACCCGGAACTGGTGCGCAGAGTCCTGTCGTGCGGTCCGCCTGACCGCTTGATCAATGCGTACGGACCGACCGAGAATGCTGTGTTCACCACGGCTTTCGACGCGCGTGAACTTGCGGCGGACGCCACCATGGTGCCGATCGGCCGGCCGATTGCCCGGACCACGTGCTATGTGCTCCGGGACGACGACACTCCTGCTGCCGTGGGCGAGGTGGGCGAGCTGGTCACCGGCGGGGATGGTGTGGCGGCTGGCTATCTGAACGATGCGGGGCTGACGGCTGAGCGTTTTGTTCCAGACCTGTACGGCCCGGATCCTGCCGCTCGGCTCTATCGGACCGGCGATCTGGCACTGCTCCGGCAAGACGGGATCCTCGAATTCCACGGCCGGCGGGACGGCCAGGTCAAGGTGCAGGGTTACCGGGTCGAGCTCGGCGAGATCGAGGCCGCTTTGATGCGGCATCCGTGCGTGCTCGAAGCGTCTGTCGTATGTGCCGCGGGATCGCTGGCGGCCTTCCTGGTGACGGAGGCGGAACCCGACGAGGCCGCGCTGCGGCGGGATCTGGCCAGGGTCCTGCCCTGGTACATGGTTCCCGAGATTTTCACACGCCTTGACCGGTTGCCGCTGAGCCCGCACGGAAAGGTCGATCGCACCGAGCTTGCGCGGATCGCCGCCGAAGGGCAGCCGCGCGTCGCGTCCGGAGCCGGGGCTGCGGAACAGATCAGCGCCATCTGGGCCGGGGTGCTGCAGGCTCATGGGCATGACGGTCCGGTCGATCCCGACAGCACGTTGTTCGCGCTTGGCGGGACATCCTTCGACGTTGTGCGTGTCCACTCGCGCGTGGTGACAGCTCTGGACCTGCCGGAGCTGCTTGCCCATGAAGTGTTCACGTACCCCACGCTTCGCGAATTCACCGCCCACGTCACCACTTTGCTCGCTCAGCGGGCCGGAAAGTAAAGCGAAATGACTGCTCAATCGATCGCCATCATCGGCATGGCCGGACGTTTCCCGCAGGATCTCGACGTCCGAGGTCTGTGGACGCGACTCCTCGAGGGCGGGGAGTCGGTGCGCCGGTTCGCAACGGAAGAACTCGTCGCGGCGGGTGTCCCGGACGCCGTGGCGGCCGACCCACGCTACGTGGCGTGGGGAGCCGACCTGCCGGGGGCAGACCGGTTCGACGCCGGATTCTTCGGCATTCCGTCGGGCGAGGCCCGCTTGATCGACCCGCAGCAGCGGATCTTTCTCGAGTGCGCGTGGACGGCGCTCGAGGACGCCGCTGTCCTTCCCACCGATCACGGCGGCCGGATCGGCGTCTTCGGCAGTGTCGGGGCCACCAGGTATCTGAAGCATCTTGATCACGAGAGCTCCTTCCCCGTGCGGGTCGGCACTGGCCCTGACTACCTGGCGACCCGGGTCTCGTTCCGGCTGGACCTGCGTGGTCCGAGCATGACCGTGCAGAGCGCGTGCTCGAGCAGCCTGGCTGCGGTCGACGCCGCCTGCCAGGCGCTGATCACCTCTCGTTGTGACGTTGCGCTGGCCGGCGGAGTCAGCCTGCGCTCTGCCCAGGGCGCCGGCTACCTGTACGAGGAGGGCGGGGCCTTCTCGCGGGACGGGCACTGCCGTCCGTTCGATGCCCGGGCTTCGGGCATGGTACCGGGCAACGGATGCGGAATCGTGGTCCTCAAGCGGCTGGCGGACGCCTTGGCAGACGGCGACCACATCTACGCCGTGATCGCTGCCTCAGGCACCAACAACGACGGCGCCCACAAGATGGGATATCTTGCACCCAGCGTCGCTGGACAGGCCCAACTCATCCGCCAGTGCCTGGACCGATCGGGTGTCGCACCTGAAGACGTCGGCTACATAGAGGCCCACGGCACCGGCACCCACCTCGGCGACCCGATCGAGGTCGCCGCCCTGCGCAGCGTCTACGACGCGCGAACAGCATCCGCTGAGAAATGCGGCCTGGGTAGCGTCAAGGCAAACATCGGCCACCTGGACGCTGCTGCCGGCGTCACCGGGTTGATCAAGACGGCGCTGATCCTTCGGCACCAGATCATCCCCCCGCAGATCAACTTCGACACGCCCAACCCGGGACTGCGGCTTGCTGATTCGCCGTTCACCATTCACACCGAGGCCTACCGGCCCGCCGCACCGCTGCGGGCGGCCGCGGTGAACTCCCTGGGACTGGGCGGAACCAACGCGCACTGTGTGCTCACCGCCCCACCGGCCACGCAGACCCGGATGAAGGCGGAGTCCGGTCCCGAGCGGGTTCTCCTCACTGTGTCGGCCAAGTCGCCGACTGCGCTGTCGGCCACGGCCGCCGGTCTCGGCCGACACCTGCAGAACACCCCGGACATTGACCTCTCGGCCGTCGGCCACACGCTACGCACGGGACGCACCCCGATGCCCTACCGGGCCGCGTTCCTGTGCCGGGACCGCGACGAGGCGGCTGAAGTCCTCTTGGCTGCCGGGGCAGAGCCCGTGGCGGACCGCGCTGTGACGGACCGGGCCGTGTTCATGTTCGCGGGGGCAGGGAGCCAGTACCCCGGCATGGGGCGCGGGCTCTACGCGGCAGATCCGGTGTTCCGCGCGGAGATCGACCGCTGCGAGGCCATCCTGAAGGGGACCGTCGGCCTTGACCTCCAGGCGGCCCTGGACGGCACCGGCCAAGAAGGCGTCCCCCATGTCTTCGCGGCCATCGTGGCAACCGAGTACGCGATGGCCCGCACGCTCATCTCGTATGGCGTGCGCCCAGCGGCGCTCATCGGGCACAGTCTCGGAGAGTATGTCGCGGCGTGCCTGGCAGGCGTGTTCCGGCTGGAGGACGTCCTCCCCCTTGTCGTGGAGCGGGAACGCCTGATGCTCAGCGCCGCTGGCACTGGCGCGATGCTCGGTGTGCCCCTCGACGAATTGTCGGCCCGCCAGTTCCTCACTCCTGGGCTCTCCCTGGCCGCGGTGAACGGGCCGAGTCACTGCACGCTCTCCGGGCCTGCCGGGGAGATCGAGGCCCTGGCTGCCACGCTGGCCCGTGACGGCATCGACAGCCACCAGGTTCGCCTCTCCATGGGAGCGCACTCGGCGCTGCTCGACCCCGTGCTGGACACCTTTGCGGAGGCCGTTGCCGAGATCACACTCGGCGAACCAGATATTCCCTTCATTTCCTGCCTCACCGGAACCTGGATTACTTCGGAGCAGGCCCTCAGCCCCCGCTATTGGGCCGACCAGATGCGGTCCACGGTGCGGTTCGCCAGCGGAATCGAACGTCTCGGCGAAGAGCTGGCGCCGCTGCTGATCGAGGTCGGCCCCGGCAACGCCCTGACCACAGTGGTCGGCCGTGCGGCCGGCGCCCGGCCGACCATGCGCCACCCGAACTCCACTCAATCCGACGTCGCCTTCCTTCACGAGGCCCTCGGCGACCTCTGGCAGCGCGGCGCGGACGTCGACTGGCACGCCATGAATGCGGACGGCCGCCCGCAGACCGTGCCGCTGCCCGGCTACGCCTTCCAGCGGGAGCGCTACTGGACAGAGGCGGAACCCGCCCCGGCCCCAGTCGATCCCGACCCGATGCGCTGGACGGCATCGCACCTGTACGAGGCGTTTCCCTCGGACCGTCGGCTCCAGGAGCTCGCGGAAGCCACCATGATGTCGGCCGATACCCTGCAGCAGCTGGACCGGCTCTGCCTCCTGCATGTGTGCAAGTTCCTTTGTGACAGCGGTGTCACGGCAGCCGAAGGGTCTGTCCACAGCCTGGCCGACCTGACCGCACGACTGTGCCCTGCGCCCAAGTACCAGAAGTTCTTCCGCGCGCTCCTGGGTATCCTCGAGGACAGTGGGGTCGCCGTCATCGAAGGCGGGCTCCTACGCTTCGTCGTCGACGCCGGATCACTCGAGGACGCCTGGCCGGGCCATCAGCGATTCGTGGCAGCTCATCCAGAACTCGAGTATCTGCTCGAAATGTTGGACCGATGTGTCCGCTCCTTGGGCCCGGTGTTCCAGGGAGAGATCGAAGGCCTCCAGGCGGCACTGCCGGACGGCAAGGACACGCTCCACCAGCAGGCCTCGCGCACCCGGCGGATCAACTCCCTGGCCGCCCATTTCGACCTTGTCGCCACAACCGTGGCCCGGCTGGTTCGCGAGGCCGGCGGAAGAACGGTCCGGATCCTCGAGATCGGCGCCGGACGCGGGTACATCAGCAAGGCCGTCATCGACGCGCTCCCCGACCCGTCCACGGTGGAATACCACTTCACCGACATCGGCAGATCGTTCGTCCTCGACGCCCAGAAGCAGGCTCAAGAAGACGGCCTTGGCTGCATGCGGTTCGGCACACTCGACATCAGCGAAGACCCGGCAGCCCAGGGATACGATCCTGGAACATTCGACATCATCCTGGCCTTCAACGTTCTCCACGCGACCAGAGACCTGCGAGTCTCCCTGCGCAACACCCAGAGGCTCCTGACCCAGGACGGCCTGCTGTTCCTTGTCGAGATCTCTCAGCTCGACCGCGCATCACTCCTGACCACCGGATTCTTCGACGGATGGTGGTATTACGACGACGGAATCCGCGTCGACTCACCGCTACTGCCGCCCCGCGAATGGGCCGACCTCTTCGCCAAGGAGGGGTTCCGGGACCTGGCCACCTTTCCCGCCGACCCCGACACACCGCCGTTCGCCGACCACTGCGTGATCGTAGGCAAACGGCCCCTGGAGTCGCACCACGACACCTCCTCTCCCGCCGCTACGCAGGACATCGCCCCCTACCCCGCCAGGACAGCATCCTCACCGTCCTTCAACCGAAGGCCTGACCTCACCGTCGCCTACGCCCCAGCCCACGATTCGGCGGAGCAGCAGATCGCGGAGATCTGGAAGGAAGCCCTCGGGCTCGACCGTGTGGGCCGGCACGACAACTTCTTCGACCTTGGAGGCGAATCCCTCCTCGCACTGCAGATCATCGCGGAAATCAACGCGCGAACCGGGGCCGCGCTTGCCCTGAAGACCCTGTGGCAAAATCCCACTGTCGCCGGGCTCTCCGCCGCGATCCTCGCCGGAGAAGGCGCGAAGTGTTGACGAGGCTGGCAATTCGCGATGCCCCACTCCGAGGCCACACCATCGCAGTGTGACGAGTCGGGCAAGCCCGTGCCCCCGAAGCGGAATACGGATTGAGGGTGGACTGCAGCCCGGACGGCCGCGACTCGCATGGCTGTCCGGGCTGCTTGGCTGACTCCGAAAGCGGAGGCTCCCGCAACTCAGCCGGGTCGGCCTGGGAGCCGGTAGGCGTTCGGACGTGTCGCAACGTTGCCGGTCAATCCGGAGCACTGCGAACGGCCCGACCAGGGCGAGTCAACGACTGACATGCCACCGAGCACGGGGCCACCTGACACAGGGACCCGGCCGGACCGCCTCGCCACTTTGCGTGGCAGGTGTCGGATGTATGGGGAGAGAGATTAAGTACGATGCCTGAGCAGTCATGGACCGCTGTGCTTCGGCCCGCAGAGGGTATCCGCTGGGGCCGGGTCATTGCCCTGGCTCACTCCGGAGCTGGGCCCAACGCACTGTTGCCGTTGTTGCGGCGACTCCCTGCCGGGCTGGAGGTTGTCGGCGTCACCCTGCCAGGTCGGGAGCGCCGGTTCGGCGAGGGCCTCGATGCCCTAGATGACCCCGGGGCCGCGGTGGCTGCCGTGCTTGAGGAAATGCGTGCAGCAGCACCGCTGCCCACCGTCTTCTTCGGTCACAGCATGGGCGCCTCGTTCGCGGCAGCACTGGCCCTGGCCGCGCAGGAGATGTGCCAGGGACTCGTTTTGAGCGCCCAGCCCACGCCGGAGTCGCGCGCCGGACAGAACGAAGACTGGACGGAGGAGAAACTACTCGACATCCTCAAGCTGGGCGGCGGCACTCCAGATGAGATCCTCGGCCACCGAGAGCTGCGTGAGCACCTGCTGGCCGTCCTGCGCTGCGATCTGAGGCTGAGCCAGCGGCTGGCGGTCGGGACAGCCGGACGGAAATTTCCGGTCGCCCCGGTCGTGATGGGCGGCGCGGATGACGAACTCGTGCCGCGGGGGGAACTGGACCTGTGGTCCGTGCACACCGGTATCCGCCCTCGGCTCTTCCCAGGCGGGCACTTCTACCTTCTGGACGAGGCCAACATGGACTCGGTCGCTGCCGAAATCGCTGCCGGCTTCCCGGTACAAGCCCGAGCAGGGCGCCCTGCTCGCCTTGCTGTCGTCGACTCGCACGGACCCGGTTAGGGGAGAAGCGCAACGAGGCCGCCAGGAGGCTGAACTCCCCGGCCGCAGCCGTGGGGGACACAATGGGTCCCCTCGATTTCGCCTCCGTCGTGTCCGTCCTCGCCTGCCGTGCACGGCCGGCACCCGTACCACCCGGGCTCTGCACCGCTGCTGGCGACCGGCGCGCTGGTCACTGTCGCCGAGGTGACGGCCTCGGCGGGCTGCATCTGCGTCGTCCGGCGGGTCGCGGACGGCGGGGCAAGGGTGTTTGGATCACCCTCCCCCTCCGTGACGAAGGATGCTGTGACGAGGACGACGATGTCCTTCACGACGAACCGAGCAAGAGACTGCGACTGAGCTCTTTCAGAGCGGCCACCAATCGGGTGACGGGCTGACGTCCGCGACGCACAAGGCTTCCGTGCCGTTGAGAGAGGTGTTCGACGTCTCAACTCTTCAGCGCAGGAGCCTCGTTGGTTCCCTGTCCTGCCGCACTCGACCTGCCGCACGCTGTGGTCGAGTGGCTGTCCATGTTCATCGTCACCCGTGAGGGTGACCGACGCTTCAAGCCGCCGCCTCACCGGCGAGCTCTCGGCGGTCTGGTCCACGTTCGCCGGCACGAGACGCTCGCGCGGATCGCTGCCGGCTTCGACACATCTGTCGGCACTGCCCACGCCTACGTCACGGCCGTCGTCGATCACCTGTCCCGAAGGGCGCCCGGCCTCCTGCGGGTCCTGCGCGAGACGGATCTCGATCACGTCCTGCTCGACGGGACACTCGCCGAGTGCGACCGCGTCGGCGACAGCCGGGCCGACTTCTCCCAGGAGCACCGCCGCCACGGCGTGAACGTGCAGGTCGTCGCCGATCCCTCGGGCAAGCTGCTGTGGAACTCGCCCGCGCTGCCCGGCCGCACCCATGATCTGACCGCGGCCCGCACCCACCGCATCCTCCGGATCTGCGAACGCCAGGCGTTCTTGTCCTCGTCGACCGCGCCTACATCGGCGCCGGCCCCTGGGTGACCACGCCGATCAGACGGCTACCCGGCCGGGACCTCACCACGACCCAGCAGACGATCAACCGGGCCCTGTCAGCGGCACGAGCACCGGTCGAACGAAGCATCCCGCGACTGAAGTCCTGGCGAATCTTCCGCAGAGCCCGCTGCAACCCCAACCACATGACCGTCATCGCCGCAGCCATCCTCACCCTGGAGCGGCAACGCTGAAAACGCTCACTGATCGGGTGACGGCCGGGGGATGTGACGCGTGAGGCCCCCGGGCGTTGAGCGGGATGTCTTACATCCGTTGCTCGTAACCTCGGGGGCCTCGTGGTTTCTTATCCTGCCTTACTCGATGTCCCGCACATGCCCTGGTGGAGTGGGTCACGACGCTTATCGTCACCCAGGAGGGTGACCGCTGATGCCGACTGTCACCGTCAACGCGCCCTGGTCGCACTGGTGTGTCTGCGGAAGAACGACACTCTGCGGCAGCTCGCGGCGGGCTTCGGTATTAGCCAAGGACGTTGTCAGGCAGCGGAAAGCGCAGTGATGCCGTCGGCCTGGTAGGAAGCTGTGCCACCCGTGATCCGCTCGACGCCGTTCTTGTCCAGGCGCTTCTCAACGGGGTGGACGCGGACCCGGAAACCGACCAGTTCAACCGGCTGGGGGAGACCGATGGCCTCACCGGGATCCGTGTACGAGATCATGTTGACCTTGAGGACCTCGTTCTCGAGACGGCCGAAGTGCTCGAAGGTGGCAGCGACTTGGATCTCCCACTTGGGGACTCCATCCTTGGTCGTGTCCTGCTTGTCGCTGGCACCGTAAGCCATTCTCGGGGCCGAGCTCAGGAAGATCACAGCCTTGAAGGTCTGCTCCTGGTCGACATAGAACGTGCCGGGCATATCAGTTCTTCCCATCTGCTTTGTAGTGTGATTTGACGTGGCTTCGTGAGACGGTCAGCCGGTGACGACGATCCCGTTGTCGACGCGTACGGACACGCGTGCCAGTGGCTTGGTGGCAGGCCCGGCCACGGGATTGCCTGTGGCGGCGTCGAAGCGGCTGCCGTGGCAAGGGCAATGGATCTCGCCCTTGGCGACCTGGGCCACGGTGCAGCCCTGGTGAGTGCAGATGGCGGAGAAGGCCTTGATGTCATCGCCGCCTCCCCGAACCAGCACGACCTTGGCGTGATCGACCACCAACCCACCGTCCTTGGGAACTTCGTCAAGACGCGCCAGGTTCTTGGCAGCGGCCTCGGCGGCCTCTTGAACGGCACTGCCGCCGCCCTGCTTGCCTCCGCAGCCAGAGAGCGTGGCGCCTGCGGCACCGGCGGCGAAGGCGACAAGCCCCGTCACGACCAGGCGTCGGCCAGGAGCTGCGGAGAGACCGTCGGTGGGATTGTCGTGCGCGGAGGGCAATGGGTTCTCCAATCAATGGGGCGCAGGATCCGAAATCTCTGCTGATGCCCCTCTGAGGGTGCCGGATGTGGCGTAGCCCGATGGTTGCGACGAGGCTCAGGCGCAGCGGAGAGCATTCGCTACTCAAATTGAGGCCTGATGTGCAGTTTCTCTGGACCACGCGATCACAGCTCAGCGGCCGGCGCCGAACCGGCCACGTTGCCCCAAGCCCCTGTGCAGGGTCTCCGAGGCGTGGCGCGGACCGGATCGGGCGCGATCAGTGTGTCGGGCTTGTGCCCTTTCCAGGGGCGTCGGAGAAGCTCAGACGCCCCTGGACGTGCCCGGTATCGGGAAGCCTGCGCGCGTGTTGCCCCTCTCTGCTGGGAGAGCCCTGTGGAGCAGCGGAGTGTCGGACCCGTCCCCCTCCTCCACATCCGAAGAGGTTTCTCTCCGCGGCTGCCGGAGCGCATGGGCGATGCCCGTGACGCCTCAAGAACGGCAGGCTCCTCGCCACGGCTCGGGGATCGGCCGAGGCAGGCGCAACGCTGTGTATGCCCAAGGTGAACGGCACCGTCACAAACATGCCCCATCCATCCGTGCTGCACGGAGTGGTCATCGCGAAGAGCGGACGGATACCGCTCTCTCCGCCGGCGCTGCGTCGACATCCACTTGCCCTAGATGGAGGGGGCGAATCGCTTGAGGTGCCCGACTGCACGGCGCGTCCCGCTTCCGTGCATCAGCCGCTGGGATGCCCACCCCGTGCGTGAAGGATTGGCCCTGGACCAGCCCCCTTGGACACCCACGCACACGAGGGGTGACGCAAAGGCGTGAGCAGGGCGGATCAGGCGATGCTCCTCTCCTGCCCCGGGAGAGGAGCATCGGGATGTCCAGCGCCTCTTCGCATGCGTTGAGCAGCCATTCCTCATGCGAATCATTGAAGACCGCTGGATGGTCGTGGTCATGCAAGATGCCATTTCTTCGTACTCGCGTCGATTGATGCTCAGAGCTGCTCCGGTGGTGCTGACCTCGATGCTGCTGGTGTCGGGATGTACCTCTGGTGATCCGGCGACTGAGGGGAGAGCCGCGGCAAGCGCCGCGCCGTCGGCGAAGCCGTTGCCGCCGTTGCCGAGGGCGGTGGCGTCTGCGGGGGCGATGCCAGTGGTCACAGGCGGGTTCGGCAGGGAGCCGCAGGTGCGTATCCCGAAGTCGGCACCGTCGGACAAGCTCGTGGTGCGTGCCGTGACCGCGGGGAACGGTCCTCTGATCCGCAAGGGGGATGTTGTAGCTGCGGACTACACCGCAACGGTATGGAAGTCCGGACGCAAGCTGATGTCCTCCTACGGCGAGGGCGGTGAGCCGCAGGTGTTCGTGGCCGGCGACGGGACGCTGCTGCGGGCTTTGGACGCGAACATCGTCGGGCAGAAGGTGGGCAGCCGGGTGCTGGCCATCCTGCCTCCGGGGCGCGCGTTCGGCCTGGACCGCCTCCAGTCACTCGGATTGACGGACAAGGACAGCGTCGCCTTCGTGCTGGATCTGAAGCAGGCAACCTCCCCGACCACCGCGGTGGTCGGGAAGCAGATGCCGGTCCCGGACGGACTGCCGCAGGTTCGGGCGAACAACTCCACCGAGGTGAAGATCGCGGTGCCGGCGGGGCCTCCGCCCAAGGGGCTGGTTTCGCGCGTGTTGGTCCAGGGCAGTGGGCCGCAGGTGAAACGCGGTCAGCGGGTGGTGTTGCGTTACGCAGGCGCGACCTGGAAGGAGAATCAGGGCAAGAACACGGCAAAGCTGTTCGCCTCCGCCTGGCCGGGCGAGCAGCCCTTCGCGATCCGGCTCGGTACCGGGGAGAGCATCAAGGGCTGGGATCAGGCTCTGGTCGGCCAAAGGGCGGGCACTCGTCTGCTGCTCGTCATCCCACCCGCCCTTGGCTACGGTCCCACCGGCCACGGCCCGGTTCCGAGGAACGCCACCCTTGTCTACGCCGTCGACATCCTCCTCACCCTGTGACCTGAGGCCAATCCCGCTCACGCTGGTCGTCATGGTGTTTCCGGCGTCTGAACACCGAACCAGCCAATGGCGTTGCACATCCCGTGATCAAGAACCGTCAGCGCGCGCTAACACCGCTCACGATCAACACACCTCCGGGTGCCCGACAGATGATTCTCGGTGACCGCGAGCGCGGCGGCCATGATGCTGAGCTGCGGATTGACCTCGGGGCAGCTCGGAAGAAGTGAACCGTCGACCACCAGGACTCCGTGGACTCCGCGAAGCCGACCGCACGAGTCGGCCGGTGCCGTCTGCGGATCGGCGCCGGCGGCGACGGTGCCGGTGGGGTGGAACGCCGACAGGTGCAGCTGGCGGGCGCTCACGGTAGCCAACAGCGTGTCGAGGCTCTCCATACTGCGGGCACGGGGGGCCGTGGGGATTCCGGTGAGGACTTCCTCGGCGCCTGCGGCGAAGAGCAGTCGGCCCATCGCATGTACGGCGGTCAGAAGCTGATTGGCGTCGCGGGGGTCAAGGTCGTAGCGCAGCAGTGTGCGATGCCGTCCGAGAACACGGCCCGAGGGCCTGTCGGCGATCATCGCGCCGAGGGTGGCGAGATGGTTGGCACCCTCCATCTCCTGCCGCAATTCCCGCCCGATGCCGGGCAGGACGAAGCTGCCCATACCAGGAGGGGTGGCCGTCGCTTCGATCAGCACACCGTCACCGTGAAGCTCCTCCACCCCCACGCTCTGCAGAACGCCCTGCCACGCGATCACGGGTTCGGCAAAGCGGCCGGCGACGCTGGTTGCCGGGTGAACACTCAGATTGCGGCCCAGCCGGGGATGCCGACCAAGGCCAGAGCGCCGCAGCAGCGGGGGTGACTCCAGTGCGCCCGCCGCGATGACCACCAGTGGACTGAGTATTTCGAGCTCGCTGCCGTCCAGGCGCCGCACCAGCACCCCGCAGGCTCGTGCGCCGCCGGGCCGGTCGTCTTCAGTGAGGAGCCGTAGCACCCGGGCACCGGTGACGATGCGGGCGCCGGCCGCGCAAGCATCGGGCAGCACGGAGAGCTGCACGCTCTGCTTCGCGCCGGTGGGACAACCCACGACGCACTGGCACGAGCCCCGGCAGCCGGGTGCGTTGCGGCGCAGCGGGGCTGCCCGCCAGCCCAGGCGCTCCGCCCCGGTCAGGGTGAGCAGTCCGTTGTTGCCGATGGCATCGAGGGGCTGGGGCGCCACTCGCACGGTGCGTTCGACCTCGTCGAGATACGGGCCGAAGGATTCGGCGAGCGCGAAGCCGTGGGTGGCCCGCCATCGCTTGAGGACGTGGTCCGGGGTGCGGTAGCAGGTACCGGAGTTGACCACGGTCGTGCCGCCCACCGCCCGCCCCGTCGGCAGCAGCAGCGGCGGCCTGCCGAGGGCGATGGTCGCCCCTCCGCCCCGGTACAGCTCGGCGAACCGGTCCAGGGGCGCCCGACGCCCGAAGGAAGCGGTGCTGTGGTGCTCGCCCTCTTCCAGTACGACCACCCGCATTCCGGCACGGGCCAACGTTCGTGCGGCCATGGCGCCGCCGGCACCGGAGCCGACCACCACCGCATCGGCGGTGGAACGCGAGGGCCAGTGGACAGCAGGCGTGCAGTCCAGCGGCGGATCGGCGGGCGGAGCGAACGCCGCCTTCTCCACGCCTGCTTGGTGAACCATCCGCTCGGTGCCGGCCGCGAGAAGCACCGGCACCTTGATCACATCCAGCAGCGGGAGGAGACCCCGGCGACCGGCGAGTGCCGCCAGAACCCCTTCGCGCTTTGCTGCGCTCAGGGCTGACAGCCGCCGACCCGTGCGGGCCACGGCAAACGCGTCCACGGCGGCCGCGGCTGCGTGGATACCCGCCCGTGCGGGCAGAGGCATGGAACCGAGCATGCCCGCAAGACGCCCCGGCACGGAGGCGGTCCAGGGCTGTGTGCCGTCGTCGGCGAGAAGGGCGGCCACAAGTCCGGCGATGCTCCGGCCCTCGGGAGCGGTGATGTTCATCGTCCACCGACCTCGGCGTGCGCGGTTGCAGCGAGGGCCCACCGCGCCTCCGGCCGCCAGTGCCCCCACCATCGTTCCAGCGTGACGACCGCGTCAGCGGACTCGCTGTTGTGGCAGACCGCCGTGGCGCCGTCGGGATCCCCGTATTCCAACGACAGCGTGCGATCCTCGGGCAGGGTCACTTCGACGCGGATACGGCGCAGTCCGGCCCGGCCTGTCACCCGCCACACAGGCAGCCCGATGTCCGCGCGGAACCGGCCGAGCCCTGCCCATCCGACCGCGCTGCGCTCGGCACGGCGGGGCCAGGTGCTGCCGTCCTTGCGGAGCTGTAGGAAGACCAGGGGCGGAAGCTTGCTGAGCCCTGGACGCATGGAGACGGCAGCGACGATCTCCAGCACGTCTCCACCGCCGAGGTCGGCGTGCAGCCACGCCCAACGGCGGGCGTTGCCCTGCCCGTAGATGCGAGCACTCGCTCCTGGCGCCTCGTCGAGACTGAGCTCCTTCGTGCCGTACGAGACGGTTCCGCTGTACGCAGAGCGGGCCGCGGGGAGCATATGTGTGGCGGGCAGCAACGGCCGCCGCCAAGACCAGCGGGGGAACGTGTACAGGGGGCCGTCCTGTGCCTTCTCCGTGAGCGCCCAGGTGAAGCCGCCCGCAGACCCGCTGAGACGGCCAGCTGCGGCCGCGACAACGGGTGCCGACGCGGACTCCTCAAGCGTGCCCTTCCACAGGTCGGGTCCGAAGCGCGTGTGCTCGACCGGCTCGTCCTTGGGGAAGACCGCGATCCACCCGTGCGTGAATGCGGGCGAGCCGTCCGTAGGGGCGACGAGTTCGTGGTGCAGCCACACGCCATTGCCGGTCTTAGGGTCGGTCAGTGTCGTGTACCAGACCTCGGTACGTCCCGGGGCGCCGTCCCATCGGGGAGCCAGGTGCTCCTCGGCGTTGCGGGGGAAACGGAAGCTCGCGAGGAAGGGCAGCAGCGCGGTCTTCACCGGGAAGCGCAGGATGCCGGTGCCGACCCGCTCGTCACCCGCGTACAGCGTGTAGGGCAGCACCGTCATCGATCTCAGTGGCCGGCGCGGCGAGATGGATTTCCAGCCGTCGAGCAAGACCCGGCGACCGTGCAGTGTGAAGGTGAGCCGGTAGCGGATCCTGCGGCGGGCGATCGGTGAGATCTCCAGCTCGCCCTCTGCGCCCGGGTCGTCGCTCCAACCAGCGATACGGACCCGGCCGGAGAGTCGGGCCTGGGTGGTTCGGTGGGGGAGCAGTACCTGCCCGGCGTGCACCTGCAGGTCGAGCTGGATGCGACGGTCCTGGTCCTCACCGTTCAGCCGAACGGTGCCGAGCATCGTCTCCGTAAAGGCCGTGCCACGGGCGCTCACTTCGCCGCCTCGGAATCCCGGCTCTTCGCCAGCCTCTTGAGGTCGTCGAGCATGACGCGCTCGGTGGCGGTCAGATAGGCATCGGCAGCGGCATGTGCCCGCTGAGCGTCCGCCGAGACCACGGCGTCGACCACCTGGGCGAGCCGGTCGAAAGCCACCTGCGCGTCGGTGAAGGGCCCCGCAAGAACCGAACGCACAGGCAGGTAGGCGTTGAAAAGGGTATTGGTCAAAAGGACGTAGACCCGGTTGCCGGTGGCCCGGGCCAACGCCCGGTGCACCTCCACATCGGCCAGCTGCACGGCGTCGGCCCCCTCGGCCTCCCGAACGCCGATCAACAAGCTCCGCAGCTCATCCAGCTGAGAGCTGGTGGCCTTGTCCGCCGCACGCGAGGCGATCAACGCACCGATACTGCGCCGCACTTCGAAGACCTCGCTCAGCCACTTGGGGCTGTGCCGGACCAGCGCCGGCAGCAGATCGGCACCACCCAGCCCGGCGTAGTCCCGAACCCGGGTACCGACACCGTGCCGGGTCTCGAGCAGCCCGGACTGGGCGAGTCGGCTGAAGGCGTGCTTGAGCGTGGTGCGTGTGACGCCGTAGCTGTTCGCGAATTCCCGTTCGGGCGGCAGATAGCTGCCCGCAGGGAGGCGCCCGGCGAAGATGTCTTCCCGCAGCCGCTCCTCCAGGACATCGACAATCGTCTGGCGCGGCAGTGTTTCCACCATTCCAACCTCCCCATCGGTTTACTGGCTGAGCCACTCAACCACTGGGTTGGAGCGGAGGCAAGAGCCCCGCCGAAGCCCCCTGACACCTGCGGCACCGTTCCTGCCATCTGCATTGAACGTGGTCGTGTGGTGGGACTGCGATCTACGCCCGCTGGCAGGCTCAACACGCCAAGACCAGCATCCACAGGGGAGTACGCCCTACTCATTTCTTCACCGCCCGCGCCGTCTGTGATGACTGTGGATGCGGGGCACAGCAGGTGACCCACGCCCGCTGCGCGCCGCCTCAGCAGGGCCGCGCCGGTGCGCCTGGCGCACAGACGCCCGGCATCGCCGATGTGGGCAGGCGGCCTCCTTGCCTGCTGTGAGCAGGGCCACGGGAACCCGGGTGGGCGACATGGCAGAGGCAGGTATGGATCCAGGATTTCGAGCCCGGCTACGGGCCGGTGACGAGGGTGCCTTCGGCACGTTGTTTCATGACCATGCCACCTCCGTGTACAACCATTGCTTCCGGCTGACCGGCGACTGGTCCGCCGCGGAGGACTGCACCTCGCTGGTGTTTCTCGAGGCCTGGAGGCTGCGCTCCAAGATCCAGCCCGAGGGAGGCGGCCTGCTGCCATGGCTACTGGGCATCGCCACGAACGTGGTCCACCGCAGGCGCCGGGTCGCCCGCCGCCACAGGGCCCTGCTCGACAGACTGCCTGCGCCGGGGCTGCTGCCCGATTTCGCCGATGAGCTGGTCGGCCGCATGGAGGACCAGCAGAAGATCGAGGCGATGCGCCAGGCGCTGGACTGGCTGCCTCGGACCGACCGGGAAGTCCTGGCACTGTGCGTATGGGCCGGCCTGGACTATGCCGCAGCGGCACAGGCCCTCGGCATCGCCGTCGGCACAGTGCGCTCCCGTCTCTCGCGTGCCCGTCGCCGCCTCGACGAACTCACTGAGAAAGATCTCCGCGCAAACAAGGAACCCGCGCCTGTGACCTGGCAGCTAACAGGTGACCGCAACACCGCGGTCCGGCCAGATGAAGGGAAGTCGCGATGACGCCAGGCCACGATGACAGCGACCTGCGGGCACTGCGCCGGATGCTGCCGGTGCCCGCAGAGCGGGACTTCCCGCCCGGCCGTCGGCACCAGCGTGAGGAACACCTCATGAGTAGTTGGCTCCAGATGGCCCGCCAGGACAGCAAGAAGACGAGCAGCAGGCTCCCGTCCCCGGCGCCGAGCCGACGGGGACTCGCCCTGGTCGGCACCGCCGCCGCGGTCGGGGCACTCGCGCTCGGCGTGACAGTTCTCCTGCCCGGGACCAGCAGCACTCCAGCTTTGGCCGCCACCCCCGAACTGCTGACCTACGTACAAGACGCCCCCGCCCAGGACGCGGCGAAGCTCCTTGAGCGGCTCGCAGACACCGCCGCCCGCCAGCCTGACACGACCGTGAGCGGCACCGAGCACTTCAAAAACCGCGGCTGGTACCTCAACACCAGTGTCGGCGAGAGGACCGTCTCCGCCGTCGTGCCGACGGAATCCGAACTGTGGGTCAACCCGGACGGCTCCGTGCACTCCACCAGGCGCGCCGGCGCGCCCGAGTTCCCCAGCAAGGAAGCCCGCACGTACTGGAAGGAACAGGGGGGCTGGCCCACCGGCCCCAGCAAGCCGGAGGTCAACGACGTGCCCGCCGGCTCCTGGGCGCGGGAGGGCCGCCCGCCGACCGATGCCAAGGCGCTGAAGACCTGGCTCAAGCAGGGCCATCCGGAGGAGAACGGCCCTGCCGTTACCCTGATGGCGATCACAGACCTGCTGCACGAGCGCGTCCTCTCAGCCCCGGAACGGGCCGCGGTGCTGCGCGTGCTGGCCGACGTTCCTGGGATCACCTACCAGGGCACCACCACCGACCGGGCAGGCCGGACCGGCAAGGCGTTCTCTCTCGACAGCGACCACGGTGGCCTGCCCACTCGGCAGACCCTGATCGTCGACCCGGCCAGCGGACGGATCCTCGATGACGAAGAGGTGCTCACGAAGTCCGCCGGCAAGCTCGGCGTCCCCGTTCCCTCAGTGATCTCCTACACCGTCTACCTGGCGGCCGATACCCAACCCGCTCCGACGCGGGCCGGCCGGCCCCGGCTGCGGCCTTCCCAGGTTCCCTCCAGTGTGGGCACTCACGAGCCTGGAATGCACAGGGACGGCCGGTCTCCCAGGCCCGCCGTCGTGCGCTGAGGTAGCCGTCCCGAACCAGGGTGCGAGTGGCTGGTGGTGGAACATCGGGAGCGGTCGGTTGATGATCAAGGTGTCTGACCTCATCAGTCAACAACTTCCGATGTCGTCACGTCGATCACCGCGCTATGCCGAGCGGGCCGAACGCGCAGCTCGGTGTGGCCGAGACCGGGTCCCCGAGGGGGGCGCTCGTATTCGGCGTTGGTCCCGTGCGGCGACAGCATGTGTATGAAGTTTGAGGGTGGATCGCGACAGGACGGGCCACGTAAAGTCCGGCCTGCAAGCCGGTTGGGGTGGCGTATCAGATCATGGCCATGGACGGACCGACAAATATGGACCTTCTTCCCTTTTCCGCCGCTCACGCAGTCGCGGTGGCGAACTGGCCGACTTCCGGCAGCGAGGTCTTCATGTGGTGCGGGCAGCAGAAGTTCCCCGTGCCCACGCAGACGGTCGCTGACTGGCAGCGGGATGACGACGTGCAGGCTCATGTCCTCGTCGAGGACTGCAGGCTTGTCGGCTACGGAGAGCTGTGGTTCGACGCTGAGGAAGATGAGGTTGAGCTCGCCCGGATCATTGTGGCCCCCGGAAGCCGCATGAAGGGACTCGGCCGGGTGCTGGTACGAGGACTTCTCGCACAGGCTCTCGGCGCAGGTTATCGCGACGTCTTCATGCGCGTGCATCCACACAACGAGACAGCCCTGCGCTGCTATCGGGGCGCCGGGTTTGTGCCAGTCGATGTCGGCCTCGCTCAGAGCTGGAATGCGGATCAGCCCGTCAACTATGTCTGGCTTCAGCATGAGGCCGAAGTCCAGGGTGAGCGTGATCGGGCAGCACCAGTGCGGGGCCGCGTCGGATAGGAAAGCTGGACTTCCGGCCCTCCTGCTCGATCACTGACGGGGTGCGTGACCCTTGCGGGCGGCGTCACTCTCGGGACCGGGCCGGATATGTCGCCACCCGCCAGGCCGGATCGGACCGGAACACATGTCGATCAACTGGTGCCGGTCCAGCCCGCTGAAGCGGGAGCCACTGAAACCTGTGACAGACAGCGGACGATGGGCCACGGCTCCGCCAAGGAGGCGTGTGGTGAGGATCACCGAGACACCAGGGGGCTGGCGGACAAGACAAGGCATGGATTTTTCTTTGCACGCCCGGATCCGGGCAGGAGACCCTGAGGCGTTCAGGGAGATATTCAAAGATCATGCGCAGATGGTGTATCGCCATGCGGTGCGGGTGAGCGGTGACTGGGCAGTGGCCCAGGACATCGTCTCGCTGACGTTCCTGGAGGCGTGGCGGCTTCGCGGCAAGCTGCGGGACGAGGGAGAAACCCCGCGGCCCTGGCTGATGGGTATAGCGACGAACGTACTGCGCAACACGACGCGCGCCGCGCGGCGCCATGACCGCGCTGTGGCCCGTATGCCGGCGAGGGAGACCGTGCCCGACTTCGCCGACGAGCTGATCGGCCGGATCGCGGATGCCGAGCAACTTGCCGCGGCACAGGCGGTGCTGGCGCAACTTCGTCAGTCGGAGCGGGACGTGTTCACGCTGTGCGTGTGGTCCGGACTCAGCTATCCAGAGGCGGCACAGGCCCTGAGAGTTCCGGTGGGAACGGTCCGTTCACGGCTCGCCCGTGCCCGGTCGAGATTGCGCAAGCTCGCAGAGGAAGAACTGAAGAAGAGGCGGGCTGACCGAGAAAAGACGGAACCGGCGGCAAGCGGCGGACAAGTACGGGGTGGCCGCACCGTAGCGGCCCGGTCGAACAAGGAGAAGAACCGATGATCTTCAATCCGTGGCGGCGGCAGGAACCGCTGGATCACACGGAGCTGGCCCGGCTTCTGCCGGCACCCGGCGATCCGGTTCTTTCGGAAGACCGCCAACACCTGCTTGAGGACTTCCTGATGAGCAACGTCACACAAGACGCTCGCCCCGCCCGTCCACGTCGCCGCCTGGCAGTGCGGTTGGCGGCCCCCGTAGCCCTGGCCGCTTGCCTGGCCGGAACCGTGCTCGCCGTCCACCAGACCACCCCGCCCACGGCATTCCCCGTCACCGCCACCGACCGTGCCGCGACGGGTAACCTTCCCCAGCAGATCTCCACCGTGGCCTACACCCTGAACCGCGACCGGCGGGGAACCGTCAAGGTCACCATTCGCGAAGCCGGTACGCAGCCCGACCTGCCCCAGCTCCAGCGCGATCTGGAGCGCATGGGCGTGCCGGCCCGCGTCTACAGAGACGACCCCACCTGCCCGCTGGACAAGGGCGAGGACCCTGAACTCGGCTACGCCACCTTGAAGGCCATCGGTTTCCACCATCGCAACGGTGCGATCACCGCCTCCATCCACCCCAGCCAGATCCCAGCAGGCACCCACCTGGAGATTCTCTTCCCCAGGCCGGCCAAGGGCTACGCCGACGCTTTCGCGTTCGGCCTGCGCACGGGCAAGGCACCCGACTGCCGACACGCATTCGTGTCCGACGACGAACTCCCGACCCCCACGGCGACATTCGAAGGAGAGATCATTCCCGGACACCGCAACTGACGGCCCGTCATCCGCGCCGGACGGGGACGCAAAGCCGCAGCGGCGGGAGCCGGGTGGACGATGCTGGAGAGCCGTACGCGGGTGAGCCGCGCGTACGGCGTGAAGCAGCGGGGACTGGAAACGGAGCAGCTGCCACCGTGCCAGTCCCCGACCCTGCTGAGCGCCTCCCGGGCGTGGCAGTCTCAGGCTCAACTCCCGGGCACGGGGACCCCATTCGCTGTCGTGAGTCCCTGTGCGGTCAGGTTCTGCAGGATGTGTTCACTGGCGCGTTCGGCGAGCGCTGCGACGGTGAGTGCGGGGTTGACCGTCAGTGCCGCCGGGACCGCGGAGGCGTCGGTGATGTAGAGACTGGGATGGTCACGTAGTTCGTGCGTGAGGGTGAGCGCGGACGTGGCGGGGTCGTCACCGAGCCGGCAGCTTCCGAGGGGGTGTGTGGTGAGCGCGCCGCCGGGCTGCTCGGCCCAGGGCTCCACGGTTGCGATGCCGTCGGTTTCGAGGATGTCCCGTAGGGCGTGGTCGGCGCTCGCCCAGCCGGCGCGAGTGCCCTCACCGGGCGCGTATCGGAAGCTGCCGATGCCCAGTCCGGGGCCGACCCGGAGAAACGAGCCGGTGGGCGGTGGTGCGGAGAACATGCCTTCGCCGTCGTCCTCGGTCATGGCGAGGACGGTCAGCCAGCTGCGCCAGGCGGCCCTGAGGTTCTTCTTCTCGGCGCCGTACCAGCGGTGCGTGCCCGCAGTGGTGGCGAGCATGTTGGTGAGGGCGGGGAAGGCTAGTTGCTGCAGGCTGAAACGTTGGTGTTCGGGCCGGTCGGCGTCCAGGTAGTCGAAGGTCATGGCGGTGATGCCCTTGCCGATGTGGTGGGCGTCGTAGGTCTTGTCGGCGGTGCGGTGCAGACCGAGAACAGTGCCTGCCGCGGCTTCGTCGACAATGGCGACGCTGACGCGGTCGCCGTTGCCGGAGAGGTGCCGTCCCACTGCGGCCGGGATACCGCCGAGCAGCGGCGCGGAACGCTTGAGGATGACCGGGGTGGCGAGCGCCCCGGCGGCAAGGACGACGACACGGGCTTCGATGCAGCCGGCGCCGGTGGGCAGCCGGTAGTCATCGGCGTCGAGGGTGGTGTAGGTGACGCGGTAGCGGTAGCCAGGCGTCAGCGCGGGGGAGAGGGCCTGCACTTCGTGCAGCGGGCGGATGACGGCGCCGTGCGCCTCGGCGGCGGGCAGATAGTTCAGGAGCATGGAGCGTTTGGCGTCGAAACGGCAGCCGTTGAGCATCCAGTTGCAGTCGGTGCACGAGGACAGGTCGACGGCCAGGGGGACGGGGTTGGCGGTGTGGCCGGTGTGGTGGCAGGCGGCGGCGAAAAGGCCTCCCGCGTAGGAGACGTCGTTCCATGTCTGCGTGCTGACCGGCAGAGCTTGCTCGACCCGGTCGTAGTAGGGGTCGAGAGCTACGCGGGTGAGAGCGGCGGGCCACAGGCGGCGGCCGGTGCCGCCGCTGCGGTCGAAGGCGAAGCTGGGGGCGCGCAGTGAGGCGGCGAAGTAGACGACGCTGGATCCGCCGACGCAGTTGCCGGCCACGCCGGTCAGGCCGTCGCCCTGGATGACGTCCACGATCCGGCTGACGGAGCTCAACTGCAGGTCGTGCGTGAAGTCGGCCGCCCCCAGTCGCGGCCCCCGCTCGAGGACCACGACCCGCGCCCCGGCGGCAGCGGCGTAGTAGGCGGGGATCGCTCCGCCGAACCCGGAACCTATGACCACGACGTCGCACAGGGCGGTGCTCACGGTGGGCTCCCCTCTGCAGTGGTGTGCGGATGGACGGCGGCCAGGACACGCCGGTAGGAGTGATCGGGGTAGCGCCACAGGCCATCGGGCCCGGGCGGCGGGAAGCCGAGGAAGAGCAGCCCGGGGTGTCCCTCGGCGATGGCCTGGCGGGTGGAGAGGTGGGCCGCCGCATCGAAGGCGAGGCTGGACAGCAGCGCCATGACGCTCCATAGCTGCCGGTCCACATCGGAGGGCTGGAAGAGGTCCGACACCACAGCTGTTCTGCGGCTGTAGGAGAGCGCGACGAAAGCGGGCAGCCACGGCGGGAGCCAGATGCCGCGCGTGACGGCGTACGAGGCGGCGCGGGTGTTCAGCACCGTGGCGATGCCCGGCAGCACAGGCGCCAGGGCGAGGGCCGGATGCAGCAGAAGATCGGTGAAGCCGGCGTCGGCGCCGCCCGGGCCTGGCGCGGCGCCCGCGACGGCGGTGTCCCCTGCATAGCGTTTGGTGCCCGGGATCAGGGTGTCAGTGAACGCGTCCAGGGTGTCGCGCGTCCACGCGTCGACGACTGTCGCGCGAGCGCTCGGCATGCCGAGCGCCGAGAGCACCGTCGAGGCGAGGATCGTCTGCAGCAGGCGGCGTCGGTTCATCACGCCTGCCAGGAGCACCATGCGCTGTACGGCAGTTCGGTGGACAGCCCGGTTTCACCGTGCTCCGTACCGTATCTGGCCAAGGCGTCGGCGAGACTCGGGTGGCTGTCGCGCAGCGCGATGACGACGTCGCCGATGCCCACGGACTGTCCGTTGATGCGGAAGTTGGTGAGCCTGGCCGCGGCGGTCTGCGCCCGCTTGTCGAACCAATAGCTGCCGTCCCAGGCGACCAGAGCGGTCGCGCCCTGCGTGGTCTGCACACTCCAGTGGTCGGTCTGCCAGTAACGGCAGGCGGCCAGTGCGACGGCGAACCGCGCAGGTTCTGCCAGCAGGAACTCCAGAGCGCCGCCGTCGTCGAAGGTGATGTCGCGCTTCAGGTAGTCCACACACAGCGGGTCTTCCAGCCACAGCCACCAAGGCGGGGTCTCACCCTCGCCGAAGTGATGCACCTGGCAGCCGGGACGGAACGGCGGATCGGTGTAGCCGCCGGAGGAGGCCTGCGCGGCGGGAGAGAACAGCACGACGGGCAGCAGCACCGCTGCCAGCACGGTCAGGACACGACGCACGACGCCTCCGGTTCGCTGGGGGAGAGGGGGGAAAGTCTCGTTGTTCGCGGGGCGGCCTGGCTGCAGAGCGAACGGCGCGGGTAGGAGGAGTTCGGTGTTGCGCACGGCCGGCCCTCCGCGCCGAGCGGCGCCCTCCGTGCCTGGACAGAACTACTAGTCGTTGACCGCCAGTTCCTGTGCGAGAGCCGTCACGGCGGCGGCACCCAGCGCTTCTCCTCCAAGGAATGTGCGGCGAGAGAGCGGCATGCTCGCTCCCCTCCCTGCGAAGTGGACGAGTGGCTCATCCAGTAGAGAACCGCGGTGCAGACGAGACGTCAAGCCTTAGAGCGTGGCTGCATCCTCTCGGCCTTGAACAGGCCAGTAGATGCCCTGTCGGGCACACGAGTAGCAACTACTCAACCAACTGCCCCTGAGAGGTGATCAACTAGAGGAGCGCCGAAGGGATTCACCCTTCTCGGCGTGAGGAAGGGCTCTCCACGATGGAACGCGTGCCGCAGCCCTGCTGACGGCTTCAACCCCCCGTGCTGATCAGCATCCCTGCCTTCGCCTCCTATCCATCAGGGGGCGAAGGCAAATTCCTCCAAGGCCAACCGTCTGTATCGCTCCGTGGACTGGATGCCGCGCCTTCCGGGCTTGTAACGCGATCACGACCTGGCAATCTCTTACACCCGCCGCCGTCGCAGCCGCAGGTCAGCAGGGTGTGGAGAGGTTGCGCGATTCGCTGACGCGGGGTGAAGCAGCGCGTCCTGCGCATGATGGACCAGGGCTTGAACCGGGCGCAGGCCCATTCGCCGGGGCGTTAGGGCGGACGTAGCCGCGCCTGAACTGCTGGTACTGCGCGGGCTGTTCACTGTGGTGGTTCGAGAGTTCGGAACGCGGCGCCGGCGTCCTGGTAGGCGCGGTCGGCGATGAGGATCAGCCGTGAGGCATGCCTGGAGGGGGCACGGTCGGGCGTCGCACGGGACAGTCACAGGGGTGTGCCATCCGGGAGGGCGACGACCTCCGCGTTCATGCCGTGAGTCTCGTGCTTTGGGGAGTAGTACGCAGCGGCCCGCGGCGATGTGGTCGGTGGGGATGAGGATCCCGTCGATGATGACGAAGTTACCCCGTCCGGCCCCGCCAGAGCTACGCGCAGACCTGGCGCTCATGCGGCGAGGACGTCCAAGGTCTCGTCAAAGGAGTGCCAAGTGGTGGCTGCGATATTGCGAACGTAGGCGGGCCGGGGTGCACGATCTCGGGGGAATGAGAGGTCCTAACGAAGGCGTTTCGCTGTGACGGCGAGTGATCAGGCAGGTAGCGAGGCTTAGGAAGGCTTCGTGGGTATCGTCGCGTCGTTCCCAGTGGATGCGGAGCCGGCGGAAGCCGTGGAGCCAGGCGATGGTCCGTTCCACGGCACAGCGGTGGATGCCGAGAGGCCGGAGCCGTGCGGCCCGCCGCGGGAGGGGGGGCGATCAGCGGTTTGACGCCGGTTGCCCAGACCAGGCGGCGGTCCTTGTCGTAGCTGCGGTCGGCCAGAAGTATGTCGGGCCGCCGGCGTGGCCGGCTGAGCAGACCGGTGACCGGCGCCATGCGCAGTCGGCTGGGCTGGGACCACTCTTGGGCCCCGTCGCGTGGCCCTGACGTGGGAGGAGTCGATCACCGCCCGCGACCAGTCCAGTCTTCTTCTCGACCCGCAGCTTCTTCAGCAGCACCAGGTGCAGCTGGTTCCATACACCGGTCTCGTTCCACGCGGCCAGACGCCGCCAGCAGGTCATCCCGGGCCCAAGCTCAGTTCCTGGGGGCAGGTACTCCCCGCTGGATCGAGGTCGGCGTTGACCAGTTCTTAGGGGTTGAGCTCGGGCGAGTACGGGGGCGCGGGAAGTGCAGCTCGACGGCGTCGGGGTGGGCGGAGTGGCCGTCGACCACGAGATGAACCCCTTGCGGTCGAAGCGGCCGGCCAGCCGGTCCAGGAAACGGCACATCACCTTGGCGGTGAAGCTCTCGGTGAAGACCGTGAAGTGCATCCGGCCCTTGGCGCTGATCGCCGACATCGCGTTCACCGAGAACCGGTTCCCGCTCCGCCGCACGACAGGTGTCTTCCCCTTTTCGCCCCAGGTGCGGCTGGCGACTTTCACCCACCCGCACAGGATGAGGAAGGTTCAGTGAGACCGATGACGGCATGCGGACGGATGTGAGAGCCGGGCCCACGCATGCTCTCGATCAGTCCAGCTTGTCGAGCATGACTGCTGTGGCCGGTTGAAGACCCCGGATTGCTGCGATCGATTCAGAGGATAGCTGTCGACAGGGTCGTTTCATGAGTCGCTGGCCTTCTCTCTCAGAGCCGTGGCCTCACGCTTGGCGGATTTACCGCTCCGCGGACGGGCACCACCCATCGAATATCGCTCCCAGCCCGTCAGTCCTCCCCAGACTCCATCGGAAATGGCATGTTCAAGTGCCAAATTCATGCACTCGCGAACTACCTGACACTTTGCGCAGACCATTTTCGCCTCCTTTTCCCAACCGCGCGGGGCGTGTCCTTCCACTGAGGCGAAGAACGTGTCTGGATCAACACCAGGAGCCGCACAAGCGGCCTTCTCTTGCCATCCCTTGCCCATCCTCAACTCCTCCGTTGAGTCATCCCGCGACCTCGCTCTTGAGGGCGGTAGGAGTCAAGGTTCCGGCGCTTCACCTTCGGGCGGCATGAGTCGTCCCTACTCATCTAAGGCATCTTTTGTAGGGTCGGCCTGAAGCATGCCGGCGCGCGGGAGGCATCGGTGCGTAGACCATCGGCTGGCTTCCCGCGGATGGGAGGCTCTATCGGAACCGAGGATGCTCTGCAGCACTGCGAGGTGGGCCCCACCGGGGGAAGTGGACCCGTTTCGGTCGGAGACTAGGCCCGGATGCCAGGGGTGACAGCAATATTGTCACTGGGGGCTGCAAAGCCGATGCCGCGCCGCACGGCCGCACGGAAAGTCGAGACTCAGCCGCTTTGCGTGGGGCACTCGCACAGTGCGCTCGATCACCTCACGGTACTACGCCATCTGCCGCGTGTACCGCAGTAGATCATCCCCCGCGACTCGACCTGGGTGAGCCAGGGCTCTTCCCCAGGTGCTGTACCTGCTGGGCTTATGAGATGCACCGATCTCTTCATATTCATCACAACCACGTCCGTTGGTTTCGGACAAGGCAATCGGCTGGGGTCCCTAGGTGAATGCTCCCCGTGCCTTTTGTCTCATGCTTGATGCAGCTCAACCGTGGCCTGAGTAGGAGCTGCCTATCTCGACGAGCATGGCTGGACCTCCAGGAAGGTCCTCGGTCCAGAAGGCCCTGCGGATGGGCGCGTGCTGTCCGGGGTGCTCGGCAGCCCTACCTCTCGTGGCTGACGTCCAGCAGCTCCTGGGCGTACCGAGTCTCCTTCGGTTCACGCTTGGCCGGCGCCGCAGGGGATGACAGGCCTGTTGGGCAGGCGCGTGCCGAACCTCCAGACGTGCCGCAGCGGCCTGGAGTGCGCCTTGGGGGATCTTCGAGGAGGCCGGGGCCTCGGGACCGGTGGAGCTCAAGATCAATACGCCGGGTGAAGGATCGATTACTTAACCCAGCGGTGGTGGGGAGATGGTGAGGTGGGGGGCAACGGTGAATAGCACCCTGCGAGAGGTGCTCTTGCGCCGCTTACGCGGAGGGGAGCCGATGATGAGTAGTGATTACCTGGCCTTCATGTCGGGGGTGTTCGTTTCTTCGGTCAAGAGCACACCGCAGTGCAAAGATCGGAGTTTGGAAATGTCTGTTCGCCGCCGCCTGGTTCCCATGGCCACACTGGCCGCCACCACTGCTGCTGTCCTGGCCGTTCCTGTCACTGCTGCCCACGCGGCCACCACCCCGCCCGCCAAGGTCGTGGGCGGCAGCATGAACATCTTCATCTCTGATGAGGACAGCCCCGACCCGGACGACGAGCAGTCGTTCAGCGTCGCGCTCGGTGCCAGAACCCTCCAGTTCGGCACCAGCACCGAATGGGTTGTCACCCGCTGTGTGGACGAGGTCAGGGTTGTCACTGTCATCGATGCCTCGTATCGAAACAACCTGGAGAACGGGGTTCAGGTGCCTCGGGTGTTCGCCCAGGCCCGCTCAAGCCTGTTCGAGGGGGCCAGCTGCAGCACGACCGACTGGGACGGGTTCGGTGGAGCGAACGACAAGGTGGTGTCTACGTCGGGTACTCCCTTTAATTACACCGTCGTCAACTCCTCGGATGAATACGACTTCGGTACTCCTACCAGCGCCCGTGACTTCGCTCAGGTCAGCTTCACCGTCAACGCCAAGTAGGACACGCAGGTTCTAATCGGTCAGGAATTGTTGGTTCTAAAGTGGTGGCATGGCCTCGAGGCTCAGCCGAATCACGGAGTCGATTTTCTCAAGGTCAAACTCCTTCCGCCACTTTAGACTGAGATAGAGAGGTTCCCCCTCAGCCCGCAGGGTTGAGGGGGTGCCCGTTTTTCTTCGGGGGCGAGTCCTCGAAGTTGAGCGGTGAGCGTCGTTGGTATCCGCAACGCACCCCGGGGTGGAGCAGCTGACGGTCAGGACGGATGAGGTGACCTTGCGGACGTGTCACTTGATGAAGGGCGGAAGCTGGTCACGATTTGTCGACGCGGTTCTCCATCTACTTGCCCTCGAAGGCGATGGGCCGAAGTGGGTCAGTCGTGGTTCCGTGCTGGACTTTCCGGTCTACTGGATGGACTTGGGCCACAAGCTGGCGTTGGAGCCATCACCGGGTCGGGAAACGAGTGCTCACGATGCCAGTTGTTGACATCCCGGTAGGTCGGTGAGCCTTTTCAACTTGGCCGAACCGGAGACACTTTGACGTAGTGGACCCGGGAGCCGCCCCTCGCCACGCCTCAGCCAGGGGCTTCAGTAGGTCGTCGAGGTGCCGGATGCCTGGGCCGCTCGTGCCCCTCCTCTTCGTCGACATCTACGTAAGGCCATCTGTAGCACGAACGCGATCGAGATCTTCAACGCCCGCTTCCGCAAGGCTGTCCGAGCCCGCGGACGCCTCTCCAACGAGGCTGTCGCCTCAAGAGCATTGACACGGCACTGATGAAGGGCGGCAAGCGGTGGACCATGCCCTGGAAGGCACCCCTGAACGCCTTCCAGGTCGCTTTCAAGCGCCGCCTGACCTCGAGCAACACCTGACACCTCAACAGCCAAGATCTGCCGTTGCTTTGACGTCCCCAGACGTGTTGCCCGGGTGAGTTGCAGCTACTCAACTTCCCGGCCCATTGGCACTGGCAGTTCCGGCGATTGCCATGTATTGGAAGGTATCCGGCGCCGATCGCATTGGCCGGGAACGAAAGCGAGCTATGGTCGCTGGGGTGTCGGACTCAGTCAGCACAAGAGCGGCTGGCTCTTGATCGACAGCCCAGGTTCGAGCCCATGGCGGTGTGCCGCGTTCAGGGTGCCTTGAGCGATACGGCCGGCCGACTCGTAGGTGCGATGCGTCAGATGACCTATGCCGGTTCGGCATGCGTGCTGATAGATCAGGGGGTAATGAATGGAAGGCCACAGCGGGCCGCCTGTGCAGGTCGGCGGGATGCCGCAGGGGGACGATTGGGAGCTCCCTGGCTACACGCACGGCCGCGAACTGGGTACCGGTGCCACGGGTCGTGTTGTTCTCGCCCGGCACGATGCCACCGGCATACCGGTGGCCATCAAATACATGAACGGTGAGACCAAGACGGCCGATCACGGGCGCATGCGTGCCGAGGCCGAACTGCTCGGCGCGTTGGATTCGCCGCATGTCACCAGGCTCCATGAGTACGTCGAGGGACCGCGCGGCGCGGCCATAGTGATGGAGCTGGTGGAGGGGCTCTCGCTGCGCGATCTGCTCCACGCCGAGGGGGCCACCGCGCCCGAGGCGGCGCTGACCGTGCTCAAGGCTCGCTGCTCGGTTTGGCAGCCGCCCACGCGGTGGGCGTGGTTCACCGGGACTACAAACCCGGCAACGTGTTGGTGACCACTGACGGTACGTCCAAACTGGTCGACTTCGGCATCGCGGTACGCGCCGGCGAGAGCGGCGATATCGCTGGCACTCCCGCCTACATGGCTCCTGAGCAGTGGGCCGGGGAGCCAGCTTCTCCGGCTGGCGATGTGTACGCCGCGACGGCGACCTTCTTTGAGTGCCTGACCGCTGCGAGACCGTATGCTGGAACGACGCTGGTGGAACTGGCCGTCGCGCACACCGAGGCGGCCATCCCCGAAAACCTGGCGCCCGAGGCCTTGCGGCCGCTGATCCGTTCCGGACTGGCGAAGACGCCGCAGCAGCGGCCCGCGGACGCGGCCGCGCTGGTCGCCGAGCTCGAAGCGGTGGCCGGCGCGACCTATGGTCCGGACTGGGAGGAACGCGGGAAGGGCCAGCTTGCCGCCCTGGTGGCACTGCTGCCGCTGCTGCTACCTTCCGGGAGCGGGCAGGCTTCCGGCGCCACCTCGCTGGCCACGACCGAGCTCGGAGGGCCGGGCGGATCAGGCGGTCCTTCGGTTCCGGCCGGGCGTGGACCGCGGTTCACGCCGCAGGCGAAGGGGATCGGGGCCGCGGCCGCCGGCGTGGTGCTGCTCGGCGGCGTCCTGGCAGGGCTCTCGATGGCCGGGGCAGATAAGGCGACCGGCACCGCCGGGGACGCCGGGCCACGGCCGACGACCAGCCATTGGCCCATTCCCGATGTCGGTCCGACCGGCGCAGTGGGCGCGTCGCAGACAAGGACGCCCTCGATCTCAGCTTCACCAGCTGCTTCGGCGTCCGTCCCGGTGCCGCCCACATCAGTGCCGCCCACATCAGGGTCGGCGACGATTGGCACGCCGCAGCCGAGCGCGAGCGTCACGGCCAAGCCCGCTCCAGCCACGGCAGCACCTGCCACGTCCTCCCAACCGCCCGGCACCTCACAGGCTCCGCTACGAGTGGACGCGATCTCGATGACGGTGGCCTGCGACGGCCGCTACGCCTCGCAGGCCGAGGGTTCGGTGACCACTAACGGAGCCGCCGCAGGCACGCTGACCGTGATCTGGACCGACGAGATGGGCCGTCAGGTCGGCGTGAAGCAGCTGGTCCTCCCGGAAAACCAGACGAGTGTGCCATTCAGTTTCTCCCAGCCGTTCGACTCCGCCGAAATGCTGACCGCCCGGGCAGCCACTTCCCCATCCGCGGCACGCGGGCAGAACAGCACCAGTAGCGTTTTTTCCTTCACATGTGACCCGCCTCGGTGACCGGAACCGCACGATGAACAACCGACATCCCAACGGCGACACCGCAGGGCCCGCGCAACCATCGCCGCGGGACACCATCCGGCTCCGCCAGCCGACCGATCCCGAGGAGAGATCCGCACCCGTACCGCCAAGGGACCGCTTGACCGACCGCACCACATGCCTTCACCCGACAGCAGCATGCGATCAGACGGACACGACACAGGCGACCTCACGAAATGCCGGGCCCAGAGACGAGACCCTCCGCCTGCGCCCGGTGGCCACCCCCGCTCCCGTACCAACCGCCGACACCGAGACGATCAGACGGTCCCACCCGGAAGCCACACCCCAGCCTCAAACCTTCGAGGATGCGACCCTCCTCGACCCCGAGGCCTGGCCGACACCCGAGCCGCCCAGCCCCGCCCAGCAGGACGAGCTGCACCGGTCCGGCCCTGGGATCCCACCGCATGCCTCGGCAGTGTGGCACGGCGCGAACACCCTCCCGCCGCCAACCGAGCCACCGCGCCGCGAACGTGGGCGGCTGTGGCTGCTTCCGCTGCTGATCGTGCTTGCAGTGCTCGCGGCCCTCGCCTGGCAGCACAGCGGCCGGCCGACCACCGTGACCGCGGTGACCGTCCAGACCGACAGCGGCGGCCCGCCCTGCAACGGCACCGCCGTGATCACCGGCACGCTGGAGACCGACGGCGGCCCTGGCGACGTCACCTATCGTTGGCGCCGCAGTGACGGCACCGACTCCGGAACGCTCACCCAGCGCGTGCCGAGCGGCCACCGTACGACCGATGTCGTGCTGCGCTGGACCTTCCGGGGACACGGCGCCATGACTGCCACCGCCACCCTCGAGATCCTCACACCCACCCCGGTCTCGAAAGCCACCTCCTTCCCGTACATCTGTCGGTGAGACCGGGCGGCTGTCAACGGCCATGTAGTTCGGCGCTGATCCACCTTTTGTGTCCGGTGACATGTCGTCACAACCGGCTGGAGGGATGGCCGTTCGTGTGGCGCAGCGTGTTCTCGACGTTCTCCGCGGCGTTCCCTCATCTGTCGTCTGTGATGGTGGACGAGGTCAGAGCCGATGGCAGCGGGATGGTCCCTCACGGCGCGATCGGTGACGGGTGAGGCGGTGTCCGGACTGCGGCGCTGTGTCCGGCCGTGTCCATGGTGGCTACCGGCAGTGCCTTGCCGACCTCGCGGAGGCCGGGCGGAGGTCGTGATCGAACTGCTAGTGCGACGGTTTCGCTGCCCGGCCGCAGAGTGAGGTTGCCGCACGTTCGCCGAGTAGGTGGTCGGGCTCACCGAGCGATTTCGCGCGACGCACCCCCCTCCTGCGCTGCTCGCTGAAGAAGATCGCACTGGCGCTCGCCTTTCGAGGTGATCGCCGCGCTGATCGCGCTGGCCGGGGCACGGCTGGGCGACCGGGAGCTGTATGCGTGCACCGGCCCGGCCGCCGCGACCGGCATCCCCAGCCTGCCCACCCGGGCACCGCCCTGTCACCGCACGCGCCCGACAGCCGCCGGTTTCACTCAGGCTGCCGCGCAGCGGTACTTCCTGCGCGACCTGGCCAGCGCCGCGCCCGCGCTGCCTCCGTACCCGCTCGCGGACGGCACTGTCATGGCCGAACCTTCCGGGTAGTGTCTCGAACTCACCGACATCGACGGCCAGCCGCTTACGAGCGCGACCCTGCTCGCCCACCAACCGGGCGACGTCGCCCGTGCCCGTAAAGATCTCCCGCCCAGCTCCTGGTATTTGACATCCAGTAGGTGGGCCGGCCGGTCATCCAGCTGCCCTACACCTCGCGGCAGGACCTCCTCGACGCCCTCGCCCTGGCCGACCCCACATCAGGGCAAACCAGCCAGTTCCCTTCCCGTCGACCGATGGCGACGCCGACGGCGGAGGGCCTTGCCGTCGGGTGGTGCTGTTCTCGTTGTGAACATCATTTCCACGTCGGTCGCCGAAGTGCCCCCTGGACTGCCGGTCGGTTGGTTCTACGGGCAGGGTGTGGGGGATGCAGCGCAGCAGCCGTGTGAGTTGGTGCGGGATGTTGCGAACGGTCAGGGTGGTGCCTTGTGCGCGGGCGGTCTTCTGTGCGGTGATGAGGGCGCTGAGGCCGGCGCAGTCGCAGAATGCGAGCCGGTCCAGGTCGACGGTGACCTGTTCGTGCTGGCGGATGGCATCGAGGAGTGCCTCGCGGATGCGGGGTGCGGTGGCGATGTCGAGTTCGCCAGTCACGTACGCGACGGCCTGGCGGCTGTCTTGGATCATGAGGACATGAGCGTTCATCTCAGGCCTCCCTGCGCGGGGTGGTGCCGTGGGAGAGCTGCGTCAGCCGAAGAGGTCGCGGACGCGCAGGGTGAGGATCTTGCGTCGGCGCTGCGGGCCGTTCAGGCCGTCAGGAGCCGTGAGGGTGGCGGGGGGTTTCCACTGGGCGTGGTACGCGTTCCAGAAGTCGTTCCACGCATCGGTTTCGGTGGGGCCGTGCCCGGTGACGCGGGTGCCGGGGCAGGTGACGGTGTAGCCGTCGGGGGTCAGCTGAACGGACACGCCGGTGTTCGCCATGGCCACCACCTCCGTGTGGGGCGTGCCGGGTGATACTGCCCTTCAGTGTGCCGACCTTCACCGCCACATACCAGCCCAAACCAGTTTCGACGGCAAACGGCGCGACGTCACGCGTAAAGGGCTCCTTCTTGGCTGATGCGGCTGTGACTGATCAGCCGAGAATCGAGTCCTGGTCCGCCGCCGCGCGGACGACTCCATCGCCCGAGCCCTCGCCAAGATCGTCCGCTCGGACCTGATCGTCGTCGACGACATCGGGCTGCTGCCCGTCTCCGAGGACGCTGCCGAAGGCTTCTACCTCCTGGTGGATGCCGCCTATCAACGACGCTCGATCGCGGTCTCGAGCAACCCTCCGGATTCGACGAGATCATGCCCAAGGCCCTGGCCACCGTCGGCCGGCTCCTCCAGCATGCCCACGTCACCGTCACTCAGGGTGACTCTTCCCGCTTCTCCGAGGCCACCACTGGCCAGGGAGTGAAGCCCTTCAGCTGATCCACACCGACCGAGGGCGGGGAGAGATATCTGGCCGCCACCGGGGAGGTTCCGCTGGCCGTCAGCGGGGAGAACTGCATGGCCGCTAACAAGGTCTGGGTCGACGGCGGCTACCGCCAGCAGCTCGTCGAGCATGCCGCCACCCGCGGCATCGACATCCGATCCCGAAACCCTCCCGGCCCGCTCCGAAGGCATGATCCACCTCGCGATGATCAACCTCACGGCCCGCCGCCTCACCGGCGAGAACACCATCTCCTGGCGCGACCCGAAGAAGGCCGCCAAACAAACCCATTCCGGGATGAAATATCAGGCAAAAGCGACCTCTGAGTAGAAATTACTCAAAGCCACAGTGCAGGACTGTGTTCCCCTCAAGGGAAGGCCGGAGGAACTGACCGGGACGTTAAGCGAGTAAGTGGATCATGGTGATGCGAAATCAGAGGGCACAGCTGGAGGCGTCGGCCGGTGGGCCGCCTTCCGCGGCTGGCGGCAGCGTGAGTGACTGGAGGCGCCGGGCAGCCTGCGCCGACCCGGCTGTCGACCCGAACCTCTTCTTCAGTCACGATGTGGGGACGCCGGGCCTCAACTGGGCTCAGTCTGCCAAGCAGGTATGCGCCCGCTGTCCCGTGGACAAATTCTGCCTGCAGGTCGCATTGCAGAGCCGCGAGCGTGTGGGAGTGTGGGGAGGTAAGACTTCATCAGAGCGCCGCAGGATGGCAGCCGAAGGCCACAGCACTGCCAATGCCACAGAGTGGCAACTGGCGGACCTCTCAGAGGGGAAATTGCTACTCAACGACGCGCAGTGGGCCCGGATCGAGCCGCTGCTTCCCGCCCCCAAACCATCTCGGGGTGGCCGGTGGCGTCCTCACCGTCAGGTGATCGAAGCGATCGCTTGGAAGTACCACACCGGCGCTAGCTGGCGCGCTCTGCCAGCATCCTTCGGCTCGTGGAGTGGTGTCATCAAACGGCACCACCGATGGCTCGCCGACGGAACCTGGGACCGTATTCGGCAGGCGCTGCTCACGCAGGCCGATCCCACCGATGAACTGAGCTGGCTGCAGCTCGCCGTGGGCTGTGACGAGCCCGCTGCGTCGTGACGGACACCATCGGTGTGCTGGTCAGGCTGCTCTACGGAACCCACACCGTCCAGACCCGGCCCCGCACGCCTACCTGCGCTGGTGGAACAAGAACGCCCGCACCCTGAAGTCCTGGCCGCTCAACGACGCGAGCGCGCCCGTATCCGCAGTGAGAAGGCATCCGCTGGGCAGGCGCCGGCGCGCTGAAGCAGCCTGACGTCACCGGCGGAGCAAGCGGGTCGCCCTCATCGTGCCGCTCGGCGGTGATCGTCGGGACACCGTATGTGCCGTCGGATGCCCAGTGCACGGCCCGCACCCGGACAGCGAGTCGCGCGTCGGCCGCCTACCGTGCGGCCCGGTCCGCAGCCGTTCGGCGCCAGTAGTACAAGCTCGAACGGGCGATGCCGCGGATGGTGCACAGCCGCTTCACGCCGAAGCGGTTCACCCACGTGTCTCCCCGGCGAAATACTTCGCCGCCTTCCGCAGGATCTCGCGTTCCTTCTCCAGCTCGCGGACCTTCTTGCGCAGAGCGGCGTTCCCCGCCCCCAGTGGTGTGGGCGGCTCCGTCAGCACCCCCGCCCGGCATTCCCGGGACCGACTCGCTCCGGCCGCCCGGACCAGTTCCGCAGCGTCTCGGGTTAGCCCCCATCTTCGGGGTCTACACCGCCATCGGCGCCGAGCCGCACATGCTCGACAACATTCGCGACCTCTGGCCGAAGCTCTGGCCCTACATCTCCGACGACACCCGCTTCTGGGTTGGCACCCGCCTCGGACGCTTCCTTGCCGATGCCGACCATGCGCAGGCCGCCCTTGCCCGCCAGCTCATCGACCTTGCCCAGGGTGGCAGTCACCTCCCCGGGGCGGTCAAGGTCTCGGAGATGGCCGAGGTGATCGAGGAGCTCATGGACGTGCACCTTGCCATGAACAACTTCTACAACGAACCGCGAGTAGCCCGGCGGCTCGCCGAACTCGTGGGACAGCACGGGTCTGTCCCCGCCGACCTTGTTCGCCAGTACGTCAAGACCGTGGTCACGGTGTTCCTCGCCAACGGCAACGGTGCGGTGTTCGCGGCCGACCCGATACACCTCGACCTGATCGGCCGATTCGACCCGCAGCAGGCGTCACTCGCCCTCCGGTCGTTCGCCAACGCGGAGATCTAAAGCCAGCTGCAGCGTCCTCTGTCTCGGAGGAAGGGGGACGAACTTCTGGACGTGCTCGACGTCAAGATCACCGGACGGCGGAGCGGGAACTCCTCCAGGCGATTCGCGAGTTCCCGGGCACCCCGGACAAGCTCCGCCTGGCCTCCGGCATCAAGCGCTACCTCGACGCAGTGCCCAACTGGGCTCAGAACCCCCAGAACGGCCGCGAACCGCTGCAGACTGCCGGTCATAACAGTCCTGCCGCGGGCGGCCAGCGACAACGCCGCGATGGAGAGCTTCTTCGCGCTGCTGCAGAAGAACGTCCTCGACCGACGCACCTGGGCCACCCGCCAGGAGTTGCGGATCGCGATCGTCACCTGGATCGAGCGGACCTGGCCGAGTGGGTAACCATGCTCATCGTCACCGGCGAGGGTGACCGCCGCTGCAAACTCTCACTTCACCAGTGGGCCCTCGTCGGCCTGGCCTACCTCCGCCGGCACGACACCCTCGCTCAGATCGCCGCAGACTTTGGTATATCCGTCGGGTACTGCCGGCGCCTGTGTCCCGCAGCCGTCGACCACCTGTCCCGCCGAGCCCTCCGGACTGCTGCGGATCCTGCGGGAGACCGATCCTGATTATGTACTGCTCGACGGCACGCTCGCAGAGTGCGATCGCGTAGGTGACAGCCGGGCCGACTTCTCCCACAAGCATCGCCGCCACGGGGTGAACCTGTACGTGATGACCCGGGTCCGTGCCCGACTTCCTGAGAGCGAACTTCAACCCAGACCACTGGCGCACCATCCAGTCCGACCGGACCAAGACCGCCAGCAGCCTTCAAAGCCACCCCTGGCTGCACCACTGGGCAGTGCCATACCTGTCCCGTGCCGCGTCATACGCGGAGCGCCAATGCGAGGAGCCGCCGACTCGTTGACGCGGCCGCAATCGAGCGAACTGCGACGGCCCTGTATGAACGCGGGCGGTCCACGCCGCAGCTGGCGCGGATGTGCTCGGGCTGGAGGCAAAGAGGCCTACGACGGTCCCAGTCCGGACGACGAGCACTATGACAGGAACGCTCGACTGCGCCCTCCGGACCCGGACCCCACCAGCGCCGCCGCAAACGTAACGATGGGCGTGCGGCTGCCTCTGGGGTTCGACTCGGACTGGCTCCAGATGATCGACACGCTGTCGAACGGGGGGCAAGATGCAATCGCTGCCTACAAGACCGCCGCCCACTGGGCTTCCGGCACGGTCACGCTGACCGCCCACCCGTAGTCGCTCGCGAACTTCTGTGCCCCGCCAGATACCTCGACCTGACGGCCTGTGCCCAAGCAGCAAGCGGACAGCCGTCCACGCCCACACGCTCTGCCTGACCCTCGGAAAGCCCACGCCACGACGACGAACTCCCGTCAACGCTCATGCCACCGCGGGCGGCTTGTCGCTCGTCCCTTGCCGCGCTCGACGCTGCGCACCCTGCCGCCTCCGGGCGGCCCCGGGACGACGGGCGACGTCCACACGCCCCCGTCCCCGCTGCTTTACGCGCCGTTGTCGAGAAGGGCATGGCACAGCTTTGCACTTCATGCGCGGGGGGCTCTCGACCACGCAGTTCGGTGCACAGGCGAATCCGCTCACCCCAGTTTCCAGGTGGCCTGCTCTTCCGTGGAGGAGAGGGTCCAGCCCATTAGCATCCCTGTCGCGACCAGGCGCTCGAACTCGTGAAGGAGGCTGCTCGCCGCGAGTCCGCAGAGGCGAGCCACGTGGTCGGTGTCGGCAGAGCCGTTGCGTCGAGACGGACCGGTGAGCGCGTGAAGGCCCACCGACAGTAGCTGCCCCCTCGGCCCGAGCCCGCGAGCGCGGGCCTGACGTGCTGTGCGCAGAGCCCAGTCGGCTGCCTGTCGGCGCACGGCGGAGCTCGGCATGCCGGTCACCGAGTCGGTGAGCCGACCCGTGTGGAGCGAGTCGGTGGATAGAGCGGGGGTGACGAACCGGCTGTCCGCGAGTTCCTTCCATGCGCTGCTCATGGATCCGTGGCCCATGCCGTGGACGAGTCCATTTCGCAGGCGGACAGCGCCTGAGGAGCTGGCGCGCAAGACGGTCTGGAGGGCGAGGAGCCGGGCCTCGGGAGTGGCGTGAAGGGGTAGGGACGCTGCCAGATAGCTGAGCATCTGCCCGGCCAGCAGGGCACTGGCATTGACGTCGCACGGTCGGCGGTGACGTACCGGAACGCGGCGGGATAGTGGTGAAGGGCGCGTGAGCCTGGTCTCCGGTACGACTGACGCATCTGGCATGGCATGGGCGCACGCTGTGCAGGCGTCCGTGAGCCGCCACAGCCGGCCTCCGTGCCGGCGCGCGAGGACCAGCAGGACGGGGCCGGCGCAGCCGCGGTGGCGCGGATGCCAGTAGCAGCCTCGTTCGTGGCATTGGCATGTCCTCAAGTGCGGGGGGAGGGGGCAAGAGCGGGCATGCTGCGCGAGGTGCGCCAAGGCAGCGGCTCGCGCGGAGCGTCCCTGGAGTGCTCGTGGCGCCGAGGAGCACTGGGGGCAGACGAGAAGTGGCCCCTGGGGGAGGGGGCGCAACTCGACAACCCACGTACGCGGCGCCGCAGCGCGCATGGTGCACAGCCTCATCGGGCCCTTGACTCCTTTCCGTCACCGGGCCGAGCCAGGCCGGAGGGGCCTTGCCGGGAAGAGGGTGACGGCCGCACACCGTAGTGCAGACCTCTGCCCTGCGGGGCGACCTCCGCACCCTCGTAAATAGGGCAGAGGTCTGCACTGACAGGTTTGGCGTCGGAGTCGTCGGATGGTCGGGTGACGATCTTGCCGCCCGAGCCGAACTTCGAAGCGCTCCGCCTTCGGCTCGTGCGGCTGAGGGGCGAGCGCGGCTGGTCCTACGACGACCTCGCCGAACGGACTGGCAAATCCAGGCGCACGCTCATTGAAATCGAGCAGGGCCGCACTATCGGGTCACTCGACACCTGGCACGCCCTCGGCCATGCCTTCGGCGTCCCTTTCGAGGATCTCTTCGCTGCTCTCTGTGAGGAGCACGAGCCGCCAGGCACTGCAGACTAGCCCCCAACTTCCACCGTGAAGGACCACTCGAACCGGTCAGCGATCCAGAACGAAATTTCGGACCATCGGGCGTGTGTTCCTGCCTGTTGGGCCGGTCAGGCGAATGTGCGGCGACGGTCGCCGCAGTCCCGGTGTGTCACCTGGAACCTTCACGCCCATGCACTCCACCCGCACCACTGGACGCCACTGGGACGGCACGCCCAAGACGCAAGGCCGCCGACGATCCCTGACTGTCGCACGCGATAGTCCCAGCCGTCTGCTCCGCATCGCCCAGTCCTCCCACTGCCGCGACTGCGGCAACCCAGTTAACTGGCACACCACCAGCAACCGACGGGCCATCCCGCTTCACCCCTTCGAACTGCCGACCGCCATCGTCCCCGAGTCGCACCGCTGGCACCTCGCCTCGGGCATCGCCTACCCCGCCGGCGACGGCGGCCCCTGGTGCCGCCTCGCACACCTCGCACTGTGCCCGGCCCGTGTCACCCCCGATGCAGTGTCACCCGCCCTGGACGACATCAGACGACGCCTCGCACTCAACACCCGCCGCCTCATTGATGCCGGCCTCCTCACCCCAGGAGGCCACCCCGAGACCGAACCCCACCCCGATGACCCGTACCCGTGCACGCCCGCGCGCCCCGTCGTCCAACTCCTCTATGGCCGCTACATCGCCAGCGCCTCCATCGATGACATTCAGTGCGTCGCCCAGACCGTACGCCGCACCCGCTGCACCAACCCGGTCCTCGCCCCCGGCGCCACCCCAGGACGCTGGACCCTCATGCCATCCACACCTCACCGCCGCAGCACCCAACAACTCGGCCTGCCCGCAACCGACATCGCCGTCTACGACCTGAGTCACCTCCCCTACAGCGAGCAGGTCCGCTGGCGCACACAACGCTGCCCCACCCACGCGACCATCAACGCCGCACCCGACCTCGCCCTCGCCGACTGGGAGCTCCTCGACCCGCTGCTTCACCACCAGTTCCTTGCCACCCGGCTGCCACAAGGCACCCGACGACACAGCTGAGACCACACCGCCCAAGAACCCCAGACGTCGCACCCCACCCCACCCTGCCCAGCGTTGCCCGATCCGGAGCACACCCCACGTTGTTCACGCCCACCGACGAACAGACCCAAGCAGCCGACCACTTCCACGCCGGAGACCACATGGCACTCCAGGCCGGCGCCGGCACCGGAAAGACCTCCACCCTCGCCCTCCTCGCCTCCGGAACGAAGCGCCGCGGCCGCTACCTCGCCTACAACCGCGCCATCGCCCAGGAAGCCGCCGCCCGCTTCCCGTCCACCGTCATCTGCAAAACCGCCCACTCCCTCGCCTACGCCGCCCTCGGCCACCGCTACGCACGCCGCCTCGGCGCACCCCGCCGCCCCGCCTGGCAGACCGGTCAGGACCTCGGCATCACCAAGCCGGCCCGCGTCGCCGAGCACACCCTTATGCCCGCCACCCTGTCGAACGCCGTCCTGCGTACCGTGACCCGCTTCTGCCATTCCGCGGACGCGGTTCTCACCCGCCGCCATGTCCCGCCCCTGCGCGGCCTCGACAACCCCGAACACCACCGAGAGCTCGCCGACCTCGTCCTGCCCTACGCCGAAAAGGCGTGGGCCGACCTGCAGCACCCCGACGACGGAGCCGTCCGCTTCGACCCCGACCACTTCCTCAAGATCTGGTCACTGACCAACCCGAAAATCCACGCCGACTTCCTCTTCCTCGACGAAGCCCAGGACACCAACCCCGTCGTCGAGCACATCTTCAACAGCCAGCGCGACCACGCCCAGCTCGTCATGGTCGGCGACTCCGCACAAGCCATCTACCACTGGCGCGGAGCCAAAGATGTCATGACCGGATTCGACGGAACCCACCTCACCCTCTCCCGCTCCTTCCGCTTCGGACCCGTCCTCGCCACAGAAGCCAACCGCTGGCTCACCATCGCCGAAGCACCCCTGCGACTCACCGGCAGCAACAGCACACCCACCGACCTCGGCCCCCTTACCGCCCCTGACGCGATTTTGTGCCGCACCAACGTCGGCGCCATGAAGCACGTGATGACACTCCTGTCAGCCAGCGCCCGGGTCGCCCTCGTCGGCGGAGGCGAAAGCCTCCGCTCCCTCGCTCTCGCCGCCCGCCAGCTCCAAGGAGGACGCTCTACCAGCCATCCCGAACTCGTCCTCTTCCCCACGTGGGGAGCAGTCCAGGACTACGCCGCATACGACCCCTCCGGGCGTGACTTGCAGCCTCTGGTTGACCTCGTCGACACACACGGCACCAACGCCATTCTGAACGCCGTCAGCCACCTCACCCAGGAATCGCATGCGCACGTCACCATCTCCACCGCCCACAAAGCCAAAGGCCGAGAATGGGCACGGGTGAAGATCGGCGACGATTTCCCCCCGCCCAGGGACACTGACGAGCAGGATGCCCACGGCAAGCCGATTCCAGGGCCTATCGACCCGGGCGAAGCCCGCCTCGCCTACGTGGCCGTCACACGCGCACGCCACCACCTCGACATCGGCGGCTTGGCCTGGCTCGACGATCACCCAGCCGGAAGCCCCTGAACGCCCCACCGCCGACAGCCCAGTGGATTCCGGCGCTCGGACTCGCCGTCGGGACCCGCCGCCGGGGCCCGACTGAGCTGCCGCAGCGAGTTCAGCGGATCAGACGATGATCGGTTTCCTGCCTGCTCAGGCCCGGGGCGGCCACAGGTGGCCGAGAGCAACCTGGCGACTTAGCGTGAAGACACTGCGGGCGCAGAGACCATCCAGCCCGCGACAGTGGTACCTCACGGAGGCGAAAATGTCTGAGCGCACCGATCGCGCCGCACGGTTCCTCGACGCCTACAACAACCGCGACTGGGACACCATGAAGGACCTGTGCGCCGAGAACGTCACGTACTACGACAACGCCCTCGGCGCCGGCGGAGCCCGCCGGGACGACCTGATCAACTTCTGGAAGTCCTGGACCGAGGCCCTCTCGGACGAGCGGGTCTTCGACATCGACTACATGGAGGACGAGGCCAAGGGCATCGTCATCACACCCCTCACCTTCCAGGGCACCCACGACGGTGTCGACTATCTGCCCGGTCTGAAGGCCAACGGCAAACAGTCCGCCATCCGGTGCTGCACCATCTGGCGGTTCGACGCCGACAACAAGATCACCAGTCACGAGTACTTCTGGGACCTCTGCGCCCCGCTCGTGGAACTGGGACACCTTCCGCAGCCGTTCCTGCGTGAAAACCTGGGGACTGCGACGCAGATTCCCCCGAAGGTCGGTGCTCACTACTGATCCCGGCATCTGAGCGCAGTCGAGAGACAGCTCAGGCGAGTTGCGGCGCAGGAAGTCCGGTGGAGCTGATTGCTGCGGATTCGTTTCTACTGGGGTCTGTCAATCGAACGGTGTAACGAGGGTGTTCGGGGTTACTGACGGGCTGCGGAGAGCCGGCCGTCGAAGG
>NZ_JAHTMW010000025.1 GCF_026236535.1 Streptomyces sp. SKN60 | reverse complement strand
GGCTGAGTTTTCAGCCCGTCCGGCGTTTGAGGACACGGCCGCAGGCCGTACGGGGTCCGGGGCGAAGCCCCGGTTTCGGGATGGGGGTACCTCCCGGGCGAAGCCCAGGGGGAGGGCGGGGTGGGGAAAGGCTCCGCGCAGCGCTCGTACACCGTCGCCCCCGCCTCCCCTCGCTTCACCACCAGCACCCCCGGCTCCGGCAGCAGACGACGAATCGCGTCCGGCTCCCCGATGCCCCACGCCTCCTCCGCCTCGTCGGCGCCGACGAACACGACGTCGGCCCCCCGCGCGAGCTCAAGCAACACCCGCCCCCCGCACGCCGGATCGGCCCACAGCCCGGGCCGGAAGTTGACGTCGAAGGAGACGAGCGGCCGGCCGGGCCGGGGGCCGGTGAGTTCCCGTACGAGCGCGAGGCAGGAGTCCGAGAGCGCGGCGGTGATACCGGTGAGGTGCAGGATCCGGCCGGCCGCGACGACGTCGTACGGCACGGTCGAGGGCGCCATCGCCGAGGCGGCGGACCCGGCCCGGTAGTAGACGACCTCGTGCGCGTCCGTCGCGCGGTCGGTGGCGGTGCGGAAGTAGACGCCGGTGGGCCGGTCGGGGTCGCGGACGACGGCGGAGACGTCGACGCCGTACGCGCCGATCGCCTCGGTCAGGTGGGTGCCGAAGCCGTCCCGGCCGACCCGGCCGACCCACCGCGCGCGGTGGCCGGCGGCGGCGAGGGCGCAGGCGACGTTGGACTCGGCGCCGCCGATGGCGCGGTCGAAGGAGGGCACGTCGGCGAGGCTGCCGGGCCGGGTGGGCAGGAAGGTGACCATGGATTCGCCGAGGCAGACGACGTCCACGGGGGGTTTTCCTGTCACTGCGGGGCTCCTCGGCGTGGGTACGGATCCATTGACCCGGCGCTGGCCCGGATGTTAGACAGCGTTGAGCGATATACGCAATGGATGTTGCACATGTTGCAACGCCGACGCCGCGGCGACTCAGAGCGGTGAGAATCGGCAGGCGACACCCGCCCGCACACCCGACCACTCACCCGACCGCCCTCGACGAGGAGGACACCCCCATGCCGGACCTGGCCCACGAGGTCGTCGACCACCGCTTCAAGGCCCTGCCGCCGGACGCCGCGGGGCTGACCGTCGGCGAGCTCGCCGCCCAGCGCCGCAACCTCTTCACCGGCGGTTTCACCACCCCCGTCCTCGCCCTCTCCGCCGAGTCCGTCGAGCACAACCTGCGCCTCCTGGAGACGTACACCGAGCGCCACGGCCTGGCCTTCGCGCCGCACGGCAAGACGTCCATGGCCCCGCAGCTGTTCGACCGTCAGATCGCCCACGGCGCCTGGGGCATCACAGCCGCGGTCCCCCACCAGGCCCGCGTCTACCGCGCGCACGGCGTCGCGCGGATCTTCCTCGCCAACGAGCTCGTCGACTCCGTCGCGCTGCGCTGGCTCGCCGCCGAGCTGGACGCCGACCCGGACTTCCGCTTCGTCTGCTACGTCGACTCCGCGCGCGGCGTCGAGCTGATGGACGAGGCACTGACCGCCGCCGGGGCGCGCCGCGCCGTGGACGTGGTGGTGGAGCTCGGCGCGGGCGACGGGGCCCGCACCGGCGCCCGTACCGAGGCGGACTGCACCGCCGTCGCCGACGCCGTGGCCGCCACCCGCACGCTGCGCCTGGTCGGTGTCGCCGGCTACGAGGGCGAGGTGCCGCAGGCCGACCCCGCCCGGGTGCGGGCCTGGCTGCTCCGGCTGACCGCGCTGGCCGCCGACTTCGACAAGGCGGGCCGCTTCGCCCCGGAGATCGGCGAGATCGTGGTGAGTGCGGGCGGCAGCGCCTGGTTCGACACGGTCGCCGAGGTCTTCGCGGAGCTTCCCGCGCTCTCCCTGCCGGTCCTGAAGCTGCTGCGCTCCGGCGCGTACGTCTCGCACGACGACGGGCAGTACCGGAAGCTGACCCCCTTCAACCGGGTGCCCGAGGAGGGCGCCCTGGAGCCGGCGTTCCGGCTGTGGGCGCAGGTCGTGTCCCGGCCCACGCCCGAGCAGGCCTTCACCAACGCGGGCAAGCGCGACGCCGCCTACGACCTGCACCTGCCCGAGGCCCAGGTGGTGCGCGACGCGCGCACGGGCGCGGTCCGGCCGGCCGACGGCATCACCGTCACCGGTCTGTCCGACCAGCACGGCTGGGTACGTACGGAGGAGGGCGCCGATCTGGAGGTCGGCGACTGGCTCGGCATGGGCCTGTCCCACCCGTGCACGTCCTTCGACAAGTGGCAGCTGATCCCGCTGGTCGAGGCGGACGGCACGGTCGTCGACTACATCCGCACCTTCTTCTGACGCCCACGAGAGGCAGAGAGGAGCCCTGACCGTGATGGACCTCGTCTTCCGTGACGCGGAGGTCGTCGACGGCACCGGCGAACCCTCCTACCGCGCCGATGTCGCCGTCGAGGGCGGCCGGATCGCCGCGATCGTCAAGGAGGCCGCGCAGGCCGGCTGCCAGCGCCCGACGGCCCGCCGGACCGTCGACGCCGAGGGCCTCGCCCTGGCCCCCGGCTTCATCGACATGCACGCCCACAGCGACCTCGCGCTGCTCCGCGACCCGGACCACGGCGCGAAGGCGGCGCAGGGCGTGACCCTGGAGGTCCTGGGGCAGGACGGCCTGTCGTACGCGCCGGTCGACGACCGCACGCTGGCCGAGGTCCGCCGCACCATCGCCGGCTGGAACGGCGGCGGTCCCGACGACACGAGCGTCGACTTCGACTGGCGGACGGTCGGCGAGTACCTGGACCGGCTCGACACCGCGCACGGCGGGCGGGGCATCGCCGTGAACGCCGCGTACCTCGTCCCCCAGGGCACGGTCCGCATGTACGCGATGGGCTGGGAGGACCGGCCGGCGACGGACACCGAGCTGGACCGGATGCGGCAACTGGTCGCCGAGGGCCTGGAGCAGGGCGCCGTCGGCATGTCCTCCGGGCTCACCTACACCCCCGGGATGTACGCGCCGGACGCCGAACTGACCGAGCTGTGCCGGGTGGTGGCCTCCTACGGCGGCTACTACTGCCCGCACCACCGCTCGTACGGGGCGGGCGCCCTGCGCGCGTACGAGGAGATGGTCGCGCTCACCCGTGACGCGGGCTGCGCCCTGCACCTCGCGCACGCCACGATGAACTTCGGCGTGAACAAGGGGCGCGCGCCGGAGCTGCTCGCGCTCCTGGACGCGGCCCTCGACGGCGGCGCGGACCTCTCGCTCGACACCTACCCGTACACCCCGGGCTGTACGACGCTGGTCGCCGTGCTGCCGAGCTGGGCTCACGAGGGCGGGCCGGAGGCGCTGCTCGCGCGGCTCGCGGACGACGCGACGGCGGAGCGGATCCGGCACCACCTGGAGGAGCTGGGCTCGGACGGCTGCCACGGGGTGCCGATGGAGTGGGACACCATCGAGATCTCCGGCGTGACGAACCCGGCCCTGGCGGAGTGGGTCGGCCGCACGGTCCCCGACTGGCCGGCGGCCCGCCGGCTGCTCCTGGAGGACCGGCTCGGCTCGACGATCCTCCAGCACGTGGGCCACGAGGAGAACGTGCGGGCGATCATGCGCCACCGGGTCCACACCGGCGGCTCGGACGGCATCCTGCAGGGCGCCAAGCCGCACCCGCGCGCGTACGGCACCTTCCCCGAATACCTCGGCCGTTACGTCCGCGAGGAGGGCGTCCTCTCCCTGGAGGAGTGCGTTGCCCACCTCACCTCCCGCCCCGCCGCCCGCCTCCGGCTCCCCGACCGCGGCCGGATCCGCGAGGGCTTCGTCGCCGACCTGGTCCTCTTCGACCCGGCGACGGTCGCGGCCGGCTCGACGTACGCCGCTCCCCGCGCCCTCCCGGTGGGCATCCCGCACGTGCTGGTGAACGGGCGGTTCGTGATCGAGGACGGCAAGCGGACGGACGAGCTGCCGGGCCGGTCGGTCAGGAGGACGCGGACGCCGACGGGATGACCCCGGAGGTACGGGCGCTAGGCGGTACGGGACCGCCGGGCCGGCAGCCGGAAGAGGGACTTCATCCGGCGCAGGGCCTCGGCGTCCCCGGTCGCCGTGGCGGCGCCGTCCGCGAGGGCCCGGGCCAGGCCCGCACCCTCCACCGCGGCGAGGAACTCCGCCTCGCCGATCGTGAGGGTCGCGTCCGGGTCCTGGGCCGGGCCGTGGAGGGTCTCGACGGTCCCGTCGGCGACCCGGGCGTGGAAGACCTCGTCGCCGACGCGGAACTCGTACACCGCGTGGAGCCCGGCCGCCGCCTCCGGGTCGAAGCAGGCCCGCAGGCCGAGCACGGCCCAACCGGGGTGGAAGGCCTCGCTCTCGCGCCGCTCCCCCATCGCCCAGGTCATGCCCCAGCGGGCGAGGGCGAGCACGGCGGGGCCGAGCTCCTCGCCGGCCTCGGTGAGGGCGTACGCGGGGGTGCGGGCGGGCGCCGGGAGGGTGACCTTGCGAGCGAGGCCCTCGCGTTCCAGGTGCTTCAGACGGGTCGAGAGCAGACCGGTGCCGAGGCCGCGCAGCGCGGCCTGGAGGTCGCCGAAGCGCTTGGGCCCGGTGAGCAGCTCGCGGATCAGGAGCAGCGTCCAGCGCTCGCCGACGAGGTCGAGGGTGCGCGCGGTCGCGCAGTACTGGTTGTACGTTCGCTGCTCCACGCCCTCACTGTAGGCCGGGGGCGCTAGGCCGGGGCCTCCAGGAGCAGCCGGGCGAGCGGCTCGGCGTCGGTGAGCATCACGTCGTGCGGGCCGTCGAGCGCCCGGGTCCGGTAGCCGAGGGCGGCGCCGAACCGGTCGAACGGGTAGGTCGCGGGCCGGCAGTGGACGGCGGTGCCGGGGATCGCGTCGACGGCCCCGCGCAGTCGGCTCGCCTCGGTGAAGGTGCGCAGCGGCTGCGGGACGAGGCGGGGCGCCAGCCAGGCCGTGTCGGCGGCGCCGGTGATGCCGAAGGCGGCCGGCGGCGGGGCCGGGATCATGCGCCCGTCCCCGTCCGGGGAGGCCGCGGCGGCGGCGCGCACGGCGGTGGCGAAGGAGTCGGGGGCCAGGTCGAACAGGCCGGCGCCGTCCGGTCCCGCCCAGCCGTCCACGAGGACCAGGTGGTCGACGGCGTCCGGCCGGGCGTCGGCGGCCTCGCGGACGACGAGGCCGGCGTAGCTGTGCCCGACCAGGACCACGTCGTCGCCGTCGGGGACGGAGTCGAGGGCGGCGACGACCGTGCGGGCGTCGTCGTGCAGTCCGTGGTCGCCGTGGTCGCCGTCGCCGGGGACGCCGAGGTCGGGGGTGACGGTGCGGGCCCCGGCGGCGTGCAGCAGGGGCACGAGCCGCTCCCAGGCCCAGGGCCCGTGCCAGGCCCCGTGGACGAGTACATAGGTCGTCGTCATGGGTCCCGACCCTAGTCGACAACTTCTCGTTTTTGAAGTGTCTACTTCAAAAACGAGAAGGCCAACTGATCGAGGACCGCTCCCGCTCCCCCGCCGCCTGCGCGGGCAGCGACACGGAGCCGCCGCCCTCGCGCCACGGCTCGCGCCGGGCCCACCACAGCCCGGCCGCCACCACGGCGCCGGCCGCGACGAAGCCGTACCACGGGGTGTGACCGGAGGGCGCCGTCTCGTACGCGAGGCCGGCGGACACCACGGCGAGCACCTGCCCGAGGCGCCCGCCCCAGGCGACGGCCGCGACCGCGCACGTACCCCACAGGGCGTACCAGGGCTGGACCATCGGGGAGAGCGCGACGAGGGCGAGGAGCGAGAGGCCGAGGCCCAGGACCGGATCGACGCGGCCCTTCCAGGCGCGCCACGCCACGGCCGCGATCACGGCGCCCGCCGCCAGCAGGCCGAGCTTCTGGACCAGGCCCTTCACGGGCTCCGGCTCGCCGGAGACGAGCAGCCCTAGGCCGAGGCCCAGGTCGCTCGTCACGGAGAGCGCGGTGTGGATGGTGGCGGCCACGCTCTGGGTACGGAGCCAGCCGAAGCCGGTGCCCGCGAGGAGGCTCGCGGCAGCGGCGACGGCCACGGCGACCGCGCCCGGCAGCAGCCCGGCCGGCACGCGGCCCCGCCGCCGGGCGATCACGATCCCCGCGAAGAGGAGTCCCAGCGCGGCCGGCGACTTGATCGTCATCGCGAGTCCGATGAGCGCCCCGGCCAGCACGCCCCCGACCAGCCACCGCCCGCGCACGGCGCACAGCATCCCCGCGAGCAGCAGCCCGGCCATCAGACCGTCGTTGTGCAGCCCGCCCACCACGTGGATGAGCAGCAGCGGGTTGAGCGCGGCCAGCCACAGGGCGCCCGCGCGGTGCCGCTCGGGCGCGAGCCCCCGTACGGCCCACACGATGAGCAGCAGCGCGAGGAGCGCGATCAGCCGCATGCCGAGCACGGCGGGCACGACCGCGCCGCCGGTGAGCTTCACGACCGCCTGGGCCAGGACGAGGAAGAAGGGGCCGTACGGGGCGGGGGTGTCGGTCCAGTGGCCGCCGACGCTCGCGGCGGCCTCGTACCCGAGTTCGCCGGGCCGCAGCACGGCCGGCCCGGCGCCGTACACGTCGTGCCCTTCCAGGACCATCGCGCCCTGGGCGATGTAGCTGTAGACGTCGGCGCTGTAGAGCGGCGGGGCGAGCAGCAGCGGCGCCGCCCAGCAGACGAGGGTCACCCCGGCCCGGTCCCGGGCGCCCGCGCCCGCGCGCAGGCGTCGCCCGTACTGCCACCAGGCCAGGATCAGCAGGGTCAGACCGAGGTACGCGAGGATCGCCCCGGCGGTCGTGACGGCGCCGCCGTGGCGCTGCCAGAGGCCCGCGCCGCCCCGTACCGGCAGCGTGCCGGCGGCCCAGCCGCCGGCGGTGACGGCGAGCGTTCCGGCCGCGCCGAGCCACCGGCAGCCGGCGGTGCTGAAAACCCACATGACGGACCAACCTATCCTGCGCCCCGAAGGCCGCCGCCCGCCGTGCCTCCGCCCGCTACCGCACCGCCTCTACCGCTGCTTCTTCTTCGCGCCGGGCGCCACACCCGACTTCCCGGGGAAGTACGAGGCGCCCCCCGAGGCGGTCGGGGTGGGCGCGCCGGTGGCCCCCGCGGACGGCGTGGGGCCGGTCGGCGACGCCGTGCCGACGGACGGCGAGGCCGAGCCGCTCGACGTCGCCCCGGGGCTCGCGGACCGCCCGTCCCCGTCCCCGTCTCCGTCTCCGTTCCCGTCGCCGGAGTCGTCCCCGGCACCGGACCGGTCGGGCTGGATCAGCGCGGGCATCCCGGGACGCCCGTCATCGACGGCGGGGCCACCGCGCGGCGCCGCACCGCCCGGGCCGGAATCGAGCGCGGCCATCGCCGACAGGACCCCGGCCGCGACGAGGGCGCCGCTGCCGAGGATCCACAGCGGACCGGGGCCGCGCCGCTTGGAGGCGTGCCGAGCCCGTCTCGGGGGCTCCGCGCCCCCCGCGTCGTGAGAAGTCGGAGTCACGAGGCGTGATTGTAGGGATCACGACATCCCCGGGCGCGACCTGGGTCACACCGGCCGCCCCGGCCCCCCGCCGTCGCCCGTCCTCTCCCCTACCTCCACGAAGCGCACCGAACGCCCGACGTGTCCCAAAACACGAAGCGCGCGGCGACCACCGGCCGTAAGCTCTCGTCATGCAGGTGATCCAGTCCACGAAGCTCGCCAACGTCTGTTACGAAATCCGCGGCCCGGTGCTCGAAGAGGCGATGCGGCTGGAGGCGGCGGGCCACCGCATCCTCAAGCTCAACACCGGAAACCCGGCCGCCTTCGGCTTCGAGTGCCCGCCGGCCATCCTCGAGGACATGCTGCGCAACCTCTCCGAGGCGCACGGCTACGGCGACGCGAAGGGGCTGCTGTCCGCGCGCCGCGCGATCATGAGCCACTACGAGACCAAGGGCATCCCGCTCTCCGTCGAGGACATCTACCTCGGCAACGGCGTCTCCGAGCTCATCCAGATGGCGATGCAGGCGCTGCTCGACGACGGCGACGAGGTGCTCGTCCCGGCCCCCGACTATCCGCTGTGGACGGCCTCGGTGGCGCTGTCCGGCGGTACGGCCGTGCACTACCGCTGCGACGAGCAGGCGGACTGGATGCCGGACCTGGCCGACATCGAGCGGAAGATCACCGACCGCACCAAGGCGATCGTGATCATCAACCCGAACAACCCGACCGGGGCCGTCTACGACGACGAGATGCTGCGGTCCCTGACGGAGATCGCCCGCCGGCACAACCTGGTGGTCTGCTCGGACGAGATCTACGACAAGATCCTCTACGACGGCGCCACGCACACCCCGACCGCCGCGCTCGCGCCCGACCTGCTCTGCCTCACCTTCAACGGGATGAGCAAGAACTACCGGGTGGCGGGCTTCCGCTCCGGCTGGCTCGCGGTCTGCGGCCCGAAGGCGCACGCCTCCTCGTACATCGAGGGGCTGACGATCCTGGCCAACATGCGGCTGTGCGCCAACATGCCGGCCCAGCACGCGGTGGCCGCGGCCCTCCAGGGCCGGCAGTCGATCGAGGACCTGGTCCTTCCGGGCGGGCGGCTCCTGGAGCAGCGGGACACGGCGTACGAGCTGCTCACCCAGATCCCGGGCGTGACGTGCGTGAAGCCGAAGGGCGCGCTGTATCTGTTCCCGCGGCTCGACCCGGCGGTCTACAAGATCAAGGACGACCGGCAGATGGTCCTGGACCTGCTGCGGGCCGAGAAGATCATGGTCGTGCACGGCACGGGCTTCAACTGGCACGAGCCGGACCACTTCCGGATCGTGACCCTGCCGAACGCGACGGACCTCACGGACGCGGTGACCAGGATCGCGCGCTTCCTGGACGGCTACAGCCAGTACTGACCCCGCCCTCGCCCGCCCCCTTACCCCGTTCTTTACCCGGACTCGGCTCAACTTTAGATTGAATCCAAGCTAGGATGCCTCCAGAGCTCATCTCAGGAGGCCGTCCCCATGTACGAACCGATCCGCACCAAGTCGGTCCACCGGATGGCCGACGACACCCGGAACGACATCCCGCACCGCTCCCGCGGTGAGGAGCTGGACATCCAGCTCGCCGGACACCTCGCCGCCCTGCTCGCCGTCACCGACGAACTGGGCGAGACGGCGGCCGGCGAGCTGATCGCCCGCCAGGTGGCCCGGCTGCGCGGCGCCCCGCCGGCCCGGCACGCGGGTCTCAGCGGCGCCCCCGCCGAGGCCCTGCACCGCAAGGCGCACGCCCTGGCCGGCCGCGCCCTCGTCGTCGCCGCCTCCCGTGCCGACACCGCCGCCGCGATCCTCGCCGCCGAGCGCATGGACGCCCACGCCGCGGCCCTCTCCGGCGACCCCCTGGTCGCCGCCCCCTGACGGCCCCGGGCCGCGCGGCCACGATCCCGCGCGGCCCGGGCGCCACCCACCCTCGGTACTCCGGTACGCCCCGGTACACCCCGCTCCGGTTCACTACCGGGATCACCGCTTCACCCGCCGTACACCCGACTCCCCCTGGAATGTGGGCTTCCGCGAGCAGCCTGCACCCGTGAGACGCATTCTGGGAATCGTCCTCGCCGTCCTTCTCCTCGGCGGCGTGGCCGCCGCCCTCGTGGTGGGCGGCGACCAGGACGACAGCGGCACGGCAACGAAGACCGTGCGAGGAGTGATCGGGTCGGAGAAGGCGGAGTTCTTCGCCGATCCCGAGGTCGTGAAGGCCCTGGCAGCCAAGGGCCTCACCGTGCGGACCGAGACCTCCGGGTCCTGGGACATGGAGCAACTGCCCCTGGCGGGCTACGACTTCGCGTTCCCGTCCGCCAAGGCGCCCGCCGACGGGATCAAGGCGAAGACGAAGGTGACCGCGGCCCCGCTGCGGCCCTTCTACTCGCCGCTCGTGGTCGTCGCGCACAGCGCCGCCGCCAAGGTGCTCGCGGACAACGGGCTCGCCACCCTCGGCGCCGGCGGCCACACCGGCACCCTGCGGATGGAGCCGTATCTGGCCGCCGCCCGCGCCGACCGCACCTGGCAGCAGCTCAAGGGCTCGGCCGGGCACGCCGAGCTGAGCGGCACCCTCTTCATCACCTCCACCGACCCCGTCGCCTCCAACTCCGGCGCGCTCTACCTCGCCGCCGCGAGCTATGTCGCCGACGGCGGCCGGGTCGCCGGGGACAAGGCCGCCGTGGACCGCACCGCGCCGCTGCTGCGCAAGCTCACCCAGGTGCAGGGCGCCCAGCAGTCCAGCTCGGACGCGCCGTTCCGGGACTTCGTCAGCGGCGTCGGCAACCCGCTGGTGCTCGTGTACGAGTCGCAGGTGGCGTCCCAGCTGATCGCCAAGCAGGACCTGGGCGACCTGGTGGTGCTCTACCCGGACACCACCGTCAACAGCGACCACACCCTCGTACCGCTCACCGAGGCCGGCCGCACCCTCGGTGAACTCCTCTCCTCCGACCCGGAGTTGCGCAAGCTCGCGGTACGGCACGGCTTCCGCCCGCAGGGCGCCGCGGCCGAGTTCACCGCCGCCACCGCCGGACACACCGGCTACCTCAACCAGACGCTCGGCGGTGTCCGCCAGGCGCCCGTGCCCACCTCGCAGGTGCTGCACGAGATGGCGCTGCGGGCCCGCGACCAGGGGGGCACCGCATGACCACACCCAGCACGCCGTCCGGCACGCCGTCCGGCACTCCCTCGCTCCAGCCGCCCGACGAAACGCCGCTCGTCCTCACCCCGCCCGAGCCGGTCGCGCCGATCCGCGCCGAGCAGGCCGCCACGCTCGTACCGGTCGACGACTCCGTCCGTACCGAAATGGACCGCAGGGCCGCCGAGTACGTCGGCTCGCTCGCCGGACTCGACACCCGCTCCCCCGAGTTCACCGGCCGCATCGGCGAGATCGCCGCACTCGGCTCCGGCGAGATCCGCACCGCCGCCCAGCAGTCCAACCGGATGCTGGACCGCACCGTCCGCTCCCTCGGCACCGCCGGCGGCGACCCCAGCACCCGGGTCGGCGACTCCCTCGTCGCGCTGCGCCGCACCATCGAGGACCTCGACCCGCGCGACACCCCCGGCAAGGGCGTGCGCGGCCTGCTCGCCAAACTGCCCGGCGGGAACCGGCTGCGCGACCACATCGCCCGCTACGCCTCCTCGCAGGACACCATCAGCCGGATCCTCGACGCGCTGCGCGGCGGCCAGGACGAACTGCGCCGCGACAACGCGGCGTTGCAGACCGAACGCACCCGTCTCTGGGAGACCATGGGCAAGCTCCAGGAGTACGCGGTGCTCACCGAGGCCCTCGACGCGGCCGTGGAGCAGCGGATCGCCGCCACCGCCGACCCGGGCCGGGCCGACGCGCTCCGCGCGGACGTGCTGTTCCCGGTGCGGCAGAAGCACCAGGACCTGCTGACCCAGCTCGCGGTGTGCGCGCAGGGCTATCTGGCGATGGACGTGGTGCGCCGCAACAACGACGAGCTGATCAAGGGCGTCGACCGGGCCGCCACGACGACGGTGACGGCGCTGCGGATCGCGGTGATGCTGGCCGCCGCGCTCGACCACCAGAAGAAGGTCGTCGAGCAGGTGAACGCGCTGCGCGGGACGACGGAGACCCTGATCCAGGGCAACGCGGCGGCGCTCGCCGGCCAGTCCGGCGACATCCAGCGGCTCGCGGCGGAGCCCGCGGTCGGCCTGGAGACGGTGCGCACCGCGTTCCAGCAGATCTACCGGACGCTCGACGCGATCGACACGTACAAGGTGCGCGCGACCGAGTCGATGGCGCAGACCGTGGAGGCGCTCTCGGGCGAACTGCGCACCGCGAGCGCCTACGTGGAGCGCGCGCAGGGGACGGGCGACAGCCACGCCCCCGGCATCCTCGAAGGAGGCCGCGGATGAGACCCCTTACAACAGGAGTCGGCAGAGCAGGAGTCCGTACGGGCCGGCTCGCGGCCCTCGCCCTCGCCCTGGCCCTCGCGGTCACCGGCTGCACCTCCGACGAAGGCGGGAGCGGCGACAAGGGCTCCGGCACCGACGACCTGGCGTACCGCCCCGGCACCCTGCGGGTCCTCGCCTCCTCGGAACTCGCCGACATGGCCCCGGTCCTGGAGGAGGCCCGCAAGGCCACCGGCGTCACCGTGCGCCCCACGTACGCCGGCACCCTGGACGCGGTCGAGCGGATCGCCTCGGGTGAGGCGGACAAGCAGTACGACGCGATCTGGCTGTCCTCGAACGACTATCTGCGGCTCCGCCCCGAGGTCGCCCAGCGGATCACCGGCGAGACACCGGTGATGACCTCGCCGGTGGCCTTCGGCGTACGGCCCGAGGCCGTGGCCCGGCTCGGCTGGGACCCGGAGAAGGTCACCTGGGCGCAGATCCACCGGGCGGTCGCCGAGAAGAAGCTGACCTACGGCATGACGGACCCGCTGCGCTCCAACTCCGGTTTCTCCGCGCTCGTCTCGGTCGCCTCCGGCCTGTCCGGCGCGCAGGCGGCGCTGACCGACGCCGATGTGAAGGCGACGAGCCCGAAGCTGAAGGAGTTCTTCGCCGGGCAGAAGCTGACCTCCGGCTCCTCCGGCTGGCTGGCCACCGCGTACGCCCGCCGTACCGACATCGACGCGCTGGTCAACTACGAGTCGGTGCTGCTGTCGATGCCGCAGAGGCTGACCGTGATCCGCCCGGCCGACGGGGTGGTGACCGCCGACTATCCGCTGACCTCGCTGACCGCCGCCCGGCCCGAGGCGAAGGACGCGGCCCGCCGGCTCGCCTCGCACCTGCGCACCCCGGCCGCGCAGCGGCTGATCACCGAGCGGACCCTGCGCCGCCCGGTCGTGCCCGGTGTCGCGCCGGAGCCGCGGCTCGCGGCCGGCCCGCGCCGCGAACTGCCGTTCCCCGGCAGCCGGTCGGTGGCGGACGGGCTGCTCGACGCGTACGACAACACGCTGCGCCGCCCCTCGCGGACGGTGTACGTGCTCGACACCTCGGGCTCGATGGACGGCGAGCGGCTCGACCGGCTGAAGAAGGCCCTGGTGGAGCTGACCGGGGACTTCCGGGACCGGGAGGAGGTGACGCTGCTGCCGTTCGGCTCCTCGGTGAAGGAGGCCGAGGTCACCACGCACACGGTGGACCCGGCGGCGCCGAAGGCCGCCCTGGACGCGATCCGCGCCGACGCGAACCGGCTGTCGGCGTCCGGCGGCACGGCCGTCTACTCCAGTCTGGAGGCGGCGTACGGGAAGCTGGGCACCGCGTCGGAGGACACCTTCACCTCGATCGTCCTGATGACGGACGGCGCCAACACCGACGGCGACCCGGCCGGCGCCTTCGACGGCTTCTACCGGGGCCTCGGCCCGGAGCAGCAGCGCATCCCGGTGTTCCCGATCCTGTTCGGCGACTCCGACCGGGCGGCGCTCGACCACATCGCGCAGCTCACCGGCGGCCGGCTGTTCGACGCCCACCAGGGCTCGCTCGACGGGGCCTTCGAGGAGATCCGTGGCTATCAGTAGGAGCGCGCTGCGCTATCTGGAGTCCCGCAAGAACCTGGTGGGCTGCGCGTGCGGCCTGGCCGGGCTCGGGCTGACCCTGACCGGCGCCGCGGGCGCGCTGTGGCCGGTGGTGGTCGCGGGTCTGTACGGGGCGGGGGCGCTGATCGCGCCGCCGGAGCGGCCGCCCGCCCCGGCGTTCCCCGAGCCGGCCGAGCAGCTCGACGCGCTGCGGACGGACCTGGCGACGCTGCGCGCGTACCTCGCCGAGGTGGAGCTGCCGCCCGCCGCCCACGGCCGGCTGACCGAGCTGGACACCCTGGTCGGCGCGCTGCTCGAACCGGGCTGGGTGAGCGACCCGGAGCATGTGCGGGTGCTCGGCCGCGCGGTGCGGCAGGACGTGCCGGAGGCGGTCGACGCCTTCGTACGGACCCGCTGGTGGAACCGGGTGGTGCCAGGCGCGGAGCCGCCGGAGCGGCATCTGGAGCGCCAGCTGGGGGCGTTGTACGAGGAGGCGGCGGCGATCGCGGACGCGCTGCGGGAGGCGGAGGCGCGGCGCCAGGAGACGCACACGCGTTATCTGGAGGACCGCGGACGGTGATCGGTTATGTTCCGCGCATGACATCTCCGCAGCGCCCCGGCGCCTCCCGCCGTACCGTCCTGACCGCCCTCGCCGCCGCCACCGTGGGCGCCCCGGTCCTCGCCCAGCTCGCCGCCGCGACCCCGGCGGCGGCCGCCGACCGCTACGCCTCCAACACCGCCCTGTACCAGGCCCTGGCTGGCCAGGAGGGCACGACCTTCGGGCGCCGGTACCGGCGGCACGAGCGGACCGACACCCGTCCGGACACGGTGTACCCGTTCCCGCGGACGGCGGTCCTGGCGCTGCACGGCGGCGGCATCGAGACCGGTACGAGCGAGCTGTGCCTGGCCGTCGCCGGTTACAGCCCGCGCGATCCCGAGGGCGCGCCGATCCTGTCGGAGACCCATGACTACTGGATGTTCGAGGGCCTGATGAGCAGCGGCAACAAGGAGGCGCTGCATGTCACCGCGAGCCACTGCGACGACCACGTGGCGCTGGCGACGGCCGCCGGGCACCTCAACGTACTGAGCCTGCACGGCTGCACCTTCGACTCGCTCGGGCTGCCGTTGCCGGCGGACGGGGACAGGCGGATGGCGGTGGTCGGCGGGCTGAACGCGGACTTCCGGGCGGCGCTCGTGGCCGAGCTGACGGCGGCCGGATTCCCGGCGGTCGACGCCTTCGACCCGGCGCACGCAGCGGGGCTCACGGAGTTCAACGGCGATCATCCGCTCAATCCGTGCAACCGCACGATGCTGGGCCGGGGCGCGCAGCTGGAGTTGACGACGGAGCTGCGCACCAGCCTGTTCGGGGACGCCTCCAGCCGGTCGCGGCGGGCCGAGACCTGGGACGAGCCGGGTGCGGCGCTGATCCCGTTCCGGGACGCCTGCCGGCGGGCGATCGCGACGGTGGAGGCCGCGCAGCCGATCCTGTGATGCCGGAGAGATGCCGTGGAGATGCCGTAGAGGCGGACATGCGCCGGCCCCCGGAGCCGTGAGGGGGCTCCGGGGGCCGGATGCGTCGTGACGGGCCGTCGTGACCCCAGCTGGTCAGGGCGGAAATCGGGGCAACCCGCCACGAGTCTCTACGGGATCGGCGGGATCAGCCCAGCCGCTTCACCAGGTTGTTGTACTGGTCCCACAGCTCCTTCGGGGTGTGGCTGCCGAAGGTCTCCAGGTGGGCGGGGACCAGGGCGGCCTCCTCGCGCCAGACGTCCTTGTCGACGGTGAGCAGGAAGTCCAGGTCCTCGTCGGCCAGTTCGAGGCCGTCGGTGTCCAGGGCGTCCTTGGTCGGCAGGATGCCGATGGGGGTCTCGACGCCCTCGGCCTTGCCGTCGAGGCGCTCGACGATCCACTTCAGGACGCGGCTGTTCTCGCCGAAGCCGGGCCACACGAACTTGCCCGCGTCGTTCTTGCGGAACCAGTTCACGTAGTAGATCTTCGGGAGCTTCGCGGCGTCCGCGTTCGCGCCGACCTTGATCCAGTGGGCCATGTAGTCGCCCATGTTGTAGCCGCAGAACGGCAGCATGGCGAAGGGGTCGCGGCGCAGCTCGCCGACCTTGCCCTCGGCGGCGGCGGTCTTCTCGGAGGCCACGTTGGCGCCGAGGAAGACGCCGTGGTTCCAGTCGAAGGACTCGGTGACCAGCGGTACGGCGGAGGCGCGGCGGCCGCCGAAGAGGATCGCGGAGATCGGGACGCCCTTGGGGTCCTCCCACTCGGGCGCGATGATCGGGCACTGCGAGGCCGGGACCGTGAAGCGCGAGTTCGGGTGGGCGGCCGGGGTCTCGGACTCCGGGGTCCAGTCGTTGCCGCGCCAGTCGGTCAGGTGCGCCGGGGTCTCCTCGGTGAGGCCCTCCCACCACACGTCGTTGTCGTCGGTGAGCGCGACGTTGGTGAAGACGGAGTTGCCCCAGAGGGTCTTGATGGCGTTGGCGTTGGTGTGCTCGCCGGTGCCGGGTGCGACGCCGAAGAAGCCGGCCTCGGGGTTGATCGCGTAGAGGCGCCCGTCCTCGCCGAAGCGCATCCAGGCGATGTCGTCGCCGATGGTCTCGACGGTCCAGCCGGGGACGGTCGGCTCCAGCATCGACAGGTTCGTCTTGCCGCAGGCCGACGGGAAGGCGGCGGCGACGTAGCGGGACTCGCCCTGCGGCGGGGTGAGCTTGAGGATGAGCATGTGCTCGGCGAGCCAGCCCTCGTCACGCGCCATGACGGAGGCGATGCGCAGCGCGTAGCACTTCTTGCCGAGCAGGGCGTTGCCGCCGTAGCCGGAGCCGTAGGACCAGATCTCGCGGCTCTCGGGGAAGTGCGAGATGTACTTGGTGGTGCTGCACGGCCACGGCACGTCCTCCTGGCCCGCCTCCAGCGGGGCGCCGACAGAGTGCACGGCCTTGACGAAGAAGCCGTCGGTGCCGAGCTCGTCGAGGACGGCCTGTCCCATGCGGGTCATGGTGCGCATGGAGACGGCGACGTACGCGGAGTCGGTGATCTCGACGCCGATGGCGGAGAGCGGGGAGCCGACCGGGCCCATGCAGAAGGGCACGACGTACATGGTGCGGCCCTTCATGGAGCCGCGGAAGATGCCGTTGTCACCGGCGAAGAGCTCGCGCATCTCGGCCGGGGCCATCCAGTTGTTCGTCGGGCCCGCGTCCTCCTCCTTCTCGGAGCAGATGAAGGTCCGGTCCTCGACGCGTGCGACGTCGGTCGGGTCGGAGGCGGCGTAGTACGAGTTCGGGCGCTTGACCGGGTCCAGCTTCTTGAAGGTCCCCTTGGCGACCAGTTCCTCGGCGAGGCGGTCGTACTCGGCCTCGGACCCGTCGCACCAGACGACGCGGTCGGGCTGGGTGATCTCGGCGATCTCGTTGACCCAGGAGACGAGCTCCTGGTGCTGGGTGGGGACGGTGGAGGGAGCCGCGTTGTCGCGCGCCACGATTGCTCCTTGAAGAGGGGTTTTTAGATGTATGCCCCTTGGGGGCTGCGACCCGGATGCGTGTGTTGCGTCGTAGGCGCTCATCCGGTGCCGACCGCACTCATTTGATCATCCGACGCCGGCGCCCATATGTCCAGAGGGCCGCACACGTGAGCATCACCACTCATATCCGTGGCTTACGGAGGCGTAGGTACGATGGCGAGCCATGACAGCAGCCTCGCCGGACCTCACCGCAATGGAGCAGCGCCCGGCGCTGCCGCTCCCGCTCAAGCCGAGACTCCGAGGCTGGCTGCACGCCGGAATGTTCCCCGCGGTGATCGTCGCGGGGCTTGTTCTGGTCGCCCTCTCCGACTCGCCGCGGGCCCGGATCGCCTGCGGTGTCTACGTCCTCACGGCCTGCCTGCTCTTCGGCATCAGCGCGCTGTACCACCGGGGCGACTGGGGTCCGCGCGGCGAGGCGGTGCTCCGGCGCCTCGACCACGCCAATATCTTCCTGATCATCGCGGGCACCTATACCCCGCTGACGCTGCTGCTCCTCCCCGACTCCACCGGACGGCCCCTCATGTGGGCGGTCTGGGCCGCGGCCGCCGCCGGCATCGCCTTCCGGGTCTTCTGGGTCGGCGCCCCGCGCTGGCTCTACACCCCGTGCTACATCGCGATGGGCTGGGCCGCCGTCTTCTTCCTCCCCGACTTCATGCGGGCCGGCGGCATCGCCGTCCTCGTCCTGGTGATCGTCGGCGGCCTGCTCTACAGCGCGGGCGGCGTCATCTACGGCATCAAGCGCCCGAACCCCTCACCCCGCTGGTTCGGCTTCCACGAGGTCTTCCACTCCTTCACCCTCGCCGCCTTCATCGTCCACTACGTCGGCATCTCCCTGGTCGCCTACAGCCACGCGTAGCTCTCCCGCCCGGGCACCCGTCCTGGCCAGGCACAATGTCCGCCATGGCGGAAACCCCCGAGACCCCCGAGCGCCCGTCGCTGCGTGAGCGCAAGAAGCTGAAGACCCGCGCCGCGATCCGCCGGGCCGCCTATCGGATCGCGGGCGAGCAGGGGTGGGAGGCCGCCACCGTCGAGGCGATCGCCGCGGGTGCCGAGGTGTCGCCGTCCACCGTGGTGCGGTACTTCCCGGTGAGGGAGGACATCGTCCTCACCGACGACCAGGACGAACTGCTCCTGGCACGGCTGCGCGCCCGCCCGGTCGGTGAGGAGCCGCTCGACTCGCTGCGGGCCGTCGTCCTGGACGCCGTCACCGGCTCGCTCGCCGCGGAACCCGCGGAGACCCGGCTGCGGGCCCGGCTCATGGTGGAGATCCCGGCCGTGCGCGCCCGGCTCACCGAGACCACGGCCCAGACCGGGCGGCTGCTCTCCGGGGCCGTCGCCGAGCGCACCGGCCGCTCCCCCGACGACCTGGAGGTACGGGTCTTCACGGCGGCCGTCCTCGGTGCCCTGCGCGAGGCCACCGTGCACTGGGCCGAGCACGGCCGGGGCGACGACCTGGTGGAGCTGCTCGACCGGACCGTCGAGACCCTCAAGGCCGGGCTGACGCTCCGAACGCGCCCCTGACCACCTCGCCCGACGCCGGGTTCGCCGCGCACTCCCACACCCCGTGCGGGCAGTAGTCGGTGAAGGTCTGGTAGAGCGGCCGGTGCCGCGCGAACCAGTCCAGCATCCCCCGTACGTACGCCGGATTGTCCCCGTTGCGGAACAGCCCCCACTCAGGGAACGACACCGGCTTGCCGTGCTCCGCCGCGAACCGGACGTGGAAGTCGAGCCCGTACGGCTCCGTCACCTGCTCCTCGAACGACACACCGGCCGGCTGGTCGTACGCGTCGAGGCCGATCACGTCCACCACGTCGTCGCCCGGGTAGCAGCGCGGCCAGGGCACCGCGTCCAGACCCCGGCTCGGCGTGAAGTCGAAGCGGAACCGCTGCCCCGGCACCGCCCGCAGCTCCGCCACCACCCGCCGCCAGTACGCCTTCCAGCGCTCCGGGTCCGGCCCGCAGCGGTGCGCGTACGTGGTGCCGTTCATCTCCCAGCCGAGCACCAGGACCGCGTCCGCGAGCCCGTACGTCACCAGGCGTTCGCCCAGCGTCCGGAAGTGCCCGTCGAACTCCCCGGCCGCCCCGCGCCGCAGCCCCGCCCGCACCTCCGCGTCGGACAGGCCCTCCTCGTTGCGGTCGAGCAGCGGCACGTTGAGCACGAACATCCGGCCCGGCCGCGCCGCCTTCCACCGCGCCCACGGCTCGAACAGCGCCGGATGCCCCTCGATGTTCGACCAGCGGTCGCCCGGCAGATAGGTGTGCCCGACGGTCAGCGACGCCCCGCCCAGCCACTCCTCCACGCCGGCGATCCGCCGCACCCCGGCCTCGTCAGAGCCGGTGAAGAAACCGGACGGCACGGTCACCCGCGGCGGTACGGGCTCCGCCAGCGGCGCCCGCCCGTCCGGCGCGAGCCGCCCGTACGGCAGCAGGAACACGAGAACGACCGCGAGCAGCACCGTCAGCGCCACTCGCGGCCAGATCGTCAGGGAGCGCACGTCAGCTCGTCCAGAACTCCCACCAGCGGGTCAGGACCAGCATCCCGATGATCCCGATGTGCAGCACCGGCAGTGCGAAGGTGAACTCCGTCAGGAAGCCCTTCACGGCGGCGGGCGCGGGCAGGAACCCGTGCCGCAGGTTGTGCGCGGTCGTGTACCAGAACATGACGATCGTCGCGCACCAGGCCAGCGAGCACCACAGGCACAGGGCGTTGATCTGGTACAGCGACTGCTGCATCAGCCAGGTGCAGAAGGCGACGCCGAACAGCATCCCGCCGTTGAGCCCGAGCCAGAACCAGCCCCGGTAGCGGGCGCCGGCCAGGATCCCGGCGCCCACGGCGACGACGACGGCGTACGTGATGAGGCCCAGCATCGGGTTCGGGAACCCGAACACGCCCGCCTGCTCGCTCTGCATCACGCTGCCGCAGGAGATCACCGGGTTCAGGCTGCACCCCGGCCGGAAGCCCGGGTCCTCGGCCAGCTTGATCTTGTCGATGGTGATGACCCAGCCGGCGAGCACACCCGCCGCACCGGTCACCATGAGCATCCAGGCGAAGGCCCGGCTCGCGCCGGTCCCCGCTCCGCCCGCCCGCTCGGTCTCCTCCTGCTGCCGCTGACCGGGGACCCCGGTCCCGCGGTGTGCGTTCACCGTCGCCATGAGCGCGCCCCCTGTCCGCTCAGCCCTGGATCCGGCTCACCGGCACGGCGATGAGACCCGAGTTCCGCACGACGTGGTCGTCCATGAGGAAGGCCTTCAGTCCGTCCTCGGTGACCGGCACGCCCGGCCGCGCGTCCGGCCACGGCACGACCGGGATCTTCACGATGACGTGGCCCGTCTCGTACGCCGCCGCCTGCCACTCCGGCGGCACCAGGCACTGCGCGTTCATGAACGGCAGGGTCAGCACGGCCCGCCCCGCCTCGACGAGCAGATGCGCGCCGACCCCGCGGTCCTGGCCGGCGTCGACGACGATGCCGCCGATCTGCACGCCCATGTCCTCCAGGGTCGTCCGCAGCTCCGCCTCGACGGCCTCCGGGCCGTGCTGGCCGTCCCCGAGCGAATACACCATCAGAAAGGGGGTGGCGGGCATGTCGTCGGTGGGGCCGAGGGTCCACGAGATGACGGTGAGCGTCCCCATCGAATGGGCGCTGTGCGCCTTGGCCGCGACGTTGGAAGTGGTCATGAATCCGGATGCTAGGGGAAGAACACCCGGAGGCCGGAGCCGAATTCACTCATTCGGCCGAGAATCCGCCCGCCGGCATTTCCGCCGCAACGAACCGGGGTTTTCATCGTTGTGCCCATAGGGCACCTTTTCGACCCCAGGAGATCACTCATGATCGTCCCGCGCCGGGTGGCCGTGCGTTCGCTTTTCGCACTGGCCGTCACCGCCTTCACCGGCGGCGCGCTCACCCGTATCACCGCCATACCGGACCGGCCTAACCGGACCGGACCGTACGACACCGGCGACAACCTGCCCGCCTTCGACGAGTTCGACGAGTTCGACGAGTTCGACGAGTTCGACGAGTTCGACGAGATGTACGCGGGCCGGCGCATCCGGGGCTTCGCGGGCCCCACCGGCGAGCCCGTGGCGCTCGTCGACGGCCGGCCGCTGCACCTGATGCGCTGCGCCGACGGCGGCTGGGTCACCCCGGTCTACCACTACGAGTCCTGCCCCACGCCGCTCGCGGCCACCCGCGCGGCCGTGGCCGAGCTCGGCCCCGAGCCGCTGAGCCGGTACGCCGCGGGCCACGGCGGCCACGACGCCGGGGCCGCCAATCCGGGAGGGAGCCCGCGTGGCGTACACGCGTAAGAACCAGCGCGACCTGACGAGCGCCGAGCGCCGGCGCTTCGTCTCCGCGGTCCTGGAGCTCAAGCGGGCCGGGGGATACGACGAGTTCGTCCGCACCCACATCGACTACTACGTCTCCGACGGGGAGGGGAAGCTGCGCGTCGCCCACATGTGCCCCAGCTTCCTGCCCTGGCACCGCAAGTTCCTGCTCGAGTTCGAGCGGGCGCTGCGCAAGATCGACCCGTCGGTGACCGTGCCGTACTGGGACTGGACCCGGGACAACACCCCGGCCGCGTCCCTGTGGGGCGAGGACTTCCTCGGCGGCAACGGACGGCCCGGCGACCACCAGGTGACGACCGGCCCCTTCGCGTACGCCACCGGGCGCTGGACCGTCCGCCACGGCATGACCGAGCAGAAGTACCTGAGCCGGGACTTCGGCCGCCCGGGCGACCCGATCACGCTGCCCACCGCCGCCGACGTGGACACGGCGCTGCGGGAGCGTACGTACGACACGGCGCCGTGGAACTCCACCAGCGCCACCGGCTTCCGCAACCGCGTCGAGGGCTGGGGCCCGGGCACCGGCAACGCCCGCTTCCAGCTGCACAACCGGGTGCACCGCTGGGTCGGCGGCCTGATGCTCGGCGGCGGCTCGGTCAACGACCCGGTGTTCTGGCTGCACCACGCCTACGTGGACCTGCTGTGGTCGCGCTGGCAGGCCCGCAACCCGGGCGCGGGCTATCTGCCGAAGGACCCGCCGCCGCTCGGCGACCCGCAGTACCGCAAGGTCGCGGCGCTGCGGGAGCGGATGGGCCCGTGGAACGTCGCGCCGTCCGAGCTGCTCGACCACAGCGGCATCTACCGCTACGCATGACAGCGTCCCCCCGGCCCGCGGGTGTGCGGGCCGGGGGGACGCCGTCGTGACTGCCTACGGGGAGGCGGAGGGTCAGCCGCCGTAGCCGCCGTCGTCGTGGCCGCGGTCGTGGCCGCCGTCGACGTTCGCGCACTGGTTGCCGAAGGCCGGGTTGATCAGACCGATGACGTTGACGGTGTTGCCGCAGAGGTTGACCGGAACGTGGATCGGAACCTGCACGACGTTGCCGGAAGCGACACCGGGCGAGTGGGCGGCGACAGCCTCGGCGCCGGCGTCGGCGACGGCCAGGCCGGCCCCGCTGAGGGCAACGGCACCGGTGCCGGCGATAACAGCGGCAGCCTTCGCGATGCGAGACATCAAGAACTCCTTGAACGGGGAAAGAGACCGCGAGAATCACGGCCACACGCGTCCTTCAACGGCGAAAGCGCGCACGAGTCACGGGCATTGCGCCGAATGGGAGCGAAGAAAAATCAGAATCGGAAGAGATGGCCCGCGGATCAGCTGTCCGCCCGCCGTCGGATACGACGGGCCGGACCGGTGTTCCGCGGGCCGCGGCCATGCGACAAGCCTTCACTTGCAACGAGCGCGAGCCCCATGGGTGGCGGGAAGAATCGTGTCTTCACCCGCCGAACCAGCGCTCTGCACAAGACCTGCGCAAACGGTCGGGGGGCGAGTCGGGGACGAGTCAGGTGCGAGTCAGGGGGCGAGACCCAGCTGCGGGTCGAGCGCACCGTTCAGCGCGGGGGTGAGCAGACCGACCTCGGGGACCCCGAGCCCGGGCAGCCCGAGCGGGTCGCCCTGCGGCGCGTGCAGCGCGTTGCCGATGGTGGCGCCGGGGGTGACGGCCTGCATCTCGGAGCGCGGGCTGCTGAGCTCGGCGGTGCCGGGCTCGCTGCCGCGCAGCACCTCGGGCAGCGGCGCCGCGATGTCGGTCTCCGACAGGGTGCTCGCGAGCGGGAGGCGGGGCAGGCTGAGGTCCGGCAGCGCGCCGGTGCCCTCGTGGAAGCCGGTGGGCGCGCCCGGGATCGGCGTGGGGACACCGGTGGCGACCGTGGGGGCGTCCATCGGGAGCACCGGCTCCAGGCCCTGCAGCGGGACGACCACGGGGGCGTCGGCGGAGGCGGTGGGGGCCAGGGCCACCGAGGCGAGGGCGGCGGCGAGGAGGCCCAGACCGGCGTGAGATCGCAGATTCATGTCCTGCAAACGAGTTGCGGGGCCGATACGTGACGGGATTCCCCTGAGTGCAGCAACACGAGGCCCCCACCGGTGAGGGCGGGGGCCTCGGTTGACGTCACGTCATGTCGCGTCAGTGCCGGCGGCCGCGGCCGCCGCTGACCAGCCGGCCGCCGCGCAGGTACATCACGGTGCCGCCGATGACGAGCGCGGCGCTGATGGCCGCGGCGCCCATGAGGGCGGCGGAGTCGCTACCGGTGTCCGGCAGGTGCGGGTGGTCGGTCTCGCAGCCGTAACCGTGCTCGCCCTCTTCACAGGGGGGCGTGGTGGTGGGCGGCGTCGTGGTCGGCGGGGTAGTGGTGGGCGGCGTGGTCGTGGGCGGGGTCGTCTCGCAGCCCGGACCGTGCTCACCCTCCTCACAGGGAGGAGTCGTGGTGGGCGGAGTCGTCGTCGGCGGGGTCGTCGTCGGCGGCGTGGTCGTCGGCGGGGTCGTCGTCGGCGGCGTGGTCGTCGGCGGAGTCGTGGTCGGCGGAGTCGTGGTCGGCGGAGTCGTCTCGCAGTCCGGACCGTGCTCACCCTCCTCACAGGGAGGAGTCGTAGTGGGCGGAGTCGTCGTCGGCGGGGTCGTCGTCGGCGGGGTCGTCGTCGGCGGCGTGGTCGTGGGCGGGGTCGTCTCGCAGCCCGGACCGTGCTCACCCTCCTCGCAAGGAGGAGTCGTGGTGGGAGGGGTCGTCGTCGGCGGCGTGGTCGTGGGCGGCGTCGTCGTCGGCGGCGTCGTCGTCGGCGGCGTCGTCGTCGGCGGGGTCGTCGTCGGCGGCGTCGTCGTCGGCGGGGTCGTCGTCGGCGGCGTCGTCGGGTGATCCGTCTCGCAGCCGTGGCCGTATCCGCCCTCCTCGCATCCCGGGTGGTCCGTGGGCTTCGGCTTGGGGTGGCCGCCCTCGTCGTCGCCGTAGCCGTCGGGGTCGTCGTGCCCGCCGCCCCGCACCGCGGACTCGACCGCCTGCCGGCAGATGTCGTCGACCGCGGCGGAGAGCTCTCCGCCCAGCCCGGCGTGGTGGCCGCAGACGTTGCCCGGCAGGGGCGCCTGCGCGTGCTGACCGGTGCCGGTGGTGGACGGATCGCCCGTCGCGGCCACGGAGTTCATGGCGAGACCGATGCCGCCGGTGAGGGACAGGATGCCGGTCGCCGCGGCGGTCGTGAGGACTTTCCTGCTGATGTTGGGTCGCATTCCGCTCTTCCTCCACATGCCACGCCTCCGACTGCGTGGGACGTACGCGAGCGTAGGAAGCGGAACCTCGGGAAGCGGGAGCAACACGACATACCATCAGAAAATCATTCAATCGGACCCCGGATGGAGGCAAAAGGCACGGCCCTGGCCGGAAATCGCCAGGGCCGTCCACCGCACCGGCGGGCCGAGCCGCCGTCAGCCGCCCAGCTGGCCGACACCCAGCGGGCTGGCGCCCACCGGCAGGCCGCCGAGCAGCTTGCCGCCGCCCTTGCCGACCTCGTTCACCTTCTCCGCCGTGTCTGTGACCGCCTTGACCGGCGAACCCTCCGTGGTGTTGCTGAGCGCGTCCGTCTTCAGCCCGCCGGTGAGCGCGCCGAGGCCACCGTCCAGGCTGGTGGGCAGCGGGCTTTCCGCGGCCATGGCGGGCGCGGCGACACCCAGGGCCAGCAGAGAACCGGCGACGGCCGCGGCAACCTTGGTGGGCTTCATGAAGGGGTTCCTTCCATCGGTGAGCAATCGGTGAGCAACTCGCTTGCCGTACAGGCCTCTTGGCGCGATTCCCGTACGTCGTTCCGCTCTCTGTAACGAGACGTCCGCCGCCCGGGAAACTCCGTGAGCGGCGATTTCTCGACACTGCACCCGAAGGAAGGGAACCGGTGTGATTGACGGACCGCCCGCGCACGCCGGCGCGAAAGGGGCCGGGCCCGCCCAGAAGTTCTGGGACGGACCCGGCCCCGGGGTGCGGGGATCCGGCTAGCGGACCGGCAGGGCGCCCGTCGACACCGGCGGCGTGACCGGGAGAGTGTCCGTGGAGACCGGCGGCTTCACCGGCAGGGTGTCCGTGGAGACCGGGAGGCTCGGCAGCGTGGGCAGTCCGGCCAGGTTCGGGGCCGGCAGACCGCTGCCGAGGACGGTCGCCACGGCCAGGTTGACCAGCGAGGTCAGGGTCGCGGTGACCTGCGGGACGACACCGGTGGCGTTGCCGGAGGTGACGGCGGCGAGCAGGTCGGCGACCGCCTTCTGGACCGTGGCGAGCGCGTCGCCGACGATGTCGGCGGGCGCCGCGGCCCGAACACCGGTCGGCACCACGGAGGTCACGGGCGTCGTCACGGCCGAGGTCACCGGCGAGGTCGCCGGCGTCTCGACCGCGGGCGGAGTCACCGGGGTCTCGGCCGCGGGCGGCGTCACCGGGGTCTCGGGGGGCGTGACCGGGGCGGTCTCCTTCGCCGCCTCGAGGGCGGTCGTGATCTTCTCCTTGAACGCCTCGGCGTCGGCGGCGGGCAGCTGCCCGTCGTCGGCCTTCAGGGTCGCGGTGATCAGCTCGGTCACCGGGGTGCTCACGGAGCCGAGTTCGCCGAGGGCCTGGGCCTGGGCGAGGAGCGCGGCGGAGTCGGGGAGCGGGGCCCGGGTGCCGGCGTGGGCGGCCGGGCCGGACGGGCGGTGTTCGTCGGCGAAGGCGGGTCCCGCCATGCCGAGGGTGAGTGCGGCCGATATCGCCAGGGCGGTGATGCGGGATGAGGCGTGGGGACGCATATGTGTTCCTTTTCCTTATGCGTCGGACAACAGCCCTGTCACCGTGCCTGCGGCTATAGCGCTCCGCAACCGCTGGACTACTGAGCGCCACGAATCCGTTCGGGTGAATCCCCCCGCCTGACCTGCTCCTGCACGGGGCGTGCGCCGTTGCACCGGGCGGCGCACGGGGGTGCGTCCGAACGTGGCCCGGGACGAGGCCCGGGCGAGTCGACACAGGGGGGCAGCGCGGTGGGCAGCACGGTGGGCGGACGGCGAAAGGCCGGCGCGGCGACCCGGACGGGTCGCCGCGCCGGCCTCGGAAGGACCGCGATCCGGCGCGAAAGGTCAGCCGGCGTTGACGCAGGTGTTGCCGAAGGCCGGGTTCAGCGCGCCGATGACGCTCACGGTGTTGCCGCAGACGTTGACCGGGACGTGAACCGGGACCTGGACCAGGTTGCCGGACAGCACGCCCGGGGAGTGCACGGCGGCACCCTCGGCTCCGGCGCTGGCGGCGGCGACACCGGCGGAACCGGCGACTGCGGCAGCCGCACCGACGGACAGAGCAACGGCCTTCGCGATACGGGACATGGAGAACGTCTCCTCGATCGATTTTCAACTCGGACGGCGCGGACGGTATTGCCCGGCTGCATCAACAACGCCGCTGGATTTCATCGGTTGCTCTCCCGAACGGGTGACGTTCAACCGATCTTTGGGCCATAGGAGCGTCATTCGAGTGACTGGGCCCAGAAAGGCGCAACACGCTCAACGAGGAACGTGCCGGTTGGATACGGAAGTTAGCGTTTGTGAGCATCTAATGCTTACTATCGCCCGACGCGGGGGTTATAACGTTCCCGAACGTTGCTTCCGGTCCCGTCGCGCGTTCATCCATTTCGCGCGACCGACTTCTCTCCTCCCTCCCCCGGTCACCACGGGTCTTCCCTTCTCTCTCTCATCAAAGCGGAGAACCTGTATGCGGAATTCAGCGGTTCATGCCGTACGTCGGGGTCTGGTGTGTGCCTTCTCGTGCGCGGCGCTCTCCGCCGCGCTCCCGGCCGCCTCGGCCGCCGCGCCCCCGGTGGCGCCCCGGCCCGAGGAGTCCGCCCGACTCCCGTTCACGGCGAGGTACGAGGCGGTGCAGCACGGTGGGGTCGTGCGGGCCGCCAACACCTCGGCCACCGGCGCGGCCGGCACCGAGTCGGCCAACGACGGCGCCACAATCGCGTACGTCGACGTCGACGCCGATCCGAACACCTACAACTCCAGCCGTGCCGAACTGCGCGTGCCCGACGGCGCCCGGGTCAGCTGGGCCCGCCTGTACTGGGGCGGGAACCTGCGGGTGGGTGAGCAGAAGCCGCCCAAGGACAACGGGCGGGTGCTGATCGCCGAGCCCGGCGGCCAGTACAAGGCGGTGCTCGCCGACACCACGATCGGCCACCGCACCGCCGACGGCGCCGACGCCTTCCAGGCCTCCGCCGACGTCACCGAGCTGGTCCGCTCGTCCCGTTCGGGCCTGTGGACGGTCGCCCAGGTGAACGTCGCCATGGGCCGCTCCGCCGTGGGCGGCTGGGGCGGCTGGACGCTGGTCGCCGCGTACGAGAAGGCCGACGAGCCGCTGCGCCGGCTCGCCGTGTGGGACGGGTTCGAGGCGCTCGGGCCGGGGAACCCGGAGCTCGCGGTCCCGCTCGCCCTGGGCGCGCACCGCGTGCCGAACGGTGCGGACGGGCGCCTCGGGATCGTCGGCTACGACGGCGACCGGGGGACGACCGGCGATTACCTGGCGGTGGAGACCGGCCGGGCGAAGAGCGTCACGCGCAGCGTGATCTCCGATTCCGCGAATTCCGCGGACGACGTGATGAACTCCAGCATCACGGAATCGGGAACAAGTCGGATGGAACGACTGCCCGCTCATCAGAACACCCTGGGGTACGACTCGGACGTCTTCGATCTGCGGGGGGCGCTGCGCCATGGGGCCGATCGTTTCCACATCCGCCTCGGAAGCCGGAAGGACGCCGTCTGGCTCGGCGCGCTCTTCCTCCAGGCGGACCTCGAACAGCCGGCCCGCGGACAGGCGGGCCCCGGAAAACCCGGTCTCGGAAGGCCTGGTCCCGGAAAGCCCGGACTCGCACAGCCGGGACTCGGAAAGCCCGGCGCCGGACTGCTGCCCCTCGTCGCGCCCGGCCGAGGAGCCGAGCCCGACGCGGACTAGGCCGTGTCTTTCGGATCAGGCCGGATCAGGCTGCGGCGTCCGGTGCGTGCAGCTGCAAGGCGGAGGAGGGAGACATGGCGGAGCCATGGCGACCGACGAGAACGCGGCAGATGTGCGTGCCGGGCGTCGCGGCCCCGGCAAGATCCGGAAGACGCGGACTGACCCCGGGCCGGACGTGCTGCACGCCGTCCAGCCCGGTGACGGCGGGGTCGCCCGGGTCGTGACCGACCTGGTCCGCGGCCAGCTGGCGGCGGGCCTGCGGGTCGCCGTGGCCTGTCCGCCCGGCACCGAACTCGCCGCCGCGGTACGGGCGGAGGGCGCCGAGGCGTACGACTGGCGGGCCGGCCGCGAGCCCGGCCCCGCGCTGCTGAGGGAGACCCGGGAGCTCGGCCGGCTGCTGCGGGCCGTGCGACCGGCGCTCGTCCACGCGCACAGCGCCAAGGCCGGGCTCTGCGCCCGGCTCGCGCTGCGCGGCCGGGTGCCGACCGTGTACCAGCCGCACGCCTGGTCCTTCGAGGCCGTCGACGGGACGACCGCCGCCCTCGCCCGGATGTGGGAGCGCGCGGCGGCCCGCTGGACCGACCGGATCGTGTGCGTCAGCGCGGCCGAGCGCCGTACCGGCGAGGACGCCGGGGTGCGCGCCGCCTGGTCGGTGATCCACAACGGGGTGGACGCCGCCCGTTTCGCGCCGCCCACCGACGCCGACGCGGCCGCGAGCCCGGGCCCGGAGTGCGAACTCCCGGGCGCCGGGCCGCTCGTGGTGTGCGTGGGCCGGCTGTGCCGGCAGAAGGGGCAGGACGTCCTGCTCGACGCATGGCCCGCGGTGCTCGCCGCCGTGCCGGAGGCCCGTCTCGTCCTGGTCGGCGACGGCCCGGACGCGGCGGCGCTGCGGGCGACCGCCGACCCGTACTTCTCGGTGCACTTCACCGGCGCGGTGGCCGACCCCGCGCCCTGGTACCGGGCCGCCGACCTGGTCGTCCTGCCGTCCCGCTGGGAGGGCATGGCGCTCGCGCCCCTGGAGGCGATGGCGAGCGGGCGGCCCGTGGTGGTCGGTGACGTGGACGGGGCGCGGGAGAGTCTGCCGCCCGGCCACGAGGAGCACTGCCTGGTCCCGTCCGGGGACCCCGCGGCGCTCGCCGCCGCGCTCGGCCGCCTTCTGGGCCGTACCGAGCTGCGGCACTCGCTGGGCCGGGAGGCCCGCGAGCACGTACTCAGCAGATTCGATGTGCGGCGCACCGGCGCGGCCGTCGCGGAGCTCTACCGCGAAGTGGCCGGAGTGCGGTGCACGGAGCACAGAGAGCCGATCGCACAGTGACAACCGAAAGCACCAGCGTCAACCCTTCGCCGGGCCCGTGGCCCGTGGCGGGCCAGTTCTCCGGTCTCGCCTCCCTCGCCTCGCCCGCCTCGCCGCGGACGGCGTCCGACCGGCTCGCGCTGCCGGTGCGCCGGCCCCTGCGGGAGCGGTACGCGGCCGTGCCGCTGGTCGCGGCCGACGTGCTGGCCGTGCTGCTCGCGGTCGGTGTGCTGTCCGCGGCGCACCGCCGCTGGGAGCTGGCGCTGCCGGTCGTCCTCCTGGTCGTGGCGCTCGACGCGCGGGCCGGGCTGCACCGGCCGGCCGCGCTGCCCGCCGGGGTGCTCGACGAGGTGCCGGCGCTCGCCGCCCGCGCCGGGATCGCCTGGTGCGTGACGGCGGCCGCGGTCGCCGCGTACGCCCCGGCGCTCGTGATCGGACCGCTGCGGCTGTGCGCCGCGTACGCCGTGCAGGTGACGGCGGTGTTCGTGGTGCGCGGTCTGGTGCTCGCCCGGCGGCGCCGGACGGCCCGTACGCATCCGCGGTCCGCGCTCGTGGTGGGCGCGGCGGGCCCGGCCCGGCGGTTCGCCGCCGCGCTGGCCCAGCACCCGGAGTACGGGGTGCGGCCGGTCGGGATCGTCGCGCCGCGCGCGGACGGCGAGCCGGGGCTTCCGGTCCTGACGACCACGGAGGAGGTCCACCGGGCGGTCATCCAGAACACGGTGCGCGACGCGGTACTGGTCTCCTCGGACGCGGCGGACGAGGGTCTGGTGACGCTGTTCCAGCAGCACGGCTGCGCCACCTGGCGGGTCGGCGGGGAGCAGTCGGGCGGTCCGATGGGCGACCACCTGTGGGGGTACGGCTGCCGGCGTCTGGTGCCGCTGGGCGAGCGGCGCGGGCTGACCGCGAAGCGCGCCCTGGACGTGGCGCTGGCCGGTCCGGCGCTCGCGCTCGCGCTGCCGGTCCTCATGGCGTGCGCGCTGGCGGTGCGGATCGCGGACGGGCCCGGGGTGCTGTTCCGGCAGGAGCGGGTGGGTCAGAACGGGCGCCTGTTCACACTGTTGAAGTTCCGTACGCTCAAGCCGGCCGACGAGACGGAGTCGGCGACCCAGTGGAGCATCGCGAACGACCGGCGGATGAGCCCGGCCGGGCACTTCCTGCGGAAGACCTCGCTGGACGAGCTGCCGCAGCTGTGGAACGTGCTGCGCGGGGACATGAGCCTGGTCGGGCCGAGGCCCGAACGCCCGTATTTCGTGGCCCAGTTCAGCCGGATCCACGCGGGTTACGCGGCCCGGCACCGGATGCCGGTGGGGCTGACCGGTCTGGCCCAGGTGCACGGGCTGCGCGGTGACACCTCGATCGAGGACCGCTGCCGCTTCGACAACCACTACATCGACCACTGGTCGCTCTGGCAGGACGTCTGCATCCTGCTGCGTACGGCGGCCGGCCTCGTGCGACCGACGGGAAGCTGACGATGACCACGGCCGTGACGGCGACTGCGCCGGTGCCGGTGCCGGACACCGGGCTCGCGGCCCGCTCCGAGGTACGGGAGTGGGCGCGCCGGGCCGGGGCGCTGTCCCCGGTGCTCGCGGTGATCGCGCTGCTGCTTGTGCCGGGCGGCGGCGGCGCGCAGGGCGGGACGGGCGGCTCGGGCACGGTGGCCGACGCCGCGTCGGGGCTGCTCGTGCTGATCTGTCTGCTGCGGGTGGTGCGCGGCGGGGCCCGGCCGCTGACCCGGGCGGCGGCGGTCGTGCTCGGTCTGCCGGTGCTCGGTGTGTGTCTGGCCGCGATCACCTCGAACGACCCGGGCGCCAGCCTGCCGGGGGTGGCCCGCTATCTGCAGATCTTCGTCCTTGTGCCGGGCGCGGTGCTCGTGATGATCCGCGACCGGCGGGACTTCGCCGTGGTGGCGTGGGGTCTGGTCGGGCTCGCCCTGCTTGAGGGCGGGGTGGGCGTGCTCCAGTTCGCGACCGGCACCGGCGCCTCGTACCAGGGCGCGGACATCCGGGCGGTCGGCACCTTCGGCGCCACGGACGTCATGGGCATGGCGACAGTCGTCGCGTACGGCCTGGTGATCGCGGCGGGCCTCGCCCTCGGGGGCCGGGCGGGCAGCCGGGTCCGGACGGCGGCGCTGGTCTGTGCGGGGCTGCTGTTCGTGCCGCTCGTGCTGTCGTTCAGCCGGGGCGCGTGGATCGCGACCGTGCTCGCCGTGGGTCTCCAGCTGCTGCTCTCCGGTCCGCGCCGGGCCGCCCGGGCCGCGCTCGCCGGCGCGGCCCTCGGGGTGGTCCTGGTGGGCGGGTTCGGCATCGGCTCCGACATGGTGAAGGAGCGCGTCACCAGCATCACCCAGGTGACCGCCGCGCCCGACCAGTCGGTCACCGACCGGTACACGATGTGGGCGGCGGCCGGCCGCATGTGGCGCTCCGAGCCGCTGACCGGCGTCGGCCTCAAGGGCTTCCCGGCCTACCGCGACTCCAACGCCTCGCTCGCCCTGTCCTCCGGCAGCGACACGGCGGGCGCGGGCGCCGCCTTCGCCCGCCAGCCGCTGCTGTCCCCGCACAACATGTACCTCCTGGTCCTCAGCGAGCAGGGCCTGATCGGGCTGCTCGCCCTCGCCGGCAGCTGGGCGGCGCTGCTTGTCGCGGCGCTGCGCCGGCGCCGGCGCGGCGCGGACTGCGCGCTGGTGGCGGTCGGGCTGTTGGCGTGGCAGCTCATCGACTTCTTCTACGCGGACATCGGCGGCCCCTCGACGGTCCTGATGTCCGTCGTCCTCGGCCTGGCGGCCTGGTGGTCGCTGGCGGAGGTGCGCGATGCCTGACTCCCGGTCCGCCTCCCGGCCCCCGGCCGACACCCCCGCCCACGGCCTCGACCTGGGCGGGGCCGGGGCGTGGGCGGCCGGGGCGCCGGGCGGCGAGAGGGCGGGCGGGACGACCGGCGAGCACGCCCCGGGCGACGGTGTGCCCGGCCGTGCCGGGGGACCCGGCGGGCGGGCCGGCTCCGGTGCCGGGGGCGGTGCTGGTGCCGGGGGCGACGGGGCGACGTGGGCGTCGGACACCACCCTGCAACTCCGCCTCCCCTACGGCCGCGCCGACCGCACTCCCCCGCTCGGGCCCGGCGACCCCTGGTCGCTGCTCGCGCCCGAGGACCCGCTGTGCGACCTGCCGGCGGGCGTGCCGGGCGGGGACGGCGCGCGGGGCGGCGGCGGGGCGGGGCGCGCGGACACGGGCCCCGCCGATCCGTGGGCGGCCGGCAGCGGCCCCGATCTGCTGTGCGGGGTGGAGCCGCGCGGCCCGGCCGCCGAGCCGGGCACCCAGCCGGGCATGGGGCCCGGGCGGCCGCCGCGCGACCCGTGGGACCTCGCGGGCGCGACCGACGGCCGGACCCCGGCCGGCGGCAGCCGGGTGGTGCGGCGCGGCCCCATGGTCATCACCAGCCGTTCGGTGCCGGGCGAGGCGGCCCGGCCGCCGCTGCTCGGCGGCCGGCCCCTCGGCCACGGTGCCCGGCCCGCCGGTCCGCCGGAGGAGCCGTCCGTCCGGGCCCGGCACGCCCGGCGCCGTACCAAGTGGTCGCCGTCGGGCCGCTTCCTGCTGCGGGCGGCGGCCGTGACGGCGGTGCTGACCGCCGTCGGCGCGGTCCTCGGCCTGGTCCGGGACCAGATCCTCGCCGGGTACTTCGGCGCGGGCGCCGAGACCGACGCGTTCCTGGTGGCCTGGACGGTGCCGGAGTTCGCGTCGACGCTGCTCATCGAGGACGCGATGGCGCTGATCCTGGTGCCGGCGTTCTCCCGGGCGCTGGCCCGCCGCGCCGGCAGCCTGTTCGGCGACCCCGTCCGTACCCTCGTACGCGCCACGCTCCCCCGGCTCGTCCTCGGTGTCGCCGCCGCCTCCGCGCTCCTCGTCTTCCTCGCGCCGTGGCTCGTCTCCGCGCTCGCGCCCGGCCTTCCGGACCCGAAGCTCGCGGTGGACTGCACGCGGCTCACGGCCACCTGCGTGCTGTCGTTCGCGCTCGCCGGGTACTGCTCGGCGGCGCTGCGCGCGCACGGCTCGTTCCTGCCGCCGGCGGCGATCTACGTCGCGTACAACGTCGGCATCATCGGCACCACGCTCGTCCTGCGCGAACCGCTCGGCGTGCGGTCCGCCGCCGCCGGGGTCGCGGTCGGCGGCGTCCTGATGGTGCTCGTCCAGGCGCCGTCGCTGCTGCGGGAGCTGCGCTCCCGGCCCGTCCCGAAGACGGAGCCGAAGCCCCCCGCCCCGGGCGGCGGCGACAACCGGCTCCTGGTCCTCGGGATGATCGCCCCGGTCGTCGTCTTCGCGCTGACCCGGCAGTCGCAGATCCTCATCGAACGCTTCCTCGCCTCGCCGCTCCCGGCCGGCGCGATCTCGCATCTGAACTACGCGCAGAAGGTCGCGCAGATGCCGATGATCCTCTCCCTGATGCTGTGCACGGTCAGCTTCCCGATCATCGCCCGGGCGCTCGCCGCCGGCGACGCGGAGGCGGCCCGCCGCCGGGTCGAGCGGGATCTGCTGCTCGCCGCGGTCGTCGTGCTGATCGGCGCGTCGACGGTGATCGCCGCCGCGCCGCAGATCGTCGGACTCCTCTTCGAGCGCGGCGCGTTCGACACCGGCGACACCGCCGCCACCGCCGCCGTGATGCGGGTGTACGCGCTCGGGCTGCTCGGCCAGACGATGGTCGGCGCCCTGGTCCGCTGCTACTTCTCCGCGGTCCGCCCGCTCTGGTACCCGGCCGCCGCGATGGGCGCCGGGCTCGCCGCGACCGCCGTGACCGGCGCGGGCGCCGCGCACCTGTGGGGCGCCGCGGGCATCGCCGGCGCCAACGCCTTCGGCATCACCCTGACCGCCGTGATGCTGCTGCTCGGCGCGCACCGGCAGTCCGTGCCGGTCGACGTGCGCCGGCTCGGCGAGGGCCTGCTGCGGCTCGCCACGGCCGGCGCGTGGGCGACCGGCGCGGGCTGGCTGTGCTCGGTGGCGATCGACCCGCCGCTGCTCTCGCTCACCGTCGCCGCGCTCGTCGTCGTCGGCGTCTTCCTGCTCTTCGTCGCGTGCGCCGCCAAGGCGCCCGAGATCCCGCCCCTGCCCCGCTCCCCCCGCCGAACCCTCCGACCCCTCCGAAGGACCCCCCATGCCCGCCCCAGCCGTGCTGCGTCGTCTGCTGCCGAAGCCTCCCCTGTGGGTCGCGATGTACCACTCGATCGCGGACGCACCCGATGATCCGTACCGGGTGACCGTCTCCCCCGTGCGCTTCGCCCGCCAGCTGCACTGGCTCGGCGACCGGGGGCTGCGCGGGGTCTCCGTACGGGAGTTGCTCGCGGCGACCGCGGCGGGCCGCGAGCGCGGACTCGTCGGCCTGACCTTCGACGACGGCTACGCGGACTTCCTGGAGTCGGCGGTGCCGCTGCTGCGCCGGCACGGCTTCACGGCGACGGTGTACGTGCTGCCGGGGCGGCTCGGCGGCGACAACGCGTGGGACGCGCACGGGCCGCGCAAGCCGCTGCTCGACGAGGACGGCATCCGCAAGGCGGCCGCCGCCGGCATGGAGATCGGCTCGCACGGACTGCACCACGTGTCCCTGACGGACGCCGACGACGCGACGCTCGCCGCCGAGACCCGGCACAGCCGGGAACTGATCGAGGACATCACCGGCGGTCCGGTGGACGGCTTCTGCTACCCGTACGGGACGGTCGACGCCCGGGTCACGCGCGCGGTCCGCAAGGCGGGTTACGCGTACGGCTGCGCCATCGACCCGGGGCCGCTGTCCGGTACGTACGCGCTGCCGCGGGTGCACGTCGGCGAGGAGGACACCTCGTGGCGGCTCACCGCGAAGCGCGTCCTGCACCCGCTGCGGCGCCGCCGCCCCGTCGATCTGATCCCCGCGCGGAGCGGCCCGGCCCGGTCGGTCCTGTCATGAGCCGTGACCTGAAGGTGCTGCACGTCATCACCGGCCTCGGCATCGGCGGCGCCGAGCAGCAGCTGCGGCTGCTGCTGCGCCATCTGCCGGTGCGGAGCCGCGTGGTGACCCTCACCAACCCCGGCGCGGTCGCCGACGGCATCGAGGCGGACGGCACCCCCGTCACCCACCTCGGCATGACCGGCAACCGCAACGTCGGCGCGCTCCCCCGGCTCACCCGGCTGATCCGCCAGGGCGGCTACGACCTGGTGCACACCCATCTCTACCGGGCCTGCGTGTACGGCCGGCCGGCGGCCCGGCTCGCCGGCGTACGGTCCGTCATCGCGACCGAACACTCCCTCGGCGACGCCCAGATCGAGGGCCGGCGCCTTTCCGCCGGCACCCGCGCCCTGTACCTGGCGACGGAACGCCTCGGCACCTCCACGGTCGCCGTCTCCCCGAGCGTCGCCCGCCGCCTCGCCCGCTGGGGCGTCCCCCCGACCCGTATCCACGTGGTCCCCAACGGCATCGAGACCACCCGCTTCGCCCACGACCCCACCGCCCGCGCCCGCACCCGCACCGCCCTCGGCCTGCCCCCCGACGCCTTCGTCGTCGGCGGCGTCGGCCGCCTCACCCCCGGCAAGCACTTCGACCGCCTCCTCCGCGCGGTCTCCGCCCTCCCGGACGCCCACCTCCTCCTCGTCGGCGACGGCCCCGAACGCGCCAAGCTCCTGCGCCTCGCCGCGGAGTGCCGCGCGGCGGACCGGGTGCTGCTGACGGGCGCGGTGCCGGACCCGCCGGAGGGACCGGGTGAAAGGCCCGATCTGCCGTCGTTGCTCGCCGCGATGGACGTGTTCGTGTCCGCGTCGCCCGACGAGACCTTCGGGCTCGCCGTCGTCGAGGCGCTCGCGGCCGGGCTGCCCGCGCTGTATGTGGCGTGTCCGGCGATCGAGGACCTGCCGCCGGAGGCGGCGCCCGGAGCGCGGCGGGTCGGCGGGGCGGTGCCCGAGCTGGCCGCCGCGCTGGACGAGGTGCTGCGGGAGCGGGGCGGGCGGTTGGTGCCGCCGGAGGCCCTCCGCCGTTACGACATCGCGCACAGCGCCGAGCAGTTGCTGTCCCTCTACCACCGGGCCGTCCGCGGCCCCCGCCCCGTGAAGTGAGACCTGTGTCTTGGCTTCCTCCCCCTCGTAAACGAGGGGGGTTCCTACGGCTCGCGCCGTGGGACTTTCTGCTTCGCCGCCGACTGCCCGCCCGGAGTACTCCGTTGAGGTCTTACACCAGCTCCACAGACTGTCACCGCCAGCCCGGCGGCCAGAAGGTTACGAGCCGCGTTCACGTCCCGGTCATGGGCCGTGCCGCAGCTCTCGCACGTCCAGGTGCGGACGTTGAGCGGCATCTTCATCGCGAGGGTGCCGCAGTGGGAGCACAGCTTGGAGGAGGGGAAGAAGCGGTCGACCGCGATCACTTCCCGCCCGTACCAGCCGGCCTTGTACTCCAGCAGGCTCCGGAACTCCGCCCACGCGGCGTCGCTGATGGCGCGGGCGAGTCGCCGGTTCCTGACCATGTTGCGCACGGTCAGGTCCTCGATCACGAGCGTTTGGTTCTCACGCACGAGACGAGTGGTCAGCTTGTGCAGGCCGTCACGCCGGCGGTCGGCGATCCGGGCATGGATCCTGGCGACCTTGCGCCGGGCCTTCGCCCGGTTGGCGCCATCGCCCTTCGCCTTCCTCGCCAGCGTCCGCTGGGCCTTCGCGAGCCGGGCGCGGTCACGGCGTTCGTGCCGCGGGTTGGCGATCTTCTCCCCGGTCGACAGTGTCAGCAGGTGGTCCAGTCCGACGTCGATACCGACCGCCGTGTCGGTGACCGGGAATGGATTCACAGTCGGGTCGTCACACAGCATGGACACGAACCAGCGGCCCGCGCTGTCCTGCGACACCGTCACGGTGGACGGCTGCGCCCCGGCGGGCAGCGGACGCGACCACACGATGTCGAGCGGTTCACTCATCTTCGCCAGGGTCAGTTCACCGTCGCGGAATCGGAAACCACTGGTGGTGTATTCGGCAGACTTCCGGGATCTCTTCCGGGACTTGAACCGCGGGTACTTGGCCCGCTTGCCGAAGAAGCCCGTGAACGCCGCCTGCAAGTGCCGCAGCGCCTGTTGGAGCGGGACGGAGGAAACCTCAGCCAGGTAGGCCAGTTCCCCGGTCTTCTTCCACGCGGTCAGCATCGCCGACGTGGCGTTGTAGTTGACCCGCTCCTGCCGCGCCCACGCCTCTGTACGCGCGGCCAGCGCCAGGTTGTAGACCTTCCGAACGCAGCCGAACGTGCGCGACAGCTCAGCCGCCTGCGCATCGGTCGGAAAGAAGCGGTACTTGAACGCCCGCTTCACACACGTCGTGGTCACGCTCACAAACTAGCGGGACTGCGACTTAGCACCAAACCTGCGGGTCGAAGCACTGTGATCCGGCATGACGACGGATCACGGCCCTTGCCCTGCTCCGCAGGAGTCCGCTTCCTCCCCTGCCTGAAGGCAGGGGTATCCACAGAGGGAATCCGATGACCACTACCCCGCCACGTTCCTCCCTGCTCACCCCCGCCCGCTGGATGGTGCTGCCGGCCGCCGTGCTCGCCGGCGCGGTCCTCGGCGGCGGCTACGGCGCCCTGAAGACCCCCGAGTACGCGGCGACCAGCTATGTCATCGTCGTCCCCGGCGAGAAGTCCGACCCGTCCGCCGCGCTCGGCTTCGCCCAGGCGTACGGGCGGGTCGCCACGGACATCGCGGTGACCGGCGACGCCCAGGTGTGGGCGGGCGTCTCCGCGGACACGCTGCGGCAGAGCGTGCAGGCGTCGACCTCCCCGGACGCCCCGATGATCTCGATCACGGCCCGGTCGGCGAAGCCGGCGACGGCGGTGTCGATGGCCGACGGCGTGGCCCGCGCGCTCGTGACCAACAGCACGCACGTCGCCGCCAACACCGGCGTCAAGGTCGTCCAGTTCTCCCGCGCGACCAAGCCGCAGCAGCCGGTCTCGCCGTCGGCGCCGCTGTCCGCGCTGGTCGGCGGCTGCGCGGGCGGGCTGCTCGGCGGCCTCGCCCTGCTCGTACGGCCGAAGCGCACGGCCCGCGCCGAGGCCCGGCACTCCCGGCAGCCGGCCGCGGGCGGCGCGGCGCAGGTGCCGGGTCCGGCGGGCGCCGCCGCGCAGCAGCCGGAACCGGAGGCGGTGTGAACGGCAGATCCTTCCTGACCGAGATCGTCCGGGACTGCGCCGAGTTCGAGCGGCTCGGCCCCGAGTGGACGGCGCTGTACGGGCGGTGCGCCACGGCGACGCCGTTCCAGTCGTACGCGTGGCTGCACTCCTGGTGGGTGTCGTACGGGCGCCCCGGCGACCTGCGCGTCGTCCTGGTGCGGCGGGCCGACGGCACCCCGGTCGGCGCGGCGGCGCTGATGCGGGCGCCCGGCCCGCTGCCCGCGCTCGCCCCGCTCGGCGGCGCGATCACCGACTTCACCGACGTGCTCCTCGACGACTCCTGCCCGGAGGCGGCGCCCGCGCTCGCCGGCGCGCTGGCCCGGGCGGCCCGCGGCACGGTGATCGATCTGCGCGAGGTACGGCCCGGGGCCGCCGCCGAGCGGGTCTACGAGGCCTGGCGCGGCCCCCGCCGCCGGCTCGCCGACTCGCTGTGCCTGGAGCTGCCCGCCGTCCCCATGGAGGCCCTGCTCGAACGCATCCCCTCCGGGAAGGCCCAGCGGGTACGGGCGAAGCTGCGCAAGATGGACGCGCTCGGCATCGACGAGCGGATCGTGCCCGCGGCCGAGGTCCCCGGCGCCCTGGAGCGGCTCCTGCGGCTGCACCGGCTCCAGTGGCAGGGCCGGGGCGTGACCGCCGAGCACACCAGCGAGCGGTTCGCCCAGCACCTGGCGCGGGCGGTGCGGCCGATGGTCGAGCGCGGCGACGCCATGGTCACCGAGTTCCGGCTCGGCGGCGACGTGGTGTGCGCGGACCTGACCCTGATGTCGCCGCGCCTCGCGGGCGGTTACCTGTACGGGGCGGACCCCGAGCTGCGCGCCCGCAAGGTCGACGTGGCCGCGATGCTGCTGCGGCACGGGGCGCGCGAGACCAGCGCGAGCGGCCGGGCCACGCTGAGCATGCTGCGCGGCACCGAACCGTACAAGCACCACTGGCGGCCCGAGACCGTGCCCAACCAGCGCCTGATGCTCGCCGGGCCGGGTGCCGCGCCGCTGCTCTGGCTGCGCGCGGGCGCCGCGAACGGGCGGCGCTGGGCGGCCGGTCAGGTGCGCGAGCGGGAGTGGCTGGGCCGCGCGGTCGGGCGGCTTCGCGGAACGCCGGACGGCGGCGGAGGATGAGCTCCTCCGCCGCCGTGCCGGGTGTCAGAACGGCCAGATCCCGTTCAGGGCTCCCTTCCAGTCGATCTTCAGCCCGTCCTGCCAGCCGCCGGCCGGCTTCGCCGGCGGCTTGGCGGGAACCGCGGGCACGGTGGGCACCGTGGGCCTGGCGGGCAGGGCAGGCACTGCGGGCGTGGCGGGCAGGGCGGGTTCCTTCAGGGAGTCCTTCCAGGAGGTGTCCTTCGGGACGCAGACCGGCCCGCCGATCCAGCTCTCCACCCACGAACCGAGGTTCAGCTTCCAGCAGTCGGGCTTGGTGGGCTCGGGCTTCGGCTCCGGCTTGGGTTCCGGCTTCGGCTTCGGCTCCGGCTTCGGCTCCGGCTTGGGCTCGGGCTTCGGCTCAGGCTTGGGTTCCGGCTTGGGCTCGGGCTTCGGCTCAGGCTTGGGTTCCGGCTTCGGTTCCGGCTTGGGCTCGGGCTTGGGTTCCGGCTTCGGCTCAGGCTTGGGTTCCGGCTTCGGCTCCGGCTTCGGGACCGGCACCGTCGGGTCCACCGGGTCCGTGGGCTCAGTCGGCTCAGTCGGCTCCGTGGGCTCAGTCGGCTCCGTGGGCTGAGTCGGCTCCGTGGGCTCCACCGGGTCCGTGGGCTCAGGCGGCTCGGTCGGCTCCGTCGGCTCCGTCGGCTCCGTGGGCTGAGTCGGCTCCGTCGGCTGAGTCGGGACCTCCGGCTCCACCCCGTACAGCATCTGACGGAACACCAGCGACGACTGCGGATTGTCGTCGCACTGCCAGACGCCGTGCGGGCAGTAATCGGTGATCGTGTGGTACAGCGGCTGATGCCGTTTCATCCAGTCCAGCATCTGCCGCATGTACGCGGGGTTGTCTCCGTTCCGGAACAGGCCCCATTCCGGATAGGAGATCTGCTTTCCGTGCTCGGCCGCGAAATCGACCTGCGCCTGGAGCCCGTACGGCTCCTTGACGTGTTCGTCGAAACTGGAGCCCGGCGGCTGGTCGTAGGAGTCCATGCCGATGACGTCGACGACGTCGTCCCCGGGATAGCACTCGGTCCACGGAATCGCGTCACGGCCGCGGCTCGGGTTGAAGTCGAAGCGGAACTTCTGGCCCGGCACGGAACGCATCGCCCCGACGATCCGGTTCCAGTACCGCTTCCACGCCGTCGGGTCCGGCGCGCACCGGCTGGTGTAGGTCGTGCCGTTCATCTCCCAGCCGAGCACGATCACGGTGTCCGCGGCCCGGAGGTCGACCAGGCGCCGGGCGAGGGTGCGGAAGTGCTCGTCGTAGTAGCCCGCGGCACCCAACTGGAGCTGGCGGCGGACCTCGTAGTCGGAGACGCCGGCCTCGTTGCGCTCCAGCATGGGGACGTTGAGGACGAACATCCGGTCGGCGCGCTCGTTGCGCCAGGCCGCCCAGGAGTCGAGGAAGCCGGGCGGGCCCTCGATGTTCGACCAGAGGTCGCCGGGCAGGTAGGTGTGCCCGACCCGGAGTTCGTGCCCGCCGAGCCAGCGCTGCAGCTGGGCGATGCGGGCGACTCCGACAGGTCCCGATTCGAGGAACGCTCCCATGGCGCTGGAGAGAGTCGGTTGGGGGTCCCGGGTCGTTACGGATGCGGCGGAGTGAGCGTGAGCGGGGGACGACAGCACGACAGAACCTGACGCAAGGAGACCGGCGGTGAACACCCCCAGCCACACCCTCGAAGTTCTGCGGTTTCGGTTGACCATGGCAGCTTCTCCTTCGCTCGCACGCCGCGTGATGGACCGTCAGTCGGATCTTCCGAATGTATTCCTAATGCGCCGACCGAGAACTCCGCTCCGATCCGCTCAATAGTCCGTTAGAGGATTCCTCATCGCCCGATTGGGCCCCCGAGACGAAGGAATGCCGTGCCGAGTTTTGACACCCGTGTCCCCGCGGTCCTTGTGCGGCTCGACGCGAACCCCTTTCACCACGGCACGCTCGGCGCCGTGCGCTCCCTGGGGCGAGCGGGCATCGCGGTCCACGCGGTGGTCGAGTCGCCGGACAGTCCGGTCGTCCGCTCCCGCTACCTCCGGGGCGCGCACCGCCGCCCCGACGAGCCCTCCCCCGCCGAGCTCACCCGGCTGCTGCACCGCATCGCGGACGGGCTCCCTCCCGATGTCGATCGGACCGACGGCACGTCACCTCCCGCGCTGCTCGTGCCCCTCGACGACATCACCGCGCTGCTTCTCGCCGAGTGCCGGCCCGAGCTGGGGGGCCGCTTCCTGCTGCCCGACCAGTCGCCCGAGCAGCTCGCCCGGGTCGCCGACAAGGCCCAGCTCGCCGAGACCTGCCGGGCCCTGGGCCTCCCCCACCCCCGTACCGAACTCCCCACCGGCGCCGACGAGGCCGCCGCCATGGCCTGGTCGCTCGGACTTCCGGTGATCGCCAAGTGGAGCCGCCCCTGGCTGCTGCCGGCCGGCGGCGGCCTGCGCAGCACCACGATCCTCGGCTCGCTCGCCGAGGTCCGCGAGCTCTACGCCCGCACCCCGCAGGCCGGCAGCCGGCTGCTGCTGCAGGAGCTGCTGCCGGCCGGGCGGGACCTCGACTGGTTCTTCCACGGGTACGTGGACTCCGCCGGCGGCTGCGCGACCGGCGCCACCGGCCGCAAGGAGCGCTCCTGGCCGGACGGCGCCGGGCTCACGGCGGTCGGCCGGTGGACCGCGAACCCGGCGGTCGACACGGCGGCCCGGGAGCTGCTCGGCGCGCTCGGCTACCGGGGCGTGTGCGACCTCGACTTCCGGCTGGACCGGGACACCGGCGCGTACCACCTGCTCGACTTCAATCCGCGGCCCGGCGCCCAGTTCCGGCTGTTCGCCGACCGGGACGGGCTCGACGTGGTGCGGGCCATGCATCTGGACCTCACCGGCCGGCCGGTGCCGGCGCACCTGCCCTCGTACGGGCGCCGCTTCGTCGTCGAGAACTACGCCGCTCTGTCGTACCTGGTCTCGCCGCGCCGCCGGTACACGCCCGAGCCGGCGGGTCCGGTCGGCACGGGCGGTGGCCGCGAGGCGGCCTGGTTCGCCGCCGACGACCTCCGGCCGGCCCTCGCGATGCTGCGGGCCTGGCTCGCGCACGCCCTGCGCAAGGCCCTGCCGGCGCTGCGTCGGCTGCTCCGGGGCGGGCCGCGCATCCTGCGGCGGCCGGCCCTCGTACCGCCGCAGCCCTCGGCCCGTACCTCCTCCACCGGCCGGGTGACCCGGCGATGACCCCCGACACCCCATCAGACCCGCGAGAACGACGACGACTTCGAAGGCGGAACGCACGATGTACGACCTGGTGATTGTGGGAGCGGGCCCCTACGGGCTCTCCGTCGCCGCCCATGCGGCGGCGCACGGCCTGGACCTGCGGATCTTCGGCCGCACCATGGAGTCCTGGCACGCCATGCCCTCGGGGATGTACCTGAAGTCCGAGCCGTGGGCCTCCCATCTCTCCGACCCGCAGGGCGTCTACGGGCTCGACGCCTACGCGGCCACCCGGGGCGTGCGCGCCGAGCACGGGGTGCCGCTGCCGGTCGGCTTCTTCGCCGCGTACGGCGACTGGTTCGCCCGGCAGGCCGTGCCCGCGCTCGACGAGCGCCTGGTCACCACGGTGGCACCGGACACGGCCTGCGGCGGGTACGCGGTGACCGCCGAGGACGGCGAGACGGTCCGGGCCCGGACGGTGGCGCTCGCGGTCGGCGTGCTGCCCTTCATGGAGATCCCCGGGCCGCTGCGCGGGCTGCCCCGGCGTTACGTCACCCACTCCAGCCACCACGGCGAGCTCGACGGCTTCACCGGCAAGGACGTCACCGTGATCGGCGCCGGGCAGGCCGCTCTGGAGTCCGCGGCGATCCTCGTCGAACAGGGCGCCGCGCACGTACGGGTCCTGGCCCGCTCCGACCGGCTGAACTGGAACACTGTGCCGCCGGCGCTCGACCGCGGCGCCTGGCGTTCGCTGCGCGCCCCGCACACCGGGCTCGGCTGCGGCTGGCAGAACAAGCTGTACGCGGACACCCCGGGGATCTTCCGGCGGCTGCCCGCCGCCACCCGCGAGCGGATCTTCGACTCGGCGCTCGGCCCGGCCGGCGCCTGGTGGCTGCGCGAGCGGTTCGCCGAGGTGAAGGACGTGCGGCTCGGGCGGTGGGCGACGTGCGCGACGGTCACCGCGGACGACCGGCTGCGGCTCGACGTGACCGGCCCGGACGGGGCCGCGGAGGTCGTGGAGACCGACCATGTCATCGCGGCGACCGGCTTCGTGCCCAGCCTGGACCGGGCCGACGTGCTCGCGCCCGAACTGCGCGACGGGCTGCGCCGGGTGGGTGCCGGTGGGTCGGGCGCGGCCGGGGCGGGCGGGGCGCCGGAGGTGGGCGCGCTGTTCGAGTCGTCCCGGCCGGGCCTGTTCCTCGCCGGACTGCTCACAGCCCCCTCGTACGGGCCGTCGATGCGCTTCGTGTTCGGCGCGGACTACACGGCGGGGCGGCTGGTGAAGGGCGTACGGCAGCGGCTGCGGGCCGGTGCCGGGCGGGGCGCAGGGGGCGGGACCGTGGGCCGGCCCCGTACGGGCGAGGAGCGGGTGACCGCGCCGGCGTCCTGAGGCCTGTCAGGTACGGCGAAGGCCGGCCCCGGGGCGTGTGGTGGACACGCCCCGGGGCCGGCCGGAACCTTCGGAGCCGTTACGTCAGTGGTTGACGCAGACGTTGCCGAAGGCCGGGTTGAACAGGCCGATGATGTTCACGCTGTTGCCGCAGACGTTGATCGGGATGTGGATCGGCGCCTGGATCACGTTGCCGGACAGGACGCCGGGCGAGCCGACGGCGAAGCCCTCGGCGTGCGAGTCGGCCATCGCGGGAGCGGCGGCACCCAGGGCCATGAGCAGACCGGCAACGGCGACCGCGGCCTTCTTGCACTTCATTTCGTCTGGATCCTTTCTGCGGCGGAAGAGAATTCACGGCTTTCGCGATTACGGGAGCCCTGCGGACTCCCGCCTTCCACTGCACGGTTCTCAACGACCCTGCCACGAAAAGGAAACCGTCGGATGGTCCGACCGGCCCCCTTCACCCCATTGCCGCGCACCCGAATGGTCAACGCGGCCAAATAGGTGTTCTCATCAGCCGCTCCCACTCCCGGTCCGGCACTCCGGGCACCACCCGGCCTGCCTGTTCCCACTGGCGGGCCAGGGAGGAATAGAGCGGGAAGGGCTCCCGCTCGGGCGGCGGGTCGGGAACATAACGGCTCTTCGGAATGAAGGCCATGCGCTCCCATTTCCCTGGATCGGGGGCCATATTCGCTCCTTTCACCGGTGTTCCGGCATCATGACACAGCCGTCGCAGGCGGGTGATTCGAACTGCCGATGTCGCGTCGCGCACCTGTGTGCGAGTGTGCCCGAATTAACGTTCCGCCATGAATTCCCCCCACAACCTCCGGCGCCCCGGCCCCGGCCTCGGCCCACGCCCGCGCCCGCGCCGGAGACGTACGCTGCTCCTGTCCACCGCCCTGGTCGCGCTCGGCACCGGCGTCCTCGCCGCGGCGCCGTCGGATCTGCCCTCGCCGAAGAAGGGCCTGAACCTGCTGGTGGTCGGCGTCGACGGCCGCAAGGCGGTGACCGCCGCCGAGAAGAAGAAGTACCGGCTCGGCAGCCGCGAGTGCGCCTGCACCGACGTGATCATGCTGGTCCACGTGTCGGCGAAGAACGACCGGGTGAGCGTGGTCAGCCTGCCGCGCGACTCGCTCACCGAGTTCCCCGACGGGCATGTCGACCGGCGGACCGGCGAGCAGCACGAGGCCCACCCGGCGAAGATCAACGCGGCCTGGGCGGAGGGCGGTTCGGCCTTCACGATCGAGACCGTCGAGGCGATGACCGGGGTTCCGGTCCACCGCTATCTGGAGATCGACTTCCGCCGCTTCATGGACACCGTGAACGTCTTCGACAAGGGCACCCCCATCTGTACGAAGCAGCGGCTCAAGGACCCGGTGACCGGGCTCGACCTGAAGGCCGGCTCGAAGTCGGTGCGGGGCGGCGAGGCGCTGCAGTACGTCCGCTCGCGCCGGGCGGACGGCAAGATGGACTTCGGGCGCATCCAGAAGCAGCAGCTGTTCATCGCCAACCTGCACCGCAGCCTGCGCGACGGGCTGCTCAAGAGCCCGAAGGCGCTGAAGGCCTTCGCCTCGACGGTGCGCGGCAAGGGCAAGGCGGAGCGCGGGATCTCGGTCACCGAGCTGGTCGCGCTCGCCGGCCGGCTGAAGAACCTCACCCCGGCCCGTACCGAGTTCGCGGTCGTCCCGGTCGCGGGCTTCAACGCGAACATCGAGGACGTCGGGTCGACCCTGGCCTGGGACGAGAAGCACGCGGACCAGGTCTTCGCGGCGATGCGCGCCGACAAGGCGCTGCCGAAGGCCCGGCCGGAGCCGACCAGCGAGATCCCGCGGGGCCTCGGCGACTACAAGCCGGTGAAGGGCGCCTCGCTGCTCTGCAAGTGAGCTCTGCAAGTGAGCTCTACAAGTGACGCGGACGCCCTTCCGCTTCCACAGCTGCGTCAGCGGCCGAGCTTGCGGGCGAGCAGCTCGGGGTCGGTGGCCGGCGCGTCGCACACGAAGTGCCGGCAGACATAGGCGGCGGCCCTGCCGTCGACCAGCGGCCGGTCCCTCAGGAGCGGGAACTCCTCGCCGTCGGGCAGCCCGGCGGCGAGGACCGCGCCGGGCGTGGCGGCGTGCAGGGCGGTACGGCGCAGGGCCCGGAAGCCCTCGTCGTCGGGGGCGCCGACCACGGCGACCTCCCGCGGCCCGTCGCGCAGCGCCTCGGCGACGGCCAGGCCCCAGCCGATGAACCGGGGGGCGCGCGGCCCGAGCGCCTTGACCACGCCGAGGGCCCGTTCGGCGGCGGTCCGGTGCGCCTCGGAGCCGGTGTGCGCGGCGTACGAGAGGAGCGCGCCGGCGGCCGCGGTCCAGCCGGACGGGGTGGCGTTGTCGGTGGGGTCCTGGGGGCGGCGGATCAGCTGTTCCGCGTCGTGCGCCGTGTCGTAGAGCGCGCCGCCCTCGGCGGTGAAGCGGTCGAGGACGATGTCGAGCAGGAAGCCGGCGAACTCCAGCCACACGCCCTCGCCGGTGACGGAGGCGAGCGCGAGGAAGCCCTCGGCGACATCGGCGTAGTCCTCCAGGACCCCGGTGTTGCCGCCCGCGCGCCCGTCCTTGGAGGTACGGGTGAGGCGGGCGCCGTCGTCGAGGTGCACCCGGACGAGCAGGTCGGCGGCCTCGGTGGCGCGCTCGATCAGGTCGGGGCGGTCGAGCAGGGCTCCGGTCTCGGCGAGGGCCGCGACGGCCAGGCCGTTCCAGGCGGCGACGATCTTGTCGTCGCGGCCGGGGCGCGGACGCTCGTCGCGGGCGGCGAGCAGCCGCTGCCGGATCGAGGCGACGCGGTCGGCGTCGGCGAAGGAGCCGTCCTGCGGGAGCTGGAGCACCGAGGCGCCCTCCTCGAAGGTGCCCTCCTCGGTGACGCCGAAGTAGCGGGCGGCGTGCCGGGCGTCCTCGGCGCCGAGGACCGCTTCGAGCTGGGCGGGCGTCCACGCGTAGTAGGCGCCCTCGACGTGCTTGCCCGTACCGTCGTCGGAGTCGGCGTCGAGTGCGGAGGCGAAGCCGCCCTCGGGGGTGCGCAGTTCGCGGACCATGAAGTCGGCGGTCTCCAGGGCGACCCGGCGGGCCAGGTCGCTGCCGGTGACCCGCCACAGGTGCGCGTACACCCGGCACAGCAGCGCGTTGTCGTACAGCATCTTCTCGAAGTGCGGCACCACCCAGGCGCGGTCCACCGAGTAGCGGGCGAAGCCGCCGCCGAGCTGGTCGTAGATGCCGCCCCGGGCCATCGCCTCGCAGGTGTCGGCGGCCATCTGGAGGGCGCCCTCGGAGCCCGTACGGGCGTGGTGGCGGAGCAGGAACTCCAGGACCATCGACGGCGGGAACTTGGGCGCGCCCCCGAAGCCACCGTCCTGGGCGTCGTACTCCCGGGTGAGACCGAGCAGGGCCTGCGCGAGCTCCTCGTCACCGGGGACGCCGTCCCCGCCGTACGCGAGCGAGCGGGCGGACAGGTCCTCGACGATCTTCGCGGCGACCTGGGAGACCTCCTCGCGCCGCTCGGTCCAGGCGCGCGCGACCCCGTCGAGGACGTCGGAGAAGGACGGCATGCCGTGCCGGGGCTCGGGCGGGAAGTACGTGCCGAAGTAGAACGGCTCGGCGTCCGGGGTGAGGAACACGGTCATCGGCCAGCCGCCCTGGCCGGTCGCGGCCTGCACGGCCTCCATGTAGACGGCGTCGACGTCGGGCCGCTCCTCGCGGTCCACCTTCACGGCGACGAAGTGCTCGTTGACCAGGCCGGCGGTGGCCTCGTCCTCGAAGGACTCGTGGGCCATGACGTGACACCAGTGGCACGAGCTGTAGCCGACGCTGAGCAGCACCGGGACGTCGCGGCGGCGGGCCTCCTCGAACGCCTCGGCCGACCAGGGCCACCAGTCGACCGGGTTGTCGGCGTGCTGGAGGAGATAGGGCGAGGTCTCTTGGGCCAGTCTGTTCGGCATGGCCCCATCCTCGCGCACCCGGGGCGGCGGGCGGGCGGGGAAACACCGCCCGGCGGCACCGCCCCGCCGAGTCCGCCCGTACGCCATGGGTGGGCCGGGCGCGGACGGGGCAGGGATGACGGCGAAGCGGCCCCGCTCCTCGCACTGGCTCTGCGAGGAACGGGGCCGCTTCAGCGGGGCTCGGAGGATCAGCCGCCCATGTTGCCGTTCTGGGAGAGGACCTCGCCCAGGATGTGCGACAGAGCGTCGTCGCCCTTCTGCTGCACGGAGTTCTGGGTGCAGGTCTGGTTGGCGATCGGGTTGCCGAGGACGTCCTGGACGGCGATCGGGACACCGATGAGGGCGCCGATCGGCACCTGGGCCTCGACCTTCTGGACGTCGAAGCAGTGCAGGACGCCACCGTTGACGAGACCGAAGTTCGGGCTCATGTAGCCACCGGTGGAGTTGCTGCCGATGGACTGCTTCGACGTGTTGCCGATGATGTTGGCGCTGCCGCCGTCGTTACCGGCCGCCATCGCCGTGGTCGCGGACATGCCGGCGACGGTGGCCGCGACAGCAGCGGTAGCAAGAACCTTCTTGATCACGAGTATTCCTTCTTGAGCTCGATGGCCCGGAGCTCGATGGCCCGGAACTGCTCCGTTGACCGAAGCGTCCTGATCAACTGCCCCGGGAAGGATTGGTTCCGGTGCATCACCCGGACGCGGTATTCGGCACATGAACGCCATCGGACGGGAGGTCGACGGGCAGTCGTTCGGTCAGTTCCGTTGGGGGGCGCGGACCCTTGGGAACACCGGGCGGCGACGTCCGTCCCTCGCGTCTGCGCATGTCTCCGAGGACACTGGGCACCGGACTGTTCGAGGCGGAGTGCGCCGGGGACTTGACACGACCCGGCGTCGCGAGCGGAGGGGGAACGCGATGCGGGACAGCCATCGGGCCGAGGCCGAGGGGCTGTGGGCACGGGCCGTGGAGGAAGAGGTACGGCGCTCGGGAGGCCGCTTCGACGGGGCGGTGCTGCTGTCCCGCGGGAAGGCGGCGCTCGACGCGATCGCGGCGCCGGCGGCCGAGGAGTACGCGGCCTATCTGCGGGCCGTGGAGGCGGCGGAGGCCGGTCCCGCGTCCCCGGTGGACCTGGCGACGCCGGCCGTGGTGACGGCGGTCGCGGCCGCCGCGGCGGTCGGCGGCGACCTCGCCCTCGGTACGGCGGCGGGCACCGCGTTCGGCGCGGGCGCCGTGGTCGCGGTGGCGGGTGCCGCCGCGGCCGCGTTCAAGGTCGGCGGGGAACGGCGGGCGGCGGCGCACCGCAGGGCCGGGGCGGCGGGCCGGCCGGGCGGGGTGGAGCAGCTGCGGCTGCAGTGGCTGACGGCCCTGGAGGTGCGGGGCGTGCGGCCGTTCCTGGACAAGGAGCGGGTGCTGCTGCGGACGGCGGGGCAGCCGGCGCAGCGGACGGTGGAGCGGCTGCGCGGCGCGGACCGCAGCGCGGCGGCCCGGCGGCGGGCGGTCCTGGAGCAGTCCTTCGGGCAACTGCCGGACGCCGACGGGCCGTTCGCGGGGCGGCGGGCCGAGCTGGCGCAGATCACCCAGTGGGTGCAGGCGGGCCGGGCGGCGACCACGACCCGGCCGACGGTGGTGCTGCTGCCCGGCGCGCCCGGCTCGGGCCGTACGGCGCTGGCGGTACGGGCGGCGCACGCGCTGCGGGACCAGTTCCGCGGGGCGTGCGTGGTGGACCTGCGGGGCGGGGCCACCCGCGGGCAGCAGCCGCTGTCCACCCGGGAGGCGCTGCTGCATCTGCTGAACCGGCTGGGCGCGCCGCGCGAGCAACTCCTGTTCCGCGAGCGGGCGTCGGCCGAGCAGCAGGTGCGGCGCCTTGCGGAGCTGTACCACCAGCAGCTGACGGGGCTCGCGGTGACGCTCGTCCTGGACGACGCGGTGGACCCGGAGCAGGTGCGCACGCTGCTTCCGGAGCGCTCCGACAGTCTGGTCCTGGTGACCTGCCGGGAGCCGCTCGACCTGGGCGCGGACCTGCCGGCCTCGGTGCACGTGCTGCCGGTGGCGGCGCTCGACGCGGCGGGCGCGGAGGAGCTGTTGGGGCCTGGCGGGGCGCGGGGGCCGTACGACGCGGAGGGGTTCGAGCGGGCGCGGGAGCTGTGCGGCGGGCTGCCGCTGGCCCTGCGCACGGCGGGCGCGCTGCTCGACGGGCGGCCGGCGGCGGAGGTGGCCGGGCTGCTCGCGGCGGCCGGGCCGGACGCGGGGCCGGTGGAGCGGGCGCTCGCGGCGGGGTACGCGACGGGTCTGGACGAGGACGGGCGGCGGCTCCTGCGGCGGCTCGCGCTCGCGGGCCGGGCCTCGCTGGGGGCGGCGGCCGCGGCGGCGCTGCTCGGCGGCAGCCAGGCGGACGGGGCGCGGCTGCTCGGGGAGCTGACCGGGGCCGGGCTGCTCGACCACGTACGCGGGAAGCGCTACCGGCTGCACGACGCGGTGCGCGGTTTCGCGGCGGCGCGGCTCGTCGAGGAGGAGGACCAGGCGGAGATCGCGGCGGCGCAGGAGCGGCTGATCCGCAACTACGCGGAGCTGGCGGACGCGGTGCTGCGGATGGTCGACGGCAAGATGTCGACGCGTGCGGACCGCTTCGACGGGCACGGGTTCGGTTCGCTGGACGCGGCGCTGCGCTGGCTGGACGAGGAGTCCAGCTTCATCACGGCGACGCTGCGGCACACCGAGGGCGTGGACCAGCAGACGGTGCTCGATCTGCTGGGCGCGCTGTGCGACCACTGTCTGCTGCGCGGTGATCTGTACCGGCTGGGTGAGATCAACGAGCTGACCGAGGCGGTGGGGCAGGGGCTGCTCTCGCGCTCGGTGCAGTGGCGCACCGGCATCGCGGCCCGACAGCTGGGCGAGCTGGACAAGGCGCGGACGACGCTGACCTCGGTGGTGTCGCTGTATCAGGAGGCGCATCAGGACGCGGGCGCGGCGCTCGCGCTGTGCTCGCTCGGCATCACGCTGCACCACCAGGGGCAGCTGGCGGAGGCGGCGGCCCGGCTGCGGGAGGCGCTCGAGCTGCAGGAGCCGGAGTCGCTCGCGGCCGACCGGGGGTGGACGCTGCACGCGCTGGGGGCGGTCGAGCGGGACCGGGGCCGGCTGGCGGAGGCGCTCGATCTGCTGGACCGGGCGCTCGCGTTGCACCGGGAGCACGAGTCGCTGCACGGCGAGGCCTGGACGCACTTCCAGTTGGGCCAGGTGCGGCTGCGGACGGGTGAGGTGGAGCGGGCCGAGGCGGAGCTGCGGCTCGCCCTCGACGAGTACGGGCGGACCCGGGACGGGCGCGGCGAGGCGTGGGCGCTGACCCAGCTGGCCCGGGCGCGGCTTGTCGCCGGGGACGTGGGGCCCGCGGTGGACGGGCTGCGGCAGGCGCTGTCGCGGCATCGCGAGCAGGAGGACGCCCGCGGCGAGGCGTGGACGCTCTACTACCTGGGGCACGCCCTGGAGGAGCGGGGCGACCGGGACCAGGCGGTGCGGGAGCTGGAGCGGGCGCGGACGATGTTCTCGCGGATGCGCGACGTCTACGGCTTGGCATGCGCCCGCCACCATTCGGGCCGGGTGACGCGGGACCAGCGGGCCGCGCAGACCGGCAACCTGCGCAACTCGGGCTTCGCCCGCCAGCTCCTGATGGACGCCCGGGCCGACTTCCGCCGGATCGGCGTGGCCCACGGCGAGGCCTGGACCTGTCTGGAGCTGGCCGTGGTCGACGCGGGCAACGGGCGCACCACGCAGGCCCTGGGCCTGTGCGAGGAGGCGGCCGGCCTCTTCGCCGGGTACGGCGACCGCCGCGGCACCGACTGGGCCCGCTTCCTGCGCGCCACCCTGCTCCCCGACCCGGCCGCGGCCCGAGAGGAACTCGCCTCCCTGACCGCCGCCGCCCACCCGTCCCGGGACCCGCGCCTCACCGACTGCGCCGAGTCGTACGCCCTGGTCCTGGACCGCGGCCCCGCCTCGGACGGGGCCTGGCAGGCCTGGGACCTGGGCATGGTGCCGGGGCGGCAGGCGCGGGAGGTGATGGGGGTGCCGGTGGGCTAGGGCCCGTCCGGCGGATCGGCCCGGGTAGCGCTCGCCGGGCCCCGGCGGGTGCCGGGGCCCGGAGGCGTACCGCCTGCTACTTCTTCGAGCCCTCGGCCGCCGAAGCCGGCGCGCCCGCGGTGGCCGGGTCCGGGGCCTCCGCGAAGTCGACCTTGTGCATGTGGCGGTTCATCGACTTCATCAGACCCCAGACGGCCAGCGCCAGGACGGCGAAGACCACGAAGCCGAGGACGCCGGGGGTCACCTTGTTCTCGTCCAGCTCCTTCGCGGCGAAGGGGACGAGCTCGGTCAGTGCCAGGTGTGCGCTCATGCTAGGCATTGTCCCGGATGCCCGCGAAGAGGTCGCTCTCGGGGAGGGAGGTGTCCACGAGGGACTTGCTCAGCTCGTACTCCTCCGTGGGCCAGACCTCCTTCTGGATGTCCATCGGGACCCGGAACCAGCCGCCGTCGGGGTCGATCTGGGTGCGGTGGGCGATCAGGGCCTTGTCGCGGATCTCGAAGAACTCCGCGCAGGGCACGTAGGTGGTGAGGGTGCGCTCCTTGCGCGAGAACTCGTCCCAGCGCTTCAGCCAGTCCCCGTACGGCGACTCCAGGCCCCGGTCGAGCAGCGCCTGGTGCAGCGCCTCGGTGCGCGGGCGGTTGAAGCCCTGGTTGTAGTAGAGCTTGCTCGGCGCGTGGGCCGGGCCGAACTCGTCCTCGGGGTACTTCTCGGTGTCGGCCGCGCCGTCGAAGGCCACCATCGAGATCTTGTGGGTCATGATGTGGTCGGGGTGCGGGTACCCGCCGTTCTCGTCGTAGGTCGTGACGACCTGCGGGCGGAACGCGCGGATCTTGCGGACCAGCTCGCCCGCCGCCGCGTCCACGTCCTCCAGGGCGAAGCAGCCCTCGGGGAGCGGCGGCAGCGGGTCGCCCTCGGGCAGGCCCGAGTCGACGAAGCCCAGCCACTCCTGCTTCACGCCCAGGATCTCGCGCGCCTCGTCCATCTCCTTGCGGCGCACCTCGTGGATGTTCGCCTCGATGTAGGGGTCGCCCTGGAGCTTCGGGTTGAGGATGGAGCCGCGCTCGCCGCCCGTGCAGGTCACCACCAGGACCTCCACCCCCTCGGACACATACTTCGCCATCGTGGCCGCGCCCTTGCTCGACTCGTCGTCGGGGTGGGCGTGAACGGCCATCAGTCGCAGCTGCTCAGTCAAGACTCGGTCCTCAGTCATTCGTCGCCTAGGGAGGTCTCTATAGTGACGGAATCGGGGGAGGGAAAATTCCGGTACCCCGACGGCGAGAGGAACGATCATGGGCGCGGTGCGAGAGCGGCTCCCCGAGGGGCGCTACGGGCGCTCCGCGGACGCGCGGGCCGACCGCAAGCTCATGATCGCCGGGGCGGTGCTCGGCACCCTCTTCCTCGCCATGATGGGCTGGTTCGGCTGGCACTACGTCGTCGACAGCAAGATCAGCGCCGAGGTCATCAAGTTCGAGGTGACCGGCGACAGCGAGGTCCAGGTGCACCTGGAGATCCGCAAGGACACCGACGCCAAGGGCGTGTGCACACTGCGCTCCCGCGCCGAGGACGGCACCGAGGTCGGCCGCAAGGACGTCCGGATCGAGGAGAGCACGGACCGGCTCGACAAGGTCTACTCGATCCGCACCACCGCACGGGCCACCAGCGCCGAGCTGATCGGGTGTACGGCGCGGTAGCGGTGGGTAGGGAGCGGGGGTAGTGCCCCCGCCAGGCCGCCCCGGTGACCTGGGGTGACGTAAAGACCGCGGTTATGTCCTCCCGCTTTTCGCCACTCATTGTTAGGCTCGTGGTTTCGCCCGCTCGGAAGGCGCAAGAAGGCGCAAGCTGGACATGTGGCTTTCCGCTCAGGACGAGCTTTTGTATTCCCAGTACCTACGAGGAGCACCTGTGACCCAGACCAGCGAGAACGTCACCTGGCTCACCCAGGAGGCGTACAACAAGCTCAAGGAGGAGCTTGCGTACCTGTCTGGTCCCGCGCGTACCGAGATCGCCGCGAAGATCGCCGCGGCGCGCGAGGAGGGCGACCTGCGGGAGAACGGCGGGTACCACGCGGCCAAGGAGGAGCAGGGCAAGCAGGAGCTCCGGGTCCGCCAGCTCACGCAGCTCCTGCAGAACGCCAAGGTCGGCGAGGCCCCGGCGGACGACGGCGTCGTCGAGCCGGGCATGGTCGTGACGATCGCCTTCGACGGCGACGAGGACGACACGATGACCTTCCTGCTCGCCTCCCGCGAGTACGCGAGCGGTGACATCGAGACCTACTCCCCGCAGTCGCCGCTCGGCCTGGGCGTCAACGGCAAGAAGGCCGGCGAGGACGCCGAGTACGAGCTGCCGAACGGCAAGATGGCCATGGTGAAGATCCTCAGCGCCACGCCGTACACCGGCTGAGCCCCGTACGACCGTACGAAGGGCCGGACCCCGCGAAGGGGTCCGGCCCTTCGTCATGCTCATGCAATGATCGGAGGCATCGGCCGCAGAAGGGGGATGGGGCAGATGCTGGGACCGCTGCGCGAGGGCGCGCCACGGCACATCGGACCGTACGAGGTGCTCGCGCGGCTGGGCGCCGGCGGCATGGGCGAGGTGTATCTGGCGCGGGACACGGACCCCGGCGCCCCGCCCGGCGCGTACGTCGCCCTGAAGACCGTCCGGACCGACGTCGCCGGCGAGCCCGCCTTCCGCGAGCGCTTCCGCCGCGAGATCAGGGTGGCGGGGATGGTGCGCAGCGCGTACGCCGCCGCGCCCGTCGGCGGCGACCCCGACGCCGAGACGCCGTGGCTGGCCACCGCCTACGTGCCCGGCCCCAGCCTCGCCCAGGCCGTGCGGCGCGGCGGCCCGCTGCCGGTCGCGACGGTGCGGGCGCTCGGCGCCCGGATCGCCCGCGCGCTGGCCGATCTACACGCCGCCGAGGTGTTGCACCGCGACCTCAAGCCCGGCAACGTGATGCTCGCCGTCGACGGCCCGCGGCTGATCGACTTCGGCATCGCGCGGGCGGGTGGGGCGACCACCATGACCGCGACCGGTGTGATGGTCGGCACGCCCTCCTTCATGTCGCCCGAGCACGTGGCCGGCGCCCGGCACGTGACCGGCGCGTCGGACGTCTTCTGCCTCGGCTCGCTGCTCTGTTACGCGGCGACCGGCGAGGACCCGTTCGGCGAGGGCCCGGTCGCCGCCGTCCTCTACCGCGTCGCACAGGCCGAGGCCGATCTGACCCGGCTGCCGGAGGAGCTGCGGGCCGTCGTCACCGCCTGTCTGTCCCGCGACCCGGCGGACCGGCCCGCGCCCGAGGCGCTGGCCGAGCTCCTGGGCGGCACGGCCGGGCGCCCGCCCGCGTGGCCGGAGGCCGTACGGGAGCACATCGGCGAGTACGGGCGGGAGCTCGCCCAGCTCGTCGCGTCCGGCGGCCCGCTGGTGGAGGTCCCCGCGGCCCCCGCCCCGGCCCCGGCCGACGCGCCCGGGCTGCACGCGGCGCCGACGCAGGCCCCGACCGACCGCCCCGCCGCCCCGGCTCCCTTACCCGAGCGGCGCCGCCGCGCCCTGATCGCCGCCGTGGTGGCCCTGGCGGTCCTGGGCGGCGGCGTCGGCACGTATCTGCTGTGGCCGGAGCCCGCCCCGAAGAAGCCCGCCACCGCCGGCCCGCCCGCCGCGTCCGGGCCGCGCGTCCCGGGCGTCGACGACCGGGGCCTGGCGGACGCCTCCGGGGTCGTACCGCAGAACGCGGCCCAGCGGCCGGCCGGCTGGAAGCCGTGGCGGGCGAAGCTGTCGGCGCCGGCGTTCGGCTGCTCGGGGAACGAGAAGGCGCTGGTGTGCCGGACGACGGACGGCTGGTACGAGGCCCTCGACCCGGCGAACGGGAAGAAGCTGTGGGAGGCGAGCGCCGGCGGGACGGGCCGGGGCGGCCAGAGCTACATGAACGACCACGGCGTGCCGTGGATCGTCGACAAGGCCTCCCGTCCCACCGTCCACGACTCGGTCGTCGTCCTCGCCTGGGAGGGGAAGCTCCAGGTCCGTGACGTGCGCAGCGGCGCGGTCCGCTGGGAGTCGAAGGAGCCGATGCAGGGCACGCAGCGGGAGGTGACCCGGCCGATCGTGGCCGACGGCACGATCTTCGCCGCGGTCGCGGGCCCGTCGCCGGACGGCGTCATCCATCCGCCCATCGGGATGGCGGCGTTCTCCCTCACGGACGGCCGGAAGCTCTGGTCGAAGATGCTCACCAGCGACGAGATCCCGTACTCCGAGACCCGCCCCTTCGAGCCGGTCGCCTACGCCAAGGGGCAGGTGTACGCGCTCAGCGACGGCGGGCTCGTCACCTACGACGCCCGGACCGGCGAGCTGCGCGGGCAGGTCGACCGGGCGGCCGCCGAGTGCGAGGCCGTGAAGGTGCTCGGCGACTCGGCGTACTGCGTCAGCACCCCGCACGTCGTCGACGCCGAGGAGCGGCTGCACGTCCTCGACGCGGCCACCCTCGCCGCGAAGGACACCGTGCCCGCGTCGCTGGAGAGCCTCAGCGCCGATGTGATCAGCCCGAAGGCCTTCGTCGGCTTCGCGAAGGAGGGCCTGGGGGTCTACGACCCGAAGGACGGCACGCGGCTCGCCTCGTACCCCCTGAAGGACACCGCGCCGGCCGGGCTCAAGCAGGAGCTGTCCTCTCCCCTGCTCGCCGGCGACCGGCTGGTGTTCGCCGACTACTCCGCGCTCTACACCGTGGGGCTCGGCGCGGACGGCAGGCCGGGCGGGCTCAAGGCCACGCCGGTGCCGGGCGCGCCGGGGCCGCGGGCCGAGGAGGACGAGCGCGACCCGAACTACGGCATCGTCTACGGCCGGATGATCCGGCAGCCCGAGGTGCTGCCGGTCGGCGGGATCGCCTATGTCGTGTACGACAAGGGCGCCGTCGCGTCCGTCGAGCTGCCCGAATAAGTCCGAGTACTCCGGGCCCGTGCCCGTGAGTCACCCCGACAGCCCCATCGGAAAGGCGTGTTGACCGTGCTGGAAGCACTGCCCGCCGGGCCGCCCCGGCTCGTCGGCCCGTACCGGCTGCTCGCCCGGCTCGGCGCGGGCGGCATGGGCGAGGTCCATCTGGCCTGCCGTACGGACGCGCCGACGGCCGACCCGTACCGGATGGTCGCGGTGAAGACCGTGCGCGCGGAGCTGGAGCTCGACGAGGACTTCCGGACCCGCTTCCGGCGCGAGATCACGGCGGCGCGGGCGGTGGACAGCCCCTACGCGGCCCGGCTCGTGGACGCGGACGCCGACGCGCCGGCGCCGTGGCTGGCGACCGAGTACGTGCCGGGGCCCTCGCTCGCCGAGGCGGTCGTCCGCGCCGGCGCGCTGCCGGTCGCGGCGGTACGGGAGCTGGGCGTCGCCCTGGCCCGGGCGCTCGGCGCGGTGCACGAGGCGCAGGTGCTGCACCGGGATCTGAAGCCGGCGAACGTGCTGCTCGGCGCGGCCGGGCCCAAGCTGATCGACTTCGGCATCGCGCAGGCCTTCGAGGCGACGGCGCTGACCTCGACGGGGCTGGTCGTCGGCTCGCCGGGCTTCATGTCGCCGGAGCATCTGGTGGGCGGCCGGGCCGTGGTGCCGGCCTCGGACGTGTTCTGTCTGGGGGCGGTGCTCGCGTTCGCGGCGAGCGGCCGGGGGCCCTTCCACGACGACGAGATGGCGGCGGTGGTCTACCGGATCAGCCGGGCCGATGCCGAACTGTCGGGCGTGCCGGAGGAGTTGCGGCCGGTCGTGGAGCGCTGTCTGCGGCTCGATCCGGCGGAGCGGCCCTCGGCGGCGGAGCTGGCGGAGTTGCTGGGTTCCGAAGCCGCCGAGGTGGAGGTGTTTCCGTGGCCGGGCGGGGTGTTGTCGCTGCTCGCCGAGTACGGGGACGCGGCCCGCGGGTTCGGCGAGGCGGCGGCCTCGGGCGCGGGCGTGGCCGAGCTGCCGACGATGGCGCCGGTCGTCGCGGTGCCGTACTCGCCCACGGCGGCGGTCGCCCGGCCCGCCGGTCCCGCCGGGCCGGAGCCGCGGCGCCGCCGGTGGGGGCAGATCGTGGCCGCGGCGGTCGCGGTGGCGGTGGTGGCGACGGTGGGGGTGGTGCTGCTCGACCGGCAGGGCGGGCAGGGGGACCAGGCAGACGCGGGTCCCTCGGGTCCTTCGGGTTCGGCCGGGCCCTCCGCTTCGGCGTCCGGGCCGGGCGGGGTGGGATCGCTGAGCCAGGTCGTCCGGCCGTACGGCGGTGAGGGGCACGCCGGCGACTTCGGGACGTCGGCGACGGACAGCGGGGCCCGGCCGGCCGGCTGGTCGCCGTGGGCGAGCCGGGTCGGCCCGGGGATCAGCAACTGTTCCCTGGCGCCGAAGGTGCTGCTGTGCGCGGGCACCGGGGGCGGGGCCCTCGCCCTGAACGCGGCCGACGGCAAGCGGCTGTGGGCGGTCCCCGGCCGCGAGACTCCCGGCGACTTCGGCATCCTGGCGTCGCCGGGCGATCCGTCGGTCGTCGGCGACACGGCGTACATCGCGGGCGCCGACGGCCTGACGGCGTACGGCCTCGACGACGGAAAGGTGCGCGGGAAGGTGCCCGCGCCGGGACCCGAGTGGGCGGAGAAGGGCTCCGACCTGGTCGGCGACGTCCTGTACAGCAGCCTGCTGCACCGTACGGACGAGGGCAAGGGCCTGGTCACGGCGGTGCGGCTGGACGGGAAGGGCGGCGGCCGTGAGCTGTGGCGGAAGGAACTCGACGCGATCCCCGAGCAGTTGGTCGCCTCGGGGAACCGGGTGTACGTGACGGTCGGCGGGACCGTGCCGGTGGCCCTCGACACGGCGACCGGCAAGGAGACGGCCCGGGGCGGCGCCGGCGTGGAGTGCTCGACGATCGTGGTGCACGGGGACGCGGTGCTGTGCCAGAACGCACAGGACGGCGGGGTGCCCGTGCTCGACGCCCGGACGCTGCGGCCGCGGCGCACGCTGGCGGAGGATCTGACGATCGTCGCCGGTCCGGCGGTGCGCGCGGACGGCACGGTGGCCGTGGTCGGCAGTCTCGTCGGCAGCTCGGTCAGCTTCACCGTGGTCACCTACGACCTGGCGAGCGGGCGCGAGCTGCGGCGGGCGACGACGACCGGCAGCTTCGACGACGGGGTGGACCGGGTCGTCTTCGCGGGCGACCGGCTGGTGGTCGCGGGCAAGCAACAAGTGCAGTCGCTGCCCGCGACCGGCCCGGTGGGCGACCGCGATGTGAAGGCCCGCAACGCGGTCCTTCCGGACGGGGTCGAGGCGAAGTCGCTGACGCCGGGCGAACCCCTGGTCGCCGGAGGGGCGGTCTTCGTCCCCTTCGACGACCTGGTGATCTCCGGCTATCTGCCGTGAGTCCCGTGCGCGTCGCGTCAGGCGGTGGCCGAGCGGTACTTCCGTACCGCCAGCGTCCGGAACAGCACGATGATCAGGACCGAGTAAATCAGCGAGGCCCACACCGGGTGCTGCATCGGCCAGGCCTGGGACTGGGAGACTCCCGGGTCGCCGAAGAGCACGCGACAGGCCTGCACGGTGGCGCTGAAGGGGTTCCAGTCGGCGACCTTCTGGAGCCAGGGGGTCATCTGGCTGGAGTCCACGAACGCGTTCGAGATGAACGTGACCGGGAAGAGCCAGATCAGTCCGCCCGAGGTGGCCGCCTCCGGGGTGCGCACGGACAGGCCGATCAGCGCACCGATCCAGGTGAAGGCGTAACCGAGGAGCAGCAGCAGGCCGAATCCGGCCATGATTCTGGCGAAGTTGGTGGGCTCCGCGAAGCCGGGGCGCCAGCCGACGATGAGCGCGACGACCGCCAGGACGAGCAGGGTCAGTGCCGTCTGCACCAGGTCGGCGAGGGTGCGGCCGGTGAGGACCGCGCCGCGCGCCATGGGCAGCGAGCGGAAGCGGTCGATGAGGCCCTTGTGCATGTCGTCGGCGATGCCCGCGCCCGCGCCGGCCGTGGCGAAGGTGACGGTCTGGGCGAAGATGCCGGCCATCAGGAAGTTCTTGTAGACCTCCGGGTCGGTGGTGTTACCGATCTTCATCGAGCCGCCGAAGACGTACGTGAAGAGGATCACGAACATCACGGGCTGGATGAGGCCGAAGATGACCATTTCCGGGATGCGGGTCATCCGGATCAGATTGCGCTTGGTGACGACCAGCGAGTCGCTGATCGACTGGGCGATGGCGCCGCGCCGCTGCGGCTTGGCCAGGGTGTCGGTCACCGCGGTCACTTGACCGCCTCCTTCCGGTCGCTGCGGTCGCTGCGGTCCTTGCGGGCGCTCTTCGTCGCGCCGCTCCCGCCGCTCGCGCCATTCTCGCCGTTCTCCTCGGCCTGTTCGGCCACGTGGCCGGTCAGCGAGAGGAACACGTCGTCGAGGGTGGGGCGGCGCAGGCCGATGTCGTCGATCTCGACGCCGACGGCGTCCAGGTCGCGGATGACCTCGGCGAGCAGCTTGGCGCCGCCGGTGACCGGGACGGTGAGTTTACGGGTGTGCTCCTCGACGCTGATGTCGCCGGCGTCGATGTCGCCGCGGCCGACGCCCGCCGTCCCGTAGCGCGCGAGGACCTCGCGGGCGGCCGGGATGGTGTCGCGGTCGTGGACGACGACCTCAACGCGCTCGCCGCCGGTCTGGGCCTTGAGCTGGTCGGAGGTGCCGTGGGCGATGACCTTGCCGTGGTCGACGACGCAGATGTCGTGGGCCAGGTGGTCGGCCTCCTCCAGATACTGCGTGGTGAGTAGGAGGGTGGTGCCGCCGGCGACGAGCTCCTGGATGATCTCCCACAGGGCCTGCCGGTTGCGGGGGTCGAGGCCGGTGGTGGGCTCGTCCATGAACATCACGGGCGGGGAGACGACGAGGGCGGCGGCCAGGTCGAGCCGGCGCCGCATGCCGCCGGAGTAGGTCTTGGCGGGGCGGTCGGCGGCGTCGGCGAGGTTGAACCGCTCCAGGAGCTCGCCCGCGCGGACCTTCGCCGCCCTGCCGTTCATCTGATAGAGCTGCCCGACCATCTGGAGGTTCTCGCGGCCGGTCAGATACTCGTCGACCGCGGCGAACTGGCCGGACAGGCCGATCGCGCGGCGCACCTCGTTGGGGTGCTTGAGCACGTCGATCCCGGCCACGACGGCACGGCCGCTGTCCGGTCGGAGGAGCGTGGTGAGCACGCGCACGGTGGTCGTCTTCCCCGCGCCGTTCGGGCCGAGCAGGCCCAGGACGGTGCCCTCGGGTACATCGAGGTCCACCCCGTCCAGAGCTCGTACGTCGCCGAAGGTCTTCACCAGACCTTCGGCGTGAATCGCGCCTGGCATGCGTTCTCCCAGATGATTTGAGAGGTTTTGAAAGATTTCGTCCAAGTTTAGAGACGCCGAGCGGACGACGCCCGGCGTTCGAGTGACCCGGACCACACGGTAACGCGATACATCGCGATACACAACCGGTTTGCGCACACTGCCCGATCGGCCGCCCGGTTCTGCCCGCCCGCACCTCGAAACGGCAGCCCTCCGCCGTGTACGCAGGAAGTCCACGCCGACGCCGAAGAGGAGGGGGACCCCGTGCGGACCCCGAACGACGACAGGACGGGCAGCGCCCACCGGCCGGACCGGACGGAGGCCACCAGGACACCGGCTACGGGGCGGGCGCCGGAGACCTCGTCTCCCGCGCTGCCCGGCCGGCTCGGCGCGGCGGGCAACGCGGCCGTCGTGCAGCTGCTCCGCCAGGCCGGCCACCCCTGGGCCCAGGAGCGCCACGAGCACGGCGCCGGCTGCGGACACCAGCAGCCCCCGGTCCAGCAGCCCCCGGTCCAGCGGTCCGCCGTGCACGAGGTGCTGCGCGCGCCGGGGCGCCCGCTGGACGAGGCCACCCGTACCGACATGGAGGCCCGGCTCGGCGCGGACTTCTCGGACGTACGGCTGCACACCGACTCCACCGCCCGCGCCTCCGCCGCCGAGGTCGGCGCCCGCGCCTACACCAGCGGCAACCACGTCGTCATCGGCGACGGCGGCGCCGACCGGCACACCCTCGCCCACGAGCTCACCCACGTCATCCAGCAGCGCCAAGGCCCGGTGGCCGGCACCGACAACGGGGCGGGCCTGAAGGTCTCCGACCCCTCCGACCGCTTCGAGCGGGAAGCCGAGGCCAACGCGCGCCGGGCCCTCGGCGGCCCGGCCCCCGCCACTCCCGCCCCCATTCAGCGCGCCATCGGCCTGGAGATCGAGACGGACCGGCCCGTGTCCATGGCGGACGGCGGCAACGTCGAAGCCCGCGATGCGCACGGCGAGCCCGTCTCCGGACCGATCCTCGTCACGCACGAGAGCGGCGTGAAGATGGTGGGCGACAAGCGGAACGCCCCCGACGGAACCCAGTACACGAACGCGGAATTCGTCACCCCTCCGATGAACGTCCTCCCGGGAGAGACCGCCCACAGCGACCGCGAGGCGACCCTCACCGCCCTCAGGGACATGCACAGCAGGCTCTACGGCCCCGGCCCGGGCTCGACGAACGAGGAGAAGTCACTCGCGCGCCTCTATCCCGAGGCGACGTTCACCCACGACGAGACCTCACTGGTGGGGACGGATCTCAGAGTGGCACCCGAACGCCCGCACACCGAGACGCGAGGGCTCCAGGGCTACGGGGACGGCCTGTTCGCCCACCAGACCGTGGGCGTCCCCCTGCACGGCATGGCCGGCTTCTTCCAGCACATGCTGACCGAATCGGAACCGGCCAACACGGGCGGCACGAAGACCCGGATCTCGTCCAGGTCGAAGGCGCACATCCACCTCTCCCAGAGCCTCGTCTTCGGCCGGCGGGTGGCCGATCTCTTCCTCGGGGGCCAGATGGACGTGGACGGAGCGGCCTCGCAGACGACGACCGCCGAGCAACTGCGCGGGTTCGCCGCCCTCTTCTACAACCAGCTGGCCGCCCTCGGCGACCTGGCCGAGCAGGAGCGCAACGCCGAGAGGCTGACTCTGGGCAAGAACAAGACCGCGGTCCTCTCGCGGGTCAACCTCAAGACCGTCGGCGGGTTCCTGCCGGACCCGGCCAGGGCATTCCTGGACGCCAACTACGACGCCGTCGTGGGCGTCTTCGGGGAGGTCTACGGACTCCCCCTCACCGACTGGGGCGCTGGAGCAGTGGCGGAGAAGGCCCGCAAGTACGCCCATACCTCCCTGCGCAAGCGCACCGCCAAGGCCGAACAGGTCCACCAGACCGACGCGTTCGGCGCCATGACGGTGTTGAGCGACGCGAGGGCCAAACAGGAGAAGGTGGGCGACATTCCCATCGTCCCCCTGGAACTGCGGAAGTTCGGGCGCCAGAAGGTCACCTTCGACGAGCTGGGGCAGGACGTCGAACTGCTCACCCAGTGGTCCAGGGAAGCGCTCGCAGGCGCACAGCAGGCCGCCGTCAACCCCACCGCGAACCTGGCCGACATCTCGGCCCCGGCGCCCTCGGCACCCTCGGCGCCCGTTCGACAGAGCCTCGCCGCCGGGATCGCCGCGCTGTGCACGAACGGCAGTCGCACCCTCCAGGAGATGAACAGCAGGACCCCGTACGGAGCCGGAGGGAGCGCCGGAAAGCTGCCCCTGGTCCTGAACCTCGTGTTCAAGGAACTGGCCACCGTCGCGGGCGGCATCACACCGGACCATTCCCAGGAAGTCGTTCTCAAGCTCCATGAGCACGCGAAGGCGCTGAACAAAGCGGCGAAGGACCTCTCCGGGGGGACGAAGCCGAGCGTCGGACCGCTTCTCGACGCGGTCGCCGACGCCGTGGCCCGCCTCGGGAACGAAGCCGTGGCACGGAAACTCCGCACCTTCCGCGGCCACCTCTAGTCGAGCCCCCCGGGGGTGCCCAGCACCCCCCGGGGGCCTCACCCAAGCACCGTGTACCCCGCGTCCCGCAGCGCCTCCGTGACCTCCTCGCAGTGCTCCGGGCCCTTCGTCTCCAGGTGCAGCTCGACCTCCGCCTCCGTGAGGCCGAGCCGCGGGTCGGTCCGTACGTGGCTGACGTCGAGGACGTTCGCGTCGACCACCGTCAGCACCGCGAGCAGCGTCGCGAGGGCGCCCGGCCGGTCGGTGACCTTCAGGCGCAGGCTCAGATAGCGGCCGGCCGCCGCCATGCCGTGGCGCAGGATCCGCTGCATGAGGAGCGGGTCGACGTTGCCGCCGGACAGCACCGCCACCACCGGGCCCCGGCCCCGGAAGGCGTCCGGGTCGGCCAGCAGCGCCGCCACCGGGCTCGCCCCGGCCGGCTCCACCACCAGCTTGGCCCGCTCCAGACAGAGCAGCAGCGCCGAGGACAGCGCGTCCTCGGAGACCGTGACGACCTCGTCCACGTACTCCCTGACCAGGGCGAACGGCACGTCGCCCGGCCGCCCCACCTTGATGCCGTCGGCCATCGTCACCGGCGACTCGATCGCCACCGGATGCCCGGCCGCGAGCGAGGGCGGGTACGCCGCCGCGCCCTCGGCCTGCACGCCGATCACCCGCACGTCGGGCCGCAGCGACTTCACCGCGAGGCCGATGCCGGCCGCGAGCCCGCCGCCGCCGACCCCGACCACGATCGTGCGGACCTCGGGGCACTGCTCCAGGATCTCCAGGCCCACCGTGCCCTGCCCGACGATGACGTCGGGGTGGTCGAAGGGGTGGATGAACACCGCGCCGGTCTCCCGGGCGTACTCCTCGGCCGCCGCCAGCGTCTCGTCCACGACGCCGCCGTGCAGCCGTACCTCCGCGCCGTACTCGCGGGTCGCCGCCACCTTCGGCAGCGGGGCGCCGACCGGCATGAACACCGTGGCGTGCACGCCGAGCAGCGCCGAGGCCAGCGCCACGCCCTGCGCGTGGTTGCCGGCCGACGCGGCGACCACCCCGGCCGCCCGCTGCTCGGGGCGCAGCCCGGCGATCCGCACGTACGCGCCTCGCAGCTTGAAGGAGCCGGTGCGCTGCAGGTTCTCGCACTTGAAGTGGACCGGCGCCCCGATCAGCGAGGACAGATGGCGGCTGCCCTCCATCGCGGTCACCCGGGCCACCCCGGCCAGCATCTTCTGCGCCCCGCGCACGTCGTCGAGCATCAGCGGGTGCAAGGGGTGTGGCGTACGGAAGCTCATGACAGCAAGTCTCGCAGCTCACGGCCCCCGTGGCCGCCCGGCGGGCGGGCCGCCGGACAGGTTTGCGCAGCGCCGGTACGGACCCCGGCGGGGCCGCGTACTCTGTCCCCCACCAACCGCCCGCCGCACGAGAGAGCCCCCACAGCCATGCCCACATCTCAGGACATGACGACTGAGTTCGACCCCGGTCTCCTCGACGCCCTCCAGCACCAGGTGGCCGTCTTCGCCCGACGGGCCGAGCAGACCCGCCTCGGCGGCACCGGACAGCTCCGCAACTCCATGGACCGCGCCGCGTACCTGCTGCTCAACCGGCTCGACCGGGAGGGCCCGATGGGCGTGAAGGCGCTCGCCGCGGGCATGGGCATCGACTCGTCGACGGTGACCCGGCAGGTCGCCCCGCTCGTCGACACCGGCCTGGTCAAGCGCACCTCGCACCCCGAGGACGGGCGCGCGGTGGTGCTCCAGCTGTCGCCGCGCGGCCAGGCCCGCCTGGAGGAGGTCCGGGCCTCGCGCCGCCAGCTGATGGTGGAGGTCACGGAGGGGTGGACGCCCACCGAGCGCGAGTCGTTCTGCGCGCTGCTCACCCGCTTCAACACCGCGCTCTCGGCCCGCCAGTCGGGGGTGCCGGCGCCCGCCGACCCGGCCGCCTCCACGTCGTGACCCGTCGCGGCGACCGGTCGTGGCCCGTCGCGTCCAAGTCGTGACCTCGCACCCCGTCCACGGGGCTTGACCGGGACCGCGCACCGGTCTCAACTGGGGGCGTGCGAGAGCCCGCAGACGGCCAGACCGGCGAACACGCGCGGCGCACCCGGGAGTTCAACGCGTTCGCGGCCGGGGCGTCGGGCCGGCTGCTGCATGCCGCGACGCTGCTCACCACCGAGCCGGACCGCCGCAATCCGCTCGCCCAGGCCCTGCTGACCGCCGCCCTGGCGCACACCTACGCCCACTGGGACCGGCTGCGCGGCGAGGACCCGTACGAGTTCACCCGCTCCGAGCTCGCCACCCGCTTCGCGCGCACCGCCTGGCGCCACCACAAGGGCCGCGGCGGGGTGCTCTCCGCGCTCACCCCGCAGGAACGCCTGGTGGTCGTGCTGCGGCTGTACGAGGGCGTCGCCGAGGAGCAGACCGCGGCGCTGCTCGGGGTGCCGGAGGACCGGGTACGGGCCATCTGCGCCCGTTCCGTGAGCACCCTGCGGGCCGCCTCGTGAACCGGCACGAGCGCAAGGAGGACGAGGTCCGCCGGCTGCTCTCGGCCGGCCGGCCGCAGGTCCCCGGCGACCTCGCCGCCCGGGCGGTGGCCCGCGGTGTGCGGCTGCTCCGCCGGGACCGGGCGCTGCGCCGGATCGGCTGGACGCTGCTGGCGCTCGCCGCCGTCGCCTTCCTGGTCTGGGCCTCGGTGGCCCGCCCCTGGGAGGTTCCGCCGACGGACGTGACGCCCCCGCTCGAAGGCTTCTGAGAACCGGCCTAGCCTGGAGGAAGAGGCGGGGTACAGGAGGTCGACATGGCCAGGAAAGCAACCGACTGCCGGGACTTCCCCAGCGTCTCCAACTGCTCGATGTACATGGCGGGCGAGGAGGACGAACTCCTGAAGGCGGCCATCGCGCACGTGATCGCCGTGCACGGGCACACCGACAGCCCCCAGCTGAGGGAGGACGTCAAGGCGAGCATGAAGGACCCGGTGCCCGGCTCCTGAACGCGCACGGGCCGGCCTCCAGGGCGGAGGCCGACCCGTACTCGTACTCGTACTCGTAAAACTCGTACCCGTGCTCGTGAAAGCGCAGGTGACTAGCCCAGCGCCGCGCGCAGGTCGGCGATCAGGTCGTCGGCGTTCTCGATGCCGACGGAGATGCGGACCAGGTCCGCCGGGACCTCCAGGGCGGAGCCCGCGACGCTCGCGTGGGTCATCCGGCCCGGGTGCTCGATCAGGGACTCGACGCCGCCGAGGGACTCGCCCAGGGTGAACAGCTTGGCGCGGTTGCAGACCTCGACCGCCGCCTGCTCGCCGCCCTGGACGCGGAACGACACCATGCCGCCGAAGGCGCGCATCTGCTTGGCCGCGATCTCGTGGCCGGCGTGCTCCGGCAGACCCGGGTAGAGGACCTGGGTGACCTTCGGGTGCTGGGTCAGCATGTCGACGACCTTGCCGGCGTTCTCGCTGTGCCGGTCCATGCGGACGGCGAGGGTCTTGATGCCGCGCAGCACGATCCACGAGTCGAACGGGCCGGCGACCGCGCCCATCGCGTTCTGGTGGTACGCCAGCTCCTCGCCGAGCTCCGCGTCGGCCGCGACCAGGGCGCCGCCGACGACGTCGGAGTGGCCGCCCATGTACTTGGTGAGCGAGTGCACGACGACGTCCGCGCCGAGCGACAGCGGCTGCTGCAGGTACGGCGAGGCGAAGGTGTTGTCGACGACCAGCTTCACGCCGGCCTGGCGGGCCACGCCCGCGACGGCCTCGATGTCGGTGATGCCGAGCAGCGGGTTGGAGGGGGTCTCCACCCAGACCAGCTTGGTGCGGTCGTTGATCGCGGCGCGCACCTCGGCCACGTCGGACGTGTTGGCGACGGAGAAGTCGACGCCCCAGCGCTGGACGACCTTGGCGAACAGGCGGAAGGTGCCGCCGTAGGCGTCGTTGGGGATGACGACGTGGTCGCCGGGGACGAGGAGGGTGCGCAGCAGGCAGTCCTCGGCGGCGAGGCCGGAGGCGAAGGCGAGGCCGCGACGGCCGCCTTCCAGGGCCGCGAGGTTCTCCTCGAGGGCGGTCCGGGTGGGGTTGGCGCTGCGGCTGTACTCGTAGCCGCCGCGGAGCCCGCCCACACCGTCCTGCTTGTAGGTGGACACCTGGTAGATGGGCGGGACGACCGCGCCGGTCAGCGGGTCGGCGGTGTTGCCCGCGTGGATGGCGCGGGTCTCGAAGCTCTGGTGGGAGTGCTGGTCGCTCATGAGGCAGGAGCGTAGTCCGGTGGCGGCGCTGTCGCCGCCCGATGGGACGGCCCGTCTCACCAGGCGTGCCGGGGCGTCTCAGCAGGTGTGCCGGGGCGTCCTGGACAATGGGCGCATGGAGATTCTGTGGTTCCTGATCGCCCTCGGCCTGATCTTCGGTGTCCTGGGCCCCTTCGTGTTCCGCCGGCGGGCCGGCGGCATCCGGCAGGTGGCCCCCGGATCGCCGGACGCGGCCGATCCGGCGGCGTACGGATTCCTGCGCCAGGAGGAGCAGGACGTACGGCTGCCGGGGCCCGACCGGGATCTCCTGGACGTGCTCGACGTGGTGCAGGCGACGCAGGACTGGCGGGCCGCCTCGCAGCTCCTGAAGGGCACCGAGCAGCAGGGCGAGCTGCGCTGGCAGCGGGTGCAGGCCTTCGCGGGCGCGGCCTCTCTGGAGCTGGCCGAGAAGCCCGGCGTGGGCGGCGCGTGGCTGCGCGCCTGGCACGCCGAGGCGCCGAAGGACGCGGGCGGCGCGCAGGTGTACGCGGAGTTCCTGGTGCAGCAGGCCTGGCGGTCCTCGACGGCCGGCAGCGACGACTTCCGGGTCATCCTGGAGGAGGCCCGCAAGGCGTGCGAGGAGGCCGCGCTGCTCGCGCCGGGCGACCCCGTGCCGTACATCTCGCAGCTCGCGGTGGCCCGTGGACTCGGCTACTCCCACGAGGAGTTCGACCTGCTGTGGGCCAAGGTGATCGACCGCGCACCGGAGCACATGGGGGCGCATCTCGCGGCGCTGCACTACTGGTGCGAGAAGTGGCACGGCTCGCGCGTGGAGGCGGACCACTTCGCGACGACGGCCGCGGCGCGTGCGCCGCAGGGTTCGCTGCTCGCCGCGCTGCCGCTGTTCGCGGTCTTCGAGAACCGGCCGGAGATCGTGGTCGGCGTGGACTTCTACCGTACGGCCGTGGTGTCGAAGGCGGTCGACGGCGCGATGTACGCGGTGCACTCGGCGCGGGTGGACGACCCGATGCTGGCGCACGTACGCCATCTGCTCGTCGAGTTCCTGATGGGCCAGGAGCGGTGGGCCGAGGCCATGCGGCTGCTCGTGAAGGTGGACGGGTACGTGGGCGCGCTGCCGTGGACGCTGCGCGACGACCCGGCGCTCGCGTACACGGTGCACCGGAACCTGGTGGTGGCGGGCTACGAGTCGGACGGCGGGAGCCCGGCGACGCTGTCGAGGTGACCGGGGGCGTGGAGGGAAGGGGCGGGGGAATCCCGGCCGGGCCCGGCGCGTTGTGCTGAGGGCCTGGCCCACCCGTCGAGGAGAGATGCCGCATGTTCCTGTCCCGCACCCCCGTCCTCCCCACCCCCGACCAGGCCCTGGGCGGGCGGCCCGAGCCCGCGTTCGCCGTCCCGGAGCGGCACACGGTCCTCGGCACCCCGCTGCTCGGCCCGTACCCGGAGGGGCTTGAGGTCGCCGACTTCGCCCTGGGCTGTTTCTGGGGCGCCGAGCGCAAGTTCTGGCAGACCGAGGGCGTGTACACGACCCTGGTCGGCTACCAGGGCGGCCACACCCCGAACCCGCTGTACGAGGAGGTGTGCTCCGGTCTCACCGGTCACACCGAGGTCGTCCGGGTGGTCTTCGACCCGTCGAAGGTGTCGTACGAGCGCCTGCTGAAGCTGTTCTGGGAGTCCCACGACCCCACCCAGGGCTTCCGCCAGGGCAATGACGTCGGCACCCAGTACCGCTCGGCCGTCTACACCCACTCCCCCGAGCACCAGACCGCCGCCGAGGCCTCCCGCGCCGCCTACCAGCAGGTCCTGGCCGGCTCCGGCTACGGCGAGATCACCACCACCGTCCTCCCGGCCGAGGACCGCCCCTTCTACCCGGCCGAGCCCTACCACCAGCAGTACCTGGACAAGAACCCGGCGGGCTACTGCGGCATCGGCGGCACGGGCGTGTCGTGCCCGATCGGCGTGGCGAAGGCGGAGTAGGACGCGGCGGGGCGGAGCCGTACGGGTCAGGGCGCGGCCCGCTCCTCGCGCGGGTCCCTGAGGACCAGGAGCAGCAGGCCGGCCGCGCCGCCGACCAGCCAGCTCGCGCAGGAAGCGGATGCCCGGCGTCGCTCCGCGCCACCCGCCGAACGGCAACCGGTCCGCCCACGCGTGCAGGCGGTGGGCAGCGCCCCGGAAGTCCGTGGCCACGATCCAGCCGAACGCGGTCGCGCCCACGCCCCACACCAACGAGAACCCGGCCCCGTCCGTCATCCCGGCCCCCCATCGCGTTCCGCCCCTGCCGCCCTTGCCGTCCCTGACGCTAGGCCTCCGCGCGGCCCGCCGGGATGCCGGACTCCGGCAGTGATGAGGGCTCCCGGCTGCCGGATGTCACAGAACGGCGGGCCGGTTCGTCTCCTCTCGGGGAGAGTGGGGGGGCGGGACCTGTGCGGGTGGTGCGAGGAGGAATCGGGATGAGTGGGGCGAGCGGGAGCGCGGGGGCGGCGGCGGAGGCCGGGGAGGTACGGGTCTTCGAGGGGCTGCGGCCGCTGCTGTTCTCCATCGCGTACCGGATCCTCGGCAGCGTCGGCGAGGCCGAGGACGCCGTGCAGGAGACCTGGCTGCGCTATGCCACCGCGCCGAATCCGCCCGTCTCGCCCAAGGCCTTCCTGTCCGCGACCGTCACCCGGATCTCGATCGACGTGCTGCGCTCGGCCCGGGTGCGGCGCGAGCAGTACGTCGGGGACTGGCTGCCGGAGCCGCTGCTCGCCGATCCGTACGAGGACCCCGAGCGCGCGGCCGAGCTGGCCGACTCGGTGTCGATGGCGGCGCTGCTGCTCCTGGAGCGGCTGAGCCCGCTGGAGCGGGCGGTGTTCGTGCTGCGCGAGGTGTTCGGCTTCGGGTTCCCCGAGGTGGCGGAGGCGGTGGACCGTTCGGAGGCGGCCTGCCGGCAGCTCGCCGTACGGGCGCGCCGGCACATGGCGGCCGGGCAGGCCAGGTTCGAGGCGGACCGGGTGGAGCGGGAGGAGCTGGCGGCGCGGTTCTTCGACGCCCTGCAGGCGGGCGAGGTGGACGGGCTGCGGGCGCTGCTCTCCGCCGATGTGCAGCTGGTCGGGGACGGCGGCGGCAAGGCGCCGGCGCTGTCGCGGACGCTGGTCGGCGCGGAGCCGGTGGCCCGGCTGCTCACCTCGTACATCGGCCGGCTGTCTCTGGTGGACGCGTCCTTCGAGGCCCGCGAGGTCAACGGCGGCCCCGGCGCGGTGTTCCGCGACCGGGACGGCCGGGTGCTGTTCATCTGGGCCCTGGACGTCGTCGACGGGCAGGTCCGGACGGTCCGCGCGATCACCAACCCCGACAAGCTCGACCACGTGGGGCCGGTGGCGGACGGCTGGAAGGTGGCCGCCGAGGTCCAGGAGCGGCAGCGCGCGGAGCGCCGCCGGCAGCGGGAGGAACCCGGCAAGCCCTGAGCCCGGAGCCCTCAGGACCGGGCGGCGGCGCGCAGCCGGGCGCCGGTGGCGGCGGCCGCGTACCCCTCGGGCACGCCCTCGATCAGCAGCACGTCGCCGTTCATGTGGCGGGTGCGCAGCGGGATCAGCTCCTGGTAGGCGGCGGAGTCGTACCAGCCGCGGGCGTCCTCGTACGTCGGGAAGCCGATGATCACGACGGCGCCGGGCCAGCTGCCCTCACGCACCTCGCGCTCGGGCGCGCCGTGGACGAGGAAGCGCCCGCCGAAGGGGTCCAGGGTGTCCTGGATGCGCTCCATGTAGGCGAAGACCTCCTCGTCGAGGACGGGCTTCGGGTGCAGGTTTCCGATGGCGTATGCGGTCATGGGAACAGCGTGCCGGGGCATGCCGTACGGGTCGATTACCCCGCAGGTCATGCCCCGGCGACACCGGACGGCGGCAGGCTCAGATCGTCGACGCGTCGATCACGAAGCGGTAGCGCACGTCGGACGCCTCCACCCGCGCGTACGCCTCGTTGACCTGGTCCGCGGTGATCAGCTCGATCTCGGCGCCCAGGCCGTGCGCCGCGCAGAAGTCCAGCATCTCCTGGGTCTCCTTGATGCCGCCGATCATCGAGCCGGCCAGCGTCTTGCGGCCGCCGATGAGGGAGAAGAGGCCGACCTTGACCGGCTCCTCCGGGGCGCCGACGTTGACCAGGGCGCCGTCGGTCTTGACGAGGCTCAGGTAGGCGTCGAAGTCGAGCGGCGCGGAGACCGTGGAGATCACCAGGTCGAAGCTGCCGCGCAGGGCCGTGAAGGTCTCCGGGTCGCTGGTCGCGTAGTAGTGGTCGGCGCCCAGCTTGAGGGCGTCCTCCTGCTTCTTCAGCGACTGGCTGAGCACGGTCACCTCGGCGCCGAGCGCGTGGGCGATCTTGACGCCCATGTGGCCGAGGCCGCCGAGGCCGACGATGGCGACCTTCTTGCCGGGGCCGGCCTGCCAGTGGGCGAGCGGCGAGTAGAGGGTCACGCCGGCGCACAGCAGCGGCGCGGCGGCGTCCAGCGGGATGCCCTCGGGGATCCGCAGGGTGTAGTTCTCGTCGACGACGATGTGGGTGGAGTAGCCGCCGTAGGTCGGCTCGCCGTACTTGTCGATGCTGTTGTACGTGCCGGTGCCGCCCGTGACGCAGTACTGCTCCAGGCCCTGCTCGCAGTACTCGCACTCGCGGCAGGAGTCGACGAAGCAGCCGACGCCCACCCGGTCGCCGACGGCGTGCTTGGTCACGCCGGGGCCGACCTCGGTGACGATGCCGGCGATCTCGTGGCCCGGCACCATCGGGAAGATGCCCTCTCCCCAGCCGTTGTGGGCCTGGTGGATGTCGGAGTGGCAGATGCCCGCGAACTTGATCTCGATGAGCACGTCGTGCTCGCCGACGGCGCGGCGCGGCACGGTGGTGCGCGCGAGCGGGGCGTCGGGGGCGGGGGCGGCGATGGCGGAAACGTGGGTGGTCATGGCAGCGAGACTGCCGAAGGTTTCCGGTCTCACCCAGACCACTGTTCTGCCTACGACCGGCGTGCCTACCACTGGCAGGGTCAGGAACGTCCGTCCGGTGCCGGCCGCGAACGGGAATACTGGGGAGGTATGGACCTCAGCTCCGAACTCAGCGAATTCCTCCGCACCCGCCGCGCCCGGCTGAAGCCGCAGGACGTCGGGCTGCCGGAGTTCGGCCGGCACCGCCGGGTGCCGGGCCTGCGCCGGGAGGAGCTGGCGCAGCTGGCCGGGGTCTCCGTGGCGTACTACACCCGCCTTGAGCAGGGCAACGGCAAGAACGTGTCCATGGAGGTCCTGGACTCGATCGCGCGGGCGCTGCGGCTCAGCGACACCGAGCGGGCGCATCTGACGCACCTGGCGAAGCCGACCATGAAGAAGCGGCAGCGGGCGGCGGCCAACCGCCCGCAGAAGGTGCGCCCGGGCCTTCTGCACCTCCTCGACTCCATGGAGGCCATCCCGGCCTTCGTGCTGGGGCGGCGGGGCGACATCCTGGCCTGGAACCGGATGGCGCGGGCGCTGATGGGCGACTTCGCCGCCTGGGAGCCGCGCGAGCGGAACATGGCCCGGATGGTCTTCCTCGATCCGAACGCGCGTGATCTGTACGTCGACTGGGAGTGCAAGGCGACCGAGGTCGTGAGCGTGCTGCGGCTGTACGCCGGGATGAACCCGGACGATCAGGAGCTGCTGTCCCTGGTGGGCGAACTGTCGGTGCGCAGCGAGGAGTTCCGCTCCCTGTGGGCGGCGCACACGGTGACCGACAAGGGGCACGGCACGAAGCGGCTGCGGCACCCGCTGGTGGGCGAGATGACGCTGGCGTACGAGTCGCTGAAGATCTCGGGCGACGACCCGGACCTGATGCTGGTGACCTACCACGCGGAGCCGGGCTCGCCGTCCGCGGACGCGCTGCGGCTGCTCGCGCAGTGGGGTGTGGACGAGCCCGTGGACGTACCGAAGTAGCGGCACGGACACGAAGCGGCCCCCTCGTCTCCGGGAGACGAGGGGGCCGCCTTTCGCGTGCCGTACGGCGGATCAGACCGCCGTACGCATCAGACCGCGGAACCGGCCTTCCACGCCGACCAGTTCATGTTCCAGCCGTTGAGGCCGTTGTCGGGCGCGATCGTCTTGTCGGCGGAGTTCTTGACGATGACGACGTCGCCGACGATCGAGTTGTTGAACAGCCAGGCGGCCTGCTGGTTCGGGTCGCCGGCGCCCTTGACGTCGGCGAGGCCCACGCAGCCGTGGCTGGTGTTGACGCTGCCGAAGATGGAGCGGGCACCCCAGTAGTTGCCGTGGATGAAGGTGCCGGAGGTGGACAGGCGCATGGCGTGCGGCACGTCCTTGATGTCGTACTCGCCCTTGCCGTCGTCGTCCGTGAAGCCGACGGTGGCGCCGTTCATCCGGGTCTCCTTGAACTTCTCGGAGATCACCATCTGACCGTTGTAGGTGGTGTTCTCCGGGGAGCCGGCGGAGATCGGGATGGTCTTGATCGTGCGGCCGTCCTGGGTGACGGTCATCGTCTTGGTCTTCACGTCGACCGTGGAGACCTGGTTGCGCCCGATCTTGAAGGTGACGGTCTTCTGCTGGACGCCGAAGACGCCGTTGGCACCCTCGACGCCGTCGAGGTCGAGCTTCAGGGTGACCGTGGAGCCCTCGGTCCAGTAGTTCTCGGGGCGGAAGTCGAGCCGCGTCGAGTTGAACCAGTGGCCGACGACCTCCTGGCCGGAGCTGGAGCTGACGGTGATCCCGCCCTGCACGGCCTTCTTGTCGGTGATCGCCTTGTTGAAGTTGATCGAGACGGGCATTCCGACGCCGACCGTCGAGCCGTCCTCCGGCGTGAAGTTGCCGATGAAGCTGTTGGCCTTGGTGACGGTGGTGAAGGAGGCGTTCTCGTGGGCCTCCAGGCCGTCGGCGTCCTTGGCGGTGGCGGCGATCTTGTAGACCGTGCCGCGCTCCAGCTGGCCGGTGGGCTTCCAGCTCAGCCCGTCGGCCGATATCTGCCCCTCGACGGTCTTGCCCTCGGCCGAGGTCATGGTGACCTCGGTGAGCTTGCCGGCGGTGACGGCGACCTTGGCGTCGTCGTTGATCGACGCGTTCTGCGCACCGTTCTTGGGCGTGATGGTGATCTGCGCCTTGGAGGTCTTCTGCGCGGCGGCCTCGTCGACCTGGGCCTGCGACTGGGCGCTCTGCGAGGCGTCGGCGGCGCTGCCGCCCTTGTCGCTGTCGCTGCACGCCGAGAGCACCAGCACGCCGCCGAGCACCGCGGCCGCGGCGGCCAGGCTCTTACGGCGCTTGCCGTCCGTCATCACACGCTTCTCCATCGTCGCCGACTACCTGCCATTTCCCACTGAAACACCCATGAGAACCCGTCCGGTTCCGTAACCGGCGGGTATGTGGGGAACACCACTGATCCACACGCCCACTGATCCACACGTCCCGGCGGAGCGTTCGGTTCCCGACCTGCTCCCCTACCCCGGCAAAGGGCCGGAAAAGAGTGCGTGGACGCGAAAAAGGCCCCGGGACGCCGGGCCGCCGGCATCCTGGGGCCCTCAGGGGCGGCCCTGGTGCCGGTCAGTCGCCGGCGCGCGCCGGTTCGTCGTCGTCTTCCCACCCCTCATCTTCGTCGTCGAGGTCCCACTCCTCCGCATCGGGGTCGTAGTCGACCTCCTCGGTGCTCCAGGAGGCCTGGACCAGGTCGACGCCGGGCACGCCGGCGACCACGTCGAAGGGCTCGACGAGATACGCGAGGGCCTCCGCGCTGTCCTCGGCGACGGCGGCGCGGGCGTGGGTCCGCTCCTCCTCCGGCATGGAGGTGTCGGCGTCGATCCGGGCCAGCGCGGCATCGGTGACCTCGGCGGGTCCTTCGATCTCCAGGACGAGATCGACCCGAAGCCGTACATAACGTGATGTCTCGGAAGTACTCATGGGCGGAGCGTAAAGCGCGGGAGGGTCTCGGGTTTCCCGCGACCCGCTGTGTTCAATACCATCAGCGCACCTACCAATTCGCGGTTTCCGCAAGGGGGATCGAATACCCGTGTCCGTCGCTCGACGCCCGCTGCTCACCGCCACCGCCGCCGGGACACTGCTCTGCGCGCTGTGGTTCGTGCCGAACGCGAACGCCACCGGGGAGCAGAGCAGAGACGGCGCCACCACGCAGTCCGCCTCGGCGGAGGACGAGGGCGTGGTCGGGGCCGGCACGCGGCTCGCCGAGACGGGCGGCCCGAACACCACTCCGTACCTGCTGGGCGGGTCGCTGTTCCTGGGCGTGGGGGCCGGTTTCGTGACGCTGGCGATGCGGCGGGGCGGCCGGGCCTCCTGAGGCCGTGAGCCCCTTGACATACGGAAGGGCCGCCCCCGGACTCGGGAGCGGCCCTTCCGCGGTCTTCCGCGTTACGCCAGAGGGCCGGTGACCGGCTCCACGGCGGCGACCAGGCGGCCGGCCCGTACGAAGGCGTCGGCGGCGGCCAGGTCGGGGGCGAGGAAACGATCCGGCCCGGGGCCGGCGACACCGGCGGCGCGCAGCGCCTCGATGGCGGCGGCGGAGGCCGGGGCCGGGCTCAGGCCGTGGCGCAGCTCGATGCCGCGGGTGGCGGCGTAGAGCTCGACGGCGATGATCCGGGTGAGGTTGTCGATGGCGGTGCGCAGCTTGCGGGCGGCGGACCAGCCCATGGAGACGTGGTCCTCCTGCATCGCCGAGGACGGGATGGAGTCGGCGGAGGCCGGGACGGCGAGCCGCTTCATCTCGCTGACCAGGGCGGCCTGCGTGTACTGGGCGATCATCAGGCCCGAGTCCACCCCGGCGTCGTCGGCGAGGAAGGGCGGCAGGCCGTGCGAGCGGTTCTTGTCGAGCAGCCGGTCGGTGCGGCGCTCGGCGATGGAGCCGAGGTCGGCGGCGGCGATGGCGAGGAAGTCGAGGACGTACGCGACGGGGGCGCCGTGGAAGTTGCCGTTGGAGCGGACCTCGCCGCTGGGCAGCACGATCGGGTTGTCGACGGAGGCGGCGAGCTCGCGCTCGGCGACCAGGCGGGCGTGCGCCATGGTGTCGCGGCCGGCGCCGGCGACCTGCGGGGCGCAGCGCACCGAGTAGGCGTCCTGGACCCGGGGGGCCTCGCCGCTCTGGTAGTGGCCGGTGAGCTCGGAGCCCTTGAGGACGGCGAGCATGTTGGCGGCGGAGTCGCCCTGGCCGGGGTGCGGGCGGACGGTGTGCAGCTCGGGCTCGAGGACCTTCTCGGTGCCGAGCAGCGCCTCCAGGGAGAGGGCGGCGGTGACGTCGGCCGACTTGTAGAGGTTGTCGAGGTCGGCGAGGGCCATGATCAGCATGCCGAGCATGCCGTCGGTGCCGTTGAGGAGGGCGAGGCCCTCCTTCTCGCGGAGCTCGACGGGCTCGATGCCGGCGGCGGCGAGCAGCTCGCCGGCCGGCTTCACCTCGCCGTCGGGGCCCTCGGCGTCACCCTCGCCCATGAGCGCGAGCGCGCAGTGGGAGAGCGGCGCGAGGTCGCCGGAGCAGCCGAGGGAGCCGTACTCGTGGACGACCGGGGTGATGCCGGCGTTGAGCACGTCGGCCATGGTCTGGGCGACCTCGGGGCGGACGCCGGTGTAGCCGGAGGCGACGGTCTTGAGCCGCAGGAACATCAGCGCCCGGACGACCTCGCGCTCGACCCGCGGGCCCATGCCGGCGGCGTGCGAGCGGACGATGTTGCGCTGCAGCTGGGTGCGCAGGTCATGCCCGATGTGGCGGGTGGCGAGCGCGCCGAAGCCGGTGGAGACGCCGTACACCGGCTCGGGCTTGGCGGCGAGCGCGTCCACGGTGGCGCGGGCGGCAGCGAGCGCCTGGACGGCGTCGGATGACAGCTCGACGCGCGCGCCGTGGCGGGCGACGTCGATGACGTCCTGCGGGGTGGTGCCGGACGTCCCAAGGACGACAGTCTGCATATCCATATTCAGAACCTTACGGATTGAAGAGCGACCTGTCACTAGGTGACTTTGTCATCGGTCCGCGAGCACTCGACCCCTTACCGGCGGCGATGGGCCCCTTACGGGCGCCGGGGCGGGCACTGAGGCACGCCAAGGAGCGGACGGAGCGGTTCCAGTCTGACGTGTGGGGCGCTCAGCGGCCCAGCAGACGGCGCCAGAGGGGGCGGGAGGAGCGGGCCGCCTCGCGCATCAGCGCCAGGGTCCCGGCGTACTCGACGACGTCGGGGTGGGAGGGGCCGAGGACGCTCCGCAGCTCGGCGACCGCCCGGCCGAGCAGGGCGACGGCCTCCGCGCGGCGGCCCAGGTCCCAGTAGCTGACGGCAAGGTTGCCCCGCAGGAAGGACGTCTGGTGGTGCTCGGCGCCGAGCAGCCGTTCGGCGTCCGCGAGCGCCCGTTCCTTCAGCGCCACGGCCTCGACCGGCCTTCCGGCGTTGTGGTAGGCGGCGGCCAGGTTGTTCCGTACGCCCAGGAGCGCGGGGTGGTCCGGCCCCACCGCCTCCTCCATCTCCACGAGGGCCTGCTCGGCCAGGACGAGGGCCTCGGAGAGCCGGCCCGTCTCCTGGAGGTAGGCCGCCAGATTGGCGCGCGCCTGGGCGGTGTCCGCGCCGCCGGGCCCGAAGAGCCGGTCCCGGTCGGCGACGACCTGCTCCATCAGGGCCACGGCCTCCGGGAGCCGTCCGGCGATCGCGTAGGAGGTGGCGAGATCGGCGCGGGTGACGAGGGTGTCGTTGTCCTCGGGCCCCAGCACGCGCTCGCAGGCGGCCAGCACGCCCTCCTCCACCTCGATGGCCTCGGCGACGCGACCCGTCCGCGAGTACGCTTCGGCGAGGCGCGCGAGGGCCTGCAGGGTGTCGGGGTGTTCGGCGCCCAGAAAGGCCGCGCAGGCGTCGGCGACCGCATCCCAGTAGGCCGTCGCGGCGCCGAGCCGCCCCTCCCTGAACAGACTGAACCCGGCCGTGAACACCAGCTGCCGGCAGTCGATCACGTCCCACACCAGCGGGCCCACGGCCGCCGCGAGACTGACCGTGTTGGCGCGCAGGACCGCGGCCAGCTCCCAGTCCGGCCGCTCCGGCTCCGGCCACAGGAACTGCAGCGCCTCGGCCGCCGCCTCCGCCAGGCCGGCGAACTCCTCCTCGGGGGTCGTCTCCCGTACCGCCCGGGCCGTCAGGGCGTGCATCCGGACCGTCCCCGCACGGCTGTCGCAGGCCAGCAGGGCGTACCGGTGGAGGACGCGCAGGCTCGCACGGATCTCCTCGGGCTCGTGGTCGCCGAGCGGGTCGAGGTGGTCGAGCACCGCCTCCGTCTCCCACAGGGCCTCCGGATGCCCTGCCGGGTCCAGGAGGGCGGCCAGCCGCAGGATCGGCCGGGCGAGGCCGGCCGGGTCGGCGGCCTCGGCCGCGTCGAGGGAGAGCAGGAGGGTGGTGGCCACCGCGCGCCCGTACCCCTCGGCGTCGGCGGACGGCGGCAGCGCGTCGCCGAGGGACGAGCGGCGGAAGAGGTCGAGGTAGGCGGCGCAGCCGAGGCCACTGTTGAGCATGTACGCGGCGGCGTGCCCGAGCGCGAGCGGGAGGTGGCCGAGCTCCCGGGCCAGCTCCTCCTCCGCGCCGTCCGCGAGCGCGGGTTCGTCCGCGAGGCGGGCCCGCAGATAGGCGACCGCCTCGGCGGGCTCGTACACGTCCACGGAGACCCGGCGGCGGCCCCCGCCGGTGAGCCGGGCGTCGTGGAGGCGGGTGGTGGCGAGGACCCAGCCCGTACCGGTGCGGCTGCTCGGCCACCAGCCGTCGACGGTCTCCGGGTCGCCGATGTCGTCGAGGACGACGAGCCAGCGGCGGTCGGTGGTGGCGAGCCAGGCGAGGAACGCGCGGGCGTCGGCCTCCGGGTCCTCACCGGCCGCGCCGGGCGCGGCGATGCGCTGCGCGGCGCGCGCGTAGAGCGTGATGACCTGCTGGAGCTCGCCGGCCGGCACCCACACCACCAGGTCGGTGCCGTCGGCGACGGCCCCGGCCGCGTACGCGGCGGCGAGCTGCGACTTGCCGACCCCGCCGCCGCCCGACAGGACCTGCGTCAGCACCGCCGTACCGCCCTCGGCCCGTACCGCGTCGATGCGTTCGCGCAGTCCGGCGCGCGGCTGGAAGGCGGAGGCGAGCGCGGGTACGGAACCGACCTCGACGGGCCACTCGACCGCCGGGGCGTCCGGGGCGGGGGCCTGCTGGACGACGACGGAGCTGTACGGGCCGAGCGCGCTGTACGCGACATCGCCCCCGACCGAGACGCGCGGGTCCTTCCGGCGCCGCCAACGGCTCACCGGCGCTCGCTCTCGTCACCGAGCGCGCTGTCGCGCACGTCCCCGAGGATCACGGTGCTGTCCCGGCCGCCGCTGACCCCGTCCACGGGCGGGCGCGGAGCGCCGCCGGACGGCGGGGCAGGAGCGGGGGCCGGGGTGGTGGGCGGCCCGGTGACCTTCGACCCGCGCCCGAGGGCGCTGCCGGTGACGCTCCCGTCGATGACCGTGGCACCGCGCCCGGCCCGTATGCGGCGCCCCTGCCCGGCGGGCTGCGCCGTGACGACGGTGAACCCGGCGAGCAGCACGCTCACCACGGCCCCGGCCACGCTCGCGATCTTCTCGCCCTGCTCCAGGTCCATCACGAGCACGACCACGACGAGCCCCGCGGCGAGCACCGCCGCGAGCCCGGCCACGACCCACCTGACGCCTGTCATGACCCCGCCCCCTCCCCCATAACCCCGACACACTCTGCTCGACAGGCTAGGGCGCGGACGGCGCCCAGGTGTGCGGGACGCAGAACTCGCCGGGCCGGCGGTGCGAGCCCTCAGCCCGAACCGCCGGCCCGTGCTCCGCCGACCAGCGCCTCGCCGAGCGGGGTGCGCCGGTAGAGCACCGACCGTCCGGAGCGGGCGCGGACGAGCAGCCCCGCGCTGCGCAGGATGGCGAGGTGGTCGCCCACCGCGCCGGGTGCCATGGCGAGGCTTCGGGCGAGGTGGCTGGTACTGGCCGGGGCGTCGAGCGCCAGCAGCAGCCGGGCTCGGGCGCGGCCGACCAGGGCGGTCAGCGCGTCCGGTCGCGGGACGGTCTCCTGCTCGCCCCACAGGGCGGCGGTGCCGCGGGCCCGGTAGACCAGGGTCCTGGGCCAGGGGTCTTCCATGTGGGCGGCGACATGCCCGACGAAGACCGAAGGGATCACCAGGAGCCCGTCGCCGGCGAGGCGAATGGTTCCGCCTCGGAGGAAGCCGATCTCGATGCCGCCCTCGCGCCAGGCGATGCCCGGGTGCAGGCTCTCGATCGTCGTGGCCCACCCGTGTTCGCCGATCACCCCCACCCGGTGCACGACATCGCGCTCACAGATCGCGCGCATTTGCGGCCAGTCGGCGGCGAGCAGCTCGTGCCACGCCCGGTCCATCGCCTCGGCGATCCTGGGGACGGCGTCCGGCGAGTCGAGCACCGCGCGTGCGCGGGGATCACGGGCGTACGGTCCGGTCGCGGTGGAGGCCCACTCCTGGCGGGCCGCCTCCAGCGGTGTGGCCCGGATCGTGGCCAGGTCGTCCGCCCAGGTCTGGTTGAGGCCGCGCGGGGGCGGGGCGACGAAGTTCGGTCCGGACAGCGGGGTGTGCAGGGCGAGGACGGCGTCGAGTTCGGTCTCGCGGCGGAGCCGTTCGAAGGCCGGCCGGAGCCGGGCGTCCCAGGCCCGCGGCAGCGGCCGGTCCTGGCCGGCGAGCGAGCGCAGCAGCAGGCAGAGGTCCAGCGCGGGCGACAGGGCGAAGCGGCTGCGCAGCAGGTCGTCGACGGAGACTTCGAAGCGGAGCACCCCGCCAGGCTACCGGCGACGACCGCTTCGATTCGTCCAGCGACGAATCATTGGTGAGTGGCGTGCGTACGCGGCGAGGTTGGGCGTCATGACCCCGACCGCCGGGCCCGCACCCGCACCCGCACCCGCACCCGCACCCGTGCAGGGCAACGACCGCGCCACCTACCGGGAGGTGCTTGCCGAGCCGCGATTCCGGCTGCTGTTCTCGACCCGTACCGTCGCGATCACCGCGGGCGCGCTGCGGATCACCACGTTCTCGGTGCTGGTCTTCGCGTCCACCGGCTCCCCGCTGCTGAGCGCGCTGGCCTTCGGCATCGGCTTTCTCCCTCAGCTGTTCGGCTCGCTGCTCCTCGGCTCGCTGGCCGACCGCCTGCCGCCCCGCGCGCTCATCACCGGCGGTTACGTGTTGGAGGGCGCCGCCGCCCTGCTGCTCGCCCTGGTACGGATGCCGGTCGCGGCAAGTCTCGGCGTCGTGGCCCTTGTCGCCCTGGCCACACCGGTGTTCGGCGGCGCGTCGGGCCGGCTGGTCGCGCAGTGGCTGGCGGGCGACGCGTACGTACTGGGCCGTTCGCTGAACAACATCGCCGGCTCCGGCGCGCAGTTGCTCGGTCTGGCGCTGGGCGGCGCGGCCGTCGCCGTACTCGGCCCGCGCCGGGCGCTCGCGGTGAGCGCCGCCCTCTACCTCGGCTGCGCGCTCGCGATCCGCCTCCGGCTGCCCCGACTGCCCCGACTGCAACCGGGGGAGTCCGACGGCGGGGCCGTCCGCGCAAGCCTGCACGGTGCCGGCCGGCTGCTGCGCGGACGCACCGTACGACGTCTGATGCTGGCCCAGTGGCTGCCACCCGCGTTCGTCGCGGGCGCGGAAGGCCTGATCGTCGCCTACGCGGGAGGACGCGGGTTCGCGCCCGGCTGGTACGCGGTGCTGATGGGCTGTCTGCCGGTCGGCATGCTCGTCGGTGACCTGCTGGTCGGTCGACTGCTGCGGCCACCCACCCGGGAGCGACTCGTCGTCCCGCTGGTCGCGCTGATGGGACTGCCCCTGGTCGGCTTCGGCACCGAGCCCGGCGTGGGCGTCTCGTCCTGCCTGCTGCTGCTCTGCGGCTTCGGATTCGCCTACGGCCTCGGCCTGCAACGGCCGTTCCTGGACGCCCTGCCGCCGGACGGCCAGGGCCAGGCCTTCGGCCTGCTCGGCTCCGGCGGCATGACGCTGCAGGGCGCCGGCCCGGCCTGCTTCGGCGCGGTGGCCGCGGGCATCGGAACCGGCGGCGCGATCGCCCTGGCGGGCGGCGCGACGGCGCTCGCCGCCGGCTGGCTCCTCACCTGGCACCCCTCTGACCACAAGCAACCCATGAAAGGCCCATCCGCATGATCGACGAATTCGCGAAGGACCACCTGCACAACCGACTGCGGCGGGACCGCGAGGCGCTCCTCTGGAAACTCGACGGCCTGTCCGAATACGACGCCCGCCGGCCTCTGGCGGCGACCGGGACCAACCTCCTCGGCCTGGTCAAACACGTGGCCACCGTCGAGGCCCGGTACTTCGGCGAGGTCTTCGACCGCCTCTCCCCCGAACCGCTGTGCCGGTGGCAGGACCACGACGGCAGCGATCAGTGGGCGGCGGAGGACGAGACCCGCGAGGAGATCATCGCCTTCTACCGGCGCACCTGGGAACACGCGGACGCGACGATCACCGCGCTCCCCCTCGACGCCCCCGGCCACGTGCCGTGGTGGTCGGAGCCGTCCCCCAACACGAACCTCTTCGCCGTCCTCCTCCATGTCCTCACCGAGACCATCCGGCACACCGGCCACGCCGACATCCTGCGCGAGAGCGTCGACGGCCGGACCGGGCTGCGCCCCGAACACGAGCGACCGATCGACGAGGAGGCCCGCGCGGCCTACTTCACGAAGCTCGAACAGGCCGCCAGATCGGCCGCTCACATCAAGGCGTAGCGGCTGTCCCCCCGGCCCCCGAAAGGGCCGGTACGGGAGGCCACTTGGGCAGGGAAAACGCAACTTCGACATGGTCCGGGGAGACGGCTACCTTCACGTGGTCCTCGGCGATCACCCACGGTCGCAAGGGAGTTCCTGCAGGCTCAGCCAACCGGGAGACACACGTGCCCCATCCCCACCTTGCCCTCTACACCTTCGGCGTCCTGAAGTCGCCGCTCGCCGATCCCACACCCCTCACCCACGAACTCCACGACAGCGGCAGGGCCATCTACCCCGAGATCAGCCGGCACCCCGGATACCTCGCCCGCGCGCAACCGGCGGACGCCGGCCAGGGCACGCACTTCGACCTGGACTGGGGTGCGTGGGGCGAGTTCACCGTACCGACCTGGTACGACAAGGGCCGTACGGTGGAGACCATCGCCATGGACGCGACCCTCTCCCTCTGGACCGACCTGCCCTCCGCCTTCGACGCCATCTACACCGGCCTCCACCGTGCGGCGCTGAACAGGCGCCACGACTGGTTCGAGCGGACGGGACGCCCGAGCCACGTCCTCTGGTGGGTCCCCGCCGGCGCGACCCCCACCTGGCAGGACGGCGTCTCCCGCCTGAAACACCTCCACGCCCACGGCACGGCCGCACCGCACGCCTTCACCTTCCAGCGCCCCTTCAGCCCGGACGGAACTCCCGCCAAGATCAAGGGATCCGCCCACTGAGAGCGCGTTTCAACTCAGCACGGAGCCCAAGTATGGGTTTCGGTAACGGTGTTGGGTGGCTGGAGCCGGGACGTCAAAGGCCCTTCTTCGCCGCATCCAGTTCGTCCTGCTGCATCTGCGCCTCGACCCTCGCGTGGATCGCCTTCTTCTTCGCGTTGCCCAGCGCGGTGCTCCCTTCGAGCTCGTCACGGCTGTGCTGGTGCAGCGGGTGGGAGTAGTGCCGGAAGTTGTCGGGCGTCGCCCGGGTGCCCCCTTCGACGCGCTCCGTGGCGAAGAAGTGCCCGATCGCGTCACGGAGCATCGCCCGGTCCCGCTCCCCGAAGGCGCCCGCCCACGTGCCGTCGGTGACCTTCTCGTCGTCCGTCCTGGCCTCACCGAGGAAAGCCCGGCCGTACCGCGGACCGAGGATCGCTTCCAGCTTCCCGCCGCGCTCCCAGCCCTTGGACGGGTATTTTTCCACGTCCTTCTCGTTGTCCACAGCGGCGCCGTTCTTGGGCCTGGGCTGGTTCGGGGAGATGTCGATCGACAGGGTCTTGATCCCGGCGAAGGCGAACTGATCGGTGACGCCACTGCGCATGCCGATCGCGCCGACGATCGTGAAGTTCTCCTTGAGGTAGCTCAGCAGTGCCAGCTCGCTGCGACGGCCCTTCATTCCTTCCCATTCCCAGTACTTGAGCAGGTGCGGACCGGGGACGGTGTCCGGTTCCGGATGGCCGCCGATGAGGACGGGCTGCGCACCCCCGAGGTCGGGGTGGTCTCTGATCATGCTCTGGAGCTGGGCCAGACCGTCCCGCCCGGTGTCGAGCGCGGGAGCGTTCCCCTCCCCGGTGTGGCCGCTGTCCCGATAGTTCACGATGACGTACGGGACACCCGGCGCGAACCTGCTCAGCGGGTGACTAGGATTCGAGCGAGCGGAGTTGAAAGCCTCTGCGGTGGTGGCATCCGGAGCCGCGTAGTCGCGGTAGAAGTTCTGCATCCGCGTCGCGTCGCCCCCGGCGCCGACCCAGGCTCCCCGCTCCAGCATGCCGCTCTTGAACTTGTTGGTGGAGATGTTCTCCCCGCCGCCGTGCGCGAGCCCGAGGCTCTCCCCGGACTTCTTGGTGAAGAAGACCCGGTTGGGCCCCAGATCCTCGTGGAGCTGGTACATGTGCGTGGCTTTGCGGGCGATGGCACGCTTCGCGCGGGGGCGGTCGTCTCTCTCGTCGGCCAGCCTGCGCTCGGTTTCGGCTTCGATTTCCCGCTCCATGTTCCTGGCGTAGGCACCCAGAATCTCTGCCTCTGCCGCCTCGACCTGAAGGTCCGCCTGCTGCTTGCGCCACTTCTTCGGCGGGATGGTGACACCGTCCGGAACGACCAGATTATTGCTTCCTTGCTGGATCTCCCGCTTTCTGACCTTGAAGGCGTTGTCGCGTACACGCTTTGCTTCAAGTTTCGCCGGGGTGTTCTCCTCCGTCATCCTCGCGGTGCGCACGGAGCCAGCGATGCGAGGGCGGTCGGCCTCCTCGTCGAAGTCGTCCAGCAGGCCGTACATGAGGAGCTTGAGGCCCGGGTCGAGGAGCATGGCGGCCCGGACGTGGTACATGTCGCCGGAGTGGCCCGCGTTCACGACGAGTGTGTTGTCGGCATTCAGCCCGTGGGCGATCGCCTCCTCCGGGGTGCTGATCTCGGTGCCGTACGCCGGAGCGGTCGCGACCGCCGTCTCCTGCGCGGACGGTACGGAGGAGGACGAAGAGCTCGTCGTCTGCTCCGGATCCGTCGGCACGCGCTGGACGGAAGGTGCGGAGGACCGCGTCCCCCCGGCCGTACGCTGCGCGGGCTCGGCGACGGCACCCGCCACCGGAACCGGAGCCGAGCCCGACAGCGCACGCCGGGCGTTTGCCTCGGCCTCCCGCTCGAAGCGGTCCGAGGGGTCGGAGACGCGCAGACCGGAGCCGTTGTCAGTGCCGGAGACCGGGCCCTGACGCTGCTGGATGACGTGCGTCAGCTCATGCGCGAGGGTGTGGCGGTCGCCGCCGCCGTCGCCGATGACGATGTGGTTGCCGGAGGTGTACGCGCGGGCGCCGACCTCGGCTGCGGACGCGCGGGCGGCCCTGTCGTTGTGCACGCGCACGTCGGAGAAGTCGGCGCCGAGCCGGGACTCCATGTCGGCGCGGGTGCCGTCGTCGAGGGGGCTCCCCGAGCTGCGCAGGACGTCGTGCACGGCGGAACGCTGTACGGGGGCGGGCGCGGCCTCGGAGCTCTGCGCGTGGCCGCAGCCGGCGCCGTGCTGGTGCCGGGACTCCTCGACCAGCCGGGAGACGGCGGCGTTGCCGATCGTGCGCTGGAGGGCGAGGACCGTCTGCGGGGACAGGACACCGCCGACACCGGTAGTGGGGGTGACTGCGCCGCCGCGCGGCCCGTCACGACGAGCACCCGCCTCTGCCCTCGTCGCGGTCGACGGCTTCCGTGCGTCCTTGGCGTGCATGGAAATCCCCCTGAAGGGTGTGGTACGGGTACGTCCTTCCTGTCTAGTCGGCGGGGCCGACGGGGCACAACGACCGCCAGGGCAACGTCCGATGGGCGAACGGGCAACCCGGGCCTGGGTGGTGGATCTTCACGATCTGAGCGCAGAAGGAGCGGGCTCTACCGGGCCCAGGTCTCTGAGGTGCTGGGGGCGGGGGTTTCCAGTGGGCTTCTGGTGGGGCCGCCCTCGCGGGTGGCCACCGCACCTGTCAACGGCCGGCGTCCCGTCCCGGCAGTCCCCCTTCCGGCCAGCCGCAGAGCAGCGCGAGCCGCATCTGCAACCCCCCCCCCGCCCGGGGGCTTCCGCCGACCGCACTGTGCCGGCCATCGAGGTCAGCGCCAGCTCGGCGGAACATTGCGCAGTTGCTCCCGCAGTTCCCAATCGGCGGGTCGGCCTTTGGGCTCGAACCATACGGATCCAGCATCGAGCCATCGGGCACGAAGGCGCCGCGCCTGAACCACGGTGTCGTCTCCGACGCCGGACTCAGTCCCGCAGCACCCACAGATGACGAACAGGGCCAAGCCGTGATCGTCGAAGCGCACCTCGCCGACGTCCAGCCCGCAGATCCGGCACGCAGTCTCAAGCCCGCTCTCCATAGGCGAAGCCTACGGACACAACCAATCAGATGCGGTGGATCACGGCTGAGGAGGCGTCGGCCTACGCGGCGGCCGTGGCGGAGTCCATGGGGCTCATCGATGCCGGCCGATCTCGATGTCCAGGACGGGCACAGGGCCCTGGAGCCGGACCAGGGATCTCCGCCCGGCTCGCCGCGACCCGGGAGCGCGAAGGCGCGTACGACCCAGCCACGCTGTTCCGGCCCGTCGGCGACGCGTCCCCGCAGCCGGTCACCCGGCCGCGGGGACGCGCCCCCCGTCGCCCCCGTCACCCGCCCGTCAGGACGGGTTCAGCTTGATCGCGAAGCCGTTGAAGATGGACCAGACGTCGACCCAGCCGATGCCTGTGCTGCACTCCTTCACCGCGTTACAGCCGTAGCCGACGCTCACGATGCCGTTGAGCTGTCGCGAGTCAGGATCGTTGATGTAGATGACCGGGCCGCCACTGTCACCGCCGCGGGCGACGATGCCGCCGTAGTGCGGGACGCCGTAACTTCCCCAGACCGTGGTGCCGTTGACGTTCCAGCTGACGTTGCCCGCGTAGACCGTGCGGATGTTGCAGACCACCTTGGAGTTGTAACCCAGCTGGCAGGTGAAGTCGCCGACCGCGACGTTGCGCACGCCGTTCAGATAGCGGCTGTAGCCGTTCGCGTCGAGGCCGTCCCAGGTGCGGCGGTAGGTCGGGGTCTCGATGAAGACCGAGTCGAGTTCCGGCCTCTTGTACTTCACCTGGCCGATGTAGTTGCCGCCGGCGGCCCAGACGTTGTCGTTGACGTTGTAGCAGTGCCCGGCGGTGACCAGCCACTGACGTCCGTCCCACGTGCTGACGGCGGGAATCCCGCTCGTGCAGTACGAGCGGTCGCCGGAGGCCGGGCCGAGCGCGGCCCCCGCGTAGAAGGGCGAGGTGTCGTTCCAGCGGTTCACCGGGACCGCCGGCGGCGCCTGCCGCACCAGGACCGGGGTGGCCCCGGCGGCCGCGCGCTGCCGGGCGACGGACGGGGAGGCGAAGTACTCCCGGGCCGCGTCCGGCTGGTCCACACCGAGTTCGATGGTGCCGCCGTCCACCGAGGTGCCCGCGAGGGAGACGGTGAAGGGGAGGTCCGTACGGGAGGTGAGGGCGGAGATCTCCTTCCTGAGATCCTGGCGGGACTTCTTGGCGGGACGGACGTGGATGAGCCGCGTGTCGGCCTTCGGGTTCGCCCGGTGCGCGGCGGCCAGGAACCGCGCGCCCTGCCCCGGATCGGTCAGGTACACGTTGACGGAGCGGTAGTCGGAGGCCATCTCGACCTGGGTGTAGATCGCCGCCCAGTCGCCCTGGCCGGCCTGGGCGGCGGCGTCGGCGGCGAGCCGCAGCGGTTCGAGCACTCGGGCCTGTCGTTCCGGGGACAGGGCCGCGACCGCGTCCGCGGTCAGCGGCCCGGGCGGCTCGGCGCTGGCGGAGACCGCCAGGACGGGCAGCAGGACCAGCGCTCCCACGAAAGCGAGGGAACGTCTGAGACGATGCTTCATGAAGCCCCCTGATCAACCGTCACCGACCCTGCGGACGCGGGGTCTTGGTGTCGGACGATGCTAGGGAGCGGGTTCGTGCCGACAAGGGCGCACGCACCCGGCGGCCCGGCGGCCGTTCCGCCCGGATCGCGCCCCGACGAGGGGCGGAACCCCCGCCAGGGCCACCCCGCCCTCCCCCTCGCGCGCCCTCGGCGCGCCTGGGCGCGAGGTCCTGGCAGAGCGCGGACGCCGTGGTCGCCGGCCCCCGCCGTCCGTGACGGGTACGGAAGGGCGCGGAAGGGCGCATGCCCGCCCGGCCGTGCGCCGGGTCTGCGGGGCCCGGCACACCGCGTCCCACCGCGCCGCCCGCCCCTACGCCGAACGGCATGGTCCTGGCTACGACACCGCTGTGAAGGTGGCTACGGATACGGCTGGAGGTACGGCTGCGGGCAAGGCCCCGACACGGCACAGCACGGCTACAGCCACGGGCACGACCGCGGCCCCGGCACGGCTACAGCTCCGCACACGGCGTACGGCCACCAAGGCCCTACCGCGGCGGCGCGTCCCTGAACCGCCGCCGGTCCCGCGCCCCCGGCGGGGCGTCGGCGAGGCGGATCACCGTGCCGTCGCGGCCCGCGACGACCGGTTTCGCCGAGCGGGCGGCCTTCGCCTGGTACTGGGCGGCGTCGGCGAGGCGGAAGAGGCGGCGGGCGGACTTGAGGGGGCCGATGGGGTCGCCGGTGGAGGCGACGCCGCAGGCGACGCCCTCGCCGAGCTCCAGCTCGGCGGCCCGTACGCACAGCTCCTCGGCGACGGCGACGACCTCGTCGGCCGTCGGGCCGACGGACAGCAGGCAGAACTCGTCGCCGCCGAGGCGGGCCGCGAGGGCGCCGGGGAGCATGGCGCCGCAGCGGGAGAGGACGGAGCCGAACCGTTCCAGCAGGCGGTCGCCGACGGCGTGGCCGTGGGTGTCGTTGACGCGCTTGAGGCCGTTGAGGTCGCAGACGAGGAGGCTCACGACGGAGCCGTCCTCGCGGTAGCGCTCGATCGCCTCGTCGAGCCGGGCGTCGACCGCCCGGCGGTTGGCGAGGCCGGTCAGCGGGTCCGTGAAGGCGAGCTTGCGGACCTCCTCCAGGCGCTCGGCCTGGGCAATGCCGGCCGCCACGACGGCGGCGAGGACGGTGGCGAAGTCGGCGTCGTCGCGGTCGAAGGGCTGCGCGCCGGCCGGGCGCGCCACGTACAGCTCGCCCCACGCCCGCCCGTGCAGCACGATCGGCGCGACCACGCAGCAGCCGCGCCCGCGCCGCCGCAGGCCGGTGACCCGGCCGGTGGGGACCCGGTCGTCGGCGGTCTCCACCCAGGCGTCGGGCTCGCCGCCGCCCGCCCACTGCTCGTGCAGGAACTCGGTGATCTCCGGGAACTGGTGCACCGGGTACGTCTCGGCGTCGGGGAACTCCTCCTCGCCCTCCGCCCGCGACCCGGCGTTCACCAGGACCTTCAGCCGGCCGTGGTCGCGCTCCCAGACCGAGAGCGCGGCGAAGCTGCCGCCGAGCCCCTCGCAGGCGCCCAGCGCGGCGGCCCGCCAGAACTCCCGCGGAGTGTGCGCCGCCGCCATCGCCTGAGCCAGCGCCACTACGGCCCGCAGCCGCACGTCCTCACCCATTCCTCCAGCTTAGGGAGGAATGATCCGTTTTCCCTTCCGAGACGTCACGGAAAGTTACATATAGTGAAAATCGGGAGCAATTGCACACGCACGGGCGCGCCCACAAACGGCGCCCCCGCCCACACCCGCGAACCGCGAACCGCGAGGCTCACTCCCCCGGCCACTCCGGCTTCCGCTTCTCGTTGAACGCCGCGACGCCCTCCGCCCGGTCGCCCGAGAAGGCCACCGACCTCCAGGCCGCGTCCTCGACCTCAAGGCCCGCCCGCAGGTCCAGGCCCTGGCCCAGCCGCATGGCCTTCTTGGCGGCGCGCAGGCCGACCGGCGAGTTCACCGCGATCCGGGCGGCCAGCTCCAGCGCGGCAGCCTTGGCGTCGCGCTCCACGAGGTCCACGAGGCCCAGCTCACGGGCCTCGGCGGCCTCCACCCGGCGGGCCGTGAAGACCAGCTCGGCGGCCCGGGCCGCGCCCACCCGGCGCGGCAGCAGCTGGGTGCCGCCACCGCCGGGGATCACGCCCACCGAGACCTCGGGCAGGCCCACGACGGTGCTCGCGTCCGCCACGATCACGTCGCAGGCGAGCGCCAGCTCGTAACCCCCGCCGAGCGCGAAGCCGTGCACGGCCGCGACGGTCGGCATCGGCAGCTCCAGGACGCCGGTGTACGCGGCGCGGGCGACCGGCCGCTGCCGGACCAGCTCGGCGTCGCTGAAGGAGTTGCGCTCCTTGAGGTCGGCGCCGACGCAGAAGGCCCGGTCGTTGGAGGAGGTGAGGACCGTGACCCGGACGGCCGGGTCGGCGGCGAGCGCGGCGCAGGCGGCGCCGATGGAGCGGGCCATCTCCGAGGAGACCGCGTTCATCGCCTTGGGCCGGTCCAGGACGAGCTCGGCGACGTGCCCGCGCTCGTCCTTCCGTACCGCCACGAACTCACCGAAACGCTCCTCGGACTGCTCGGACATCGTCGTCCACCCTCCCGGTCCCCGGTCGAAGCCTGTTAACGGTTGTTAACGGCTGTTCACGGCAGATCCTAAGTCGGACGGCGGCTCAGCAGCCAGGGCTCCACGACACCCAGTCCACGCACCGGCCGCTGCCACATCGGCTGGAGCGCGAAGCGGTACGTGGGCGCCTTGTCGCCCTCCTTCTCGGCGCGGGCGGCCTCCTCCGCCGCCTGCGTCTCGGAGACGGGCGCCGCGCCGGCCCTGGTCAGCTCCTCGGCGAGGGAGCTGTCGACCAGGACGGCGTCCTTGGGCGCTATCGAGGTGAGCCGGCTGGCCAGGTTCACGGTCGTGCCGAAGACGTCGCCCATCCGGGTCGTGACCGCGCCGAAGGCCAGGCCGACCCGGAGCGCGGGCATGGTCTCGTCGTGGCTGAGGGTCTCGATGAGCCGCAGGCCGATCTCGGCGGCCGTGCCGGCGTCGTCGGCGCAGTAGAGCACCTCGTCGCCGAGGGTCTTGATGAGCCGGCCGCCGTGCGCGGCGACCAGGTCGGCGCAGGTGGTCTCGAAGGCCTCGACGAGCTCGCCGAGCTCCTCCTCCTCCAGGCGGCGGGTGAGCCGGGTGAAGCCGACGAGGTCGGCGAAGCCGACGGCGAGTCGCCGGTCGACCATCTCCTCGTCGTCGGCGGCCTGCACGACCCGGCCGGTGGCGGCGGCGAGCTGGCGGCGCCACACGTAGATCAGGAACTCCTCCAGCTCGGGCAGCAGCAGCTCGACCAGCGGGTACGTGACCTCGGCGCGGGTCATGCCGGGCTCGGGCGGATCGGTGAGGCCCTCCAGGAACGAGTCGATCTGCCATTCGGCGAGGCGCGCGGTGGTCTGGCCGGTGGAGCGGGCGACCTGCACGGCCATCGGCTCGCTGAGCAGCCCGGCCTCGACGAGACCGGCGAGCCGGCGCAGTGCGAGGACGTCGGCCTCGGTGAGCGCCTTGGCCTGGCCGATGTCGGCGAAGCCCATGGCGCGCCAGAAGCGGGAGGCGAGCTCCATCGAGACGCCGGCGGTGCGGGCGGCCTGGAAGGGCGTGTAGCGGCGGTCGGCGCCGAGGATGAGCTGTTCGAGGCGGATCGCGAGGGGGTCGTCGGTCGGCTCGGCCGTGTGGTCGACGACATGGTGGGGCGTGGGGTACGTGGGGGTGGGGGGTGGCTCTTCGGCCTCGGTCCCGGCGCCGTTGTCCGCGTCGTCGGCGCCGTTGCTCGCGTCGTCGACGGTCACCGGCCGCCTCCTGCCCGTTCCCTGCCCACTTGTCCTGCCGATCTGTCGCGTGGATCGCGCTCAACGATACGACAGGTGTGTGCTGGCTCACGCCCGAACCGGTCCCCGAACCGGTCCCACACCATGACGTACGGGACCGGTTCGGGTGGAAGAGCGCTCAGTCGGCGGCCCTCAGATGGACGATGTCGCCGGCCGCGACGGCCTCCGTCCCGCCGCCCTCCGTCTCGACGACGAGCCGTCCGTCGCCGTCGACGCCGACCGCGTCGCCCTCCAGCATCCGCTCGCCGGGCAGGTCGGCGCGGACCCGGCGGCCCAGGGTCGCGCAGCCGGCCTCGTAGGCCTGCTGGAGGCCGGAGGCGGCGGGGTCGCCGTCGGCCCGTACCCAGTCGCCGTACCACTGCTCCAGGGAGCGCAGAACGGCCCGCAGCAGGGTGTCGCGGTCGGTGGAGACGGCGTCGGCGAGGAGGAGCGAGCCGGCGGCGGGCACCGGGAGCTCGTCCTCACGGAGGGTGACGTTGATGCCGACGCCGACGACGACACCGTCGGCGCCGGCCCGCTCGGCGAGGATGCCGCCGGTCTTGCGTTCCTCTCCGCCGACCTTCACCAGGAGGTCGTTGGGCCACTTGAGGGAGAGCGTGGCGCCGGCGGCCTTGCCGAGGCCGGTCGCGGCGGCGACTCCGGTGAGCAGCGGCAGCCAGCCCCAGCGGTGCACGGGCACGGCGGGCTTGAGGAGGACGGAGACGAAGATGCCGGAGCGGGCGGGGGCGGTCCAGGTGCGGTCGAGCCGGCCGCGTCCGGAGGTCTGCTGCTCGGCGACGAGTACCGCGCCCTCGGGGAGTTCGTCGGCGCGGGCGGCGAGGTCGGAGTTGGTGGAACCGGTGGACTCGACGACATCGAGGGAGGTCCACAGTCCGCCGGGGAGCACGAGTGCGTGGCGCAGGGCGGGAGCGTTCAGAGGGGGCCGGTCGAGGTCGGACCAGCGTCCCGCGGAGCCTTGGGAGGACGTCATGCAAGCCAGCGTAGGTGTGGCAAACGCCGCACTGCCGAACCGTATCGACGCCGATACGCTACGGGTCAGTAGCAGGGCAGTAGCCCATTCGTAGTCAACGAACCCCCCGTGACCAGGCAGGGAGCCGCATCCCGATGTCCGAGCCGGCAGAGCACCACCAGATCGACATTCACACGACCGCGGGCAAGATCGCGGATCTGCAGCGCCGGATCGGCGAGGCCACCCACGCCGGTTCCGAGCGGGCGGTGGAGAAGCAGCACGCGAAGGGGAAGCTGACCGCGCGGGAGCGGATCGCACTGCTGCTCGACGAAGGTTCGTTCGTGGAGCTGGACGAGCTGGCCCGGCACCGGTCGACCAACTTCGGCCTGGAGAAGAACCGGCCGTACGGCGACGGCGTGGTGACCGGCTACGGCACCGTGGACGGGCGTCCGGTCGCGGTCTTCTCGCAGGACTTCACCGTCTTCGGCGGCGCGCTCGGCGAGACGTACGGCCAGAAGATCATCAAGGTCATGGACTTCGCCCTGAAGACGGGCTGCCCGGTCGTCGGCATCAACGACTCCGGTGGCGCCCGCATCCAGGAGGGCGTGAGCGCGCTCGGCATGTACGGCGAGATCTTCCGCCGCAACACCCACGCCTCCGGCGTCATCCCGCAGATCTCGCTGATCGTCGGCCCGTGCGCGGGCGGCGCGGTGTACTCGCCCGCGATCACCGACTTCACGGTGATGGTGGACCAGACCTCGCACATGTTCATCACCGGACCCGACGTCATCAAGACGGTGACCGGCGAGGACGTCGGCTTCGAGGAGCTGGGCGGCGCGCGCACCCACAACTCGACCTCGGGCGTGGCCCACCACATGTCGGGCGACGAGAAGGACGCGATCGAGTACGTCAAGTCCCTGCTGTCCTACCTGCCTTCGAACAACCTGTCCGAGCCGCCGGCCTTCCCCGAGGTCGCCGAGACCGAGGCGTCGGACGAGGACCGCGAGCTCGACGCGCTGATCCCGGACTCGGCGAACCAGCCGTACGACATGCACACCGTCATCGAGCACGTCCTCGACGACGGCGAGTTCCTGGAGACCCAGGCGCTGTTCGCGCCGAACATCCTGACCGGCTTCGGCCGCGTCGAGGGCTTCCCGGTCGGCGTGGTCGCCAACCAGCCGATGCAGTTCGCCGGTTGCCTCGACATCGGCGCGAGCGAGAAGGCCGCGCGCTTCGTCCGCACCTGTGACGCCTTCAACATCCCGGTCCTCACCTTCGTCGACGTGCCGGGCTTCCTGCCGGGCGTCGGCCAGGAGCACGAGGGCATCATCCGGCGCGGCGCGAAGCTGATCTACGCGTACGCCGAGGCGACCGTCCCGCTGATCACGGTCATCACCCGCAAGGCTTTCGGCGGCGCCTACGACGTCATGGGCTCCAAGCACCTGGGCGCCGACCTCAACCTGGCCTGGCCGACCGCGCAGATCGCCGTCATGGGCGCGCAGGGCGCGGTCAACATCCTGCACCGGCGCACGCTCGCCGAGGCGGAGGCGAACGGCGAGGACATCGAGGCGGTGCGCACCCGGCTCATCCAGGAGTACGAGGACACCCTGCTCAACCCGTACATCGCGGCCGAGCGCGGCTACATCGACGGGGTGATCCTGCCGTCCGAGACCCGCCCGCAGATCGTGAAGGGGCTGCGTCAGCTGCGCACGAAGCGGGAATCCCTGCCTCCGAAGAAGCACGGCAACATCCCCCTCTAGGACCTGGACCGAGACCTCAAGGAGCCGTTGTGATCAAGGTCGTACGAGGCAACCCGACCCCGGAGGAGCTCGCCGCCGCCCTGGCGGTGGTCCAGGCCCGGGCCGCGGCCACGGCGGCGGCTGCCGCCGCGGGCGACGGCCCCAAGCTCCCCGAGGGCTGGTCCGACCCGGCCCGCATCGCCCGCAGCGTCCGGCCGCGGCCGGGCCCGCGGTCATGGGCGCGGTCCTACTGGCCCGTCTAGTAACCGAGGCGTTCGTACGGCGAAGGCCGGATCCCATGTGCGGGGGATCCGGCCTTCGGCGTACGCCCGGACCGGGTCACCGCCCGCCGGCTTCCACCGCACCCGCCTGGCGCAAGAGCTGGAATAGTCCTTTGGCACCGGAGCGGTTGAGTACCCGTACTCAGGCGCCCCGGCGGCCCCGCCCCGCACGATCGGAACATGCTCTGGTCCGACCCCGAAGACGAGCCGCCGAAGGACATGCGCGAGATGCAGGCGATGCTGCAGCGCGCGGGCCTCGTCATCGGTCTGGCGTTAGTGGTGTGGATGTTCCTGGTCGCCGCGCGCTGACCGGCCGCCGACAGGAAGTGGACCGGCCCTCGGCTCGCTACGCTGCCCCCATGACTGCTGATCGCCGCCGCCTCGTGCTCGCCTCCGCCTCCCCCGCCCGGCTCGGACTGCTCCGGCAGGCCGGGCTCGCGCCGGAGGTGATCGTGAGCGGTGTCGACGAGGACAAGGTGCACGCGCCGACCCCCGCCGAGCTGGCGCTCGCCCTCGCCGAGGCGAAGGCCGCGCACGTCGCGGCCAAGCCGGAGGCGAGCGGCGCCCTGGTCATCGGCTGCGACTCGGTCCTGGAGCTGGACAAGCAGGCGCTCGGCAAGCCCGCCGACGCCGCCGAGGCCACAGCCCGCTGGAGGTCGATGCGAGGCAGGGTCGGCATCCTGCAGACCGGCCACTGCGTGTACGACACGACGGCCAAGCGCTACGCCTCGGCCACCGCCTCCACCGTGGTCCGCTTCGGCGACCCGACGGACGCCGAGATCGACGCGTACGTGGCCAGCGGCGAACCCCTCCACGTGGCGGGCGCGTTCACGCTGGACGGGCGCTCGGCGCCGTTCATCGAGGGCATCGACGGCGACCCGGGCAATGTCATCGGCCTCTCGCTGCCGCTGCTCCGCACCCTGCTGCGCAAGCTGGACGTCTCGATCACCGACCTCTGGACCTAGGCCGGCTGGGCCTCGGCCGGTTCGCGGTCGGCCGCGCCCTCCCCGTACGCCACCAGGGTGAGCACGATCAGGCCGACCACGGCCATCAGGAACGCGAAGGACGCCCAGCCGAGCAGCCCCACCGCCACCGCCCCGAGCACACCGTGCACGATCGCGCAGCCGATGAGCAGTGCGCGGCCCGGGCGGCCGGGGCGGCGGTCGCGGATCGCGGCGATCAGCGGGACCAGGCCGCACAGCAGCAGCAGCGCGCCGGAGCCGATGCCGAGGGCCCAGGTGCCGGTGTACATGACGTCCGGATCCATCCCGTCGAGGGACATCGACTGGGCCTTCACGAAGCGTGCCATCACCGCGTTGATCGCGACGATGCCGGGTGCTTCGAGGAAGAGCACCGCCGCCGTCACGAGCGCTATCGGTCTGCGGGCCACCTCGGCCACCCCCTGGATCCCGTGAATACGGCAGTTACCTACGGTACGTACGACAGCGCGAAGGCTACTGACCGGTAAACCGCCGGACAAGGGCCGGACAAGGGTTCGTGCGACCGGGTATCCAGGGGGTGCCCGTCCGGCCGAGGCGCAAAGAATCATTGAGCCATTCGTAGGGACTCCACAAAGAAACCCATTTGGCGACTGGCCGCGTGAACAGAGACCTGCGCCACACCTCGGAGCTACTGTGCCGTAAAGAATCCCTGCGTACCGTGGTGCGACAAGGGATTTCACGACCCGAGCGAGCCTCGATTCACGCTCCGTGTGGGCAAGCTCACCATTGGGGACGGGTCGAAGTGCCGTGTCGGCAGTCCCTAAACTCAGCTTGTTTCAAGGAGGGAGCCATCGTGCGCAAGGTGCTCATCGCCAACCGTGGCGAAATCGCTGTCCGCGTCGCCCGGGCCTGCCGGGACGCCGGGATCGCCAGCGTAGCCGTCTACGCCGATCCGGACCGGGACGCTCTGCACGTCCGCGCGGCCGACGAGGCGTTCGCCCTGGGCGGTGACACCCCGGCCACCAGTTACCTGGATGTCGCCAAGGTGCTCCAGGCCGCTGCCGACTCGGGCGCCGACGCGATCCACCCCGGCTACGGCTTCCTCTCCGAGAACGCGGAGTTCGCCCAGGCCGTGATCGACGCCGGCCTGACCTGGATCGGCCCGCCGCCGCAGGCCATCCGCGACCTCGGTGACAAGGTCGCCGCCCGGCACATCGCGCAGCGCGCGGGCGCGCCGCTGGTCGCCGGCACCCCGGACCCGGTCTCGGGCGCCGACGAGGTCGTGGCCTTCGCCCAGGAGCACGGCCTGCCGATCGCGATCAAGGCCGCCTTCGGCGGCGGTGGCCGCGGTCTGAAGGTCGCCCGCACCCTCGAAGAGGTCCCGGAGCTCTACGACTCCGCCGTCCGCGAGGCCGTCGCCGCCTTCGGCCGCGGCGAGTGCTTCGTCGAGCGCTACCTCGACAAGCCGCGGCACGTCGAGACCCAGTGCCTCGCCGACTCGCACGGCAACGTCGTGGTCGTCTCCACCCGTGACTGCTCGCTGCAGCGCCGCCACCAGAAGCTGGTCGAGGAGGCCCCGGCCCCCTTCCTGTCGGACGAGCAGAACGCGGAGCTGTACGCCGCGTCGAAGGCCATCCTCAAGGAGGCCGGCTACGTCGGCGCCGGCACCGTCGAGTTCCTCGTCGGCCTGGATGGAACCATCTCCTTCCTGGAGGTCAACACCCGCCTCCAGGTCGAGCACCCGGTCACCGAAGAGGTCACCGGCATCGACCTGGTCCGCGAGATGTTCCGGATCGCCGACGGCGAGGAGCTCGGCTACGGCGACCCGGAGATCCGCGGTCACTCCTTCGAGTTCCGCATCAACGGCGAGGACCCGGGCCGCAACTTCCTCCCGGCCCCCGGCACCGTCACCACCTTCAACGCGCCGACCGGCCCGGGCGTCCGCCTGGACGCGGGCGTCGAGTCCGGCTCGGTCATCGGCCCGGCCTGGGACTCCCTGCTCGCCAAGCTGATCGTCACCGGCGCCACCCGCGAGCAGGCGCTGCAGCGCGCCGCCCGCGCGCTCGCCGAGTTCAAGGTCGAGGGCATGGCCACCGCCATCCCGTTCCACCAGGCCGTCGTGGTCGACCCCGCCTTCACGGCCGACCCGTTCCGCGTCCACACCCGGTGGATCGAGACCGAGTTCGTCAACGAGATCAAGCCCTTCGCCCCGGCGGGCGCCGAGGCCGACGAGGACGAGACCGGCCGCGAGACCATCGTCGTCGAGGTCGGCGGCAAGCGTCTTGAGGTCTCCCTCCCGTCGTCGCTCGGCATGACCCTGGCCCGCACCGGCCTGGCCGCCGGCGCCAAGCCGAAGCGCCGCGCCGCCAAGAAGTCCGGCCCGACCGCCTCCGGCGACACCCTCGCGTCCCCGATGCAGGGCACCATCGTCAAGGTGGCCGTCGAGGAGGGTGCGGAGGTCAAGGAGGGCGACCTGATCGTCGTCCTGGAGGCCATGAAGATGGAGCAGCCGCTCAACGCGCACCGCTCCGGCACCGTCAAGGGCCTGAGCGCCGAGGTCGGCGCCTCGGTCACCTCCGGCGCGGCGATCTGCGAGATCAAGGACTGACGCCCGGCACAGGTACGGTACGAAGGGCCCGCAGGCGCACGATGTCTGCGGGCCCTTCGCCGTACCGGGACCACGAGGAAGAGGGCGTACGCATGCGTGCTGATGCCCGCCGCAACCACGAGCGGCTACTGGCCGAGGCGCGGGCCGCCTTCGCCGCGCACGGCACCGACGCGTCCCTGGAGGACATCGCCCGCCGCGCCGGGGTCGGCATCGGCACCCTGTACCGCCACTTCCCCACCCGGGAGGCGTTGCTCGGCGCGGTCGTACGGGACGGGCTCGCCGGCCTCCTCGACCGCTCGGCGGAGCTCGCCACGGCGCCCGACCCGCGCGCCGCCCTGGTGGCGTGGCTGCGCGCCCTGATCACCCACGCGCGGGAGTACCGCGGCCTCTCGGTGGCCCTCATGTCCGCGGCGCCCGGCGGGAGTTCGACGCTCGCCGAGTGCGGCGAGCCGCTGCGGGCGGCGGGCGACCGCCTGCTCACCCGGGCCCGCACGGCGGGCGCGGTACGCGCCGGGATCCCCATCGAGGACCTGACGAAGCTGGCCCACGCCATCGCCCTGGCCGCCGAACGCTCTCCGGAGGACCCGGAGTTGGCGGACCGGCTGCTTGACCTGACGGTACGGGGACTCGCGCCGTAACAGCGGATCGGTACCGCCTCAGCGGCACCGCTCAGCGGCACCGGCTCAGCGCCGCCGCAGATCCGCCACGCGCGCCGCCGACCGCTCCGGCGCGAGCACATCGGCGCCGAGCGGACCACCGGGCCCACCGGGGCCGCCACGGAACTGCCCGCCCGGCAGCCGCCCGCGCTGCCCCGGCAGCGGCACGTCACGGCGCGGCCGGCCGCCGCCCGGGGGGTGCTGCTCGCCCCCGTGCGCGCCGGCGCCGGTCCCGGCCACCGCGATCTGCACGCCCTGGTCGGCCAGGGCCTGCAGTTCGGTGGCGGCGCGCTCGTCGTGCGCGGGCGGCTCGTCGGTGACCAGGCGGGTGATCACGTCGGTCGGCACCGTCTGGAACATGGTGTCGGTGCCGAGCTTGGTGTGGTCGGCGAGCACCACGACCTCCGCCGCCGCCTGCACAAGCGCCCGGTCCACGCTCGCGGAGAGCATGTTGGAGGTGGACAGGCCGCGCTCGGCGGTCAGGCCGCTGCCGGACAGGAAGGCCCGGGAGACCCGGAGCCCCTGCAGCGACTGCTCGGCCCCGCTGCCCACGAGCGCGTAGTTGGAGCCGCGCAGGGTGCCGCCGGTCATGACCACCTCGACCCGGTTGGCGTGGGCGAGGGCCTGGGCGACGAGCAGCGAGTTGGTGACGACGGTGAGACCGGGCACCCGGGCGAGCCGACGGGCCAGCTCCTGCGTGGTGGTGCCGGCGCCGACGACGATGGCCTCGCCCTCTTCGACGAGGCTCGCGGCGACATCGGCGATGGCGGTCTTCTCGGCGGTGGCGAGATGGGATTTCTGCGGGAAGCCGGACTCGCGGGTGAGCCCGCCCGGCAGTACCGCACCGCCGTGCCGGCGGTCGAGGAGTCCTTCGGCCTCCAGGGCCCGCACGTCTCGCCGTACGGTCACTTCTGAGGTCTGGACGACGCGGGCGAGCTCGCGGAGCGACACGGCTCCATTGGCGCGCACCATTTCGAGGATCAACTGGCGACGTTCTGCAGCGAACACGAAACCGACAGTAACGTGACCGACGGCACTTTGGGCCGATTTGCAGAAGATGCACACAGGCGGGGCCTCCACGTGATATGGGAGACCCCGCCATTGATCCGGACCATGCCAGGACTATGCCCCGCCTTGCCGGGGGTTGTCCGAGTCGGCGAACCGTTCCCGCAGGCCGGGGCGGTGCCCGGCCGCCCGGTTACGCCTCGCCCGCCGTCTTTCGGGTGTGCAACTGCCGTGCCACTTCCGCGATCGAGCCCGACAGGGAGGGGTACACGGTGAAAGCATTTGCGATCTGTTCCACCGTCAGATTGTTGTCGACCGCGATCGAGATGGGGTGGATCAGCTCGCTCGCGCGCGGCGCGACGACACAGCCGCCGACCACGATGCCGGTGCCGGGACGGCAGAAGATCTTGACGAAGCCGTCCCGGATGCCCTGCATCTTGGCGCGCGGGTTGCGCAGCAGCGGCAGCTTGACGACCTTGGCCTCGATCTTGCCGGCGTCGACGTCGGCCTGGGTGTAGCCGACGGTGGCGATCTCGGGGTCGGTGAAGACGTTGGAGGAGACCGTCTTCAGGTTGAGCGGGGCCACCGCGTCGCCGAGGAAGTGGTACATCGCGATGCGGCCCTGCATGGCGGCCACGGAGGCGAGCGCGAAGACGCCGGTGACGTCGCCCGCCGCGTACACACCGGGAGCCGAGGTACGGGAGACCCGGTCGGTCCAGATGTGGCCGGAGTCCTTCAGCCGGACGCCGGCCTCCTCCAGGCCCATGCCGGCGGAGTTCGGGATGGCGCCGACCGCCATCAGGCAGTGGGTGCCGGAGATGACCCGGCCGTCGGAGAGGGTGACCTCGACCCGGTCACCCACCCGCTTGGCGGACTCGGCGCGGGAGCGGGCCATGACGTTCATGCCGCGGCGGCGGAAGACGTCCTCCAGGACCGCGGCGGCGTCCGGGTCCTCGCCCGGGAGCACGCGGTCGCGGGACGAGACCAGGGTGACCCGGGAGCCCAGCGCCTGGTAGGCGCCGGCGAACTCGGCGCCGGTGACACCGGAACCGACCACGATGAGCTCCTCGGGGAGCTCCTTGAGGTCGTAGACCTGGGTCCAGTTGAGGATCCGCTCGCCGTCCGGCTTGGCGTCCGGCACCTCGCGCGGGTGCCCGCCGGTGGCGATGAGGACGGCGTCGGCGGTCAGCGTCTCCTCGGTGCCGTCGGCGCTGGTCACGATCACCTGGCGGGAGCCGTCCATGGCCTGCCGGCCGGACAGCCGGCCGCGGCCGCGCAGCACGCGGGCACCGGCCCGGGTGACGGAGGCGGTGATGTCGTGCGACTGGGCGAGCGCGAGCCGCTTCACACGGCGGTTGACCTTGCCCAGGTCCACGCCGACGACGCGGGCCGCCTGCTCGATGTGCGGGGTGTCGTCCGCCACGATGATGCCCAGCTCCTCGTACGAGGAGTCGAAGGTGGTCATCACCTCGGCGGTGGCGATCAGGGTCTTGGAGGGAACACAGTCGGTCAGGACGGACGCGCCGCCGAGGCCGTCACAGTCGACGACGGTCACCTCCGCGCCGAGTTGGGCGCCCACCAGGGCCGCCTCGTATCCGCCGGGTCCGCCGCCGATGATCACGATCCGGGTCACTGGGATCTACGCCTCGCGCTCTCGTTCTGCCGGGGAGTCCCCCCGCTGGGCTGCAGTGCGTACGCCATTGTCCCGCACGCTTCAAGTGCGTGCTCCATTGTCCCGCACGTACGGCCGAGCCACGCGCCGGGGGCGGGGCGGGGGTGTCGGGACCGGGGCGCGGGTGTGCCACCGGGTAGCCGGGACCGGGGGGCGCGGGTGTGCCGGGGGTCTACCCGCCGGTCACTTTCCGGCGCCGCACTCCCGTCATCCCCCCGTCACCTCGGACGTCGTCATCCACCCCGCCCGCTCCCGTACTCTCGACCCCATGTCGCTCTACGCCGCGTACGCCGGCAACCTCGACGCGCGGCTGATGACCCGCCGCGCTCCCCACTCGCCGCTGCGCGGCACCGGCTGGCTGAACGGCTGGCGGCTGACCTTCGGCGGGGAGCAGATGGGCTGGGAGGGCGCGCTGGCCACGATCGTGGAGGCTCCGGGTTCCCAGGTCTTCGTGGCGCTCTACGACATCGCACCGATGGACGAGGAGTCGATGGACCGCTGGGAGGGTGTCGGGCTCGACATCTACCGGCGGATGCGGGTGCGGGTGCACACCCTCGACGGCGACGAGCCGGCCTGGGTGTACGTGCTCAACGCGTACGAGGGCGGGCTGCCCTCGGCCCGCTACCTGGGCGAGGTCGCGGACGCGGCGGAGTCGGCGGGCGCGCCGCACGACTACGTGATGGAGCTGCGCAAGCGCCCCTGCTGAGCCCCGCTGGGCCGATCGCCGGACGCCGGCCCGCCGATCTCTTCGTCGGAAACGACAAGACAACGATCGCAGCTCCGTGCGCGACGTCATCTACGCGCGTAGGGATTCTCGGGCTAGGCTGCTGGGCGTATCAAATCCGTCCGGGGCCTCCTCCTCGGACCCCCCTCCCCGAGGCGAGAGAGTCAGTGAACGCTACTGCCACCCCGTACGAGGCCGCCGAGGCCGCCGCCGCGCGCCTGCGCGAGCTGACCGGCGTCGAGAACCACGACGTCGCCCTGGTCATGGGCTCCGGCTGGGCCCCCGCCGTCGACGCGCTCGGCGCGCCCGAGGCCGAGTTCCCGGTCACCGAGCTGCCCGGCTTCCCGCCGCCGGCCGTCGAGGGCCACGGCGGCAAGATCCGCTCGTACAAGATCGGCGAGAAGCGCGCCCTGGTCTTCCTCGGCCGCACCCACTACTACGAGGGCCGCGGCGTCGCCGCCGTCGCCCACGGCGTCCGCACCGCCGTCGCCGCGGGCTGCAAGACCGTCGTCCTCACCAACGGCTGCGGCGGCCTCCGCGAAGGCATGCGCCCCGGCCAGCCGGTCCTCATCAGCGACCACCTCAACCTGACGGCCGCCTCCCCGATCGTCGGCGCCAACTTCGTCGACCTGACGGACCTGTACTCGCCGCGGCTGCGCGCGCTGTGCAAGGAGGTCGACGAGACGCTGGAGGAGGGCGTCTACGTCCAGTTCCCCGGCCCGCACTACGAGACCCCGGCCGAGATCAACATGGTCCGCGTCCTCGGCGGCGACCTCGTCGGCATGTCCACCGTCCTGGAGGCCATCGCGGCCCGCGAGGCCGGCGCCGAGGTCCTCGGCATCTCCCTCGTCACCAACCTGGCGGCGGGGCTCTCGGGCGAGCCGCTGAACCACGAGGAGGTCCTCCAGGCAGGGCGCGACTCGGCGGCGCGGATGGGCGAGCTGCTGACGCGGGTGCTGGACCGGATCTGAGTTTTCCCGCGCTCCTCGCACCGATCGGCCCCAGGGGGCCGATCGGGCTTCGAAGCGCTGCGGCGGCCTCCGACCGCCGGGCCGTCCGGCTCGCCGGGGCCGCCGGGTGCCGGGGCCGCTGCGCGGGGCTTCTCCCCCACCCCGCCCCTTCCCGTAACCGGGGGCTCTGCCCCCGGACCCCCGCGCCTCAAACGCCGGCGGGGCTGAGTTTTCAGCCCGTCCGGCGTTTGAGGACACGGCCGCAG
>NZ_JAHTMW010000024.1 GCF_026236535.1 Streptomyces sp. SKN60 | reverse complement strand
GGGTCCAGGCGCAGGTGCGGAACGCGCCCGCATGGGCGCCGTCCCGTGTGCCCACCCGTCCCGCCCTGCGGGACGAACGCCCACACGGGAGGTGGCGGCGGTGCCGGAGAACGCCCCGGGCGAGCCCCCCGTACCCGCCCGGGGCATGCGGGGGCCCGGCCCCGGGACGTACCCGGGGCCGGGCCCCTCGTATGGGGGGGAGCGGCGGTCAGAGGTTGCCGCGGCGCTCCTGCTCGCGCTCGATCGCCTCGAACAGGGCCTTGAAGTTGCCCTTGCCGAAGCCCATCGACCCGTGCCGCTCGATCATCTCGAAGAAGACGGTCGGACGGTCCTGGACCGGCTTGGTGAAGATCTGCAGCAGGTAGCCGTCCTCGTCGCGGTCGGCGAGGATCTTCAGCTCGCGGAGGGTCTCGATCGGCACGCGCGTGTCGCCGACCCACTCGCCGAGCGTGTCGTAGTACGAGTCGGGGGTGTCGAGGAACTGGACACCGGCCGCCCGCATCGCGCGCACCGTGGCGACGATGTCGTTCGTGGCGAGGGCGATGTGCTGCACGCCCGCGCCGCCGTAGAACTCCAGGTACTCGTCGATCTGCGACTTCTTCTTCGCGATCGCCGGCTCGTTGATCGGGAACTTCACCTTGAGTGTGCCGTCGGCGACGACCTTCGACATCAGCGCCGAGTACTCGGTCGCGATGTCGTCGCCCACGAACTCCTTCATGTTCGTGAAGCCCATGACCTTGTTGTAGAAGCCGACCCAGTCGTTCATCTTGCCGAGCTCGACGTTGCCGACGCAGTGGTCGATGGCCTGGAAGGTGCGCTTGGCCGGCGGCTCGACGATCGGGGCGGCGGCGACGTAACCCGGCAGGTAGGGGCCGTCGTAGCCGGAGCGCTCGACGAGGGTGTGGCGGGTCTTGCCGTACGTGGCGATGGCGGCGAGGACGACGGTGCCGTGCTCGTCCTTCACGTCGTGCGGCTCGACCAGGCCGGTGGCGCCCTGCTCGACGGCGTAGGCGTACGCGGCTCGGGCGTCCGGCACCTCGATCGCCAGGTCGACCACGCCGTCGCCGTGCTCGGCGACGTGGGAGTCGAGGAAGCGGCCCCACTCGGTGGTGGCCTTGATGACGGAGGTGAACACGAAACGGGCGGAGCCGTTGGTGAGGACGTAACTGGCGGTCTCGCGGCTGCCGTTCTCCGGTCCGGAGTACGCGACCAGCTTCATGCCGAAGGCCGTGGAGTAGTAGTGCGCGGCCTGCTTGGCGTTGCCGACGGCGAAGACGACCGCGTCCATTCCCTTCACCGGGAAGGGATCGGCCTCACGCGCGGTGGTCGGGGTGTGATCGATGGTCTCAGTCATGGAATGAGCGTCCCGCCGACTCGCAAGGTGCGCAATAGTTTCTTGTTCCACTGGTCAATCTGCACAGCGACCGTTCAGTATGGGCGGACGACTTGTACATGATGACCACCGGGAGGCCGCCGTGGCGATCGATCATCTGGACGGGCGGCTCATCGTGCTGCTCGCGCAGGAGCCCCGGATCGGGGTCCTGGAGGCCTCGCGCCGGCTCGGGGTGGCCCGCGGCACCGTGCAGGCCCGGCTCGACCGGCTTCAGTCGAATGGAGTCATCAGCGGTTTCGGCCCCCAGGTCGACCCCGCCGCGCTCGGCTATCCGGTCACCGCCTTCGCCACCCTGGAGATCAAGCAGGGCCAAGGCGCGGACGTGCGCGGGCACTTGGCGACCGTGCCGGAGGTCCTCGAACTGCACACCACCACCGGCCACGGCGACATGCTGTGCCGGCTGGTGGCCCGCTCCAACGCCGATCTCCAGCGGGTGATCGACCGGGTCGTCGGTTTTGATGGCATCGTCCGGGCCTCCACGGCGATCGTCATGGAGAACCCGGTCCCCCTGCGGATCATCCCGCTGGTGGAACAGGCCGCGGAGGACCCGCTTCCGCCGCGGTAGCCCTACAGCGCTTGCGGAGGGGTCGCGTGTGAGCTTCTGGGAGTACGTGGTCAGTCGCCACCAGCAGCTGCTCACCGACGCGTACCAGCACGCCAGCGCCGTCTTCCAGTGCATGGTGATCGCCACCCTGCTCGGGGTGCTGATCAGTGTCCTCACCTATCGCAGCCCGTGGGCGGGGAACCTGGCGATCCTGTCCACCGCCTCCCTGCTCACCATCCCGTCGCTCGCCGCGATCGGTCTCCTCATCCCGCTGGTCGGCCTGGGCGTGCCGCCGACCGTGATCACCCTGACGCTGTACGGACTCCTTCCGGTCGTACGGAACGCGATCGTGGGGCTGCGCGGGGTCGACCCGAGCCTGGTGGACGCGGCGACGGGCATCGGCATGTCCCGGCCGGCCCGGCTGCTGCGCGTCGAGCTGCCGCTGGCCTGGCCGCCGATCCTCACCGGCATCCGGGTGTCGACCCAGATGCTCATGGGCATCGCCGCCATCGCCGCGTACGCCTCCGGGCCCGGCCTCGGCAACGAGATCTTCCGCGGCATCGCGTCCCTGGGCAGCGCCAACGCGATCAACCAGGTGCTCGCCGGGACGCTCGGCATCGTGATCCTGGCGCTGCTCTTCGACGGGGCGTACGTGTTGCTCGGCCGGCTGACGATTCCGAGGGGGATCCGTGTCTGAACCCGTGTCCGAATCCGTCCGCGGTGCGAGCGCCAACGGCATGAACGGGACCGGCATGAACGGGACCGGCGGTGTGCACGGCGCGACCTCCGGGGCCTCGATCGAGCTGGAGGGGCTGACCAAGCGCTACCCCGGCAACCCCAACCCCGCCGTGGACGACGTGAACATGGAGATCAAGGCGGGCGAGACGGTCATCTTCGTCGGCCCGTCCGGCTGCGGGAAGTCCACCACCCTGAAGATGATCAACCGGCTGATCGAGCCGACCGCCGGCCGGATCCGGATCGGCGACGAGGACGTCACGAAGATCGACCCGGTGAAGCTGCGCCGCAAGGTCGGTTACGCGATCCAGTCCTCCGGGCTCTTCCCGCACATGACCGTGGCCGAGAACATCGCCCTGGTCCCGAAGATGGTCGGCTGGTCCAAGTCCCGGACGAAGGACCGGGTGGAGGAGATGCTCGACCTCGTCGGGCTCGATCCGCGCGAGTTCCACGGGCGCTATCCGCGCCAGCTGTCGGGCGGCCAGCAGCAGCGGGTGGGCGTGGCGCGGGCGCTGGCCGCCGACCCGCCCGTGCTCCTCATGGACGAGCCCTTCGGCGCGGTCGACCCGATCACCCGCGACCACCTCCAGGACGAGCTGATCCGGCTCCAGCACGAGCTGCGCAAGACGATCGTCTTCGTCACCCACGACTTCGACGAGGCGATCAAGCTGGGCGACCGGATCGCGGTGCTGCGGGAGCGCTCGCACATCGCCCAGTTCGACACCCCGGAGGCCATCCTCACCAACCCGACGGACGACTTCGTCTCCGGTTTCGTCGGCGCGGGTGCCGCGCTGAAGCGGCTCAACCTGACCCGGGTACGGGACGTGGGCATCGCCGACTTCCCGACGGTGACCGTCGACGACCCGCTCCAGTCGATCTTCAACACCCTGCGCGAGGGCCGCCACAACGAGCTCCTGATGCTCGACCGGCGCGGCCGCCCGTACAAGTGGCTGCGGCGCGGCGACCTGATGCGCGCCAAGGGCTCGCTCGCCCGCGCGGGCACCCTGGTGCACGACACGGTGACCCGGGACGCGACCCTGCACGACGCCCTGGAGGCGGTGCTCCTCGACAGCGGCGGGCGGGTCGCGGTGACCGGGCGGCGCGGCGAGTACATCGGCGTGGTCGACATGGAGACCCTGATGAACTCGGTCCACGAGCTCCTGGAGGCCGACCGGCTGACCGCGATCGAGCACCAGCACGACCTGGAGGTGCATCGCGCCCATCTGACCGAGCAGGAGCTGGAGGGCGGGGCGTGAACGGCGGGAGTGGGGGCGGTGGGGGAGGTGGTACGGAGCCGGGGGGCGCGGAGGCGCTGGTGGAGGGGCCGGCCGAGGTGGAGGGCCCGGCCGAGGAGGAGCCGCCGCCTCCCCCGCGGGCCGCGGCGCCGCGCCGGATCACCTGGCGCAAACTCGTCTTCCTGCCCACCTTCGTGGCGGTCGTGCTGCTCGCGACCTTCCTGTGGATCTCCAACGTCGATCTCGACTCCATCGCGCGCAACGCCCTCGCCGAGGGCGTCGTGTGGCTGCGGCTGCGGCAGCACATCCAGCTGACCGCGATCTCCACCTTCTGGGTGCTGATCATCGCGATCCCGCTCGGCATCGCCCTCACCCGGCGCGGCCTCAGCCGGGCGGCGCCCGTCTTCACCACCATCGCCAACATCGGCCAGGCCACCCCGGCGATCGGTCTGCTCGCGCTGCTCGTGATCTGGATGGGCATCGGCGCTTCGACGGCGATCGTCGGCATGGTCATCTACGCGGTGCTGCCGGTGCTCTCCAACACGGTGGCCGGCCTGAAGGCCATCGACCCGCAGCTGGTGGAGGCCTCCCGGGGCATCGGGATGTCCTCGTTCGGCACCCTCTCCAAGGTCGAACTCCCGCTCGCCGTCCCGCTGATCCTCGCGGGCGTGCGCACCGCCCTGGTCCTCAACGTGGGCACCGCGACGCTCGCGACCTTCGGCGGGGGCGGCGGCCTCGGCGACCTGATCACCTCCGGCATCCAGACCCAGCGGATGCCGGTCCTGGTGCTGGGCTCCGTGCTGACCGTGTCGCTCGCGCTGATCGTGGACTGGCTGGCCTCGCTCGCCGAGCTGGTGCTCACACCGCGCGGCCTGGAGGCGTCGGCATGAGCGGGCGACAGGGGCGCGGACGCGGGTACGGAGGACGTACTCGGACGCTGCTGGCGGGCGGGCTCGCCGGGGTGCTGGCGCTGGCCGTCGCCGGCTGCGGGCTGAAGAGCGGTTCGCCGATGGTGGACGAGGTCTCGCCCGGTTCGGTCGGGCAGGGCCGGCCGCTGGAGGGCGCCTCGCTGACGGTCACGTCCAAGAACTTCAGCGAGAACATCATCCTGGGCCAGATGATCGGCCTGGTCTTCAAGGCGGCGGGCGCCGAGGTCCTGGACCGCACGAACCTCGCCGGTTCGATCAGCACCCGCGAGGCGATCGTGAAGGGCGACGCCGACGCGATGTACGAGTACACGGGCACGGCCTGGATCACGTACCTCGGCCACGCCGAACCGATCGTGGACCCGCAGCAGCAGTGGGAGGCGGTGCGCGACGCGGACCGCGCGAACGGGGTGGTCTGGCTGCCGCAGTCCACCCTCGACAACACCTACGCGCTCGCCATCAGCCGTAAGAACAACGAGAAGTACAAGCTCAGGACGCTCTCCGACGCGGCCGCGCTCGCGAAGAAGGACCCGTCGGCGGTGACGGTGTGCGTGGAGAACGAGTTCGCCTCGCGCGACGACGGACTGCCCGGCATGCAGAAGGCGTACGGCATGGACCTGCCCGCCTCGAACATCCAGAAGATGGACGCGGGGATCATCTACACCCAGGTCTCGAAGTCCGACTCGTGCCTGCTCGGCGAGGTGTACACGACGGACGGCCGGATCAAGGCGATGGACCTGACCGTCCTGGAGGACGACAAGCACTTCTTCCCCAACTACAACGCGGCGCCGGAGCTGAACGGCAAGGCCTTCGCCGAGCACCCGGAGATCGCCGACCTGCTGAACCCGGTGACGGCGAAGCTGACGACGGAGGTCGCGCAGGACCTCAACGCCAAGGTCGACGTGGAGGGGCAGGACCCGCACGAGGTGGCGAAGGAGTGGCTGATCAAGGAGGGGTTCATCCAGGGGAGTTGAGTCGCCGCCCCTCCCCCGGATGAGTTGCAAAGAAGTTCTGCAAAAAAGGGTTGCAGAGAGCTCTTTGCAACTCTACGGTTGTTCCATGCCCGAGAACGAGCACGAGAAGAACGAGCGCGGGGAGAACCGGCGCGGGGAGAACCAGCCCGGGGAGAACCAGCCCGGGAACGAAGCGCCGGTGAGCCGGGTCCTCGACCCGCGCTCCCTGCGGGCGCTCGCCCACCCGCTGCGCATCCAGATGCTGCGCGCCCTGCGCCACCACGGCCCGGCCACCGCCTCCCAACTCGCCGACCGGCTCGGCGAGTCGAGCGGCGCCACCAGCTACCACCTGCGCCAGCTCGCGGCCCACGGCTTCGTCGAGGACGCCCCGGAGCTCGGCAAGGGCCGGGAGCGCTGGTGGCGGGCCATGCAGCAGGGCACCACGTTCGACGGCGCGCTGTACAAGAACCCGGACCCGGAGGTCCAGGGTGCTGTCGAGGTCTACCTCCACGAGATCGCGAACATCCACACCACGGAGCTCAACACCTACCTCGGCACCCGCGACCAGTGGGACGAGGTCTGGCGGGACTCCTCCGACATGAGCGACTTCACGCTCCACCTCTCGCCCGAGCGCGCACACGAGCTCAACGAGAAGATCCACGCGCTGATCGACGAGTACCGGGACAGCGCCGACCCCGAGGCGCCGGACGCCCAGCGGATACGGATGCACCTGCACGCCTTCCCCCAGCACGGCGTCAACTGACCGCGTTCCCCTGCTCCCCCGCCCTCCGTCCTCCGCCCTCCGCCCCCACGCAGCACCTACCGGAAAGGCCACCATCACCATGCACGCCGACATCCACCTGACGCTGCACCACCTCGCCGACGCCGAGCGCGAGCTGTCCGCCGTTCCCGTCGCCGCCCCTGCCGCCGCCGTCGCGCCGCCCTTGCGCGTCCAACTCGGCTGGCGGGTCGTCGAGTTCGGTCTGCGGCTCGCGCTGCCCGAGGGCCACCGCGCCACCGCCTCCCGCGCCGCGCACGCCGTAGCCGCCTGACCGACGACCGAAACCGGGGGGAACCACCGTGCCCGCGCGCACCGACACACACGCACGCCCGATCTCACACTCACACACCGCATCCCGTCTGCCCCTGACCGCCGTCCTGTCGGCCAACGCCATCTCCATCAGCGGCAATTCGCTCACCCTCATCGGCGTCCCGTGGTTCGCCCTGGAGACCACCGGAAGCGCCGGCAAGGCCGGTCTGGTCGCCTTCTGCGCCGCCGTGCCCGTGGTCGTCTCCGCCATCGCGGGCGGTCCGGTCATCGACCGGATCGGCCGCCGCCGGGTCTCCGTCGCCTCCGACCTGATCTGCGCCCTCGCGCTCGCCGCGATCCCGCTGCTCAACCGGGCCGGTGTGCTGCAGTTCTGGATGCTGTGCGCGCTGATGGCCGTCACCGGCCTCTTCCACGCGCCCGGCGAGACCTCGCGCCATGTGCTCGTGCCCGACCTCGCCCAGCGCGCCGGCACCCCGCTGTCCCGCGCCGCGAGCCTCTACGACGCCGTCTCGCGCGGCGCCCGGATGACCGGCGCCGCCGTCGGCGGCCTCCTCGTCGCGCTGATAGGCGCCGACACGGTGCTGTACGTGGACGCCGGTACGTTCCTACTGTCGGCGCTGCTCGTCCTGGCGGGCCTGCGGGGCGTCCCGGCGGCCGAACCGCTGCGCGACGCACCGGCGTTGAACCTCGCCGCGTACCGCGCCGACCTGCGCGAGGGCTACTCGTTCCTGCTGCGCACCCGGCTGCTGCTCGCCGTCGACCTGATGGTGATGGTCACCAACGGGCTCGCCCTCAGCTGGAGCGCGGTGCTGCTGCCGATCCACGCCCGCGAGGAGCTCGGCGGCTCGGCCGCGCAGGGTCTGCTGGTCGCCGTCTTCGGCGGCAGCGCCCTCGCCGGCGCGCTGCTCTACGGCGCGGTGGGCCACCGCTTCCCGCGCCGGCCGGTCTTCACCGTCGGCTTCCTGATATCCGCCGCGCCGATCCTCACGGCCGCGTTCACCGACACCCTCGCGCCGATGGTGGTGGCGGGGGCGTTGGGCGGGCTCGGCGCCGGGGTGCTCAACCCGATCCTCACCACCGCCTTCTACGAGGTGGTGCCGGAGGAGCTGCGCAGCCGCGTGGGCGGTGCCAGCACGGCCGCCGTGCTGCTCACCACCCCGCTCGGCGGCCTGGCCGCCGGCTTCCTGGTCGAGAGCGTGGGCATCACCTGGGCGCTGCTCACGATCGGCGGGGCGTTCGTCCTGACCACCCTGTCGCCGCTGCTGTTCCCGGTCTGGCGTGAGCTGGACGCCCCGGCCAAGCCGTCGGCCGAGGCCGGCACAGGTCCTAGCAGCTCGGGACCTGCGACTCCTGCCCCTGTTCCAGTGCCCGGAGGGACGCCACCGCGTCGCTGAGCGCGGTGACGGGGACCAGGCGCAGCCCCTTGGGCAGTTCGGCCTCGGCGTCGGAGCACTCGGCCTTCGGGACGAGGAAGACGGTGGCGCCGTCGCGGGCGGCGGCCTGCGTCTTCAGGGACACCCCGCCGACCGCGCCGACGGTGCCGTCGGGCTCGATCGTGCCCGTACCGGCGACGGTCCGGCCGCCGGTCAGGTCGCCGCCGTCGCCGTCCCCGTCGATCTTGTCGACGATGCCGAGGGAGAACAGCAGTCCGGCGCTCGGGCCGCCGACGTCGGCGAGGTGGAGGGTGACCTTGACCTTCTTCGGGTCCAGCTTGAGGTAGCCGAGGGCGGCGAGGGTCGCGTCGTCCTGCGACTCCTTCATCTGCCCCAGGTTGTGCTGCTCGATCTCCTCGTCGGACTGGCCCGTCGGATAGACCGAGGACTTCGGCAGCACCGCCCGGTCGGTGCGGAACCAGGCGTCGGCCACGTCGCCCAGGTCGATCGACGCGGACGGCCCGGTCGCCAGGATCGTCGTCATCCGCAGCTGTCCGTCGGTCGGGCGGACCGGGGCTCCGGTGACGGTGATCACCTCGCGCCCCTGGTCCTTGCCGAGGACGTCGGCGGTGGTGCCGGGCTGTGCGATGGCGTACGGCAGCGGCGCGAGCCCGGCGACGGCGAACAGCGCGGCGACGGGCAGGGCGCAGAGCGCGAGGGCACGGGTGCGCGGGAGACTGGCGAGACGGGAGAGCACGCCCCCAGGCTACTGGGCGCCCGCCCCGGGCCCTGCTACGGCAGGTGGCGGGCGAAGAAGCCGCCCACCCGGCGCCGTACCGCCGCGATCGTCCGGTCCGGGTCTCCGGGGCCCACCAGCGCGGCCCGCGCCTCCGCCGTGACGAGCCCCGCGGCCTGCAGCCGGGGCACCAGGGCCGCGTAGTCGTTGAACGCCCAGTGGTTCGCGTCCCGCAGCCGCGCCCGCTCGCCCGGGACCCCCGCCCAGGAGGAGTCGATGCGGGCGGCGCCCTCGGTGAAGCCGTCGGTGCGGAAGAGGAGCAGGGGCCGGCCGGTGTCCGGGACGGGGTCCAGGTCGAGGTAGCCCTCCAGGTTGGCGACGGCGCGGACGCGGGGGTCGGCACCGGCGGCGTACACGGCGGCGGTGCCGCCGGCGGAGTGCCCGTAGATCCCGATGCCGGAGGCCTCCGGCAGCAGCCGGGGCACCTGGCCGAGGACGAAGCGGAGGTCGGCCACCCGGGTGTCGATCATGGTGCGGAAGGTCGACGGGTCCGGCGGCCCGTGCAGGGCGGTGGTGCGCAGTCCGCTCGGCAGTTCCACCTGGCTGGCGTCGCCGGGGTGGTCGACGAGGACCACGGTCCGGCCGTGGCTCGCCAGGTCCTCGGCCAGGCCGCTGCCGAGGCCGCGGGCGTCCCCGCCGCCCGGGCTGTAGAGGAGCACCGGCCGCCGCCCCGGCAGCGGCGGCGCGCCGATGTGCCCGTGGGTGCGGACGCTCCCCCAGTCCACCGTGCCCTCCGCCGGGAGCCCCTGGTGGATCCACGGCGCCAGCTCGGCGAACGCCTGTGCCTCGGCCTGGGTGAGCTGCGGGGCGCGCGGGCAGCCGCGCACGCCGGCGGCCGGGTACAGGACGGTGAGCATCACCTCCCGCACCCCGCCGACCCAGGGGTCGGTACGGGAGGGGTCGGTCAGGGCGAGGGTGCGCAGCCCGACGGGGTACGGCCCGGTCGGCGCGGGCAGCGGCAACGCGGGGCGGCGCGGCGAGGGGGCGACGATGGGGGCGATCAGGGCGCCTTTGAGGAGGGTCCGTCGTGAGGTCATGCGAGCATCGTGGGAGCGGGGCGGGCCGCGCCGCGAAGGTTCAGGCCCTGACCGAAAGGCTTGCGGGGAACGGGGAGTTGTACGGGTGCTGCGGATCCACTTCACGGCCGACGATCTCGCCCGGGTGCGCTTCGCGCCCCGCCCGTCCCCGCTCCAGGAGCTCCACGCGGCCCTGACGACGGCCGTCGCGCCGTTCCCGGCGGGCCCGCTGTTCGGGCGCTGGCGCGCCCGGATCCTGCGCACCCTGCCGACCGCCGCCGCCCCGCTCGCCGACCTCGTGCCGGGCGGCCGCCCGCCGGCCTTCCTCGACGTCCTCGGCGACACCCTGGACGAAGCCTTCGACCGCATCCGCGCGACGCGCCCCGAGACCGTGCGGGCCGAGCTGGAGCGGGTGTACGGGGCGGGGCCCGCGCCGCGCTGGATCCGTGGCCTGCACGCGGGCGAGGCGGCGTCCTGGCGGGCCGTGCGCCGGGCCCAGCGGGCCGCGTACGAGACGGTCCTGGCGCCGGTCTGGCCCCTGGTCCAGGACCTGCACCGCGACGCGTTCGCCCGCCACGCCCTGACGGTCGCCGAACACGGCCTGACCGCCGCCCTCCTGTCCCTCGCGCCCGGCACCCGCTTCGACGGCACCGTCTGGGAGTGGCCCGCCGCCGCCCCCGACCGCGACATCCACCCGGCCGGCCGCGGCCTGCTCCTCGTCCCGACCTTCCACCACCCCTCGGGCCCCCTCCTCCACGACCTCCCGCCCCACCCGGTGGTCCTCACCTACCCGCCGAGCCCCGCCCTTCCGCCGCCCGCCCCACAGCCGGAAGCCCCTGAGGACCCCCTGGCAGCAGCCCTGGGCCGCACCCGCGCGGCCCTCCTCCGCCTCCTCACCACCCCTCTGACCACCACCGAACTGGCCCAAGCCCTCCACATCAGCAACGCGACCGCCTCAACCCACGCAGCCGCCCTCCGATCCGCCGCCCTCCTGACCACCACCCGCACCGGCCGCTCGGTGACCCACACCCGAACGCCCCTGGCGGACCTGGTGGTGGGCGCGCGCGGGGGCGGGGGGAGGTTGTAGGGCGCGGGTGGGCCCCCTCGGGCGAGGCCCGTGGGGGGGCGGGCACGGCGTACCGCCGGGAGGCTCTCCGGTGCCCCGGGCCGAAGCCCCAGGGCGCGGCCGCAGGCCGCGGCCCCCGCCCCGCGGCGGCCGCGCGCATGTCGGACCTGGGCCCGGGCCGTAACCCCAGGGCCCCTGCGCCCGCGCCCCGGGCCGTAACCCGGGGGAGGCCGTACGACCCAGGGCCCTGACCCCGGCCGCCGCGCGCTCTAGCGCAGCGCGTCGGCGACCTCGCGGGCCGCGTCCACCACGCGGGGGCCGACGCGTTCGGGGACGGCGTCGGCGAGCATGACCACGCCGACGCTGCCCTCGATGCCGGTGACGCCGACCAGGGGCGCGGCGGCGCCGCTGGCGCCGGCTTCCAGTTCGCCGTGGGTGAGGGTGAAGCCGGGTTCGATGAGCTCGCCCTGACGGGCGGCGAGGATGGCGCGGCCGGCCGCCCCGCGGTCCAGCGGGTGCCGGAAGCCGGCGCGGTAGGCCACGTGGTAGTCGGTCCAGGTGGGTTCGACGACGGCGACGGCGAGCGCGTCGGCCCCGTCCACCAGCGTGAGGTGGGCGGTGGCTCCTATGTCCTCGGCGAGCGAGCGCAGCGCGGGCAGCGCGGCCTCCCGCACCAGCGGGTGCACCTGGCGGCCCAGGCGCAGCACGCCGAGCCCGACGCGGGCGCGGCCGCCCAGGTCGCGGCGGACCAGGGCGTGCTGCTCGAGGGTGGCGAGCAATCGGTAGACGACGGTCCGGTTCACCCCGAGTCGGTTGGACAACTCGGTGACGGTCAGGCCGTGGTCGGTGTCGGCGAGCAGTTTGAGGACTCGAAGTCCCCGGTCGAGCGTCTGGGAGGTCTCCGCGGTCACGACGCCCTCTCCTTCGGAGTGAGTGACAGCGGACTCGTACGAAAGCTGCGACACCGGTCCCATCGGCGACGCACGTCAGAGGCCGCCGGCAGGACGGGGTACACCGGCTGCGCTCCGCGGCGGCGCTGCCACGGGGCGTTTGCTTGAGCCGGGACAGTAGCGGCGTGCTCCGCTCAGCGGAAGACCTCGTCCAGAATCCGGGCGCCGACGACCGGATACGGGCGGTTCGGGACCTAAGTCGGCCGAACGCGGGACTTTGGCGGACAAGGGGGCCCGGTTCGTCCCCGTAGCGTGCGAGGTGTGCCCGGGGCCGACCGTGGGGGCCGGCCCCGGGCACGGCCGAGGCCCGTACGCCGCCTGCGTACGGGCCTCGAATCGTGGGAATCGTGGGATCGGACCGGGCTCACCGCATCCGCGTGGCCCACTCCTGCACCTTCTTGATCCGCTCGCGGATCTGCCCGGCGGTCGCCTCCGCGCTCGGCGGCCCGCCACACACCCGGCGCAGCTCGGTGTGGATGACACCGTGCGGCTTGCCGCTCTGGTGAACGTACGCACCGACCATCGTGTTGAGCTGTTTCCGCAGCTCAAGCAGCTCCTTGTGGGAAACGACGGGCCGCCGTTCCGCCGGAAGCTCCAACAGGTCGGCCTCCGTGTCCGGCTTCTTGCGGCTGTGCGCGATCTGCCGGGCCTGCCGCTTCTGGAGGAGCAGCTGCACCTGGTCGGGTTCGAGGAGCCCGGGGATGCCGAGGTAGTCCTGCTCCTCCTCGCTGCCGGGGTGGGCCTGCATGCCGAACTCGGCGGCGTTGTAGAGGACGCGGTCGAAGACGGCGTCGGACTCCAGCGCCTCGAAGGGCAGCATGTCCTGCTCGCCGGTGTCCTCGTCCTGCTGCCGCTCCGCCTCCGCCATCTCCTTCTCGGACTCGGCGTACGGATCCTCGTCCTCGCCCGCCTTCTTCGGCTTGTCGAGCACGTGGTCGCGCTCGACCTCCATCTCCGTGGCGAAGCCGAGGAGGCTGGGGATGGTGGGAAGGAACACGGACGCCGTCTCGCCGCGCCTGCGGGATCGCACGAAGCGCCCGACGGCCTGCGCGAAGAACAGCGGGGTCGAGATCGTCGTCGCGTACACGCCGACGGACAGCCGCGGCACGTCGACGCCCTCGGACACCATGCGGACCGCGACCATCCAGCGGTCGGTGTTCTCGCTGAACTCGTCGATGCGGTTCGAGGCGCCGGTGTCGTCGGAGAGCACGACGGTGGCCTTGGTGCCGGTGATCTCCCGGATCAGCTTGGCGTACGCGCGGGCCGAGTCCTGGTCGGAGGCGATGACCAGGCCGCCGGCGTCCGGGATGGACTTGCGGACCTCGGTGAGCCGCTGGTCGGCGGCGCGCAGCACGTTCGGCATCCACTCGCCGCGCGGGTCGAGCGCGGTGCGCCAGGCCTGCGAGATGGCGTCCTTGGTCATCGGCTCGCCGAGGCGCGCGGCGATCTCGTCACCGGCCTTGGTGCGCCAGCGCATGTTGCCGCTGTAGGAGAGGAAGATGACCGGCCGGACGACGCCGTCGCCGAGCGCGTTGCCGTAGCCGTAGGTGTAGTCGGCCGAGGAGCGGCGGATGCCGTCGTTCCCCTCCTCGTACGTGACGAAGGGGATCGGGTTGGTGTCGGAGCGGAACGGCGTGCCGGTGAGGGCCAGCCGCCGGGTGGCCGGCTCGAAGGCCTCCAGACAGGCCTCGCCCCAGGACTTGGAGTCTCCGGCGTGGTGGATCTCGTCGAGGATGACGAGGGTCTTGCGCTGTTCGCTGCGGTTGCGGTGGAGCATGGGCCGCACGCCGACGCCGGCGTACGTGATGGCGATCCCGTCGTACTCCTTGCTGAGCGGCCCGGCGCTGTAGTCCGGGTCCAGCTTGATCCCTATCCGCGCCGCGGCGGCCGCCCACTGCTTCTTCAGGTGCTCGGTGGGGGCGACGACCGTGACCTGCTGCACCACGTGGTGGTGCAGCAGCCAGGACGCGAGGGTCAGCGCGAAGGTGGTCTTGCCGGCGCCGGGCGTGGCGACCGCGAGGAAGTCACGGGGCTGCTCCTGGATGTACTTCTCCATCGCGCCCTGCTGCCAGGCTCGCAGCTTGTTGGCGGTGCCCCAGGGGGCGCGGCCGGGGAAGGCGGGAGAGAGGTGGTGTGAGGAGGTGGCGGTGGTAGTCACGATCTCCGGTTACGGTTCGACGCTCGTCCAGACGCTCGTCCAGATATGACAACCGGGCCACCTTACCGGTGCGACCGCCGCGACCCCGTACGAACGAGCCCGCGTCGAGGCGCCGTGAGACCGTCCTCACACCGGCCCTCGGGCCTCTCCCGAAAGCGTTCTCAGACGCCCCGCGATGTCGGGTATGTCCGCCAGCTCGCCCCCGGCCACGCCCACGACCAGCTCGTATGCCCGGTCCTGGTCGGCGTCGGCGAGATCGACTCCGTTGACGGCGAGGAAGACGGCGGCGGAGAGCCAGGCAGCGCGCTTGTTGCCGTCGACGAAGGGGTGGTTGGAGGCGAGGGCGTGGAGGAGGACGGCCGCCTGCTCGTAGAGGTCGCGGTACGCGCTCTCGCCGAACATACGGGCCCGGGGACGGTGCACCGCGGACTCCAGGAGCCCGGGCGCGCGCAGCTCGGGGTCGCCGTCGCCGGTGAAGGCGAGGCGGGCGACGGCGGTGACCTCGGCGACGGTGAGGAAGCGGGTGCCGGTGGTGCGGCTCATGCTCCGAGCCTCCGGAGGAGGTCGTGGTGGCGGAGGGCGAGCCGCTGGGCCGCGTGCGTGACGCGGGCGGTCTCGACGTCGACGTACCGGCGTACGGCCTCGTCGACAAGCTCGTCGACGGAGACACCTCGGGCGTCGGCGAGATCGGCGAGGTCGGGGTGTCGTTCCATACCCGAACCCTAGGCAGGACCGGACTCCGCAGCCACCGCCTTTCGGTCGCGGAGGCGGGTGGCGACCCAGCCGCCGAGCGCGGCGACCCCGGCCATGGGCAGGAAGACGGCGGCGAAGGCGGCCGGGTGGGACCCGGTGGCGGCACCGGCGGCACCGGCCTCGGAGACGGCGTGGCCGACCGCGCCGCCGCCGAGCGCGGCGAAGGCGGCGCCGCCGGCGGCGAGGAGAAGGACGTTGGAGAGGCCGTCGGAGATCTGGAGGGCGGCGGAGTTCGCCCCGGCCTCCTCGGGCGCGGAGAGCTTGAGCAGCAGGACGCTGGTGGAGGCGATGACCATGCCCATGCCGAAACAGCCGAACGCCCAGGCGACGGCGACCACCCACACCGGCACGCCCTGGATCAGCACGCTCGGCGCGGCGGCGACGGCGAGCGCGACAAGCACCATGCCGAGGACGACCAGGCGTTCGCGGTACGGCTCCGTGCGCGGCTGCGACTGCACCCAGGAGCCGAGCGCCCAGGTCAGGCCGCCGACGGCGAGCGAGAGCCCGGCCAGGGTGGGGCTCAGTCCGCGCTGGGTGACCAGCATGAGCGGTACGAAGGACTCGGCCGCGATGAAGGAGCCGGCCGCGACGCCACGGAGCAGCACGACCGAGGGCAGCCCGCGGGCGGCCCGGTATGTGCCACGGGGCAGCAGCCCGCGCACGGCGGGCACGAGCAGCGCGACACCGGCCGCGGCGGGCAGCAGCGAGAGCCAGCGCAGCTCCTGCCCGGCGTACTGCAGCAGCGCCGCCCCGAGCGATATCGCGAACGCCAGCCGGATCCGCCGCCGGTCCCACGGCATGACGGGCGCCTCGGGGTCGGCGGGCCCGGACGCGGTACGCCGGATCGCGGGCAGCGCGAGCGCGAGCGGGAACACGACGAGGGCCGGAATGCCGACGAAGACCCAGCGCCAGCCGAGCTGCTCGGTGATCGTCCCGGACGCCAGCGGCCCGACCACCGACGGCACGACCCAGCTCGCGGCGAACGCCGCCATGATCGCCGGCCGCAGGTGCTCCTCGTACGCCCGGCTGATCACCACGTACAACGCGACGATCACCAGCCCGCCGCCGAGCCCCTGCACGGCCCGCCCGAGGATGAACAGCCACATCGCGCCCGCCGTCCCGGAGAGCAGCAACCCGGCCGCGAAACAGCTCATCCCGACCGTCAACGGCCCGAGCGGCCCGCTCCGGTCCGACCACTGCCCGGACAGCACCATCCCGAACAGACTGGTCGTGAAGTACGCCGAGAACGCGAACGCGTACAACGGCACCCCGTCCAGCTCCCGCGCCGCGACGGGCATCGCCGTCCCGACGGCGGTCGCCTCGAACGCGATCAGCAGCACGACGGACACGATCCCGATGCTGAGCGCCCGATGCCCCCGGTCGAGCACGGACCCGCCGCCTGCGGATTCGGACGGCACGGCGGCGGGCGGCGGTGCGACGGCGTCGACGACGTCAGCGTCGACGTCACGCGGTTCGAGGGCGCTCATACGCCCAGAGTAAGGGTCGTAGCCGGATATGGCCCCTGTCGCGAGTCCCATCCCTCCTGCCCCGATGGTCGTACGCCCCCGGCCCGATCACCGGGCCCGATCACCGCGCGCCCATGAACGGGGTATGGCAGTCGTGTTGCGTCCCCGGCGAAACCATTGAGCTCCCTCTTCGCCCCCGCCTAACGTCGTTCCTGTCACCACGACCGTGTGCCCGAGTGGTTGAGGGGCTCGCCTGCAAAGCGAGTTACGTGGGTTCGATTCCCGCCACGGTCTCTGGACCGGGATTGGGGCGGCTCTCCGAGGGGAGCCGCCCCTTTCCGTTCTCCTCGGGGCTACTCGGGCCTGGGCTTGAGCACGGGCTTTTCGGGGAGCCCCGCGTTGTTCTCGCAGCCGAGTTTCTTGACGAGGGCGAGGGTGACGGAGTGGAGGACGGTGAGGTTGGCTTCGCGGACGGCGGGGGTGTCGGGGAGGTCCGGTCGTCTGAATCTGAGCATCCCGTCGAAGCGGGCGGGCCGCTCCCGGGATCCTTCGAGCCGAGGACTCACACAGGTCACGAACAGATACGCGGCTTGCGGACCGGACCACGCTTCACGCCCCATGCCATACGGGTGCAGACCGACCGGGTCGGCATCTCCGATGAGGTCGCTGTCGTCGTACCGTCCGAAGAGGATGTCGACCCGGTCCGAACGGCCGGCGGCATCGGCGCGGCAGAGGCTACGGCTCCGCGACCGCAACCCGCCCTCCGCGTAGTCCTCGGTCAGCTGCGCCACGACGCGATCCAGACCGCCCCTGGGGTCGTGGTCGAACTTGTCGGTCCTCAGCACCGTTTCGAGGGCACGGGCCGCCTCGGGTGAAAGCGTGTCGTCGCACTGCTGCGCGGCTGTGACGCGCTGCGCCTCAGGCTCTTCGCCTCCTCCGCAGCCAGTGAGCAGGAGGCATGCCGCCAGCCCCGACACACCGGCCCTGATCCCTTTCCTCATGTGAATCCTCGGGTCGACCGCGCGCGATCAACCGGTCTCGGAGGCGTTACCGGTCTGCCCCGTCAGGGTGTTGCCCTTCCCGTAGCCGATGTCGACCGCGTCGATGAGGTCCTGCCTGCAGTCGCCGCTCACCTGCGATCGGTGTACCTGCAAGAAGCGCTCCATGGGCGCTTCGGCGCTGTACCGGCCGGCCTCGTAGATGGCCTTCCTGTCCTCGTGGATCTTGTCCTCCGCCGCGTCCTTGTGGTCCTCGACCGCCTTGTCGGACCAGTCGCCGACGACCTGTCCCGCGAGCGTCTCCATGGCGCCGGAGCCGGTGTCGACGGCAAGCGGCACGATGATCGCGGCGGCTCCCGCGGCGGCAGCCGTAGCCGGCAGGAAGGCCACGCCGGCCCCGATGGCTGCGCCGGTGCCGAACTCCACCCAGGCGGCCTTCTTCGCTTGCGCCTTCTCGTAGTCCTCGTGCAGCTTCATGCCCTCGGCCTCGACCTGCCTTGCTCGGGCCTCGTCCAGCACCCCCTGGAGCGAGGCGCCGGTGCGTACGGCCTCCCGGGCCCGGTCCTCGGCGATCCGGCCGTCCGGTCCGACCTGGGCCTCCAGCACGCTGGTGGTGTACAGGCGCTCGGCCGTGGACATCGTCGCGTACGCCTCCGGGTGCTGCCCCAGGGCGCTGAGGAAGTCGACCGCCGCCGTCCTCCCGAACCTCAGGTGCCCGGCACCGTCCCCACCAGGTGCGAACGGAGCCGTCGACTCGTTCTTGGTGAGTGCCCAGTTGAGGTCGTCGACATAGCCGGCACCCATGGTGCCGAGGCTGTCCGCCAGGGCGGAGTGGTGCTTCTTGAGGAACTCGGCGTCGCCGCCGTACTTGTCGACGACTCTGGCCATGATCCCCGCGGTCGTCTCGTCCCGCCTCAGCTCCGGCTTCGGGTCGTCCCACCCGTGCCCGAGCGTCGCCGCCTCCAGCGCGTGCCCCAACGCGTCCGGCAGGTAGTCCGCGGCCTTCTTCTTCTCGTCGGGATCGTTGCTGTCGATGTCGCCGAAGGACTCGTACTTCTCGTTGGCGAAGAAGTCGAGGTAACTCTCGATCTTCGAACCGTCCTTGCCCTTGCCGAGGTCCAGCGTGCCGCCCGCACGGCCGTCCACCCCGTACGCCGTCGGCTCGGCCGAGAAGAACCGCTTCGCGGCCTCCGGGCTGTGCCCCAGCGCCTCCAGCATCGGGATCATCGGGTCGTACCCGGCGCCGTTGACGCCCGACGGGTTGAAGCGGTTGTGGAACCAGCCCTCCACCATCGGCTTGTTGTCGTTGAAGAGGCGCGGGTCCTTCGCGTGGAGCTGGGCGACGTGCTCGGCGATCGGGACCAGGAAGCGGGGGTGGTAGTCGCCGTGGCGCAGGATGCCGCCGAGCAGCTGGTAGCCGAACGCCGGGTTGTGGTCGCGCGGGGAGGACGGGATGCGCTCGGTGCCGAGCCGGCGCATCTCGGTCGACCACGTCTCGGTCCACGCGTCCCCGCCCCGCGTCGCCGTGGCCAGGTTCAGGCCCAGGTTCCTCTGCAGGTCCTGGACGTCCTTCAGGCGCTCCGCGTCGAGCTTCACGCCGCCGGTCGCGTCCCCGGCGAGCCCGCCGAAGAGTTCCAGGGCGCCCTTGGCGCCGAGGCCGTCGTAGAAGGTCCGGGCGAACTCCCTCGAGCCCTGGTGGTCGCCGAGCAGTTCGTTGAGCCGCACCAGCTCCGCGTGCGAGAGCCCGCGGCCCTCCCGGCCCTTCCTCGCCAGGGCGAGCGCCCGGTCCGCCTGCTCCGCGTCCAGGCTGCCGTACTTCGGGGCGCTGAACTGGTGCCTGTCGCCGGTGATGTCGGCCCGCAGCGCGTTCGCGCACGCCTCGTCGGCGTCGTCGCAGCTGTCGATGACGGCGTCGAGGCGACGCTGCAGCGCCGCGATGTCGACGCGCTGCTTGCGCAGGGCCTCGGCGTAGTCGCGGTCGTAGTGCGCGACCGCCTCCCGCTCCAGCGAGAAGGCGGCTTCGACGACGCCGTTGCTCTTCACCACGAGCCCCTGGTGCGGGGCGTCGGTCTCGACGAGCGTCGTGAGGTCGGCCTTCGCTTTCCTGAAGGCGTGGTAGCCGTCTTCAAGGACCTTGTGGATGCCGTCCGCGGCCTTGGCCGCGTCCGCGAACTCCTTCGCGGTCTTGTCGATGAAGGGCTTGGTGACCTCGGCGTTCACGCCGCGCCAGTCCTCGGCCCCGGCCTTCGCGGCCATCGTCTTGCGCGCGTCCTCGGCGAGCCGGTCGAGCCGGCCCTTCATCTCGGACCAGCGGTCGGCCGCGGCCTTCATCCGGTCGAGCGGCGCGTGGTACACGTTGTCGAAGGTCAGCACGATGCGCTACCCGCCCCCTACTCCTGCTCGTCCCTACGTGAAGTACTCGCTGATCCTCGACACGGCGATCGCCGTTCTGATGTCCTCGTCGTCCTTCGCGTGGGCGGCCGCGCTGTAGTCCAGGTGGTTGGAGATGTGCGCGCAGGCGTCGAGGAGGGTGCCCAGCTGGGAGGCCCAGGTCTCCTGGACGGTCGCCAGGGCCGGGCCGGTGCGGAAGCCGTTGTGCGACAGGCAGGTCGCGGCGTCGGTGGTGTCCGTACGGGCGTGGTGGCCGTCCTTCGCGAGGCGGCCGTGCAGTTCGTGGGCGGCATGGCCGATGGCGCCGAGGTGGTCCTGCCGGAACCCGAGATCGGCACCGCCGCCACCGGCACCACCGCCGGAATCCGGGGCCGTACCCGTACGGTTCAGCCGCATGCTTACCCGGCCGGCCGCGGCGCTCCGCGCGGCGGCCCACTCCTCGTCGAACGACACAACTGTCCCCACCCCTGCACCCCTGCCCCGCCCCAGGCGTCCTCGCTGCCGCTGTCGGAGCACCGGACTCTACGCACGCGTACGACCGGATGAGGGGGCCCGCGTCAACGCGACGCCGGCCCGCCCCCGGGGCCATGGGGGCGGGGCCCGGTGCGGGCGGGGCTCGCGGGGCGGACGGCTGACACCCGTACGGGTGGGGCTACTCGGTCAACTCACCGTCACGGCACAGGCGTCACGCCCGCCGGCTCAGCGGCCCGCCGGCTCAGTTGGCCGCCGGCGTCGTCGCCGACCAGAAGTCGGAGGTCACGTTCGGCGCCGTGGGCGGCTCGTTGTAGTAGTCGCGGCCGTGCGGCGCCGACGTGGGGGGCTTGACGTCGGACTTCTCCACGCAGGGCGTCGTCACCTCGAAGTGGGCCTGCCCCTTCCAGCCGATCAGCACGCTGGCCTGGAACCCGTCCGGACTCACGTAGTACGCCGCCTGCTTGTCCTTGCTCGTCGCGCGGAACGTGAAGCCCTTGCTCTTCCAGTGCCGGTCGACCAGACCGAGGAACGCGCCCCTGCGCTGCTCGGAGATGATCGTCATCACGGTGCGCGAGCGGTCGGTCGAGCAGTTGCCCGCCATCGTCGGCCGATGGGTCCACTCCACGGGGGGCTGGATCGCGCCGAGCACGTCGTCCAGGATCTCGTCCGCCCGGTCGGCGGCCTGCTGCATGTTCATCTTCGGGTCCACCTTCGGCACCTTCTCCTCACCACTCCGCGCCGGCCCACCGCCCGTCATCGCACAACCTGTGAGCAGGGTCGCGAGGCCTGCCACGGCAAGCACCCGCAGTCCCCTCATCGCCGCGCCTCCGGGATGATCTTGCCGGGCTCGCCGGCGACGATCGCCGCGATGTTGTCTGCAGACATCTGGTCCTTCTCGGGCGTGAAGTAGTTCGAGTGCGCGCTGAGGTCCGGCCGAGTCTCCCAGAACTCGGGGAACTTCACGTCCACCAGCTCGGGACCGGGGTCGACCCGGAAACGGGTCGCTCCGAAGGCCTCGCTGGCCGGGTCCTTGCCGAAGTAGATGTCGTCGTGGCCGCGGTCGAACGTTTCCGCAATGCCGTAACCGCCCAGTCCGCCCGAGATCGCGCCGGTGACCGTCCCGACGATGGGCGGGCCGGTGAAGGTGCCCACGATCCCGCCGAGCACCGTGCCTCCGATGGCCGCCTTCGACTCGCCCTTGCTCGGCAGCTTGGTGACGACGTCGTTGTCGGCCGCGCCGACGAAGACATGGCCGGGGTCGACGCCCAGGTCCGTGGCCTTGTCCACCCCGACGCCGGGGCTGCCCACCAGGATGATGTCGTCGACTCCCGGAATGCCGCCGTCGTGGAGCTGGGTGGCCTGGCCGACCGTGAGCGAACCGTACGAGTGGCCGATCGCCGTGATGTGCGCGGCGTCGCCGTGGTCGTTCGTGGCCGACAGGCCCTCCATGAAGGAGCTGTACGCCGGAGCGCCGTTCCTGGCGTCGTCCTCCGACATCACGTCGATGTCCTGGGGGGCGTCGTAGCCCAGCCAGACGATGGACGCGCTGGACGGATCGAGCTTCTGGGCGCCGACCGCGGTGTCGTACGCCCGCTTCACCGTTCCGCCCGCGAACGACCCGTCGAGCTTCGTGCCCAGGCCCGGAACGTACGCCGAGACGTTCGTGGCCGTGTCCGGATTGCCGAAGGACACGATGGCGCGCCCGTTCCCCTGGTCTCCGACGCCCAGCAGGAACATGGGCGGCTGGCTGCCCGCGTTCAGCTTGTCCTGGATGCCCCGGAGGCCGTCCAGCTTGGTCATGGACGCCTCGTCGCCCTGGTCGGCGAGCTTGCCCATGAGCTGGGGCAGGTAGGTGCGGTTCGCCTCGTCGCGCGCGACCGCGGGGATGCCGTCCAGGTTCCCGATGGTGTCGGGGTACGCGGCCAGGTAGGCGATCTTGTCGTCTTCGCTGAGCCCGTTCCACCACTCCTTGCGGTCGGCGGGGCTCTGGTTCAGCGGGATGTCGTCCTTGTAGACGTCGTCGGCCGCTCCGTGGACCGCGCCGGCGTCCTTGCTCACGTCGGCCCAGGTGTTCTCGGTGACGTCCAGGCCCTGCTCGGCCTTGAGCCGGCGCACGGCGGCGGCGTACTGGCCGTCGATCGTCCGCGCCTCCGAGAGCGCGCTGCCTATCGCGTCGGCGATGTCCTGCGCCTTCGCGGCGTTCGGATTGAGGTTGGCCGCGGCCCGGACGTCGTCCATGATCCGCCCGAACATCCCGTCCGAACGGCGCACAGTGTCGCCCTGCGGCTTCTGCCCGTCGATCTCGGGGCCGGCGGCGGGATAGCTGACGGAACAGTCGGGGTGCACGGTGAAGCCGAGGTGCTCGGCGTCGGCGAGCGCGTCGAGGAGCCTGCGCTGCGGCGCGGCCAGTTCCTCGGCGAGTCCGCTGAGGGACACCTGCATCAGACCGCACTCGGTGTGGATGTACTGGTAGTTCCGGCCGAGCCGGCCCAGGCGGGCGGCTGCCGCGATGGTCCCCATCCCCTTGGTGACGTCGGTCAGCTTGGGGACGATCTCCTTGTCCAGCTTGCCCCGCGACTCGTAGGCCCGCTTGCTGACCTCGCCCCAGCCCCTGGCTGCCTCCACCAGCTCGTTGAGCTTCAGGTCCTTGAGCTCCTGCATCGACATCATGGGCGTCACCGACCTCCCTTGTCCTGGGGGGACGAGGGCGCCACGGCCGCGAAGTGGGACCGCAGGGTCGTCTCCATCTCACCGTGGTCCTTGGCGACCTGCCGCAGCGACGGCTCCAGACTGCCCGCCTCGTCCCGTACGGCCTTCAGCCGCTCCTGCCACGAGAACAGCACCGCGCTGAGGGCCGCCGTGGTCTCCAGACCCTCGGTGTTGGCCTGAACTCCCTCATGGGCGGTGCCCAGTTGCGTCAGTCCCGCATTGGTGTCCGACTGCAACCCCACGACCGCGCCCGCGGCACTCGTCCAGGGCCCCGCGGACTGCTTGAGATCTGCCTCCCCGCCGACCGCGCCACCGCCACCGCCACCGGCTCCGCCTGCCCCGCCGGGCTCGGGAGCGACACCCGCCAGGCTCATCCCCTGCTCGGGGGAAGCCCCCGCGTCCCCGCCCTGGCTCAACAGATCGAGACGGCTTCGCGATTGCATGTCTCCAGCCACAGTTCCTCCCCCGCTGTTGGCTCGATCGCACATCAACACGCCATTGTTTCCAGACGTGTTGACACGCTACCGGGACCACCCCTCCCGCACGCAAGTGCAACAGCGCATCCGCGTCTCAGCTCTGCGGCGGCTGCTGCTGGTGGTGGTACGAGGTCGGGTACGTGCCCTGGTACGGCGCGTACGCGGGCGGCGGCGCGACCGGAGGCGTCCGGCGCCGCCGCGCCCGTACGACCGCCACGGTCACACCCCCACCGACAAGCACGGCCGCGCCCACACCGAGGGCGACCCACAGCCCGGTGTTCCCACCGTCGTCGGAGGACGCGGAGGCGGCCGGCGGGGCCGTGGCGGGAGCGGACGAGGACGGAGCGGCGGAGGGCGAGGCCGAGGCGGAACCTGACTGCTCCGACAGCAGGTCCGGAATCGGCCGCACACCCGCGGGACCGGGATCCCCCGGGGTCTTCAGCGCCCGGAGCGGACGGACGGCGCCGTAGCCGATGTAGTCGTTGCGGCCGGCACCGTCATTGGGAGCGGCGATGGTGTTGAGCATGACCTTGAGGACCTGGTTGTTGGTCCAGTCGGGATGCTTGGCCCAGATGAGGGCGGCGGAGGCGGAGGCGAGGGCGGTGGCGTCGCTGGTGCCGTGGGACTTGCACAGCCCGGTGCCGCCGCCGCAGGCGTGAACCATCTGCTCGCCCGGCGCCACGATGTCGACCTGGGGTCCGTACTGGGACTCCTTGGTCCGCGTCAGCTTCTTGTCGATGGCGCCCACGCCGACCACGCCGAGGGTCGCCCCTGGGAAGCCGACCGCGTAGCGGATGGCTTCCGGGACGACCCTGTTGAACTCGGCGTCGCTGTCTGCCTGGCTCTGGCTCCCCGCGCTCAGGCCTGGAACCCGGATCGGAAGGATCTTCACCCCGGGCGCCAGGCCGAACGCACCGTCGCCGCCGCCGCTTTGTCCCGTGCCGGCGATCAGGCCGGCCATGCCGGTGCCGTGACCGTCGTAGTCCGTGTGCTCGTCACCCTTCTCCTCAGGAGCCAGGTTCTTGCCGTCGAGCACCTGCCCCAACAGATCGGGGTTCTTGTCGTCCACGCCGCTGTCGATGACGGCGACAGTGACACCCTGCCCCTTGCTGATCTGCCAGATCTCCTCGGCATGCATGGTGTCGAGGTGCCACTGCCGCACGCTCTCCCCGTACGCGGGCGTCGCCACCACCCCGAACGCCGCGAGCCCGAGCACCCCGACCGCACCGCGCCACAACACCCGCTGCGTTCTCACAAAGTGTCCGGAATCGCGAGCGTTTCCTGACACCCCACAAGGCTGCGTGTGTTCCGGGCGAGGCTCGCGAGCAGCCTCCCTGACAGGCCACCGCCGTCGTCGTCGAGTCCCTCGGCCCGCAGCCTGACCTCCAAGGGAAGCTGTTTCCCTTGCCCTGGCGCTGTACCCGGAACCGTGCAGACCATGACCACCGCACGGCCGTCAACCAGGCTTTGTTCCTTCACGTACACGCCGTCGGAAGCCTTGTGCCACTCAGAGGCGTCCGCGCCCTTGGAGACAAACTCCATGGTGAACTGGGACCACTTGACCGTGCCGGCGAGGTTTCCCTCGCTTTGCCGGACGTCCCGGAGCTGGCAGGGACGATACGAGGTGCGCTTGAGGTCGTCCGACTCGGCACGCCAAGCCCGCGCGTCCTTGAGCAGCTCGTCCTTCGTCGAGTCCACGGACCTGCTGGCAACATCGATCTCGCCCAGGCCGGAACGCACGGTGGCGACGTTGTCCTCGCCGAAGAAGGCCGCACATGTTTTCAGGGCGGCTTGAACCGCCGCATTCGCGGCACCTTGGTCCGCTCCGCTCCCGCCGCTGCATGCCACTGCCGTGAGGGCAAGGGCGAGGGAGAGCGGGAGCGCCCCCTTTGCCCCCCGAGACCTGGGAGTTCGCATCGTCACTTGACCTTCATCGAGCCGCCGACCGCGATCACGCCCCTGTTGTACGCGTCCTCCATACCAGAGAACAGCTTGCGCTTCTCACCGACCGACATGTCGACAGATTCGGCGTAGTTGAGCAGAGGAACCATCGCGCTGCTCTGCCCAGAGAGCTGAGTTCGATAAATCGCGTCCAGCGCCTGGTCGTCGTTCTTGTACTCGTTGTCCTTGAGGTATTGGAGCGTGTCGGTGGCGTAGTTGGTGTTGAGCGTCGCGCCCGCGCTCTCCATGATGATGGGGACGACGGTGGTGGCCACAAGACCCGCGGCGGGCCCGAGCACTACGGCGGATCCAACGCCCACAACCGCGGCGACACCGCCGCTGACGGCTGACTTTCGCCACTCGGCCTGCTTCTCGAGTTCCAGGTTGCGCGCGTCCTCGTCAGTCTTGAAATCGTCCGCGATCTGAATGATTCGGGATTCGTCAAGCAGCCCGTGGACCTTGGTGGCGTTTTCCGCGAAGGCGATGACGTTGTCCTGGTTCGAGTGCAGCGCCCTGATACCACTTGCCTCGAAGACCTGCTGCGCTGCCGACATGGTCCGGTAGGCACCGTCATCCGCGGCGACGGCCGCCATGAACTTCAGGCTTACGCCTTGGCCGAAGTCAGTACGGGCGCTCTTGTCACTGCTGAGCGGGAAGAGCTCACTGCGATTGAGCGAATCTCCGGTTTCACCGAAGTTGTAGATGGAGTAGTTGAGGTCGTCGATGTACGCGGCCCCCATGTTCCCCAGGCTGTCGATCAATGCCTTGTGGCGCTCACGCAGTCCAGAGTCGGCTCCGTATGTGGTCATCACTTCTCGCATGATCGCTGCAGATTGCGCGTCCCGCTTCAGTTCCGGGCTCGGATCGTCCCACGCGTGCCCCGTGGTCGCGGCTTCCAATGCATGGCCGAACGCATCCGGCAGGTAGTCCGCCGTGGCCTCGGCGGAGACATGGCCGGTGCTGTCCTGGAAGGACGCGTACTTCTCGTTGGTGAAGAAGTCGAAGTAGTTCTCGATCGCCTTGCCGTCCTTGTCCTTGCCGAGGTCCAGCGTGCCGCCGGCGCCACCGTCCACCTCGTACGACGTCGGATCGGCCGAGAAGAACTGCTTCGCGGCCTCAGGGCTGTGCCCGAGCGCCTCCAGCATCGATGTCATCGGATCGAAGCCCGAGCCGTTGGTCCCGGACGGGTTGTACGGGTTCTGGATCCAGCCGCCGGTGTTCTCGGAGAAGAAGTTGGGAGACTTGGCGTGCAACTGCGTCACGTGCTCGGCGATGGGGACCAGGAACCTGGGGTCGTAGGTGCCGTACCGCATGATGCCGCCGAGCAGCTGATAGCCGAGCGCGGGCTTGGTCTCGTACGAAGTCAGCGGAATGTACTCGGTGCCCAGTCTCCGCATCTCGGTCGACCATCGATCGGCCCACTGGTCCCCGCCCCGGGTGGCGGTCGCCAGGTTGAAGCCCAGGTTCTGTTGCAGGGCTTGGACATCCTTCAGACGTTGCTTGTCCGGCTCGCCCGCCCCGAAGTCGTCTCCGTACGTATCCGTGGACAGCCGCGCGAAGAACTCCAGCGCCCCCTTCGGGCCGAGACCGTCGTAGAACTTCCTGGAGAACTCCTGCGAACCATGATTGTCCTGAAGGAGCTCGTTCAGCCGCTGCAGCTCCTCATGGGAGAGGTCGGCGCCCTTCCTCGCCAGGGCGAGCGCGCGCTGGGCCTCCTCGGCGTCGAGGCTGGCGTACTTCGGGCCGCTGAAGTTGTGCTTGTCGCCAGTGACGTTGGCCTTGAGCGCATTGGAGCAGGATTCGTCGGCGTCGTCGCAGGCTTCGACGACGGCGTCGAGGCGCAGTTGCATCGCCTGGACGGCCTCGCGTTCCCGGCGCACCCGGTCGGGATAGTCGGGATCGTTCCGGACCTCGGAATCCTTGATCAGGGTGACGGAGTCACGGGCTTCGACGTGGCCGTCCGCCATCACCACCATTCCCTGCGCGGGCGCCTCGGTGTCGATGATCCTCTTGAGGTCGTCCTGCGCCTTCTTGAAGGCGCTGTACCCCTCCTGAAGGATCTTGTGAATGCCGTCGGCCTCCTTGGCCGCGTCCGCGAACTCCTTCGCCGTCTTGTCCACGAACGGCTTCGTGACCTCGGCGTTCACCCCACGCCAGTAGTCGTCCTTGGCCTTGGCCGCCATCGTCGTACGGGCGTCCTCGGCCAACCTGTCCAGCTTGGCCTTCATCTCCGACCAGTCGTCGGCCGCGGCCTTCATCTTGTCGAGCGGGGCTCGGTACACGTCGTCGAATGTCAGCACGGTCACTCCCCGCCCTACTTGAAGTACGTGTTGATCGCGGACACGGCGAGAGAGGTCCTGATCTCCTCGTCGTCCTTGGCGTGCTGCGCCGCGCTGTAGTCCAGGTGGTTGGAGATGTGCGCACAGGCGTCCAGCAGCGCGCTCACCTGGGAGCTCCACGTCTCCTGGACCGTCGCCATCGCACCCCCCGTACGAAATCGGCTACTGCTCATCGATGCCCCGGCCTGCTCGGTGGTCGCCCGGGCGTGGTCTCCGTCCTTCAGGAGCCGGCCATGCAGTTCGAAGGCCGCGTGACCGATCGCGCCGAGCTTGTCATGGTTGACGCCGAGATCCGCGTCTCCGCCGCCGGCACCGCTCCCACCGCTCTCGGGTGGAAGCTGGTTGAGCCGCGTGGCGGACTGCCGTTCCGCTGCGCCCCTCTTGAGCCCGGCCCATTCTTCCTCGAACGACATCGATTCCCCCCGCGCACACGACCGCCGCCATACTCGGCGTGGCCTCGCCCCCCCGGACATGCCGGAGTTTACGCACGCACACGGGTGCACACGGATCTCTACGTCAAGAACGCGCCACCGCCGACACGTCGGTGACCCCACAGCAGCGCGATCTGGACTGTCCGATTCAACTGGACGCGGCACTTCCCCGAGCTGCACCTATGCGTACGGGAACGGTGATCAACTGCGTCGTGAACGCACCAGTGGCACGGCGACAGCAGCCCCCAGCAGCACGGCTGCGCCGACCCCGAGACCGATCCAGAGCCCTGTGCTGCTCCCTGCCCCGGCGTCGTCTGCCTGCGGGGCCGGCGCAGGAGCGGGTTTGGCCGGGGTCGGTGCGGCCGAGGGCGAACTGGAGGAGGTCTGTTCCGCCGTCAGGTCCGGGATCGGGCGCACGTCAGCGGGGCCGGGATCGCCCGGGGTCTTGAGGGCGCGGAGGGGGCGGATGGCGCCGTAGCCGACGCTGTCGTTGCGCTGTTCACCGCCCGCGGGTTGCTTGATGGTGTTGAGCATGACCCTGAGGACCTGGTTGTTGGTCCACTCCGGGTGCTCGGACCAGATGAGTGCGGCCGTCGCCGAGGCGAGTGCCGTGGCGTCACTGGTGCCGGTCGAGTCGCAGAGCCCGGTCTTGCCGCCGCACGCGTGCAGGATTTTCGCGCCGGGAGCGACGATGTCCACCTGGGGGCCGGTCTGGGAGTTCTTCAGTGGCATCAACTTCTTGTCGATGGCACCGACACCAACGACACCGGGAGTGGCACCTGGGTATTCGACTTTGTTGGCCTTGTCGCCGGAGTTGCCCACCGACGCGAAGACCAGGGCGTCCTTGTCGAGGGCGTATTTCACCGCGTCGGTGAGCTCTTGAGAACCCTCTGTTGCGCCGAGCGAGATACTGATGACCCTTGCGCCGGAGTCCGCGGAGAAGCGGATCGCCTGTGACACCGTCCGGTTGACCTGGTCGTTCGAGTCCTTGAGGCTCTTGCTCTGATCCGGCCGAGGAACACGTACCGGGAGGATCTTCGTGCCGGGCGCCAGTCCGAAGGCGCCGTCACCCCCGCCGCCCTTGCCGGTGCCGGCAATGATGCCCGCCATGCCGGTGCCGTGACCGTCGTAGTCGGTGTGCTCGTCGCCCCGTTCCTTGGGCGCGAGGTCCATGCCGTCCAGAACCCGTCCGACCAGGTCGGGATGGTTCTCGTCCACGCCGGTGTCGACGACCGCGACGGTGACGCCCTCCCCCTTGCTGATCCGCCACACCTCCTCGGCGCCCAAGGTGTCCAGGTGCCACTGCCGTGAACGAACGGACTCGGCATAGGCGGGGAAGGCCGCCATGCCCACCAGCAGGACGCCCAAGGCCGCCGATGCGGCGGTACGGCCCCGACTCCGACGGACACTGCTGGTGCGCATCTGTTTCCTCTGCCTCAGTCGATGACGGGCGGAGCGGCCCGCCGGCTGCCCTGCTGCCAGGTCTCCTCGTCCTCGACCAGGTAGTCGGGACGCTCACGGTCGTTCTCGTCCTGCCGCCCCACCCCCGCGGGCGTGGCGCCCGACATGATTCCACCGCGCCCCGTCGCGGCGGGACCCCCTGTGTCACCACGCCGTCCGGCCGGACCGCCCTCGCGTACGAGACCGGAACCGCCGGGCGTGTAGGGCCGACCGCCGGCGGCACCCGGCTGCTGCGGGCGTCCTCCGACCACCCCGCCCTGCTCCGAGGCGAGTCGTCGGCCGCCGGTGACGCCGCTCTGGCCCTGCTGCACTCCGGACATCGGACCCTGGCCCATCGGAGCCCCGGTGGCCCTGCCGAGCGGCCCGCGCTGGTTCACCGGCCCCTCGTTGCCGATCACCGTGGAGCGCGGAATGCCGGTCGCGGAGCGCCCCGCCTGGGGCGGCACGACACGGCCGCCGGTGATGCCGTCCCGGGGGATCGGGGGCAGCGGGCTGGTGGGGCCGGTTCCGGTCCGGCCGCCGGGCCCGAGGGGAAGGCGGTTGCCGGTGATCGGGGGCGTCACCGTCGGTCCGCCCCTGCCGAGAGGGGGCGGCGGCAGCGGGGGGCCCGCCGGAAGGGTGAGCGGTGGGGTGGGGCCGACTTCGGGCCTGCCGGGCGAGGGCGGCCCCACCGGGGTCGGGCCGGGCCCTGTGGTGGGCGGCGGCAGCGTGGTCACACTGTCGATGCCCATGTCCGCCGGCACCTCCGGCCGGATCACCCGCGTCGGCCCCGGCGTGTCGGCCGGCGGGGTCACCTGGCCGACGTCCGTCGGCGGCCGCGCTTCGTCGGGACGCGTGGCGGACCTCGTGACGCCGTCGCTTGTGTTGGTGCCGGTGTCCTGGTGCCCCGTCGAATAGGTCGTGTGGTATCCCTCGTCTCGCACGATGCCGACGGGCGGCGGCACGAAGTCGCTCGGCGGCGGCGGGAACGTCGGTGCCTGCTTGCTCTTCATCAGCGCGCCGGCGAACTGGTACGAGTCCGACAGGCGCTTCATCTCGGCCGCCGCGGCCTGGCGGTTGGCCTCCTCCTTGGCCGCGATCGCGGTCGCGTCCGCGCCTTCCGGAGCCATCTGGGAGCGCGCGTTGCGGGCGATGGTCTGCGAGTCCGGGTCATTGTGGTACTTCTGCGCGGCCGCGAGGTTCTCCTTGGCCTGCGCGTTCGAGGTGTAGCGGGGGATGGCGCTCTGCGCCGCGGAGATGGCGTCGGCCACGTCACGCATCCGGGTGGCGGCGTACTCGCTGTATTCGGCGAGTCCTCGTGTGCTGTTGGCCAGACCGTCGGCCCAGTTCATGAAGGCGGCCTCGGCCGAGCCGTCCCATTCCACGCGGCCTGGACGGTTCTTCACCTGCCCGGCGATCTCTTCCATCTTCGCGGCGGCGGCCGACAGGCGTTCCGCCGCCAGACGGACGTGAAAACCACTGGCCTCGTCGAGCCAATTCAGCATCCCCTGGTGGGACATGCTGTCGAAGTCGGTCATCCCTCCGCCCCTCCGTCGCCTGTGATCCCGATCCTCATGTGCTGCTCCCCGTTCTCGACGGATCAGTCGTCGAGCGTCGCCTCGCCCTTGAGCGCGGGACCGGGACGCGTGCCCCTCCGCGCGTTCCCGTGCGCGTTCGCGGCGGCTTCCCGGCGGGCTTCCGCCTCCGCCGCCTCCGCCCGGATGGCGATCTCCCGCATGCGGCTCTTGATGTCGTCGTCCGTCCGCTCAAGCCCGTTCTTGGACATGACGACGGCGATCCCCATGCCTTCGAGGCAGTCGCCGAGCAGGCTGGAGAGCTGTACGAGCCGGTTCAGCACCGTCTCGTATGCGTCGAAGACCCCGTGCGCCTCGGTCCAGGCCGCTTCTCCACCGCCGAACTGCCGTCGTGTCACAGGGTCGGCCGCCATGTTCTTGGAGCCGGCCGGCGACTCCGTCAGCATTTTGATCAGTTCATCGATGCCCTGCTTGAACTTGACCATGGTCTCGGGCTGGTACCGCAACCCTCGCGCACCACCGCCGCCCCCGTCCACATAGGCTTCCATGCTCGGCGCTCCTCCCCCGTGAACCGTCAACCCACGCTACACATGCATGACTTCACTGTAGGCAAGACCTAGGACAGAGGACACTCCCGAAGCGGTTCCCCCGTCGCGCACCCGGGAGCCGTCAGGCCGTCACCACCGCCGCCTGTGGGCGGATCGGGAGGCGGTTGACGGGGCGGCCGGTGGCGGCGCGGACGGCGGAGGCGACGGCGGCCGGGGAGGTGACGACGGGGACGGCGCTGGCCGGTTTGGCGCCGAAGGGGGCGACGACGTCGCGTTCCTCGATGAGTTTCACGATGCGGATGTCGGGGGCGTCGAGGGAGGTGGGGAGGGCGTAGCCCGTCAGGTCGGGGCGGCGGACCAGGCCGCGGGAGGTGCGGAGGTTCTCGGTGAGGGCCGCGCCAACGCCCTGGGTGATGCCGGCCTCGATGCGGGTGGTCAGCTGGGCCGGGTTGAGGATGCGGCCGACGTCCTGGGCGACGGCCATCTCCACGACCCGGATCGCACCCAGCTCCACGTCGACGTCCACGACGGCGCGGATCGCGCAGAAGGCGAGGCCGACGAAGGCGTCGCCCTGACCGGACTCGTCGAGGGGCTCGGTGGGGTGGGGGCGGCACTGGGCGGTGGCCCAGAGTTCCTTGCCGTCCATCGCCTCGGCGACCGTCGTCGACAGGACGCCGTCGTACGAGGTGATCTTGCCGTCGGTGATCTGGAGCAGCTCGGCCGACATGCCGAACTTGTGGGCCAGCGGCTGCAGCAGCTGCGTGCGGACCATCTTCGCGGCCCGCTCCACCGCGCCGCCGGAGACCCAGGTGTGCCGGCCGTGGGTCGCCGGGCCGGCCGGGGGCTGGTCGGTGTCGACCGGGGCGACGTGGACCTCGTCGACGCCCAGGGTCTCCTGCACGATCTGGCGGGCCAGGGTCGAGAAGCCGGAGCCGGTGTCGACGGCCGCGCAGATGACGGTGGCGACGCCGTTCTGGACCCGTACCGTCGCCGTCGACACCTCGTCGGTGCCCTCGGCGCCCAGCATGTGCACCATGCCGATGGCGTAGCCGACGCCGCGCCGCACCGCGCCCGGCTCCCCCGCGCCGTCCGGGCCGCCGGGCAGCAGCCAGTCCTCCTCCGGGGAGTCCATCGGGAGCGAGGGCAGCGGGAAGTCCCGTACGGCGGCGAGGAGTTCGGCCACCGGGGCCGGGCAGGTCACCGTCTGACCGGTGGGCAGGATGTCGCCGGTCGCCAGGACGTTGCGCATCCGCAGTTCCGCCGGGTCGAGGCCGATCCGGGAGGCGAGCTTGTCCATCTGCGCCTCGTACGCCGCGCACACCTGCATCGCGCCCTCGCCCCGCACATGGCCGGACGGCGGGTTGTTGGTGCGCATCGCCCAGCCCTCGACGAAGGCGTGCGGCACGACGTACGGACCGCAGGCGAAGGAGACGGCCGCGGCCAGCGACTCCGCCGACGAGTCCGCGTACGCGCCCGCGTCCAGCAGGATCTGCGCCTCCACCTTCACGAGCCTGCCCTCGGCGTCCGCGTGGTGGCGGTAGCGCAGCAGGGTCGGGTGGCGGTGGGCGTGGCCGAGGAAGGACTCCTCACGGGTCGCGGTGAGCTTCACCGGGCAGCCGGTGCGCAGCGCGAGCAGGCCCAGCGGGATCTGGAAGCCCGGGTCGTCGCGGTCGCCGGTGGCGCCGGGCACGCCCGTCACGACCACCTTGACCTGCTCGGGGGCGAGCCCGAAGCAGGCCGCGGCCAGGTCGCGGTCGGTGTGCGGGTCGGTCGACGCCGTGTAGATCTCCACACCGCCGTCGGGGCGCGGCACGGCGAGCCCGGCCTCGGCGCCGATCGGGGCGGTGTCCTGCCGGCCGATCCGGTACAGGCCCTCGACGACGATCTCGCCGGTCGCCTCCGGGTCGCCGAAGCTCAGCGGGATGTGCCGGATCAGGTTCCCGTCGGGGTGCAGCGGCTCGGCCGCGAACGCCTTCTCCGGGTCGGTGACCGGCTCCAGGACCTCGTACTCGACCGCGATGGCGGCGGCCGCGAGCCGCGCCGTGTCCGGGTGGTCGGCGGCCACGGCGGCGATCGCCTCGCCGTGGTGGCGGACCAGGTCGGAGGCGAAGACGGGACGGTCGGCGACCTGCCGGCCGTACGTCGCGGCGCCCGGCACGTCGGCGTGGGTGACCACGGCCCGCACGCCGGGCATCTCGACGGCCGCCGAGGTGTCGACCGACACGATCCGGGCGTGCGGGTGCGGGGAGCGCAGGACGGCCGCCCACAGCAGGCCCTCGGCCCACAGGTCGGAGGCGTACGGGAAGGTGCCCTCGGTCTTCGCCCGCGCGTCGGCCTGCGGGAGCGAGACGCCGAGACCCAGGCCGAGGCCCTCGGGCTCCGTGGTCGTCGGGTCGCTGCTCACGCCGTGCCTCCGTCGTGCGGGTGGGGGATCTGGTGCGGGATACGGGCCGCGGGATCGATACCGTCGCCGGAACCGGCGCCGGAACCGGACGCCGGGCCGCGCCCGGCGACGATCTCGTTCACAGCGTCCAGGACACCGCGGTAGCCGGAGCAGCGGCACAGGTTGCCGCACAGCGCCTGCCGGGTCTCCAGCTCGGTGGGCGCGTGGTTGCCTTCGAGCAGGTCGTGCACGGTCATGGCCATGCCGGGGATGCAGAAGCCGCACTGCACCCCGCACTTGGCGAGCGCCCGCTGCACGTCGGACGGCTCGCCGTCGACCGCGAGGCCCTCGACCGTACGCACCTCGGAACCCGCCGCGGTCGCCGCCGGCACCAGGCAGGAGGCCACGAGCCGGCCGTCCACCTGGACGTTGCACGCGCCGCACTCGCCCTGCGAGCAGCCGTCCTTGGCGCCGGCGAGCCCGAGCCGCTCGCGCAGCACGTAGAGCAGCGACTCGCCGATCCACGAGTCCGTCACCGGCCGGTCCACACCGTTCACGCGCAGCGCGTACGAGGTGGTGGGGTGCTCGTCGCTGTCCGCCGAGCTGTCGGTGGGCGGCAGAAGCTCTTCCGGTACGGGTACGGGTACGGGGTCGGGCTCACGCTCCCGTACGGGCTCCGCCTCGGCCTGCGGCTCCGCCTCCGTCACGAGGTCGGGCTCGGCCGCGTCCAGCGCCTCGGGCTCCTGGACCTCGGGCTGCTGGACCTCCGGCTCCTGAACCTCCGGCTCCGTGAACGCGTCCGCCCACGGCGCGGGCGCGCCGCCCGGCAGGGTCGCGGAGGCGCTGCTCGTGTACTGCGTGAGGCGGGAGGCGGTGTACTCGCCCGAGTCGTCCAGGGCGTCCGCCCCGTCCTCGATCGTCGGGATGGTCCACTGGCCGGTGGCCCCGGGGTCGGGCGCGGCGTCGTACGCGGCGTCGTCGGCGTACCCGGCCGCCCCGGCCCCGTACCCCTGCCCGTCCTCGTAAGCCTGCCCGTCCTCGTACCCCTGCCCGGCCTCATAGGCCTGCGCGGCCTCGTACTCGTACCCCTGCTCCGCCGCGACGGGCGTGAGCGGGACGATCATCGGCGGGGGCACGTAGCCGTGGCCGGGGGCCTCCAGCGGGGTGCCCTCCAGCATGAACTCCGGCGGGATCTGGACGAAGGCGGTGGCGTCGCCGTCGTAGCCCTCGCTCTGCGGGATCGGCTGCCAGCCGCCGCCCGTCTGACCCTTGTGTGCGTCGCTCACGACAGCGCCCTCCCCAGTGCCCGTCGGGCCAGCGCGGCGACCGTGCGCCGCAGGTGCAGTACGGCCGGGGGCAACTGCTCGTCGCCCTGCGGGTCCGGAATGCAGGCGGCGGCGACGTACTCGCCGAACGCCGTCAGCGCCTCCGGGGCCAGGCCCCGCTCCGCGTCCCAGTCCACCAGGGAGGCGATCCACTGCTCGGCCTCCAGCGGCCGCAGCGGCATCGGCGCGATCGCGCCGACCGCGCAGCGCACCCCGCGGCGGGCCGGATCGAGGACGACGGCGACGGAGGCGGTGGCGCGGGCCGGGCCGGTGCGGCCGGTGGCCTTGAGGAAGACCTGGGGGGCGTGCAGGAGCGGGACCCGCACGAAGGCCACCAGCTCGCCGGGGGCCAGCAGGTCGCGGCCCGCGAGGAGGTGGCTGACGGGCAGCTCGCGGGTGCCGAGCGGGCCGACGACGACGAGCTCGGCCTCCAGGGCGGCGAGCACCGGCAGCGAGTCGCCGGTGGGCGCGGCGGAGACGATGTTGCCGCCGAGGGTGCCGGCGTTGCGGATCTGCGGGGGGCCGGCGACGCGGGAGGCGGCGGCCAGGGCGGGGATCAGGGCCGCGAAGTCGGGGCGGCCCATCCGGGCGTGGGTGAGACCGGCGCCGAGCAGGGCGTGACCGTCCTGGTACTGCCAGCCGCGGATCTCGTTGATCCGGCTCAGTCCGACCAGGCCGGCGGGGCGCAGCTGTCCTCGGTTGACGGCGGCCATCAGGTCGGTGCCGCCGGCCACGGGAACGGCGGCCGGCATGGCCGTCAGCGCCGCCACTGCCTCGTCGAGCGAGGCGGGCAGCGTCACGGACCGCGCCGTCCGTGATGCCGTCTGTGGTGCGTGCGTGGTCAACCCGCTGCCCCTTCCCGGTGTCCCGGTGATCCCCGACCGTCCCCGGCTGTCGCGCCTGTGTGGGCGTACCGTACGTGCTCACAGCCTGGACGTGGCAACTCTGGCACATCTTCCGAGCCGTACGTCGCGAGGGTCCGCGAAGGACCGTTCCGCCGGGGAGGTTCGGGGGCGTCCCACGAGCGACGGTAACTTCCCTTTTGCCGCTCTTGGGTGACCCCGGGACGATAGGTACCTCACACGCGTACTCACACGTTCGGGGGCGGCCCCTCGATGGGGCGGCCGAGGACGCCGGGGCGGCGCTGCCAGGGGTGGGGGCCGGTGGGCGGGCGGTAGGCGACGCCGAGGGCGTCGAGGCGGGCGTAGTGGGCGGTCATCCGGCGTTCGAAACCGGCTTGATCACGTTCCTCGGGGGCGGGCAGCCGGGACCAGGCGACCTCGGCGAAGGCGGCGAGGCGGGGGTAGGTCTGGTAGTCGACGCGGGCCCGGTCCGCCATGACCTCGGTCCACACGTTGGCCTGGGTTCCCAGGACGTGGGCGGCGGCGTCGGGGGCGAGGCCGGGCGGGACGGGCTCGAAGCGGTAGACGTCGGCGAGGGTGCGGACGTATCCGATGGGCATCGGCTCGTCCTCTCCGGGCGCCTGACGGTGGTCCAGGTAGACCTGCTGCTCGGGGCACATCACCACGTCGTGACCGGCCTCGGCGGCGGTGATCCCGCCCGCGTAGCCGCGCCAGGACGACACGGCGGCCCCCTCCGCCAGGCCGCCCTCCAGGATCTCGTCCCACCCGATGAGCCGCCGCCCGCGGGCGGCGAGCCAGCGGTCGAAGTGGCGCACGAACCACGCCTGCAGCCCGTCCTCGTCGCCGACGCCGAGCTCCTCGATCCGGGCCTGGGCGGTCGGCGAGGCCTTCCACTGGTCCTTGGGGCACTCGTCGCCGCCGATGTGGACGAACGGCGAGACCTCGGCCGGGAAGAGGTCGAGGACCTCCTCGAACACGCCCTCGTAGAAGCGGAGGACGGTGTCAGTGGGGGCGAGTACGTTCGGATTGACCCCCCAGGTGTCCCAGACGGAGAGGGCGGTGGTGTCGATGACGTCGGTGTTGCCCAGTTCGGGGTACGCGGCGATGGCGGCCTGCGAGTGGCCGGGCACGTCGATCTCGGGGACCACCGAGATATGCCGGTCGGCGGCATAACCGACGATCTCGCGGATGTCGTCCTGCGTGTAGTACCCACCATGCGGCGTCTCGTCCCACAACGGCGACGCCCGGTGCCCCCACTTGCTCCGCGCCCGCCACGCGCCGACCTCGGTGAGGCGGGGATGGCGCTTGATCTCGATGCGCCAGCCCTGGTCGTCGGTGAGGTGGAGGTGCAGCACGTTCAGCTTGTGCGCGGCCATCAGGTCGAGCTGGCGGAGGACGTCGTCCTTGGGCATGAAGTGGCGTGCGACGTCGAGCATGAGGCCGCGCCAGGGGAAGCGGGGCCTGTCGGTGACGGTCGCGGCGGGTACGACCCAGCGCCGCGCCCGGTCGAGCGGCGCCTTCCGGAAGGCCGCCGCACCAAGCATCTGACGGAGAGTCTGAAGCCCCCAGAACACCCCGGCGGGCCCGCCGCCGACGAGTTCGACGCCGTGGCGGTCGACGATCAGGCGGTACGCCTCGGGGCCGAGGGCGGGGGTGGCGAGGCCGGCGGAGCCGGTGCCTCGGCCGGGGTCGGGGTCGGCACCTCGGCCAGGGCCGGGGCCGACGGGGACCGGGCCAGTGGAGCCGGAGGCGGCTTCGGCGTGGGCGGCGGAGCCGAGGTCGGAGCCGGCGAGGCCGCCCTCGGCGGTGCCGCCGGCACCCGCCTCCGGGGCGATCCGGAGGCGGACGGCCGGCCCGTCGGCGGCCGGGCCGGGGGCCAGCGGCAGCCCGGTCGCCGCGCCGACCGTGGCCCGCAGCCAGCGGGCCGCGCCGGCGGTGCCGGGCCCGGCGTCCACGACGGTGCGCTCGTCGAGGACGAACTCGCCCGCTCCGGCGGGCGTCTCCGCGGCGAGCGGCGCGGGAATCAGCCCCAGGTCCGGGGCGCGGGACGGACTTGGGTCCAGGGCCGAATCCCGGTCCAAGGCCGCACCCGAGGCCGAGCCCGGGCCCAGACCCGGGCCGGGGCCCGAGCCCAGGTTCGGGTCAGGGGCGGAGCCCGGGGCCGAACCTTGGTCCGAGCCCGGGGCCAGGTTCGGGCCCGGGCCGGGGCCCGCGGCCGAACCCGGGTCCGAACGGGGGTCCAGGGCCGAGCCCTGGGCCGGGGCCGGACCCGGGCCCAACACCGTGTACGGGTCGTCGTGAGTCATCGCGTCAGTCCTTCACCGCGCCGCCCAGGCCCGAGACCAGGCGGCGCTGTACGAGTACGAAGAAGACGAGCACCGGGATCGTCATCACGGTCGAGCCGGCCATGATGCCGCCCCAGTCGTTCTCGTCCGGCTTGAAGAAGACGAGCAGCGCCATCGGGAGGGTCGACTGCGAGGTGTCGCTGATGAGGAAGGACTTCGCGAAGAGGAAGTCGTTCCAGGTCGAGATGAACGAGAAGACGCTGGTCGCGACGAGACCGGGGAGGACCAGGGGGAAGAGGATCTGCCACAGGAAGCGGGTGCGGCTCGCGCCGTCGAGGGCGGCCTGTTCCTCCAGCGCCTCCGGGACCGCCTGCACGAAGCCGCGCAGCATCCAGATCGCGAAGGGGAGCGAGAAGGCGAGGTGCGGGAGGACCAGGGAGCCCAGGGTGTTGAGCAGGCCGGCGTCCCGCATGAGGAAGAAGAGCGGGATGGTCAGGGCCTCGACCGGCACCATCTGCGCGACCAGGAACATCACGAGGAGCGTGGTCCGGAAGCGGAAGCGGAAGCGGGTGACGGCGGTCGCCGCCAGGAAGGCGATGGCGGCGGAGGCGACGACCACCGTGCCGGCCACGAGCAGCGAGTTGAGGAAGTACCGGCCGAATTCCTGCTGCTCGAAGACGCGGCGGAAGGAGTCGAGGGACGGGGACAGGGTCCAGGGTCGGGGTGAGGTCGACTGGATCTCGCCGGCCGGTTTGAGGGCCGAGAGGAGCATCCAGTACAGCGGGAAGGCGACCACGACGGCGACGAGCAGCGCCGCCGCATCGGCGGCCAGCCGCCCCGGCCGGCGGAGGAGCGAACGGACCGGCGACACACGCGAAACGCTCACAGGTCCCCTCCCTGGCGTCGCAGCAGCCGGAGGTAGACCAGCGTCACCGCCAGCAGGATCAGCAGCATCACGACCCCGATCGCCGAGCCGAGGCTGTACTGGGAGGAGGCGAAGGCCTTCTGGTACGCGTACACGTTGAGCACCAGGTTCTGGCCGGCGATGCCGCCGCCGCCCGTCATCACGTAGATCTGCGTGAAGACCTTGAAGTCCCAGATGATCGACTGGATCGTGACGACGACCAGGATCGGCCGCAGCATCGGGGCCGTGACGGAGCGCCAGATGCGCCACTGCGAGGCGCCGTCGAGGGCGGCGGCCTCCAGGACCTCGGCCGGGACGGCCTTGATGCCCGCGTAGACGGTGACCATGACGAAGGGGAACGAGCACCAGACGACCTCCATCAGGACCAGCGCGAAGGCGCTGTAGCGCCCGTACGTCCACGAGAAGTCGTCGAGCCCGAGCACCCGGTTCACCGGCCCGTAGTCGGGGTCGAAGAGGAACACCCACACGGTGGAGCCGGTGATGGCGGGGGTGGCCCAGGCGCCGAGCGCGGCCAGCAGCAGGGCGAGCCGGGGCAGGGCGCGGATCCGGGTGAGGAGGACGGCGAGGGCGCAGCCGACGGCGAGGGTGGTGACGACGCAGGCGGCGGCGAAGAGGACGGTGGCGAGCAGGACCTGCCAGAACTGCGGGTCGCCGAACAGCGCCTGGTAGTTGCCGAGGCCCTGGAAGGTGGTCGGCTGTCCCCCGCTGACCTGGGCCTGGGTGTATTCGAGGAAGGAGATCAGGCCGAGCTGGTAGACGGGGTAGACGAGGAGTCCGCCGAGGACGACGAGGGCGGGGAGCAGATAGAGCCAGGGGGTCCAAGGGGTCCGGGCGGAGCCGCCGCGGCGGCGGCGGGCGGTGCGCCGGGGCGGCGCCTGTGCCTCCTTGGCCGTACGGGTGACGAGCGCGGTGGTCATGGGTGCGGCCGGTTCCCGTCGTCTCAGCGCGCCGCCGCGGCGAAGGCGGCGTCCATCTTCTTCGCGGCGTCGTCGGAGGCGGCGGCGACGTCCTTACGGCCGCTGACGATCTCCTGGAACATCGTGGGCAGCACGAGCGAGGCGTCGATCTGGCCCCAGCCGGCGGAGGCGGGGACGAACTTGGCGCCGGCGCCGAGGGTGTCGATGAAGGGCTTGACGAAGGGTTCCCGCTGGGCGGCCCGCTGCCGGACGTCGGTGTAGGTGGGCAGGAAGCCCATGGCGTCGAAGAGCCTGCCCTGGGTGTTCTTGCCGGCGAGTTCCTTCATGAGGTCGACGGCGAGGGTGCGGTGGCCGGTGCTCCTGAGCACGCCGAGGTTGTTGCCGCCGGCGAAGGCGGGGGCGACGGAGCCGGGGGTGGTGCCGGGCAGCGGCAAGACGGCGTACTTGCCCTTGACGACGCCGGCCTCGACGGCCTGGTGGCTGAAGTCGCCGCCGATCGCCATGGCGGCCTTGCCGGAGGCGAAGGCGGTGACGGTGGCGTTGCCGCCCATCTGTGCGCACTTGGCGGCGGGGCAGTTGTCGTCGCCGAAGAGGGAGGTGTAGGCGGTGATGCCCTTGCGGGCGGCGGGGCTGTTGATCGCCGCCTTGTACGAGGACCCCGCGCCGCCCGCCCCCGCGCCCGTCCCTTCGGCGGTGGCGAGTTCGCCGCCGTTGGCCCAGATGAAGGGCATGGCCCCGTAGGTGTACGCGCCGCCGACGGCGAGTCCGTACAGCTCGGGCCTAGCCTTGTGGACCTTCTTCGCGGTGGCGATCAGCTCGTCCTGGGTCTTGGGCGCGGTGAGGCCGAGGTCCTGGAAGACGTCGGTGCGGTAGTAGAGCGCCCGGACGCCGACGAAGAGCGGGGCGCCGTAGACCTTGCCGGCGACGGTGACGGAGGCCCTGGCGGTGGGGTCGGTGTCCTTGGCGTCGGCCCAGGCGCCGAACTCGGCGGTGATGTCGGCGAGTCCGCCGTCCTTGACGTAGCCGGCGGTGTCGGTGTTGCCGTACTCGATGAGGTCGGGCGCGGACTTCGGGTCGTTGAAGGCGGCCTTGACGCGCTGGGCGCGGGTGTCGACGGGGATGTACTCGACCTCGACCTTCGTGCCCTTGTGGCGCTGTTCGAAGGCGGCGACGGCCTGGTCGACGACCTGTTCCTTGGGCTTGTTGTCGACCTCCTGGAAGAGCCAGACCCGCAGGGTGCCGCTCTTGTCGTCGGTCGTGGCGGCGCCGTTCGAGGTCTGTGGGGCGCAGGCGGCGAGGGCGAGGAGCGTGACGGGCAGCGCGACGGGCAGGGCGATGCGGGCAGGAAGCTTCACGACGGGTCCCCTCCGAGCAGGCGTGCGTTGCAACATACGCAACGGGCGTTTCGTACTGCACAACACGCGTGAGGTTAGGGGGCGGACCGACGGCCCGACAAGAGGTCTCGACCACTGGGAAACGAAACGGCCCCCGGCGCACGCACCACACAGGTGCACACGCCGGGGGCCGTCCCCGACAGCTGACGCCGAGGACCAGCTGACAGGTGAAGGACCGAAGGACTACTTGCCGCCCTTGCCGTCCTTGCCGCCCTTGTCCTTGTCCCCGCCCGAGCCCATGGACTCGTAGATCTCCTTGCACATGGGGCACACCGGGTACTTCTTGGGGTCGCGCCCCGGTACCCAGACCTTGCCGCACAGTGCCACCACGGGAGTGCCGTCGAGGGCACTCGCCATGATCTTGTCCTTCTGGACGTAGTGGGCGTAGCGCTCGTGGTCGCCGTCACCGTGGGACACCTGCGGCGTCGGCTCGACGAGGGTTCCCGTACCTGCCCCGCGCTCGGGCTCGAGAGTGCTCATGGGACCCAAGGGTAATCAACCGCCCGCCGTCGCGGCGACAGGGCTTGCACGACCGGCGCCGACAGGTGCGACACACGGTCCGCGTCCAGCCACCCGCGGCCTCGCGGGGGCAGGGGCCGTCGATGGGGCCCCGCTTCGCCGGAACATCCGCGCACGTGCGCGGATGTTCCGGGAGCCGTTCCGGTCTGCATGATCAACGAACCCGCAGGACCGGCACACGAACCGGGCCTGCGAGGCCCGGTTCGCCTTGTCGATGTGACCGCATTCGGCGCAGGTACGGGAGGTATACGACGGATCGACGTACACGACCGGGACCCCGACCCTCCGCGCCTTGTAGGCGATGAATCCGCCCAGTTGCGCGAAGCTCCACATGTGAATCATGGCCCGTTGGGGCTTGCGAAGCCGTACCCGCTCGCGGATGCCCGTCAGGTCTTCCAGGGCGATCCCACGACCGGTGCGTTCAGCCTCGGCCACAATCCTCTTCGCGATCTTGTGATTGACATCCCTCGACCGCCGCGCTTCTTTGCGACGCCTTCTCCGCAGGCGACGCTTGGCGGACCTGGTGTTCTTCTCGCGGAGCTTCCGCCGCAACCGCTGCTCCCGCCTTCGCAGTCGATTAAGGCCCCGCCCCGCCATGATCTCGCCGTCCGAGGTGGTGGCGATGTTCACAATCCCGAGATCCACTCCCAGGAAGTCCACAGGTGCGACAGTCGGCTCGGCCTGCGGGACCTCACACGTGGCGATAAGGAACCACATGCCGTCTCTGCACACCAGGTCCGACTCACCACGTCTATGGAGAGCAAGCACGCGCAGTTGCTCGTCGCCTGCGGCGAAACAAACAGCCTTGAGACGCCCGCGTACCGTCCACAGGGACACGGTTCCCGCGTCCCACTGCCAGGACAGCATCCGGTCGTCGAACGGCTGCGCTCCCTCGGGGCGAAAGACGACAGGCTTCTCCGAAGCCCGGCGATTCCGCACCGTTCCCGGCGCGCCATACCTGCCCGCCCTCAGACTCGCCCTCAAGGTGGCGTAGGCGTCGCACGTCTTCTTGATGACATGCTGGGCTGCCTGGGCGCCCAGAGCCCAACGGCCTTTCACCTGGCCATACACGCGCTTACGCAGGGCGAAGTTGTTGAACTCCCCCTCCTCGAAAGCAATCTTCGCCACCCAAGAAGCGGCCTCATTGCACGCATGCAGGGTCGCCAGCAGGGCCTCCGCCTGCTCGGGCGTCGGCTTCAGCTTCACCTGCACAGTCAGCTTCATCGCCGGCCACGCTAGCGAGCGGTTCGCACATCAGAACCACATTCACCCAGGCGTGCCGAAACGAGTGAGGATTCGATCGCTCGTACGACTCAGTTCAGCGACGGGTCGTCTGGGTACGTCGCCACCATCGCGAGCTCGCCGCGCTGGCGGCGGAGCACCTGGCGCCAGAGGGTGTCGGGGCGCGGGGAGGAGACGTCGCCGGGCTCGGACTCGACGACGTACCAGGCGCCGTCGCGCAGCTCGCCCTCCAGCTGACCGGGGCCCCAGCCCGCGTAGCCGGCGAAGATCCGCAGGGCGCCGATGGCGGGGCCGAGGAGTTCGGGCGGGGTCTCCAGGTCGACCAGGCCGATCGCCCCGTACACCCGGCGCCAGCCGAGCGGGCCCTCGTCGCCGGGGATGACGGCGATGCCGAGCGCGGCGTCGAGGGAGACCGGGCCGCCCTGGAAGACGACGCCGGGCTCGCCGGCCAGCGCGGCCCAAGGGGCGAGGATGTCGCCGACGGTCACCGGGGTCGGGCGGTTGAGGACCACGCCGAGGGAGCCCTCGTCGTCGTGGTCGAGCAGGAGGACCACCGCGCGGTCGAAATTGGGGTCCGCCAGCGCGGGAGTGGCGACGAGCAGCCGGCCTGTGAGCGAGGACACCTCGGTCATGCGACACATGATTCCGCACTTTCGGCGTTCGCGGGGGTTGTCCGGACGGGTCCGGGGTAGGCGGGCGCCATCGCAGGTCAGCCGGGGAGCCGGCGGGAGCGGCGGACGGAGGAACGGGAAGAAGCGGACGGTGACGCTCCGCAAGATCACGGGGACGGAGGGTGTTGTGCCGAATTCATTACATTCACGGGGCCCCCTCGGCCACACAATCGGGGTCTGATCGCCCCTTACCCTTTTCTCTGGCCTACCTGACGGCCGTCCCGACCGACGATCCGGAACGCGAGATTCATGACCGGCACAGACGATGTCCTGCTTGTCCACGGCGGAACCCCGCTGGAGGGCGAGATCCGCGTCCGCGGCGCGAAGAACCTCGTGCCCAAGGCGATGGTCGCCGCCCTGCTCGGCAGCGAGCCGAGCCGCCTGCGCAACGTGCCCGACATCCGTGACGTCCGCGTGGTCCGCGGGCTGCTCCAGCTGCATGGTGTGACGGTCCGCCCCGGCGAGGAGCCGGGCGAGCTGATCCTCGACCCGACCCACGTCGAGTCCGCCAACGTGGCCGACATCGATGCCCACGCCGGTTCCTCCCGGATCCCGATCCTCTTCTGCGGCCCGCTGCTGCACCGCCTCGGGCACGCCTTCATCCCGGGCCTCGGCGGCTGCGACATCGGCGGCCGGCCGATCGACTTCCACTTCGACGTGCTCCGCAAGTTCGGCGCGACGATCGAGAAGCGCGACGACGGCCAGTACCTGGAGGCCCCGCAGCGGCTGCGCGGCACCAAGATCGCCCTCCCGTACCCCTCCGTCGGCGCGACCGAGCAGGTGCTGCTCACCGCCGTGCTCGCGGAGGGCGTCACCGAGCTGTCCAACGCGGCCGTGGAGCCGGAGATCGAGGACCTCATCTGCGTGCTGCAGAAGATGGGCGCGATCATCGCCATGGACACCGACCGGACCATCCGGATCACCGGTGTCGACAAGCTCGGCGGCTACAACCACCACGCCCTCTCCGACCGCCTGGAGGCGGCGTCCTGGGCGTCGGCGGCGCTGGCGACCGAGGGCGACATCTATGTGCGCGGCGCGCAGCAGCGCTCGATGATGACCTTCCTCAACACGTACCGGAAGGTCGGCGGCGCCTTCGAGATCGACGACGAGGGCATCCGCTTCTGGCACCCGGGCGGCTCGCTCAACGCGATCGCGCTGGAGACGGACGTGCACCCCGGCTTCCAGACCGACTGGCAGCAGCCGCTGGTCGTGGCCCTGACGCAGGCGTCGGGCCTGTCGATCGTGCACGAGACGGTGTACGAGTCGCGGCTCGGCTTCACCTCGGCGCTGAACCAGATGGGTGCCCACATCCAGCTGTACCGCGAGTGCCTGGGCGGCTCGGACTGCCGCTTCGGGCAGCGCAACTTCCTGCACTCGGCGGTCGTCAGCGGCCCGACCAGGCTCCAGGGCGCCGACCTCGTCATCCCCGACCTGCGCGGCGGCTTCTCGTACCTGATCGCCGCCCTCGCGGCGCAGGGCACCAGCCGCGTCCACGGCATCGACCTGATCAACCGCGGCTACGAGAACTTCATGGAGAAGCTCGTGGAGCTGGGCGCGAAGGTCGAGCTGCCGGGCAGCGCGCTGGTCTAGCAGGACTTCCACCCCGTACGGGTCCACCCCGTACGGGCCCCTACGGGCCCTGAGGGGGCCCCAGAGGGCATACGAGAGGGCGGCCACCCCCTGACAGGGTGACCGCCCTCTCCGCTTGCCTCAGGCCGTCGTACGGCCTCCTGGCGCGCTGCCTGCAGGCGACTTACTTGCCCTTGGCGGCTTCCTTGAGCTTCGAGCCCGCGGAGACCTTCACGCTGAAGCCGGCGGGGATGTTGATCGGGTCGCCGGTCTGCGGGTTGCGCGCGGTGCGAGCGGCACGGTGGGTGCGCTCGAAGGTCAGGAAGCCGGGGATGGTGACCTTCTCGTCGCCCTTGGCGACGATCTCACCGGTGATCTCGGCGAAGGCGGCCAGCACGGCGTCGGCGTCCTTGCGGGTCACCTCGGCGCGGTCGGCCAGGGCGGCCACCAGCTCACTGCGGTTCATTTCGTTACTCCCGTATTTCTTCTTGCCTGTGAGGCGGGTTGCCTGTGAGGCGGGCCACGCGGCCATGAGCCGCATGTCGGGCACTGCGAAGCCGATGCTGCCAGGGCCCTCGGACAGTGCCCGGACCCGGGTCTGGTGACAGACCCTCGCGCCCAGACCGCATCCTGCCCCCACCAGCGGCGGGAACGCCAATCCGGCACCCCCTGGGGTCACACGAAAAGCGCCAGTGCCCCTCGGTGGTGACGTAGCGTCGACTCCGCGCGGACAATGCGGAGCCGGACTACCACCCTAAAGGCGGGTTTGGGGCGCGGCGCCGCACGACACGCGCACCCCCGCCCGGTTCACCGGCGCCGCTGCCGCCGGTCCGTCAGACGCCGTTCTCGGCGCCCGCGCCCGCCGCCTTCGCCGCGGTGCGCACGGCTCCGGCCACCGCTCCCGCGACCTTGTCGTTGAAGACCGAGGGAATGATGTAGTTCGGGTTGAGCTCGTCCTCGGTGACGACGTCGGCCAGGGCGCTGGCGGCGGCCAGCATCATGTCCGTGTTCACCGTCCGGGACTGCGCGTCGAGCAGACCGCGGAAGACACCCGGGAAGACCAGCACGTTGTTGATCTGGTTGGGGAAGTCCGAGCGGCCGGTGGCCACGACGGCGGCCGTCTGGCGGGCGATCGCCGGGTCCACCTCGGGGTCCGGGTTCGCGAGCGCGAACACGATCGCGCCGTCCGCCATCTTGGCCACGTCCTCGCCGCCGAGCACGTTCGGGGCGGAGACGCCGATGAAGACGTCGGCGCCGACGACGGCCTCCTTGAGGGTGCCGGTGACGCCCTCCGGGTTGGTGTTGTCGGCGATCCAGCGCAGCGGCGTGCCGGGCTTGGCGTCGACCAGGTCCTCGCGGCCCGCGTGCACGACGCCGTGGATGTCGGCGACCACGGCGTGCTTCACGCCGGCGGCGATGAGCAGCTTCAGGATGGCCGTACCGGCGGCGCCGGCACCGGACATGACGACCCGTACGTCCCCGATGCCCTTGCCGACCACGCGCAGGGCGTTGGTCAGCGAGGCGAGCACCACGATGGCGGTGCCGTGCTGGTCGTCGTGGAAGACCGGGATGTCCAGGGCCTCGCGCAGCCGGGCCTCGATCTCGAAGCAGCGGGGCGCGGAGATGTCCTCCAGGTTGATGCCCGCGAAGCCGGGGGCGATGGCCTTGACGATCTCGACGATCGCGTCGGTGTCCTGGGTGTCCAGGCAGATCGGCCAGGCGTCGATGCCGGCGAAGCGCTTGAAGAGGGCCGCCTTGCCCTCCATGACGGGCAGCGCGGCCTTGGGGCCGATGTTGCCGAGGCCGAGGACGGCGGAGCCGTCCGTCACGACTGCGACGGAGTTGCGCTTGATGGTGAGGCGGCGGGCGTCCTCGGGGTTCTCGGCGATCGCCATGCACACCCGGGCCACGCCCGGGGTGTAGATCATGGACAGGTCGTCACGGTTGCGGATGGGGTGCTTGGACGCCATCTCGATCTTGCCGCCGAGGTGCATCAGGAACGTACGGTCCGAGACCTTGCCGAGGACGACGCCCTCGATGCCGCGCAGCTGCTCGACGATCTCGTCGGCGTGCGCGGTGGAGGTCGCGGCGATGGTGACGTCGATGCGGAGCTTCTCGTGACCGGAAGCGGTCACGTCGAGGCCGGTGACGGAGCCGCCGTGGGTCTCGACGGCCGTGGTGAGCTGGGAGACCGCCGTGCCGCTCGCCGGCACCTCCAGGCGGACCGTCATCGAGTACGAGACGCTGGGCGCCGTTGCCATGGCCGTGTTCCTCTGCTTTCCCTAGCTTCGTTGCTACGCCGCCCCGGCTGGTTCGCCCGGCGGCGCCCTCCGATCGTCGCACCTACCTGCCGGTAGCAGGTAATACGGTCTTTTCGTTTTCGGAAAGTAGTTTCCACCATACGAGAAGCGGCGCCCAAACAGAAGAGCCAACGGCAGAGGCCCCCGTCACCCGAAGGTGACGGGGGCCTCCCCGTACGCATCAAATGGCACCGACCCGCCATGCTCGCCTCGCGGCAAGTGGTCCCTCTGAGGGACGAAGGTTGGGCCCGGGGGCTTGGATCGAGCCGGTGCCACGACCAGGCTAACAAACCACCCCCGAACGTGATTCCCCCGGCGCGGGTTGACGCGAAATCAGTCCCGGTGGGGCCCCTGTCGACCCGCCTCAGTCCCTCAGCAGGTCCGGTACGCCGTCCTCGTCCGGCAGGTCGCGCTCGCCCGAGACCACGGTCAGCGCCTGCGTGGAGCGGGTCAGCGCCACGTACAGGACGCGCAGTCCGGCCGGCGACTCGTCGGCGATCTCCGCCGGTGAGACCACCACCGTGGCGTCGTACTCCAGGCCCTTCGCCTCCAGGGAGCCGAGCGCCACCACCCGGTCGCCGAGGCCGTCGAGCCAGCGGGCGGCCTCGGCGCGCCGGTCCATGGCGACGACCACGCCGACCGTTCCTTCGACCTCGCTCAGGAGCCGTTCGGCAGCCAAACGTACGGTTTCGGCCAGACCGGTCCGCTCCGCCACGGGGACGAAGCGGGGCACGACGCCGGTGGAGCGCACCGCGCGCGGGGACTCCTTGCCGGGCATGGCGAGGGCGAGCACCTTGGCGGCGAGCTCGGCGATCTCCGCCGGGTTGCGGTAGTTCACGGTGAGCTCGAAGCGGCGCCGGGGGCGGGTGCCGAGGGCCTCGTCGCGGGCCGCGGCGGCCTCGTCCGGGTCCGACCAGGAGGACTGGGCGGGGTCGCCGACGACCGTCCAGGTGGCGTGCCGGCCGCGCCGGCCGACCATCCGCCACTGCATGGGCGTGAGGTCCTGCGCCTCGTCGACGATGACGTGGGCGTACTCGGTGCGCTCGGCGGCGAGCCGCTCGGCCCGCTCGCGCTGGGTCTCCTCCCGTACCGGCATCAGCTCCTCCAGGCCGGTGAGCTGGTCCAGCGGGTCGTACTCGCGCTTCTTGCGCGGCTTGGCCGGGGCACCGAGCAGGGTGGCCAGCTCGTCGAGGAGCGCCACGTCGTGCACGGACAGGCCGGGGCGGCGCAGCGAGCGGGCCAGCCGGCGGACCTCGCCGGGGTTGAGGACGCGGCGGGCCCAGCGGCCGAGCCGCCGCTCGTCGGCCATGGCGTCGAGGACCCCGCGCGGGGTGAGCTCGGGCCACCAGGCGTCCAGGAAGCCGAGGAAGGAGTCCTCGGTGGACACGTCCTCGTCGAAGGAGGAGCGCAGCTCGGCGGCGAGCTCGGGGTCGCTGTGCCGGCCGGCGGCGCCGGACTTCGCGTACAGGGCGTCGAGGAGCAGCCGGCGGGCGCGGGGGCGGAGCAGGTTGACGGGGGCGGTGCCGGAGAGCACGTTCTGCCGGATCCGGCGGAGCTCGTCGGCGCCGAGTTCGAGGCGCCGGCCGAAGGCGACGACCCGGAGCAGGGTCGGGGTGCCGGCGGGGCCCTTGCCCTCGCCGCGCTCCTCGTCCTCGTCGCCGAACGCGAGCTGCGCCTTGGGCACGGGGGTCTCCAGGGCGCCGCGGGCGGCCTTGCGGAGCACGGCGAGCATCCGGGAGGAGCCCTTGACCCGGGCGACGGCGGGCTCGTCGTACGCGTCGGCCTCGACGCCGTCGACCAGCGAGCCGAGGGCGCGGATGGCGACCTGGCCCTCCTCGCCGAGCGAGGGCAGCACGCCCTCGGTGTACGAGACGAGCAGCGGGGTCGGCGAGACGATGAGGATGCCGCCGGAGTAGCGGCGCCGGTCCTGGTAGAGCAGGTAGGCGGCGCGGTGCAGGGCGACGGCGGTCTTGCCGGTGCCGGGGCCGCCCTCGACGTACGTGACGGAGGCGGCGGGGGCCCGGATGACCAGGTCCTGCTCGGCCTGGATGGAGGCGACGATGTCGCGCATGGTGTGGCCGCGGGCCTGGCCGAGCGCGGCCATCAGGGCGCCGTCGCCGATGACCGGGAGCTCCTGGCCGTCGAGGGTGGCCTTGAGCTCGGGGCGCATCAGGTCGTCCTCGACGCCGAGGACCTTGCGGCCCTTGGAGCGGATGACGCGGCGGCGCACCACCCGGCCGGGGTCGACCGGGGTGGAGCGGTAGAACGGGGCGGCGGCCGGGGCGCGCCAGTCGATGACCAGGGGGGCGTAGTCGGCGTCGAGGACGCCGATGCGGCCGATGTGCAGGGTCTCGCCGATGTCGGCGTACTGCTGGGCGCCGTCGGTCCGGATGGCGTCCTCGGCGGGTTCGACGGAGGTGTAGGCGCCGTCGGGGCCCTTCTTGCCGTCCTTGCCGTAGAGCAGGTCGATCCGGCCGAAGAGGAAGTCCTCGAACTCGTTGTTGAGCCGGTTGAGGTGGACGCCGGCCCGGAAGACCTGGGCGTCGCGCTCGGCGAGTGCGCCGGGCGTTCCGACGTGGCCCTTCTGGGCGGCGTCGTGCACCAGGAACTCCGCCTCGTGGATCTTCTCCTCCAGGCGGCGGTAGACCTGATCCAGATGTTCCTGTTCGACACCGATCTCACGGTCTCTGACCGTGTCGACGGCTTCCTGCGCGGCCACCCGGGCCCCCTTCTGACGTGCACTGGGCAGCCGTCGAGCGTACGCCACCGGAAGGCGATATGTCAGGCCTGGGCCGTGTCCTTCGGGTCGGGGCCGGAAAGGCCGGCCCGGGGGTGCGCCGCGCGGTGGCGGGCGACGCGGGCCCGGTTGCCGCACTCCTCGCTGGAGCACCAGCGCCGGCGGCGGCCCCGGGAGGTGTCCAGATAGCAGCGCCGGCAGCCCGGTCCCTCGCAGCGGCGGAGCAGGGCGCGGGTGGCCGGGTCGGTGAGGAGTTCGACGGCGTCGCGGGCGACGGCGGCGAGCAGGGCCCGGCAGTCGGGTTCGCCGCCGAGGGTGCGTACGAGCAGCCCGGAGCGGGTCCGTACGGCCCGGGGCGCGGGCGGCGCGGCGGCGGCGAGCGCGTTGAGCAGCTCCAGGGCGGCGGGCCGGGCGGGGCGCCCGGCGAGCTGGGCGCCGACCAGCTCGGCGATGCAGTCCCGCAACTCGCGGAACGGCCCGAGCCACCGCCGGTCCACCCCCGCGAGCCGCGCCCCGGCGGGCACGACCCCGGCGCCGCGCAGGAAGACGACGAGCCCCTCGACCCGGTCGAGCGCCTCGTCGGCGAGCTCGAGACACACCCGCCCGGCCTCGAATCGCCCTGGCATGTCCCTGCCACCCTTCGGGTCGGAACGCTCCTCATCCGGCTCGACCAGAGTGCTCCGGGAGCACGCGGGTGACCAGAGGGCGGAACCGGTGGCGGAAAGCAGTCGGCCCGGGCGTACGGGGGAGCCGCCCGGGCCGACCGGAACCGGAGGCCTCGGGGGAGGGCCATCCGGTGGTTCGGTGGTGTCCCCGCAGGTCAGCGCCGCAAAGCGGGCGTTCAGCACGGGGGCACCCACAGCATGAATGTTGAAACGTCTATTATCTACAGACTGTTTTTTCTAACAATTCGCGTGCGGACAATTCGGAGGGCCGGTGAAAGTGACGTGAACAAGACAGCGCTGCGCGCCCTCCTCAAGGAGCGCCGTGAACTGATCGACCCCGAGACGCACGGCCTCTCCCGGCCCACCGGGCGCGGCCGGCGGGCCCGCGGCCTCGCCCAGCAGCAGGTCGACGAGCTCACCTGCCGGGCGGTCGACACGTACAACCGCCTGGAGACCGGGCGGTACCCCAACCCGCCCGCCGACTACCTGCGCCAGATAGGGCGCCTCTTCGGCCTCGACGAGCGCGAGTGGGTGATGCTCTGCCGGTACGCGGGCATCGGCGACCCGCCGGGGCCGCTCAACCCCTCCTCCGGCCTGGAGCTCCCCGGGGCGTGGCAGGAGGCCGTCGACGGCATCGGGCACATGGCGTACGTCAGCGACGCCTCCTGGAACGTCCTCGCCCACAACCGGCGCTTCGCCGAGCTGTACCCGGGCGGCCGGGCCCCCGCGAACACCATGCGCTGGATGCTCTTCGACGAGAGCGCCCGCGAGCAGAGCCTGATCGACTGGCACACCGTGTGGGCGCCGCCGGTCCTCCCCCAGCTGCGCGCCGCGCTCGCCGCGCGCCCGGAGGACCCGACGCTGCGGCAGATCGAGCGGGAGGTCCGCGCCGACGCCTTCCTCGGCCGGCTGTGGGAGGCGGGCGGCGCGCACCTCCACCCCGACGGCGCCGAACGCCCGCTGCGCCACGCCCTCCTGGGCCCCGGCCATGTCACGATCTGCGCCGCCCAGCCGCTCACCGCGCCCGGCTCCCGCCTGATCATCATGCTGTTCCGGCCGGGACCCGAGAAGTCCCACGCCCACACCCCGATGCTGCGCGCGAACGGCTAGGCATCCGGACCGGTGTCGGCCCCGAAGCCGGCCGGCGGGTCGTCGTGCAGGATCCGCTGGAAGAGGTGGTGGTCGCGCCAGTCGCCGTCGATGTGCAGATAGCGGGGCGCGGTGCCGACCCGCTCGAAGCCGCACTTGGCGAGGACGCGCTGCGAGGCGTGGTTGTGGAGCAGGGTGCTCGCCTCGACCCGGTGCAGCCCGAGCTCCTCGGCGGCCGCCCGGCACGCCTCCCGTACCAGCGCGGTGGCCAGGCCGTGCCCCGCGTACGCCTCGTCCACCCAGTAGCCGACCGAGCCGCTGCGGAACGGCCCGAGGACGATCCCGGTCAGCGTGATGCCGCCGACCAGGGTCTCCCCGTCCACGGCGAACCAGCGCCGCGCGCCGTCCGCGAGCCGCGCCACCTGCGCGCCGGGCGTGTAGTACGCCTCCTCCCGGCGCGGCTCCCAGGGCCGCATGTACGCCCGGTTGCGCAGCAACGCGGCGGCGAGGGCGGCGGCTTCGGCGGGGGACTCGGTCTCGGCGGGTCTGATCGCGACGGTGGTCATCCGCGTACCGTAACCACTCGTCGGGGACCCGTGGCCACTAGCCGGAGGACTCGTCCCCGTACTTCGTGTCCGCCGCCGGGTCGAGCGCGAGCCGGTACCCCCGCTTCACCACCGTCTGGATCAGCTTCGGCGTGCCGAGGGCGGCCCGCAGCCGGGCCATCGCCGTCTCCACGGCGTGCTCGTCGCGGCCCGCGCCGGGCAGCGCGCGCAGCAGGTCGGGGCGGCCGACGACCCAGCCGGGGCGGCGGGCGAGCAGGCCCAGGAGGGCCATGCCGGCCGGCGGCACCGGGCGCAGCTCGCCGTCCACGAGGACGGCGTGGCCGCGGATCTCGACGCGGTGGCCGGCGACCGGCAGGACCCGGGCGCGGGCGGGCAGTTCGCGGCAGAGGAGCTGGACCAGCGGGCCGAGCCGGAAGCGTTCGGGCTGGTGGGTGTCGATGCCGTGGGCCTGCAGCGGCAGGGCCGTGACCGGGCCCACGCACACCGCGAGGACGTCGTGCCGAAGGGCCGTCACCAGCTCCTCGGCCAGGCCGCGTTGGCGCGCCCGGTCGAGCAGCGAGGCGGCGGCCGGGGCGCTGGTGAAGGTCAGCGCGTCCAGGGCGCGGGCCACGGTCGCGTCGAGCAGCCGGTCGAGCGGACCGAGGTCCTCCGGCGGCATCCAGCGGTAGACGGGTACGGGCACGACCTCGGCCCCGCCCTCGGTCAGCGCCTCCACGAAGCCGGGCAGCGGCTCCCCGTGCAGCTGGAGGGCGATCCGGCGCCCGGCGACGCCCTCGCCGAGCAGCCGGTCGAGGACCTCGGCCATCGACTCGGAGGACGGCGACCAGGACTCGGTGAGCCCGGCCGCGCGCACCGCGCCCTTCACCTTGGGGCCGCGGGCGAGGAGTTCGACCCCGCGCAGCCGGTCGAGCAGCGCCTCGCCGAAGCCCCAGCCGTCGGCCGCCTCGACCCAGCCGCGGAAGCCGATCGCCGTGGTGGCGACGACGACGTCCGGGGCGTGGTCGATGAGGTCCTTGGTGGCGGCGAGCAGCTCGGTGTCGTCGGCGAGGGGCACGATCCGCAGCGCGGGGCCGTGCACGACGCCCGCGCCGCGCCGGCGCAGCAGCGCGATCAGTTCGTCCGCGCGCCGCGCCGCCGTGACGCCGACGGTGAACCCCGCCAGGGGCCCTTGCTGCGCCTGCTCTTGCTCGTCCATGTCCGCCGACACTGCCGGGGAAGGATGTCCGTCTCGGTTCACGCGTATTTCCTGGTCGTTACGGCCCTCAGGGACCACTGTGACTCATCCCTCGCGCTCATACCTCGGCGGGCGCGCGCCGCGACTCGGTGCCCTCGGCGCCCTCGGCGGTGTCCGGGACGGGGGCCACGGCGGCCGGCCGGCGAAGGTATACGGCCCAGGTCACGAGCATGCACGCGGCGTAGAAGGCGAGGAAGGCGACGAAGGCCCCGGTGCCGGTGCCGACGGTCTGGAAGGACTGGCGGAAGGCGAGGTTGATGCCGAGGCCGCCGAGCGCGCCGACGGCGCCGATGAGGCCCATGGAGGCGCCGGAGATGCGCCGCCCGTACGCCTCTGCGGCCTCGCCGGTGAGCCCCTTGCGGTGCCCCTGGGTGAGGAAGATCGCCGGGATCATCTTGTACGTGGAGCCGTTGCCGAGGCCGGTGAGGACGAAGAGGGCGACGAAGCCGACCAGGAAGACGGTCAGGGACGCGGCGACCGAGGCGTAGATGACGACGCCGGTGGCGACGGCCATCGCGGCGAAGGTCCCCAGGGTGATGCGGGCGCCGCCGTACCGGTCGGCGAGCGCGCCGCCGACCGGGCGGATGAGGGAGCCGAGCAGCGGGCCGATGAAGGTGAGCGAGGCGGCCTGGAGCGGGGTGCGTCCGAACTGGGTCTGCAGCACGAGCCCGAAGGCGAAGCTGTAGCCGATGAAGGAGCCGAAGGTGCCGATGTAGAGGAAGGCCATGATCCAGGTGTGGCCGGCCTTCACGGCCTCCTTGGCGGCGCCGGTGTCGTTCTTCACCGGGGCGAGGTTGTCCATGAAGAGCGCGGCGCCGAGGGCGGCGAGCACGATGAGCGGGACGTAGACGCCGAGGACGAGCCGCGGGTGCATCGCCCCCGCGGTGCCGATGACGAGCAGGCCGACGAGCTGGACGACGGGGACGCCGATGTTGCCGCCGCCCGCGTTGAGGCCGAGCGCCCAGCCCTTCTTCCGCAGCGGGAAGAAGGCGTTGATGTTGGTCATGGAGGAGGCGAAGTTGCCGCCGCCGACGCCGGTGAGCGCGGCGACGAGCACGAACGTGCCGTACGAGGTGCCGGGCTCCATCACCGCGTACGCGAAGCCGGTCGGCAGCAGAAGCAGCAGGGCGCTGAACACCGTCCAGTTCCGGCCGCCGAAGCGGGCGACGGCGAAGGTGTACGGGACGCGGATGAGCGAGCCGACGAGGGTGGCGGTGCCGATCAGGAAGAACTTCCCGGCGGCGTCCACGCCGTACTGCGGTCCCATGAAGAGGACCATGACCGACCACATGGTCCAGATGGAGAAGCCGATGTGCTCGGAGATCACGGACCAGAGGAGGTTCCGCTTCGCGATCTTCTCGCCCGTCTCCTGCCAGAAGGTCTCGTCCTCCGGCTCCCAGCGTTCGATCCACCGGCCGCTCATCCCGCACCTCCGCGCTGTCCGACTGTTGCGGGTGACGCTAGGAACGGCGCGTTTCGTACGGCGGCGGTGGACGGTGACGGGCACGGAACCTTGCTCTCACCCGGAGCGCGGTGCCGCTGTGAGCGCCCCCGGCGCGCCGGGCCGCCCCGGCGTCACGGGATCGCTTACGGAATGCCGGGTTCCTCGCCCTCCGGCAGCCAGGAGCCGGGCGGACGGGCCAGCCAGCCCTCCTGGGCGGCGAGCTCGGCGGCGGCCCGCCGCAGCACGTCCAGACCGGGGTGCCGCAGCCCCTTGCGCCACACCAGACTCACCGGTGACAGCGGTACGGGGTCGGTCAGCGGCCGCAGCACGCTGCCCGGCATCGGCGGAAAGTCGACCACGGCGAGCACCGGGGTCGGCGCCTTGGCCATCACCCGGCGGAACTCCTCCTTGCCGACGACGAGCGGCGCGGGCGCCGCGACCCGGATGCCCCGGCCGGCGAAGAGCCGGGCGGCGAGGTCGGTCCACTCGGGCGTACGGTCGTTGCCGGCGCCCGCGTAGACGGAGCGGCCCGCGAGCGCGTCCAGCGGGACCCGGGGCAGCCCGGCGAGCGGGTCGCCCTCGGGGAGCAGCACGGCCATCGGCTCGTACCGGACGAGCTGCGCCTCCAGGCCGGCCCGCAGTCCGGGCGCGAGCCCGCCGTACCGCCCGAAGGAGGCGTCGAGGCGCCCGGCGAGGATGTCCCGCGCGGCGCCGGTGAGTCCGCTCTCGTAGCGGGCCATCAGCTCGAGCTCCGGGGCGAGTTCGCGGGCCCGGTGGAGCACCCGCTCGTGGCAGAGGCCAGCGCTGTTGAGGTCGACCAGGAGGGGGCGGGGCTCGGCGCGGAAGGCCTCGGCGAGCTCGTCGTGCGCGGCGAGCACCCGGCGGGCGTACGGCAGCAGCCGCTCGCCGTCCGGGGTGAGCACCACCTGCCGGGTGGTGCGCAGGAACAGCTCGGTGCCCAGGGCGCGTTCGAGCCGGCGGACGTCCCGGCTGAGGGCCTGCTGGGCGATGAAGAGCCGGCCGGCGGCGCGGGTGAAGTGCAGTTCCTCGGCGACGGCGACGAAGGCGCGCAGGAGGCGGGGGTCGAGGTCGTTCGGGGTGGCCACGCGCCCTTTTTAACAACAGCGGTGCGTGAATCGCCACCGGATAGGTGTTGGACCGGCAGGGGCATGCCAACGGAGCCTGGAGCCATGCCGTACCAGCCAGACCCGTCCCGCCCGTTGATCCTGACCCCCGCCGGCCCCGCCCCGGCCCCCGCGTACCGGGCGCCCGCAGCACCACGCCCGCGCCGCCCGCTCCCCCGCAACCCGTATCTGCGCCTGTTCGCGCTCCCCGGCACCCGCGCGTTCACCGCCGGCAATCTGCTCGCCCGGCTGCCTTCGGGCATGTTCGGCGTCAGCACCATCCTGCTGGTCTCCGGGGCGTACGACTCCTACGCCCTGGCCGGCGCGGTCAGCGCGGCCGGACTGGCCGCGGGCGCAGTCACCGCGCCCTGGATCGCCCGGCTGGTCGACCGGCACGGGCAGGCCCGGGTCGCGGTCCCGGCCACCGTCTGGGCGGTCCTGGGCCAGCTGGTCCTGCTGCTGTGCGCGCACGGCCGGGCGCCGGTCTGGACGCTGTTCGCGGCCGCCGTGCTCGGCGCCACCGCGCCGAACGTCGGCGGCATGGCCCGGGCCCGCTGGGCGCACCTCCTGAAGGGCGACCCGGGCGCCCTGCACACCGCCAACTCCTTCGAGCAGGCCGCCGACGAGCTGGGCTTCATGCTGGGGCCGGTGCTTGCCGCGTTCCTCTGCTCGGCGCTCTTCCCGGAGGCGGGCGCGCTCGTCGGCTCCGCGTTCTTCCTCGCCGGGGTGCTGCTCTTCGCGGCCCAGCGCACGACCGAACCGCCGGCCGCGCCGCGCACCTCCGGCGGCTCCCCGCTGCGCGCGCCCGGCATGCCGGGGCTGCTCGCGGTCTTCCTGGCGACCGGTGCGGTCTTCGGCTCGATGGAGGTGGTCACCCTCGCGTACGTGGACGGCCCGGCCGCCGGCCCGGTCCTCGCCCTCCAGGCGGCCGGCTCCTGCGCGGCCGGCCTGGTCCACGGCCGGGCCCGCCGCTCGGCCCCGCTCGCGGCCTGCCTCGCGGCGATGACCCTGCTGATGACCCTCCCCCTCCTGGCCGCCCGCACCGGCTCGCTCCTCGCCCTCGCGGGCGCGCTCCTGCTCGCGGGCGCGGCCACCGCCCCGACCATGGTCACCGGCATGGGCCTGGTCCAGCGCCTCACCCCACCGGGCCGCCTCAACGAGGGCATGACCCTCGCGGTGACCGCCCTCCTCGCCGGCATCGCCACCGGCTCGGCCATCGGCGGCCACCTCGCCGACCACGCCCCGACCCCGCTGTACGGCTACCTCGCCCCGCCGCTGGCGGCGGCCCTGGCCCTGCTGCTGTGCGCGACGACCGGCCGGAGCCGCCGCGCACACGCGCTGAACCCGTCCTGATCAGCTCTGCCGCAGCGGCCCCATCGGGACCTGGACGCCGAAGGCCGTGGCCCCCGCGCCCACCCCGCCCGCGCAGCCGTCCGGCTCCTGGGTGCCGAGGCCGCGGGTGGAGGGCTTCTCCGCCGCCCAGAACATGTAGCCGAGCAGGCCGGACGTGGTTCCGGCGCCGTTGGGGGCCGCGTTCCGGGTCCAGTCGCCCGTGGCCTTCTGGAGGGAGTTCGCGTAGTCGGTGCACTCGGGCAGCGGGCTGCGGCCGTACGCGATGTAGAGGCCCGCGGTGAGCTTGGCCGGGGCGAGCGGGGGGACCGGCGGGGAGTACTGCGACTTGCCGTCGAGGTGCTCCTGCCAGTTGGCGATGTGGGAGCTCGCCGAGGTGGGGCGGGCGGTGACCATCGCGTTGGCGTAGTCGAGCACCGGGGTGTCGGTGCGCAGCCAGTCGGCGGTGGCCTTGCGGTTGATGTCGATCAGCCAGCGGTCGCCGGCCGCGGTGTCGAGGGTGAGCCGGGCGGCCGGGTTCGTGCCGGTGGCGTCGTAGGGGTGGACGGACCGGTAGGCGTCGATGAAGGACTGGAGCCCGGCGAGGTTCGGGCCGGTGTTCTGCTCGTAGTCGATCTCGATGCCGACGCCGAGGTCTGCGGCGACGGCCGCCGCGGCGCGGCCGAGCCCGGCCGGGTCCTCGGCGAGGGCCGCGTCCCACGCGTCGGTGTAGGTGATGCCGCCGATGGAGAGCATCACGCGGATCCCGCGCGAGGTGAAGTACTGGACGATCTCGCGGTTCATGCCGACGGGCACACCGTTGGCGGTGGTGGCGTCGGTGGTGCCGTGCAGCAGTTCCAGCGGGTCGACGAAGCTGAGCACGACCACGTTGACCGAGGGGCGCCCGTCGCCGCGGTCGACCAGCCAGTGGTTCTTGGCGTCGAACTCGGCGACGTCTCGGACCCGGGACCAGGTGCAGTAGTCGTCACCGCAGTGCCAGGCGCCGTAGACCTGGACCGGCGCGGGCGCGGCGGCGGCCGGGGCGGCGGGGACGAGGAGGGTGAGGAGCATGGGCAGGACCGCGAGGAGTCCCTTGTGGCGCATACGTACCTCCGGGGATGCCGTGGCGTGGGGGGCGGCGACCGGAAGAGTGTCAGGTCCAGACCAAGTCGACAAGAGGGCGGACATCAAGATGGCGGACATGACGAAGGCCCGGCGGCCACCTGGGTGACCACCGGGCCTTCGCCCACATGGGATGAGTGGAGATGGCGGGAATCGAACCCGCGTCCAACGGTGCGGAACCAGGGCTTCTCCGTGTGCAGTCTGGTACGAGTTTCTCGGCCCTCCGGATCACCCAGACAAGTCCGGAACGGGCTCAGTCACTGTTTGATTTCCCTCTTCACCCCGTGACCGGGATCAAGGTTTAGTCCCCTAGCTGATGCCAGGATCCGGGTCGGGAACAGCCCCGGGCTGACACTTCGCAAGTCGCTACTTAGGCAGCGAGGGCGAAGGAATCGCGCTTGGTGTTGGCGATTATTGGTTTCGGCGCGTGGTTTACGAGATCATTGCCGCTTCCTCGACACGCTTCCCCTGCTTCGACATCCGCTGTCGAAACCGATCATCCCCATGTTGATTTTTCAAAGGTTGCGCCCTCTGTGGGGTGCAGGGCCCATGGTACGTGACCTGCGGGCACCGTTGCCAGCAGATTAACGCTCCTGGGCGCGCTGGCGCCGCTTCGCCGCCGCGATGGCCCGCGCCGTCTCGCGCGTGTCCTGCTGCTCACGCAGCGTCTGCCGCTTGTCGTACTCCTTCTTGCCCTTGGCCAGCGCGATCTCGCACTTCACCCGGCCGTTCAGGAAGTACAGCGCGAGGGGCACGATCGTGTGACCCGTCTCGGAGGACTTCTGCTCCAGCTTGTCGATCTCCTCCCGGTGCAGCAGCAGCTTCCGCTTCCGCTTCGCCGAGTGGTTGGTCCAGCTGCCCTGGGAGTACTCGGGCACGTGGATGTTGTGCAGCCAGGCCTCCCCGCCGTCGATCTGGACGAAGCCGTCGACCAGCGACGCCCGGCCCATGCGCAGCGACTTCACCTCGGTGCCCATGAGCACGAGGCCGCACTCGTAGGTGTCGAGGATGAGGTAGTCGTGGCGCGCCTTCTTGTTCTGCGCGATGAGCTTGCGCTCCGGCCCCTTGTCCTGGGCCTTCTTCTTCGCAGGCTTGCCCTGCACGTTGACGAGTCCCTTTGCCATAGTGCGGCCATTTTCGCACTACGAGCCCCCTCCGAGGCCACTCAATACCGTGCGGGCCCGCTCCTCGGGCCGGTCGCCCCCGGCGACGTCCGGGGTGATGCCCCGGCCGTCCACCGCGTGACCGGCGGGGGTGCGGTAGTGGCCGACGGTGACCTCGGCGACCGAGCCGTCGGGCAGGGTGCTGGGCATCTGGACCGAGCCCTTGCCGAAGGTGGGCGAGCCCACGGTGACCGCCCGGCCGCGGTCCTTCAGGGCGCCGGTCAGCAGCTCGGCCGCGCTCATGGTGCCGCCGTCGATCAGCGCGACCAGGGGCCGTGCGGTGTCGCCGCCGCCCTCCGCGTACACCGCGTGCTGCTGCCCGTCGATGTCGTACGTGGCGACGAGGCCGCCGTCGAGGAAGGCGGAGGCGGCGGCCCGGGCCTCGGTGAGCAGGCCGCCGGAGTTGCCGCGCAGGTCGAGCAGGACGCCGGCGCCGGCCGGTGCGGAGCGCACGGCCCGCCGTACCTCCTCGCCCGTTCCCTTGGTGAAGGCGGCCACCCGGATCAGCACCGTGCCGTCGCCGAGCCGGCGGACGGCGACCGGGTCGACGGCGAGCAGGGCCCGGTGCAGGGGCTCGGTCCAGACGGCCCGGCCGCGCTCGACGCCGAGTCCGACGGTGGAGCCGGGGACGCCGTCGCCGCGCAGCAGGGAGACGATCTCGGAGACCGAGAGGCCGTCGACCGGGCGCCCGTCCACGGCGGTGAGCCGGTCGCCGGGGCGGAGCCCGGCGCGCTCGGCCGGGCCACCGGGCTGCACCCGGCTGATCTCCACCCGGTCGCGCCCGGTGCGGCGGGCGGACAGGCCGACGCCGGTGTAGGAGCCGTCGAGGGCCTGCTCGAACTCGGCGTACTCCCGCTTGTCGTACACCGCGCCCCAGCGGTCGCCGCTGCGGCTGACGAACTCCTCGGCGGCCTTCTTGCCGGACTTGCCGTCGGCCATGGCCTCGGCGGCGGCCCGGGCGAGCGCGGCGCGGTCGACCGTGGACCGGTCCGCGGCGGTGGCGGCCGCCGGGGCCGGCTCGTGCCGCCGCTCCTCGCGGGGCAGCGAGCCGGTGGCGGCGGCGGTGCCGAGCACCCCGGTGAAGACCAACGTCAAAGCGGCCCCACGGAGAACTCCGCGGGGCCTACGACAGAACTCGGGGCCGGCACCGGCACGCATGGCGCCCACTCTAGGACAAGCGCATGGCGCCGTACGGAGGTTGGCCGTACGACGCCATGCACGCAGTGCGAGTGAACTGTCACACCTTCAGGTACTTGCGCAACGCGATGAACGCGGCGACGGCCGGCATCAGCAGGCCGATCGCGAGCACCAGCGGCAGCTTGGCCAGGACCGCGTCCCAGCCGATGAAGTTCACCAGCTGCATCTTGTCGGCGAGCGCGATGCCGTGGTCGATCAGGAAGTACCGGCCGACCATCAGCATGACGCAGGCGACCGCGCCGCCGAGCAGACCGGCGAAGGCGGCCTCCATGATGAACGGCATCTGGATGTAGAAGTTGGTCGCGCCGACCAGCCGCATGATGCCGGTCTCGCGGCGCCGGCTGAAGGCGGACACGCGGACCGTGTTCACGATCAGCATCAGCGCGATGATCAGCATCAGGAACATCACGCCGAGTGCGGCGATGTTCATGCCGTTCATCAGGTCGAACAGGTTCTGCAGGATGTTCCGCTGGTCCTGGACGGACTCGACGCCGTCCCGGCCGGCGAAGGCGGTCGCGACCACCTTGTACTTCTCCGGGTCCTTCAGCTTGACCCGGAAGGACTGCTGCATCTGGTCCGGAGTGACGACGGACGCGATGGCCGTGTCGCCGTACTGCTCCTTGTAGTGCTTGAAGGCCTCGTCGGCGGACTCGCGGTGGACCGACTCGACGATGTCCATCTTCTTCAGATCGGCCTCGATCTGGTCGGCCTGCTGCTTGGTGACGGCGCCCTTGGTGCACTTGGGCGAGGTGGACCCGTCACTCTTGTTGCAGAGGAAGATGGAGACGTTGACCTTGTCGTACCAGTAGTCCTTCATCGTGCTGACCTGCTCGCGCATGAGCAGCGCCCCGCCGAACAGGGCCAGCGACAGGGCCACGGACACGATGACGGCGAAGGTCATCGTCAGATTGCGACGGAGACCGACCCCGATCTCCGACAGCACGAACTGAGCGCGCATGGTGTGACTTCTCCCTGTCCGCTCAGTGCTGGTAGCCGTAGACGCCGCGCGCCTGGTCGCGGACGAGGCGGCCCTTTTCGAGCTCGATGACGCGCTTGCGCATCTGGTCGACGATGTTCTGGTCGTGGGTCGCCATGACGACGGTGGTCCCTGTCCTGTTGATGCGGTCGAGCAGCTTCATGATGCCGACCGAGGTCTGCGGGTCGAGGTTGCCGGTGGGCTCGTCCGCGATCAGCAGCATCGGGCGGTTGACGAAGGCCCGGGCGATGGCGACGCGCTGCTGCTCACCGCCGGACAGCTCGCCCGGCATCCGGTCCTCCTTGCCGCCGAGGCCGACCAGGTCGAGCACCTGCGGCACCGCCTTGCGGATCTCGCCGCGCGGCTTGCCGATGACCTCCTGGGCGAAGGCCACGTTCTCGGCGACGGTCTTGTTGGGCAGCAGCCGGAAGTCCTGGAAGACCGTCCCGAGCTGGCGGCGCATGTGCGGCACCTTCCAGTTGGACAGCCGGGCGAGGTCCTTGCCCAGGACGTGCACCTGACCTTGGCTGGCGCGCTCCTCGCGGAGGATCAGCCGCAGAAAGGTCGACTTTCCGGAGCCGGAGGAACCGACGAGGAAGACGAACTCCCCCTTCTCGATCTCCAGGGAGACATCCCGGAGCGCGGGGCGGTTCTGCTTCGGATAGGACTTGGAGACGTTGTCGAATCGGATCACGGATGCACCACGGTCGGCCGGGAGTAGGTGTGCGTGACCATACGCGAACCGGGAAGGCCCGCGCAGTCGCGGTCCTCGCTTGTGTGCTTTATCCTTTTCGTCCTTGCGCCCGCGTGCTCATGGGGCGCGCCGAAAAGCTCCGGAGCTGGCACAGTGGTAAAGGGAACGCACGGATCGTGCCGGGCGTTGTCCTGATAAGGATCCTTGTGCGAGGACCTGTGTGCGGGAGGAGGAGAGCGCATGACCTATGACCGGCTGGTGTGCGCCAACTGCGCGGCCCCCGTCGCGGAGGGCCGCTGCCCCGTCTGCCGCGCGAACCGCGAGCGACTGCCGCAGCCGACGGGTCTGACCCCGGCGATGCTGCTGACCCTGGTGATCGCACTGGTGGCGGCGATGACGCTGCTGGTGGCGGTGCGGGGGGTGTAGGAGCCCGCAGGAGCCTCTGCGGAGGCCACGACGCATACCGGAAGGGCCGGAGGTGCTGGAAAGCACCTCCGGCCCTTCTGTACGTGCCCTACGCCGTCAGTCGGATCAGGCGGCGGTACGACCGCCGGTCACGAGGCGCGGCAGGAAGCGGAAGCCGATGCCGCCCGCGATCATGGTGGCGGCCCCGATGATCAGGAACGAGGTCTCGGCGGCGCCGGTCTCGGCCAGCTCCTCCTTGGCCTTGCCCTGCTCGACGGGCTGCGAGCCGGCGTTGTTGGTGCCCGGGTTGTTGTCGACGCACTCGGCGCCGTCCAGGTCCACGGTGCAGGTCCCGGCACCGCCGTCGGTGGAGGACCCACCGGTGGTGGCGGACCCGCCGTTGTCGCCGGAGCCACCGTTGTCGCCGGTGCCGCCGTTGTTACCGGTGCCACCGTTGTTGCCCGTGCCACCGTTGTTGCCCGTGCCGGACGAGGTGCCGGTGGACGTACCGGTCGAGGTGCCCGTCGACGTGCCCGTCGACGTGCCGGTGGACGTACCCGTGGAGGTACCGCCCTCCTGACCCGTCGAGGTACCGGTCGAGGTACCCGTGGACGTACCCGTCGAGGTACCGGTGGACGTGCCCGTGGACGTGCCGGTCGAGGTACCCGTCGAGGTGCCGGTGGACGTACCGGTCGAGGTGCCGCCCTCCTGACCCGTCGACGTACCCGTCGAGGTACCGGTCGAGGTGCCGGTGGACGTACCCGTCGAGGTACCGCCCTCCTGACCCGTCGACGTACCCGTCGAGGTACCGGTCGAGGTACCGGTCGAGGTACCCGAGGACGTGCCCGTCGAGGCACCCTCGATGCTGCCGACGGAGGTGTTGCCCTCGTTGGTGTTGCCCTCGTTGGTGGTACCGCCGTTGGTGTCGTCCTCATTGAGGCCGAGGCCGACGTCCACGCTCTCGTCCGTCACCGTGATGTCGGCGCCGACGCCGCCCACGGCCTGAGCGGCACCCGCGACGGTGAGCGACGCACCGGCCGCGATGACGGCACCGGCGGCGATCCGCGCGACGCGGATCCGCGTCTTCTTGGTCATCTGGCTGCTACCCCCAGTAGCTCAAATCGTCTGTAGAGCTGCGCTCGGGGCCACCGGACACCGGGGACGTCACAGAACACTGGACCTGCCCCCGTTCACACGCGCCCCAGATTCACGCATGCCGCTTGCCACCCTTCCGAGTTTCCGGAGACACGTCAAGGTCGTTGCGCGTGCGATGCCCGAAAGATCCACTTCTGCCCGCCATGCGACGATGCAACTGTGACGTAAACCCGGAACTCCCGGCCCCACCAGAGCAGTTCCCATGTCGACAAAGCGTCAGGAACATCAAAGCACCGCTTGCGCCCGCGAATCATGGACACGCTCCGCCGGGTACGCCGACGGCCCCCGGCCCGCCTCGGTGAGGGGGCCAGGGGCCGTCGGTCGGTCCTGTCGGAGCGTCAGGGTTACGCGGTCTGCTCCTGCTGCTTGCGCCAGCGGATGCCCGCCTCCAGGAAGCCGTCGATCTCGCCGTCCAGGACGGACTGCGGGTTGCCGACCTCGAACTCGGTGCGGAGGTCCTTGACCATCTGGTAGGGGTGCAGCACGTACGAACGCATCTGGTTGCCCCAGGAGCTGCCGCCGTCGCCCTTGAGGGCGTCCATCTTGGCGCGCTCCTCCTGGCGCTGGCGCTCCAGGAGCTTGGCCTGGAGGACGTTCATCGCGCTCGCCTTGTTCTGGATCTGGGAGCGCTCGTTCTGGCAGGAGACCACGATGCCGGTCGGGATGTGCGTGATGCGCACCGCCGAGTCGGTGGTGTTGACGCCCTGGCCGCCGGGGCCCGAAGCGCGGTAGACGTCGATGCGCAGGTCCGAGTCGTCGATCTCGACGTGGTCGGACTGCTCGACGACCGGGAGGACCTCGACGCCGGCGAAGGAGGTCTGGCGGCGGCCCTGGTTGTCGAAGGGCGAGATGCGCACCAGGCGGTGCGTGCCCTGCTCGACGGAGAGGGTGCCGTAGGCGTAGGGGGCCTTGACCACGAAGGTGGTCGACTTGATGCCGGCCTCTTCCGCGTACGAGGTCTCGTAGATCTCCGTGCCGTAGCCGTGGCGCTCGGCCCAGCGCAGGTACATGCGCTGGAGGCGCTCGGCGAAGTCGGAGGCGTCGACGCCGCCGGCCTCGGCGCGGATGTTGACCAGCGCCTCGCGCTCGTCGTACTCGCCGGAGAGGAGGGTGCGGACCTCCATCTCGTCGAGGGCCTTGCGGACCGACACGAGCTCGGTCTCGGCCTCGACCCGGGTGTCCGGGTCGTCCATCTCCTCGGCCAGCTCGAAGAGGACCGCGAGGTCGTCGATGCGGCCGCGCAGCGCCTCGGTCTTGCGGACCTCGGCCTGGAGGCGCGAGAGCCGGCTCGTGATCTTCTGCGCCGCCTCCGGGTCGTCCCACAGGGACGGGGCCGCGGCCTGCTCTTCGAGCACGGCGATGTCTGCCCTCATCTTCTCGAGGTCCAGGACGGCCTCGATCGACCCCATGGTCGAGGAGAGGGACTTCAGCTCTTCGGATACATCGACGACTGCCACGCGTCCAGCGTAACGGCTCCGCGCCCCGACCCGGACTCCTCTTCGGCCGTCAGGCCCCGCGAGGCCCTTCGAGGCGCCTCCTACGGCTGCTGCGACTGCTTCGAGTCCTGCGGTGGGGCGTCGTCGCCGGCCGTGGCCGCGACGTAGCCGCCGGCGCCGAGCGCGCCGGCGATGACGACGGCGGCGACGGTGAGGGTGATACGGCGCTTGCGGACCGCGTCCGCCTTGTGGCGGGCCGAGCCGGGGCGGCGGGCGCTCGCCGAGCGGGGGGCGCGGGCGGTGCCGAGGGGGCCGCCGGAGAGTTCGTCGGGGCCGGGGACCCGCATGGAGGTGTGGGTGTCGCGGTTGGAGTCGGTCGAGGCGCCCGGCACCAGGGGGACGGCGGCGCGGCGCGGGGCCGGTTCGCCGGTGCCGCCCGTGCCGCCGTTGGTGGCGTACGGCTCGTCCTCCGGCTCCGTCGCCGGGTCCGCGTCCGGCTCGTCGACGTCGAGCGGCGGGATGCCCTTGAGCATCGGCAGCACGTCCCGCAGCCGGCTGCCGAGCTCGGAGGCGCGCAGCCGGGAGGCGGGGGCCTTGGCCAGGCACTGGACGAGCAGCTGCCACAGCTCCTCGGGGATGCCGGGGAGCGGGACGACGGTCTCGGTGACGTGGCGGCGCAGGACGGCGCCGGGGTGGCCGCCGCCGAACGGGGTGAACCCGGCGAGCAGCTCGTACAGCACCGTCGCGAGGGCGTAGATGTCGACGGCGGCGCGCGGCGGCAGGCCCTCGACGATCTCGGGGGCGAGGTAGTCGGGGGTGCCGATGATCCGGGTGGCCTTGGTGCGGCCGGGGGTGTCGATGAGCTTGGCGACGCCGAAGTCGGTGAGGAGGGCGGGGTGCGCGCCGCCGGGGCCGAGCGGGCCCTCCATGTCGAGCAGGATGTTCTCGGGCTTGACGTCGCGGTGCACGACACCCGCCTTGTGGGCGGCGGCGAGACCGTCGGCGACGTCGGCGATGATCGCGACGGCGGCCTCGGGGGCGAGCCGGCGCTCGCGGTCGAGGCGGGTGCGCAGATCGGTGCCGCGGACCAGGTCCATGACGAGCGCGAGGTCGTTGCCGTCGACGACGAGGTCGCGGACGGAGACGACGTGCGGGTGGTCGAGCCCGAGCAGCGCGGTGCGCTCCTGGACGAAACGGCCGACGAGTTCCTGGTCGGAGGCGAGGTCCTCGCGCAGCAGCTTGATGGCGACGGGGCCCTCGGGGCCCTCGCCGAGCCACACCGTGCCGGCGCTGCCCCGCCCGAGGATCTGGTGGGCCGTGTAGCGGCTGCCGATATTCCGTGCCAAGACTGCTCCCTCAGCGGCTGCGGTTCGCGTCAAAGTTACGCGTCCGAGGGCGTCGACCGGCACTTCCGAGGGGAAATCACCCCTCGGAAGTCGACAAATCGATACCCCGACCGTCCGCCGGGGCCCTCCTACTGCCCGCTACCGCCGGTAGCACCGCTGCCTCCGGTGCCGCTCGCGCTGTCGCCGAGCGAGGAGACCCAGTCGGTGAAGGAGCTGATGGCGTCGCCGATCGTCTCCCAGTAGCCCTTGCCCGAGGCGATCCAGTCCTGGAGCGGGGTGAGCTCCCAGATGAGCCAGCCCGCGACCACGAAGAGCACGATCGTGAACAGACAGCCCTTGAGGCAGCCGAGACCCGGGATGCGCATGGGGTTCGCGCTGCGCTGCCGCGGCGGACGCGGCTCCCGCGGTACGGGCGCGGGCGCCGGGGCCTGCGGAGGCGGCTGCGGCGGAGCGTACTGCTGCTGCGGCTGGGGCGCGTACTGCTGGCGCGGGGGCTGCGGTGCGTACGGCTGCGGGCGCGGCGCCTGCTGGGGCTGCGGGTAGCCCTGCGGCGGCCGGGGCTGCTGATACGGGCCCCCTGGGCCTTGCGGCCCGGGAGGTGCCCCCAGCGGCGCCTGCTGCCCGTACCCCTGCGGCTGCCCCTGCCCCTGCGGGGGCTGCTGCGGCTGGGCCCGGCGCTGCGGGCGCCGCCGCAGCGGGTCCTCGCTCGGGTCGAGGTACTGCACCTGGGTCTGCTCGTTGCGGTCGCGGAGCGCGCCGAGCTGGGTCTGCCAGGGGTGCGGGTCCTCCGGCCGCGGGCCGGGCGGGTCCTGCGGTACGGGGGGCATGACCGCGGTCGGGTCGGCGGCGCCGGCCGGGCCGCTGGTCGGCAGCACGCTGGTCGGCGCGGCCGGGTCGTAGGCACCGGCGCCCGCAGGGGCGGCCGAACCGGTCGGCAGCACCTGGGTGGCACCGGCCGGGTCCACGCCCGCGCCCGTCCCCGGGGTCTCCGGGACCGGCGCGGGCGCCGGGTCGGGGGCGAGCAGCGCGCCGACGCCGTCGGCCGCCTCGATCTGGGCCGGGGTGGAGTGCACGCCGATGCCGGCGGCGACCGTACGCAGACCGCGGGCCAGGTTCTCGGCGCTGGGGCGGCCCGCCGGGTCCTTGCTGAGGCAGCGCTCTATCACCGTCCACAGCGGACCGGGCACGGTGGACGGGCGGCGCGGCTCCTCGCTGAGGTGCCGGTGCAGCACCTCCAGGGCGGTGCCGCCGGCGAACGGCGGACGGCCGGTGACCAGCTCGTACAGCAGGATTCCGGCGCCGTAGATGTCGACGGCGGAGGTCTGCGGACGGCCCTCGGCGGACTCCGGGGCGACGTACGCGGGCGTGCCGACGAACTCGTGGGTGCGGGTCAGGCCCGGGGAGTCGGCGAGCCGAGCGATGCCGAAGTCGGTGAGCATCGGGTGCATGCCGCCGTCCTGCTCGGCGAGCAGCACGTTGGCGGGCTTGAGGTCGCGGTGCACGACGCCGTCGGCGTGGCTGGCGGCGAGCGCGTCGGCGATCTGCGCGGTGAGCAGCGCGGCGGCGACCGGGGTGAGCGGGCCGTTCTCACGGATGTAGCGGTGCAGGTCGGGGCCCTCGACGAGGTCCATGACGAGGGCGAGGACATCGCCCTCCACGACCAGGTCGCGGGTGCGCACGATGTTGGGGTGGGTGAGCCGCAGCAGCACGGACCGCTCGCGCAGGAAGCGCATCACGATGTCCGCGTCGTTGGCCAGCTCCTCCTTGAGGACCTTGATCGCGACGGTCTCGCCGGGCTGCCCCGCCACCGCCGCCTCGGCGCCGGCCGCCTCACGCTGGCGGGCTCGCCAGACGGTGCCCGTGGCGCCGCGGCCGAGCGGCTCCTCGAGCAGGTACTTGCTGCCGATAGGCCGCACGTCACGCGCTCCCTGCTGATCGTGGTCCTGGGGTGGTCCGTCGAAGTGTCCCCGGAGTCCCTGTGTGTTCTGTGACCCGTCCGGGTGTCCGACCCACTTTAGGGCCTGTCCGGTGCCGCCGAACGTGTCATCGACCGTCCGCAGGACGGCCGATTCCCCGGCCGCCCCCGGTGCCGCACCGGTGCCGTACATGTCCGAAACGCACCTGAGGCGCGTCCGAAACCCGTCCGAAGAGAAGACGCCGAGAGCGCGGCCGGGGTTGCCGTAAGTGCTGCGAGCCATACGCAACCAGGCGAAATAGCGTCCATCGGCGACCGAACAAGATCACTTGGAGGCGACCCGGGGGCGGGTTGTCAGTGGCAGGTGCGAGGATGCGTACAGCACGTCGTGTCGGGGTCGGGAGCCCCGGCCCCGTGCCGACCTGTACCGGACGACGCGTCCGCGCCGGGTGGGGGGAGCCAGCGGTCCTGTCCCCTGCCGGGCGCGCCGCGCAGAAGGGACCGCTGACGGCGATGCAGATCCGGCTGACCGTCCTCGCGCCGCACGCCGGCCACGGCGCTGGGCGCGCCTGCGACGTGCTCGTCACCGCGCCCGCGGGGACCGAGCTGGCCGCCGTGGCCTCCTCGCTCGCCGCGGCCGTCTCCGGCCCCGACACCTCCTCCTCCGGCACCACCGTGCTGTACGCGGGCGAGAAGCGCCTCGACACCCGCCGCTGTCTGCTGGGCGAGCCGCCACTGGTCGACGGGGCGGTGCTCTCCCTCCAGGTGCCCGGCCCGGACGAGGTCATGGCCGAGGTCATGGGCGAGGGCGCCCCGGCCCGGCTGCACGTGGTGGCGGGCCCGGACGCCGGCGGGGTGCATCTGCTGCACGGCGGGGCGAACGGCGGAGCGATCAGAATCGGCCGTTCTGTGGACGCGGACGTTCCGCTCGACGACCCGGATGTCTCGCGGGTCCACTGCACCGTGACGGTCGGCCCCGACGGCCGGGTCACGGTCACCGACCAGGGCTCCACCAACGGCACGACCCTCGACGGCACCCCGGTCGGCCCCCGGCCCGTCCGCTTCCCGCCCGGCGGCACCCTCCGGGTCGGCGAGTCCGCCCTGCGCCTGTCCTCCGGCGGATCCGGCGGTACGGGCACGAGTGCAGGTACGCGTACGGGCGGGGGCGCGGGCGCCGACGCGAGCCCCGGCGCCGACTCCGGCGCGGACGAGGTCCGGCTGCCGACCGCCCCCGACGGCGAGGGCCATCTGCGGGTCGCCCTGCGCGCCCCGGAGGACCCGGGCGGTACGGCGGAGCCGGGCGAGGCGCCGCCGGGCGCGGGCCCCGTGCCGTACGCACGCGTGGAGGACGAAGACCACGGCCGGGGCGACTGTCCCCCCGCCCACGCGCGCGTGGCGGAGCCCGCCGACTCCGACTCCGACTCCGCCGGCGAGGCCGAGTCCCACAGCAGGACCCGGCAGACCCGCCGCCGCGGCCTCGGTGCCTGGGCCCGGCGGCTCGCGGGCGGCCGGGACGAGGACCGGGACGGCGAGTACGGCGTGGCCCCGGTGCCGGCCTTCGCCGCCGGCGCCCGCCCCGGCGCCGCGCCCGGCGGCGGAGGCGCCGCCCTGCCCGCCCCCGACAGCTGGCCCGATCCCGCCGCGGTCCTGCTCACCGCGCTCGGCCCCGGCCCGCGCCTGTGGGAGCGGGGCCCCGGCCACCCCGAGGCCCTGGTGGTCCGGCTCGGCACCACCGACCGCACCGACCTGTCCGGCGTGCCCGTCACCGTCGGGCTGCGCGAGGCGGGCTCGCTCGGCCTCGCCGGGCCGGCGCCCCGGCTCGGCGGCCTGGCCCGTTCCGTGGTGGCCCAGCTGGCCGCCCTGCACTCCCCCGCCGACCTGGAGATCGTCCTGGTCAGCGCCGACCGCAACCGTCCCCTGGAGGAGCGGCGCCGGGACTGGGCCTGGCTCGGCTGGCTGCCGCACACCCGCCCGGCGCACGGCCAGGACTGCCGGCTGCTGCTCGCGTACGACCGCGACCAGGCCCACGCCCGGTTCACCGAGCTCACCCGGCGGCTCGACGACGGGCCGCTCGGCCCCGGCTGGCCCAGCGCCGACCGGGCCGCCGTGGCGGAGGCCGCCGCGCGCCACGAGGGCCCCGAGACCGTCGTGATCGTCGACGGCGACCCGGGCTCCGCCGCGCTCCGCGAGACCGCGGCGCGGCTCGCCGGGGCCGGTCCCGCCGCCGGCATCCATCTGCTCTGCCTGGCCGAGGCGCCCGCCGCCTCCCCCGCCTCCCCGGTCGCCGCCACCTACGAGACGGCCTGCGCCGCGTCCCTCGCCTTCCGCGAGTGCGGGGCGGCCGCCCTGCTCAGCGGCGACGTGGCGACCGCGCTGCGGCTGCTGCGCACGGCGGGCGGGCGGGCCGCGGGGCACGGCACGGTCGGTGTCGTCGACGCGGTGTCGGTGGCCTGGGCCGAGCGTTTCGGCCGCGCCCTCGCCCCTTTGCGTACGGAGACGGGCGCGGGCGCCGGTACGGGCCGGGCGGCCGCCGCCCTGCCCCTGTCGGCCCGGCTGCTCGACGAGCTCGGCCTCGCCCGGGCCACGCCCGCCTCCCTGATGGCCCGCTGGGCCTCCGCCGCCGACGGCACCGCCGTCCTGGGCGCCGGCCCGCGCGGCCCGGTCGCCGTCGACCTCACCCAGGAGGGCCCGCACCTCCTCGTCGAGGGCCCGGCGGGCAGCGGCCGCACCGAACTCCTGCGCGCCGTCGCCGCCTCCCTCGCCGCCGGGGCCCGCCCCGACCGCCTCGGCCTGCTCCTCGTCGACGGCGCGGGCGGCGAGCGCGGCGAGGGCCTCGCGGCCTGTACGGAGCTGCCGCACGTCACCGAGCACCTGGTGGCCTCCGACCCGGTGCGGATGCGGGAGTTCGCCCAGGCGCTAGGCGCCGAACTGAAGCGCCGCGCAGAACTCCTCGGCGACGCCCACTTCGCGGACCGCCGCTCGGCCCGGCTGATCGGCCAGCGCTCCCCGAGCCCGGCCGAGTCCGTCCCGCCGGCCGGCGGCCGGGCCACCGCCCGCGTCCCCGACGCCCGTTCGGGCGCCGACCTCGTGGGCGACCGGCCCAGCGGGCGCACCCTGCGCACCGCCGCCGACGGCGCCATCGGCGACGTTCCCAGCACCCGCAGCCACCGCACGGCGGGCCGCGAGGTGTACGACCAGCAGGCCGACACCACCGCGTACCGCACACCGCCGCCGGGAGCGGACCTCCTCGGCGACCGCCCGAGCGGCCGCCTCCCCCGTACGGGCACCGGCGACCGCACGCCCCCGCCCGGCGCCGACCTGCTCGGCGACCGGCCCAGCAGCCGCACGCTGCGGCTCACCACCGACAGCCTGCTCGGGGACACGGCGAGCAGCCGCACCGACCCGGTGCGCAGCGGACCCGCCGCCGAGGGGGCGGGTGCGCTGCCGCGGCTGGTGGTCCTCGTGGACGACTTCGACGCCCTGGTCGCCCCCGCGCTCGGTGCGCCGGGCCGGCCGGCGGCCGGGTCCGTGGTGCGGGCCCTGGAGGCGGTCGCGCGCAACGGGGCGCGGCTCGGGGTGCACCTGATCGCGGCCTCGGCCCGCCCGGACCGCACGGCCGACACCGAGCTGGCGCACGGCGCGCGGCTCCGGATCGTCCTGGACCCGCCGCCCGCGGCCCCCGGCCCGGACGAGCCCCGGCCGGGACGCGGCCGGCTCGGCCACCCGGACGGCCGAGTGACCCCGTTCCAGACCGGCCGGGTCACCGGCCGCATCCCCCGCACGGCCACCCTGCGCCCCACGGTCGTCCCCCTGGAATGGGACCGCATGGGCGACCCGCCGACCCGCCGCCCGGTCCGCGAACTCGGCAACGGCCCCACCGACCTGGCCCTCCTCGCCAGCGCCCTCGACCGCGCGGCCCGCTCGGTGGACGCGACCCCGATACCCCCGCTGGTGTCCCCGGCCCCGGCCTGAGCCCCCGCCCGCTCCACCGCCCCTCAAGCCCGCCTCCACCACCCCTCCAGCCCACCCCCGTACCGCACTTGACGGCACGTCACGAGCCGATCACGATCCCCCGCCCCACCCCGAAGGCGGCCTTGCGGGCCTCCGGCGCCGCGCGTAGACCTGAGGGCACGGGACCGGAAGACGCGGGAGAGGCGGGGCTCGGATGCGTAACGGCAGAACTCTTCGACTCGGTGTGCTGGCGGCGGTCGCCGTGCTCGCGGCGGCCGGCTGCGGAGGCGGTGGTGACGGCGACGGCGGCCCGGAAAAGCCCGCGCCGAAGACCAGCGCGCCCGGGGTCGCGCTGCCCTCCCTCAAGGGGGAGAAGATCGAGGTCGCCGCCGTCTGGACCGGCCCCGAACAGGCGAACTTCACCAAGGTCCTGAAGGAGTTCGAGAAGCGCACCGGCGCGACCGTCACCTTCGTGCCCGCCCAGGACCCGATCGTGAACTTCCTCGGGACGAAGATCGCCGGCGGCTCGCCGCCCGACGTGGCGATGCTGCCGCAGGTCGGCGCGATCCAGCAGGCCGCCGCGCAGAAGTGGCTGAAGCCGCTCGGGCCGGAGGCGAAGGCCCAGCTGACGGCGAACTACTCGAAGGGCTGGCAGGACCTCGGCGCCGTCGACGGCACCTCGTACGGGGTGTACTTCAAGGCGGCCAACAAGTCCCTGGTCTGGTACAACACCGCCACCTTCGAGAACGCGGGCGCAGCTACGCCGAAGACATGGAAGGACTTCCTCGCGACCGCCGAGACGATCTCCGCCTCGGGCGTCACGCCCGTCTCGGTCGGCGGCGCGGACGGCTGGACGCTCACCGACTGGTTCGAGAACGTCTATCTCTCCCAGGCCGGGCCGGAGAAGTACGACCGGCTCGCGAAGCACCAGCTCAAGTGGACCGACCCGTCGGTCGCCCAGGCGCTGACCACCCTCGCCGAGCTGTTCGGCAAGCCGGGCCTCATCGCGGGCGGCACCAACGGCGCGCTGCAGACCGAGTTCCCGGTGTCCGTGACGCAGACCTTCACGGGCGGTGACCAGGCCAAGGCCGCCATGGTCTTCGAGGGCGACTTCTCGGCCGTGAACATCGCCGAGACCGGCGCCAAGATCGGTACGGACGCGAAGGTGTTCCCGTTCCCGGCCGTCGGCGACGGCTCCGCGCCCGTGGTGACCGGCGGCGACGCGGCGGTGGCCCTGAAGGACACCAAGGGCGCGCAGGCACTGCTCACCTTCCTCGCCTCGCCCGACGCGGCGCGGATCTGGGCGGCCGAGGGCGGCTTCCTGTCCCCCAACAAGGCGCTGGACCCGGCCGCGTATCCGAACGAGGTGCAGCGGACCATCGCGAAGGCGCTGATCGGCTCGGGCGACTCCTTCCGCTTCGACATGTCGGACCAGATGCCGCAGTCCTTCGGCGGCACGCCCGGCAAGGGCGAGTGGAAGGCGCTCCAGGACTTCCTGAAGAACCCGAAGGACGTGGCGGGGACCCAGGCCCGGCTCGAGGCCGACGCGGCCAAGGCGTACAAGGGCTGACCGGTGGACACGCCCACCGGGTCCCCCACGTCCGCCGGGTCCACCCCGACCACGTCCGCCGCGTCCACCTCGTCCACCGAACCCCTCGGCCTCGTCAAGCCGGTCAAGGCCCCCCGGTCCGCCCGCTCCCGTCACACCGCCGTCGCCGCGCTGTTCCTGCTCCCGGCCCTCGTCCTCCTCGGCGCGCTCGTCGTCTACCCGATCGGGTACTCGGTCCAGCGCTCCCTCTTCGACCGGGCCGGGGACTCCTTCGCGGGCCTCGACAACTACGTCGCGCTGTTCACGGACGACGCGATCCGCACCGCGCTGCGCAACAACCTCATCTGGGTGGTGCTCGCGCCGACCGTGGCGACGGCCCTCGGCCTGGTCTTCGCCGTGCTCACCGAACGGGTGCGCTGGGGCACGGCGTTCAAGCTGGTGGTCTTCATGCCGATGGCGATCTCGATGCTCGCCGCCGGGATCATCTTCCGCCTCGTGTACGAGCAGGACCCGGACCGTGGGGTCGCCAACGCGGTCTGGGTCGGGGTGCACGACACCTTCGCCGAGGCCTCCGTCTTCCCGCGCGCCCGCCCCCTCCCCGTGCACCCGCTGAAGGCGGCTCTCGGCGGCGGGTACGAGACGAAGTCCCCGGTCCGCGCGGGCGAGGTGGCCCGGCTTCCGCTGGTCGGCGTGGCCCCGGCGCAGATGCCGGAGGGCGCCCGCCCGGCCCGTACCCCGGCGGCGGGGGTCAAGGACACGATCGAAGGCGTCGCGTGGCTGGACTTCACCCGGGGCGGCGGCGGGCGGCCGAACAGCGTCGACCCGAAGGAGCTCGGGCTCAAGGGGCTGCGCATCGAGGCGGTGAAGGACGGCCACGTGGTGGCCCGGGCGACGGCCGCCGCCGACGGCGGCTTCACCCTCGACGCCGCCGCCGAGGGGGCCGTCCTGCGCCTGCCCGCGAGCAACTTCCGCGAGCAGTACAACGGGGTCTCGTGGCTGGGCCCGAACCTCGTCACGCCGGCCATCATCGGCAGTTACGTGTGGATGTGGGCCGGGTTCGCGATGGTGCTCATCGCCGCCGGGCTCGCCGGGCTGCCGCGTGACGTCCTGGAGGCGGCCCGGGTCGACGGGGCGAACGAGTGGCAGGTGTTCCGGCGGATCACCGTGCCGCTGCTCGCGCCGGTCCTGGGCGTCGTCCTGGTGACCCTGATGATCAACGTCCTCAAGATCTTCGACCTGGTCTTCATCATCGCGCCGGGCTCGGCGCAGGACGACGCGAACGTGCTCGCGCTGCAGCTCTACCGCTCGTCCTTCGGGACGGACGCGGACCTCGGGGTGGGCTCGGCGATCGCCGTGGTGCTGCTGTTGCTGGTGCTGCCGGTGATGGCCGTGAACATCCGCCGTATGCGAAGGGAGAACCGCCGATGAGCAGCGCGAGCGGCGTGACCAGCGCGAGCAGCACGACCGCTGACCGCCCCGGCAGCCGGAACACCGGGCTCGCGGCGCGGCTCGCCGGCCGTGCCGCCGGCGGCGCGCTGCGCGTCTTCCTGGTCCTGGTCGCGCTGTTCTGGCTGATGCCGACGGTCGGGCTGCTGCTCTCCTCGCTCCGCTCGCCCTCCGACATCTCCTCCAGCGGCTGGTGGCGGGTGTTCGCCGCGCCGGCCGAGCTGACCACCGAGAACTACCGCGAGCTGCTCTCCAACGACGCCATCACGGGCTCCCTCGTCTCCACGGTCCTGATCACCGTCCCGGCCACCCTCCTCGTGATCGTGATCGGCGCCTTCGCCGGCTACGCCTTCGCGTGGCTGGACTTCCCGGGCCGGGACTGGTGGTTCCTGCTTGTGGTGGCGCTGCTCGTGGTGCCGGTCCAGGTGGCGCTCGTACCGGTGTCGAAGCTGTTCGGCGCGGTGGGGATCTTCGAGACGACGCTGGGCGTGGTGCTGTTCCACACGGCCTTCGGCCTGCCCTTCGCGATCTTCCTGCTGCGGAACTTCTTCGCGGAGATCCCGCGCGAGCTGCTGGAGGCCGCCCGGCTCGACGGGGCGGGCGAGCTGCGCCTGTTCACCCGGGTGGTGCTGCCGCTCGGCGGCCCGGCGGTCGCCTCGCTCGGCATCTTCCAGTTCCTGTGGGTGTGGAACGACATGCTGGTGGCGCTGATCTTCGCGGACGCGCAGTCGCCGCCGATCACGGTGGCGCTGCAGCAGCAGGTCCGGCAGTTCGGGAACAACGTCGACGTGCTCGCGCCGGGCGCGTTCGTGTCGATGGTGATCCCGCTGCTCGTCTTCTTCGCCTTCCAGCGGCAGTTCGTGAACGGGGTGATGGCGGGCGCTGTGAAGTAGCCCGCCCCGAACACCCGTCACGCGTTACCCGTCACGCGTTACGTGGTGAGCGCGGCCACCGCCGAGCGCGCCAGGTCGTCGAGGTAGCCCTTCGGCGGCTCGGTGCGCACCACGACGAGCCGCCAGTAGAGCGGGCCCATCACGAGGTCCAGGGCGCGGTCGGGGTCGGCGTCCGCCGGCAGTTCGCCGCGCTCGACGGCGGCGCGGACGACCTGGGCGACGACGCCCTGCTGCGGGTCGAGCAGGACGGCCTTCAGGCTGTCGGCGATCTCGGGGTGCCGGGCGGCCTCGACGAGGAGGTCCGGGATGACCTGCGAGGCCACCGGGTGGCGCAGGGCGTGCGCGGCGAGTTCCAGGAGGGCGCGGACGTCGCCGTGCAGCGAGCCGGTGGCCGGGGCGGGCAGGCCCTGCACGGTGACGGCGCCGACCAGGTCGAGGACGAGCGAGAGCTTGGACTTCCAGCGCCGGTAGACGGCGGTCTTGCCGACCCCGGCGCGGCGGGCGATGCCCTCGATGGACATCCGGGCGAAGCCGACCGCGGCCAGTTCCTCGAAGACGGCGGCGCGGATGGCCTCGGTGACGTCCTCCCGGAGCACGGCGGCTCCCGCGGGGGCGCGGCGAGGGGTTCCCGAGGGTCCGGTGGGTGGCGTCATGCACAGGATCTTAACCAGCGGTTACAAGACATGCGCGTGACGACGAGACGGTTGCGTTCCGACGTCGAGACGTCCTAACCTCCCCGTAGCGACGATACGGACCCGTTCCATCGAAGGCGATCCCGTGACGACCACCCCCATCCCCACCCTCCACAAGCCCGCACCCCCGACCTCCGAGGAGCTGCGCGCCCTCGCCCTGCGCCACGGGCTCACGGTGAGCGGCGCGCGCCCCTCCCTCCCCGCGTACGTACGGCAGCTGTGGTCCCGGCGGGACTTCATCACCGCCTTCGCGACGGCCAGGCTGACGGCGCAGTACAGCCAGGCCAGGCTCGGCCAGGTCTGGCAGGTGATGACCCCGCTGCTCAACGCCGCCGTCTACTACGCGATCTTCGGCGTCCTCATGGACGTGCAGCACGGCATCCCGGACTATGTGCCGTTCCTGATCACCGGCGTCTTCGTGTGGACCTTCACCTCGCAAACGCTCATGACCGGCACCCGCGCCGTCAGCGGCAACCTCGGTCTGGTCCGGGCGCTGCACTTCCCGCGCGCCAGTCTGCCGATCGCGCTCGCGCTGCAGCAGCTCCAGCAGCTGGTCTTCTCGCTCGGCGCGCTGGTCGTGATCCTGTTCTGCTTCGGCGAGTTCCCGCGCCCGAGCTGGCTGCTCGCGGTGCCCGCGCTGGCCCTGCAGGCGCTGTTCAGCACCGGGCTCGCGCTCGCGATGGCCCGGCTAGCGGCCCGTACGCCCGACATCGCGCAGCTGATGCCGTTCCTGCTGCGCACCTGGATGTACGCCTCCGGCGTGATGTGGTCCATCGCCCACGTCACCGAGGGCCGCGGTCTGCCGCACGCGGTGGTGCTGCTGCTCCGGGCCAATCCGGCCGCCGTCTACATCGACCTGATGCGCTTCGCCCTTGTCGAGAGCTTCACCGCCGACCAGCTGCCGCCGCACGTGTGGGCGCTGGCGGCCGGCTGGGCGCTGCTCGCCTTCGCGGGCGGCTTCGTCTACTTCTGGAAGGCCGAGGAGACCTACGGCCGTGGCTGAGACCGAGACTGCCGGACCCGAGACTGGACCCGAGACCGAGAGCGCCGAGTCCGCCGAGTCCGCGAACCCCGCCCCCCGCACGCCCACCGTCGTCGCCGACGGCGTCCACATCACGTACACCGAGCGCAGCGGCCCCCGGAGCACCCGGAGCGTCCACGCCGTGAAGGGCGTGAGCTTCGCCGCGTACCGGGGCGAGGCGATCGGCCTGATCGGTTCGAACGGATCGGGGAAGTCGACCCTCCTGAAGGCGGTCGCCGGACTCCTCCCGACCAGCGAGGGCCGGATCTACACCCAGGGCCGCCCCGCCCTGCTCGGCGTCAACGCCGCCCTGATGGGCGATCTGACCGGCGAGCGGAACGTGATCCTGGGCGGGCTCGCCATGGGCATGAGCCGCCAGGAGATCACCGCCCGGTACGCCGACATCGTCGACTTCTCCGGGATCAACGACAAGGGCGACTTCGTCTCGCTGCCGATGCGCACCTACTCCTCCGGCATGGGCGCCCGGCTCCGCTTCTCCATCGCCGCCGCCCGCGGCCATGACGTGCTGCTCATCGACGAGGCCCTGGCCACCGGCGACGCGGCCTTCCGCCGCCGCAGCCAGAAGCGGATCGACGAACTGCGCGCCGAGGCGGGCACGGTCTTCCTGGTCAGCCACTCGAACTCCACCATCACCGAGACCTGCGACCGGGCGCTGTGGCTGGAGGCGGGCGAACTGCGCATGGACGGACCGGCGGACGAGGTCGTGGCGGCGTACGAACACTTCACCGGAACGGCCACCAAGACCACAACAAAGAGGACATAGCGGACTACAGTCCGGTGGGGTGACGACCGACCCGCCCCCGCAGGACACCCCCCACGCGGCCCGCACCACCGAAGCCCCGCACGACACGCACGCGCCGCCGCCCGCCCTCACCCGCTCGCCCTTCGAGTCGGAGACCTTCACCTCCGCCACCTTCGTGACCGTCGGGCGCGGCCCGCTGCTCGCCCTCGCCGCCGTCTGGCTGCTCACCCGGGCCGGAATGCTGCTGCTCCTGATCCGCGACGACCTCGGCATCGGCGGCGTGGGCAGCGAGGTCTCCCTCCTCTACCGGTACTGGTACGGCCAGTTCGCGCACGGCACCTTCCCGCCCGGCGACGTCACCTGGCAGTACCCGCCGGGCGCCGGCCTGGTCATCATGGCGCCCGGCGCGCTGCCCTGGCTCAGCTACTTCCAGGCCTTCGTCGCCCTCGCGCTGCTCGCCGACGCCGTCGTCACCGTCGCGCTCGCCGGCGCCGACCGCGCCCGGCTCACCCACGGCGCCTGGTACTGGACCCTCGGCCTGCCGCTGCTCCTGCACATCCCGCTCGCCCGCTACGACGTGCAGACCACCGCCCTCGCCGTCCTCGCCCTGCTCGCCCTCACCGCCCGCCCGGCCGCCGCCCACCGGATCGGCGGCGTCCTCGCCGGACTCGGCGCGATGGTCAAGGTCTGGCCCGCGCTCGCGCTGATCGGCACCCCGCGCGGCCGCACCACCCGCGAGGCCTGGACCGCCGCCGCCGTCACCGCGCTGACCCTGCTCGCCGTCCTCGCCCTGCTCTTCGCCGAGCCCCTCGGCTTCCTGCGCCAGCAGGGCGACCGGGGCGTGCAGATCGAGTCCCTCGGCGGCACCGCCCTGGCCCTCGCCCGGGCCACCGGCCTGTGGCCCGGCGGCGTCCAGTTCCGCTTCGGCGCCTTCGAGTACGTCGGCCCGTACGTCTCCACCGTCGGGCACCTGGCGCTGTTCCTGACCGCGGCCGCCTTCATCTGGCTGGTGTTCTGGCGCATCCGGGCGCATCGCTGGACCGCGGCCACCCCGCTCGACGCGGCCCTCGCCGCCGTGCTGCTCTTCACCGTCACCAGCCGGGTGATCAGCCCCCAGTACCTGATCTGGCTGCTCGGCCTCGCCGCCGTCTGTCTGACCTCCCGGGCCACCGTCATGCGCCCGGTCGCCCTGCTGCTCCTGCCGGCCGCCGCGCTCAGCGCCCTCGCGTACCCCGTCCTGTACGAGGACGTCGTCGCCGGCACCTGGCAGGGCCTCGCCGTCATGACGGCCCGCAACGCCCTGCTGCTCGCGGCGGCGGTGGTGGCCGCGCGGCGCCTGTGGACGGCGACGGTGACCTCGTAACCGTACGCATGCCGTACGCACGCCGTACGCAACGCCGTACACGCGCAAAAGGGGGCGCCCCCGCCGGTCACGAAGACCGACGGGGGCGCCCCTTCCCGCAAGCGGGACTAGCTGTGCGTACGGAGCAGGGTGCGCATCGTCCGCATCGCGACCGACAGGTTCGCCAGGTCGAACGCGTCCGAGCCCTGGATCTCCTCCAGGGTCGTGCGCGCGCGGCCCAGGATCGCCGCGTTCTTGTCCTCCCAGTCCTTGAACCGCTGCTCCGGGGTGGAGGTGCCGTTCCCGGCCGACAGGACGTCGGAGGTGAGCCCGGCGTGCGCCGCGAAGAGGTCCTCGCGGATGGAGGCGCGGGCCATGGACTGCCAGCGGTCGTTGCGCGGCAGCTCGATGATCCGGTCCATCAGGTCGGAGATCCGCAGCCGGTCCGCCAGGTCGTAGTAGACCTCGGCGACCGCCAGCGGGTCCTTGCCGGTGCGGTCCGCGATCGCGACGATGTCGAGCGTCGGGAAGGCGGAGGAGAACCCGGCCACGCGCAGCGCCAGCTCATCCGGGACGCCGACACCGGTCAGCTCCTCCAGGATCGACTGGTACCACTCCAGGTCCGAGCCGCGCAGCAGCTGCGGCAGCTTCTCCCAGACCTGCTCGACCCGCTCCGCGAAGAACTCGATGGTCTCGCCGATCCGGAGCGGCTGCGGCCGGTTGTTGAGCAGCCAGCGGGTGCCGCGCTCGACCAGGCGGCGCGAGTGCAGGCGCATCCGGGTCTGGAACTCGGCGGCCACCTTGTTGTCGAGGTCCTCGACGGCGTCCCAGACCTCGCCCAGGCGGAAGATCGCGCGGGCCGCGGTCTGCGCGCGCACGATCTCCTCGATCGACGCGCCGGTCTCCTCGCGGAGGCGGTGCAGGAAGGTCGAGCCACCGGTGTTGACGGTGTCGTTGACCAGGACCGTGGTGATGATCTCCCGGCGCAGCGGGTGGGTGTCGACGGCCTCGGCGAAGGTGTCGCGCAGCTGCGTCGGGAAGTAGGCGTGCAGCAGCCCGCGCAGGTACGGGTCGTCCGGCAGATCGGTGCCGATCAGCTCGTCGGCCACCGTGATCTTGGTGTACGCGAGGAGGACGGCGAGCTCCGGCTGGGACAGGCCCCTGGCGTTGTTGAGCAGGTCGCGGATCTGCCGGTCGTTGGGCAGGAACTCCAGCGAGCGGTCGAGCGCCCCGTCGCGGCCGAGCCGGCGCATGAAGCGCTGGTGGGCGTGGAGCAGGGACGGCGACTGGGCGATGGCGTTGGCCAGGGCGGTGTTCTGCGCGTAGTTGTTGCGCAGCACCAGCGCGCCGACCTCGTCCGTCATCTCGGCGAGGATCTTGTTGCGCTGCTTGAGGGTCATGTCGCCCTCGGCGACCAGACCGTTCAGCAGGATCTTGATGTTGACCTCGTGGTCGGAGGTGTCCACGCCGGCGCTGTTGTCGATGGCGTCGGTGTTGACCTTGCCGCCCTCGCCGGCCGGGCCGCCGGTGCGGGCGAACTCGATGCGGCCCAGCTGGGTCGCGCCGAGGTTGCCGCCCTCGCCGATGACCTTGGCGCGCACGTCCTGGCCGTCGACGCGGATGGCGTCGTTGGCCTTGTCGCCGACCTCGGCGTTCGACTCGGCGCTCGACTTCACGTACGTACCGATGCCGCCGTTCCACAGCAGGTCGACGGGCGACTGCAGGATCGACTTCATCAGCTCGGCGGGGGTCAGCTTGGTGATCCCGTCCTCGATGCCGAGGGCGGCCCGCATCTGCGCGTTGACCGGGATGGACTTGGCGGTACGGGGGTGGATGCCGCCGCCCGCGGACAGCAGCTCCGTGTTGTAGTCCGCCCACGACGAGCGCGGCAGGTCGAAGAGCCGGCGGCGCTCGGCGTACGAGGTGGCCGCGTCCGGGTTCGGGTCGATGAAGATGTGGCGGTGGTCGAAGGCCGCGACGAGGCGGATGTGCTCGGAGAGCAGCATGCCGTTGCCGAAGACGTCACCGGACATGTCTCCGACGCCGACCACGGTGAAGTCCTCGGTCTGGGTGTCGTGGCCCAGCTCGCGGAAGTGCCGCTTGACCGACTCCCAGGCGCCGCGGGCGGTGATGCCCATGCCCTTGTGGTCGTAGCCGGCGGAGCCGCCGGAGGCGAAGGCGTCGCCCAGCCAGAAGCCGTAGTCCTGCGCCACGCCGTTGGCGATGTCGGAGAAGGTCGCGGTGCCCTTGTCGGCGGCGACGACCAGGTAGGTGTCGTCCTCGTCGTGGCGGACCACGTCCGCCGGGGGCACAACCTCGCCGGCCACCAGGTTGTCGGTGATGTCGAGGAGGGCGGAGATGAAGGTCTTGTACGAGGCGATGCCCTCGGCCAGCCACGCGTCCCGGTCCACGGACGGGTCCGGGAGCTGCTTGGCGACGAAGCCGCCCTTGGCGCCGACCGGCACGATGACGGTGTTCTTCACCATCTGCGCCTTGACCAGGCCGAGGATCTCCGTACGGAAGTCCTCACGGCGGTCGGACCAGCGCAGGCCGCCTCGGGCGACCTTGCCGAAGCGCAGGTGGACGCCCTCGACGCGCGGCGAGTACACCCAGATCTCGAAGGCCGGGCGCGGCGCCGGCAGGTCGGGGATGGCCTGCGGGTCGAACTTCATCGACACGTACGGGTGCGGCCGGCCGTTCTCCGCCTTCTGGAAGAAGTTCGTCCGGAGCGTGGCCTTGATGACGGTGAGGAAGGAACGCAGGATGCGGTCCTCGTCGAGGGAGGCGACCTGGTCCAGGGCGCCGTCCAGCTCCTCCAGGAGTCCGTCGATCAGCTCGGTGCCGGCGCGCTGCCGCTCCGGCGCCATCCGCGCCTCGAAGAGGTTGACGAGCAGCCGGGTGGTGTGGACGTTGTTGCGGAGGGTGTCCTCCATGTAGTCCTGACTGAAGGTCGAACCGGCCTGCCGCAGGTACTTGGCGTAGGCGCGCAGCACCATCGCCTCGCGCCAGGTCAGCCCGGCGGACAGCACCAGCGAGTTGAAGCCGTCGTTCTCGGCCTCGCCGGTCCAGGTGGCGGCGAAGGCCTCCTGGAAGCGCTCGCGGGCGTCGTCGCCGAGGTAGTCGCCGTTGCCGGTGGGCGTGGGCATCCGCAGGCCGAAGTCGTAGACCCAGGCGTGGGTGCGGTCGGCGCAGCGCAGCTCGTAGGGGCGCTCGTCGGTGACCTCGACGCCCAGCCGGTTGAGCACCGGCAGGACGGCGGAGAGGGAGATCTGCTCGCCGGTCTTGTAGATCTTGAAACGGCGCTCGCCGGAGCCGGACGCGACCGGCTCGTAGAGGGAGAGCGCGAAGTCCTTCTCGCTGTCGGCGAGGGCCTCCAGGTGCTGGAGGTCGGCGACGGCGGCGCGCGGCGAGTGGTCGGCCTTGTAGCCCTCGGGGAAGGCGTTGCCGTAGCGGCGCAGCAGCTCGGCGGCGCGCTCCTCGCCGCACTCGGCGTTGAGCGCCTCGGCGAAGCCGTCGGCCCAGGAGCGGGTGGCGTCGGCGAGCCGGGACTCGATGCGGTCGACGTCGGCCTCGGTGAGCTTGGCCAGCTCGGTGCCGGGCTCGACGCGGATGACGAAGTGCAGCCGGGAGAGGATCGACTCGGTGTTCCAGGCCGTGAAGTCGACGCTGGTGCCGTTCAGCTCCTCCTTGAGGAGGTCGATGATCCGCAGCCGGACGCGGGTGGTGTAACGGTCGCGCGGCAGGTAGACGAGGGCCGAGTAGTAGCGGCCGTACTCGTCCTGGCGCAGGTAGAGCCGCAGCCGGCGGCGCTCCTGCAGGTACAGGACGCTGGTGACGATGGAGCGCAGTTCGTCGACCGGGGTCTGGAACAGCTCGTCGCGCGGGTAGGTCTCCAGGATCTGGAGCAGGTCGCGGCCGTCGTGGCTGCTCGGCGAGAAGCCGGCGCCCTCCAGGACCTCCTGGACCTTGCGCTTGATGACCGGGACGCGGCGCACGGACTCGGTGTACGCGGCCGAGGAGAACAGGCCGAGGAAGCGGCGCTCGCCGATGACGTTGCCGTCGGCGTCGAACTTCTTCACGCCCACGTAGTCGAGGTACGAGGGGCGGTGCACGGTCGAGCGGCTGTTGGCCTTCGTCAGGATCAGCAGCTTGTGCTCGCGGGCCTTGGCCCGGGCGTCGGCGGGCAGCCGGCTGAAGGACGGGGAGACCGGGTGGGCGTGGTTGTCGTCGCCGCTGTGGTGCGGGTCGGAGCGCAGGATGCCGAGGCCGGTGCCGGGCACGGCGGCCAGGGCGTCACCGTTGACCAGCTCGTACTCGCGGTAGCCGAGGAAGGTGAAGTGGTCCTCGGAGAGCCAGCGGAGCAGCTCGCGGGCCTCTTCGACCTCGGTCGGGCGCAGGTCGGAGGCGGTGGGCTCGTCGGGCAGGCCGTCGGCGAGGCGCAGCGCGGCCTCGCGCATCTTCTCCCAGTCCTCGACGGCCTCGCGGACGTCGGACAGGACGCGCAGCAGGTCGTTGGTGATCTGCTTGAGGTCGGCCTTGTCGGTCTCGCGGTCGATCTCGACGTGGATCCAGGACTCGACGAGCACGTCGTGCGGGCGCTCGGCGGCGGCCTTGCCGGCCTTGCCCGCCTTGGTCTCGGGCTCCTTGGCGAGCACCTCGATGAGCTTGCCGGTGACGTCGCGGCGGACCAGGACCTGCGGGTGGATGACCACGTGGATGCCGCGGCCCTGACGGGACAGCTCGTTGGTCACGGAGTCGACGAGGAAGGGCATGTCGTCGGTGACGACCTCGACGACGGAGTGGCTGCAGGTCCAGCCGTTCTCCTCGACCGTCGGGGTGTGCACGCGGACGTTCGCGGTGCCCTGCGGACGGTTCTCCGCGAGGCGGTAGTGCGAGAGCGCGGCGCCGAACACGTCCACGGGGTCGCGGTCGGTCAGGTCCTCGGGCGCGGTGTGCAGGTAGTAGCGCTGGAGGTAGTCGAGCACGGTCGCGTGGTCCGGACGCTTCCCGTCGGGCCCTGTCGGAAGTCGCCCCCCGACCGGGCTGTTCTCAGCTACCCGGGCGGCCCGATCGAGCAGCTCGGCCTTGGCTTCGTCCAGCTTGGTCTGCATGTCCTCTGACTCCTGTCGCGCGCCGTTGCGTGACGTCGGTGGAAGAAAGGGCACAACGCCACGACGCGGTGGTACCTGTCGTAGTAAGAGACGTTATGCCGCGATGAGAGATGTCCGGGCGCTTCTCGGCCACCGGACGGGGGATCTCGGCGAACGCGCCGTCGGCCCGGCCGCTGAGGCGAACCGGGCGGATGCCGGGGGCTGCGCTGCCCCCATGGCGTATCGCGCTGATCACGGGAAAAGCCTATCGCTGTTGACCCCCCGGCCGTCATGAGCCTTATGTGTACAAAAGAGGGGCGGGAAGTTTGACACTGTGGACAGCGACGAATGTTTCGACGGGGCACACACGACGGGTACGACGGGTACACCGACATCGGAGATCTGGACAGACCTGGGAGTCGCCATGGCGAAGATCTTGATCGTGACCGGGGACGCGGCGGAGTCGCTGGAGGTGATGTACCCCTACCAGCGGCTGCTCGAAGAGGGGTACGAGGTCGACATCGCGGCCCCCGCCCGCAAGCAGCTCCGCTTCGTGGTCCACGACTTCGAACCGGGCTACGACACGTACACCGAGAAGCCCGGCTACACCTGGCCCGCCGACCTGGCCTTCTCCGAGGTCGACCCGGGCGACTACGCGGCGGTGGTGATCCCGGGCGGCCGGGCGCCGGAGTACCTGCGCAACGACCCGGAGCTCCGCAAGATCCTGAAGTCCTTCTTCGACGCCGACAAGCCGGTCGCCCAGATCTGCCACGGCCCGCTGCTGACCGCCGCCCTCGGCTCCCTGGAGGGCCGGCGCGTGACGGCGTACCCGGCCCTCGAACTGGACATGCAGGCGGCGGGCGCGAGCTTCCAGGACACGACGGCGGTGGTGGACGGCAAGCTGGTGTCGTCGCGGGCGTGGCCGGACCATCCGGCGTGGATGCGGGAGTTCCTGAAGGTGCTGCGGGAGGCGGGCGTCGAGGCGTAAACGCTCAGACGATCTCGTCGGCGACGGCGACGGCCTCGGTGAGCGAGTCGACGACGGGCACGCCGACCCGCTCCAGGCTGCGGCGGCTGTGCGAGCCGCCGGTGTAGAGGACCGCCTTGGCGCCCACGTGCAGGGCCGCCACCGCGTCGTCCGCGGCGTCGCCGATGACGACGATCCGCTCGGCCGACACCTCCAGGGCGGCGAGGTGCCGGACCATGTGCCCGGACTTGCCGTCCGTGGAGCTGTCGACTCGCCCGTCCATCCGTACGAAGCGCTCGGCGATGCCGTGGCGGCGTACGAGCGGGATCAGGTCGGCGTGCGGCGCGAGCGAGAGCAGCGACTGGGTGAAGCCGGACGCCTGACGCGCCGCGAGCAGCTCGGCGGCGCCGGCGGTGAGCCCGCAGCCCTCGGCGCGCTCCCAGTAGTGCCGGTGGAAGGCGCCGTCCATCAGCGTCCACTCGTCGTCGGTGGGCAGCCGCCCCATGAGCCGCTCGTAGAACTTCGGAACGGGCACCGTGTAGAGCTCGCGGTACCGCTCCAGGGTGATCGGTTCGAGACCGAGTTCGGCGAAGGCCGCGTTGGTCGCGCCGATCACCGCGCCGATGTCGTCGAGCAGCGTGCCGTTCCAGTCCCAGACCAGATGCTTGCCCTGCGTGCCGTCTATGCCGTGTGCGCCGTGCTTCCCCATGGGAAGCCACGGTACCGCCCTGGTCAGCCGAGCAGCCCGGGGATTTCCTGTACGCCGTACCAGAGCAGCTCGTGGTCCTCGGCGCCGTCCACGACGAACTGCGCGTCGTCGTCGCCCTGATCGGCCGCGCCGAGCGCGGCCGCGGCGGCGGCGACGTCCGTCTCGGCGTCGTCGGCGTCGGCGTGCACGGCCGCGGCCTTCCCCATCGGCACGGCCCGCGCGATCCGCACCTCCCCGAGCGCCCCGGGGTCAAGGCCCCGGTCCGGATCCACGACGGCGTCCTTGTCGGCCACGTCCACGGCCACGACCACCCGCCGCCGCGCGACCCCCGGATCCCCCGCGATCATCCGCAACGACGCGGCCGCGGCCCGGCTCAGCGCCGCGTACTCCAGCTCCTCGATGTCGTCCGACACGTACCACTCCCGCAGCGCCGGCGTCACCGCGTACGCCACCACGGGCCCGGGCCCCAGCTCACCGCCCTTGTACGCCTGTGCGAGCCCGGAGAGGGTCAGAGGTACGTACACACGCATGGCAGGCCGCTTTCATCGTCGGAAATCGCCCTCAGGATACGTGCGGAGGGGACTTTCGGGGGGCGGTGGTCCCCTTCCGGCTCTGCCGCCGAACCCGCCGCACGTCCCCCTTCGAGGGGTCCCACGTCCACCTGTCCGGGTGATCGCGCCGCCCCCGACGGGCTCCGCGGACCGGGCGGCGGCCCCGCCGTACCGGGCCCGTCACCCTGATAGGTGAAGTGCGGCGGGTGGCCGCCCGGCCGGTCGGCACGGTTGCCCGGCGGTTCGCCCAGGCCGTACAAGATCCCCAACAGAAAGTTACCGACTGGTATCGATCGGTGACTCCATGCGACGAACGGGGATCCGCATGACCACGGACACGGACACGCAGCCGCAGCCGCGCCCACGCCCCCAGCAGCGGCCGCGCACCGCGACCCGGAGGCCGGCCGGGCCCGCCGGGACACGGCCGCGGGGACGGGCCGGGAGCGGGCCGGGGCTGCGGGTGCCGCCGCATGTGATGTTCGCGGAGCGGCTGCTCGCGGTGCTGAGCGGAGAGCGGCCGGTGCACTGGATGCTCGGCTTCACCGTCGGGGAGGCGTACGAGCAGCTGGTGCGGCTCGCCCCCGAGACGCCCCTGCGGTCGGCGGCCGGACCGCGACCGGTGGTGCGGCGCTGCACCGCGCGGCAGCCGGGGCACCGGGAGGCCGTGGAGGCCTGCGCCACGATCGCGACCGGGGACCGGGTCCGGGCCATGGCCTTCCGCCTGGAGCGCGGCCGCGACCTCCGCTGGCGCTGCGCCGCCGTGGAGCTCGACGGCCTGCCGTAGACAGCCGTGAACAGACGAGGAGGGGCCGGTCACCTGACGGCGACCGGCCCCTCCCCTCACGTCACTACTTCTTGCGGCGACGCCCGCCCGCGCTCTTCTGCGCCTTCCGGCGCTCCGCCCGCGTCATCCCGTCGCCCGCGTCCAGCGGCTCACCGTCCGCGCCGAAGTCGCCCTCGACTACCGACCCGTCACCGTCGACCTTCGGCGCCGAGAAGTGCAGCCGGTCCGGACGCTGCGGCGCGTCCAGGCCCTTCGCCCGGATCTCCGGACGCCCGGCGCCCGACGGCACCGCGTCCTGCTTCTCGAGCGACGGCGCCACGTCCTGCACCGGGACCTCCTCGACCTGCTGCTCGACCTGGACCTCCAGGTTGAACAGGTAGCCGACGGACTCCTCCTTGATGCCCTCCATCATCGCGGAGAACATGTCGAAGCCCTCGCGCTGGTACTCGACCAGCGGGTCCTTCTGCGCCATCGCGCGCAGGCCGATGCCCTCCTGGAGGTAGTCCATCTCGTAGAGGTGCTCGCGCCACTTGCGGTCCAGGACCGACAGCACGACCCGGCGCTCCAGCTCGCGCATGATGTCCGAGCCGAGCTGCTTCTCGCGCGCGTCGTACTGGTCGTGGATGTCGTCCTTCACGGACTCCGCGATGAACTCGGCGGTGATGCCCGCACGGTCGCCCGCCGCGTCCTCCAGCTCTTCGACCGTGACCTTCGTCGGGTAGAGCTGCTTGAACGCGCTCCACAGCCGGTCCAGGTCCCACTCCTCGGCGAAGCCGTCGGCGGTCTCCTGGCGGATGTAGTCGTCGATCGTGTCGTCCATGAAGTGCTGCACCTGCTCGTGCAGGTCCTCGCCCTCCAGGACGCGGCGGCGCTCGCCGTAGATGACCTCGCGCTGCCGGTTGAGCACCTCGTCGTACTTCAGGACGTTCTTGCGCGTCTCGAAGTTCTGCGACTCGACCTGCGCCTGCGCGGACGCGATCGCGCGCGTCACCATCTTGTTCTCGATCGGCACGTCGTCCGGGACGTTGGCCATGGCCATGACCCGCTCGACCATCTGCGCCTTGAACAGACGCATCAGGTCGTCGCCCAGCGACAGGTAGAAGCGGGACTCGCCCGGGTCGCCCTGACGGCCGGAACGACCGCGCAGCTGGTTGTCGATACGGCGCGACTCGTGGCGCTCGGTGCCGAGCACGTACAGCCCGCCCAGCTCCTTGACCTCCTCGAACTCCGCCTTCACGGCCTTCTCGGCCCGCTCGAGCGCGCCCGGCAGCGCCGCCGCCCACTCCTCGACGTGCTCGACCGGGTCCAGGCCCGCCTGCCGCAGCTCCGCCTCGGCGAGGTCGTCGGGGTTGCCGCCGAGCTTGATGTCCGTACCGCGGCCGGCCATGTTCGTGGCCACCGTGACGGCGCCCTTGCGGCCCGCCTGCGCGACGATCACGGCCTCGCGCTCGTGGTGCTTGGCGTTCAGCACCTCGTGCGGCACGCCGCGCTTGCTGAGCTGGTTCGACAGGTACTCGGACTTCTCGACGGAGGTCGTACCGACGAGGACCGGCTGGCCCTTCTCGTACTTCTCCGCGATGTCGTCGACGACGGCGGCGAACTTCGCGACCTCGGTCCGGTAGATCAGGTCCGGCTGGTCCTTGCGCTGCATGGGCTTGTTCGTCGGGATCGGCACGACGCCCAGCTTGTAGATCTGGTGGAACTCGGCCGCCTCGGTCATGGCCGTACCGGTCATGCCGGAGAGCTTGTCGTAGAGGCGGAAGAAGTTCTGGAGGGTGATCGTGGCGAGCGTCTGGTTCTCGTCCTTGATCGGCACGCCCTCCTTGGCCTCGATGGCCTGGTGCATGCCCTCGTTGTAGCGGCGGCCGGCGAGGATACGGCCGGTGTGCTCGTCGACGATCATGACCTCGCCGTCGATGACGACGTAGTCCTTGTCCTTCTTGAACAGTTCCTTGGCCTTGATGGCGTTGTTCAGGTAACCGACGAGCGGGGTGTTCACCGACTCGTACAGGTTGTCGATGCCCAGCCAGTCCTCGACCTTGGCGACACCGGACTCGTGGATGCCGACGGTGCGCTTCTTCTCGTCGACCTCGTAGTCGCCGGTCTCCTCGATGCCCTTCAGCGGGTTGCCGGGCTCGCCCTTGACGAGGCGGGTGACCAGCTTGGCGAAGTCGCCGTACCACTTGGTGGCCTGGTCGGCCGGGCCGGAGATGATCAGCGGCGTACGGGCCTCGTCGACCAGGATCGAGTCGACCTCGTCGACGCAGGCGAAGTTGTGGCCGCGCTGGACGAGCTCGTCCTGGGACCACGCCATGTTGTCGCGCAGGTAGTCGAAGCCGAACTCGTTGTTCGTGCCGTACGTGATGTCGCACGCGTACTGCTCGCGGCGCTGCGCCGGGGTCATGTTCGCGAGGATGCAGCCGACGTTCAGACCGAGGAAGCGGTGGACGCGGCCCATCATCTCGGAGTCGCGCTCGGCCAGGTAGTCGTTCACCGTGATCAGGTGGACGCCCTTGCCGGACAGCGCGTTCAGATACGCCGGGAGGGTACCGACGAGGGTCTTGCCCTCACCGGTCTTCATCTCGGCGACGTAACCGAGGTGGAGGGCGGCACCGCCCATGATCTGCACGTCGTAGTGGCGCTGGCCGAGAACGCGCTTGGCGGCCTCACGGACGGTGGCGAACGCCTCCGGAAGCAGGTCGTCCAGCGACTCGCCGTCCTGGTAGCGCTGCTTGTACTCGTCCGTGAGCGCCCGCAGGTCGGCGTCGGAGAGGTTGACGAAGTCCTCTTCGATGGAGTTGACCTGGTCCGCGATGCGGTGCAGTTTGCGCAGGATCTTGCCTTCGCCTGCACGCATGAGCTTGTGGAAGACGGACACTGAGGCTGGTCTCCTTGCCGGTCGGGCCTGGCACTGGGTCTTGTCATGACTCGGGCGCGGGCACGGCAGGTGGTCCCCACCGCAACGGCCATCGTAAGCGAGACCACCCTCACGGAGGGAGGCCCGCAGTGCCGGAGCAGTGGCGGAGCGCTGCGGGACGGGTGCGGGGCCGGTGCCGAGGGGCCCGCTCCCGCCCGTGACACCTCGCTCCCTGACCAACGCACGAGGCCGCCGGAAGGTGCCGCCCACTGCGAAACCCGCTGCGAAAAGTGTTCGCACCCGGCCCGGCGGGTCACCAGAATTCCGTCATGGAGCCCATCACCCTCACCACGGGCAGGCTGCGCCTGCGCCCCTTCACCCCCGCCGACGCCGGCGCGGTGTACGAGGCCTGTCAGAACCCCGCCATCCAGCGCTGGACCCAGGTCCCCGCGCCGTACACCCGCGAGGACGCCGAACTCTTCGTGACCCGCATCGTCCCGGACGGCTGGCGTGCAGACACGGACTACGCCTTCGCCGTCGAGCCGCTTGAGGGCGGCCCGCTGCTCGCCGCCACCGGCCTGCACGCGCGCGGGGAGGGCGTCCGCGAGGTCGGCTTCTGGGCCACCGAGGAGCACCGCGGCCGGGGCTACGTCACGGAGGCCGTGGGCGCGCTCGCCCGGTGGGCCTTCGCCTCGCTCGGCGTCCACCGCCTGCTGTGGCGGGCCGAGGTCGGCAACGTGCCCTCGCGGGCGGTCGCCGAGCGGGCCGGTTTCGTCGTCGAGGGCGTGGAACGGGCCGGGCTGCTCAACAAGGGCACGGCCCGCGACTGCTGGCTCGGCGCCCTGCTCCCCTCCGACCTGGACCTGCCGTCGCCCGTGCCGTACCTCCCGGCGAAGTCCTCCGCCGAGGCCTCCGCCAAGGCCTGAGCTCTGAGCTCTGAGCACTGAGCACTGAGCACTGAGCACTGAGCACTGCTGTCAGTGCCGGGCCCTAGGGTCGGAGCATGACGACCGCCCCGCGCCCCGCCGCCGAACTGTCCGCCGACGAAGCCCGCCGGATCGCCCTGCGGGCCCAGGGGTTCCTCGGCGCCCCCGACCGCCGGGCCGGGGTGCGGGGCGTGCTGCGCCACCTGGGACAGGTCCAGCTGGACACGATCTCGGTGCTTGCCCGCTCGCACGAGCTGATTCCGTACGCGCGCCTGGGCGCGGTCGGCCGCCGCACCGTCGAGGAGGCGTACTGGACCGACGGCCACGCCTTCGAGTACTGGTCGCACGCCGCCTGCATCCTGCCGATCGAGGAGTGGCCGCACTTCGCCTTCCGCCGCCGTGCCTACCGCGACCGCCCGCACTGGAACCACGAGCTCTCGGACGACGCCTACCAGGCGGTGATCTCCCAGCTGAAGGCCGAGGGACCGCAGACCGCGACCGAGCTCGGCGGCGCCAAGAACAAGGGCGAGTGGTGGGACTGGTCGGACTCGAAGATCGCCGTCGAGCGGGCACTGATGTTCGGCGAGGTGGTCGTGACCGAGCGGCGCGGCTGGAAGCGGGTGTACGACCTGGCGGAGCGCGCCGTGCCGGACGCGCTGCTGCACGACGACCTGGACGACACGGAGTGTCTGCGCCGGCTGGTCCGGCAGGCGGGCGAGGCGCTCGGAGTGGGCACCCGGGCGGACCTCGCCGACTACCACCGGATCAAGGGCGAGGCCTTCGACGCGGTGGTGGCGGACTCGGGTCTGGTGCCGGTGACGGTCGCGGGCTGGGGCAAGCCGGCCTGGGCCGATCCGGCGGCGCTCGCGACCGAGCCGCGCGGCCGGCACCGCACGACGCTGCTGTCGCCGTTCGACTCGCTGATCTGGGAGCGGCCGCGCACCGAGCGCATCTTCGGCTTCACGCACCGCCTGGAGGCGTACGTGCCGAAGCAGAAGCGGGTGTACGGGTACTTCGCGATGCCGGTCCTGGCCGGCGGCCGCCTGGTGGGCCGGGTGGACCCGGCGCGGGACGGGCGCACGCTGGTCGCCCGGCAGGTCACCCTGGACGGCCCCAAGGCGGTCCCGGCGGTGGCACAGGCGCTGCGCGAGGCCGCGGAGTGGGTCGGCTGCGACGCGGTCGCGGTGGAGCGGGTCGACGCGCCCGAGCTGGCCCCGGCGCTGGTGAAGGCCCTGGGGTAGGTCGTGGGGCACGCGCTGTGGGGCAGGTCTCCGGCGGGCCTCAGCGGATCTCGAGGATCTTCTCCCGCATCGCGTAGACCACGGCCTCCATCCGGGAGTGCAGCTGCAGCTTCTCCAGGATGTTGCGGACGTGGTTCTTCACGGTGTTCTCGGAGATGAACAACTCCTTGGCGATGTCCCGGTTGTTCATCCCGGTGGCGACGAGCTTGAGGACCTCCAGCTCGCGGTCGGTCAGGCGCGGCGCGGGCACGAGCCGGCGCTCGTCGGTGCGCTGGATCATCGACTTGAACTCGGTGAGCAGCTTCGAGGCCATCGAGGGGCTGATCTGCGACTGCCCGTCGGCGACGGCGCGGATCGCGGTGGCGACCTCGTCGGTGGAGATCTCCTTGAGGAGATAGCCGGTGGCGCCCGCCTTGATCGCGTCGTAGAGGTCGGCCTCCTCGTCGCTGATCGTCAGCATGATGATCTTCGCGCTGGGGGCGACCTCCTTGATGGAGGTGCACGCCTCGATTCCGCCCCGCTTGGGCATGCGGACGTCCATCAGGACGATGTCGGGCAGGAGATCGGCCGCCTTGTCGACGGCTTCCGCGCCGTCCCCCGCCTCGCCGACGACCTGGATGTCCTCTTCCTGCGCGAGAACGATCTCCAGACCGCGGCGGAAAAGGGCGTGATCGTCCACGACGAGGACCCGGATCGGCTCGTCGCGTGACGCCCCGTTGGCCGAATCCATTCCCTCCGGGTTCACCGGCTGGTCGAGCGTTCGCCCGCCGTGCACCGGCCCGAAGCTGTCCGCCATCGTTCCTCCCCCATGAAGGCCGTGGCCTGAAGTCATGTACTGGTTCGCTTTCGGTCCCCAACCGCTGCTCGGGGAGCACCGGTTGGCGTGCGGCCCATGCTTTCATGCCGCGGCCCCCGTGCGGTGATCCCGTGGGCGCACGCGGGCGCACAGGGGTGCCCCTGGGAGCGCGCGGAGCGCTCCAGGGGCACCGGGGTCATGGTCCGTCCGCGGCCGGGGCGCGCGGCCCGGGGCGATCAGCCGCCGAGCGCGCCGCCCGCGCCGCCGCCCTCGGCGAGCGGGTCGCTCTCGAGGTGGATGACGCCGTAGTCGTAGGCGTGTCGCCGGTAGACGACACTGGGCTGCTTCGTGTCGGAGTCGACGAAGAGATAGAAGTCGTGCCCGACCAGCTCCATCTCGTAGAGCGCCTGGTCGAGGCTCATGGGGGCGGCACTGTGGGTCTTCTCCCTGACCACCAGCGGCCCTTCGCCCTGGACCTGGATCGAACCCATCATCGTGGTGGGCACGTTCTCGGACTCATCGGCGACCAGCTCGCCGCTGCCGTTGAGCTCGGCGGCGCCGTGCACCACGTCACCGACCTCGGCCGCCGACAGCCGGCCGGCGCCGCGGCGGGTGAACCGCTTGTCGTGCTGCTTGCGCAGTCGGGCCTCCAGCTTGTCGCTGGCGAGGTCGAGCGCTGCGTACGGGTCGCCTGCTGCCGCTTCCGCCCGGATCACCGGGCCTCGGGAGTGGAGGGTGATCTCCACGCGGTCCGACCTGTCGGCCTGCCGCGGGTTGTGCTCCTTGGACACCTCGACGTCGAGGCTGATCACCTTGCCGTCGAGCTTCTGGATCTTCTCCAGCTTCAGCTTCTCGGCCACGTGCTTCCGGAACCGCTCGGGCACCTCGGTCTTGCGGCCCTTGACGACGATGTCCACGCAGAACTCCGTTCCCGGATTGCCCGTCCCGGCTCCTTGGCCCGGCGGGCTACATCCCTTTGCACCAGGCCCCGGCGATTACCGGAACCTCGGACTTGGCGACCTGACCTCCTCCTCCCCAGTCGACAAGCTCCCCACCCCATCAACCAGAGGTTAATTCGCCTTGAACTCCTGTCCTGTAGGCGCACCCGTGCATTCGATGAGGTGTGGCATTCGCCATTCCTCACAACCGAACATAGCTCGTTCGGACGGGTGTCGGCACCCGCTGGAGCGGGTTACCTCCGTTCGGGTGCATTCACCTCTCACCACCTGCAACGATGCAACTTCCCCGTCAGTTCCGGTTTATTTCGAACGAGGACGGAGAAGATGCGACTACCGCCGCCGCGGCCTGTTCGAATTGCCCTTCCTCGGCTCCTCCTGCCGCGCCTCCCTTCGGCCTGTCCGGTAATCCCGGAAACATGAACGGACGGTGTACGGAGCGGTGCCCGTGCCCGGCCGCCGCGAGCGCCCGCGCCGCCTCCGCGAGCGAGGCCCCGGTGGTCATCAGGTCGTCCACGAGGACCACCCGCGCGCCCGCCCGCACGGCCTCGCCGAGCGGCCGCACTCCGGACGCCGCCACCTCGAGCGCCCCGGCCAGGTTCGCCCGCCGCCCGCGCGCACCGAGCCCGGACTGGTCGGCCACCTCCCGCCGCTGCCGCAGCACCGGCAGGACCCGCGCCGCCCGTCCCGTACGCCGCAGCCGGCCCGCCGCGGCCAGGGCGATCCGCCGGGTCGGATCATGGCCACGCGCCCGCACCGAGCGCCGCGAGGACGGCACCGGTACGAGGAGCAGCGCACCGCCCCCGGGCCCGCCCCGGCCCCCGACAGCGGCCGTCACGGCCCCCGCGAGCGCCACGCCCAGGGGCACGGCGAGCGGCAGCGCGCCGCGCTCCTTGTGCGCGAGCAGCACGGCCCGCGTCGCGCCCTCGTAGGCGGCCGCCGCGAACACCGCCGGCAGCCCCGGCGGCTCCGGCGCCGGCCGTACCCGACGGGGAGCACCGCCGGTGAGTTCGACCGCGCACGGCGGGCACAGCGCCGTACGGGGTCTCCCGCAGCCTCCGCAGGAGCCCGGCAGCACCAGCCCGGCAATCTCTCGCCACCACCCCCGCATGGCTCCACTGTCCTCCTGCCCGGCGGCTCCGGCCACCCCTGTGGAAAACCCCCTGTGGACAACCCGAGAGGAAAGGAGAAAGGGCCCCGTCCGCAGGACGCGGACGGGGCCCGAACGGCCCGGAGGGGCGGGGCCGGACGGCCTGGCGCCGAGGCCCGGGCCCAGGGGTCGCAGCGGTGCCTGGAGGGGGGCTCAGCCCGGGTAGACCGGGTAGCCGCCCTCCTTCACCACCGGCTGCCAGTTCGCGCCCGGGACCAGCCGCACGATGCCGTCGTTGCCGGAGTCGGCGACCACCGGCGCCTGCTCGCCGTGCGGCGCGGCCACCGCCTCGACGCCGTTGAGGCCCGGCAGGACCGAGCTCGCCGAGGTCGAGCCGTCCGTCTGCACGTACCGCACCTGCTGCACCCCGCCGGCCTCCGTACCGACCACGACGAGCCGGCTCGGCCCGGCCCAGGAGACGGAGGTGACCGACTCCAGGCGCGGCGCCGCGTTCTCCAGGTCCGTCACGGCGACCGACTGCACGCCGTCGTCGAAGGTCCGCTCGACCCGCCCGATCTGCAGGGTGGTCCGCTTGTCCTGGGTGACGAGCAGCGCGATGCGCACCCCGTCGGCGGAGACCCGCAGCGACTCGATGCGCGCGCCGTCCCGCAGCCACGGCGTCGCGACCTCGATCCGCTCGCCCCGGCCGCCCGGCACCATCCACAGGCGCGGCTTGAGCGGGTTGCGGTCGGCGACCCACAGGTCGCCGCGGCCGTCCCAGCTGGGCGCGGACAGGCGGTTGTCGGGCTGGGCGGCGGTGCTGGTGACGACGGGCGCGGGCAGCTCCTCGTCGGTGGTGAGCGAGCCGACGCGCAGCTCGCGCCCGTCCTGGACGACACCCGCCGCGTAACTCTCCTCGCGATCCACACCCACGGACCGCAGCGGAAGCGTGCCCTTCCCGAAGGGGCCGGTCACCTCGGTCGGCTTGTCGGGCCGCTGCCCGTCGACCGACAGCATCATCAGCTTGCCGTGCTCGTCGACGAAGTAGGGGTTCTCGCCGCCGCCGGGATTGCGGACCGGCGAGTACTCGTCGATCGCCTGCCCCTTGCCGAGCAGGCACAGCCGGTTGCCCCCGCTGCCCTGGATCTCCACCTGCTCGACCCGTACCGAGGTCAGGTCGCGCAGCGTGAACAGCAGCTGCGCCGCCATGCCCTTGCAGGCGGCCGCGCCGACGTGGTCGGCCTTCTTGTTGAGCGGCACCTTCAGGGTGGACTGGTCGTCCGTGGCCAGGGTGGTGACGCCCTCGCGCAGCTGCGTGCCGGACGGGAAGCGGGTGTCGACGGCCGGGTTCAGCCAGCCGGTCGGGCCCTCCAGGAGCGCCTTCACGGTCTGCGCGACCGGGTCCATGCGGGTGACCGGGTCCTGGCGCTGCCGGATGTAGACGGGGTCGGCGACGACCCAGTTCTCGCCGGAGGCGAAGTAGTACTTGTTGACCGAGCGGTAGTTGCGCAGGAAGTCCGCCTCGCCGAGCACCAGGCCCTTGGGCAGCTTGTCGATGCGCCATTCCCTGGTCTTGCCGTCCGCCGCGAGCTGCTGCACCACGTGGATCGAGTCGGCGTACTCGGCGGGCGCCTTCGGCTGGTAGGCGTGGCTCGCGTCGACCGTCGCGATCTGCCGTCCGGACAGCGGGAAGGTCCGCCCCGTGCTCTCCGGGTCGGCGAGCCGCACCGCCGGGTCGCGGCCGGGCGCGTTGGTGAGCACGGCGATGTTCTCCTCCGGCTTCCAACTGCGCGCGGCCTGCTTCGTCAGGTACTTCCGCGCCGTGGCGAAGCCGGGGTCGTCACTCGTCATGGCCTCCAGGAAGCCGTCGACGATCTCGGCCGGATCGGCGTTCTCGCGCGGCGCCACCGCGTACACCCGCACCTGCGAGTCGCCCGGGTTGGAGGCCTTCACGGGCTGGACGTCACCGCTGTCGGGCATGGTCGCGCAGCCGGCCACGAGCAGCGAACCACACGCCGCCAGGACCGCGCCCCGCACCGGCCTTCCCCGCCCCAGGGTCTCCCGCTTCCCTCGTAGGTCAGCGCCCACCAGTTCCGTCCTCCCGCTCGGCGCGCGTCGACGCCATCGCCTCACCACCCAGGCCGTCCCCGGTGTCCTCCGTGCCGTCGGCGGACCGGGCCACCACCCGGGCGCCGCTGCCCGGCAGGGCCGTCGGATCGGCCGTCGCCCGCGGCACGGCGGGCAGCCGCGGCGGTACGGGCAGGCCCGGGCGGTCCCCGGCGGACTGCACCGGTACCGCCGGAAGCCGCGCCCCGGCCGCCGAACCGCCGCCCGTGGCCGTGCCGCCGGGCTTCGGGGCACCGCCCGCCGCGCCCGGCGCCCCGGCGTCGAGCGCGGCCTGCTCGCGGTTGCGCCGCGAGTCCTCCGGCTCCAGCGGGATCGGGGAGCCGCGCAGCGGCTCGTCCGCGGTGCGCGGCAGGGTGAGCCGGAACTGCGAGCCGCCGCCCGCCTCGCCCCACGCCTGGAGCCAGCCGCCGTGCAGCCGGGCGTCCTCCACCGCGATCGACAGGCCCAGGCCCGTACCGCCGGTGGTCCGGGCGCGGGCCGGGTCGGCCCGCCAGAAGCGGTTGAACACCCGGGTCGCCTCGCCCGGCTTGAGGCCCACGCCGTAGTCGCGCACGGCGACCGCGACGGCCCCGCCGGCCGCGGCCAGCTTCACGACGACGTCCCGGCCCTCGCCGTGCTCGACGGCGTTCACGACCAGATTGCGCAGCACCCGCTCGACCCGGCGGGCGTCCGCCTCGGCGACCACCGGCTGCTCGTCGCCGGTGACGACGATCCGGCAGCCCTTGCGCTCGGCCAGCGGCTCGGCGCCGCCGATGACCCGCCGCACCACCTCGCGCAGATCTATCGGCGCCGCTTCCAGGGCCGCCGCGCCCGCGTCGAAGCGGCTGATCTCCAGGAGGTCGGAGAGCAGCGACTCGAAACGGTCGAGCTGGTCGCCGAGGAGCTCGGCGGAGCGCGCGGTCACCGGGTCGAAGTCGGCGCGCGCGTCGTGGATGACGTCGGCCGCCATCCGTACCGTCGTCAGCGGGGTGCGCAGCTCGTGCGACACGTCGGAGACGAAGCGCCGCTGCATCCGGGACAGCTCCTCCAGCTGCTGGATCTTGAGCTGGAGGTTCTGCGCCATCTTGTTGAAGGCCTCGCCGAGGCGCGCGATGTCGTCCTCGCCGGTGACCTTCATCCGCTCCTGGAGCCCACTGGCCGACAGCCGCTCGGCCACCCCGGCGGCCATCCGCACGGGCGTGACGACCTGCCGCACCACCAGCCACGCGATGGCGCCGAGCAGCACGACGACGAACAGCCCGGCGGTCGCCAGGGTGCCCTTGACCAGGGCGAGGGAGTCGCCCTCCTGGGTGAGCGGGAAGAGGTAGTACAGCTCGTACGGGGTGCCGTCGGCGTCGTTGAGCCGCTTGCCGATCACCAGGCCGGCCTCGGAGGACTTGCCGCTGGTGTAGTGGATGCGGGCGAACTTCTGGAAGGTGCCGGTGCCCTGCGCGACGTTGTGCCGCAGGTCGGCGGGGATGCTCGTGGTCGGGTCGACCTCACCGGAGGCGCGGGCGCCGCGGCTGGCGGTGTTGCCGGTCTCCAGGGACAGCGCGACCACGTTGTAGGCGCTCTGGCCGCCGCTGGCGAGCTGCTCGACGAGGGTCGAGCGCCAGTTCACGGACGCGCCGGCCCGGCCGCCGTCCTGGTCGCCCGGCTGGGAGGGCGTGGTCGCGGCCCGGTCCTGCGCGGCGGAGAACCCGCCGGCCGCCTGGCTCTGCGCCGCCCTCTCCTTGGCGTCGAGCAGCCCGTTGCGCACCTGGCCGATGACGACCAGGCCGAGCAGCAGCACCACCCCGAGGGACATGAGCAGGGTGCCCGCGACGACCCGCACCTGCAGATTGCGCCGCCACAGGCGTACGGCGGGGAGCAGGGGGCGCCGCACCCAGCGCATCACGAGCCGGAACACCGGCCCGCCGGGGGCGCCGTCCTGGAGCAGACGGCCGAAACGCGGACCCCCCCGTCCCGGTCCGGCAGCCCGCCCCGTACGGACTCCCGGGTCCCCGGGCTTCGGAGCAGCACTGCCTGCGCTCATGTCAGCTCGGTCCCGCCTTGTAACCGACACCGCGGACGGTCACCACGATCTCCGGGCGCTCGGGGTCCTTCTCGACCTTCGAGCGCAGCCGCTGGACGTGCACGTTCACCAGACGGGTGTCGGCGGCGTGCCGGTAGCCCCAGACCTGCTCCAGGAGCACCTCACGCGTGAACACCTGCCACGGCTTGCGGGCGAGGGCGACGAGCAGGTCGAACTCCAGCGGCGTCAGGGCGATGGACTGCCCGTCCCGCTTCACGGAGTGCCCGGCCACGTCGATGACCAGATCCCCGATGGCCAGCTGCTCGGGCGCCGGCTCCTCCGACCTCCGCAGCCGCGCCCGGATCCGGGCGACGAGCTCCTTCGGCTTGAACGGCTTCACGATGTAGTCGTCGGCGCCCGACTCGAGCCCGACGACGACGTCGACGGTGTCGCTCTTGGCCGTGAGCATCACGATCGGCACCCCGGACTCGGCCCGGATCAGCCGGCACACCTCGATCCCGTCCCGCCCGGGCAGCATCAGATCGAGCAGCACCAGATCCGGCTTGGCCTCGCGAAAGGCCGCGAGCGCCTTGTCGCCGTCCGCGACGAACGACGGCTCGAACCCTTCACCTCGCAGCACGATGCCGAGCATCTCGGCCAGTGCGGTGTCGTCGTCGACGACGAGAACGCGTCCCTTCATATCGACATCATCCCATTTCCGTATCAGTCTCAAGGCGGCTGGTGAGATACCTCACTGACCTGCGGTGTCGGGCGGATGCCTGCTCCGGGGGCCACGCGGCCGGCCAGCACCGTACCCCGCGCCCTCCGGTACGGACGAGGCGAACGGTTCCGGCCATCGCCGTGATCGCCGCCGAACCCTCCCCGATGTGTTCCCCCGTCGCCCCCGAATCGCCCGCCCGAAGCGGCGTCGGCACAGTCTGCCCCCGCCGCCTCCCGCAAGGAAGGTGCAGGAGTGCGCCCTGGCCCCGCCCGCAGGAGGGGCCCGCGTGGCACGATGGCTCCCGGCCCGCCGCCCGGACAGGCGTACGGCCGCAGAGACCGAGCCGGTTCGCCGATCCGGCCCCGCGACCATTCCTCGAGGTGGACGACCGTGAACGACACTCCGGGCTGGACCTCGCCCGGATCTGCTCCCTCCGACGGCCAGGACGGCTCGGGGATCCCCCGGCCCGCCTCGCCCGGCGATGCGAACGGCTCCGCACCCCAGTGGTCGAAGGAGCAGCCGCCCGCCGGCCAGTGGCAGTCGCCGACCGCCCCCGGCGCCGACGCCCCGCCGCAGACCCCGGCCCGCGCCCACAGCGGCGGCGGCTGGGGCGCGCCACCCCCGTACGGACACTGGGGGCCGCCACCGGCCGCCAAGCCCGGTGTGCTGCCGCTGCGCCCGCTGACCCTCGGCGACATCCTCGACGGGGCCGCGACGACCATGCGCCGCTACTGGCAGACGGTCCTCGCGATCAGCCTCAGTGTCGCGGTCGTCGCGCAGCTCGCGGACATCCTCAGCGTGCGCTTCCTGGCCCCGGAGCCCGTGGCGATCGACCCGGACGCCACCCCGGCCGAGGCCCTGTCGCAGAGCGTCGCGTCCCTGAAGAACGCGCTGGCCGAGTCCGGCCCCTCGTACGTCGTCATGATCGCCGCCGGGCTGATCTGCTCCGCGCTGCTCACCGTCGTCATGAGCCGGGCCGTCCTCGGCCGCCCGGTCACCCTCGGCGACGCCTGGCGGGACGCCCGCTCTCGGCTGCTCCAGCTCCTCGGCATCACCGTCCTGGTGATCGCCGCCTCCGTCGCGATCATGTTCGTGGGCATCCTGCCCGGACTGCTCCTCGGCGGCAGCGCCGGCGACGCCCTGGCCTTCGTGGGCGGCCTCTGCGCCTTCGTCGCCGTCGTCTGGCTGACGATCGCCCTCTCCCTCGCCTCCCCCGCCCTGATGCTGGAGCGCCAGGGCGTCGTCAAGGCGATGAAGCGGTCCATGAAGCTGGTCCAGGGCTCCTGGTGGCGCATCTTCGGCATCACCCTGCTCACCAATGTGATGGTCGCCGTCTTCACGATGCTGGTCGCCATCCCGTTCGTCATCGCGGCGACGGCCGCCTCCGGCAGCGGCCTCGACTCCTTCATGGAGGGCAGCGTCCCGGAGACCGGCTGGACCTTCCTGATCATCATGGGCATCGGCGGCGTCATCACCAGCGCCCTCACCTACCCGCTGACCTCCGGTGTGACCGTGCTCCTCTACATCGACCAGCGCATCCGCCGCGAGGCCCTCGACCTCGAACTGGCCCGCGCCGCCGGACTCCACGGCTACGGAGGCTGATGGCGTGACGATCACGGGGGGCACGGCCGGTGGCACACCGGTCGACATTCCGCGCGTCCCCGCCCGGGAGGCGGCGGAGCGCGAACTGTCCAAGCCGATGTACCACGAGAACGATCCCAGCCTGCTCCAGCGCGTCCTCGACCGCTTCTGGGACTGGGTCGACGGCCTCTTCGACGCCGCCTCCGGCGCGACCCCGGGCGGCGTCATCGGCCTCGTGGCCGTCGTCATCGTCGTGCTCGCCCTGGTCGCCGCCCTCTGGTGGCGCCTCGGCACCCCCCGCCTTACGCCCGCCGCCGGCGGCGACTCCCTCTTCGACGACGGTCCCCGCACCGCCGCCGAACACCGGGCCGCCGCCGCCCGGCACGCCTCCGCCGGCCAATGGAACCAGGCCGTCCAGGAACGCATGCGCGCCATCGTCCGCGCCCTCGAGGAACGCACCCTGCTCGAACCCCGCCCCGGCCGCACCGCCGACGAGGCCGCCGCCGAAGCCGGCCGCCATCTCCCCGTCCACGCCGACGCCCTGCGCGCCGCCGCCCGCGCCTTCGACGACGTCACATACGGCGGCCGGAGCGCCGACCAACCCGCGTACCGGCGCATCGAGCAGCTGGACACCGCCCTGGAGCGGACCAAGCCGGTCCTCGCCACGAGCACCGCCGGCGGCTTCACGGAGGCGCCCCGATGAACCGCGCCCCGAAGACCCGCTCCGCCACCTCCACCTCGCTCACCCCGCGCCAGCTGTGGAGCCGCGCCCGCGGCGCCCTGCTGCTCCTCGCTCTGGCCCTGATCGGCGGCCTCGTCCTGGCCACCGTCCGCTCCTCCGACCACGGCGGCCGCCTCGACCCGCGCTCCGCCGACCCCTACGGCAGCCGCGCCGTCGCCGAACTCCTCAAGACCCGGGGCGTCACCGTCGACGTCCACGACACCCTGGCCGCCGCCACCGCCGCCACGGGCGACGACACCACCCTGCTCGTCACCACCCCCGACCTGCTGACGCCGCAACAGCAGTCCACGCTGTACGGGGCGATGAGCCGCTCGGCCGGCCGCACCGTCCTCCTCGGCGCCGGCGCCGCGAGCCTCGACACCCTCGCCCCCGGCATCGACACCGACCTGAGCGTCGCCGTCGCCACCCGCGCCCCCGGCCCCCGCTGCACCCTGCCGGCCGCCACCCGCGCCGGCACGGCCGACCTCGGCGGCGAGCGCTACCGCACCGGCGCCACCACCGCCGACGCCTGCTACCCCGCCGACGGCCTGCCGACCCTGGTCCGCGTCCCCGGCCCGGGCAGCGCCGACACGGTCCTCGTCGGCTCCCCCGAACTCCTCTACAACAAGCGCCTCGCCCAACAGGGCAACGCCTCCCTCGCCCTGCAACTCCTCGGCTCCCGACCGCATCTCGTCTGGTACCTCCCCTCACTCACCGACGTGCCCGCAGACCCCGAGACCACCGACGACCCCGGCTCCGCCTTCCTCGACCTGATCCCCTCCGGCTGGCTGTGGGGCACCCTCCAACTCGCCGTCGCCGCCGTGCTCGCCGCCGTCTGGCGCGCCCGCCGCCTCGGCCCCCTCGTACCCGAACGCCTCCCCGTCGCCATCCGCGCCTCCGAGGCGACCGAGGGCCGCGCCCGCCTCTACCGCAAGACCGACGCCCGCGACCGCGCGGCCACCGTCCTGCGCACCGCGACCCGCGACCGGATCGCCACGCTCCTCGGCGTCCCCGCCAAGGACGCCCACTCCCCCGACCTGGTCCTCCCCGCACTCTCCGCACGGATCCCCACGACCGCCGCGGCGGTCCACCGGACCCTCCTCTTCGGCCCGGCTCCCGCCGACGACGCCGCCCTCGTCCGCCTCGCGGACCAACTCGACGCCCTCGAAAGAGAGGTACGCACCTCATGAGCGCCCCGACCCCCGAGACCATGACGAGCTCGGACAGCGCCCGCGCCTCCCTGGAGGCCCTGCGCACCGAGATCGGAAAGGCCGTGGTCGGCCAGGACCCGGCCGTCACCGGTCTCGTCGTCGCCCTGCTCTGCAAGGGCCACGTGCTGCTCGAGGGCGTCCCCGGCGTCGCCAAGACCCTCCTGGTGCGGGCCCTCGCCACGTCGCTCGAACTCGAGACCAAGCGCGTCCAGTTCACCCCCGACCTGATGCCGAGCGACGTGACGGGCTCCCTCGTCTACGACGCCCGGACCGCGGAGTTCTCCTTCCAGCCCGGCCCGGTCTTCACCAACCTGCTGCTCGCCGACGAGATCAACCGGACGCCCCCCAAGACCCAGGCCTCACTCCTGGAGGCCATGGAAGAGCGCCAGGTCACTGTGGACGGAACTCCCCGCCCGCTGCCCGAGCCCTTCCTCGTCGCCGCGACCCAGAACCCCGTCGAGTACGAGGGCACCTATCCGCTGCCCGAGGCCCAACTCGACCGCTTCCTGCTGAAGCTGACGGTCCCGCTGCCCTCACGCGAGGACGAGATCAGCGTCCTCACCCGGCATGCCCAGGGCTTCGACCCGCGCGACCTGAAGGCCGCCGGAGTCCGCCCCGTCGCCGGCCCCGCCGAACTCGCGGCCGCCCGCGAAGCGGTCGCCAAGGTCGCGGTCTCCGCCGAGATCGCCGGCTATGTCGTCGATATCTGCCGTGCCACGCGTGAATCCCCCTCGCTCACTCTCGGCGTCTCCCCCCGAGGAGCCACCGCCCTGCTCTCCACGGCCCGCGCCTGGGCCTGGCTCACCGGCCGGGACTACGTCACCCCGGACGATGTGAAGGCCCTGGCGCTGCCGACCCTCCGGCACCGTGTCCAACTGCGGCCCGAGGCCGAGATGGAGGGAGTCACTCCCGACGCCGTCCTCAACTCGCTCCTCGCCCACGTCCCCGTACCTCGCTGAGAACGGCACCCCATGGCCCTCACCGGACGAACCGCCCTGCTCGCCGCCATCGGGTCGCTCCCCGTGGGCATCCTCGCGCCCAGCTGGACGGGGATGCTCGCGGTGAACGCGCCACTCACACTCGCAATTCTGTGCGACTACGCGATGGCCGCGCCAGTGCGAAAGCTCCAATTCACCCGATCCGGTGACACAACTGTTCGACTGGGTGACGCGGCCGAAGTCCGACTGACCGTCACCAACCCGTCCCGCCGCCGACTTCGCGCCCAGCTCCGCGACGCCTGGGCCCCGAGCGCCGCCCAGAACCCCACACGCCAGAAGCTGACGGTCCCCGCCGGCGAACGCCGCCGGATCACCACGGCCCTGCGCCCCACCCGCCGCGGCGACCGCCGCGCCGAGCGCGTCACCGTCCGCTCCTTCGGCCCCCTCGGCCTCGCCGCCCGCCAGGGCAACCACGAGGTCCCGTGGGCCGTGCGGGTCCTGCCGCCCTTCACCAGCCGCAAGCACCTGCCCTCGCGCCTGGCCCGGCTCCGCGAACTCGACGGCCGCACCAGCGTCCTCACCCGCGGCGAGGGCACCGAGTTCGACAGCCTCCGCGAGTACGTCCCCGGCGACGACACCCGCTCCATCGACTGGCGGGCCACCGCCCGCCAGACCACCGTCGCCGTCCGCACCTGGCGCCCCGAACGCGACCGCCACATCCTCATCGTCCTCGACACCGGCCGCACCTCCGCCGGCCGCGTCGGAGACGTCCCGCGCCTCGACGCCGCGATGGACGCGGCACTCCTGCTCACCGCCCTCGCCTCCCGCGCCGGCGACCGCGTCGACCTCCTCGCCTACGACCGCCGCCTCCGCGCCCAGGTCCAGGGCCGCTCCGCGAACGACGTCCTGCCGGCCGTGGTCGACGCCCTGGCCCCGCTCGAACCCGAACTCGTCGAGACCGACGCCCGCGGCCTCGCGGCCACCGCCCTGGCCCGCGCCCCGCGCCGCTCGCTCATCGTCCTGCTCACAGGCCTGGACGCCGCCCCCGTCGAAGAGGGCCTGCTCCCGGTCCTCCCCCAGCTCACCCAGCGCCACACCGTCCTGGTCGCCTCCCTGTCCGACCCGCACGTCGCCCGGATGGCCGGCACCCGAGGCACGATCGAGGGCGTCTACGAGGCGGCCGCCGCGACCCAGACCCAGTCCCAGCGCCTCCGCACCGCCGAACAGCTCCAGCGCCACGGCGTCACCGTCGTGGACGCGACCCCGGACGCCTTGGCCCCCGCGCTGGCGGACGCGTATCTCGCGCTGAAGGCCGCCGGCAAGCTCTGAGCGGAGCGCGGGGCCTTCCGCCGGTTCCGGCCGGCCGCTGGAAAGGGGCCGTGAACGCAGAAAAGCCCCGCACCATGAGGTGCGGGGCTTTCCCACAATGATTGTTCGGCGGCGTCCTACTCTCC
>NZ_JAHTMW010000023.1 GCF_026236535.1 Streptomyces sp. SKN60 | reverse complement strand
GGCCCGCCCACCCCGAACCACTAGGCTTGGCCTTCAAAGCAATGACACGCATGACAGCGACACGCACTCGGGGAGAGAACCGCATGGCACCCGCCATCCCTGCCGCCATGGAACGGCCGCACTTCATCGGCATCGGCGGTGCCGGCATGTCGGGCATCGCGAAGATCCTCGCCCAGCGTGGCGCCAAGGTCGCCGGCAGCGACGCCAAGGAGTCCGCGACCGCCGAGGCCCTGCGCGCCCTGGGCGTCACCGTGCACATCGGCCACGCCGCCGAGCACCTGGCCGACGACGCCTCCGCCGTCGTCGTCTCCAGCGCCATCCGCGCCGACAACCCGGAGCTGGCGCGCGCCGCCGAGCTCGGCATCCCGGTCGTGCACCGCTCCGACGCGCTCGCCTCCCTCATGGACGGCCTGAGCGCGATCGCCGTCGCCGGTACGCACGGCAAGACCACCACCACCTCCATGCTGGCCGTCGCGCTCACCGAGCTCGGCCTCGACCCGTCGTACGCCATCGGCGGCGACCTCGCGGGCCCCGGCACCAACGCCCGGCACGGCGAGGGGGAGGTCTTCGTCGCCGAGGCCGACGAGAGCGACCGCAGCTTCCAGAAGTACGACCCGAGCGTCGCGATCGTCCTCAACGTGGAGCTGGACCACCACGCCAACTACGCCTCCATGGACGAGATCTACGAGTCCTTCGAGGCCTTCGCCGCCAAGATCCGCCCCGGCGGCACCCTGGTCGTCGGCGAGCACGCGGGCGCCCGCGAGCTGGCCCGCCGGGTCGCCGGCCGCGAGGGCCTGACCGTCCTCACCGTCGGCGAGGACGAGGGCGCCGACGCCCGCATCCTGAAGATCGTCCCGAACGGGATGAAGAGCGAGGTCACGGTCGCCCTCGACGGCGCCGAGCACGTCTTCACCGTCTCCGTGCCCGGCCGCCACTACGCCCACAACGCCGCCGCCGCCCTCGCCGCCGGCTCCCGCGCCGGCATCGACCCGGCCGCCCTCGCCCAGGCCCTCACCGCCTACACCGGCGTCGGCCGCCGCCTGCAGCTCAAGGGCGAGGCCGCGGGCGTGCAGGTCATCGACTCGTACGCGCACCACCCCACCGAGATGACCGCCGACCTGGAGGCCATGCGCGGCGCCGCCGGAGCCTCCCGCCTCCTCGTCGTCTTCCAGCCGCACCTGTTCTCCCGCACCCAGGAGCTGGGCAAGGAGATGGGCGACGCGCTCGCCCTCGCGGACGCCTCGGTCGTGCTCGACATCTACCCGGCCCGCGAGGACCCGATCCCGGGCATCACCAGCGAGCTGATCGTCGCCGCGGCCCGTACGGCCGGCGCCGACGTCACGCCCGTGCACGAGAAGGCAGCCGTCCCGGAGGTCGTGGCGGGAATGGCGAAGCCCGGCGACCTGGTTCTGACCATGGGCGCGGGCGACGTCACCGACCTGGGCCCGAAGATCCTGGACCGGCTGGCCACGAACTGAGGAGCGCACTCATGGCGTACGAGGTCGAGAAGACCGACGAGGAATGGCAGGCCGAGCTGACGCCGTCCGAGTACCAGGTGCTGCGGCTTGCCGGCACCGAGCCGGCCTTCCGCGGTGAGTACACGGACACCAAGACCAAGGGCGTCTACTCCTGCCGGGCGTGCGGCGCCGAGCTCTTCACGTCCACCGAGAAGTTCGAGTCGCACTGCGGCTGGCCGTCCTTCTACGACCCGAAGGACAGCGAGGCGGTCGAGCTGGTCGCCGACACCTCGCACGGCATGATCCGCACCGAGGTCCGCTGCGCACGCTGCGGTTCCCACCTCGGACATGTCTTCGAGGGGGAGGGCTATCCCACCCCGACCGACCAGCGGTACTGCATCAACTCGATCTCGCTCCGCCTGGAGCCGGCGGAGGACGAGAGCGAGAGCTGAGCACGAGAGCTGAGCGAGATGCTCCAGCACCACCAGCACCTGAGCCGATCGGCGCGACCCGCGCCGGTCGGCTCAGCTGCTTTCGGGGACCTGTTCCGCGGACTCCACCGCCTCCGCCGCCCCGCACACCGGGCAGAGCCCGCGGTACGTGATCTCCACCCCCGTCACCGTGAAGCCGAAGCGCTCCGCCGCCGGCAGCCCCTCCAGGAGGTCGCCCTCCGGATGCACGTCGCGGACCGTGCCGCAGCCCGCGCAGACCAGGTGCTGGTGGTCCCGGTGCGCGTTCGGGTCGTAACGCTTGGCGCGGCCGACGCCGGACACCTCGATCACCTCGCCGAGCGAGACCAGCTCGCCCAGCGTGTTGTACACGGTCGCACGCGAGATCTCGGGCAGTCTCGCGGTGGCGCGCGCGAGCACCTCGTCCGCGGTGAGGTGGATGTGCTCGCCGTCGAGGACCTCGGCGACCACGCGCCGCTGGGCGGTCATCCGCCAGCCGCGTCGGCGAAGCCGTTCCAGCAGGTTGCTCATGGTCACCAGCCTTGCTGCGCGAGTGATGGCGGCGCGCGTCATTCGTAGGAGTCCGGCTGTCGTATTGACTTGGACTGCGTCCAGCATAGGATCGACTCCAGTAGTAGCCAAGAGGGTGTACAGCCGGAACAGCCGGAATGGTTCGGAAGGAAAGACCGATGTCTGAGCAGAAGCACGAACCCCTTGTCAGCGAGGACGCGGCGGCGTCGGAGGGCACCGGCGGCTGCCCGGTCGCGCACGGCGCCCGTGCCCCGCACCCCACCCAGGGCGGCGGAAACCGGCAGTGGTGGCCGGACCGGCTGAACCTGAAGATCCTCGCCAAGAACCCGGCGGTGGCGAACCCCCTCGGCGAGGAGTTCGACTACGCCGAGGCCTTCGAGGCCCTCGACCTCCCGGCCGTCAAGCGGGACATCGCCGAGGTCCTCACCACCTCGCAGGACTGGTGGCCGGCCGACTTCGGCAACTACGGCCCGCTGATGATCCGCATGGCCTGGCACGCCGCCGGCACCTACCGCGTCAGCGACGGCCGCGGCGGCGCCGGCACCGGCCAGCAGCGCTTCGCCCCGCTGAGCAGCTGGCCCGACAACGCGAGCCTGGACAAGGCCCGCCGTCTGCTGTGGCCGGTGAAGAAGAAGTACGGCAAGTCGATCTCCTGGGCCGACCTGATGGTCCTCACCGGAAACGTGGCCCTGGAGACCATGGGCTTCGAGACCTTCGGCTTCGGCGGCGGCCGCGTCGACGCCTGGGAGCCGGACGAGGACGTCTACTGGGGCCCGGAGACCGAGTGGCTGGGCGACGCCCGCTACACCGGCGACCGCGACCTGGAGAACCCGCTCGCCGCCGTCCAGATGGGCCTCATCTACGTCAACCCCGAGGGCCCCAACGGCAACCCGGACCCGATCGCCGCGGCCCGCGACATCCGCGAGACCTTCGCCCGCATGGCGATGAACGACGAGGAGACCGTCGCCCTCATCGCCGGCGGCCACACCTTCGGCAAGACCCACGGCGCCGGCCCGGCCGACCACGTGGGCGCCGACCCGGAGGCCGCGCCGATGGAGCAGATGGGCCTCGGCTGGAAGAGCTCGTTCAACACGGGTGTCGGCAAGGACGCGATCACCTCGGGTCTTGAGGTCACCTGGACCAGCACGCCGACCCGCTGGTCGAACAACTTCTTCTGGAACCTGTTCGGTTACGAGTACGAGCTCACCGAGAGCCCGGCCGGCGCCAAGCAGTGGGTGGCCAAGGGCGCCCCGGAGACCATCCCGGACGCCTTCGACCCGGAGAAGAAGCACCGCCCGACGATGCTCACCACCGACCTCTCGCTGAAGCTCGACCCGATCTACGGGCCGATCTCGCGCCGCTTCTACGAGAACCCCGACCAGTTCGCGGACGCCTTCGCCCGCGCCTGGTACAAGCTCACCCACCGCGACATGGGCCCGGTCGTCCGCTACCTCGGCCCCGAGGTCCCGAGCGAGGAGCTGCTGTGGCAGGACCCGCTGCCGCAGGCCACCGGTGAGACCCTCGGCGCCGCGGACATCGCCGCCCTCAAGGAGCAGATCCTCGGCTCGGAGCTCACGGTGACCCAGCTGGTCTCCGCCGCCTGGGCCGCCGCCTCCTCCTTCCGCGGCAGCGACAAGCGCGGTGGCGCCAACGGCGGCCGTATCCGTCTGGAGCCGCAGCGCAACTGGGAGGCCAACAACCCCGACGAGCTCGCCCAGGTCCTGCGCGTCCTCGAAGGCGTCCAGGAGTCCTTCAACGCCAAGGGGGGCACGCAGGTCTCCCTCGCCGACCTCGTCGTCCTCGCGGGCACCGCGGGCGTCGAGAAGGCCGCCAAGGACGCCGGCGTGACGGTGGAGGTGCCGTTCTCCCCGGGCCGCGTCGACGCCTCGCAGGAGCAGACGGACGTCCACTCCTTCGCCAACCTGGAGCCCGCCGCGGACGGCTTCCGCAACTACCTGGGCAAGGGCCAGCGCCTCCCCGCCGAGTACCTGCTCGTCGACAAGGCGAACCTGCTCACCCTCTCCGCCCCGGAGATGACCGTCCTGGTCGGCGGTCTGCGCGCGCTCGGGGTCACCCAGCCGCAGACCTCCCTCGGTGTCCTCACCGAGACCCCCGGCAAGCTGACGAACGACTTCTTCGTCAACCTGCTCGACCTGGACACCGAGTGGAAGTCCACCAGCGACGACCAGTCCACCTTCGAGGCCCGCGACGCCGACGGCAACGTCAAGTGGACCGGCACCCGCGCCGACCTGGTCTTCGGCGCCAACGCCGAACTCCGCGCCGTCGCCGAGGTGTACGCCTCGGACGACGCCAAGGACAAGTTCGTGACGGACTTCGTCGCGGCCTGGGCCAAGGTCATGGACCTGGACCGGTTCGACCTGCGCTGATCGGCACGTGATCGGCACCTGATCGGCACGTGATCGCTGACCGGGCCCCGGGCGGTTCCTCCGCCCGGGGCCCGGTCGCGTCGCCCTGACAGAATGGCGCCCGAATCGATCACCCGAATCGATCGAAGGAGGGGGCATGACTGTCACACGCAGACTGTTCATGGGCGGATTCACGGCCGGAGCCGTGACCGTGGCCGTCGGAGCGACGGCGGGGGAGGCGGGCGCGGCCGAAGCGGGCGCGGCCGAGGCGGCCGGTCCGGTGCAGACGTTCGCGGGCGAGGTGCACGCGGACCGTTTCACGACCGACAGCGGCATCAACTCGGCCTTCCTCAAGACGACGTCCACCACCGAGCACACCGCGACCCTCTACCAGGCCGCCACCAGCGGCAGCGGCGTCGCGCTCAACGTCGTCTCCGACAACCCCGGCACGTCCGCGATGTACCTGTCCGGTACGGAGACGGGCCGCGGCACCCTGAAGATCGCGCACCGCGGCTACACCGACGCCTCCGACGCCAACGCCGCCGCGCTCTCCATCGACCTCCAGACGCCCGGCGCCACCGACCCCACGAAGCCCGGCACGGCCGCCCAGGGCATCTACGTCACCGCCACCCACGGCCCCACCACGGGCGCCCTGCTCGTGTTGCGCAACAACGCGGGCCTGGACGACGTCACGGTCAAGGGCACCGGCCTCATCGGCATCGGCATCGACCGGGGGGCCACCCCGCGCGCCCAGGTCCACATCGTCCAGCGCACGGAGAAGCCCGGCCTGCTCGTCGACGGCACCGTGGAGATCGGCAACGTCACGACCCCGCCCACCGGAACCGTGTCCGCCCACGGCGGCGGCACCCTGTACGCCCAGAACGGCGAGCTGTGGTGGCGCGGCTCCGGCGGATCCCCCACCCGTATCGCCCCCGTATAGAACACAGGAGAGGAAACCCACCGATGGTGCAGCTCACCCCGGACCAGCTGGTCACCGAGTTCCAGGACGCAGTCGTCGAGCTCTACTTCGCGCGCAAGCGCATAGCGAACCTGGAGGCCGAGAACGCCGACCTGAAGGCGCGGCTCGCGGCGCCGACCGTTCCGCCCCAGGCGCAGGAGCTGCCCGGTGAGGCGGCTCTGGCGCAGGAGGCCGACCCGGCCGGCGAGCAGTGGTTCGCGGGCGGGCCGACGCCGGGAGAGCCGGGGCAGTAACGCCACCGGCCCTCCTCGGGGCGCCGCGCGGCGGACTCAGTGGACGGAGAGCCCGCCGTCGACGAAGACCGCCTGCCCCGTGACGTAAGCGGAGGCACGGCTCGCAAGGAAGACGGCGGCGCCCTCGAAGTCCTCGGCGAGGCCGTTCCGTCCGATCATCGTGCGGGCCGCCAGTTCGGCGACCTTCACGGGGTCGGCGGACAGGCGCTCGTTCAGCGGGGTCATCACGAACCCGGGCACGAGGGTGTTCACGGTGACGCCGTACGGCGACCAGGCCTCGGCCTGCGACCGCGCCAGCGACTCCAGGGCGCCCTTCGACACCCCGTACGCCCCGGACTGGACGAACGCGCGGTGCGCCTGCTGGGACGTCACATGGATGATCCGCCCGAACCCCCGCTCGGCCATCCCGGGCCCGAAGCGCTGCCCCAGCAGGAACGGCCCCTCCAGGTTCACCGCCATCGTCCGGTCCCACACCTCGTCGGTGAGGTCGGACAGCGGTGGCCGCAGGTTGATCCCGGCCGAGTTGACGACGATGTCCGGCTCACCGCCGAACGCCTCCACGGCGGCCTCGGCCGCCGCCCGTACGCCGTCGCGGGTCCCGAGATCCCCGCTCACCCAGGCGGCGGTGCCGCCGAGCGCGGCGATCTCGTCGACGGCCGCCTTCAGCTCGGCCTCGCGCCGGGCCACGATCACCACCGACGCCCCGGCCCGGGCAAGGGCGCGGGCGATGCCCTTGCCGATGCCCGAACTGCCGCCGGTGACGAGGGCGTTGCGCCCGGATAGGGAGAACAGCTCGTCCAGGTACGCCACTACAGCTGCTCGCAGCCGCCGACGAACGCGCTCCAGGCGCCGGGCGCGAGGGCCAGTTGGGCGTCGTCCGGACGCTTGGAGTCGCGGACGTGGACGGTGGTGGGGCAGGTGGCGACCTCGACGCAGTCGTCGCCGGATCCGCCGCTGTAGCTGGACTTGTGCCAGGCGAGGGCGACTTCCACGCAGTCGCCGTCGCCGCTGCTGCTGTAACTGCTCTTGAACCAGGCCAGGTCAGTGGTGCTCATGTCGCTCCTCGCATCTGCCGCAACAGGCTCTGGGAGTCTTCCAGGGTAAGAGCCTGTGACCGCATCCTGGCATACCGCATCTGGAGGATGCCGACGACTTTGGCATCGGAGATGAGCACCCCGCTCTCCTGCCCCTCGGAGTACGCGTACCAGCGGTTCTCGGGAGTCTCCAGTAACCGCATGGCTCCATCGAGACCTGCGTGATGACCCCGACTCTGCTCCATCACCTGGACCTCGATATTGCGCCGCTCCGACATGCGCAGGATGTGCTCGATCTGCGCCTTGTGAACCTCAGGTCCGCCGGTCTCCCTCCGCAGTACGTGCTCCTCGATGATGAAGCTGTAAGCGGTGTTGACCCGCTCGGTGAGCAACTTCTGCCGCTTCATACGAGCGACGAGGTTCTCCTCGATCTCCGCGTCGCCCATCGGCGGCAACTGTCCCTCGAAGAGGATGCGTTGGTACGCCTCGATCTGGAGCAGACCGGGGATCAGTCGGTTCTCGTACGTGTAGAGGCACAGCGCCTTCGCCTCCTTCTCCGCCCACCGCCGGAACCAGTTGGCGAGGCCCGGCTCCCGCGACAGGTGCTTCGCCGCACCCTTGATCGCCCCGAAGGCGTCGAAGAACTCCTCCGACCGGTCCACGAACTTCGGCGACGGGAACCGTCGTCCCTGTTCGACGGACGAGACCGTCTCCACCGAGTACCCCACCCGCGGGGCGTACTGCTCCTGGGTAAGCCCCGCCCGCTTGCGGAATGCCTTGATCACCTCTCCGAAGGCCTTCAGGCTGTCCGAGGTCTCCGGTTCCGCGTCGCTGTCTGTCATCACGCACCTCCTTTGTGCTTCGTGCGCACATCGTCACGGGCCGTGATGAGTACTGTCTACACTCCGAGGTCGTACGCTTGCGGAGCGTACGAGTTTCTGACCTGGGGAACCGGCCTGGAAGTCGCCACAGTGGCCTCATGACTCCCCCTCAGACCCGCGAAGTGCCGGTCACCGTACGTGTGTTCACCCAGCGCTTCAGCTCGACCCCGCGCGGCGCCCGCCTCGCCCGCCGGCTCGCCCTCCACCAGCTCGACCGCTGGGGCCACGCCTACGGAACGCCACTCTCCGACACCGTCGCCCAGATCGTCGCCGAGCTCGCCGCGAACGCGGTCACCCACGGCCGCGTCCCCGGCCGGGACTTCGAGGTGACGCTCTCGTACACCCCGGAACGACTCCTCGCCGTCGAGGTCTCCGACACCCGCACCGAACGCCGGCCCGGCCTCGTCTCCCCGCTTCCGCTCTCCGACTCGGGCCGCGGCCTGCTCCTCGTCGACGCGCTCGCGACCCGCTGGGACGTCCTGGATCGCCTGCCCGTGGGCAAGACGGTCCGCGCCGAGCTCGATCTATGACACCGGTTCGAGCCGGGCCCGCAGCAGACAGAATTCATTCCCCTCGGGATCCGCGAGCACGTACCAGCTCTCCTCACCTGTCTGCCCGACATCCGCATGCCGGGCACCAAGGCCGAGCAGCCGCTCCAACTCGGCGTCCTGGTCGCGGTCCGTGGGGTTCACGTCCAGGTGCAGTGGCAGCTTCCCGGCCTTCGGGGTGTCGCTCGGGCTGAGGATCAGCGTCGGCTGCGGGCCGCCGAACCCGGCATCGGGCGGCCCGATCGCGATGCTGCCGTCCTCCTCCCGCTCGATCTCCGCGTACCCGAGCACCTCGCTCCAGAACGCGGCGAGCCGCTCGGGATCGGCACAGTCAAGGATCAGTTCACTGATACGGCACGCCATGCCCGGCATCGTAATGCGCGGCCAGCCCGACGGCCCGGGCGCGCAGCGCGGCCCGCAGCGACTCCGGGCTCATTGCTTCCGCGTCCGTTCCGAGCTGCCACAGCGCCCACTCGGCGTGCCGCGCGTCCTGGAAGGTCACTTCGAGCCGCAGCCAGTCGTCGGTGCCGGACTCCTCCATCCGTACGGCGAGCGCGGTGTTCAGCAGCTCCTCCCGGCGCGCCGGGTCCACCCGCATCCGTACGGTGACGTGGTCCCCGTCGGCGAGGAAGCGGGCCGAGCGCTCCCGCCAGATCCGGTCCAGATCGACCTCGCCCGGCCGCTCCGCCGCCTCGGGCAGCTCCTCCGCCGCCCGCACCCGCGACAGGCGGTACGTGCGGTCCTCGCCGGACCGCGTAGCCAGGAGATAGGCCTTGTCCCGTACGGTGACCAGCCCGATCGGGTCGACCGTGCGCCACCGGGGGTCCTGGTCCGTGGCCGCGTAAAGGATGCGCAGCTTGTGCCCGGCGAGCACCGCCCGCCGGACCTCGGCCATCGCGGGGCCGGGGATCTCGTCGTCGTCCGGGGCCGTCCGACGGGAGAGGAGGTCCGTCTCCGGCTCGATGAGGATGCGCTGCACCGCGTCGCTCGCCGTCCCCCGAGGACCCTCCGGCAGCGCGTCCACCACCTTCCGCATCGCCGACGCGAGCGCCGCCCCGAGCCCGAACGCCCGCTCCCCGCGCCCCGATCCGGCGGTCAGCAGGGCCAGCGCCTCGTCATGGTTCAGGCCGGTGAGCTCGGTCCGGAAGCCGGGAAGCAGCCCGAAGCCACCGTGCCGGCCGCGCTCGGCGTACACCGGGACGCCGGCCGCGGACAGCGCCTCGATGTCCCGGAGCACGGTACGGGTCGACACCTCCAGCTCCCGGGCGAGCGCGTCGGCGGTCATCCGCCCGCGCTGCCGCAGCAGGAGTACCAGGGAGACCAACCGGTCGGCGCGCATCCCGGAACCGTAACCGAATACCTGACGAAGGGTGTCGTGATTCCTTGCGAGGCTCCTGCCCACGACATCCGAATCGAACGGAACGGAGCTGACGTGACAGTCGAACGCACGGCGATCAACCCGGTGAACTGGTCGGTGGAACTGGGCTTCAACCAGGCCGAACTCGTCTCCGGCCACACCCGCACCCTGTACATCTCGGGCCAGACCGCGATGAGCCCGGACGGCAAGCCCGAGCACGAGGCCGACATGGCCGGCCAGCTGACCCTGAGCCTCGACAACCTGGAGTCCGTCCTCACCGCCGCCGGCATGACCCTCGCGAACCTCGTCCGCCTCAACGTCTACACGACCGACGTCGACGCCCTCTTCCCGCACCACGGCCTGCTCGCGGCCCGCCTGTCCGCCGCGGGCGTCGCACCGGCCACCACGATGCTCGGCGTCACGCGACTCGCGGTCCCGGGCCTGCTGGTCGAACTGGAGGGCACCGCCGTGGCCTGACGCAGGCCCTACTTCTTTGCCGGGGTGGGTCCGTGGGCGAACTCGTTGGCGTAGTCGAACCCCGGCTTGAGGACGTGTTCCGCGGCGAGTTCGGCGACGTGGGGGTAGGCGTCGGCGGGCAGTGGCGCGCGCCGGCGCCCGCCACCTCAGCCGATTCGGTGTCGTTGTGGAGCGGCAGGCTGAGTCCCTGGAGCACGATGCCGTCGACCTAGTGCTGTGACCGTGAATGTTCACCGGGTCGCTCGTTGTGGTGGTCGGAAGTGAGGACGCTTCCAACCATCGTGGGGAGGCAGGGTGGCGCATCGGGTCAGGGTCCGTGGGCTGACCGAGCAGGAGGGGCAGAAGCTGCAGCAGGTCGTGCGGCGGGGAAGTATCAGCTCGGTGCGGTTCCGGCGGGCGATGATGCTGCTGGCCTCGGCCGGCGGCAGCACGGTCCCGGTGATCGCCCGTCTGGTCCAGGCGGACGAGGACACCGTCCGCGATGTGATCCACAAGTTCAACGAGATCGGGCTCGCATGCCTGGACCCTCGCTGGGCGGGAGGCCGTCTCCGCCTGCTCAACCGTGACGACGAGGACTTCGTCATCCAGACGGCCACCACCCGCCCGACCAAGCTCGGCAAGCCCTTCACCCGCTGGTCGATCCGCAAGCTCGCCGATCACCTGCGCAGGAACATAGCCCGGCCCGTCCGGATCGGCCGGGAGGCCCTGCGCTGCTTACTGGCCCGCCGCGGGATCTCCTTCCAGCGCACGAAGACCTGGAAGGAGTCACCGGACCCGGACTTCGACGCCAAGCTCGCCCGCATCGAGTCCGCGATCAACGAGCGGCCCGACCGCACGTTCGCCTTCGACGAGTTCGGGCCACTGGGCATCCGCCCGACCGCCGGCTCCTGCTGGGCCGAGCGAGGCCGCCCCGACCGGCTGCTGGCGACGTTCCGCCCGCACCCACGGGATCACCTACTTCCACGGCTGCTACTCCGTCGGGGACGACCAGATGTGGGGTGTCAACCACAGACGCAAGGGCATCGACCACACCTGGGCGGCCATGCGAACGATCCGGGCAGCCCGTCCGGACGGCGCCCCGATCTACGTGATCCTCGACAACCTCTCCGCCCACACGAACTGGCGAATGAAACGGTGGGCGGCCAAGAACAAGGTCGAGCTGTGCTTCACCCCGACCTACGCCTCCTGGGCCAACCCCATCGAAGCCCACTTCGGACCACTGCGGCAGTTCACCCTCGCCAACTCCCACCACCCCAACCACACCGTCCAGACCCGGGCCCTGCACGCCTACCTGCGCTGGCGCAACAAGAACGCCCGGCACCCCGACATCCTGGCCGCCCTGCGCCGTGAACGCGCTCGCATTCGCAGCGAGAAGGCCATCCGCTGGGGCGGCAGACCACCGCGAACAGTGGCCTGACCGGCACGGGAGCAGCGTCGGCCTCGCCCTGTGGACAGCCCGGAAATCGGGCTGCGACACACTGACCTGGTGATCGACAACGCATTCGTGATCGTCTCCGGTCTGCCGGCCAGCGGCAAGAGCACCCTGGCCCGCGGACTTGCCGCGGAACTCGGGCTGCCGGTCATCGACAAAGACGTGATCCTGGAATCGCTCTACGGCTCCCTCGGCATCGGCGATCAGGCATGGCGCTACCGACTGAGCCGGGCCAGCGACGACATCCTGTTCGCACTCGCCGCCGACGCCGGGCGAGCCATCCTCGTCAACTGGTGGCACCGCGACACCGCCCCCGCCCGACTCCAGCAACTCGACGCCCAGCTGGTCGAGGTGTGCTGCGACTGCGACACCGGACTTGTCGCTGAACGGTTCCGGACACGCAAACGCCATCCGGGCCACCTCGATCAGAACCTCACCCGCGAGGAGATCAGCGACCGCGTCACGGTCTGGGCCGCCCACCCAGGACCGCTCGGGCTGGGCGGGCATGCCCTAACCGTCGACACCGCCCAGACGGTCGACATCACCGCCCTCGCCAAAGAGGTCGACGCACTCATCGCTGGCACCCAACGTTGAACTGACGGCGACCACCGACCCGAACGGGACGGGACAAACTCATCACTCCCCATCCCAGTGAACCGTCCCGGTCACAGCACTAACTGTCGACGAGGGAGACGGCGTGTGCCGTCATCCGGACCGAGAAGCCGCCCGAGGGTCGAACCCGCTGACGATCGGGCTCAGTACTCGTCGTCGGGTTCACGTTCGATCCAGCGGACGGTGGCATCAGCGTCCAGATAATCAAGGGACGCCAGGTCGATCCCCGCGATGCGCACGGCCGAAGAACCGGACCTGTTCAACCAGGGTGAAGCAGGATCCACCGCTGGCCCCACGGAAGCCATCAGGGAATCGCTCATGAAGGTGCGATAACCGGGGTCCGGCCACTTCCAGCCGCCGAAACTGACCTCCTGCATGGGAGAGTGAGAATCGAAGGAAACGCTTCGTCCGGCACCTGATCACCCAACCGTGCGCAATCCGCCGTCATGAGCGTTTCGGTGGCGGTCACATGCTTAAGGAACTCGGGGAGGGGTTCAGGCACGTGATCCAGATTTTCACCCGGAATTCCCTCAAACACTGCATCTCGGTCATGTACGCCAAAAGCCCAGATCCAGTCACCGGTTGCATCTTTCATGAAGACGAACTTCCCCTGATCCGCTTGGATCTCGGAAGGTTCGATCATTCGGTTTCCGCCGCGCTTCAACTTCGTCCAGCGGGAGGCGAGTTCATGCCACTCCTGAAGTGGCCGAGGAATCCGGAGAGCCTCGGCCGGCAAGGGTCGACCGACAGATTGCGGCGCGCCGTGCCAGTGAGTCAGGAATTCAACCAGGTCGATGTCTGAGGGATTGATCACCGCGAGATTATGTCATGGTCTTGGGGCGGCGAGCTCCTGGCGGACGCGTGGACTCTCAGGAGCTTTAGCACCGCTGAACGACCGGTCTTCTTGGTTTCTGTGGGTGACACGACGAAGCCCCACCAGGGGGAGTTGCGCTCCAGCCCTCCAATCTCAACAACGAGGGAGTGATCGTGTGCATGCCGCGGGCGTCCCGGATCAGTGGCTTGGTCCTCGCGCGTTCAATTCCCTCCTGTGCGGTCTCCAGCCATGGAGCGACCGGGGCTCACCCTGTGAATCTGTTGATTGGGTCCTTTTGGTAGGTGATTACGCCGAGGCGTCGTTGGTTCTCTCGCTCCGCATCAACGCTCCAAACCGGAACGCCTTCGCGGCCAAGAGACCCTCCGTAACAGAATGAGAGGACACTGTGCAGAACGTCACCCCTCACAGATTCGGGCACGTCGCAGCACGTGCCAACATCCCCTGCCGCTTCCGCAGCTTCCTCGACCGGGCCGACCTCCGACGCATCCGCTACCACGATCTCCGGCACTCGACCGCCACCCTGCTCCTGGAACAGGGTGTCGACCTCATCGTAATCAAGGAACTCCTCGGCCACGCCCACATCAGCTTCTACGTCCACGTATGACTCCGCCTCCAAAGTCAAGCCATCGACACCCTGAACGACGCCCTCAGTCCCACCGGCGGAGAACAAGCAACCCGTCTGTCGCCACCGCTGTCCGCTGACGTTGCCGTCAGCGTTGCCGTCAAAACCGCTGTAGGGCCCCGCCAGACCATATTTCTGGCGGGGCCCTACAGTGATTTCCTGAGTCCCACGGGTAGCGGTTATCGGCATCCCGGAAGGAACCAATCACTTTACGGCTCCAAATGCGATCCGTAAAGCGACAGGATATCCTCAGATAATCGGATTCCTGTTGGGATCCAATACGTTTACGCCTTCCGCGTCCAGCATGGATTCGAACTCATCAAGAGTCTCATGCTTGATGAAATCAGCCTCGCTCTTGTGGATCGGAAGCAGCCACAAGAATCGCGCACCCCCCGCTTCAGTAGGAGCCCATTCAAGTTCAGGCCCGTAGGGATAGGGAAGGCTCACCAAGAGGTGATCCATGCGTGAATCTGGCATCCACGGGCGGCCAATATTGATGACCGATCCCACACCCAACTGATGAGCCTCGAACGAGTGAAAGTGACTCACCATTGCCAACGTTTCCGAGTGAATTTCGGCAGCCACGGGAGACATTACGAAGAACTCGATTCCGTCGACTGTAGATCCATGCACAGAGGACCCGACTGTCACGTAAACCCATGCCTCACCAGCACGCTGAGGGTAGACCTGGTAGATGGCGAAGTGCGGAACTCGCTCCAGGATCGGCCCGCGATCCCAGGAGGCAGATTCCACGATATGACCATCCCAGAATCTCCGAACATGCCGCTCAAGGGCCGACAATCGTTCGCCTTCTTCGGTCACAGTCTCAGATTCCTCTTTATCGCCTTGGAGACCTTCGCCATCTCGGCCCCCTGTGATCGCTGGCAGGCCTGACATGCGGCCCCATTGATGCCGTCATTCCTTGCGTAGGCTCTTCGCTCTGCGTTCGTCATTTCCGACCCGCCGCCGCGATAGTAGTGGAGAACAAGTGGCGGGTCATGCTCGGGAACGGGGGCATGAGCCGTTCCTGATGTCATCGTAGCGCCGCACTCCGGGCACGGCTGGCCCTCGCCCGCCGCTCGCGCCGCCTGGCCGCCAGGGCCATTTGTCTGAGAGCCACCGTAGTGCGTAGCCCGATTGTACGGAACTGTGGCAGTGACCGGGTTTTCTAGGTCACTCGCAACCCCGCTGGAATCCACTTCGAACCGGGCACCACCGCAATTGTGAACGAGGACCGGAGTGGCGCCTGCCAGCACATAGTACGTGTGGGTGTTGCTGACGGTGAGGTTGTGGACTGTGGCGTCCTGGGCTATCCAGCGCTGGATTGCGGCGATCTGGACGTACGTGCCGGAGCTGGTCTGCAGCCACTCGCCGGACTTGAGATTGGTGGCGTCGATCCACTTGCCGAGTTCGGGTACCCAGAAGGGGTGTCCGTCAGTCGCGGTGACCTGGGCGGTCTTCGAGCCGGCCTTGCCGTCGGTGTCGATCGTGATCTTGACCAGGTGCTTGAGGCCCTGGCCCTTGATCTCGGCGGTGACGGTCTCGACGCGGGTCTCCCCGGTCTTCGGGTCGGTCGCGACGACGCTGTCGCCTGCCTTGACCTTCTCGATCGGCTTGGCGGAACCGTCGGCCATCAGGACCTTAGTGCCGGGCACGAAGCTGTTGCTCGGGCTCTGGCAGGAGCCGCCACTCGATCCGCCGTTGCTACGGGAGGAGCCGCCGGCGCTGCCGCCGGACTTACCGCCTCCGGACCCCTTTCCGCCGCCCTTGCCTCCGCCGGCGGAGGAGACCTTCGGGGCTGCCTTGCCCTGGGCTGCCTTTTGGACCGGGTTGCCGGTCTTCTTGGTTTTCTCGACCGCCTTGTCGGCAGTTCTCTTGGCTGCTGCGGCTGCCTTCTTCGCTGCTGCTTGTGCTGCCTTCTTCGCCCGTTCGATTGCTAGCTGCTTGGCCTTGAGAGCGGCTGCTTCGGCAGCCTTGGCTGCCTTGAGGACGACTTCCGCGGCACGCTTGGCGGCCTTGAAGGCCTGGATGGCGTTAATCGTGCGGTCGATGGCCCTCAGGACCGCCGGGATCTTGCCGATCTTGCCCCACGGGATCGCGTCCATGATCAGTCCGCCGCAGGACCACATGTCGCCGCCGAAGCAGGCCATGGCGTCGTTGATACCGATGAAGTCCTTCAGCGTCTCCCACGCGATCGAGAGGATCACTGACGACAGGGACTTGCCCTGCATCGCCTGCGCCTGGGCGACCTCCGCCGCCGACAGACCGGCGCCGGCGAGGGCGGCAGCCCGCTCGGAAGCGGTGAGGCTGATTGCGAGGCCGGTCGGGTCGGAGAAGGTGACGGGGTTGTTGTGGGCGTATGCGTATCCGTTGGACTGGAGCGGGTCGTTCAGGTCAAGGACGGGGTCGGCGGACAGGAAGCGTCCGACGGCCGGGTCGTAGAGACGGGCGCCGAGCGGCGTGAAGCCGGAGGCGTCGTCCCGGTCCTTGCCCAGGAAGCCCTTGTGGGACTGCAGGTTCTTCGCTGTGGTGTCCGCACCGCGCTCGTTGCCGAATGGGTCCTGCTTGCGGATCCGTACTGCGGCGGAGCTGTCGAGTGTGATCTCGGTGTAGGCGCTTCCCTGGTGATCGGCGGTCTGCGCGACGAGGGTGTCCGCCCCGGTGCCGTTGGCGTAGCGCATGACAGCGCCGCCGGGTGCGGCGTAGGTGCGCTGGGTGTTGACGAGGACGCCGCCCCTCTGGACGGTGACCTCGGCATCACCGAGGTGGAGCGTGGCCTGGCTGCCCTGGATCGTCAGCAAGCGTTCGTTGTTGGGGCCGTAGATGTGCCGGGTGTCGTTCTGCGGCAGCCACTGCTGGGCCTTGGCCGCGCCGTCGCAGGTGGCGAGGACGATCGGGGTGCTGTTCGCGTCGATTCCGCCCTGGACAGCGAGGCACAGGCCGGAGGCGATGTGAGTGAGCTGGCCGGCCGCGTTGCGCCTCAGTTCCTGAGTGGCACTGCCGTTGCACTTCTGCAATTGGACGGCCGACCCCGCAGCGTTGGCGGTCGGCTGGAGGCACCACGTGTCGTACGTGGTCAGCGAGCCCCTGTTGGGGTCGATCTGCGGCACCGACGCGGTGCCAGGGGTGGGTGTGAACTTGAAGTTCTGCGCCACGGAGGTGTTACAGGCATAGAGCTGGATCGGTTGGCCCGCCGCAGGGAGACCGGACTTGAGATCAAGACACTTCTGGCCGAGACCCACGTACGGGGTCTTCCCGCCGGTGCCCGCCCCGGTGATCCGCTCGACCTGGCCGTCGTAGGTCCAGGTCAGTTCCTGCTTGTCACCGTTGTCGATCGAGGTGATCGACTTCGTGTCACCGGTCAGCTCGTAGAGCCGGGTGGCCTCGGCCTTGACCTCGGCGCCCGCCGGGGTCTTGTACGTCTTCGAGACCTTGGTCAGCGTGTGCGGCTGGCTCTTGGCCGTGCCCACGCCGTACTCGTATGTGGTGACCGCGTTCTTGGTGGTGTCGCCGGTGAGGTCGTTCTCGGTCAGCTGCTCCCGGTTGCCGAGGAGATCGTAGGTGTACTCCTGCCAGTAGCCGGAGTTGTCCGCGCCTGCGGCGACGCGGAGCGTGCCGTCTGCGTTCCTGTTGAACGTGCCGTCCGGGTTCCTCGGGTTGACGCAGCTCGTCTGGTCCTTGGAGGTCCAGGCCGACTTCAACTGGCCGATCGGGTCGTAGTCGAAGCACTGGCGCTCCGCGATCCCCGTGGACTTCTCCTGGATCGAGGTGACGTTGCCGGCCGGGTCGTAGGTGTAGGCCCGGTTAGAGACGAGGTTGCCGCCGACGAGGCTCTTGTCGCCGGTCTGCTCGCGGTAGACCGACTGCTCCTTCAGCTCACCGGAGCCCTCGTCGATGGTGTCCTGCGTCCAGACGCGGTAGGGCTGGGCGCCCAGGGTGGAGCGCAGGATCTGGCCGTGATGGTCGTAGCGGGTTTCGGAGCCGTACCAGTCCTTACCGGAGACGGAGAGCGGCAGACCGTCCTTGTTGTAGCGGACGATCAGCCGCTCGGCCGGGAACTTGCCCGCTGCGGGCAGTCCCATTTCCTTGAGCTGACCGGTGTCGGAGTACTTGTAGGTGTAGGTGTAGTCCTTGGCGAAGCCCCACTCGTCGGCGATCGACTGCGGAAGGGACAGCGTGGTGGACGTCGGCTGGTAGTCGGACGTGTAGCCGTCGACCTTCTGCACGTAGGCCAGGTCGTCGGTGTAGCGCGTGGCGGTGGCGGGCATGCCCTTGCCGCCTGGCGCCGTGTCGTACGTGAGGTCCGCAAGCACCTTGCCCTGGTCGTCGCCCAGGCGCTGCTGTGTGGGGCGTGACACGGCGTCGTAGGCGTTCCAGACGGTGACGCCACGGGCGTTGGTGACCGTCACGGGGCGGTCGTACTGGTCGTAGGCGGTGCGGGTGGTGCCCGAGTCGGGGTCGGTGGCGGATGCCATTCGGCCGCGGTGGTCGAACGTCCAGGTCCACGGGTGAGCAGGGTCTGCGGAGCTGGTGGCCTTCACCATCTGCCCGCGGGCGTCGTACTCGTATGAGGTCGACGTGTGGACAGTGTCTGTCTGGCCAGCGAGCGTTTCGACGCGGGAGGTTCGGCCGGTGGCGTCGGTCCAGACTCGGGAGGACGAAGCGCCCTGCGGGTTGATGACCTTCGACCAGTCCTCGCCGTATTCGTAGCGGGTCGCCCGCTCCGGGTATGCCACCGACTGTGACTCGCCGGTCGCGGCGTTCACGACCTTCTTCAGGTACGGCGTCTCCTCCACCACGCGGCCGAGACCGTCGTACGCGTAGCGTGTGATGTTCGGAATGACCGTGTCCGGCTGCGGCGGGTACAGCTCGCCGGCCTTGACCTCCTCGGCGTAGTACGCGTTGTTGGTCTGGTAGATCTCGCCGGAGCCGTTGTAGAGCGTGTCGGTGATCAGCCAGCCGTCGCCGGCCGCTTCCTCCTGGGTCTGCCGTTCACGCCCGAGGCCGTCATAGATGGTGACCGACTGCTCGAGGCGGGTCTTGTCCTTGCGCGCGTACGTGGTGATGTAGGCGGGGACACGAACGGGAACCTGCTTGGTGGCATCCTCCGGGTCGGGCTGGAACGTTTTTCCGGCGAAGGTGTAGACGGCCCGGAAATCCGGCACCGAGGAGCTTGATGGCGTGCGGCCGGGGGCCCACGCCTCGACGAGGCGGCCCAGCTGGTCGAACATGGCCTGGCTGACCTGGCCGTTGGCATCAGTCGTCCGCAGAGCCACGGCGCGCCCGGGCTCGAGCTCCTGGACCTGGGTGTGACCGAGGGCGTTGGCCTGGGTCACCTTGAACACCTGCCCCGTAGGCGGGTCGTAGGTGATCGTCGAGGCGTTGTTGTCCGGGTCCGTCACACGGATGACGCGACCGATCTCATCGAACTCGGTCGTGCCTCCGGGCTGGAAGTCGTTTCCCTCGCCGTTGAGAGAGAAGGTCTGGGTGGCAAGCCCACGCGCTTCCATGGCGAGCGAGCCGTACGTCCCGCCGTCGTACGCGGTGCGGCCGGCCGATGTCAGGGATGTGAGATCAGCCCAGTTCGCCGCCGCACACAGGGTCGGCGAGACCAGCACCTGCTTGGTCAGCCCGATCAAGTGTTTGGGAATGTGGTGCAGGTACTCGAGCTTTGTGCAGGACTCGTCCCCGGACCTGCCGGTGTCGCCGAAGGACTCCACCTCGGTGGGCAATCCATAAGCGTCGTCGTACTTCGTCGTCGTCTCGACGGATCGCTCAGTGCGCGGGTCAGCCGCGTTCGCGCCCGAGGACTTGCTGTACGCGATCGTCCGTACGTCCGTCACGCGCCAGGCCTTCAGCGGTGGCAGGCCGTCGTCGCGGTCACGCTTGGCCAGCTCGGTGGCTGCCGGGACGGTGACACTCCGGGTGAGCCAGTCTGTGTCCGCCTTGGTGGCGTTGCTGTAGGTGAGTTCCTCAGCGACTCGGCCGGCGAATGGTTCCTTGTCCTTGGCGATCTCGGCGCCGGTGATGTCCGTGACGGGCACTGTGTCACCCATGCCGCGGAAGTAGCGGGTGACGGCCTTGGTCTGCTTGGCGCTGAAGTCGGGGTTGTCCTCGCCCGTGAGGACGGTGGTCTGCTCGAAGCCGGCGAACTGCGAGTAGGTGCGCTGCGACCTCTTCGTGAACTCCTGCTCCGCCAGCTTCCAGCCAGGGTTCTTGTAGGCGTAGTTGGTCGTCGTGCCGAAGGAGCTGTCGATGTTGGGAAGTTCTTCGACCTTGGTCACCACGTACTTGTGGAACCAGTCGATGTCCTCGACCTCGGGGTCCGGATTCCAGAACGACGGGTAGCAGAGGCGACTATTGGACTTCAGCAGGTCAGTGAGATCGGGCGTTCCCTTACGGGGCAGCAGCGTGCCGTTCTCGCAGCCCGCCGTCGGCTTGTTGTACGTGACGACGGTCTCGCCGCCGTACTCGTTGATGACACGGTGGATTCGCAGCCGGGAGAAGCCAGGGCGCGGGTCGAGCTTGGCGGGGTCGGTCTCGTTCTCAGCCTGCCGCAGTACGCGGTTCGGCATGTTGTCGATGTTCGGCTCGAACCGCACGGGGTTGAGATCAATCCCTAGTTCTGATGTCCCGTTGCGGCCGTAGCCGGTGCGCTGGATGGACTCCAGCCACAGGGCGGTGTTCGGGCCGGTCTTCAGCTCGGCGAAGGACTGCTGGAGCTGGTAGGCATCGACGGCCTGTCGGGCGGTGTTGCCAACGATTCGCTGAGCAGAGGTGGTGATCTTGTCCAGGCGGATGGCGGACCAGAAGGTCGGACCGGCGTTCCAGCACTTCTTCTTCGCTTCGCAGCGCAGGTCGGCCGGGGTGTCGAACCATGGCCGGTACAGATCCGGGTCCTTGGAGGCGAAGTTCTCGTCACTGCAGGTGAGGGTGCCGAAGCAGCGCTTGTCGACGTCGAACTTGATCCTGGCGGGCGCCGAAGTGGAGAAGAGGGAGTTCTTGCGCTGGCCGTAGTCGATGTGGTCGAGCCAGCCGTCCCGGTCGTAGGCGACAGGGGACTGGAAGTTGAAGTTGCGCGCGTAGTAGTTCTGGTCCTTCTTCCACCAGAACGACATGGCGTTGCCGTGGACGTCCTCGACGTAGTCGAGGCCCCAGCGCCAGCCCTGCGTGCAGTAGGAGTTCTTCCAGTCGTCGGTCGTCGGACCCTGGTAGCAGTCCTCGCCGGCGTGGTTGCCGTAGACCGGGACGGTGAGCACCGAGTCGGTGGTCGGGTCGTCGTCGGCGGTGCCGTGGTCGGACCAGCCCGGGAGCTTGTTCTTGCCGAAGTGGTACTTGGTGCCGTCCTTGGTGGTGACGACCCAGTACTCACCGTCCTTGGCGCCGTTGCCCGTGTTCTCGCCTGTGATCTGCTCGATCTTGGAGCCGTCGCCGTTGGCCGTGAACCACGCGTTCCTGGTGTTGTCCCAGACCAGCTCGGTGGTCATGCCGCCGAGCGAGAGGGTGGCGTTGTTGGAGCCCCAGCACAGGTCCGCGGTGCGATGCGTGGAGTTGTTGGAGCCGGCCTTCTTGGAGTCCTCGCGGCAGCTGGTGTACGTACGGGTGATGGAACCCGCGTTGTAGTCCCAGCCGTCGCCGATCCAGGAGGCCTGGTTGTTGGTCGACGAGGTGCGTCCGTCGACGGACTGCGAGGAGTACGCCAGGTTGACCTTCGGTATCAGACCGCCGGCCGTCTCCGGGACCTGCACCGGATAGGAGTAGGTGAAGGCGCCGGAAGACGCTCCTGCTGACCAGGAGCCCGAGGAGAGCAGCGGCGAGGCCGTGAAGTCGCCGGACACAGAGGAGCCGGTGTCGAGCATGCCGACCGCGGCGCCGCCGGTGGTGTTGGCGACTGGCTGGACATCTCCCTGGTAGGACGCCTTCGTTGCCCCGGTCGGGACGAAGCCCTCACCGAGCAGGCTGGACACCGGGACGGTGCCGGTGACGACAGTGCGGGTGGCGGACTTCTTTGCGGCGACCGACTTGGCGGGCGCATCCTTCGCGGGGACGGTCTTGACCGTGGAAGAGAGCCGCTGGAAGTGCGCCTTGCCGTTCCTGACGTCCTTGTCCTCCGGGGACATGGACATCGGCGCGGTGCCACCGCCGTCGGCGCAGTCGCCCGTGGTCGGGGAGGAATAGACGCACTCGGGCAACAGCATCAGACCGAAGCGCTCGGCCGCCTGCGGACCGTAGCGGTCGGCGAAGTCGTCGGTGATGACGGTCAGGGCCACCTCGGCCGTCGGGTCCACCGTGGCCGGCGGGGTCAACTTCATGACCAGACCCGCGAGGTTCGCATCCTGGGATGCCTCTGGCGGTTTGACGTCGATCGTCCAACTGCCCGCAAGGCCCGCCGGGTCGCCACCAGCGGGGACCCCCAGCTTGACCGGCAGGTTGTTGGTTGCCGGCGCAGTCGACACCCCCGGCTCCATGTCCGGGGTCAGGGTCACGGTGCCGGCACCCGAAGGCCACGGGGTGATCGCGTCCGGCGTGTAGGTGGTGACGGTTTCATCGCGAGGAGTGACGAGATTCGTCTCACCTGCCGGGTCAGCGGGAACTGGATCCGTCTTGGGCAGGTCGGGCAGGTCGATCTGGGCCGTCGACTCCGTCCGGCTCATTCCGTCGCCGGGGACAGACCACGCCTGCCCGGTGAGAGTCGACACGGTCAGTGCTGACGACAACAAAAGGACGGTCGCCGTGCGGCTTCGCCGCCGGCGCCGTCGAACTGATTCCGTCATGGCCAGGCTTCCACGCCCGAGCCATGACAGCGGATCTGAAGCACGCATACGCGGCGACTCCCACCCCAACAGCGAAAAAGGAAAGCTCGAAAGCGGCACGGAGGTACCGCTGAAGCGCGCGCCCTACCGCGGGCGCAGGCGCGTGAACTCTCCGTCCCCGACGGTGCTTGGATCAAGCTCGCGCGAGGTGACAGAGTGAGGAGAAGGTGATGATGATCACGGAACCAACCTGATCAAGATCTCGTCACCGGTGATCTTTAGGTGCGAATAACGCAAAGGGCCATGAATGGCTGCAAAGTGGGGGCGTTAAACCACCTGAATACGGGATCTGAACCTTCAGGATTTCAGGCGAACCCCTCGAAAGTAACGACTTCACAACCTCTTCACCTGTGGACGCCCTGTGTAAGACATGTGATCGTGTGGGCGCCCGCACCCCCGTGTGGCTGCTCCGACGGGGCTGTCTGTGCTGCCGTCAATTCGAATGATTCCCATGGGAGTAGACCGCGTGTCCGTGCCTCGTCTTCTCAGCCCCCTCGTGCGCACACGCATACGGCTGTCCGTGACCATTGGCCTCCTCGTGGCCGCGGTCACCGCGGCTCTCCTGCCATGGTGGCAACCCGATGTCCCGCCGGAAGCCGCGAAGAAGCTGCCAGCCGAGGCGAAGCAGGCTTCCACGGCCCCCCGCGACGAAGCCGCGGCCATGGCGGCAGCGAAGCGCAGCGGCAAGAAGGTCCTGGTCGACGCTGCAACTACCGCGACGCAGCTGACGTGGGCCCTCCCCGACGGCCAACTCCGCACCCAGATCGCCGCCCTGCCTCAGCGGGCAAAGAACGCTGACGGACACTGGGCACCGATCGACACCACGCTCAAGCGAGCCGCCAAGAACCCGCACGGACTCGGCATCGCACCAGTAAACCCCGCCTTCCCCGTGCGCTTCTCAAACGGCACCCCGGGCGGCACCCGCGTCACCCGCGCCTACGCCCGTACGCCCCTGGCTCCCCGGGCCGAAGACACCCCGGCCAGCAGCGTTCTTGCCGAGGCCGAACTCAACGGGCACATCATCACCTACACATGGCCCGGCCCGCTGCCCGAGCCCGTGCTCGACGGCCCTCGTGCCCTTTACTCCGAAGTGCTTTCCGGCGTCGACCTGCTTGTTGTGGCCCGCCAGGAGGGCGGATTCGCCCAGTTGCTCATCGTCAAGACGCCCGAGGCGGCCAAGAACAGCGCACTGGCCAGGGTGTCGTACGGGCTGCGCTCCGACACGGCGCTCTTCCGGCGAGATGGCGAGATCGATCGTGTCATCGTGCAGGACAAGGAAGGCCGCCAGATCGGGTCGGTTCCCACGCCCTTCACCTGGGACTCCAGTGGCCAGGACCCGGAAGGCGGCGCGCCCGAGTCTGCCGACTCCGTGGCCACCCCTGAGGATGTGCTGAAGCTGCACGGCCTGTCCGGGATGGAGCCGGGGGCCCGTCAGGCGCCCATGAATCTCCAATTGGAGGGCGCCGGCACCGGCAGCGCGCGCCTGAGCATGGACGTGGCCGGCGCCGGACTCTTCGCCGACGAGGACACCAAGTTCCCCGTCTTCGTCGACCCGACCCTCATCAGCGGTTGGCAGGCCTGGACGACGGCCTACAAGCCGTACCCGAACACGAGTTTCTACAATGGAACCAACTTCAGCACTGGCACGTCCGACGCCCGCGTCGGATACGAGAGCGAAACGGGCGGTACGGCCCGCTCGTTCTGGCGTATGGGCTACTCCAGCAGCCTGAAGGGCGCCACTATCAGCCGGGCGACGTTCAAGGTCCTCAACAACCACTCTTGGTCCTGCACGGCGCGCGAGTTCCAGTTCTACATGACCGGCGCGATTTCCTCAGGTACCACCTGGAACGCGCAACCGAGCTGGTCCACCCTGCTCCAGAAGAAGTCGTTCGCACACGGCTGGTCGCCGACCTCCTGCGCGGACGCATATGAGGCCTTTGATGTGAAGGCCGCCGCGCAGAAGGGCGCGGACAGCGGCTGGGCGTCGCTCACCTTCGGCATCAGGGCCACCAGCGAGTCGGACGTGCAGACCTGGCGCAAGTTCCAGGCGACCTCTGCGACGCTGGAGGTCGACTACAACAGGCCGCCCAAGGAACCGACCGGCGGCTCCTCGTCGCCCGGTGGCGCCTGTGTCCCCGGCGGCACCGGCGTGCAGATCGGCAAGACCAACATCACTCTTTCCGCCACGGCGACCGACCCTGACGGCAACCTCAAGGGCCTGCGCTTCCGGTTCTGGAAGACCGGTGGCACGGTTCCCGCCGGCACGCTCGTAACGAACCTGTCCGGCGGCAAGGCATCCTTTGTCGTCGCCTCGACCTCGCTGGAGGACAAGGCCACGTACTCGTGGGACGTGCGCGCCGAGGACACCTCCGGCAGCATGTCCACCTGGTTCCCCGCAGGCACCGACCCCTGCCGCATCACGATCGATGCCTCCGCGCCTTCTCGGCCCGAGGTCGAAAGCGACGTCTTCCCGGCTGCGACGTCCGACGGCGCGACGTGGGCCACAGTGAAGTTCGGTGGCACCGGTTCCATCACCTTCACCTCGCCCGAGGCCACCAAGTTCAAGTACGGCTTCGAAGGCCTTGGATACCAGGAGATCGCTGCGAGTGGCGGATCTGCCACCGTGACGAATCTCAGCCCGCCGCACGCCGGCCCGAACGGGCTCCAGGTCTACGCCCTCGACAGCGTCGGCAACCAGAGCATGCGCAGGGACTACACCTTCTACGTCCAGCCCCGGGACAGGGCCGACGGCCCCGGCGACGTCGGCGGCGACGGCCTCGTCGACCTGCTGATCATCGATGCCGACGGCAACCTGCAGACCATGTCGGGAACCTTCGGCGGCGAGCTCTACGCAGGCATGCCCGGCTCCTACGGCGGCAAGAACAAGCAAGTCAACCCAGCCGGTCACTGGTACGACCCTGCCACCGGCAAGGCGGCTCTGATCTCCCACTACCAGGACGCCTACCCCGGCGACGGCTCCACCGACCTGTTCGCCCGCACCCCAGACGGCGGCTTCTGGCTCTACCCCGGCGACGGCTATGGCACCTTCAACGTGGACGACCGCCTGGAAATCGAACTCCCCGCCAACGCGCCCGCGCCTTCGACCTGGACCCAGATCAAAGCCGTCGGCGACGTCACCGGCGACAAGCTTCCTGACCTCTTCCTGCGCGCCGGCAGCGCCTTCTGGTTCCTGTCCGGATACAGCGGCGGCACCTTCGAGGGCGCGACCCTGATGAACGGCGGAGCCTGGGGACGCCGGGACATCGTCAACGTCGCCGACATCAACAGGGACGGCACCCCCGACCTGCTGTGGCGAGACCTCGACAACGGCGCCATCAACGTCCGCCACGGCAAGCCCGGCGCGGCCGGTGCCGGCAGCGTGGACCTCAACTCGCTCATGCTCGCCGCCAACTCGCTGAACGGAGATGTCTCGTACGGGACCGGTTGGACGGAGGCGGCCATCTCCTCGGCTATCGGCATCCCGGACGCCAACAATGACGGAGTCCCCGACATCTGGGCCCGGTTCACCTCTGACGGCCACATGAGCGTCTACTATCCCTCGACCACCAACACCAACGCTCCCGCCAAGGTCGTCCTGAGCGTGAACTGGAACACCATCAAGTCATTCGGGTGAGACTCAGCGGAACCTGGGCAGCAGGCCCTGGTCGGAGACCGGGCCCAGGTGGGTGAGCTTGTCGGGGTTGGTGAGGGAGTGGATCGCGCCGACCGTGCCGTCCTGGAGGTGGAGTTCGACGACGCTGAGGACGCGGCCCTCCGCGTCGTACAGGACGATCCCCGGGGCGCCGTTGACCTGGGCGGGGCGGAGGGTCGCGCCGAGGGTGCGGAGGCGGCGGAAGCCCGCGACGAGCAGGGCGGCGGTCTGGTGCGGGTCGTGGACCGTACGGCTGATGGCCTGGGCCTTGCCGCCGCCGTCGCCGTGGAAGACGACGTCCGGCGCGAGCATGCCGAGCAGGGCGTCGAGGTCGCCGCCGTCGGCGGCCGTGAAGAAGCGGCGGGCGAGTTCGGCGCCCTCGGCGCGGCGCTCGCGGGGGAGCCGGGCGGTGGCGTCGGCGGGGATGCGGCGGCGGGCGCGGGCGAAGATCTGGCGGCAGTTCGCCTCGCTCTTGCCGGTGCTCCGGGCGATGTCGGGGTAGTCGTGGCCGAAGACCTCGCGGAGCACGAACACCGCCCGCTCCATGGGCGAGAGCGCTTCGAGGAGGACGAGGAGGGCCATCGAGAGCGCGTCGGTGAGCTCGGCGTGCTCGGCGGGGGCGTCCTCATGGGTGACGAGGGGTTCGGGGAGCCAGTCCCCGACGTAGGTCTCGCGGCGCACCCGGGCCGAGCCGAGGTGGTTGATGCCGAGGCGAGTGACGGCCGTCGTCAGATACGCCTTGGGCGCGTCGATCACCGTGCCCGCCCGCTGCGCCTTGGTCATGCCGAGGAACGCGTCCTGCACCAGGTCCTCGGCGTCGCCGACGGAGCCCGTCATGCCGTACGCGATCGAGAAGAGCAGCGGCCGGTAGCTCGCCGCCGCGGCCCCCGCCGGGGTCCGGTCCGGGTTCCGGTCCGGGGTCCGGTCCATCGTCTCCGCCAACTTCTTTTCCCCTCCGTGTCACAGCGCGGGGCCGTCCTCTGTCCAAGAGGGCGACACCGAATCCACCGACTCACCGGAAGAGAGTGAACCCCATGAACATCGCGCTGTGGATCGTGACCGGACTGCTCGCCACCGCCTACTTCCTCGGCGGCGGCTACAAGCTGATCACGCCGAAGGAGAAGATACTGGCTGGCGGGCCCAATTGGGCCTGGGCGGAGGGCTTCCCGCCGGTCGGCATCAAGGGCATCGGGGCCCTGGAAGTGCTCGGCGCCCTCGGCCTCGTCCTGCCGGCCGTGCTCGACATCGCGCCGGGCCTCGTGCCGGTCGCGGCCACCGGGCTCGCACTGATCATGGCCGGGGCGGCGGCGCTGCGCCTGCGCCGCCGCGAGTTCGCGATGACGGGCCTCGACCTGTTCTTTCTGGCGCTGTTCGTCTTCGTGGCCTGGGGGCGTTACTAGAGCGCTCCCCGCGCTCCTACGCCCGGCAGCGCAGCATCTCCAGCGGCGGGTTGCCGGTGAGGTCGGCCCAGAACTCCGCGTCGTACGCGCGGCGGCCGGCCTCCGACACCTCCAACGGCACCCACTCCAGGTCGCCGAAGCCCGCCGCCCGCAGCGACTGCTCGTACACCTCGCGGCGCGGGGCGGCACCGACGAAGGAGATCGGCGGGTCGAGCAGCGCCGTGATCCGCACCCGCGGTCCCGTCTCGATCTCCTCGCCGGTCGGCTCGCACAGGAAGCCGTACTTGGCGAGGGAGGGGCCGTCGAAGCGGAAGTCCGGCGACTGGGAGAGGACGAAGAACTCCCCGCCCGGGGTGAGGTTCCGGCGCACGCTCCGGCACATGCGCTCCATCGCGGCCACGTCCGGGGCGTAGTTGAGCAGCTGGACCCCCAGCGCGATGTCGAACTTCCGGTCCAGGTCACCGAGTTCGGCGACATCACCCACCGCATAGTGCACCCCTAGCGGCTCGGCGTCCTCGAACGCCCGTGCTGCCGCGACCATTTCGGTCGAGATGTCGACGCCGAACACCTCCGCCGCCCCGCGCCGCTTCAGCTCCCGGCTGTAGAAGCCGGTACCGGAGGCGAGATCGAGGACCGACTTCCCCCGGACGTCCCCGACCAGGGCGAGGAAGCTCGGCACCTCCCCGTACCGTGTCAGGGGCAGGGACTTGAACCCCTCGAACGCCTCGCCGATCTCGTCGTACTGCTGCCGCACGCTCATCGTGCCGCCTCCCCGTGCTCGTTCGTGCTCGGTGATGGACTGTGACGCGTCCGGCAGTCTCTCCAAGGCGCGGCCCGTGCCCGTACGGGCGGAAAGTACGAAGATCCGGACGTTCGGCAGGCGTCCTCTACGAACTGCGGAGAGACACGAGGGCGCCCGATGTCACATCTCTGCGGTCGCGATCCGTCCCCTTTCTGTCGGACGATGCAGAGAGAGACAGAGAGGTTCATCGCGATGAGCACGGAGAACGTGTCGCAGAACGTTTCGCGGAACGTGCCGCACACCATCCTGGTCACCGGCGGTACCGGCACCCTGGGCCGGATCGTCACCGAGCGGCTGCGGACGGCCGGACACCAGGTACGGGTGCTCAGCCGGCACTCCCGGCCCTTCGCCGTCGACCTGCGCGAGGGCGGGCCCGGTCTTGACGCCGCCCTGGACGGCGTCGACACCGTCGTGCACTGTGCCAGCAGCCCGCGCGGCGGCGACGAGGACGCGGCCCGCAACCTGGTGGCGGCGGCCGGCCGGGCCGGGGTCCGCCATCTGGTCTACATCTCGATCGTCGGCGTCGACCGCGTGCCGTTCCCCTACTACCGCACCAAGCTCGCGGTCGAGAGGATCATCGAGCAGTCCGGGCTCGGCTGGACGGTCCTGCGCACCACCCAGTTCCACGACCTGGTCCACCGGGTGCTCGCCGCCTTCGCCAAGTCGCCGGTCATGCCGTACTTCTCCGGGATCTCCGACCAGCCGATCGAGGTGGCCGAGGTCGCCGACCGCCTCGCCGAACTGGCCGCCGGCCCGCCTGCCGGCCAGGTGCCGGAGATGGGCGGACCCGAGGTGCGCACCTTCGCCGACCTGGCCCGCGCCTACCTGGCGGCGAGCGGGCGGCGGCGTGCGCTGCTGCCCGTACGGCTGCCGGGGAAGACGTACCGGGCGTTCGCCGCGGGCTGGCATCTGACGCCGGAACGGGCGGTGGGGAAGGGGACGTTCGAGGACTTCCTGGCGGCGGCCGCGCGGAGGAAGGCGTAGCCAGGGGTTTCCCTCAGCAGCTCAGCGGAAGGTGTGGACGAGCTCGATCGCGCCGACGATGTGCGCGTTGAACTCGTCCAGCTCCTCCGCCGGCACCCACAGCTCCAGGATCGTCCGCCCGCCGGCCTGCTGCACCGGGTAGCGGGCCAGGAAGGCGGTGTCGACCTCGAAGCGGGTCACGTGACCGACGCCGCTGTGCTTCACGTTCCAGTCGCGGGCGATCCGGATCGCGTAGTCCTCGTTGAGGACGGGGTAGAAGATCGGCTGCTCCGGGAGCCGGGGCGGCCACGCCTTCCAGTCGAGGGCGCGCACGAGATCCAGCTCCTCGGGGCCGGTGGGGCGCCAGAGGGTGGTGGTCGCGCGGCGGCTGGTCATGGTGTCGCTCTCGGTTCGATACGGGAGGGGGAGCCGTGACCGTATCGGGGCGGGCGCGGTGGAGGCCACCGGGTTTCGAGCGCTACCGGGAGTGTCAGGCGGCCGGCTGGAGGAGGTCCCAGCGGTTCCCGTACAGGTCCTCGAAGACGGCGACCGAGCCGTACGGCTCGTGGCGCGGCTCCTCCAGGAAGCGCACCCCGGCGGCGGTCATCCGCGCGTGGTCGCGGGCGAAGTCGTCCGTGTGCAGGAAGAACCCGACCCGGCCACCCGTCTGCGCACCGACCGCCGCGGCCTGCGCCTCGCCCTTGGCACGGGCGAGCAGCAGCCCGGTGCCGTGCGCGCCCGCGCCCCGGGGCCGTACGACGACCCAGCGCGTGCCGTCGCCGCGGTCGGTGTCCTCGGCGAGCTCGAAGCCGAGGGCGCGGGTGTAGAAGTCGACGGCCTCGTCGTAGTCGCGGACGACGAGGGTGACGAGGGCGAGGGCGGGCAGCGTGGTGTCCATGTGAGCGAAGGTAATACGTATGACGTCGCCTCCGCCAACGGACGCGCCCGCGCGTCAGGCGGCCTTCCGGCCCCAGGCGGAGATCAGCGGCGACGTGACCAGGTCGAGCCGGCCCGCGGTGACGCTCGCCTCGGCCCGGCGCCCGCTCCGGCGGTCCTGGCCCGGCCTGGTGGCCTCGCCGCCTCCACCCCGCCCCCCGGTGCGAGAATGCCCCGCATGGACGCGCGGGAACTCGAACGGCTCGCCGGGCGGGCCCGGCGGCTCGTCGAGGGCGGGGGCCGGGACGGGCGGCGGCGGGTGCTCGGGATTGTCGGGCCGCCGGGGGTCGGGAAGTCGACGCTCGCCGGGCGGCTGATCACCTTGCTCGACGGGCTGGCCGTTCTGGTGCCCATGGACGGGTTCCATCTGGCGCAGGCCGAGCTGGAGCGGCTCGGGCGGGCCGGGCGGAAGGGGGCGCCCGACACGTTCGATGCCGCCGGGTACGTGGCGCTGCTCGCCCGGATCCGGGCGGCCGAACCCGGTGTCACCGTGTACGCGCCCGCCTTCGACCGGGGCCTGGAGGAGCCGGTCGCGGGAGCGATACCCGTACCGCCCGAGGTCCCCCTCGTCATCACCGAGGGCAACTACCTGCTGCACGACGAGGGCCCGTGGGCCGCGGTCCGCCCGCTGCTCGACGAGGCCTGGTACCTGGACCTGGACGACCGGCGCAGGGTGCCGCGCCTGGTCGCCCGGCACGTGCGCTTCGGCAAGGAGCCGGCCCACGCCGAACGCTGGGTCGCCGAGTCCGACGAGGCCAACGCCCGGCTCGTCGCGCGTGGCCGGGACCGCGCCCATCTCGTCGTACGGATGGAGTGAACTCCCTTACCCCCGCAGCTGGTTATCCTCGGCGGGTGACCCACGCCCCGGCGCTCCTCGTCATCGACATGCAGAACGCCCTCGCCGCGATCGCCCACCGCGCGGACGAGACCGTCGCCGTCATCGCCGGCCAGGCCCTCAGCCGCCGCTACGACCTCGTGCTCGTCGCCGACGGCCACACCACCTCGGTGCGGGAGCCGGGCTCCGGGCCGTACGCCGCGCCCGACGCGTCCGTCGCCCACCACAACGAGAGCTTCCGCCACCTGGACTTCCCCGGCCGGTCCGTACGCGTCCTGGCCGCCGCCGACGTGGACTTCAGCCCGCCACCCGCGAAAGAGACGCAGACCTACTGACGGCCGCCCGCGCCAGGGCACGGACGATCGGGTGCGGGCGCGAGCCGTCGCCGGCCAGCTCCGGCTGGAACAGGGTGGCCAGGAAGAAGGGGTGGCCGGGGAGTTCCGCGATCCGGACCTGGCCGTCGTCGTCCACGCCCGTGAAGCGCATCCCGTGCGCCTCCAGGGTGTCCAGATGGCGGCTGTCGGGCCCGTAGTTGCAGTGGTAGCGCTCGGTCGACCGCTCGGCGCCGAGCACCGACTCCGCGAGCGAACCCGGCGTCACCCGTACCGCGCCCTCGTGCCCGACGAGCGAGCAGGCGAGCGGCGCGATCAGCAGGTCGCCGGCGTCGGCCTCCGGGTCGTTCTCGGCGTGCGCGGCGCGGGTCAGACCGCAGACGTCCCGCGCGTACTCGATCAGCGCGTGCTGGAAGCCCGCGCAGGTCCCGAGGAACGGAACGCCCTCCTCGCGCGCCGTGCGGATCGCGGCCAGCGCGCCCTCCTCGCTCTCGTACGGGCTGCCCGGCAGCAGCCACACCGCGTCGAAGCCCGCCACCGCGCCGGGCTCGGCCGCGTCGCCGCTGCGGATCCAGTACGCGTCGAGGACGAGGCCGTCCTGCTCGGCGAGCGCGTCGAGGAGGAGCGGGATGCGGACATGGGACTTGACGTGCGGGGAGCGGTCGCCGACCAGGGCGATCCGGGGCGTGCGGGCGGGGGCGGCGCCGTACGGGGCGTTGATGCCGTTCATGGAGCTCAGGTCGAACGGGTCGTTCGTGGCGTTCGTGGCGTTCATGGTGTTCGTGCCGTTCATGGACTTCATGGACTTCATGGCGTTCATGGACGTCATGCTGGCCGCGTCCCGCCGTTCACGTCCAACGATGATTCCTGCACCCTCCATCACGGATGCTTATGGGCCTTCCGCCCGGCCCGCCGGATAGGGTGCCGCCATGAACAACGACTGGGAGCAGCGCCTCGCCGACCGCTGGGCCGAACTCGACGCGTACGAGAAGGACCAGGACCCGGCCGGTTTCCGCGCCCGGATCGCCGAACTCGCCGCCGAGCTCCCCGAGGACGACCCGGTCGCCCTGTTCGAGCAGGGCGCCGCCCACGACTCGACGGGCGAGCCCGAGCAGGCCGTCCGGTTCTACCGGCGGGCCCTCGCCGGCGGGCTCACCGGGCTGCGCCGCCGCCGTGCCGTCATCCAGCTCGCCAGCAGCCTGCGCAACCTCGGCCGCCCCGACCTCAGCGTCGAACTCCTCACCGAGGAGCGCGCGATCCCCGCCGACCGGCTCGACGCCGACGAGACCGCGCTGTCCGCCGCCGTCGACGGCTTCCTCGCCCTCGCGCTCGCCGACACCGGCCGCGAGCGCGAAGCCGCCTCGCTCGCGCTCGGCGCGCTGGCCCCGCTGCTGCCGCGCTACAACCGCTCCCTCGCGTACTACGCCCGCGATCTGCTCAAGACCGCCGGGCCGTCCTGAGACACGGACAGGCAGCACCGCCGATGGACCCGCACCTCCTCCGTACGTACGTGACCGTCGCCCGGCTCGGCTCCTTCTCGGCGGCGGCCCGGGAACTCGGCTACACCCAGTCCGCCGTCTCCCAGCACATCGCCGCCCTGGAGGCCGACCTCGGCCTGGCGCTGCTCGGCCGGCGGCCGGTCGCGCCCACCCCGGCCGGCGAACGGCTCCTCGAACACGCCGGTTCGCTGCTGCTCCGGCTCGACGCGGCACGCGCCGACCTCGCCCGGTACGCGGCCCCGCCCCGCCGCACCCTCACGCTGGCCGCCGGCCCGCTCGCCCTGCACCCGCGGGTCCTCGCCGCGCTGCCCGCCACCGGCGTCACCCTGCGCACCCTGCCCCGCGACGAGGTGCCCGCGGCCGTCGCCACCGGCGGCGCCGACCTCGGTCTCGTCGACGGCCTCGCCGCGCCCAGCGATCCGCTGCGGCTCCCCGACGTCGCCCCGCTCACCGCGCTCGTGGTCGCCGAGGATCCCCTGGTCGTCGTCCTGCCCGCCGGCCATCCGCTCGCCGGGCGGCGTGACGGGCTCGACCTCGGCGACCTCGTCGACGCGCGCTGGCTCGACGCCCCCGACGCGGGGCTGCCGCTCGACCGGCTGCGCGCCGCGCACGGGGCGCCGGGCGGCCACGGCTTCCGGCCGTCGCTGCGGTACGAGGGCACCGACGTCCGTACGGTCGCCGCGCTCGCCGCCGCCGGGCACGGGCTCGCCCTGCTGCCCCGGTCCGCGGCCGCCTCCGCCCCCGGTGGGGTGCTCGTGCCGCTCGCCGTACCCCGCCTCGTACACCGCACCGAGCTTCTGCACGGACTCCCGCACGGACTCCCGCACGGCGGCGAACCGGACGGGCCGGCTGCGGAGTTGCTCCGCCGTCTCGGCCACCGGGAGACGACCGCTCGCTAATCTGGCGGGTACGGCGGCAACGAACGCCGTGCACGGACGGCGGGAACAGGCGACGAAAGGCGGGACGGCGTGGGGTGGTTCCGGCGGGGGCCCAGGCGGGACGGCGACGACGCGCCGCGGGACCCGGAGTTCACGTACTTCTCCGAGCGCGAGGCCGCGCTCTTCCGCAGGGAGGTGCGGGCGGTCTTCGCCGAACTCGGCCTCGAAGTGACCGTGTACGCCGACTCCGTCACCGACGACTCCGGCCGCCGCTTCGGCCTCGGCAACCTCGCCGCCGTCTGCCACCAGGACCCGCGCGGCACCCGCATCTGGCCGCGGCTCATCGAGCGCCACGTCCGGCTCGTCGTCCGCGCGCTGGAAGGGCCCTCCGCCCTGGAGACCCTGCCGCCCGAGCAGATCCGCGCCCAGCTCTATCCGCGGGTCGTCAGCGGCGAGGGCATCGACCCCGGTGCGTTCGGCTACGCCCGTACGGTCGCCCCGGGGCTGTACGAGGTGCTCGCGCTCGACCTGCCGGAGAGCGTCATGACCCTCACGGACGAAGCCCTGGAACGCCTCGGCGACCCCGTCCGGCTGCGCGAGCGGGCCATCGACAACCTGCGGGGGCTGCCGGTCGAGGGCCACGAGACCGTCAAGGACGCGGACGGCATGCGCTTCGAGGTCATCCTCGGCGACTCCTTCTACACGGCGAGCCGGGTCCTCGACCTCGACGCGGTCGTCCGCCGCGTCACCGGCCGCCCGCTCACGGAGGACGGTGCGCTGGTCGCCATGCCCTTCCGCCACCAGCTGGCCTTCCACCCCATCCGCGACACCACCATCGTCCCCGCCCTCGGCGCGATGGCCTCCTTCGCCGCCTCCGGCTACGAGGACACGCCGGGCGCCATCAGCCCGTACGTCTTCTGGTGGCGCGCCGGCACCCTCACCCAGCTCAGCGAACACGCCGAGGACGACGGCCAGCTCCGCATCGTCGTCGGCGACGACTTCCAGGCCCTCCTCGAACGCCTCATCGTCCGCGAGCCGGAGTAGCCGGAGTGGCCGGAGTGGCCGGGTAGCCGGACCCGGCGGCTCCCGGCAGGATGCTGTACGTCGGGGTACGTCGAGGAGGAGAACACCCATGCCCGAGAGCACCGCATCCGCGTCCGAATCCGCGTCCGACGGCGGCACCGCCCCCGCACCCTTCACCGCCGACGACTACCGGGCCCGGATGGCCCGGGCCGCCGAGTCCGCCGCCGCGGCGGGGCTCGCCGGGGTGCTGGTCGCGCCCGGGCCCGATCTGGTCTATCTGACCGGGTACCAGCCCACCGCGATCACCGAGCGGCTCACCGTGCTCGTCATCGCCCCCGGCCAGGACCCGGTGCTCGTGGTGCCCACCCTGGAGGCGCCGGACGCCGAGAAGGCCGCGGGCGCCGCCGCGCTGTCCCTGCGGGACTGGACCGACGGCAAGGACCCGTACGCCGTCACCGCGCCGCTGCTCGACGCAAGCGGCCGCTTCGGCGTGAGCGACAACGCCTGGGCCATGCACCTGCTCGGCCTCCAACAGGCCCTGCCCGGCACCTCGTACGTCTCCCTCACCGAGGCCCTGCCGATGCTCCGCGCCGTGAAGGACGCCCACGAACTGGCCCGGGTCGAGGCCGCCGGGGCCGCCGCCGACCGGGCGTACGGCGAGATCCTCAAGGTGCGCTTCGCCGGCCGCAAGGAGACCGACGTCGCCGCCGACCTCGCCGCGCTCCTCATGCGCTTCGGCCACTCCCAGGTCGACTTCACCGTCGTCGGCTCCGGCCCCAACGGCGCCAACCCCCACCACGAGGCCGGCGACCGCACCATCGAGCCCGGCGACATGGTCGTCCTCGACTTCGGCGGCCTCAAACACGGCTACGGCTCCGACACCACCCGCACCGTCCACGTCGGCGCCCCCACCGACGAGGAACGCCGCGTCCACGACCTCGTCCGCGAGGCCCAGCAGGCCGGCTTCGAGGCCGTACGGACCGGAGCGGCCTGCCAGGACGTGGACCGCGCCGCCCGCAAGGTCATCACCGACGCCGGCTACGGCGAGTACTTCATCCACCGCACCGGCCACGGCATCGGGGTCACCACCCACGAACCCCCCTACATGATCGAGGGCGAGGAACGCCCCATCGTCCCCGGCATGTGCTTCTCCATCGAGCCCGGCGTCTACCTCCCGGGCCGCTTCGGCGTCCGCATCGAGGACATCGTCACGCTGACGGAGGACGGCACGGGCCGCCGCTTCAACAACACCCCGCACGAGATGGCGATCGTGGAGTGAGCTCCGCCTTGTAAGGGCGGAGCTCAGCCGTCCGTCAGGACGACCGCCGACTCCGCCGGCAGGGTCAGGAGGCCGTCACGGCCGGGGGCGTCGGTGGGGTCCCAGGTGGCGAGGACGCGGTCGCGGCCGTTGGAGCCGAGGGCGATCGAGGCGGGGGCCTTGCCGAGGTTGACGGCGACGCGGATGTCGCCGCGGCGGAAGACGAGCCAGCGGGCCTCCTCGTCGTAGGCGACCTTGACGCCCGCCAGGTCCGGGTCGGTGAGGTCGGGGAGGGTGCGGCGGAGGGCGATGAGTTCGCGGTGCCAGGCGAGGAGGCGTTTGTGGGGGTCGCGGTCGCGTTCGGCGCGGTCGAGGACCGAGCGGTCCCGGGTGGCCGGTTCCTGGGGGTCGGGGACGTCCTCCTCGGCCCAGCCGTGGGCGGCGAACTCGCGGCGCCGGCCGCGCCGTACGGCCTCCGCGAGCTCCGGGTCGGTGTGGTCGGTGAAGTACATCCAGGGGGTCGTGGCCCCCCACTCCTCGCCCATGAAGAGCATCGGCACCGACGGGCCGGTCAGGACGAGGGCCGCCGCGCAGGCGAGCAGGCCGGGGGAGCAGGTGGCCGAGAGGCGGTCGCCGGTGGCGCGGTTGCCGATCTGGTCGTGGGTCTGGGCGTAGCCGAGGAAGCGGTGCGCGGGGGTGCGTTCGCGGTCGACCGGGCGCCCGTGGTGGCGGCCGCGGAAGGACGACCAGGTGCCGTCGTGGAAGAAGACCCGGGTGAGGGTCTTGGCGAGCGCGGCCATCGGGGCCCGCGCGAAGTCCGCGTAGTAGCCCTGGGACTCGCCGGTCAGCGCCGTGTGCAGGGCGTGGTGGAAGTCGTCGTTCCACTGCGCGTGGACGCCGAGCCCGCCGACCGTGCGGGGCGTGGTGGTGCGCGGGTCGGCGAGGTCGGACTCGGCGATCAGGAAGTGCTGCCGGCCCTGCTCCCTGGCCAGTTCGTCGACGGCCGCCGACAGCTCCTCCAGGAAGGTCAGCGCCCGGGTGTCGGCCAGCGCGTGCACCGCGTCGAGCCGGAGCCCGTCGATCCGGTAGTCCCGCAGCCAGGCGAGGGCGCTGCCCAGGAAGTACGCGCGGACCTCGTCCGAGCCCGGCGCGTCCAGGTTCACCGCCGCGCCCCACGGCGTGTGGTGGGTCTCGGTGAAGTACGGCCCGAAGGACGGCAGATGGTTGCCGTCCGGGCCCAGGTGGTTGTGCACCACGTCCAGGATCACGCCGAGCCCGAGCCCGTGCGCCGCGTCCACGAACCGCTTCAGCGCCGCCGGCCCGCCGTACGGCTCGTGCACCGCCCACGGCGCCACCCCGTCGTACCCCCAGCCGCGCACCCCCGGGAACGGGCACAGCGGCATCAGCTCCACATGGGTGACGCCGAGCCCCGCGAGCTCCCCGAGCCGGCCGGCCGCCGCGTCGAGGGTGCCCTCGGGGGTGTACGTGCCGATGTGCAGCTCGTACACGACGCCGCTGCGCAGCCGAAGCCTTGGGGTCTCGTGCCGCCAGGCGTACGTGTCGTGGTCGACGACCGCCGTGAGCCCGTCCGGGCCGTCCGGGAGGCGGCGGGAACGCGGGTCGGGGACCACGGGCCCGGCGTCGAGGGCGTAGCCGTAGCGGTCGCCGTCGGCGGCCGGGAAGACGCCGCTCCACCAGCCGGCCCGCTCGGCGTCCCGCTCCAGCGGATGCCGGACGCCGTTCAGCTCCAGCGTCACCCGGTCACGGGCGTGCGGCGCCCACACCTCGAACAGCACGCGAAGGTCCCCTCGTCGACTGGTCGACCGTCGAGTGATCAACGGTTACGGGGACCATCCTGGCAGTCAGGAGCCCGCCGCGCCCGGCGCGTCCCACACGAAGTTGATCGAGCGCTCGAAGTTCACGTAACCGGCCCGCGCGAAGGACTTCGCCATCGGCACGTTCCCGACGTCGGTCGCCGCCCGGATGTTCGGCACGTCCTCGGCGGCGAGCACCCGGGTGCCCTCGGCGAGGATCTCGTCGACGTGGCCGCGGCCGCGGTGGGCGGGCAGCACGCCGATGTACGCGATGATCGGGTGGTAGTTGTTGCGCGCGGGCACGACGAAGCCGACCGGCTCGCCGGTCTCCGGCAGCTCGGCGATCCGCCACCAGTCGCGGGGCGTGGTGTAGTGCGCCAGCTCCTCGTCGTAGTGCAGCTCGGCGGCCTCGCGCGGGGAGAGCCCGGTGGCGAGGTCCGCCTGGCCGTGGGCGTCGAGGGTGCCCTCCATGACCGGCGTCATCAGCGCGAGCAGGTCCTCGCGGTCCCGTACGGGGCGGAAGGCGAGCCGCCCGGCGGGCGCGGGCACGGCGGTCCCGGCCCGCCACTCCAGGCGCAGCCGCTCCACGAGCGGGCGGGCGCCGGACGCCTCCAGGACGCCGAAGAGACGTTCCAGCCGTGTACGGGTCGCGTCGTCCTCGCGCCAGTCCGCCGGCATGAACCGGCCGTACTCGGGGCGGGGCGCGCCCGCCGGGACGACGGCGGCGGTCGCCGTCTCCAGGAGCCGCAGACCGATGTCCGCGGCGTCCTCGGCGGACAGCTCCGGGTCCAGGTCGAAGAAGTCGAGCGCCTGCGGGGCGGCGCCGGGCCGCCCGGTCCACCAGCCGATCCGGCCGACGAGCCGGTCGCCGCGCAGCGCCACCCACAGCCACTCGGGGAGGCGGCGGCCGGTGGCGAGGTCGTCGGGGAGTTCGTGGTCGAGGACGTAGTCGAGGCGGTCGAACAGGTCGAGCTCCTGCGGTCCGGCGAGCGGACGGATGACGAGCGCAGGGTCAAGCTGCATATAAGGGTTCTCCCAGATGGTGTGAGGTGATCCGATCGGCGGGCGACCGGTGTGCGGCCGGCGTGCGATCGGCGGCCGACCGTAGCAACGATCGGGCGGCGCGGCACGTGAGTTATCGCCCCGCCCGAGGGCCGCCGACGGCCCTTCTGGACACCCCGGTGCCTCGCGTCGGACAATCACGATGTGACGACCCCTTACGAGCTGCCGGCCGGACCGCCGGACGCCCCTCGGCTGACCGACGCCGAGCGGGAACGCGCGCTCGCGGTGCTCCGCGAGGGTGCGGCACAGGGACGTCTGTCGCACGACACGTTCCTCTTCCGGATGGAGCGGGCGCTCGTCGCCCGCCGCTCCGACGAACTCGCCCTGCTGACGGCGGACCTGGCCACCGAGTCGACCTGGACCCGCCGGGTGGTGGGCGCCGTCGGCAAGATGTCCGCCTTCACGGCCCGCCTCGGCCGCGCCTGGCACACCGAGCGCCTCCCGAAGCTCCTGCTGCCCGTGCCCGGCCCGTATCCGCTGCGCATCGGCCGCGACCCGGTGAACGGCCTCCGGCTCAGCCACGAGACGGTCTCCCGGCTCCACGCGGAGCTCTCCTCCCAGGCCGGCACCTGGATCCTGCGCGACCTCGGCTCGACGAACGGCACGACGGTCAACGGGCGGCGGGTCACCGGCGCGGTGGTGGTGCGGGCGGGGGACGCGGTGGGGTTCGGGCAGATGTCGTTCCGGCTGTCGCTGAACTGACCGGGCACGGCACCGAGCGCCTCCGCCCGACTCATGCCGAATCCCGAAATTCCCTGATTCCACCCGTTCGGCGGTGTACGTGCTGCAATGTCACTCGATCGGTGGTGTGCTGAGGGGACCGCACCAGGCGGGCCGGCCGACCACCGAGGGGGTCAGATGAGCCACGAGCCGCACCGGAGGCAGGGTGGGTGGCGCGAGCACTGGGCCGTGCTGCCCCCGATGGCGCCCGCCGGTTCGCCGGCCGCCGCAGCGGCGGCGGACCGCCCGCGCCGGGTCGCGCCGAGCCCCCTGGAGCCGGGGGCCGGACGGGATCCGTACCGGACGTACCGGGTGCTGCGCGAGGAGTTCCCGCTCACCCACGATCCGCTGCTGCGGGCCTGGGTGCTCAGCCGGTACGCGGACGTGGCCGGGGCGCTCACCGACCCGCGGTTCACCCACGGGCACCGGCCCGGCGACCCGCCGTGCGCCGAGACGCACACGGACGTCGACGAGGGCGAACTGCGGGCCGTCGCCGAACGCACCGCCTTCGTGCTCGCCCGCCGGATCGCCGACCGGCCGCGGGCCGATCTGGTGGCGGACTTCTGCCACTGGCTGCCCGCCGGGACCGTGGCCGCCGCGGTGGGGGTGCCGTACCGCGACATGATGCGGCTCGTGCGCGGCCGGGCCGCGTCCGCGCTCGCCGGGCAGTGCACCGGGCAGATCGCCGTACGGGAGAAGGCCCTTGCCGGGTTCCTCGCGGACGTGCTCAGCGACGCCGACCGCGTCGAGGCGCTGCGCGACGCGCCCGCCGGGCTCGTCGCCCGCGCCTGGACCGAGTCGCTGCGGCGCGAGCCGCCGGTGCAGATCATGATGCGCCGCACCCGCGGCGAGATCACGGTCAGCGGCGGCACCCTCCCGGCCGGCGCCCCGGTCGCCCTGCTCCTCGGCGCCGCGGGCCGCGACCCCGAACGCTTCCGCGACCCGGACCGCTTCGACCTGTTCCGCGACGACCCCGGCCAGCTCACCTACGGTCCCGGGCCGTGCCCCGCCGTCACCCTCGCCGCCCTGGAGGCCGAATACGCCCTCCGCGCCCTCTTCCAGGCCATGCCCCGGCTCCGCCTCGCCGACGGCTTCCGCCGCCCCGAACGCACCGGAGTCATCACCCGCGCCCCGCGTACCCTGATCGTCCGCCCGGGCGGCTAGCGCCTCCGGCGGGAAGCCCCCGCCCGGGCCCCGGCGGAATACGCCGCCCCGGCCGCCGGTTGCAGCCGGACATGCGACGTGATCAAGGCGGGTCGGAAGCGGCCGTGCAGACCGGCGGGGGCATACACCCGCTCCTGGCGGGGCGGTTCAGTCCCTCGCGGTTCGATCCGGAGGCCGTCGTGGACGATGGCGCGCTCGGGCTGCTCCTGGAGGCCGCGCGGTGGACGCCGTCCGCGGGGAACTCGCAGCCGTGGGGGTTCTTCGTGAGCCGACGCGGGGAGCCGGCGCACGGTCGGCTGGTGCGGCATCTGGCGGCGAGTTCGGCGCGGTGGGCGACGGACGCGGGGCTGCTCGTCGTCACCTCGGCGCGCCGCTACGTGGACGACACGCCGCTGCTGTACTCCGAGTTCGCGGACTACGACCTCGGTCAGGCCGTCGCCCATATGACGCTGCAGGCCGAGGCGTTGGGGCTGGCCTCGCACCAGTTCCGGGCCTTCGACCTGGAGGGGCTCACCGAGGAGCTGCGCCCGCTGCCGGGGTGGGAGATCATCTCCATGATCGCTCTGGGCAGGGCGGCCGAGGAGCCGCCGGAGGGCCGGGACCGGCGCAGCGCCGCCGACCTCCTCTCCGCGCCCTGGTCGCCGTAGCCGTAGCCGTGGTCCTAGCCGTGGTCCGAGCCGTGGCGTCAGGACCCCGCGCCCAGATTCCGTGCCTCCGCCGCCCAGTCGACATGGTCCGGCTCCGTGCCCGGCGGGACCGCCTCGAAGGTGGTGGCCAGCCAGGTGCGGAGCTCGCGGCGGTCGACGTCCACGAGGACCGGGGGACCGATGCCGCCGAGGCGGATCCGGAGCCGGCCGCCGCGGCCGCCGAGCCGGACCGGCCAGAGCCGGACGTCGCCGACGCCGCACGAGGTGCGGACGCCAGTGCGGAGCAGTTCGCGGGAGAGGGTCCAGTCGGTCGCCCGGCCGAGATGCGCGAACGACACCCGGACCGCCCAGGGGTCGCCCGGATCGTAGGAGAAGGTGACGTCGATCGGGATCTCCAGATCCGCGTGCACCTGCCGCCGGCCGCGCGTCCGCCAGGGTTCCACGAGGGCCGCCGCCCGGTCGTCGGGTCGCCGTGCTTCGGACATGTCGCTCTCCTCCGCTTCTTCACCTGTTCCCGACAGTCGCCTTACCGCTGGCGGCGCGCCCATGCCTCCCGTACGAAATCCGTGTGCGCCCGCCCGCCCCGCCCTGGAACCATGCCCGCATGGTCCACACCTTCGAACGCCTGGTCGTACGGCACACCCTCCGCGTCCCCGTCCCCTCCGGGACCGGCCAAGGGGGCGCCGCCGCCCGGCAGTTCGACATCGCGCTGATGTCCGTCGGATTCAAGCTGTCGGGCGAGCTGTTCACCGCCCTGTCCGGGTGCGAGGAGAAGACGGTCGTCGCCCTCGCCGCCCGCACCCTGGACACCGTCCGGGAACTCGTCGGGGACCACGTCCGGCACAACCCGTACTTCCTCCGCTTCCCGGCCGGCGTCCCCGACACCGCCGCCTTCTGGGCCGAGTGCCTGGTCAAGGCGCTCGGCGACGAGACGGCACGGCCCCTGGTGCTCGGACAGCTCAGCACCGGGACGCTCGACCTGCTGACCCTGCCCACCTACGGGCGGTACCAGCACGCGTACGAGGAACTGCTCGCCGCCCACGGCGAACTGGTCGCGGCGGCCGGCGACCGGGTCACGCTGCTGCACCCCGGCGGCACCCTCCCCGACGAGGCGAGCGCGCTCTACCTCGCCCTCGCCGGCAGCCGCACCCCGCTCGGCGAGGAGCACCTCGCCGACCTGGCCGTGCTCGCCGGGAACCAGGCGCACGGGCCGCAGCCCGAGAAGATCCCGGTCCGGGAGGTCCGGGCCGTGGTCAACCGGGCCCGTCTGAAGGCCGGGGCGGCCCTGCTCGTCGACACCGTCACCGATGTGCTGCGGCTCGCCTGCGCCCTGTCGGACGGCGACGTCGGGCTGCGCGAGCCCACCCGGTTCCGTGCGCCGTCCCGCCCGTACCGCCGCGCGATGCTCGCCGCCCTCGACGCGGTCGTCGCCGCGCAGCCCGCCAAGCTCGCCGACGTCCCCCGGCACCGCGAGGCGTGGAAGCGGCTCGGGGAGCGGCTGCACCCGCACGAGTACCCGCAGTGGCCGCACGCGGCCGAGGTGTTCGCCGTCGCGCGCGGCGAGCGCAAGGCGCCCTCGCTCGCCGGCCGGGCCGAGGCGCTGCTCGCCGACGGCGACGTCGCCGGCGCCGCCGACCTGCTCGCGACCACCGCGCCCGGCGCGCTGTTCCGCGCGCTCGACCGGCTCGTCCGCACCGCGCAGGAAGGCCCGGAACTCGACGCGGTCCTCTCCGCCGCCGAGCGCGCCGCGGCCCGGGTGTCAGGGCGTGTCGTGCTGTCCCTGCGCGAGCACGTGCAGAACCGCGCGGGGGAGGGCCGGACCGGAAAGGGCGACCCGCGCCGGGTGTTCGTGAACCGGTCCGGTGGCGCCTGGGTCACCGAGGACAACCGCGGGCCGCTGCCCGAGGCCGTACGGGACCGGCTCACCGCGCTGCTCGACGCCGAGACCCGGCGCCGGCTCACGGCCCCCGAGCGGCTCCTCGTCGACCCCGAAGTCCTGTCCGTGGCACTGCCGTTGAGCGGCCGGGCCGCCGCGGCCGGCCTCGGCACGCTGCCGCGCGGCTCCGTGTCGCGGATCGAGGGCGAGTTGCTGCGCTTCTTCACGTACTGGAAGCAGACCCAGGCCATCACCGACCACGATCTGTCCGCGCTGGTCCTGGACGCCGGCTACGACGCCGTCACCTGGCTCTCGTACACCGCCCTCACCTCCGTCGAAGGCACCCACTCCGGCGATGTCACCAACGCGCCCGACGGCGCCTCGGAGTTCATCGACCTGCGGCTCGGCGCGGTGCGCGGCGACTTCATCGTCCCGCAGGTGCACGTCTACAGCGGCGAGGGCTTCGACCGTGTCGAGGAGTCGTTCTTCGGCTTCATGCTGCGCGAGGCCGACCAGGGCGGCCGGCCCTTCGAACCGCGCACCGTGCGCATGAAGTCGGACCTGCGCGGCCCCGGCCGGATCGCCCTGCCGCTCGCCTTCCAGCGCGACGCCGAGGGCGGCTGGCACGCCCGCTGGCTGCACCTCTACCTCAAGGGCGAGCCGCACGGGAACCGGGTCGAGGAGAACAAGGTGACCTTCGCCGTCCTCGTCCGCGGCCTGGTCGAGCGGACCCCGCTCACCGTCCGGCACCTCACCGACCTGATGACGGCGGCGGGTGCCCGCACCGAACTGTGGGACGGCCGCACCCCGGCGCCCGAGGAGCCGGTCACCTACATCGGTCTGGAGCGTCCCGAGGGGCTCGCCCCGGGCTCACGGGTGATCACGCCGGAAAATCTGCGCGACCTGATCCCGGCCTGAGTGTTAAGTTCTTTCCAAGGCGAGGCCATGAAGGGGCTTCCTTCTCACTCGAATCCATATCGACGCAGTAGTCCCTTCGCTTTCCTCGCCCCTCTTCTTTTCTACGGGGCTCTTCCACGGGGCCTTTCTACGGGCGCACCAGCAGCGCCACCGGCCGCGCCTCGAACAGCTCCGCCAGCTTCACCGGGGTCTGCGCGCCGCCGCTGAACTCCCGTACGCCGTCGAGGACATCGAGCCACCGGCCGTCCGGCAGCGCGAGCGCCGTGTCCTGCCAGCCGCCCGCCTCCGCGAGGCGGAGCGACAGCCTCGTCACCGCCGTCAGGACCCGGTCCGCGCGGGTGAAGGCCAGACAGTGCGGGGCCGTCGGCCCCGCCGCCGGCAGCGCCGTGTAGTGGCCGGCCGGGCCGAAGTACTCGGGGTGGGTGCGGCGCAGGCCGAGGGCCGCCCGGACAAGGGCCGTCTTGTCGTCGTCCGGGCCCGGCGCGTACGGCGCCCGGTTGTCCGGGTCGACGAGCGCCCGGTACTCCCGCTCGGTGTTCTGGTAGAGCTCGGGCACGCCCGGCATGGTCAGCTGCACCAGTGCCGCGCCCAGGACCTGGGCGCGGATGTGGGGTTCGAGCCCGAAGGCCGCCTCGGAGGCGGTACGGAGCGGGATCCGGCCCGGGCCGGCCGCCACGAAATCGGTCACCGCCCGCTCGTACGCCGGATCCGGCTCCGTCCAGCTGGTGTGCAGGCCCGCCTCGCGCACCGACTTGAGGACGGCGGGCCCGAGCCGCGCCGCGTCGGGGGCGCCGAGGCCGAAGGCGGTCTGCCAGGCCGTCCACGCCAGGTGCGGATCGGGCGCGGGCACCCCGGCGACCTCCTCCAGGAGCTCCGCCCAGCGCTGCGGGCACTGCGACAGGACCGCGATCCCCGCCCGTACGTCCGCGCTGCGCTTGGTGTCATGGGTGGTGAGCACCGTGCCGGTGCCCGGCCAGTCGCGGGCGAGCCGGGCGCAGAAGGCGTGGAACTCGTCGGGGGTGACCGCCGGGCGGCCCGGGTCGCCGCCCACCTCGTTCGCCGAGAGCAGCGGGGTGTAGCGGTAGAAGGCGGTGTCCTCCACGGACTTGGCACGCAGCGCGGACGAGGTCTGCGCGAACCGGGCCCGGAACGCCCGGTGTTCGGGCCCGTCGCCGTGGGCGGTGCCGAGCGCGAGGTCGCGCACCACGTCCACCGCCGTCGCCTCCTCCGGCACCGCGAACGCCGCCTTGGCGCCGCGCGCCGCCTCCGGGGTGAGGACGTGCTCGCCGCCGGTGCGGTAGGTGCGGTACACCGGGACGCGGACGAGGAGTTCGCGGATCGCGGTGTGCAGCGCCCACGGCGCGTGGTCGCGCAGCGCGGGGTCGGCGGCGCAGATCCGGTCGGCGAGCCGGGTCAGGGCTGCGGTCTCCGAGGCCAGTTCATGGGTGACGACCTTGTACGCGGCACGGCGCGCGGTCGCCGCCCAGTAGCCGCCCCGGTCCCCGGCCCGACCGGCGAACTCCCGGTACACGTCGGCGAGTTCGTCGGCGCCCACCGGATCGGTGAAGAGCCCGTCCACATACCGCAGGGCGTCGTAGCCGGTGGTGCCGGCCACCGGCCAGGAGGCGGGCAGCGGTTCGGTGCCGGTGAGGATCTTCTCCACCACCGTCCAGCAGCGTCCGCCGGTCGCCTCGGCGAGCCGTTCCAGATAGCCCTCCGGGTCGGCGAGCCCGTCCGGGTGGTCGATCCGCAGCCCGTCGACGACGCCGTCCGCGACCAGCTCCAGGACCTTGGCATGGGTCGCGGCGAACACCTCCGGGTCCTCGACCCGCACCCCGATCAGATCCGAAATGGTGAAGAAGCGGCGGTAGTTGAGCTCGGTGCGGGCGAGCCGCCACCAGGCGAGCCGGTACCACTGGGCGTCGAGCAGCTCGTCGAGCGGCAGCTCCTCGGTGCCCGCCCGCAGCGGGAACTCCTGTCCGTCGAGCGTGAGCACCCCGTCGGCCACCCGCAGCCGGTCGCGCACCTCGGACAGCCGGGCCGGAAGCACCGGCAACAGCATCCGGCCGTCGCCCGCCGCCCAGTCGATGTCGAACCAGCGCGCGTACGGCGACTCCGGGCCCTCCCGCAGCACCTCCCGCAGCGCGTGGTTGTGCCGGGGCGAGGCCGCCATGTGGTTGGGCACCAGATCGAGGACCAGGCCCAGGCCGTGCGCGCGGGCCGTCGCCGCGAGCGCCCGCAGCCCCTCCTCGCCGCCCAGCTCGCCCCGTACCCGGCCCGGATCGGTCACGTCGTACCCATGGGTGGAACCGGGCACCGCCTCCAGGACCGGCGACAGATGCAGATGCGAGACCCCGAGCGCGGCGAGCCGTGGCACGGCCGCCTCGGCGGCGGCGAACGGGAACTCCGGCTGCAACTGGATCCGGTAGGTCGCGGTGGGCAGCGCCCGTTCCAGGGCTGAGGGCAGCGAGAAGGACGTCATGCGAACGTACGTACCCCGCGCGGAGGGTTCCGTGTCATCGCCCCATGCGTCCGTTCGGGTGAGCCGCGTTACGTTCGCGTGATGCTCCGGATGTATCGCGACACCCTCCGTCTGCTCGGTCCGGTCCTGCCCGCCGTCTCCTTCCTGGGCCGGCTGCCGACCGCCATGTGTCAGCTCGGCAGCCTCCTCCTGGTCGCCGAGACCAGCGGCTCGCTCGCCACCGCCGGCCTGGTCGGCGGGGCGCTCGCGGCCGGCCAGACCGTCGCCGGGCCGCTGATCGGACGGCTCGCCGACCGGCACGGGCAGCGGCCCGTCGTCCTCGCCGCCGCCCTCGCCAACGCCGCCGCCGTCACCGCCCTGGTGCTCGCCGCCCTCGGCCACGCCGCCACGGGCCTGCTGATGCCGCTGGGCGCGCTCGCCGGCGCCACCGTCCCGCAGATCGGCCCGCTGGCCAGGAGTCGCTCGGTGACCCTGGCCCGCCGGGCCGGGGCCGACGACCGGACGGTGGCGACCGTGCTCTCCTTCGAGGGCACCCTCGACGAGGTGTCCTTCGTCCTCGGCCCGGCTCTGGTCGGTCTCGCCGCCACCGTCGCCCACCCGGCCGCCGCCCTGCTGACCGCCGCCGCGCTCCTCGCCGGCTGCGGCACCGCCTTCGCCCTCCACCCGAGCGCCGCCACCCTCGCCCCGGGGGCCGGCTCCGGCGCCACCCGAACGAGTGCCGCCGAACGGACGCGCCTCCCGGCCTCCGCGCTCCCCGCGTCCACGTACGCGCTGCGCGGCGCGATGGTCCTCCAGGGCGCCATGTTCGGGGCCTCGCAGGCCGGGATCACCGCCCTCACCGAACGGCTCGGCGTGCCCGACCAGGCCGGGCTCGTCTACGCGGCGATGGGGGTCACCAGCGCCGCCGCCGGCTTCGCCATGGCCGCCGCGCCCGCCCGGATCGGACTGCACACCCGCTGGCGCGCGGCCACCGCCGCGCTCGTCGTGCTCGCCGTACCGCTCGTCCTCGTCGACACCCTGGGATGGCTGTACGCGGCGGTCGTCGTCCTCGGCGTCGCCTACGCCCCGCACCTGATCACCGTGTTCGGGCTGACCGAGCGCACCGCGCCGCCGGCCCGGCTCGCCGAGTGCATGGCCTTCCTCACCAGCGGGGTGGTCGGCGGCCAGGCCGTGGCGCTCGCCCTGTCCGGCCGGCTGGCCGAGACGCACGGCGCCCCGGCCGCCTTCGGAGTGGCGGCCGGGGCGGCCGTGGGGTGCGCGGTGCTGTCCTGGACGGTGCGCGCCCGCCGGACCGAGGAGCCCGCGCCGGACGGGCTCAGGCCGGGCGCCGCAGCACCGTCAGCGTGAGCGGGGCGAGGGTCACCCGCTCGCCGGCGGCCATCCGCGGGCCCTCCTGCGGCGGCATGCCCTCCGGGTGGGAGGTGTCCACGACCACCTTCCAGCACTCGCCGTGGCTGTCCGGCACCTCGAACTCCAGCTCCTGCGACGAGGCGTTGAACATCAGCAGGAAGGAGTCGTCGGAGATCCGCTCGCCCTGCGGCCCCGGCTCGGAGATCGCGTTGCCGTTGAGGAAGACGGTGAGCGCCTGCGCGTGCGCGGCCTGCCAGTCCCGGGCCGTCATCTCCTCGCCCTCCGGCGTGAACCAGGCGATGTCGGTGAGCTCGTCGTGGGTGCCCTCCACCGGCCGCCCGTGGAAGAAGCGGCGGCGCCGGAACACCGGGTGCTCGCGGCGCAGCCGCACCATCGCCCGGGTGAACTCCAGGAGCGTGGACTCCGGTTCGGTGCCCGGCTTGGGCCAGCGCACCCAGGAGACCTCGCTGTCCTGGCAGTACGCGTTGTTGTTGCCGCCCTGGGTGCGCCCGAACTCGTCGCCGTGGGCGAGCATCGGCACGCCCTGCGACAGCATCAGGGTGGCCAGGAAGTTGCGCATCTGGCGCTGGCGCAGCTCGCGGATGCCGATGTCGTCGGTGTCGCCCTCGGCGCCGCAGTTCCAGGACCGGTTGTGGCTCTCGCCGTCCCGATTGCCCTCCCCGTTGGCCTCGTTGTGCTTCTCGTTGTACGAGACGAGGTCGCGCAGCGTGAAACCGTCGTGGCAGGTCACGAAGTTGACCGAGGCGAGCGGGCGGCGCCCGTCGTCCTGGTAGAGGTCGGAGGAGCCGGTCAGCCGGGAGGCGAACTCGGCGAGGGTGCGCGGCTCGCCGCGCCACAGATCGCGCACGCAGTCCCGGTACTTGCCGTTCCACTCGGCCCACTGCGGCGGGAAGTTGCCCACCTGGTAGCCGCCCTCGCCCAGGTCCCACGGCTCGGCGATCAGCTTCACCTGGCTGACCACCGGGTCCTGCTGCACCAGGTCGAAGAACGAGGACAGCCGGTCCACCTCGTGGAACTGGCGGGCCAGGGTGGCCGCCAGATCGAAGCGGAAGCCGTCCACATGCATCTCGGTGACCCAGTAGCGCAGACTGTCCATGATCATCTGCAGCACGTGCGGGGACCGCATGAGCAGCGAGTTCCCGGTGCCGGTGGTGTCCGTGTAGTAGCGCGGGTCGTCGCCGAGCCGGTAGTACGAGGGGTTGTCCAGGCCCCGGAACGAGAGCGTCGGGCCCAGGTGGTTGCCCTCGGCGGTGTGGTTGTAGACCACGTCGAGGATCACCTCGATGCCGGCCTGGTGCAGGGCCCGCACCGCCGACTTGAACTCCAGGACCTGCTGGCCCCGGTCGCCCCACGAGGCGTAGGCGTTGTGCGGGGCGAAGAAGCCGATGGTGTTGTAGCCCCAGTAGTTCGACAGGCCCGCGTCGGCGAGCCGGTGGTCGTTCACGAACTGGTGCACTGGCATCAACTCAAGGGCCGTGACGCCCAGTTCCTTGAGGTGGTTGATGACCGCCGGGTGCGCGAGCCCCGCGTACGTCCCGCGCAGCTCCTCCGGCAGCTCCGGGTGGAGCATGGTCAGGCCCTTCACATGGGCCTCGTAGATCACCGTGTGGTGGTACTCGGTGCGCGGCCGCCGGTCGTCGCCCCAGTCGAAGTACGGGTTGACGACCACGGACGTCATCGTGTGCGGGGCGGAGTCCAGGTCGTTGCGCGCGTCGGGCCGCCCGAAGGGGTACCCGTACACCGCCTCGTGCCACTCCACCGCGCCCGCGACCGCCCGCGCGTACGGATCGAGGAGCAGCTTCGCGGGGTTGCAGCGGAGCCCGCGCTCCGGCGCGTACGGCCCGTGCACCCGGAAGCCGTAGCGCTGTCCGGGCATCACGCCCGGCAGATAGGCGTGCCGCACGAAGGCGTCGGTCTCGCGCAGCTCCACGGACGTCTCGCCGCCGTCGTCGTCGAGCAGACACAGCTCGATGCGGTGCGCGGCCTCCGAGAAGACCGCGAAATTGGTACCGGCGCCGTCATAGGTGGCGCCCAGGGGATACGCCTGTCCCGGCCAGACCTGCATAGACGAACTCTTCCACTTCTGTCCGGGGGCAAGAGGGGTCCAACTCGGCCAGATCCTGCCCGAAAGAGGCGCAACCTCCTAGGACTTCGGCCCGTCCTAACGGGTGACCACACCGCGAATCGGGGGATATGCGGAAGACTTGTGCAAGTGGGGGGAAGAGTGTACGAGATAGTGCGCCGCCACCTGGGGAAGGTGGTGGCCGGCGCCGCGATGGCGGTGACCGGCACCGCGGTCGCCGTGGCCGTCACCCTGCCGGGGAGCGCGGGAGCCGACGAGGCACCGCGCGGCACGGCCGCCGCCACGGGCCCGACCGCCGCCGGCGGCCCGGGCACGCCGGGGGAACCGGCCGCCGACGGCCCGGCACCCGGGCCCGCCGCGCTCGCCGCGGCACCGCCCGAGGGGGCGAAGGGAGTGGGCACCGACCCGCTCACCGACGACGAGCTGAAGCGGGCCGAGGCCCTGGCGCTGACCCCGCCGGCCGCCTCCGCCCAGCGGGATGCCCAGCGTGACGCGGGTGGCGGCCGGGGGCCGCAGCGCCTCGGCACCGAGCTGGCCGACCCGCGGCCCGGCGAGGAGACCGGCGGACCGCGTCGCGCCGTGGTCCGCCTCTACGACTACGGCCGCGACGAGCTCGTCACGAAGACCGTGAACCTCGACACCGGGAAGGTGGAGGCCTCCGGCGCGCAGCGCGGCGTCCAGCCCTCCGCCCACCCCGAGGAACTGAAGGCCGCGCTGCGGCTCATCCTCGACAGCCCGCTCGGCAAGGGCGTCAAGGACGACTACAAGGACGCCACCGGCAAGGAGCTCACCGGGCCGGACCAGCTGTGGTTCAACGGCGACGTCTACCGCACCTACCGGGAGAAGGACGTGCCGCCGCAGCTCGGGAAGTGCGGCGAACACCGCTGCGTCCGGCTCGTCACCAAGGTGCTGAACGGCGCCTGGATCGACACCCGCGGCCTGATCGTCGACCTCAGCGCCCGCACCGTCACCCGCGTCGGCTGACCACCGGCCCGGACCGGGTCGGCCGACCACCGGCCCGGCATCACGTCACCGCATGACCGTACCGAGGGAGTACGTCCGCATGTCCTCTTCGCGACTCCGGCACGCCCGCACCACGGGCGCCGTTCTCGCCGCCGGCGCCCTGCTCGGCGCCGCCACCGCCACCCCGGCGAGCGCGGCCCCGGCCGCGCCCGCCCCGCCGCCGGCGGCCGACTGCTCCGCCGCGTACCGCGTCGAGCAGAAGCTCGACGGCGGCACCGTCTGGCGCATGTGCTGGCGCTATTCGACCGACTCCGGCCTGATCCTGGACAAGGTCACCTACCAGCCGCCCGGCGAGCGCGCCCCGATCCGCGTCCTCAACAGCGCCAAGCTCGCCCAGATCCACGTCCCGTACGACGACGGCAACGCCGAGTACGACGACCTCACCGGCGCCGGCTTCGGCTGGGGCCTGCAGGGCCTCAAGCCCGGCGAGTGCCCCGGCGGCACCATCACCTCGATCAAGGTGCCCGACGTCGGCAAGGTCAACGGCCTGTGCACCACCACCCGGGCCCGCGGCCACGCCTACCGGATGGCCGCCGACAGCCCCGGGAAGGTGTGGCAGGCGCAGGGCAAGGACCTGCTCGTCTACACCGTCAACAAGGTCGGCTGGTACGAGTACATCAGCGAGTGGCGGTTCTCCTCCGACGGAATGATCTCGGCCAACGTCGGCGCCACCGGCAGCCTCTCGCCGGTCGACTACAACGCCACCGACGGGCGCGGCTGGCCGATCGGCAAGGGCGCCCGCGACTACGCCACCAGCCACGCCCACAACGTCTTCTGGAAGCTCGACTTCGGCCTCGACGGCAACGCCAAGGGCCGCGTCGAGCAGTTCGACTCCAAGGTCACCCCGCCCGCCCGCGACGGCAGCCCGACCGTGAAGACCACCCGCACCGTCGTCACCAAGGAGCTCGCCGGCGACGCGAAGAACATGCGCTGGTGGCGGGTGGTGAGCCAGAACGGCAAGAACAAGGACGGTCACGCCCGCTCGTACGAGATCGTGCCGGGCCACACCAACACCTACGCGGGCCGCCCGTTCACGAAGCACGACGTCTACTTCACCCAGGCGCGCGCCTGCGAGCAGTTCGCCAGCAACAACATCCTGGACTGTGGCCGGAACGCGCCCACCAGCGTGGACAAATGGGTCAATGGGGAGACTCTCACCAATCCGGCGGTCTGGGTCAACATCGGGTTCCACCACATCGCCCGGGACGAGGACCAGCAGCCGATGCCGGTCCACTGGCAGGGATTCCAGCTCGCGCCCAGGGACGTAACCGCTATGAATCCGCTCACTCCGGCCGATCTCGCCGGTCAGAACGGCGCCCCGAATCTGGGCAGTTGAGCAACAGGCCCGGCGATCCTGCTGCACCGCCTTCCGCTTCCGGAGTACCCTTCCTTGATCGTTGTCGGGAGCAGAAGGCGGTGCGCGGGTGAGCTCGGGAGGTCTGGAGCTGCCCCCAGGCGAGGCGGGTCACGACGGGGGACCGGCCGACCCCGGCGAGGTGCCGCCCGGCGCGGTCTCCGTCGCCCGGCCGGTGGAGATCGGCGCCGAGCTGGAGTGGGGCGCGGAGGCGTGGAGCGAGGTGCGCACCCGGGCCCAGCGGGCCGGCCGCGCCTACATCTGGCTGAATCTCGTCGAACAGCGGCTGCGGGCCGTGGTCGCGGCCGTCCTCCGTCCGGTGTACGAGCCGGTGCACGGCGAGGAGTGGGTGGTGGCCGCGGCCGGGCCGGCCGGCCAGGAGTGGGTCCAGCGGGCGGTCGCCGTCCGCGAGGTGTCCCGCCGCAAGGGCTATCTGCTCGACCCGGCCGACGACAACGTGCTGAGCTTCCTCACCCTCCCGCAGCTGCGCGAGCTGATGGTGCAGCACTGGCCCTGCTTCGAGCCGTACTTCGACGACCGGCGCGAGGTCGAACTCGCCCTGGACGAGCTGGAGGTGACGCGCAACGTCGTCTCCCGCAACCGGGCCCTGTCGCTGACCGTGCTCGCCCAGTCCGAACGGGCCTCCGCCCGGCTCCTGGAGATCCTGGGGAGCGGGGCGGGGGTGCCCTCGGCGGACCGGCTGCCGGTCGACGCCGTCGAGGACCTGGTCGGCGACCGCTACGCGGACGTGGTGTCCGTGCACCCCGACCGGGTGCGGCTGCAGCGGCAGCTGCCCGCCGAGGACCTGTTCGGCGGGGCCCGCCGGCTCGACGCCACCGGCATAGGCCTGAACCTCCTCGTGCAGAACTTCTCCGGTCGGCGGATGGTCCACCTCGCCGAGTCCGGCTGCCGCATACGGCTGCTCTTCCTCAACCCGGCGAGCAGCGCCGTGAAGCGGCGCGAGCGCGAGCTCGGCCTGAAGAAGGGCGAGCTGAGCCGCTCGGTCGAGATGAACATCCTGCACATGCGCCGGGTGCGCTCCAAGCTGCGCGACCCCGGCGCCTTCCAGATCCACGTCTTCGACGAGACCCCGCGCTTCACCGCCTACCTGGTCGACGGGGACGGTCCCGACGGGGTCGCGGTCGTCCAGTCGTATCTGCGCAAGGCGCGCGGCATGGAGGCCCCGGTCTTCGTGCTGCGCGGCGGCGGGCGGACCGTCGTCCGGGCCGGGCAGGGCCCCGACACCGGCGCCGAACACGGACTTTTCTCGACATACCGGGAGGAATTCGAGTCGGTGTGGCTCGACTCCCGACCGGTCTCCTGACGTCTGGCGGCCGCGTTGTCAGTGGCGCGTGCGAAGGTTCTCACCACCACGGGGGAGATCACGTAAGGAGGACCCGATGGCTTGGTACGGGGAAGAGCTGGCCGGCTTCGACCTGGAGACGACCGGTACGGAACCGCTGGAGGCCCGCATCGTCACGGCCTCGGTCGTCGGCGTCCACGGGGGCGAGGTGGTGCGCCGGCAGGACTGGCTCGCCGACCCCGGCATCCGCATCCCGGCGCAGGCGTCCGCGATCCACGGCATCAGCAACGAGCGCGCGGCGGCCGAGGGCCGCCCGGTGCGTGAGGTCGCCGACGAGATCGCCGACACCCTGACCGACTACTGGCGGCGCGGCGTCCCGGTCGTCGCCTACAACGCGTCCTTCGACCTGACCCTGCTCTCGGCCGAGCTGCGCCGGCACGGACTGCCCTCGCTCGACGAGCGGCTCGGCGGCCGGGGCATGGGGCCGGTCCTCGACCCGTACACCATCGACCGCGCCGTCGACCGCTACCGGCGCGGCAAGCGCACCCTGGAAGCGGTCTGCGGGGAGTACGGGGTGGAGCTCACCGCCGCCCACCAGGCCGCCGCCGACGCGCTCGCCGCGGTCCGGGTGGCCATCGCGATAGCCGAGCGGCACGCCTCGGTCGCCGCCCTCGACCCGGCCCGGCTCCACGAGCGCCAGATCGTCTGGTACCGGGAGTGGGCCGAGGACTTCCAGGCCTTCCTCAGGCGGAAGGGCGACCCGGAGGCGGTGGTGAACCCGGTGTGGCCGCTGCGGGAGCCGGCGCCGGTGGCGGGTTAGGCCGGGATCAGCCGTTCTCCTTGAGGAAGGAGAGCAGCAGTTCGTTCACCTTCTCCGGCTGGTCGAGCTGGAGCCAGTGGCCCGCGTCCTCGATCCGCTCGTAGCGCCAGGAGCCGGCGACGTGCTCGGCGGAGTCCGTCATCGACCGCTCGGTGAGGAAGCGGTCACCGGTGGACCACACGCCCAGGACGGGGACCTGCTCCGGGAGGGGTGACAGCGGGAGTTCCGGGGCGAACTGCACCTCGGCCGGCAGGCCCGAGCGGTAGATGTTCAGCGCGGCCGTCAGGCCGCCGGGCTCGCGAAGGGGCTCCAGCACGGCCTCCGCGTCCGGGTGTTCGGCGAGCATCTCGCGGAGGTTCGCGTAGTCGTCGTGGGCCAGCCAGGTCTCGGCGACGTCCGCGAGCTGGAAGAGGAGCATGTACCAGGAGCGCTGCTTCTGCTCCCAGCCCGCGCCGCGGACGGCCCCGATGTGGCCCACCGACAGGATCGTCAGGCTCGCCACCCGCTCCGGCGCGACCTGGGCGAGGGCCTGGGCGATGCCCGAGCCCCAGTCGTGGCCGACCAGGTGGAAGCGGTCGACGTCGAGCCGGGCGAGCAGTTCGAGGACGTCGCCCACGTGCTTCGCCGGGTGGTACGCCTCCGGGCCGCCCTCCGGCCGGTCCGAGCCGCCGAAGCCGCGCAGGGTGGGCGCGATCGTCCGGAACCCGGCCGCGTTCAGGGCCGGGATCTGATGGCGCCACAGGTGGTGCGAGTCGGGGAAGCCGTGCAGGAGCAGGACGGCCGGTCCCTCGCCGCTCACCTCGACGTCGAGCGTGACGTCCGACAGTTCCATGCGCATTCCAACACCCCGTTCGTTACTGGTCGGTTCGACAGGGCCCATGATGTCAGAAGGGGTGAGGCGAAGGGGGACGTCAGAAGGGGTACCAGCGCACCTCGGGGTCGCCGTCCCGCAGCGAGGCCACCCGCCGCTCGAACTCGGCCAGCGCTTTCGGGTTCGTCGGCGCGTGCTGGGCCACCCAGGCGCAGCTCGCGGTCTCCCGCGCCCCGCGCAGCACCGCGCAGCCCTCCCACTCGCGCACGTCCCAGCCGTAGGCGGCGGTGAAGGCGTCGTAGGCGGCCGGGTCCAGGCCGTAGCGGTCCCGGGAGAGCGCGAGCACCACGAGGTCGTGCTCGCGCAGGTCGGAGGAGAAGGTCTCCAGGTCCACCAGGACCGGACCGTCCGGGCCGACGTGCACATTGCGGGGCAGCGCGTCGCCGTGGATCGGACCGGGCGTGAGGTGCGGGACGAGGGCGGCGGCGGTCGGGGCGAAGGCGTCCCGGCGCTCGCGCAGATAGGCGGCGTCGGCCGGGTCGATCGCGTCGCCCGCGAGCCGCAGCCAGCGCTCCACCCCGCCGAGCAGCTCGCGCCGCGGCAGGTCGAACCCGGCCGGCTCGGGCAGCGCGTGCACCGCCCGCAGCAGCGGCGCCAGATCGCGGGGCTCGCTGGGCCGCACGGCCTCCGGCAGCCGGTGCCAGACGGTCACCGGGTGGCCCTCGGCGAGCAGCGGCTCGGGCTCCGCGGCCCGTACGGCGGGAACGCCGGCCGATTCCAGCCAGCCGGCCAGGGCCAGCTCGCGCTCCGCGCGCGGCAGCAGCTCGGCGTCCCTGCCGACCTTCACCACCAGGTCGCCGAGCGCGAAGACCGCGTTCTCGCCGAGCGCGAGCAGGGTCGCGCCGGTCGCCCGCAGTCCCGCGGCGGCCAGGATCTCCCGGGCCTGCGCCTCGTCCATCGTTCTCTCCCCACAGCAGCTGCGCCGCACAGACGTGAATTCGCCAAAGTCTCGCATCCGTGCAGGTCACCTTGACGAACCGACGGCCCGTCACGACGATGACCGAGTCCCAGACAGGTCTTAGAGTGACAAACCGGGCACAGGGGGGTCGATCGGTGAGTGTGACGACCGCGCCGAAGCGGTCCGCGGCGCGCCGCACGGCACCGGCCCGGCCCCCGGGTCCCGGCCGTGACTTCGGGGTCTGGTTCCTCGTCCTGCCGGCCCTGCTGCCGATCCTGGTCCTCAGCGTCGGCCCGCTGCTCTACGGCATCGGGCTCGCCTTCACCGACGCCCAGTCCGGCCGCACCCAGGCCACCCGCTGGATCGGCACCCTCAACTTCCAGGACCTGCTGCACGACACCCTCTTCTGGGAGTCCTTCCACATCGGCCTGCTGTGGGCGGTGGGCGTCACCGTCCCCCAGTTCCTGCTCTCCCTCGGCCTCGCGCTGCTCCTGAACCAGGAGCTGAAGCTGCGCTGGCTGGCCAGGGCGCTGGCGATCGTTCCCTGGGCGATGCCCGAGGTCGTCGTCGGCATCATGTGGCGGCTCGTCTACAACCGTTCTTGGCGTTGTCGGCCAGCATTGGCCGAACTGTCGCATACCGGGCCGGTTATGGCCCGTGACCTCGCGAACGGTCTTCGAGGTCGGGGAACAGCGCGAGCTGGTCACCTGGGCACGGTCGAGTCTTGCCGCCTCCGTTTGGCGTGCTCGCTGTCCTGGGTGGGTTCGCGGTCCCACGCGCCCTGGGGATGAGTACGGCCTGGCCGGTAGCTCTCCGCGTCACGATCCGCTGGTCGTGGGCGGTCACACCTGGCCGACGCCGTGCTCGGTGCCCCAGGGCGCGTCGTGCGATGGCCACCGAGGCACCGTGGTGCCGGGTGACCGTGGTCTGCTGATTCTGCTGTTGGAGCGGGGTCTTCCAGTACCGCTCGCCCCAGACGCTCGTGTACGCCGGATCGATCGCGATCACGACCAGCCCGGCGTGGAAGGTCATCGAGCGCAGACGTTCCCGGAAGCGGGCGGTGGGGATACCGGCCACGGTGCGGCGGAACTTCCTTCCGCGCGCGCCGCGTCCCATGGTCTCGCGGCCGGTGGCGCGGGCGTCGTCGAAGCCGAGGTTCTCGATCGCGATGCCCGCGCAGTGGTGTTCATGGGCGATGGCGAGGAGCCGGCTGATCGCGGCGCGAAGGCGCCCGTCTCGCCGGCTCGTCGGTCCTTCGACGGTGATCGGTACGGTGATGGGTTCGCCGATGGGGTTGCCGTGCGGGTCGAGGACGTACGCGGCGAGGTGGTCGGCGTTGAGGTCGACGCCGAGGAGGCGTTCGCCGAAGGCCCGGATCTCCTCCGGGGCGGGTAGTACGGCCTTCTCGGCGGACCATGAGGCATCGAGGTACCAGCGGTCGCGCACCGGGTCGTGCACGATGTCGTAGCGCACGGCTCGGTTCGCGGTGACCCGGTCCAGCCACTCGTCCCGCCGGTGCGAGAATCCGACCGCGCCTGTGAGCCGGTAGCGGCCTCTGGGGGCGTTCGCCAGATGCCGCAGCGGCTCGGGCAGCACCAGCGACACCTCGCCCGTGTCCGGGGCGACGGTGATCGTGTAGTTGCCGTGCGGTGCACCGGACTCGCCGTCAGCGGTCAGGAACAGACGGGCAGCCTCCCACCGCTGCCGCCACTGCACCTCGGTGATCCCGGCGTCGGCGAGGTTGTGCCGCGCCTTGGCCAACCGCCTGCCACCCGCGACGATGCGCGGCCGACCAGCCTCGATACGGGCCTCGACCTGCGCGAGACGGGTCTTGAGCACCGCGAGACGGCGCTGCTTGGCCCAGCGTTCCGCTTGGTCGGCATAGCCCCGGACCTTGCCCTTGCGCTGCCCGCACGGCACCGCAAGCCGCGCCTCGATGGCGCGGACAGCCCGGCGGAGACAGGCCCGCTCGTCGGACAGGCAGCGCAGGGACAGCTGGTACTGGTCCTCCGACACGCGGGTCATTGCGCCCGCCCATCGCGACGACGACACGGCGGTGAGCAGCTTCTTCCGCTCCGCCCGCCGGTTCTCTGCGTGCTTCACCCGACCGATCCCGACGCGCATCGCGAGATCAGCTCGCTGACGACGGCCCAGGTGCTCACCGACCAGCTGCAGCACCCCCGCCTCACCTGGGGTGACACGCAGCCGGTCGCGGATACGAGCCCCGGTGGGCGCGGCAGCGGTGAACGGGGCCGCGATGGCCCGCAGCTCGCGCTTCCTGCCGCGTTTACGTGCCACTGGTCACCCCCACCCGACTCGCATCGAACCCAGTTGCCGCCTCCGATCGTGCGTGCCACACGGCACAAGATCCTGGAAACCGCCCCTGTTCACCCCATCGAGGGACACACCGGCCAACCACGACCAACAGGCACCCCAGCAGCCGCCAACCCGTACGCGAGCATTCTCAATGAGACCCTGCACCTCCCTCGGTCACGGTGACGGCCGCGCTTGACTTGGGCGGTGTCATGGCTAACCGGAAGCTCCTCACCGAGGCCGGGGTGCGCGTGCCGACCGCCGAACGGCCCTGGAGCTGGGCGGAGTTCCGGAGTGTCGCCAAGGACCTCACGAAGACGATGGGCGGAGGCGGCCGGGGCGGCGAGGGCGGCCGGTACGCGGTCGCCTGGCCGCTGAAGGAGCCGGTGTCCGTCTCGCTCAACCTGGGGCTCTCGGCCGGCGGGCGGCTCTTCCACCGGGGCGCCGACGACAAGGTGACCCTCCGCTTCGAGGACGCGGACGCGGTGGTGCCCGGCACCATCCGCGCCATGGTCGGCACCGACCGCACCGCCTCCCCGGCCACCGTCGGCAGCGGCGGCTCCGACACCCTGCCCGGCTTCTTCGGCGGCAGGTACGCGATGGTGCCGCTGGGCTTCTCGTACCGGCAGCAGATCGTCCAGTAGGCGCCCGAGGGCTTCGACTGGACCGTGCTCCCGGCACCCGCCGGGGCGGGCGGACTCGCCCAGGGCGTCAGCCCGCAGACCCTGTCCATCGCCGCCGACAGCCCGCACAAGAAGGAGGCCGCCGCCTTCCTGGAGTTCTTCCTCCAGCCGCGCAACACCGTGCGGCTCGCGCTCGGCGACTGGATGCTGCCGACCTCCACCACCGCGCTCGCCGATCCCGCCCTGCACACCCCGGAGTTCGGCTGGGACACCGGCGCGGCCGTCGCCCGCGCACTGCGCCCGGCGCCCGCGCAGTCGGTGCGCGGTTACCCGGAGTGGAAGGACAAGGTCGCCACCCCCGCCTTCCAGGAGTACTACAGCGGGGCCATCGGCGCCGAGGAGTTGAGGCGACGTCTGGTTACCGATGGAAACAGGGTGTTGGCCCGCTACCAGCGCGACTGATCGACCGTCCCACCCCTCGCGGATCGTCCGCCAGGTCGTCCAAGTTGCCCGAGTCAAGGGGGGAGTTGGGGAGATTCTCCACCCATCTCATTAAGAAGCCTTGTTGGATAAGTCACAGGTCCGAGAAGGGGTTGATTTGCACTCGTCAATGGGACAGGGTTTCGAACGAGCGACCGGAGAGTTTGCGTCCGATGGCTCAACCCCCCACAAATCCTGACGAGGAGACCCCTCTTCATGGCAATACACAAGCGTATCCGCCGGACCCGTTACATCGCCGTCACGACCGCGATCGCGGCCGTCGCCGGAGTCACCGTCCTCTACGGCCCGTTCGCCGGTGCGGCCCCCGCGCCCGCCGAAGGAACGGTCTACGGACTCGGTGTCGAAGGCGCCGTCGCCGGCAGCTACGTCGTGCTGCTCGACGAGAAGACCGACCAGGCCGGGAAGACCGACCTCGCGAAGGAGTACGGCGGCACCCTGCGGCGCAGCTACGACTCCTCCGTGAACGGCTTCTCGGTGAACGGACTCACGGAGACCGAGGCCAAGCGCCTGGCCGCCGACCCGTCCGTCGCCAAGGTGGTGCAGAACCGCACGTTCAGCATCAAGGAGACCCAGGAGAACCCGCCGTCGTGGGGCCTCGACCGGGTCGACCAGACCGAGACCGCCGGCGACGACAAGTACACGTACCCCGACAGCGCGGGCGAGGGCGTCACCGCGTACGTCATCGACACCGGCGTCCGCATCAGCCACCAGGACTTCGGCGGCCGGGCCTCCTACGGCTTCGACGCCGTGGAGAACGACGACGAGGCCCAGGACGGCAACGGCCACGGCACCCATGTCGCGGGCACCATCGCCGGCTCCTCCCACGGCATCGCCAAGAAGGCGAAGATCGTCGCCGTCCGCGTCCTCGACGACAACGGCTCCGGCACCACCGAGCAGGTCGTCGCCGGCATCGACTGGGTCACCAAGAACCACCAGGGCCCGTCCGTCGCCAACATGAGCCTCGGCGGCGGGGCCGACCCGGCCCTCGACGACGCGGTCAAGAACGCCATCGCCTCCGGCGTGACCTTCGGCGTCGCCGCCGGCAACGAGTCCTCCGACGCCGGCGAGGGCTCCCCGTCCCGCGTGCCGGAGGCGATCACCGTCGCCTCCTCCACCAAGGACGACGAGCAGTCCAGCTTCTCCAACTTCGGCTCGGTCGTGGACCTCTACGCCCCGGGCTCGGACATCACCTCCGCCTGGAACGACAGCGACACCGGGACCAAGACCATCTCCGGTACGTCGATGGCCACCCCGCACGTGGTCGGCGCCGCCGCCGTCTACCTGGCCGGCCACCCCGACGCCACCCCGGACCAGGTCGCCCAGGCCCTGGTCGGCGGAGCAACCCCCGACAAGATCGGCAACGCCTCGCCCGGCACCGCCAACAAGCTCCTGAAGATCGTCGAGTAACCCTCCCCGCACGACCGGCGACCGCCGTGCCCTCCCCCACGGGGCACGGCGGTCGCCCTATGGTGTGGCCATGACGAAGACCTACGCCCTGCTGCTGCGCGGCATCAACGTCGGAGGGCACCGCAAGGTCCCCATGGCGGAGCTGCGTTCCGTCCTCGAAGGCCTCGGCCACCGGGACGTGAAGACCTACCTGCAGAGCGGGAACGCGGTCTTCACCACCGCCGCCGACGCACCCGACACCACCGACGAGGCCGTCCGGGAGGCCGTCGAGGCCGCGATCGAGGAGCACTTCGGCTTCACCGTCGACTGCCTGGTCCGCGACCACGCCTACCTCGCCGCCGTCGCCGCCGACTGTCCGTACCCGGCCGAGGAGCTGGAGGGCAAGCAGCTGCACGCCTTCTACCTCTCCGAGCGGGTCGACGAGAAGCGCTTCGCGGGCATCGACCGGGAGTCCTTCCTGCCCGAGGCCTTCGCCCTCGGCGACCGCGTGCTCTATCTGTACGCCCCCGCCGGCCTCGGCACCTCCAAGCTCGGCGAGGCGCTGTCCCGGCCCGCCCTCTTCAAGGGCGTCACGGTCACCGCGCGGAACTGGAACACCGTGCGCAAGCTCGTCGAGATGACGGAGCACGAGGACTGACGAGCGATCCTGCGGGCCTGATTGGCCCAGCCCGGTGTGTCGTGATTGGCCCGCCCTGCCGGGCCATCCCGGTCCTAGGCTGGGGACCATGACGACGACCCGTACGACCACCGTGGACTTCTACTTCGACCCCGCCTGCCCCTTCGCCTGGATCACCTCCCGCTGGATCCTCGAAGTGGAGCGGCAGCGCGACATCGACGTCCGCTTCCACGTCATGAGCCTCTCCTTCCACAACGAGGGCAACGAACTGCCCGACTGGTACCGCACCCTCGTCGACGCCTCCATCGGCCCGGTCCGGGTCGCCGCCGCGGCCGCCGAGCAGCACGGCGAGGACATCCTGCGCCCGCTCTACACCGCGTACGGCACCCGCATCCACGAGCAGAAGAACGAGGACTTCGACGCCGTGATCGCCGAGTCGCTCGCCGAACTGGGCCTGCCCGCCGAACTCGCCGCCGCGGCCCACGACCCGGCGTGGGACCCGGCCGTCCGCCGCAGCCACGACGCCGGCAAGGACCCCGACGCCGACGCCTACGTCGGCACCCCCACCCTCCACGTCGACGGCACCGCCTGGTTCGGCCCGGTCCTGCGCGCCATCCCGCGCGGCGAGCGCGCCGCCGGACTCTTCGACGCCTTCCGCGTCCTCGCCGGCGACCCCGACCTCTTCGAGCTCAAGCGCACCCGCACCGGCGGCCTCGACTTCTCCTAGGCCCTGACACCGGTCGTGTCGCGAAACTTCAAGACCGGGGCACGGCGCACTCCCTAGCGTAGGGATCATGAACGCGATGCACCGACACCTCACCGCCTGCGCCGCCGAGTCCGCCCGGGTCACCCGCGGCGTCACCCCCGAACAGCTCGCCGCGCCCTCCCGCTGCACCGACTGGACCGTACGCGAACTCGCCAACCACCTCGTCCTCTACGGCGCCCACGGCCTGGAGCACCGCGCGCTGCGCACCGAGCTCCCCGAGGAGACCGTCCAGCGCGACTTCACCGCCGACGCCGACTGGGCCGAGCGGTACGCGGCGCAGCTCGACCGGGCGCTCGCCGCCTGGGCGAAGCCGGAGGCCTGGGAGGGGGAGATCGACCTCGGGGGCAGCGGCATGCCGGCCGGGGAGATCGCCGCCATGCTCGTGCTCGAACTCGCCCTGCACGGCTGGGACCTGGCCCACAGCACCGGGCAGGAGTACCAGGTGCCCGAGGAGACCGGGGCGTTCGTGCTCGAGGTCGTCGGGCGCTACGCGGAGATGTACCGGGAGTACGAGGGGTTCGACGCGCCCGCCGCCACGGAGGACGGCGCCCCGGCCTTCACCAGGGCCCTCGCGCTCAGCGGCCGCAAGGCCTGAGCCGCCGGCTCGTAGCGCTCCAGGAGCAGCCGGGCCAGCTCGGGGGAGGGGCCCAGGACGTCCGCGAGGAGCGCCCCGCCCTCGGCCGCGCCCGCCGCGATGCGGTCCGGGAGGCGGCCGGGGGCGATCACGTACGGGGCCACGGCCACCCGGCGAACGCCCGGCTCGGCGCGGAGCGCCCGTACCGCGTCCTCCGTCCGGGGAAGAGATGCGGAGGCGAACGCAGGCCGCACGGAGCACCAACCGGTGTTCCGCAGCTCCCGCGCCGTTTCTGCGATCACTGCGATCGCCTCCGGGTCGGTGGAGCCCGCCGAGGCCAGGACGACCCCGGTGGTGCTCTTGTCGGCGGGCGTCAGCCCCGCCTCGTACAGGCGCCGTTCCACCGTCGCGAGCAGCAGCGGGGACGGACCCAGGACCTCCGCCTGCCGGATCCGCAGCGAGGCCGGGGCCTGCCGCAGTACGGCCGGGATGTCGGCCTTCGCGTGGAAGGCACGGGTCAGCAGCAGCGGCAGCGCCACCACCTCCCGCACCCCCTCGGCGGCGAGCCGGTCGAGCACCCCCGTCACGGACGGCAGGTTGAAGTCCAGGAACGCCGTCTCCACGCGCAGCCCCGGCCGCAGCGCGGCGGCCCGGGCCACCAGGGCCTGGACGGTCGCCGCGTGCCGCGGGTCACGGCTGCCGTGCGCGATGACGAGGAGGACCGGGGCGCTCATCGGGATCAGGCCTTCACGAGCAGTCCGCGGCGGCGCAGCACGGTGCGCTCCAGCGGGCTGAAGATCAGCAGGTCGATGGCGACACCGACGAGCAGGATCAGGATGATCGCGAGGAAGATCCCCGGCATGTCGAAGTTGTTGCGGCCGTTCTCCAGGAGCTGGCCGAGGCCGAGGCCGAGGTCCGGCGAGGAGGCGATGATCTCCGCCGCCATCAGCGAGCGCCAGGAGAACGCCCAGCCCTGCTTCAGGCCCGCGAGGTAGCCGGGCAGCGCGGCCGGCATCACGATGTGCCAGGCGCCCTTGAGGCCGGTGGCGCCGAGCGTCCGCCCGGCCCGCAGGAACAGCGGCGGGACCTGGTCGACGCCGGCCACCAGGCCGTTGGCGATGGACGGCACCGCGCCGAGCAGGATGACCGCGAACATCATCGAGTCGTTGAGGCCCAGCCACAGCACCGCGGGCGCCACCCAGGCGACCGAGGGCAGCGACTGCAGACCGGACAGGATCGGGCCGATCGCGGTCCGGATCACCGTCACCCGGGCCACGATCAGCCCCAGCGGGGTGCCGATCGCGAGGGCGAGCAGGAAGCCGAGCAGCGCCCGGCACACGCTGGTCCAGAGCACGTCGAGCAGCGTGCCCTCCAGCCACATGGTCTTCAGGCTGTCCCACACGGCGCCCGGCGCGGGCAGCTTGCCCTCGTCGGTGACGTGCGCCGACACGAGCAGCTGCCACACCACCACGACCAGGACGATCGCGAGGACCGGCGGCAGGACCTTCTTCAGGAGGACCTCGCGCACCGGGGCCCGGCGCACCTGCACGCTGTCCAGGGCGTCGAGTCCGGCCTCCAGACCCGCGAGGTCGTCGGCCTTGGCGACCCCGGAGGCCGCGGTCGTCTCAGTGCTGGCCATGGCGGCGGATCTCCCCACGCAGTTGTTCGGTGATCTCGACGGACAGCTCCGCCACGGCGGCGTCCTCGATGCGGCGCGGCTGCGGGATGTCGATGGTCCACTCCCGGGCGATCCGGCCGGGGCGGGAGGAGAGCAGGACGACCCGCTCGGCGAGCCGCACGGCCTCGCGCACGTTGTGGGTGACGAAGAGGACGGACACGTTGGTCTCGCGCCAGATCCGGGTGAGCTCGTCGTGCAGCACGTCCCGGGTGATGGCGTCGAGCGCGGCGAACGGCTCGTCCATCAGGAGCAGGTCGCTGGCCTGGGCGAGGGCCCGGGCCATGGCGACGCGCTGCCGCATGCCGCCGGACAGTTCGTGCACCCGCTTGCCGTACGAGCCGCCGAGCCGGACCAGGTCCAGGAGCCGTTCGGCCTCGGTGCGGCGCTCGGCCTTCGGCACCCCGCGCAGCTTCAGGGCGAGTTCGATGTTCTTGCCCGCGGACAGCCACGGGAACAGGGCGTGCTCCTGGAACATCAGGGCCGGCCGGCCGCCCGGGGTGTCGATGGACCCCGCGGACGGCCGGTCGAGCCCGGCGACCAGGTTGAGCAGGGTGGACTTGCCGCAGCCCGAGGCCCCCAGGAGGGTGACGAACTCGCCGGGGGCGACATCGAGCGAGATGTCGTCGAGGACGAGCTGTCCGCCGGCGGGGCCGCCGAAGGACTTCGAGACGTGCTCGATGCGCGCGGCGTGACCGACCGCGGCGACGCGGTCCTCGGCCTTGGCGAGCGTGGTGGTCGTGGCCATGTTCGTCACCTCCAGTGGGGTTCGGGTTACTTCACGCCGAGACCGGCGTCGGACACCTCGGGCTTGCCCGCGGCCTTGAGCACCTTGTTCAGCGGCTTCAGGTCGTAGATCCCGGCCAGGTCGGGCTCCTTGAGGAGGCCGGCCTTCACCGCGTGGCCGGCCTGCGCCTGGAGCGTCGCGGCAAGTGGGTCGTCGATGAACTGGATGGACGGCCAGGCGCCGTCGATCACCTTCGCCCCGAGCGGCTTGCCGGACAGCTCCTTGAGCTTGGTGTTGGCCGAGGCCTTCGCCTGCTCCGAGTGGGCCTTGATCCACTCGTTGGTCTTCACCGAGCCCCGCAGGACCGCCTCGACCACGTCGGGGTGCTCCTTGAGGAACGTCTGCGACACGATGATGTTGGTGATGACGAACTGCTTGCCCGGCCACAGCTCGGACTCGTCGAGGAGGACCTTCGCGCCCTCGCTGACCAGCTTCGACGCGGTCGGCTCGGGCACCCAGGCGCCGTCGATGGAGCCGGACTTGTAGGCGTCGGGGGTGATCTTGTTGTCGGTGCGGAGCACCGACACGTCGCCCTTGCCGCTCTGGGCGTCGACCTTCCAGCCCTTCTCGGAGACCCAGTTGAGGAAGGCCACGTCCTGGGTGTTGCCGAGCTGCGGGGTCGCGATCCGCTTGCCCTTGACGTCGTCGAGGGTCTTGATCCTGTCCGGGTTGACCACCAGCTTCACCCCGCCCGAGGCCGAACCGCCCACGATGCGCAGGTTGTTGCCCTTGGACTTGGTGTAGCCGTTGATCGCGGGGGACGGGCCGATGAAGCCGATGTCGATCGAGCCGGCGTTGAGCGCCTCGATCTCGGAGGGGCCGGCGTTGAAGGTCGCCACCTTCAGCTGGGTGCCGCCCAGCTCCTTCTGGAAGATGCCTTCCTGGTCGCCCACCAGCGCGGTGGCGTGCGTCAGATTGGGGAAGTACCCGAGCCGTACGGCGTCGGCGGAGAGCTTCGCGCCCTCCGCGGCCACCTTCTTCTGGTCGTTCTTGGCCTGGGAGCCGTAGCCGCACGAGGCGAGCACCCCGATCAGCAGGGGGAGTGCGGCGGCCGCCGCGAGGCCGCGGCGCAGGGTGGTACGGGTGGTGGCAGGCACGGGAGTGGTTCCCCTCGATTCAGCTTCTGCGAAGTCTGCGTTTATGTCGCCGCCCGGGACCGAGCGGGAGGTGGTGCGGGTGGAGCGGCAGCGCGCCGCGACAGCGGCGCCCGGAGGTCAGCACGCACATCGCGCGACACCTCCCCGGCCCGCACCGAGGGCGCCGGAGCCCACCCGGCCGCCCTCCTTGGCGAAGGTGCCGTAGATGTCCTGACTCTTCATCAGAAGTCCCACCCCTCCTCGTCCTCCGCCGCGGCGGGGACGGCCTTGGCGGTCGCGAAGGACTCGCCCGCCATGCCGGCCGCCAGCGTGGTGCCGTCGGCCGGGTCGATCAGCAGGAAGGAACCGGTACGGCGCGAGTCGGCGTACGCGTCGAGCGCGAGCGGCTCGGCGGTGCGCACCTTGACCCGGCCGATGTCGTTGGCCACCAGCTGCCCCGGGTTCGGGTGCTGGGAGAGGTCGTCCAGGGTGAGCCGGGACGGGATCTCCTTGACGATGGCCTTGACGGTGCGGGTGGTGTGCTTGAGCAGCACCCGCTGGCCCACGGTGAGCGGCTGGTCCGCGACGTGGCAGACGGTCGCCTCGACGTCCTGGCTGGTGGCCGGCGCGTCCGCGACCGGCGCGAGCAGGTCGCCGCGGGAGATGTCGATGTCGTCGGCGAGCCGGATGGTGACCGACTGCGGCGCCCAGGCGATGTCCACGGACTCGCCCAGCGCGTCGATCCCGGTGATCGTCGACGTCTTCCCCGACGGCAGTACGGTGATCTGCTCGCCGACCCGGAAGGCGCCGGCCGCGATCTGGCCCGCGTAACCCCGGTAGTCGGGGTGCTCGGCGGTCTGCGGGCGGATCACGTACTGCACCGGGAAGCGGGCGTGGCAGGCCGTCAGGTCGTGGCTGACCGGCACCGTCTCCAGGTGCTCCAGGACCGTCGGGCCGCCGTACCAGTCCATGTTGGCGGACGGCTCCACGACGTTGTCTCCGGCGAGCGCGGAGATCGGGATCGCGGTGATCTCCGGGACGCCCAGCTCGGAGGCGTAGGTCGTGAACTCCTCGGCGATGGCGGCGAAGACGGGCTCGGCGTAGTCGACGAGGTCCATCTTGTTCACGGCGAGCACCACGTGCGGGACGCGCAGCAGCGCGGCGACGGCGGCGTGCCGGCGGGTCTGCTCGACGACGCCGTTGCGGGCGTCGACCAGGACCACGGCCAGCTCGGCGGTGGAGGCGCCGGTGACCATGTTCCGGGTGTACTGCACGTGCCCGGGGGTGTCGGCGAGGATGAACCGGCGGCGCGGGGTCGCGAAGTAGCGGTAGGCCACGTCGATGGTGATGCCCTGCTCGCGCTCGGCCCGCAGGCCGTCGGTGAGCAGCGCCAGGTCCGGGGCCTCCTGGCCGCGGGACCGGGAGGCGTGCTCGACGGCCTCCAGCTGGTCGGCGAGGACCGACTTGGAGTCGTGCAGGAGCCGGCCCACCAGGGTGGACTTGCCGTCGTCGACGGAACCGGCGGTGGCGAAGCGCAGCAGCGTGGTGGCCGCCAGCTCGGCGGGCTGCTGCTCGGTGGAGGTCGTCATGACTAGAAGTACCCTTCGCGCTTGCGGTCTTCCATCGCGGCCTCGGACATCTTGTCGTCGGCGCGGGTGGCGCCCCGCTCGGTGAGCCGGGACGCGGCGATCTCGGTGATCACGGCCTCCAGCGTGGTGGCGTCGGAGTCCACCGCGCCGGTGCAGGACATGTCGCCGACCGTGCGGTAGCGGACCAGCCGCGTCTCCACCGACTCGGTGTCCTTCGGGCCGCCCCAGTCGCCGGCGGTCAGCCACATGCCGTTGCGCTGGAACACCTCGCGCTCATGGGCGAAGTAGATCTCCGGAAGGTCGATCTTCTCGCGCTGGATGTACTGCCAGACGTCGAGCTCCGTCCAGTTGGACAGCGGGAACACGCGCACGTGCTCGCCGGGGGCGTGCCGGCCGTTGTACAGCTGCCACAGCTCGGGCCGCTGGCGGCGCGGGTCCCACTGGGAGAACTCGTCGCGGAGGCTGAACACCCGCTCCTTGGCGCGGGCCTTCTCCTCGTCGCGCCGCCCGCCGCCGAACACGGCGTCGAAGCGGTGCTGCTGGATGGCCTCGGTCAGCGGCACGGTCTGCAGCGGGTTGCGGGTGCCGTCGGGGCGCTCGCGCAGCTTGCCGGCGTCGATGTACTCCTGCACGGAGGCGACGTGCAGCCGCAGGCCGTGCTCGGCGACCACGCGGTCGCGGTACTCCAGGACCTCGGGGAAGTTGTGCCCGGTGTCGACGTGCAGCAGCGTGAAGGGGATCGCCGCCGGGGCGAAGGCCTTCAGCGCCAGGTGCAGCATGACGATGGAGTCCTTGCCGCCGGAGAACAGGATCACCGGCCGCTCGAACTCGCCCGCCACCTCGCGGAAGATGTGGACGGCCTCGGACTCCAGGGAGTCGAGGTGCGACAGCGCGAACGGACTGTCGGTCGCCTCGTGGGCGTGGGCAACGGTGGTCACAGCAGACCCCTCTCGCTGAGCAGCGCGTGGACGGCCGCTGCCGACTCCTGCACGGTCTGGTTCTGGGACTCGATCCGCAGATCGGGCGTCTCGGGGACCTCGTACGGGTCGTCGACGCCGGTCAGCCCGCTGATCTCGCCGGCCGCCTGCTTGGCGTACAGGCCCTTGACGTCACGGACCGAGCACACGTCCAGCGGCGTGGCGACGTGCACCTCGACATAGGCGGTGCCCTCGGCGGCGTGCCGCTTGCGGACGGCCTCGCGGCTGTCGGCGTACGGGGCGATGACGGGCACGAGCACGTGCACACCGTGCGAGGCGAGCAGCTCGGCGACGAAGCCGATCCGCTGCACATTGGTGTGCCGGTCCTCGCGGCTGAAGCCGAGGCCCGCCGAGAGGAACTCGCGGATCTCGTCGCCGTCGAGGATCTCGACCCGCCGGCCCTCCTCGCGGAGCCGGCCGGCCAGCTCGTACGCGATGGTGGTCTTGCCGGCGCTGGGCAGGCCCGTGAGCCAGATGGTGGCACCGGTCACGTGATTCTCCTGAGATGTCTGGGTGTCCTGGGCGGCCGTCATCCGTGCAGCCCGCATTCGGTCTTGGCCCGTCCGGCCCAGCGGCCGGCCCGCGCGTCCTCGCCCTCGAGGACCCGGCGGGTGCAGGGGGCGCAGCCGACGGAGGCGTAACCGTCCATCAGGAGCGGGTTGGTGAGTACCCCGTGCTCGGCGACGTAGGCGTCCACGTCGTCCTGCGTCCAGCGGGCGATGGGGGAGACCTTCACCTTCTGCCGCTTCTCGTCCCAGCCGACGACCGGGGTGTTCGCCCGGGTCGGGGACTCGTCGCGGCGCAGGCCGGTGGCCCAGGCGGCGTACGTCGTCAGGCCCTCTTCGAGCGGCTTGACCTTGCGCAGCGCGCAGCACAGGTCGGGGTCGCGGTCGTGCAGCTTGGGGCCGTACTCGGCGTCCTGCTCGGCGACCGTCTGACGCGGCGTCAGGGTGATGACGTTGACGTCCATGACGGCGTCGACGGCGTCCCGGGTGCCGATGGTCTCCTCGAAGTGGTAGCCGGTGTCGAGGAAGACCACGTCCACGCCGGGCCTGGCCCGCGAGGCGAGATGGGCGACCACCGCGTCCTCCATGGAGGAGGTGACGCAGAAGCGCTCGCCGAAGGTGTCGGCGGCCCACTGGAGGATCTCCAGGGCGGAGGCGTCCTCCAGCTCGCGGCCGGCCTGCTCGGCGAGTGCCTTCAGGTCGGCCGCGGTCGCGTCCTGAGCGATCTGAGTGCTCGTCATCTCTCGTTCCCTCCAGAGCTGTTGGTCGAAGTCGCCGGGGCGAGGAGCCCCAGGAACTTCAGCTGGAAGGCTCGACTGCACGCGTGGCATTCCCAGGTCCCGTGTCCCTGTTCGGCAGGACGCAGGTCCTCGTCCCCGCAGTAGGGGCAGTGGAACGGGGCCGCGCGCCCGCTCATGACAGGGCCTCTTCCGAGGCGCGGGCGGTCCAGGCGGCGAAGCGCTCGCCGTCCTCGCGCTCCGCCTGGAAGCGCTTGAGGACCCGCTCGACGTAGTCGGGCAGCTCGGCCGCGGTGACCTTCAGGCCGCGGACCTTGCGGCCGAAGCCGGCCTCAAGACCGAGCGCGCCGCCCAGGTGCACCTGGTAGCCCTCGACGCGGTTGCCCTCGTCGTCCAGGACCAGCTGGCCCTTGAGACCGATGTCCGCGACCTGGATCCGGGCGCAGGCGTTCGGGCAGCCGTTGATGTTGATGGTGATCGGCTCGTCGAACTCCGGGATGCGGCGCTCCAGTTCGTCGATCAGCGAGGCGCCGCGGCCCTTGGTCTCGACGATGGCGAGCTTGCAGAACTCGATGCCGGTGCAGGCCATCGTGCCGCGCCGGAAGGGCGAGGGGGTGACCCGCAGGTCAAGCGCCTCCAGGGCGGAGACGATCGACTCGACCCGCGCCTCCTCGATGTCGAGGACGAGCATCTTCTGCTCGGCGGTGGTGCGCACCCGGCCCGAGCCGTGCTGCTCGGCGATCTCGGCGATCTTCGTGAGGGTGGCGCCGTCGACGCGGCCGACGCGCGGGGCGAAGCCCACGTAGAAGCGTCCGTCCTGCTGCTGGTGGACGCCGACGTGGTCGCGCCAGCGGCCGGCCGGCTCCGCCGGGGCGGGACCGTCGGTCAGCTTGCGCTTGAGGTACTCGTCCTCCAGGACCTGGCGGAACTTCTCCGGGCCCCAGTCGGCGACGAGGAACTTCAGGCGGGCGCGGTTGCGCAGCCGGCGGTAGCCGTAGTCGCGGAAGATCGAGATGACGCCCTCGTAGACGTCCGGAACCTCGTCGAGCGAGACCCAGGTGCCGAGCCGGACGCCGAGCTTGGGGTTGGTGGACAGACCGCCGCCGACCCAGACGTCGAAGCCAGGGCCGTGCTCGGGGTGGTCGACGCCGACGAAGGCGATGTCGTTGATCTCGTGCGCCACGTCGAGCAGCGGCGAGCCGGAGATCGCGGACTTGAACTTGCGGGGCAGGTTGGAGAAGTCCTTGTTGCCGACGATCCGGCGGTAGATCTCGTCGATGGCGGGCGTGCCGTCGATGATCTCGTCCGCGGCGATGCCGGCGACCGGCGAGCCGAGGATGACGCGCGGGGTGTCACCGCAGGCCTCGGTGGTGGACAGGCCGACCGCCTCCAGGCGGTTCCAGATCTCCGGCACGTCCTCGATGCGGATCCAGTGGAACTGCACGTTCTGCCGGTCGGTGATGTCGGCGGTGCCGCGCGCGAACTCCTGCGAGATCTCGCCGATGACCCGGAGCTGCTCGGTGGTCAGCCGGCCGCCGTCGATGCGGACCCGCAGCATGAAGAACTCGGCGTCCAGCTCCTCCGGCTCCAGGACGCCCGTCTTGGTCCCGTCCAGACCCTCGCGGCGCTGGGTGTAGAGGCCCCACCAGCGCATGCGTCCGCGCAGGTCATTGGGGTCGATGGAGTCGAATCCACGCTTCGAGTAGATCGTCTCAATACGTGTCCGCACATTGAGACCGTCGTCATCCTTCTTGAACTGCTCATTGCCGTTCAGCGGGGTGAAGTGCCCCGCGGCCCACTGACCCTCGCCACGGTGGCGCCCGGCCTTGCGGCGGGCGGCGGCGGGAGTGGGGTTTTCCGGGGTGGCGGCCATGGCGATATGTCCTTCGGGACTGCGAGAGGGCGGCTCTGACCTGCACACTCGCGCTCGGATAGGAGGGTGGCGCGGCAGTGCGCAGAGACAGGACGTCAGGAAAGATGTGCGGCGGTGCTGAACTGCTCAGCGCGCCGAACAGATGGCGCTGGACATGCGGCCGAGGTCGACGTGCCGCCGACTCACCAAGGCAATTCCAGTTCCAGGCATGACGGAAGCGTGTCACGGGAGTTTGGACGCAGTCCAGCTTCGTCCAGAATGTGGACGCGACTGTCTCGTTGAGTGAGACGGTGTGGCATGGGTCACGTGGAAGGGGCCCAGTTCAGGGCCCCTTTCACCAGATGGTGCCGGTACGGCTCGGGGTACGGGTCAGGCGTGGGCGCCCGGCCACGGGCCCGGGTTCGCCGGCTCCTCGACCTGCTCCACCTTGGTGTCGAAGAGCCGGAAGCCGCGCCGCTCGTAGTTGGCCATCGCGTGCTCGCCGTCCAGCGAGCAGGTGTGCAGCCACACCCGCTTGGTCGGGGTCCGCCCGGCCCACCGCTCGGCCAGGTCCCAGGCGCGCTCCACCCCGTACGAAAGGAGGTGCCCGCCGATCCCGCGGCCCCGGAAGCCGGGGATCAGGCCGAAGTAGACGATCTCCACCGTGCCGTCGTCCTGCGGGTCCAGCTCCACGTAGCCCGCGGGCGTCCCCCGCTCGTACGCCACCCAGATCTCGGCGCCCGGCTTCGCCACGAGCTCCTGCCACTGCGCGTACGTCAGCGACAGCCGGTCGGTCCAGCGGATGTCGCCGCCGACCGCCGTATAGAGGAAGCGGCTGAACTCCGCCGAGGGCACCTCGGCCCGCACGATCCTCAGGTCGCGCCCCTCGGGAGCGGGCACGGGCCGGAGGTCGGACGGCGAGGTCTGTTCCAGGGACCAGGTGGTGAGGGTGATGCTCGTGGGCTTGCTCATGGGCTTATCGCATCATGCGGAGCCGCGGATTCCCAGGCCGGATCCCACCGGGCCGGTCACACCGGGCGGCCCCTGTCCGGCATGTGGACAGATGACCGGCCCGTGGACCACCGGCTCCGCCGTGCCCCTTTATGGGCTCGTCATGCGCTCGTCGCGCTCCGCGCCGCGAGCACGGCCGGTGCCGTGGAGTGGGGGAGGAGATCCGCCGGGTGCGCGGGGTGCCGCAGCTCGACCTCCACCTCCTCGCTGAAGCGGTACGGGCGGTGTGCGAGCACGCCGGCCAGGTTGCGCCGCACCCGCGACAGCTCCGCCCGTACCGTCACCGTCCTCGTCCGGTCCCCGAACACGTCCTGCGCCAGCTCCGCCGCCGTCCGCCCCTCCGGGTGCAGGGCGAGCAGATAGAGCAGCTCCGCGTGGCGAGGGCTGAGCTCCTGCGACCAGCTGCCGGCCGCACCCGACACCGACACCGCCGCCCGGCGCGGCCGGCTCAGATCGAGCACCACCCGACTCGCCGCCCCGCCGCCCGCGCCGTCCCCGTCCGGCCGCGCGCCCTCCTCCACCCGCAGCAGCCAGCCGCCCGGCAGCGGCTCCACCGCGCACATCCCCAGCGAGGGCAGCCACATCCGCCCGGCCCGGAACGACTTCGGCAGCGCGAGCCGGTCCACCGGCGCCATCCCGGTCACCGCCGCCGTCCAGCCGTGGGTGTCCACGGCGACGGCCCGCCCGCCCACCCGGCACAGGATCGGCGCCGCCACCGACCGCAGCCGCTCGATCGAGCGCAGATGCCGCTGGCGCATCTCGGCCTCCGCGAGCTGCGCCACCGAGCCGACCAGCGCCAGCGTCGCCGGATGGAAGCTGGACGCCGGGCCGCTGACGTCCACGATCCCGAGCAGCCGGTGATCGCGCGGGTCGTGCACCGGCGCTGCGGCACAGGTCCAGTTGTGCAGCGTGTGCACATAGTGCTCGGCGGAGTGCACCTGCACGGCCTTGCCCATGGCGAGCGCCGTGCCCACCGCGTTCGTGCCGGTGGTGTGCTCGCTCCAGGCCGCGCCCTCCTCCAGGCAGATCCCGTTGGCCTGCCGCAGCACCGCCAGGTTGCCCTCGCGCCACAGCACCCGGCCCTGCTCGTCGGTCACCACCATGATCTGCATGGAGGCGTCGGCGATTCCGGCGAGTCCGGCGCTGAGCGTGCGCATGACCTCGCCGAGCACCGAGGAGCGGCGCCGCTCCTCCAGCTCGTCGCGCTGCAGCAGCACGGTGCTGGTGCTCTGGTCCGGGTTCACGCCGAGCCGGAACATGCGCTGCCAGGACGCGTCGATCACCGCCCGGGGCGCGACCGGCGGGGTCCGGCCGGCCAGGGTCTCCTCGCGGACCTTGTGCAGCAGCCGGGTCGCCTTGGCGGCGTCCATCACGGCGAGCCGGTTCAGGTCGACCTGCGCTCGGTTCATCGGTCCCTCCCGGCCACGCACGATGCCGCTGTCTCTTCGCCGTCCATCCGCTTTTCCGTCTGTGGTGCCGTATCGGTTCTGCACAGGGCGTGCCCCGCTCCCGCGCGGTGCGGCCCGGCGCCCATCGTGCCGCTCCGCAGCGTCATGCGCGGGCTGCTTCCCGTAATCCTGCAACCTCATGCAACTCTGGCAACCCCCGCCCCCGTGCACGAGGGTGGAGCCGAAGCGGAGGGTGGTGCCGTGTCGGCGCAGCACCACCCCCCGCTTTTCCGCGCGTGCCGACCCCCTCAGGTCCACCCCTGGCACGCGCGGCACAACGCCACACTCACCCGCCCGGGGGACGCTCCGCACACGCGTTCAGGCCGCCGGCCGGGCCCGTTCCACCACCGCACCCAGATCGAGGGGGTGCGGCAGCGTCCCGAACGAGGCCCCCCAGTCCCCGCCGAGCCGCGACGCGCAGAACGCGTCCGCCACCTCCGGCGGCGCCCAGCGCACGAGCAGCGCCCCCTGGAGCACCCGCGCCATCCGCTCCGCGAGCCGCCGCGCCCGCGCCTCGATGCCCTCCAGATCGGCCAGCTCGGTCAGCAGGTCCCGGATCGCCCGGTCGAGCCGGTGATCCGCGCCGCGCGCCCGCCCCACCTCCGTCAGAAACGCGTTCAGCGCCGCCGGTTCTCCCCGCAGGGCCCGCAGCACGTCAAGCGCCTGTACGTTCCCGGCGCCCTCCCACAGCGAGTTCAGCGGCGACTCGCGCAGCAGCCGCGGCAGCCCCGACTCCTCCACGTACCCGTTGCCGCCCAGGCACTCCAGCGCCTCCGCCACCACCGGCGTGCACCGCTTCGTCACCCAGTACTTGGCCACCGGCACCGCGATCCGCAGCAGCGCCCGCTCCTCCTCCGTACCGCTGTCGTACGCCGCCGCGAGCCGCATCCCGAGCACGGTCGCCGCCTCCGACTCAAGGGCCAGATCGGCCAGGACATTGCGCATCAGCGGCTTGTCGACCAGCAGACCCCCGAACGCGCGGCGGTACGAGGCGTGGTGCACGGCCTGCGCGACCGCCTGCCGCATCAGCGCCGCCGAGCCCAGCACGCAGTCGAGCCGGGTCGCCGCCACCATCCCCATGACCGTCCGCAGCCCGCGCCCCTCCTCGCCCACGAGCCGCGCCCAGGTCGACCCGTCGAACTCCACCTCGGCGGACGCGTTCGAGCGATTCCCCAGCTTGTCCTTGAGCCGCTGGAGCGCGAAGGCGTTCCGCGTCCCGTCCGGCAGCACCCGCGGCACCAGGAGACATGACAGACCGCCGGGCGCCTGGGCGAGCACCAGGAAGGCGTCCGACATCGGCGCAGAGCAGAACCACTTGTGCCCGGTCAGCACGTACTCGCCTTCGGCCGCCAGAGGCTCCGCCCGGGTCGTGTTCGCCCGGACGTCGCTGCCGCCCTGCTTCTCCGTCATGCCCATCCCGAGCAGCACACCGGTCTTGTCCAGCGGCGGCCGCAGCCCCTGCTCGTACACCCGCGAGGCGATCAGCGGCTCCCACGCCGCCGCGAGCTCCGGCTCGGCACGCAGCGCCGGCACCGCCGCGTGCGTCATCGACACCGGACAGCCGTGCCCCGCCTCCACCTGCGAGGCCAGCAGGAAGCCCGCCGCCCGCCGCACATGACCACCCGGCCGGCCCCACGCGCCGGTCAGCCCCGCGCCCACCGCCCGGCCGAGCAGCCGGTGCCAGGCCGGATGGAACTCCACCTCGTCGATCCGGCGCCCGTAACGGTCGTGCGTCCGCAACCGCGGCGGATGCTCGTTCGCAAGCCGTCCCCACTCCTGCGCCTGCGCCGAGCCCGCCGACACCCCGAAGGCCGTCAGCTCCTCGCGCGCCTCGCCGTACACCTCCGGCGGCAGGTGCCGCTCCACGGCCTCCGCCAGGGCCGCGTCGGACGAGAACATGTCGTATTCCACCAGGGGTGGAGCCTGGTTGGTCACGGTGTGGGTGCCGGGTGCCATACGGATACGGTAAGGAGGTGCAGGCAGCAAACGAAACACCCGAACGGCCCGAGCGGCGGCCCTGGAGCAAGCTCCACCGCGCGCGCGTCCTCTACCGCAACGTCTCCAAGCGGAAGATGGTCTGGCTGCTCCTCAAGGACACGGTCAACTCGTGCATCGAGTACCGCATCCTCGGCCTCGCCGCCGAAGCCGCCTTCTTCACCCTGCTGTCGCTGCCGCCGCTGCTCCTCGGCCTGATCGCCGTCCTCGGCTACGCCGACGACTGGACCAACACCGACACCGTCGCCAGCATCCGGGAGAACATCCTGCACGCCGCCGGCACGGTCCTGTCCGACCGGGGCGTCCGCGAGATCGCCGAACCCCTCCTCGACGACATCACCCAGGGCAAACGGCCCGAGCTGATCTCCCTCGGCTTCGCCATCGCCCTCTGGTCCGGCTCCCGCGCGGTGAACGTCTTCATCGACACCATCACCGTGATGTACGGCCTCGACGGGCACCGCGGCATCGTCAAGACCCGGCTCCTCGCCCTGCTCCTCTACATCATCGCGCTGCTCATCGGCGCCATCGTGCTGCCGCTCGCGGTCGTCGGCCCCGACCGGATCGTCGAGCTGATCCCCTGGGGCACGGAAGTCGTCTCGGTCCTCTACTGGCCGACCGTCATCCTGCTCTCCATCGCCTTCCTGACGACCCTGTACCACGTGTCCGTCCCCGTCCGCTCCCCCTGGATCGAGGACATCCCCGGCGCGCTCGTCGCCCTCGCCATGTGGGTGCTCGGCAGCTTCCTGCTGCGCATCTACCTCACCAGCCAGGTCGAGGGCCCCACCATCTACGGCTCCCTCGCCGCCCCCATCGCCGTCCTCCTCTGGATCGGCATCTCCGCCTTCGCGGTCCTCGTCGGCGCCGCCGTCAACGCCGCCATCGACCGCGTCTGGCCCTCCGTCGCCACCGCCGGCGCCCGCGAGGCCACCGAACGCGCCCGCGCCGCCCAGGCCGCCGACCTCGTCGCCCGCCTGCGCGCGGAGGCCGAGGACGTGGACGAGGACGACCCCGACATGCCCTCGGAGTTCCCGGAGCGCTGGTCGAAGTTCCTGCCGCCGGACGACGTGAAGTCCCGGCTGCACGCGGGCTGGGAGAAGGAGTAGCGGCCGATACGGGCGGGCTCGGCCTACCCTGGTGAGGTGTACGAGGAACGGCCCGCGCGGCTCGCCGGAGCCGTCGTCTGGCGGCGGGAACTCGGGGCGGCGGCCGACGCCGCGGACCCGGGGACCCGGCCCGTGCTGCCCGACGGATGCATGGACCTGATCTGGGCGGACGGACGGCTGCTCGTCGCGGGGCCCGACACCAGGGCGTACGTGCCCCGGAGCCCCGCCGCGCACTACGCGGGGGTGCGGTTCGCGCCGGGCGAGGCGGCCGGCGTCCTCGGCGTCGAGGCGAGCGCGGTGCGCGACGAGCGGGTCGACCTGGCCGAGTTGTGGGACCCGCGGGTCGCGCGACGGCTCGCCGACCGGGTGAGCGGGGCGGCGGACCGGGCGGCCGCCCTGGAGGACCTGGTGCTGCGGCGGGCCGCCGACGCGCCCGCGCCCGACCCGCTGCTGCGGGCCGTCGTCGCCCGGCTGCGGGCCGGACTCCCGGTCGGGACGGCGGCCGACCAGCTCGGCATCGGGGTACGGCAGCTGCACCGCCGCTCGCTTGCCGCCTTCGGGTACGGCCCGAAGACCCTCGCCCGGATCCTGCGCCTCCAGCGCGCGCTCGCCCTCGTCACGGCGGGCGTCCCGGCGGCGGAGGCCGCCCCGCGCGCGGGCTGCGTCGACCAGGCGCATCTCGCGCGCGAGATGCGCGCGCTGACCGGACTGACGATCGGCGGTTACGTGGCCGGGCTGCGGTCCGCGTAGAGCGACACGCCCGTCCCGTCCGGGTCGAGCACGACCGCGTACCGCTGCCCCCAGACCGCGTCCCACGGCTTCAGATGCCCGCGGTGACCGGCGCCGGTCAGCGTCTCGTACACCGCGTCCACCTGCGCCGGATCGGCGCACCGGAACGCGAGCGCGACCCGCTCGCCGCCGCCCGGCGGCCGCGTCCACGCCGGGTCGAACGACCGCACGACGTCCTCGGTGTCCCACAGCACCCGCATCCCGCCGGGCAGCGCGGCCTCCACGTGCGGCGCGCTCTCGGCACCGGCCGGGACGTCCAGGCCGAGCAGCCGGTAGAAGGCGAGGGAGGCGGCCATGTCGGTGGTGACGATCCCGATCACGTCGAGCCGCGGCGTGGGGGAGGAGAACGCGTCGGTGCTTCCGTTGGTGTCCATGGCCGCAGGCTAGGAGGGGCGGGGAAGCGGCGTCTTGTACGGATCGGACACGAGCGGCGGACCGGGTGCGGGCCGCGCCTGCCTGGTGGTGCTGACACCAGGCCCGGCACACACTGCCGGGACGCGTACGGGGGTGTCAGGGTGACCCGTATGTCGACTTCCGCACAGCGCACCACCCTCGTCACCGGCGCCACCTCCGGCATGGGCCGCGACCTCGCCCTCGCGCTCGCCGCCCACGGCGGCACCCTGCTGCTGCACGGCCGCGACGCCGCCCGGCTCGACGGCGTCGCCGCCGAGGCGCGCGCCGCGCACCCCGCGACCACCGTCCGCACGTACCGCGCCGACCTCTCCGACCTCGACCAGGTGCACGACCTCGCCGACCGCGTCCGCGCCGCCGAACCGCACCTCGACGGACTCGTCCACAACGCGGTCGCGGGCGGCGGCGCCCGCCCCCTCGTGCGCGAACTGAGCGCCCAGGGCCACGAACTCCGCTTCGCCGTCAACCACCTGGCCCCCCACGCCCTCACCCGCGGCCTGCTGCCGCTGCTCACCGCCTCCGCGCCCGCCCGCGTCGTCAACGTCGCCAGCATCGGCCAGGAGGAGATCGACTTCGACGACGTGATGCGGGAGCGGGAGTACGAGGGCCTGAGCGCCTACTGCCGCAGCAAACTCGCCCTGATCATGAGCACGTTCGACCTGGCCGAGGAGCTGTCCGGCACCGGCGTCACGGTCAACGCCCTGCATCCCGCCCACCTCATGGACACCCCGGCCGTCCGCGCCTACGGCCTCACTCCCGCCGTCGGCACCGACGAAGGCGTCCGCCCGACGCTGCGGCTGCTGCTCGACCCCGACCTCGCCGGAACGACCGGCCGCTACTTCGACCGCTTCACCGACGCGCGCGCCCACGAGCAGGCCTACGACCCGGCGGCGCGGGCCCGGCTGCGGGAGTTGACGGCCCGTCTGACAGCCCGTCCGGCGTCCGTGCGCTAAATGCGTGGCGCGCCCGGAGGGCGCCCGCTACGGTGGTGCGCACGCGCAGAGAGCTGTGCCGAAGACTCGCTGAAGACCTGTGACCAGGAGGTGTGACCGATGGCTGTCGTCACGAAGGGCCGTGCCCTCAACCAGATGATCGTCCACCCCACTTCCGTGGCCACCGGCTGACCTCTTCTCACACGCGCTGCCGTAGGCAGCCGCCGGGGCCACCCCTTCGAAGGGTCCCCCTTGTCTCTCCCGTCCTCTTTCCGTTCCTCCGCTCTCTCTTCCTCCTCCCTCTCCTTCTCCTCGCTGCTCGCCTACGGCTGGGACGACGACTGGGCCGCGGCCTTCGCGCCGTACGCGGCGCAGGGTCTGCTGCCCGGCCGGGTCCTCCGGGTCGACCGGGGTCAGTGCGATGTCGTCACGCCCGAGGGCGTCGTGCGCGCCGACACCACGTTCGTCGTGCCGCACGACCCGCTGCGGGTGATCTGCACCGGCGACTGGGCCGCCGTCGACCCCGACGGGGCCGGTGACCCCCGCTACGTACGGGCGTACCTGCCGCGCCGCACCACCTTCGCCCGCTCCACCTCCTCCAAGAGGTCCGAGGGCCAGGTCCTCGCCGCCAACGTGGACCACGCGATCATCACGGTGTCGCTTGCCGTCGAGCTCGACCTCGGGCGGATCGAGCGCTTCCTGGCGCTCGCCTGGGAGTCGGGCGCGCAGCCGCTCGTCGTCCTCAGCAAGGCCGACCTGGTGCCGGACCCGGTGGGCCTGTCCTATCTGGTCGAGGACGTCGAGACGGTCGCCCCCGGTGTGCAGGTGCTGCCGGTCAGCTCGCTGACCGGGGACGGCCTCGACGTGCTGCGGGCGGTCACGGCGGGCGGCACGAGCGTGCTGCTCGGCGTCTCCGGCGCCGGCAAGTCGACCCTCGCCAACACCTTGCTCGGCACGGACGTCATGGACGTCCGGGCCACCCGTGACATGGACGGCAAGGGCCGCCACACCACGACCACCCGCAACCTGCTCGTGCTCCCCGGCGGCGGCGTCCTCATCGACACGCCCGGCCTGCGCGGCGTCGGCCTGTGGGACGCCGAGGCCGGCGTCGGCCAGGTCTTCGCCGAGATCGAGGACCTGGCCGCCGAATGCCGCTTCCACGACTGCGCCCACGAGTCCGAACCCGGCTGCGCCGTCACCGCCGCCATCGCCGACGGCACCCTCCCGGAACGGCGCCTCGACAGCTACCGCAAGCTCATCCGCGAGAACCAGCGCCTGGTCGCCAAGACCGACGCCCGCCTCCGCGCCGAGATCCTGAAGGACTGGAAGCGCAAGGGCGCGGAGGGCCGCGCGGCGATGGACGCGAAGCGGGGCCGCCTCCGCTGACGGGTCTGGCGGGTCTGCCGGGTCTGCCGGGCCCGGGCCCCGGTTTCCGTGTCCGAAAACCGCCAGTCGCAGCCCTCCCGGTCCCGCACACTGGAGGACATGACGGACACGGAGACCGGGCAGCTCGGGCAGCTGGACGAGGAGACCCGCTACCAGGCGGTCAGCAGTCGGGACGCCCGCTTCGACGGGGTGTTCTTCTTCGCGGTGGCCACCACCGGGATCTACTGCCGGCCCAGCTGCCCGGCCGTCACGCCGAAGCGGCGGAACGTGAGCTTCTTCCCGACCGCCGCGGCCGCGCAGGGGCACGGGTTCCGAGCCTGCCGGCGGTGCCGGCCGGATGCCGTGCCGGGCTCGGCCGAGTGGAACGTCCGCGCGGATGTCGTCGGGCGGGCGGTGCGGATGATCGGGGACGGGGTGGTGGACCGGGAAGGGGTGCCCGGCCTGGCCGGGCGGCTCGGGTACAGCGCGCGGCAGGTGCAGCGGCAGCTCACCGCGGAGCTCGGCGCCGGGCCGGTCGCGCTGGCCCGGGCGCAGCGGGCGCACACCGCGCGCCTGCTGCTGCAGACCACCGCCCTGCCGGTCACCGAGATCGCGTTCGCGTCCGGGTTCGCGAGCGTGCGCCAGTTCAACGAGACCATCCGCGCCGTCTACGCCCGCACCCCCACCGAACTCCGCGCCGAATCCGGCACCGGGACCGGCGCGGGCCCGCGCACCGCGCTGGCCGCCGGGGTGCCGCTGCGGCTCGCGCACCGGGGGCCGTACGCGACGGGGGAGGTCTTCGACCTGCTCGCCGCGGAGGCCCTGCCGGGCGTCGAGGAGGTCGTCGGCGCGCCCGGCACCCGCACCTACCGGCGCACCCTGCGCCTGCCGTACGGCACCGGGATCGTCTCCGTCGACGAGCGCGCCCCGGGCCGCGGCGGCCGGTGGCTGGAGGCCCGGATCCACCTCACCGAGCTGCGCGACCTCACCACCGCCGTCCAGCGGCTGCGCCGGCTGCTCGACCTGGACGCCGACCCGTACGCCGTCGCCGAACGCCTCGGCGCCGACCCCCGCCTCGCCGCCGAGGTCGCCGCCCGCCCCGGCGTCCGGTCCCCGGGCGCGGCCGAACCGGAGGAGTTCGCGCTGCGCACGCTCGTCGGCCCCGACGAGGCCGCGCGGCTCGTGGCGGCGTACGGCACGCCTCTGGAGACCCCCTGCGGCACGCTCACCCATGTCTTCCCCGAGCCCGCCGCGCTCACCGGCCACCCGGTCGCCGGCCCGCTGGCCACGGCCCTCGCCGACGGCACGGTCCGCCTCGACCCGGGCGCCGACCGCGACGCCTCCGCCGCGGCCCTGGCCGCCGTCCCCGGCGTCGGCCCCGAGGCCGTCGCCGTCATCCGCACCCGCGCCCTCGCCGACCCCGACGTCCCGTCCCCGGGCCTCCCGGACCACCCGGAATGGCGCCCCTGGCGCTCGTACGCCACCCGCTACCTGCGCGCCTGGAACTCCTCGAGCCCCCAGCTGTGAATCCGGCGCGGACGGATCCGGATCACCTCCTCGCTGAAGTACGGCCCCAGCGCGTGCGGCCCCACGAGCAGCTCCGCCTCACCCCGGATCTCCACGCCCCGCACCCGCCAGGGGCGGACGGTCGCCAGGTCGTCGACGACCAGCGCGAGCCGCGGGTTCGTCCGGAGGTTGCGCCACTTCTTCGTGCGGCCCATCGCGGCGCCCCCGATCAGGACCGTCCCGTCGTCCTGCGGGAAGAAGCCCACCGGATTGGCCTGCGGCTGGCCGGACGGGTCCACCGTGGCCAGACGGCCGAGGCGCTGCGTGCGCAGATAGGCCCGCTCGGCCTCGGTGAAACCGTCGAAGTCCCGCATGCCGCCGGCCATCGCACCCGACCTCCTCAACCCCAGATCACCGCCCCCGCCCACGCTCCCACGATCAGCAGACACGAGAACAGCTCCACCAGCACGCTCGTGCCCGCCGCCCGCATCACCGTGCGGGTGGCCGCGCGGGCCTGGCCGTGGCCGCCGAGGCGGAGGCGCTCCGAGAGGTAGACGCCGCCGACGAAGCCGGGGATCGCGCCGAGCACCGGGATCAGGAAGAAGCCCAGGAACGCGCCGATCCCCGCGTACGCCACCATCCGCCGCGTGATGCCGACGCCCCGGAACCGGCGGGGCGGCAGCTGCCAGACCACTACCTGGGTGAGCAGCAGCAGGCCGGTGGAGGAGACGAGCAGGATCCAGGCGAGGCCGGTCTGCTCGTGCAGCGCCCACCACAGCATCGCCGCCCACACCAGCCACGTTCCCGGCACGCCGGGCGTCATCACCCCGAACAGGCCGAGCAGCATCACCATCGCGATCAGCAGGAGCTGCCACACACCCATTTGCCCAGGGTGCCGGAGGCCCGGCGTTCCCGCAGGTCAAGCGATACGTACGGGGGACGGGGGCGATCAGCCGGTCACGGTGCCGGTCACGGGGATCGCCGCCGCGACGAGCTGCCGCTCCTTCCGGCTGATCAGCGGGAAGATCAGCTTCAGCTGCGTCTCGCTGTACGGGGACGACAGCACGAACGACGAGTTCAGGATCCGCTCCTTGATCTCGGAGCGGAACAGACCCTCCCGCTGGATCGTCATCGTGTGCTCCACCGGCTCCGCGAACGTCGGGTCCGCCCGGAAGACGAAGAGCCGGCGGTCGGTCATCGCCAGATAGTGCGGCACCGGGGCCGGGATCACCGACACCGTCCCGCCGCTCGCGATCGCCGACGCGATGCCGAACGCCGCCGTCCGCCGCACGGACACGGTGCTCAGGCCCACGATCGCCGTCACCTCCACCCGCTCCCCGGGCTCGAGGACCGGGGTGACGGCGGCCAGCAGGGCGCGACGGCGCCTTCCGTTCATGGGCGGTACTCCAGAGGGGTGACGTGAGGGGGAGGGGTGCTGCGAGGGGCCGGCGCTCACGGCCGGGCCGGGCTCACCCTGCCATACGGCCCCGGCTCACCCGCGGGCCACCCACCCCTTCTCGTACGCGTGCCAGCCGAGCTGCAGCCGCGTGCTCACCCCGGTCAGCTCCATCAGGCCCTTCACCCGCCGCTGTACGGTCCGGAGCCCGAGGTCCAGCTGCTTGGCGACGCTCGCGTCGGTCATCCCGGCCAGCAGCAGGCTGAGGATCTCCAGATCGGTCGGGTCCGGGCCCGGCACCTCGTCCTCGGTGATCTGCGCGCCCGCGCCGAGGCGCAGCGGCAGGGCGTCCCGCCACACCGACTCGAACAGGCCCATCAGCGACTCCAGGAGCCCGCTCGCGTGCACCACCAGCGCGGCCGGCTCGGCGCCCCGGCCGGTGAGCGGGACCATCGCGAGCTGGCGGTCGGCCACCACCAGCTTGGTCGGCACCCGGTCCACCACCCGGATCTGCTCGTGGCGGCCGAGCGCCGCCGACAGCTCCACCAGGCCGGTCGGCAGGGAGAGCACCTCGCGCTCGATGACCACCCGGTAGCGCACCCCGCGCTCGGCGGCCAGCGCCTCGGCGTCGTTCTCCATCCCGGACACGGCGATCGGCTTTCCGGTGACCAGTGCGCACACCTCGTCGGTGGCGCCGAGCTGGAGCTGCAGGAAGCGGTGGGTGACCGCCCCGGCGCCGGTCACGACCTCGACCAGGTCGTGCACGGGCGGCTCGGTGGCCTCCGCCCGGTACTCCTGGGCGAGCAGCGCCGCCGCCAGCTCGGCCTGGTCCAGCTCGTGCCGCTGCTGGGTGAGCAGCGCGCCGAGGGCCACCCCGGGCGGGGCGGCGACCCAGCGCCCGATCCGGGCCGAGGACTGCGCGGCCAGGCCCTGTGCCTCCAGGCGGCGCAGCGCCCGTTCGGTGTCGGTCTCCGGCAGCGCGAGCCGGTGGGCCAGGTCGGAGACCTCGGCCGCGCCCATGGCGACCAGGGCGCGGTAGGCGGATTCCTGCCGTTCGTCGAGACCTATCGCTGCCAGCATCGCTGTCCCACCCCTCGCGCGGACGTCCCGGGACGACCCGGAGATTTCCGGACGTCCACCGGACGCGTTCGTTCCGTCGGTGCTCTGGCGGGAATCGGCCACGGCGCATTCCCGCCTCGCCCATCCTGCCTGCACCACCCTCACCTCTGCCAATGTGGCGCCACCGCAGCACCAACAGCCTCCGGACATGGGTGCCTTATGCGCTTATGCGCCGATGCCCGCATGTCCGGATTCAGATGGGGAGAGCGATGCGCCCGATTACGCGTACGGCCCTGGGGGCGGCGACCGCCGCCGTCCTGGCCGTCACCGCGGTCGCGGCGTCCGCGGCCGCAGCGCCGCAGGACGCCCGGACGACCAGCACCGGCACCGGCTCCGGCGAGCGGCCGCTGGTCGGCAGCGAGGCCGCCGCCCGGGCCGGGCAGCGGCCCGTCACGGTCACCCTCGTCACCGGCGACCGGGTCGTGGTGACCCGGGACGCCGCGGGCGCCCCGGCCGCCGCCGCGCTGCCCCGCGAGGACGGCACCGTGCCCTTCGTGCAGACCCGCCGCTCGGGCCAGGACCTCTACGTCTACCCCGAGGGCGCCACCACCGCCCTTGCCGCCGGCCGCGTCGACGAGGAGCTCTTCAACGTCACCGGCCTGATCCGGCAGGGTTACGACGACACCGCCTCCGCCACCCTGCCGCTCATCGCCGTCTACGGCGCCGACCTCGCGACCGCCCGCTCCGCGCCGCCCGCCCCGCGCGGCGCCACCCGCGGCCAGGTCCTGAAGACCGTCGACGGCGTCGCGCTGAAGGCGGACAAGAAGCAGGCCGCCGCGTTCTGGAAGGACGTCGAGGCCCCGGCCGCCCGCAGCGCCTCCGGTCTCCAGAAGCTCTGGCTCGACCGCAAGGTCCAGGCCACTTTGGAGCGCTCCACCGGCCAGGTCCACGCCCCCGAGGCCTGGGCCGCCGGCTACGACGGCACCGGCACCAAGGTCGCCGTCCTCGACACCGGCGCCGACGCCGAACACCCCGACCTGAAGGGCCGGATCGTCGCCCAGGAGAACTTCACCGACTCCGCCACCGCCGGCGACCGTCAGGGCCACGGCACCCACACCATGTCCACCGTCGGCGGCACGGGCGCCGCGAGCGGCGGCAAGAAGAAGGGCGTCGCGCCCGGCGCGCAGCTGCTCAACGGCAAGGTGCTCAACGACGGCGGCTCCGGCGCCACTTCATGGATCATCGCCGGCATGGAATGGGCCGTCGCGCAGGGCGCCGACGTCGTCTCCATGAGCCTCGGCGACCCCTCGCAGACCGACTGCTCCGACCCGATGAGCCAGGCCACCGAACAACTGGCCCGGAGCAAGGGCACGTTGTTCGTCATAGCCGCCGGCAACACCGGCCCCGGCGGCAACACCGTCTCCGCCCCCGGCTGCGCGCCGAGCGTGCTCACCGTCGGCGCCGTCGACCGCGACGACTCCACCGCGTACTTCTCCAGCCGCGGCCCCACGGCCAACGCCGCCCACACCCTCAAGCCGGAGATCACCGCCCCCGGCGTCGGCATCTCCGCCGCCGCGGCCGGCGGCCGGGGCGTCTACGCCTACCAGTCGATGTCCGGTACGTCGATGGCCACCCCGCACGTCGCGGGCGCCGCCGCGATCGTCAAGCAGCGCCACCCCGACTGGACCGCGCAGCAGATCAAGGCCGCCCTGGTGTCCTCCGCCGACAGCGGCGTCCCCGGCGACGCCCGCGAGACCGGCGGCGGCCGCCTCGACGTCGAGGCCGCCACCGGCCAGACCGTCCTCGGCGCCCCCGCCGTCCAGGCCGGCGGCTACGGCTGGCCGCAGATCAAGGGCGACCGCGGCACCGCCTCCGTCCCCTACACCAACACCGGCGACAAGCCCGTCACCCTCTCCCTCGCCGTCCGGAGGGTCACCGGCAACGACGGCTCCGCCGTCCGCTCCGGCGTCGCCCGCCTCGGCCGGAGCACCGTCACCGTCCCGGCCGGCGGGACCGTCCAGGTCCCCCTCGCCATCGACCCGACCGCCCGCCTGGAGCGCGCCCAGTACGGCGACATCACCGGCCGCGTGGTCGCCACCGGCCCCGACGGCGTGCACGTCTCCACCCCGTTCGCGCTGTACGTCGAGCCCGAAACCGTCTCCCTGCGCGTCAAACTGATCGATCGTCAGGGCAAGCCCGCCGCCGGCGCGTCCTCGCTCGACGTCATCGGCACCGACGACGCCTCCGGCGAGCGCCGCTTCAACGAGGGCGCCGGCGACCAGGTCTACCGTCTGCGCGCCGGCAGCTACTTCCTCTCCTCCTTCGTCACCACCCCCGACGCGGGCGCCCCGGCGGGCAGCGCGGTCCTCAACGACTCGATCAGCTACCTGGCCCGGCCGCAGCTGAACCTGACGAAGGACACCACGGTCGTCCTCGACGCCCGCAAGGCCCACCGCCTCACCGTGCGCGCCCAGCAGCCCACCGAACTCCGCGGCGCCACCCTCGCGTTCGCCCGCTCCTGGGACGACACCTGGCTGCACGCCGGCACCGCCGCCGGACCGCGCACCATCCGCGGCTACTACGCCTCCGTCGAAGGCCGCGCCGAGGACGGCGGCTTCGAGTTCGGCAGCTACTGGCGCGCCGCCGCCCCGCAGATCGGCGCGCTGCACACCACCGACGGCCTCGCCCTGCACCCGCTGACCGCCTCCACCGGCTCCGACAACCTCGACGGCACCGGCTCCGCCCGGCTCGTCGACGCGGGCACCGGCACCCCCGACGAACTCGCCGCCGCCCAGGTCAAGGACCGGATCGCACTGGTCCGGCTGCCCGACGACAGCACCGCCGCGGGCGCCCTGGCCCGCAACGCCAAGACGGCCGGCGCGCTCGCCGTCATCACCTACCACCAGGCCCCCGGGCGCTGGTACCCGACCGGCGGCTTCACCGGCCTCGGCCTGCCCGTCCTCTCCGTGCCCGCGGACGAGGCCGCCCGGCTGACCGAACGGCTCACCGCCGGCGAGGTCACCCTCGCCTGGCAGGCCACCGCCAGGAGCCCGTACACCTACAGCCTCGCCTTCCCCGAGACCGGCCCGATCCGCGACGACCGCACCTACCGGGTGAAGGACGGCGCCCTCGGCCGCACCGACACCCGCCTCGGCTCGGCCGGCACCGCCACCGACTTCGTCGAGTTCCCCGCCGCCCACCGGCCCGACGGCCAGGCGATCTCCTTCGGCTCGCTGGAGAGCATCCCCGCCCCGGGCACCCGCACCGACTACCACACGCCCGGCGACACCGTCTGGCAGTCCCTGGTCGGCAGCAGCTTCCCGTTCGGCGAACTGATGGTCGGCGAACGGCACGCCTACACCGCCGGCGAGCGGCGCACCGAGACCTGGTACGACGACGTCATCGCCCCCACCGCCCCGCGCGACGCCGCCGGCGCGCCGGTCCTCGTCGCCGAACGCCAGGGCGACCTCATCGGCTTCGCCGACGCCATGTGGGGCGACCGCAGCCACCACGCCGAGCCCGGCTCCTTCGGCGACATCGGCAACCTGACGCTGCGCAGGGACGGTACGGAAATCGGCACCACCGGCTGGCCGTTCGGCGTCTTCGAGGTGCCGGCCGAGCCCGGCACGTACACCCTCGAACAGAACGTCATGAAGATCGGCAACCGGGCCTGGGCCCGCTCCACCTCCGTCAACTCCGTGTGGGAATTCACCTCGAAGCGCGACGAGAGCGTCTATTCTCAGAGCATCCCGATTCTCTTCCCCCGGTACGACCTTCCGGAGGACGGACTCAAGACCCTCGCCGCCACCGACGGCCAGCACATCGGCCTCGGCGTGACGGGTCACGCGGGCTACACCCCCGCCGCGATCGCCTCGGCCACCCTCGCGTACTCCTACGACGGGGGCACCACCTGGACCGAGGCGCGGGTCACCCACCAGGGCGACGCCTGGACCGCGACCGTCGACCACGCGGACGCCGGCGGCAAGCAGGTCACCCTGAAAACCTAACTGACGGACGCCCACGGCAACTCCGTCACCCAGACCGTGGTCCGCGCTTACGACGTGCGCTGATCACGCCGGTCCGCCGGGCGTCCTTCCCGTGGGGGGTGGGGTCGTCCGGCGGACCACTCTTTCGGCCCAGAGCTTTTCCCGATGTCCCGTTTTCTGACGCCCTGTGCGGTGGACAATAAGGGCATGACTCAGCAGGGGGACAGCAACTGGTGGGACAAGCTGTACGACGAGGACGCGCAGGACACCGCACCCGCGCCCACGCCGGACAGCCTCGACGAGCGCTACGACTCCGCCGCGGCGACCACGACCGAGCTCCCGGCCCCGCCGCCGCCCGCGGCCCCGGCCGACCGGGACCCGCGCCTCGCCCCGGACCCGGAGCCGGACCTGCTGCCGGACCCGGAGCCGCCGCCCGAGCCGCCGGCCGCCGCCACCGAGCCGCCGCCCACGCCGACCGTGCAGGTCCCCGCGCCCCGGCCCCGTACCGGACACGTCGGAACCCGGCCGCCCACCTACGACCCCGAGCCGACCCACCTGCCCGCCGCCCGGCCCGGCGAACTCGACGGCCTCGTCGCCGACACCGTCCTCGACGGCGCCCGCTACGGCGGCTACACCCTGCGCGCCGTCTCCGTCCGCGGCGACTCCGCCCGCTTCCGCGGCGAACCCCGCCGCGACGCCCTGCTCACCGCCCGCTTCGGCCACGACGAGACCGCCCTCGTGCTCGTCGCCGTCGCCGCCGGACGGCGCGGCTCCGACCACACCCACCTCGCCGCCGCCGACGCCTGCCGCTGGATCGCCGAGTCCGTCGGCCGCAGCCACACCCGGCTCTCCGAGGACATCCGGGCCGGCCGCCGCGGCGACCTCAAGTCCGGACTGCACCGGCTCACCGACCGCACCTACGGCAAGCTCCGCTCCCGCGCCGCCGAACGCGACCTCGACCCCGAGGAGTACACCGCGGGCCTGCGCTGCCTGCTGCTCTCCGCCGACCCCGAGTGCCGCACCCGGATCTTCTTCGGCATCGGCACCGGCGGCCTCTTCCGGCTCCGCGACGGCTCCTGGCAGGACATCGAGCCGCTGCTCCCCGAACCCGCCGCGACCGTCGGCGCACCCGTCGTCGGCTACGGCTCCCGGCCCGTGCCGCCCGCCCGGACCGTGCTCGGCGAGGACGACCCGGCCGGGTACGACCTCCCCGAGGCCGGCGAGGACGGCGACCGGCTCACCATGCGGCTCGGTGTCACCGACGCCCCCGGCCGCCCCTACGTCGAGGACCCCCTGCCGCCGCCCGCCGAACCGTTCCGCTTCCGGGCCTCGGTCGCCCAGCCCGGCGACACCCTGCTGCTCGCCTCCCACGGCCTCGCCGAACCCATGCGCGGCGAACCCGCCCTCGCCCATGAACTCGCCGCCCGCTGGTCCGCCGCCGAACCCCCCGGCCTCGCCGCCTTCCTCGCCGACACCCAGCTGCGCGTCACCGGCTACGCCGACGACCGCACCGGCGTCGCCGTCTGGGAGGCGTAACTCAAAGAGCACAACCCCGGCGGCCATGGGTTGATGGATCCATGGCCAAACAGAACGTCGCAGAACAGTTCGTCGACATCCTCGTGCGCGCCGGCGTCCAGCGTCTCTACGGCGTGGTCGGCGACAGCCTGAACCCTGTCGTCGACGCCATCCGCCGCAACGGCTCCATCGACTGGATCCAGGTGCGGCACGAGGAGGTCGCCGCGTTCGCGGCCGGCGCCGAGGCCCAGATCACCGGCCGGCTCGCCGCCTGCGCCGGCTCGTGCGGCCCCGGCAACCTCCACCTCATCAACGGCCTGTACGACGCGCACCGCTCGATGGCCCCGGTGCTCGCCCTCGCCTCCCAGATCCCGTCCAGCGAGATCGGCCTCGGCTACTTCCAGGAGACCCACCCCGACCAGCTGTTCCGCGAGTGCAGCCACTACAGCGAGCTGATCTCCAACCCGCGCCAGATGCCCCGGCTGCTGCAGACCGCGATCCAGCACGCCGTCGGCCAGGGCGGCGTCAGCGTGGTCTCGCTGCCCGGCGACATCGCCGCCCAGCCGGCCCCCGAGAAGGCCGCCCAGAGCGCACTCGTCACCTCCCGGCCCACCGTCCGCCCCGGCGACGCGGAGATCGACGACCTCGTGCGGATGATCGACTCCGCCGAACGGGTGACGCTGTTCTGCGGCAGCGGCACCGCCGGCGCGCACGCCGAGGTCATGCAGTTCGCCGAGCGGGTGAAGTCGCCCGTCGGCCACGCGCTGCGCGGCAAGGAGTGGATCCAGTACGACAACCCGTTCGACGTCGGCATGAGCGGACTACTCGGCTACGGCGCCGCCTACGAGGCCACCCACGAGTGCGACCTGCTGATCCTGCTCGGCACCGACTTCCCGTACAACGCCTTCCTGCCCGACGACGTGAAGATCGTCCAGATCGACGTACGGCCCGAGCGGCTCGGCCGGCGCTCCAAGCTGGACCTGGCCGTCTGGGGCGACGTCCGCGAGACCCTGCGCTGCGTCATCCCGCGGGTCCGCGCCAAGACCGACCGGCGCTTCCTCGACAAGATGCTGAAGAAGCACGCCGACGCCCTGGAGGGCGTGGTCAAGGCCTACACCCGCAAGGTCGAGAAGCACGTGCCCATCCACCCCGAGTACGTGGCCTCCGTGCTCGACGAACTCGCCGACGACGACGCCGTCTTCACCGTCGACACCGGCATGTGCAACGTGTGGGCCGCCCGCTATCTCACCCCCAACGGACGCCGCCGGATCATCGGCTCCTTCAGCCACGGCTCCATGGCCAACGCGCTGCCGCAGGCCATCGGCGCCCAGTTCACCGACCGCGGCCGGCAGGTGGTGTCACTGTCCGGCGACGGCGGATTCACCATGCTCATGGGCGACTTCCTCACCCTGGTCCAGTACGACCTGCCGGTGAAGGTGATCGTCTTCAACAACTCCTCGCTCGGCATGGTCGAACTGGAGATGCTGGTCTCCGGACTGCCCTCGTACGGAACCACCAACAAGAACCCCGACTTCGCCGCCATCGCGCGCGCCGCCGGCGCCTACGGGGTGCGGGTCGAGAAGCCCAAGCAGCTCGCGGGCGCCCTCAAGGACGCCTTCAAGCAGAAGGGCCCGGCGCTCGTGGACGTCGTCACCGACCCCAACGCGCTGTCCATCCCGCCCAGGATCAGCGCCGAGATGGTCACCGGATTCGCCCTGTCCGCCAGCAAGATCGTGCTCGACGGGGGAGTGGGCCGGATGCTCCAGCTGGCCCGGTCCAACCTGCGCAACGTCCCGCGCCCCTGAGGCACGGCGTCCTGACGGTCCGTGCACACCGATGAATGCCGCCCTCCCAGCCGGGCATGCATCCCCGTGAGCCTGTTCGACGCGACGACGGGGTGGGGGATATGGCCGGGGAGGCGACCAAGCCGACTCAACTGCTCAGAAAGGTGGGATGCGCGGATCTCACCGCGGTACCGGAGGTACGGCATGCCTTGCGCGCGATGCTGGGATCGTGGGGCGGGCCGGGCGCCTCCGACGTCGCCGAACTCCTCACCAGCGAGCTGGTGACCAACGCGCTCGTCCACACCGAGCACGGCGCGGTCGTCACCGCCACCGTGCTCCCCGGACAACTCAGGGTCGAGGTGCGGGACTTCGTGTCCGGACTCGACGGCCCGCGGGTACCGCCCGCCGACGACGGTACGCACGGGCGCGGTCTGGTCCTGGTCCAGGCCCTCGCCGACTCCTGGGGCGTGGAGAACCACGGCGTGGGCAAGGTCGTCTGGTTCGAACTGTCCGGGACGGACTGAACGGCGGGGCCGCCCGAGGAGTTTCTCGGGCGGCCCCGCCGTTCAGGGGTGCAGTTCAGCCGAACTGCTGCTCCAGGTCCGCGAGTTTGCGTTCCAGGGAGTCGAGGCGCGGCAGCGCCTGGGTGTCGTCCTCGGCGGTGAGGTCCACCGTCCGGGACTCGCCCGTGCGCGGCTCAGCGCCCTTGACGGCTTGCAGGGAGGGTCGGGAGCGAAGCGGCAGCTGTCCGGGGTCGGCTATGGCGGGCTCCGCGACGGCGGCCGGCACCGGCCCCGTCGCGGAGCCCACACCGCCGCTGCCACCGGCCGCGCCGAGGGCCGCCACGTCGACCTGGCGGCCGGCCCGGCCGAACGCCCGGTGCTGGCGGTTTATCGCCTTCAGGCGCGCCCGGTCCAGCTTGGCCTGCTCCCGCCGGCGGATCCGGTTCTGCTCCTTCTCCCGCCGGTCCTCGCGCACCTCGTCCACGGCCTCGTCCAGTGTCCGTACGCCTTCCAGGAGCATCAGCGACCAGGCGCCGAAGGTCTCCCGGGGCGCCCGCAGCCAGCGGACCATCCGGATCTGCGGCAGCGGCCTCGGGATCAGGCCCTGCTCGCGCAGCGCGGCCCGCCGGGTCTGCTTCAGGGCCCGGTCGAAGAGGACCGCCGCCGAGAGGGACATCCCCGCGAAGAACTGCGGGGCGCCCGCGTGGTCGATGCCGCGCGGCGCGTGCACCCAGTTGAACCAGGCCGCGGCTCCCGCGAACATCCACACCAGGAGGCGCGAGCCGAGCGCCGCGTCACCGTGGCTGGCCTCGCGGACGGCGAGCACCGAACAGAACATCGCGGCGCCGTCGAGACCGAACGGGACCAGGTACTCCCAGCCCCCGGTGAGGTTGAGGTTCTGCCGGCCGAAGCCGACGAGCCCGTGGAAGGAGAGCGCCGCCGCGACCGCGGCGCAGCAGAAGAGCAGCACGTAGGAGGCGGTGCCGTAGACGGCCTCCTTGCGTCTGCGGCGTTCCTCGCTGCGCTCCCAGGAGTCGTCGGCCGCGGCCTGGTCAGCGGCGCGCTTCCCGCGCGCGAGCACCGCCACCGCCGTCAGGACTCCCGCCACCATGACGCCGCCCGGAAGCAGCCAGTCCAGCGATATGTCGGTCAGTCTCATGCGGTGTCCCTTTGTCGTCTCGCATGTCGTCTCGCAGAGAGGGCGATACGGCGGCCCATATTGGCCGACCGCACGAGGCGGGCACGGGGTTTCGGGACAAGAGCACGCCATTGGGGTCGCACGGCATACGAATAGGTGCGATCTGGTCGAACTGTCGCACGAGGGCGTTGAGTTGCGTTCGAATGCGACCACCCCTGCGGGTGGTGTGACCGCAGGGGAGGGTCAGCCGGTCGCGGCGAGCCGGCGGACCCGCTCCGGGTCGGCCGTACGGGGACAGGTCAGACAGGTGTCCTCGGGGCGCAGCGTGTAGAAGAAGCAGCAGGTGACCCGGTCACGGGTCGCGCGCGCCGCGCCGCCGCAGGCCTCCGCCGAGCCGGGCAGCTCCCGGAAGCCCGCCGTCCCCACGTACGGGCGCGCCGTCCCCGGCATCAGCCGCTCCAGGTCGGCCAGGGCCCGGTCCTCCTCGCCGAGCAGCGCCGCGATGTACCAGAGGCTCTCGACGACCTCGTCGGTCACCATTCCCCACAGCGCCCGCCGGCCCCGCCGCATCCGGGGCCCGAAGCCCGCGAGCACCGCCTCGAAGTGCTCGGCCAGCGCGTCCCGCGCCGCCGCCCGCAGCGCCTCCTCGTCCGCCACCACGCGGGCGCCGGGCAGCTCCGCCAGTGGATCCCCCGGCAGGCACCAGAACTCCTCCACCCGCACCGCGATCCGGCCCAGCGCCCGCTGGAAGGACAGCTCCCGGGCCGGCAGCCGGGGCACCCGGCGGTGCAGGAACCAGGGGAGCGTCACGAGCAGGCACACCGGCCACGCGTACCGGTGCAGCCCGAAGCCGGCCACCACGTCCGGGCGGGCGGCCCTCTTGTAGTCCCGCAGCACCTGCGCCTCGTCCCAGGCGAGGAAGGCGTCCAGACCGTCCCCGCCGGCGCCCAGCTCCTCCGCGGTCACCCAGCCCGGTCCGCGCGGCAGCCGTTCGTCCCCGGCCAGCTCCTCCACACGCAGACCGGTGAAGACCTCGGCGAGCCGTGCGTAGGCGGCGGCGACGGGCGAGGCGGAGGGTGACGGCAGCAGAGCGGGCACGGCCATGCGGGACCACCGAATCACGATCGTTAGCAGGTTAGCCTTACCTTACCCGACCGGTGCGGTGTTTGAACTGCGACGCCGTCCGCCTATCGTGCACGGGGGACCCCGGCACCGCGAGCCGGGCCCCGGCACGACGGCGCAGGAGGACCCCGGTGGAGCAGGGCAGCACACGCGGGCGGACGACCGGCCGCCCCGACCCCGCGGCGTACGGCGACCCGGCACCCGCCCGGGTACCCGAGCAGACCGCCCGCGGCGAACACACCCACAGCGAGCCCCCGGCCCCCGGTCTCGGCGAGCCCCGCGCCGTACGCCGGCACTCCGTCCGCGGCCAGATCCTCCAGGCCCTGCGCACCGCCCTCGTCGGCGGCGAACTCGTCCCCGGCGAGGTCTACTCCGCCCCCGCCCTCGGCGAACGCTTCGGCGTCTCCGCCACCCCCGTCCGCGAGGCCATGCAGCAGCTCGCCACCGAGGGCGCCGTCGAGGTCGTCCCCAACCGCGGCTTCCGCGTCACCGAACGCACCCCCCGCGAACTCGCCGAACTCGCCGAGGTCCGCGCCCTCATCGAGGTCCCCGTCATGCTCCGGCTCGCCCGCACCGTGCCCGCCGAACGCTGGGCCGAACTCCGCCCGCTCGCCGAGGCCACCGGCGCCGCCGCCGCCCGCGGCGACCGCGCCCACTACGCCGAGTCCGACCGCGCCTTCCACCGGGCCGTCCTCGCCCTCGCCGGCAACGAACAGCTCCTCGCCGTCGCCGACGACCTCCACCGCCGCTCCCAGTGGCCGCTCGTCAGCGCCCCCGCCACCCGCCACGGCGAACTCGTCGCCGACGCCGCCGAGCACACCGCCCTCCTCGACGCCCTGATCGCCCAGGATCTCGCGGTCGTCTCCGCACTCGTACGGGAGCACTTCACCGGAGCGCAGCACTGACGACTAAGGTCGACAGTGTCAGCCTGTTACTCCGTTCGAACCGCGCCGACCCGCGACCGACCGAGAGGTGTCCATGCCGTCCGTCCGCGCGGAGCGCCCCGGGGCCGCGGCCCTGCTCGGCTGGCTCACCGACCCCGACGCGCCCCGCCTCTGCCTCGTCACCGGAGGCCCCGGGCTGCTCGACTGGCTCGCCGCGCACGGCCCCCGGGCCGCCGGGCGGCACCGCAGCGCCCGCGCGCTCGTCCCGCTGACCGGGCGCACCGCGCTCGGCACCGCCTGGGCCGTCGCCGACCACCTCGGGGTCGTGGCCGCCTCGCCCGGCGACCTCGTCCGCGCCCTCGCCACCGGCGAGACCGGCCGCACCGCGCGCACCGTGCTGCTCCTTCCCGCGCTGCACGCCGCCGCCGAGCCCGCGGCCGTCGCCGCCCTCGTGACCGACCTGGCCCGGCTCGGCCGGGTGCGGGTGGTCGTCGAGGCGCGGCCCGGGACCGCCGCGTACGCGCTGCTCGCGGAGGGCCGGGTGACGGTCGTCGACGCGGAGGTCGAGGACGAGGACGGGGAGCGGGAGAACCCCGTGCCGGCCCCCTCCCTCGGCAGCGGGCTCTCCGACCCCGCCCTCGTCTGCGCCGCCGACCCCGTCGCCGTCACCACCGGCTACGAGAGCGACCCCGGCGACGCCCACGGCGGCCTCCGCACCGCCTGGCTGCGCGCCGGGCAGGCGCTCTGCGCGGCCCGCACCCCCGCCGACCGGGCCCTCGTGCTGCTCGGCGTCCTCGGCGACGGCGCCGACCCCCGGCTCCGGCCCGCCCTGGAGGAGCTGGCCGCGCCCGCGCCCTGGCGGGTGCGCTGGACCCGGGTCACCGGCGACGTCGCCCCGCCCTGGCCCGGGCCGGTGGGCGCGCTCGCCGTACAGGGCGGCACCCTGCTCGCCGCCGACCTCGGCGGCACCGTACGGCTGCTCGCCGCCACCGACGCCCGGCCGCTCGGGCGGCTCGACCACCCGGTCACCGGGCGGGTCACCGCCCTCGCGCCCGCGCCCGACGGGACGGTGCTGCTGCTCGACGAGCGGGGCCGGCTGCACACCGTACGCGGCCGGGAGCCCCGCGCCCCGTACCTGCACCGGCTCACCGAGGCCGTCTCCACCACCCTCAGCCGGCACCCCGGCACGGCGCTCGCCGCGATCGCCGGGTCCGTGGTGGTGGGGGACCGGCTGGGGTCCGTACACGCCTTCGGCCTGACCGGGCTGCACCAGGCGGCCCTGCACAGCGGCCGGGTCACGGCGGTCGCCGCGGTCGAGTCCGCGACGCCGTTCGTGTGCAGCGGCGGCACGGACGGCGCGGTGCGCCGCTGGACCCCCGGCAAGGAGGCCGACCCCCGCCCGCTCGCCGAGCGCCGCGCCCCGGTGGTCTCGCTCGCCGCGACCGAGACCCCGCACGGCCCGATCCTCGCCGCCGCCTGGGCCGACGGCACGGTCGAACTCCACGACGTCGACCGCCGCACCCACCTCGCCTTCCGCCCCGGCCCCCCGGTCCGCTCCGTCGCGGTCACCGACGACGGCGCGCTGATCGTCGGCCTGGACGAGGCGCTGATACGCCTTGAGCGGGTGGGCTGAGGCCGGGGGCGCGGTGGCCGTTCCGGTGACCGCATTCGGGACTGCATGATTTACGGCGCGGCACGCTCTGTCGAGACCTGAACGCCCTGAACTCCGCGCCACAAATCACGCTTTACGTCCCGAACGCGGCCCCCTGCACGTCCCCCACGCCCCCTCAGATCGCCGGCCGCGGCGTCAACTGGGCCGCCAGCCACGTCGGTACGCCGCCCAGGAGGCGGAAGAGGCGGCCCGCCTCGGCGCGCAGCCGGCCCGCTTCCGGCTCGGTCTCGGTGGCCGCGAGGGAGGCGAGGGCCGGGGCCGTGCCCACGAGGTAGCCCAACTCCTCGCGGATCCGCAGGGATTCGGCGAAGCCGTGCCGCGCCTCCGCCAACTCGCCCTCGCGCAGCGCCAGTCCGGCGAGGTGCCGCCAGGTCGAGGAGAGCAGCAGCGCGTCCTCGTGGGCGGTGGCGCCCGCGTGGGCGCGGCGCAGGGCGGCGCGGGCGGCCTGCGGGGAGTCGCCGAGGTTCTGCGCGACCAGCCCGCGCCGGTAGTCCAGGAGGGCCCGCCCTGCGGTGTCGGTGCCGACGAGCGCGGCGGCCCGGCCCAGCGCCGCGCGGGCCTCGTCGGCCCGGTCCCGTACCCCGAGCAGGGTCGACGCGTAGGCGAGATGGCCGCGTTCGCAGGCCGCCGCCCCGCGTTCCTCGTCGGTGCGGGCGACCGCCTCGGCGGCGCGCAGCGCCTCCTCGGCCTCGGCCCAGCCCTGTTCGGTGTAGAGACAGCGTTCGATCAGGAGGGCCGCCCGTTCCAGGGCGGCGGCGGGCTCCGTCGCGCGGGGGGCGAGGAGTTCGGCGGCGTCCGTCCAGCAGCCGCGGGAGCGAAGTCTCCAGATCGCGGTCTCCAGTGGGGTTCCCCGGCCGTACGCCACATTGCCCTCCCCGAGCACGCCATCGAGCTGTGAGTAGGACGGCATCTCAGCACGAACGGGGGCACGGGCCAAGGGGGTGGGTGAAAGTTTTCACAAAGAGGCGGGGGTCCGGAGCGCGGCGGCAAGCGGGACGGGGCGGCACGTGGCTGCCGCCCCGTCAGGTCGCTTGATCACCCGATGAGATGAATCCCCGTGGCGGAACCGCGGATTCACCCGATCAGCCCATCCGGTCAGCTCATCCGGAGCGCCAGGAAGAAGTCGAGCTTGTCCTCCAGCCGGGACAGGTCCCGGCCGGTGAGCTGCTCGATCCGGCCGACCCGGTAGCGCAGCGTGTTCACGTGCAGGTGGAGGCGGGTGGCGCAGCGGGTCCAGGAGCCGTCGCAGTCGAGGAAGGCCTCCAGGGTCGGGATGAGCTCGGCCCGGTGGCGCCGGTCGTAGTCGCGCAGCGGGTCCAGGAGCCGGGCCGTGAAGGCGCGGCGGACGTCGTCCGGGACGAACGGCAGCAGCAGCACGTGCGAGGCCAGCTCGTGGTGCCCGGCGGCGCAGACCCGGCCGGGGCGGGCGGCGGCGACCCGGCGGGCGTGCCGGGCCTCCTCCAGGGCGCCGCGCAGTCCCTCGGCGGAGTGCACGGCGGCGCTGACGCCGAGGGTGAGCCGCCCGTCGTCGGCGAGGCCGGCGGAGAGCGGCGCGCGGACGGCGTCGAGCAGCGCGTCGGCGTGCAGGCCGAGGGTGACCGGCGGCAGGTCGTCCTCGCTGTCCGGCAGCGGCGCGGCGGCCAGCGGTACGAGGGCGATGGCCTCGTCGCCGCTGTGCGCGACGGCGATCCGGTCGGCGGAGTCGGCGCCGGAGGTGGCCGGGTCGACGAGGATCTCCTCCAGCAGCGCCTGGGCGACGGGGCCGCTGTCGACGGCGTTCTGCCCGGGCTCCTGGTCCCACTCGACGCGGGCGACCACGACCTGCCAGTGCGGGGCGGTGCCCAGGCCGGGCAGCAGCACGGGCGCGGCGACCCGGAGCCGGGCGGCGATCTCGGCGGGCGCGGCGCCCGTCTGGACCAGCTCCAGGACCTCCTGGGCGAGCCGGCGGCGTACCGTCCGTGCGGCGTCGCGGCGGTCGCGCTCGACGGCGATCAGCTGGGTGACGCCCTGCAGCAGGTCGAGCCGGGCGGCGGGCCAGTCGCCGGCGTCGGCCTCGACGGCGAGCAGCCAGTCGGAGAGCACCGTCTCGCGCACGTCGCGGGCGGCGGGCGCGGCGCCGCGGCCGGTGTTGCGGATCGGGAAGAGCGAGTAGGCGGTTCCGGCCACGGTGAGCCGGTGCGGGCCGCGCCGGCCGGTGCGGGTGGCGGCCAGGTGCTCGCCGGCCAGGGTGGCGGCAAGGGAGGGGTCCAGGGGCTCCCCGGCGCCCGCGATGCCGCGGCCGGTGGGGGAGAGCACCCAGGCCCGGAGGTCCAGGTCGGTGCCCAGGAGGTCGAGCACGGCCTCGGGGCCGCCGCCGGCCGGTCCGGAGGTCATCAGGCGCCGGTGGCGGTCCACCACGGCGGCCAGGTCGCCGGCCCGCTCGCCGGAGACCTGTCGAACAACGTGCTCGGTGATCGTCGCGAACGCAACGGACTCGTTGACTCCGAACAGCGGAAGGTGATGGCGTGAACACGCCTGTACGAGGTCCTCCGGGATGTCGCCGAGCTCGGCCTCGCCGGCGGCGAGGGCGGCGACTCCGGCGCTCGCGAGGATCCGTACGAAGGGCTCGGCGTCGGCCGGCTCGCGGAGCCAGGCGAGACCGGTGAGGACCAGCTCGCCGCCGGAAAGGTAGCGGCTGGGGTCCTTCAGGTCGGTCGTCATCACGCCGCGGACGGTGCGGTCCAGCTCGTCCTCGCCGCCGAGCAGGCGCAGCCCGAGCGCGTCGTTCTCCAGCAGTGCGCGCAGCCGCATGGTCTCGCCGCCGTTCTCGTCGAAGGGTGTCGCGTTGTGGTCGGTGGCGTGGTGCCACCGTTTCCAGGGGGAAACGCAGTGGTTACTGTTCCCCGCCTTTCGTTCGAATCTACAAGACGAGGGTGGCAGCCAGCCAACTGCTTCATGTGTTCGGTGGCTGCACACCGGGGACCGGGCCTTGTGTACTAGGCCACACACCACGCATTAACAGCACATGAAGAGATCGTCAGGGCCGCCGGCCGTTCCCCCCGGACCCGTACGGACGAATCCCCGTTCACTGCAAGCACAAGAAGAGAGCCACCATGGACTTCCTTCGCCCCGCCAGCTGGGAGGAGGCGCTCGCCGCCAAGGCTGAGCACCCCACGGCCGTGCCCATCGCAGGCGGTACGGACATCATGGTCGAGATCAACTTCGACCACCGGCGTCCCGAGTACCTCCTGGACCTCAACCGGATCGAGCTGCTGCGCGACTGGGAGGTCGGCGAGGAGAACGTCCGGCTCGGCGCCTCCGTACCGTACAGCCAGATCATGGAGAGCCTCCGCGCGGAGCTTCCCGGTCTGGCGCTCGCCTCGCACACCGTCGCCTCCCCGCAGATCCGCAACCGCGGCGGCGTCGGCGGCAACCTGGGCACCGCCTCCCCGGCCGGTGACGCCCACCCCGCGCTGCTCGCGGCGGGCGCCGAGGTAGAGGTCGAGTCGGTGCGCGGCACCCGCTTCATCCCGATCGACGAGTTCTACAAGGGCGTGAAGCGCAACGCGCTCGAGCCCGACGAGCTCATCAAGACCGTCCACGTGAAGAAGGCGGACGGCCCCCAGCAGTACTCCAAGGTCGGCACCCGCAACGCGATGGTCATCGCCGTCTGCGCCTTCGGCCTCGCCCTCCACCCGGAGACCCGGACCGTGCGGACCGGCATCGGTTCCGCCGCCCCCACCCCGGTCCGCGCGACCGCGGCCGAGGAGTTCCTGAACGCGGCGCTCGAAGAGGGCGGCTTCTGGGACAACGGCAAGATCATCACCCCGTCGATCGCCAAGCAGTTCGCGGAGCTCGCCTCCGGCGCCTGCAACCCGATCGACGACGTCCGAGGCACCGCCCGGTACCGCCGCCACGCGGTGGGCATCATGGCCCGCCGCACGCTCGGCTGGACCTGGGAGCAGTACCGCGCCGGCAACGGTCGCACCCTTGAAGGAGCTGCATAACCATGCGCGTGAATTTCACGGTCAACGGTCGTCCGCAGGAAGCCGACGACGTCTGGGAGGGCGAGTCCCTCCTCTACGTTCTGCGTGAGCGCCTGGGTCTGCCCGGCTCCAAGAACGCCTGTGAGCAGGGCGAGTGCGGCTCCTGCACGGTCCGTCTCGACGGCGTGCCGGTCTGTTCCTGCCTGGTCGCCGCCGGTCAGGTCGAGGGCCGCGAGGTCGTCACCGTCGAGGGCCTCGCCGAGTTCGCCAAGGAGCGCGAGGAGCACGGACACGGCGGTGGCTGCGCCTCCGGCGCCTGCGGCACCTCGCTCGACGCGGCCAAGAAGTGGGAGGCCAAGCCCACGCAGGACTCGCAGACCGGCGAGGGCGTCGAACTGTCCCCGATCCAGCAGGCGTTCATCGACGCCGGCGCGGTCCAGTGCGGCTTCTGCACCCCGGGTCTGCTGGTCGCCGCCGACGAGATGCTGGAGCGCAACCCGTCCCCGACGGACGCGGACATCCGCGAGGCGCTCTCCGGCAACCTCTGCCGCTGCACCGGTTACGAGAAGATCCTCGACGCGGTCCGCCTGGCGGCCGCCCGCCAGGAACGTCAGGGAGAGGCGGTCTGATCATGGCTGGTACCACCACGGGCATCCCCCGCAACGTCACCCAGAACCACACCAAGGGCGGCGTCGGCGAGTCCACCCTCCGCCCCGACGGCACCCTCAAGGTCACCGGCGAGTTCGCCTACTCCTCGGACATGTGGCACGAGGAGATGCTGTGGGGCCAGGTCCTGCGCTCCACCGTCGCCCACGCCGAGATCGTGTCCATCGACACCTCCGAGGCCCTGGCCCTGTCCGGCGTCTACGCGGTCCTGACGGCCGACGACCTGCCGGCCGCCAAGAACTACGGCATGGAGTTCCAGGACACCCCCGTCCTGGCCTACGGCAAGGTCCGCCACCACGGCGAGCCGGTGGCCCTCGTGGCCGCCGACCACCCGGAGACCGCGCGCCGCGCCGCCGCCAAGATCAAGGTCGAGTACCGCGAGCTGCCCGTCATCACCGACGAGGCCTCCGCGACCGCGCCCGACGCGATCCTGGTCCACGAGAACCGCGACGACCACCACTCCGGCCACGTCCCGCACCCCAACATCGTGCACCGCCAGCCGATCATCCGCGGCAACGCGGCCGAGGCCGCCAAGCGCGCCGACGTGATCGTCAAGGGCGAGTACACCTTCGGCATGCAGGACCAGGCCTTCCTCGGCCCGGAGTCCGGCCTCGCCGTGCCCGCCGAGGACGGCGGCGTCGACCTGTACGTGGCCACCCAGTGGCTGCACTCGGACCTCAAGCAGATCGCTCCCTGCCTCGGCCTGCCCGAGGAGAAGGTCCGGATGACCATGGCCGGCGTCGGCGGCGCCTTCGGCGGCCGCGAGGACATCTCGATGCAGATCCTCGCCTCGGTGCTCGCGCTGCGCACCGACAAGCCGGTCAAGATGGTCTACAACCGCTACGAGTCCTTCTTCGGGCACGTCCACCGGCACCCGGCCAAGCTCTACTACGAGCACGGCGCCACCAAGGACGGCAAGCTCACGCACATGAAGTGCAAGATCGTGCTCGACGGCGGCGCGTACGCGTCGTCCACGGCCTCGGTCGTCGGCAACGCCTCCTCCCTCTCGGTCGGCCCGTACGTCATCGACGACGTGGAGATCGAGGCGATCGGCCTCTACACCAACAACCCGCCCTGCGGCGCCATGCGCGGCTTCGGCGCGGTGCAGGCCTGCTTCGCGTACGAGGCGCAGATGGACAAGCTCGCGGCGAAGCTGGGCATGGACCCGGTGGAGTTCCGCCAGCTCAACGCCATGGAGCAGGGCACGATCATGCCCACCGGCCAGCCGGTGGACTCGCCGGCCCCGGTCGCCGAACTGCTGCGCCGGGTCAAGGCCCGTCCGCTGCCGCCGGAGCGCCAGTGGGAGACCGCCGGCGAGAGCGCGGACGTCCGCGCGCTGCCGGGCGGCCTGTCCAACACCACCCACGGTGAGGGCGTGGTGCGGGGCGTGGGCTACGCGGTCGGCATCAAGAACGTCGGCTTCTCCGAGGGCTTCGACGACTACTCGACGGCGAAGATCCGCATGGAGGTCATCAACGGCGAGGCCGTCGCGACCGTCCACACCGCCGCGGCCGAGGTCGGCCAGGGCGGTGTCACGATCCACGCGCAGATCGCCCGTACCGAGCTCGGCGTGCAGCAGGTCACCATCCACCCCGCCGACACCCAGGTGGGCTCGGCCGGTTCGACCTCCGCGGGCCGCCAGACGTACATGACCGGCGGCGCCATCAAGAACTCCTGCGAGCTCGTCCGCGAGAAGGTCCTGGAGATCGGCCGGCGCAAGTTCGGCTCGTACCACCCGGCCTGGGCGAGCGCCGAACTCCTCCTGGAGGGCGGCAAGGTCGTCACCGACGGCGGCGAGGCCCTCGCCTCCCTCGTGGACGTCCTGGAGGACGAGGTCGTCGAGATCGAGGAGGAGTGGCGGCACCGCCCCACCGAGGCCTTCGACCTCGTCACCGGCCAGGGCAACGGCCATGTGCAGTACGCCTTCGCGGCGCACCGCGCGGTCGTCGAGGTCGACACCGAGCTCGGCCTCGTCAAGGTGATCGAACTGGCCTGCGCCCAGGACGTCGGCAAGGCGGTCAACCCGCTCTCCGTCGTCGGCCAGATCCAGGGCGGCACCACCCAGGGCCTCGGCGTCGCGGTGATGGAGGAGATCATCGTCGACCCGAAGACCGCGAAGGTGCGCAACCCCTCCTTCACGGACTACCTGATCCCCACGATCCTCGACACGCCGACCATCCCGGTCGACTACCTCGAGCTGGCCGACCCGAACGCGCCGTACGGCGTGCGCGGCATCGGCGAGGCCCCGACCCTGTCGTCCACCCCGGCCGTCCTCGCGGCGATCCGGAACGCGACGGGCCTGGAGCTCAACAAGACGCCGGTCCGCCCCGAGCACCTGACCGGCACCCTCTAGGACCTCTCCGGACGGTGCGTGCCTCCCAGGAACGTCACACTTCCCTCCCGCCCGCACCGTCCGGGGAAACCCCCACACCGCAGTACCCGCAGGAACCGCAGTACCCGCAGTGACAGCAGGAACCGCAGTACCGATTCACCCGTTCGTCTCGGGCCGTCCCCCGGGTCGTGCAGCCAACTTGATATCCCAAATCCCGCAATCCCCAACGCAGTACGCGGGTGCCCCTTTGAACCTTGGGAGTAGGCCCCATGACCCAGTCGTCAGTGGAGCCCAAGACCACGGCCGAGGACGCGGGCAACGGCTCGCGCAACCCCGCCGGCAGGTCTTGGCTCGACCGGTACTTTCACATCTCGGAGAGAGGATCCACCGTCGCGACGGAGATCCGCGGCGGCGTCACCACCTTCATGGCGATGGCGTACATTCTCCTGCTCAACCCCCTGATCCTCTCCGGCAAGGATGTCGACGGCAACGTCCTCAGCCAGCCCGCGCTGATCACCGCCACCGCCCTCTGCGCGGCGGCCACCACCCTCCTGATGGGTTTCTGGGGCAAGGTCCCGCTGGCCCTCGCCGCCGGCCTCAGCGTCTCCGGCGTGATGGCCTCGCAGGTCGTCCCGGTCATGACCTGGCCGCAGGCCATGGCCATGTCGATCGCCTACGGCGCCGTGATCTGTCTCCTGGTCGTCACCGGCCTGCGTGAGATGATCATGAACGCGATCCCCCTCGCGCTCAAGCACGCCATCACCATCGGCATCGGCCTCTTCATCGCCATCATCGGCTTCGTGAAGGCCGGCTTCGTCCACGAGAACCCCGCCCCCGGCGGCGGCCCCGTCTCGCTCGGCCCGGCCGGCGAGCTGGAGGGCTGGCCGGTCCTCATCTTCGCCTTCACGCTGCTGCTGATCTTCGCACTGCAGTCCCGCAACATCCCCGGCGCGATCCTCATCGGCATCGTCACCGGCACCGTCGTCGCGGCCGTCCTCAACGCGGTCGCCGACATCCCGGCCAAGGCCTGGTTCTCCGGCGCCCCGGAGCTGCACGGCAGCGCCGTCTCCGCCCCGGACTTCTCGCTCATCGGCAACGTGGACTTCACGGGCTGGGGCGACGTCGGCTACATCACGATCACCATGATCGTCTTCACCCTGGTGCTCGCCGGCTTCTTCGACGCCATGGCGACCATCCTGGGCGTCGGCACCGAGGCCAAGCTCGCCGACGACAAGGGCCGCATGCCCGGTCTGTCCAAGGCCCTGTTCATCGACGGCGCCGGCGGCATCCTCGGCGGCGCGGGCGGTGCCTCCGGCCAGACGGTCTTCGTCGAGTCCGCCACCGGCGTCGGCGAGGGCGCCCGCACCGGCCTGGCCTCCGTGGTCACCGGCGGATTCTTCGCCCTGTGCCTCTTCTTCACGCCGCTGACCGCGATCGTGCCGCAGGAGGTCGCCGCCGCGGCCCTGGTCGTCATCGGCTCGATGATGATGCAGAACGCCAAGCACGTGGACTGGAGCGACCGCTCCGTCGCCATCCCGGTGTTCCTCACCGTGGTCCTGATGCCCTTCACCTACACCATCACCACCGGTGTCGCGGCCGGCGTGATCTCCTACGTGGTGATCAAGTCCGCCCAGGGCAAGGCGCGGGAGGTCGGCGGCTTCATGTGGGCGCTGACCGCCGTCTTCATCGTCTACTTCGCCATCCATCCGATCGAGAGCTGGGTGGGCGTCGGCTGACGGGCCCCGGCCCGCAGCCCTGGGTGACGCCGCCCTCCACACCCCATCCCCCTAGGAGTTCGAGATGCTGGACATCGCCGAAGAGCTGCACCGGTGGGTCGAGCAGGGACGCGAGTTCGCCGTCGCCACCGTGGTGGCGGTCGGCGGCAGCGCGCCCCGGCAGCCGGGCGCCGCGCTCGCCGTCGACACCGACGGCACGGCGATCGGATCGGTCTCCGGCGGATGTGTGGAGGGCGCCGTCTACGAGCTGTGCCAACAGGCGCTCGAAGACGGCCGGACCGTCGTCGAGCGCTTCGGCTACAGCGACGAGGACGCCTTCGCGGTCGGTCTGACCTGCGGCGGCATCATCGACATCCTCGTCACCCCGGTCCGCGGCGGGGTCTTCCCCGCCGCGCTCGCCGCCGCCGTCTCGGGGGAGGCGGCGGCGCTCGCCAGGATCGTCGGCGGCCCGGAGGACCTGTTGGGGCAGGCCCTCCTGGTCCGCCCCGACGGTTCGTACGAGGGCGGGCTCGGCGGCCACCCCGAGCTGGACCGCACCGCCGCGAGCGAGGCCCGCGCCATGCTCGACGCCGGCCGCACCGGCACCCTGGAGATCGGCGCCGACGGCAGCCGCTGCGGACAGCCGGTCACCCTCCTCGTCGAGTCCTCCGTCCCCGCCCCGCGCATGATCGTCTTCGGCGCGATCGACTTCGCGTCCGCGCTCGTCCGGGTCGGCAAGTTCCTCGGCTACCACGTCACCGTCTGCGACGCCCGGCCCGTCTTCGCGACGAAGCTCCGCTTCCCCGAGGCGGACGAGATCGTCGTCGAATGGCCCCACCGCTACCTGGAGGCCGCCTCCGCCGCAGGCGAGCTGGACGTCCGAACCGTGCTGTGCGTGCTCACCCACGACGCCAAGTTCGACGTCCCGCTGCTCCAGGTCGCCCTCCGTCTTCCCGTCGCCTATGTCGGCGCCATGGGCTCCCGCCGCACCCACGAGGACCGCAACAGGCGCCTGCGCGAGGTCGGCGTCACCGAGCTCGAACTCGCCCGCCTCCGCTCCCCGATCGGCCTCGACCTCGGAGCCCGTACGCCCGAGGAGACCGCGCTGTCCATCGGCGCCGAGATCGTCGCCGACCGGCGCGGCGGCAGCGGCGCCTCGCTGACCGGCGCGCACACCCCGATCCACCACGACGGCACGAGCGAGCCGGCCGGCCGCATAGGCTCGGTCGCCTGACCCGTACGCGTACCACCTGGCCCGTACGCGTACGAGCAGAGAGGGCACCCCGGATCCCCGGGGTGCCCTCTCTTCGTGTGCACAGGCTTCGTGTGCTCAGGCCGGTTTCAGGCCGCCCGGGCTCAGGCCCGCCTTCTGCAGGCCGTGCAGCAGCAGCTCCGCGAGCTGCTCGTACGCGGCGGCGTCGGCCAGACCGGTCGCGGCGGCCACCTGGCGCTGCTGGATGCGGACCATCACGGAGGCGATCACATCGGCCGCGAAGGCCACGTGGACGTCCCGGAAGACCCCGGCCGTCACGCCCTCCTCGATGAGCTGCTGGACCCGGCCGGCGGCGGCCCGGGTGTTTCGCTCGTAGACCTCGGCGGCGGGCTCGAAGGCGGCCACGTCGTCGAAGAACTGCGGGGAGACCGGCGCGAGCTCGGCGGCCACCGCGCGCAGATACGCGGCAAGCCGTTCGGCCGGTCCCGTCGCGGCCGCGAGCACCGCCTCGACCCGGCTGGTGGCCCGCCGGAAGAAGTGCACGACGGCCGCTCTGACCAGCTGTTCCTTGCTGCCGGCCAGGCCGTAGAGGGTGCGCTTGGAGCAGTGCAGTTTGGCCGCGAGCTCGTCGAGCGTGAGCCGCGCGAAGCCCTCGCCGACCAGGAGCGCCACCAGCTCCTCGAAGAGCTCGGAGCGCCTGGCGGCGCCGCGGCCGGTGAGGCGGGGTGCGGCGGCGGAGGTCTCGATCACCCGAACAGTATGCCGGGTCGACCCGTTCGGGGGCTTGTGCCGTCACTCTGCTGCGCTACGCTAACCGGTACTGCCGTACCCCTCGCAGTACCGTTTCGCAGCATCGTCTGTGCCCGTCTGTGTCCTGATGGAGTCGCCATGGATGTCGACCGCCTGCTTCCCACCCCCGAGGCAGCGGACCTCATCGCCCTCACGCGGGAGATCGCCGACAAGGAGCTCGCCCCGCGCGTCGACGAGCACGAGGCCGCCGAGACGTATCCGGAGGGTCTGTTCGCGACCCTCGGCGAGGCCGGGCTGCTCGGCCTCGCCTACCCCGAGGAGTACGGCGGCGGGGGCCAGCCGTACGAGGTCTATCTGCAGGTCCTGGAGGAGCTGGCCGCCCGCTGGGCCGCCGTCGCCGTCGCCACCAGCGTCCACACCCTGGCCTGCCACCCGCTGCACGCCTTCGGCACCGCCGAGCAGAAGGAGCGCTGGCTGCCGGCCATGCTGGAGGGCCGCGAGATCGGCGGCTACAGCCTCTCCGAGCCGCAGGCCGGCTCCGACGCCGCCGCGCTCGCCTGCAAGGCCGAGCCCACCGAGGACGCCGACGGCCGCGCCGCGTACCGCCTCACCGGCAACAAGGCCTGGATCACCCACGGCGGCCGGGCCGGCTTCTACGCCCTCTTCGCCCGCACCGCCCCCGGCAGCCACGGCATCTCCTGCTTCCTCGCGCCCGGCGAGACCGAGGGCCTCAGCTTCGGCAAGCCCGAGCGCAAGATGGGCCTCCAGGCCGTGCCCACCACCTCCGCCCACTGGGACGGCGCGGTGATAGGGGCCGACCGGCTGATCGGCGCCGAGGGCCAGGGCCTGCAGATCGCCTTCAGCGCCCTCGACAACGGGCGCCTCGGCATCGCCGCCTGCGCCACCGGCCTCGCCCAGGCCGCGCTGAGCGCCGCCGTCGCGTACGCCAACGAGCGCACCGCCTTCGGCCGGAAGATCATCGACCACCAGGGTCTCGGCTTCCTGCTCGCTGACATGGCCGCCGCCGTGGACGCCGCCCGCGCCACCTACCTCGACGCGGCCCGCCGCCGCGACCTCGGCCGCCCCTTCAGCCGCCAGGCCAGCGCGGCGAAGCTGATCGCCACGGACACGGCGATGAAGGTGACCACGGACGCGGTCCAGGTCCTCGGCGGCTACGGCTACACGCGGGACTTCCCGGTCGAGCGCTACATGCGCGAGGCGAAGATCATGCAGATCTTCGAGGGGACGAACCAGATCCAGCGCCTGGTCATCAGCCGGGGCCTGACCGCCTGACCGCCTGACCGCCTGACCGTCAGGCCGGACGGTTCCGGTTGCCGGGCCGCGCCGCCGGGCGTACGCCGGAAGAGGGGATCCCGATCCGCAGGTCTCGGAGAGGAGTCCCATCATGCTCGGCGATCTGATCGGTGAGGAACAGGGCCAGAGGACCGGTATCCGGGTGGTGTCGGTCGACGGCGGTCACCCGCACGTGGAGGTGTCCTTCGAGGCGACCGGCACGCTGCTCGGCGTGGCGGTCAGGGACATCGGCACGTACGACTCGGTGATGGAGGCGGACGGCACGCTCTTCGGGGACGGCCAGGGCTGCAACATGACCGAGGACGGCGACATCATCACCTGGCACGGCACCGGCGTCGGCCGTCCGACCGAGTCCGGCGGCTTCAGCTATCGCGGCTCGATCTTCTTCGAGAGCGCCTCGGCGAAGTTCAGCCGGCTCAACGGGACCGCGGGCGTGTTCGAGTACGACGAGGACAAGGACGGCAAGAGCACGGCCAAGGTCTGGGAATGGAAGTAGTGCACACCTGAGGCGGCCCGGTTCCGGGCCGCCCCTTCGTACGAGGAGATTCATGGACATCGCAGGATCCGCCGCGCTCGTCACCGGTGCCGCCTCGGGCCTGGGCGCCGCCACCGCCGCCGCGCTCGCCGCCCGTGGGGCCACCGTCTACGGCCTGGATCTCGACAAGGCCGTCGCCGGGGCCGAGACGCCGGCCGACGGGGTCACCCTGCTGGCCGCCGACGTCACCGACGAGGAGCAGGTGCGGGCGGCGCTGGCGCGGATCGAGGAGGACGGCGCCGAGCTGCGGCTCGCGGTCAACTGCGCCGGCATCGCGCCCTCCGCCCGGATCCTCGGCCGCAAGGGCCCGCACGACCTGGCGCTGTTCCGCGCGGTCCTGGACGTCAACCTGGTCGGCACCTTCAACGTCATGCGGCTGGCCGCCGAGGTGATCGCCCGGCAGCCGGTCGACGGGTACGGGCAGCGCGGCCTCGTCGTCAACACCGCCTCCATCGCCGCCTTCGAGGGGCAGGTCGGTCAGATCGCGTACGCGGCGTCCAAGGCCGGCGTCGCCGGGATGACCGTCACGGCCGCCCGCGACCTCGCCCAGTACGGCATCCGGGTGGTCACCGTCGCCCCCGGCATCGTGGACACCCCGATGATGGCCGGCTTCAGCGAGGACGTCCGGGCCGGGCTCGCCGCCAGCGTCACCTTCCCGCAGCGGCTCGCCCGCCCCGACGAGTACGCCCGTCTCGTCACGATGATCGCCGAGCACGACTACCTCAACGGCGAGACCATCCGGATGGACGGCGCGCTGCGCATGGCGGCCCGCTGAGCCGGAACCGGATCCGGTGCTGAGCCGCTGACCTGGGCGATGGCACCAAGTGCCGCCGCGAGAGGGATCCGAGTGCTAGGTTCGGGGCATGAGCAGCAACCCCGCCACCCCCGCCAAGCCCTCGATGCGCGACTCCCTCGTCGCGGCGGCCTTCGAGCTCTTCCTGGAGCGCGGCTACGAGCAGACGACGGTCGACGACATCGTCCGTACGGCGGGGGTCGGCCGGCGGTCCTTCTTCCGCTACTTCCCGTCGAAGGAGGACGTGGTCTTCCCGGACCACGAGCAGAGCCTCGCCGACATGACCGAGTTCCTCGCCGCGAGCGCGGACTCCGACGACCCGCTGGTGCGGGTCTGCGAGGCCACCCGGCTCGTGATGCGCATGTACGCCGCGAACCCCACCTTCTCCGTCCAGCGCTACCGCCTCACCCGTGAGGTGACGGGGCTGCGGACGTACGAACTCTCCGTCGTCTGGCGGTACGAGAAGACCCTCGGCGACTACCTCCGCACCCGCTACGCCGACCGCCGCGACGGCACCCTGCGCGCCAACGTGGTTGCCGCGGCCGTGGTCGCCGCGCACAACCACACCCTGCGCCACTGGCTGCGCTCCGGCGGCGAGGGTGACCCGCTGGCGGAGGTCGACCGGGCGCTCGGCTTCGTCCGCGAGACGCTGAGCCCGGACGCGGTGCCGGCCGGCGGCGGGACGGCGGGGGAGCAGGAGGCCGAGGACGTGGTGGTGGTGATCACCAAGCGGTCCACCCCCATGTGGCGCGTGGTGCGCGAGGTCGAGGCGAGCCTGGGCGAGGACTGAGGGACACGAAGGGGTCTCAGTATCGTCAATTGAGGGTACTGAGGTCTTTCGTTGCTGGCACTGAGTGCCATATCTTTGCACCACGCACGGTCGAGCCGCCGAGTGCAAGGAGAAGCCATCGTGTTCCACACGGGATCCACGGGCCTGCGGACGTCGTCCGCCGCCCTCCTGGCCGACGAGTCGGCCGCCGAGCCGGAGCTCTACTACCAGGTGTGCCGCTGGTGCCAGACCACGACCTTCCAGCGCCTGCTCTGTCCGACCTGCGGGTCGACCGACCTGGCGCCCGAACTCAGCGCCGGCGAGGGCGTGATCTCCGTACGGCGCGCCTTCACCGCCGCCGAGGCCGACCTCTGGCCGGTGCACATGGCCGAGGGCTTCGTGGTGCGCTGCCGGGTCGACGGACCGCCGCACGCGGTGCGCCCCGGGGTGCGGGTCCGACTGCTCCACGACGGCACCGGGCCGGGCCGCCGACCGGTCGTCCGGCTGTGCGAGGAGGTCGCGCTCGACGGCTGGTTCTGAGCGCGTCCCACGAAACGACGAGAGGGGCGGGTGGCACAGAGTGCCACCCGCCCCTCTCGCTTGCGTCAGCGGGTGCCGATCTCGTCCGTCAGCTGCGGCAGCACCTCGAACAGGTCGCCGACCACGCCGTAGTCGACCAGGTCGAAGATCGGGGCCTCCGGGTCCTTGTTGACCGCGACGATCGTCTTCGAGGTCTGCATGCCGGCCCGGTGCTGGATCGCGCCGGAGATGCCCGCCGCGATGTACAGCTGCGGGGAGACCTGCTTGCCGGTCTGACCCACCTGGTTGGAGTGCGGGTACCAGCCGGCGTCCACCGCGGCGCGCGAGGCGCCGACGGCCGCGCCGAGCGAGTCGGCCAGCTTCTCGACGACCTCGAAGCCCTCGGCCGCGCCGACACCGCGGCCGCCGGAGACCACGATGGCCGACTCGGTGAGCTCCGGGCGGCCGGTGGACACCCGGGCGGTGCGCGAGACGACCTTGGCGGCGTTGCCGGTGAAGGCCACCGTCACGTTCTCGACGGCGCCGGCGGCCGGGGCGGCCTCCGGAGCGGCCGAGTTCGGCTTGACGGTGATGACCGGGACGCCGTGCGAGACGGTCGACTTCACCTGGTACGAGGCGGCGAACACCGACTGGGTGGCGACCGGGCCGTTGTCGCCGGCCTCCAGCTCCACCGCGTCCGTGATCAGACCGGAGCCGAGGCGCAGCGCCACGCGGGCCGCGACCTCCTTGCCCTCGCCCGAGGAGGTCACCAGGACGGCGGCGACGCCCTTGTCCTTGGCGATCTGGGTGAGCGCGTCGACCTTCGGCACGACGAGCTGCTCGGCGAACTCGGCGCCGTCCGCGACGTACACGGTGGCCGCGCCGTACTCGCCCGCCGTCGCGGCGATCGAGGCCGCGGCCTCGCCGGCGCCGAGGACGACCGCCGTGGGCTCGCCGAGCCGGCGGGCCAGGGTGAGCAGTTCGAGGGCCGGCTTGCGGACCGCACCGTCGGCGTGGTCCACGAGAACCAGGATCTCAGCCATGATTCCTTGCTCCTGAGGGATGGTGACGGTGGGTCAGATGAACTTCTGGCCGGACAGGAAGGCGGCGAGCTGCTTGCCGCCGTCGCCCTCGTCCGTGACGATCGTGCCCTTGGTGCGGGCCGGGCGCGCGGTGGCCGACTCGACCAGGGTCCACGAGCCGCCGAGGCCGACCTCGTCGGCGTCGATGCCGAGGTCGTCGAGCTCCAGCTCCTCGACCGGCTTCTTCTTCGCGGCCATGATCCCCTTGAAGGAGGGGTAACGGGCCTCGCCCGACTGGTCGGTGACGGAGATGACGGCCGGCAGCGGGGCCTCCAGCTGCTCGCTGGCGGCGTCGCCGTCGCGGCGGCCGCGCACGACCCCGTCCTCGACCGAGACCTCGGAGAGCAGGGTGACCTGCGGGAGGTTCAGGCGCTCGGCGAGCAGCGCGGGCAGCACGCCCATGGTGCCGTCGGTGGAGGCCATGCCGCAGACGACCAGGTCGAAGCCGGTCTTCTCCAGGGCCTTGGCGAGGATCGCGGAGGTGCCGATGACGTCGGTGCCGTGGATGTCCTCGTCGTTGACGTGGACGGCCTTGTCGGCGCCCATCGACAGCGCCTTGCGGAGCGCGTCCTTGGCGTCGTCGGGGCCGACGGTGATGACGGTGACCTCGGCGTCGTCCGCCTCCTCGGCGATCTGGAGCGCCTGCTCCACGCCGTACTCGTCCAGCTCCGAGAGGAGGCCGTCGACGGCCTCGCGGTCGGTGGTCAGGTCGTCGGCGAAACCGCGGTCGCCGGTGGCGTCGGGAACGTACTTCACACAGACAGCGATCTTCAGGGTCACGGCCTGTCTCCTTTCAAGTGGGCGGACGATTACGGGAGGTTGCGGGCCATGACGATGCGCTGGACCTGGTTGGTGCCTTCGTAGATCTGGGTGATCTTGGCGTCGC
>NZ_JAHTMW010000022.1 GCF_026236535.1 Streptomyces sp. SKN60 | reverse complement strand
ATGGCGACCGACGACAACGCGGTGGGGGCACCTCCCGTGCCCGAAGGGCTACGGGGGAGTGCGTGCCAGGCGCCGCGAGCCAGGCGGGACTTTCCGGACAGGCCCTAGGTCCCGGCCGGGGCGGGCCGGTCGGCGGTGATCGCCCAGCGCTCGTGGTCCCGCCAGGCCCCGCCGATGAACAGCATCGCGGGCGAGAACCCCTCCAGGCGGAAGCCGGCCCGCCGGACCAGGGCTCGGGAGGCGGTGTTGCCCGGCTGGATGTTGGCCTCCAGCCGGTGCAGCCCGAGCGGCCCGAAGGCGTGCCCGAGGACCAGGCCGAGTCCCTCCGTGAGCAGTCCACGCCCGGCCGCGTGCGCGAAGGCGCCGTAGCCGAGGGCGCCGGAGAGGAAGGCGCCGCGGACGATGTTGTTGATGTTGACGAAGCCGGCGATCCCGCCACCGTCCCGCTCGCACACGAGAAAGCCCTCCCGGGCCGGGTCCTCCATCAGCGGCCGGCTGTAGGTCGCGTACGTGTCGACGGTCTGCGGCGGATACAGCCAGGGCACATGCAGCTCCCGGCTCTCCCTCGCCCGCGCGGTGAACTCCTCGGCGTCCTCCGCCGTGAAGGGCCGCAGGCCGACACGGGACCCGGTGACGAGATACCGACCAAGATCGCCAGACATGACACCAGGCTACCGGCGGGAGGGTGCGGGGGTGGTCTTGAGGGCCGGGCGCTGGTGGGCCGGTCGGGGCGCCGGGCTGCCAGGCGGGCGACGGAGGCCGGGGCGGGCGGCCCCGGCCGCGCCGAGCCTGGCACGACGGCACGAGCCGGGCGGCCGGCGAGGGGCGCGCGCGGGCGCTGGGCGCCGGGGTGTCAGCGGCGGGCGGCTGTCACTCGGGGCGGGCAGGCTTCGCCCTTCTTCACCACGCCGACCACGACCCGGCCGCGCGGGGCGCGCTCGGCGCCGGGGGCGGGGTGCTGGGTGCAGACCCACCAGTTCGGGGGCCAGAGGACGCGGCGGTCGCCGCCGCCGACGTCGATGACGTCGAGCCGGGTGCGCGGCGCGAGCGCCGTGAAGACCCGCCACAGGCTGCGCCCCAGCAGGTCCGGGGTGGGCTGGCGGACGGGCGGATGCCCGGCGTCCTCCGGCTCCGCGACCGGTTCGGCCGAGCTGACGGCCACGGCCGCGAGCGCCAGGACCGCGCCCGCGCCGACCAGGGTGGACCGTCTCATTTGCGCCTCCGGGCCGCCGCGTAGTAGCCGCAGACCGCGCCGAGCAGCGCCGTCACGAGCAGCGCGACGTACAGCGGCATGGTCACCTCGGGGATCAGCAGCCTGATCCGCACCTCTCTCGTGTTCTCGAAGATGAACACGAGCAGCAGGATCGCCACGACCCCGATCGCGATCCGGCCGGGGGTGAGGAATCCGCCCGCCCGGGCCCTGCCCGTGCTCGATGTCTCCTTGGGACTCATCGTCGGCCCTCTCCTCCGTCGTGCGTCCCCCCAGGATGGGCCGTTTCGTCCGTTTCGGCCGCGCGAGGAAGAGCCGTCCGAGTGACTTGTCAGACAAGGGTGGGCGGTTACGGTAGACATCCCAGACCTGAACCGCGTGTGAAGGAGGACCGATCCGTGGCAGCCGGCGGACCGCAGCGACGCCCCGTGGTCGCGCTCTACGAACGGATCGCGGACGCCATCCACGACGGCACCTACCCGCCCGGCTCCACGCTGCCCTCGGAGCCCAAGCTCGCGTGCGCGCTCGGCGTGAGCCGCCCCGCCCTGCGCGAGGCGCTGCTGCTGCTCCAGGAGGACGGGCTGCTCACGGTGCGCCGCGGGGTCGGGCGCACGGTCAACGCGCATCCGCCCCGGCGCGGTTTCGAGCAGGTCAGGGCGCTTGAGGAGCTGCTCGGCGGGGCCGCGCCGCTACGGGTGCGGGGGCTGCTCCGTACGGTCGAGGAGCCGACCGACTTCACCACCCAGCACCTGCTGGCCCCGGCCGGCGCCGAGCTCCGTTTCTGGGAGTCGGTACTGGTCGGCGAGGCCGGGCCGGCGGTCCTGAGCCATGAGTGGGCCGCCGCCGACGGGGTCCTGGAACGCGCCCACCCCGCCTTCGCCGAGGCCCTGCGGGCACCGGCCTCCGGCGCCGAACGCACCTCGATGCTGGCCGTGCTGTCCGCAGCCTCGCGGGGCGTGCCGCTCGCGGCGCACAGTGCGGTCACCGCGACCCTGCTCGGGCGGCGCCGCGGCGAGCAGCTGGGCCGGTCGGCCGACACCCCGGCCGTGCTCGTCACGCAGGTGGTACGGGTCGCGGAGACCCCGGTCCTGGCCGCCAAGCACATGCTGCCGACGGGCGCGCCCGCGCTGCCGGTGCTCCAGTCGAACTGAGCCGGCGGGCCGGGGCCGTACCGGCGTCACATCACCCCGCTCCCCGGGTGGCGTACACTTCCCCGCCATGCACTTGTCTGACAACTCTGCCGCCCCCTCCGTCACCACCCCCGTGGCCGAGTGGATCCGCCGCGCCCCCAAGGCCGTCCTGCACGATCACCTCGACGGCGGGCTGCGCCCCGCGACGATCGTCGAACTGGCGCGGGCCTGCGGCTACACCGGGCTGCCCACCGAGGACCCGACCGAGCTGGCGGTCTGGTTCCGGGACGCCGCCGACTCGGGGTCCCTGGAGCGGTATCTGGAGACCTTCGCCCACACCTGCGCGGTGATGCAGACCCGCGAGGCGCTGGAGCGGATCGCGGCCGAGTGCGCCGAGGACCTGGCCGCCGACGGGGTCGTCTACGCCGAGATCCGGTACGCCCCCGAGCAGCACCTGAACGGCGGGCTCACCCTCGACGAGGTGGTCGAGGCCGTGAACGACGGCTTCCGCGAGGGCGAGCGCCGGGCCGGCGGCCGGATCACCGTCCGCACCCTGCTCACCGGCATGCGCCACACCGACCGTTCCCTGGAGATCGCGCAGCTCACGGTGGCGCACCGGGACAACGGCGTCGCGGGCTTCGACATCGCCGGCGGCGAGATCGGCAACCCGCCGGCCCGCCACCTGCCCGCCTTCCAGCACCTCAAGCGGGAGAACTGCCACTTCACCATCCACGCGGGCGAGGCCGTCGGCGCGGAGTCGATCCACGAGGCCGTGCAGGTCTGCGGCACCGAGCGGATCGGGCACGGGGTGCGGATCACCGACGACATCGCCGAGGACGGCACGCTGGGCCGGCTCGCCTCGTACGTCCGGGACAACCGGATCGCGCTCGAGGTCTGCCCGACGTCCAACCTCCAGACGGGCGCGGCGAAGGACTACGCCTCGCACCCGATCGACGAGCTGCGCCGGCTCGGGTTCCGCATCACCCTGAACACCGACAACCGGCTGGTCTCCGGCACCACCATGAGCGAGGAGTTCCAGCACATGGCGGACGCCTTCGGCTACGGCCCGGAGGTCTTCGAGGAGTTCACGGTCGCCGCCCTGGAGGCCGCGTTCCTGTCGCTGCCCGAGCGGCAGCGGCTGATCGAGGAGATCGTCCGCCCGGGGTACGCGGCGCTCTGACCCGTACGGGCCTGGGGGGGGAGGGCAGGCCGCCGGCCCGGACTGCCCCGCCCTCCCCCGCTCTCCCCCGGTGGAAGAATGACGGCATGACAGCTGCCGAGGAGTTCAGGCCCGAGTCGGATCGGATCACGCGCACCCTGCGCGACCAGATCATCGACGGAACCCGGGCGCCCGGCAGCAGGCTGGTGGAGCGCGAGATCGCCGCCGAGCTCAACGTGAGCCGGCTGCCGGTCCGGGACGCGTTGCGGGACCTGGTGGCCGAGGGGCTGGTGACGCCCCGGCCCCGTACCTGGGCCGTGGTGCGCGAGTTCAGCGCCTCCGACGTCTCCGACCTGATCGAGGTCCGCTCGGCCCTGGAGATCCTGGCGTTCCGGCTCGCCGCCCAGCGTCGTACCCGCGCGGGCCTCGCCAAACTGCGCGCGGACCTCGACGCCGAGCAGTCCGCGGCGGCCCGCGGCGACGGCGCCACGGCCCGGCGGGCGGCCGCGGACTTCCACGAGACGGTCACCGAACTCGCGGACAACGCGCTGCTCACCGAGCTGGAGGGGACCCTGCGCAGCCGGATGCGCTGGCTGCTCGGGCAGCACGACGCGTTCTCGGTCGTCGCCGAGGAGCACGAGGAGCTGTACCGGGGGATCGAGGCGCGGGACGCGGAGCGGGTCGAGGAACTGGCGCTGCGGCACCTGGAGACCAGCCGGAAAACGGCCGCCGAGCACCGGCGGAGGACGGCGCCCGAGTAGCCCCGGTCCCCCGTCCGGGCCGGGCCCCGCCCCGCTCAGCTCAGCTCAGCTCAGGGCGGGTATGTCGAGGGTGAGCGTGCCCGCGTCGGCGTCGAGCACGCCGGGTATGCCGAGCGGGACGGTGAGCGCGGTGGCGGCGTGGCCGAAGCCGAGTTCCTCCACGACCGGGACGCCGAGCCCGCCGAGCCGGTCGGCGAGGACCGCGCGCACCTCCTCGTACGGCCCGCACTCCGCCCACGAGCCGAGGGCGATCCCCGCCACCCCGTCCAGCCACCCCGAACGCAGCAGCTGGGTGAGCATCCGGTCGAGGCGGTACGGCTCCTCCCCGACGTCCTCCAGGAGCAGCAGCCCACCGCGGGCGGAGCCCCGGGCGTGCGGTGTGCCGAGGTCGGCGGCGAGCAGGCTGGCGCAGCCGCCGAGGGTGACGCCGTGCGCGCGGCCCGGCACCAGGGTGCCGGCCGTCTCCAGGGCGAGGGCGCGCACCGATTCGGGCTCGAAGAGGGTGGCCCGCAGCGATTCCTGGCTGCGGGCGTCCTTCAGGAAGACCTCGGTGGCGACCATCGGACCGTGCAGGGTGGCGAGGCCGAGCCGGGTGGCGAAGGCCTCGTGGAGGACGGTGACATCGCTGTAGCCGACGAGGATCCTGGGGCCGGCGGCCCGCATCGCGTCCCAGTCGAGCAGGTCCACCATCCGCTGTGCCCCGTAGCCGCCGCGGGCGCAGAGCACCGCGGAGATCGCGGGGTCGCACCAGGCCTCGGTGAGGTCGCGGGCCCGGTCGGCGTCGGTGCCGGCGAGGTGGCCGAGGGTGGGGTGGGTGTCGAGGACGTGCGGGGCGACGACCGGGTCGAGGTCCCAGCCGCGCAGGATGTCGAGCCCGGCGCGCAGCCGCTCCTCCGGTACGGGGCCGCTGGGGGCGACCACGGCGACCCGGGCGCCGGGGCGGAGCCTCGGCGGGCGGACGAGCGCGGGAACGGGTCCGGGCGTCACGAGCGCAGCTCCAGCTCGGCGAGGTCGTCCCGGGCGATGCCGAAGGCACGGGCGTACAGGGCGAGTTCGGCCTCCAGGGCGCGGATCATCGTCTCGGCGAGGCGGAAGCCGTGGCTCTCGCCGGCGAAGGCGAGGTAGCCGTGCGGGATGCCCCGGCCGGCCATCCGGGCGAGGAAGCGCTCGGCCTGTGCGGGCGGGCAGACCGGGTCTTCCAGACCCTGGAGCAGCAGGAAGGGCGCGGAGATCTTCTCGGCGTGCTCCAGCGGGGAGCGGTCCCGGTAGCGGGCGGGCACCTCGTCGGGCCGGCCGATGAGGGAGTGCATGTACTGCGATTCGAAGTCGTGGGTCTCGCCGGTGGTGAAGGCGGTGGGGTCGAGGACGGGGTAGATGATGGTGCCGCAGGCGTAGACGTCGGTGTGGGCGAGGGAGGCGGCGGTGGTCCAGCCGCCGGCGCTGCCGCCGCGGATCGCGAGGCGGTCGGGGTCGGCGGTGCCCTCCTCGGCGAGGGCCCGGGCCACGGCGGCGCAGTCCTCGACGTCGACGACGCCCCACTGCTCGCGGAGGCGTTCGCGGTACTCCCGGCCGTAGCCGGTGGAGCCGCCGTAGTTGACCACGGCGACGCCGATGCCCCGGGAGGTGAAGTAGGCGATCTCCAGGTCGAGGACGAGCGGGGCGTGGCCGGTGGGGCCGCCGTGCGCGGAGACGACGTAGGGCGGGAGCTCGTCGGCGGGGGCGGGCCGGTCGGGGTTGTGCGGCGGGTAGACGTGGGCGTGGATCTCGCGGTCGTCGGGCCCGGTGAAGGTGCGGATCTGCGGCTCGGGGTAGTAGGCGGGGTCGACCGGGTCCTGGTGCGGGGAGCCGATGACGCGGGTGCGGCCGGTGCGGGTGTCGAGCTCGACGACCTCGTACGAGCTGCGCGGTCCGGCGGCGACGCCGACCACCCGGGTGCCGTGCACGGCGAGGGTGGCGGACCAGGCGGTCCAGGGTCCGGTGACGTCGACGAGTTCGCCGCTCTCCGGGTCCAGTATGCCGAGGGTGGTGGCGCCGCGGCCGTGGACGACGGCGACGAGGCCGCTGTCCAGCGGCCGGAACCAGCCGAGGCCGACCTGCCACAGCGGGCCGGCGAACTCCTCGGGGCGCGGGCAGAGCGCGACCGGTGCGGTGCCGGTGCCGGGCGTGGGGGTGCGGTAGAGGTTCCACCAGCCGGTGCGGTCGCTGACGTGGAGGAGCTGTCCGTCGGCGGTCCAGCCGACCTGGGGCACGGACTCCTCGGGTCCGCCGGCGACGGTGTGCGGGGTGCCGAGGGTGCCGTCGGCGGTGATGTCGGCGAGCTGGACCTCGGTGCCGTCCCAGGGCATCCGGGGGTGGTCCCAGGCGATCCAGGCGGCCTGCCGGCCGTCCGGGGAGAGCTGCGGTCCGGTGACGAAGCGGTGGGTGTCGTCGGTGAGTTCGCGGACGCGGCCGCGGTCCTCGGCGGCGGAGCCGTCGAGCGGAACGGCGGCGATCACCCGGCGCACGTCGGTGGGCGCGGGTCCGGTGAACTCCTCCAGGACGCACCAGACCTCGCCGCGCTCGGGCAGCAGCACCGGGTCGGCCCAGCGCAGCCCGCCGCCGACCTGGGAGGTCGGGGTGAGCGGCCGGGGCGCCGGGCCGCCCGGGGCGTCCGGCTCGTACACGTACAGCCGCTGGTCGGGGTGGTGGCAGAAGACGACGAACGGGGTGCCGTCCGGCCGTACGGTGCCGGCCCAGGCCTGTCCGCCGTATTCGAGGACCCGGCTGCGCACGTTCCAGGGTGCGGGGAGCACCGACTCCTCGGTGCCGTCCGGGCGGCGGCGCACCAGGGCGCGCCGCCCGCCCTCGGTGGGCCGCGGCGCGGTCCACCACACTTCGTCACCGACGAATCCGACGGAGTCGGGCCGTCCGTCGTGTGCCGCGGCGAGCGCGGCGCCGATGGGTGACGGCCAGCTGCCGTAGGCGGCCGTGGGTGCCATCAGGATTCCCCCCTGGTCGTGGTCGGGTGTGCGGGCTTTCAGGCCGAGCGCAGGTAGTGGTCGAGGACACGGACGCCGAAGTGCAGGGCGTCGACCGGGACGCGTTCGTCGACGCCGTGGAACAGTGCCCCGTAGTCGAGGTCCGGGGGCAGCTTCAGAGGCGAGAAGCCGTAGCCGGTGATGCCGAGGCGGGAGAACTGCTTGGCGTCGGTGCCGCCGGTCATGGAGAAGGGCACGGTGTGTCCCTCGGGGTCGAAGCGCTCGACCGCGGCGCGCAGTTTGGCGAAGGTCGGCGAGTCGACGGGGGCTTCCAGGGGCACCTCGCGGTGGTGGAACTCCCACTCCACGTCGGGTCCGGTGAGCCGGTCCATGGTCTCCACGAACTCGTCCTCGCCGCCGGGCAGCATCCGTCCGTCGACGTAGGCGACGGCCTGGCCGGGGATCACGTTCACCTTGTAACCGGCGTCCAGCATCGTCGGGTTGCTGCTGTTGCGCAGGGTGGGGGCGACGAGGGCGGCGGCCGGGCCGAGCTTCTCCAGGAGCGTTTCGACGTCGAAGCCGGGGGCGTCCACGTCGGCCTCGATGCCGTGGAGCGCGGCGAGTTCGACGAGTGCGGCCCGCACGGTCTTCGTGATCCGCACCGGCCACTCGTGGGCGCCGATCCGGGCGACGGCGGCGGCGAGCCGGGTGACCGCGTTGTCCTTGTTGATCTTCGAGCCGTGGCCGGCCCGGCCGTGCGCGGTGAGCTTGAGCCAGGCGGTGCCGCGCTCGCCGGCGGCGATCGGGTAGAGCCGGGTCCGCGGGTCCGGGTGGAAGCTGAACGCGCCGGACTCGCTGATGCCCTCGGTGCAGCCCTCGAAGAGCGGGGCGTGCCGCTCGGCGAGGAACGCCGAGCCGTCCTCGGCGCTCGCCTCCTCGTCTGCGGTGTAGGCGATGACGATGTCCCGGCGCGGCCGCACGCCCTGGCGGGCCCAGGAGCGCACGACGGAGAGCACCATCGCGTCCATGTTCTTCATGTCGACGGCGCCGCGCCCCCACACGACGCCGTCGCGGACCTCGCCGGAGAAGGGGTGCACGGTCCAGTCGGCGGCCTCGGCGGGCACGACGTCCAGGTGGCCGTGGACGAGCAGCGCGTCGGCCGTCGGGTCGGTGCCGGGGATCCGGGCGACGACATTGGTGCGGCCCGGGGTGCGCTCCAGGAGCGTGGCCTCGAGGCCCGCGTCGGTGAGACGCTCCGCCACGTACTCGGCGGCGGGGCGCTCGCGGCAGTCGCCGCCGCCGCGGTTGGTGGTGTCGATCCGGATCAGCTCGGACGTGAAGGTGACGACCTCGTCGAGGGCCGTCGCGTCCGGACCGGGTTGCTGCTCAGCCATACTGCTCCTCCACGGCGGCCGACACGATCGTCGTGACCGCCTTGAACGTGCGAATTGCCTCGTACATCGTCTCGCTGGTGTAGGCGGTGCGGCGCTCGCCACTCCGCTCGGCGCCCGGCACCACCGTGGCGGCGGCGGCCAGGTGCTCGGCGTCGAATTCCAGCTCCACCGTGAACGGCCCGCCGCCGACCGGCTCGTGCCGGACCGCGAGCGAGGCGGCCGCCTTGGCGGCGGCGCGGATCTCGGCGGCGGTGCGGGCCGGGGTGCGGCACACCGCCGCGTACCGCGACACGTAGTCCTTGACCGCGACCTTGTGCGCCTCCGGCGCGTACCCGAGAGCGTCCTCGCAGGTCAGGTCGTCGCCGGTGACGAGCACGACGGGGACGCCGAACTCGGCCACCACACGCGCGTTGAGCAGGCCCTCGCTCGCGCGGACACCGTTGAGCCAGACGCCGGTGATGGAGTTGGCGAGATAGGTGTGCGCGAGGACGCCCTCGGCGCCGGCGCCCGTGTGATAGCCGACGAAGGCGATGCCGTCCACGTCGCCGTGCTGCACGCCCTCGACCATGGAGAGCGACTTGTGGCGGCCGGTGAGCATCTCGGCGCGCTCGTCGAGCCGCTCCAGGAGCAGATTGCGCATCGACCAGTGCGCCTCGTTGATCAGCACCTCGTCGGCGCCGCCGTCGAAGAAACCGAGCACCGCCGCGTTCACGTCGGACGTGAACATGGACCGGCACCGCTCCCACTGCGGGGTGCCGGGCAGCACGTCGGCGGGCCAGGTCACGCCCGTTGCGCCTTCCATGTCAGCGCTGATCAGGATCTTCATGTCTGGCACCGTACGCGTCGGGCGGCGGGCCCCACCACCCCTGTGGATAAGTGTCGAAGGCGTGGACCGGTGGCGGCGGTTCGGGCGGCGGCGCGTGCCAGTGATTCGGGCGAATCCTTTCATCTCGTGCGTATAGGCTGTCGGGCGCAGATTTTCCCTCCCGATCCGCAGGAGACCTCTCGGTGACCACGTCGCTCGCCCCGTCCGAAACCCCCGCCGAAACGTCCGCCGAAACGTCCGTCGGAACGACCGTCGGAACGACCGTCGAGTCGCCTGTCGAGGTGCCCGCGCAGGCGCCCGCCGAGGCGACCGTCGACATGGCCGTCGACATGGCCGTCGACACCGGTGAGTGGGTCGAGCCCGCCGCGCAGGCCGTGGCCGAGGCCGTGGTCCGCGACGCCCGTGACTTCGGGGTGTACGCACGGACCGGCGGCTGGGCCTTCGCGCTCAAGGTGGCTCGTAGCGTGCGGCCCGGCGGCCAGGCGGCCGAGGGTTCGGACAAGGTGTCGGCGAAGGCCTTCGCCGAGCTCGCCGGGTGCTCGCCCGAGCGCGTGATGCGCTACTACAAGGCCTGGGACATGGCCGCGGACGACGGCCTGGTGCCGCAGTTCGAGGCGCTGGTGCCCGGCGAGGACGTCGAGCTGCCCGAGGCGGACGTCTGGCTGTCGTACTACTCCTCCCGCAACAGCGCGACCTCCGTGCGCGGCCACGCGATCAGCGCGGCGGCGGAGGCGGAGGGCATCAAGCCGACGAAGGCGCTGGAGGTCGCGGAGAACCCCACGGCCCTGCGCGCCGCGATCCTCGCCGACCCCGGCACCGCGGAGGCGGCGCGCGGCGCGCTGCTCGACCGGATGAAGGAGGACCCGGCGCTGCAGACGGAGATGGCCCGCGCCATCGCCCGCACCGGCGACCTGAAGAAGGCGGTGGCCCAGGAGGCGAAGGCCGCCGACCGCATCGAGTACGTCCGCCAGATCGCCGAGGGCGGCCAGATCAGAACCCCGGCCGGCCAGACCGTCGCCGCCCCTCCGGAACTCCGCGCCGAGGCCGAGCGCCACCTGTCCCTCATCGACGAGCTCGACGACTCGGAGGAGGCCGGCGAGTGGGCCGGCGAGGCGTACGAGACGGTGCGCACGATGGTCGTCAAGGCCGTCGAGGACAACCCGGAACTGCGCGTCCAGGAACGCCGCACCAAGTTCTACAACAGCCTCCAGAAGGCCACGAAGGTCTTCGAGGAGCTGACCCTCGACGAGGTCCTGGAGGAAGACGTCGTCGAGGCCGACATGCTCCAGCGCCTGGAGGCCCTCCAGGACGCGATCGGCGCCTGCATCAGCGCCCTGCGCAAGGCGACGGCGTCGCCGGAGGCGGCCGAGGACTGAACCTGAGCGGGGCCGGGGGCTCCGCGCACGGCGCGGGCGCGCCCTTGCGCGGCGCCCCCGTTTACCGGCCCAAGGCCGGCCGGGCGGGCTGAGGCGCGTCCGGCCAGAGGCCGGGCCCGGGGCGGCGTCAGGCGCGTCCGACTGAGGGGGCGGGGGCCAGGGGCCCCGCCCCCTCAGTCCTCGTGGCCCAGTTGCAGGTCGCGTTCCGTGCGGCCGCCGCGGGCGACCTGGAGGACCGTGGCGATCGGGGGGTAGCCGGCGGCGATGACGGTGTATTCGCCGGAGGAGAGGTCGACGAAGCGGAAGGTGCCGTCGGGGCCGGTGGTGAGGGTGTCGACGACGTTGCCGGCGGCGTCGAGGAGGGTGACGCGGGCGTCCTCGACGGGGCGGCCGGCGCCGGCGCGGACGGTGCCGCGGAGGACCGCGCCGCCGGCGAGTTCGATGTCCTGGCGGGTCTCGCGGGAGGACTGGACGGTGACCGGGAGGGCGGCCGGGCGGAAGGCGGGGGCACTGGCGGCGAGGGTGTACTCGCCGGCGACGAGTTCGCCGATGACGTAGCCGCCCTCGCGGCCGCTGCGGGTGGAGGCGACGACCTCGCCGCGTACGTCGGTGAGGGTGACGGCCGCGTCCCCGACCGGGGTCCCGTCGGCGGTGACCACGCTACCGGCGAGGCGGCCCGCGCCGCCGAGCACCACGTCGAGTTCGACCGGGCGCTCGCCGACGGTCACGGAGACCGCCTGCGGCTGGTGCCCGCCGGCGGCGGCGATCAGGACGTACGAGCCGGAGCCCGGCACGCTCAGCGCGTACCGGCCGTCGTCGCCGCTCGCGCCCCGGCCGATCTGCGTCCCCGCGACGTCGATGAGGGTGAGGGCCGCGCGCGGCACGCTGCCGCCGTCCGGGTGCTGCACATGGCCGCAGACCGGCACCCCGGGTGCGGGCGCCGTCCGGGCGGACGGGATCGGGGTGGTGGCGGGGGCCTCGGTGGTGGGGGTGTGGTGGGACACCAGCGGTTTCTCCTTGAGGAAGAAGGCGAGGACGAGGCCGAGCGCGAGGACCGGCACGAGGTAGAGGAAGATCCGGGGCATCGCGTCGGCGTACGCCTGGACGAAGGCGTCCCGGAGGGCGGGCGGCAGGGCGTGGACGGTCTGCGGGGTGACCGAGTCCGCCGGCGGCAGCGCGGCGGCGGCACCGTCCCGGGGCAGCCGCTCGGCGAGCGCGTCGTCGAGCCGGGCGGCGAACAGCGTGCCGAAGACGGCGGCGCCGACGCTGCCGCCGATCTGCCGGAAGTAGTTGTGGGCGCTGGTCGCGGTGCCGAGGTCGGCGGGCCGCACCGAGTTCTGCACGGCGAGCACCAGGACCGGCATGATCAGACCGATGCCGGTGCCGAGGACCGCCTGCCACAGACTGTGCTGGAGACGCGGGGTGTCGGTGTCCATCCGGGACAGCAGCCACATGCCGAGGGTGGCGACGGCGGCGCCCGCCACCGGGTACGCCTTGTAGCGGCCGGTGCGGCTGATGAGCTGGCCGGAGACGACGGACGCGACGACGATGCCGCCCATCAGCGGGAGCATCAGCAGGCCGGACTCGGTGGCGCTGGCGCCCTCGACCATCTGCAGGAAGGTGGGCAGATAGCTGGCGGCGCCGAAGAGGGCGATGCCGACGACCGCGCCGACCAGGCTGGTGACGGTGAAGACGGAGTCGCGGAACAGCCGCAGCGGGATGAGGGGTTCGGCCGCGAAGTGCTCGACGACGAGGAACAGGACGGCGGCCGCCGTGGCGCCGGCGCCCAGACCGAGGATCACGCGCGAGCCCCAGGCGTACTCGGTGCCGCCCCAACTGGTCAGCAGCACCAGGCAGGTGGAGGCCGCGGCGAGCAGCAGGGTGCCGAGGACGTCGAAGCGGGCTCGGGCGGTCGGCTTGGGGAGCTTGAGGACGAGCGCGACGACGACCAGTGTGACGAGCCCGAACGGCACGTTGAAGTAGAAGCACCAGCGCCAGGAGACATGGTCGGTGAAGAAGCCGCCGAGCAGCGGTCCGGCGACCGAGGCGAGGCCGAAGGCGGCCCCGATGAGGCCCATGTAGCGGCCGCGTTCCCGGGCGGGCACGATGTCGGCGATGATCGCCTGGACGCCGATCATCAGGCCGCCGGCGCCGACGCCCTGGAGGGCGCGGAAGGCGATGAGCTGGTCCATGGTGCGTGACCAGCCGGCGAGCCCGGAGCCGATGACGAACACGACGATCGCGAAGAGGAAGACGCCCTTGCGGCCGAGGAGGTCGCCGAGTTTGCCGTAGACCGGCAGGCCGATGGTGGCGGTGAGCAGATACGCGGTGATCGCCCAGGACATCCGGTCCAGGCCCTGGAGTTCACCGACGATCTTCGGCAGGGCGGTGGCGACGATCATCTGCTCCAGCGCGGCGAGGAGCAGCGCGAGCATGAGGCCGACGAAGACCAGCCGGACCCGCCGGGGGTCCAGGGCCGACCCGGCATCGGGCCCGGCGTCGGGACTGCCTTCGGGGCCGGGACCGTCTTCGGGACCCTCGGCGGCCGGTTCCGCGACCAGGTCCGGGGGCGGCTCGCCCACGAGGGGCGGCACCGCGCCCCCGGTCGCTTCGGCGTCCTTCACGCTCGTGATGGCACCCACCTGTCACTCCCCTCGCCACGCCGTCTGCGCGCGTCATTCTTCGCATTGCGCGCGAAGCGGGAGCAAGTCGGGCGGTACGGGGGACGGGTGGGGCCGGTGTGGTTGAACGTCCCTGCGGGGCGGCGCACTTGGGGCGCTCATCAGCGCGTTTACCGGGTGGTGCGCGACCCCCGGGTGCGCCGGGCACTCTTGCGGGGGTCGCGGGGGAACCACTCGAATCGGTGACGATTCGGGGCGTTACTTCAGAGTTCCGGTTTCCCGAGGCTACTTCCCGCCCCGGGGAGTCACGCTCGGGACTACTTCTCGACCTCGGTGGCCAGGTTGGCGAGCACGGCGTCGTAGATCCGGGCGAGGCCCTTGGGCGCGAAGGTGCGCTCGAAGAAGCCGCCGATGCCGCCGGCGCCGTTCCAGACGGTGGTGACCACGGCCTTGGACCTGCCTTCGCCGGCCGGGGTGACGGTCCAGGTGGTGACCATGGAGGAGTTGCGGTCCTTCTCGACCAGCTGCCCGTCGGTGGGCTCGCTGACCTCCAGGAGGCAGTCGCGGACGCGCTTGCTGGTGGCCTGGAGCTTCCAGTGGACGAGGGTGCCCTCGCCGTCGCCGCCCTCGCGCACCTCGTACTCGCTGAAGTGCTCGGGGAGCAGCTTCCCGCGCGTGCCGGTGTAGTCGGCGAGCGCGTCGAACACCGTCTCCGCGTCGGCGGCGACGATCCGCTCCGTCGTGGCCTCGACCTGCGCCATGGCACTTCCTCCAGCTGTTCTCGTGGTGCTCACGGGGATGTGGGTCAAGCCAATCACCTGGGCGCCGGGGCCCAAAATCGGGGTTGCGGCGATCAAGGGAACACGTGTTCTATTCTGGCACTCACCACCGCCGACCGAGGAGGCGTCCATGCGCTGGGACCATCTGGCCGACACCGCCGGCGACCCCACGAATCACACGGGTGCCCTCGCTCCCGCCGCGCCCGCCGACCTCGCGCTGTTCGGCCGGGACGCGGTCACCACCCGCACCTTCGACACGCCCGAGTTCCAGGGGATCACCTTCCACGAGGTGCGGGCCCGGTCGATCGTCAACCGGGTGCCCGGCGCCTCCCGCATGCCCTTCGAGTGGACGGTCAACCCGTACCGCGGCTGCACGCACGCGTGCGTGTACTGCTTCGCCCGCAAGACCCACAGCTATCTGGACCTGGACACCGGCATCGGCTTCGACTCCCAGATCGTGGTGAAGGTGAACGCCCCGGAACTGCTGCGCGCCCACCTCGCCTCGCCGCGCTGGCAGGGCGCGCACATCGCCATGGGCACCAATGTCGACTGCTACCAGCGCGCGGAGGGCCGCTACCGGCTGATGCCGGGGATCCTGGAGGCGCTGCGGGACCGGGCCAACCCGTTCTCGATCCTCACCAAGGGCACGCTGATCCTGCGCGACCTGGAGCTGCTGCGGCAGGCCGCCGAGGTGACCGAGGTCGGCGTGTCCGTCTCCGTCGGCTTCACCGACCGGGAGCTGTGGCGCACCGTCGAGCCCGGCACCCCGGCCCCCGAGCGGCGCCTGGACGTCGTCCGCACCCTCGCCGCGCACGGCATCGGGTGCGGGGTCCTGATGGCCCCGGTCATCCCGTTCCTCGGCGACCGGCCGGAACAGCTGCGCGCCACGGTCCGCGCGGTCGCCGAGGCCGGCGCGACCTCGGTCACACCGCTCGTGCTTCACCTGCGGCCGGGCGCCCGCGAGTGGTTCCTCACCTGGCTGGGCCGCCACCACCCCGAACTGGTCGCCCGTTACGAGCGGATGTACGCGGGCGGCGCCTACGCGCCCACCTGGTACCAGCGCCGGATCACCCGTCAGGTGCACGAGCTCGCGGCCGAGTTCGGCATGGGTCCGGGCGGGCGCGCGACGCCCCGCCCGGAACGGCGACGCGCGGACGGCCCCGTACCCGACCACCACGCGCGCGTGCCGGCGGCCGAGCAGCTCAGCCTCCTCTGAAGACGGCGGTCTCCGTAAAGCGAGTTCCCTGACGGCGTGTCACGTCCGCCGAACGGGTCAACTCTCCGCCGAAACGGTCCTTTCGCGCCCGCCACGGGGCACGGAGGCCGTATGAGACCCCGCGCAGGAAAACTGATCGCCGCTGGGGCGCTGGTCGCCGGGACGGTCACCGTCCTGCCCGCGCCCGCCACCGCCGCGAGCGAGCCCGGACCGACCACCCGCCCCGTGGCACCGCTCACCTGGACCGACTGCCCGACCAGGGCGTACCCGAAGCTCCAGTGCGCCACCCTCCGGGTGCCGCTCAACCACGACGACCCGGCCGGCCGGAGCATCTCGCTCGCCCTCACCCGGGTCGCGCACACCGCGAAGACCTTCCAGGGCCCGCTGCTCGTCAACCCCGGCGGACCGGGCGGCAGCGGCCGCGGGATGGCCGGCTACGTCGCGGCCTCGCTGCCGCCGAAGCTGGCCGCGCAGTACGACGTCATCGGCTTCGACCCGCGCGGCGTCGGCAAGAGCGAGCCCGCCCTGAACTGCCGCCCCGGCCACTTCGATCCGGTGCGCCCGGACTCCGTGCCGCACGGCGCCGAGGGCGAACGGGCCGGTGTCGAGCGGGCCCAGGCGTTCGCGAAGGCCTGCGGCGACAAGTACGCCGACGTGCTGCCGTACATCGACACCGTCTCCACCGCCCGCGACATGGACTCCATCCGCGCCGCCGTCGGCGCGCCGAGGCTCAACTACCTCGGCTACTCCTACGGCACCTACCTCGGCGCCGTGTACGCGCGGCTCTACCCCGAGCGGGTCCGGCGGATGGCCCTGGACTCCGTGGTCAATCCGCACGGGGTCTGGTACGAGGACAACCTCTCGCAGGACTACGCCTTCGACACCCGGCACAAGGACTTCGCCGCCTGGGTGGCGCGCAACGACGCGACCTACCGGCTCGGCACCGACCCGACGGCGGTCGAGGCGGCCTGGTACCGGATGCGCGACGAGCTGGCGACCACGCCCGCGGGCGGCAAGGTCGGGCCGGGCGAGCTGGAGGACACGTATCTGCCGGGCGGCTACTACAACGGCTACTGGCCGCGGCTCGCGACCGCCTTCGCCGCCCACGTCAACGACCACGACAGCGCACCGCTGGTGAAGGCGTACGAGGACTACGCGGCGGCGGACGCGTCGGCCGAGAACGGCTACTCGGTCTACGCGAGCGTGCAGTGCCGGGACGCGGCCTGGCCGCGCGACTGGAGCGTGTGGCGCAAGGACAACTGGGAGACCCACGCCAAGGCGCCGTTCTCCACCTGGAACAACGCCTGGTACAACGCGCCGTGCGCCTTCTGGCCGGTCGAGCCGCTGTCCCCGCCGGACGTGCACAACGACCAGGTGCCGCCGACGCTGATCCTCCAGGCCACCGACGACGCCGCCACGCCGTACGAGGGCGGGGTCGCGCTGCACCGGATGGTGCGGGGCTCCAGCCTGGTCGTCGAGGAGGGCGGCGGCAACCACGGAGTGACGCTGGCCGGCAACGACTGCATGGACGAGCACCTCACCGCCTACCTCTCCACCGGCAAGGTGCCGCGCGCCGCGAACGCCGGCGCGGAGGCGGACGCGGTCTGCGAGACGCTCCCGGAGCCGGAGCCCGCCAAGCCCGCCGAGACCCGCGGCGCGGCCCCCGAGGCGGGCATCACCCTGCACGGACTGCTGGGCCACGTCCGCTGACCCGAGAGTTGTCCACAGATCGACCAGAGGGGACCCGACTGTCAGTGGCATGGGTCAGGATGTGAGCCATGAGTACGCATCTGACCCATGTGTCCGCCCCCGAGGGGCTCGCGCCCAGTCCGCAGTACAGCCATGTCGTATGGGGGACCGGCCGGTTCGTGGCCGTGTCCGGCCAGCTCGCCCTGGACGCCGGGGGCGCGATCGTCGGCGCCGGGGATCCGGTCGCGCAGGCCCGGCAGGTCTTCGCCAACGTCGGCCGCTGCCTGGCCGCGGCCGGAGCGGGTTTCGAGGACGTGGTGAAGCTGACCTACTTCGTCACGGACATGGCGCACATGCCCGCGCTCCGCGCGGCCCGCGACGCCGCGTTCGACGGGCTTCCGCTGCCGGCCGGCTCGGCGGTCCAGGTGGGCGCGCTGGTACGGCCCGAACTCCTCGTGGAGATAGAGGCGTTCGCGCTGATACCGGAGGAGCGGGGCATGCCTGAGGGCCGGCACAGCGCCTAGCCCGCGGGCCCTAGGGCCTGTCCGGAAAGTAGCTCCCCCTGGCTTCGCCGGGAGGTACCCCCAGTCTGCCCGCAGGGCAGGGCTCGCGGTGTCTGGTGCGTGCGATCGCAAGGCGGAGGAGGGAGACATGGCTTGCCATGGCGACCGACGACAACGCGGTGGGGGCACCTCCCGTGCCCGAAGGGCTACGGGGGAGTGCGTGCCAGGCGCCGCGAGCCAGGCGGGACTTTCCGGACAGGACCTAGGGGCACAGCCGCCGCAACGCCTCCCGGGCCGCCTCCCCCAGCCTCGGGTGCGGGAGCGCCGCGGTCAGGACCTCCCGGGCGGCCGGGCCGCCGAGGTCCCCCAGGACCCCGAGCCCCTCGACGCAGGCGAGGCCGACGCGCCAGTGCGGGTCGCCGGGCGTGAGGCGGCGGCGCAGGACCGTGACGAGGGCGGGCGCGCTCTCCGGGGCGCGCAGGGCGGCGAGCAGGCGGACCGGCAGCAGGGCGTAGGCGACACGGAGTTCGTTGGTGGCGAGCGCGGCGGCGGCGCGGGCGGTGCGCGGGTCGCCGAGCCGGGTGAGGGCGTGGGCGGCGGAGACGCAGCGCTCGGGGTCGCGGTGGTTGAGGAGGAGGACCAGGGCCTCGAAGGCGCGGGGGTCGCCGGCCAGGCCGAGCCGGAAGGCGGCGATCTCGCGGGCCCAGAGCGGCTGCCCGGGTGCGGTGAGGGCGGCGTGCAGTTCCTCCGTACCGAGCGGTCCGGCGAGTTGTTCGAATGCCGCGGGAACCTCCCCTCCGTCATTCTCGATCTCTTCCCGCAAACGATCGATCATCGAGCAGAATTCGGGGTCCGCAGCGAAATTCATATTCCTCAGCCTATCCGCGACCCAGATCACACTTTCCTCAACTTGCCAGGACTGGCGTGCTCGTTACCGGGCAGTTAATCTCAGGTGAGCGGGCCACCCCCCGCACTCCGCACGACGGCCTGGTGACGCAGCCGTTGTGTTCGTTCGTTCGGTTCGGCAGTTTTCGACGTGACTCCGGGACAGGGTCCGTCGCCCGTTTCCCACGCCCCGCTGGTCTTTCCCTCGACCTCCGGGCCCACCGCGCCTTCCTTTCTTCGCGCGCTGCCTTCAGTCGTCACTCTTCTCCCAGGAGTCCCCTGATGGACACCCCTCTCTCCACCATCGCCGTCGTCGGTCTCGGCACCATGGGCACGGGCATCGCCGATGTCCTCGCCCGGGCCGGCCGCGAGGTCATCGGCATCGACATCGACGAGACCGCGGCCGCCCAGGCCGTCGCCGCCCTGGAGGCCTCCACCGCCCGCGCGGTGGCCCGCGAGCGCATCACCGAGCAGGAGCGGCAGGACGTCCTCGCCCGCTTCCGCACCTACTCCGACCTGCAGGCCGCCGCCGCGGCCGATCTCGTCATCGAGGTCGTGCCCGAGGCGTACGAGACCAAGCAGGAGGTCTTCCGCGCCCTGGACGGCATCGTCCGGCCGGACGCGATCCTCGCCACCGGCACCAACGCCCTCTCGGTCACCCGCCTCGCCGCCGACTCCGCGCACCCGGAGCGCGTGCTCGGCCTGCACTTCTTCACCCCGGTCCAGGCGATGAAGCTGGTCGAGGTGGTCTCCTCGGTGCTCACCGACCCGCGGCACGTGGACGCCGTCACCCGCCTCGCCCAGGAGCTCGGCAAGGAGCCGGTCGCGGTCGGCGACCGCCCCGGCTTCGTCGCCGACGGGCTGCTCTTCGGCTACCTCAACCAGGCCGCCGCGATGTACGAGGCCAAGTACGCCTCCCGCGAGGACATCGACGCCGCGATGCGGCTCGGCTGCGGTCTGCCGATGGGCCCGCTGGCGCTGCTCGACCTGATCGGCATCGACACCGCCCGTACCGTCCTGGAGGCGATGTACGCCTCCTCGCGGGACCGGCTGCACGCCCCGGCCCCGATCCTCAAGCAGCTCAGCGAGGCGGGTCTGACCGGCCGCAAGTCCGGCCGCGGCTTCTACAGCTACGCGTCCGCCGGCTCCGCCGAGGTCGTCGCCGACGCGCTCACCCCGCAGGACTCGGCGTCCGCCGGCGCCGGCCGTGAGGTCCGCTCGGTCGGCGTCGCCGGCTCGGGCACCATGGCCTCCGGCATCGCCGAGGTCTTCGCCAAGGCCGGCTACCAGGTCGTCCTGGCCGCCCGCTCGCAGGAGAAGGCGGACACCGCCAAGGCCCGGATCGCCAAGTCGCTCGGCCGCTCCGTGGACAAGGGCCGGATGACCGGCGAGGCGCACGACGAGACGCTGGCCCGGATCGTCCCGGCCGGTTCGCTCGACGCCTTCGCCGAGGTCGACCTGGCCGTCGAGGCGGTCGCCGAGGACCTGGCGGTCAAGCAGGACCTGTTCGCCCGTCTGGACAAGATCTGCAAGCCGGGCGCGGTGCTCGCCACCACGACCTCCTCGCTGCCGGTCGTCGCCTGCGCCAAGGCGACGAGCCGCCCTCAGGACGTCATCGGCATGCACTTCTTCAACCCGGCGCCCGCCATGAAGCTGGTGGAGATCGTCCGTACGGTGCTGACCGCCGACGACGTCCACGCCACCGTCCGCGAGGTCACCGCCAAGATCAGGAAGCACGGCGTGGACTGCGGCGACCGGGCCGGCTTCATCGTCAACGCGCTGCTCTTCCCGTACCTCAACAACGCGATCAAGATGGTCCAGGAGCACTACGCCACCCTGGACGACATCGACGCCGCGATGAAGCTGGGCGGCGGCTACCCGATGGGTCCGTTCGAGCTGCTCGACGTGGTCGGCCTGGACGTCTCGCTCGCCATCGAGAAGGTCCTGCACCGCGAGTTCCGCGACCCGGGCCTGGCCCCGGCGCCGCTCCTGGAGCACCTGGTGGCCGCGGGCTGCCTCGGCCGCAAGACGGGCCGTGGCTTCCGCGAATATGCCCGCCGCTGAGCCGGGCTCCGGGCCGTACGGGGGATGGGGAGGGCTGCTCAGCCCGCCGGGCACCGCCGGTGCCGGGCCGGGCTCCCCTCCCCCACCTGGGCGCACTGCCGCTCCGATGCAGTACGTTCGGGACATGTCCAAGGCCGCGAAGACACCCCGTGCCACGTCCACGCCCGACGCCCCGGAGAGCGCGGCGGGGACCCGTGCCGCCGCACAGCGGCTGAAAATGCGCCGGGAGCTCGCCAGCGCGGCCATGGAGCTGTTCGCCACCAAGGGGTACGAGGCGACCACCGTCGACGAGATCGCGGCGGCGGCCGGGGTGGCCCGGCGGACCTTCTTCCGGCACTTCCGCTCCAAGGAAGAGGCGATCTTCCCCGACCACGACGACACCCTGGTGCGCGCCGAGGCGGTCCTGAACGCCGCACCGCCGCACGAGCACCCGCTCGACACCGTGTGCCGGGGCATCAAGGAGGTCATGAAGATGTACGCGGGCGCGCCCGCGGTCTCCGTGGCCCGCTACCGGCTCACCCGTGAGGTGCCGACGCTGCGCGAGCGCGAGATCGCCTCGGTGGCCCGCTACGAGCGCCTCTTCACCCGCTATCTGCTCGGGCACTTCGACGAGCGCGACCACCACGACGGCAACGACGACCCGCTGCTCGCCGAGGTGGCCGCGTCGGCGGTGGTCACGGCCCACAACCACGTGCTGCGGCGCTGGCTGCGGGCCGGCGGCCAGGGGGACGTGGAGGCGCAGCTCGACCACGCCTTCGCGATCGTCCGGGAGACCTTCGGCAGCGGCATAGGCGCCCGGCCCGGGACCGTGCCGGCCGAGAGCGCCAGGGCCGCGGACGAGCCGGTCCGGCCGGCCGCCGCCACCGCCTCCACGACGGGCGACGTGGTGGTCGCCGTCGCCCGGACGGACGCACCGCTGGACGAGGTCATGCGGACGATCCAGCAGGCGCTCAAGAAGAGCTGACCATCACGTCACGACGAGGGCCGCTCCCGGATTCCGGGGGCGGCCCTCGTCGTATCCGGGTCTCCCGATGCCTTATCCGCCCAGTTCAGGGGCATTTTCGATCGATCATCGCTCATCCGTGACCACCAGATTGCATCTGAGTGAAATTGTTGGCACGCAGTGCCTTGTCACGTGACACGGCGTGCCATACGTTGAGGGTGTCCGGGCGGCCGGCGCGCAGAGATCACCTCGTGCGCCGGCTGTCCCCACAAGCAATCCTGCAAGTGCGCCCGGACGCCTGCGTCACAGGCAACCTCCCGCGCCCCACACCGGCGCCGCCACCGCTCCACCGCGCCGAACCGACGGCACACCTCCACAGCACCAACCCCGACGAAAACCCTCAGCGCGTCCCCCGCCCGGGACGCCGCACCGCCGGAGGCATCCCGTGAAGGACATCCTGGACGCGATCCAGTCGCCCGACTCCACGTCGGCGGACTTCGCCAGCATCAAGCTCCCCGAGTCGTACCGCGCCGTGACCGTCCACAAGGACGAGCAGGAGATGTTCGCCGGGGTCGCCAGCCGCGACAAGGACCCGCGCAAGTCGCTCCACCTGGACGACGTGGCGCTCCCCGAGCTCGGCCCGGGCGAGGCGCTCGTCGCCGTCATGGCCAGCTCCGTGAACTACAACTCGGTGTGGTCCTCGATCTTCGAGCCGATGTCGACCTTCGGCTTCCTGGAGCGCTACGGGCGCCTGTCCGAGCTCACCAAGCGCCACGACCTGCCGTACCACGTCATCGGCTCCGACCTCTCCGGCGTCGTGCTGCGCACCGGCCCGGGCGTCAACGCCTGGAAGCCCGGCGACGAGGTCGTCGCGCACTGTCTGAGCGTCGAGCTGGAGTCCTCCGACGGCCACAACGACACGATGCTCGACCCCGAGCAGCGCATCTGGGGCTTCGAGACCAACTTCGGCGGCCTGGCCGAGATCGCCCTGGTGAAGTCCAACCAGCTGATGCCGAAGCCCGGCCACCTCAGCTGGGAGGAGGCCGCGGCCCCGGGCCTGGTGAACTCCACCGCGTACCGCCAGCTGGTCTCCCGCAACGGCGCCGGCATGAAGCAGGGCGACAACGTGCTGATCTGGGGCGCGAGCGGCGGCCTCGGCTCGTACGCCACCCAGTTCGCGCTGGCAGGCGGCGCCAACCCGATCTGTGTCGTCTCCTCCCCGGAGAAGGCCGCGATCTGCCGTTCCATGGGCGCGGAGGCGGTCATCGACCGCAACGCCGAGGGCTACAAGTTCTGGAAGGACGAGCAGAACCAGGACCCGCGCGAGTGGAAGCGCTTCGGCGGCAAGATCCGCGAGCTGACCGGCGGCGAGGACGTGGACATCGTCTTCGAGCACCCGGGCCGCGAGACCTTCGGCGCCAGCGTCTACGTCACCCGCAAGGGCGGCACCATCGTCACCTGCGCCTCGACCTCGGGCTACAACCACGAGTACGACAACCGCTACCTGTGGATGTCGCTGAAGAAGATCGTCGGCTCGCACTTCGCCAACTACCGCGAGGCCTGGGAGGCCAACCGGCTGGTCGCCAAGGGCAAGATCCACCCGACGCTCTCGAAGGTCTACTCCCTGGAGGAGACCGGCCAGGCCGCCTACGACGTGCACCGCAACCTGCACCAGGGCAAGGTCGGCGTGCTCGCGCTCGCGCCCGAGGAGGGCCTGGGCGTGCGCGACCACGAGCTGCGGGCGCAGCACATCGACGCCATCAACCGCTTCCGTAACGTCTGATTCCGCAACCTCTGAACCAGGGACCACAGATGACAGAGCGCCAGAAGGACCGGCCGTGGCTCATGCGGACCTACGCCGGCCACTCGACCGCCGAGGCGTCGAACGAGCTCTACCGGCGTAATCTCGCCAAGGGCCAGACCGGCCTCTCGGTCGCGTTCGACCTGCCCACGCAGACCGGCTACGACCCCGACCACGTCCTCGCCCGCGGCGAGGTCGGCCGGGTCGGCGTGCCCGTCTCGCACGTCGGCGACATGCGGCGGCTGTTCCAGGACATCCCCCTGGAGCAGATGAACACCTCGATGACCATCAACGCCACCGCCATGTGGCTCCTGGCGCTCTACCAGGTGGTCGCCGAGGAGCAGGGTGCGGACATCACCAAGCTCCAGGGCACCACCCAGAACGACATCGTGAAGGAGTACCTGTCGCGCGGGACGCACGTCTTCCCGCCCGGCCCCTCGCTCCGGCTCACGACGGACATGATCGCGTACACGGTCAACCACATCCCGAAGTGGAACCCGATCAACATCTGCAGCTACCACCTGCAGGAGGCCGGCGCCACGCCGGTCCAGGAGATCGCGTACGCCATGTCCACCGCGATCGCGGTCCTCGACGCCGTCCGCGACTCCGGGCAGGTTCCCGAGGAGCGGTTCGGCGAGGTCGTCGCCCGGATCTCGTTCTTCGTGAACGCCGGCGTCCGGTTCATCGAGGAGATGTGCAAGATGCGCGCCTTCGGCCGCATCTGGGACACCGTCACCCGTGAGCGGTACGGCATCGAGGACGCCAAGCAGCGCCGCTTCCGCTACGGCGTGCAGGTCAACTCGCTCGGCCTGACCGAGGCCCAGCCGGAGAACAACGTCCAGCGCATCGTCCTGGAGATGCTGGCCGTGACGCTCTCCAAGGACGCCCGCGCCCGCGCCGTACAGCTCCCGGCCTGGAACGAGGCGCTGGGCCTGCCGCGCCCCTGGGACCAGCAGTGGTCGCTCCGGATCCAGCAGGTGCTCGCCCACGAGTCCGACCTGCTGGAATACGAGGACATCTTCGCCGGCTCGCACGTCATCGAGGCCAAGGTGGACGCCCTGGTCGCCGAGTGCCTGGCCGAGATCGAGCGGATCCAGGAGATGGGCGGCGCGATGGCCGCCGTCGAGTCCGGCTACCTCAAGGCGCAGCTTGTCTCCTCGCACGCCGAGCGGCGGGCCCGGATCGAGTCCGGCGAGGACAAGATCATCGGCGTCAACATCTTCGAGACCACCGAGCCCAACCCGCTCACCGCCGACCTGGACACCGCGATCCAGACGGTCGACCCGGCCGTCGAGGCCCGCGTCGTGGGCGCCCTGGGCACCTGGCGCGACACCCGCTACCAGCCGCCGTTCAACCACCCGCGGCCGTGCAAGGCCCTGGAGCGCCTGAAGGAGGCCGCCAAGGGCACCGGCAACCTCATGGAGGCCACCCTGGAGTGCGCCCGCGCCGGGGTCACCACCGGCGAGTGGGCCGGGGCGCTGCGCGAGGTGTTCGGCGAGTTCCGCGCCCCGACCGGCGTCTCCTCCGCCCCCGTGGCCGTGCCGGCCGAGGAGGGCTCCCCGCTCGCCGAGGTGCGCCGCAAGGTGGACCGCACGGCGGCCGACATGGGCGTCGGCAAGCTGCGCTTCCTGGTCGGCAAGCCGGGCCTGGACGGGCACTCCAACGGCGCCGAGCAGATCGCCGTGCGGGCCCGCGACGCCGGGTTCGAGGTGGTCTACCAGGGCATCCGGCTGACGCCGGAGCAGATCGTCGACGCGGCCCTGGAGGAGGACGTGCACGCGGTCGGCCTGTCGATCCTGTCCGGTTCGCACGCCCAGCTCGTGCCGGACGTCCTGGACCGGCTGAAGGACGCCGGGGCGGCCGACATCCCGGTCGTCGTCGGCGGCATCATCCCGAACGCCGACGCCGCGGAGCTCAAGGCCGCCGGCGTGGCCGCGGTCTTCACCCCGAAGGACTTCGGTATCACCGGGATCATCGGTCGTATCGTCGACGAGATCCGGAAAGCCAACCAGCTCAGCCCCCTTGAAAGTACGGAGGTCCCCGCATGACCAGCACGCCCGCTTCCCCTGTGAACCGGCTGCGCCCGCGCCGCTCCTGCCTCGCGGTGCCCGGCTCCAACCCGCGCTTCCTGGAGAAGGCCCAGGGCCTCGCCGCCGACCAGGTCTTCCTCGACCTGGAGGACGCGTGCGCGCCGCTGGCCAAGCCGGACGCCCGCCACACCATCGTGAAGTTCCTGAACGAGGGCGACTGGACCGGCAAGACCCGCGTGGTCCGCGTCAACGACTGGACGACCCACTGGACGTACCGTGACGTCGTCACCGTCGTCGAGGGCGCCGGCCAGAACCTCGACTGCATCATGCTGCCGAAGGTGCAGAACGCCGAGCAGATCGTCGCGCTCGACCTGCTGCTCACCCAGATCGAGAAGACCATGGGCTTCGAGGTCGGCAAGATCGGCATCGAGGCGCAGATCGAGAACGCCCAGGGCCTGAACAACGTCAACGCGATCGCGCAGGCCTCGCCGCGCGTCGAGACGATCATCTTCGGCCCGGCCGACTTCATGGCCTCCATCAACATGAAGTCGCTCGTCGTCGGCGAGCAGCCGCCCGGCTACCCGGCGGACGCCTACCACCACATCCTGATGAGCATCCTGATGGCCGCCCGCGCCAACAACCTGCAGGCGATCGACGGTCCCTACCTGCAGATCCGCAACCCCGAGGGCTACCGCGCGGTCGCCCAGCGCTCCGCCGCCCTGGGCTTCGACGGCAAGTGGGTGCTGCACCCGGACCAGGTCGCCGCCGCGAACGAGATCTACTCGCCGTCGCAGGAGGACTACGACCACGCCGAGCTGATCCTCGACGCCTACGACTACTACACCTCCGAGGCCGGCGGCAAGAAGGGCTCCGCGATGCTCGGCGACGAGATGATCGACGAGGCCTCCCGCAAGATGGCCCTGGTCATCTCCGGCAAGGGCCGCGCCGCCGGCATGCAGCGCACCACCAAGTTCGAGATCCCGGAGGCCTGATCCACCATGCAGTTCGGCCGCACCTACGAAGAGTTCGAGATCGGCGCCGTCTACAAGCACTGGCCCGGGAAGACGGTCACCGAGTACGACGACCACCTCTTCTGTCTGCTGACGATGAACCACCACCCGCTTCACATGGACGTGAATTACGCGGAGAACACGACGGACTTCAAGAAGAACGTCGTCGTCGGCAACTACATCTACTCGCTGCTGCTCGGCATGTCCGTCCCGGACGTCTCCGGCAAGGCCATCGCCAACCTGGAGATCGAGTCGCTGCGCCACGTGGCGCCGACCTTCCACGGCGACACCATCTACGGCGAGACGACCGTCCTGGACAAGACGCCGTCGAAGTCGAAGAGCGACCGCGGCATCGTCTACGTCGAGACCAAGGGCTACAAGCAGGACGGCACCCTGGTGTGCGTCTTCCGCCGCAAGGTCATGGTCCCGACCGCCGAGTACATCGACGCGCGCGGCGGCGAGCAGCCCGGCCGCCCCGAGCTGAAGGAACAGGGGAAGTAGTCATGGCGCGACTCGCCCAGACCCACGGTCTGACCGACGTCCAGCAGGAGATCCTCTCCACCGTCCGGGACTTCGTCGACAAGGAGATCATCCCGGTCGCGACGGAGCTGGAGCACCGCGACGAGTACCCGCAGCAGATCGTGGACGGGCTGAAGGAGCTCGGCGTCTTCGGTCTGATGATCCCCGAGGAGTACGGGGGCCTGGGTGAGTCGCTGCTCACCTACGCGCTGTGCGTGGAGGAGATCGCCCGCGGCTGGATGTCGGTCTCCGGCATCATCAACACCCACTTCATCGTGGCGTACATGCTGAAGCAGCACGGCACGCAGGAGCAGAAGGACTACTTCCTGCCGCGGATGGCGGCCGGCGAGACGCGCGGCGCGTTCTCGATGTCGGAGCCGGGTCTCGGCTCGGACGTGTCGGCGATCACGTCGAAGGCGGTCAAGGACGGCGACGAGTACGTCCTCAACGGCCAGAAGATGTGGCTGACGAACGGCGGCACGTCAACGCTGGTGGCCGTTCTCGTCCGAAGTGACGAAGGCCACCCCGAGGGCACGGCCCCGCACAAGTCGATGACGACCTTCCTCGTCGAGAAGGAGCCCGGCTTCGGAGAGGTCCGCCCCGGCCTCACCATTCCGGGCAAGATCGAGAAGATGGGTTACAAGGGCGTCGACACGACCGAACTCATCATGGACGGACTGCGCATTCCGGCCAATCGGGTCCTCGGCGGCGTCACCGGCCGAGGGTTTTACCAAATGATGGACGGCGTGGAAGTCGGCCGTGTGAATGTCGCGGCCCGTGGCTGTGGCGTCGCGCAGCGTGCTTTCGAACTCGGCGTCCAGTATGCCCAGCAGCGTCACACTTTCGGCAAGCAGATCGCCCAGCACCAGGCGATTCAGTTCAAGCTTGCCGAGATGGCTACCAAGGTCGAGGCCGCTCATGCCATGATGGTGAACGCAGCACGCAAAAAGGACTCCGGGGAACGAAACGACCTCGAAGCAGGGATGGCGAAGTACCTCGCCTCCGAATATTGCAAGGAGGTCGTCGAGGATGCGTTCCGCATTCACGGTGGCTACGGGTTCTCGAAGGAGTACGAGATCGAGCGCCTCTACCGCGAAGCCCCGATGCTGCTCATCGGCGAAGGTACCGCCGAGATCCAGAAAATGATCATTGGTCGACGGTTGCTCGAGGAGTACCGCTTCCAGGGTTGATTGTCGGATTTGGGTCGGTTTGGCCGCGAAGAAGATCACACCCTGTGTTCGTCTTCCGGCCGCCGACTCGGCTTCTGGCTTGCCCAGTTGCGGCCCGCAACCGATAGCATCGCCCGAAAGCCGCCGTCCCCGTGTTTCCAGCGCGGCATCATCCGCTACGAAGGTCATCCATGCCCCACAGCCAAACCTCTGCACACCGCGACCGCCTCAAGGGCGTACGCATCGCTCGCGGAGCATCGCCGTGGCTTCTGCCGACCGTCGCCACCGCGGCGCTCAGCCTGGCGCGCTCGCGCAAGTCGACGCGCGCCAAGGCGATCGCCGTGCCGGCCACCGCTCTCGCGGCCGGCATGCTGTGGTTCTTCCGCGACCCCGAGCGAGAGATCGCCCAGGGCCGGGTCATCTCGCCCGCCGACGGCGTGGTGCAGAGCATCATGCCGTGGAAGGACGGACGCACCCGCGTCGCCATCTTCATGAGCCCGCTGAACGTCCACGTCAACCGCGCGCCGCTGGCCGGCACGGTGACGTCCGTGGAGCACGTCCCCGGCGGCTTCGTGCCGGCGTTCAACAAGGAGAGCGAGAACAACGAGCGCGTTGTCTGGCACTTCGACACCGAGCTCGGCGACATCGAGATGGTGCAGATCGCCGGCGCCGTGGCCCGGCGGATCGTGCCGTACATCCCGCAGGGGACGAAGGTCGAGCAGGGTGACCGGATCGGGCTGATCCGCTTCGGTTCGCGGGTCGACATCTACCTCCCCGAGGGTGTCGAGGTCGCGGTCGAGGTCGGTCAGCCCACGACTGCGGGGGTGACTCGCATTGACCGTGATTGATCCCGACACACGGGCGGCCGAATGGGTCGCCGAGTCGGAGGCGGACGCCGACGACGCCGAGGAGATGCCGCTGTCGCTGAGGCTGTCCATAGCGGACGCCCTCACGCTCGGTAACGCCACGTGCGGCTTCATGGCGGTGTACTTCACCACCACCGGCATCCTCATCCCGCACCTCACCGGCAGCAGCGAGACCGGCATGGCGCGCAACAGCGCCGCCACCGCCGTGATCCTCATGCTGGCCGCGGCGATCTTCGACCTCTTCGACGGCATCGTGGCGCGCAAGCTCCGCAGCTCGCCGATGGGTGCCGAGCTCGACAACCTCTCGGACCTGATCAGCTTCGGTCTCGCCCCGGCCTACTTCGTACTCGTGTACGGCATGGTCACGCCCGGCGCGCAGCAGAAGGTCTCGGCCGTGGCCGCGGTCCTGGTGCTGCTCGCGGTGGTGCTGAGACTCGCCCGGTTCTCCTGCGTGACGATGAAGGACGGCATGTTCCAGGGCATGCCGAGCCCCTTCGGCGCGCTGACCGTCGTGTCGATCGTCCTGCTCGAGCTGCCGTTCATCCCGACGCTGCTCGCGATCATCGGCGTCGCCTGGCTGATGGTGAGCCGGGTCGAGTACCCGAAGCCGCGGGGTGTCCTCGCGGTGGCCATGCTCAGCTGGATCGTCGGCGCCATGGCCATGCTGGCCGCATGGGCGTTCGACGCTCCGGGCGGACAGTTCCTCCTTCAGACCGGCTGCGCGCTGCAGGTGGTGATGGGCGCCGTGATCCCCCTCTTCGCGACGGCCCGGCGAGTGAACACCTTCCGCGACAACCGGCGTGAGAGCCGTGAGGCCCGCCAGGCGGAGGCCGCACAGCTGCGGTAGCCGCGGTGGAGCGGATGGAACGAACGGAAGGGCCCGGACGCGGAAGCGTCCGGGCCCTTCCGTATGGTCCGGGCTTTCCGTATGGGTCTCGGCTTGCCGGGGCGGCCTACGCCAGGAAGTCCCGCGCGATGTTCGCCGAGACCTGCTCCAGGAGCGGGCCCGCGTTCGGGATGGACTTGGCCGGGTCCGGCTCCAGGTCCGTGAGCGGGTAGGCGCGGCGGATGCCGGCGGTGCCCAGGGCCACGGGCGTGAGGGCCAGGCGGCCGCAGACCGCGACGACCTCCTTGCCGGCCGCGCGGGCGGCCGCGGCGACGCCCGCCGGGGCCTTGCCGTGCAGGGTCTGCTCGTCGAGCGAGCCCTCGCCGGTGATGACCAGGGTGGCGCGCTCCAGGGCGGGGGCGAAGCCGAGCACGTCCAGCATCAGCTCGATGCCGGGACGGAAGCTCGCGCCGAGCAGCAGCGCGCCGTAGCCGATGCCGCCCGCGCCGCCCGCGCCCGGGGAGGCGGCGAGCTCGGCGGCCTTGGGGCCGATCGCCTTCTCCAGGACCCGCGCGTAGTGCGCGAGGGCCGTGTCGAGGGTCTCGACGTCCTCGGGGGTCGCGCCCTTCTGCGGGCCGTACACCGCCGCGCAGCCCTTCGGGCCGGTCAGCGGGTTGTCCACGTCGCTGGCGAGGACGAATTCGACGCCCGCGAAGCGCGGGTCGACGCCCGACAGGTCCGCCGAGGCGAGGTCGGCGAGGGCGCCGCCGCCCGGGCCGACCGGATCGCCGTCCGCGTCCAGGAACACCGCGCCGAGCGCGGCGAGCATGCCGGCGCCGCCGTCGGTGGTGGCGCTGCCGCCGACGCCGAAGACGATCGTGGTGGCGCCGGCGTCGAGCGCGGCGCGCAGCAGCTCGCCCGACCCGTACGTGGTGGCGGTGAGCGGGGCGAAGACCCCGGGGGGCAGCAGCTGGAGGCCGGAGGCCTCCGCCATCTCCACCACCGCGGTGGTCCCGCGCAGCGCGAACGCGGCCGTGACCGGTTCGCCGACCGGCCCGGTCACGGTGACCTCGCGCCGGTCGAACCCGGCCGCCACGGCCGCGGCCACGGTGCCGTCGCCCCCGTCGGCGACGGGCAGCGTCTCCACCTCGAGCTCCGGGACGACCCGTCGCAGACCTGCTGTGACCCGCTCCGCGACCTGTACGGCCGTGAGCGAGCCCTTGAACTTGTCGGCCGCGACGAGCACGCGTGCGACCTCAGTTACTGCTCCGTCCGTCACCTTGCATCCCTTGCTTTCGAACAGGCAGTCGCGCCAGGGCCGACCCTATCCGTACCGGAAGACGGCGTGCCACCCCCTGATAAGGCGATATTCCGCACCATAGTGGGGCCGGTGAGCACGGAATTGATCGATCAAAGCGGCGGAGACAGCGGCGGAGACAGCGGCGGAGACAGCGGCGGGCCGAGCGGCGGGCCGAGCCCCCGCCCCGACCTGAAGGTCATCGGCATCGGGATGGCGGCCGTCGTCGCCGTCGTGGGCTGGGCGGCGCTCGGCAAGGATTCCTTCGACACCGCCTCGTCCTCGGCGCTGCGCTGGGTCCTGGACAACTTCGCGTGGCTGTTCGTGACCGCCGCCGACGTCTTCCTGGTGCTGTGCGTGGTGATCGCGCTCAGCCGCTTCGGCCGGATCCGGCTCGGCGCGGACGACTCGGAGCCGGAGTTCTCCAATCTCGCGTGGATCGCGATGATGTTCAGCGCCGGCATGGGCATCGGCCTGATGTTCTACGGGGTGGGGGAACCGCTCCAGCACTATCTGAACCCGCCCCCGGCGAGCGGGGTCCCGCCGCAGTCGGGCGCGTCGGCCCGCACGGCCATGGAGTACTCGTTCTTCCACTGGACGCTGACCCCGTGGGCGATCTACGGCATCGCGGGCCTCGCCCTGGCGTACGCGGGCTTCCGCAAGGGCCGCGGCAACACGCTGAGCGCCGCGTTCGTGCCGCTCATGGGCGAGCGGCGGGCGCGCTCCTGGCCGGGCCGGGCGGTCGATCTGCTCGCGGTGTTCGCGACCGTCTTCGGGACGGCGACCAGCCTCGGTCTGGGGGCCCTGCAGGTCGCGGAGGGCCTGAACATCACCGCCGGGGTCGCGGACTCGACCACCACCGAGCTGGTCATCATCGTGTCGCTGTCGGCGGCCTTCGTGCTGTCCGCGTTCTCCGGGCTGCACAAGGGCGTGAAGTGGCTGTCGACGCTGAACATCGTGCTGGCCGCGGCGCTGATGGTGTTCGTGTTCCTGCTCGGCCCGACGGTGTACGTCCTGGACACGATCCCGGCCTCGGTGGGCGGCTATCTGCACCAGCTGCTCCCGATGGCGAGCCGCACGGGCGCGTTCACGGACCGCACCTGGCTGGGCGCGTGGACGATCTTCTACTGGGCGTGGTGGCTGTCCTGGGCGCCGTTCGTCGGCACCTTCATCGCCCGGATCTCGCACGGCCGCACCGTCCGCGAGTTCCTGTTCGGGGTGCTGCTTGTGCCCTCGGGCGCGACGGTGATCTGGTTCTGCGTGATGGGCGGCACGGCGATCCGGCTCGACTCGACGGGCGCCGCGGATCTGGCGGGGGCGGTGAAGGACGGGGCGGAGGCCTCGCTGTTCGCGATGCTGGACGCGCTGCCGCTCGGCACGGTCACCTCGTACGTCGCGATGCTCCTGGTGATGACGTACTTCGTGACCAGCGCGGACTCGGCCTCCCTTGTGATGGGCTCGCTGACCAGCCGCGGCGCGCTGCACCCGCCGACCTGGCTGGTGGTGGCCTGGGGCGTGCTGATGGCGGCGGTGGCCGCGGTGCTGCTGGTCGCGGGCGGGCTGACCTCGCTGCAGACGGCGACGATCCTGGTGGCGCTGCCGTTCGTGCTCGTGATGCTGGGGCTGTGCTGGGCGCTGCTCAAGGAGCTGCGGGAGGACCCGGGCGCGGGACCGGCCCGGCACCACGCGACGCACGGGGTGCGGGACGCGGTGCGGGTGATGGTCGGCGACGAGACATGAGGCCGGGGGGGCGGTGTGGCCCGGGGCCCGGTGGGGCCGAGTGGGCGGGTCGGCGCGCGCCGGCCCGGCCCGTCGGCTAGACCGGAGGCATGAGCGAAGTCATGGGCGAGGTCGCGGCCGGTGTCACGGGCGGTGGCCCCGTCCGGCTCGGGCGCGGCGAGCTCGCCGACCGGATCCTCGGCGGCTGGACCGGACGGATCGCCGGGAACATGCTCGGCAAGCCGGTCGAGCGCGGCGACCACTGGACGCCCGAGCGGATCGACGCGTATCTGCGGCTCACGGACGCCCTGCCGCTCACCGACTACTTCCCGCCGCCGCCCGCGGCCGGCGCGGACGGCTTCGAGCTGCGGCCGGAGTGGCCGCAGTGCGTGCGCGGCCGGATCAACGGCAGCTGCCGCGACGACGACGTCGACTACTCGATCCTGGGCCTGCACCTCCTGGAGACCCGCGGTTTCGACTTCAGCACCGAGCAGGTCGGCGAGCTGTGGCTGCTGCGGCTGCCGTATCTGCAGACCTTCACGGCCGAGCGGGTGGCGTACCGGAACCTGGCGAACGGGCTGAAGCCGCCGCTGACCGCCACGTACGACAATCCGTACCAGGAGTGGATCGGCGCGCTGATCCGGGCGGACGTGTACGGCTGGACCTCGCCCGGCGATCCGCGCCGGGCCGCCTCGCTGGCCCGCCGCGACGCGGTGCTCTCGCACACCGGGAACGGGGTGTACGGGGCGATGTGGGCGGCCGCCCTGGTCGCCGCGGCCTTCACCGCGCCCGACGCGCGGTCGGCGCTCGGCACCGCCCTGGAGCGGATTCCGGCCGGCAGCCGGCTCGCCCGCGCCGTACGGCACACCGTGGCGCTGTACGAGGCGGGCGTCGCGTGGTCCGAGACGCTGGCCGAGCTGCGCCGGGAGACCGGTGGGTCCGGCTGGATCCACACCGTGCCGAACGCGGCGGTGCTCACCGCCGGGCTGCTGTACGGCGAGGGCGACTTCACCCGCACCCTGGCGCTGACCGTGCGCGGCGGTCTGGACACCGACTCCAACGGGGCGACGGCCGGTTCGGTGGCCGGCGTGCTGTGCGGCGCTGCGGCCATCCCGCCGCAGTGGTCGGAGCCGCTGCGGGACCGGGTGCGCAGCGCGGTGACGGGCTTCGACGGGGTACGGATCAGCGAGCTGGCGGAGCGGACGCTGCGGCTGGCTACGCTGACGGGATGACGACCTCTGACTACGCCACGTACATCGCGGGCCTGCCGCGCGTCCTGGCCGGTGCCGCCGCCCTCTTCCGGGACGCGGCCGGCCGGGTGCTGATCGTCGAGCCGAACTACCGGGAGGGCTGGGCCCTGCCGGGTGGCACGATCGAGTCGGACACGGGCGAATCGCCGCGCCAGGCGGCCCGCCGGGAGACGGCGGAGGAGATCGGCCTGGACGTGGAGCTCGGCGCGCTGCTCGCCGTCGACTGGGTGCCGGGCGCGGACCGTCCACCGCTGGTGGCGTACCTGTTCGACGGCGGAGTGCTGCCGGACGAGCGGTTCGCGCAGATCCGGCTCCAGGAGGAGGAGCTGATCTCCTGGAAGCTCGTGCCCCCGGCGGAGCTCCCCGCCCACCTGCCGGGCAGCCTGGGCCACCGGGTCCTGGCCGCCCTCGACGCGCTGACGGCGGGCCGGGGCGCGGTGGAACTGGAGAACGGCCGCCCGGCCACGCGGTGAACCGCGCGGCGGTGCGGGTGGTGGTCGTGGCGGTGTGGGTCGCCGGTCTGCTGGTCGGCACGGTGACCCATGTCGGGGACCTGGTGTCCCACGGGCCCTTCGCGCACGCCGCGTTCGCCCCGCCCTGGCTCGACCTGTACTGGTCGGCCCTGGCCGTGCTCGACCCGCTGACCGCCGTCCTGCTGGTGCGCGGGCGGCGGGCGGGGGTGGACCTGCTGCTCGCGGTGACGGCGACGGATCTGGCGGCGAACGGCTACGCCGTGTACGGCCTGCTCGACAGCTCGCTCGCCGAGCAGGCCGGGCTGCAACGGCTGCTTGCCTTCGGCGGGTTCGTGCTGGTGACGGCGGGGTGGGGGCGCCGGGCGTTCAGCCCTGGTCCGGCTCCGGCGGGGTGAGACGGCCGGTGCGGAGGGGTTCCTCGCGGGAGGCGGTGCGGGCCTCGGTGCGGTGGCCGTGGGCGATGTAGTCGCGGACGACCGCCTCAACGGCGTCCTGCGGGTTGCCGATGCCGGCGAGGACCATGACCTCGACCACGAGTTCGGCGTCGAGGGAGATGCTGACCTTGGGCATGCGGGGACGCTAGCAGCTCCAAATCCGTTCGCGGGAGGGCTTCCGGCCCGCCTACGCTCGCCGCATGACCATGGTGGCGATTCTCAGCGGGGCGGGCATCTCGACGGACTCGGGGATTCCCGACTACCGGGGGCCGAACGGGATGTGGACCCGCGACCCCGAGGCGGAGCGGCTCGTCACCTACGGGCCGTACATGGCCGACCCGGAGGTGCGGCGCCTTTCGTGGCGGATGCGGCTGGACGGGGAGGTGCTGGCCGCGCAGCCGAACGTGGCGCACCGTGCGATCGCCGCGTTCGAGAAGAGCGGGCACGCGCTGCGGGTGATCACGCAGAACATCGACGGGCTCCACCAGGCCGCGGGGGTGTCCGAGCGGAAGGTGCTCGAACTGCACGGTTCCGCCCGGGCGGTGGTGTGCACGGCGTGCCACGCGCGCTCGCCGATGGCGGAGGCCCTCGCGCGGGTGCAGGCCGGTGAGGACGATCCGGCGTGCCGGGCGTGCGGCGGGATCCTGAAGGCGGCGACGGTGATGTTCGGGGAGCGGCTCGACCCGGTGGTCCTGGGCAACGCGATGTCCATCGCGAAGGCCGCGGACGTCTTCCTCGCGGTCGGCAGCAGCCTCCAGGTACAGCCGGCCGCCTCCCTCGCCGGCATCGCCGCCGAGCACGGCGCCCGCCTGATCATCGTGAACGCCGAGCCGACCCCGTACGACCCGGTCGCGACCGAGGTCGTCCGCGAACCGATCGGCACGGCGCTGCCCGCGCTGCTCGACCGGCTGCGCTAGGGCCTGTCCGGAAAGTAGCGTCGTCTGCCCGCAGGGCAGGGCTCGCGGTGTCTGGTGCGTGCGATCGCAAGGCGGAGGAGGGAGACATGGCTTGCCATGGCGACCGACGACAACGCGGTGGGGGCACCTCCCGTGCCCGAAGGGCTACGGGGGAGTGCGTGCCAGACACCGCGAGCCAGGCGGGACTTTCCGGACAGGACCTAGGCCCGTCAGGCCGGGTCAGAACAGGGCGTCGGGTTCGGCGGTGCCCGATTCGAAGGCGAGCAGGCGCTGCTTGCGGGCGAGGCCGCCGCCGTAGCCGGTGAGGTTGCCGCCGGAGCCGATGACCCGGTGGCAGGGGACGATGATGGTGACCGGGTTCTTGCCGTTGGCGAGGCCGACCGCGCGTGAGGCGCCGGGGCTGCCGAGGGCGTCGGCGAGTTCGCCGTAGGTCCGGGTCTCCCCGTACGGGATCAGCCGGAGCTGTTCCCAGACGCGCAGCTGGAACGGGGTGCCGACGAGGTGCAACGGCAGGTCGAACTCGGTGAGTTCGCCCGCGAAGTACGCGTCGAGCTGGCGCACGGCCTCGGTGAAGGGGCGCGGGTCGGGCTCGCCGAAGGTCTCCTCCGGTGGCCGGTGCCGCTGGTCGGTCATGTACATACGGCTGAGGACGCCGTCGACGGCGACGAGGGTCAGCAGGTCGTAGGGGCTGTCCACGACCGTGTGCGTCACGGTGGGCATGAGCGGGTTCCTTACGCGGGCAGGTGGTTGATGGGGTGGCTGTCGGTGGCCCACAGGTACTGGACGGCGTAGGCGCGCCAGGGCCGCCAGCGTGCGGCGCGGGCGGTGAGCGCGGCCGGGGCGGCGGGCAGGCCGAGGCCCTCGGCGGCACGCCGGATGCCGAGGTCGCCGGGGAGGAAGGCGTCCGGGTCGCCGAGCGCCCGCATGGCGATGACCTCGGTGGTCCAGGGGCCGAAGCCGGGCAGGGCGCGCAGCCGTTCGCGGGCCTCGGTCCAGTCGGTCTCCGGTCCGAGCGCGAGGCTGCCGTCGGCGAGGGCGGCGACGAGGGTGAGCAGCGTGGTGCGGCGGCTGCCGGGCAGCGCGAGGGTCTCGGGGTCGAGCCCGGCGAGCGCGGCGGGGGTCGGGAAGAGGTGGGTGAGGCCGCCCTCGGGGTCGTCGACAGGCACGCCGTGCGCGGTGACCAGGCGGGCGGCATGGGTGCGGGCGGCCGCGGTGGACACCTGCTGGCCGAGGACGGCGCGGACGGCGAACTCGGCGGCGTCGACCGTACGCGGGACCCGCCGGCCGGGCGCGGCGTCGACGAGCGGCGCGAGCAGCGGGTCGGCGCGGAGCTGCCCGTCGACGGCGACGGGGTCGGCGTCGAGGTCGAGCAGCCGGCGGCAGCGGCTGATGGCGTGGGTGAGGTCGCGGTGGTCGGTGAGCGAGAGCCGGCAAAGGACGTGGTCGGCGCGCGGGGCGAGGGCGACGATGCCGTGTCCGTACGGCAGGGCGAGGGTTCTGCGGTAGGCGCCGTCGCGCCATTCCTCGACGCCCGGCACGGCGGTGGCGGCGAGGTGGCCGAAGAGGTTGGAGGGTTCGAGCGGGGCGCGGAACGGCAGCCGCAGGGTGATCGTCCCGGGGGCCGGGGCGGGCGCCGGGGCGAGGGCGGGCGCCTTGCGGGGGCGGGTGGCGCGGGCGCGCAGCTCGCCGGGGGTGAGGGCGAAGACCTCGCGGACCGTGTCGTTGAAGGTGCGGATCGAGGCGAAACCGGCAGCGAAGGCGATCTCGGCCATGGGCAGCGGGGTGGTCTCGATGAGCAGCCGGGCGGTCTGGGCGCGCTGGGCGCGGGCGAGGGCGAGGGGTCCGGCGCCGAGTTCGGCGAGCAGCTGGCGCTCGATCTGGCGGGTGGAGTAGCCGAGCCGGGCGGCGAGCCCGGGGACGCCCTCGCGGTCGACGATGCCGTCCTGGATGAGCCGTACGGCGCGGGCGACGGCGTCGGCGCGGGCGTGCCAGGCGGACGAGCCGGGGCTGGTGTCGGGCCGGCAGCGCTTGCAGGCCCGGTAGCCGGCCCGCTGGCAGGACGCGGCGGTGGGGTGGAACTCCATGTTCTGCGCCTTGGGCGGCACGGCGGGGCAACTGGGCCGGCAGTAGATCCGAGTGGTGCGGACGGCGGTGAAGAAGACGCCGTCGAAGCGGGCGTCCTTCGACTGGACGGCCCGCACGCAGCGCTCGGTGTCGGTGTGCATGTCTTCAAGGATGGGTGATCGCGGGCGGGCCGGGCTGGCAGGAAAACGACATCAACGTGGGCCGCCGCCCGGCCGGTGCTCCACACCCGTCCGGCGTTCCGCGCCCGGCCGGTGTTCCGCGCCCGACCGGTGTTCCGGCGCGAGCAGCTGGGCGGCGACGAGCTCGCGCAGCCAGTCCCGGTACGCGGCGGCCGACCAGCCGCGATGGCGCCGCAGGAGCTGGTGGACGTGCGGGGAGACCACGGCGAAGAGGACGTCCGCCGCCCGGGCGGGGTCGAGGCCGGGGCGCAGCGCGCCACGGGCGTGCAGGGCGGTGGCGAGCCGGAGGTAGACGGCGTGGGTGGCGGCGGCTCCGGCGTCGGCGGCGGCCCGCATGTCGGGGTCGGCGCCGGCCGCCTCCACGCTCACCATGATCAGGTCGCCGGCCCGGTCGAGCAGCTCCGCGGTGCGGGCGATCAGGGCGTCGACGGTCTCGGCCGGGTCGGTCTCGCCGCCGAGCTCCTTGAACTCCGGGCGGTCCGCGACGGCCACCGGCTCCTCGTCGCCGACGGTGGCGACGCCGAGGGCGTGGCCGAACAGCGCGGCCTTGGTCGGGAAGGCGTCGTAGAGGGTCCGCTCCCCCACCCCGGCGGCCCGGGCGACCTCCCGCATCCGGGTCGCCGCGTACCCCTGCTCGACGAACAGCCGGCCCGCGGCCTCCCGGATCCGCGCACGGGTCCGGGCCGCGGCCGCGGCGCGCTTCGGCGAGGCGTAGGGCCGTTTGCCCGGATCGGCCTGCCCTGGCGGGGCTGTCTTGACGGGGTCTGCCATGAGGAGGAGTCTAGAAGCAATTCACCGCAGCGTCACTGCGGTGAATGACAAGGGCCGAGGGACCAGGCCCGAGGGACACGGCCCGAGGAGGCCCGCCATGCCGGAACTCGCCGGAATCCACCATGTGAAGATCCCCGTCACCGACCTCCCGCGCTCCCTCGACTGGTACGGCCGGGTCCTCGGCTTCCGGACCACGATCGAGTTCCCGGACGACGACGGCGTGGTGCGCGGGGTCGGGGGCACGATGCCCGGCCTGGACGGCACGCTCGTCGCCCTCCGGGAGAACCCCGAGGCGGCCCGGGGCTGCGAGGGCTTCGATCCGGTGTCCTTCGCGATCCGGGACCGCGCGGACGCCGAGGCGTGGGCCGCCCATCTGGACGCCCTGGGCGTCGAGCACTCGCCGGTGATCGAGGCGAGCATCGGCTGGCTGCTCGTCTTCAGCGACCCCGACGGCCTGGTCCTGCACCTCTACTCGTGGGCCGGGCACGGCAAGGACCACTCGGACCGCCCGGGGTACGGACGCCCGGCCTCCCCCGCCTCCTAGGTCCTGTCCGGAAAGTCCCGCCTGGCACGCGGCGCCTGGCACGCACTCCCCCGTAGCCCTTCGGGCACGGGAGGTGCCCCCACCGCGTTGTCGTCGGTCGCCATGGCAAGCCATGTCTCCCTCCTCCGCCTTGCGATCGCACGCACCAGACACCGCGAGCCCTGCCCTGCGGGCAGACTGGGGGTACCTCCCGGCGAAGCCAGGGGGAGCTACTTTCCGGACAGGCCCTAGAGCGCGGCCTCGAACTCGGCGTACGCGGCCGCGTCGTACAGCACGAAGCGGACCTCCCGTACGGAGGACGTCCGCGCCGCCCGGACCGTCTCGACGGCGATACGGGCGCCGTCGTCCATCGGCCAGCCGTAGATGCCGGTGGAGATGGCCGGGAAGGCGACGGTCTCGGCGCCCAACGCGTCGGCCACGCGCAGGGATTCGCGGTAGCAGGAGGCGAGCTGCGCGGAGCGGTCCTCCTGGGTGCTGTGGACCGGGCCGACGGTGTGGACGACCCACTGGGCGGCGAGGTTTCCGGCGGTGGTGGCGACGGCCTCGCCGGTGGGGAGGCCGCGCCCGTAGTGGCCGGCGCGGAGCGTGCGGCACGCGTCGAGGATGGCGGGGCCGCCCTTGCGGTGGATCGCGCCGTCGACTCCGCCGCCGCCGAGGAGCGAGGAGTTGGCGGCGTTGACGATGACGTCGGCGTCCTGCTCGGTGATGTCGCCACGGACGAGAACGATCTCGGGCCGGTCGGGTCGGTCGGATGCGGTGCTCATGGTTCCATCCTCGCGCCGCCGGGCCGCCGGGACATCCGGATTACGAGGGGTGCCGACGACCGGCGGCGGTCAACGCCCGGCGGGGGTGCGCAGCCGGCGCCAGACGGCCTTGGCGGCGTTGTGGCCGGACATGCCGTGGACGCCCGGGCCGGGCGGGGTGGCGGAGGAGCAGAGGAAGACCGCCGGGTGCGGGGTGTGGTACGGGAACAGGGAGAGTTTGGGGCGCAGCACGAGCTGCAGGCCGCGGGCGGCGCCGCAGGCGATGTCGCCGCCGACGTAGTTGGGGTTGCGGGCGGCGAGTTCGGGCGGCCCGGCAGTCGCGCGGGCCAGGATCAGATCGCGGAAGCCGGGCGCGAAGCGCTCGATCTGCCGCTCGATGGCGTCGGTGAGGTCGCCGCGCCAGCCGTTGGGGACATGGCCGTAGGCCCAGAAGACGTGCTTGCCCTCGGGGGCGCGGCTCGGGTCGACCAGGCTGGGCTGGGCGGTGATGAGGAACGGGGTGTCGGGGGCGGTGCCGCCGGAGGCCTGGTGGAGGGCGGTGTCGATCTCGCCCATGGTGGGGCCGATCTGGACGGTGCCGGCCCTGCGGGCGGCCTCGCTGGTCCACGGCACGGGCCCGGACAGGGCGTAGTCGATCTTGAACGCGGCGGCGCCGTAGCGGTAGCCGTCATAGGTGGCGCCGAGGCCGGCGATCCGGGCCAGGGCGGTGGGCGAGGTGTCGAAGACATAGGCGCGGGCCGGCGGGAGGTCGTCGAGCCGCTTGACCTCGAAGTCGGTGTGGACGGCGCCGCCGAGCTCCTTCAGATACCCGGCGAGGGCGTCGGAGATCGACTGGGAGCCGCCCCGGGGCAGCGGCCAGCCGGCCGCGTGCGCGGCGATCGCGAAGACCAGGCCGACGGCGCTGGTGGCGAGGCCGCCGAGCGGCGCGATGACATGGCCGACGAGCCCGGCGAACAGCCCGCGGGCCTTCTCGTCGCGGAAGCGGCGCAGCAGCCAGGTGGCCGGCTGCACTCCGGCGAGGCCGAACCGGGCCAGGGTGACCGGGTCGCGCGGCAGCGCGGTGAGCGGCAGCTGCATGAAGTCCCGGAACAGGCTGTCCCAGTGCGGCAGGAACGGCGTGACGAGCCGCCGGTAGGCGCCGGCGTCGCGCGGGCCGAGTGAGGCCGCGGTCTCGGCGACGGAGCGGGAGAGGACGGCCGCGGTGCCGTCGTCCCAGGGGTGGGCCATGGGCAGCTCGGGATGCAGCCACTCCAGGCCGTGCCGGTCCAGCGGCATGGTGTTGAAGACCGGCGAGCCGATGCCGAGCGGGTGCACGGCCGAGCAGGGGTCGTGGCGGAAGCCGGGCAGGGTGAGCTCCTCGGTGCGGGCGCCCCCGCCGACCGTCGGCTTCGCCTCGAAGACGGCGACCGAGAAGCCGCGCCGGGCGAGCTCCACGGCTGCGGTCAGTCCGTTGGGCCCCGCCCCCACGACGACGGCATCGAGCATCGACGGCACCTTGGACTCCTTCGTCGGCCGGCCAAGGATCCCAGCATATTCCCGGCCCCGTACGGGACTTACCCGGCCCCGAGGAGTGACCGGATCCGGTCGGCGGTGGCCGTGTCGCGGGCCGCCGTGAACGGCAGGGCGTTGCCGCCGGCGATCCGGAAGCGCTCGCCGGTGAGGGTCAGGTCCGTGCCGCCGGCCTCCTCCAGGAGGAGCAGTCCCGCGGCGTGGTCCCAGGCGTACTCCCAGGAGAAGGCGACGGCGTCGAGCGCGCCCCGGGCCACCGCCAGGTACTCCAGGCCGGCCGAGCCGCAGGGGCGCGGGCGGACGCCCTCGGTGCGCAGGCCGAGCAGGGCCCGCTTCTGGTCCGGGGTGGTGTAGTCGGGGTGCGAGGTCGCGACCTCCAGGACCGCTCCCGCGGCCGGCGCCCCGGCCCGTATCGGCTCACCGTTCAGCGTGGCGCCGCGGCCCCGCACCGCGACGGCGAACTCGTCCAGGGCGGGCGCGAAGGTGAAGGAGGCGAGCAGCTCGCCGTGGAGCGCGAGGGCGACCAGGGTGCAGAAGCCGTCCTCGCCGCGGACGAACTGGCGGGTGCCGTCCACCGGGTCGACGATCCAGACCGGCGCGTCGCCCTTCAGCGCCTCGTATGTCGCCGGGTCCGCGTGCACGGCCTCCTCGCCGACCACCACCGAGCCGGGCAGCAGCGCGGTGAGGGAGGCGGTCAGATGGGCCTCGGCGGCCCGGTCGGCGACGGTGACCAGATCGTGCGGCCCGTTCTTCTGGTCGATCTCGGCGGCGTCGAGCTGCCGGAAGCGCGGCATGATCTCGACCGCGGCCGCCTTGCGGACGGCCTCCTCCACCTCGGTGGTGTCGCCGGCGAGCAGCCGGGCGAGGAAGTCGTCGTCCGTGGTCGCCCTCGTGTCCCGTGTCGTCACGCTTCGTTCGGTCATGCGTCCATCCCACCACACCCGTCTGACGTTCCGGGATCGCTGCGGCGACCTGTGGACAACCACGGGACGACCCTGCGGCCACGAGTACGCTTTGATCGCGTTCACCCCATGCATCCGTGTCGACTCCAGGGAGGGCCCGTGCACGGCGAGTACAAGGTCCCGGGCGGCAAGCTGGTCGTGGTCGACCTCGACGTGGCGGACGGCGTGCTGCGCCGGGTCCGGGTCGCGGGCGACTTCTTCCTCGAACCCGACGAGGCGATCCTGGCGATCGACCGGGCCCTGGAGGGCGCGCCGGCCGACACGGACGCGGCCGGGCTCGCGGCCCGCATCGACCAGGCGCTGCCGCCGGGCACCCAGATGTTCGGCCTGACCACCGAGGGCATCGGGGTCGCGGTGCGCCGGGCGCTCGCGCACGCCACGGACTGGACGGACTACGACTGGCAGCTGATCCACGAGCCGGCGCAGTCCCCCGCCCTGCACATGGCGCTCGACGAGGTGCTGACCGCCGAGGTCGCGGCGGGCCGCCGCCCGCCGACCCTGCGGGTCTGGGAGTGGGCCTCCCCCGCCGTGGTCATCGGCAGCTTCCAGTCCCTGCGCAACGAGGTGGACCCGGAGGCCGCCGAGCGGCACGGCATCGAGGTGGTCCGCCGGATCAGCGGCGGCGGCGCGATGTTCATCGAGCCGGGCAACACCATCACGTACTCCCTGTCGGTCCCCGACGCCCTCGTGCAGGGCCTGTCCTTCACCGACAGCTACGCGTATCTGGACGACTGGGTGCTCGGCGCGCTCGGCGACATGGGCGTCAAGGCCTGGTACCAGCCGCTGAACGACATCGCGACCGAGGCCGGCAAGATCGCCGGCGCCGCGCAGAAGCGGATGGTCGCCGGCGAGGGCGCGGTGCTGCACCACGTGACGATGGCGTACGACATCGACGCCGACAAGATGACCGAGGTGCTGCGGATCGGCCGCGAGAAGCTGTCCGACAAGGGCACCAAGAGCGCCAAGAAGCGCGTCGACCCGCTGCGCCGCCAGACCGGTCTGCCCCGCGAAGCGGTCATCGAGCGCATGATCGCCTCCTTCCGCGCGCGCTACGGCCTCGCCGAGGGCAGCCTCACCGAGGAGGAGCTGACGCTCGCCAAGGAGCTGGCCGAGACGAAGTTCTCGACCCCGGAGTGGACGGCGCGGGTCCCGTAGGACCCGCCCTAGGCTGCCCGCATGCCGATACGGATCGATCACCCGGTGCGGCCGGGGCTGCGGATGGAGTGCGCGGACGACGGGCGGCTGCTGCTGACCCAGGGCGGGCGTCCGGTGCTGTTCGCGCGTCAGCGGGCGTCCCACCACGGGGTGCACTACGCGCGCACCGGGCGGTACGCGTCCCCGCTCGCCCCGCTGCGCGCCGCCGACGACCGGGCCCTCGCCGCGCCGGCGCCGCCCGGCTCCGAGGAGTGGACGGGGCGCTGGGCCGCGCGCTGGGCGGCGGAGCTGCGCGGGGCGGCCGAGGGGCCGCTGCACGAGGGCGACTGGCACTTGGCGCCGATGCTCCCGGGCTGGTTCGTGGCGGACCACTGGGAGCTGCTCCTCCCCCATGACACCGACCGGGGGCATCTCACCTGGTTCGGCTACGGCGACCCGGTCGAGGACGCCCGCGACCTGCTGCCGCTGCGGGCGCTGTCCGCCCCGGACGCGCCGCGCGTGAAGGCGTACCGGCGCCGCTTCCGGGAGGGACTGCTCGCGCCCGTGCTGCTGTGGTGGATCAGCGGGCTGAACGTGCCGGTGGTGCTCGACGGGCACGACCGGCTGGTCGCGGCGCTCGCCGAGGGCGGCCGGCCGCACGTCCTGCTGCTCTCCCGCGCCGTCGACGCCGGCTATGTGGCGGTGTGCTCCGAGCGGCCGCTCCTGGAGTACGAGCAGCGCATGGCCGCCCTGGAGCCCGGCCCGCTCGCCCGTGCGCGGGCCGGGGTGGCGAGCCGTCGCCTCGCGGACGCCCTGACGGCGATCGAGCGGGCGACGGAGATCACCCGGGCCTGGCCGCTGGACGGCGGCGTGGCCGCGTGGGAGCGGGCCGCGGCGGCGCACGTACCGGGGTGGGCGCCGCCGCGCATGCCCTGAGTCCGGACCGGGCCGGGCCGGACGGTCCTGTCGTCAGGCGGCCGGGACGCGGGCGACGAGGACGAACTCGTTGTACGGGAAGGCCTTGCCGATCGACCGGGCGAACGGGAACGAGTAGCTGCGCTCGACGACCAGACCCGCCTTCTCGGCGTGCGCCCGCAGCCCGTCGAAGTCGACGAAACGCACATGCGTCGCGTCCGTCTTGTAGCCCGCCTCCTGCGGACAGATCAGCACCACCGAGCCGCCCGGCTTCACCAGCGGCAGGTACTGCTCAAGCACCGAGTTCCCCAGCGTCTCGTCCATGTGCTCCAGGACATGCGCGCACAGCAGACTGTCGAACGAACCCGGGCCACAGTCCGGGGCCGCGGCCAGCTCGTCCGGCGTGAACGCCTTCAGACCCCGCTCACGACAGGTCTCGACCGAGGTCGCGTTGTGATCCACACCCACACTGTCCGGCCCGCAGTTCAGCAGGTTCCGCCCGATGCCGCAGCCGACGTCCAGCACCCGCCCCAGACCCAGCCGCTTCAGATTCCACCGGTACGGCGCCTGAGTGGGCAGCAGACGTTTGATCCCCGAGCTCTCCAGCCGCGCGAGCCGCTGGGTGTAGTCGGAGGATTCCGTGCCGGACATCGACGACCGCCTTCTGTTGCGCTGTGTGAACGGAAAACGACACCGTGGGGGGTGGGTTACGGAGGCGTGCGTGCGTCCAGGCAGGCGTGCGGGCCCGCAGGGGAGCCACGCCGCTCCGGTTTTCGGTGTCGTCGAGGCTAGGCCATCGTCGCCGTGCCGGTCCAGACCTGAGTGATCATCGGCGGTTCCGCAGCGTCATCAGACCGGTGTACAGGAGCAGCGAGGCGGCGAGGCCGACCGCCCAGCCGTAGTCGGCGAGCGGCTTCAGGAAGGGGATCAGGCCGTCCTCGGGGAACGGCCCGGTGCCGGGTGCGGAGTGGGAGCCGCCGACCGCGAGCACCCCGCCGACCGTGAAGGCGAGCACGGCCGCCGGGTTCCAGCCGCCCCGGTACCAGTACGGCCCGTCGGCCCGGTAGAGCCCGCTCAGGTCGAGGCGGGTGCGGCGGACCAGCCAGTAGTCGGCGATCAGGATGCCCGCGACCGTACCGAGCAGTCCGCCGACCAGGCCGAGCCAGGTGAAGATGTACAGCTCGGGGGTGGAGGTCAGCTTCCACGGCATGATCACGACGCCGACGACGCCGGTGATCAGGGCGCCCTTGCGGAAGTCGACGAGCCTCGGGGCGAGGTTGGCGAGGTCGTAGGCGGGCGAGACGACGTTGGCGGCGATGTTCACCGACAGGGTCGCGACGAGCACGGTGACCAGGGCGAACAGCAGCCCGAAGACGTTGTCGGTCTTGGCGGCGAGCGCCACCGGGTCCCAGACCGGCGCCCCGTACACCGCCTGCGAGCCGGAGGTCACCAGGACGGACAGCAGCGCGAAGAAGGTCATCGTGGTGGGCAGGCCGAGGGTCTGGCCCCAGACCTGGGCGCGCTGGCCGGCGCCGAAGCGGGTGAAGTCGGGGATGTTGAGGCTGAGGGTGGCCCAGAAGGCGATCATGCCCATGAGGGAGGGGAAGAAGACGGGCCAGAAGTCGGCTCCCCAGCCGAGTTCGGACGGCTGGTCGAGGAGCGGGCCGAAGCCGCCGGCCTTGACCGCGATCCAGACGAGCAGGGCGACGGCGCCGACGATCACGAAGGGCGCGGCCCAGTTCTCGAAGCGGCGCAGCGCGTCCATGCCGCGGTAGATGATCGCGAGCTCGAGTGCCCAGAAGAGCGCGAAGCACAGCCACAGGGTCCAGGGCTGGCCGGCGATCCTCGCGGCCCCGGCCCAGTCGCCGCCGAAGACCTTGTCGAGCAGGACGAAGACGCCCTGGCCGCCGATCCAGGTCTGGATCCCGAACCACGCGCAGGCCACCCCGGCCCGGACCAGGGCCGGCAGATTCGCGCCGCGCAGCCCGAAGGAGGCGCGGGCGAGCACGGGGAAGGGGATGCCGTACTTGGGCCCGGCGTGCCCGGTGAGCAGCATCGGCAGCAGCACGATCACATTGGCGAGCGCGATGGTGAGCACCGCCTGCACCCAGTCCATGCCGAGTGCGACGAGCCCGGAGGCGAGCAGCCAGGACGGGATGTTGTGGGCCATGCCGACCCAGAGGGCGGCGAAGTTGTACGTGGTCCAGCGGCGGGCGCCGACGGGCACCGGCAGCAGGTCGTCGTTGACGAACCGCGGGTCGGTCCCGGCCGCGCCGGGCGGAAGCTCGACGCGGCCGGGGCCGGATATCGCGGGGTCGGCGGGTCTGTCCGAGGGGGTGGTGGCGGTCATGGCGGCGGAACCCTTCCTGGGAGGAGTGGAGGGGCCGGGCGGTGGGGCGGTCGGGCGGTCAGGCGTTGAGCGCGGGGATGATCTCGGAGCCGTAGGCGTCGATGGTGCCCTCGCGGTTGTCGTGCATGTCGTAGACGGCGAACTGGTCGACGCCGAGCTCGCGCAGCTGCCGCAGCTTCTCGATGTGGGCCTCGGCGGGGCCGATGAGACAGAACCGGTCGACGATCTCGTCGGGGACGAAGGCGGTGTCGGGGTTGTCGGCGCGGCCGTGGTGGGAGTAGTCGTAGCCGTGCCGGTCCTTGATGTACGCGGTGAGCTCGTCGGGGACCATGGCGGAGTGCTCGCCGTACTTGGCGACCAGGTCGGCGACGTGGTTGCCGACCATGCCGCCGAACCAGCGGCACTGCTCGCGGGCGTGGGCCAGGGCCTCGGGCGAGGCGTCGGCCGTCACGTACGCGGGGGCGGCGACGCAGATGGTGAGGGCGTCGGGGTCGCGGCCGGCGTCCGTGGCGGCCTGGCGGACGGCCTTGACCATCCACTCGGTGAGGAAGGGGTCGGCGAGCTGGAGGATGAAGCCGTCGGCCTTCTGTCCGGCGAGGGCCAGCGCCTTCGGGCCGTAGGCCGCCATCCACACCGGCAGCTTGCCGTTCTTGATCCACGGGATGTGGATCGGGTTGCCGTCGACCTGGGCCTCGCGGCCCTCCGCGAGGTCGCGGATGACCTCGATGGCCTCGCCGAGCCGGGCCAGGGTGTTGGGCTTGCGGCCGGCGACGCGCATCGCGGAGTCGCCGCGGCCGATGCCGCAGACGGTCCGGTTGCCGTACATGTCGTTGAGGGTGGCGAAGGTGGAGGCGGTGACCTCCCAGGTGCGGGTGCCCGGGTTGGTGACCATGGTGCCGACGTGCAGCTTGGTGGTGTTGGCGAGGATCTGGCTGTAGATGACGAAGGGTTCCTGCCACAGCACGGCGGAGTCGAAGGTCCAGCCGTAGCGGAAGCCGTTGCGCTCCGCCCGGCGCATCAGGCCGACGACCTGGGACGCGGGCGGGTCGGTCTGCAGGACGAGTCCGAAGTCCAAGGGGGCGGCCTTCCTAGTTCAGGTACTGGCAGGTGGAACGGGGGACGAAGCTGCCGTGTCCGGCGCGCCCGGTGAACTTGCGCTGCTCGATGACGGGTTCGCCGCGGGAGAGGACGGTCTCGACCTGGCCGGTGATCGTCTTTCCCTCGTAGGCCGAGTAGTCGACGTTCATGTGGTGGGTGGTCGCGGACAGGGTCTGGGTGGTGTGCGGGTCGTAGACGACGATGTCCGCGTCCGCGCCCGGCGCGATGGTGCCCTTCTGCGGGTAGAGGCCGAACATCCTGGCCGGGGTGGCGCAGGCGATCTCGATCCAGCGGCGGCGCGAGATGTGCCCGTCGACGACGGCCTGGTGGAGCAGGTCCATGCGGTTCTCGACGCCCGGCAGCCCGTTGGGGATCTTGGAGAAGTCGCCGCGGCCCAGCTCCTTCTGGCCGGCGAAGCAGAAGGGGCAGTGGTCGGTGGAGACGACCTGGAGGTCGTTGGTGCGCAGGCCCCGCCACAGCGCCGCCTGGTGCTCCTTGGGCCGCAGCGGCGTGGAGCAGACGTACTTGGCGCCCTCGAAGTCCGGCTCGGCCAGGTTGTCCGTGGACAGGAAGAGGTACTGCGGGCAGGTCTCGCCGAAGACCGGCAGCCCCTTGTCGCGGGCCGCCGCCAGTTCCGCCACCGCCTCCTCCGCCGACACGTGCACCACGTACAGCGGGGCTCCCGCGACCCGGGCGAGCTGGATCGCCCGGTGGGTGGCCTCCGCTTCGAGGAGGGCCTTGCGGACCTCTCCGTGGTAGCGGGGGTCGGTCTCACCGCGGGCCAGGGCCTGTTCGACGAGGACGTCGATCGCGATGCCGTTCTCGGCGTGCATCATGATCAGCCCGCCGTTCTCGGCGCCGCGCTGCATGGCCCGCAGGATCTGTCCGTCGTCGCTGTAGAAGACCCCCGGATAGGCCATGAACAGCTTGAAGGAGGAGATGCCCTCCTGGACCAGCCGGTCCATCTCCTTCAGGGTGTGCTCGTTGACGTCGGACAGGATCATGTGGAAGCCGTAGTCGACGGCGCAGTTGCCGTCGGCCTTGGCGTACCAGGCGTCAAGGCCCTCGCGCAGCGGGTGGCCGACGCTCTGCACCGCGAAGTCGACGACGGTGGTGGTGCCGCCCCAGGCCGCGGCCCGGGTGCCGGTCTCGAAGGTGTCGGAGGCGAAGGTGCCGCCGAAGGGCAGCTCCATGTGGGTGTGGGCGTCGACGCCGCCCGGGACGACATAGCGGTCGGTGGCGTCGATCGTACGGTCGGCGGTCCAGCCGGCGGCGATGTCGGAGCCGTGGGCGGCGAGGGCCACGACGCGGCCCTCCTCGATCAGGACGTCGGCGTGCAGTTCGTCGGCGGCGGTGACGACCAGGCCGCCGCGGATCAGGGTGCGGGTGCTCACTGGAATCTCCCCTGCGAACGTGCGGGATCGCGAACGAGCGGGACGCGAACTGGAGGGACGCGAACTAGAGGGATCGGAGGGCCTGTTCGAGGACCGCCGCGCCTTCCTCGGCCTCGGCGACGGTGAGCGACAGCGGGGGCGCGATGCGCAGGCCGGTGGTGTTGTGGCCGCCGCCCTTGCCGATGAGCAGGCCGTTCGCCCGGGTCTCCTCCAGGACGGCGGACGCGGCGTCGGGGTTGGCCCGGTCGGTGCCGGGTTCGGTGAGCTCGATGCCGATCATGAGGCCGCGGCCGCGCACCTCGCGTACGGCGTCGACCCCGGCGGCGACACCGCGCAGGCGCTCCAGGAGCAGGCCGCCGACCCGGCGGGCGTTGCCCTGGAGGTCGTGTTCCAGGAGGTAGCCGAGGTTGGCGAGGCCGGCGGCCATGGTGACGGGTGAACCGCCGAAGGTGGAGATGGAGTTGGCGTCGAGACAGTTCATGATCTCGGCGCGGGCGACCACTCCGCCGATGGACATGCCGTTGCCGATGCCCTTGGCGAAGGTCAGCATGTCGGGCGGTCCGGCCTGGCCGTGCGCCTGCCAGCCCCAGAAGTGCTCGCCGGTGCGGCCCCAGCCGGTCTGCACCTCGTCGGCGATCCACAGGATGCCGTGCCGGTCGAGGACCCGGCGGAAGGCGGCGTAGAGGCCGTCGGGCGGGGAGGTGAAGCCGCCGACGCCCTGGATGGGCTCGGCGATGAGGGCGGCGACGTCGCGGGTGTGCCCGAGGAGGTCTTCGAGGTCGGCGACGCACGCCTCGATGAACCGCTCGTCGGTGAGCCCGGCGTACGGGCCGCGGCCGCGCACGCCGCCGTGCACGTACAGGGTCTGCAGCGGGGAGAGGCCGGTCGGCGACCAGGCGCGGTTGCCGGTGATGCCGACGGTGGAGAAGGAGCGCCCGTGGTAGCTGTTGCGCATCGCCAGGATCTGGTTGGAGCGCCGGTAGGCGGTGGCGAGCAGCAGGGCGGTGTCGTTGGCCTCGGTGCCGGAGGTGGTGAAGAAGACCCGGGCGTCGGGGATGCCGGAGAGGGTGGCGATCCGCTCGGCGAGCTCCACCATGGGGCGGTTGAGGTAGAGGGTGGAGGAGTGGATGATCCGCCCGGCCTGTTCGGCGACGGCCTTGGTGACCTCGGGGAGGGCGTGGGCGGTCATGGTGGTGAGGATGCCGCCGAAGAAGTCGAGGTAGCGCCGGCCGTCGGCGTCCCAGACGTAGCGGCCCTCGCCGTGGGTGAGCTCGATGGGCTCCTTGTAGTAGAGGGCGACCCAGTCGGGGATGACGGCGCGGTGGCGGTGGTAGAGGCTGTTCACGGCTGCACCAGCCCGTCGTAGGCGTCGGGACGGCGGTCGCGGTAGAACGCCCACTGCTGCCTGACCTGTTCGATCAGATCGAAGTCGAGGTCGCGCACGACGAGTTCCTCCTCCTTGGTGGAGGCGACGTCGCCGACGAACTGGCCGCGCGGGTCGACGAAGTAGCTGGTGCCGTAGAAGTCGTTGTCGCCGTACTCCTCGATGCCGACGCGGTTGATCGCGGCGACGAAGTACTCGTTGGCGACGGCCGCGGCGGGCTGCTCCAGCTGCCAGAGGTAGGAGGAGAGGCCGCGGTGGGTGGCCGACGGGTTGTAGACCAACTGGGCGCCGTTGAGGCCGAGTTGGCGCCAGCCCTCGGGGAAGTGCCGGTCGTAGCAGATGTAGACGCCGACCTTGCCGACGGCGGTGTCGAAGACCGGCCAGCCCAGGTTGCCCGGGCGGAAGTAGTACTTCTCCCAGAAGCCCTTCACCTGGGGGATGTGGTGCTTGCGGTACTTGCCGAGGTAGGAGCCGTCGGCGTCGATGACGGCGGCGGTGTTGTAGTAGAAGCCGGCGCCCTCGACCTCGAAGACCGGGACGACGATCACCATCCCGGTCTCCCGGGCGAGCTCCTGCATCCGGCGCACGGTGGGCCCGTCGGGCACGGGCTCGGCCCAGCGGTAGTGCTCGGGTTCCTGCACCTGGCAGAAATAGGGGGCGTTGAACACCTCCTGGAACCCGATGACCTTCGCGCCCTGCCGGGCGGCCTCGCGGGCGTGCTCCTCGTGCTTGGCGATCATGGATTCGGTGTCGCCGGTCCAGGTCGCCTGGACGAGCGCGGCGCGTACGACGTCGGTCATGAGCTGCTCCTTCGGCGCGGCGTCAGAGAGCCTCTACGCACGTAGACGCGGTGCGTAGAGAGAGAACGTAAGCCCCGTCACACCCCGGAGCAAGACCACTGCCGTGAAGTAGCGGAGTCGATCATGTTTCATACCCGAGTGGTCCACGTCGGACACGTACCGACACGTACCGGCACGTCCGAGTCGTCTCGACCGGTCAGGCGAGGCCCGCGACCCGCAGGGCGTGCAGCAGGTCGCGCTCGCGGGCCGGGGAGACGGCGCGGGCGGCGGCACGCAGCTCGGGGACGAGGGCGGCCGGGTCGGCGGCGGCGAGCGCGGCGGCGTCCTCGGGCGCACGGAGGCCCAGGAAGGCGCCGAGCAGGGCGTGCGTCTCCCCGTCCCGGTGTACGGCGCGCAGCGCGGCGCAGGCCCCGGCGAGCTCGGCCACCGGGCGGGCCGCGCCTTGGCGGAGCAGCCGGTCGCGGTCGTCCGCCCGGCCGGCGTCGGCGAGCGCCACGGCGACGGCGGCGAGCCGGGCGGGCGGCAGGTCGGCGGCCTCCCAGAGCAGGGTGGACCAGTCGGCGGCGAGCCCGGCCGCCGCCAGCTCCTCCGCGAGCGCGGGCAGCCACTCGGGCGGCCCGGCGAGCGCCTCGCAGAGCAGGGCGTGCGCCTCGCCGGTACGCCCCTGGGCGCGGAGCCGGCGCAGCGCGTAGACCGCGTTCCCGGCGGCGCGCGCGGCACGGGCGGCCTCGTCCGGGGCCGGGGCCGGGGCGGCATCGGCGGTCGGTGCCGGGTCGGCCGGGACGGGGGCGAAGCGGGCGCCCCGGGGTGCGGCGAGCGGTGCCGCCGCCGGGACCGGCCCGGCGGCCGGCGCCCCCACCGGGTTCACCACGGGTTCCGCCTCCTCCGCCACCCAGGCGTAGCGGGCCCCGCGTGGCCGGCGCCGTACCGGCTCGGGCGGTTCAGGCCGTTCGAGGCGTTGCAGGCGTTCGAGCCGCTCCGTCAGCTCGGCGACCCGGGCGGTGGCGCGGGTGTGGTCGTCCTGGGCCCAGTACAGGGCGCCGTCCGGGTCGGGCCGGCCGCTCAGCTCCCGGATGCGCTGCTCCGCGTACCGGATCTCCTCGGCCATCAGGGCGCGCCGTTCGGTGAGCGCCGCCGCCCCGCCGGGTCCTTGGTCGTGGGCGGCCGCAGCGGCCCGGTGCAGGGCCCGGCCGCGCAGCGCGCGCGGTCCGTCGGCCGGCTCGCCGAGGTCCTGGAGCAGGGACTCGACGACGTCCCAGGGCAGGATGTCCGTACCGCCGAAGCAGGCGCGCATCCCCTCCGGGTCGCGGGCGGCGAAGACCCCGTACCAGCCCTGGCCCGGTTCGAGCCGGCCCGCGAGCTCGCTGAGCCAGCCGGTGAACGCGGCGATGTCCGCCGGGAGTTGATGCACCGTCATTCCACAGCCCCTTTGCTCCAGGGGCAGTGGACCACACGAGTGTTACGGGACGACTACGCTGAGTTTTCGAGTTGTCTCAGGAGCGGGGAAAGCTCACGACGACGCCGGTGTGCGGGCGCTTGCCGAGCCGGGCGATCGTCGCGGGCCAGTCGACGGCCCAGAACTGCCAGGTGTACTTGCGGGACAGCAGCTTGCGGACCCGTCGCAGCTCCTCCCCCGTGACCAGCCGGGCCGTGCCCTCGACCCGCACCGCGTCCGCGGCCACGTTGCCGCGCACGTCGCAGACGGCGGCGACCACCCGGGGGTCGTTGCGCAGCCGCTTGACCTTCCAGGAGTCGGTGCGGGTCCAGGCGTACAGCTCGTCGCCCTCGACCGCGTACCAGACCGGGGTGGCGACCCCGGTGCCGTTCTTCCGGAAGGTGGTGAGACTGACGTAGCGGCCGTGCCGCAGCTCTTCGGGCAGCGTGGTGTCGGGGGTCACGCGCCAGAGGCTACGCGGTGCTCGGGTTGGCGGCGTGGGTGAGGGTCTCCCAGGCGACGAAGAGGTCGTCGGTGCCGCCTGGCCGCTGGCTCCGGGCGAGCTTCGCGGTCTCCGGGAGGTCGCGGTGCATCCGGCCCTGGAGGTGGTTGAGGGCGACCTCGACGTCCGGGCCCATGGTGCGCTCGACCTTGCCGCCGCACAGCCAGCCGGGCGGGGTCGCGCCGAGCTGGTAGCGGGCGTGGAACTCCAGGGCGGCGGTGAGCCGGTCGGCCTCCTCGCGGTAGAGGTCGAGGCCCTGGTGCCAGGCGGTCTCGGCGATGTGCGCGGTGGCGGCGAGGGAGTAGCCGATGTGCATGAAGTTGCGGCAGGTCTCCTGGCCGAGGCCGTCGCGGTAGGTGCGCTGGCCGAACCAGTACGTGGCGAGCTGGTCGGCGGTCTTGATGGTGCCGCCGGGCGGGGGCTTGGGCAGGGCGCCGTCGGAGGCGAGGTAGAAGTAGGCGGGGACGCGGGCGCGGTAGCGCCGCACCGAGTCCTCGAAGAGCGTGCGGTCCTCCAGGAACACCGCCATGCCCATGGCGGCGTCGGTCATCGCCAGTTCCCAATTGCCGTTGTAGTCGGGGACCTTGGCGGTGACGTCGGGCAGATAGGCCTTGCGCAGCATCCACTTGAAACGCTGCACCTCGGGGCCCTTCCAGGCCGGGTAGCCGGCGTGCACGATGTCGGCGGCGCGCGCCCAGGAGGAGCCGGACCAGGCGGTCTGGAGGTCGGCGTCGTCGCGGGTGTGCCGCTTCACCGTCCTCGACCAGGCGTTCATGATCTCGACGGCCTTGTCGGCGTGCGCGCGCTCGCCGGTGACGGACCACATCAGGGCATGGGTGTACGCGGCGATGGCGTCCGCGCGTTCGGCGACGCAGGCGTCGGTGCCGGCGTTGGACGCGCAGGCGACGACCTCGGCGGGGTGCGGGGTGTAGTCGAGCGCGGCGTACTTGCTGGCGCTCATCTCCTCGAACGCCGACTTCCACGGCTCCCGCCCGGCGGCGACGTGCTTGCGGACGGCCGCGAGCTGGGCTCCGCCGACGACGACGCCCGGGTGCCGGAAGTGCTCGGGGGCGGTGCCCGCGGGCGGCGCGGCGGCCTGCGGCGCGTCGCTGCCGGTGCCGCCGCAGCCGGTGGCGCCGGCGGTGAGCAGGAGCGTGGCGGCGAGGCCGGCGAGGGCCTTGGCCGCCGGGCGGGGTGCGGGGTGCGGCGCGAGCTGCTGACGACGGTTCACGCGTCCACGGTGGGGCCGGGCGCACGGCGGCGCATCCGCTGCTAGGCCACGGGGCTGAGGCCGGCGGGCCGGCGGGCCGGGTCCACTCGGCGGGTCCTATACGGGGACGAAGGCGCAGCGGGTGACGAGCTCGTCCATCGAGATGTGGAGCACGCCGGCGAGCGCGGCGACCGTGAAGAAGGCGGGGGTGGGGGCGCGGCCGGTCTCGATCTTGCGGAGGGTCTCGGCGGAGAGGCCGGCGGCGGCGGCGATCTCGGCCATGGAGCGGTCGCCGCGGGCCTCGCGGAGCAGCCGGCCGAGCCGCTCGCCGCGTTCGCGCTCTTGGGGGGTGAGGGGTGTGCGCACCATGCGGCCCATTCTAATACCGGTATAGTAATTGGCATGGTGGAGATCAAGACGGATGCGAACCTGCTGCTCATGCGCGAGGCCGGCCGGGTGGTGGCCCAGGCCCTCCAGGCGGTACGGGACAAGGCGGCGCCCGGGGTGACCCCGGCCGAGCTCGACGGCGTGGCCCGGGAGGTGCTGGCGGCGGCCGGCGCGGGCTCGCCCTTCCTGGGCTACCGGCCGAACTGGGCGCTCGTGCCCTTCCCGGCCACGCTGTGCCTCTCGGTGAACGACGCGATCGTGCACGGCGTCCCGGACGCCACGCCGCTCGCCGACGGCGACCTGGTGAGCGCGGACTTCGGAGCGGTGCTCGACGGCTGGGTCGGCGACGCGGCGATCAGCTTCACGGTCGGCCGGGCCCGCCCGGCGGACACCCGGCTGATCGACACGGCCTACGCGGCCCTGGAGGCCGGCATCGCCGCGGCCGTCGTCGGCAACCGGGTCGGCGACATCGGCCACGCGATCGCCCGCGTCTGCCGCACCGCGGGGTACGGCATCCCCGACGGCATGGGCGGCCACGGCGTCGGCCGCTCGATGCACGAGGGCCCGGACGTCCCCAACGAGGGCCGCCCGAGCCGCGGCATGCCGCTGCGCCACGGCATGGTCATCGCGATCGAGCCGATGCTCATCGCCGGCGGCGACGACGCCCACTACACGGCCGCCGACGGCTGGACCATCCGCACCCTCGACGGCTCCCGCGCGGCCCACACCGAACACACGATCGCCATCACGGACGCGGGCCCGCGCATCCTGACGGCGCTGTAGGCCGCCCGCGCTACGGAGCGGGCCGGACCACCATCGCCGAGCCGCCGCCGCGGCGGGTGGGTTCGGCGGCGGCGAGCCAGCGGCCGTCGGGGAGGCGTTGGACGCCGGTGGCCGCGCCGATTTCGGGGTTCTGGCGGAAGGCGTGGCCGATCGATTCGAGGTCGGCCTTCAACGGGCTGTTCCAGAGGGCCGGTTCGAGCTCGGTCGTGGGCTGGTTGCGCTGGCTGGCGCGGGGGGCGGCGATGGCGTCGGGCAGGGGGAGGCCGCGGTCGACGACGCCGGTGAGGGTCTGCAGGACCGTGGTGATGATGGTGGCGCCGCCCGGGGAGCCGAGGGCGAGGACCGGGCGGCCGGTGCGGTCGAGGACGATCGTCGGGGAGATCGAGGAGCGCGGGCGCTTGCCGGGGCCGGGGAGGTTGGGGTCGTGGACGGCCGGGTTGGCCGGGGCGAAGGAGAAGTCGGTCAGCTCGTTGTTGAGCAGGAAGCCGCGGCCCGGGACGGTGATGCCGCTGCCGCCGGTGGACTCGATGGTGAGGGTGTAGGCGACGACGTTGCCCCACTTGTCGGCGACCGTGAGGTGGGTGGTGTTCTCGCCCTCGTACGTGGTCGGGGCGGCGGTGCCGCCGGCCGCGCAGGGCGCCGGGTCGCGTGGGTCGCCCGGCGCGAGCGGGCTGGTCAGGGCGGCGTCGTCGCGGATCAGGCAGGCCCGGGAGTCGGCGTACCGCTGGGAGAGCAGGCCGCGGACGGGCACGTCCTCGAAGGCGGGGTCGCCGACCCAGCGCCCGCGGTCGGCGAAGGCGATCCGGCTCGCCTCGATGAAGCGGTGCAGATACGCGGCCTGGGAGGCGCGCGAGAGGTCGGTGGACTCCAGGATGTTCAGCGCCTCGCCGACGCTCGTGCCGCCGGAGGACGAGGGCGCCATGCCGTAGACGTCGAGGCCCCGGTAGGACACCTTGGTGGGGCGCCGCAGCACCGTCTCGTAGCGCGCGAGGTCCCGCTCCGTCAGATCGCCCGAGCGGACCACCCGGGTCGCCCCGGCCCGTACCGGCGGGTGCTGCACCGTGTTGACGATGTCGCGGGCCAGCGGGCCCCGGTAGAGCGCGCCGACGCCCTCCCGGCCGAGCTTCTCGTACGTACGGGCCAGGTCGGGGTTCTTGAAGACCGAGCCGACCACCGGCAACCGCCCGCCGGGCAGGAAGAGTTCGGCGGAGGCCGGGAAGTCGCGGAAGCGGGCCTCGTTGCCCGCGGTCTGGGCGCGGAAGGTGGCGTCGACGGTGAAGCCGTCGCGGGCGAGCCGCTCGGCCGGTTCGAGCAGCTTGCCGAGCGGTTTGCTGCCCCAGGCGTCGAGCGCCGTCTCCCAGGTGGCGGGGGTGCCGGGGGTGCCGACACCCCGGCCGCTGGTCATGCCCTCCTCGAAGGGGATGGGCACGCCGTTCTCGGTGAAGAGGTGCGCGTCGGCGGAGCCGGGCGCGGTCTCACGGCCGTCGACGGTGTGCACCGTACGGGTCTTGGCGTCGTAGTAGACGAAGTAGCCGCCTCCGCCGATGCCCGCCGAGTACGGCTCGGTGACGCCGAGCGCGGCGGCCACGGCGACGGCCGCGTCCACGGCGTTGCCGCCCTTGCGCAGCACCTCGACGCCGGCGGCGGAGGCGTCCGCGTCGACGCTGGCGACGGCCCCGCCCCAGCCGGCGGCGACCGGCACCTTGGCGGGGGCCGGGCCCGGCGGCGCGGCGGCCGGCGGGGCCGCGGCGCCCACCGAGAGCACCGTCACGGCGACCGCCAGGACCGATCCGTTGCGTACGGCGAAGCGCCGCGTCCGAGACTGCATCCCAACCTCCAGTCAACGACCGTTCGCACAGCGTAACTTCTGTCCGCGTCTCCCGTCAGGACCGCCTCTCGAACAGTCGACCGGTCGCCCAGTAGCATGCGCGCCCATGAACGAAGACCTGCGCAACGTCATCCTGGGCGTGCTCGCCACCGGCGTCAGCGGCTCCCTCGGCTGGCTGACCCGCACCTACTTCTGGCGCCGCCGGCTGCGTCGCAAGCAGGCCTTCTTCGGGCTGCCCGCCGGCTCGGAATGCCTGCTCGTGGTGAACCGGCTGGCGGGCAGCGAGCGGGGGGTGCACGCCACCGACGTGTCGGCACTCCTCGAACTGTCGGCGCTGATCAAGGACTGCGGGGCTCGGCCCCGGATCGTGCAGCACGACACCGCACGCCAAGGCCTGGGCGAGATAGCCGAGTTCTGCATCGGCGGGCCGTTCTCAAATCGCCGCATGGCCGCCCATCTGCCGAATCTGCTGCCGGGGCTCACGATGAACGTCGAGCAGGACCCGCCCGAGGACCGCGGCATGTTCACCGTGGCGGGCGAGACCTACCGCCCGGAGTGGGGCGTCAGCGAGTACGTCGTCCTCGCCCGTCTCACCCGCGGCGAGGGCGGCCGGCCGGTGTTCCTGCTCTGCGGCCAGGCCGCGGTCACCAACCAGGCCGCCGCGCGCCATCTGGCCCGCCACCACAAGGCGCTGGCCGGCAAGTACGGGCAGGACGGCTCCTTCGTGCTGCTGCTGCGGGTGGTCAACTCCCAGGCGTACGGCCCCGATGTGGTCGAACTCGTCGCCGATCTCACGCGCGTGGCGCGCACTCCGCAAGCCGCACCGGCAGCGACTTGATCCCGTTGATGAAGTTGGACACGAGCCGGCGGGGCGGCCCGGCGGGCGTGAGGCCGGGCAGTACGGCGCGCGCCTCCTCGTAGAGGACGCGCAGCTGGAGCCGGGCGAAGTGCGCGCCGAGGCAGACGTGCGGTCCGTCGCCGAAGGAGACGTGCGGGTTGGGCGTGCGGCCCAGGTCGAGCCGGTGCGGGTCGGTGAAGGCCCGCTCGTCGTGGTTGGCGGAGGCGTGGAAGACGACCACCTTGTCCCCGGCGGCGATCTGCACCCCGGCGAGTTCGGTGTCCCGGGCGGCGGTGCGGCGGAAGGAGAGCACGGGCGGGTGCCACCGAAGCAGTTCGTCGACGGCGGTGTCCATGGCCACCTCGCCGTGCCACAACGCCCGCTGCTGGTCGGGGTGTTCGGCGAGGGCGAGCAGCCCGCCGGGGGCGGCGCTGCGGACGGTGTCGTTGCCGGCGACGGTGAGCAGGAAGAAGAACATCTCCAGTTCGGCGTCGCGGAGTTCGGAGCCGGCGAGAGTGGTCATCACGTCGTCGGCGGGGTGCTTCCGCTTGTCCGCGGCGAGCTCCTGCGCGTACGCGAACATCTCGGCCAGCATCGCGGGTGAGCGGGGGTTGACCGGTCGCCCGTCGGGGCCGAGGACGGGTGGCTCGTCGGGGTCCTGGTAGGCGATGACCCGCTCGGTCCAGGTGTGCAGGAGGCCCCGGTCGGCGGCGGGCACGCCGAGCAGATCGGTGAGGTTGAGCAGGGCGAACTCGTCGGTGACGGCGGACACCAGGTCGATCTCGGGCCCCGACTCCCGTGCGGCGAGCAGGAGTTCGCGGGCCCGCGCGCGGGCGGTGACGGCGAACCGCTCGATCCGCCCGGGCGTGAAGGCCCGGCTGACGAGGCGGCGCAGCCGGCCGTGGTGCATGGGGTCTCCCCCGCTCGAACGCGGTTCAGAGCGTGGGGAAGGGTCCTGGTTGAGCATCATCCGCCGGATGAACGGCAGGTCGGCCGGGTCGGGGTCGCGGATCTGGGTGGCGCCGAGGTACGAGGAGTATCCGGCGGCGTCCCTGAGGACCCGTACGACGTCGGCGTGCCGGGTGACGGCCCAGAAACCGGGCCCGGCGGGCCAGCCGAGGATCTCGGGCTCCCGCTGACGGGCGACCGGCCACCTGTCCCGGAGCAGCCGGAAGCGGTCGTGCGGGATCCCGGCGGCGTAGATCCGCGGGTCGAAGACGTCGGGTGTGCCGTCCGGCTTTTCCACCGACCCTCCCGTCGGAGTGAAGACGTCACCATCATGACAGGTCAGCGGCCATTTTCGTAGGACGGAACGCACAGTTCGGGAGCCTTGTCCGGGGTGTCCTCCGACTCCCAGAATCTCCGTCGTGCATCACACGGAGAACAGGGGGCACATGGGGAAGATCGATCACGACGCGGTGTTGCGGGCGCGGGTGTTGCTCCTGGGGAGCAAGCAACTGGGCGCGTGGGACGACATCTCGTGGGAGGAGGTGCTGGCGTACCGGGTGCTGGCGGAGGTGAGCCCGAAGGCGTATCTGCCGAAGCTGGTCGACGGGCTGCTGCTCGCGGCCGGCCGCAGCGGGGACCGGCGGGTGCGCCTCGACCTGGCGACCGAGGCGGTGGCGGCCGCGCGGCGGATCCCGGACGACGTGCCCGGCGGGGAGGGACGGCTGCGCCGCGCACTGGAGGCGCAGCGGGCGGCCACGGCCCCGTGAACCGGGCGGGGCGCCCGTGATCTCGGGGCGAGGGCTCAGCGCACTGACGCGAACCGGCCAATCGTTACCCATGCGTAACTTACCGACCAGTTACCTCCGGTAAGGCATCGCGGTTACCGTCGGGTCACTTTCACTGCCCCCCATTCAGTGAACCAGTGAGGAGTGACCCGTGCGCACAGCCCTGACCTTCGCCGTCTCGGCGGCCCTCGTCGCCGGGACGGCCCTCGGGCTCGCCCCCGCCGCCCAGGCGGACTCCGCCGACACCGTCCGCTTCGTCGACATCGCCGGCGACGGCGGCACCGTCCTCAAGGCCAATGTCGTCACCCCGGCCGGAGCCGCCGCCGGCGCCCGCTACCCCGTGATCGTGCTGCCGACCAGCTGGGCGATGCCCCAGGTCGAGTACCTCGCCCAGGCCAAGCAGCTCGCCGACTCCGGCTATGTCGTGGTGAGTTACAACTCACGCGGCTTCTGGCAGTCCGGCGGCGAGATCGAGACCGCCGGGCCGAAGGACGTCGCCGACGCCTCGCTCGTCATCGACTGGGCGCTGGCGAACACCCCGGCCGATCCCGCCCGGGTGGGCATGGCCGGCGTCTCGTACGGCGCCGGCATCAGCCTGCTCGTCGCCGCGCACGACAAGCGGGTCAAGGCGGTCGCCGCGCTCAGCGGCTGGGCCGACCTCATCGACTCCATCTACAGCGGCCGCACCCAGCACCTCCAGGCCGCCGCGCTGCTCGGCGGTGCCGGCTATCTCACCGGCCGACCCGGGCCCGAACTCCAGCAGACGCTCAAGGACTTCCTCTCCTCCAACCTGGACAAGGAGGACGAGATGATCGCGTGGGGCCGCGAGCGCTCCGCCGCGACCCACCTCGACGCGCTCAACGCCAACCGGCCCGCGATCATGCTGGGCAACGCCTGGGGCGACACCATCTTCCCGCCCAACCAGTTCGCGAGCTTCTACGAGAAGCTGGCCGGGCCCAAGCGCCTGGAGTTCCGGCCCGGCGACCACGCCACCGCGGAGGCCACCGGACTGCTCGGGCTGCCCAACGACACCTGGACCAGCGCCCACCGCTGGTTCGACCACTACCTCAAGGGCGTCGACAACGGCGTCGACCGCGAGCAGCCCGTGCGACTCAAGCCGCGCTCCGACGCCGGCTACGAGGGCTATCCGGACTGGACGTCGGTCAACGCCAACCGGCGCGAGATCCCGCTCGGCGGCTCCGAGCACCTGTGGGCCAACGTCGACTCCGGCGCCGACGGCGGCGTCGTCCTGCTGTCCAACCTCCTGGACCAGTTCTTCCAGGCCCCGCCCGCCGTCTCGGTCCCGCTGCTCCCCCGCGCCTTCGCGGGCGTGTGGCAGTCCGAGCGGTACGCCACCCCGCAGCGGGTGCGCGGCACGGCGCGGCTGCACACCACGGTCACCCCGACCGCCGAGAGCGGCACCTTCGTGGCGTACCTCTACGACGTGGGCCCGCTCGGGATCGGCAAGCTGGTCACCCACGCCCCGTACACCTTCCACGACCGGCAGCCGGGGCGGCCGTTCGCCGTCGACCTGGATCTCTTCTCCACGGCCTACGACGTACCGGCCGGCCACCGGCTCGCGCTGGTCGTCGACACCGTCGACCCGCTGTACATCGAGCACAACCCGACCGGCGCGCAGCTGACCTTCTCCTCGCCCGCGGCCGACCCGAGCTTCGTGTCGGTACCGCTGCGGTCGGAGTGATCACGGCTGCTGCCGGGCGGGCAGGGCCCGGGCGGGGCTGGTGCGCCGTGCCGGGAGGCTACTCCCGGTCCGGCAGCAGCGTGGGCGGTTCCGCCGGAGCCACGTCGACGGCCTTCGTCCGGGGGCTGCGGCGCTCCCTCCGCGCCACCCAGGTGGCGAACCAGGACAGCAGCATGCACATGCCGATGTAGATCGGCGAGATCACCAGCACCACCGGGATGAACGGCAGGTCGTAGTCCAGGTTGGAGGCGATCAGCTTGCCCGCGTGCAGGAACTCCTCGTACGTGATGAGGAAGCCGAGCGAGGTGTCCTTCAGGGCCACCACCAGCTGGCTGATGATGGCGGGCAGCATGGCCCGCACCGCCTGCGGCACCAGGACATAGGTCATCACCTGGGTCTTGCGCATGCCGAGCGCGTACGCGGCCTCCCGCTGCCCGCGGGCGACCGCGTGGACGCCGGTGCGGAAGACCTCGGCGAGCACCGAGCCGTTGTAGAGGGTGAGTCCGGCCACCAGGGCGGGCAGCGGCTGGACCTTGAGCGCCACGAAGATGAAGAAGATCATCACGAGGACCGGCATGGCCCGGAAGAACTCGACGAGCAGGGTGGAGGTCCAGCGGAAGGCCCGGTGTTCGGAGAGGCGTCCGGTGGCGAGGACCGCGCCGAGCGCGAGGGAGAGCACCGAGGCGTACGCGAAGGCCTTGAGGGTGTTGCCGAGGCCCCGGAGCAGCAAGTCCTGGATGCCCTGGTATGCGAAGGGCGTCCATTTGGTGGCGGTGAACTGGCCGGTGTCGAAGAGGAGATAGAGGATCCAGGCGGCGAGGCCGAGCAGGACCGCGGTGGAGATCAGTCCGTAGATCAGATGGCGTTGGCGGGTGCGCGGGCCCGGGATGTCGTAGAGCGCGGAGGTGGCGGTGGTCATCGGGCGACTCCATAGCGCTTCTCCAGGAGGTGGAAGAGCGCGCTGATGGCGAGGGTGATGATGAGGTAGCCGACGGCGATCCAGACGAAGGTCCAGACGATGTTGTAGCCGAGCTCGCTCAACGTCTTGTAGGTGCCGAGGAGTTCGGTGACGCTGAACGCGCCGGCGATGGCGGAGTTCTTGGCGAGGGCGATGAGGGTGGAGCCGATCGGCGGGATCACCGAGCGGAAGGCCTGCGGCAGCACGACGTTGCCGAGGGTCTGGCCGAAGGTCATGCCGAGACTGCGGGCGGCCTCGCCCTGGCCGAGCGGCACGGTGTTGATGCCGGAGCGCAGCGCCTCGCAGATGAACGCGGAGGTGTAGCAGCCGAGGGCGAGCACCGCGAACAGCTCGAAGGGCAGCACGAGGCCGAACCGGGGCAGGCCCAGCATCACCGCGAAGAACAGCAGGGTGAGCGGGGTGTTGCGGAGCACGGTGACCCACGCGGTGCCGAACACCCGCAGCGAGCGGACCGGGGCGACCCGGAAGGAGGCCACGAGGAAGCCGAGCACCAGGGCCAACAGCGAGGAGTAGACGGTGAGTTCGACGGTGCCGAGGAAGCCTTCGCCGTAGGTGGAGAAGTTCTCTGTCAGGACGTCCATGGCGGGGTGGTGCTCCTTCCTCAGCTCGCCGGATAGCGGTCGATGGCGGGCGGGGCGGGCGCGGGCACGCCGGACAGGCCGAGGGTCGCGTCGTAGGCCTTCCTCCAGTCGCCGTTCTTCTCGTGGGCGGCGATCGCGTCGTCGAGGGCGAAGCGCAGCGCGGTGTCGGAGCGCGGCACGCCGATGCCGTACGGCTCCTTGCTGAACGGCTGTCCGGTCAGCTTGAGTTCGTCGGGGACCTTGGCCGCGTAGCCCATGAGGATGGTGTCGTCGGTGGTGACGGCGTCGACCTGGTAGGTGAGCAGGTTGTCGACGCAGACCGAGTAGGTGTCGTACGCGACGAGTTCGGCCTGCGGGTAGTCCTTCTGGATGCGCTGGTACGGGGTGGAGCCGGCGGCCGAGCAGACCCGCTTGCCGGCCAGGTCCTGGGGTCCGTCGATGTCGTTCTCGTCGGTGCGGACCAGCAGGGACTGGCCGGCCAGGTAGTAGGGGCCGGCGAAGCCGACGAGCTTCTTGCGGTTGTCGTTGATGGTGTAGGTGCCGACGTAGTAGTCGATCTGGCCGTTCTGCAGGGCGGTTTCGCGGTTGGCCGAGGCGATGGTCCGGAAGGAGATGCCGGCCGGGTCGAAGCCGAGGGAGGCGGACATCATCCGGGCGATCTCGATGTCGAAGCCCGAGTAGACGCCGGTCGCCGGGTCCTTCTCGCCCATGTAGGGCTGGTCCTCCTTGACGCCGACGACGAGCCGGCCGCGCTTCTTCGCCCGGTTCCAGGTCGCGGAGTCGGTCAGGGTGAAGCCGGACCGGACCTGGTAGACGGGGAGTTGGTCCGGTTGGGGGCCCTTGACGGGCGGGCTGCCCTCCTTGCCGCAGCCGGCGCCGGTGAGGGCGGCGGCGAGCAGCAGGGCGAGCGCGGCGAGGGTTCGTTTCGTTCGCTGCATGGGGGTGTGCGCTGCTCCCGGTCCCGGTCAGTGCTGGAGGATCTTGGACAGGAAGTCCTTGGCGCGGTCGCTGTTCGGGGCGGTGAAGAAGGCCTCGGGGTCGCGGTCCTCGACGATCCGGCCGTCGGCCATGAAGACGACGCGGTTGGCGGCGGAGCGGGCGAAGCCCATCTCGTGGGTGACGACCACCATCGTCATGCCCTCCTGGGCCAGTTGCCGCATGACCTCCAGGACCTCGTTGATCATCTCGGGGTCGAGGGCGGAGGTCGGCTCGTCGAAGAGGAGGGCCTTGGGGTCCATGGCGAGGGCACGGGCGATGGCCACGCGCTGCTGCTGGCCGCCGGAGAGCTGGGCGGGGAACTTGTCGGCGTGGGCGGCGAGTCCGACCCGGTCGAGGAGTTCGCGGGAGCGCCGGTCCGCCTCGTTCTTCCTGCGCTTGCGGACCTTCACCTGCGCCAGGGAGACATTGGCGAGCACGGACTTGTGGGCGAAGAGGTTGAAGGACTGGAAGACCATGCCGACCTCGGCGCGCAGCCGGGCGAGCGCCTTGCCCTCCTCGGGGAGCGGCTGTCCGCCGATGCGGATCTCGCCCGACTCGACCGCCTCCAGGCGGTTCATCGCCCGGCAGAGGGTGGACTTGCCGGAGCCGGAGGGTCCGATGACCACGACCACCTCGCCGCGCCCGACGGTGAGGTGGATGTCCTGGAGAACGTGCAGGGCGCCGTAATGCTTGTTCACGCCACGCAGTTCGATCAACGGATCGACGACCGCCATCTGCTGCCCTGCCCCCTGGTCTCTCAGCTGCTGTCGAGGTCAGCGCAAACTATCCGCCGAGAAAAGGGACTTCACACCCGACACGCATGAAACCGGGATAAGCCGTATTTACTGCAAAGGGGTCAGAACTCCGCCGATTCGGCGTAGATCTGGGACAGCTCGGGGATCCCGGTCGTGGCCCAGTCGAGGCCCGCCTCGACCACGTTGACCTCGCGCCCGGAGGGCAGCAGGACCACCGGCTGTCCGTCGGGCCGCAGCCGCCAGCCGGCGCCCGGCACGGTCCGGACGATCACCGTGCCCAGATAGAGGCCCGCGTCGTTGCCGACCCAGGGCAGCTCCTCCGGGTCGTCCCGCCAGCGCGGTGGCAGCTGGTCGAGCGCGGCGAGCGAGCGCGGGGTGTCGTCGAGCGCCACCCCGGCCTCCTGGGCACGGGCGCGCAGCAGCTCGCACTCGGCGAGCAGCTCGGCCGCCCCCTCCGGGTCCCGGTCGAAGACGGAGACCAGGGGGGAGCGTGCCGTGTCGTGCTTCTTGCGCCAGTTGTCCAGGAAAGGAATGTTCATCCGAACAGCGTCGCACCGCACCCCTGGGGGGCACCACCCGGCACGCGGGCACCCGGCACGCGGGCACCCGGCGCGCGGGACGGCCGCACGACAGTCGGACGCCGGTCAGACGTCGAGGTCGACGACGACCGGGGCGTGGTCGGAGGCGCCCTTGCCCTTGCGCTCCTCGCGGTCCACGTAGCTGTCCTTGACGGCGTCCGCGAACGGCTTGTTGCCGTAGACCAGGTCGATGCGCATGCCCTTGTTCTTGGGGAAGCGCAGCTGGCGATAGTCCCAGTACGTGTAGGGGTGCTCGTACTTCAGCGGGCGCGGCACCACGTCGCCGAGGCCGGCCTCGCGCAGCGCGGCGAGCGCGGCCCGCTCCGGCTCGGTGACATGGGTGAGGCCCTCGAACTCGGCGATGTCCCAGACGTCGTCGTCGGTCGGCGCGATGTTGTAGTCGCCGAGCACCGCGAAGGGGCGCTCCCCCGCCGCGTCGTCGGCGACGGCCGCCTTCAGGGCCTCCAGCCAGCGCAGCTTGTACGCGTAGTGGTCGTGGGCGACCTCCCGGCCGTTCGGCACGTAGACCGACCAGAGGCGGACCGGGCCGCAGGTCGCGGAGATCGCCCGCGGCTCCTGCACGCCGTCGTAGTCGGGGCCGCCGGGCAGCCCGGTGACCACGTCGTCCAGGCCGACCCGGGAGACCAGGGCGACCCCGTTCCACCGTCCGGTGGCGTTGACCACCGACTCGTACCCCAGCTCGCGCAGCTCGGCGGCGGGGAACTGCTCGGCGGTGCACTTGGTCTCCTGGATGCACAGCACGTCGGTGCCGCTGCTCTCCAGCCAGGCCAGGAGCCGGGGCAGCCGGGCGGTGATCGAATTGACGTTCCAGGTGGCGATGCGCATGAGCGCAAGCCTAACGGCGACCTCTGACAAGCCGGGGTCGCTCAGAGCTCGGCCGAGTCTCCCGGGGCGAGGCGGCGGTGGTCGGTGCCGCCCAGGGCGCCGATCTGGCGGTCGTAGATGGGGCGCGCCAGGTCGGTGAGGAGCGCGTCGTGGATGTCGTACGCGCGCACCGGCTTGACCTCGCGGACGTACTCGATCACCTCGGAGATCTTGTTCCACGGCGCCATGACCGGCAGGAACAGGGTCTCCACCGGCCGGTCGGGCACGGTGAGGGCGTCGCCGGGGTGGAAGACGGCGCCGTCGACGAGGAAGCCGACGTTGGTGATGCGCGGGATGTCGGGGTGGATCACCGCGTGCAGCTCGCCGTGCACCTGGACGTCGAAGCCGGCGGCGCTGAACGTGTCCCCGTGCCCCACGGTGTGCACCCGGCCGGGGAAGGCCGCGGACAGCTGTTCGGCGACGCTGCGCAGCGTCCACACCTCGGCGGCCGGATTGCCGTCGAGCGCGGCGCGCAGCCGGGCCTCGTCGAAGTGGTCGGGGTGCTCGTGGGTGACGAGGAGGACGTCCGCGCCGAGCGCGGCGTCCTCCTCGGTGAACATCCCGGGGTCGATGACGAGCGTGCGCCCGTCCTTCTCCAGCCGGACGCAGGCGTGGGTGTTCTTCGTCAGCTTCACGCACCGAGCCTACGGCCGGAGCGGCTACCGGGGCGTGGTGTCCTCCTCGATCACCCGGCGGACCACCCGGAGGGCGCTCTCGGCGGCCGGGAGGCCGCAGTAGACGGCGGTCTGGAGGAGGATCTCGCGGAGCTCGTCGGGGGTCAGGCCGTTGCGCAGGGCGGCGCGGGTGTGGTCGGCCAGGGCCTCGTGGTGGCGGCCGGAGATCAGGGCGGCGAGGGTGACGGCGCTGCGGGTGCGCCGGTCGAGGCCCTCGCGGCTCCACACCTCGCCCCAGGCGAAGCGGGTGACGAGGTGCTGGAAGTCGGTGCCGAAGGGGTCGGCGAGGGCCTCGTCGACGTGCGCGTCGCCGAGCACCTCGCGGCGCAGCTTGAGCCCGCTCTCGTACGGGTCGGGGCGGGTGTCCTCGTCCTCGGCGGGGGCCGCGGGGCCGAGCTCGCCGGCCGGGACGACGGGCGCGGAGACCGGCGGCATGCCGGGCGCGGCGAGGGAGCCGGTGGACTCCTGGGCGAGCGGGGCGAAGTGGCCGGTGAGCAGTTCGGTGACGGCGGCGGGCTGCTCGACGGGCGCGAGGTGGGAGGCGCCGGGGACGACGGCGAGCCGGGCGTCGGCTATGCCGGCGACGAGGGTGCGGGCCTCGGCGGGTCCGGTGACCCGGTCGTCGGCGCCGACCAGGACGAGCGCGGGGACGCCGATCCGCTCCAGGGCGTCGCGGACGTCGAAGACGGCGAGCGCCTCGCAGGCGGCGATGTAGCAGCCGGGGTCGGTGGTGCGGACCATCTGCACGGCCCAGTCGACGATGGCGGGCTGGGCGCCGGCGAACGCGGGGGTGAACCACTGCTCGGGGGCGGTGCGGGCCATCGGTTCGAGGCCGTTGGTGCGGACGATCACGCCGCGCTGGCGGAACTCGTCCGGGGTGCCGAAGCGGGGCGAGGTGGAGACCAGGGCGAGGGAGGCCACCCGGTGCGGGGCGCGCAGCGCGAGGTCGAGGCCGATGGCTCCGGCGAGGGCGCAGCCCGCGTAGCCGAAGCGCTGGATGCCGAGCTCGTCGAGGGTGGCGAGCAGCCGGTCGCCGAGCTCGGCGACGGAGCTCGCCGGGTGCGCGGGGGCGCCGCCGTGTCCGGGCAGGTCGAAGCGCACGACCCGCCAGGAACGGGTCAGTTCGGGGATCTGGCGGTCCCACATGTGCCAGGTGGTGCCGAGCGAGGGACCGAGCACCAGGACCGGTGCGTCGTCCCGCCCGTCGATGCGGTACTGCAGGGTGTTCGTCGGATTCTCACTCACGCCCTGCACGCTCTCACATCCTCCGCCGTCCGCCGTGCCCGGGTCGTCACCCCACGCGACCCGTCCCGCGTTGTGGCGGCTCCGTGAAGATCTCAGGCGGCGGCTTCACGCCGGTCCTCCCCGCTCGCGGGCGAGGGCAGCGGGAGCACCGCGGCGGCCGGCTCGCCGAGCCGCGCGGCGGCCTCCCGCCAGGCGGCGGTGACCGCGCGGTGCGCCTGGGCGGTACGGGTCGGGGTGTCGCCGGTGAGCACGAGCGGGCGGCCTATGTGGACGTGGAGGTCCGGGCGGCGCAGCGGTGCGGTCGCGAGGCCGGCGAGCTGCTTCGCCGTACCGCCGGAGAGCAGCCGGCGGGCGCCGGCCTGGCCGATGGGGACGAGCGGGGCTCCGGTGCTCAGGGAGAGCCGGGCGATGCCGCTGCGGAAGGCCTCCGGGGGCGCCTCGGCGGCGTCCTTGCGGCGCGGCAGTCCGCCCTCCGGGTAGAGCAGGACCAGGCGTCCCGCGGCGAGTGCCTCGGCGGCGAGGTCGAGGGCCTCGGCGGCGCGGGCGCTGCCCCGGTGCACCGGGATGTGGCCCTCGCGGGCCAGCGCATGGCCCAGCCCGGGCACGCGCCAGAGACCGGCGGTGGCGGCGACGACGGGTTCGACGCCGAGCCGGCGCAGGGCGGCGAGGACGACCGCCGGGTCGGCGAGCGAGGTGTGGTTGGCGACCAGGATGCTGCCGGGCGCGAGGGCCGCCCGCGGGTCGGCGGTGACGCCCAGGCGGGCCACGGTCGGCAGCAGGTGTCCGGAAAGGCGGCTCAGCATGGGGTCCCCCCGAGGTCGGCGACGTTCCTGACGCCATGCTCGGCCGGGGCGGGCTTGGGCGTCCTGAGTCGCGCTACTCAGCCGCGCCCCGCACCGTACCCATCAGGGAGAGGTCGCCGACACCACGTACACGCGCGGGAAGGCCGGATCCGTCAGGTCGGCCGTGATGGTGGTGTGCGGGCGGGGCTGCTCGCGGGTGATCGTGGCACCGGACCAGGCCCGGTCGGGGGTGAACCGCCAGCCGACGATGTCGGCGTCGCGGGTGCTGACCGTCACCTCGCCCGGCTTCAGGGCGGCGCGGCCGGCGCCGCTGTCCGCGAGGAAGGCGTCAAGACCGGCGGCGGAGGTCGTGAACTGGACGTAGAGGCGGCTGGTCTTCCAGTTGCTGGTCTCGTAGTAGGCGACGTGCCAGGCGTCGGACGGGACCGGGATCTCGAAGACCCGGCGCTTCATCAGCGAGGGCCAGTTGTCCTGGAGGCCGACGGCGGAGGACTCGCGTTCCTTGTCGCGGCCGCTGTCGCGGCTCTGCCCGGCGGAGATCGCCAGATAGCCGGCCGGCACGCCGATGAGCAGCACGATGATCAGCAGTGTGAGCACGCGCCGGCGCAGCATGTGGCCGCGGTCCTCGGGGAGCCGGCCCTCGGGCGGCTCGGGCGGACGCTCGGAGTGCTCGGGCGGCAGGGTCGGGTGGGGCACGGTCATGGCTGGGGGTCCTGGGTGGGGCGGGAGCCGCGTTCGGTGGTCGCGCCGCGCAGCACCTGCGCGTAGCGGCCGTACCGCTCGTAGCGCTCGACCCGCCGGCGGTTGGCGCGGCGGAACCGGCGGGCGACGAGCCGGGCGAGGTCGGCGGCGCCGACCATGCCGGCCTCGGGGCCGAGCTGGGCGCGGGCGATCCGCGCCTCGGGGCGGTAGCCGCGGCCGGTGAGGTGGCGCCGGAAGGCGTCCCGGGCGGGGCCGATGAGCAGGTCGTCGGCGGCGGAGACGCCGCCGCCGATGACGAAGCAGGAGGGGTCGAGCGCGGCGGCCAGGTTGGCGAGGCCGACGCCGAGCCACTGGCCGATGTCCTGGAGCAGCTCGACGCACATGGCGTCGCCCTCGCGGGCGAGCTCGGTGATGAGCGGGCCGGTGATGTCGGGCACGCTGCCCTTGACCCGCTCGATGATGTTGTACGCGACCGGGGAGTCGGCGGCGGCCAGCTCGCGGGCCTCGCGGACCAGCGCGTTGCCGGAGCTGTACTGCTCCCAGCAGCCGCGGTTGCCGCAGGGGCAGCGGTGGCCGCCGGGGACGACCTGCATGTGGCCGAACTCGCCGGCCACCCCGTACTTGCCGCGCTTGACCTGGCCGTCCTCCAGGATGGCGCCGCCGATGCCGGTGCCGAGGGTGATCATGACGAGGTGGTCCTCGCCGCGGCCGGCGCCGAAGCGCCACTCGGCCCAGGCGGCGGTGTTGGCGTCGTTGTCCACCATGACGGGGACGGCGAGCCGGTCCTGGAGCGCGTCCCGCAGCGGCTCGTTGCGCCAGGCGAGGTGGGGGGCGAAGAGCACCCGGGCCCGGTCGGCGTCGACCCAGCCGGCCGCGCCGATGCCGACGGCGTGCACGTCGTGCCGGTCGGAGAGGTCCAGGACCAGTTCGACGATGGTGTCCTCGACGACCTTGGGGCTCTTGGACTTGTCGGGGGTCTCGGTGCGGACCTTCTCCAGGATGTTGCCGTCGGCGTCGACGACCCCGGCCATCACCTTCGTACCGCCGATGTCGATGCCGACGGTCGGCACGCGGGGCGCGGTCAGATGCGAGCGCCGCTCCCGGGTGCCGACGGTCCGCAGGACCGTGCCGCGAGCCGAGCCGCGGTGGGTGAGGTCACGGTAGGTACTCATCGGCTCGATTCTGCCAGGTGGGATGTGAGGTCCGCGTGATGAAGGGATTACGTTCCGGAGGGGCGTTCCAGTTCGTGGCGGAGGTCCTCCAGCTCGCTGCCGCCGGCCATCTGGCGGGTCAACTCGTCCAGGGTGATGGAGCCCTTGGTGTGGCTGCCGGCCATGACACCGCGCTTCAGGAGCACGAATCGGTCGCCGACGAGATAGGCGTGGTGCGGGTTGTGGGTGATGAGAACCACGCCGAGGCCCTGGTCACGTGCGGCCGCCACATACTTCAGGACGACCCCGGACTGCTTGACGCCGAGCGCGGCGGTCGGCTCGTCGAGGACGAGGACCTTGGCGCCGAAGTGCACGGCGCGGGCGATGGCCACGCACTGGCGCTCGCCGCCGGACAGGGTGCCGATGGGCTGGTCGACGTCGCGCAGGTCGATGCCCATGCGCAGCAGCGCCGTACGGGTGGTCTCCCGCATCGTGGCGACGTCGAGGCGCTTGAACGGGCCCTTGCCGCGGGTGGGCTCGGAGCCGAGGAAGAAGTTGCGCCAGACGGGCATCAGGGGGACGACGGCGAGGTCCTGGTAGACGGTGGCGATGCCGCGGTCCAGGGCGTCGCGCGGGTTGGCGAGGGTGACCTCCTCGCCCTCGATGCGGAAGCTGCCGGCGTCGTGCCGGTGCAGACCGGCGACGATCTTGATGAGGGTGGACTTGCCGGCTCCGTTGTCGCCGAGGACGCAGGAGATCTCCCCCGCCTTCACCTCCAGGGAGACCCCTTCGAGGGCGCGGATGTTGCCGTAGTACTTGCTGACGTCGTCGAGCTCGACGAGCGGGGTGGCGGTGGGCGGGTTGGCTGTCGTCGTCACTTGGTCGCCTCCACGCGCTTGCGGATCCAGGCGTTCAGGAGCGTCGCGAGCAGCAGCATCGCGCCCAGGAAGAACTTGAACCAGTCCGGGTTCCACTCGGCGTAGACGATGCCCTTGCCGGTCATGCCGAAGATGAAGGCGCCGACCGCCGAGCCGATGGCGGAGCCGTAGCCGCCGGTGATCAGACAGCCGCCGATGACGGCCGCGATGATGTAGATCAGCTCGTTGCCGACGCCCTCGCCGGACTGGACGACGTCGAACGAGAACAGCAGGTGCTGGCCGGAGATCCAGGCGCAGAAGGCCACGCCCATGTAGAGGCCGATCTTGGTCTTGTAGACCGGGACGCCGACCGCGCGGGCGGCGTCGGCGCCGCCGCCGACCGCGAAGATCCAGTTGCCGAAGCGGGTGCGCAGCAGGATCCAGGTGGCCAGGGCGACGAGCGCGAACCACCACAGGATGGTGACCTTCAGCTCGACCCCGCCGACCGTCCAGGTGGAGGCGAAGAGCTTGCGGGCGGAGGGGAAGCCCTCCATGTCGGCGATCGACTTGGTGGAGACGGTGCCGCTGATCAGCTTGGTGAAGCCGAGGTTCAGACCGGTCAGCATCAGGAAGGTGCCGAGCGTGATGATGAAGCTCGGCAGTTTGGTGCGGGTCAGCATGAAGCCGTTGAACGCGCCGATGGCGAGGGTGGCGAGCAGCGAGACGCCGACGCCGACCCAGACGTTGGCGGTCATCTGGTAGCTGAACATCGAGGAGATCAGCGCCGAGCTGGTGACCATGACGCCCGCCGACAGGTCGAACTCGCCGCCGATCATGAGCAGCGCGACCGGCACGGCCATGATGCCGATGGTGGAGGCCGCGTACAGCACCGTGCCGAGGCTGGAGGCGCGCAGGAAGCTGTCCGCGACGATCGAGAAGAAGGCGAAGACGGCGACGGCGCCGACCACCGAGCCGAGCTCGGGCCGGGCGAGCAGCTTCTTCAGCGGGGAGGTGCGGATCAGGCGTTCGTCGACGTGGTCGAGGCCGTCCGAGGGCGGGGAGGCGGCGCTCATCGGGTGCCCCGCTCGGTGTACTCCTTCAGCGCGCCCGCCTGGTCCTTGGTGATGATCTGCGGGCCGGTGAGGACCGGCTTGCCGCCGCCGAGGACGTCGGCGTTGTAGCGGTAGAGCCAGAGCAGGTCGACGGCCTCGTAGCCCTGGAGGTAGGGCTGCTGGTCGACGGCGAAGCCGAGGGTGCCGGCCTCCAGGGCCGTGGCGACCTTGGCGTTGAGGTCGAAGGTGTCGACCTCGGCCTTGCTGCCCGCGCTCTTCTTCGCCTGCACGGCGGCGTCCGCGAACGGCGCGCCGAGGGTCACGACGGCGTCGATCGACGGGTCGGACTGGAGCTTGGCGAGGATGGAGGCCTGGACGTCGGGCATGTTGGTGCCGTCCACGTACAGGTTCTGCAGCTCGCCGCCGAAGGTCTTCTTCGCGCCGGCGCAGCGCTGCTCGTGTCCGACGTTGCCCTGCTCGTGCAGGACGCACAGGGCCTTCTTGCGGCCCCTCTGATCCAGCTCGTCGCCGACGGCCTCGCCGGCCACGGTCTCGTCCTGGCCGATGTGGGTGAGGGCGCCGAAGGCCTTGGACTGGTCGGCGCCGGAGTTCACCGTGATCACCGGGATGCCGGCCTTCACGGCCTTCTCGACGGAGGCCTTCATCGCGTCGGGCTTGGCGAGGGTGACGATGATGCCGTCGACCTTCTTCGCCACGTACGAGTCGATGAGCTGGGCCTGCTGCTGCGCCTCGTCGCTGTGGGCGTAGAGGAAGTTGATGTTGTCCTTGACGGCGGCCTGCTTGGCGCCGTTCTGGACGATGTCCCAGAAGGTGTCGCCGTCGCCCGAGTGGGTGACCATGGCGAAGGTCCAGCGGGGGGTGTTCACGGCCGCCCTGCCCTGGGCCGCGGCCGCCTTGCGGGCGTCCTCCGCGCGCTTGCCGCCGGTGCTGCTGCATCCGGCGAGCGCGGCGGTCAGCGCCACCGCGAGCACGGCGCCGACCGCCGCGCGTACCCCTCCTGTGCGAACCCTGGTCACGAGACCGTGCCCTCCTTTGTGTCCTTCTGCGTGCATTGCAGTATCGGTCATGGGGGTCGCGCCGATCTTCAGCGGGGCCTGATCCGCACCCGATCCGCACCTGATCCGAAACAGACGGCCTACCCACGGACGAGCGATCCGAACGCGAAGGGGCGCGCCGGTCCGGTTGTCCTGACCCTTCCTTGACACCCGCCGCGATCCGAACGACCTTGGGGCCATGCGGATCGGACTGGTCGGGACGGGACGGATCGGCGGATTCCACGCGGGAGTGCTCGCGCGGCACCCGGAGGTCGACGGTCTGGTCCTCGCGGACGCCGACCCGGCGCGGGCCGCGCGGGTGGCCGGGGCGCTCGGGGCCGAGGCGGCCCCGGACGTCGAGGCGCTGTTCGGGCATCACGCGCTGGACGCGGTGGTGATCGCCTCGGCGACGGCGGCGCACGCGGAGCTGATCGGGCGGGCCGCGGCGGCCGGGCTTCCGGCGTTCTGCGAGAAGCCGATCGCGCTGGGGATACCGGGGACGCTCGGGGCGCTGCGGGCCGTCGCGGAGGCCGGGACCGAGCTGCAGCTGGGCTTCATGCGGCGCTTCGACGCCGGGTACGGGGCGGCCCGGGAGGCCGTCGCGGAGGGCCGGCTCGGCCGGCTGCACACCGTACGGACGGCGTCCTCCGACCCGGCGCCGCCGCCCGCCGCGTATCTGCCGCTGTCCGGCGGTCTCTTCCGGGACTGCATGGTGCACGACTTCGACATGGTGCGCTGGGTGACCGGTCGGGAGGTCGTGGAGGTGTACGCGCGGGGCTCGGACGCCGGACCCGCGATGTTCCGCGCGGCGCACGACGTGGACACGGCGGCGGCGCTGCTCACCCTGGACGACGGCACGCTGGTGACGGCGACCGCGACCCGCTGCAACGGCGCCGGTTACGACGTACGGATGGAGCTGGCCGGGGAGTTGGCGCAGCTCGCGGTGGGCCTGGACGAGCGCACCCCGCTCGAGTCGGTCGAGCCGATGGGCCCGCCGCCGCCCGGCAAGCCCTGGCCCGGCTTCCTGGAGCGGTTCGCCCCGGCGTACGAGGCGGAGCTGGACGCCTTCGTACGCCTGGTGCGCGGCGAGCGGGACAACCCGTGCGACGGCGCGGAGGCCCTGAAGGCCCTGCGCATCGCCGAGACCTGCGAGCTGTCCCGCCGCGAGCACCGGCCGGTGCGCCTGGCGGAGATCCCGGCGTCCTGACCAGGCGCTGACCGGGGGTCCTGACCGGGCCTCAGGCGGAGTTCAGTACGGTCCCCTGCGCGACCGCGCACAGGGTCTCCGTGCCCTCCGTGCCGTCCGTGCCCTCCGTGTCCACGCAGAACAGGTCGCAGCGCACCACCGCCTGCCGGCGCCCGGCGTGCACCACGGTCGCGCGGGCGCGCAGCACCGTGCCGACGGCCGGGCGCATGTACTGGATGGAGAAGCCGGCGGTCAGCACCGCGGGGCCGAGGGCCGAGCCCGCCGCGAAGGTGATCGCGTTGTCGGCCGCGTAGGAGAGCACGCCGCCGTGCACGAAGCCGTTCTGCTGGCGGTGCTCGTCGCGGATGTCGAGCTCCAGCGTCGCCGCACCGTCGCCGAAGGCGGCGATCCGGGCGCCGAGGAGACGGCTGAAGGGCTGGGCGTCCAGGACCTTGCGGGCGAGGTCGGCGTCGAGTTCGGAGGGCAGGGAGGTCATGGGCGTCACCATACGACCGGGAGCCGGCGGGTGCCGCGGATCAGCAGACCCGGCAGCCACTCCAACGAGCCCGCGTCGGGGTCGAGTTCCAGCCGCGGGAAGCGCTCCAGAAGCGACCGGATGGCGATCTTGCCCTCCAGGCGGGCCAGCGGGGCGCCCAGGCAGTAGTGGATGCCGTGGCCGAAGGCGAGGTGGCCGCGCGGGTCGCGGTGGACGTCGAAGCGGTCCGGGTCCGGGAAGCGGGCGGCGTCGCGGGCGCTCGCGGCGAGACCGACGAGGACCACGGAACCGGCGGGTATCACCGTCCCGGCGATCTCCACGTCCTCGCTGGAGAAGCGGTACGTGGCGGCCTCGACCGGTCCGTCGAAGCGCAGGCCCTCCTCGATCGCCGCGTCGACGAGTCCGGGGTCGGCGCGCAGCGCGGCCAGCTGGTCGGGGTGGGTGAGCAGCAGCCGTACGGTGCCGGCGATGAGGTTGACCGTGGTCTCGTGGCCCGCGATCAGCAACAGATAGGCGAGGGCGCGCAGTTCGGGCAGCGAGAGTCGGTCGCCGTCCTCGGCGCGGGTGGCGATGAGCGCGGAGAGCAGGTCGTCCCGGGGGCCGGCGGCGCGCTTGTCCTCGATGAGTTCGTCGAGGTAGCCGCCGAAGCCCTCGACGGCCTCGCGTTCGGTCATCGCGCCGGTGGGGGCGACGAGCTCGTTCGACCAGGCGCGGAAGGAGTCGCGGTCGGCGGCGGGGACGCCGAGGAGTTCGCAGATGACGGTGATGGGCAGCGGGAAGGCGAAGGAGTCGACGAGGTCTGCGCGGCCCGCCGGGGCCATCGCGTCGAGGAGTTCGTCGGTGAGCTGCTGGATCCTGGGGCGCAGGGCCTCCACCCGGCGGCCGGTGAACTCGCCCGCGACGAGCTTGCGCAGCCGCGTGTGGTCGGGCGGGTCGATGCCGAGCAGGTTGGGGCCGATGACCTCGAACTCCAGCGGCACGAAGTCCATGACGACGGAGGGGTCCTTGATGAGTCTCTGGTCGGCGAGGGCGGCGCGGGCCTCGTCGTAGCCGACGATCAGCCAGGCGGGGATGCCCTCGGGGGTGAGGATCTCGTGGACCGGGCCTGAGGCGCGGAGCTTCGCGTAGTAGGGGTACGGGTTCGCGGTGAACTCCGCGCCGTACTCCCGCAGATCGGTGACCGACATCGGGTCAGGCTAGTCCGCTTGCTCGCCGTCGGGGAGGTCGAGCAGGCCTGCGTCGTGGACCAACAGCGCGATCTGGACACGGTTGTTGAGGCCGAGTTTGGCCAGAATGCGTGAGACGTGGGTCTTGACGGTCGGCACGCTCATGTACAGGGTGCCGGCGATCTCGGCGTTGGAGCGTCCCTGGCCGACGCAGACGGCGACCTCGCGTTCGCGCTCGGCGAGCGTGGCGAGGCGCTCGCGGGCGAGGGCGCGGCGGGACGGCGGCCGCTCGGCGGCGGGGGTTTCCGGGGCGGGGGCGTCCGGTGCAGGGGCCGGTGTGCGTCGGGCGACCTGGCTCATCAGCTGACGGGTGACGGCCGGGGACAGGACGGGGTCGCCGGCGGCGACCCGGCGAACGGCGGTGACGATCTCGCCGGGCGGGGTGTCCTTGAGGAGGAACCCGGCGGCGCCGGCCCGCAGGGCGCGCAGCACCTGCTCGTCGGCGTGGAAGGTGGTGAGCACGACGACCTCGGGCGCGCCGGGCCGGGCGCGCAGCCGCTCGGTGGCGGTGAGGCCGTCGACGCCGGGCATGCGGATGTCCATGAGGACGACGTCGGGTGCGAGCCGGTCGACGAGCTCGGGCACCTCGGCGCCGTCGGCGCCCTCGCCGACGATCTCGACGTCGTCGGCGCCGCCGAGCATGAGGGCGAGGCCGGCGCGGACGAGGGGGTCGTCGTCGACGACGAGCAGTCGGACCGGGGTCGGCTCGGACGGCGGGTCGGCCGGCCCGGCGGGCGGCGGGGTGGAGGTCATGCGGGCCACGGTAGCCAGGCGTGCAGCGCGAAGCCGCCGTCGGGGGCGGGTCCGTGCTCCATCCGGCCACCGGCGAGGGTGGCGCGTTCGGTGAGGCCGATGAGGCCCTGGCCCGAGCCGGGGACGGGCGGGACGGGTCCGGTGGGGGCGGGGTTGCGGACCTCGACGGTGAGTCCGTCGCCGGGGCGGCCGCGCAGGGTGAGGGTGACCTCGGTGCCGGGGGCGTGCTTGCGGGCGTTGGTGAGGGCTTCCTGGGCGATCCGGTAGACGGTGCGGCCGGTGGCGGCGGGCACCCGGTCCGGGTCGGTGACGGTGGAGTCGAGGACGACCTTCATGCCGGCCTCGCGGACCTCGTCGACCAGGGTGTCGAGGGTGGCGAGGGTGGGCTGCGGCCGGTCCTCGGCGCCCTCGTCCGGGGAGCGGAGCACGCCGATGATCTCGCGCAGGTCCTGCAGGGCCTCGTGGGCGCTGTCCCGGATGACGCCGGCGGCGCGGGCGACCTGCTCGGGCGGGGCGTCGGGCCGGAACTCCAGGGCGCCGGCGTGCACGCTGAGCAGGGTGAGCCGGTGCGCGAGCACGTCGTGCATCTCGCGGGCGATGGCCTCGCGGGCCAGCTGCTGGGCCTGCTGGGCGCGCAGTTCGGCCTCGGCCTCGGCCCGTACGGCGCGGTCGCGCAGCGCCTCGACGAGCAGGCGGCGGGAGCGCACCAGCATGCCCCAGGCGGTGACGAGCAGCACCAGGACGACGCCGACGCCGATGTTGAGGAGGGTGGCGGTGCCGGGGTCGGGGCGGGCGAAGACCTGCGCGGTGGAGGCGGCCATGGCGAGCAGCCCGATCCAGGCGACCTGCCGGAACGGGCGGCGCACGGCGACGCTGAACAGGCTCGCGAGCAGCGCGCCGCCCGCGGTCGGCGCGACGACGCTGACCAGGGACAGCGCGACGGCGAGGCCGACCGGCCAGCGGCGGCGCAGCCAGAGCGCGACGCAGGCGAGACCGCCGACGACCTGGTCGGCGAGGGCGACGGCCGCGCTGTTGTACTGCGCGCTGGTCTCGGCGGCGAGCAGTCCGACGAGCGCGGCGAGCAGGAACAGGATGGTGTCGACGATCCAGTCGCGCACGGTGCGGCGCGGCCGCGGCCCCTCCGGCCGGTCGCCGCCGTCGCGGGCGGCCTGGACCAGATGGGAGGGGAGCAGCCAGGTGTGCCGCTCCGGGCGGGCCGTGCGTGTCATACCGGAAATGTACGCAGGTGGGGGCCGGGGCGCGGCACGGAAGCCGCCGCGCGATACCAAAGTCGCACGGCTCGGGACTTCGGTCGTACGAAAGGCGGTACGGCGGGTCCCGGGTCCGATACCGACGGCCGACGCGAGCGGGGCCGCCGGTGGATCATGCTCGGGACATGAAGAGGTTTCTGGAGATCACGGGCTTTCTGTTGACGGTCTTCGGCGTCTGCGGGGTGCTCCGCGAGCTGACCGACGGCTGGTTCCGGCTGTTGGGGGTGACCCGTTTCCTGACCGACAACGTGTGGTTCCTGGCGGACCACGCGCTGTTCGCGAACATCGTGATAGCGGCGCTGGGCTTCGCGCTGATGGTGATGTCGGACCGGGTCAGAAGCTGACCGTCGCCTAGTGGGCGGCGCCGTCGGCGGCCCGGCGGCCCCACGCCGTTCCGGCCAGGACGAGGACGGCGCCCAGCAGGCCCACCACGCCGGGCCGGTCGCCCGCGAGCGCGATGCCGGCGGCCGCGGCCCACAGGGGTTCGGTGCCCAGGAGCAGGCTGACCCGGGACGGGGAGGTGCGGCGGACGGCCCACATCTGCACGAAGAAGGCGAAGAGCGTGCAGAAGACGGAGAGGAAGAGCAGGCCCGCCCACTCGCCGGAGCCGAAGTCCGCGGCGGCCGCCCACGGCGAGGCTCCGGTGCCGGGCGCGGCGGCGAGGAGCGCGAAGACGGCGACGGCGGCACCCAGTTGGACCGTGGTGAGGGAGAGCGAGTCGGCGCTGCGTACGGCCTTGATCCGGGACATCGCGAGCACGTGCACGGTACGGGCGAGGGCCGCGAGCAGCATCAGCAGGTCGCCGGTGCTGGGTGCGGTGAAGCCTCCGCCCTGGGTCAGCAGGATCACGCCGGTCACCGAGAGCGCGGCGGCGGCCAGGAAGGCGCGGGACGGCCGGGTGCGGGTGACGGCCGCCTCGGCGAGCGGTGTGAGGATCATGGTGAGGCTGATGATCAGGCCCGCGTTGGTGGCGGAGGTGTGGACGACTCCGTAGGTCTCCAGGAGGAAGATCCCGGCGAGGATCAGGCCGAGCACGCCGGCCCCGCGCCACTGCGCGGCGTTCAGCGCCCGCAGCCGGCGCCAACCCGCCGCGACCAGCACCGGCAGCACCACGGCGAAGCGCAGCACGAGCACGGCGAGCACGGTGTGGGCGGTGGTGATGCCCTTCGCCGCGAGATAGCTGGCGCCCCAGACCACCGCGACGAGCAGGACGGGCAGGTCGGTGAGCCAGGCGCGGCGCGGGGCGCCGAGGGGCAGCGGGGCGGCGAGGGACGACATCCGGTCTCCAACTCAGGGGGTGCGGTGGAGACTTCGGCGGCTCGCACACGGGGCGGGGGGGATCACCGTACCGGCGCGCGGCCGGTGGTGGCTACACGTTTCCCCCGACCGCTCCCCCCTCGGCTCGGCGTCCGATTCCCGCCAGCACCTCCGCCCCCGCCCATCTTTGATTGAACTCGCAACGAGATGCGGTACGACACCGCGTCACCGAGGTACGAGGAGTTCGAGATGTCCACGTTGAACGGCAAGGCGGTCCTGGTCACCGGCGGCAGCCGGGGCATCGGCGCGGCGACCGCCGTCCGGCTGGCCGAGGAGGGCGCGCACGTCGCCTTCACGTACGTACGGGAGGAGGAGCGGGCGCGGGCGGTCGCGGCCCGGATCGAGGCGGCGGGCGGCAAGGCGCTGCCGCTGCGCGCGGACGCGGCCGACGCCGGGGACGCGGCGGGGGCGGTGGAATGGGCGGCGGACGCGCTCGGCCGGCTCGACGTGCTGGTGAACAACGTGGGCGTCGGGGTCCTCGGCCCGCTGGAGTCGCTGTCGCTCGCCGAGGTGGACCGGGTCCTCGCGGTGAACGTCCGCGCGACCTTCCTGGCCTCCCAGGCGGCGGCCGCGCGGATGACGGACGGCGGCCGGATCATCACCATCGGCACCTGCATGACGCAGCGGGTGCCGGGGCCAGGCGGCACGCTGTACGCGACCAGCAAGTCGGCCCTCGTCGGCCTGACGAAGGCGCTGGCGCGCGAGCTCGGCGACCGGGGCATCACGGCGAACCTGGTCCACCCGGGCCCGGTCGACACCGACATGAACCCGGCGGACGGCCCGTACGCGGCGGGCCAGGCGGCGATGACGGCCCTGGGCCGCTTCGGCACGCCCGCCGAGGTCGCGGCGACGGTCGCCTTCCTGGCCGGCCCGGGCGCGGCGTACGTGACGGGCGCCGAGTTCTCGGTGGACGGCGGCCACGCGGCCTGACCCGGCACCCCATGGACCGGCGAGTGAGCCGAAGGGCGCGCCGGGGGAACAGTCGCGAGCGCGCGGAGGCTGCGAGGAACGAGAAGTCGAGCACGGTCGGGGCTGTGAGCCCGGCTCAAAGCGCCCGGAGGCGACCCGAGCCGTAAAAAAGGAGGGCGCGCGAGGGCGCACCGGTGCTGTCGGGTCGGTGCGCCCTCGTGCCGGGCGGGGTGTCGTGCCCGCCCAGATCGTGTGACCGGGTGGCGTCAGCCGCCCAGTTCCTGGTGGCGGGCGGTCAGCCGCGCCGTGCCCGCATCGGTGAGCGAGCCGAAGAGACGGAGGCGGGAGATGCCGCCGTCGGGGTAGATGTCGATCCGGACCCGGGAGCCGACGGCCGGCACGCCGAGGACGAAGCGGTGGTTGGTGTCGGGCTGGAGGCGGGTCCTGGGCAGGATCTCGGTCCAGTCCTCGGAGCCCTCGGCGGCGACGGAGAGCGCGGCCCAGCCGGCGCTGTTGCCCTTGAGGTACGCGGTGTCGATCTCGACGGCGCGGATCTCGGCCTCGGCGGCGAGGCTGTAGCGGATCCAGTCGTTGCCCTTGTCGCGGCGGCGGCGGGTCTCCCAGCCGTCGTCCATCTTGCGGGAGCGGCCGGGCTGGATGGTGTTGGTGGCCGGGGAGTAGAAGCGGTCGGAGGCGTCCTCGACCTGGCCGCCGTTCTCCAGGGCCGCGAGGTCGAAGGTGCCGAGCACGCCGAGCCACTCGGGGTCGGGGGCGACCTCGCCGTACACGCGGAGGCGGGCGATGCCGCCGTCGGGGTGCTGGTTGACGCGGAGGTGGGTGAAGCGCTGCTCGACGTCGACGGCGAAGCCGTTGGCGGCGTGGCCGCCGATGGCGGTGCGCGGCACGAGGGTCGTCCACTTGACGTCGTCGGCGAGCAGCTCCTCGGGCGAGGGCGAGCCGGCGACGGAGGCGGCCTCGACCGACACGGCCTGCGGGTAGTTGCCGCGGAAGTGGGCGGTGTCGACGACGAGGCCGCGGATGACGCCAGGGGCGCCGAGGCGCACGAGCGCCCAGTCGTGGTCGTCCTCGGTGGGGTGGGGCTGCGCGGCGGAGACGCCGCGACGGCGGCGGGTCTCCCAGCCGTCCATGATCTTGCCCTTGTGGCCGAAGTGCTCGGGGTCGAACTCGGCGGCCTCGGGCTTGAGCAGGTTCTCGCGCTCGGCGAAGAACTCGTCGTTCGCGGCGACGACGCCGGCACCGAGGCGCCGGTCGGCGAGGTCGGCGTACTGCGTGAAGGGGAAGTCGGCCGTGCGGTAGTCGGCGTAGGGGTCACCGCCGCCGTAGGGGCTGGCGTCGCCGGTGAAGGAGGGTATGGCGGACACGTCAGTTGGTCCTTTCGAGGAGGCGGCCGGCGGGGTCGGTGAGGGTGCCGCGGTGGTTGATGCGTTCGCCGTGGAGCCAGGTGGAGGTGACGACGCCGTGGAGGGTCTTGCCGGCGTAGGCGGTGACGCGGTTGCGGTGCTGGAGCCGGGCGGGGTCGACGGTGAAGGTGGCGTCGGGGTCGAGGACGGCGAAGTCGGCGTCCCGGCCGGGCTCGATCGCGCCCTTCCGGTCCAGGCCGGCGAGGCGGGCGGGGTTGGTGGACATCCAGCGGGCGAGGTCGGTGAGGTCGTGGCCGCGGCGGCGGGCCTCGGTCCAGATCGCGGGCAGCCCGAGCTGGAGCGAGGAGATCCCGCCCCAGGCGGAGGCGAAGTCCCCGGTCTTCAGATCGGCCGTGGAGGGGGAGTGGTCGGAGACGATGCAGTCGATCGTGCCGTCCGCGAGCCCCTCCCAGAGGGCGTCCTGGTTGACCGCCTCGCGGATGGGCGGGCAGCACTTGAACTCGGTCGCGCCGTCGGGGATCTCCTCGGCGGTCAGGGTGAGGAAGTGCGGGCAGGACTCGACGGTGATCTTCACGCCCTCGGCCTTGGCGGCGGCGATCAGCGGCAGCGCGTCCGAGGACGACAGATGCAGGACGTGGACGCGGGCGGCCAGGCGGCGGGCCTGGTCGATGAGGTTCTGGATCGCGGTGTTCTCCGCGATACGGGGCCGGGAGGCGAGGAAGTCGGCGTAGGCGGGGCCGGGCTTCTGCGGGGCGGCGTCCAGCTCGTGGGGGTCCTCGGCGTGGACGATCATCAGCCCGTCGAACCCGGCGATCTCGGCCAGCGAGGCGGCGAGCTGTTCCTGGTCGAGCTGCGGGAACTCCTCCACCCCGGAGGGGGACAGGAAGCACTTGAAGCCGAAGACGCCGGCGTCGTGCAGGGGCCGCAGGTCCTTGACGTTGTCCGGCACCGCCCCGCCCCAGAACCCGGTGTCGACGTGGGCCTTCGGCGCCGCGACCTCCCGCTTGATCCGCAGGTGCTCGACGGTCGTGGTCGGCGGGAGGGAGTTGAGGGGCATGTCGAGGAGGGTGGTGATGCCGCCGGCCGCGGCGGCACGCGTCGCGGTGTGGAAGCCCTCCCACTCCGTCCGCCCGGGGTCGTTGACGTGGACGTGGGTGTCGACCAGGCCGGGCAGGATCACGTCGTCGCCGACGTCCTCCAGCCGGGCGCCGGCCGGGACCTCGGCGTCGTGGGGCCACACGGCCGCGATCGTCCCGCCCGCGACGGCGATCGACGCCGCGCGCGTCCCCTCGGGCGTGATCACCCGCGTCGAACGCAGGACCAGATTGACGTCCACCCGTACCCCTTCTCCTCGCATCCGCTTCCGCGGAACCGAAAATTCAACGAACTGTTGAAGGAGTCTGCGTGCGTGACGACATGCCGTCAAGAGCACGTTTCCAGGATCGCCCGGCGCGACCCGCCCCCGCGAGGGCCGATTGGACGTTTCCATGAAGTGGAATGGAAATTTCGTACAGTAGAACGTAGCTCCGTACATGCGGGGCGCACCAGGAGCCCGCGAGGCGGCCGCCGACCTGGGACAAACACCCCCCTGACCGGCCCGGACGCCGAGACCTGTGCCGTGTGTCCGGCTCGGCGGCCCGGTAGGCTGCTGCCTTGCCCGCCTGCCCCGAAAGGACCGTTGCCGTGCCGACGTCCAGCGCCAGCACCACCGACGCCGCGAAACCCGCCGCCGCGAGCGGTGGCGTCCAGTCCCTCGAGCGTGCCTTCGATCTCCTCGAGCGGATGGCCGACGCCGGCGGCGAGGTCGGGCTCAGCGAGCTCTCCGCCAGCAGCGGCCTGCCGCTGCCCACCATCCACCGCCTCATGCGCACCCTGGTCGCCTGCGGCTACGTCCGCCAGCAGCCCAACCGCCGGTACGCCCTGGGCCCGCGCCTGATCCGGCTCGGTGAGTCCGCCTCCCGGCTGCTCGGCACCTGGGCCCGCCCGTACCTGGCGCGGCTCGTGGAGGAGACCGGCGAGACGGCGAACATGGCGCTGCTCGACGGCGACGAGATCGTCTACGTCGCCCAGGTGCCCTCCAAGCACTCGATGCGCATGTTCACCGAGGTCGGCCGCCGGGTGCTGCCGCACTCCACCGGCGTGGGCAAGGCGCTGCTCGCCGACACCCCGGCCGACGAGGTGCGCGCGCTGCTCGCCCGTACCGGCATGCCCGCCGCCACCGAGAAGACCATCACCACGCCCGAGGGCTTCCTGGAGGCCCTGGCGGCGGTCCGCGAGACGGGCTACGCGGTCGACGACAACGAGCAGGAGATAGGAGTCCGCTGCCTCGCGGTGCCGGTGCCCAACTCCCCCACCGCGGCGGCCATCTCCATCTCGGGCCCGGCGGGCCGCGTCACCGAGGCCGCCACCGAGAAGATCGTCCCGATCCTGCAGCAGGTCGCCCAGGAGCTGTCGGCGGCACTGGTGAACACGGCGGGCAACGGCCAGGCCTAGGGGGCACGAAGAAGGGCGCCCGGAGCATCTCTGCTCCGGGCGCCCTTCTTCGTACCGCGGCTCGGTCACACGGCCGCGGGCGCCGTCTCCTCCGTCAGCCGCCCGTCCTGCACCGTCACCACCCGGTCCGCGCGCCCCAGGTGCGCCCGGTCGTGGGTGACGAGCACCGTGGCGGTGCCGCGCTCCGCCGTCAGACCGGCGAGGAGCTCCATGACGGCCGCGCCCCGCTCGTGGTCCAGGGCGCTGGTGGGCTCGTCGACGAGGAGCACGGAGGGCTCGTTCATCAGCGCCCGGGCGATGTTGACGCGCTGGCGCTGGCCGCCGGAGAGCTGGTGCGGGCGCCGGTGCGCCTGCTCGGCGAGGCCCACGGCGTCGAGGAGCCCGGCGGCCCGGTCCCGTACCGCCCGGCTCGTCCGGCCGGACAGGTGCCCCATGACCTGGAGCTGTTCGAGCGCGGTGAGCGAGGGCAGCAGATTGGGCTGCTGGAAGACGATGCCGATGCGGTCGCGGCGCAGCTCGGCGCGGGCCGCCGGGCCGAGCGGGCCGGTCTCGGTGCCGGCCACGACGACCCGGCCGCTGTCCGGGGTGACCAGGGTGGCGGCCACGGCGAGCAGGCTGGACTTGCCGGAGCCGGAGGGGCCGACGACGGCGGTCAGGGTGCCGGCCGGCACGTCGAGGGAGACCGCGTCGAGGGCGGTGAGCCGCCCGTCGCCGTCGGGATAGGTCAGGGTCACGTCTGCGAGCAGCAGGCTCATCGGGCACTCCCGAGGGCGGTCAGGGGGTCGACGGCGGTGATCCGCCGGATGGACAGGGCCGCGCCGAGCGCACCGAGCACGATCATCACGGCGGCCGGGCCGAGCACGGTCAGCGGCTGGAGCACGAAGGGCACGTCGCCGCCGCTGATGAGCGCGCCGATGCCGACGGCGAGCCCGGTACCGAGCAGGGTGCCGGCGGTGAGCATGACCAGGGCCTGCCCGAGGGCGTCCTTCAGGAGGTACGGGGTGGAGGCGCCGAGCGCCTTGAGGACGGCCACGTCGGCGCTGCGCTGGATGGTCCAGACGGTGAAGAAGGCTCCTATGACGAGCGCGGAGATCACGAAGAGGAAGCCGCGCATGAGCTGGAGCGAGCCGTTCTCGGCCTGGTAGGACCCTATGGCGCCGAGGGCCTCGTCGGGCGTCTTCGCCGAGGTCTTCAGGGCCGTGTCCCCGGCCGCCCAATCCACGGCAGTGCCGGAAGCGGTCAGGGCGATGACGGTGGCCTGTTCCTCGGGCGTCGTGCCGCTGTGGCCGAGCTTCTGCCAGTCGGTGAGGGAGGTCCAGACGACGGGGGTGTGGCTGTACGAGGCGTCTCCGGCGACCGCCGCGACGGTGGCGTCCAGGGTGCCGAGCCGCACCGCGTCCCCGGCCCCGACGCCCAGCTCCTCGGCCGCCGACTCGGAAAGGATCACCCGGCCCGGGCCGAGCTTCGCCCCGGCGCCGGTCTCCGGCGCGAGGCCCGAGCCCGGCTCCGTACCGAAGGCGGAGAGGGCGGCGGTGCGGTCGCCGGCCGCCGCGTTGAGGGTGCGGATGCCGAGCGGCGCGGCGGCGTCGACGCCGGGGCGGGCGGCCCAGGCACGCCACTGGGACTCGGTGACGGTCGAATTGGTGAAGGAGACCGACTGGCCGGCGGGCGGGGCGGCGAAGGCCAGCCGGTCCGCCGGGAGGCCGGTGATCGCCGAGATGTTCTCGCGAGCGAGCCCGGCGGTCAGTCCCGAAAGAAGTCCGACGAGCAGCGTGATCAGCACGATCACGGTGCCCATCAGGGTGAAACGCCCCTTGGCGAATCTCAGGTCTCTCCATGCCACGAACATGGGACCCAGACTGCTCGGCGGGGGCCGCCGCGGGCATCGCGCCACGGATGGCTCCGTAATCAAACTTTCGGTTGAGTCTGGATTGTCCGGACCGGCTCCCCGGCCCGCCTACGCTGGACGGGTCATGGATCCGCGTCACCTCACCCCCGCCCTCCGCGCCCTGCGGCTCTGCCTCCACCTGCTGATGGCGGGCCTGCTCGTGCTCGCCGCGCTGCGCGCGCACACCGCCGCCGGAGTGGCGGCGGCCGTCGTCACCGGCGTCGTGTACGCGGCCGGATCGTTCCTGCCCGCCGTACGGGAATCGCAGCGGGCCGCCGCGGTGTGGCTGGGCACGCTGTGCCTGGCGTGGCTGGTGCTGCTCTGGGTGACACCGGAGGGGCTGTGGATCGCCTTCCCGCTGTACTTCCTCCAGCTGCACCTGCTGCCGGTGCGCTGGTCGCTGCCGGCCGTCGGCCTGACGGCGGGCGCCGCGATCCTCTCGTACGTGCGGCACGGCGCCGCGCTGAACCCGGGCGTCTTCATCGGGCCGCTGCTCGGCGCGGCGGTCGCGGTGGCGACGGTGCTCGGCTACCAGGCCCTGTACCGGGAGAGCGAACGGCGCCGGCGGATGGTCGAGGAGCTGATCGCCACCCGGGCCGAGCTCGCGGCGGCCGAGCGGCACGCGGGAACCCTCGCCGAGCGGGAGCGGCTCGCCCGGGAGATCCACGACACCCTGGCCCAGGGCCTGTCCTCGATCCAGCTGCTGCTGCGGGCCGCCGAGCGGGCGCTGCCGGAGGGCTCGCCGGCCGCCGGGCACATCGAGGCGGCGCGGCGGGCCGCCCAGGACAACCTGGCGGAGGCGCGCCGGTTCGTCCGCGCGCTCGCCCCGCCCGATCTGGAGCACGGTTCGCTGGCCGGGGCGCTTGAGCGGCTGTGCGGGACGGCCGGTCCGGACGGTCCGCGCGTGCGGTTCTCCGTGAGCGGCACGCCGGTGGAGCTGCCCACCCCGTACGAGGTGGCGCTGCTGCGGATCGCGCAGTCGGCGCTCGCGAACACCGTCCGGCACGCCGCCGCCTCGCGGGCGGAGATCACGCTGTCCTTCATGGGCGGGTCGGTGACCCTGGACGTGGTGGACGACGGCAAGGGGTTCGATCCGGGCGCGCTGCGGGCCGTGTGCCCCTCCTCCGAGGGCGGCTTCGGGCTGCCGGCGATGCGCTCGCGGGCGGAGTCGCTCGGCGGGTCCTTCACCGTCGAGTCCGCCCCCGGCCAGGGCGCCGCCGTTGCCGTCTCCCTCCCCCTGCCCCTCACCCTCCCCGCTGGAGCCGACGCATGACCGTCCGACTGCTGCTCGCCGACGACCACCCGGTGGTACGGGCCGGGCTGCGCGCCGTCCTCGACACGGAGCCCGACTTCGCCGTGGTCGCGGAGGCGGCGACCGCCGAGCGTGCGGTCGAGCTGGCCGCCGCCGGGGGTGTGGACGTGGTCCTGATGGACCTGCAGTTCGGCGCGGGGATGCACGGCTCGGAGGCGACGGCGGCGATCACCGCCGTACCGGGCGGGCCGCGGGTCCTGGTGCTCACCACGTACGACTCGGACGCGGACATCCTGGCGGCGGTGGAGGCGGGGGCCTCGGGCTATCTCCTGAAGGACGCCCCGCCGGAGGAGCTGGCGGCGGCGGTACGGACGGCGGCGGCCGGCCAGTCGGCGCTCGCCCCGGCGGTGGCGCACCGGCTGATGGACCGGATGCGCACCCCGGCGGAGGCGCTGACCCGGCGCGAGCTGGAGGTGCTCCAGCTGGTCGGCGAGGGCCTGTCGAACCAGCAGATCAGCAAGGCGCTGTTCCTGAGCCAGGCGACGGTGAAGTCCCATCTGGTGCACATCTTCGCCAAGCTGGGCGTGGACTCGCGCACGGCGGCGGTGGCGACGGCGACGGCCCGGCGGCTGATCCGGCGCTAGCGCACGCGCCTTCCGGATCGGGCCGCCGGGCCGTGGGCCCGCGGGGTCACTGCTTGGCGCGGGCGCGCCTGGCCCGGCGCTTGGCGCGCTTGCCCCTCGGTTTCGCGGAGCTGCTCTTGGGCCTGGCGGACGTGGCCTTCGGCTTCGGGGCCTTGTCCTTGGGCTTGGCGGGCTTGGCGGGCTTCGCCGGCTTGTCCGGCTTGGCGGCCTCGGCCTTCGCCGCGGCCTTCGGCTCGGCCGGCGGGGGCGCGGGGGCGGCGGGTTCGCCGCCCGTACGCCATTTCAGTTCGAGCTCCATCTCGATCTCGTCGCCGTCGACCTCGATCTCCACCTCGGTGCGGAAACCGTCGGGGACCTTGAGGCTCAGCGTTCCCCCGCCGAAGGCCAGCTCGGCCTCCTCGCCCTTCCTGAACGCCTTGGCGAGCGAGGCCAGCAGGTCCGCCGCCTCCTCGTGGCTCAGCGAACGCTTCTGCTCGAACTTCAGGTCGTTCACGACGTGCTCCCGCCGGAGGCGGCGCCGGTGTCGTCCTTGCGGCTGACGCACAGGGCCCAGATGACGAATCCGGACATCGCGATCATGATGACGGACCACACCGGGTAGTACGGCAGCGAGAGGAAGTTGGCGATGATGACGAGCCCGGCGATGGCCACGCCGAGGACGCGTGCCCAGGTCTGGGTCATGAACAGTCCGGCGCTCACGAGCACGGCGACGATGCCGAGCCCGAGATGGACCCAGCCCCACCCGGTCAGGTCGAACTGGAAGACGTAGTTGGGTGTGGTGACGAAGACCTCGTCCTCGGCGATCGCCATGATGCCGCGGAAGATGGCGAGCAGCCCTGCCAGGCCGAGCATGACGGCGGCGAAGGCCGTCAGCCCCTCGGCCCAGGCGTAGCTGGCCGAACTCTTCCGTGACGTGTGGGTGGAGGCGTGTGCGGTGGCCATCTCGGTTCTCCTTTCCGTCCTCCCGTGACTCAGCTACGGGAGGCGCCGCCGGTGTCTGCCGCGGTCGTGGACGCGGACCCCGACGGGGCGTCGTCGCCCAGGACCAGTGCCTTGGCCCGGCGGAACTCCTCTTCGGTGATGTCGCCGCGGGTCCGGAGTTCGGAGAGCCTGGCGAGTTCGTCGGCGTGGCTGCGGCCGGCGCCTCCGCCGGCGCCACCACCGGAGGCGGTCTCACGGACGTAGTCGTCGAACGCCTTCTGCTGCGCGCGGGCGTGCCGGAGCTCCCGGCCGCCCATGGACTTGCCGCGGGCGATGACGTACACGAGCACGCCCAGGAAGGGCAGCAGGATCACGAACGCCAGCCAGCCGGCCTTGCCCCAGCCGCCCATGTCGTCGTCGCGGAAGATGTCGACGATGATCCGGAAGAGCAGGATGAACCAGAGGATCCACAGGAAGAGCCACAGCATGGTCCAGAAGGCGCCCAGCAGCGGATAGTCGTAGGCGAGATACGTGCCCATCTCTTGCTCCGTTCCGAATCGTCTCCCCGTCACTCGGGCAGGCGGCGCAGTTCCACCACGTGCAGTCCGAGCGACTGGAAGCGGGCCAGCAGTCCGTAGAGGTGCGCCTCGTCCAGGACGGGGCCGTACAGCACCGACTCGTGCGAGATCACCACGTGCTCCAGTTCGGGGAACGCGCTGATCAGCGGCTCCGACATGTGCCCGTCGACGCGGATCTCGTACTGCATACGGCGATCGTGCGCCGTGGGAGGTGTCATCCGCCTCACCCTTCAGGGGTGACCTGGGAGTCCCGGCCGGAGTCCCGGGTCCTCGTGGTCCGGCTCCCGGTGGGGAGTCCGCGGGTCACCAGGAAGCTCGCGAGCGTGATGCCGCCGGTCGCGAAGATCGCCGCCTTCAGGCCGTTCAGCTGCGCGGAGGCGTAGGACTCCGTGACGGCGTCCACCTCGCGCGGGGGCAGCCCGGCCTGCTCGGCGGCGGTGCGCACCTGGTCGGTCGAGACGAAGCTGACCCCGGACTCCAGGGCGATGCTCGTCTGCTGCCGGGCCTCCTCCGACAGGCGCGGGTTGTCCTCGACCTTCGTGGTGAACGCCTGGACCAGGGCGCCGATCAGGATCGAGCCGATCAGGGCCGTGCCGAGCGCCGATCCGAGGTTCTGCGCGGTGAACTGCAGGCCGCCGACCTCGCTGCGCTCCTCCTCCCCCGCGCTGGACTGGACGACGTTGCCCAGCTGCGAGGCCAGCATCCCCATGCCCAGGCCGAGGAGCGCCATCGCCCCGAAGAACTGGGCGTCGTCGATGACCGGGTCGATGGTGGCGAGGAGCCAGACGATGGCCGCCACGAGCAGCACCAGGGCCACCCGCACGACCCGGCGCGGGCCCGCCCGGCGCCCGAGCCGGGCGCCGCCGAGGGAGGCGACGAGCATGGTCACGGAGACCGGCAGCAGCCGCAGTCCGGTCTCGAAGGCGTCGAAGCCCTGCACGACCTGCAGATACAGCGGAATGGTGAAGAACAGGCCGAGCAGGATCAGGTTCTGGCTCAGCAGGGTCATCAGGCCGGACCGCAGGACGGGTCTGCGGAGCAGGGTGAGGTGGACCAGGGGGTCGCGGCCACCCTCCTCCCGCCGTCGCTCCCAGGCCCGGAACAGGGCGAGGAGCGCCACCCCGGCCGCGATCACGAACAGGGTGGGGGCGAAGCCGAACACCGTGAAGGGCGGATCGCGCGGCGCCACCCAGCCCCAGGTGGTGCTCTGCAGCACCCCGAGGACGCCGACGGCCAGGCCGGCCGCCGACAGCACGGCGCCGACGACGTCCAGGCCGGGGCGCCGGCCCGGCGCGGGGTGCTCCTCGATCGCCCGCCGGAAGAGCAGGACGGCGAGGACCACCACGACCTCGCCGGCGAAGACGAGCCGCCAGGTGAGGTACGTCGTCACCCAGCCGCCGAGCAGCGGCCCGACCGCGATGCCGGCGCCGGCGAGGCCGCCGATGACGCCGTACGCGACGGAGCGGTCCTTGCCGCGGTACGACTCGGCGACGAGGGCCGCCATCGACGGCAGCACCAGCGCGGCGCCGAGCCCCTCGACGACCGACCAGCCGACGGCCAGGACCCACAGGGTGGGCGCGGCGGCGGTCAGGGCCGAGCCCACGCCGTACACGGCCATGCCGATCAGGAAGACCCGGCGGCGGCCCAGGATGTCCCCGATCCGGCCACCGATGATCATGAAGGCGGCCATGACCAGGGCGTACAGGGTGATGACGGCCTGGATGGCGGTCACCTCGGTGTCGAAGTCCTCGACGAGCTGACTGATGGACACGTTCATGACGGAGGTGTCCAGGACCATCAGGAACTGGGCCGTGCCCAGGACGATCAGCGCGCGCCACTGTCTCACCGTGTCCACCTCTTCGTGTCCACCCGGGTCGGGCGCCCCCACGCTGCCATCACACCCGACGCGCCGGTCCGGTGCCTCACCCGCGGCGGGTGAGGCGGGCCGGGTGCGTCAGAGGAGGCCGAGGTCGCGGGCGCGGCGCACGGCTTCGTTGCGCCGGTGGACCGACAGCTTCCGGTAGACGCTCTTGAGGTGGGTCTTGACCGTGTTGACCGACACGTACAGATCGGCGGCGATCTCCTCGGTGGACATCGTCCGGGCGAGCCGGCTCAGGACGTCCCGCTCGCGGGCGCTCAGCGGCTCGACGGGTGCCTCGGGCACGGGGGTGGGGGCGGGGCCGGAGCCGGGCGCGGGGCCGGGCGCGGACACAGGGGCGGGGCCGGGGGCGAGCCAGCCCGCGGCGAGCGGGCGCAGGGACGGAGCCGTCAGAAACGGGGCGATCCAGGGCCCGGCCTCCAGGAATGGGCGCCGCAGTTCCTCCGGCCCGGCCTCCCGGAGGGCCCGGCCGAGCAGCCGGTGCACGGAGGCGAGGTCGCCCTCCAGCCGGGCGACCCGGGCGCGCACCAGCGCGGCGCGCACGGACACCGCCGGGCCGCTGCGCCCCGGTCCGGGCAGGCCGTCGAGGAGGCTGAGGGCGGTGGCGCGGTCGCCGGCCGCGAGGTACGCCCGGGCGGCGGCGATCCGGCACAGCGGCTGGTCGTCGGCCACCGCCCGCAGGACCTCGGCGGCGGCTTCGGCGCTGCCTGCCGCCAGGTGGGCGGCCGAGGCGGTCAGGGCGGCGTGGCCCCGGTCCCACGGGGAGTCCTCGGCGGCGGGAATGCGCCGCGCCGCGGCGGTGAGGGCGGCCCGGGTGTGCCCCCGGGCGAGGAGCAGCCGGGTGGTGGCGAGGCGACGGCCCGCTGCCGTCACGGGGTCGGGGTGCGAGTACGGGGTCGGGTACGGGGTCAGGGTCGGCGTCGGGCGCACGTCATCCGGGTCGCGGTCCGGGTACGGGGTCGGGTCGAGGGTCGGATCCGGTGCCGGGTGCGTGTCAGGGTCGGGGTAGGGGCCGAGGTGCGGGCCGAAGGGCAGGTCCGGGGTCGGGCGCGCGTCCGGGTACGGGCCGAGGTGCGGGCCCGGGTACGCGCCGGGGTACCGGCCCTTGTACGCGCCGGGGTACGGGACGGCGTCCGGGTCCGGGGCGTCGGGCGGGCGCCGCAGCAGGGCCTCGGCCCGGCGGGTGTCGCCGCGCTCCACGGCGACCGCGGCGAGGACGAGCCTGCCGAGTCCGGTGCCGGCCGGTACGGGGGCACCGCAGCGCTCGGCGGCGGCGGTCGCCGCGCGGATCCGGCGCTCCGCCCGGGCCGGCCAGCCGTCGAGGTAGTCGATGAGGGCCAGGTGCTCCAGGGAGTCCCGCAGCGGCAGCGCCGTGGCGGCGACGCCGGGCCCGGCGGTCACGGCGGCGAGGGCGGCCCGTGCCTCGTCGAAGCGGCCGGCCCAGAGCAGGGAGGAGCCCAGATGGGTCTGGAGCAGGGCGAGGAACTCGGGGTGCTCGTCCAGCAGCCGGGCGGGCACCTGAAGGAGCAGGTCCGAGGCGGTCGCGGCGGCCCGCTCCGCCGTACGCGCGGAGCCGGCGAGGCGGCCCGCGAGGGCGGTGAGCAGGGCGCAGCCGAGCCGGGCCGCCGCGTCACCAGCATCGGCACCGGCGGTCAGCTGTTCCTCGGCGTGGTGGAGGTGGGCGAGGCCGCGATCGAGGTCGTGGCGGGTCAGGGCACGGGCGGCGCGGACGAGGTCCGCGGCCGGGCCGGGGGTCCGGGCGTCGAGGCCGGCGAACAGCGCCTCCAGTTCGTCCGAGCGGGGGCCGGTGAAGAGCTGTCCGATCGCCAGGTCGTCGACCAGGGCGCCGGCGGCGAAGGTCCAGTCCCCGGCGGCGGCCCCCTGGGCCAGGGTCTCCGGCAGTGCGCCGGAGCCGCGCAGCCAGCGGGCCGCGCGCCGGTGCAGTTGGCGTTCCAGTCCGGGCGAGCGGCGCCGCAGATGGGCCCGGAGGATCTCCCGGAACAGCGGGTGGAGCGCGTACCAGCCGTGGTCGAAGTCCTCCACGAACGCGTTGTCGCGGAGCAGTCCGGCGAGGATCGGCGCGGCGTCGCGGCGGCCGGTCAGGGCGTCGGCGAGCTCCGGGTGGAAGCGGTCCAGGACGCTGACGCGGAGCAGCAGGTCCTGGGTCTGCTGCGGCTGCCGTTCGAGCACCTCGGCGAGCAGGAAGTCGGCGATCGTGCCGCGGTCGGCCTCGAACTCCTTGAGGTAGAGCTCCGGGTCCGGGCTGAGCCGGGCGGCCAGGGCGCTCAGCCGGAGGCCCGCCGCCCAGCCGCGGGTGCGCTCCACCAGTGCCGCTGCCGCGGCGGCGGACAGATCGAGCCCGTGCCGCGCGAGCAGCGTGACGGCCTCCTCGGTGGTGAAGGCCAGGTCGGCGTCCCGGATCTCGGTGATCTCCCCGGCCACCCGGTAGCGGTGCAGCGGGAGCAGCGGTTCGGTACGGGTGACCAGGACGAGGCGCAGTCCCGGGCCGGCGTGGTGCAGGACGAACTCCAGCTGCCGCGCCGTCTCGGGCGCGGTCATCCGGTCGAACTCGTCGATGACCACCGTCACCGGCCGGTCGAGTCCGGCGAGCTCCGCGGCGAGCCGGGCCGGCAGCGCCGGATCCCCCCGCCCGGGCCCGGCGGCCGGCCCGGCCTCGGCCCCGACCGGCGTCCCGGCGGCGCGCAGCGCCTGCAGGAAGTGCGCCCAGAACATCCCGGGCCCCTGGATAGCCGGGTCGAGCGTGAGCCAGGCGACCGGCCGGTCCAGGCCCGCGGCCCAGTCCGCGGCCAGCAGCGTCTTCCCCGCCCCCGCGCAGCCCTCGACCACGGTGAGCGGAGTCCCCGGCACCCGCCCCTCGCCGCCCAGCCGCTCCACGAGGCGCGGCCGCCGCAGGAAGGTGGTGGGGATCGCCGGCGGCACGAACCGGGTCCGGAGGAAGGGGTCACCGAGCGGGTCGACGCCGGGGCCGGCCGGTGGGCCGGACCCGGCGGGTGAGCTGGGCACGGCGGGTCGGCCCGACCGGGCGGAACCTCCGGGCCTCGCCGATCCCCCGGCCCCCGCCGGCCCGCCGGACACGACGGGTGCGCCCGACACGACGGGTCCGCCCGACACGACGGGTCCGCCCGACAGGGCGGGTCCGCCCGACAGGGCGGGTCCGCCCGACAGGGCGGGTCCGCCCGACAGGGCGGGTCCGCCCGACAGGGCGGGGCCGCCCGACAGGGCGGGGCCGCCCGGAACGGCCGGTCCACCGACCGCCGCCGATCCATCAGGCACGGCCGGGTCACCCGGCGCAGCCGGGCCCCTGGCCGCCACGGGCCCGCCCGGAACGGCCGGCCCGCCGCCGGAGGCGGCCGGGCCTCCGGGTACGGCCGCTTCCCCGGCCCCCGCCGGTCCGCCGGGCGCACCCGCCGCCCCCTGCGGACGGGTGCCGCGCGCTGCCGGCATGCTCGCCACCGCCCTTCCGTCGGACGGGCCCCGGGGCCCTGGTCCTCTTCAGTCTGACGGCGTATGGGCGTACCGGCAGAGCCGGACAAACCCCTCCGGGGTACCCGAAGGTCCCAGCCGGCCGGTTCCGGGCGGGCGGATCGGGGGGCAAGTCAGGCGTCCGGGTGGTGGTGGCCGTCGCGGGCCGGGGGGACGGTCGGCGGGCCGAAGAGGTCGACGGCGCGGCGGACGGCGGTGAGGCCTTCGGCGAGCGCGCTGACCGAGCCGAGGGCGCCGGCGACGAGGAGCAGGGAGCGGCGCAGGCGCCACACCTCGGGGGCGCCGCCGGCGGCCATCGCGTCGAGGGCGGCGAGTTCGTCCTCGGCGATCCCCCGGTCGGTGAACTCCGGGCGATGTCCGGCGAGTTCGCGACGGAGCCGGGACACGGCGGCGCGCAGTTCGGCCACTCTCGGGTCCACGCCGTCCGCGGTCACTCGCCCGGTCACTCGCCTCTGCCCCACGCTCCGCGACATGCTCCCCCTCGCACGACTTCGTACCGACCCGTCGAGCGGTGGTCAGGCGCCGGGGTCGCGGTCAGTCAACACCTCCGCGCGCCCGCCGCGCCAGCGGCATGACGCGATTTCAGGCGTCCGTGTGGCGAGGTGCGATGCGGTATGCAGTCCTCATGACGCATGAGACACACGAACCCCTGGTCGCCGGGCTTCTGCTGGCCGCCGGCGGCGGGCGCCGGCTCGGCGGCCGGCCGAAGGCGCTGCTCCCGCATCGCGGCCGTCCGCTGGTGGAGCACGCGGTGCGGATGCTGCGCGAGGGCGGCTGCGAGGTGGTGCACGTGGTGCTCGGGGCTGCGGCCGAACGGGTGCGGGCGGAGGCGGAGCTGCCGGGGTGCGTGCTCGTGGACAACCCGGAGTGGGCGGAGGGCATGGGGTCCTCGCTGCGGGTGGGGCTCGACTCGCTGCGGGCGGCGGCGCCGGTCCCGGTGGACGCGGCGCTGGTGTCGCTGGTGGACCAGCCGGGGATCGGCGCGGCGGCGGTGGCCCGGGTGCGCGGCGCGTACGGCGGGCGGGACGCGCTGGCGGCCGCCTCATACCACGGGAAGCGGGGCCATCCGGTGCTGTTCGGCGCGGACCGCTGGGCGGGGATCGCGGCGGGGGCGGTGGGCGACCGGGGGGCGCGGGACTATCTGGCGGCGCACCGGGATGCGATCACCCTGGTGGACTGTTCGGATGTGGCCGAGCCGTACGACATCGACACGGAGGCGGATCTGGCACGCCTGGAGTGAGGGGGTGACGGGAGCGAGGGGCGCGGGGCACGGGCGGGCCGGGACACCGGGAGTGAGGGCGGTGGCACCGAGCGCCACGTTCTGTCGACCCAAAGAATCTCGACATCAACAAACCATTGAACTTCCACCATGAGGAAACTAGTATCCACTGTTCAGAAGCGCCTGATCCCCCGAGACGGCGCTCCCGGCCGTATCCCGGCGCCTGTGGCACCGCGTGCCACACGACGACGCCCGGCGGCCGGGCTGGCACCGCCCGTGAAGTCCGCTGAAGGAAGTGACAGTTCATGTCCGCACCAGCGCCGTCCTCCCTGGTCGTCGTCGAAGCCGAGCCCCTGCTGCGCCAGGAGGAGGTGCTCACCGACGCGGCCCTCGCCTTCGTGGCCGAGCTGCACCGTCGGTTCACCCCGCGCCGGGACGAGCTGCTCGCCCGCCGCGCCGAGCGCCGCGCCGAGATCGCCCGTACGTCCTCCCTGGACTTCCTGCCCGAGACCGCGGCGATCCGCGCCGACGACTCGTGGAAGGTCGCGCCCGCCCCGGCGGCGCTGAACGACCGGCGTGTGGAGATCACCGGCCCGACCGACCGCAAGATGACGATCAACGCGCTGAACTCGGGTGCGAAGGTCTGGCTCGCGGACTTCGAGGACGCCTCGGCGCCGACCTGGGAGAACGTGGTCCTCGGTCAGGTCAACCTGATCGACGCCTACACCCGGAACATCGACTTCACCGACCCGAAGTCGGGCAAGTCCTACGCCCTGAAGCCGGCCGGCGAGCTGGCCACGGTCGTCATGCGCCCGCGCGGCTGGCACCTGGAGGAGCGCCACCTGACGGTCGACGGCCGCCCGGTCCCGGGTGCGCTGGTCGACTTCGGCCTCTACTTCTTCCACAACGCGCAGCGGCTCATCGACCTCGGCAAGGGCCCGTACTTCTACCTGCCGAAGACGGAGTCGCACCTGGAGGCCCGCCTCTGGAACGAGATCTTCGTCTTCGCCCAGGACTACGTCGGCATCCCGCAGGGCACCGTCCGCGCCACGGTCCTCATCGAGACCATCACGGCCGCGTACGAGATGGAGGAGATCCTCTATGAGCTCCGCGACCACGCCGCCGGTCTGAACGCCGGTCGCTGGGACTACCTCTTCTCCATCGTCAAGAACTTCCGGGACGGCGGCGCCAAGTTCGTCCTGCCGGACCGCAACGCCGTGACGATGACCGCCCCGTTCATGCGCGCCTACACCGAGCTGCTCGTGCGCACCTGCCACAAGCGCGGCGCGCACGCGATCGGCGGCATGGCGGCCTTCATCCCGTCCCGCCGGGACGCCGAGGTCAACAAGGTCGCCTTCGAGAAGGTCAAGGCCGACAAGGACCGCGAGGCCGGCGACGGCTTCGACGGCTCCTGGGTCGCCCACCCCGACCTGGTGCCGATCGCCATGGCCTCCTTCGACGCGGTCCTCGGCGAGAAGCCGAACCAGAAGGACCGGCTGCGCGAGGACGTGCACGTGGCCGGCCCCGAGCTGATCGACATCGCCTCGCTGGACGCCCACCCGACGTACGAGGGCCTGCGCAACGCGGTCCAGGTCGGCATCCGCTACATCGAGGCCTGGCTGCGCGGCCTGGGCGCCGTCGCGATCTTCAACCTGATGGAGGACGCGGCCACCGCCGAGATCTCGCGCTCGCAGATCTGGCAGTGGATCAACGCGGGTGTCGAGTTCGAGCACGGCGGGGAATCCGTGAAGGCGACGCCGGAGCTGGCCCGCCGGGTGGCGGCCGAGGAGCTGGCCGCGATCCGCGAGGAGATCGGCGAGGAGGCCTTCGCGGCCGGAAAGTGGCAGCAGGCGCACGACCTCCTGCTGCATGTCTCGCTGGACGCCGACTACGCGGACTTCCTGACCCTCCCCGCGTACGACCAGCTGGTCGGCTGACCGCACAGCGGCCGAACAGCTCGCCCTGACGGGCCGTAGGACCGACCCCGCCCCCGGCGCACGCAGCGCCGGGGGCGGGGCTTTTTGCCGTTTGCACGTTTTTCGATCCATGGCGTTTCACAAGTCACGTAACGCAACCGAAATATGCAACTACCTAGCGGTAACAAGCCGGCGCATGCGAAATTCCGCCATGCCACCGGCCGGCGGCTGTCCCCCACTCACTGCGCACCGCATCCCGCAGGAGCACAGCCATGCCTTCGTTCCGCCACCGCGCGCTGCGCGGACTGCTCCCCCTGTGCCTGGCCGCCGGCCTCGTCACCCTGGCGCCCACCCCCGCCCTGGCCTCCCCCGGCAGCGGTCCCACCGCCGTCGTCACCATGGGCGACAGCTACATCTCCGGCGAGGCCGGCCGCTGGCAGGGCAACAGCCTGACCACCAGCGGCAGCCGCACCGGCACCGACCGGGCCTGGACCGGCAGCACGTACGACCCCAGCCGGGTCTACGGCAGCTCCGAGGCCAACGGCTGTCACCGCTCCGACTCGGCCGAGGTGAACAGCGCGGGCGCGCTCACCACCGAGCAGATCAATCTCGCCTGCTCCGGCGCCACGACGAAGAACGTCTTCCGGACCGTCTCCGGCGGCGTGTCCTACAAGGGCGAGGCCCCGCAGGCCGACCAGCTCGCGGCCGTCGCCGCCACCCGTGACGTGAAGCTGATCGCGCTCTCCATCGGCGGCAACGACCTGGGCTTCGCCGACATCATCACCACCTGCGCCACCGACTACATCGTCTGGTACTCCTACTGCCACGACGACCAGCAGGCAGTCGTCGACGCGAAGATCGACGGCGTGATGGCGAACGTCGGCAAGGCGGTCGACGAGATCCGCGCCGTGATGTCCGGCGCCGGCTACGCGTCCTCCGACTACCGGATCGTGCTCCAGTCGTACCCCTCCCCCATCCCCCGGGCCGCCGAGAACCGCTATGGCGAGAGCGGCTGGACCCGTACGAACACGGGCGGCTGTCCCTTCTGGAACCTCGACTCCGACTGGGCCCGCGACTCCCTCGTCCCGCAGATCGCGAACCGCCTGAAGGCGGTGGCGACGGCGAAGGGCGCGCAGTTCCTCGACCTCCGCGACATGCTCCAGGGCCGCGAGGTGTGCGCGAAGGCCAGCAAGCAGGTGACGTCGACCACTCCGGCCTCGGCGACCACCAGCGAATGGGCCCGCTGGATCGACCAGAACGAGACCCAGGGCCCCCTCCAGGAGGACATGCACCCCAACTACTACGGCCAGCTGGCGCTCGGCCGCTGCCTGGCCCTGATCAACGCCCGGCCGACCGGGAACTTCGGCTGCCGCAACACGGCCGGCACGGGCGCGTCGGGGATGTACCTGACCACCGGCTGAACCTGATCGCCGGGAGCCCGGCGGACGCAGGCCGCTCAGGGCACGCTGACGCCCAGCGGCTTCAGGACCCGCGCGGTCTCGTGCGGGTCCGCGGCCGTCATGGTGGCGACCAGGGCGGCCGATCCGCCGGGCCAGTGGGCGGCGGCGGTGTCGAAGGCGGTGCGGCGGAACTCCAGGGGCCCCTTCTTCGCCGGGAGGGCGTCCAGGACGGCGAGCGCGCGGGCGGAGGCGGGCACCGCGGCCGGGTCGACCGGCTCGCCGCGGACGGTCAGTTCGGCCGCGGCACGGGCGCCGGCCACCGGGTCGGCGAGGGCGGCACGGAGGGCGCCCGACGGCACGGCGGACCAGTCGAGGAGGCCGAGCAGCGCGCGGGTCGAGGCGGCGTCGGGGGTGCCGGCGTTGACCGTGCCGACCGCGTCGAAGAGTTCGCCCCAGGCCTGTTCGGCGCCGTCCCGGGCGGTCAGCCAGGCGCCGAGAACCGGGCTCGCGGCGGCCTGCGGCCAGCCCTCGGCGGCGGCCACCAGCCGGGCGGCGTCCCAGCCGGCCGTCTCGGCGGCGTCGGGGACCTCGACCCGGCGCACGGCGAGCAGATAGCGGACCGCGGCGCAGCCGCGCGGGGTGAGCCCGAAGGCGTCGCCGTTGCGGAAGACGAGTCCGGTGGCGGCGAGCCGGTCGACGACGGCGGCGAGCTCGCGGGCGGGTTTGTCGAGCCGGGCGCGGTCGGTGTCGGTGAGACCGGGCGTGCCGAGCAGTCGGGCGAGTTCGCCGGCGGTCGGGGTGGTGTAGCCGGGGGACGCGGGCGGCGGTACGGGTACCGGCGCGTCCTCCAGGGCCGGGTCGACGGTCCAGTCCTCGAACTCGGCGGCGCGGCGGGCGACCGACTCGGCGGAGCAGCCGCGCTGGTAGAGCGTGTAGAGCAGGTGCGCGGCCTCGCCGCCGTACGGCCCGGAGTCCTCCCCGTCCGCGCCTTGGAGGGCGTCGACGGCGCCGGCGAGGAGGTCGGCGTCGGCCTCGACGTCCCCGCCTCCGGCCCCGATCGCGCCCTCGGGCGGCGGGAGCGGCACGGCGGGGTCGCCGTAGTAGTCCAGGTGCTCGTCGAGGAGCGCGTCGGCGAGGACGAGGTGGGGGAAGTCGTCGGGTCCGGGCGCGAGGTGGGCGTAGGGACCGGCCAGTTCCTCGGCGAGCCCGGCGGCGGTCCACCGGTCGAGCAGTGCGGCGGCGACGGTGCCGATGCCCTGGGCCACGTCGTGGTCGCCGAGCAGCGGCCCGGCGGCCGGCGGATGCTCGGCGTCGCGGACGTAGGCCCTGGTCAGGACCTCGGCGAGGAGGACGTCGGCGAGCGCGGTGCGGCCCATGAGGTCGGCCCTGCGCATGCCGTCGGGCAGCGGCGGCCCGTCGAGCCGGGCGAGCCAGTCGCGTACGGCTCCGGGGTCGCCGGGGTCGGTGCCGTCGGCGCGCAGCAGCTGGGCGTACCAGCGGGGCCAGGTGAGGTTGCCGGGGTCGCCCATGGCGCGGGCGAAGTCGGGCTCGGCCTCGCCGATGGCCCCTTCGACGCGCCGGCGGCGGTCTCCGTCGAGCCCGGCGACCAGGGCCCGCAGGACGGCCGGGTAGACGTCGAGCTCGGCGGGCGCGGCGCCCACGAAGGCCGGCAGGTCCTCCACCAGGAGCCGTCTGACCAGCGCGGGCGTGGGCTCCGGCAGCCCGCTCGTCCGGTCCGCCCCGCGCAGCGCGAGCAGGCCCAGGACGGCGTCGGCGGCCCGGGCCGCGCCGGGTCCCCGGAACTCGGGGTGCGCTGCCAGGAACGCGTCAAGACCGGTGTTGGTGAGAACGATCTCGGCCACGCTTCCCAGCGTAGTTCGGGGCGGGGCGGTGTGCCGGGTCGGCGACGTCCGTAAGAACGTCACCACCGCGACCGTCAGACCGTCACCACCGTGACCGGCGTCGAGAAGTCGCCCCAGGTGCCGTCGGGGAGCTTGGCGCGCAGGGTGAGGGCGTAGCGGACGCCCGGGGTGGCGGGGACGGTGAGGGTGTAGGCGACCGGGCCGGGGCCGGGGTCGGCGCCCCAGACGATGGTGGTGGCGAAGCGGCCGTTCAGGTGGAGCTGGTGCTCCTTGACGGGGGTGGCGGTGCGGGGCGGGGTCCAGGTGACGGTGAGGGTGCCCTCGGCGGCGCGGACGGTGACGCCGGTGGGGGCGGTGGCGGGGCGGTGGCCGGGGACGGCGGGGGTGGTGAGCGGGACCGCGTCGCTGTCGGGTGAGGAGTTCTCGGCGGCGTCCCGGGCGCGGACGGTGAAGGAGTAGGCGGTGGCGGGGCGCAGGCCGGTGACGCGGGCCTCGGTGGCGGTGCCGGGGACGGTGTGGACGCGGGAGCCGGACTGGTAGACGTCGTAGGCGGTGACGCGGGTGTCGTCGCGAGCGGGGCGCCAGGCGAGAGTCGCGGCCTCGGGTCCGGCGGGGGTGAGGCGCAGGGCGGTGGGGCGGGTGGGGGCGGTGCGGTCCTCGGCGCTCGCGGCGGGGGTGGTGGCGGTGACGGCGGCGCTGTCCGGGGAGACGTTGCCGGCGGCGTCGTGGGCGCGGACGGTGAAGGTGTACGGGGTGGCGGGGGCGAGGCCGGTGACGTCGGTCATCAGGGTGCCGGCGGGCAGGTCCTTGACCTTCTGGCCCTGGCGGTAGACGGCGTAGCCGGTGACGGCCCGGTCGTCGGTGGCGGCGCTCCACATGACGTGGACGGTGGTGGCGCTGCCGGCGGTGGCGGTGACGCCGGTGGGGGTGGTGGGGGCGCGGGTGTCCTGGGGGGCCGCGGAGGCGCCGGAGCAGGCGGTGAGGGCGGTCAGGGCGGTCAGGGCTGCGGCTGTGAGGGCGAGTGCGGTGCAGGGGCGGCGCATGGGGGGTGCCTCCGTCCGGCGGGTCCGGTGAAAGGTCTGGACCTATATCCCACGGCAGGCGGGGCGGGGACAAGAGGGCGTTGTCAGTGGGGTGCGCTTCACTGGATTCATCACTCTCCGTAGTCGAATCTGGGGGAATCGTGACGGACCGTACGACGTATGTGACGCTGGCCGGGCTGCGCGGGCGCGGCTGGAGCGACGCGATGATCGGCGAGCTGCTCGGCCAGGCCGATGTGCAGGGGCGCGACCCGCGGCGGTGGTCGCTCGCCCCGGTGCTGCTCTATCTCCTCGCGCGGGTCGAGGCGGTGGAGCGCACCCCGGAGTTCCTGGGCGCCTCCGCCGTGGCGGGGCGCGGCTCGGCGGCGGCCGGCGCGGGCGCCGAGCGGCGGCGCCTCGCGGTCCTCGCGTCGATCCGCGCCGAACCCATCGAGGTCCCCCGGCTCCCCGCCGCCGAGCTGGAGCGGCGCGCGGTGCGGCACCGGCATCTGCTCGGCGCCCGCAGTCCCGGCGGGGCGACGGCGGGCGCGATGGTCCGCTGGCAGGTCGGCTACTTGCGGCACGCCCTCTCCCGTTACGACACCCTGCTCGACGGCCTGTACGGCGACACCGGCCGCGCCGAGGCCGAGCGGCTGCTGCGCCGCCGGGTGTACGAGGCGATCGCGGCGGCCTATCCGCATCTGGCCCGCGAGTGCGGGCGGCGGATGGAGGTGGAGCGGTGAGGGGGTGTCAGGGACCGGAGACACCCAGGGCGCGGGCGATCCGGCGGCAGGCGGCCGGGATCGGGGCGACGACCGGGACCGCGAGACGCGAGCTGAGGGCGTCGGCGGCCTCGCCGAGCGGGCCGCCGCCGATGACGACCGCCTCGGCCCCGTCCCGTACGGCGCAGGCGCGGGCGGCGGTCTCCAGGGCGGCGAGCAGCGACTCGGGGCGGGCGGCGAGCAGTTCGGGGTCGCCCGTGGTGAAGCGGGCGCCCGTGTACGAGGGGGCGAGGCCGAGTCGGGCGACCTGGGCGTCGATCGAGCCGGCCAGGAGCGGTGTGGTCGTCGCGACGCCGAAGCGCCGCCCGCCCGCCGCGGCCTCGGCGAGGGCCGCCTCGCCGATGCCGACCAGAGGTACGGGTGCGGGTGCCGGCGCGAGTCCGGGCGCGAGTCCGGGCGCGGCGCACGGTCCGAGGGGGCCGGGGCTTGGCCCGGGGCGGTGCGGCGGTGTCGGGGCATCCGTCACGGGCCACGGCAGCGCGCGGAGTTCCGGCACACCCGGGTCGCCGAAGGCCGCGACGATCAGGGCCGCGCAGTCGCCCGAGGCCAGGGCCTCGTGCGCGGCCGCCACGACGTGCGGGGCGGCGGCGCGCAGGGCGGCGGGGTCGGTGAGCATCGGCGGGCCCGCGGCGACCGTGACGCCCCGGACCCGGAGGCCCGTGCCGGCGAGGGCGCGGCGGGCGATGCCGGTCATCATCCGGGTGGTGGCCGCCGAGGTGTTGGGGTTGACCAGGACCACGGCGGGCGGGCGCACGCCCGGCGCCCCGGGCCCCGCGGCGTGCGCGGGGACCGGGGCGGCGTGGGGGTGGTGCGGGCGGCGGTTCAGTGGACGTGGGCCGCCTTCGCGGAGGCGGTCTCGGAGATCTCCTCGCCCGGCTCCATCGGCGCGGTCACGGTGTCGGCGTCCCGGCTCCTGCCGAGGTGGTTGAAGACCAGGTTGAGCAGCACGGCGGCCACACAGCCGGTGGAGATGCCGGAGTCCAGGATGATCTGCGCCGTCTCGGGGAAGGCGTGGTAGAACTCCGGCTTGGTGATCGGGATGATGCCGACCGCCAGCGAGACGGCGACGATCAGCACGTTGTTGTCCTTCTCCAGGCCGGCCTTGACCAGGGTCTGGATGCCGCTCGCGGCGACCGAGCCGAAGAGGACGACGCCCGCGCCGCCGAGCACCGGCCGCGGCACGACCGAGATCAGCGAGGCGGCCACCGGCGAGAGGCCCATCAGGAGCAGGAAGCCGCCGCCGCAGGCGACCACGAAGCGGCTGCGGATCCGGGTCATCGCGACCAGGCCGATGTTCTGCGCGAAGGCGCTGCACATGAAGCCGTTGAAGAGGGGGCTGAGCGCCGAGCCGAGGGTGTCGGCGCGCAGTCCGGCCGCGATGGTCTTCTCGTCGGCCGGCCGGTCGACGATCTCGCCGAGGGCGAGCATGTCGGCGGTCGACTCGGTCATGGAGACCAGCATGACGACGCACATCGAGATGATCGCGGCGAGCGCGAACTGCGGGGCGCCGAAGTGGAAGGGGGCCGGGAAGCCGACGACGTCGGCCTCCGTCACCGGGCTGAAGTCGGTGGCGCCGAACGGGATCGCGACGAGCGTGCCCAGCACCAGACCCACCAGGACGGCGATCTGCTTGAGGAAGCCGGTGGTGAAGCGGCGGAGCAGCAGCACGATCGCCAGGGTGATGCCGGCGAGCGAGAGATAGGTGGTCGAACCGTAGTCGGGCGCCGCGGGGTTGGGGCCCTGGGCCCAGCCGAAGGCGACCGGCAGCAGCGAGACGCCGATCAGGGTGATGACGGAGCCGGTCACGACCGGCGGGAAGAACCGCACGAGGCGGGAGAACCAGGGGGCGGCTATGAAGCCGAGGAGTCCGGCGACGATGATCGCGCCGAAGATCACGGGGAGGGCGTCGGCCTTGTCCTTCGTGGTGTCGACGATGGCGAGCATCGGGGCGACGCCGGCGAAGGTGACGCCGTTGACGAACGGGAGCTTGGCACCGATCTTCCAGACGCCGAGGGTCTGGAGGAAGGTGGCGAGGCCGGCGGTGAAGAGGCTGGCGCCGGTGAGGAAGGTCAGTTCGGTCCCGGAGAGGCCGACGGCCGCTCCGACGATCAGGGGCGGGGCGACGACGCCCGCGTACATGGCGGCCACGTGCTGCAGACCGCTGGTGAGCATTCTCAGTGGGGGCAGGGTCTCGTCGACCGGATGCTTGCTCCGGTCGCCGTCGAGGGCGCTGCCTGCGTCTTGTGCATTGCGAACCTGGGGCTTGGCGGCCACGGCGGTTCCTCCGGTCGGGTACACGTCGGCGGTGACGCGGGTGTCAGGGAGGTGGTGCGATGCGGTGCGAGGTGCAGGAGGTGCGGCTCGTTGCGAGGTGGTGCGGTGCGCCGGCGGAGGGGTTGCCGCGCGGGACGGGCGTCCGGTGGGGGTGCGGACACGGGTTCACCGACCCGGGGGGTGCGGTACGACTGGTGCGTACGCACACCCCCCGGTCCGGCAGCCGCGGACCCCGCTCGGGTCCGCGGTGACCGACCGAGGGCCGTCCCCCTCGGTCGGACTCCTTGGGGAGGGGTCAGGCCCGGGCCGCGATGCGGGCCAGGCGCTGCGCCTCCGCGCGCGCGTCACGCGCGATGGCGTCCTCGTCGGCGGTGAGCAGTCGGTTGTTCTCCACGATCTGCCGGCCGTTGACGAAGGAGGCGGTGACCGGGGCCGCCGCGCCGAAGACGATGGCGGTGACCGGGTCGGCGATCGACGAGTGGCCGAGGCCGTCGATCTTCCAGAGGACGAAGTCGGCGAGCTTGCCCGGCTCCAGGGAGCCGATGCTGTCGGCGCGGCCGAGCACCTGCGCGCCGCCGAAGGTGCCGAGGCGCAGGGCCTGGCGGGCGTTGAGCGCGGCCTCGCGGTGGGCGCCGAGGCGGTTGATGAGGAGCGCGTTGCGCAGCTCGGTGTGCAGTTCGCCCGACTCGTTGGAGGCGGTGCCGTCGACGCCGAGGCCGACCGGGACGCCCGCCTTCAGCATGTCGGGGACGCGGGCGATGCCGGCGGCGAGCCGCGCGTTGGAGGACGGGCAGTGGGCGACACCGGTCTTCGTGCGGGCGAAGGCGGCGATGTCGGAGTCGTTCATGTGGACGCAGTGCGCCATCCACACGTCCTCGCCGAGGAAGCCGGTGGACTCGAAGTAGTCGGTCGGGCCCATGCCGAACAGCTCGTGGCAGAACTTCTCCTCCTCCACGGTCTCCGAGCCGTGGGTGTGCATGCGCACGCCGAGCCGGCGGCCGAGGGCCGCGCCCTCGCGCAGCAGCTCGGTGGAGATGGAGAAGGGCGAACAGGGGGCGACGGCGACCTGGGTCATCGCGTCGAAGGAGGCGTCGTGGTACTGCTTCACCGTCTCCTCGGTCGCGGCGAGCGCGCCCTCGGTGGTCTCGACGGCGAAGTCCGGCGGCAGGCCGCCGTCCTTCTCGCTGCGGTCCATGGAGCCGCGGGCGAGGGTGAAGCGGACGCCCATGTCGGCGGCGGCGCCGATGATGGCGCCGGACAGGTCGCCGGAGCCCTGCGGGTACACGTAGTGGTGGTCCATCGCGGTGGTGACACCGCCGCGGGCCATCATGGCGAGCGAGCCCTGCGCGGCGGTGCGGACCATCGACTCGTCGATCCGCGCCCACGTCGGGTAGAGCGCCACCAGCCAGTTGAAGAGGTTGTGGTCGGTCGCGAGGCCGCGGGTGATCCACTGGTAGAAGTGGTGGTGGGTGTTGATCAGACCCGGCGTGATCAGATGCCCGGTGGCGTCGATCCGCCGGACCACGTTCTCCAGGCCCTCGGGGGCCCGGCCGGCTCCCAGGGACTCGATCTTGTTGTCGGCGACGACGAGGTAGCCGGTGGCGTACTCGGTGTCGTTCGCGTCCACGGTCGCGATCGCCGCGTTCTCGATGACGATGCGCTGGGGGGCTGCCGAAGGTGCTGCCATGGCGGTGCTTCCTTCATTCCAGGGGGTGGGGGTCCCCCATGACGACGTCGTAGGGGGAGGGCACGGCAGGACCCTAGGAGGATTTGAGTGCCGGGGCCGGGTGACGGCTCCGGGTGCCGAGATGATGGAAGAACAGGTTCAGCAGGACGGCGACGAGCGCGCCGGCGCTGATGCCGGAGCCGAGCACGGTCTGTGCCCAGGCGGGGAATCCGGCGTAGAAGGTGGGGGCGGCGAGCGGGATGATGCCCGCGCCGAGCGCGACCGCCACCAGGATGATGTTGGAGCTGTCGTCCAGGCCGGCCTCGGACAGCGTACGGATGCCGCTGACCGCGATCGAGCCGAAGAGGACGATGCCCGCGCCGCCGAGGACCGGCATGGGGACCAGCGAGACCACCGCGCCGAGCACCGGGAAGGCGCCGAGGACGAGCAGGGCGCCGCCGGCGACGGCGACCACATAGCGGCTGCGCACCCGGGTCAGCGAGACGACGCCGACGTTCTGTGCGAAGGCCGAGGTGGGGAAGGAGCCGAAGACCGGGCCGATCAGGGTGGCGATGCCGTCGGTGCGCAGGCCCCGGGTGATGGTCCGCCCGTCGCTGCGACGCTCGCAGATCTCGCCGAGGGCGAGCATGCCGGCGCTGGACTCGGTCATCAGGACCAGCATGACGATGCAGAGCGAGAGGATCGCGGCGGGCTGGAACTCGGGGGTGCCGAAGGCGAAGGGCGAGGGCAGTGCGGCGACCGGCGCCTCGCGGAGGGCGGTGAAGTCCGCCAGGCCGAAGGGGATCGCGGCGAGGGTGCCGATGAAGAGCCCGAGGAGCAGGGCGATCTGCTTGACGAAGCCCTTGCCGAAGCGCTGGAAGAGCAGGATGACGACCAGCGTGAAGGCGGCGAGCGCCAGGTACTTCATGGCGCCGAAGTCGGCGGCGTTCTTGTCGCCGCCCTGGGCCCAGCCCACCGGGACGGGCATCAGGGTGACCCCGATGAGGGTGATCACGACACCCGTGACGAGGGGCGGGAAGAAGCGGAGCAGCCGGCCGAAGAAGGGTCCGACGGCGAGGCAGAAGACTCCGGCGACCATCACCGCGCCGTAGATGGCGGGGAGTTGGTGGCCCTTGGCGCTGGTCTCGGCGATGGCGAGCATCGGGGCGATGCCGGCCGAGGAGGCCGCGTTGACGAACGGGAGCCGGTTTCCGGCGAAGCCGCCGAGGCCGATGGTCTGCAGGATGGTGGCGCAGCCGGCGATCAGCAGGCCGGCGGCGATGAGCCGGGTCATTCCGGCGGCGTCCAGGCCGACGGCCTGGCCGATGATGAGCGGAGGGGTGACCACGCCGGCGTACATGGCGGCGATGTGCTGGAGAGCCGCGGGGACGAGCCGCGAGGCGGGGAGCTTCTCGTCCACGGGGTGGCAGCCGGCCGCGGACGGGGCCGACGACGGTGCCGGGGTGGACGGGGTGGAACACGGGCCTTCGGCGGATGCCGGCCCCTTTGCGGGCAGTGCCATGCTGGGTTCCCTCCGGTCTGGCGCCGGTCCCCGCCCGACTGCGGGCGGGCGGGGACCGGGTCACTCAGGGCCGCTCAGAGATTGGTCATGTCGACCGGGATCTGCGCCGTGGCGCCGTCCCGCAGGACCGTGGCCTCGATCAGGCCGTACATGCGGTCGGCGGCGTAGTAGACCTCGTTGTCGTTCTTCAGGCCGAAGGGCTCGAGGTCGACCAGGAAGTGGTGCTTGTTCGGGAGCGAGAACCGCACCTCGTCGATCTCCGCGCGGTTGTTGATGATCCGCGTGGCCATCTGGTACAGCGTCTGCTGCAGGGAGTACGAGTAGGTCTCCGCGAAGGCCTCGAGCATGTGCTTCCTGGTCTGCTCGTAGGACCGCTCCCAGTTGGGCATGCGCTGGTCGTCGTCGGTCCAGTTGAACCGCCAGCGGCCCGACACCTGGGTGGCGAGGATCCGGTCGTACGCCTCCTGGAGGGTGGTGTACTTGTCCTTGATGTAGCCCCAGAACTCCGAGTTGGTGGAGTTCATGACGACGAGGTCCTTGAGGCCGGAGATGACCTCCCACTTCTCGCCGTCGTAGGTGATCTGCGTGACGCGGGTCTCCTGGCCCTTGCGGGCGAAGGAGTGGTTGACCTCGTCGGCGCCGATGAACTTGGAGTTGGCGTCGGAGCTGGCGATCCGCTCCCAGGCGTACTCCTCGATCCGGATCCGGGCCTTCTTGATCGGCTCCTGGCTCGACACGAAGTGGCGGGCGAGGTGGATGCCGAACTGCTCGGCGGACTCGATGCCGTACTCCTTGGCGAACGCGAAGACGGTGTTCTTCGTCGTGTCGGTGGGGAGGCAGTGGGCGTTGGAGCCGGTGAGGTGGACGTCGTCGAGGTCGCCGGAGAGGGCGACGGAGACGTTCAGGTCCTTGATGTGGTGCGTGCCGCCGTCGCGCGTGATCTTGACGACGCGGTTCTCTGCTTTGCCGTACTGGTTCTGGCCGAGAATCGTGGGCATGTCTGCTAGCTCCCTCGGTAAACGGAGTAGCCGAACGGGTTGAGCAGCAGCGGTACGTGGTAGTGCTCGCCCGGGACGACGGCGAACGTGATCGCCACCTCCGGGAAGAACACACCGGTCGCACCGCTGTCCCGATTCGCGGGGGCGTCCTGCTGCGCCTCGGCTTGCTTGTTCTGCTGTGTCAGGAAGTACGACTCGGTCCGGAAATCGAGCCGCACGTGGGTGGTGCCCTCCGGCAGGGCCGGGAGGTCCTTGCAGCGCCCGTCCGCGTCGGTGGCGGAGCCGCCCAGGGCCACCCACGCGGCGTCGGAGCCGGCCCGGGCCGTGAGCGTGATGGCCACGCCCTCGGCCGGCCGGCCGATGCTGGTGTCCAGGATGTGGGTGGACACCGATGCGGTGGTGTCGGTGCTCATCGGTTCTCTTCCTCGGTGGTCTCGGCGAGACGGTTCAGACGGATGCGGTTGATCTTGCCCAGTTCGGTGCGGACGATCTCCCGCTCCCGCTCGGGCGAGTTACCGATCCGTTCGCGGATCGCGTCGCGCATCTGCTCGCCGGTCTTCCCGGTGGCGCAGATGAGGAAGACATGTCCGAACGTGTCCTGGTAGGCCAGGTTCAGTTCGAGCATCTCGGCCTTGAGGTCCGCGGAGGCGCCGGCCATCCCGCTCTGCTCGCGGGAGGAGGTCGGGTCCCCTTCCTTGGGACGACCGATCGGCGGGTGGCCCGCCATCGCCTCGGCGAGGTCCTCGGCGGTCAGCTCGGCCATGGCGGCGTCGCTGGCCTGGAAGAGGGCTTCGACCGTGGCGTAGGGGCGCTGGGCGAGGAGCTTGCTCGCCCACGCCGAACTCGTGCACACCTCGTGCAGCGCGGCGAGCGCGTCGCCCTCCGCCGAAGTGTTGAACCGGGTGAGACCCGGAGTCGTACCAGAAGTCACGGGAATGCCTCCGTGGCTGTTTTTCGCTGTGCGTCGGACGGGCTGCGGATAGCTAACGCCCTCCGCAACACCACGTCAACACTTTGTTGAAAACTCGGCCACACAAAAGCCGTCGTCCCGACATCTGGACGACGGCTTCCGGTACGGAATGATCAACTAGCCGTTCTTGGGCGCCTTTTCCCTGTTCAGGGCGGTCTCCCGGTTCAGGTAGTTGTACACGGTGAAGCGGCTGACGCCGAGGGCGCCGGCCACCGTCTCCACACCGTGGCGCACCGAGAAGGCACCGCGTGCCTCAAGGATCCGCACGATCTCCTGCTTGGCCTTGCGGTCGAGCTCGGAGAGCGGCACCCCGTGCCTTCTTTCCATGGCGGCGAGAATGTGGTCCAGGGATTCGGACAGCTGCGGCAGCCGTACGGCGAGCACGTCCTCGCCCTCCCAGGCGAGGACCACGTCGTCCGGCTGCGCCTGCTCGGGCACGAGCAGCTCGCCGCCCATCGCGTCCACCAGCGGCTTCACCGCCGACACCAGGGGATGCTCGCTCATCTGTCGCCCCCACCCGTCCCGTCCGCCCCAGCGGCCCCGTCGATCACATTGACCTGGAGCGACACACGGGTCGCACCGGCCGCCAGGGACTTGCGCAGCAGCGCGTCCACTGCGGTGAGCACGGCGTCCGCGCCGCCCTCGGCCGTGTTGCCGAAGGGCCCCACGTCCACCGCGTCCAGTTCGGCCGACTGGATGACCTCACGTGCCACGACCGCGTGCGCCGGCGCCTCGTCGAGGTCGAACGGCTCGGTCGTGAACTCCACTCTCAAACGCACCATGCCCCCACGCTAAGGCCCGCCCCCGGCCCTCGGGGAGTCCCGGACCTGCGGGGACCTCTTGACAAGTGGGGCGCCCGCCCTGCAACCTTCCACCAGACAGAAAGTTACTTCCGCAATACGGAAGGAGCGCCGACCCCTCATGGGATACCCGGACCAGCGCTTCGATGTGAACCTGTCGATCCTCTTCACGGAACTCCCGCTCCTGGAGCGCCCCGCGGCCGCCGCCGCGGCGGGCTTCACGGCGGTCGAGCTGTGGTGGCCCTGGATCGACACCGCCACCCCCGAGCAGAGTGAGCTCGACGCCCTGAAGAAGGCGCTCGACGACGCCGGCACCCAGCTGGTGGGCCTGAACTTCTACGCCGGACAGCTGCCCGGCCCGGACCGCGGCGCGGTCTCGGTGCCCGGCCAGGAGTCGGACCGGTTCAAGGCCAACATCGACATCGCCGCGGACTTCGCGGCCTCGGTCGGCTGCAAGGCGCTCAACGCGCTGTACGGCAACCGCGTCGAGGGCGTCGACCCCGCCGTCCAGGACGAGCTCGCCCTGGAGAACCTGGTGCTGGCCGCCCGCGCGGCCGACCGGGTCGGTGCGATCCTGCTGATCGAGACCCTCAACAAGCCGGAGTCGCCGCTCTACCCGCTGGTGAGCGCCCCCGCCGCGATCGAGGTCGTCGACAAGGTGAACGCGGCCACCGGCCTCGGCAACACCAAGTTCCTCCTCGACATCTACCACCTGGCGATGAACGGCGAGGACGTCAGCGCGGTCATCGCCGCCTACGCGGACAAGACCGGCCACGTACAGATCGCCGACATGCCGGGCCGTGGCGCCCCGGGCACCGGCGAGCTCCCGCTCGAGCAGCTGCTCGACGAGCTGAAGAAGGCCGGTTACGACGGCTGGGTCGGCCTGGAGTACAAGGCCGTCGACGCCGCCGCGTCCTTCGAGTGGCTGCCGGCCGAGGCCCGCCCGGCCCGCTGACGCCCGGCGCCGCAGCCCGGCGTCCCCCTCCCCGTACCACCTTGTTTTCGAGAGGCACCCTCATGAGCAACCTCCCCAAGATCGCGTGGATCGGTCTCGGCATCATGGGCTCCCCCATGTCCGAGAACCTGATCAAGGCCGGCTACTCCGTCACCGGCTTCACCCTGGAGCAGGACAAGCTTGACCGCCTGGCCGCCGCCGGCGGCACCGCGGCCGGCTCGATCGCCGAGGCGGTCAAGGACGCCGACGTGATCATCACGATGGTGCCCGCCTCCCCGCAGGTCGAGGCCATCTCCTACGGCCCCGAGGGCATCCTGGAGAACGCCAGGCAGGGCGCCCTGATCGTGGACATGTCCTCGATCACTCCGCAGACCTCGGTCGACCTGGCCAAGAACGCCAAGGAGAAGGGCATCCGCGTCATCGACGCCCCCGTCTCCGGCGGCGAGGCCGGCGCCATCGAGGCCGTTCTGTCGATCATGGTGGGCGGCGAGCAGGCCGACTTCGACGCGGCCCTCCCGATCCTGGAGGCCCTCGGCAAGACCATCGTCCTCTGCGGCCCGCACGGCTCCGGCCAGACGGTCAAGGCGGCCAACCAGCTCATCGTCGCCGTCAACATCCAGGCGTGCGCCGAGGCCGTGGTCTTCCTGGAGAAGTCCGGCGTGGACCTCAACGCCGCGCTGGACGTCCTCAACGGCGGTCTGGCCGGCTCCACGGTCCTGACCCGCAAGAAGGACAACTTCCTGAACCGCGACTTCAAGCCCGGTTTCCGGATCGACCTGCACCACAAGGACATGGGCATCGTCACCGACGCCGCCCGCAACGTCGGCGCGGCCCTCCCGGTCGGCGCCGTGGTCGCCCAGCTCGTCGCCTCCCTGCGTGCGCAGGGCGACGGCGGCCTGGACCACTCGGCCCTGCTGCGCGCCGTCGAGCGCCTCTCCGGCCAGCAGGTCTGACCCGGTCCCCCGTTCCGACGGGGCCCAGATTTCCGGGCGGTGGCGGCGCTGACAACCTGTCCTGTCGCGCCCAGGCGCCGCCGCCGTCCGGAACACCACCCTTCTTTTTCAACAAACTGTTGACGTTTTTTGCCGGGCGTACCTACGCTCCAGGCACTTCAGTCTGCTCAGACCACTCAACAGTGCAGCTCCCGTACGGAAGGTCACCATGTCGAAGCGCGTGCTTACGACCGAGTCCGGCGCCCCCGTCGCCGACAACCAGAACTCCGCCACCGCCGGCGTCGGTGGCCCCATCCTCCTCCAGGACCAGCACCTCCTGGAGAAGCTCGCGCGCTTCAACCGTGAGCGGATCCCGGAGCGCGTGGTGCACGCCCGCGGCTCCGGCGCGTACGGCTACTTCGAGGTGACCGACGACGTCACCGCCTGGACCAAGGCCGCCTTCCTCTCCGAGGTCGGCAAGAAGACCGAGCTGTTCCTGCGCTTCTCCACGGTGGCCGACTCGCTCGGCGGCGCGGACGCGGTCCGCGACCCGCGCGGCTTCGCGCTGAAGTTCTACACCGAGGAGGGCAACTACGACCTCGTCGGCAACAACACCCCGGTGTTCTTCATCAAGGACCCGATCAAGTTCCCCGACTTCATCCACTCCCAGAAGCGCGACCCCTTCACGGGCAAGCAGGAGGCGGACAACGTCTGGGACTTCTGGGCCCACGCCCCCGAGGCGACCCACCAGGTGACCTGGCTGTTCGGCGACCGCGGCATCCCTGCCTCGTACCGCCACATGAACGGCTACGGCTCGCACACCTACCAGTGGACCAACGAGGCCGGCGAGGCCTTCTTCGTCAAGTACCACTTCAAGACGAACCAGGGTGTCCGCAGCCTCTCCGCCGAGCAGGCCGCCGAGCTGGTCGGCAAGGACGCCAACTCGCACCAGACCGACCTGCTGCAGTCCATCGAGCGCGGCGTGAGCCCGTCCTGGACCCTCTACGTGCAGGTCATGCCGGCCGCCGAGGCCGCGGACTACCGCTTCAACCCGTTCGACCTCACCAAGGTGTGGCCGCACAGCGACTACCCGCTGCAGCGCGTGGGCCGGCTGGTCCTCGACCGCAACCCGGACAACGTCTTCGCCGAGGTCGAGCAGGCCGCGTTCTCCCCGAACAACTTCGTGCCGGGCATCGGTCCTTCGCCGGACAAGATGCTCCAGGGCCGCCTCTTCGCCTACGCGGACGCCCACCGCTACCGCCTCGGCGTCAACCACACCCAGCTGCCGGTCAACGCCCCCAAGGCGACCACGGCCGACAACTACGGCCGTGACGGCCTGATGGCCACCCGCAACGGCTCGCGCCACGACAAGAACTACGAGCCCAACTCGCACCAGGGCCCGGCGCAGACCGACGCCGCGCTCTCCGCGCCGCTCGCGATCCACGGCTGGACCGGCACCCACGCCGCCCCGGCGCACGTCAAGGACGACGACTTCTTCCAGGCCGGTGAGCTCTACCGGCTGATGTCCGAGGACGAGAAGTCCCGTCTGGTGTCCAACATCGCCGGCAGCCTCTCCCAGGTCGCCCGCGAGGACGTCATCGAGAAGAACCTCGCCCACTTCGCCGCCGCCGACGCCGAGTACGGCCGGCGCGTCGAGGAGGCCGTCCGCGCCCTGCGCGAGGACTGAGCCTCCGACACCCAGGCTGCGTACGGTTTCTGACGGGAGGTCAGGGGCCGTACGCGGTCCGGATCACCGGCCCGGATGAGGGGTGGTCGGTGGACCGGACAGCGTGAGGACCGCGGTGGCGCCGAGCCAGTGCGGTGGTAAGGGACTGTCGCCTCCCCTTTCTGACCTGAAGGAAGGGACCGGCCGCAGCACCCGTCGGCACCACCGCGGTCCGACGCACCCCCTTCTCGCACAGAAGGGGGTCAGACTTCACAGACTCCGCCCGGCGGCGCGAACGTCCTGTCGCGCCAGCCTCGCACCGTCGGGCGGTCACCAACGAGAGCGCGGAACCAGGTTTACGGTCCCTGGTTCCGCGCTCTTGCGTTGCTCCGCCCTCCGCATCCGTGAGGCCTGGACGGACAGGGCAGCCGTCACCGCGAGCGAGGCGGCCGCCAGCATCGTCATCGCGGCCGCGGGCGAGGCGAGTTGGGCGAGCCCGCCGGCCAGGGCCGCGCTCAGGCCCTGAAGGGCGAGCATCCCGGAGGCGTGCAACCCGAGGGCGTGCCCGCTCAGTTCGTCCGGCACGAGCGCCGTGAGCCGCTCCTGGTACAGCAGGCTCGCCGCGTACCCGACGGCCGAGACCGTGACGGCGAGCACCGCGAGCGGCAGCGCCGGCCGGAGGACGAAGGCGAGGTACGGGGCGGCGAGCAGGATCTGCAGGGGCGCCGCGAGCCGGGCCCGCCACGACGGCGGTACGAAGCGGCCGACGGCGGTGTCCCCGGCCAGCATGCCCACGGCGGCGCAGACGAAGAGGAGTCCGGCGCGCTCGGGAGCGTACGGCACGAACAGCGACTCGCAGCCGACGATCAGCCCGTTGGGCACCCACAGGGCGAGATAGATCCGCCGCCGGGCGGGCGAGGACCACAGCAGGGCGTTGGTCCGCCAGGTCTCCCCCGGCGAGGGCCGCCCGGCGGCACGCGGGGCCCGCGCGGACAGGCCCCGATGGGCGAGCAGCGCCCCGGCCAGATAGAGCGCGGCGCCGGCAAGCAGCGCCCCGCGCGGCGAGAGCAGCGCGAGCAGGACGCCGCCGGTGGCGAAGCCGGCGATCTGGCAGACGCCGACGGACATGTTGAGGACGGACCGGCCGAGCAGGAAGCGGTCCCGGGGCAGGATCTCGTTCAGGAGTCCGTAGCGCACGCCGCCGGTGACGGAGCCGGCCAGGCCCTGCAGGAAGAGCAGCGCGAAGGCGGCCGCGACCGGCAGGCCGGGCAGCGCCTGGGCGGCGGTGCCGGCCGCGAAGAGCAGGGCGACGCCGCTCAGGGCCGCGCGCGGCGGCAGCCGGTCGGCGGCGGACAGCAGGGTCGTGGCGCCGACGAGCTGGGCGAGCGCCGGGCCGAACATGGCGAGGGCGGAGAGCAGCGGCGAGCCGGTGGCCCGGTAGACGAGGGTGGCGAGGCCGAGGCCGGCCAGGGTCTGGGCGGCGGACTGCGCGGAGCCGCTGAGGAAGAGCGGGGTGAACTCGGGAACGCGGAAGACGTCGCGGTAGCGGGGCATGCCGCGGAGTCTCGGGGAGTGCGGCGCGGCGCCGTTATTGTTTCGCGGGGAGGCGAAACATGGGCTGGTGGCACCTCGGTACGGACGCGCTCGCGAGCAGCCGGTTCGTGGTGTCTCCGCTGGCCGAGACGGTCGCGGCGCTGATGACCCTGCACTCCGGCGGGGGCGCGCACCCGGGCGAGCGGGCCTGGCTGGCGGCCCGGTTGCCGGCGTACCGCGCGCGGCTCGCCGCCGATCCGGTGGACGCGCTGCTCGTCCGGGCCGCGATCGGTCCCACCTGGAACGCGGACTTCCTCACGCCGACGCCGCTGGGCGAGGGAGAGCCGTCCTTCGAGGAGGAGCTCGCGGCCGTCCGGGACACCGAACCGGGCGACGCCGTACCGCAGTTGGCGGTGGCAGTGGGCGGACCGGTGCCGGAGCCGCTGCGCCGGGCGCCCGATCTGCCGCGGCGGATGGCGGGGATCCTGGAGTGGGTGTGGCGCGAGACGGTGCTGCCGGAGTGGCCGCGGCGCCGGCGGGTCTTGGAGGCCGATGTGGTCGCGCGGACGGCCCTGTTGGGCCGGGGCGGCTGGGCGGCGGCGCTCAACGAGCTGTGTCCGGGGAAGATGCGCTGGCTGGGCGACGGGCGGCTGCAGATCAACACCCGTGACTATCCGCCGCGTTCACTGGAGGGGGCCCGGCTGCTCTTCGTGCCGGTGACGCCGGCCAAGGGCTGGTCGTCGTGGGAGGGCACGGAGCGGTACGCGGTGACGTACGCGTGCTCCGGCGCTCTGGCGGACGTGTCCGGGCCGGCCGTGCCGGAGGCCCTCGGCGTCCTGCTCGGCCGGGCCCGCGCCGGGGTCCTCGTGCGCCTCGGATCCCCGGCGTCCACCACGCAGTTGGTGGCGCTGACCGGGCAGGGGCTGGGGTCGGTGGGGCGGCATCTGAAGGTGCTGCTCGACGCCGGTCTGGTACGGCGGCGGCGGGCGGGCCGCTCGGTGCTCTACGACTGGACGGAAGCGGGCGCCGCCCTCGTACGGGCGCAGACGCCGTGAGGCCCCCGTCCCGGTGCTCAGCGGGACGGGGGCCTTGTCACGGCAGCCCGGTCGGACCTTCAGGGTCGGACCTCGCGTCGGACCTTGAGGGTCAGACCTTCAGGGCCTTGATCGCGGTGGGCGCGTGGCCCGGCTCGGTGGCCAGGTCCTCGAACTCGGTGACGTCGCTCATGTCGACCGTCTTGCTCATCGCGATGTTGGTGATGCGCTCCAGGATGGCCTCGACGACGACCGGGACCTGGAACTCGACGGCCAGCTTCTTGGCCTCCTCCAGCGCCTCGCCCAGCTTGTCGGGGTCGGTGACGCGGATGGCCTTGACGCCCAGGCCCTCGGCGACCTTGACGTGGTCGACGCCGTAGACGCCGATCTCCGGGGTGTTGATGTTCTCGAACTCGAGGTTGACCTCGAAGTTGATGCCGAGGCCGCCCTGCGCCTGCCGGATCAGACCGAGGTAGGCGTTGTTCACGAGGACGTGGACGTAGGGGACCTTGTGCTGGGCGGCGACCGCCAGCTCCTCGATCATGAACTGGAAGTCGTAGTCGCCGGAGAGCGCGACGACCGGGGTCTCCGGGTCGGCGGTGGCGGCGCCGATGGCGGCCGGGATGGTCCAGCCGAGCGGGCCGGCCTGGCCGCAGTTGATCCAGTGGCGCGGCTTGTAGACGTGCAGGAACTGCGCGGCCGCGATCTGGGAGAGGCCGATGGTGGTGACGTAGCGCGTCTCCTTGCCGAAGGCCTTGTTCATCTCCTCGTAGACGCGCTGCGGCTTCATCGGGATGTTGTCGAAGTGCGTGCGGCGCTGCAGGGTGGCCTTGCGCTCCTGCGCGGAGGCGGCCCAGGCGGAGAAGTCCGGGAGGGTGCCCGCGGCCTTCCACTCCCTGGCGATCTCGACGAAGAGCTCCAGGGCGACCTTGGCGTCGGAGGCGATGCCGTAGTCCGGGGCGAAGATCTTGCCCAGCTGGGTGGGCTCGATGTCGACGTGGACGAACTTCCGGCCCTTGGTGTAGGCGTCGAGGTTGTAGCCGGTGTGGCGGTTGGCCCAGCGGTTGCCGATGCCGAGGACGAGGTCCGACTCCAGGAAGGTCGTGTTGCCGTAGCGGTGCGCGGTCTGGACGCCGACCATGCCGGCCGCGAGCTCGTGGTCGTCCGGGATGGTGCCCCAGCCCATGAGGGTGGAGATGACCGGGATGTTCGTCAGCTCGGCGAACTCGACCAGCAGGTCGGTGGCGTCGGCGTTGATGATGCCGCCGCCGGCGACGATCAGCGGGCGCTCGGACTCCAGGAGGAACGTCAGCGCCTTCTCGGCCTGGGCGCGGGTCGCGGACGGCTTGTAGACCGGCAGCGGCTCGTACGTCTCCGGGTCGAACTCGATCTCGGTCAGCTGGACGTCGATCGGCAGGTCGATGAGGACCGGGCCGGGGCGGCCGGAGCGCATCAGGTGGAAGGCCTGCTGGAAGACGCCGGGGACCTGCGCGGCCTCCAGGACGGTCGTCGCGGCCTTGGTGACGGGCTTGGCGATCGTGGCGATGTCGACGGCCTGGAAGTCCTCCTTGTGGAGCTTCGAGACCGGGGCCTGGCCGGTGATGCACAGGATCGGGATGGAGTCGGCGATCGCCGAGTACAGGCCGGTGATCATGTCGGTGCCGGCGGGGCCGGAGGTACCGATGCAGACACCGATGTTGCCGGCCTTGGCGCGGGTGTAGCCCTCGGCCATGTGGGAGGCGCCCTCGACGTGGCGGGCCAGCGTGTGGCTGATCCCGCCGACGTTCTTGAGCTCGCGGTAGAAGGGGTTGATCGCCGCGCCGGGCACGCCGAACGCGTTGGTGACGCCTTCGCGCTTGAGGATCTCAACGGCCGCTGCGGCGGCGGTCATACGAGGCATGGGAGTGCTCCTGCTTCGGCCAGGGGACACAGGCGCGGCGGCTCCGGCAGGAGCGCCAGCGGCTTGTTTCCATAATGCGGAAGTACTGTTCTGCTATACGGAAGCAATGTAGGTCGGGGGGTGGAGGGGCGTCAAGAGACGTCCTGGCGCGCGATGGCCGAAGTTGCTCCCCCGGACGGCCGAATTGGTGGACGATGGGGGCGCACGTCGCAGAGGGGGTACGTCCGTGGCCGAGTCGGTAGAGGTGCGCTGTCCGGAATGCCTCCGTGCGCTGCGGTACGCGGCGCCCGCCTTCCCCTGCTCCTGCGGCAGGCCGCTCGCGCCCCAGGTGATCGCCGGCGCCGAGGCGGTGCCCGTCACCCACCGCAACTGGTCCGACGAGTGGGTCACCGTCCAGTGCCCCGACTGCACCCGCCGCTCCGACTGGCCGCATCCCGAGGTGGGCTGCGCGTGCGGGGCGGTGCTGCGGGTGCCGGTGCGGGATCCGGGCGAGGAGTACGGGAAGCCGGTCGTGCCGCCGCAGCGGCCGGGCGGCGGAACCGGGGCGCCGAGGCCGGAGCGCGGGGGCGGGGGCGGGGCACGAGGCG
>NZ_JAHTMW010000021.1 GCF_026236535.1 Streptomyces sp. SKN60 | reverse complement strand
AAGGCGGCGCTCAAGGCGCGGGCCACGGTGGGCGAGGTCTGCGACGCGCTGCGCGCGGTGTGGGGCACGTACGTCCCCATCGAAACCTTCTGATGGACACGCCGGAACAGGTGACGCAGATGACGACAACTCCCCTGACCCTCAGGATCCTTGTGGCCAAGCCCGGCCTGGACGGACACGACCGCGGGGCCAAGGTCATCGCCCGGGCGCTGCGGGACGCCGGCGTCGAGGTGATCTACACGGGCCTGCACCAGTCGCCCGAGCAGATCGTGGAGGCCGCGATCCAGGAGGATGCCGCCGGGATCGGCCTGTCCGTCCTGTCCGGCGCCCATCTCACCCTGTTCGCCAAGGTCGTCGAGTTGCTGGAACAGCGGGACGCGGCCGACATCACGGTCTTCGGCGGGGGCATCATCCCGGAGGCGGACATCGGCCCCCTTGAGCGCATGGGTGTCGCCCGCGTCTTCACCCCCGGGACGCCCACGCACGACGTCGTGGACTGGGTCAGGGCACACGTCGGAGCCGGGGTGGTGCCCGCATGACCCGCACCGTGGCCGAGCTGGCCGGCGTGAGCGTGCTGCGCCACCCGACCGGTCAGGTCCTCCTGGACCGCGTCGACTGGCGGGTCCTCGCCGGCGAGCACTGGGCGCTGCTCGGACCGAACGGCGCGGGCAAGACGACCCTGCTGCGGCTGATCGGCGGGCAGGGACACCCCAACAGCGGCACCGTGGACGTGCTCGGCCACCGGGTCGGCCGCGTGGACCTGCGCGCGCTGCGCTCCCGTATCGGCTTCGTCTCGCCGATGCAGGAGGTGCCGCACCAGGCAACCGCGCACACCGTCGTCCTGACCGGGGCGACCGGGACCGTGCAGCCGCTGTGGCGAGAGTACGATCCGGCCACGCGCGACCGGGCCCATGAGTTGCTGGCCGAGCTGAACTGCAAGGACCTCGTCGACCGCCCGTACGGCGTGTGCTCCGGCGGCCAGCGCGCCCGGATCCTGATCGCGCGGGCCCTGATGTGCGACCCGGAGCTGCTCCTGCTCGACGAGCCGTACAACGCGCTCGACCTGCCGTCGCGGGAGGACGTGATCGACGCGGTGCGGGGCCTGGCGTGGGGGCGACCGGAACTGGCGACGGTCACGGTCACCCACTACCTGGAGGAGCTGCCCGGCAGCACGGGCCACGCGCTGCTGCTGCGTGAGGGCCGGGTACAGGCCCGCGGCACGGTCGACGAGGTGCTGACCAGCACGCGCCTGACGGCCTGCTTCGGCCGGCCCGTCGAGGTCGAGCGGCGCGGCGGCCGCTGGACTGCCCGGTCGCGGCCACTGCCGTGACCCCCTGAACCGCCGTGCCCCGGCCCGGAACGGTACCGCCCCTCCTCGCAATCCGTTCCTGTCCCCCCGTAAAGGCCGGGGCACGGCTTCCACCGGCCCATGCGCACCTGCCCGCCCGTCTGTTCACAGATCGGCGGGCAGTCGCTGTTCCGCCCAGATGGTCTTGCCGTTCGCCGCGTGCCGCGTCCCCCAGCGTTCGCTGAGCTGGGCGACGAGCAGCAGTCCCCGTCCTCCCTCGTCGTACGTGCGGGCCCGGCGCATGTGCGGTGCGGTGCTGCTCCCGTCGGAGACCTCGCAGACCAGGCCGCCGTCGTGGATCAGGCGGAGGCTGATGGGCGGTCGGCCGTACCGGATGGCGTTGGTGACGAGTTCGCTGACCATGAGTTCGGTGACGAACGCGGTCTCCTCAAGGCCCCAGAGGCCGAGTTGTTCCGTGGCCAGTTTGCGGGCCCGAGCGACCTCCACCGGGTCGGGGTCGATGTCCCAGGCGGCGACCTGGGAGTCGTCGAGCGCCCGGGTCCGGGCGACGAGCAGGGCGATGTCGTCGCACGGCGGGCCCGTGAAGGAGGCGTCCAGGACGGCGTCGCAGATGTCCTCCAGTGATTCCGCCGGTTCGGCGAGCGCGCGGCGCAGCGGGACGAGCCCGGCGTCCAGGTCCGCCCCTTGGACGAGGCCCTTGGTGTAGAGCGCGAGGACGCTGCCCTGCGACAGGTCGAGTTCCGTCGACTCGAAGGGAAGGTCGTCGCCCTGGCCCAGGGGCGGGCCCGCGGGCAGTTCGGGGAAGTCCAGGGAGCCGTCGGGGCGTAGGACGGCGGGGCCCACGTGGCCGGCGCGGGCCATCGTGCACGTACGGGAGATCGGATCGTAGACGGCGTAGAGGCAGGTGGCGCCCACTTCGCCGGCTGCGGGGCCGTCGGTCGGCTCCTGTCCGGGTGCTTCTGCCGGTGCCTGGTCGCCCCGTACCACGAGGTCGTCGAGGTGTGTGAGGAGTTCGTCGGGCGGGAGGTCCAGGTCGGCCAGGGTCCGGACCGCTGTGCGCAGCCGCCCCATGGCGGCGGAGGCGTGCACGCCGTGGCCGACGACGTCGCCCACGACCAGGGCGACCCGTGCGCCGGGCAGCGGGATCACGTCGTACCAGTCGCCGCTCACCCCGCCGTCGGCGCTACCCGGCAGGTAGCGGAAGGCGACGTCCACGGCCCCCTGCCGGGGCGTGTGCCGGGGCAGCAGGCTGTGCTGGAGGGTCAGGGCCGTGTTGCGTTGCAGCGTGTACTGGCGTGCGTTGTCGATCGCCAGGGCGGCCCGGGCGGCGAGTTCGCCGGCCAGGTGCAGGTCCTCCATGTCGAACGGCTCGGGAGTCCGGTGCCGCAGGAAGATCACCAGGCCCAGGGTGGTGCCCCGGGCGAGCAGCGGTGCGACGAGGTACGAGTGGATCCCGTACGTCCGGGCCCGCTCGGCGCGGGCCGGCTCCTGGTCCAGCCACCGCCGCATGTCCGGGTCCGTGATGCGGTGCCGCAGGGCGCGCCCCGTACGGAGGGCCAGTTCCATCGGCGAGTCGGGGGCGATGAAGTCCGGCTGCCCGGTACGTATCGCCGATTCCGGAAAGCCGTCGAGGACGGACCGCTGGGCGATGCGGTGGTAGGTCGAGGCGGCACGGCTGCCCACTGGTTCCGGCGGCAGGCCGCGGAGCACGGAGTCGAGCAGGTCGACGCCCACATAGTCGGCGAACCGCTCGGTGGCCACGTCGGCCAGTTCCTGCGCGGTCCGGATGACGTCCAGGGTGGTGCCCACGCCCTCCCCGGCCGCACTCATGAGGGAGAGCCTGCGCCGGGCCAGATCCTGGTCGGTGATGTCGAGGGCGGCGATGGACGTGCCGCGTACCCTGCCGTCGCCGTCTCTCAGCGGGTAGACGAAGTTGGAGTAGACGCGCCTGCGGCCGGCTTCGGGGGCGCTGCCGGAGATCCGTACCCGCACCGCTTCCCCGGTGCTCAGCACCTGGGCCGCCAGTTGTTCCAGGCGATGGTAGGGCGGTGCGGAGCCGACCTCCCCGAGCCGGTGGCCGAGGGCGCTCTCCGCCGTGACGGCCATGGCTCGGTACGCCTCTTCGTTGGCTCCCACCATGTGGTTGTTCTGATCGAACACGCCCAGAGCCAGAGGCAGTTGGTCGAGCGCCAAGCTCATGAGCGCCGTCGCCTCAGCGTCGTCCGCCGCTCCCTGGCCGGGGGGCCGTCGCTGCTCGCCGGGCACGCCGGGCTCGCCGATCAGAAGCACCCATGCCGTGTCGCCCGTCGCGTCGCGCACGGGCTCGGCATAGACGTCGGCGTCCACGCGCCGCCCGTCGCGGTGCCGCAGGGCCACGCGACCGCTCCACTGGCGCCCTTCGGTGAGGGCCCGACTCGGCGGGTCGGGCACGGGTCCGTCGAAGAGCTCCGCGCGGGGGCGCCCGACGATCTCGTCCGAGCGGTGGCCGAGGAGGAGCTCGGCACCTCGCGCCCAGGCGGTCACCCGACCCCGTGCGTCCACGCACACCACAGCGGGGAACCGCAGTCCGCGTGTCCCGCCCGGGCCGTCGTCCGGTTCCGTCGTGCCGTCCGCGCCGCCTGTCTGTGCCATGACCGAACCCTGCCGTCCCGCACCGTGTGACCAGCCCCCGGTCTCTGCATCCAGAGTGGACCCGCCTGGACGGACGCTCAACCCGCGCCGCGGATCCAGCCGTCCAGGGGGACGTCCTCGCAGAGCCGGACCACGGGTTCGCGTCGGATGATCCGACCACTGGGGACCGTGATCGTGGCGGCCGTCCTGGCGAGCCGGACCCGGACCCCGGGGCGCACGGCGTGCGGCGGACCGTCGACCCGGCAGCGCACGACGAACCCTTCCTGCATCCGCACGGGCCACACGGTCTCCGGCGTCGTGGGGCCGTAACGGCGGGGGGTCACGACGCCCACGCCCTCGCTGCGCTCCGCCACCAGATCGGTGGACCAACAGGCCGGGCAGAGGAGCCGCCGGACGGTCGTGGTGCGGCACCAGGAACAACGCTGGAAAAAGAGTTCCACCTCACCGAGGACGTCCTTGGCGGACCCTTCGGACCGTGACACCGGTTCCATGCCGGCTACTCGCGCGTAAAACACATCGCACTCCCTTCGGATTCTCGAAATCCGCCGCATGCGGATGCGAAAGAGGAGAGCAACGTATGACACTCCGTTCCCCTGTAAAAGAGCGGAGTTCCCCCAGTTGGAGAGGTTTTTCGCACTGGGCCGTACTGTTCCGCACCGAAGGAATTTGCACCGGAAGGCACCGAGTGCCGCGATCCACCCTCTCCAAGTGGAGGTGGTGCTGTGGTCCACGACACTCCATCTTCGTGTCATCCCCGCCGAGAGAAGCGACGGCACCGTCGCCTCCCGCATTCCGGAGTCGCACATGTCCCAGCCCCCTGCCCGCTCTGCCGGGAAATCCGCCTCGCTCCCCAGAATCATCATGGTGAGCAGCGCCGGATCGGCCATCGAGTGGTTCGACTTCTTCAGCTACGGCACGGCTGCCGCCCTGGTCTTCAACAAATTGTTCTTCCCGGCTTCCGATCCGCTGGTCGGCACCCTGCTGGCTTTCGTGACGTTCGCGATCGGTTTTGTCGCGCGTCCACTCGGAGGAATTGTCTTCGGGCACTTCGGCGACCGGGTGGGGCGCAAGCCCGCGCTGGTGACCGCACTGTTCCTGATGGGCGGCTCGACGGCGGTGATCGGGCTGCTGCCGACGTACGACGCCATCGGCGTCGCCGCGCCGCTGCTGCTCGTCGTGCTGCGACTGCTTCAGGGCATCGCCGTGGGCGGCCAGTGGGGCGGGGCGGTGCTGATCGCCACAGAGAACGCCCCGCGAGGGCGGCGAGGCCTGTACGGCAGCTTCGCGCAGCTGGGCGTTCCGGCCGGGCTGATGCTCTCCAGCCTGGTCTTCCTGGTCACCACGTCCGCGCTCGGCGAGAAGCAGTTCGCGGCATGGGGCTGGCGGGTGCCGTTCCTGTGCAGCATCGCGCTGATCGTGGTGGCGATCTTCGCCCAGTTCAAGCTGGAGGAGACGGAGGACAGCCGCCAGGTCAAGGAGGAGCGCGAGGCGTCCGGCACCTCCCGCTCCCCCGTCGTCGAGGTGCTGCGCAGACACCCCCGGAACGTGCTGCTCGCCGCCGGCGCGGTCGTGATCGTCGGCGCGGGCTTCTACCTCTTCGTCACGTACATGCTGGCGTACGGCACCACGGTCCTCGGCATGCCGAAGAGCACCCTGCTCAACGCGGTCCTCGTCGGCGCCGCGCTCCAGATCCCCGCGCTGATGGCCTTCGGCGCCCTCTCCGACCGGATCGGCCGGCGCAAGGTGTACCTGACGGGCGCGCTCGGCATGGGCCTGTGGGCGTACCCCGCGTTCGTCCTGATGAACACCGAGCGCTGGCCTCTGGTCACCCTCGCCCTGGTCGTCGGGCAACTGCTCTTCGCCTGCATGTACGGCCCGCAGGCGGCCTTCTTCTCGGAGCTGTTCACCGCCCGGGTGCGCTACTCCGGTGCCTCGCTCGGCTACCAGCTCGGCGTGATGCTGGGCGGCGCGTTCACTCCGATCGTCGCGACCTGGCTGTACGCGAAGTACGACTCGTTCGTGCCGGTGGCCGGCTTCCTGGGCCTCGCGGCGGCGGTCTCCTGTGTGTGCGTCCTCGTACTCAGCGAGACGTACCGGCAGGAGGAGGAGGCGGAAGACGTGGCCGGCGTGATCGACGCCGACAACGAGCCGTCCCTGACAGCGAGCTGACCACCCCTCCCCACCGGAGCACCGGAGCGGCCTCCGTCGAATCGACGGAGGCCGCTCGTTTCGTGGTTCCCCGGTCGCGGTCAGTCCCGGCCTTCGGCTCCGCTGAGGACGCGGACCTCCGTCTCCGCGTACGGGGCCCCGCCGGGCTCCCGGGTGTCCCGGACCGAGCCGACCCTCCGCCGACACCCCCGAACCGCGCGCCCGGGCGCAGGAGGTCCTGGCCCCCGCCGCGGGTTTCGGCGGCGGCCGCGAGCAGGGCGCTCGGGTCGAAGCCGAAGCGGCCCAAGACCCAGACGGCCAGCGACACCATGGTGATCAGCAGCAGCACGGCCTTGATCATCTGCATCGCGGTGGTGGCACGCATCCCACCGATCAGCACGTACGTGATCATCAGAATGCCGACGGCGCAGACGACCACCCGTCGCGGCACCACTCCGGGGATGCCGAGGATCGAGGCGGCGATCGAGCCCGCACCAACCATCTGAACGATCAGATAGAGCAAGCAGCTCACCAGCGTGGAGACGCTCGACGCCACGTACACGGGCCTGGGCCTGAGCCGCTGCGCGAGGCTGTCGCCGATCGTGAACCGGCCCGTGCTGTGCACCGGTTCGGCGAGCAGGAACATGAGGATGACGCAGCCGACGATCGGGCCCGTGAGGTAGACGATCCCTCGTACCCGGTGAGCGCGAGCAGACCCGGGGTGCCGAGGACCGTCGCGGCGGAGACGTAGTCGCCGAACATCGCGAAGCCGTTGCGCACCGCGGACAGCCGTCGCTCGCTGACGAAGAAGTCGCCGGGTGTGTCCCGTTCCGGGGTCAGCCACAACGCCAGGAACATCGCCAGGACGACGAAGACGATGAAGACCGCGACGACGGGGAAGGACTCCTCGCCGCCCGGGAGACGGACGTACGCGATCACTGGCGGCCCTCCCGCTCGAACGAGACGCGGACCTGGGCGGCCAGCGGGTCATGCTTCCGCGAATGACGTGCGTACCAGTGCGTCGCCGCCAGACTGAGGGCGCTCAGCAGCAGAACCAGGCCGATGCCCGCGTTCACGGCTCCGAGCAGCCGGACGGCCAGGAGACCCGGCACCGCCGTGGCGAGCAGAGAGTTCAGCAGGTAGAAGCCGAAGACGGTGGCCAGCACGGCGACGATGGGCCGGGCGTGCGGCACGCGGTCTCCCGATCGCCGGATCGGCCTGGATCTGCGCGAAGCAAGGGGACGGGTCCACCGGGGACGGACCCACCCGGGCCTGTGGGGAGGTCTGATGGTGCGGGAAGGAGGCTTGCCGGGGTTGAAAGGCGTCGTAACTCATGGGATCCCGTGCTTGAGAGGGGACGATGTCCTCGGGGGCGAGGGCACGCACGCGATGACGGCGCGCCGAAGGGCCGAGACGGTGGCGAAGCGCGTCTCGGCTCCGCCCCGGCCTCGGTGAGGAGCGTGATTCTTCACGGCACGCGGAGACCCCGACACCCCCGCTTGGAGAGGCCATTGAGCACGACGACCGCCCTCCGGCGGGACACTCACCCCGCCGTTGCGTCGAGCGCGGCCCGTGCCTCCGAACGGCAGGCCTCGGCGCGGTCCGGGTGGCCCGCCGCGTCCAGGGTCGTCGCCAGTTCGGTGAACGCGGTGGCGATGCCGTGCGGGTCGCCGAGTCGCAGACGCAGGTCCAGGGCCTGTTCGCCGCACTCGACGGCCTCCCGGCACCGCCCCAGGGCGCGGTGAGCCGTGGCAGCGTCGAGGAGGGCGTACGCCTCGCGGTAGACGTTGCCCTGTGCGCGGGCCAGGGCGCGGCTCCTGTCCTGGCAGTCGACGGCCTCGGCGTGGCGGCCCTGGCCGCAGCGGATCAGGCCGAGGATGTTGAGCGTGGCCGCGGCCGATTCCGGTGTGCCGATGTCGTCGTGGACGGCGAGCCCGTCCGCGCAGGCCTGCTCGGCACGGTCGAGGGACCCCTGGCGGAGGTGGAGCAGGGCCAGGTTGTCCAGAGCGATGGCGGCGTCGGCGGCCTGGTGGGCGGAGCGGTGGAGGCCCAGGGCCCGTTCCAGGCAGGCGGCGGCCTCGGCGTACTCGCCGCGTTCCAGATGGACGAGGCCGAGGTTGTTCAGGGCCCGCGCCTCGCCCCGGGTGTCGCCCGCGGCGGCGAACAGGTCGGTGGAGGTGCGGAGTTCGTCCCTGGCCTCGTCGAGGCGTTGGCGGGCGGCGGCCAGGGTGCCGAGTTCCAGCCGGCCGGTCGCCTCCGCGAGGGGGTCGGGTTCGGCGCGCGCGAGGCGTACGGTCTCCCGCGCCAGGTTCTCCCAGTCCCGCCAGTGGCCGCAGCGCTGGAGGAACCCCCGGAGCCGGGTGGTCAGTTCGGCGAGGACGGCAGGCGAGACCGCACTTGTGGCGGCGGCTTGCAGTGCCGCCCCCAGGATGGTGCCGCGCGCCTCCTCCAGCCAGGCGAGGGCCTCTTCCGCATCGGCGAAGTGATGCTCCACGTACGGGGTTTCGGCGCCGCGGTAGTCCTTCCCGGCGCTGTGGCCGGGGCGGAGGAGCAGGTCTGCGGCGTGGACGGCGGCGAGGTGGCCGCGGGTGAGTCTGCCGAGCATCACGTTCAGGGAGGTGTCCCGGCCCAGGCCGCCGCTGAGGCCACGGCCGAAGACCCTGAGCAGGTCGTGGAAGCGGTAGCGGTGGCGCTCGACTCGGACGGACGGCTCCTGGTCGCCGGCGCCGCTGTCCGGCAGGAAGACCTCCAGGAGATGGGAGTCCGTCAGGGCCTCCAAGTGCCCTTCGGCACAGTGGTCGGTCACGCCGAGGGCGGCGGCCGCGTCGGACACGCCGAGGTCCGGCACGGCGAGGAGGCTCAACAGCCGGAAGGCGGACTTGGCTTCGGCGTCCGGCAGGCTGTCGTAGCCGGCCTGGAGGCTGCTCGCCACCGCGAGGTCCCCCGCGGCCAGTTCACGCAGTCGGCGCTCCTCGTCCCGGAGTCTGCGGGCGATCGACCCAAAGGCTCCCGGCGGCCGTCCGGCGACCCTGGCCGCGACCACGCGCAGGGCCAGCGGGTGTCCGGAGCACACCTGGAGAACGTCTTCGACGCTCGCGGGCTCGCCGTCGACGGGGCCGGCACCCACCGCCTGACGGAGCAGCCCGCGTGCCTCCTGCCGGTCCAGGGGGCTCAACCGCATCACGGTTCTGGTGGACAGGTCGGTGAGCCGGGACCGGCTGGTCACCAGGACCAGGCAGTCTCCGGACGCCGGAAGGAGCGGTCGTACCTGCGCGGCCCGGCGGGCGTCGTCGAGCAGCAGGAGCAGCCGCCGGCCTGCGGTCACGGTGCGGTACAGGGCGGTGCGGCGCTCAAGACCGGCGGGTATCCGGTCGGCGGGGACTCCGAGGTCTTCGAGCAGCCGGCCGAGGACGGCTTCCGGGCGCACCGGGTGGTCCCGGTCGCCGTCGAGCCTCGCGTACAGGTGTCCGTCCGGGTAGCGGACACCGAGCTGGTGCGCGGCGTGGACCGCCAGCGTGGTCTTGCCGATTCCACCGGGGCCGGTGATGACGGCGATCCTCGGTACGGTGCCGCCCGCGGCTGGCGCACCGGGGCTCCTGGCCGGCGGCCGGGCGCCGGTGCGGCCGGCAAGCTTTCTGATCTCGACGAGCTCGCTGCGCCTGCCGACGAAGTCCGAGGTGTCGGCGGGGAGTTGCGAGGTGACCGTGCGCACGGCCAAGGCGACGGGACCCGTGGGCCGCAGCCCGGGATCTCCTTCCAGGATGCGCCGCTGCAGGTCGCGGAGTTCGGGCCCGGGTTCGACGCCCGCCTCCTCGACGAGGGTGCGCCAGGTGTCCTGGAAGACGGCGAGGGCTTCCGCCTGCCGGTCGGCCCGGTGGAGCGCGAGCATGAGCAGGGACCGGACGCGTTCCCGGAAGGGGTGGGCCGCGGCCAGGGCCGACAGTTCGGGCACGATCTCGTGGTGCCGCCCCTGTTCGAGCAGCAGGGCGTACCGCTCCTCCTGACCGGCGAGGCGCACTTCCTCCAGGCGGCGTCGCTGCCGCTCCGCGTGCGGGCCCGGTATTCCGTCGAGCGCGGTCCCTCGCCACAGGGCGAGCCCGCGCTCCAACTCACGGGCACAGCCGTCGAGGTCACCCTCGGCCCGCCTGGTCCGGGCCGCCTGCCACGCCTGCTCGAACAGCCGCGCATCCACGTCTCCGGGTCCGGCCGGCAGGGCGTACGCGTCGCCCCGCGAGAGCAGCACGGTGGCCCTGGAGCGGCGGGCGCGGTCCGGTTCGAGGGCCTTGCGCAGCCGGGCCACGTACGAGACCACCACCTGGGGTGCGGTGGCGGGGGCGGAAGTGCCCCAGACGCCCCGCACGATGTCCCGGCGGGCGACGTAGGCACCGTCGGCACAGAGCAGCATGGCGAGCACCGCGCGCTGTTTCGCGGGGCCGGTGTCGATCTCCTCCGCTCCGGCGAACACTCGCATGGGGCCCAGTAATTGATAGTTCAGCACCAAGGTGTGCGTCCCACCCCTTCACGTCCTGTAACCGGCAGGTGATCGCTCAGCGTAGGACTTGTGGGGACGTGTGGGAATGGGGTGTTCCGCGCCCGTGGTGGCGACCGGACGAGGTGGGCCCTGCCCCATGGGGGGAGGCAGGGCCCGCGGCGTGCCTCAGACGCGCTGCCAGAGCGCGGGGACGTTGGGCGGCTCCCAGCCCGGCTGGGAGGTGTGCGCCTGGAGGCAGGAGTAGAGCAGCCCGGCGTACGTCACGCGGTCGCCGACCCGGTAGGCGACACCGGCCGCCCATGTGGTCGTCCCGGTGGGGGTCGGCGTGGGTGAGGGGCTGGAGGTGGACGTGGACGTCGGAGACGGGGTCGGCGATGGGGAGGCGCCGCCGCTCTTGCGGTAGAGATGGATGTTCTTGACGAAGACCTCCGAGTACGGGGACATGCCGGCGCGGCCGTAGATCCCGCACTTGAAATAATGGGTGTTGTCACCACGGTCGTTGAACGTGTTCTTCAACTGCCCGTTGACGTAGACGTACACCTTGCCCGCGCCGGCGTCGTGCACGACGTTGAGATGGATCCACTGGTCATACACCGGGGAGTGGATCAGTGTGGTGCCGTAGTGGTTGATGCTGTTGGTGTTCATCGCCAGGGCCATGAACGCCGTGGCGGCAGTGGCGCCCCCGAAGACCTGCTGGACACAGACGTTGTGCGCGCCCGAGCTGATCTTCATGTCGCACTCGAACTGCGCCGAGCCCGAGGTGTACTCGTCGAGGAAGCGGAGCTCGCTGCGCGGTCCGGAGTCCTGACCGGGGAAGGTGCTGGGATCGGTATCGTAGAGCCAGAAGCGGTGCAGGCCGGTGCTGTCGGCGGTGTGCCGGGTCACGTTGGGCGGCTGGTGGACCTTGTAGGCGCCGCTGACCTCGCTCCAGCCCGTACCGATCGCCGACGCCTGCGCGGGGCGCGCCGTCCAGAGGCCGGCGCCCGCCAGGGCGACGGTGACGCCCGCGGCGGCACCACCGGCCAGGAACATCCTTCTGTCCATGATTCTCCTTCGCTCGTACGCACGGTGGAGGCCGGGCCCGGCCCGAGTGGGACGGCTCGGGCCGGGCCCGGCGGTCGTCAGCCGGTGAAGCCGGCCGTGATCTTGGTGAACTGCCAGTCGGTCTGGCTGATGCCGGAGCAGTTGGAGGTGACACCGCCGCCGGGGCACGGCCGGTCGCGGTTGACGGCCCAGAAGGCGAGCCGGGCGATGTGGTTGGTGTTGGCCCAGTCGCGGATCTGCGTCCAGGTCGTCGGCGAGGTGGTCTCCTGCTGGTCGGAGAGACCGTTCATGCCCGAGATCCCGACGTGGGCGTACGCGGTGGCGTCGTCCCAGCCGAAGGTCGACTTGAGCTTGTTCTTCAGGCCGTTGGCGGCGTTGACGGTGCTGCCGTACATGTCGCTGCCGCCACCGAAGTCGAAGGGCATGACGGTGAACACGTCGATGTTCGCGTTCAGTGCCTTCGACTGGTCGATGAGGCGGTTGCCCCAGTAGTTCGGGCCGGTGGTGGAGGTTCCGAAGGTCAGGATCGTCTTGAGACCGGGGTTGTTGGCCTTGACGGTCTTGAGGGCGGTGAGGATCTTGTCCTGCACGGCCGCGTTCTCGAACTCGTCGGTGTTCTCGATGTCGACGTCGATGGACTTGAGCCCGTACGCGTCGATGACCTTCTGGTACGCGCCGGCGAGGTCGGTCGCGGTGGCGCAGTTCGGACCGAGCTTGTTGCCCGACCAGCCGCCGATCGACGGGACGATGTCACCGCCGGCGTTGCGGATCGCGTTGATCGTGCTCTGGTCGGTGCCGCCGGTGAGCGCGCGCTGGCCGTCCCAGGCCGGGTTGCAGCCGCCGGAGGAGAGGATGAAGGCCATGGTGAAGGTCTTGATCCCCGTCGAGCTCATCACCGAGGTCGCGCTCGGTGGGTTGCCCCAGCCGAGGTAGAGGTAGGGGGCCGCCTGCTTGAAGCCGGTGCCGCCTCCTCCGCCGCTCGCGCCGGTGGTGACGGAGACGCTGTTGGAAGCGCCCGACACGTTCCCGGCGGCGTCCCGGGCCTTCACGCTGAAGCTGTACGTGGTGCTCGCGGACAGACCGGAGACGGTGGCACTGGTCCCGGTGACCGTGGAGACCTTGGTGGCGCCCTGGTAGACGTCGTAACCGGTCACACCGACGTTGTCGGTGGCGGCACTCCATGAGAGCGAGACGCTCGACGAGGTCTTGCCGGTCGACTGGAGGTTCGCCGGCGCGGACGGCGCCTGCGTGTCGACACCGCCGCCACCCCCACCGGGACCGTCGAGGCTGATGTCGTCGGCGTAATAGGTGCCCTGCGCGTACCAGCCGTGGGTGTAGATCGTCGCACTGGTCTGCGAGGCACCGGTGGTGAAGGAGTACGTCAGCTGGGTGTACGAGGACGCGGACGGGGTCCACGTCTCGGACGCGCCGTCGACGCCCAGGTAGACGTAGTTGCCGCGGACCCACCCCGACAGGGTGTACGTGGTGCTTGGCTGGACCGCGACGGTCTGTGTGCACTTGGCGTTGTCGCTCGAACTCGCCGCGCCGGCCAGTGCCTTGGAGCCACTGTGCACGGGGCTGGAGACGACCGAGCCGAGGCCGCCCGTGCAGCTCCAGCCGGACAGGGTCCCGGATTCGAAGCCCGGGTTGGTCAGCAGGTTCGCGGCCTGCGCGGGTCCGGGAACGGCGACCAGAGTCGCCGCGCCGAGGAGTGCCGCGCCCAGCGAGGCCACCAAACGGATTCGGGTACGCACCGCACCTCCAGAGGAAGTCGGGGGATGGCGGGGACCGGCCGCCCGCACGAACGCTCGACGGCGCCGTGGAGTGTCGGTCCCGGGGTGCGCACACACTGGCCTGGACCAATGACCCGGTCAAGGCGCGGTGTGCGCCGCCTGGTCGTCGCACCGCTCGTCGCCGGGTGCCGTCAGATCCACCGGGAACTGCGCTCGAACCCACCGCCGTACGCCTGAAATCCCTGGTGAGCGAGGGATTCACGGTCTCCGGTGCGGAGCTCTGACCGTCCGGCGGCCACAGGGGCAGGGTCGCCGGACGGAAGACACCGGCATCGCGATTCCATTCGGATTCCATTCGCGCCGGGACACGCGTACGTCCCCGGGACCCGCCCACAGGGCCGGGCTGATCTGCTCCGACGCCCTCTCGGAGGGCCGGGGAAGGCAACGTCCGCCTCACGACCGTCTCCGGGTCTCCAGGCCGTTCGTCGAGCAGAAACGCGGTCGGCGCCGACGGACCGCGTTGACCGGGGCGGCCCCGTCCCCGTTCTCTGCGTCCGTCAACGCGCGTTCTTCGACGCGCGGTTCACCCACCAGTCCAGGAGGACGCATGCAGCGCGCTCTGAAGCGCATAGGCTTGTGGGCCACCGCCCTGCTCGGCGCCGTGATCTTCACGGCGTTCGGTATCGGGCCCGCCTTCGCCGCGATCCCGATCGGCGAAGCCCGTACGGGCAAGATGACCTGGTACGACGACGCGGGCACCGGCGCCTGCGGCACCGCCATCAACGCAGCCACCCAGGACCTGGTCGCCGTCTCGTACCAGTGGTGGACGGCCGCCAACCCGAACAACGACGACCTGTGCAAGGGCATCTCCGTGCAGGTCACGTACAACGGCAAGACGATCACGGTCCCCGTCAAGGACAAGTGCCCGTCGTGCAGCGCCGAGCACATAGACCTCAGCAAGACCGCGTTCCAGAAGCTGGCCAACCTCGACCTGGGCGTGGTCAACGGCATCACCTGGAAGTTCGTCTCCACCAGCGGTGGTGGCGGTGGCGGTGGTGACACGCAGGCGCCGTCCGTGCCGACCGGCCTGTCCTCGACCGGGAAGACGTCCTCCAGCGTCTCGCTCGCCTGGTCCGCGTCGACCGACAACGTGGGCGTGACCGGTTACGACGTCTACCAGGGTTCGTCGAAGGTCTCCACGGTCACCGGTACGAGCGCCACCGTGTCCGGCCTGTCCGCGAGCACCACGTACAGCTTCTCGGTGAAGGCCCGCGACGCCGCCGGGAACGTGTCCGGCGCCTCCAACAGCGTCTCCGTCACCACCAGCGCGGGAAGCGGAGGCGGGGGCGGCACCTGCCCGACCGCCTGGAACTCGACCACGTCCTACTCCCCCGGTGACGTCGTCTCGTACGCGGGCCACAAGTACACCGCGACCTACTACTCGACCGGTGCCGTGCCGAACGACCCCAGCTCCTGGGCGGTATGGCGCGACGACGGCGCGTGCTGACCGCCCCCGTCGCCCGGGGCTGACATCCCGGTGACGACGTGATCGCGTGCGGGTCTCCGCCTCTCCATCCAGGGGTGGTGGAGACCCGCCACCAGCGGTACCTGTGAGCCCGCGGGGTCGAGATCGGAGAAAGACATGCGCGTACCGGACGAATCCTTCATCGCGGAGTCGCGGCTGCGGCCGGAGATCTCCCAGTCCTGGCGGCGGTCCCTGCGCAGCGGACTGCGTCCGGACGCCTCGCTCGACCTCACGCCCCGCGACGACTTCGACCGGCGGGGACGGCTGCTGATCGCCGCCGCCCCGGTACTGGACCAGGTCGCCCAGGAGCTGGACGGAACCGGGTTCGGGATCCTGCTCGCCGACTGCCGGGCGCGGATCGTGGCCCGCAGATTCGGCGGGACCTCTCTGGAGTCGGCCTTCGACCGGGCGGGGGTGGTCGTCGGGAGCCAGTTCCTGGAGGAGACCACGGGAACCAACTCGATCGCCACCGTGTTCGAGCTGCGCCGCGGCGTGACCGTGCTGGGCGAGGAGCACTACATCGAGTCCCTGAAGACCTTCTCCTGCTATGGGCACCCGCTGATCAGCCGGATGACCGGTCGCCTGGAGGGCGTCCTGGACATCAGCTGTCCGGCCGAGCTCTCCAACCCTCTGCTCGCCCCCTTCCTCACCCGAGCCGCACGCGAGATCGAACAGCGGCTCCTGCACGGAGCCCGGGAGGCCGAACAGCGCCTTCTCAGCGCCTACCAGAACGCCTCGATCGGCGGACGGCGGGCTGTGGCCGCGCTCAACGAGGGCGTCGTCATGGCCAGCGCTGCGGCGATGGAGCTGCTCAGCCCTTCCGACCACGCGGTTCTGCGGGGCATCGCCGGTGAGCTGCCGTCACGCGGGCGGTCCGCCCGCCGTGAGGTGGAGCTCTCGTCCGGGCGCACGGTCGTCGCCGATTTCCGGCCCGTCCCCGGGACCGGAGGCATCCTCGTCGAGATCCACGATCCGGCGGAGCCGCGGACCGCGGTACCGCGCGGCCGGAAGGAAAGGACCTCGACGGAACAGACGAGGGACTTCGAGCGGTACCGGACGGCCCGTAGACCCGTACTGGTCAGCGGCGAGCCCGGCAGCGGCCGGACGAGCACTGCCGCCGCGCTCACGGAGGGCCTTGTGGTCCGCCGACTGGACGCCGTGGAGCTGGTGCGCACCGGGACCGCGGACCTGGCCGCCCGCCTCACGGCCGACGACGGCGCCGATGTCGTCCTCGTCGAGGACATCCAGCTGCTGCCCCCCGAACTCGTCGTCCAGGCGGCCCGGTTGCTGCGCCCCCCGGCCGGTCACGGAGGCCCGTGGACCGTCCTCACCAGCGCCCCCGTCCCCCGGCTTCCCTCCGAGCCCGCCGCGCTGGCCGCGCGCTGCCTGACGAGGATCGAGCTGCCGCCTCTGCGTGCCCGATGCGAGGAACTCCCCTCTCTGATCGTCGAGTTGGTTCGGAGGCTGCGTCCCGACGCCCGATTGCGGTTCACGCCGGGAACGCTGGAGGCCCTGGCCGCGCACCCGTGGCCGGGCAACCTGCACGAGCTGCGGGAGGTACTGCTGCACGTGCTCGACCACCGCTCGGCCGGTGACGTCACCCCGCGGGACCTGCCGCCGGCGCTGCGCGTCGCGCCGCGGGTGCGGCGCCTGAGCATGCTGGAGCGTGCCGAGTACGAGACGATCGTCGCCGCGCTCCGCGACTGCGCCGACAACAAGGTGCACACCGCGCGCAGGCTCGGGATGAGCCGCGCCACGCTGTACCGGCGAATGCGCGCTCTGGGCATCGACGGCAACGCGACGGCCGCGCCACCGGCACCGGCACCGGGGACGGTGTCTCAGATTGCGACAGTTACCGGAAGGTGAACGGGAGGATATTCCCTGTCACGCCCGTGTGACTCCGATCCCACGGAGCCCCTCTTCCCTTCTGGAGGCTGGTGTGACCGACCTTTCCCGTGCCCTGCTGTCGAAGCCGGTGCAGGACTTCGTATCGACCGAGCGGAAGCTGCTCATCGGTGGCAAATGGGTGCCCGCGCTCAGCGGCGAGACGTTCACGACGTACGACCCGGCGACGGGCAGCCGGATCACCGAGGTCGCCAAGGGCGGCCCGGCGGACGTCGACCGGGCGGTGGCCGCCGCCCGCAAGGCCTTCGAGGAAGGCCCCTGGCCGCGCATGACCCCGTCGGAGCGACAGCGGCTGATCTGGCGCATCGGTAATGCCCTCCTGGAGCGCGCCGAGGAGTTCGGACAGCTGGAGGCGCTGGACAACGGCAAGTCGGTGGCTGTCGCGCAGGGCGTGGACGTGGTCTGGGCGGCCGACCTGTTCCACTACTACGCGGGCTGGGCCACCAAGATCGAGGGCCGTACGGTCCCGGTGTCGGTGCCCTGGGTCCCGGGCGGCCAGTTCCACGCGTACACGCTGCGCGAACCGGTGGGTGTCTGCGGCCAGATCATCCCCTGGAACTTCCCGCTCCTGATGGCCGCCTTCAAGATCCCGGCGGCGCTCGCGGCCGGCAACACCGTCGTGCTCAAGCCGGCCGAGCAGACCCCGCTCACCGCGCTGCTGCTTGGTGAGGTCATCAGCGAGATCCTGCCGCCCGGCGTGGTCAACATCGTGACCGGTTACGGGGACGCGGGTGCGGCCATCGCCGCTCACGACGGGGTGGACAAGGTGGCGTTCACCGGTTCCACCGAGGTCGGCAAGAAGATCGTGGACGCCGCGAAGGGCAACCTGAAGAAGGTCTCCCTCGAACTGGGCGGCAAGAGCCCGCAGATCGTCTACGCCGACGCCGACCTGGATCTCGCCATCCCGGGCACCGCCAACGCCTGGCTGTTCAACCACGGCCAGTGCTGCGTGGCCGGCACCCGTCTGTACGTCGAGGACTCCATCTTCGCCGAGTTCACGCGTGGTATGGCCGACTTCGCGTCCCAGGTGAAGATCGGTCCGGGACTCGACCCGGCCACCCAGCTCGGCCCGCTGGTCTCCCAGGAGCAGCTGGACCGGGTCACCAACTACATCCGCCAGGGCATCGCCGACGGCGCCCGCGCCCTCACCGGCGGCAACCAGGTCGGCGACCACGGGTACTACGTCGAGCCGACCATCCTCGTCGACGTCCGGCCCGAGATGAGCGTGGTCCGCGAGGAGATCTTCGGCCCGGTCGTGGTCGCCGCCCCCTTCAGCGCCGAGCGCGGTGCGATCCCCGAGGCCAACGACTCCCCGTTCGGCCTGGCCGCCGGCGTGTGGACGAAGGCCGTCAACATCCAGCTGTAGGAGAGGAAGCGTCGTCATGAAGACCCGAGCCGCAGTACTCACCGAGATCGGAAAGCCCTTCGAGATCGTCGAGCTCGACCTCGACGAACCGACCACCGGCGAAGTACTCATCCGCTTCGTCGCCGCCGGACTGTGCCACTCCGACCTGCACCTGAGCGATGGCGATCTGCCTCCCCGCTTCCCCATCGTCGGCGGGCACGAGGGCGCCGGAATCATCGAGAGGGTCGGCCCCGGCGTCACCAGCCGGGCGACCACGTGGTGTGCAGCTTCATCCCCAACTGCGGCCACTGCCGCTACTGCTCCACCGGCCGCCAGAACCTGTGCGACATGGGTGCCACGATCCTGGAGGGGAGCACGCCCGACGGCACGTTCCGCCTCCACAAGGACGGCACCGACTACGGAGCCATGTGCATGCTGGGCTCGTTCTCCCAGTACGGCGTGATCTCCCAGCACTCGGTGGTCAAGGTCGACCCGGACCTGCCGCTGGAGACGGCGGTGCTCGTCGGCTGCGGTGTCCCTACGGGCTGGGGCACGGCCACCAACGCCGGCGGGGTCCGCCCCGGCGACACCGTGGTGATCTACGGAGTCGGCGGCCTCGGCATCGACACCGTGCAGGCCTCGGTCGTCTCGGGCGCCAAGCACGTCGTGGCCGTCGACCCCGTCGCCCTCAAGCGGGACACCGCGATCAGCATGGGCGCCACCCACGCCGTGGCCACCGCCGAGGAGGCCCAGCGGCTCGTCACGGACCTGACGCTCGGCCAGGGCGCCGACCAGGCCCTGATCCTGGTCGGGACCGTGACCGAGGAGGTCGTCTCCGCCGCGTTCGACATCGTCGGCAAGGGCGGCACGGTCGTGGTCACCGGTCTCGCCGACCCGGCCAAGCTGACGGTGCACGTGTCCGGTGCGGTCCTCGCCCTCTGGGAGAAGACCATAAGGACACCCTCTTCGGCAGCTGCAATCCGCAGTACGACATCAAGAGGCTGCTCGGGCTCTACCAGTCGGGTCACCTCAAGCTCGACGAGCTGGTGACCAGGCGCTACACGCTCGACGAGGTCAACCAGGGCTACCAGGACCTCGTCGACGGCAAGAACATCCGCGGCGTGCTGGTGCACGAACACTGACCCACCGCGGATCCGGGGCGCCGCCCCGTCCCTGGCGGCGCCCCTTCCACTCCCCCCTTCTCCCACCACACACGAGTGAGAACCCCATGAACGAGCACACCGAGACCGCCACCACCGCCCTCCGGCAGGGCGCGGTCACCCCGGCCGAGGACGCCTTGTACGAGGAGGACCTGCTGGTCGAAGAGGTCTCCATCGACGGCATGTGCGGCGTGTACTGACGGAAGGACGACCATGTTCGACCCGGACCTGCCCTATCGCCGCTCGCCCGACGTGGCCCTGCGCCCCGAGCCCTTCGGTGCGCTCGCCTACCACTTCGGCACCCGGCGGCTGTCCTTCCTCAAGTCGCCGGAGCTGGTCGAGCTGGTGACCGCGCTGGACGCCCACCCGGACGTCCGGACGGCCCTGGCCGCCTCCTCCGGCCCGCGAGCCCGGCACGGCGTCCACCTCGCCGCCCTGGCCGGACTCGCCGAGGCGGGAACCATCGAACCCCGCTGATCTCCCGACCCCCACGCCGGAGCCGCACGATGAGACTCGTAGAGCACTTCAAGAACGGCCTGACCTCACCGATCTGCCTGACCTGGGAGCTGACGTACGCCTGCAACCTGGCGTGCGTGCACTGCCTGTCGTCCTCGGGGCGGCGCGACCCCCGAGAGCTGGACACCGCCGAATGCCGGGCCGTCATCGACGAACTGCAGCGCATGCAGGGGTTCTACGTGAACATCGGCGGCGGCGAGCCCACGGTCCGCGCGGACTTCTTCGACCTGGTCGACTACGCCGTGGACCACCAGGTCGGAGTGAAGTTCTCCACCAACGGCGTACGCATCACGAGCGAGCGGGCCCGACGGCTCGCCTCGAACGACTACGTGGACGTGCAGATCTCCCTGGACGGCGCGACGGCCGAGGTCAACGACGCCGTCCGGGGCCCGGGTTCGTACGTGACCGCACTGCGCGCCATGAACCATCTCGCGGAAGCCGGCGCCGCTGGCTTCATGCTGAGTGTGGTGACGACCCGGCACACCATCGGCCATCTCGACGAGTTCGCGGAACTGGCCGAACGCTACGGTGCTCAGCTGCGCCTCACCAGACTGCGCCCCTCCCGCCGCGGCGCCGACAGCTGGGACGAACTGCACCCGCTCCCCGAGCAGCAACACCAGCTCTACGACTGGCTGGTGGCGCACAGCGAGAACGTGCTCACGGGCGACTCCTTCTTCCACCTCAACGCGGTGAAACCCCCCTGCCGGGCCTGAACCTCTGCGGCGCCGGCCGGGTGGTGTGTCTGATCGACCCCATCGGCGACGTGTACGCCTGTCCCTTCGCGATCCACGAGCAGTTCCTGGCCGGCAACGTGAGGGACGCGGGCTTCTCGACAGTGTGGCGCGAGTCGGAACTGTTCGCCTCGCTGCGCGCCCCACAGAGCGGCGGGGCCTGCTCCTCGTGCTCGGCGTACGACGCCTGTCAGGGCGGCTGCATGGCCGCCGAGTTCTTCACGGGGCTACCCCTGGACGGGCCTGATCCCGAATGCGTCAAGGGCCATGGTGCAGCCGCCCTGGCCACCACCGCCCGCGCATCGGCACCCCGTCCCTCCGGCGACCACTCCCGCACCGGGCCGGTACGGGCCCAGCCAGTGGCGCTCGGCATGCCGACGCCGCCGCCCCCCGGCCGACCACCCGGACCGCTGGTGCGACGGGCCGAGCGCCGACTGCCCAGATCGGTCTACAGCGCCCTGCTGGCCGGCTCCGAGAAGGGCGCCTCCTACCGCGACAACACCGAGGCCTTCGCCGAGCTCGGCTTCGCCCCGCGCATCGCGGGCTCGCCGCCGAGCGGGACCTGTCGACGCGGGTGATGGGTCAGGACCTCGCCCTGCCCGTGCTGATCTCCGCCACCGGCGTGCAGGCCGTGGAGCCCGACGGCGAGGTGGCCGTCGCCCGGGCGGCCGCCGCGCGCGGCACCGCGATCGGGCTCAGTTCCTTCGCGAGCAAGCCACTGACGGAGGTCGCCGCCGCGAACCCGCGGGTGTTCTTCCAGACGTACTGGATGGGCGACCGCGACGACATCCTGCGACGCCTGGAGCACGCGCGAGCCGGTGGCGCGAAGGGCCTGACCGTCACCCTCGACTGGTCCTTCTCGCACGGCCGCGACTGGGGCAGCCCGAAGATCCCCGAGCGTCTTGACCTCAAGGCGATGCTGCGGTTCGCCCCCGAGGCGCTGGCCCGCCCCCGCTGGCTGCTCGACTTCGCCAGGGGCCTGCGCCTGCCGGACCTGACCGCCCCCAACCTGGCGGACCCCAGGCAGCCGGCGCCGACCTTCTTCGGCGCGTACGGCCAGTGGATGGGCACCCCTCCCCCGTCCTGGGCGGACCTCGCCTGGCTGCGGGAGCAGCAGAACGGCCCGTTCATGCTCAAGGGCGTCGGCCGCGTCGACGACGCGCTCCGCGCCGTCGACACCGGTGCCACGGCGATCTCCGTGTCCAACCACGGCGGCAACAACCTGGACACCACTCCGGCACCGAAATCCGGGTGCTCCCCGCGATCGCCGACGCCGTGGGCGATCAGGTCGAGGTGCTGCTCGACAGCGGCGTCCGGCGCGGCAGCGACGTCGTCAAGGCGCTCGCCCTGGGAGCGAAGGCCGTCATGATCGGCCGGGCGTATCTGTGGGGACTCGCCGCCAACGGGCAGACGGGCGTCGAGAACGTCCTCGATATCCTGCGCGCGGGCATCGACTCGGCCCTGCTGGGCCTCGGCCGCTCCTCCGTCCACGAGCTGACGCCCGACGACCTGCTGATCCCGCCGGACTTCACCCGCGCTCCGGGCGCACGCTGAGATGGCGGAGCGACGGGGCGGGATCGCCGAACGGCCGGATGCGGAAGCGGGTGCCCGGTGAACGCCCGAGTGGCCCTGGTCACCGGCGCCGCGCGCGGCATCGGTGCGGCCCTGGTCGACCAACTCGCCGCGAAGGCTGGCGGGTGGTGGCGGTCGACGTCTGCGAGGACCTCCCCGGGCTCGCGTATCCGCTGGCCCGGCGCGAGGAGCTGGCGGCGCTCGCCGCGGCATGGCCGGACGCCGTGCTCGACGTCGTGGCCGATGTGCGCGACCCGGACGCACCGGCCGACGCGGTGGCGCTGGCCCGTACCGAGTTCGGCGGCCTCGACGCGGCGGTGGCGGCCGCCGCGGTCATGGCGGGCGGCACACCGCTGTGGCAGACCACCGACACCGAGTGGGACGCGCTGTTCGACGTCGGCGTACGAGGCGTGTTCAACCTGGCCCGGGCGGCGGTGCCCGAGCTGCTCGCCCGCCCCCAGCCCCGCTCCGGCCGCTTCGTCGCGATCGCCTCGGCCGCCGCGCACAAGGGGCTGTGGCATCTGTCCGGCCACAACGCGGCCAAGCACGCCGTGGTCGGCCTGGTCCGTGGCCTGGCCGGCGACCTGCGCGGCACCCGGGTCACCGCCACGGCGGTCTCTCCCGGCTCCACGCGTACGGCGATGCTCCAGGCCACCGCCGACCTGTACGGCCTGGTGGACCCCGGCGACTTCGCCCAGCACCAACTGACGGAACGCCTCCTTGAGCCGGAGGAGGTGGCCGCCGCCGTCTGCTGGCTGTGTGGTCCGCACTCCGCCGCGATCACCGGGACGGTGGTCCACGCGGACGGAGGGTTCACGGCATGACCGCGACAAGGGGCTCCACGTCATGAGGCTCACCCCGGACCCGAGCCTGCGCAGCCTCGCCGACGGACGCACCCTCCTCGGCGGGGTCCCGCTGCGCGCGCTGCGGCTCACCCCGGCCGGGGCCCGGCTGACGCGGGCGTGGCTGGCCGGCGGGCCCGTCGGCTCCGCACCCGGGCAGAGGGCACTGGCCCGCCGTCTCGTGACCGCCGGGCTCGCCCACCCGACGTACCGGAACTCCCGATGGGGTGCCGCCGACGTGACGGCCGTGATTCCGGTCCGCGACGCACCCCCTGGCTTCCGTGAACTGCGTGGGAAACTAAGGGGACTTGGGCGGGGCGGTGGTCGTCGACGACGGCTCGGCGACACCCGTCGAGGGTGCGGCGGCCCGGCACTTCTCCCCGCGCGGCCCCGCGGCGGCCCGTAACGCCGGCGTCCGGTCGGTCACCACGGACCTCGTCGCGTTCCTCGACGCCGACGTGGTTCCTCGCCCCGGCTGGCTGGAACCGCTCCTCACCCACTTCGAGGACCCGGAGGTGGCCGCCGTGGCTCCGCGCGTGCGCAGCCGGCCCGGCGGCTCGGCGTTGGAGCGCTACGAGCGGGTCCGCTCCCCGCTGGACATGGGACCGGTGCCCGCCGAGGTACGTCCCGGCGGGCGGGTCGGCCATCTGCCCACGGCGGCCCTCCTCGTACGTGCTTCCGTCCTGCGCGAGCTGGGCGGCTTCGACGAGCGTCTGCGGTTCGGCGAGGACGTGGACCTGGTCTGGCGACTCGTCGCGGGCGGGCACCGGGTCCGGTACGAACCCGCCGGAGAGGTGTGGCACCGGCCGCGCTCCGACTGGCCCGCTCTGCTGCGGCAGCGCTTCGGCTACGGCACCTCGGCCGCGCCCCTCGCTCTGCGGCACGGCACGGCGGTGGCGCCCGCGCGGCTCTCCCCGTGGTCGGCGGCGTCCTGGGCTGCGGCCCTCGCAGGCCGTCCCGGCATCGCACTCGCCGTGGCCGCCGCGACGGCCGCGCGGCTGCCCCACAAGCTGGCCCCGGCCGGTGTGCCAGGACCCGTCTCGCTGGGCCTGGCCCTGAGCGGCCACGTGGGCGCCGGCCGGATGCTCGGCGAGGCGACGCTGCGCACCTGGTGGCCGGCGGCGGTCCCGCTGCTCGCGGCGAGCCGGCCCGGTCGCACCGTCCTGGCCCTGGCCGCGTTCTCCCGGCTGCACGGCCGTCCCCGGGACGTCGGCCCTGTGCGCTGGAGCGCGGCGGTCCTGGCGGACGACCGGCCGTACGGCGCGGGCGTGTGGTGGGGCGCGCTGCGGAACCGTACGGCGCGCCCTCTGCTGCCTCGCATCACCGACCGGCCCGACCGATGACGAACGAGAACACCGAGACGAGAGGTGGAGTACGACGATGAGAACACCGGAGGTGTCGGTACGGCGGCTCGCGGACCTGACCTGGCCCGAGGTCGCGGACCTCGCGCCGCGCGCGGTGCTCGTCGTCCCGCTGGGCGCGACGGAACAGCACGGGCCTCACCTGCCCCTGTCGGTGGACACGGACGTCGCCTTCGCCCTGGCCGGGCGACTGACGGCGGCCCGCTCCCACACCGTGCTCGCGCCTGCGGTGCCGTACGGGTCGAGCGGCGAGCACGCCGGCTTCCCGGGCACGCTCTCCCTCGGGCAGCGGGCGTTCGAACTCCTGGTGATCGAACTGGTCCGCTCGTCCGACGCGTTCGCGGGCGTACTGCTGGTGTGCGGGCACGGCGGAAACGTCATCCCGCTGTGCCGGGCGGTCGGCCGCCTGCGCGCGGAGGGCCGCCGGGTCCACTCGTGGCTGCCGAGCGGCCCGGTCGACGGCAGTCATGCGGGGCGTACGGAGCCTCGGCGATGCTGGCGCTGCGTCCGGGCGCGGTGCTCACGTCGGCGGCCGAACCGGGGGAGACGGCTCCGCTGCCGGAGCTGATGTCGCGGCTGCATACGGCGGGGGGGCGGCTGTCAGCCCCAACGGCGTACTCGGCGAGCCCACCGGCGCGAGCGCGGAGAAGGGCGAGAGCGTCGTGACCCGCTGGGCCGCGGACTTGACCGCCTTCTTCGACCACCACTTCGGTGACCTGTGCGGCCACAGGAGCGCAGACCGGCATACGTCACGGGTGATGTCTCATATCGAGACAGTTACGGATGTGCCGACGGGCGCATAGTGCTCCTCCCGCCCCGTGCCGCACGAAGTCCTCCCTCACCGTGCGGCGCGGGGCCCATCCCCTCGCCGTCAGCACCCCGGAAGCCGATGTGACAGACGTCTATCCTCCTCCCCCACGGCCGTCCACCGAGATCCTGCGTACCGTGCAGTTCTCCTGCCAGCTGCTCTTCCGCCGGGAGCGCGAGTTCGTTGAGCACTTCTACGCCTGCATGCGTGACCTCGTTCCCGCGGTCCGGGAGCTGGCTCCCCAGCACGGACGTCCGCTGTGCGACGGGCTGGTGCGTTCGGTGCTGTGGGCGGCACTCACCCAGGACACCCCCGAGGTCGTCGAGTCGACCCTCCGCCGGGTGGGCGCCGCCCATCAGCGCAAGGGTTTTCCCGAGGCCTGGTACGGCCCCTCCAGGCGTGCGTTGCTGGACGCCGCTCACGAGCTGCACAGGGGCGAGTGGGGATCGCTGCTCAGCTCTCATTGGGTCGCGTACTACACCTGGCTGAGTGCGAGCCTGGCGTCCGGCTCGGCGTCGGCCCGCTCGGGATCCGGTCACTACGAGCCGGGGTTCGACACAGGTGCCACGTCCATGACAGGCGGGTCCGTCGATTCCCTTGCCGGCGTCCTCTCCGAGCTTCGCTCCCGCCACTTCCCCGACAACGAGCGCGCCCTCGCCGCGATCTGCACGCGCGTGGCCCTGCGCACGGGCACGGACCTCCGCAATCCACGCCCGGACCAGTACGCGGACCCGGCCGCCGTCCACAACGTGCGGCGCATCCTGCTCGTCCTGGGCTACTCCCTGCCGTCGTTCGCGCCCGATTCCGTTCTCCCCGGCCCGGACACCTCCGGTCGGGCCATGGACGCGTACGACACCACTCCCCCCTCCGATCCCACCGCCGCGCCGATCGCCTCGGCCGGGTCCGTCCCGACCGAAGGCCCGCTGCGACGCTGGAAGCGCTTCTTCTCCAAGGCGACCCGATGACCTTCCCTCCCCTCCCGTCCTGCGGCGTCGTCCGCGCCCACGCCACAGGCCCCGCCCGTCAGGCCGTCGCCCGGCTAATCGCCGACCTCGACCAGGGCCTGGCCGGACGCACTCCCACCGCACTGCTGTACTTCGCTTCCAGCGCGTACGACCCCGGTGACCTCGCCCCCGCCCTGAGCGGCCGCTTCCCCGGCACCACGGTCGTCGGCTGTTCCACCGCCGGCGAGTTCACCGATCTGCGCAACGGCACCGGCGGCATCTCCGCCGTGGCGCTGCCCCACGACGTGATCACCGGAGCCGCAGCAGTGCTCGGGACGATCGGCACGGACGCGGGCGAGGGCACCACCAAGGCCGTGATGGACCTGGAGGAGCGGATCCGCGTCCAGCTCCGTCACCTGGACCCCGCCCACCACTTCGGCTTCCTCCTCGTCGACGGGGTGCACGCGGCCGAGGAACAGGTCAACGACACGCTCGGCAACGCCGCACCCCTGCTGGACTTCGTCGGCGGCTCCGCCGGCGACGACTTCGCCCTCCAGGCGACCTGGGTGGCGATCGGCGCGGAGGTGTCGTACGACGGCGTGGTCCTGATGGTGTGCCGCAGCGCAGTGCCTTTCCGGATCGTCAAGACCTGCTCGTTCACTCCGGCCGGGACGGTATTGCGCGCGACGAGCGCCACCCCTGCCCTCCGTACGGTGCACCAGTTCGACGGACGGCCGGCGGCCCAGGCGTACGCCGACGCCGTGGGCGTACCCGTCGATGCGCTGGACGTCGATGTCTTCATGGAGCACCCGGTCGGCCTCATGCTGGACGGTCAACCGTGGATCCGCACCCCGCAGGCGGCCACCCCTGACAGCGGTTTGCGGTTCTGGGCGCAGATCCTGCCCGGCATGGAGGTGGACGTGATGCGCTCCGGCAACCTCCTCGCCGACACCCGCACCGCCCTCCGCCAGACACGCCTGGACCTCGGCGGCACCTCGGGCGCCGTCCTGTTCAACTGCGGCTTCCGACGCCTGGAGATGGACGCCAAGAACCTCTCGGCGGCCTTCCCGTCCGCGCTGGACGGCATCCCCACAGCAGGCTTCCACACGTACGGCGAAAGCTGGCTCGGACACGTCAACCAGACCCTGACGGGGGTGGTGTTCGGTCCCGTGTCTCCGTGAAACCCACACCAGCCGGGAGTGGGTCCCGCAGGCCGCGCTGCCCCCTACATCGCTTGCTGATGGCTCGTCACCAAAGTCAGCAACAGGTCAGCATGCAGCTGACCAGATCCGATCGCACACGAGCACACTCTGCGAGCGCACCTCACCGACTGCGGGACCGGGAGAGTCAGCGATGCACGCCCTCCCCCAGCCGCGCCGAAAGCCAGAGGCACGGTCGGGCAACTCCCACTCCGACATCGAACGGAAAGAGGAAAGCCCCAGGTCAGCGCACCCGCCCCCGCGCCTTCAGCTGGGTCGGGGGCACCTCCGGCGCGTCCAGCCGGTCGCCGTCGTAACCCTTCACCTCGCCGAAGCGGGAGCCGGTCATCCAGTCCTCGCGGGCCTGGCGGATCTCCTCGTCCGTGCGGCCCACGAAGTTCCACCACCACTTGATCTGTTGACGTTTCCGCAGGTCAGAGGCGTTCGAGTCCGTCAAAGTCAGCAAAAGTCAGCATCGGAGTGCCTCCGGAAAGCCCGATCCGCCCGTACATCGCCGGCTGGTCCCGGGCATCTGGCGGACGTCGTGTTCTGCCGATTCCTGCCTGTGGTTCTGCCTGGAGACGGAAACGGCCCGCTGCTTGGCTGTTCGGTGCAGGCGAGAACCCGGACCTCGCCGAGGCGGTCCGGTTGCGCGCCAGCGAGGTCGTTGCCCGTACGACGAGCCGTCTCCGGCCTTGCCGGGCACCGGCCCGTCTTCCGGGTGGGTGCAGCGTCCTGTTCCTGCCCGCGGCAGCCCCGGAGTCACTTCCCCTGAGCGGAGAGAAATTGAGCGTGGTGTTGACGACCGCCTCCGTGCCGGACCAGGACAAGGTCGCGTACTGGAACGATGCGGTGAGCAGGACGCTGGTGCCGATGGAGGTCGCCCCTCGGGGTGACGGGCCGTTCGACGGCCGGATCGCCACCGACCGTCTCGGGTATCTCCAGGTCTCCACCGTGGAGGCCGACGCTGAGCGGGTCAGCCGCACGCCGGCGCTCATCGCCAGGTCGTCCGAGGCGCTGGTGGCGGTCGCTGTCCAGATATCCGGCACGGCCACCTTCGTCCAGGACGGCAGGCGGGCCGAGGTGCGTGAGGGTGACCTGGTGGTGTACGACACGACCCGGCCGTACTCCTTCGACTATCCGCAGCGGTTCGCCACGCACGTCTTCCAACTTCCGTGCCGCACACTGGGCGTGCCGGACAGCGACATCCGACAGGTCACGGGCAATGCCATCGGCACCGGGGACGGCTTCGGCGCGATGCTGCTCCCGTTCCTCGACACCCTGGCCTCCTCCCCCGCCGACGGCTACCCGCCGGCCGTCGCGGACCGGCTGGCCGGCAATGTCGTCGAGCTGTTCGCCACCCTGGTCGCCGAGCGGGCCCACCCGGGCGGCACGGACACGGACGCGCCGAGCCATCTGGTGCTGCGCGTCCGCGACCACATCAACCGGAACCTGAGCGACCCGGACCTGTCGCCGGAGCGCATCGCCCGGGCACAACGGATCTCCGTCCGGTACCTGCATCGGCTGTTCGAGGGCGAGGGGACCACGGTCGGCCAGCTCATCCGGCAACGGCGCCTGGAGGAGTGCGGCCGCGAACTGGGCCGCCGCGGCGGGACGGCCCCCACCGTGTCCGCCGTGGCCCAGCGGTGGGGCTTCGTCAGCCCGGCCCACTTCAGTCGGTCCTTCCGCGCCGCCTACGGCGTCTCCCCCCGTGAATGGCGCAACCTGCGTACCGCCCAGGAGGATCTCGGGGGAGCCCCGGCTGTCCCTTCGGCGCCCGGGACCGCCCCCGTGGACGCCGCCGGTGTCCACGGTGCCGACCGGCACGGGGCGGGCCTCGCGCCGTCCAGCAGGTAAGGTCCTGCTCCCGCCGCCCCGTGCCTGCGGCGGCAGTGCCCGGCCCCGGCAGTCGCCGCACGGCGTTCCGCCGCCCGAGCAGGGACCTGTGTGCCGAATCGCCCTTCCGCTTCAGCCCCTCTCGGCAGGAGATCGTGTGTGACCGACTTCGTCCCCTCGTCCCCTCGACCGGTCCTGGACCACCCCACTCTGGTATTCGTGTCCCAGCACACCTGCCCGCCGTCAGCGCACGACCAGGACCAGGAACGGGCCCGTCTGGACCTCGCACGTCTCCAGGGCACGGACGCCCCCGACCCTCGCGACGAGGAAGCCGTCTCCACGGAGTGGTTCGCCCTGCCGGGCGGGCCGACCGGCCACGTACGGGTGCAGGTGGTCAGGCCGGCCGACAGCGTCGGCGAGATCCCCGTCGTGTTGTTCCTGCACGGTCTCGGCTGGGTTCTGGGCGACGCCGACACCCATGAACGTCTGGTGCGTGCGTTCGCCCTCGGCGCGGACGCGGCCGTGGTCTTCGTCGAGTACGAGCGCGCCCCCGAGGCGCGGTATCCGGTCGCCGTCGAGCAGTGCTACGCCGTCGCGAAGTGGGTCTGCGAGCGAGGCGGCGAAATCGGCCTGGACGGAAGCCGGATGGCCGCCGTGGGCGACTCGACGGGCGGCAACCTGGTGGCGGCACTGACCCTGCTCGCCAAGGAGCGCGGAGGGGTGCGGCTACTCCAGCAGGTGCTGCTCTGCCCGGTCACCGACGCGGGCCTCGACACTCCCTCGTACGAGGAGTTCGCCGACGGCTACTTCCTCGACCGCGAGACCATGCGCTGGTTCTGGGACCAGTACCTGCCCGACGTACGACTCCGCAGCCAGGCCACCGCGTCGCCGCTGCGGGCATCCCTGGAACAGCTCACCGGACTCCCGCCGGCGCTCGTGGTCACCAGCGAGGCCGACGTGGTGCGCGACGAGGGTGAGGCGTACGCGACAAAGCTGCGGGCGGCCGGTGTACCGGTGGTGTCCATGCGGTACCACGGGACGATCCACGACTTCATGGTGCTCGATCCGCTCCGCGACACGGACGCCGCCCGCGCCGCCCTCGTCCAGGCTCTCGACACCGTGCACGTCGCCCTGCACCGGCACTGCGGCTGAGCCCGCCGCGCTCATTCCGCGGGGAGCGTGTCCAGGAGCTTCTGCGCGGTCTTCAGGTCCTTGCCGTCGATCGCGTCGCCGAGGGCGACGGCCTGACGGAGACAGGAGCGGGCTTCCTCGGTTTCTCCCAGTTCGATCAGCGCCTCTCCCAGGTTCACGAACGTGCTGCCCTCGATGTGGGGAATGCCGATGCGGGTGGACAGGACCAGAGCATCGCGATAGTGGTCGGCCGCCTCGCGCCACCGCCGTGCTTCGGCGTAGCCGCGACCGAGTGCGCGAGTCGTGTTGGCGCGGTTCATGTCGGCGATGCGCCCGCGAACCGGGCAGTCGGGCATGTCCAGGAAGGCGATGACACGCTGGTGCAGGATCAGGGCTTCCTCGGCACGACCCAGCAGGCGCAGAGAGGTGCCGTGGGTGAACATGGCACCGAGCCAGCCCTCGCGGTCGTCGGTCTCTTCGTAGAGTCCGATCGCGGCGAGCGACGTGTCGGCCGCCTCCTGGACCTCGCCGAGCTCCGATTGGGCCCATGCCGCCAGCGTCAGTGCCGAGGCCTGTTGGGGAACGTTCTGGGCAAGTCGGGCGAAGTGCATCCCCTCGGTGGCCTGTTCGACGGCCTCCCTGTACCGGGATTCACAGGAGAGGGACCAGGAGCGCATGTTGAGGTGAAAGGCCCGCATGTCGGGGTCGTCAAGCGCGGTGGCGGACACGACGGCCAAGCGGAACACCTCCGGCCAATGGCCCCAGTGGACCCACAGGTTGACGAACCATTCCATGGCATGGGCGGTCTCCACGACCTGGGCGTGCTCACCCCGACGAGCGGCGCCGCGCAGCGCGGCCAGCCAGGAGGGGGCTTCGCTCTGCAGCCAGGCACGGGCCTCCTCGGCGCTCTCCAGCGGAACAAGCCCTTGCCAGGAGGGCGGCGGCGCCCCGTACTCGGGCTTGTACCAGCGGCCGGCGACGACCGCCGTCCCGAGGAGCCAGGTGCGCAAGCGGTCCTCGGCCGCCTCCCGCTCATCCGGTTCCTCCTCGCGGGAGAGCCGAGCGCGGGCGAACAGCCGCAGCAGGTCGTGCACCTGGTAGCGGCCGGTGAAGGTGGCCTGCAGCAGACCGGCCTCGACGAGCTCCTCCATCACGTCCTCGGCCTCGAAGACGTCGGTGGCGGTCAGTGCGGCGCCATAGGCGGCGGTCATGTCCGGGCCCGGGACCAGGCTCAGCAGCCGCAGCATCCGCGCGGCCTGGCCGGTCAGCTGGCGGTAGGACAGTTCGAAGGCCGCCTCCACCCGTACATCGCCGGCGGCGAGCGCGCCCAGTCGGCGTTCCTCGTCGGCCAGCCGCCGGACAAGGTGGTCGACGGTCCATCCGGAACGGACCGTCAGCCAGTTTCCCGCCACCCGCAGGGCCAGCGGCAGTCGCCCGCACAGCTCCGCCACCCGCGCCACGGCCCCGGCTTCCGCGTCCGCGCGCTCCCCGCCCAGGATCCGGCGCAGCAGGTCGACCGCCTCGTCCTGCGCCATCTCCGACAGCGGGAGGCGGTCGACGTCCTCAAGGCCGGCCAAGGGGCGCCGACTGGTGACCAGCACCAGACTCCGCCCGCCCGCGGGCAGCAACGCACGGACCTGCCCCTCCTCGCGGGCGTTGTCCAGGACAACCAGGCACCGGCGGTCGCCCAACAGCGCCCGTAGCAGCCCCGCGCGGCCCTGGTGATCCTCCTTTGCCAGCCGGCGGTCCGACACGCCGAGGGCCTTCAGCAGCTTCAGCAGCGCCTCGCCCGCGTCCACGGGGCCGTCCACCCCGTGCAGGTCCACCACGAAACAGCCGTCGGGGAACTTCTCTGCCAGATCCGCCGCCGCCTTCAGCGCCAGTGTCGTCTTACCGCACCCCGGAGGACCCGAGACGACCCACACCGACGCTCCTCCATCGGCCGGGGCGCGTTCGGCGGCCACCCGCAGGAGGGCCAGCTCCGGTTCGCGCCCCGTGAAGTCCCCCACCGATCGCGGCGGCACGACCGTTCCCGCCACCGCGACCGCGCGCGTCGGACGCGCCGCCCGCGCCGTGGTCAGCAGCGCCTCCCGCTCGTCGTCCGTGAGTCCAAGCCCCTCCGCAAGCGCCACCACCGTGCGCCGCTGCGGAACCAGACTGCGCCCCCGCTCCATGTCACCGATGGCCCGGACACTCACCCCCGACGCCTCGGCCAGCTCCTCCATCGTCAGACGGCCTCGCTGCCGCAGGCCACGCAGAACGGCGCCGAAGGGCTCCTTCCCGTACACAGACATGGCGTCCGCCGCCCGGGCGATGGAGGCGATCTCCTCCTCCCCCAGCGTCTCCTCGGGCACGACCAGCGGCTCGGCGAGCTCGTCGACGAGTGCCTGGAGCTCGGGGCGGCCGGGGCGGGCTCGCTGGAGCCTTACGGTCATGCGCTGTTCCTCTCTCGATCAACTGCCCACGCGGACTTCCGCAGTCCGCGATTCTTGATCAGTCTGAGGAAACGACGACGTCGGCACATCGCATGAATCGTCCATTGCCATGACGCCACGTGTGATACGAAGCAGCTACTCTCCGCTGTCGCGGAGCTTCACCAGCCGGGTCAGCTCCGCGCGCGAGGGGACGTCCAGCTTGGTGAAGGCCCGGCGCAGGTGCGAACTCACCGTGTGCGGCGAGAGGGAGAGCTGCTCGGCCGCCTGTCGGTTGGTCAGCCCTCGGGCCACGAGCCGTACCACCCGTGTCTCCGCCGGCGTCAACTCGGGCCACTCGCCGTCGAGTCGGGCCGGTGAGGGCCGACGGCGGACACCGACGGCCCGAAGGCGCCGGCGCAACCGTGCGACGTCCCGTTCGGCGCCCGCGCGTGTGTAGAGCGCGAGGGCCTTCTCGAAGTACGGCACCGCTTCGGGCTTGCGGGTGGCCGCCAGCTTGCGTCCGGCGTCCTCCAGTGCCGACGCCCAGGCCAGTACGCGAGGGCAGTCCTCGTACAGCCGGACGGCGCGTACGAGAGGGGCGAGGTCGTTGTCGAGGAGCCCCCGGGCGTGCGCGGCGGTCGCGGCGAGGAACGTGAGGTCGGGATTGAGCGCGGCTCGCCGCTCGGCCTGGGCGACCGCCTGCGCCGCCCGTTCGAGCGCGCCCGCCCTCAGCGCCAGCCGGACGAGCACCGGGGCGTCGGCCGGATCGATCAGGCCGGCGTAGGCGGGGCGGTCCGCGGCGGGCGATGTCATCACCGCGTCGAGTTCGGTCATGGCGCGGTCGGGCCGGCCTTCGAAGTCGGCCATCAGCGCCAGCATCCAGGTGCCGAAGTGCCGGACGACGGGTGCGCCGTCGCTCCGCATGCGCCTCGCCTCCGCCGCGTACGCTTCTGCGGTCTGCCGGTCGCCGGTGTGGAGGGCGACGCGCAGCATCACGTACCGGAGCGTGACGTCGGCGAGGTTGCCCGGGCCGAGATCGTCGGCCGTGGGGGACGCGGCTTCGGCGTCTGCCCGGGCGTCCGACAGCCGTCCGGTCTCCAGAAGGATGCGGGTGCGGGTCATGAGCCACATGCGGGTGGCGGCCGTCCGGCCCTGCTCGCTGGAGATCCGGATGCCCTCCTCCGCGACGGCCAGCGCCTCCGCGGTGCGTCCGGTGGTGTTCGACAGGAGGGCGTGCCACAAGGCCTCCGGCACCCACAGCGAGGTGCTGACGCCCAGCGCGTCGGCCAGCGCGGCGGACCGCTCGGCCTGCCGGAACGCTTCGGCCAGGTCCATGCGGTGGAAGCTGACGGCCGAGCGGACGGTCGTCAGCGTGGCCTCGGCGGTGCGGTCCCCCGCTGTCGCCGCAGTCTCCCACGCCTCCGCGGCGACCTGCTCGGCCGCCGCGTGTTCGCCCGACATCGACAGGCCGACGGCGAGCATGGCGAGCAGTCGCCCCTTCGTGGTCGGGGAGATCCCGGGCAGTGCCGCCCCGGCGCGGGCCTGCCGGACCGCGTCGGAGAAGTCGAACGGTACGGCGAGGCGTGCCAGGGCGAGGCGGATGCTCGCCTCGTCCTCGGGTCCGAGTCCGCCGGCCGCCAGGGCGGTGGCTCCCAGTTCACGCGCCTGGGCGGCACGGCCCGTCTGCCAGAGCAGCGGGATCGTCTCGGCGATGACCCGCGGACGCTCCGGAGCGTCCGCCGCGGTGAGTTCCAGGGCCTTGAGGCTGCGCTCCGCGGCGGGTCCAGGAGCGGTGGCCGCGAGTTCCGCCGCTTCGGTGCGCAGCCGGTCGGCCTCCGCGGCGTCCCCCGGCGCCCCTCTCTCGGCCGCCGCGGCATCAGCCGGTGCTCTCCCCGGCGGCAGCCCGGCGACCTGACGGCTCAGGGCCTGACGCAGGGGCAGGGGGAGGCCGGCTTCCACCGCCTCGCGGATCAGGTCGTGGCGGAAGGCGAGGCGATCGCCGCTCTCGGTGAGCAGATCGGCATCGAGGGATTCCCGCACGGCTGTGATGAGCGCCGCCGAGGACCTGCCGAGCAGTTCGGCGAGCAGTGCGACGGTGACCGTGCCGCCCACGGCGGCCGCCGTCTGCACCAGCTCCCGCGCCTCGTCGGACAGCTGGTCGAGGCGGCGCACGACAGAGGGGAGTTCCCGTGGGGCGGGGGGTCCGGCCGGCAGCCTGGCCGCGCCGTTCTCGATCGTCACCGCCTCCTCCCGCAGCGAGCCGAGCAGTTCGATCAGCAGCTGCGGCACCCCCTCGGTACGGTGGGCGAGGCGGAGGACGTCCGGGCCGGGAGGATCGCCGAGGACGTCCTCGGCGATCCGGGCGACCGCACGGTCCTCCAGGGCTTCGAGGACCAGCTCGTGTGCGCCCGCCTGACGGATCCTGTCCAGGGTGGTGCGTACTCTGGACGGCACGCTGCCGGCGCGCACGGCGACCAGCCACAGGATCGGGTGCGACGAGAGTCCCGCCGCGAGGGTGTGGAACGTGAGAAGGGTCAGGTCGTCGCACCACTGGAGGTCGTCGAGGACGACGAGCAGGGGTCCGTTCCTGGCCGCCTCCCGCAGGCGGTCCCCCAGCTCCTGAAGCAGCCAGAACCGTTGGCCGGGTGTCGTGGCGAGGTCCCGGAGACGTTGGGCGCCCGACAGCGGTTCCTCGCCGGAGAGTACGCCTTCGAGGAGCGGGCCGAGCGGTACGAACTGCTCGTCGGGGTCCGCCGCCCCCTCGAACACCCGCGTCCCGCGCCGCCTCGCGGCCGCCGCGGCCTCGGCGAGGATCCTGGACCTGCCGATTCCGGCGGGGCCCTCGACGCGGACGATCCCGCCCTCGCCCCGGCCGAGCGCGTCGAGCCGCTCCTCGATGAACGCCAGTTCGGCGTCCCTGCCCCGGAGGGGTGTCCGAACGCCGTCGAGGTGCTCGGGCACGGTCCTTGTCGTCACTCGGTTCACGCTCATACGGCGGAACAGTATGAACCATGTGAACCACCCCGGCGTCGCCAGGCCCGGGGCCCGTCTCAGTCGAAGCGCAGGTCGGCGAGTTGCCGTTCGAGGACGGTGACGTCGTCCTCGGGCTCTTCCCCGACCGGGCGGGCCGCCATGAGCGCGGCGAGTCCGGCGCCCGCCCGGTGGACGCGGCCGGGCAGGCCGTCGGTGTACTCGTCTCCCCCCGAGCCCCAGTCCTCGGAGGCAGCGAACACGGCGGTGGGGACGACGACGGCGCGGAGATAGGCGAAGAGCGGGCGGACGGCGTGCTCCAGTACCAGGGAGTGACGGGCCGTGCCGCCCGTCGCCGCGATCAGGACCGGCTTCCCGGAGAGGGCGTCCGGGTCGATCACGTCGAAGAAGGACTTGAAGAGACCGCTGTAGGAGGCCGCGAACACGGGGGTCACGACGATCAGACCGTCAGCCGCCGTGACCGCGTCGATCGCGGCGCACAGTCGCGGCGGTGGGAACCCGGTCACGAGGTGGTTGGCGATGTCGCCGGCCAGTTCGCGCAGCTCCACGACCTCCGTCGACGCCTCGTGCCCCCGGACGGTGAGTTCGTCGCGGGCCGACTCGGTCAGCCGGTTCGCGAGCAGGCGGGTGGAGGAGGGGGTGCTCAGCCCGGCGGAGACGACGATCAGCTTCACGCGGCGGACACCTCCCCGACGGCTCGCAGGGACGCGTGCGTGGGGGCCTCCGGCACGTCGGCCGGACGTCCGTTGGCGAATTCCCTCCGCAGCACGGGCACGACCTCCTCGCCGAGGATGTCGAGCTGTTCGAGGACGGTCTTCAGGGGCAGGCCCGCGTGGTCCATGAGGAACAGCTGGCGCTGGTAGTCGCCGACGGTCTCCCGGAACGACAGGGTCCGCTCGATGACCTGCTGGGGAGAGCCCACCGTCAGCGGGGTCTGCTCGGTGAAGTCCTCCAGCGACGGGCCGTGGCCGTACACCGGCGCGTTGTCGAAGTAGGGCCGGAACTCCCGTACGGCGTCCTGGGAGTTCTTCCGCATGAAGACCTGGCCGCCCAGGCCGACGACGGCGTCCTCCGGCCGGCCGTGACCGTGATGCGCGAACCGGCGCCGGTACAGCTGCACCATGCGCCGGGTGTGGTCGGCCGGCCAGAAGATGTTGTTGTGGAAGAAGCCGTCGCCGTAGAAGGCGGCCTGCTCCGCGATCTCGGGGGACCTGATGGATCCGTGCCAGACGAAGGGCGGGACGCCGTCCAGGGGCCGCGGTGCCGAGGTGAAAGCCTGGAGCGGGGTACGGAACGAGCCCTCCCAGTCCACGACGTCCTCGCGCCACAGCCGGCGCAGCAGCGCGTAGTTCTCCTTGGCGAGGTTGATGCCCTGGCGGACGTCCTGTCCGAACCACGGGTAGACGGGGCCGGTGTTGCCGCGGCCCAGCATGAGGTCGACCCGGCCGTCGGCCAGGTGCTGGAGCATCGCGTAGTCCTCGGCGATCTTCACCGGGTCGTTGGTGGTGATCAGCGTCGTGGACGTGGACAGGATCAGTTTCTCGGTGCGGGCCGCGATGTAGCCGAGCATGGTGGTCGGTGACGACGGTACGAACGGCGGGTTGTGGTGCTCGCCGGTCGCGAAGACGTCAAGGCCGACCTCCTCTGCCTTGAGCGCGATGGCGACCATCGCCTTGATGCGCTCGTGTTCGGTCGGAGTGCGGCCGGTGGTGGGGTCGGGGGTCACGTCCCCCACGGTGAAGATGCCGAACTGCATGGGGTGTCTGCTCTCCTGAGCTCGTCCGGTTCCCGCGCCGGGAAGCCGGGGGACCCGGGGAAACCGGGGGCGGGGTGACGCCGGGGCTCCGACGTCACCCGGCCGGTCAACGGTGCGGTGTCACTTCGCCAGGAAGGCGAGGAGGGCGGTGTTGACCTCCTCGGCGTGGGTCCACAGCAGACCGTGCGGGGCGCCCTCGATCTCGACGTAGTCGGCCGACGGGAGCGCCTTGTGGAAGGGGCGCGCGGTGCCCTCGGCGGGCAGGATGCGGTCGGCGGTGCCGTGCAGGATCAGGGCCGGCACGTCGACGGCGGGGATGTCGGCGCGGAAGTCGGTGTACCAGGTGGCCGGCGCGGCGGAGGCGGCGAAGGAGCCGCCGCGGGCCGCGGTGTTCCAGCTGTTGCGGACGGCCTCCTCGCTGATGCGGCTGCCCAGGTTCTCGTCGAGGTTGTAGAAGTCGTTGAAGAAGGCGGTGTAGTAGGCGTACCGGTCGGCCTTGACGGCGGCCACGACGCCGTCGAAGAACTCCTTCGGGGCGACGCCGTCCGGGTTGTCGTCGCTCTTGAGCAGGCAGGGCTCGAGCGAGGCTAGGAAAGCGACCTTGGCGACGCGGCCGGAGCCGTACGTGGCGACGTAGCGGGCGACCTCGCCGGTGCCCATGGAGAAGCCGACGAGGACGGCGTCCTTCAGGTCGAGGGTCTCCATCACGGTGTTCAGGTCGGCGGCGAAGGTGTCGTAGTCGTAGCCGGTGGTCGGCTGGGAGGACTGCCCGAAGCCGCGGCGGTCGTACGTGATCACTCGGTAGCCGGCGTCGAGCAGAGCGGCGCTCTGGCGCTCCCAGGAGTGGCCGTCGAGCGGGAAGCCGTGGATGAGGACGACGGGCTGCCCGGCGCCCTGGTCCTCGAAGTACAGCTCGATGGGGGTGGTGTTCTCCTGGCCCACGGTGATGTACGGCATGGTTGTTCCCTCGTTTCGGGTGGACTGGTCCGCGCGTCGAAGCGGCGCGGTATGCCCGTCACGCTAGGACCGGCCCCGCGTGTCCTGTTGCCGTACCGCGCACCACACCTTGCACGGGAGCGCAGAGGTCGCGCTCAGCCGTCGGTGGCCGTTCCGTTGTCGTCCTCCGCCAGGACGATCCGGGCCAGGTGGACCCTCGAACGTACCGCGAGCTTGCGGAAGATCGACGACAGATGGGTGTTGACCGTGTGCGGGGAGACGACGAGGGCCTCCGCGGCCGACCGGTTGGTGTGACCCGCGGCGATCAGCCGGGCCACCTTCCGTTCCGAGGCCGTGAGCGCGTCCCAGCCCTGGTCGGTGCGCGGCCTGAGGCGTCCGGTGCGCCGACCGGGGCGGCGTGTGGCCCGTTCCAGTTCGGCCCGGACCCGGTCGGCCTCGGCGTCGGCCCCGGCCTGGGCGTAGAGGTCGTGCGCCCTGGTCAGGGCGAGTGTCGCGGCGGCGGCGTCCGAGGCCAGAAGTGCGCGCCCGAGGTCGGCGGATGCGGCGGCGAGGGACAGCGGCCGGGGGCCGTCGAGGAGGAGGCCCACCGCCCGCTCCAGGAGTCCGTGGTCGGTGTTCACCAGGGCGGACGCGTGGGCGGCCGTCCCCTGGGCGGTCGGCACGGTGGGGTTGCGGGTGGCGTGTGCGGCGGCCTGGGCCGCGAGGTCCCCGGCCAGCTTCCGGTCCCCGCCACGCAGGGCGATCCGCACGGCCTGGACGACATGGGGGCGCAGAAGCCGCCACCGGAGGAAGGGGTGGTCGCGCTGCACCGACCGGACGAGTTCGGCCGCTGCCGTGTGGTCGCCGTCGGCGTCGGCGACGACGGCCTCGAAGTACCGGTGCGTGGCGTGGTTGCCCGTGTTCGGCCGGTCGGCCACGGTCGCCCGCACGACGTCCAGGTGTTCCCGCGCGGCCTCGCGGTCGCCGCGCAGCATCGCGAGGAGGCCGCGGTTGACGCGGATGTTGACCAGGTTGCCGGGCACGTGGAGGTCCGCTTCGAGACGCTCGGCGGTGACGAAGTCGGCGTCCGCGTCGTCGAGCCGCCCGAGCCCCATGTTCAGGGTTCCCTGGGCCCAGATGAGCATGGCGGGGCGCAGGGGAACGTCGTCCGCCGTTCTGAGCAGTCGCCGTACGGCGTCGAAGTCGTCCATGTGGATCAGGGCGACGGCCTCCTCGGGAAGGAAGGCCGAGTCGAACACGCTCAGTGCCGTGTGGTGTTCGACGGCGGCGGCGCAGTCGCCCGCGTTGAGGGCGATCTCGCCGAGACCCCACAGTGCGAGGACGCGGGCCTCCCGGTCGCCTGCTCGCTCCGCCTCGGCGAGCGCCCGTTCCCCGGTCTCGCGAGCGGCCCCGAGGTCGCTCCCGCGTGACCGGGCCAGGGCATGCCGGGCAGTCAGCCGGGCCCGGATCGCCGGGTCGGTGACGGCTGCCAGCGCCGTCGTCGTGCGGCGGGTCAGCTCGGGGACGTCGTCGAGGTGCCAGAGTGTGTCGCCGAGTACGGACTGCAGGCGGGCGAAGACGTCCAGGGGCGGCTGCCGGGCGAGCAGCGCGTCGCCGGTGTCCCGTGCCTGCGTGTACCGGCCCGCGCGGGTCAGCGCGACGATGGCCTGCTCCCCCACGTCGTACGCCATGGGCGCACGGGGCGGTACGAGTTCCAGGGCGCGTACGGCCAGGTCGGCGGCGAGGTCGGGCATCACGGCGATCACGTCCTCGGCGGCTGTGCCGAGGAGTCCGATCGCCTCCATGTCGCCGGGTTCGGCGCTCTTCAGCAGATGCGGGACCGCGTCGGCGGAGCTCCGGCCCGCCGCGACGAGCCGGCTCGCGGCCTCCCGGTGCAGTGCCCGGCGTACGGAGGGGGCGAGGTCGGCGTACACCGCCTGGCGGAGCAGGTCGTGGCGGAACAGGAGGCGTTCACCGTCGTCGTGGAGGAGGCCGGCGGCGATCGCCTCGTCCACTTCGGCGCTGAGTCCTGAGGCGGGCCGGCCGCACAGGGCGGCGGCGTCCGCGAGCGAGAACGCGCGGCCGAGGACCGACCCGATCCGCAGGAAGTGCAGCGTGTCCGGCCGGAGGCCGGCCAGTCGGCCGCGTACCCCGAGGACCAGCGGCTCGGGCGGTTCCGGCCGGTCCACGCCCGTCGCCGCAATGCCCGAGAGCATCTCGGCCGCGAGGAAGGGGTTGCCGCCGGCCCCGTCGAGGAGCTCCTCGACCTGCGCCGGCGCGTCCCCGCCGAGGACGTCACGTGCCAGCTCGGCCAGGGCCGTCTCGGACAGCGGCCGCAGAGGGAGGGTCGTCGTCAGCGGCCCCTGCCCGTACAGTTCCGGGTCCTCCCTGCCCGTGAGCAGCCAGAGGACCGGGGAGCTGAGCAGCCGTGCCGGCAGGACGCTCAGGGCGAACCGGCTCAGCGGGTCAGCCCATTGGACGTCGTCGACCGCGATCAGTACGGGTGTGCCCGCCGAGCGTTCCTCGATCAGCTGGGCCAGTCGTTCGACGAGCCAGATGCGCTGGTCGTGGATGCCGGCGAGGTCCGCGAAGTCCGTGCCCGAGAGCAGCGGCGGGTCACCGTGCACGAGGCCCGAGGCCAGTGAGGCGAGCGGTGCCAGCTCGTGCAGTTCCTCGGCGCGTCCGTGGCTGACGAGGAATCCCTGGGCCCGTGCGAGCGAGAGGGCCTCCTGGAGCAGCGAGGTCTTCCCGATCCCGGGCTCGCCGAGGAGCAACGCGATCGCGCCTCCCTCACCGTCGCGCACCGCCTCGACCAGGGCGCGCAGCTGCTCCAGCTCGGCTTCGCGGCCGCGAAGGCCGGGTCGGCTCAGCCCCGTCGCCACGCCTTGCTCGTCGGGCCGGTCGGGGCTCATCCCTTGACCGATCCGGCGAGCAGTCCCCGTGCGAAGTGCCTACGGAGGGAGAAGAAGACGAGCAGCGGGACGAGCGCGGCCACGAAGGCTCCCGCGGTGAGCCGCTGCCACTCGTTGCCGTAGGTCCCGGCCAGGCTCGCCAGTCTGACCGTCATCGGAGCGGTCTCGGCCGTTCCGCCCGACAGTGTCAGTGCCACGAGGAGGTCGTTCCACACCCAGACGAACTGGATGATGGCGAAGCTGACCAGGGCCGGGCGGGCCAGCGGCAGCATGATCCGGAGCAGCAGAGTCCCGTGCGACGCGCCGTCGACGCGGGCGGCCTCGATCAGGTCCCGGGGCAGCGCTGCCAGGAAGTTGTGCAGGAGGAACACCGCGAACGGCAGCGCGAAGACCGTGTGGGCGAACCAGACCTGGCCGAACCGCGCGGGACCGGCGAGGTGCCACGCGGGCAGGAACAGCCAGCCCTTGGAGAAGAGCTTCAGGAGAGGAACGAGCGCCATCTGGAGCGGCACGACCTGGAGCGCGAAGATGCCGACGACGAGAGCATCGCGCCCCCTGAAGTCGATCCAGGCCAGCGCGTACGCCGCGAAGAAGGCCAGGACGAGCGGGAACAGCACCGAGGGGAGGGTGATGACGACGGAGTTGACGAAGTACTCCGCGAGCCGTCCCGACCCGTTCGCACCGCCGGAGAGCACCTCTCCGTAGTTGTCGAGCGTGAGGTGCGGCGTACCGAAGACGGTCCACCAGCCCGTCGTCTTGATCTCCTCCCCGGGGCGGAACGAGGAGAGCAGGAGGCCGAGGGTCGGTGTCGTCCAGAGGACCGCGATCACCACGGCGATCGACGTGAGGGCGCGGGAGGACAGACGCTCCCGGACGCCGTTCACCCCGTCCTCCGCTGCGCCCGGACCTGGTGGGCGACGAAGGGGGTGACGAGGAGGAAGAGGAGCACGGCGAGCGCCGCGCCGCGGCCCGTCTCGCCGTAGCGGAAGGCCTGGTCGTACATGGCGTGTGCGATGACGCCCGTGTCGAACTGTCCGCCGGTCATGGTCTTGACGATGTCGAAGGCCTTGAAGGTGCCGATCGCCTGGGCGAGGAGCACGACGAGCAGCGTGGGCCTGATCGACGGCAGGGTGATCCGCCGGAAGATCTGCCCGGGGGACGCGCCGTCGAGTCGGGCCGCCTCGGTCAGCTCCGCGGGTACGGCCCTGATCGCGCCGGCCAGCAGGACGGCCGCAAAGCCCGCCTGTGTCCACACCATCGCCACGATGAGGAACGGGACGTTCCAGGGAGAGTCCACGAGCCATTGCCTCGGTTCGCCGCCGAACGCGACGACGAGCTGGTTCAGCAACCCGATCTGCCCGGCCTCGGCTGGACGGTAGGCGTAGACGAACTTCCAGACGACACCCGCACCGACGAAGGAGATCGCCATCGGCATCAGGACCAGGGACAGCGCGAACGTTCTGAACCGCGACCGTGCGACGGCCGTCGCGTAGAGCAGACCGACCGCGGTGGACGTCAGCGGCACGAGGACCACCCACACCAGGGTGTTGCGCAGCGCCACCAGCGCCCGGTGGTCGGTGAACATCCACACGTAGTTGTCGAATCCGGCCCACGTGTCTCCGCCGCTGTCGGTGAACGACAGCGCCAGAGTGCGCAGACCGGGCAGGAGGAGACCGATCGTGAGCAGCAGCAGCGCGGGGGCCAGCAGGATCAGGGCCGCGGCCCTCCTCCGTACCGGCCCCCGGTGCAGTACGAGGAGGATCAGGGAGACGACCGCCGCGAAGGCTGCGACCCCCTGGAGCAGGTACAGCAGCTTGGGCTGCTGGGCGACGGCGTCGAACGACATCAGTGGCTCGGCCAGGACCGTTCGATGGAGTCGGCGACCTGCCGGGTGCTCGCGCCGCCGATCCAGTCGACGGCTCCCCTCCAGAACGTGCCGGCGCCGACCGACGCCGGCATCAGGTCCGAACCGTCGAACCTGAACTGTGTATTGGGCTCCTGGAGCAACTGGATGGAGAGTCCATCGACCGGGGTCGCGGCGTTCGCCGGATCCACGCCCTTGTTCGCCGAGACGAACGGGCCCTTCTTCATCCGCGCGTTCGCGAAGTCGGCGGAGGCCAGGTACTCCTGGAACGCCCGCACCTCGGGGCGGTCGGCGAACGCCGCGGTGAACACTCCACCGCCCAGTACAGGGCGGCTGGCCGCATCGACTCCCGGCAGGAGGAAGGTGTAGACGTCCTTGTCCGGTCCGATCTCGGTGCCCTTCGGCCACATGTCGGCGTAGAACGACGCCTGACGGTGCATCGCACAGTCGCCGGAGAGGATCGGTGTGCCGGCCTCCTGGAAGGAGATCGACGCCATCGACCGGGCCGGACCGAAACCGCCGTTGGCGTACCGGTCGTTCTTGAGGACGGACCCCACGGTGTCCATGGCCTTGATCACCCGCGGGTCGTTGAACGCGATCTCATGGGCGACCCACTGGTCGTAGACGTCCGTGCCCTGCTGGCGCAGCAGGACGTCCTCGATCCAGTCCGTCACGGGCCAGCCGGTCGCCTCGGCGGACTCGATGCCCGCGCACCACGGCTTGACGCCCGACGCCGCGACCTTCTCGGTGACGGCCATCAGCTCGGTCCACGTGCGGGGAACGCTCAGTCCCTTGTCCCGGAAGAACTTCGGGGAGTACCAGACGAACGACTTCACGTTCGCGACCAGCGGAGTGCCGTAGAGGGTGCCGTCCACGGTGGCGTAGCTGTTCCAGTCCGCCGACCAGCCCTGCTTCGCGAGAGCAGCGACGCCGGCGCTCACGGGCTTGAGCTTCCCTGCTCGCGCGAAGCGTCCCATGAGCCCCGGCTGGGGGAAGAACGCCACGTCAGGGGCGCTTCCACCGTCGACCCGGAGCTGGATCTGGGCCTCGAACTCCCCGTCCCCCTCGTACTGGACGTCGATTCCCGTGCAGTCCGCGAAGTCCGCCCAGGTCTCTTCGAACAGATCGGCCTCCCGGTCCCGGTTCTCCGCGTACACGGTGACCTCGGTGCCGGGGTGCTTGCCGTACCGGGCGTACGGCGCGCAGTCCGCGGTGACGTGCGACTGAGAACCGCTGTCCTGCGGGGTGCCGCAGGCGGTGGCGGTGACGGCGAGGGTGATCACGGCGAGCGCGAGCCTCGCGCCGAACCTCATGGGTGTGCTTCCTCCGATCGCCCGCCGCATGCTCTCGGCGGGCGTTTCGGAAAGCTACCGGGTTCGAACGACATAGACCAATCGTTCGAAGTTCAAGCGCAGCGTCAGTGCCCCGTGGACCGGGCGGCGTCCAGGATCAGCTCCGCCACGGCCTTGGGCTGGGCGAGCATGACCAGGTGCGAGGAGTCGACCTCGACGGTGGTCATGCCGGCGCGCTGGTAACCGAAACGCTCCACATCGGGGTTGATCGTGCGGTCGGCGGAGGCCACCAGGCCCCACGAGGGCTTGGTCTTCCACGCCGCGACCGGCGCCGCCTCTGCGAAGGCCCGCGCGGCCAGGGGGCGCTGGGAGACGGCGAGCACCGCGGCGAGCTGGGGCTCGACGTCGGCCGCGAACAGATCGGGGAACCGGTCGACCGCCACCGAGACGTCGGTGCCGGTCTCGGTGGAGCCGGCCACCGGGAACGGGGTGTAGACGAGCGCGTCGGCGAGACCGGAATCGGGGAAGCCGCCCTGCAGCTCGCCCAGGCTCTCGCCCTCCTCGAGCGCGTATCCCGCGAGGTACACCAGGGCGCGGACGTTGTCCTCCGCGCCGGCGAGGGTGATGACGGCGCCGCCGTAGGAGTGCCCCACCAGGATCACGGGGCCTTCGACCGCACGGACCACCGAGGCGATGTACGCGGCGTCGTCGACGAGGCTGCGGTTGGGCACCGCCGGAGCCACCACCTCCAGGCCGACGGCGGTCAGTTCGGGGATGACGCGGGCGAAGCTGGAGGCATCGGCGAAGGCGCCGTGGACCAGGACGACGGTGGGGCGGGCGTGTCGGGGCATGGGGAACTCCTCGGTGCTGGGACGGGGAAGGTGAATGTGGGGTGCTTCACAGGCCGAATCGGGCGCGACGCGCCTCGGGTACCAGGTCGGCGTACTCCGGGTGTTTGCCGATCCAGCCCCGGATGAAGGGGCAGTACGGCAGGACGTGGAGCCCACGGGCCCGTGCGTCGTCGAGGGCGCCGCGGGCGAGCAGCCCGCCCAGGCCCTGGCCGCCGAAGCGGGGATCGATCTCGGTGTGGATGAAGGCGATCTCGCCCTCGGAGAGGTGGTACTCGGCGAAGCCGGCGGTCTCGGTGCCGTCGTCGCCGGCGAGGATCTCGTACCGGGACTTCTCGGGCCGGTCGATGACCTGGGGTTCCATGGGCGCTCCTGTGCGGTCGCGGTGTGACGGGGTCGGTGGCTGCGATCAGAGGGTGCGGCGCACGCCCGCCTGGCGTTCCAGGTTGCGGAGCTGGACGGCGAGGTCGCCTTCCACGGCGAGGTGGGCGGGGCCGCTGCGGCCGATGGGCAGGACCTGCTCGCTGCGCATGTCCTCGAGCATCAGGGCGAACGCCGTGTACATCGCGACGAGCGCCACCGCGAGGCCGAGCGCACCGGACGTGCGCGTGAGCCATTCGGCGCCGGTGAGACCCGACAGGCCGGTGGCCGCCCAGCGGGGCAGGGAGACCGCGAGGACGAGCCACAGCGCACGCTTGGGCCGGGTCACCGCGGTCATCAGCGCCCCGAAGCAGAGGAGCGCCAGGTTGAACACGCCGAGGACGCGCAGGCCGTCCGCCGTGCCGCTGAACATCACCAGGGCGTAGGCCAACCAGCTGCCCGCGAAGATGCCCATGAGCGTCGCCGCGATCACGTCACGGGCTCCGAAGGCCAGGAAACTGACCAGGAGTTGGAGGACGAAGGCCGGCAGCACGCAGAATGCGACGGCGGCCCGGGCCTCCTCCTCGAAGATCCCGAGCTGGAGGCAGCCCGTCATCACGGAGGCGATGGCGATCGTGAAGAAGCCCAGCGGCATGGGCGACGCGATGGGGCGCAGGTTGATCCGGGTCATCGACCGGAGGTCGGGCTCGAAGTGGCGGCCCGGCCCGGAGTCGTCGTCGGGGGCGGAGTCGGTACTCATCGTGGCGGCCTCTCGTTCAGTGCTCGAAGCAGGGGTCGAGGAACGGCGGAGGCGTGTCGGGAGCCGAGCCACGGGCGACACGCCACTGACGGTGCTGCTCGGACTCGGCGGCGGCCTCGGCGACGAGCGACGCCTGATGGGCGCCCCCGTGGCCCGACTGGTAGCCGCCGAAGTGGGCCACGGGGCTCCATTCCGGGCTGATCGGCGGGACGGCCTCGTCGAGTCCCTCGTACTCCGCGGTCGCGTAGACGATGCGGCCGCCGACGGCGGTGAGGACCGACTCGATGCCGGGGATGACCTCCTCGGGCACGGTGAGGTAGTCGTCGGACAGGATCGCGAGGTCGGCGTACGAGCCTTCCCGCAGGGTTCCCTTGACCTCCTGCTCGCCGGTGAGCTGCGCTCCGCCCCGGGTGTAGAGGCCGAGGGCGGTCGCGCGGTCGAGCAGGTTCGCGGCCGGGTAGAGGGCGGTGCCGCCGACGGTGCGACCGGTTACCAGCCAGTGGAGGGCGACCCACGGGTTGTACGAGGAGACGCGAGTGGCGTCGGTTCCGGCCGCGACGGTCAGGCCCCGGTCGAGCATGGCCCGGACCGGCGGGGTGTGGGCGGCGTCCTCGGCGCCGTAGCGGTCGAGGAAGGCGGTGCCCTGGAAGGACATCCGGTTCTGGACCGAGACGGCGCCGCCGAGGGCGGCGATGCGGTCGAGGCTGTCGGCCGAGACGGTCTCGGCGTGGTCGAAGAGCCAGCGGTTGCCACCGGGGAAGAGTCCCTCCGCGGCGAGCTTCTCGAAGACGGCCAGGTCGCGGCGGATCGTCTCGTCGTAGGTCGCGTGGAGCCGGAAGCCCCAGCCGTTCTCCAGGAGGAGCCGGACCGCCTGCTCGAACTCCGGCTCGTATCCGCCGAGTTCGGGGCGGGGTTCGGAGAAGTTCTCGAAATCGGCGGCGGCCCAGGTCAGGTTCTCGCCCGCGCCGTTCAGCCGGAGCCACTCGTCCCCGTCCCCGGGCTTGACCATCTCGGTCCAGCGCTTCAGGTCGGCGAGCTCCTGCCCGGCCGTCTGCGGGAAGAGGTGGTAGGCGATCCGCAGCGACAGCTCCCCCGACCGGGCCAGGTCGACAACCGTCGCGTAGTTGTCGGGGAAGTTCTGGAACCCGCCGGCGGCGTCGACCGCCGAGGTCAGGCCGAAGCGGTTCAGCTCGCGCAGGAAGTGCCGCGTCGACGTCCGCTTGTCGGCCTCGTCGAGGGCGGGTGCCTTGGCCAGCGTCGAGTACAGGACGAGAGCGCTCGGCGCCGCGAGGAGGACACCGTTGGGTTCGCCGTCCCGGCCCCGGACGATCTGCCCGCCCCTGGGATCGGAGGTCTCCCGGGTGAACCCGGCGGCCTTGACCGCGGCCCGGTTCATCAGGGCCGACTGGTACAGGTGCAGGACGAAGACCGGGGTGTCGGGGGCGGCGGCGTTCAGCTCGGCGACGGTCGGCATCCTGCGCTCGGCGAACTGCTCGGCGGTCCAGCCGCCCACGACCCGGATCCACTGCCCCTTCGGGGTGCGGCCGGCCTGCTCGCGCAGCATCGCGAGCGCGTGCCGGAGGCTGCGCACCCCGTCCCAGCGCAGCTCCAGGACATAGTTCAGGCCGCCCCGGATGACGTGCAGGTGCGAGTCGTTCAGGCCGGGGATCACCCGGCGCCCGAGCGCGTCGACGACCTTGGTGCCCGGCCCTACGAGGTGGGCGAGGTCGTGGTCGTCGCCGAGGGCCGCGATCCGGCCGTCGCGGATCGCGACGGCGCGGGCCTCGGGACGGGCGGCGTCCCCCGTGAACACCTTGGCGTTGCGGACGAGGAGATCGGCGTGCGCATGCTCCCGGCGCGGGGCGGGCACGAGGCCCGCCACGGGCATGCTGGTCGACGGCCCGGTCATGCGAGGGCCTTGCGGAGGGTGTCGGTGGCGAGACCGATGGCGAGTTCCGCGGCCTGAGTCTCGCGCAGCGCGTTCAGCATCACGAAGTCGTGGATGACGCCCTGGACCCGCAGGGCGGTGACGGGGACGCCGGCGGCACGGAGCTTCGCCGCGTACGCCTCGCCCTCGTCGCGCAGGACGTCGGCCTCGGCCGTGATGACCAGGGCCGGCGGCAGGCCGGTCAGCTGCTCGGTGGAGGCGCGCAGCGGCGAGGCGGTGATCTGCGCGCGCTCGGCCTCGTCGGTCGTGTACTGGTCCCAGAACCACTTCATGGCGTCGCGGCGCAGGAAGTAGCCCTCGGCGAACTCGTGGTACGAGTCGGTGTCGAGGCTCGCGTCGGTGACCGGGTAGAAGAGGACCTGCTGGACGAGCGCCACGTCGCCGCGCTGCTTGGCCATGAGAGTGAGCGCGGCGCTCATGTTCCCGCCGACGGAGTCGCCCGCGACAGCGATACGGGTGCCGTCGAGGTCCTTGTGGTGGCCCTCACGAGCGACCCACTGCGCGACGCTGTAGTTCTGCTCGATGGCCACGGGATAGCGCGCCTCTGGCGAGAGGTCGTACTCGGGAAACACCACGGCCGCCCGGGCGCCGACGGCGAGTTCACGGACGAGCCGGTCGTGGGTGTGGGCGTTGCCGAAGACCCAGCCCGCGCCATGGATGTAGAGGATGACGGGCAGCGGGCCGGTGGCACCGCGGGGCCGGACGATCCGGGCGCGGACGTCGCCGGTCGGGCCGCCGTGGACGGTGATCCACTCCTCGTCGACGTCCGGCAGGGGGACACCCTCGCCGCTCTGGACGTCATCCACGGCCTTGCGGCCCTCGGCGACGGGGATCTGGTACAGGAACGGCGGCTGGGCGGTGGCGTCGGCGAACGCCTGGGCGGCGGGTTCGAGAACCGGACGGTTCTTCATGAGGGGCTCTCCTTCGGGATGTACAGGAGGGGCGGGTCGGGGGCTCAGCAGGTCGCTCGCGCGGCGGCGAGGATCACGTGGGTGACCACGGCCGGTCGGGAGACGGCCACGGCGTGCGACGCGTCTACTTCGGTGACGTGCGAGCCGGCGCGTCGGGTCATCCACTGCTGGGCAGCCGGAGGGATGTTCTTGTCGGCGGTGGCGATCAGCGCCCAGGACGGGATCGTCTTCCAGGCCGCCTCGCCGGCCTTCTCCTCCAGCGCGGTGGTGGCGACCGGGCGCTGGGTCGCGGCCATGACGGCCGCGTCGGCGGTGGGGACGTCTGCGGCGAACTGCCGGTGGAACTTGGTTCGTTCGATGACGAGTTCGGTTCCGGTGCCCCCGCCGGGCAGCGGGTACGACTGCGGGTTCACTGTGTCACCGAGGGTGGAGCCGGGGAACCTGGCGGCGAGCTCGGCCGCGCTCTCGCCCTTGTCCGGGGTGAACGCGGCGATGTAGACGAGGGCCTTCACCCGGCTGTTGCCCACCGCGGCGCCGCTGATGACGGCGCCGCCGTAGGAGTGGCCGACCAGGACGACGGGCCCGCCGACGACGGCCAGCACGCTGCGCAGGTAGGCGGTGTCCGCGGCGAGACCGCGCAGCGGGTTGGCGGGGGCCAGGACGGGGTAGCCGGCGTGCTGCAGCCGCCGGATCGTGCCGCTCCAGCTGGAGGCGTCCGCGAACGCTCCGTGGACCAGGACGATCGTGGGCTTGGGATCGTGCCGGTCGGTGCCGGCGGCGGCCGGGCGGCTCGCGGGTCCAGCGCCGACCAGGGCGGCCAGCGTCGCGGGCAGGGCGAGGCCGAGGGCGAGGGAGCGCCTCGTGGGATGCATGGGGGTTTCCTTGTCGGGTGGTGAAACGTTCGGGTGTGCTCGGACGGGCGGGAGGGTGCGGCGATCGGGCCGAGCGGGAGCGGCGATCGGGCGGGGTCTCGCCTCAGAGGCCGTACGCCTCCAGGAGCCGGAGCCAGACCTCGCTCACCGTCGGGAAGGCGGGCACGGCGTGCCACAGGCGCTCCAGGGGGACCTCGCCCACGATGGCCACGGTGGCGGTGTGGATGAGCTCGGTCGCCATCGGGCCGGTAAGGGTGCAGCCGACGACAACCCCTCGGGTCTCGTCGACGACGAGCTTGGCGAGGCCGCGGTAGTCGTCCGCGTGGAGCGCGGCACCGGCGACGTCGTCGATGCGGTACTCCACCACGCGTACCGCCAGACCCGCTTCGCGTGCGGCGCGTTCCGTGAGACCAACGCTCGCCACCTCGGGGCGGGTGAAGACGGCCTGGGGAACGGCTACTCGGTCGGCCCGCGCACTCCACGCCTGCCAGCCTCCTGTGCCGGCCGGTCGGCCCGCGGCACGCTCGGCGATCGCGGCGGCGCAGGCACGGGCCTGGTACTTGGCCATGTGGGTCAGCGGCGCGCGGCGGTTGACGTCGCCGACGGCGTAGAGCCAGTCGCCCTCGACCGCGGTGACCCGACAGGTGTCGTCGACCGGAAGCCAGTCGCCGGCCGGCAGTCCGACGGAGTCGAGGCCGAGGTCCGCGGTGCGCGGGCCCCTGCCGACGGCGGCGACGACCTCGTCGCAGACGAGAGTCGTGCCGTCCTCGGTGTCCACGGTCACCGTGCGGGTGTCGGCGTCACGGGCGACCCGGACGGCCGACACCCCGAAGCGGATCGTGACGCCCAGATCGCTCAGCCCCCGGGTGACCTCTTCGCCGACGCACGGCTCCCATCCGGTCAGCAGGGCCTGATCGCGAACCAGCACGGTGACGGAGGAGCCGAGCGCGCGCCACGCGGTGGCCATCTCGCAGGCCACCACTCCCCCGCCGATGACGACGACCCGCTTGGGCACCGCATCGGCCGTGGTGGCCTGCCGGTTGGTCCACACACCGATCCGGTCGAGCCCCTCGACCGGCGGAAGGGCGGGTTCCGTGCCGGTGCAGACCACGACCGCGCGCCGGGCCCGCAGGGTACGGACCATGCCGTCGGCCCCCATCACCTCCACCCGGCGCTCACCGGCGAGCCGTCCGTGCCCCCGTACGAGCGCGATGCCCGCACCGTCGAGCCAGTCGGCCTGGCCGGTGTCGTCGCCGCGCCCGGTGAAGCGGTCGCGACGGGCCAGGACGTGTGCCGGGTCGAGTGCCGCCGTGACCGCCTGCCGGGCCCCGTCTACCGATCGGGCCTCCGCTCGGGCGGCGCCGGGTCTCAGCAGGGCCTTGCTCGGCACGCAGGCACGGTAGGAGCACTCGCCGCCGACCGCCTCCGCCTCGACGACGACGGCGGTCAGCCCCGACCGGACGATCCGGTCGGCGACGACCTCGCCGGCCGGCCCGCCGCCGACCACGACGACGTCGTACGTGTCCATCAGCCGCGCACCAGAGGGGTGTCAACGAGGTGCTCGGCCAGGAACCACACCTGCGCCTCGCCGGTACGGATGACATCGGAGACGAGCAGGTCGGCGCTGCCCTCGTCGCCCTCCCCGGAGAGCCGGGCGGCGGCGTCCCGGGCGTCGATCAGGATCCGCTCGTGCGCGTCGAGGAGGCGCGACAGCATGACGGGCACCGGCTCGACGCCGTCCGGCGGCCGGGGGATCGCGGTCAGCTCCGCGACGTGGCGCGGGTCTCCGACGGCGACGCCGCCGAGGCTCTGGACCCGCTCGGCCAGTGCGTCCACGATGGCCAGTTGGGCCTCCGCGTGCTTGTCCAGCATCAGGTGGAGCGAGTAGAAGGTCGCCCCGCGCATGAGCCAGTGGTGCTTCTTGTAGAGGGAGTAGAGGATCTGCGTGTCGGCGAGGACGCGGTTCAGCCGCTGGCAGGCGTACATGCGGGTGTCGTGGCCCAGGCCGATCGGCAACTGCTTGAGCCTGCCGAACGCCTGGGTCTCGGCGCCCTTCTGATGCAGCAGCGGCTGGCCGCCGCCGTGCGGGGTCGTGAGGGTGTCCATCGAGTGCTCCTGACGGGGAAGGGGTGGGAAGGGTCCGGCCGCCCGGTCGGGGGTACACGAGCGGCCGGGCCCGGTCTGCGTGGCTCGCGCTCAGCGCTCGGCGTTCGCCGGGGCGGGGAGCCGGTGCAGGACGAGCCGGGTGAGGAGTCCGCTGCCGAGACCGGCCGCGAGCGCGAGGGCGGCCCACCACAGCGGGTACGGCGTGAGGCCGAGGGCCGCGTCGAGGGACCAGGCGCCGGGTCCGGTGGCGGCGAGGGCGGCGGCGGTGCCGATGAGGACGAGCGGGTACTCGTATCCGTCGTTCTGCACCCACAGCCCGTGGCGCCACTTCACGGTGAGGGCGACGGTCATGACGCCGATGGCGCCGGTCGCGGCGAGCGGGGTCAGGAGGCCAGCGGCGAGCAGCAGGCCCGATCCGATCTGACCGCCGCCCGCCGCCAGGGCGGTGAGGGCTCCGCCGCGGAAGCCGTCGGCACGGAACTCCTCGGTGCCGCCCTCGAGTCCCTTGCCACCCAGGTGTGAGCTGACCTTCTGCACACCGTGGCCGGCGACGAGCAGTCCCACCAGCAGACGCAGGATCAGAATGCCGGTGTCCACAGGGGTCAGCCGGCCGCGTGCGCGCCGATGACCGACTGCGCGTACACGACACCCAGGCCGTACGCGCCCGCGTGAGCCTTGACGATCTCCATGACCGCGCCGTACGTCTCCTGACGCGCCCAGTCGCGCTGGAGCTCCAGGAGCACCTGCACCCAGGTCACCGGCACCGCGCCGGCGGCGATCATCCGCTGCAGCGCGTGCTCGTGGGCGGCCGGGCTGACGCCACCGGAGGCGTCGGTCACGACGTACACCTCGTACCCCTGCTCAAGCGCCGAGAGCGCGGGCAGCACCAGGCAGACCTCGGTCCACAGACCCGCCAGGATGATCTTCTTGCGCCCGGTCGCCCTGACCGCCGCCACGAGGGCCTCGTCCTCCCAGGCGTTCATGGTGGTGCGGTCGATGACCTCGTTCTTGGGGAACACCTCGGCGAGCTGCGGCAGCAGGGGCCCGGAGAACGACTCGGCGGCGACCGTCGTCAGAACGGTCGGCACATCGAACGCCTGAGCCGCCTTGGCGAGACCCACCGTGCTGTTGATGATCGCGGCACGGTCGCCGCTGCCGGTGCCGAAGAACATCTGCGGCTGGTGGTCCACGAAGAGCATCACCGAGTTGTCGGGCGTGAGCAGGTCCTTGCTCGGAGCGGCCTGCACGTTGTCGATGTCGAACATGAGGGGTCCTTTCGAAGCCATCGGTAGCGTGCCCACCGCGTCCGCGGCGAGGCACTTCTTCAAGCTACGAGCGACCCGACCGACCGAGTTGACCTCCGGCGCCCAGGGGTTGGCACGACAGCGCACAACCGGTCGAGGACGAGAGCCGTGCAGCGTCACCGGGCGCGAACCGGGCAAGGTCACGACGACGTCACCGCACTGAAGCGGAGGCACCGTGCCCCATCGAGGGGCCTGACGCCCCGTCAGTAAAGTCAGCAAAAGGTCAGCATTCAGCTGACCGGACCCGCTCTCACACGAGCACACCCTGGAAACACGCCCCACCGGCTTCGCCTCTGGGAGGGGTGGCGACGCACCCTCTCCCAGAGGTGCACCGACAACCGGAGCCACCGCCACGCAACCCCTCCTCCAGCATCGACCGGAAGAAAGAAAGACCAGGTCAGCGCACCCGGCCCCGGGCCTTCAACTGGGTCGCCGGGACCTCCGGCGCGTCGAGGCGGTCCCCGTCGTAGCCCTTGACGTCACCGAAGCGCCCGCCGGTCATCCAGTCCTCGCGGGCCTGGCGGATCTCCTCGTCCGTGCGGCCCACGAAGTTCCACCACATGACGATCTCCTCCTCGAACGGCTCGCCGCCGAGGAGCATCAGGCCGGCGTCGGAGGCGGCGCGGAGGGGGAGTTCGGTGCGGCCGCAGCCGAGGTAGAGCATGGAGCCGGGGAGTACGGGGACGTCGTCCACGTGGGCCTCGCCGGACATGGCGAGGACGGCGTACTCGAAGTCCGGGTCGAGCGGGAGGCGTTGCTCGGTGCCCGCGGCCAGCTCGAGGTCGGCGCCGACGAGGGGGGTATAGGTGGTGCCCGGGGAGGCGGCGCCGTCGAGGGCGCCGAGGATGACGGTCGCGGTGAGGCCCGGCGCGGTGACCTGCGGCAGGTCGGCGTGGTGCTGGAAGTGGGGTTCGACGTCGCGGTGGGCGTCGGGGAGCGCGACCCACAGCTGGGCGCCGTGGAGGTAGCGGGCGTGGGACTTGGGGCTCTCCTCGGAGTGGGAGATGGCCCGGCCCGAGGTCATCAGGCCCAGCTCGCGGGGGCGGACGGTCTGCAGGCTGCCGAGGGAGTCGCGGTGCAGCACCTCGCCCTCGTGCAGCCAGCTGACGGTCTGCAGGCCCATGTGGGGGTGGGGCGGGACCTGCATGCCGGGTTCGTCGGCGATGTCGTCGGGGCCGTAGTGGTCGACGAAGGCCCAGGCGCCGACCATGCGACGGCCGAGGTTGGGGAGCAGTCGGCGGACCTCGGTCGATTCGCCGAGCTGGACGTGGCGGGGGCTGAGGAGCTCGCGCACCGGTTCGGCGACGACGAAGCCCCGGCCACCGCAGACCTGGAGGGTGGCCTGGCGGTCGAGATTGCTCATGGCGCTCAACCTATTCCCGTCGGGGTGCGGAGAGGGGGCGGACCCACCCATCGAATGGTGGTGGAATGTTCAACGACCCTGCCGTGTTGTCGCCCGCGTAAGAGCCCCGACAGCACGGCAGCACCACCGCACGGAGAGAGTGAGCAGTGAGCGACGAGACGTACTACGAGTTCGGCACGCCGGCCGACCGCTGGAGCCGCGCGCAGCTGTTCTTCGAGGCGAAGGAGTACCTGACGGCGGCGCGGATCCTGCGCGGTCTGGTCGCCGAGCACCCGGACCAGACGGCCCAGCGACTGCTGCTCGCCCGGGCGTACTACCACTCGGCGCAGCTCTCGAAGGCCGAGACGGAGCTCCGCGCGGTCCTGGAGCGCGACCCGGTCGAGCACTACGCGCGGCTGATGCTCGGCCGCACCCTGGAGCGGCAGGGCCGCCCGGACGAGGCCGCGCCGCATCTGCGGCTCGCGGCCGCCATGTCCGGCGAGACCGTCGACTGACGAGCGCGCCGTGACCCACGCGCCCTGACCCTCATGGCGTGAACCGGAGGTCGGTGCCGCCCCTCAGCAGTGGGGCGTCGCCGGCCTCCGTCCATTCCCGGTGGTTCAGGAGGTCCTGGACACAGGTCTCGTTCGCCGTCGGAATCACGGCCCCGGGCTGCACGGCGGAGGGATAGCGCCGGGTCAGGGCCGTGTTGCCGTGCACGGCCTTGCGTACGGCGGCCAGCGTGACGTCCACGCGGGGCGCGTCCGGGAAGGTGGCCTGGAGCACGAAGACGCCGCCGCCCTTCGCGAACCTCGGCTTCGGCAGGGCGGCGCCGTGCTCGTCGTAACCGGCGCGGTTGCCGGTGATCTCGCTGGCCGCGTCGGTGCGCACGGTGACCTTGGTGACGCCGAAGACCTCTCGGAGGATCGCCGTCCACATGTCCGGCACCCCGCCCATGTTCCCCTCGGTGTCGGCGTAGTGCACGATCCCGCCGCCGGGGCGGTCGGCGGTGGTGTTGCCGCTGATCCGGGTGCCGGTGAGGGTGAGGTCGGCGTTGCGGGCGGAGATCCCGCCGCCGCCCGGGTGCGCCCGGCGCGGCTGTCCGGGCGGCGGGGCGGCCTCCAGGCCCCGCGAGACGTTGTTCTTGATCACGCACCGCTCCAAGGCGCCGGCGGAACCCATGGTGAGCCGGACGCCGCCGCCCATGCTGCCGGTGCGGTTGCCGCTGACCTCGGTGCCGGTGAGCCGGACCCGGGACAGCACGGAGGCGTAGAGCCCGCCGCCGTCGTCGGCCGCGGTGTTGCCCGTGATCCGGCAGTCGGTGAACGTGACCGACCGCCGCCGGGCGTCCAGGATCTCCTCCTCCTGCCAGGCCGACCAGCGGTCCAGGCGCAGCGCCGAGGCGGCGAGGGCGTAGAAGGCGAGGTTGACGGCCTCCTGGACCCGGCCGGTGATCAGCTCGGCGAGGATCCGCGGGGTCTTGGCGAGCACCGGGTTGGGCTCGAAGGGGTTCAGGAGCCAGCGCAGGAAGTGGTAGAGCTCGGTCGGGGTGAGGGTGACGATCGTGCCGGGGTGCAGAACGGCGGTGCGGGCGGCGAGCGCCCGGTCTGCGAGGAACTTGATCAGGTCCAGCTCGCTGAGGTCGCGGCCGAGCCGGCCGGGCAGCGAGATCTCGCAGCCGATGCCGCCGCCGTCGAGCCTGCCGCGCCGCCCGGAGGCGTTGCGGTCGATCCAGCAGCCCTCCAGGACCGGCCAGCCGTAGCCGACGACGGCGAGCCCGCCGCCGCGCCCCTCGGCGGTGTTGCCGCGGATCAGGCAGTGCCGCAGGGTGGGGCTCGCCCAGACGGTGGCGATGCCGCCGCCGAAGGACTGCCCGGCCAGCCACATGGCGCGGACGCCGGGCGGCACCAGGGTGTCGAAGGTGCGCGCCGCCTGCGCGAGCAGCGCGGCCCGGTCGATCCGGGGCAGCGGGGTGGCGCCCCGTACCCAGGACAGCATGGTGTTGACGGTGTCGATCAGACGGTTGGCGGCGGCCACGCCGGCCACCGGCAGGACGTCGCCGAGGAGGCTGACGACGGCGTCGCGCAGCGCGGTCCGGTCGGCCTCCGGCCAGGCCGGGAACGGCGCGGTCTCGGTGCGGTTGCCGGTGATCGCGCAGCGCTCGACGAGCACGTCGTCGGCGTCGACGACGGCGATGCCGCCGCCCGCGCCGAGCGCCGGATCGCGCGGGGTGTGCGTGGCGTGCCCGCCGGTGATCCGCAGGCCCTTGACGGCGACCGGCCCGAAGCCGCGCCGCCCGCCCGGGGCCCCGGGGCCGATGCGCAGGACCCGGTGCCGTCCGCCGCCGTCGAGGGCGGGCAGGGCGCGGGCGTCGAAGCCGGGGGCGGCGGGGTCGTCGGACGGGTGGCCGCGGAGCCGTTCGCTGATCAGGGTGACGGGCCGGTCGAGGACGAGTTCGGGCTCGCGGTAGACCGCGTTGTCGAGGATGACGACGGTGTCGCCGGGCGCGGCGGCCCGCAGCGCGTCGCCGACCGTACGGGCCGGCTTGCGCTCGTCGTCGTACCGGCCGGACCGCACACCCCGGCTCGCGTGCACATAGCGCGTGGTCATGAGGGACGCCTCAGAGCTGCTGGCCGGTCTTGGGGTCGTACACGACCTCGACCGCCACGACCTGGTCGGTGGGCAGGACCTCCACCCACTGGTCGAAGATCCGGTACGGCTCGGCGGGCCGGAAGCCGCCGGCGAGCGGGTCGAAGCCGGTCTCGAAGACCTGCTCGGCGGCGAGGGTGTTGGGGACGCTGGTGTTCGCCGCCTCCAGTTCGGCGGCGAGGAGTTCGAGGACCCGGCCGATGGTCTGGTCGCGGTACGCGTCGGGGTCGCCCTCCTGCCAGGCGTACGGCTTGTCGAGCGCGGCCTCGCCCTCCACGCCGGCCTTCGTGAGCCAGCCCAGGGCCTCGCGCTCGTGGCCCGGCCGGATCGGCAGAACGGCCTTCACCCAGGCCGAGTTGAGGAACTCGTTGCGCCGCTCGTCGCCGTCGGCCTGGACCAGCCAGCCGAGCGAGCTGCCCATGGGCGCGGGCCGGGAGTCGGGGGTGAGCAGATAGTCGACCCGCCATTCCTTCGCGGGCATGGGGGCGTGGGCGTCGGGCGCGTTGTGGGAGCTGGTGCGGGAGTACGCGGTGAGCACGGTCTCGCCGGCCAGCGGGTCGTCGGCGTCGCCCTCCCAGCGGGCGGGCGGCACCGGGTAGCGGCCCAGCGAGTCGGCCGTCGCCGGGGCGGAGACGTCGTCGGGGCGCCAGAAGTCGGGCGAGACGAAGTAGAGCATCTGGTCGACGTCGAAGATCTGCCGGATCAGCTCGGCCTCCAGGTGCGCGTCGGCGGGCTCGAACAGGCTGAGCTGGTCGACGAGATGGGCGAAGACGGAGTGCCGCTCCTCCTTGCGCAGGTCCTCGGCGGGGCGCGGCTCGACCTTGCTGAGCAGCGTGGTCCGCTCGCGCACGGCCGCCGCGTACGCCTTGCGCTGGAGGGCGGCGACCTCCTTCTCGTACTGGGCGAGCGCGGCCCGGTAGGCGACGTCGGCCGGGTTGACGGCGGGCGGCTCCCAGCGCAGCTGGAGGGTGAAGGTGATGACCGGGGTGCCGCCGAAGTGCACGTTGTCGGCGCGGACCTGGAAGCGGCCGGTGTCGGGGCGCTGGATGACGTACTTCACGAGGAACTTGGCGTCGGTGCCGTGGCCGTTCTTCGCGGAGACCAGCTGCACGAAGTCCGGGTTGGTGCTGAGGGTGTAGCCGGGGGCGGGCGGGATCGCGCCGTAGTCGAAGTCCGCGACGATGTACTCGTCCTCCTCTCCGCGCCACATCCGGTCGAAGCCCTCCTGGCGGCGCCAGTCGGCGTCGCTGTGCGGGGCGTTGGTGCTGTCCGGGTGCTCGGCGATCGGGAAGGTGCCGGTGAAGGTGGACAGGATCGGGGTGAGCGGCTCGGGCGGCTCCGGCTTGCGCAGCACGGTGAGATCGGGCGCGGGCACGATGTCGACCAGCTCGCCGAGGCCGAGCACCCGGCCCGGCGCGTTCACGAAGACCTGCCAACTCATCCGGGTGCCGATGTGCTGGACCTGTACGCCGACCTTGCGCATCTTGCGGCGCAGCTCGTAGTTGGCGAGCCGGTCGGTGGTGTTCTGCACGACATAGCGGCGGCTGGACGTGTCGGTGGTCTCGGTGACCGTCTTGAAGGTGGTCGTGAAGTTGCGCCGGATCTCGCTGCTCACCTTGGAGCTCTGGGTGCGGGTGTGCTTGTGGGTGAGCTCGGAGGACTTGGCGGTGGTGGACTTGCTGGCGAAGCTGGCGCTGGCGTCGGCATGGTAGATCCCGGCGAAGGAGGCGCCGCCGGCGGCGCTCGCGCCGAGGCTGGTGTCGTTGGCGTTGGACTCCTTGACCGCGTCGGCCACGTCGTTCTGGTCGGTCAGGGTCTCCTCGGACTTGCGGACGGTCTCCTCCGACTGGCTCGCGGTGCGCTCGACCAGGGTGCGGCGGGTGCTGGTCTCGACGAGCTCGACCATGCCGCCGGGGCTGAGCCACAGGTGCCCGGCGGGCGCGCCGAGGAAGGTGTCGAACTCGTAGAAGTACTGCCGGAACAGATTGACCAGGCCGACCGGCGACAGGATGCCCTCGGTGGGCGGCTGCTCCCCCGCGAGGCGGGCGAGCGCGGCGAGCTCCGGGTGCTCCAGGCCGCGCGCCGCCGGCCCGGTGAAGGCCGCGGCGGCCGGACGCGGACCGTGCGACGCGGCGAACCGGCCCGCGCTGCCGTAGCCCAGCCAGCCGGGCAGCGGCTGGTAGACGCCGAACAGCTCGCTCGCGTACGGCAGGGTGCCGGCGAACTCGGTGACCGGCCGCCCGGCCCGCACCGGCCCCGGCACCGGCGCGGTCAGCACCCGGGACGGGCCGGCGGGGCCGCCGGGCGTGGTGGCGAAGGAGGTCACGGTCCACGGGCGGCCCGGGTCGCGGACCACCAGGAGCAGATCGCGCTCGGACTCGGTGGGCGGCGCGACGAAGGAGATCGTCACGGGACCGGTGCCGGTCACGGTCCGGCCCGCGTACTGCCGGCCCGAGCCGGGGTCGGCCTCGACGAAGGCGCCGTCGAGCGCCGGCACCCCGGGGAACAGCGCGGGGTCGCGCAGGTCGACGTCGGCGGGCAGGGCGAGGGCGACCCGCTGCCCGGGGTGCAGGTCGGCCGGAGTGGCGGGCTGCACCCGGTAGGACCAGATCTGATACCAGGAGCCCGCGGTGGGGAGCGGGGTCCGTCCGGCGAAGGTGACGACGATCGACATGCGGGTGCCTCCCGGCGTGTCGGGCCTCCGGCGCTGGGGCCTTTCGTGATCAGGGTCGGGGCGGGGAGGGGCCGGTGTCACCGGGGTGGCCGGTGTACGCCACGGGGGTGACGCCGGGGCCCGGCCGGGCGCCCCGGGCGGGTACCCGTACGGGGTATCAGGTACGGTCGGTCGGGACGGACCGACGGATCGAGAGGGCGGAAGGAGGAGCGGCCGTGCACACGGGACGAGAGCACAGCGGCCGGACACGCGCCGGCGGCGCCCTGGCGCATCTGCTGCTCGTCGTCGTGCTCGCGCTCGGTGTGTTCGTGATGCACTCGGTCGGCCACCCGGAGGGCTCCTCCGGCGGTGGTACGGGCGGGGCGGCGGCCCACCACGACGCCGCGGTCGCCCCCGAGGCCCACCAGGCCCACCAGGACCGCCAGGACCGCCAGGCCCACCACGAGGCCGACGCCCCCGCCTCCGCTCCCGCCTCCACCCCCTCGTCCTCGCACGACTCCGGCGGCGGGATGGACATGACCACGCTGTGCGTGGCGGTCCTCGGGGCCTGGCTGCTCGCCGCGCTCGTCCGCGCCGCCCTGCGGCGCGCCCGCCGGGACCGCACCGTCCCGTCGCCCGCCCGGCTCCTCGCGGCCCTGCGCCCGCACGCGCCGCCGCCCCGGCCGCCGGACCTCGCCACGCTGTCGATCCTGCGGATCTAGGCCGTACGGCCCCGCGGGCGCTCGTCGATGCCTGCCCGCAGACTCGCACGACCGACCACAGGAACGACACCACACGAGGTGGGACACCCATGCGTGCCATCAGGAACGTCAAGAACACCAAGAACGTCAAGAACGTCACGAACACCGCCGCCCGCCGGCTCGCCGTGACCGGCGCCGTCGCCGCGGCCGGGCTGCTGCTCGCCGCCTGCGGCGGGTCCGGGGACGGCGACTCCATGAGCGGGATGGACCACGGCGGGAAGACCTCCGCCTCGGCCTCCGCATCCGCCGGCGCCGGCTCCTCCGCCGGGTCCTTCAACGACGCGGACGTGATGTTCGCGCAGATGATGATCCCGCATCACGAGCAGGCCCTGGCGATGGCGGAGCTCGCCGACGGGCGGGCCGAGGACGCGGAGATCAAGAAGATCGTCGGGGCGATCGAGAAGGCCCAGGACCCCGAGATCCGGAAGATGAAGTCCTGGCTGAAGGCCTGGGGCAGGCCCGAGGCGATGGAGGGTGGCGGCCACGCCGGCCACTCCATGGCCGGGATGATGTCCGGCGCGGAGATGAAGGAACTGGCCGCCGCGAAGGGCCGGGACTTCGACCGCAGGTTCGCCGAGCTGATGATCGCGCACCACGAGGGCGCGGTGAGCATGGCGAAGAGCGAGCAGCAGGGCGGCGCCGACCCGGAGGCCAGGAAGGTCGCCGACGACGTGGTGCGGACCCAGGCCGCCGAGATCGCCCAGCTGAAGCAGATCCTCGCCCGGCTCTGAGCCCGCACCCGCCGGTGCTCCGGCCGGTGCGCTGCGGCCGGTGCGCTGCGGCCGGTGCCCTGCGGCCGGCGGTCAGTAGCCGATCCGCACGCCGCTGACGGCGTGCCGGTCGGTGCGGCCGCCGGTCGCGCCGGAGAAGCCGACCAGGACGTTCTTCGGGAGGGTCACGGCGACGTCGATGACGCGGGTGCCGTCGACGCTGATCTGGAGGCGTCCGGTGCTGGTCACGACGGCGTCGACGGTGTGGCTGCCGGAGCGCAGGTTGGGCACGTTGGTGGCGGTGGCCGCGTAGCGGAGGGTGTCGGCGGTGCCGCCGGTGGCCACCGCGACGAAGTTCGCCGAGGGGTCGGCCGTGCCGTTGTCGTAGGTGTCGAGGGTGACGGCGACGCCGGGGAGCCCGCTGAAGCCGAGGCCGCCGCCTCCGGTGCCGAGGGACTTCGGGGTGGCCCGGGTGGCGTCGAGGAGCAGCAGGGCCAGTCCGTCGGCGCCGGTGCCGCCGCCGATGGTCGCGGTGAAGCGGGCCTTGAGGCGCGCGGTGGGGACGGCGGTCGCCTGGAGGGCGGAGCCGCGCTGGGCGGTCGCGGCAGGGGTGAGCTGGAGGGTGGTGCCGGAGAGGGTGGCGCTGCCGTTGTAGGTCCAGCCGTTGGGGCCGGGCGGCGGGACCGCGTAGGCGGTGGCGGTGACGCTGGCCTTGCGGACGGCGTGGATGTCGGTGAGTCCGCCGGTGGCGCCGGTGAAGGCGAGCAGGGCGGCCGGCGGGAGCGCGGCGACGGAGGTGCTGAGCCGCTGGGTGCCGTCGACGGAGACGGTGAGGGTGCGGCCGGTGACGGCGACGGTCACGGCGTGGCTGCCGGAGCGCAGGTTGGGAATGCTGGTGGTCGTGGCGGCGTAGGTGAGGGCGTCGGCGGTGCCGCCGGTGGCGATGCCGAGGAAGTTGGCGGAGGGGTCGGCCGTGCCGTTGTCGTAGGTGTCGAAGGTGACGGCGGTGCCGGGCAGTCCGCTGTAGCCGAGGCCGCCGCCTCCGGTGCCGAGGGCGTCGGGGGTGGTCCTGGCCGGGTCGAGGAGGGCGAAGGACAGTCCGTCGGCGCCGGTGCCGCCGCCGATGACGGTGGTGAAGGTGGCCTTGAGGCCGTCGGTGAGGACGGGCACGGGCCAGACGGCGGTGCCGCGCTGTGCGGCGGTGGCCTGGGTGAGCTGGAGGTCGCCGCCGGAGACCTGGGCGGCGCCGTTGAGCTTCCAGCCGCCGGCGTCGGGGCCGGGGACGGTGACTCCGGTGCCGGCGGCGCCGGTGCCGGTCAGGGTCTCGGACAGGGCGCCCTGTCCGTCGTCGGCGGTGAGCAGGTAGGCGGCGTTCACGGTGCCGAGGGAGGTGGGCGAGAAGGTCACGGACTGGTGGATGACGTCCTCGGGGCCGAGGACCTGGCCCTCGCTGACCGGGTCGGTGACGTGGAAGGGCGCGGCGGGCGCCTTGGCCTTGGTGATGGTGAGCGGGATGTTGCCGGTGTTGCTGATGTCGAAGGTCCTGGTGACGGACTGGCCGACCTTCACGGTCCCGAAGTCGGTGGAGGCCGGGGTGATGGTGAGCCGGGCCCGTCCGGTGACGGCGGTGCCCTTGAGGGCGACGGTGGCGGTGCCGTCGGTCCCGGTCACGGAGAGGTTCGCGGTGTGGTCGCCGGCGGCCGTGGGGGCGTAGCCGATCTGGACGGAGACGGACTGCTGGGGCGGGACGACGGTGCCGTTCGCGGGCAGTCCGGTGGCGGTGAAGGGGGCGCCGGGCGCGGCGGTCGCGGTGACGGTCTCGGCCTGGGTGCCGGTGTTGGTGAAGGTGACGCCGAGCGACTTGGTGGTGCCGGTGGCGACGGTGCCGAAGTCGAGGGCGGCGGGCGAGGCGAGGAGGCCGGGCCGGGTGCCGTAACCGGTGAGTCCGACCGCGCTGTCGCCGAGGTCGGTGGCGAAGGTGAGCACGGAGCTGTCGGCGCCGGGCGCGGTCGGGGCGAAGGAGACGGGCACGGAGTAGGTCTCGCCGGTGCGCAGGGTGCGCGGAAGTCCGGTCGGCCGGGTGGTGAAGGCGCTGCCGGCGGGTGTGGTCACGGCGCTGACGGTGACGTCGCGGGTGGCGGTGACGGTGGCGGTCGCGGTGCCGGTGGAGCCGACGGCGACCTGTCCGAAGTCGACGGGGCTGCTGGTGAGCGCGGTGTTGGCGGGGCGGCCGAAGGCGAGGACGTGGCCGTCGCGGGTGCCGACGTAGACCCGGCCTCCGTCGGTGGCGGGGACCGAGAACTTGGCCGCCGTGCCGATGGGCGCGGACCAGCGCAGCTTGAGGGTGCCGTTGACGGGGACGGCGTCGTACGCGCGGAGCTGGGCGTTCGCGCCGTTGGCGCCGTCCGCGGCGACCGCCCAGACCAGGGCGGAGCCGGCGTTGGTGCCGGTGGAGGTGAGGACGGGCGAGCCGGAGGTGTAGCCGAAGGTCTCCGGGCTGCGGCCGGTGTTGCTGAAGGCGGGCCGGCCGTCGCCGGTCAGCCCGTACGCGAAGGCGCGCAGCGGGCCGCGCGAGCCGATGGTGTAGACGTAGCCGCCCTGCCCGCCGTACGCCGCGGGGTGCCCCCACACCCCCTCGTACGGTCCGAAGGCGCCGAGCACCTTGTCCGTGCCGCCCGGGCCCTGGGCGCGCCCGCCGAGGTCGTCGCGGTCGAGGAGGAACAGGCGTCCGTCCTTGCCGATCTGGACGAGCAGGTTCGGGTGGGCGCTGGTCCCGAAGGGGGCGCCGGGGAGGGCGACGGGGCCGCCGGAGCCGAGGTCGGTGTCGTTGAGGTCGAGTTGATTGGCGTTGGCGGGGCTGAAGAAGTCCTGGGCGGACATGGTGCCGTCGCTGTTGACGCCGAGCCGGACCACGGACTCGGAGAGCTGGCCGGGCGGCGAGGTGCCGGGGCCGGGGGCCGGGGTCACGCCGTTGCCGGTGGAGAACAGGATCCGCCCGGGCCCGTCGGAGACGAGACCGCCGCCGCTCATCCAGATGCCGGCCATGCCGTTGGCGGAGGAGTCCTCGGTGGCCCAGAGGGTGGTGCGGCGGGTGGCGGTGTTCACGCCGAGGACGTAGCCGACGTAGGGGCCGTGGTCGCAGTGGGAGGCGAAGGCCGCGTAGACGGAGCCGCCCATGAGGAGCAGGCCGGGGCGCTGCATCGCGGTGTACGGGTTGAAGGCGCGCCCGGGGTCGTTGACGGGCGCCCCGGCGACCTTGACGGGCCAGCCGGAGCGCTCGGCGCCGGTGGCGGGGTCGAGTGCGTGCACGTACCAGCTCGGGTGCTGGTCGTCGGCGCCGTCGTTCACCTTGGAGGTGAGGTAGAGCGCCCCGCTCGCCGGGTCGTAGACGGGGGTCGAGGTGACGCCGATGTTCGGGACGAGGTCGCCGCAGCTGATGGCGGCGGCGGGCCAGGCGGCCCCCGTGCTCTTGGTCCAGTTGACCTTCCCGGAGGCCGCGTCGAGTCCGTACACCTTGTTGTTCTCGGTGGCGACGACGAGGGTCGAGCCGACGACGATCGGCTGGGCGTAGACCTGTCCGTCGACGGTGGTCGAGAACTGCTGCCCGAAGTCGGAGCTGGACACCTGGTCGGGCGCGAGGCCGGGCTCGTCCCGGTCCCAGCCGGTGCGGAAGGTGTCGTGCGAGATGGTCGTCTGGTCGGCGGCGAGGCGCGGGGTGGCCTGGACCGGGGCGGGGGCGACGGGTGAGGGCGTGGCGGCGGTCGCTGTGGGCAACATTCCGCCCCCACCCAGGAACAGACACAACGTCAGCGCTCTGGCGAGCGCCCTGCGGCTGCCGGTCATCTTCTCCGCCCTCGGATCCGCGCGTGGGGGCGGAGACCGGAAGCCGTCCCGCCGAGGGCCATGGTGGGGCGCGTCCGGGCCGCACGGCAGGGGTCACGACCCCGACATGGCCCGCTTCACTCCCTAGGGTGGCGCGAACGCCGCCCTCTGGACGGCGGGATGCCGTTCGTGTCCTACCCCCAGGTGCGGGAGCAGAGGACGAGCCGGTAGCCGTCGGGGTCGGCGACGGTGACGCCGTACTCGTCCCAGTACGGGTTGTGGGCCGCGACCCGGGTGCCGCCGGCCGCGACGAGCCGTTCGACCAGCGCCTCCTCGACGGGCTCGCCGAGATACACCACGAACAGGTCGTCGACGGTCGGGGCGGGTTCGACGGGCCGCTCGGCGTACGGGTCACGGGTGAGCTCGAAGTGCCAGCCGCCGCCCGCCGGGCCGACCATGAGCAGCTCGTGCTCGCCGGGGGCAGGGTCGGTCTTGCGCCACTGCACGGCGAGGCCGAGGCCGTCGACGTAGAAGCGCTCGGCGGCGACGAGATCGCGGGAGGGGCGGGCGACGCGGATGTGGGCGGTGGGCTCGATCACGCGCCCGACTCTACGATCCCGCCCCTGCGCCTCCCGCCGGCGGGGTTAGCGGGTGTCACCGGCGTCGCCGAGTCCGGTGAGCAGGGCGGCCGTCTCCAGGCCGGTGGCCAGGTATTCGACGAACACGCGGTTGTTCAGCGCCCACTTGGACCACCGGGCCCGTACCAGTTCCACTGCCGCACCGGCCTCGTGCCCGAGGTCCACGAGCGTCTGCGCGACGACGAGCCCCGAGCGGTTGTACCCGGAGCGGCAGCGCACCAGGACGGCACGGCCGTCCGCGACGGCCTGGGCGGCCCGCCGGGCGAGGCCGCGTGCGGCGAGGAGCTGGTCCGTGGCCAGCGGGGCGTCCGGGATCTCGGCGACGAGATGTTCGACGCCCGGGTGCGGGCCGTGCCCGTCGCGCCGGTACAGACTCACGACGAGGTCGAACTCGCTGCCGACGATCGCGGGCCGCGGCTCGCCTCCGGCGGGGGCCCAGTGATGCCCGCCCATCCACATCCCCGGCACGATCTCGTGCCAAGGAGCCTCCGGTTCCGGCTCACCGCCGTACTTCTGACGTGTCCTCAAGTCTCCTCCGGGTCCGGTGGTGGCTCTCATGCCTGGGGCGCGAGTTCCTCGAACGGCCAGGCGGGTGCGTCTGGGTGACGGATCGTCTGTTCTGCGTACCAGAGGATCTGTTCGGTGTGGAGGGCGGGGCGGGAGAGGCGGGCGAGGGAGGGGTACGAGGCGGGGATCGCCTGGGCCAGGGCGAGGGCTGCGGTGGCGTCGGAGGCGGGGTCGCCGGGGTGGGGGTGCGGGATGCCGTACCAGTCGGCGACGGCGTGGAGGGAGCGGGGGCCGGGGCGGTAGCGGTCGGTGTGGCGGTCGAGGACGAGGGGGTCGCAGACCGGCGCGACGCCGGCGGGGACCCGGGCGGTGAGTGGGGCGAGGCCGTGGCGGAGCAGTTCGGCGTGCAGGGTCGTCAGGACGTAGGGGGCGAACCAGACGACGAGGAGCTCGCCGGCCGCGAGGTGGTCGGCGACCAGGCCCGCGATCTCGTCGAGGGCGCGGGCCGGGAGCAGGGCTGGTTGCCGGGAGCGGCCGGATGCTGCCCTGGGGTCTGCGCTGCGGCCGGTCGTCCCGGAGCGGGGGTCTGCCGGGTCGCCAGGCTCCTGCTCAGCTTCGCGGCCCAGGCCGGTCGTCGCGGAGCGCGGGGCTCCCGGGCCGCCGGGGTCTCGCTCCGGAGCGTGGTCCGCCGGCTCGGCGTCAGGCCCGGAGCCGGTCACCCCGCTCGCGTCCACCGCCCACTCCCGCTCCCAGCCCTCGCTCGCCCGCAGCGCCGCCCCCGTGATGCGGTCGACGGCGAAGCGGTGGCCCGTGGTCGTGATGTCCAGGGAGAGGAGCGGGCGGTGGTGCCAGCCGGGGTGGTCCGTCGGTGGGGGCGGGCCGGGGGCCGGGGCGTGGTCTCGGTGGTAGACCTCCCAGCCCTTCGCGGCGTGGCGGAGCAGGCCGGTGCCCGCCGGGACCGGGGCGCCGCAGTGGGCGCAGGTGGCGTCGTACTCGTTGGCGCGCTCCCCGGCGGCCCCGGCTGTTCCCGGGCTCATGCCGAACCGGCCCCGTCCCGGTACGCCTCCAGGAGGCGGAGCCAGGCCTCGCTGATCGTCGGGTAGGCCGGGACCGCGTGCCAGAGGCGGGCGATCGGGACCTCGCCGGTGACGGCGATCGTGGCGGAGTGCAGGAGCTCGCCGATGCCGGGGCCCACGAAGGTCGCGCCGAGGACGACCTCGCGGTCGAGGTCGACGACCATCCGGGCGTGGCCGCGGTAGCCCTGCGCGTAAAGCCCGGCCCCGGCGACCCCGCGCAGGTCGAGGTCGACGGCGCGCACGCGGTGCCCGGCGGCCTCGGCCTCGGCGAGGCTCAGGCCGACGGCGGCCGCCTCGGGGTCGGTGAACACGACCTGGGGGACGGCGGCGTGGTCGGCCGTCGCCCGGTGCGGCCCCCACGCGACGGCGTCGTCCGTCTTCTCCGTCGCCCGCGCGGCGATCGCGGCGCCCGCGATCCGCGCCTGGTACTTGCCCTGATGGGTGAGGAGCGCCCGGTGGTTGACGTCCCCGACCGCGTACAGCCAGTCGAACCCGTCGACGAGCAGACTGTCGTCGACCGAGAGCCAGGAGCCCGGCTCCAGGCCCACCGTCTCCAGGCCGATGTCCTCGGTGCGCGGCCGCCGGCCGGTGGCGAACAGCACCTCGTCGCCCTCGACATGGTCGCCGCCGTCCAGGACGACGGTGACGGGGCCGGCGCTCCCGTCCCGTACGACGGCGGAGACGGACACGCCGGTACGGATGTCGGCGCCGCGCTCGGTCAGCGCGGCGGCGACGTGCTCGCCCGCGAAGGGCTCCATGCGCGGCAGCAGCCCGGCGCCCCGGACCAGCATCGTGACGTGCGCGCCGAGGGCCTGCCAGGCCGTCGCCATCTCGGCGCCGACCACTCCCCCGCCGACCACGACCAGGCGTCGGGGCACCCGTTCGGAGCTGGTGGCCTCGCGGCTGGTCCACGGCCGGGCGCCGGTGAGGCCCGGCAGCGGGGGCAGGACGGCGCGGCTGCCGGTGCAGACGGCGACGGCGTGCCGGGCGGTGAGCACATGGCGGTCGCCCTCGGCGCCCTCGACGGTCACACGGCGCGGTCCGTGCAGGCGGCCCTGGCCGCGGTAGAGGTCGGCGCCGGTGGAGCGCACCCACGACACCTGGCCGTCGTCCTGCCAGTTGCCGACCACCTCGTCGCGGTGCGCGAGCACCTCCTGGGCGTCCAGCGGGCTGTAGGCGTGGGCGCGCAGTCCGGCCACCCTGCGCGCCTCGGAGCGGACGATGGCCGGGCGGAGCAGCGCCTTGCTGGGCATGCAGGCCCAGTACGAGCACTCCCCGCCGACCAGTTCGCTCTCGACCACCGCCGCGCTGAGCCCGGCCGCCCGGACCCGGTCCACCACGTTCTCGCCCACGGGTCCCGCGCCCAGGACCACCACGTCGTACTCGCGCTCGTGCGTCTGCTCGTGTTCCGCCGCTCGTGTCATGAAGACCAGTCTGCGGGCGGCGGCCCGGATCGGCGCGGAATACCGCGGCCGGATACGCCGTTGTGCGGGACGAGTCCCCAGGGGACCGTGAGGCAACCGCCAGGAGACGGAAGGCAGGCAGCATGAGCACCGTAGAGCTCACCAAGGACAACTTCGACGAGATCGTGAGCGACAACGAATTCGTTCTGATCGACTTCTGGGCTTCCTGGTGCGGTCCCTGCCGTCAGTTCGGCCCGGTCTTCGAGGCGGCCTCGGAGCGCCACGACGACCTGGTCTTCGCCAAGGTGGACACCGAGGCGCAGCAGGAGCTGGCGGCGGCGTTCGAGATCCGCTCGATCCCGACGCTGATGATCGTCCGCGACAAGGTCGCGGTGTTCGCGCAGCCCGGCGCACTGCCCGAGGCGGCCCTGGAGGACGTGATCGGTCAGGCCCGCAAGCTGGACATGGACGAGGTGCGCAAGTCCATCGCCGAGGCGCAGGCCGGCGGCCAGCAGTAGGCAGCAGGCAGCAGGCACGGTCGTACGTACGCGAGGGGCGGCCCGGTGGACCGGGGCCGCCCCTCGCGTACGTCGTGCGGATGCCGTGCGTACGCCGTGCGCTGGCCGTACGTCCGGTCAGCGCTCCAGGACCAGCGCCAGGCCCTGGCCCACGCCGATGCAGAGCGCCGCGAGGCCGGTGCCGGAGCCGGCCGCCGCGAGCTGGTGCGCGACCGCGCCGGCGAGACGGGCCCCCGAGGCGCCGAGCGGGTGGCCCATCGCGATGGCGCCGCCGCGCGGGTTGACCACGGCTGGGTCGAGTTCCGGCCACTCGGCGAGGCAGCCCAGGGACTGGGCGGCGAAGGCCTCGTTCAGCTCGAAGGTCGTCAGGTCGCCGAAGCCGCGGCCGGACTTCTCCAGGGCCCGGCGCACGGCCTCCACCGGGCCGAGCCCGAAGAGCTGCGGCTCGATGCCGGTGGCGGCGGAGGCGCGGATCCGGGCCAGCGGTTCGCGGCCGGTCTCACGCAGGCCGGCCTCGTCGACGAGGAGCAGGGCGGCGGCACCGTCGTTGAGCGGGGAGGCGTTGCCGGGCGTCACCGTGCCGCCGTCAGGGCGGAACGAGGGCTTCAGGCGCGCCAGCGCCTCCAGCGAGGTGTTGTCGCGGATGCACTCGTCCCGTACGAGGTCCACGCCTTCGTACGGCACGACCTCGCCGTCGTACAGCCCCTTGGCCCAGGCCTCGGCGGCCTTCTGGTGGCTGGCGAGGGCGAAGGCGTCCTGGGCCTCGCGGCTGATGGCGTGCTTGTCGGCGACGAGTTCGGCGCCCTCGCCGAGGGCGACGGTCCACTCGGCGGGCATGCGCGGATTGGTCATGCGCCAGCCGAGGGTGGTCGAGTGGAGCTGCTGGTGGCCGGCCGGGAAGGCCCGCTCGGGCTTCTGCAGCACCCAGGGGGCGCGGGACATCGACTCGACGCCGCCGGCGAGGGCCACCGAGGCGTCGCCGAGCGCGATGGCGCGGGCGGCCTGGATCACGGCCTCCAGGCCGGAGCCGCAGAGCCGGTTGACGGTGACGCCGGGCACGGAGGTCGGCAGCCCGGCGAGGAGTACGGCCATCCGGGCCACGTCGCGGTTGTCCTCGCCGGCCCCGTTGGCGTCGCCGAAGTAGACGTCGTCGATCAGCGCCGGGTCGAGCTCCGGGGTGCGGGCGACGAGGGACTTCACCACGTGGGCGGCGAGGTCGTCGGGGCGGACGGAGGAGAGCGCACCGCCGAACTTGCCGATCGGAGTGCGGACGGCGTCGACGATGTAGACGTCGCGGATGCTCATCGGTTCTCTCCCACATGCCCTGTGTCGGAACGGCGCGGACGGGCGGACGGACACCGATGACGGAATTCGTTCGCCTGGTGAAGGCTTCTTCGCCCTCGCCCGCCCGAGTCTCCGCCCCTCCCGCGCCTCCTGTCAACGCCCACTTGCGCCTCCCGGGCGGCCCCTCGGCAGCCCGTCAGCTCTCACCCCCGGCCGAACGCCGGCCGGTTTCCGGTCCTCTGATCAGCGCCGTCAGGCCGTAGTCCAGCTCGCGGCCGTCGACGAGCAGCGCCTCCACGGTCCGCGTCTCGGGGTCGATGTCGGCCACCAGGCCGTGGCCCTCGTAGATCGGGTATCCGGTCTCGCCGGTGCGGCCGGTCGCCTCGACCACCGCCGAGCGGACGGCGCTGTCCTCCACGGACGCGGTGCCCCGGTTCTGCACGTGCGCCGGGACCAGCAGGATCTCGAAACGCTTCGGATGTGTGCTCATGGACCGACGCTAAGCCGCCCGACCGCGCCCCGCCGCCCGACCGGGCCCGCCTGCCGAGGCCGCCCAGCAGGCCTGCCGACGCGGGCCGCCCGACGCGGGCCTCGCGGCGCGGACCGTCAGCTGGACTCGCGCACGACCATCCGCGCATCGAGGAGCTCGTGCCGCTCCGGCCGCGTCCCCGGCTCGCGCACCGCGCGGTCCACGAGCTCGGCGAGCGCCTGGCCGCCGATCATGTCGATGTGCACCGTGCTGAGCCGGGGGCGGAGCAGCCGGCCGAGCACCAGGTCGTCCGAGCCGACGACGGCGGTCTCGTCCGGGACCGCGATCCCGGCGTCCTGCAGGGCGCGCATGAGGAGCATGGCGTACTCGTCGTTGTAGGCGAACACGCCGTCGAGGCCGAGTTCGCGCCACCGTGCGGCGAGCGCCGCCGCCGGCTCCTCCTCGTACGCCAGCGGGAGGGGTACGACGGTGGCCCCGGCCTCGGCCGCGGCGGCCCGCACGCCCTCCAGGCGCGGTACGGAGAACATCTCCAGGCCCGGCTCCTCGGGCATCACCACGCCGATGGCGCGGCAGCCGCGGGCGACCAGGTGGGCGCCGGCGTCCCGGCCGACCCGGGTAAGGTCCATGACGACGGAGTGGGTGCCCTCGACCCGCTGCGGGCCGACCGTGATCACGGCGCGGGCACCGGCCCGTTTGAGCAGGTCGACGCCGGACGCGGTCAGTTCGACGGGGCCGAGCGAGACCACCGCGACCGGCCGCAGCTCGGCCCAGGCGCGGGCCGCCTCGTCCCCGTCGAGGCCGACGCTGCCGTATTGCACGACGGTGTAGTCGAGGTTCCGCAGGGCCCACTGGAGTTCGTTGAAGAAGCGGCTGTAGAGCGGGCCGACCGGCACGTGCGCGGTGGGCATGAGCACCATCCGGCTGTGGCCGGCGCGCAGGCTGCGGGCGGCGGCGTGCGGGACGTAGCCCAGTTCCTCGGCGGCCTCGCGGACCCGGCGGCGGGTGGGCTCGCTGATCCGTACGGCCGCGGTGTTGTTCAGGACATAGCTCACGGTGGCCCGGGAGACCCCCGCGAGCCGTGCCACGTCGGCGCTGGTGGGGACGGAGCGTCCGGCAGACGACTGCCCCGCGGACTGCTGCCCGGCGGACTGCTGCCCGGCGGAGTGCTGCTTGGGTGACTGGCTCATCGATCCGGCATCTTTCCAGAACGATCCGGCGCAGGGTCTGGCGGATGGCCGGATTCGAGTGCTACACAAGGTTTACACGAGCCACTGACACGTGTCACCACTCTCGTCACCACCACCCCCATCACTCCCGGAGGGCACCGTGGCCCTTTCCTCCCCCGCCACATCCACCGCATCCGCCCCACCCCGCACCACGCGCGGCCTGCTGCCCCTGCTGCTCGCCGGGAACACCGCGATGTACGCGCTGTACATCGGCGTCCCCGGGCTGCTCCTCGCGCTGCAGATCGAGCAGATCGATCCGGCGAACAAGGTGGCCGACTTCGGCCTGGTCTCCGGCGTCTCGGCTATCTTCGCGACGATCTTCAATCCGGTGGCCGGCGCGCTCTCCGACCGCTCCGGGCGGCGCAATCCGTGGATCCTCACGGGCGGGCTGCTCGCCGTGCCCGTGATGCTGCTGCTCGGCAGTGTGAACACGATCCTGCTGGTGATGATCGCCTGGTGTCTCGGCCAGGCCGTGATGAACGTCTACCAGGCCGCCCTCACCTCCGTGGTGCCCGACCGGGTGCCGCTCGCCGCGCGCGGCAAGGCCTCGGCCGCCGTGGGCCTGGGACTGCCGGTCGGCTCCACGATCGGCGCCCTGGTCGGCGCCGCGTTCTCGGACCACTACCGCACCGGCTATCTGGTCTTCGGCGCGATCGTCGCCGCCACCGCCGTGCTCTTCACCGTCTGCGCCCGCGAGGAGCGCATGCCACCGAAGGCGCCGATGCCGGTCCGGGCCCAACTGGGCGCGTTCGGCAGCGCGTTGAAGAATCATGACTTCCGCTGGGCGTTCATCGGGCGGGCACTGCTCATCCTCGGCTACTTCGCGGTGGCCGGATTCCAGCTGTACATCCTGAAGGACCACACCGTGCTGCCGGCCGGTCTCACGCCCGAGGAGGCGGTGGCCGTGCTGATGCCGCTCAACTCGGTGGCGATGGTGGTCTCGACGGTGCTCGGCGGCTGGCTCTCGGACCGTTACGACCGGCGCAAGCTGTTCGTCGGCGCCTCCGCCGCGCTCGCCGCCGTGGCGCTGCTGATACCGGCGGTCTCGTCGAGCTGGACCGCGATGCTGGCCTTCTCCGTCGTCAACGGCCTCGGTTTCGGTTGCTACATGGCGGTGGACACGGCGCTGGTGACGATGGTGCTGCCGAAGGCGGAGGACGCGGCCCGTGACATGGGTGTGCTCAACATCGCCAACGCCGGTCCGCAGATCGTGGCCCCGTTCGTGGCCTCGCTGATCGTCTCGCTCAGCGGCGGCGGCTACACGGCGCTGTTCGTGGTGGCGGCCGTGCTCTCGGTGCTCGGCGCGCTCGCGGTGCGCCCGATCCGTTCGGTGCGCTGACCCGCTCCCGTACCGCCGAGGCCAGGTGCTGACGTACCGTTCGGTCATGGACGACGACGCTTCGATGGTGGGCCTGCTCGGCCGTGTGACCGGCACGGTCGGACCCGGCCTCGTCGGTGAGGTGATCGTCCGCATCCGGGGCGGCGCCGAGCACTTCCTCGCCTACCCCGCCACGGGGAAGGAGCGGATCGAGCCCGGCACGGTCGTGATGGTCATGGAACATCTCCCTCCGCGCACCGTGTATGTCACAGCCGCGTACGACAGTTGACCGATCCATTGAGCGCAGGGCGCACCGGGCGCACACTCCCTTCACCGGAACCGCACGGCTCCGGTGAAGGGGGACCTGTCCAATGAGCCTCGGGATCCTGGCGGGTGGCGTCGTCGGCGCCCTGGCCGTTCTGATCGCTCTGTTCAAAATGATGTGGCGCGTCGCCGAGCCGAACGAGGCGCTCATCATCTCGGGTTCGAACCACAAGAACGAAGGCTTCGGCGAGGGCATGGGCTTCCGGATCGTCACCGGCCGGGGCACGCTCGTCCTGCCCGGTGTCCAGGCGGTGCGGAAGCTGTCGCTCGACCTCAACGAGACGCAGTTGTCGGTGGAGTGCGTCACGCACCAGGGCATTCCGCTGAAGGTGCGCGGCGTGGTCATCTTCAAGGTGGGCGACGACTTCGTGTCGATCGCCAACGCCGCCCGCCGTTTCCTCGACCAGCAGAAGCTGATGTCGGAGCGGGTGCACATCGTCTTCGCCGGTCATCTCCGCGCCATCGTGGGCGGGTTGACGGTGGAGGACATGATCCGTGACCGGGAGAAGCTGACCGGGCAGGCGCGTTCGGCCTGTGGCACGGAGATGGAGAAGCTGGGTCTGATCGTGGACTCGCTGCAGATCCACGAGATCGAGGACCCGACGGGTTACATCAAGAACCTGGCCGCGCCGCACGCGGCCGCCGTGCAGCGCGACGCGCGCATCGCGCAGGCGGAGGCCAACCGGCGGGCGACGGAGGCGGAGCAGCAGGCCGCCGCGCGCATGTCGGAGGCCACCAGGGACAGCGAGATCCTGCAGGCCGGCTACCAGGCCGAGCGGGACCAGGCGGGCGCGAAGGCCCGCCAGGCCGGCCCGCTGGCGGACGCGGCCGCGCGCCAGGAGGTCGTGGTCCAGGAGACCCGGGTCGCCGAGCTGGAGGCCAACAGGAAGGAGCAGCAGCTCCAGGCGGAGGTCCGCAAGCCGGCCGACGCCCTCGCGTACGAGAAGCGGACGCTGGCGGCGGCCGAGCGCGACGCCCGGATCCTGGCCGCCGAGGCGGAGGCCCGCAAGACCGAACTGGCGAGCGCGGCGACGGCGACGGCGACCCGGGTGACCGGTGAGGCGGAGGCCGCCGCGGCCCAGGCCAAGGGTCTCGCGGTGGCCGAGGCGACCCGGGCGAAGGGTCTGGCCGAGGCCGAGGCGATCAAGGCCCGGGCGGCGGCGCTCGCGGAGAACCAGGAGGCCGTGGTCGCCCAGCAACTGGCCGAGAAGTGGCCGGAGATCGTGGAGGCGGGTGCCTCGGCGTTCGGCAACGTCGACCAGATGGTGCTGCTCAACGGCGCGGACGGGATGGCGGAGATGTTCGCCAAGGCGCTCACCATGGGCGGGACGGGTCTGGGCCTGGCCCGTCAGCTGCTCTCCAACATGAGCCCGAACGGTGCGGCGCCGGCCGCACCCGCCGCACCGCCGGCGGAGGCGCTGCCCGCGCCGCGGACGGAGGAGATCACGGTCGGCGACGACTCGTAGCGGGCGCAGCACAGGAAGGGTGCGGGTGTCCGGCCGGCCGGACACCCGCACTCTGTGCCGTCGGCAGTCCCCTGCCGTCAGCAGTCCTCCGCCTTCTTCACCGCGCCGATGACCATCTCCTGTCCGGCGCTGATGGCGGCGCCGGCCGCCGGGGTCTGGGTGCAGACCTTCCACTCCTCGGCGGCGCCGCTGTCGGTGGGAACGATGCGGCCCTGCCCCGAGACGTCCTCGAAGCGCATCGACCCGGACAGCTGCCCGTAGGCGCTCATGACGGAGCCGCCGACCAGGTCAGGCATGAAGCCGTCCTCGACCCGCACCGGCGCGGTGGGGGTGGACTTGGTGGGTGCGGCCGCGCCGCCCGGGCCCGCGTCCGGGCCGGGGTCCGTCGAGCTGCAGGCGGTGAGTCCGCCGAGTGCGAAGGCGGTCAGGACGAGGACGGCTCCGAAGGCGCTGCGGCGCATGTTCCCCCCAGGGACGAGCGTGAATGGAGGTACATCATCCACGCACCGTCCCGACGGCGGTCACCCGCCTGTCAGTTGTGCCCGAACTTGCGTTCCTTGCGGTGCGACGGGACGTCGATGGCCGGCCGGGGTGCCTCGGGCATGGCCGACTGCGTGCTCGACCTGGTCTCGGCCGGCGGCGTCCGGTGTTCGTGGCCGCCCGTTCGGGCGCCCTTGTTGACCCGGGTCTGTTTCTTGCCCACGATCGTGCCTCCCGTGGTCGGGGAACTTCCTCCCAGGCTCGCACGCGGGTACGAAAGCCGCATGTCAGGAGCCTCATGTCAGGCCGGGCGTGTCGGAGCGGCCAGACGCTACGGTGCCCGGATGACGCTGCCGATGAACTCCACCAGCGAGGCCGATCCGCGGGCGATCGGCCCGGTCCGCACCTCCTACGCGCCGGACCCCGACGGGGATCCCGACCCCGGGGAGATCGTGTGGACCTGGGTGCCCTTCGAGGAGAACGACGGGCGGGGCAAGGACCGGCCGGTGCTCGTGGTGGCGCGGGAGCCGGAGGGCACGCTGCTCGCCGTACAGCTGTCGAGCAAGCGGCACGACCACGACCGCGAGTGGGTGGCGATCGGTTCGGGGCCGTGGGACGCGGAGCGGCGGGAGTCCTGGGTGGACCTGGACCGGGTGCTGCGGGTGCGCGAGTCGGGGATGCGGCGGGAGGCGTGCGCGCTCGACCGGGCGCGGTTCGACCGGGTGGTGGCCCGGCTCGTGGAGCGTTACGGCTGGTCCTGAGCCTGACCCCGAGGGTGCCGGGGCGCAACCGGCCTAGCCGTCCTCCCCCGAGTGGCCGAGCACCCGGCGGAAGGCGCCGAGGGTGACCCGGTCGCGGGTGCGGTCGAGGATGCCGAAGACGATCTCGTCGAAGTGGCGGGCGAACCGTCCGTCACCGGTGAGGAGGTCCTTGAACGCGCCCGCGACCTCGGCGGGGTCGTTCTGGAAGACGCCGCAGCCCCAGGCGCCGAGAACCAGCCGGCGGTAGCCGTGCGCGGCGGCGGTCTCCAGGACGCGTTCGGCCCGGGAGGCGAGGGCGGCGGGGACGCGGTGGGCGAGCTCGGGGGTGCGGCGGCGGATCACTCCCGCGTTGGGCGCGGGTGAGGTGAGGAAGCCGACGGCGAAGGGCTCGTCCAGGAGCGCACCGCCGTCGTTGCGGAAGACGGGGACGGCCGGCGAGTGGATGACCCGGTCGGTGTAGAAGGCGTCTCTTTCCGCACGGTGGTGGGCATAGTAGTCGGGCGCGCGCAGCAGCGTGGCGTAGAGGGCGGAGGAGCGGCAGAGGGCCTCTTCCTGGGCCTGGGCGCCGTTGAGGTAGCCGCCGCCGGGGTTGCGGGCGGAGGCGAAGTTGAGGACGGCTACCGGTGCGTCCGGGTTCTCGCGCAGCATCCGGCGGGCGGCGGCGAGGCTGCTCTCGCCGGTGACGGCGAGGGCGGGCGTACGGTCGGTGCCGGGGGTGACGGGGACGGACTCGGGGCCGTACAGACGGGTTCCGGCCAGGGCCGCGGCCAGCGGCTCGGCGAGGGGGACGATCCGCCCGCCGGGCCCGGTGTACCGGCCTTCGGCGAGGATCCGCTCGTTGTCTCGGGCGAGGGCCCGCAGTCGTGCGCTCATGTCCCGGAAGCATGATCGACGCCGGTGACGGGCGGCAACGGAATTTGCGCCGTGAGTACGCCCGGGGTGCCCGCGGGGCGCGTGAGGCGCCCTTGCACGCCCGTGCCGGGTGGCTTTAGGTGGAAGCAGCGCTTTCCCAGGAGGTGGAGCGATGACGACACCGTCGTCGAGCGGCATACCCCGGGGCGGTCCTCCGCTGACCGAGGAGGAAGCCGAGGGCCTGCTGCGATGTATCTGTTTCAAGACGGGGCCGCCGCGCGCGGTCGGGGCGGAGCTGGAATGGCTCGTCCACGAACTGCGTGACCCCCGTCGTCCGGTGCCGCCGCGCCGGCTCGCCGCGGCGATCGACACCGTACGGGCCGTGCCGCTGGTGGCGGCCCTCACCTTCGAACCCGGCGGGCAGCTGGAGCTCAGCTCGCCGCCCGCCGCCTCCCTCATGGAGTGCCTCGACTCGCTCGCCGCGGATCTGCGGGCGGTCCGGGAGGCGCTCGCCCCGCTCGGACTCGGGCTCAGCGGTTACGGGGTGGACCCGTGGCACGCGCCGCGCGAGCGGGTGCTGCACGAGCCGCGCTACGACGCCATGGAGCTCGTCCTCGGCCGGACCGGTCCGTCCGGGCGGGCCATGATGTGCGAGTCGGCGTCCGTGCAGGTCTGTCTGGACGCCGGTCTCGACGACGACGGGCCGCTGGGCTATCGCAGCCGCTGGCGGCTCGCCCATCTGCTCGGCGCCGTCCTGGTGGCCGCGTTCGCCAACTCGCCCGTGCACGGCGGGCGCCGGACCGGCTGGCGGTCGACCCGGCAGGCGCTGTGGACGGATCTGGATCCGACCCGGGCGCTCGCCCCGTCGCCGGACGGCGAGCCGCGCGCCGAGTGGGCGGCGCACGTCCTGGACACGCCGGTGATGTGCGTGCGCACGCCGAGCGGCCCGTGGGCGGTGCCGGAGGGACTGACCTTCCGGGACTGGCTGCGCACGGGCGTGCCGCGCCGGGCGGACGCGGACGATCTGCACTACCACCTGACGACCCTGTTCCCGCCGGTCCGGCCCCGCGGGCATCTGGAGCTGCGGATGATCGACGCACAGCCCGGCCCCGACGGCTGGATGGTGCCGGTGGCGGTCACCACCGCCCTCTTCGAGGATCCCCGGGCCGCCGCGGCCGCCCATCTGGCGGTGGAGCCGCTGGCGGCGCTCGCCGGGGACGGCCCCGCGCCGCGCAACGCGCTGTGGCGGACCGCCGCCCGGGACGGGCTCACCGACCCGGCGCTGCACAAGGCGGCGCTGACCGTGTTCGAGGCGGCCCTGGACGCGCTGCCCCGGCTCGGCGCGAGCCCCGACGTGCTGGGCGCGGTGGCCGCGTTCCACGCACGGTACGTGGTGCCGGGCGGCTGCCCGGCCGACGAGCAGCTGGAGGTGGCCTCATGACCGCGCCCACCGAGCAGGACCTGAAGCAGCGGACTGTGGTGGCGCTGACCCGGGCCCGCGAGCGCACCGCGCTGCTCACCTCCTGCGTCGAGGACTCCGAACTGACCGCGCAGCACTCGCCGTTGATGTCGCCGCTGGTGTGGGACCTGGCACACATCGGCAACCAGGAGGAGCAGTGGCTGTGGCGGGCGGTCGGCGGCCGCGAGGCGCTGCGGCCCGAGATCGACTCGATGTACGACGCCTTCGAGCACCCGCGGGCCACCCGGCCGTCGCTGCCGCTGCTCGCCCCCGCCGAGGCGCGGGCGTACGCGGCGGACGTACGCGACCGGATCCTGCACGTGCTCGACGGCACCCGTCTGGAGGGCCGGCCGCTGGTGGACGCGGCCTTCGCCTTCGGGATGATCGCGCAGCACGAACAGCAGCACGACGAGACCATGCTGATCACCCATCAGCTCCGCAAGGGCCCGGCGGCCCTCACCGCCCCTCCCCCGCCGGCGACCGTGGACGGAGCTCCGGAGCAGCGTGAAGTCCTCGTCCCCGGCGGCCCGTTCACCATGGGCACCTCGGACGAGCCGTGGGCGCTCGACAACGAACGGCCCGCGCACACCCGGATCGTGGCCTCCTTCCACCTCGACACCGTGCCCGTCACCAACGGCGCCTACCAGGCCTTCATGGCCGACGGCGGCTACAAGGACGAACGCTGGTGGCGGGCCGAGGGCTGGGACCAGATCCGCCGGCACGACATCGAGGCCCCGCTGTTCTGGCGCCGGGAGGGCGGGCAGTGGCTGCGCCGCCGCTTCGGGGTGACCGAGCCGGTCGCCGAGGACGAGCCGGTGCTGCACGTCAGCTGGTACGAGGCCGACGCCTACGCGCGCTGGGCCGGGCGCCGGCTGCCCACCGAGGCCGAGTGGGAGAAGGCCGCCCGCCACGACCCGGCGACCGGCCGGTCCCGCCGCTATCCGTGGGGCGACGCCGACCCCACGCCCGTACACGCCAATCTGGCGCAGCGGCACCTGGGGCCCGCGCCCGCCGGGAGCTATCCGGAGGGGGCCTCGCCGCTCGGGGTGCGCCAGCTGATCGGCGACGTGTGGGAGTGGACGGCGAGCGACTTCCTGCCGTACCCGGGCTTCACGGCCTTCCCGTACAAGGAGTACTCGGAGGTCTTCTTCGGCCCGGAGCACAAGGTGCTGCGCGGCGGCTCGTTCGCCGTGGACCCGGTCGCCTGCCGGGGCACCTTCCGCAACTGGGACCTTCCGGTGCGGCGGCAGATCTTCGCCGGCTTCCGCACCGCCCGCGACGCGGAGCCCGCCTGATGTGCCGTCATCTCGCGTTCGTCGGGGCGCCGGTGGCGCTCGGCGAGCTGCTGCTGAGGCAGCCGCACTCCCTGGAGCACCAGTCCTGGGCGCCGCGCACCCAGGCCAGCGGGACGGTGAACGCGGACGGCTTCGGGGTCGGCTGGTACGCGGACGGCGATCCGGTGCCCGCCCGCTACCGGCGGGCGGCGCCGATCTGGGGCGATCCCGGCTTCGCGGACCTCGCCCGGGTGGTGCGCACCCGGGCGCTGCTCGCCGCCGTACGGGGCGCGACCCTGCCCGGGGCGGACGGCGAGGCGGCGGCCGCTCCGTTCGCCGCCGACCGCTGGCTGTTCAGCCACAACGGGGCGGTGCCGGGCTGGCCCGGTTCGCTGGTGCCGGTCGCGGCGACCCTGCCGGCGGCGGCGCTCCTCGACCTCGCGGCCCGTACCGACTCGGCCCTGGTGTGGGCGCTCGTGCTGCACCGGCTGCGCTCCGGGGCGGCGCCGGGCGCCGCACTCGCCGCGACCGTACGGGAGGTGGCCGGGGCGGCGCCCGGCGCCCGGCTCAACCTGCTGCTCACCGACGGCTCGACCGTTGCGGCCACCACCTGGGGGGACTCGCTCTGGTACCTGACCGGGCCCGGCCGGACGGTCGTGGCCTCCGAACCGTACGACGACGATCCGGCCTGGACGGAGGTGCCGGACCGCACGGTCCTCACCACCCGCCCCGGCGGGGTCGTCCTCACTCCGATCGAGGAGCCCTCCCCGTGAGCCCGTTCCACCTGACCCGCACCCTCGCCGAGGACGCCACGGACGCCGCGCTGCGCGCCGACGTGCTGCACGGCCTGACCCGTATGCCCAAGGAGCTGCCGCCGAAGTGGTTCTACGACGCGCGCGGCAGCGAGCTGTTCGAGGAGATCACCCGGCTTCCCGAGTACTACCCGACCCGGGCCGAGCGGGAGGTGCTGATCGCCCGCGCGCCCGAGATCGCGGCGGCGACCGGGGCGCGCACCCTGGTCGAACTGGGCTCCGGATCCTCGGAGAAGACCCGGCACCTGCTGGACGCGCTGCTGCCCGGCCTGGAGTCGTACGTGCCGGTGGACGTCAGCGAGTCGGCGCTCAAGGGCGCGGGCGAGGCGCTGCTCGCCGAGCGGCCGGCGCTCCGGGTGCACGCCCTGGTCGCCGACTTCACCCAGGGCATCGTGCTGCCGCCGACCACCGGTCCGCGTCTGGTCGCCTTCCTCGGCGGCACCATCGGCAACCTGCTTCCGGAGGAGCGGCGGGAGTTCCTGCGAGCGGTGCGCGCGGCACTGGTGCCGGGCGACGCGCTGCTGCTCGGCACGGACCTGGTGAAGGACGAGGCGACGCTGGTCGCCGCGTACGACGACGCGGCCGGGGTGACGGCGGCGTTCAACAAGAACGTGCTCGCGGTGGTGAACCGGGAACTGGGCGCCGACGCCGACCCGGCCGACTTCGACCATGTGGCGCTGTGGGACCCGGAGCACGAGTGGATCGAGATGCGGCTGCGGGCCCGGCACGCGCTCGCCGTGAAGATCCGGGAGCTGGATCTCGTGGTGCCGTTCGAGGCCGGTGAGGAGCTGCGGACGGAGGTCTCGGCGAAGTTCCGTCAGGACGGGGTACGGGCGGAGCTGACGGCCGCCGGGTTCACACCGTCCCGCTGGTGGACGGACGAGCAGGGGCGGTTCGCGCTCTCGCTGGCCACGGTGGTCTGAGCGGGGAGCCGGACGGCGCCGGGCGCCGGGTCCGGAACGGCCGCCGGGGCCGTGGCGGGCGCCGGAGCCGGTACGGACACCGCGGTCGAAACGACCGCCTCGTCCAGGACGGGCACCTGGGCTGTGGCAGGCGACGGGGCCGCAACGGACACCGGGGCCGCGGCAGGCACCGGGGCCGCAGCCGGAGCCGCAGCCGGAGCCGGAAGCGCGACGGCCGCCTCCGCGGCGCGCGCCAGGACGCGTCGGGCGAGGTCGCGCCGGTCCCGGGACTGGGGGTCGGGGGCCTGCCTGTCCGGGGCCTGGCGGCCCGGGGACCGACGGTCCCGGGGCCCAGGGTCCGGAGCTGGCTGCCACTCCGGGGGCCGGCAGCCCGAGGACTGACCGTCCCGCCCGCGCCCCTCCGCCTCCCCCGCCGGCGAGACCGGCTCCATCAGCCGTATCTCGGCGACGAGTCCGCGCGTGGTCGCGATCCGCCAGAGCGAGGCGCCGAGGGAGTCCTCGCCGACGTAGCCGGCGGGGCCGACGGGCGTGTAGTGGAGGCGTACGGGCTGGATCGCGGCCCCGGCGTCGACGGCGGCCTGGAAGGCGGCCGGCCGGAACGGGCCGCGGGCCCGGCCGCACCAGGTGGAGCCCTCCGGGAAGACGATGACCCGGCCGCCGGAGGCGAGCGCGCCGGCCATGGTGGCGACGGTGCCGGGCAGGCTCCGCAGCCGGTCGCGGTCGATGAAGACGGTGCCGCCGAGCGCCGCGAGCGGGCCGAGCACGGGCCAGCCGCGCACCTCCCGCTTGGCGAGCATCCGGCCCGGCAGCACGGCCGCGACCAGCGGGATGTCCAGCCACGAGATGTGGTTGGCGACCACGAGCAGCGGGCCCACGCCCGGCACGGGCCGGCCGGTGACCCGGATCCGTACCCCGAAGGCCCGCAGCACTCCGCGGCACCACAGCCGGACCAGGAGGAGCCGGCCTGCGGCGGGCAGCGGGGCCGCGAGCGGAGAGAGCAGCACGCCCAGGAGCACCGCGGCGAGCCCGGTGGCCAGCCGCAGCGCGCCCGCGGCGGTGCCGCCGCGCGGGGCGGCGGCACCGGGGTGGGCGGCACACCGGCCGGGCGTGCACGGTGCCGTGGGGAGCCACGGCGAGCCGGCCGTGGTGTTCACCGGCCGGGGGCGAGCGGGGCCGGGGCGAGCGAGAGGAAGTGGCGCAGGTAGCGGGGGTTGGTGCGGCGCAGCGAGAGCAGCACGTAGAGGTCGGCGACGCCGAAGTCGGGGTCGTGCGCGGGGGCGCCGCAGACCCAGGCGCCGAGCCGCAGGTAGCCGCGGAGCAGCGGCGGCAGGTCGGCCCGGCTGCCGGCGGCGGGCGGGGCGGCGCTCTCGGGGGTCCACAGACGGTGCGGGGTGACCCAGTACTCCTCGGGGGCGAGGTGCTTGGTCCTGACGGTGTCCCAGGTGGTGGCGGCGAGCGCGCCGCCGTCGGCGAGCGGGACGGAGCAGCAGCCGGACAGCCAGTTGTGGCCGGTGCGGGTCATGTAGCGGGCGAGGCCGGCCCAGACGAGGGCGATGACGGCGCCGTTGCGGTGGGCGGGGTGGACGCAGGAGCGGCCGACCTCGACCAGGTCGTGGCGGATGGGGGCGAGCCGGCCGAGGTCGAACTCGCTCTCCGAGTAGAGCCGGCCGGCGACGGCGGCGCGCTCGGGCGGCAGGATGCGGTACGTGCCGACGACCTCGCCGGTGTCCTCCTGGCGTACGAGCAGGTGGTCGCAGTAGGCGTCGAACGCGTCGCTGTCGAGGCCGGGCTCGGGGCCGTCGAGGCGGGCGCCCATCTCGCCGGCGAACACCAGGTGGCGCAGCCGCTGGGCGGCGCGGACGTCCTCCTGGTCCCTGGCCAGGCCCACGACGTAGCGGGGCTGCGGCTCGCCGCCGGCCCGCGGCTGGGCCGGGACGGCGGCGAGGGGCGCGGCCAGGGGTTCGGCGACGGGCTGGGCGAGGGGTACGGCGGCCATGTCGGGCTCCTCCGGCGGTGCGGACGGGGACGGTGGGAGCCGGGCCGTGCGAGCGGTGGCCCGGCCCCTCGTTTCTTCCGCGACCGACTGGATTCGACGTGACCGGACGGGGGCCGGTTGGTGTGGAGGCGCTGAATGGTGGGCGGAGCGGGGGCCTGAGCCGGGGCCGTGACCGGAGCCGGGTCGACGGCCCCCTGGGGCCGGTGGTCTATTCGCCGAGGGCGTCGGTGATCTTCTCGGAGGCGTCCCTCGCGGCCTGCGCGGGGTCTTCGCCGGAGAGGACGGCGCTCATGTAGGGCTTGATCGGGTTGTCGGCCTCGACGTCGGCCCACTTCGGGGAGTTGGGGGTGGCCCGGCCGCGGGCGGCGCCGACGGCCATGGTGGCGGTGGCCTCCTGGCCGGCGACGAGGGGGGCGAGGGTCTTCTTGTTGGGCACGTAGTTCATGGCGCGGGCGAGTTCGCCCTGCCACTTCTCGCCGGCGAGCGCCTTCACGACGTCGAGGGCGGCGGCGCGGTCGGGCGCGTTCTCCGGGATGATCAGGTCGGAGCCGCCGGTGAAGACGGCGCAGGGCTGGCCGGCCTTCTTGCCCGGGATGGGGAAGAAGCCCAGCTTGTCCTTGAGTTCGGGGTTGGCCTTGGTGATGGCGGCGATGGCGCTGGGGGCGGCGATCATCTGCGCGACGTCGCCCTTGGCGAAGACCTCGGCCTGCGGCGGGGTCTGCTCGTCGGCGTTCTTGGGGCCGTCACCGAGGGCCTGGAGGCGCTTGTAGAAGTCCATGCCGCGCAGCGCGGCCGGGCTGTCGAGGGCGCCGGCCCAGGCACCGCCCTTGTCGACGGCGAGGTCGCCGCCCTCCTCCCATATGAAGCCGGAGAGGGTGTACCAGTCCTGGCCCGCCAGGTAGATGCCCTGGGTGCCGCCGTCGTTGAGCTTGGCGGTGTCGTCGAGCCATTCGTCGCGGCTCTTGGGCGGCTTGACGCCGGCGGCGGCGAACAGGTCCTTGTTGTAGATGACGATGCGGTTGGCGGCGTACCAGGGGATGCCGTACTGCGCGCCGTCGATGCTGCCGGGCTCGGCGAGACCGGGCAGCCAGTCCTCGCTGCCGAGGTCGCGGACCGACTCCAGGGTGAGGTCGTAGAGCTTGTCGGTGTCGGCGTACTGCGCGACCTGGGTGTTGCCGACCTCGATGATGTCGGGCCCGCCCTCGCCGGTGATGGCCTCGGTGACCTTCTTGCCGATGCCGGTCCACTCCTGGACGGTGACTTCCAGTTCGATGTCGTCGTGCTCGGCCTCGTAGGCCTCGGTGAAGCGCTGGAGGAAGTCGTCGCTGACGCTGTCGCGCATCAGCCAGAGGTTCACCGTGCGGGTCTGGCTGCCGCCGGGGAGCAGTCCGCAGCCCGCGAGGGTGAGGGCGGAGACGACTGCCAGCGGACAGACGAGACGTCGGTTCTTCACGTAGGTCACCTTCTGCGGTCCAGTGCGTGACACCTGGTGGGGGCCACGGCATGGGGGCTGACCCGACGTGTGGGGGGACCTGACGGGAGGTTCGCGCGGGTATGTGGCCTGGATTCTGGTCTGGACCAAAGCGGATGGTCAAGTCCTGGACCATCGCCTTCTCGGGCCGCTCCCCGCTCGCCGGACCGGACGCCGACGTGTCGCGGACCTCTCCCGTCTGGGGCACGGTGGAGGGAACCCACCGAGGTCACGAGAGGAGTCCGGCTCCCATGTCGAACCACACCTATCGCGTCACCGAGATCGTCGGCACGTCCACCGAGGGCGTCGACCAGGCCATCCGCAACGGCGTCGAACGCGCTTCCCAGACCCTGAGGGGCCTCGACTGGTTCGAGGTCACCGAGGTCCGCGGCCATCTCGTCGACGGCGCGATCGAGCACTACCAGGTGGGCCTGAAGGTCGGCTTCCGGCTGGAGGAGGAGGGCTAGTCCGCCGCCTCCGTGACGGGGGTGCGTGACGGGGGTGCATGACGTGGGGGTGCGTGACGTGGGGGCGGCCGTCAGGTGCGCCCCTCCGTCTCCTGCGCCTCCCGCAGCGCCTCCGACGGCGCCGCCCAGCGGGCCCGGACCACGGTGAAGCCGGCCGCCTCGGCGGCGTCGCAGACCAGTTCGTCGTCGTCGACGAGCATCCGCACCTCGCGGTCCCTGGACAGCCGGCGCAGCACCTCCAGCTTGGTCTGGCGGGCCGGGCGGAAGTCCCGGTCGCGGCGCATGTGGACGGGGCCCTCCGGCAGCTCCTGCGCTTCGAGCCAGGCGAGGGTGTCCCGGCGGCAGCGCTCGGGGCGCCCGGTCAGATAGACCACGTCGCACTCCTCGGCGCTCTCCCGGCACAGGGCGACGCCCTCCGGGAGCGGCGGGTCCTTGGGCGCGGCGGCGAAGAATCCGGCCCAGTCGCGCGGGCGGCCCTCCAGGAAGTGCTGCCGGTGGGCGGTCGAGGCGAGGGTGTTGTCGAGGTCGAAGACGGCCACGGGCCTGTGCTGTCGGGTCACTCCCCCAGCGTAGACAGACCCGCTGACATCGCCCGTGACCCGCCCGACGGGGGCGCGGTCGGCGCACGGTCGGCCCACGGTCCGCGCACTGTCGGCGCCCTGTCCGCGTGCCCGGCGGGAATCCCTCGCGCCGTCAGACGTTGGAACGGGGGTGAGCAGCTCGACGACGCCCTTCGAGGCACTCCGCGGCATCCGCTTCTCGGTGCTCGACCGCTCCCGTACGCGGGACGGCGAGGAACCCGGCCGGGCGCTGCGCGACACGGTGGACCTGGCCCGGGAGGTCGAGGCGCTGGGCTACCAACGGTTCTGGGTCGCGGAGCACCACAGCGTGCCGGGGGTGGCCGGGTCCGCGCCGACCGTGCTCGCTGCGGCCGTCGCCGGGGCGACCTCGCGGATCCGGGTGGGCACCGGCGGGGTGATGCTGCCGAACCACCAGCCGATGGTGGTGGCGGAGCAGTTCGGCGTCCTGGAGTCGCTGTTCCCGGGGCGGATCGACATGGGGCTCGGCCGTTCGGTCGGTTTCACCGACGGCATCCGGCGGGCGCTCGGCCGCGACAAGGAGGACGCGGACCGGTTCGCGGAGCAACTGGACGAGCTGCTCGGCTGGTTCACCGGCACCCAGAGCGCGTATCCGCAGGTGCACGCCCGGCCCGCGGAGGGCCTGCGGGTGCCGCCGTACGTGCTCGCGACCGGCGAGGGCGCGGCGATCGCGGCGGCGGCCGGGCTTCCGCTGGTGATCGGCGACCTGCGCGGCCGGGCGCGGCTGCGCGAGGCGGTGGAGACCTACCGGTCCGCGTTCGTGCCTTCGGCGTGGTCGGCCGAGCCGTATGTGACGGTCGCGGGCACGGTCGTGGTGGCCGGCAGCGAGGAGCGGGCCCGGCGGCTGCTGATGCCGGAGGCCTGGTCGCTGGCGTACGCGCGGACGGTCGGCGTCTTCCCGCCGCTGCTGCCGCCGGAGCGGATCGAGGAGCTGCCGATGTCGGAGAAGCAGCGCGGCTTCTACGAGGCGGGGCTCGGCGGGCATGTGTACGGCACCGAGGAGCAGGTCGCCGAGCAGCTGGCGCGGGCGGTCGAGGAGACGGGCGCGCAGGAGGTCCTGGTGACGACGAGCACTCACGACCGGGCCGCGTTGATCGACTCGTACCGTGCGCTGGCCCGGCTGGCGGGCCTGACCGCACCGGCCGGGCTGACCAGGGCAAACGAGGCAAGCCGGCCATAGAATCGGCGGATGCGCGACACCGAAACCGACACCGAAACCGGCACCGATCACCGCACCGACCCGTTCCCGCTCGGCCCCGCCGCCCCTCATGATCCGTTCGTACGGGTGCGGGGCGCCCGGGAGCACAATCTGCGCGGGGTCGACGTGGACATCCCGCGCGACGCGCTCACCGTGTTCACGGGGGTGTCGGGTTCGGGCAAGTCGTCGCTGGCGTTCGGCACGATCTACGCGGAGGCGCAGCGCCGCTACTTCGAGTCGGTGGCGCCGTACGCCCGGCGGCTCATCCACCAGGTCGGGGCGCCGAAGGTCGGGGAGATCACGGGGCTGCCGCCCGCGGTGTCCCTGGAGCAGCGGCGGGCGGCGCCCAACGCGCGCTCGTCGGTGGGCACGGTGACCACCCTGTCCAACTCGCTGCGGATGCTGTTCTCCCGCGCGGGCGCCTATCCGCCCGGCGCGGAGCGGCTCGACTCGGACGCCTTCTCCCCCAACACGGCGGCCGGGGCGTGCCCTTCGTGCCACGGGCTCGGCCGGGTACACGAGACGAGTGAGGAACTGCTCGTGCCGGACCCGGGGTTGTCGATCCGCGAGGGCGCGATCGCGGCCTGGCCCGGGGCCTGGCAGGGCAAGAACCTGCGGGACGTGCTCGACACCCTCGGCCACGACGTGGACCGGCCGTGGCGGGAGCTCGACCCGAAGGACCGGGAGTGGATCCTGTTCACGGACGAGCAGCCGGTGGTGACGGTCCACCCGGTGCGGGAGGCGAACCGGATCCAACGCCCCTATCAGGGCACGTACATGAGCGCCCGGCGCTATGTGCTGCACACCTTCTCCGACTCGAAGAGCGCGACGCTGCGGGCGAAGGCCGAACGGTTCCTGACCAGCGCGCCGTGCCCGGTGTGCGGGGGCAGCCGGCTGCGGCCGGAGGCCCTGGCGGTGACCTTCGCCGGCCGCACGATCGCGGAGCTCGCGGCGCTGCCGCTGACGGCCCTCGCCCGGACGCTGGCGGCGCACGAGGGCTCGGAGACGGCGCGGGTGCTCACCGAGGACCTGGTGGCGCGGATCGCGACGGTGACCGAGCTGGGCCTCGGCTATCTGAGCCTGGACCGGGCGACACCGACGCTGTCCAACGGGGAGCTGCAGCGGCTGCGGCTCGCCACCCAGCTGCGGGCCGGTCTGTTCGGGGTGGTGTACGTGCTCGACGAGCCGTCCGCCGGGCTGCACCCGGCCGACACGGAGGCGCTGCTCGTGGTCCTCGACCGGCTGAAGGCGGCGGGGAACACGGTGTTCGTGGTCGAGCACCATCTGGACGTGGTGCGGCACGCCGACTGGCTGGTGGACGTGGGGCCGCGGGCGGGCGAGCACGGCGGGCGGGTGCTGCACAGCGGGCCGCCGGCGGCGCTCGCGGAGGTGACCGGGTCGGCGACCCGCCGTTTCCTCTTCGACCCGGAGCCGGTGCCGGACCGGGCGGTGCGCACGCCGTCCGGGGAGCTGACGGTCGGGCCGGTGACCCGGCACAACCTCGACGGTCTGGAGGCCGTGTTCCCGCTGGGGGTGCTCACGGCGGTGACCGGCGTGTCCGGGTCGGGCAAGTCGACGCTGGTCGGGGCGCTCACCGAGACGGCGGAGGAAAACGGGGACGTGAGCCGGGTGGTGACGGTCGATCAGAAGCCGATCGGCCGGACCCCGCGCTCCAACCTCGCCACGTACACGGGCCTGTTCGACGTGGTGCGCAAGCTGTTCACGGAGACGGAGGAGGCACGGGAGCGCGGCTACAAGGCGGGGCGGTTCTCCTTCAATGTGCCCGGCGGGCGCTGTGAGACCTGCCAGGGCGAGGGCTTCGTCTCGGTGGAGCTGCTGTTCCTGCCGAGCACGTACGCGCCCTGCCCGGACTGCCACGGGGCCCGCTACAACCCGGAGACGCTTCAGGTGCGGCTGCGCGGGCTGACCATCGCGGAGGTGCTCGACCTGACGGTGGAGGCGGCCGGCGACTTCTTCGCCGACGTCCCGGCGGCGGCCCGCCCGCTGCGCACCCTGCTCGACGTCGGCCTCGGCTATCTGCGGCTCGGACAGCCGGCCACCGAGCTGTCCGGCGGCGAGGCCCAGCGCATCAAGCTCGCCGCCGAGCTGCAGCGGCCGCGCCGCGCGCACACCCTGTACGTCCTGGACGAGCCGACGACCGGGCTGCACCCGGCGGACGTGGAGGTGCTGATGCGGCAGCTGCACGGGCTCGCCGACGCCGGGCACACGGTGGTCGTGGTCGAGCACGACATGGACGTGGTGGCGACCGCCGACCGGGTGCTCGACCTGGGGCCGGGCGGCGGCGCGGAGGGCGGCCGGATCGTGGCCGAGGGGACCCCGGCGGAGGTGGCCTGGACGCCGGGGAGCCGGACCGCGCGGTTCCTCGCGGCCCGGCTCGGGCTCTGAAGCCCTTGAGCTCCCCGCTGGTGGTCAGCGGGGGTCGAGGAACTGCACCTCAAGGGTGACCTTGATGACGTCGCCGAGGACGCCGGGCGCGAAGTCCAGGCCGAAGTCACTGCGGCGGAACTCGCCGGTGGCGTCGAAGCCCGCGTGCTGGTGCCCGTCCACCGGGTTGTCGACGACCCCGCCGAACTCGACGTCGAAGACGATCGGCCGCGTCACGTCGCCGATGGTGAGCTCGCCCTCCAGGGTCCACTCCTCGCCGTCCCCGGCGATCCGGGTGGAGCGGAAGGTCATCGTGGGCCGCTTCTCGACGTCGAGCAGATCGGCGGCGCGGACGTGGGCGTCCCGGTCCGGGTTGCCGGTGTCGACGGAGGCGAGCGCCACGGTGGCGGTGATCGAGGAGGTCTCCAGGGTGTCGCCGACGACCAGCTCGGCCTGGAGCTCGTTGAAGCGGCCGCGCACCTTGGAGATCCCGAAGTGGCGGATGGTGAAGCCGACGGCGGAGTGCAGCGGGTCGAAGGCCCAGCTGCCCGGGGCGAGCGGCAGGACGGTGGGCGTGGTGGCGTGGGATTCGGTGGTCATGGGCCCCACGCTGCCGCGCCGCCGGGGCGGGAGGAAGGCCGTGCCGAGACGGGTAGTGCGGAGCCTGGTAGTGCGGAGCCTGGTAGTGACAGGGCCACCCTCGCCCGCGGCCGCGCCCGTACGCTGGACCGATGAGCGACAACGAGCTGGGCGCGTTCCTGCGCGCCCGTCGTGAGGCCGTGACCCCCGCCGAGGCCGGCCTCCCGGCGGGCCCGAGGCGACGCACCCCGGGGCTGCGCCGGGCGGAGCTGGCCATGCTGGCGGGGATCAGCGTGGAGTATCTGGCCCGCCTTGAGCAGGGCCGGGACCGCAATCCCTCGCCGCAGGTGCTCGGCGCCCTGAGCGAGGCCCTGCGGCTGCCGCTGGAAGCCCGGCTGCACCTGCGGAACCTGATGAAGTCCGGCTCCCACCACCACATCTGCACCCGGGCGCCCGCCCCGGCGCAGGAGGTGCGGGCCCCGGTCCGGGCGCTGCTCGACCGGCTCGGCCCGACCCCGGCGGTGGTCCTGAACATGCTGGGCGAGGTCGTGGCGCACACCGACGGCTACGCGCGCCTTGCCGGTCCGGTGGGCCTGCTCGACGGCGACCGGCCGAGCCTGCCGCGTTTCGTCTTCACCGACCCCCGGGCCCGTACGGTCTACCCCGACTGGGACCGGGTGGCGGACCAGCAGGTGGCCGGCCTTCTGCTCTCGCTCACCCGGAACGATCCGCACATGGCCGAGCTGGTCCAGGAGCTGACCGTGACCGCCGGTCCGGCCTTCTCCTCGCGGCTCGACGCGCCCGCGCCCGTACCCTCCCGCTCCGGCGTGGACCGCTTCGTCCATCCGGAGGCGGGTGAGCTGCGCCTCGCGTACGAGGTGCTCGAACCGACCGAGACGGACGCCCAGCACCTCGTGGTGTACCTGCCCGCCGACGAGGCGTCGGAGTCGGCGCTCGACGGCCTGATGGGCCGCCGCCCGGGCACCCTGCGCGCCGTCGGCGCCTGAGCCCGGACCCGTACATCCCTTCCGGGTGTAGGTAGGTACACCCCGATCCGGCACCTGGAGGCAGTGGCCGGGCCCGCTGCCGGCGGCAGAGTCGACGTCGACCGATGAGAAGCCGGACGACGGGGAGGCCGAGGGGCATGCGGGTGTGGAAGGCGGAGACGGGGGTGTTCCTCGCTGTCGCGTTCGTGGCGGCGGGGCTGCTCGGGGCGGTGCAGCCGGCGACGGGGGTGCCCGCCGAGGTGGTGCAGCTGACCCAGTTCGGGCCGGCGGCGGGCGTCCTGGTGGTGGCGCTGCTCTGGCCGGGGCGGATCCGGGAGCGGCTCGCGGGGACGCTGCCGGAGCGCGGGAGCCGCGCGCGGGGCCGGGGGCTGCTGCTCACGGCGCTGTTGATCATCGGGCTCGCGGCGGGAGCGTACGCGCTGTGGACCGGCAGTCCCGGGTTCACCGATCCCCGGACCCTCGCCCACCCCTTCGCGCTGGTCGTGGCGGCCCAACTGGTCGGCGCCTGCGGCGAGGAGATCGGCTGGCGCTGCTTCCTCCAGCCGCTGCTGAGCGCCCGGTTCGGCCCCTGGGCGGCCTCCCTCCTCGTCGGTGCGGTGTGGGGGGTGTGGCACGTGGGGGTGTTCGCCGAGACGCCGGCGTACGCGGCGGGGTTCCTGGTGGCGACGGTGGCGATGTCGGTGGTGCTCGGCCTCGGCCTGGAGCGGATCCGGGCGAACCGGCTGCTGCTCGCGGGCGGCTTCCACACGCTGGTCAACCTGGGGATGCTGCTGTTCATGGACGAGGAGTCGGGGGCGGCGGCGCCGATGGCGCTGTTCGGTCTCGCGTGCCTGGTCGCGGCGGTGCCCTGGGCGGTGGTGGCCGGGCGGCGGGCGCCGCTGGATACGATCGTGGCGGCGCGACGGGGCGCGCTCTGACATGGGGGAACGACGGGTGGGGAGAGTGCGGGGCGCCTGGACGGCGCTGGTCCGCTGCCAGCGGGTGTCGCTGCGTACGCTCGTCCTCCCTCTGTACGGGAGCGGGGTGGTGCTCGCGCTGCTCCTGCTGCCCGTCGGGCTCGGCTTCCCGCTGCTGCCGCCGGCGGCGGCCGCCCTGCGCCGCCGCTCCGACGCGCGGCGGGCCCGGCTCGCCCGCTGGTCGGGCCTGGACGTCGCCGCCCCGGGACCCCTCCCCCGTACGGCCAGGGCCGTCCTCGGCGACGAGGGCTTCTGGCGGGACCTGCGCTGGGCGTGGCTGGAGCCGCTGACCGGCGGGCTGCTGGTCGCGGTGCCGTTGTCGCTGTTCTGGTTCGGGGTGTTCGGCGCGGTGGTCCAGCCGTTCGTGTGGCGGGAGTTGGGGGACGGCAACTGGTACGCCTTCGTGCCGGTGGTCTCCCCCGCCACCGCGGTCGCCGCGGCGCTCCTCGGGCTCGGCTTCGTCGCGGGCGCGGTGGCCCTGGCGCCGTGGACGCTGGCCCGGTACGCCCGTTGGAGCCGGCGCGCGCTCTCCGTGCCGTACGAGACGGTGCTCGCCCGCCGGATCGACCAGCTGACCGGCACCCGGGCCGACGCGCTCGACTTCCAGGCGGCCGAACTGCGGCGCATCGAGCGGGACTTGCACGACGGGGCGCAGGCGCGGCTCGTGGCGCTCGGGATGACCCTGGCGGAGGCGGCCCGGCGGCTCGACGAGGATCCGGCCGCCGCGCGGGCGCTGCTCGCGGACGCGCGGGAGGTGTCCGAGCGGGCGCTCGGGGATCTGCGGGAGCTGGTGCACGGGATCCTGCCGCCGGTCCTGGCCGACCGGGGGCTGGGTGACGCGGTGCGCTCGCTGGCCCTCGACTCCTTCCTCGACGTGGCGGTGGACACCGCCGGTCTGCCGCCGGGCCGGCTGCCGGCGGCCGTGGAGTCCGCGGCCTACTTCGCGGTGGCCGAACTCCTCGCCAACGCCGCCAAGCACGCCGGCGCCCGCGAGGTCCGGATCGTCCTCGGGCACACCGGCGGCGCCGACGGTCTGTTGCGGGTGACCGTCGCCGACGACGGCCACGGCGGCGCGGCCCCCGCCCCGGCACCGGCGGCCCCGCACGGTGGCGGGCCGCACGGTGGTGGTCTGCACGGTGTGCGGCGCCGGCTGCGCGCCTTCGACGGAACCCTCGCCCTGGACAGTCCGCCGGGCGGCCCCACCCTCGCGACCCTGGAGATACCGTGCGCGTCGTCCTCGCCGAAGACCTCTTCCTCCTCCGGGACGGGCTGACCCGGACCCTGGAGGAGCACGGCTGCGAGGTGGTCGCCGCAGTCGACAACCACCCCGCCCTGGTCCGCGCGCTGCGCGAGGAGCGCCCGGACGTGGCCGTGATCGACATCCGGCTGCCGCCGCTCTTCACCGACGAGGGCCTGCGGGCCGCCCTGGACGCCCGCCGGGAGCGGCCCGGGTTCCCGGTGCTGATCCTGTCGCAGTACGTGGAGCAGTTGTACGCGCAGGAGTTGCTGGCCGGCGGGGAGGGCGCGGTCGGCTATCTCCTGAAGGACCGGGTGACGCACACGGCTCAATTCGTCGACGCGGTACGGACGGTGGCCGCGGGCGGCACGGTGCTCGACCCGCAGGTGGTGGCCCGGCTGCTGGCCCGCAGCGACGCCCGGGGGAACACGGCCGCGCTCACCCCGCGCGAGCACGAGGTGCTGCGGCTGATGGCGGAGGGCCGGTCGAACGCGGCGATCGCCACCGCGCTCCACATCAGTGAGAGCGCGGTGGCGAAGCACACGGCGGGCATCTTCGGGAAGCTGCGGATCGAGCCGTCGGCCGACGACAACCGCCGGGTCCTCGCGGTCCTCGCGTACCTGCGCCGGTGAACGCTGAAGGCTAGGAGCGGGCGGCCTTGCGGCGGGCCCGCAGCCACTCCTTGTTCATGGCGGCGATCGAGGGCAGCGGGATGCCCTTGGGGCAGGCGGTGGCACACTCGCCGGTGAGCGTGCAGCCGCCGAAGCCCTCGGCATCCATCTGGGCGACCATGTCGAGGACCCGGGTCTCCCGCTCGGGCGCGCCCTGCGGCAGCACGTTCAGGTGGTTGATCTTGGCCGAGGTGAACAGCATGGCGGAGCCGTTGGGGCAGGCCGCGACACAGGCGCCGCAGCCGATGCACTCGGCGTGCTCGAAGGCGAGGTCGGCGTCGGCCTTGGGGACCGGGGTGGCGTGCGCCTCGGGCGCGGAGCCGGTGGGGACGCTGACGTAACCGCCGGCCTGGATGATCCGGTCGAAGGCGGAGCGGTCGACGACCAGGTCCTTGACGACCGGGAAGGCGGCGGCCCGCCAGGGCTCGACGTCGATGGTGTCGCCGTCGCGGAAGGACCGCATGTGCAGCTGGCAGGCGGTGGTGCGCTCGGGGCCGTGGGCGTCGCCGTTGATGACCAGGCTGCAGGCCCCGCAGATGCCCTCGCGGCAGTCGTGGTCGAAGGCGACGGGGTCCTCGCCGCGCAGGATCAGCTCCTCGTTGAGGGTGTCCAGCATCTCCAGGAAGGACATGTCGGGCGAGATGCCGTCGACCTGGTAGGTGGCCATGGCGCCCTCGGCGTCGCCGTTCTGCTGGCGCCAGACGCGCAGGTTCAGCCTCATGCGTAGCTCCGCTGGGTGGGGTGGACGTACTCGAAGGTGAGCTCCTCCTTGTGGAGGACGGGGGCGGTGTCGCCTGTGGTGAACTCCCAGGCGGCGGCGTACGAGAACTCCTCGTCGCGGCGGGCGGCCTCGCCGTCCGGGGTCTGGGACTCCTCGCGGAAGTGGCCGCCGCAGGACTCGGCGCGGTGGAGGGCGTCGAGGCACATCAGCTCGGCGAGCTCCAGGTAGTCGACGATCCGGTTGGCCTTCTCCAGGGACTGGTTGAACTCCTCACCCGTCCCCGGGACCTTGATGCGGCGCCAGAACTCCTCGCGGATCTCGGGGATGCGGCGCAGCGCCTTGCGCAGGCCCTCCTCGGTGCGGGCCATGCCGCAGAACTCCCACATGACTTCGCCGAGTTCGCGGTGGAAGGAGTCAGGGGTGCGGTCGCCGTCGACGGCGAGGAGGAGGTTCAGCCGGTCCTCGGTCTCGGCGAGCACGTCCCGTACGGCGGGGTGGGCGTCGGTGACGGGTTCGGCGTGCGGGTGGCGGGCCAGGTAGTCGTTGATGGTGGCCGGGAGCACGAAGTAGCCGTCGGCGAGGCCCTGCATGAGGGCGGAGGCGCCGAGCCGGTTGGCGCCGTGGTCGGAGAAGTTGGCCTCGCCGATGGCGAAGAGGCCGGGGATCGTGGTCTGGAGGTCGTAGTCGACCCAGAGTCCGCCCATCGTGTAGTGCACGGCGGGGTAGATCCGCATCGGCGTCTCGTAGGGGTTCTCGGCGGTGATCCGCTCGTACATGTCGAAGAGGTTGCCGTACTTCTCCTCGACCTTGGCGCGGCCCATCCGCCGGATGGCGTCGGCGAAGTCGAGGTAGACGCCCTGGCCTCCGGGGCCGACGCCGCGGCCCTCGTCGCAGACGTTCTTGGCGGCGCGGGAGGCGATGTCGCGCGGGACGAGGTTGCCGAAGGAGGGGTAGATGCGCTCCAGGTAGTAGTCGCGCTCGTCCTCGGGGATCGCGTGCGGCGGGCGGGTGTCGCCCTGGGCCTTGGGGACCCAGATGCGTCCGTCGTTGCGCAGCGACTCGCTCATCAGGGTGAGCTTGGACTGGTGGTCGCCGGTGCGCGGGATGCAGGTGGGGTGGATCTGGGTGAAGCAGGGGTTGGCGAACCAGGCGCCGCGCCGGTGGGCCCGCCACACGGCGGTGGCGTTGGAGTTCATGGCGTTGGTGGAGAGATAGAAGACGTTGCCGTAGCCGCCGGTGGCGAGGACGACGGCGTCGGCGTAGTGGGTGGAGATCGCGCCGGTGATCAGGTCGCGGGCGACGATGCCGCGGGCCCGGCCGTCGACCACGACGAGGTCGAGCATCTCCGTACGCGGGTGCATCTCGACGTTGCCGGCGGCGATCTGCCGGGACAGCGCCTGGTAGGCGCCGAGGAGGAGTTGCTGACCGGTCTGGCCGCGGGCGTAGAAGGTGCGGGAGACCTGGACGCCGCCGAAGGAGCGGGTGTCGAGCAGGCCGCCGTACTCGCGGGCGAAGGGGACGCCCTGGGCCACACACTGGTCGATGATCTCGACGGAGATCTGGGCGAGCCGGTGCACGTTGGACTCGCGGGCGCGGAAGTCTCCGCCCTTGACGGTGTCGTAGAAGAGGCGGTGCACGGAGTCGCCGTCGTTGCGGTAGTTCTTGGCGGCGTTGATGCCGCCCTGGGCGGCGATGGAGTGGGCGCGGCGCGGGGAGTCCTGGTAGCAGAACTGGACGACGTGGTAGCCCTGTTCGGCGAGGGTGGCGCCGGCGGAGCCGCCGGCCAGGCCGGTGCCGACGACGATGATCCGGTGGCCGCGGCGGTTGGCGGGGTTGACGAGCTTCGCCTGGAAGCGGCGGGTGTCCCAGCGGTCGGCGATGGGTCCGGTGGGGGCGGCGGTGTCGGCGATGGGCTCGCCGACGGTGAAGGCGGGGTTGATCGAGGGGTTGCTCATGGTCAGTTCACCACTCCGGTCATGACGCCGACGGGGACGGCGACGAAGCCCGCGGTCAGCACGAGGGCGAGGGCGTTCGCCAGGAACTTCAGAGCTCGTTCGCGGCGGGCGTTGCCGACGCCGAGGGTCTGGGCGGCGCTCCAGAAGCCGTGCCGGACGTGGAGGCCCACGGCGAGCATGGCGACGATGTAGATGATGTTGCCGTACCAGGTGGAGAAGGTGTCGATCACGTTCTGGTAGGGCTTGCCGTCCTCGAAGCCGCCGGTGTGGACGGTGCCGGCGGTGAGGTCGAGGACGTGCCAGACGATGAAGAGGCCGAGGATGACGCCGCCCCAGCGCATGGTGCGGGTGGCGTACGAGGAGCCCTTGCGCCGGTGCGCGTAGCGGGTGGGGCGGGCCCTGAGGTCGCGGCGGCTGAGCTGGTACGCGGAGACGGCGTGCGCGACGACGGCGGTGAGCAGCGTGATCCGGGCGATCCACAGGCCCCACTGGTGGTGCAGGACGGGGGCGCCCATCACGCGCAGCCAGTGGCCGTAGCCGTTGAACTCCTCGGGGCCGAAGAAGATCTTCAGGTTGCCCGCGACGTGCGCGACGAGGTAGGCGAGCATGATCAGGCCGCTCACGGCCATCACGGTCTTCTTGCCGAGGGTCGACGCCCAGAAGCCGCGGGTGGGGGCGGCGGGCGGTCGTGGTGGTGCGGTCTGCCGTGCGGACTTCGTTGCCAGAGCCATGGAAAAGACGCTAGGGCCGAAGGGCCTGAGAGGTCCAAGACATGGTTCGGCTCATCTCGATAGGCGGCCCCTATGAATGCGGGTAGGCTTGAGGCATGCAGTTCCAGCAGCTCCTCTACTTCGTCGCCGTCGCCGAGACCCGCCACTTCACCCGGGCCGCGGAGCGGGTGCATGTCTCGCAGCCCTCGCTGTCGCAGCAGATCAAGGCGCTGGAGCAGGAGCTGGGCGCGGAGCTGTTCAGCCGGGCCCGCGGGAACATCGCGCTCACCGACGCGGGCGAGGCGCTGCTGCCGCTGGCCCGCCGGATCCTCGCCGACACGGACACCGCGCGGCACGAGGTGCAGGAGCTGGTGCAGCTGAAGCGGGGCCGGGTGCGGCTCGGCGCGACGCCCAGCCTGTGCACCGGGCTGCTGCCGGACGTGCTGCGCGACTTCCACGACCTGCACCCGGGGATCCGTCTCCTCATCGAGGAGGGCGGCTCGCACGACCTGGTACGGGAGCTGGCGCGCGGCGCGCTGGACCTGGCGCTCGTGGTGTTGCCGCTGCCGACGCCGTCGCCCGCGCTGACCACGGTGGAGCTGCTGACGGAGGACCTGGTGGTGGTGTCGTCGGCCGCCGCGCCGGCGCCGCGGCGGCCGGTGCGGATCGCGGAGCTGCGGGAGCAGCCGCTGGTGATGTTCCGGCACGGGTACGACCTGCGGGAGCTGACCGTCGCCGCCTGCCGCGCGGAGGGCTTCGAGCCCTCCTTCACGGTCGAGGGCGGCGAGCTGGACGCCGTCCTCGGCTTCGTCCGGGCCGGGCTCGGCCTCGCCGTCGTCCCGGCCATGGTCGCCGCCCGCGCCGGCCGCGACCTCCGCGTCACCGCCCTGGCCCGCCCGGGCCTCCGCCGCACCATCGCCCTGGCCCACCGCAGCGACGTGGCGCCGCCGCGGGCCGCGCGGGAGCTCCAGAAGCTGCTGACGGCCTCGCGCCGGGGCGCGCCGCGGGCCTGAGGCCGTTGGGGGCGGCGCCCGACCGGCGCGCGGGCGCCGCCCGGAAGCGCTCCCCTACACGGCGTCCACCAGCGCCAGCGACCGGATCCGGTCCGGGGCGCCCGGGCGGGCGTAGTACCAGCCCTGGGCCGTGTCGCAGCCGAGGTCGCGGAGTTGCTGGGCCTGGGCGCCGGTTTCGACGCCCTCGACGGTGACCGCGAGTTCGAGGCTGTGGGCGAGCTGGACGATGCCCTCGACGATCTTGATGTCGACCGGGTCCGCCGGGTGCTGCTGCATGCCCTGGGTGAAGGAGCGGTCCAGTTTGAGGACGCTCACCGGGAGGCGGCGCAGGTTGGCCAGGTTGGAGTAGCCGGTGCCGAAGTCGTCGAGCGCGATGTCCACGCCCATCTCGGCGAGCTGCCGCAGCGGCTTCAGGAGGTCGTCGTCGGCGCCGATGAGCGCGGATTCGGTGACCTCCAGGCACAGCGCGCCCGGTTCGAGGCCGGAGCGCTCCAGGACGTCGACGGTCTCGGCGACCAGGCCGGGGTGGTGGAGCTGGGTCGGCGAGAGGTTGACGTTGATCCGCAGCGGCCCGGTCGCGGGGTGCCCGCCGGGCGCCTCGTCCTGCCAGAACCGGGCCTGGCGCACCGCCTCCTGGAGCACCCAGCGGCCCAGCGGCACGATGAGCCCGGTGTTCTCGGCGAGCGGGATGAAGCGGTCCGGGCCGAGCACCCCGTGCTGCGGGTGGCACCACCGTACGAGCGCCTCCGCGCCGTGCACGCTGCCGTCCCCGAGGTGCACCAGCGGCTGGTACTCGATGAAGAACTCGCCGCGCTCCAGGGCGGCGGGCAGCGCGGTGGTCAGCCCGTGCCGGGTGATGGCCCGCGCGTCGGCCTCCTCGTCGGCGTACTCGAAGCGGTTGCCGCCCGCCGACTTGGCCCGGTACATGGTGATGTCGGCGCTGCGCAGCACCTCGGCCGCGGTCCGCTCCCTCGCCGGCCCCTCGACCACGCCGACGCTGCCGCGCACGGTGAGCTCGCGCCCGTCGATGCTGATCGGGGTGGCGAGCGAAGCCAGCATCCGGTCGGCGAGCTCGCCGACCTTGCGCTCGCTGCCGGCCCCGGTGGTGAGCGCGACGAACTCGTCGCCGCCGAGCCGGGCGACCATCTCGCCGGGCGCGGCGACACAGCTCTGCAGCCGGTCGGCGACCTCGACGAGCAGCCGGTCGCCGGTGGAGTGCCCGAGGCTGTCGTTGATCACCTTGAAGCCGTCGAGGTCGAGGTAGGCCAGACCGAAGCCGGCGTCGCCGCCGGGGCCGAGGGTCTTCTCCAGGCGTTCGAAGAACAGCGTGCGGTTGGGCAGCCCGGTGAGCGCGTCATGGGTGGCCTCGTAGCGCAGCCGGAGGTTGAGCAGCCGCCGCTCGGTGGTGTCCTCCATCAGCGCGAGCTGGTACTGCGGCCGGCCGGCCGCGTCGCGCAGCAGCGAGACGGTGAGGTTGGTCCACAGGACGGTGCCGTCGCCGCGGTAGTACGGCTTCTCGACGCGGTACGACTCGCGCTCGCCGCGCACCAGTTCGTCGTAGAGCCGCCAGACGTGCGGGCCGTCCTCGGGGTGCACCCATTCGACGATGTTCTTACTGGTGACGGTGGTCTCCAGACCGCCGAACATGCGGGTGAGGGCCTCGTTCACCTCCAGGATGTTGCCGTTGAGGTCGGCGATGCCGATGCCGACGGCGGCGCCGTCGAAGACCGCGCGGAAGCGGCTCTCGGTGGCGTGCAGGGCGAGTTCGGCGGCGCTGCGCGCGGAGAGCGCGGAGTGCGCGATGGACTCCTGCTCGGCGAGGGTGCGTTCGCGCAGGGCCTGGGCGAAGCCGGCCGCCATGGCGTGCTGGAGCCGGGAGCAGCGGGCGCGCAACTCCTCGGCGCCGACGCCCTGTTCGTCGCCGCAGTACAGCACCAGGTAGGCGTCGACCACACCGAGGCTACGGGCGAGCGCGTCCGGGTCGGTGCAGTGGGCGGCCACCAGGGCCTGCCCGACCCGGTGCGCGGGCGCCGTGTCGAAGGGCCGGGCGTGCAGCGCGTCGCACAGCTCCTGGGCGGGCGGCAGCAGGTGCCGCTCGAACTCCTGGCGGGTCATCGAGGTGGCGGTGACCGGGAACACGGCGCGGCTCCAGATGGTCACGAACCGCCTGAGTCTGTCCTCCGGTCCGTCGGCCACGGAACCGGCAGGCTGGGACGGCACCTTCACGCCTTGCGCCCCACCCCTGCGAACCCGGAGAAGGCGAAGGGATCCTCCTCCTCGTCGGGACTGTCGGACCGCCACAGGGGCATGGGCACGACGCCCGGCTCGACGATCTCGGTGCCGTCGAAGAAGCGGGTGATCTCCTCGCGGGAGCGCATCACCAGCGGGTTGCGGATGTCGCGGTAGACGCCGACGGCGCCGCCGGCCCGCTCCTGCGGCACGGGGATGCCCTCGTACGAGGCGTGGGTGAGGACCAGCAGGCTGCCGGGCGCGAGCCCGTCGAGCAGTTCGGCGACGGCGGCGCCCGGCTCGTCCGAGTCCTCCAGGAAGTGCAGCACGGCGACGAGCAGCAGGGCCACCGGGCGGTCCAGGTCGAGGAGTTCGGTGACCTCGGGGCTGTGCAGGATCTCGCGCGGCTTGCGCAGGTCCGCGGCGACCACGGCGGAGCGGGGGTCGTCGCCGAGCACGGCCCTGCTGTGGGCGACGGCGACCGGGTCGTGGTCCACGTAGACGACCCGGGCGGCCTCGCTGGCGGCCTGGGCGACCTCGTGAACGTTGCCGAAGGTCGGTATCCCCGAGCCGATGTCCAGGAACTGCGTGACGTCGTTGTCAACGGCGTGCCGCACGGCCCGGCGCATGAAGGCACGGTTCGCCTGCATGATCTTGGGGAGTCCCGGCAGGAACTCCATGGCCTTGCGGGCCGCTTCCCGGTCCACTTCGAAATTGTGCGAGCCGCCCAGATAGAAGTCGTACATACGGGACACGCTCGGCACCGAAATATCGATGCCCGGCGGAGCCCAGGCGGGACGCTCCATCAAAGTCTCCAACAAGTCGCCGTGAGATGTGGCCAGGTGTTCGCGGCCTGTGTTCGAGCTGAGGCTACTGATCGCCCGCCGAGAGAGCGAGTGGAAACGGAAATTCTCGATCCGTTCTTGGTCACACGCCAATGGCACGTGCTCCGGGTAAGGAAGAGTTCACGCCTTCAGGTCGTGCAAATTCACGTGCATATGGTCGTGCGGCCCCCTGACCTGCGTTCCGTCGCAGCCCGCGGGCCGGGCGGGCGGTCACCGTGACTCAACGGGCGGCGACTACCGGCCAGTTACCGGATCCGGGCCCGTGGAACGCCGCGCGCCGCCCCCGCACCACCCTCACACGCCGCCCCCGCGGACGGGGCCGATCGGTCGGGAATCCACCGCAACGGAGGACCTGTTGGCGCGTTGGGCAGCCCGTGAGACGACAGAGTCGGCGGAAACGTCAAACCAGTGCACACCAAGATCCGCTCCATCCGGGGAATCCGGGGCGGTTCCGGCCCGTCCGGACCGTCCGCCCGCTCATGCTGCTCGGCGTGTCTCTCTTGCCTCAGTACCGGTTCTCCCGCTACGGGACGCGGCTGACGCGCCCGCTCGCGGCCGGCGCGCTGGTGTGGTTGCTCACCGCACCGGCCACGCCGGCGACCGCCGACGCGTGCGCCTGGGCCGTGACCGGGCCCGGCGGATCGAGCGGGGTGGCGATCGCGGGGGACGGGCCGTGCCATCCGACCCATCCCCCGCACCCCACGCATCCCCCGCATCCCACCCATCCGCCGCACCCGACCCACCCCCCGAAGCCGACCCACAAGCCCGCGCCGAAACCCCCACCGAAGCCCGCCCCGAAGCCGAAGCCGCCGGCCCCGCCACCGCCCCCGGTGCGCACCACGCCGCCGAGGCCCGCTCCTCCCCCGCCGCCGCGCCCCGCGCCCCCGGCGCCCGAGCCGGAGCCGGCGCCCCCGAGCCCGTCCCCGGTTCCCACGGTGCGGCCCCGGCCCACCCCGGTCGCCCTGCCGCACTACCGGCGCACCGCCCGCGTCAAGCCCAAGAGCACGCCCAATGTGATCACCACGACCCTGCTCGTCACCGCCCCCGCGGTGATCGCGACCGCGATCCTGCGGCCGCGCTCCCGCTGACCCCCCGCCCCTCAACCACCCCGCAACGGAGGAAACACCCTTGTCCGAATGGGTTGTGCTCACCATCGCGATGGCCGCCGCATGCGCCGTCGTGCTGGCCATCGTCGTCATCAACCACCGGCGGATCCCCGAGGACGACGACCCCAGCGAGACCCCCGACGTCATCGAGTACATGACGATGATGATCGGCGTGGTGTACGCGATCGTCCTCGGTCTCGCCATCGCCGGCGTCTGGGAGGCCCGCAGCGCCGCCCAGGAGACGGTGCGCCAGGAGGCCCAGGCGATGCACGAGATCTCGGAGCGGGTCGAGGTCTATCCGCTCGCCACCCGGGAGCGGATCCGCGCGGACATCGACGCGTACGTCCGGTATGTGGTGGAGGACGAGTTCCCGTACATGACCGAGCACGGCGAACTGAGCGACACCGGCACCGAACTGCTGCAGAAGGTGCGCCGCAGCGTGACGGACTACCAGCCCGCCAACGACTTCGAGGGCCAGGCCTACCAGCCGCTGGTGGACCAGGTCGCGGTCGCCGACGACGCCCGCAACGCGCGCGGCGAGAACGCGGGCGCGACGATGCCCGGGGTGGTGTGGTTCGGCCTCATCACCGGCGCCCTGGTGACCGTGGGCCTGATCTTCACCCTGCAGATCCGGCGCACCGGCCGAGAGGTGCTGCTCGCCGGTCTGTTCAGCGCCCTGATCGCCTTCCTGCTCTTCCTGATCTGGGACTTCGACGCGCCGTTCAGCCGGGGCCTGGCGGCCACGGCCGCGCCGTTCGTGGACCTCTTCCCGCAGGTCACGGGCTGACGGAAGGCGCGCGAATGGGCCGTGCGGGGGACATCGGTGCCCCATTCGCGCGTCTGGGATCGCGGCTGTGGTAGGGGGCTCCTAGCGTTTCGGGCATCGAGGTGCATGTCCCGCCTTTCTCGCGGATACCCCTTCCGCGGCTGCTCCTCGGGGACCCGGAGGATTGACCATGCGCGCGATACGTGCCGCGTCCACCGCTCTGCTGGGGGCGGCCGCCCTCGCCCTGGCCGCCCCCCTCGCCGTCGCCGCCGACGGCGCCCCGGCGCCCGCCCGTCAGGCGCCCGGAGCGAAGGCCCCGGGCGATTTCGTCGTGTCGCCCGGGGTCGTCGCGCCCGGCGGCCGGATCACGCTCAGCGCGCCCGGCTGCGCCAGTACGGCGACGGCCTCGGCCGGCATCTTCGACACCGTCACCATCGCCCCGAACTCGCTGGTCACCGCCACCGTGGACACCGACGCCAAGCGCGGCGCCGTCTACACGGTGACGTTCAACTGCACCGGCGGCATCCAGGGCACCGTCGATCTGACCATCAGCGGCGGCACGCCGGCGACGCCGACGGCCCGGTCGACCGGGCTCGTCACCCCGCGCGGGGTCGCGGGCGGTCTCGGCGGCTCGTTCGACGCCACCGACTCGTGGACCTTCGCGGCCGGCGGAGCCCTTGTGCTCGCCGCGGCGGGCGGTCTGGTCTACGTGATCCGCCGCAGGTCGTCGGCGACCGACGGCCGGCGCCACTGACGGCGCCCCGGGAGTGCCGGCGCACCCCGCCCCGTACACGCCCGTCGCCCCCGAGCCCTGGAAACAGGGACTCGGGGGCGACGGGCGTTGCGGGCCGACCGGGAGGTTCGGCCGGTCAGACCCCCGCGCCGGTCATACGGCGGCGGCGGGCGATGAACAGCCCGCCGCCCAGCGCGGCGGCGGCGACGAGGCTGCCGCCCACCGCCATCTCGGTGGAGCTCGGGGCGAGCGAGCCGCCCAGACCGCCCTGCGAACCCTGGCCGGCAAGGACGCGGAACTGCGTCGTGAGCTTCCGGCCGTTGACGCACGTGGCGGTCACGGTGTGCAGGCCGGGCGTGGCGTTGTCGAAGATGCGGACGCTGACCGTGGAGAACCCCTGGTTGGAGCCCGAGAGGGTGCCCGACGGGAAGGCCGCGGACGAGACCGTGCCCGCGGCGCAGTCCCTGGTGGTGACCAGGAGAAGCGCACCCTGGTGGACCGCGAAGGGGGAGACGGTGATGTTGGAATTGTTGTTGTCACCGCCCTTGGGGGCCTGGAAGGAGCCGACGGTCACGCTGCTGGGCCCGTTGGTGGCGGTGGCGAGGGGGGCCGCGAGCCCGAGCGCCGCGAACGCGGTCGCCGTCACCGCCAGAGTGCGTGCAGCACGCATGGTTGAACCTCCAGTGGAAGGCGCCCCAAAGCGGTGCTCCGGGCGATTCGACGAGTACGCCTTCCATGACGAACCATCACAAACCGGAAAAGCCTTCGCATGTCGGCTTTGAGCCGGTCCGGTGAGGGACGGCACCGGCCGAATGAGTGGGGAATCTGACGGATCCGCAGGTCACGCGGCGTCAGAACGATGATCTGACGATTACTCGGATGGCGGATCACCCGTTCCCCCGGGCGGGGCCGCCGGTACGGGGCGCCCCATCGGCCGACACCCGTTCGCCCCGCTCGGCAGGCCGGTTCGCGTCCGCACCCTTACCGTTCCCGTGACGCCACCAAGGGAGAACCATGAGCCCCAAGGACTTCAGCCTCTTCGACGCCGCCAGGAGACGCCAACCCTGGGGTGCGCTGGCTCTCGTCATGCTGTCCGGCCTGGCGATAATGCGCAACGGGGTCGGCTTCGAGTCCGGCCCGCCGCAGCCCACCGCGGCCGCGCGCCCGGTCGCCCGACCGGTCGCCCCCGCCCCCACGGCCGGCGCCTTCCCGGAGCTGCCGTTCGCCCCCGCCTCACGTATCAGGATCCCGGCCATCCAGGTGGCGGCCCCGCTCATGGACGTGGGACTGGACGACAACGGCTGGGTCGCCGCCCCGCCGCCCGAGGAGAAGAACCTCGCCGGCTGGTACCAGAACGGCATCGCGCCGGGCATGCGCGGCACCTCCGTCATCGTGGGGCACGTCGACAACCTGGCCGGGCCCGCGGTGTTCTACGGTCTCGGCTCCCTGCAACAGGGCCAGCACATCGAGGTCGACCGTTATGACGGCCGGGTGGCCGTGTTCGAGATCTACGGGGTCGAGGTCTTCGCGAAGAACGACTTCCCCGGAGCCCGGGTGTACGGGGACACCGGCCAGCCGGAGCTGCGGGTGATCACGTGCGGCGGCGGCTACTCGCGCGCCCACGGCTACGACGGCAACGTGGTGGTCTTCGCCCGGATGGTCGGTCTCCGCTAGGCGGTCGCGAGGCGGAGGGCCCCGGCACCCACCCAGGTGCCGGGGCCCTTCGGCGTACGCCCGCCGGCTCCGCTCAGCGGCGCGGCACGGTGATGCTGTAGCCGGCGTCGAGGAGCCGGGGCAGATAGCGCTTGAGGGCGGCGACGCTGTGCGAACGGTTGCCGCCCGCGTCGTGGTTGAGGACGACGACGCCCTCGCCCGCCCCGTCCAGGACCCGCTGGACGATGCGGTCGGTGGGCGGCTCCTGCCAGTCGAGGGTGTCCACGGTCCAGGCGAGCGGTTCCATGCCGAGCTCGGCGCCGATCTCGAACGACAGCCTGTTCCACGCCCCGTAGGGCGCCCGGTACCACAACGGCGGTGTGCCCAGGGCCCGTTCGATGACGTCGCTGGTGGAGCCGAGCTCCTGGCGGATGCGGGAGGGCCGCAGTTTGGGCACGAGGGGATGGGACCAGGAGTGGTTGCCGACCACGTGTCCGTCCTCGGCCATCCGCTTGAGCAGGTCCTGGTTGTCGACCGCCATCTCGCCGCAGACGAAGAACATCGCCCGGCAGCCGTGGCTGCGCAGCGTGTCGAGGATCTCCGGGGTGTAGCGCGGGTCGGGGCCGTCGTCGAAGGTGAGCACCATCGAGCGGCCGACGCCGGTGAGATGGAGGAAGGGCCGGGTCCGGACCGGCGGGAGGGCCCGGCGGAAGGCGGGCGGCGCGTAGCCGGTCATCGGCTGGAGCCGGTACGCGGCGGGGCGCAGCCGCGCGGCCCGCGCCTGCGCCTTGGCCTGTGCCCCGCCCCGGGCCTGGCCCTGCGGTCCGGCGGCGGGTGCCGGGCGCGCGGGGCGGGCCCCGGCCGCCGTGGTCCCCTCGTCCGTGCCTCCCAGGCGGTCGGCGGCGAAGACTCCGACGGTGGCGGTGGCGCCCAGGGCGGCGGCGAGGCGCAGCAGCGCCCGGCGCCCTGTGGTCGTCTCATCCTTTTTCATGACCAATGGTGCGAACGGTGGACGGCACCGGCCGCGCAGCGACACCGGACCCCCGTCGGAAAACACCTGATGAGCCGATAGCCTCGGAGGGTGAGCGGATTCGAACGAGGTACGGACGGCCCGAAGGTGATCGTCGCCGGGGTCGACGGTTCGGCGTCCTCGCTGCGCGCGGCGGCGTACGCGGCCGGGCTCGCCCGGCGGCAGAACGCACTGCTCGCGCTCGTGTACGTACAGCCGGTGCTCGCGGCCGGCGCGGCGATGGGGGCGCCGGTCTCCGGCGCCACCGAGGAGATCGCCGAGGGTCTGGTGGCCGAGATCCGGGAGTCCGCGGAGCGCGTGAAGGAGATCTTCCAGGTGCGCTGGGAGTTCCACACCTTCCGCGGGGACGCGTACGCGGGTCTGGTCTCGGCCGCCGACGAGCTGAAGGCGGACGCGGTGGTGGTCGGGGCCTCGGAGTCGGCCGGGCACCGTTTCGTGGGGTCGGTGGCGGTGCGCCTGGTCAAGGCGGGCCGCTGGCCGGTCACGGTGGTGCCGTAACCCGTACCCCCCGGGCTACTCCCCCATGGTCAGTCCGTCGCGGGCCGCGCCCCGGTCGAGGACGACCGAGCGGATGGCGTCGCGGGGCTCGGTGTACTGCGCCTGGCCCTTCCCGATCGCCTCGTTGAGGTTGACCACCCGGCCGCGCGCGGTGTCGAAGAACTGGGGCACGAACTCCGCCCTTGTCACCTCCCAGCGGCGGCCGGGCGCGGTGGGCGGGGCGAAGGTGAAGCGGCCCAGGGTGCCCATGTTGCCGCGACGGTCGTAGGCGCCCTCGTAGTTGATCATGTCGCCGGCGATCTGGTCGCCCATGCCGTAGACGATCCAGGTGCCGTTGACCTTCTCGTAGGCCTGCGGCACATGGGCGTGGGTGCCGATGATGAGGTCGATGTCGGGACGGTCGCCGGTGCGGGAGGCGGTGAGCGCCCGGCCGAGCGAGAGCTGCTTCTCGTCGGGCGCGGACTGCCACTCGGTGCCCCAGTGGATGGAGACGACCACGACGTCGGCGCCGGCCTTCCGGGCGTCCCGGGCGTCGGCGACGATCTTCTCCGGGTCGATCAGGTTCACCGCCCAGGGCTGCCCCTCGGGGAGCGGATAGCCGTTGGTGTCGTACGTGTAGGCGAGCTGTGCCACGGTCGCCCGGCCGGCCTTGAGCAGGGCGGGACGGGCGGCCTCGTCGGCGCTGCGGGCCGAGCCGGCGTGCCGTACGCCCGCCTTGTCCAGGGCGTCGAGGGTGCGGCGCAGTCCGGCGGCGCCGTCGTCCAGGGTGTGGTTGGAGGCGGTGGAGCAGGAGTCGTAGCCGGTCTCCTTGAGGGCGGCGGCGACCTCCGGCGGGGACTTGAAGGCGGGGTAGCCGGTGTAGGGGCCGCCGGGTTCGCCGTACACCGTCTCCATGTGGCAGATCGCCAGGTCGGCGCGGGAGACCACAGGCTTGACGCCGGAGAGCATGGGGCGGAAGTCGTAGCCGTCGCCGCCCGCGTCGGCGGCGGCCTGCCGGATGATCGAGTCGTGCGGGAGGACGTCGCCTGAGGCCACCAGGGTGAAGGGGGCCGGGGCGGAGCCACTCCCGGGGGCGGCGGGTCGCTGGGGCGCCCGGCTCTGCGCGGGCCCGTCGCCGGGGCGCTCGGGGGCGCGGTCGGCGACGGCGCAGCCGGCGGCCGTGGTGAGCAGGACGGCGGCGAGGACGGCCGTGCCGGGTCGGGTGCGTGGGGTCATCTGCCGGACTCCGCTGGTTCGTAGGATGAACAGCTGTTCCTATGAATTCACCGGGGGCGATAAGCCGCAGTCAAGGTTCAATGCCGCAACAGGCCATAAACCCGCTGAATCGGACGCACGCCTTCCGCCCGTCCGTTCACCGCACCATTCACCGCTCGGTGCGACCGTTCGTCGCAGATCCCGGTTCGTTCCCTGTCGTCCGGCGTCCGGATGCGTTCACATACGGCGCATGACGACGGCACTGACGCCACCGACCGCACCGGCGGCGACCACCGACGAGCGGGCCCTGAAGGAGCTCAAGGACGAGCACGGCCCGGCCCTCCTCTCCTTCCTGCTCGGACTGACCCAGGGCGACCGGCAGCGGGCCGAGGACCTGGTGCAGGAGACCCTGGTCCGCGCGTGGCTGCACCCCGAGGCCTTCGACTCCTCCTACACCTCCATGCGGCCCTGGCTGTTCACGGTCGCCCGGCGGCTCGCCATCGACGCCCGCCGCTCCCGGCTCTCCCGCCCCACCGAGATCGGCGACGAACTGCTCGCGGTCACCGCCGACCCGGCCGACGCCACCGAGTCCGCGGTCGCCGCGCTCGACGTCCGGGCGGCGGTACGCGGACTGCGCCCCGAACACCGGGCGGTCCTGGTCCGGCTCTACTTCCACGGGCTCACCGTCAACGAGGCCGCCGCCGATCTCGGCATCCCGGCCGGCACCGTCAAGTCCCGCTCCCACTACGCCCTGCGCCAGCTCGGGCACCGGCTGCCCGGCTACCGGCCGCGCCGTCGCGGACCCGTTGCCCGGTCCTCGGCCGGGGCCCCACAATGACGCCGTGACAACGACGCCCGTGCCGCTGGCCCCCGCCGCCGCCGAAAAGATCCTCGCCGACAACTTCGCCCCCTGGGTGCTCGACCTCGGACTCTCGGTCGAGTCCGTCGGCGAGCGGGAGGCCGTCCTCCGGCTCCCCTGGTCCGACCGGCTCGCCCGCGAGGGCGGCGGCCTGTCCGGCCAGGCGCTGATGGCCGCCGCCGACACGGCGACCGTGATCGCGGTGGCCGCCGCCCGCGGCGGCTTCGTCCCGATGACCACCGTGCAGCAGTCGATCAGCTTCCAGCGGCCGGTGGTCGGCGCCGACGTCCTCGTACGGGCCCGGCTCACCAAGACCGGCAGGCGGATGGCCTTCGCGGACATCACCATGACCGCCGAGGGCGGCGAGGAGACCGCCGCGCACGCGACCGCGGTCTACGCGCTGCTCGGCTGAGCCGCGTCTCCCCCGCCCCGCTCTTCACCCTCGTCACACGGCGCCCACCAGCACCGATGCGGCGGGGACGGACATCCGAATCCCCCGGTCCACTTCGCCGAACCGGCCCCGCGCGCGGCCTTCTCGGAGGAGGCTCGTCCCCGGGGCGAACAGGACCTGGGGTCCAGGAGAACCGGGAGAAGGTGGAACCGTGCTGCCCGAGAGCACGAACGGCGCCGGCGGAGGCGGCGGAGGCGGACTCGCCGTGCCGATGGACTGGCTGTGCGCCGAGTACGTCGCCGATGACGTGATGCGCGCGAGCGGGCTCGTCGCGCCCGGCTCGCTGGAGTTCCGGGCGGGGGTGCGCACCCTCGCCCTGACGGTCCTGCTCGACGGGCCGGGCGCCGGCGGGCCGGGCCTCGACGGCTGGCTGCGCCGCACCGCGCACGACCACCCGTGGGACGCCTGGGTGACCGCCCGGCTCGGGGCCCCGCCCGCCGCCACCCCGGCGCCCGATCTGGCCCTGGCCCGGGACACCTGGCGGCTGCTCCGGGACACCGAGCTGCGGGCCGCCGATCTGGCCGGGCTCGCCGGTCTCGGCGGGGTCCGCGCCCTGGACGAGGAGCGCCAGGTGTGGCTGCCCGCCTGGCAGTTGGGCGTGGCCCTGAGCCACTTGGCGCTGCACCTCTGCTGACCGGCCGGCGGACCGCCTGATCAGCCCCGGACAGCCCCGGTCAGCCCCGGGCGCGGCGCATCAGCAGGTCGCGCAGCTCCCGGGCGTGCCGGCGGGAGACGGCGAGGACGGCCTCGCCGACCCGGACCGAGGTCGCGCCGCCGTCCAGGCGCAGTTCGTCGATCCGGCCGAGCGCGACCAGATGGCTGCGGTGGATCCGTACGAAGCCGCGCGCGGCCCAGCGCTCCTCCAGGACGGACAGCGGGATGCGCACCAGATGGCTGCCCTGGTCGGTGTGGAGCCGGGCGTAGTCGCCGTGCGCCTCCACGTACGCGATGTCGTCGACGGCCACGAAGCGGGTGACGCCGCCGAGTTCGACCGGGATCTGCTCGGCCGCGGGCGCCGCCGCCGGGGCGGCCGCGGCACCGGCGTGCACCAGGTCGCGGACCCGCCGTACGGCCTCGGCGAGCCGTTCCCGGCGGACCGGCTTGAGCACGTAGTCGACGGCCTCCAGGTCGAAGGCCTGGACCGCGAAGCCCTCGTGGGCGGTGACGAAGACGATCAGCGGGGGCCGGGCGAGGCCGCCGAGCACCCGGGCCAGGTCGAGGCCGCCGAGGCCGGGCATGTGGATGTCGAGGAAGACCACGTCGATGCCCTCGGGCCCGTCGGGCCCGGACTCGACGGCCCGGCCGATCCTGCGCAGCGCCTCGGTGGCGTCGCCCGCGCCCTCGGCGGTGCGCACGCGCGGGTCGGCCCGCAGCAGATAGAGCAGTTCCTCGAGGGCCGGCGCCTCGTCGTCGACGGCCAGTACGCGCAGCATGCCCGCGAGTGTATTTCAGCGCTATTTGAGCAGCTTGGAGAGGCGCCGGTCGGCGAGCGGCCGGCCGCCGGTCTGGCAGGTGGGGCAGTACTGGAGCGAGGAGTCGCTGAAGGAGACGCTGCGAACGGTGTCGCCGCACACCGGGCAGGGCTCGCCCGCGCGGCCGTGCACCCGCAGGCCGCTCTTCTTCTCCGCCTTGAGCCTGCCGGCGGCGAGCCCGTGGGAGCGTTCGACGGCCTCGGCGAGGGTGGCGCGCATGGCCTCGTACAAGGCGGCGGTCTCCGCCGCGGTGAGGTTCTGGACGGGCTTGAACGGGGACATCTTCGCGGCGTGCAGGATCTCGTCGCTGTACGCGTTGCCGATGCCCGCGATCAGGCTCTGGTCGCGCAGCGCGCCCTTGATCTGGCGCCGTTCGCCGGCGAGCAGGGCGGTGAAGGCGGCGAGGTCGAACTCCGCGGCGAGCGGGTCGGGGCCGAGGCGGGCGACTCCGGGCACCTCGCCGGGGTCGCGGACGACGTACACGGCGAGGCGTTTGGTGGTGCCGGCCTCGGTGAGGTCGAAGCCGTCGCCGCCGGTGAGCGCGATCCGCAGCGCGAGCGGTCCCTTGCCCGGTTTCGGCGGGCCGGACGGCAGGACGTCCTTCCAGTGCAGCCAGCCGGCCCGGGCGAGATGGGTGACCAGATGCAGTTCACCCCCGGCGCCCCCAGCGCCCGCGACGCCCTCCGCGCCCTCGGTGGCGAGGTCCAGGAACTTGCCGTGCCGGGCGACGCCGGTGACCCGGGCGCCGTCGAGGGCGGTGACCGGCGGGTCGTAGGTCTTGAGCACGCTGATCGCGACGGGCAGCACGCGGGCGATCTCCTTGCCCACGAGGTGCTCGTCGAGGAACGCGCGGAGGGCTTCGACCTCGGGCAGCTCGGGCATGCCCCCCACCCTGCCGTACGCGCGGGGCGCGCGCCCGTCGGACGCGCGCCCCGCCCCGTACCGCCGGGTCAGGACCCTTCGGCCCACTCCCCCGGCTGCTCGGTGGCGAACTCGCACCACACGCACTTGCCGCCGCCGCGCGGTTCGACGCCCCACGCGTCGGAGAGGCGTTCGACGAGGAGCAGTCCGCGGCCGGAGACCCCGGACTCGCCGGCCTCGCGGCGGCGCGGCAGGGCGCTGGAGCGGTCCTCGACCTCGACCCGGAGGCGGCGTTCGGGGCCGGCCAGCATCCGCAGGGTGACGATGGCGCCGCCGTCGGTGTGCATCAGGGCGTTGGTCGTCAGCTCGTCGGCGACCAGCTCGATCTCGTCGGAGCGGCTGCCGGCGCCCCAGGCGCGCACGGCGGCGCGGATCATGTGGCGGGCGGAGCTGAGGGCTTCGGGGTCGTTCTGGCCGACGTGCTGCTGGAGCCGGCCGCCGGCCTGCGGCGAGCGGTCGCCCTCGCGGCGCAGCAGCAGCACGGCGACGTCGTCCTCGCCGCCGCGCTCGTCGACGACGTCGCAGAGGTGGTCGGCGAGCAGGCCGAGGTCCCGGGGGCCGCGCCGGACCAGCGAGGTGAGCCACTGCAGGCCCTCGTCGAGGTCGGCGCCCGGCTTCTCGACCAGGCCGTCGGTGTAGAGCAGCAGGGTCTGGCCGGGGTCGAGCTCGACGGCGGTGACGGGGTATTCGAGGCGCCCGAACTCGGCGGACAGGCCGAGCGGCAGTCCGCCCTCGACGGGCAGCCGGCGGGCGCTGCCGTCGCGGTCCTGGAGCATCGGGTCGACATGCCCGGCGCGGACGATCTGGACGAGTCCGGTGGCGGGGTCGGTCTCGGCGTAGGTGCAGGTGGCGAAGCGTTCGGTGTCGAGTTCGTGGAGGAAGACGGAGGCGCGGGCCATGACGGTGGCGGGGGTGTGGCCCTCGGCGGCGTAGGCGCGCAGCACGATCCGCAGCTGGCCCATGACGGCGGCGGCGTGGGTGTCGTGGCCCTGGACGTCGCCGATGACGGCGCCGACCCTGCCTCCGGGCAGCGGGATGATGTCGTACCAGTCGCCGCCGATGTCCCGGCCGAGCCGGGCGGAGCGGTAGCGGACGGCGATCTGCGCGCCGGGCACGTCGGGGATGCGGCGCGGCAGCATCGCCTGCTGCAGGCCTTCGGCGAGGTCGTGGTCCTGCTCGTAGAGCATGGCGCGCTGGAGGCTCTGGGCGATGGAGCTGCCGAGCGCGACGAGCAGGTTGCGCTCGTCGGCGCTGAAGCCGGTCCGGTCGCTGTAGAGCAGGCCGAGGGCGCCGATGGGGCGGGCCTGGGCGATCAGCGGGAGGTAGGCGGCGGAGGTGATGCCGAGGCCGCTGATGTGCGGCCACAGGATCGGGTAGGAGGCGGCGAAGTCCTCCGGGGACTCGATGAAGCGGGGGCTGAGGGTGCGGACGACCTCGCTCATCGGGTACGGCTCGTCCACCCGGGTGAACCGGGTGCCCGGCACGAAGGCACCGGCGGGCCCCTCGGCCACCAGGTGGATGCGGCCCGATTCGAGCAGGCCCATGACGAGGCTGGCGGCGCCGAACTGCTCCAGGCCCTGGGAGTCGTTCAGGAGGTCGATGATGTCCTGCACGGTGCGGGCGTGGGCGAGGGCGGCGGTCATGCCCTCGACGACGCTGGTGCGCTGCCGGCGGCCCTCGTCGAGGCCGAGCCGGGCGGCGGACTCGGTGAGCTCCTCGGAGGCGTCGCGGACGAGGCCGATGATGCGCACGGGGCGCCCGTCGGCGTCGCGGCGGACCACGCCCTGGGTGTGGGTCCAGCGCTGGACGCCGTCCCGGGTGCGGATGCGGAAGTAGGCGCCGTAGTGGGAGCTGCCGTCCTTGAGGGCCTGGGTGACCAGCGAGTCGAGCCGGCGCCCCTCGTCGGTCAGGACGCGGGAACCGAGGGTCGCCGGGTCGCCGTCGTACTCGTCGGCGGGCATGTCGAAGATGTCGAGGGCGCCCTCGTCCATGGTCATCCGGCCGGTGAGCAGGTCCCAGTCGAAGGTGCCCATCCGGAATTCCCGGCCGAAGTCGTGCAGGAAGCAGCAGGTCGTCCCCGCCGAGCCCGCCGCGTCCACCGTGCAGCGGCACGGCTCGGCCGCCGTCCCGCCCCCTCTGCCCGCAGTCATGGGGCCACGCTAGGCGTCGCGTCGGCCGCGCGCACGGCGAAGATCGGCACAGGTTCGCAACAACGTTCGCAGCGAGATGGGCACCGAGGTCGGCAACACGGTCCGTCAGCCCTCGAAGGTCTCGGGCTGATGGGGCGCGGTGTCGCCGGGGAGCAACTCCTCGAAGGAGGGCGGCGGCTCGGGCTGCGGCTGCTGCTCGCCGGGCCCGTCCGGCGCGACCGGCACCTCCGGTCCGACCGGACCGTCGGGTGCCGGCGGTACGTCGGGGGTGGGCGCGGGTCCGGTGTCGTCCGGCATCGGCGGGGCCACCGGGTCGCCCGGCCGCTCGTTCTCGCGGGGCGCGGAGGGGGTGTGGTGCGGCACGACCGGGACCGAGGGGGCGGCGGAGGGAACGTTGGTGTCGGGCACCGGCTGGGGCGGGTTGGTGACCAGGTCGCAGGAGGCCGGGTCGCAGGAGGGCAGGACGTCGGGCCTGCGGTCCTGGTCGCCGTCGGTGCCGGTGCGGCGCTCCAGCCAGGTGTTGTCGGCGGCGCTGGCGATCACCAGGCTGCCGACGGTGCCGCTGGTGGGGGTGATGACGACGACCCGTTCGGGACGGTAGCCGGGCCAGGGCTCGCCGGTGTGCACGGCGCCGTCGGCGGCGGCCGGGGAGCGCAGCGGGTTGCCGCAGGCGCAGCGGACCCGGGGGGTGCCGTACTGGTCGACGAGGACGGCGGTGCCGGCCTGGAGCACGGACTGGAAGGAGGTGGCGCGGCCGTTCTGGAAGCCGTGGCCGGTGACCCGGGTGTCGGCGCGCAGCAGGACCGGGGTGAGGCCGCGCAGCCAGTCGGCGAGATTGCTCTCGGGGATGCCCGCGGACTCGGCGAAGGCGCGGGCCTTGCCAGGTTCGGCGGTGAGGTAGGAGACCTGCTGCTCGACGTTGCAGCTGGCGACGGAGCGGGTGCCGCCGTAGAGGCCGGGGGTGGAGCCGGTGAGGGCGTGCCCGGCCGGAGCGGGGTCGGTGACGCCGGTGACGGGCGGCGCCTCCTGCTGCACGGGGGCGCCCTCCTGGGCGGTGGAGGGGGTGAAGGGGGCGGGGCCCTGGCTGCCTGCGGGCTGGAGCAGCACCTCGCGGGCGGGCCCCGTGGCGCTCTGCTCGGCCCCGGGCTCGCCGGGGTCGCCGCCGGAGCAGCCCGCGAGGAGCAGGGCAGAGGCGAGCGCGGCGAGCGTGCGCGCGGGGGTGCGCGAGGGCCCTCGGCCGTGTCCTGGTGGTGTCGAGGGCCGTGGTCTGGCTGCGTCGCGCACTGGGTCTCCCGCCTGTCGCCGCCGGTCGTTCCTTCATGTCTGCCGCAGGCCCCGGGGCCCCGCAATCCGGGCGCGGCCATCCGGCTCCGCACTGCGTCCGTCACGTCACCCGAACCGCCACTTGAACACGTTCAAGGAAGGCTCTAGGCTCACCACCGAAGGGGTTGAACATGTTCAACCGATCTCGCTCGTGGGGGTGACGGTGCCGTGTCCGTGCTCGTCGGACTGATCGTGATGCTGGGGATGCTGGTCGTCGTGCCCGTCGGGCTCCGACTGCTCGACGAACCGCAGCCGGCCACCCTGCGCCTGCTGCGCCGCGTCTGGCCGCTGCTCGCGCTGCCCGGCGCGGTCGCCCTGTGGCTGCCGCGCTCGCCGCTCGCCGTCGCCCTCGCGTCGGTCTACGCCCTGGCCACCCTGGCCCTCGCCCTGCACGCGCCGGTCCGGCTCGCGCTCACGCGGTCCCTGGCCCCCGCCGAGATCGCCGCGCTCACCGCGCTCGTCACGCCGGCCGTCGCGGGGCTCGCCCTGGTCGCCGAGCGCGGCGGGTACGAGCTGTTCGGCTTCGAGCTCGGCATCCTGGCCCTCACCGTGCCGCACTTCCACTTCGCGGGCTTCGCCGCCGCCCTGGTCGCGGGCCTCGTCTGCCGTACGGCGGAGCGCCGGGGCACCCGGTTCGCCGCGCTCAGCGTCCCGCTCGGCACCCTGCTCGTCCTGCTCGGCTACTTCGTCGACGACTGGGCCGAGCTCGCCGGGGCGCTCGTCCTCACCGCCGGGATGTGGGCCGTCGCCCTCGCCACCTGGCGCGAGCTGCGCGCCGGCGCCCCCGACCCGGTCACCAGGTCGCTGCTCGCCACCTCGGCCGCCGTCCTGGTCGCCACCATGCTGCTCGCCCTGAGCTGGGCGCTCGGCGAGGCCACCGGCCTTCCGCACCCGAGCCTGACCTGGATGGCCGCCACGCACGGCCTCGGCAACGCCCTCGGCTTCGCCCTCTGCTCGCTGCTCGCCTGGCGCCGGCTCGCCCCGGCCCGTACCGCCGCCCCTGCTCGTACCCCTGTCGCTGTCCCCGCCCACCGAACGGAGCTCCCGGCATGACCCGCCTCATCCGCAGCCTCTCGGACACCCCTGCCCCCGGCACCAACTACCCCGAGGTCGGCGCCACCCGCACCGGCCCGCTGCCCGCCGGCTACCACCATCTGCACCACACCGTCCGGGTCGGCCACGGCCGGGCCGCGTACGAGGCGGCCGGCGCCGCCGTCACCACCTGGGCGATGCACCGCGCGACCGGCGCCCGGGTCGACAGCACGGCCGACCGCGCCGCGCCCGGCGTCACCCTGGAGGTCTCGCTCGGCCTCGGCCCGGTCCGCTTCACCGCGCCCTGCAAGGTGATCTGGACGACGTACACGGAACGCGAGACCGGCTTCGCCTACGGCACCCGCGCCGGGCACCCCGAGTGCGGCGAGGAGTCCTTCGTGGTCGACCTGCACGAGAACGGCGACGTGTGGTTCACGGTCACCGCCTTCAGCCGCGCCGCCGCCTGGTACACCCGGCTCGGCGGGCCCGTCGTGCGCTTCCTGCAGCACGCCTACGCCAGCCGGCTCGGCCGCGCGCTCACGGCTCTCGCCGCCGGCCGATGAGAGTTACGCTCGTTCCGTACTCACCCCGCGCACCTCTCCGAGGAGGCGGCCATGAGCCAGTACGACGAGTACACCAGCCCCTCGCAGGCCGAGGGCGAGCGTCTCGACGAGGACATGGACGAGCAGCAGAAGGCGCACGTCCACCCGCAGGTCACCCGGACCACGCCCTCCCAGGCCGAGGGCGAGCGGACCGCGGACGAGGACGACCGGAAGGGCTGACCGCCCGCGCCCGGCGCGATGGACTGGTTCACCGCCCCCGACTACTGGCTGAGCCGGATCGTCTTCCAGCGGGGGCTCGCCGGCCTCTATCTCGTCGCCTTCCTCTCGGCGGCGCTGCAGTTCCGGGCGCTGATCGGCGCCCGCGGCATGCTGCCGGTGCCCGACTTCGTCCGGGCCGTGCCGGCCCGCCGCGCGCCCAGCCTCTTCCAGTGGCGCTACTCCGACCGCCTCTTCGCCGCCGTCGCCTGGAGCGGCGCCGCCCTCGCCCTCGCCCTGGTGGCGGGGGCCGGTGACGCGGTGCCGCTGCCGGTGTCGATGCTGCTGTGGCTGCTCGCCTGGGCGCTCTATCTGTCGATCGTGAACGTCGGGCAGACCTGGTACTCCTTCGGCTGGGAGTCGCTGCTCCTGGAGACCGGCTTCCTCGCCGTGCTGCTCGGCAACGACGACACCGGGCCGCCGATCCTGGTCCTCTTCCTGCTGCGCTGGCTGCTCTTCCGGGTCGAGTTCGGCGCCGGGCTCATCAAGATCCGCGGCGACGCGTGCTGGCGGAATCTGACCTGCCTCTACCACCACCACGAGACCCAGCCGATGCCCGGCCCGCTGAGCTGGTTCTTCCACCACATCCCCGGACCGCTGCACAAGGTCGAGTGCGCCGCCAACCATGTCGTCCAGCTCGGCGTCCCCGTGCTGCTCTTCGCCCCGCAGCCGGTCGCCACGATCGCCGCCGGGCTGATGATCGTCACCCAGCTGTGGCTGGTGCTCTCCGGCAACTTCGCCTGGCTGAACTGGATCACCATCGTGCTCGCGCTCTCCGCCGTGGACGGCTCGCTCCTCGCCGGCGACGACCACCCGCAGCCGGAGGCGCCGCTCTGGTACGTGGTCGTGGTGTGCGCCGCCACCGCCCTGATCCTGGTGCAGAGCCGGCACCCGGTGCGCAATCTGCTGTCCAAGCGGCAGGCGATGAACCGGTCCTTCGACGTGCTGCACCTGGTCAACACGTACGGGGCCTTCGGCACGGTCGGCCGGGTGCGCGACGAGATCGTGGTCGAGGGCACCGCCGAGCCCGGGCGGCCGCACGCGGGGACCGAGTGGCGGGAGTACGGGTTCAAGGGCAAGCCGGGCGACCCGCGCCGGATGCCGCGCCAGTTCGCCCCGTACCATCTGCGGCTCGACTGGCTGATGTGGTTCGCGGCGCTCTCCCCCGGCTACGCCCGCGACTGGTTCGGCCCGTTCGTGGAGCGGCTGCTCGCCGGGGACCGGGACACCCTGCGGCTGCTCCGGCACAACCCGTTCCCGGACGAGCCGCCGGTCTATGTGCGGGCCCGGCTCTACCGCTACCGCTTCACCACCTGGAGCGAACTGCGGGAGACCGGGGCCTGGTGGCACCGGACGCTGCTGCGCGAGTACCTGCCGCCGGTCGCCCTGCGGGAGCCCGCCGGGCGCGGCCGGCCCTGAAGCCGGCGGGTCGCCGTGCCCGGCACGCCCGTGCCCCCGCACCGCGTGGGGCGGGCGGGGGCACGGGGGGCACGTCGGTCAGGACGCGTTGGTCGCTCAGTCGATGCCGGGCAGGATGTGCGGCTCGGCGAGGTCGTCCTCGTAGCCGGCCAGACGGATCGGGGCCGAGCGGGCCCACACTTCGAGGCTGCCGAGTTCTCCGGAGCGGCGCGGCCGCTCCTTGGGTTCGGACGGGCTCTGCTCCTGCTGGGTCATTTCGGGTGTCACCGCGCACTCCTCTGTGTCGCGAGTCAATGGGTCTGGGCCGGTCGGTCGCGGTGGCGCCGTATCGGGGCGGGACCGCGGCCTTGATGTCAGGCCTGTCCCCGGGCCGACCGTGGGGGTTCGGTGAAACCCCCGGTGGCCGACCGTGGACATCAGATTAACCATCTGAGCGCGCGGGCGCTCTATGGGGCGCGAAAGTGTGACGCGATCGAGTGAAAGTGGCTCGTTCGGCCCCGTTTACCGAGGTCAGCGGGCGTTTGGATGCCCGATCATCGATCAAATCGACGGCCCGCCGGAGCGGCGGGCGCGGCTCACCACTTGCCGGGCAGGTAGTCCTTCATGAACACGCCGTACAGGTCGTCGCCGTCCTCGCCGCGCACGATCGGATCGTAGACCCGGGCCGCGCCGTCGACCAGGTCGAGCGGGGCGTGGAAGCCCTCCTCGGCCAGCCGCAGCTTGTCGAAGTGCGGGCGCTCGTCGGTGATCCAGCCGGTGTCGACGGAGGTCATGAGGATGCCGTCGGACTGGAACATCTCCTGCGCGCTGGTCCGCGTCACCATGTTGATCGCGGCCTTGGCGGCGTTGGTGTTCGGGTGCCCGGCGCCCTTGTAGCCGCGGCTGAAGACGCCCTCCATGGCGGAGACGTTCACGACGTACGCCCGCCCGCTCTTGGCCCGCGCGGCGGCCTCGGCCATCGCCGGGCGCAGCTTGCTGATGAGGATGAAGGGCGCGGTGTAGTTGCAGAGCTGGGTCTCCAGGAGCTCCACCGGGGAGATCTGGTCGATGGTCTGCACCCAGGTGTTGGTGTCGACGACGTCGGGCACCAGGCCGCCGGCGTCGATCGCGGTGCCGGCGTGGTGCCGCTCGATGCTGGCGTTGCCGGCGACCAGGGCCAGGTCGGCGACGGCCTGCGCGTCGATGGCGCCGGTGCCGAGCGGGAGCGCGGCCAGACCGTCGACGGCGCCGGAGTTGAAGGCGCCGATGACGTGGTGGGCGGGCAGCTCGCCGGCGGGCAGCGGCGCGCTCTCGCCGTCGACCAGGGCGGCGTACGCGGACGGCAGCCGGCGCACGGTCTGCGTCGCGTTGTTCACCAGGACGTCCAGCGGTCCCGCGGCGGCGACCTGGTCGGCGAGGGCCACGGCCTGGGCCGGGTCGCGCAGGTCGATGCCGACGACCTCCAGGCGGTCCATCCACTCCGCGGAGTCCTCCATCGCCTTGAAGCGGCGGATGGCGTCCTTGGGGAACCGGGTGGTGATCGTGGTGTGGGCGCCGTCGCGCAGCAGCCGCAGCGCGATGTACATGCCGATCTTGGCGCGGCCGCCGGTGAGCAGCGCGCGCTTGCCGGTGAGGTCGGCGCGGGCCTCCCGCTTGGACCGGTTCAGGGCGGCGCAGTCCGGACAGAGCTGGTGGTAGAAGTAGTCGACCTCGACGTAGCGGGTCTTGCAGGTGTAGCAGGAGCGCGGGCGCTGGAGTATGCCCGCGATCTTGCCGGCCTCGGTGACGGACGAGGGCAGGATGCCCTCGGTCTCGTCGTCGATGCGCTGCGCGGAGCCGGTCGCGGTCGCCTCGGTGACCGCCTTGTCGTGGGCGGTCTTGGCGGCCCGGCGCTCCTGGCGGCGGCGCTGCTTCACGGTCCGGTAGATGCCGGCGGTGGCGCGGCGGACGGCGATCGCGTCCGGGTGGTCGACGTCGATCGTGTCGAGCTCGTCGAGCACGCTGAGGCAGACGGCCAGTCGCTCCGGGTCGATGCCCGGCCCGTACTCCTGGGCCTCCCCGAGGTCCTGGGTCTCTTCGGTCACCGTCATGGCCTTCGTCGTTCCTCGATCGCTCGCGCCTGCAAGTACTCCCGAAGAGGCAACTTTACGGAGCCGGGGGCCGTCGCTCCAAACCCTTACGGGGCGGGTGGTCGAACACACAGTCGCCGCACAGGCCTCCGGACCGGGAGCGGTAGTAGAGGCAGCAGGTGGTGCGGCGCAGTGCCGGGCCGCGGACGGTGCGCTCCAGGTCGGGGTGGGCGAGCAGCCCGCGGGTGAGGGCGACGGCGCGTGCGGCGGCCTCGGGCCGGTCGTGGGACCGGGTCCAGCGGAGCAGTTCGCGCAGGGCGCCGGCGAGCGCGGAGCCCGCGTTGCCCCAGAGGAGCCGCGGGGAGATCCGTCCGTCGCGGGCGAAGGCGGCGTGCAGCGGGACCAGGTGGGCCTCCTGGACGGCGGCCCGCAGGTCGTCGGCGGTGGCGGGCCGGCTGTTGGTGCCGGACCACCACAGCTCGTCGGGGGCGCCGAGGGTGCCGTCCCAGTGGAGGGTCTCGGGCGTGAGGTCGGGGAAGCGGCCGAAGAGCGCGGCGGGGCCGAGTGCGACGGACCAGAGGCGGGCGGTCAGACCGAGGTGGGCGGCGGAGGCGGCCACCCGGCGCTCGGGGGTGCCCAGGCCGACGGCGACCCGGTCGATGCGGGCGGCGAGGGCGGCGTCGGCCCCGCCCGCGTACAGGAGCGCGAGGGGCACGGCGGCGGGCGCGGGAGGGGCGAGCGGGGTGGGCGGCGGGCTGGTGCGCAGGGCGAAGAAGCCGCCGATCCGGGCGCTCTGGTCGAGGTCCACGGCGCACACGGTACGGGCGGGCGCCCGGTGCGGGCCAATGTGGACCGGGCGGGGGCCGCGGTGGCTCGGAATGCGGGCCGCCGGGGGCGCGGGGCGGGGCGCGCGGGGCGCCGGACGCGCCCCGTAGGGGCTCCCCGTCACCGGCCCTGACCTGCGCGGGCGTACATCCAGAGGTGTACGGGGCGGCCTCGTACTCCGTTCGCGGTACGCGAGATCGCGTTCCCAGGTACGACGACGCGAACGCCCGGAAGAGAGATCGTGGAGGTATGAGCCCCCTCGTGCTGTCCGTGCTCCTCGCCCTGGTCTCCGCGGTCGCCTACGCGGCCGCGGCGATCGTGCAGGAGCGGGTCGCGGCCGCGGCCGACGGCCCGCGCTACGCACCGCTGCGCCGCCCCGCCTGGTGGGGCGCCGTCCTGCTCAACGGCGTCGGCGCCGCGCTGCACGTGGCGGCGCTCGCGTACGGCCCGCTGAGCCTGGTCCAGCCGCTCGGCGCGCTCACCATCGTCTTCGCGCTGCCGATGGCGGCGCTCTTCGTGGGCCGCCGGGTCGGGCGCACCGCCTGGCGGGGCGCGCTGATGGCGACCGCGGGCCTGGCCGGACTGCTCAGCCTCACCGGCGGCCCCGGCACCCACCCGCTGTCCGACGCCGACCGGCACCTGCTCGCGGCGCTGACCTTCGGCGCGGTGGCGCTGCTCTTCGTGCTCGCGCACCTGGTGGGCCGTTCGGCGCTGCGCAGCGTGATCCTGGCGACGGCGGCCGGCGGGGCCTTCGGCATCGCCTCGGTGTTCACCAAGACGGTGGCCGAGGAGTGGACGGCGGACGCGCCGCTCGCCGAGTGGACCAGCCTCCTCGTCCTCTCGGCGCTCGCGATCACCGGTCTGCTGCTCTCCCAGGCCTCCTACCGGGGCGCGGGCCTCGCCGCACCGCTGGCGACGGTCACCGTGGTGAACCCGGTGATCGCCGCGGCCGTCGGCCTCACCCTGTTCGGCGAGTCCTTCCGGTACGGGGCGGCCGGCACCGTCGCCGCCCTGATCTGCGGCGCGGTGGCGGCCGGCGGACTGGTGCAGCTCACCCTGGACCGGCTCGGGCGGCCCGAGGACTCCCCGGCGGTGTCATCCGCGCCGGGCGGCACCTCAGATGCTGACGCCGCGGGCCCTGAGGTAGGCCAGGGGGTCGATGTCGGACCCGTACCCGGGACCCGTGCGCATCTCGAAGTGCAGGTGCGGTCCCGAAGTGTTGCCGGTCGATCCTGACCGCGCGATCCGCTGCCCCGCGGTGACCCGCTGGCCCTCGCGGACCGAGAGCGCCGAGAGGTGCGCGTACTGGCTGTAGCGCCCGTCGTGGTGCCGGATGACGATCTGGTAGCCGTACGCGCCGCCCCAGCCGGCCGACACGATCGTGCCGTCGGACACGGCCCGTACGGAGGTGCCGGTGGGGACGGGGAAGTCGACGCCCGTGTGATAGCCGCTGGACCAGGACGAGCCGGCCTTGCGGTAGCGGGTGCCGATGTCGGCGTCGGCGACGGGCGTGGCGAAGCGGGCGCGCTCGGGAGCGGGCTTGGCGGCGGGTTTGGCAGCGGGCTTGTGCGCCGGCTTCGGGGCGGGTTTGGCGGCGGGCTTCGCGGCGACCGGCTTGGTGACGGGTTTCGGGGCGGGCCTCGGGGCCGGGGCGGGCGGCTTGACCGGGGTCTTCGCGGTGGTTGGCTTCGGGGTGGCCGGTCTGGTCTCCGGCTTGGGCTTGGGCTGGTGCTTCGGCTGGGGCTTCGGCTGGAGCTTCGGCTGGGGCTTGGACTTCTGCGGCGCGGCGGGGGCGCTGATCCGGAGGGTGAGGCGCTGGCCGGGGAGGATCAGGTCGGGGTCGTCACCGACGACGGTGCGGTTCGCCGCGTAGAGCCGGGGCCAGCCGCCCCGTACATGCGCGTCGCGGGCGATCTTCGAGAGCGAGTCGCCGGGCGCGACGGTGTACATCTCGCGGACGGTCGGCACGGTGGTGGGGCTGGCCGGGTTCGCCGGGGCGGCGGTCCGCTGGGCGGGTAACGCGGCCTGCCGGGCCCGCGGGGCGTCCTTGAGCGGACGGGTGCGCTCGGTCTGGGCGGTGACGCCGGGGGCCTCGCCGCCGCGCTCCAGGCCGGCACGCGGCGCGCAGGCCGGCCAGGCGCCGGGGCCCTGGCCCTTGAGCACGCGCTCGGCGATCTCGATCTGCTGGTCCTTGGAGGCCAGGTCGGCGCGCGGCGCGTAGTGCGTCCCGCCGTACCGCTCCCAGGTGGACTGGCTGAACTGGAGTCCGCCGAAGTAGCCGTTGCCGGTGTTGATCTGCCAGTTGGAGGAGGACTCGCAGGACGCGAGCTTGTCCCAGACGTCGAGCGAGGCGGCGTGCGCGGTGCCCGCGCCGATGAGCGGCAGGGCGATTCCGGCGCCGCCCGCGGTGACGGTCAGCGAGGCACGGTTGATCCGGCTCGGCTGGTACCGACGGTGTTTCCCGCAATTCTCGCGATTCCCGCGTACGGCTGGCATGGGCCCCCCTCGAACGCATCGGCAGTCGCCCACGGTAGGGGCTGGCAACCGTGCGTGACAAGGCCTTCGGCCCGATCCCCCGCCCCGTCCGTCACAACCCGGCGGGCCCGGGCTGTGGCTGCGGTTCGGGTTCCGGTACGGGTACGGGGTTGGGCGGCGGCACGGGCGGCGGGACCGGCGGGGGCACGGGTGACGGCGGGCCGGGCGGCACGGGGCCGGGCGAGGGCAGCGGGTCGGGGATCGGGGGCTGGGTCATGACGGACTCCCGGTCTGGGGGTACGGGCGGGGTGCGGGTGCCGGGCCCGAGCGGGCCCGGATCCCAGCCTCCCCCCGTCCGTGTGCCCCGGCGCGCCGGACCCATTCCTTCGGGTGGCGGCGCGGCCGGGGCACGGGCCGCGTCACCAGAGTTCCGGGCTGGCCTTCAGCTGTCGCTTGGCCGCGCGGACGACCTCCGCCGCCGGTGCCGGGGCCTCGTCGGGGTGCCGTTCGGCCCACTTGGCGGCGTACGGGCAGAGCGGCACGACGGGGACGCCCTCGGCGGCGGCGATCCGGTAGAACTCCTTCACCAGCGCGCCGGCGACGCCCTTCCCCTCGTGCGTGGCCTCGACGACCGTGTGCACGGCGACGAGGGCGTGCGGCTCCTCGTCGAGGACGAAGTAGACGACGACGCCGGCGTAGTCGCCGTCGTCGAACGCCTCCAGGCGGCCCTTCTCCCGGTCGTCGCGGATGGTCAGGTCCAGCTCTGCCATGCTGCGGGCCTCCTCGGCCGTGGTCAGATCTGCGCGGGTACGGCGTGCGGCGGGCGCACCGTGTCGGTCCCGGGCACGGGCGCCGACGCGTCGCCCCCGAGCTCCACGATGCGGTTGCCGGCGTCGACGTGCACGACGCGCGGCACGAACGCGCGCGCCTCGGCGTCGCTGACCTGCGCGTAGCTGATGAGGATGACCAGGTCCCCGGGGTGCACCAGATGCGCGGCGGCACCGTTGATCCCGATCACTCCGGAGCCGCGCTCGCCCTCGATGACATAGGTCTCCAGGCGGGCCCCGTTGTCGATGTCGACGATGTGGACGAGCTCGCCGGGCAGCAGGTCGGCCGCCTCCATCAGCTCGGCGTCGACGGTCACGGATCCGACGTAGTGAAGATCGGCCTGCGTCACGGTAGCGCGGTGGATCTTCGACTTGAATATCGTTCGTATCACTGAGGTACTCCTGGACATAGGCTCCCTGCCTGCGTTTTTGCAGGTCAAGGGCTGTTTCCACACCCTACAACGAGTCGCAAGTTCAGGCAGCTGTCCCCAGGTTTTTCAGGACTCATGCTGACCACTTGCTGACTTTTCTGACGCATCGTCAGGCAATGTCGGGGAACTTCGCCCACTCTCCCTGGCTCCACCGCGACGACCCCACAAGCCTACGCAGCACGCGCTCAAGAGCCCTCGTGATCACCGTCACCCTCAGAGCAGCGACGCCCGATCCACGCGTGCACGAGGACTCGTCTCCGCCGGAACCCTCGAAAAATGGCGCGGCAGCATAGCGGCGAATCCCGGCCCAGCGAAACCGGCGCTCCTCATGACCATGGCCTTGGCCCGCCCGGTGACTCTTGGCAGTGACACAGGGCGGCCGCCGAAGACCTCAGAATCCTGCCAGAGCGGAGCAGCTCGGCACTGCGATCACGCTCAGCCCAGCCTCGAAGGAGCCGTCTCACCCGTGGAACCGCAGCCTTCCGACACCACCCGATCGCGACGGCGCCAACCCGTCGAACCCGTCCTCATGGAAACCTCCGAGGTCGCCGCGATGCTCAGCATGTCCACGAGCTGGGTGTACAAGGAAGCGTCGAAACTGGGCTTGAAGGGTTACAAACTCGGCCGAGGTGGGAACGCCAAGGTCCTGTACAAGAGGGCCGAGGTCTTCAAATGGCTGGAGCAACAGAAGATCCACTCATCGCTTGTCTCGTGGATGCTCCAGCCTCGGGCGACAAGCTCCTCCGTGTAGGGCGCAGCGTGTTGCCGCCCTCAGGCCGCCCGCGGCTACCGAACCCGCCTCGACCGACGCGGTGTGCCGCTCGGGCGGCAACAGCGCCGCCCTGGTCGCGCACCTCATCGTCAGCCGCGCAGCTCATTGGGGGCCGTTCGACCCCAGCGAGATGCCTGTGCTGTGGGCCAGACTGGTGGTGTCGGATCCGGGAGGTCTCCATGGATACCCAGCCGAGCGTCACCGTGCCGGCCGAGCCTCTCTTGCTCGACGCGGCTCTGCCCGAGTTCCGGTTCTCCCGCCTGGAGTGCGCCGTGATCGCCGCCGCGCCAGACGTCGTGTACCGCGCAGCGCGTGATCTGGACATGCTGTCCATACACTCGCCGCTGTTCGACGTGGTCATGTGGGCGCGTGGAGTGCCGGACCGAGTGCGCCGTCGGCCCGTGGCCACGCCACCTTCGATGCGGGTGTCCGACCTGTTCGACACCGCCGCAGCCGGTGATCAGGGGGACCTGGAGGTCCAGCCCTGGGTTGCCCTCGGGGAGCGCGCAGGGCGCGAGATCGTCTTCGGCGCGGTGGGGAAGGTGTGGAAGCCCACCATCGAGTGGCACCGTGTCGAACCTGGTGACTACGAGGGCTTCGAGGAGCCCGGCTGGGCGAAGATGGCCGCCGCCTTCGTCGTCCACCCTTATGGGGTACAGCGGTCCCTCCTGTCGTACGAAGCGCGTACCGCTTGCACCGACCCGGTTTCCACCGCGCGGTTCGG
>NZ_JAHTMW010000020.1 GCF_026236535.1 Streptomyces sp. SKN60 | reverse complement strand
AGGATCGTGGTCCGCGCCACGAAGAAGAAGGAGAGGCGCGGCGCGAAGTCGTCCACGTCCATGCCGGCGGCGACGGCCGTGCGGACGTACTCGATGCCGTCGGCGAGGGTGAAGGCGATCTCCTGCGCGGGCGAGGCCCCGGCCTCCGCCATGTGGTAGCCGGAGATCGAGATGGTGTTCCACTTCGGGATCTCGGCCCGGCAGTACTTGAAGATGTCGGCGATCAGCCGGAGCGAGGGCTGCGGCGGGAAGATGTACGTGCCCCGCGCGATGTACTCCTTCAGCACGTCGTTCTGGATCGTGCCGGTCAGCCGGTCCGCCGGCACGCCCTGCTCCTCGCCGACCAGCTGGTAGAGCAGCAGCAGGAGGGCGGCGGGCGCGTTGATCGTCATCGAGGTGGAGACCTGGTCCAGCGGGATGCCGTCGAACAGCACCCGCATGTCGTCGATCGAGTCGATGGCGACGCCGACCTTGCCGACCTCGCCGTGCGCGATCGGCGCGTCCGAGTCGTGACCCATCTGGGTCGGCAGGTCGAAGGCGACCGAGAGACCCATGGTGCCGTTGGCGATCAGCTGCTTGTAGCGGGCGTTGGACTCCACCGCGGTGCCGAACCCCGCGTACTGGCGCATCGTCCACGGCCGGCCGGTGTACATCGACGGATAGACACCGCGGGTGAAGGGGTACGCGCCCGGCTCGCCCAGCTGCTCGGCGGGATCCCAGTCCCGCAGCGCGTCCGGCCCGTAGACCGGCTCGATGGGCAGCCCGGACTCCGACTCGCGCGCCATGTGCCTGTGCCTCCCGATCGACCCTTTTCGCCTTCCTCCCAGGATGCACGTCTCTTTTCGGTCACGTGCGCAACCACCCGGGTGTGGGAAGCATCCCTTGTGTACACACGTCGTTTTCGGGGGGCTGAAATGAAGCGTTCGTCCGTCATACGCAGAGTCGTTCTCGCCGCCACGGCCGTGGCCCTGGCCGCCGGCTGTACGCCCGGGGGCAGCGACCCCGGGAAGGGCACCGTCAGCCCGGCGCCGACCACGGCCGCGCCGGCGCCCACGGCGAGCGGCACGGGCGACGACAAGCCGTCCTCCCCCGCCACCCCTTCCGCTTCCGGCACCCCGTCCACCGGCACGCCCTCGGCCACGGCCACCACCGCGCCGCCCACGGGCCGGATCCTCATGAAGGACGGCGACGAGAACGCGCAGGTGCGCGAGCTCCAGGCGCGGCTGCGGCAGATCGGCTACTTCGACCGGGCGCCCACCGGCTTCTACGGGACGATGACCGGGGGCGCGGTGAAGGGCTTCCAGAAGAAGCGGGAGCTGCCGCAGACCGGCTCGGTCGACGAGACGACCTGGCAGCGGCTGGTCGGGATGACGCGGAAGCCGACCGCCGCCGAGCTGCGCCCGGCCACCAGCAACAAGCTGGACACGCCGGACCCGCGCTGCATGACCGGCCGGGTGATGTGCATCAGCAAGGAGAGCCGGACGCTCGCCTGGATGATCGACGGCAAGGTCGTCTCGTCGTTCGACGTGCGCTTCGGCTCGGAGAACACCCCGACCCGCGAGGGCGAGTTCAAGGTGGAGTGGAAGGCCCGCGAGTGGACCTCCACGATCTACCACACGCCGATGCCGTACTCGATGTTCTTCAGCCGGGGCCAGGCGGTGCACTACTCGGCGGACTTCGCGGCCCGCGGCTACAACGGGGCCTCGCACGGCTGCGTCAACGTCCGGGACAAGGCGAAGCTCGCGGTGCTCTTCGACCAGGTGAAGGTCGGCGACAAGGTCGTCGTGCACTGGTGAGGCTCTGGAGGGTGAGGCTCCAGGAGTAGAGAGGGCGCGGGTGGGACCGGGGGAACGTGTCCCACCCGCGCCGGTGCGCTGAGCCGAAGGTACGGGGGGAACCCCGGCTCGATGCGCTCGCCGATGACCAGTCGGCTCACTCAGTACTGCGCCGGGGGGTCGAAAAGTGTCACACCCCGGGTCGGGGCTGTGAACGCGAGCGGTCGGAGTCCTGCTTTCCGGAGCCGTGGGAGCCGCCCTCGCCCGGGCCGTTGCCCTTGGCGCCGTCGCGGTCGCGGTCCCGGTCGCGGTCCTTGTCCCGGTCTCGGCCGCCTCGGTCGCTGCTGTCGTCGCCGTCGGAGCCGCCGCTCTCGGAACCGCCGGTGGCCGTGCCGTCCTTGCCCGTGCCGCCGGTCTTGCCGGTGCTGCCGGAGGAGGTGCGGCCCGCGGTGGACGGGGAGGTGGTGGCGCCGGAGGGCGTGCCGGAGAGGATCCGGTCGCAGTAGCGCTTCACGGTCTCGCCGTTGCGCAGGGCGTCCGTGAGGCGCTGCCGGCCGCCGCTGCCGAGGGTGCCCGAGCGGTAGTCCTGGCAGGCCTTGACGGTCTTGGCGCGCTCCTCGTCCTGGGTGCCGCCGTCCGTTCCGCCGGCGTTCCCGCCGGGGGTGGTGGACGGGTCGTCAGGTCCGGCGGTGGCGTCGGGTCCCGCGGTGGCGGTGCCCGTGCCGTCGGTGGCGCCGGGCGTGCCGGGCCGTCCGTCGTCGGGTCCGCCGGGCAGTGTGGTGCCGGCGCCGCCGGTGGGCGAGCCGGACCAGCCGGGCGACGAGGGGTCGACGGCCACGACCGAGGTGCCGGGTTCGGGGTCGGCGGTCAGCGGCAGGACGCCGGTGCCCGCGGCGACGGCGACGCCGCCGACCGTGACGGCGGCGACCGCGGCGGCGAGCCCGTATCGCAGGGAGCGTCCCCAGGCCCGGCCGGTACGGGCCGGGGCGAGCCGGACGGCGCCGAGATCGGCGGTGGCGGCGCGGCCCGCGTAACCCGGGGCGGCGGCGCGTTCGGCGACGGCCTCGCGGAAGGCGGCGAGGGCGGCGGCCTCGCCGGGGAGTTCGCCGCCGGGGCCCGCGAGCGGCCCGGCGGTGGGCGTACGGGCGGTGTCGAGGGCGCGGGCGAGCAGCTCCGCCTCGGCGCGCGCGGAGGTGCCGACGGGGTCGACCGACTCGCCGCGCAGCAGCCGCTCCGCGGCCTCCTGGTCGAGCCACTGGTACTCGTCGGCCATCACATGTCCTTCTGCGTCCGCGCGCGCGATTGCGTCACACCGCCGGGGCGGGCGGGGCCGGGGCGGCGGCCGCGTTGCGGAGGAACGCCGTCCAGTGCGCCGGCCGGATCGTCGCTCCCGGCCGTACCGAGGAGTTCGGCGAGTTTCTTGAGACCGCGGTGGGCGGCGGTACGGACCGCGCCGGGCCGCTTGCCGAGCGTGTCGGCCGCGCTCTTGGCGTCCAGGCCGACCACGACCCGCAGGACGACGGCCTCGGCCTGGTCCTGCGGCAGTTGGGCGATGAGGTGCATGGTGCTGCCGGTGGCCAGGGCTTCCAGGGCCTCGCCCGCGGTGTCGGAGTCGGCGGGCTTGTCGGTGAGCTCGGTCTCGTCGCCGCCGACGGCGGGCCGGCGGCCGCGCATCCGGATGTGGTCGAGGGCGCGGTTGCGGGCGATCCGCGCGGCCCAGCCGCGGAAGCGGTCGGCGTCGCCGCTGAACCGGTCGAGGTCGCGAGCGATCTGGAGCCAGCTCTCGGAGGCCACGTCCTCCGCGTCGGCCTCGCCGACCAGGGTGCGTATGTAGCCGAGGAGCCGGGGATGCACCGCGCGGTACACGGTACGGAAGGCGTCCTCGTCCCCGCCCTGCGCGGCGAGCACTGCGGCCGTCAGCTCCGCCTCGTCCCCCAGCACTCCCCACACCTGTTCGTCGTCGCGCTCATCGCGGCTGGTCGTCACCGCCACGCCGCCCGGGCGCAGCAGAACGCTACGTCCTTTTCGGGCGCCGCGTCCACGCGGGTCCGATTCTTTGTGCAACTCGCAACTTCCCCCGGGGAGGCTCGGAAACGGGGTGTGACAGAAAACGCATGCCCGGCGCTGTATGGAGTACGGGGCCGTGCTGCGGCTCCGCGGACGACGACCGGGGCCTCTCCTGTGGGGGGTGGCGGCCCCGGTCGTCTTCCTTCTCAGCGCCTGTGACCAGGCGCTTTTTCATTTTTCCGGCCGTTTCCCAGTCCGTTTCCCGGCTCGTTTCCCGGCCCGCTCCCGGCTCGCTCCCGGCTCGCTTCCGGACACCCGCAGCCCCATTGTCAACCGATGGTTGACACCTTTGGGCTGTCAACCTAGGGTTGCACTCATGACGAATCCACTCGGCATGAGCAACCCCGTGCGACTCGACGACCTGATCGAGGCGATCAAGAAGACCCACCCGGACGACGCCCTCGACCAGCTGTCCGACGCGGTCATCGCGGCGGACCACCTCGGCGACGTCGCCGACCACCTCATCGGCCACTTCGTGGACCAGGCCCGGCGGACCGGCGCCTCCTGGACCGACATCGGCAAGAGCATGGGCGTCACCCGGCAGGCCGCCCAGAAGCGCTTCGTCCCCAAGGACGACAAGGAGGGGGACGCGGCGAAGATGGACCCGAACGCGGGCTTCAGCCGGTTCACGCCCCGGGCCCGCAACGTCGTGATGGCCGCGCAGAACGAGGCCTCCGCCGCCCGCAACGACAAGACGGTCCCGGCCCATCTGACGCTCGGTCTGCTGGCGGAGCCCGAGGGGCTCGCGGGTCACTGGATCCTCGGCCAGGGCGTCACCGCGGAGCAGGTGCGCGAGGCGGTCACGGCGACGCTGCCGCCGGCCGTCGAGGAGGTGCCCGCGCTCATCCCGTACGACGCGGACGCCAAGAAGGTCCTGGAGCTCACCTTCCGGGAGGCGCTGCGGCTCGGGCACAACTACGTGGGCACCGAGCACATCCTGCTCGCGCTCCTGGAGTTCGAGGACGGCAAGGGCACGCTCGCGGGCCTCGGCCTCGACAAGGCGAAGGCGGAGCGGGAGATCTCGGAGGCCATCGCCTCCCTGTCGATCGCGGCGCCCGGGCCGGACCAGGAGGCCTGAGGCCCCGAAAGAACCTAGGCGGTGCGCGCCCTGCGCGAGACGACCGCGCGCAGGACGCGCCCGCCCTCGGTCGACAGGTCCCGGGCCCGGCGCAGCCCGGTCGGGCCGTGGGCGGCCGATTCGAGAACGGCCCGCTGGCGCTGGAGTTCACCGGCGTGCAGCGGGCCCGCCCCGTTGGCGTCGAGTCCGGCGTGCAGGGCCAGGGCCGCCTCGGAGCAGCTCCGGGTCCAGTCCCGAAGCTGCGCCTCGATCCAGTCGGCGGGCGCCCCGTCGAGCATCGCGCGCACCGGCCCGGCGTCCTCACGGGCCCCGGCGGCGTCCGCCAGTTCCACCCGCGCCTTCGCGACGGCCTCGCCCCAGGCCGCGCCGTCGCCGCGGGCCACCGCGGCCCACACCGGCCGCAGGACGTCCGCGCCGTCCGGCGCGAGCAGCGGCAGACACCGGTCGAGACAGGCGAGTCCGGCGGCCGCGAGGGCGCGGGCGTCGGCCCGGTCGATCAGTTCCTGCAGGCTCGTGCTCGTCACGGACGTCATGGACGCCTCCTCGCCACCGATGCGGACGCCGTGCACGCCGCGCGTTCGCTGCATACTGCGCCAAGTGGCGTGATTTCGTCACCCCTCGTGGCGAGAAAGCCTCCCGGAGTCAGCGAGCGCCTTCTCGTTGAAGACCTCGACGACGCAGGCCGCCCGCAGGGCCCGCGCCCCGTCGCGGATCCGGCCGTCGCTGGTCACCAGGGGGACGTCGTACCCCTCTGCGAGGGCGACGTACAGCGCGTCGCACGGACTGAGGTTGGCGTACAGCTCGCGCACCCGGGGCAGGAAGGGCAGCTGCTCGGCGCGCCGCAGCGGCAGCGTGGCGAACGCGCTCAGCGCGTCGTCGAGCTCGCGGTCCGTCAGCTTGCCGCCGCGATGGCGGCCGAGCAGGGCGGAGCTGACCTCGATGTCGGCGAGGTAGGGCGCGAGCAGCCGCTCAGCGGCCACGCGGTCCCGCAGCGCCTCGCCGACCGGCCCGGCGTCGGCCAGCAGCATCACCAGTGCGCCGGCGTCCACGACGATCACTCTCGCCGCCTCCCACGCTCGATCTCGTCGAGCACCTCGTCGGTGGCGAGCCGAGCGGTGACCCGCTCACGGACCCGTGCGATCACGTCCTCCAGGGAGGGCGTCGCGGCCTCCTGCTCCAGCAGCGTGCGCGCGTACGCCTGCAGCGACTGCCGGTTGCGGGCGGCCCTTATCTTCAGCTCCGCGAGCGCTTCCTCGGACAGGTCTCGCACATAGAGAGTGGCCATGCGACAAGAGTAGTCGCACCGCTAGCACTTTGCTGGCAGTTTCAGGAGCCACGCACCTTCGCGGCCAGCGACTGGAAGGCCGCCCAACTCGCCGCGGGCTTGCGGGCGTCCCACAGCTTCTGGGCGGTCGCCGTGAGCGGCATCCGGATGCCGGCGGCGACCTGGGCCTCGGTCTGGGCGTTCGCCAGGTCGCACCAGACGGCGAAGCTGCCGCCGAGGATCTGGGGGTCGTAACGGGCCGGGACCGGGGTGGTGCCGCGCAGCACCAGCGGGGTCCACTGCTCGTAGATGCGCCGGCCGGTGGGGTAGGTCTGGCCGCGGGGCTGGCCGAGGATGTAGTAGAGGAACACGTCGTTGTAGTTGATCATCTTGCGGCCGGCGCTCAGGTACGAGGTCGGGGTGCGGGCCCCGATCTCGGCGCCGGTCCAGTAGGCGACCTGGAGGTCCGGGGCGGCGCTGGTGACGCCGCCGGCGAAGAAGCCGTCGTTCCAGGCGCGCAGCGCCTTGCCCGTCGGGCGGACGACTGCCGCGCGGTCGTTGAGCCAGCCGGTGGCCAGGTCCTGGATCCGGCCCGAGGGGCCGTACTTCGCGGTCGCGGCGCGGGCCAGCTCCGGATACGTCGCCTCGGGGTTCTTCGCCATCAGGGCCACGTACTCGTCGCCGCCGAGGTGCCAGTACGCGCCGGGGAACAGGCCCGTGTACTCGCGCAGCAGCTCGTCCACGATCTTCGCGGCGGCCGGGTTCGAGATGTCGACGGTGCCGCGCGGCCGGCGGCCGGTCGCGCTGACCAGCTGGAGGTCCGGGTGCGCGTCGATGACCGCGCCGAGGTGTCCGGGCGAGTCGATCTCGGGGACGACCTGGATGTGGAGGCTCTGCGCGAGGGCCACGATCCGGCGCACCTCGGCCTTGCTGAGGTGCCGTTCGGAGACGATCTCGGGGTGGGTGTCGGAGGCGATCCGGAAGCCCTGGTCGTCGGAGAAGTGCAGGCCGAGCTGGTTGAGCTTGAGGTCGGCCATCTCGCGCAGCCGGTCCTCGATCCAGTCCGCGGTGAAGTACTTGCGGGCGATGTCGACCATCAGTCCGCGCTGCGGCTTGGCGGGGGCGTCGGTGACGGTGCCCTCGGGCATCGCGCCGGTGGCGTTGACGGACTGTTTGAGGGTGCGGGTGCCGTAGAAGACGCCGGCCTGGTCGGGTCCGGTGATGCGGATCCCGCCGTCGCGGACGGTGAGGGTGTACGACTCGGCGGCGCCCCCGCCGCCGAGCGCGAGGGTGACGTCGCCGGGGCGGGCGGCGGCGGTGCCGCGGTACGGGACGCGCAGCTCGCCCGCGATCAGCTTCGCCTCGTCGCCGAGCACGGCCTCGTCTTTCGCGGCGACCACGACGCCGGTGTCCGGGCCGGGCTTCCAGCCGGGGCCGCGGGCCGCCTGGTGGGCGCGGACGGCGGGCACCACCTGCGGGGCGGCGGACAGCGGATACGTCTTCGTCGGCGTCGGGCTCGGCTTCGGCGTCGGACTCGGGGGCGGCGGCGCGGAGGTGGGGGCCGCGGTCGGGGCGGTCGTCCCGGCGCCCGTACCGGCGGGCGGGGCGGAGGAGGAACCGTCGGAGCAGGCCGCCACGGTGACCAGTGCCACCGCGGCCGCCAGGAGTGCGGGGCCCCGTCGGGGCCCCCGTATGGAGTACCGCATCACCCGGAATCCTCCCTCATCGCACGAAGCCCGGCATCCCGGATCTCTTGTCCACCCTCATGACGAAACCCACTCGTCCAGGTGAAATTCGCGCACCCGTCGGACACTTCCCCCTTCCCGCCGATAGCGTGGCGTCACACTCACCCCACCCATCTCCCCCGACACCTTCACGTCTTCACGTCGTTTACGTCGTTCACGTCTCGCTTTCCGGAGTCCCCGCTGACCAGCGACACCCACGCCGCACCCTGCCGGACCCCGATCCCGCCCGCGATACCTGCCCAGCAGGCCGCCGCCCGGCACCTCACCAGCCTCGTGCGCTTCAACGCGGCCCCGCAGGGCCTCGCCGAGCAGTGGCTGCTCAGCTGCTGCGGCAGCCGCCGCTGGGCCGAACGGGTGGCGGCGCACCGGCCGTACCCGACCGTCGACGCGCTGCTCGCCGCCGCCGACGAGGCCGGCTACGACCTGTCCAAGGCGGACCTCGACGAGGCGCTGGCCCGCGAGACCGCCGCGCTGCCGCACCCGGACGCGCCGCCGGCCGCCCGCACCGCGCTCGGCGCCGCCCTCGCCGCGTACGAGGCGAGCTTCGGGCACGCGTTCGTCATCAGCCTGGACGGGGTCCCGGCGGGCGAACGCCTGAACCAGGTGCTCGCGGGCATCCGGTCACGGCTCGGCAACGAAAGGGAGGAGGAACGGGTGGTCGCCGCCGAGGAGCTGCGCCGGCTCGCCCGGAGCCGCCTCACCCGTTCGGTCGCCGGCTCGTGAATTCGTCCGGAATGCGGCGATTCAGGGTTGAACGATAGTCCGTCCGTGCCTGTTTGATCACACCTATGGACCCCGCGCGAGCGAACCCACGAGTGGTGGCTACGATGACCGGGGCCGGTGGACCGTACCCGGCCGGGCCAGACCGACAGAGAAGCCGGCCGGCCCCGATCCCCGCTCCCGGAGGGTTTTTCCGTGCCGGCTGGAACGCTGTACCGCGGCCGGGAAGGAATGTGGTCCTGGGTGGCTCACCGAGTCACCGGCGTCCTCATCTTCTTCTTCCTGTTCGTACACGTGCTGGACACCGCTCTCGTCCGCGTCTCCCCCGAGGCGTACGACGAAGTGGTCGCGACGTACAAGACGCCGATCGTCGCTCTGCTGGAGTACGGCCTCGTCGCCGCCATCCTCTTCCACGCGCTGAACGGTCTCCGTGTCATCGCCGTGGACTTCTGGGCCAAGGGCCCCCGCTACCAGAAGCAGATGCTCTGGACCGTCGTGGGCATCTGGGTGGTCCTGATGGCGGGCTCGCTGTACCCCGTCCTCGGCCACGCCGCACGTGAACTGTTCGGGAGCTGACGCCACTCATGTCCGCTGACACCACTTCGGCCATCGGCCCCGTCGAGGCCACGTCCTACGACGTGGACAACCCCGCCCCGTACATCGAGGCCCCCCGCAAGCGCACCGGCAAGACCCCGCGGGCGACCCGAGGCAACTTCGAGATGGCCGCATGGCTCTTCATGCGCCTCTCCGGCGTCGTCCTCGTCGTCCTGGTCCTCGGCCACCTGCTGATCCAGCTCTTCCTGGACGGCGGCGTCTCCAAGATCGGCTTCGCCTTCGTGGCCGGCCGCTGGGCGTCCCCGTTCTGGCAGGTCTGGGACCTGCTGATGCTGTGGCTCGCGATGCTGCACGGCGCCAACGGCCTCCGCACGGTCATCAACGACTACGCGGAGCGGGCCAACACGCGCCTGTGGCTCAAGGGCCTGCTGTACACCGCCACGGTGTTCACCATCCTTCTGGGCACGCTGGTGATCTTCACCTTCGACCCGAACATCCGCTAGGCACGGGGCTGAGGTAACCACGTCATGAAGTTCCACAAGTACGACACCGTCATCGTCGGCGCCGGCGGCGCCGGCATGCGCGCCGCCATCGAGGCGACGAAGCGCAGCCGCACCGCCGTGCTGACGAAGCTGTACCCCACCCGCTCCCACACGGGCGCCGCGCAGGGCGGCATGGCCGCCGCGCTGGCCAACGTGGAGGAGGACAACTGGGAGTGGCACACCTTCGACACGATCAAGGGCGGTGACTACCTGGTCGACCAGGACGCCGCCGAGATCCTGGCGAAGGAGGCCATCGACGCCGTCCTCGACCTGGAGAAGATGGGTCTCCCCTTCAACCGCACCCCGAAGGGCGAGATCGACCAGCGCCGCTTCGGCGGTCACTCCCGCAACCACGGCGAGGCCCCGGTCCGCCGCGCGTGCTACGCCGCGGACCGCACCGGCCACATGATCCTCCAGACGCTGTTCCAGAACTGCGTCAAGGAGGGCGTGGAGTTCTTCAACGAGTTCTACGTCCTGGACCAGCTGATCACCGAGGTCGACGGCGTCAAGCACTCCGCCGGTGTGGTGGCCTACGAGCTGGCGACCGGCGAGATCCACGTCTTCCAGGCGAAGTCGGTCATCTACGCGTCCGGCGGCACCGGCAAGTTCTTCAAGGTGACCTCCAACGCCCACACCCTGACCGGTGACGGCCAGGCCGCGTGCTTCCGCCGCGGTCTGCCGCTGGAGGACATGGAGTTCTTCCAGTTCCACCCGACGGGCATCTGGCGCATGGGCATCCTGCTGACGGAGGGCGCCCGCGGTGAGGGCGGCATCCTCCGCAACAAGGACGGCGAGCGCTTCATGGAGAAGTACGCGCCGGTCATGAAGGACCTCGCGTCCCGTGACGTCGTGTCCCGCTCCATCTACACGGAGATCCGCGAGGGCCGCGGCTGCGGTCCCGAGGGCGACCACGTCTACCTGGACCTGACGCACCTCCCGCCGGAGCAGCTGGACGCCAAGCTCCCGGACATCACCGAGTTCGCGCGCACCTACCTCGGCATCGAGCCCTACACGGACCCGATCCCGATCCAGCCCACCGCGCACTACGCCATGGGCGGCATCCCGACCAACGTCGAGGGTGAGGTCCTCTCGGACAACACCACCGTCGTCCCGGGTCTGTACGCGGCCGGCGAGGTCGCCTGCGTGTCGGTGCACGGCGCCAACCGCCTCGGCACCAACTCGCTGCTCGACATCAACGTCTTCGGGCGCCGCGCCGGCATCGCCGCCGCCGAGTACTCCCACAAGCACGACTTCGTCGAGCTGCCGGAGAACCCGGAGGCCAAGGTCGTCGAGCAGATCGAGAACCTGCGCAACTCCACGGGCAGCGAGCGGGTCGCCGAGCTGCGCCGCGAGCTCCAGGAGACGATGGACGCCAACGTGATGGTGTTCCGTACGGAGCAGACCATCAAGACGGCCGTCGAGAAGATCGCCGAGCTGCGCGAGCGCTACAAGAACGTGTCCATCCAGGACAAGGGCAAGCGCTTCAACACCGACCTCCTGGAGGCCGTCGAGCTGGGCAACCTGCTCGACCTGGCCGAGGTCATGGCCATCTCGGCCCTGGCGCGCAAGGAGTCCCGCGGCGGTCACTACCGCGAGGACTACCCGAACCGCGACGACGTCAACTTCATGCGCCACACCATGGCGTACCGCGAGGTCGGCGAGGACGGCTCCGAGACCGTCCGTCTCGACTACAAGCCGGTCGTCCAGACCCGCTACCAGCCGATGGAGCGTAAGTACTGATGGCTACCCCCGTTCTGGACAAGGTGGAGAAGGACTCCGCCGCGTCCCCGTACATCACGGTCACCTTCCGGATCCGCCGCTTCAACCCCGAGGTGTCGGACGCGGCAGTCTGGGAGGACTTCCAGGTCGAGATCGACCCGAAGGAGCGCGTGCTCGACGGTCTCCACAAGATCAAGTGGGACCTGGACGGCACGCTGACCTTCCGTCGCTCCTGCGCGCACGGCATCTGCGGCTCGGACGCGATGCGGATCAACGGCAAGAACAGGCTCGCCTGCAAGACGCTGATCAAGGACATCAACCCCGAGAAGCCGATCACCGTCGAGGCCATCAAGGGCCTCACGGTGCTGAAGGACCTCGTGGTCGACATGGAGCCCTTCTTCCAGGCGTACCGGGACGTCATGCCGTTCCTGGTCACCAAGGGCAACGAGCCGACCCGCGAGCGCCTGCAGTCCGCCGAGGACCGCGAGCGCTTCGACGACACCACCAAGTGCATCCTGTGCGCCGCGTGCACGTCGTCCTGCCCGGTCTTCTGGAACGACGGCCAGTACTTCGGTCCGGCCGCCATCGTGAACGCGCACCGCTTCATCTTCGACTCGCGTGACGAGGCGGGCGAGCAGCGTCTGGAGATCCTCAACGACAAGGACGGCGTGTGGCGTTGCCGCACGACGTTCAACTGCACGGACGCCTGCCCGCGTGGCATCGAGGTCACGAAGGCGATCCAGGAGGTCAAGCGCGCGCTGATCACGCGTCGCTTCTGACACCCACGCACTGCCGGGAAGCCCGCTTCTGTACGCTGCGACGTGCAGGAGCGGGCTTTTCCGTGTGTCGTGCGTGTTGGCGTACGTGTTGGCGTGCGTGTCTCGTTGAGGACGGGGACTACTGATGAGCGATCCGAACCCTTACAAGTCGGGTGACTCGGGGAACTACGAATGGGGGCCGGGCCAGCAGGCCGGGACGCCCGCGTACGGCTACCCGCAGACCCCGCCGCCGCCCGCCTACCAGCCGACCCTCGCGGGCGGGCTCCCGGTGCCGGCCCAGCAGCCGCCGATGGGCGGCGGGGCGCCGCTGGTGAGCCTCGGCGACATCACCGTGGTGGGCGACCAGATCATCACGCCGGCCGGGAACATGCCGCTGCGCGGCGCGGTGTGGAACGCGACGGACATGTCGCGGACCGAGGAGAAGATGCCGACGGTCGCGGTCGTGCTCGCGGTCATCTTCTTCCTGTTCTGCCTGCTCGGCCTGCTCTTCCTCCTGATGAAGGAGAAGAAGACCACCGGCTTCATCCAGGTCACCGTCACCAGCAACGGCCGGCACCACTCGACGATGATCCCGGCGACCGGACCGGACAGCTTCAACTGGGTGATGGGTCAGCTCAACTACGCGCGCTCGCTGAGCGTCTGACGGCACGGCGATCGAGGCAGGCAGCGTGAGGGGGGCGTCCGTACGGACGCCCCCCTCAGCCGTGTTCTCAGCCGTGCCAGTGCGGTACGGAGGGGTCCTCCTCGGCCGCCAGCATGATCCGGCGCAGCAGGTCGTTGAGGACGACGCGCTCCTCGGGGTCGAGCACACCGAGCAGCCGGTGCTCCTCGTGGCCGAGGACGTCCATCGCGCCGAGCCAGGTCTCGTGGCCCGAGTCGGTGAGTTCGACGATCACCCGGCGCCGGTCGGTGGTGGACTGGGTGCGCCGGACGAAGCCGCGCTTCTCCAGGGCGTCGAGGCGGCCGGTGACGGAGGCCGGGGCGAGGTCGAGGTCCTGGGCGAGTTCGGAGGGCGCGGCGCTGCCGCCGCGGCCGGCGAGCTTGTGGAGGGTGTCGAACTCGTGGCGTTCCAGGTCGAAGTCGACGAGGGACTGCTCGCGGACCCGGCGGAAGTAGACCGAGAGCTTCTTCATCCGGGTGACGGCACCCTCGACGACGGGGTCGAGCCCGGGCAGCACCGGGCCCCAGCGGTCGACGTGGTCGTCGGTCCAGTCGCGCGGGGCCTCGGGCTCGGGCCGGCTCTCCTGAGCAGGCTTGCGCGGTTCCTCGGTCGGGGCCATGGGGCGATCGTACGTCGGCGGACCGGCCCGCTCTCGGAACACTCCCGGCAGAAGTATTTCGTTGACGAATTATTCGGCATCGAAATACTCTCCTCGGCATGTCCGCCTCCGTGACACCTCCCGCCGTCCCCCATCCGCTGCGCAGCCGCCCCTTCCGCCTGCTCTTCACCGGACGCACCCTCTCCCTGCTCGGCGACGCCGCCATCCCGGCCGCCCTCGCCCTCGCCGTCCAGCAGGCCACCGGCTCCACCGCGGCCCTCGCCCTGGTGCTCGCCTGCTCGATGGTCCCCAAGCTGCTCCTGCTGCCGCTGGGCGGTGTCGCGGGCGACCGCTTCGACGCCCGGACCATCGCGCTCGCCATGGACCTCGTCCGCTGTGTCACCCAACTCGTCGTCGGCGTACAGCTGCTGGGCGGTACGCCCTCGCTCGCCGTGATCGCGAGCGTCGAGGTGATCGGCGGCGCCGCCGGCGCGTTCGCCATGCCCACCTCCTCGCCGCTCATCCGGGGCACGGTCCCGGAGGAGGGCCTGCAGCGCGCGAACGCGGCGATGTCGGTGGCGCACAGCGCCAGCCGGGTCGGCGGCCCGGCCCTCGCCGGCGCCCTGATCTTCACCGTGGGCCCCGGCTGGGCCTTCGTCCTGGACGCGGCGAGCTTCGCGGTCAGTGCGGCGCTGCTGTGCGCCGTACGGATCGAGCGCGCCGAGCGGCCGGCCGCGGGCCCGCGCCGCTCCGTCCTCACCGATCTGCGCGAGGGCTGGCAGGAGGTGCGCACCCGCGACTGGTACTGGTCCAGCCTGATCGGCCACAGCGCGTGGAACGGCGCCGCCGCTGTCCTGATGACCCTCGGCCCGGGCATCGCCGTGCACCGTCTGGGCGGCGGGGCGGCGTGGGTGGCGCTGCTCCAGGCGGGCGCGATCGGGCTGCTCGCCGGCTCGCTGGTGGCCGACCGGGTCCGCCCGCGCCGCCCGGTCCTGACCGCGAACCTCGGCCTCGCCACGTACGCGCTGCCGCTGCTGCTGCTCGCGGCCGGGGCGCCGGCCGTGCTCGTCATCGGCGCGTACGGCGTCGCGCAGGCCGGTCTCGGCTTCCTCTCGCCGGTCTGGGAGACCGCGGTGCAGCGCGCGGTCCCGGAGCACGCGCTCGCGCGCGTCACGTCGTACGACTGGCTGCTGTCCTTCGCGGCGATGCCGCTGGGGTACGGGCTCGCGCCGCTCGCCGCCTCGGCCTGGGGCCCGGGCGTGCCGCTGACGGTCGCGGCGCTCACGGTCGCCGGCTGCTGCCTGGGCTCGGCGCTGCTGCCGGGCGTGCGGAGGTTCACCGACGCGACAGCCTCGGGCGCGGCGGCAGCCGGGACCGGAACCGGAACCGGGGCCGGAACCGAGACCGCGGCCGGCGCCGGAACCGCGGCCGGGACCGGAACCGAGGCCCGGACCGCGACCGGGACCGGAACCGAGGCCGGGACCGGAACCGAGGCCGGAACCGAGGCCGGGACCGAGGCCGGGACCGAAGGTGCGGCCACGGCTGCGGCTCCGGCCGGGAAGGTCAGCCCGCCAGGAACTCGCTGATCAGCCGGGTGGTCTCCGCCGGGCGCTCGACGGCCGGCAGGTGACCGGCCCAGTCGAGGGTGACGCGGCGGACGTCCGGGAAGAGACCGGCGAGGCGGTCGCCGATGACGCCGAAGTCGGGGATGTCGTGGCCGCCGGTGGCGACGAGGACGGGGACGTCGATCGCGGCGAGGTCCTTGTCGGTGACCTCGACCTCGCCGGGGGCGAACTCGTCGGGGGCGGGCAGCTGGAGCTCGAAGGCGCGGGTCTGCATGCACAGCACCAGGTCGCGGGCGGCGGCGTCGGCGTCCGGGCCGAGCCAGAAGTCGACGTTGAGCGCGGCGGCGCCCGCGATGTCGCCGGCCACCAGGAGTTCGCGCTCGCGGCCGAAGAACCCGCGGAGCTCCGGGCCCGCCTCGTGGCCCGGGGCGGCGGCGCAGAGCAGGGCGAGCGCGGTGGTGCGGCCGGGGTGGCGGACGGTGAACTCCAGGGCCACCTCACCGCCGAAGGAGGAGCCGACGATCGCGGCGCGCTCGACGCCGAGGTGGTCGAGCAGGTCGCGGACGTCGTCCGCGTGGACGTGCGGGGCGTCGATCGGGGTGTCGCCGAAGCCGCGCAGGTCGCACCGCACCACACGGTGGCCGGCTTCGGCCAGGGCGTGGAACTGCCCGTCCCACATGCGGCGGTCGCAGACGCCGGAGTGGAGCAGCAGAACGGTGTCGGAGCCGTCGCCGGCCACGTCGTGAGCAAGTGTCATGCGCCCGACCCTAGATCGCCCGGCACCTTTCCCACCAGGGGTTTCGGCGCACCTCCTCCAGCCGACTTGAACACGTTCAAGGAGAGGTCTACAGTCATCGACGTCAGCTTTGAACGCGTTCAAGGGAGCGTGGGGCATGGACCTCACTGTCGTCGCGTACGTCGTCTACCTGCTCGTCAGTGTCGGGCTCACCATCTGGGTCGCCCGCACCCTCAGCCGCAACGGGCGGGTCTTCCTCGCCGACGTCCTGCACGGGAACGAGAAGCTCGCGGACGCCGTGAACCACCTGCTCGTCGTCGGCTTCTACCTCGTCAACCTCGGCTTCGTCGCCCTCTATCTGAGCCGGGACGACGCCGTCGCCGACGCCCGGCGGCTCGTGGAGGCGCTGTCGGTGAAGCTCGGCGTCGTCCTGCTCGTGCTCGGCGTGATGCACCTCGGCAACGTCTACGTCCTCAACAAGATCCGCCGCCGGGGCGTCCTGGAGCGCGGCCAGGTCCCGCCGGTGCCGCCGCAGGGCTGGACCCCGCCGGCCGGCCAGGGCGGCCCGCGCGGACCCCAGGGCCCCGGCGCCGGCCCGTGGGCGACCCCGGCCACCGGCGTCTGACCCCCGCCACCCGGACCGGGAGCACCCCATGGATCCGAACTCGCCCGTGCGGCGCCTGACCGTCCTCTACGACGCCGACTGCCCGCTCTGCGTCCACCTGCGCCACTGGCTGCTCGGGCAGGCGCAGTTGGTACCCCTGGACTTCGTACCGGCCGGGTCCGCGGAGGCGCGGCGGCGCTTCCCGGAGCTCGACCACTCGGAGACCCTGCGGGAGATCACGGTCGTCGGCGACGGCGGCCAGGTCTACCGCGCCACCGACGCCTGGATCGTCTGCCTCTGGGCCCTGGTCGCCCACCGGCCCCGGGCCCACTGGCTGGCCACCCCGGCCGGCCGGCCGTTCGCCCGGGCCACCGTCCTCGCCGCCGCGAAATGGCGCGAGGCCCTGAAGTCCCGGTCCGCCGACGGCCCGAGCGGCTGCGCCGAAGGACGGTGCGAGGCACCGCCCGTGGCCGACTAGGCTCGGGAGTGTGAAGGACGCGATGGAAGAGAAGCCCGCCGAGCCGGCACCGAACGCCGAGGCCGCTGCAGCCTCCGGGTCCACCGAGACCGCCGAGTCCACCGGGGCCGACAAGCCGGCCAAGGCGCCCAAGAGCGAGCAGACCCGCGCGCTCATCCTGGAGACCGCGCTCCGCCTGTTCAAGGACCGCGGCTACGACAAGACGACCATGCGGGCCATCGCGCAGGAGGCGGGCGTCTCGGTCGGCAACGCCTACTACTACTTCTCCTCCAAGGAGCACCTCGTCCAGGGCTTCTACGACCGGATCGCCCAGGAGCACCAGCGGGCCGTCGAGCCCATCCTGGAGAGCGGCGAGAAGGATCTGACCGCCCGGATCCGCGGGGTGCTCCTGGCCTGGCTCGACATCGCGGAGCCGTACCACGAGTTCGCGGCCCAGTTCTTCAAGAACGCGGCCGACCCGGACAGCCCGCTCAGCCCGTTCTCGCCCGAGTCGGCGGGCCCGCGCGAGGCGGCGATCCAGGTGCACCGCCGGGTCATCTCCGGCGCCAAGGTGAAGGTCGACCCGGAGCTGGCCGAGCCGCTGCCGCGGCTGCTGTGGCTCCAGCAGATGGGTCTGGTGCTGTTCTGGGTGTACGACCGCTCCGAGGGCGCCGCCAACAGCCGCCGCCTGGTGGAGCGGCTGGCCCCGGTCACCGCCCGGGCCATCTCGCTGTCCCGCTTCCGCATCCTGCGCCCGCTGGTCACCGACGTCCACGACGTCCTGTCCGACTTCATGCCGACGGCGGCGGGCATGGCGGCCTCGGGCAAGCCGAAGCGGGGCGGCGCCGCCAAGAAGTCCTGAGCAGCACCTGAAAAGGAGGGGCCCCGGACCGTGAAGTGCACGGTCCGGGGCCCTTCCCGCATGCTCTGCGGGCTAGATCCAGCTCAGTTCCCAGAGGCGCCAGATGCCGGTGCCGTCCGACAGGTACTGGGAGCCGGCGACCTCCTCCGTCGACAGCACGTAGTCCTTCTTCTGCCACAGCGGCACCAGCGGCACGTCCTTGGCGACCTCGTCCTGGATGGCCTTGAAGTCGCCGGCCGCGCGGCCGCGGTCGCTGTACTGCTGGGTGGCGGCGATCAGCGAGTCGACCTTCGCCCGCGAGTAGCCGTTGTGCAGCGCGTTGCCCGTGCCGACGAGCGGGGCGGTGAAGTTGTCGGAGTCGGCGAAGTCCGGGAACCAGCCGATGGGGTAGGCGTCGAACGTGCCCGCCGCGTACTCCTTCTGGAAGTTCTGCCAGTCCACCGACTTGACCGTGACCTCGAACAGGCCGGTCTCCTCCAGCTGCTTCTTGATCTCGGCGGCCTCGGCGGCGTACGTGGCGTCCTTGCGGTGGCCGAGCGAGAACTTCACCGGGGTGTCGACGCCCGCGTCCCGCAGCAGCTGCTTGGCCTTGGTGGCGCTGGGCTCCGGATAGGTGTCGTAGAAGGCGGTGCTGTGGCCGACGAAGCCCTGCGGAATGAGGGAGTAGAGCGGCTCGACCGTGCCCTTGTAGGGACCGGTGACGATGGCCGGGCGGTCGATGACCGCGGCGATCGCCTGGCGGACCGCCGTCTTCGACATCACCCTGCCGGGGCGGATGTTGAAGTTGAGGTTGCGGATCTCCGCGCTGGCCGCCTCGGTGACCCGGGTGCCGTCCTTCGGCGCGTCGCCGAGCTTGTTGAGGAAGTCCGGCGGCATCTGCCGGTGGGTCACGTCGACCTTGTCGGCGTTCCAGGCGGTCGCGAGCTCCTCGGACTCCTTGAAGTACTTGACGACGACCGGCCGGCCGGTCTTGGTGATGGCGCCCCGGTAGCTGGGGTTCGGCTCAAGACGCGCGCTGACGCCCGGCTCGTACTCCTTGAGGACGTACGGCCCCGAGCCGTCCACCGCGTTGCCGCCGCGCAGCTCCTTCGCCGGGTACGCGGTGTGGTCGACGATCGAGCCGGCACCGGTGGCCAGCTTCAGCGGGAAGGTGGCGTCACGGCCGCTGAGCTGGAAGGTCACTTTCTGGCCCGAAGCCACGACCTTCTTCAGCGTCGGGAACAGCGGCGCCGGGCCGACGTCCGTCTTGATCGCCAGCATCCGCTCGAAGGAGTAACGGACGTCCTCACCGGTGATCTTGTGACCGTTGGAGAAGGTCAGGTCGTCGCGGAGCTCGCACTCGTACGTCGAGAGCTTCGAGCCGACGAACCGGCAGCTCTCGGCCGCGTCCGGAACCGGCGTCGTGAAGCCCGGCTTGAAGGTGAGCAGTGACTGATAGATGTTGCTGTAGATCGCCCAGGAACCGGCGTCGTAGGCACCGGCCGGATCGAGCGAGGTCACCTCGTCGGTCGTACCGACGGTGATGGCGTCCGTCCGCACTTCGTCGGAGGGCAGCAGTTGCCAGCCCCCGATTCCGGCCGCTACCAAAACCCCACAAATGATCAAAATGCGCAGACGGACCGTCGACCGCATGAGACGTGCATCCTTTTTTGCGTTCCCACCCCTGTCGCGGCGGAATTCGGCCAGCCGCGATGGCGCCCATCCCATCACACGAATTTCACTGGTGGAAGAGTAAACCTTCACACCGCACGTATATGTCCCGGGATAGGGGATTTCAGGGGACTGAGCAGTACGTATCGGTCACAAAGCACTCCGTTACGCCTGCCTGCCCGCTTCGGCTACGCCTGCTTCGAGGCGAGCTCCACCACGGTGATGTCGGAGGGCGCGCCGACCCGGACCGGGGGTCCCCAGGCGCCCGCGCCGCGCGAGACGTACAGCTGGGTGTCGCCGTACCGCTCCAGGCCCGCGACGGTGGGATTGGCCAGTTCCGCGATGAGGTTGCCGGGCCAGAGCTGGCCGCCGTGGGTGTGGCCGGAGAGCTGGAGGTCGACGCCGTGGCGGACGGCGTCGTCGATGACGATCGGCTGGTGGGCGAGGAGCACGGCGGTACGGGACCGGTCGCGGTCCCCGAGGGCCTTGCCGAAGTCGGGCCCGTGGCCCTCGCTCTCGCCGGCGACGTCGTCGACCCCGGCGAGGTCGAAACCGGCGCCGATCTCGACCCGGGCGTTGCGCAGCGGGCGCAGGCCGAGCTCGCGGACGTGGTCGACCCAGGCGTCGGCGCCGGAGAAGTACTCGTGGTTCCCGGTCACGAAGAAGGCCCCGTCGCGGGCCTTCAGCCGGGCGAGCGGCTCGGCGGCCGGGCCGAGGTTCGCCACCGTGCCGTCGACCAGGTCGCCGACGACGGCGACGAGATCGGGCTGGGTGGCGTTGATGGTGTCGACGATCCGCTGGGTGTGCGCCCGGCCCAGGATCGGCCCGAGGTGGATGTCCGAGACCACCGCGATCCGGTAACCGTGCGCCCCGCGCGGCAGCTTGGCGAGCGGGACGGTGACCCGCTTCACCCGCGGGCCGCGCAGCACGCCGTACGTGCCGTAGCCGACCGTCCCGAGGGCGACGGCGGCGGCGGACCCGGAGACGACGCGGTTGACGAACAGCCGCCGGGAGAGGTCGGGGGTTTCGGGGGCGGCCGGCGCCGGGGGCTCGGGCGCCGCCGCCGGTACGGACACGGGCACCGGTACCTCGGCCGGGACCTCGGCAGGCGCCTCCGCCCGGCGGGCGAGCAGGCGCCGCAGCAGCGGCCGCAGCGGCTCGGTGACGGCCAGCGCGAGCGTCACGTACAGCAGCACCGCGAGCCACAGGAAGCCCGGCCACGCGAGCACCTGCTCCAGGACGAAGGGCGCGCCGGCCCGCCCGGAGACGAGCGCGCCGACCGAAAGCAGCGGCAGCGCGACCGCGACCCCGGTCCCGACCCGCCGCGCCACCCCGCCCGGCACGGTCAGATCCCGCACGAGCCGCCGCCACACGTACCAGTGCACGCCCCCGAGCAGCCCCAGGACCACGACCAGTACCAGCACCACCAGAACCACGCCCACGCCCGCCCCGCCTCTTCTTCGCTCCGCCGGGCCCCCACGCTACTGCCCCCACTGGCAGCGCCCCGCGCGGCCGGTTCGATACTGGGAGGGCACGGCCACCCCACTGCGAAGGACACCCCCATGAAGCTCAGCCGCCGCGTCTCCTGGTTCCTGCTCGCGTTCGGCATCTGGTCCTGGGTGATCTGGGTGACCTTCGTGAAGAACTTGGCCAAGGACGGCAGCGGGCTCGCTTTCGACGACGCGGGAAACCCGACGGCGTACTTCTGGGTGCACCTGGCCCTCGCCGTCACCTCGTTCATCCTGGGGACGGCCGTCGGCGTGATCGGCTTCCGGGGCGTCCGCGCGAACGCGGTCAAGTAAAAGCCCCGCCCCTGCGCCACGGGGCGGCGCACAGACGGGGCGGCCTTGCGGATCAGCCGGCCAGGGGAACGGCTCGCTCGGCGGCCACCAGCCGCACAGCCTCTCCCGTGGTGGTCACGGTCAGACCGAACCGCTCGGGTCGGGGACGGTCGTGCAGCAGCCACCAGGCGTGAGCGGCTTCCCCGCGGAGCTGGACACGCTGCCCATGCATCACACCCAGCGTCTACGACTGACGCATCACCTGGAAAATCGCAATCAGCCGTACCTCGGCTGAGGTTGTCTCCTCACACGACGTGGGCGACGGCCGAGACGCGATAGCCCCGGCGGTCCGCAATTGGCTACCGGGGCTTGGCTCAGGCGTCAGAGGACAGCCGGTGTCTCTTCGTCGTCCTTCTGGTCCTCATCCGACGCAAGGCATCGCCAGTGGAGAGTCACCCGGTCCTCGATCGCGATGTACTTCCGGGTCTCCGGGTCCCGGCCGGGGCCGACAGAGACGCTGGAGAGGAAGAGGTCAAGGAACTCGCGGCGCTTGAACACATCCCATGCCGCCCACGGGGAACCAGGACCCAACGGGTCCTCCCCCGGTTCGTGCCATGCGGACGGAACCTGAATCGCGGCGGCGGCGTGCTCGTCCAGTTCTCCCAGTCTGTCTGTGCACCGGTCCTCGAAGGCGCGGTACTGCGTCATCGTCGCGCGCCACATGGCCAGCTCGTCCCTCCCTCTGTAGAGCCCCGCCTTGCGGTCAGCCTGGAGTTCGGCGATCGAGTTTCGGACGTGCTCAAGGTGCGCTGCCGTCTCACGCCTCTCCTCCTGGACACTGGACAGATCGCATCGAAGTGCGAATCGGAGCGCCGCCTCCGCCAGCCATTTCCTGTCCCCGTCGTCGTCGACGTCGACACCGGCAAGCCGCGCCCAGACGCATCGGGCCACGTAGTCGTCAGCGTCTTTGCGTTTGACGCTCAGACCGCCGTGGCCCTTGGGGTTGGCGCACATGTAGTAGTCCTGTCCGCCGTTGTTCTTGGTCTGCCCCATAGAGCCTGTGCAGATTCCACAGGTTGTGAAGCGCCACCCGCTCAGGAGCCTGGGTGTGATCTCTCCGCCGGGCTGTCTGTTGGACTTGTTGCGCTTGCTGCGCATCTCCTGAAGTTCCAGCCACCTGGCCCCGGCGATCACGCCCCGGTGAGGCGTCAGCGGCGCGCCGCCCTCGTCCCGGGCGATGACGTTCACGTACGCCTTGCCTCGCTTCACACGCTCGCTGGCGAGGCCTCCGACGGCCGGGTGGGAGAGAATCCAGCGCACGGTCTGAGCACGCCACCGAATGGGGCTGTCCTCGTTCGATACGCGCCGTTGCTTGATGGACTGCATCCGCTTCTCGCTGGCACGGCGTTCCGCCTCTCCCAGGGCAGGTACGCCTTCCGACTCCAGCGTCGTCGCGATCTTGTTGTCCGAGATTCCGGCCAACGACATCTCCACCATGCGCTCGACGATCTCGACGTGCTCCGGGTTGTCTTCGTCCGGCTCAAGCACGGACACGACAAGGTTGCCGATCTTCTCCCGGACAGCTCTCATGCCGTACGGGGCGGAGCTGGAGTGCCGGCCACCGACCGCCTTGATCTGGTCCTTGGCCCCACGCAGACGCTCCGCCTTGATGTCGCTGTCCTGCTTCGCGAGCGCCGCGATCAACGCGAAGATCGCGACGCCGATCGGGTTCGAGGTGTCGAGGAACGGTTCGAGTACGGAGACGAAGCGACGGCATTGGGATCCCAACCGGACCGACCAACGTCTTTGAACGCGTGAACGACCTTCCACCCTCTGCTCGCCGCCAGCGACGCACCTGCCGCCACCTGCCCGTCCGGGGACGCCTCGGACGAATCGGGACGCTCCTTGGACTGTCGCGCGTAGACGGCGACTCGAACCGTGTCCAACTGCTCCGCCGGCACGGCTGAAACAAACGGGGACAAAGCCTCTCACCTGCTCTCTTGTGTGACCGATTCACCGCCGGTTAGTTATCGAGGAAAACCTATTCAGATGAACCAGCACCATGGGTCGAATTCGAGCAAATGCCATGATCTGCACCGACTGGACGTCGTGGCGCCCGTGCCACCATCCGCCCCACGGCCCCTGCGGACGGGTGGACGAGCGGGGACGAACCGCCCCGCGAGGTTCGGAAGGGCCGTCGGGGGATGTACGTTTCCGATCGTGTCCGCTTCGAAGATGACCGCGAAGGCCGCTTTGGCGGCCACCGCCGCCGCCACTCTGCTGCCCCTCCTCGCCGCCGCGCCCGCGCACGCGGACGGCAAGGCGCCGCAGCCCCAGCCGCCGGCCACGATGTCGAGCGTGGGCGGGACGCTGCTGTCCAAGGCCGGCACTCAGGTGCAGCTGGGGGTGGGGGCGCCGGTGCTGCCGAAGGAGCTGAGCGCGCGGTCGTGGATCGTGGCCGACGCGGAGAACGGGCAGGTGCTCGCCGCGCACAACGCGCACTGGCCGCTGGCCCCCGCCTCCACCCTGAAGATGCTCTTCGCGGACACCCTGCTGCCGAAGTTCCCCAAGACGCAGAACCACACGGTGCTCCCGACCGACCTGCAGGGCCTCGGCGCCGGCTCCAGCCTGGTCGGCATCAAGGAGAAGCAGACCTACAGCGTCCACGATCTGTGGCTGGGCGTCTTCCTGCGCTCCGGCAACGACGCCGTGCACGTGCTCGCCGCGATGAACAACGGCGTGGACCAGACCGTGAAGGACATGCAGACGCACGCCGAGGAGCTCCAGGCCCTCGACACCCACGTCAAGTCGCCGGACGGCTACGACGAGCCGGGCCAGGTCTCCTCCGCGTACGACCTCACCCTCATCGCCCGCAGCGGCATGCAGAACCCGGACTTCCGGGAGTACGCGGCCACCCCGCGGGCCAAGTTCCCGGGCGAGGCGAAGCCGGGCAAGAAGCGCGAGGCCTTCGAGATCCAGAACACCAACCGGCTGCTGACCGGTGACATCGGGGTCGCCCCGTACCAGGGCATCGCCGGGGTCAAGAACGGCAACACCACCGAGGCCGGCGCGACCTTCACCGGTGTCGCCGAGCGCAACGGCAAGGTGCTGCTCGTCACCGTCATGAACCCCTCGTCGAAGGAGCAGCACGCCGTCTACAAGGAGGCCGCGCGGCTGCTCGACTGGGGCTTCGCGGCGACCGGCAAGGTGACGCCGGTGGGTGAGCTGGTGCCGCCGGCGACGGCGGGTACGACGCCGGGTACGACGGGCAGCACGGCCGGGGCCGAGCCCGCCCCCGGCAAGGAGGCGCCGGGCAAGGGCGAGGACGGTACGGGGCACGCGTCGGTCGCCGCGTCGAAGCCGTCCGGCGGGATCGGCATCGCGCTCGCCGTGGCGGGCGGGGTGCTGGTGCTGCTCGCGGGCGCGGTGTTCCTGGTCAACCGGCGCTGGCCGCTGGCGGGGGCGGCCCGTCGCCGTTCCCAGGACCAGACGTCGCCGGACCCGAAGTCCCCGGACCAGGAGTCCCCGGAGACTCCTCCGGTGGACGAGACTCCGGTGACTCCCTGACCCCGACGGCGGTCCACGCCGCGCAGAACAGCAGCAGCTTCGCGGTGAAGTTGATCCAGAGCAGCAGGGCGACCGGCACGCCGAACGCCCCGTACATCGACTTCGCCGCGACGCCCTTCATGTAGCCGCCGAGCAGCAGCTTGAGCAGTTCGAAGCCGACCGCGCCGAGCAGCGCGGCGACCACCAGGTCGCGGCGCTTCGGTTCGACGCCGGGCAGCAGCGTCAGCACGTACGACAGGATCAGGAAGTCCGCGACGATCGCGACCAGGATCGCCGCGGCCTCGATCAGCATCCCGCCGGCGCCCTTGTGCTCGATGCCGAGCTGCTCGGCGCTCCAGCCGACGGCGGTGGAGCCGAGCCAGGACGCGGCGAGCGAGCAGATCATGACCCCGCCGAGGCCGAGCAGCACGCCCGCGTCCTTGCCCTTGCGGACGAACGGGTTGCCCTGGTCGGCGTCGTCGAGGCCCCAGACCGTGCGCAGGCACTCCCGCATCGAGCCGACCCAGCCGATGCCCATGAAGAGCAGCACGGCGCCGGCGACCAGACCGATGGTGCCGGCGTTGTCGACGAGCCCGGCGATGTCGAGCTGGTCGGAGATGCCGGGCACCTGGTCGGCGATCTTCGTCTCGATCTTGTCGAGCTGCTCGGTGGAGAGCAGCGCGGCGCCGATCGCGGCGGCGACGGTGATCAGCGGGAAGAGGGCGAGGAAGCTGAGGAAGGTGATGGCGGCGGCGAGCCGGGCCCAGCGGACCTCGTCGAGCCGCTCGTACGCGTGGTAGGCGTGGGTCCGCATCAGCCGCGCGACCCAGGGGCCGACGACGGGGAGTTTGGTCAGCCAGTCCATGGCGGGCGGCGCGCCTCCTCGGTCGCAGGGTTCCGGAACACCAGGGTCCGGGTCCCCCAGAATCGCAGACAGGTCGCCAGGACCATGCCCACACCGAGTCCTGACACCGTGTCGGCGCGGGCGGAGGTGAGGCCGAGGCCGTGGTGGGAGACGGCGAGGCAGAGCAGCTGGACGGCGGCGCCGGCCAGGTTCACGGCGAAGAAGACGGCGTAGTCGCGGAGGGCGACGGTCGTGGCGCGGCGGCGGTAGGTGCCGAGGGCGTTGCCGAGGTAGGCGACCGTGCAACCGGCCAGGAAGGAGAGGGTCTTGGCGGTGAGCGGGTCCTGGCCGAGCGGCCCGCGGAGGAGGAGGAAGACGGCGAGGTCGGCGGCGTACGCGGCGAGGCCGGCGGCCGCGAAGCCGAGCAGCTCACCGCTCAGGCGCCGGTGCCGGTGCCGGGGCCGGTGCCAGTGCCGGGGCCGGGTCACAGGTCGGCGACCGCCATCCCGTACATCGCCGCCCATACGAGGCCGATGACGGCGAGCGGCCGGTCGCGCAGGACCACGTCCTCGGGGGCGCCGGCGGTGCCGCGGTCGGCGAAGACGGCGTACCGCAGCACGGCGAGGACGAACGCGACGACGGACAGCTGCCGCCACGGCAGCAGCGCGCCGTGCGCGACGCCGCCGCTCTCCAGGGCCCACAGGCAGTAGCCGAGGACGGCGACGACGGCCGCCGACTGCCAGACGAAGCGCAGATACCCGGGCGTGTAATGGGTGAGCAGCGCGCGGGTCGCGCCCTGCGCGTCGGCGAGCTGGACGGCCTCCGAGTAGCGCTTGGCGGCGACCATGAACAGCGCGCCGAAGCCGGTGGTGATGAGGAACCAGCGCGACAGGGGGATGTTCAGGGCGATCCCTCCGGTCATGGCGCGGAGGAGGAAGCCGGCGGCGACGACGGCGAGATCGACGACGAGGACGTGCTTCAGGCGTACGCAGTAGGCGAGTTGCATGGTCAGATACGCGGCGAGCGCCAGCGCCGTCATCCCGTTGCACCAGACCGCCGCGGCCCCCGCCGCCCCGAGCCCGAGCACGGCCCCGGTGCCGTACGCGAGGGGTACGGGCACGATCCCGGCGGCCACCGGCCGGTGCCGCTTGACCGGGTGCGCCCGGTCGGCCGCGGCGTCGCGCGCGTCATTCACCAGATACACGGCCGCCGCGGCCGCCGTGAACAACCCGAACACGACTGCGAGTCGGGCCGCGCTGTGCCACGACCACAGCTGCCCGGCGGCGACGGGCGCGGCGACGACGAGCACGTTCTTGACCCACTGCCGGGGGCGGGAGGTGCGGACGAGCCCGCGGGCGAGGGCGAGGGGGGTGCGCCCCCGCGCCCCTGCGCCGGGGCCCGGCGTGTTCCTCGCCGTGCCGGCGGCGGCGGCAGCCGAGGCGGGGCTCATGCCTGGCGCGACGCCGGTCGCCCCGGCAGCGTCCACGCCGGCGCTGGTGGCGGTGGCGGGCGCGGTGCCGTTGGCCGCGCCGGCGTCCATGGCAGGACCCGTCCGCCAGCCGGCGACCGCGGCGGAGGCGAGGCCCGACACGGTGGCAACGTCCGCGCCGGCGTCAACGCCGGCGGCGATGCTCGGGCCGGCGCCCGGTGCCGGGGCGGCCGTGGTCGTCGAGGTCCGGTCAGGCAACGGGGCCTCCGGTCAGCCAGCGGCGGGCCGCCGCGGCCGTGGCGGCGCCGAGCAGGGCGCCGGCGGCGACGTCGGTCGGGTAGTGGACGCCGACGACGAGGCGGGACACGCACATCGCGGCGGCGGCCGGGACGACGACGTGGCGCACCGGTGGGTGCAGCGTCGCGAAGGCGACGGCGGCGGCCGCGGCCGAGCTCGCGTGCGAGCTCGGGAAGGAGTGGCGCCCGGCGGTCCGCACCAGGGGCGCGAACTCCCCGGCGGGCGGCCGGGCCCGCCGTACCGCCCGCTTCACCCCCATGCTGACCAGGTGCGCGCCACCGACCAGCGCGGTGCCCCGCAGCCAGCCGGCCCGTCGGGGCCGGTCGACGGCGGCGCCGAGCAGCCCGGCGGCCAGCCAGACCGCGCCGTGCTCCCCCGCGAACGACAAGCCGCGCGCCGCACCTCCGACCCCGGCCCGGCCCCCGATGTCGCGAAGGACGTGGAGCAGCCGCCGGTCGAGGCCGGGTGGGCGGGGGGTCGGGGGGTGGGTGCCGCCCCGGACGTGGCCGGGCCCGGAAGCGGGCCCTGTCGAGGCCGCCGCACGGCCGCCCGGCCCGGGCGCCGGCTCGGAAGCGGGTCCCTCCGTACGGCCGTACGGCCCACGGCTCTCCGGCCCGAGCCCGAGACCGAGACCGGAGGCGGGCTCCGCCGGAGCCGCCGTACCGCCGCCCGGGCACGCCGCCCGCTCCGTCCCGCTCGGGTCCGCAATACGCGTCATCGTGGTTCGGCTCCCCGTGTCAGCGCTTCCGCGTCGGCCACCGGCGACTCTGACGCGCCAAGGTGTCCTGCGAAGCAAGACGCTTTCCTGACACTCGTTTAATCACCCATTTCGCCGAACCGGCCATCAATCCCGGCATAAGCGACACTCCCGGCTATACGGTCACCCCATGGCAGCCGACACCTCCGCCGTCAGCGACGCGGACGCGGACATCGACACCCTCACCGGCTGGGGCCGCACCGCCCCCACCCACGCCCGGGTGATCCGCCCCCGGACGTACGAGGAGGCCGCCGCGGCCGTACGGGCGTGCGGGGCGCGGGGGTCGATCGCGCGGGGGCTGGGGCGGGCGTACGGGGACGCGGCGCAGAACGCCGGGGGGTCCGTGCTCGACATGACCGGGCTCGCCCGGATCCGGGCCGTCGACGCCGAGGCCGGGCTCGTGGTGTGCGACGCCGGGGTGAGCCTGCACCACCTGATGGAGGTGCTGCTGCCGCTCGGCTGGTTCGTGCCGGTGAGCCCCGGCACCCGTTACGTCACCGTCGGCGGCGCGGTCGGCGCCGACATCCACGGCAAGAACCACCACGTCTCCGGCTCCTTCTCCCGGCACGTCGTCTCGCTCGACCTGCTCACCGCCGACGGCCAGGTCCGCACGGTCGCCCCCGGCACCCCGCTCTTCGACGCCACCGCCGGCGGCATGGGACTGACCGGGGTGATCCTCTCCGTCACCCTGCGCCTGCTGCCCGTCGAGACCTCCCTCATGTCCGTCGACACCGAACGCGCCACCGACCTCGACGACCTGATGGCCCGGCTGACCGCCACCGACCACCGCCACCGCTACTCCGTCGCCTGGATCGACCTGCTCGCGCGCGGCGCGTCGACCGGCCGGGCCGTCCTCACCCGCGGCGACCACGCCCCGTACGACGCCCTGCCGGTACGGGCGCGGCGGGCCCGGCGCGAGCCGCTGGCCTTCCGGCCGGGGCGGCTGCCCGCAGCCCCCGCGTACGTCCCCGAGGGGCTGCTCGGCCGCACCACCGTCGGCCTGTTCAACGAGCTCTGGTACCGCAAGGCCCCCCGGCACTCCACCGGCCGGCTGCAGTCCCTCGGGTCCTTCTTCCACCCGCTCGACGGCGTGCCGCACTGGAACCGGATCTACGGGCGCGGCGGCTTCGTGCAGTACCAGTTCGTCGTCGGCCACGGCCGGGAGGAGACCCTGCGCCGGGTGGTGCGGCGCATCGCGACCCGGCGCTGCCCGTCCTTCCTGGCCGTCCTGAAGCGCTTCGGCGAGGCGGACCCGGGCTGGCTGTCGTTCCCGATGCCCGGCTGGACCCTGGCGCTCGACATCCCGGCCTCGCTCAGCGGCCTCGGCGCCTTCCTCGACGAGCTGGACGAGGAGGTCGTCGCGGCCGGCGGCCGGGTCTACCTCGCGAAGGACTCCCGGCTCAGGCCCGAGCTGCTCGCCGCGATGTACCCCCGGCTCGGCGACTTCCGCGAGCTGCGCGCCGCGCTCGACCCGCGCTCGGTCTTCGTCTCCGACCTGGCCCGCCGGCTCGCCCTCTGAACCCCCTGGCCCCCTGAACCCCTGCCGTCCCTCCCGTCCCTTGTCCCCTCCGGAGCGTGAACGTCATGAAGGACGCCTTCGGCGCACCCCAGTCCCTCCTCATCCTCGGCGGCACCTCCGAGATCGGCCTCGCCACCGCCCGCCGGCTGATCGCCCGCCGCACCCGTACGGTGTGGCTGGCCGGCCGCCCCTCCCCCGCGCTCGCCGCCGCCGCGGACTCGCTGCGCGCGCTGGGCGCCGACGTGCACACCGTGCCCTTCGACGCGCTCGACACCGACTCCCACGAGGAGCGGCTCGGGAAGATCTTCACCGAGGGCGACATCGACCTCGTCCTGCTCGCCTTCGGCGTCCTCGGCGACCAGGTGCGCGACGAGTCCGACCCGCTCTCCGCGGTCCGGGTCGCCCAGACCAACTACACCGGCGCCGTCTCGGCCGGCCTGGTCTGCGCCCAGGCGCTGCAGACGCAGGGGCACGGCTCGCTGGTGGTGCTGTCCTCGGTGGCGGGCGAGCGGGCCCGGCGGGCGAACTTCATCTACGGCTCGTCGAAGGCCGGGCTCGACGCCTTCGCCCAGGGCCTCGGCGACGCGATGCACGGCACCGGGGTGCACGTGATGGTGGTACGGCCCGGCTTCGTCCGCACCCGGATGACCGCGGGCCTCGCGGAGGCGCCGCTCGCGACCACCCCGGAGGCGGTCGCGACGGCGATCGAGCTGGGGCTGCGGCGCCGCTCGGAGACGGTGTGGGTGCCGGGCGCGCTGCGCGTGGTGATGTCGGCCCTGCGGCACGTGCCGCGTCCGCTGTTCCGCCGCCTGCCGGTGTAGCCGTACGGGGCCCAGGCCGGAGCCGGCGCGCCTAGAGCGGGGTCGTGGCCGGGGCGTCGACCGGGCTGCCGCCCTGTGCCGGGACGGCGGAGATCGTACGGCCGCTGCCGAACTCGTAGTCGTACAGCTTCCGCCACACCTCGTCCGCGCCCTGCTCGTACAGCGCGAAGGAACGGCAGGTCCACTCCGCCGCGTAACCGGACAGCTCCTCGAAGGCGCGGTCCATCGCCTCCTCGGCGATGCCGTGCGCGACGGTGACGTGCGGGTGGTACGGGAACTGGAGCTCGCGCGGGACCGGGCCGGCCTCGTCGCGGACGCGCTGCTGGAGCAGGTCGCAGCCGGTCGCGCCCTCGACGAGCTTGACGAAGACCACCGGGGAGAGCGGCCGGAAGGTGCCGGTGCCCTCCAGGCGCATCGCGAAGGGCCGGCTGAGCGCCGCGATCGAGGCGAGGTGCGCCTCGATCTCCGGCAGCCGCTCCGCGGCGACCTCGGTCGGCGGCAGCAGCGTGACGTGGGTCGGAATGCCGTGCGCGGCGGGATCCCCGAAGCCCGCGCGCCGCTCCTGGAGCAGGCTGCCGTGAGGCTCCGGGACCGCGATCGAAACGCCGAGCGTTACGGTCCCCACGTCGTTCTCCTCCATCGTCCAGGATTGTGGTGGTGCAGCCGCCAGTGTGCGGCTTGCACCACCCTTTCGGCCAGAGTCGTTCGACCCGTGCCCGGGCACGTGCCCCGGATCAGTGCTTGGCGGGCAGGAAGCCAATCTTCTCGTACGTCTGCGCCAGCGTCTCGGCGGCGACCGCCCGGGCCTTCTCCGCGCCCTTGGCCAGCACCGAGTCCAAGGTCTCGGGGTCGTCCAGGTACTCCTGGGTGCGGGTACGGAAGGGAGTGACGAAGTCCACCATGACCTCGGCGAGGTCGGTCTTCAGGGCGCCGTACATCTTGCCCTCGTAGCTCTTCTCCAGGTCCTCGACGGACGTGGAGGTGAGCGTGGACATGATGCTGAGCAGGTTGGAGACGCCGGCCTTGTGCTCCGGGTCGAAGCGGATCACCGTGTCGGTGTCGGTGACCGCGCTCTTGACCTTCTTCGCGGTGACCTTCGGGTCGTCCAGGAGGTTGATGAGGCCCTTCGGCGTGGACGCCGACTTGCTCATCTTGATCGCCGGGTCCTGGAGGTCGTAGATCTTCCCCGTCTCCTTGAGGATGTACGGCGCGGGGATCGTGAACGTCTCGCCGAAGCGCCCGTTGAAGCGCTCCGCGAGGTCGCGGGTCAGCTCGATGTGCTGGCGCTGGTCCTCGCCGACCGGGACCTGGTCGGCCTGGTACAGCAGGATGTCGGCGACCTGGAGGATCGGGTACGTGAAGAGGCCGACGGTCGCGCGGTCGGCGCCCTGCTTCGCGGACTTGTCCTTGAACTGGGTCATCCGGGAGGCCTCGCCGAAGCCGGTGAGGCAGTTCATCACCCAGCCGAGCTGGGCGTGCTCGGGGACGTGGCTCTGGACGAAGAGGGTGCAGCGCTCCGGGTCGAGGCCGGCGGCGAGCAGCTGGGCGGCGGCGAGCCGGGTGTTGGCGCGCAGCTCGGCGGGGTCCTGCGGGACCGTGATCGCGTGCAGGTCCACGACCATGTAGAAGGCGTCGTGGGACTCCTGCAGCGCGACCCACTGCCGGACGGCGCCGAGGTAGTTGCCGAGGTGGAACGAGCCTGCGGTGGGCTGGATTCCGGAGAGCACACGAGGTCGATCAGAGGCCATGCTCATCATTCTCTCAGGTGTGCGGAGCGTTCCCGGACTGCCCGCCCACCGCGGGCCGGTGAGACGCGGAACACACGTCTCTCTTCGGACGGGTGAAGGGCGTCAGACGGGCAGGCCCGGGGCCGGGAAGGCGGCCATGAGCTCGGCGACCTCGGCGCGGATCACGGCGAGGGCGTCCTCGTCGCCCTTGCCCGCGGCGGTGACACCGCGGTCGATCCAGTCGGCGACCTGCGGCATGTGCGTGACGTCGAGGCCACGGGAAGTGAGGGACGGGGTGCCGATGCGGACGCCGGACGGGTCGAAGGGCTTGCGGGGGTCGTAGGGGACGGTGTTGTAGTTCACGACGATCCCGGCCCGGTCGAGGGCCTTGGCGGCGACCTTGCCGGGGACCTCCTTGGGGGTGAGGTCCATCAGGATCAGGTGGTTGTCGGTGCCGCCGGAGACCAGGTCGAAGCCGCGGGCGAGCAGCGCCTCGGCGAGCGCCCTGGCGTTGGCGACGACGGCGTGGGCGTAGTCCCGGAAGGCGGGCCGGGCCGCCTCGTGCAGGGCGACGGCGATGGCGGCGGTGGTCTGGTTGTGCGGGCCGCCCTGGAGGCCGGGGAAGACGGCCTTGTCGAGGGCCTTGGCGTGCTCGGCGCGGGACATCAGCATGGCGCCGCGCGGGCCGCGCAGGGTCTTGTGGGTGGTCGTGGAGATCACGTCCACGTGGCCGACCGGGGACGGGTGGGCGCCGCCGGCGATGAGGCCGGCGATGTGGGCGACGTCGGCGACGAGCACGGCGCCGGCCTCGCGGGCGATCTCCCCGAAGGCGGCGAAGTCGATCGTGCGGGGCAGCGCGGTGCCGCCGCAGAAGATCACCTTGGGCCGCTCGGCGAGGGCGAGCTCGCGGACCTGGTCGAAGTCGATGAGCCCGTTGTCCTGGCGTACGCCGTACTGCACGCCCCGGAACCAGGTGCCGGTGGCGGAGACGCCCCAGCCGTGGGTGAGGTGGCCGCCCATGGGCAGGGCCATGCCCATCACGGTGTCGCCGGGCTGGGCGAAGGCGAGGTAGACGGCGAGGTTGGCCGGGGAGCCGGAGTACGGCTGGACGTTGGCGTGGTCGACGCCGAAGAGGGCCTTGGCGCGCTCGATCGCGAGGGTCTCGACCTGGTCGATGTTCTGCTGGCCCTCGTAGTAGCGGCGGCCGGGGTAGCCCTCGCTGTACTTGTTCTGCAGGACGGTGCCGGAGGCTTCGAGGACGGCGGCGGAGACGTAGTTCTCGCTGGGGATGAGCCGCAGGGTCTCGGCCTGCAGCCGCTCCTCGGCGCCGACGAGCGCGGCGAGCTCGGGGTCGGCGGCGGAGAGGGCGGGGTGATGGGCGGGAAGGCCGGTGGGGGGAAGGCCGGTGGCGGGAAGGTTCATGGCGTGCGCTCCTCCGGGCAGCTGGGTCCCGACGCGCGTGGCGCACGGGACTCGACGGTGTGTCCCGTGATGCCCAGGCGGGCGGCACCTCGTGTGGTCTGCCGCGCACGGCTCCCCCGGGGTCGGTTCCCCGTACGCCAGTCGCCGTGCGTGTTTCCACAGTAGCGGGCGCGTCGTCGCCGGAGGTTTCCCCGTCCGGCATGCGAGCGACGATAAGAAAAGGGAGCCACACCCGCACCTGCCGCAGGACGAACGGAGATCCCGTGTCGAGTACGTCGAGGACGCAAGACGAGATCGCTGCCGCGGACGCGCACAGCGCCCACAACTACCACCCCCTGCCCGTGGTCGTCGCGTCCGCCGAGGGCGCGTGGATGACCGATGTCGAGGGGCGCCGCTTCCTCGACATGCTCGCCGGGTACTCGGCGCTCAATTTCGGCCACGGCAACCGACGCCTGATCGACGCCGCCAAGGCACAGCTCGACCGGGTGACGCTGACCTCGCGGGCCTTCCACCACGACCGGTTCGGCGAGTTCTGCGAGCGCCTTGCCGAGCTGTGCGGCAAGGAGGCGGTGCTCCCGATGAACACGGGCGCGGAGGCCGTGGAGACGGCGGTGAAGACCGCGCGGAAGTGGGGGTACGAGGTGAAGGGCGTGCCGGACGGGCACGCGAAGATCGTGGTCGCGGCGAACAACTTCCACGGCCGGACGACGACGATCGTCAGCTTCTCCACGGACCACGAGGCGCGCGACCACTTCGGCCCGTACACGCCGGGGTTCGAGATCGTGCCGTACGGGGACCTGACGGCCCTGGAGACGGCGGTCACCGAGAACACGGTGGCGGTGCTGCTCGAACCCATCCAGGGCGAGGCGGGCGTCCTCGTCCCGCCGCCCGGCTATCTGCGCGGGGTGCGGGAGCTGACGGCCCGGCGGAACGTGCTGTTCATGGCCGACGAGATCCAGTCGGGCCTGGGCCGTACGGGGAAGACCTTCGCGTGCGAGCACGAGGGCGTGGTGCCGGACGTCTACGTCCTCGGCAAGGCGCTCGGCGGCGGCGTGGTGCCGGTGTCGGCGGTGGTCGCGGACCGCGACGTCCTCGGGGTGTTCCGGCCGGGCGAGCACGGCTCGACCTTCGGCGGCAACCCGCTGGCCTGCGCGGTCGCCCTGGAGGTGATCGCGATGCTGCGCACCGGCGAGTACCAGCAGCGGGCCGCCGAACTGGGCGAGCACCTGCACGCGGAGCTGGGCCTCCTGGTGGGCGGCGGCGCGGTGGAGGCGGTGCGCGGCCGGGGCCTGTGGGCGGGCGTGGACATCGCGCCCTCGAAGGGCACGGGCCGGCAGATCTCGGAGCGGCTGATGGAGCGGGGCGTCCTGGTGAAGGACACCCACGGGTCGACGATCCGGATCGCGCCGCCGCTGGTGATCTCGAAGGAGGACCTGGACTGGGGGTTGGAGCAGCTGCGGGCGGTGCTGTCGGAGTGACGGCGGCCCGGACGGCCTGACGGCCTGAGCCGGTTGCGCTCCGGTGCGCCCCCTCGTCGTGCGGCGGAATGCGCCCTGACGAGGGGGCATGAGCAGTACGATCGGTGGCATGAGCGGTAGTAAGAAGTACTCGATCAGCCTGCCGGAGGAGCTTGCGGAGGACGTGCGCAGCCGTGTCGGGCCCGGCGGGTTCTCCGCGTACGTCGCCGAGGCGCTGGAGCAGCGGCTCGCCATGGAGCGGCTCCGGGAGATCGTGGCCGACTTCGAGATCGACAACGACCCGCTGACCGAGGAGGAGCGCGAGGCCGCCCGTGCCGAGCTGCGCCATCACTCGCCCGGCGTGGACGACGGCCGCGACGGCGAGCAGCCCCAGGCTGCCGCCTGATGGCGGGGACGCTGCTGCTGGACAGCGAAGGACTCTCGAAGCTCTACCTCAAGGACCGGCGTGTCGTGGTGCGCGTCGAGGTCGCGGCCGAGAAGGGCGTCCGGGTGGCCACCACGGCGATGACCCGCCTGGAGGCCGACTACGAGCGCGTTCACCCGGCGCGCATCCAGTGGGTCCTGTCCCGCATCGACGTGCACGACGTCACCCGGTCCGTGAGCGACGAGGCCGCCGTGCTCCTGCGAGAACACGGCCTGCACGGACACAAGTACGCGATCGACGCCGTCCTGGCCGCGATCGCCCGCCGCGCACCGGGCCCGGTCACCGTCCTGACCTCGGATCCGGAGGATCTGACGCTGCTCTGCGGCCCGGCCGTCACCGTCCTGAAGATCTGACGTCGGGCCAGGAGCCGGAGCGGACAGGCCCGCCAGGGCGTGACAGGCCCTACAGGATCACGTGCGGGATGAAGCGGGCGTACTCGTCCGTGACCAGGCCCGCCGACTCGCGGATGCCGAGCCCCGCCGACTCGTCGCCGACGGTCCACGCGCCGAGCACGACCCGGTTGCCGTCGAAGTCGGGCAGCGGGGCGAGCTCCTGGTAGCAGACCGGCTCGTCGCCGAGCACGACCGGGGCGCCCGGCTCGTGGATCGTGACGCCCGCGCCCTCGCGGCCGAGCAGCGGCTTGGCCACCCAGCCGGTGGTGGTGGCGAGTTCGCGCGGGCCGTCGAGGTAGGCGGGCAGCAGGTTGGGGTGGCCCGGGTAGAGCTCCCAGAGGATCGCCAGGAGCGCCTTGTTGGAGAGCAGCATCTTCCAGGCGGGCTCGATCCAGCAGGTGGTGCCGCTGCCGCCGCCGTTGTCCAGGGTGTCGAGGACGTACGGGCCGAAGGCGTCCGTGGTCAGCCACTCCCACGGGTAGAGCTTGAAGCACGCGCGGATGAAGCGCAGCCGGTCGTCGACGAAGCGCCCGGAGATGCGGTCCCAGCCGATCCGCTCGACCGACAGCGCCTCGGTCGCGAGGCCGGCCTGCTGGGCGGTCTCGCGGAGGTATGCGACGGTCATCAGGTCCTCGCCGAGCTCGTCGACGTCGGAGTGGACGAAGTGCACGGGACTGCCGGGCGGCAGCAGGTGCGCCTGCCGCTTCCAGGCGTCGACGAGGCGCTCGTGGAGGGAGTTCCACTGGTCGGCGCCGGGGAAGCGCTCCTCCATCCAGAACCACTGCGGGCTGGCGGCCTCCACGAGGGAGGTGGGGGTGTCGGCGTTGTACTCCAGCATCTTCGCCGGGCCCGTGCCGTCGTAACGCAGGTCGAAGCGGGCGTAGATGGTGGGGAGTTCGGCGCGGCGGCGCCAGGACTCGGCGACCCGGCGGGCGAGCCGGCGGTCGGTGATGCCGAGCTCGGCGAACCGGTCCTTCTCGACGATGTGCGCCGCCGCGGCGAGGCACATGGCGTGCAACTCCTCGACGACCTCCTCCAGGGTCTCCACCTCGGGCAGGCTGAAGGAGTAGTAGGCGCTCTCGTCCCAGTAGGGGCGCAGGGAGTCGTCGGGGTAACGGGTCAGGGGGTAGATCAGGCCCTGCTCCTCGACGGTCTGCTGCCAGCCGGGCCGCGGTTCGATGGTGTGGCGCCGCACGGGGGATCAGCCGCCGGAGGAGGAACCGTGGCCGCCGAAGCCGCCGCTGGAGACCGCGGACTTGTCGAAGCTGCCGCCGCTGACCTTGCCGTTGCTGGAGGAGCCGCCGTAGTAGTAGCGGCCGGAGTGGCTGTGGCTGGAGCTGCTGCCGTCGCTGTCGCCGTCACCGCCACCGCACTCGTAGTCCGGGAGCTCCTTGTAGGTCACCGGGTCGATGCAGCGGCGGTCGGGCTCGGACGAGCAGGCCGTCAGCGTCGCGGCGAGCAGGCCCACTCCGCCCAGGACCACCGTGGTCGACCTCACTCTGCGCATGTCCGTCCCCGTCCCTCCCTGTGGGCCGGGCTGGCGGCGGCTGCCGGCACCCGGTTGCGACCGCACAGTGTAGGCCCGGCGTGAACGCGCGTCCGATCCCCGTCGCACTAGAGTCCCTTTCGTGCTTCTTGGGATGATCTGCGCGCTCGGTTCGGCCGTCTGTTTCGGCGCTGCCTCCGTCTTCCAGGCGCTCGGCGCGCGGGCCGCCGGACCCGGCACGGGCGGCGGGGTCGACGTGGCGCTGCAGTGGCGGGCGCTGCGGCAGTGGCGGTACGTGGCCGGGCTCGGCATGGACGGACTCGGCTTCGTCCTGCAGATCGTGGCGCTGCGGACCCTGCCGATCTACGTGGTCGGCGCGTCGCTCGCGGCGAGCCTCGCGGTAACGGCGGTGATCGCCTCCCGGATGCTGAAGGTGCGGCTCAGCCGTACGGAGTGGGCGGCGGTCGCGGTGGTCTGCCTGGGGCTCGCGATGCTGGCGCTCGCGTCCGGCCGGGAGGGCCACGAGGGCGCCGACGCCGTGCTGTCCTGGGGCCTGCTCGCGGCCTCCTTCGGCGTCCTCGCGGCGGGCGCCGCCGCCGGCCGCCTCCCGAACCGCCCCCGCGCCCTCACCCTCGGCCTCGCGGGCGGCCTCGGCTTCGGCGTGGTCGAGATCGCGGTCCGCCTCCTCGACTCCTTCGACCTGACCGACCCGGCCCTCTACGCCCTCCTGGTCGGCGGCGGCAGCGCCTTCCTCCTCTACACCTCCGCCCTCAACCGCGGCGCCGTCACCACCGCCACCGCCGGCCTCGTCCTCGGCGAAACCATCGGCCCCGCCGTCGTCGGCATCACCTGGCTCGGCGACACCACCCGCCCCGGCCTGGGCTGGCTCGCCCTCCTGGGCTTCGCGGTGGCGGTGGCGGGCTCGCTGACGCTGGCGCGGTTCGGCGAGGCGCCGGCAGAGGCGGAGGGGAAGGCGTCGGCGAGGACGCCGGGGGCGGGGGGCTGAGGCCGCGGCGAGTGCGTCGGCTGGGGCCGGGGCCGGGAGCCGGCCGGGGGCCGGGAGCTAGCCGAAGGCGGGGGCCGAGCCCAGGGGCTGGCGGGGCCCGCTGTCAGCGCGGCGAACGCTCGGGCTCCGGCCGAAGGCCGGGAGCCGACCCTAGAGCCGGGCCAGGGCCCGGGCCGGAGGTCCGGCGGTGCCGGCCGGAGGCCCGGCGGGGCCGGCCGACCGGTCAGGGGGCGGGGTGCGAAGGGGCCGGGGCTTCGGCGTTGCGGCGGAAGGCCGTGCGGTAGGCGCTCGGGCGGTGGCCCGTGTGGCGGGTGAAGAGGGCGGCGAAGGTGCCGGGGTCCTGGTAGCCGACCGAGGCGGCGATGGCGGCGACGGTGCGGTCGGTGGTCTCCAGGAGGTGGCGGGCGCGGCGGACGCGGGCGGACTGGAGGTGGGCGAGCGGGGTGTGGCCGGTTTCGGCGGAGAAGCGGCGCAGGAGGGTGCGGGTGCTGACGCGGAAGGCGGCGGCGAGAGCGGGGAGGTCGTAGCGGGCGGCGAGGTTCTGGTCGAGGCGGCGCATGACCCGCTGGGAGAACTCGCTGCCGGGCTGCGGCAGCAGGCTCGGGTCGACGTACGGGGTCTGGGAGGTGCGGGCGTCGTCGACGAGGGCGAGCCGGGCGGTGGTCCGGGCGACCCGCGGGCCGCTGTGGTGGCGGATCAGTTCCAGCGCGAAGTCGTACATCGCGCCGAAGGCGGCCGTGGTCGTCACGCCCCGGTCGGTCACGACCAGGTGCTCGGGCCGTACGTCGGCCGCCGGGTACCGCCGGGCGAGGGCGTCCGCGTGCAGCCAGGACGTGGTGGCCCGGCGCCCGTCGAGCAGCCCGGCCTCGGCGAGCAGAAAGGCGCCGACGCACAGCGACACCACCGCCGTACCGGCCGCCGCCCGCGCGCGGATCGCGGCGATCTCGGGCGCGAGCCCGCCGAGCCACGCGTCCAGGTCCGCGCCCAGGCGCAGTTCGAACCCGGGGACCACGAGGACGTCCACCTCGCACAGCGGCCCCACGTCCAGGCTCGCGCCGCCCGACGCGACGACCCGGCGGCGGGGCGACACGATCACGCCCCGGTACCCGGGCGCCTCCGGGCCCGCCACATGCGCGGCCATCGTCAACAGATCGGGTACGCCGAAGACTTCGGACGCGAAGCAGCCCGGGTACGCGAGGACCCCGACCCGCAGCTCCCCCGGCGTCGCCATCCGCCGCCCCCTCCCCCCGTACCGACTGGCGAGATTACCCCCGGACCTGGCGATCCGGCCCCTCAACGGGACACCCCACGGCCCGTCACGCTGACGCCCATGACCAAAGACGATGCCATCGAGGACTTCGACCGCCGCCGCGTCACCGTCCACGGCGTGACCAAGCACGTGTACGTCGCCGGCGCCGGGCCCGCCGTCGTCGTGCTGCCCGAGATGCCGGGCATCAGCCCCGACGTGCTGCGGCTCGCCCGCTGGGTGCGGGACGCGGGTCTGACCGTGTACGTGCCGTCCCTGTTCGGTACCGACGGCGCCTTCCCGACGGCCGACGGCGGTCAGGAGGTGGTCCGCCGGGCCTGCGTCAGCGCGGAGTTCCGCGCGTTCGCCGGCGGCGGCACCAGCCCCGTCACCCGGTGGCTGCGCGGCCTTGCGCGCCAGGCGCACGCGGAGTGCGGCGGGCCCGGCGTGGGCGCGATCGGGCTCTGCTTCACCGGCAACTTCGCGCTCACCATGGCCCTGGAGCCGGCCGTCGTCGCGCCCGTCGTCAACCACCCCTCCCTCCCCCTCGACGACCCCGCCGGGATCGAGCTGGACCCGGCCGACGCGCGGGCCGTCCGCGACCGGCTGACCCGCGACGGGCTCACCGTCCTCGCCTACCGCTTCGCGGGCGACCGCTGGTGCACGGGGCAGCGCTTCGCCGCGTACCGCGCTCTCCTCGGCGACGCGTTCGACGGCCGGGTCCTGCCGGACAGCGCCGCGAACCCCGCCCCGCCGCCCTTCTTCGCCGAGGTCGTCGGCACTCCGCACAGCGTCGTCACCGCACACCTCGTCGACGAGGCCGGGCATCCGACCCTCCGCGCCCGCGACGAGATCCTCGCCTTCCTCACCGCCCGGCTGCTGCCTCGCTAGGGCAGCACCCGGCACAGCGCTTCGAGCGCGCCCGACCAGGCGCTGTCCGACGGGGTGCCGTAGCCGACGACCAGGGCGTCGCGGGTGCGCGGGACGGTGGGGTGTCGGAAGCGGTTGATGCCGAGCAGGGCCAGGCCCTGGAAGGCGGCGGCGCGCAGCACCGACTCCTCGGTGCCCTCGGGGAGTTCGAGGACCGCGTGCAGTCCGGCCGCGATGCCGCTGATCCGGGTCTCGGGCGAGGCGGCGGCGACCGCCGCGACGAGCTGGTCGCGGCGGCGCCGGTAGCGCAGCCGCATGGCCCGTACGTGCCGGTCGTACGCGCCGGAGGCGAGGAACTCCGCGAAGGTGAGCTGGTCGGTCGCGCTGGACACCCAGTCGACGGTGCCTTTCGTCGCGACGACCTCGTCGACGAGCTGTTCGGGCAGCACCATCCAGGCGATCCGCAGGCCCGGCGCGAGGGACTTGCTCGCGGTGCCGAGGTAGACGACCCGGTCCGGGTCGAGCCCCTGCAAAGCGCCCACCGGCTGCCGGTCGTAGCGGAACTCCCCGTCGTAGTCGTCCTCCAGGAGCAGCCCGCCGGCCGCCCGCGCCCAGTCGACGGCCGCCGCGCGCCGGTCGGGCCGGAGGGCGCCGCCGGTCGGGAACTGGTGGGCGGGCGTCAGCAGGACCGCCCCGATCGCACCCCGCTCCTTCGACGCCAACTCCTCGGTGCGGGTGCCGCGTTCGTCGAACGGCAGGGCCGGCATCCGCAGCCCGGCGCGGTCCAGCAGGTCCCAGTGGACGTCGAGGCCGTACGACTCGACGGCCACCTCCCGCACCCCGCGGGCCCGCAGCACCTGCCCCATCAGCATCAGGCCGTGCACGAACCCCGAGCAGAGCACGATCCGTTCGGGCCGCGCGTACACGCCGCGGGCCCGCGCGAGGTATTCGGCGAGCACGGTGCGCAGTTCGATCCGGCCGCGGGGGTCGCCGTAACCGAAGGCCTCGTGGGGCGCGGCCATGAGCGCCTTGCGGGCGGCCTTGAGCCAGTCGGCGCGGGGGAAGGAGGCGAGGTCGGGGGTGCCGGGGCGCAGGTTGTACGTGGGCTTGCCGGCGGGCGGCGCGGTGACGGAGCGGCTGTGCGGGGCGACGGCGGGGGCGGCCCGCAGGGCCTGGCGGCGGGGTACGGAGCGCTGGGCCACCCGGGTGCCGGAGCCCTGCCGGGCGGTGAGCCAGCCCTCGGCGACGAGTTCGGCGTAGGCGTCGGCGACGGTGTTGCGGGCCACGCCCAGGTCGACGGCGAGGGAGCGCGAGGACGGCAGCCGGGTCCCGGCGGCGAGGCGCCCGCTGCGCACGGCGTCCCGGAGCGCGTTCATCAGGCCCTCGCGCAGGCCCTCCCCCTGCCCGTGCGGTTCGAGGTGCAGGTCGGCGCCGAAAGTGGCCCAGTCATTCGCCATGGGAATGGACCATACCTGGGCACCACCCCGTCCGTACGGTGGTCGGCATGACCACCACCACGACGCAGGACACCGCACAGGCCGCCACGACGGCGTACGCCCCCGAGCACCCGGCCCGGCAGGCCTTCGCCGAGCGGCACCCCGAGTTCTACAAGGCCATGATCGGCCTGGAGATCGCCGCGTCCAAGCATGTCGAGCCGAAGCTCTACGAGCTGATCAAGATCCGCGCCTCGCAGATCAACAACTGCGCCTTCTGCCTGGACATGCACACCAAGGACGCGCTGGCGGCGGGCGAGAGCGTCCAGCGGATCGTGCAGCTGGCGGCCTGGCGCGAGTCGAAGCACTTCTACACGGAGCGGGAGCTCGCCGCGCTCGCCCTGACGGAGGCGGTCACCGTCCTCACCGACGGCTTCGTGCCGGACGAGGTGTACGCGGAGGCGGCCCGCCATTTCGAGGAGACCGAGCTCGCGCACGTCATCGGCGCGATCGTGACGATCAACTCCTGGAACCGGATCGCCGTCACCACCCGCATGGTCCCGGGCCACTACACCCCCGGGGCGTACAAGAAGTGAGCGAGCGCGCGAGCGAGCCGGCCCGCACGCTGCGCGCGCTGCACCTCGGCCGGGCGGCCGGCGATCCGCTGGTGCTGCCCGGCCCGTGGGACGCGGCGAGCGCCGTCGCCTTCGAGGCGGCCGGCTTCCCGGCCCTCGCCACGCCCAGCGCCGGGATCGCCCGGTCGCTGGGGTACGAGGACGGGAGCACGCCCGCCGACGAGATGTTCGCCCAGGTCGCGCGGATCGTCCGGGCGGTGTCCGTCCCGGTGACCGCGGACGTGGAGGGCGGTTACGGGCTCGCGCCGAAGGAGCTCGTCGAACGGGTCCTGGAGACCGGCGCGGCCGGCGTGAACCTGGAGGACTCCGACGCCCGGGGCGGTCTGAAGGACACCCATGAGCACGCCGACCTGCTGGCGGCGGTACGGGCGGAGGCCGGGGACGCGCTCTTCGTCAACGCCCGCGTCGACGTCTACCTGCGCGACGTCCCCGCACCCGCGACCGCGGCCGTGACCCGGTCCCTGCGGTACGCGGCGGCGGGCGCCGACTGCGTGTACCCCATCGCCGCCCCGGCCGCCGACCTGCCGGCCCTGCGAGCCGGCCTCGGCCCGGACCTGCCGCTCAACTTCCTGGCCCGCCCGGACAGCCCGCCGTTCGCCGAGCTCGGCCGCCTGGGCGCGACCCGGATCACCTTCGGCCCGGGCCTGTTGCTCCGTACGCTCGACCATGTCCGTGCTCTGGCCGAGGAGTTGCGCGGCGCGTAGGCCGGAGGCGGGCCGTTCAGCTCTCGTCGTCGGACGGCTCGTCCTGGACGCGCAGTCCGGCGACCCAGAGCGGGCTCAGCAGGTGCAGCACGAGGGCCGCGACCATGAGCGGCACCGTGAGGCGGGACAGGTCGACGTCGGTGTACAGCTCGGCTGCCACCACTGCGGCCGTGCCGGCGAGGAGCAGCCGGCCGGTCAGCTGGTGCGCGAGGGAGCGGACGCGGTCCCGCTCGACCAGCTGGCGCTCGTCGAGCATCCGGGCGCGCAGCTCCAGGAGTCCGCGGGTGGCCCCGTTGATCGCACCGGTCGCCACGACCCACGGCAGCAGCAGCGCCACCATGGTGATCGCCCCCGGGACCCCGCCCCAGCCGAAGAACGCGCCGAGCACGCCGGCCGTGAGCGCGATGTGCACGCCCACCAGGGCCTTGCGGCGCCCGGCGGTCGCGAACAGGGCCGCGGCCTCACGGTTGTTCATCACGGCGTACATGCGCCGGTCGTAGCGCGTCGCGGTCGTCGTCATCACTTCGTCCTCCCGTAGACCTCTGTGGTGAGCGGCTGGAACGGCTCCAGGGAGAACAGCGCCTCCACTGGCAGCTCGAAGTACCGGGCCACCTTCAGGGCCAGGTCGAGACTCGGGTTGTACTGGCCGCGCTCGATGTAGCCGATGGTCTGGTAGTGGACGCCCACTGCCTCGGCCAGCGCCTGCCGCGACACCTTCCGCTCGGCCCTGACGACCGAGAGCCTGTTGTGCACCTGCTCGCTCATGTATAAGAAGTACTACATTCCATTGTGGTTGCACAACACAGCGCCCCCGGCCGGAGAATCCGGCCGGGGGCGCTGTGGAAAGCGGTCAGGCGGCGATCAAGCGGCGGTCAGACTCAGATGAGGCCGAGCTCGCGCACGGCGTCGCGCTCCTCGGAGAGCTCGTTGACCGAGGCGTCGATGCGGGCGCGGGAGAACTCGTTGATCTCCAGGCCCTGGACGATCTCGTACTTGCCGTCCTTGCAGGTGACCGGGAAGGAGGAGATGAGGCCCTCCGGGACGCCGTAGGAGCCGTCGGACGGGACGCCCATGGAGGTCCAGTCGCCCTCGGCGGTGCCGTTGACCCAGGTGTAGACGTGGTCAATGGCGGCGTTCGCGGCGGAGGCCGCGGAGGACGCGCCACGGGCGTCGATGATCGCGGCGCCGCGCTTGGCGACGGTCGGGATGAAGGTGTCGGCCAGCCAGGCCTGGTCGCCGACGACCTCGGCGGCGTTCTTGCCGGCGATCTCCGCGTGGAAGATGTCCGGGTACTGGGTCGCGGAGTGGTTGCCCCAGATGGTGAGGCGCTTGATGTCCGTGACCGAGGAGCCGGTCTTCTGGGCCAGCTGCGTCAGGGCGCGGTTGTGGTCCAGGCGGGTCATCGCGGTGAAGCGCTCGGCCGGGACGCCCTTGGCGGCCGACTGGGCGATCAGGGCGTTGGTGTTGGCCGGGTTGCCGACGACCAGGACCTTGATGTCGTCCGCGGCGTGGGCGGCGATGGCCTCGCCCTGCGGCTTGAAGATGCCGCCGTTGGCGGCGAGCAGGTCGCCGCGCTCCATGCCCGGACCGCGCGGACGCGCGCCGACGAGCAGGCCGATGTTGGCGCCCTCGAAGCCCTTGTTCGGGTCGTCGAAGATGTCGATGCCCTTGAGCAGCGGGAACGCGCAGTCGTCGAGCTCCATGGCGGTGCCCTCGGCGGCCTTCACGCCCTGCGGGATCTCGAGGAGGCGCAGCTTGACCGGCACGTCCGCGCCGAGCAGGTGGCCGGAGGCGATGCGGAAGAGCAGCGCGTAGCCGATCTGGCCGGCCGCGCCGGTCACGGTGACATTCACGGGAGTGCGGGTCATGGCGATCTCCGTAAGACAGCTGGCGGTGGGGGTCCCTGCCCCTGATGCTGGACGTCTCCCCTTGATCGATCGATGTCTCGACGTGAAGAGATATCCAGCGGTCAGGCTATCGGACCCAGGGCGGTGCGCACCCCCACCCCCTTGTGGTGCGGCTCACCCCACACGTACGCATAACGAGCCACGTACCGGAATCGTCACTTCCGTCACCTCCGTGCCACAACGGTCCGGCGGGCCTTGATCGGGCATTGGCACGTACATGACCCTGGAGCGCAGCGGCGCCCGTCCTCCCACGGGGGAGAGGACGGGCGCCGTCACTTCTCTGCGAGGCAGGCCTCAGGCCTCAGGCCTCAGCTCACCGTCAGATGGAGGATGTCCTCCAGGAACGGGATCCGCAGCCAGGGCTCCGGCTGCACCATCAGCGCGAGCAGCACGATCAGGCCGCCCATCACCCCGTACGTGATCATGTCGGTGAAGCGGGAGCGCACCGCCAGCATGCCGACCGAGGGCAGTACGCGACGCAGCACCGCACCCGTCAGGAGCGCCGCCCCGACCAGCAGGGTGCCGACCCGGAAGGCCTGCGGGAACAGATCGGTGCCCACGATCAGCAGCCCGAGCGCGGTCAGGCCGAGCACGGTGAGCAGCGGCCACTGGCGCGCCGGCGCCGGCGCGTCGCCCGGCGCCGCCCGGCCGCCGCCCTCGGGGCGGGCGGTCGTGGTCGTGAGCGTGGCCCGGGGGTGGCGGCGCGGGCGTACGGCCTCGGCCCCATCGGCACCCACGGCCACGCCGGCACCGGCACCCATGGCCGCACCGGCATCCGCACCCGCACCCGCACCGGCGTCCGGCTCCTCCGGGATCCGCGGCGCCTCCGCGTCGGAGGAAGACATGGTCAGCGGACCCCGGCCGCGCGCTCGGCGGCCTCGACGACGTTGACGAGCAGCTGGGCGCGGGTCATCGGGCCGACGCCGCCCGGGTTCGGGGAGATCCAGCCGGCCACCTCGGTCACGCCCGGGTGGACGTCGCCGACGATCTTGCCGTCGGCGTCGCGCGAGACGCCGACGTCCAGCACGGCCGCGCCAGGCTTCACGTCCTCCGGCTTGATCAGATGCCCGACACCGGCCGCCGCGACGATGATGTCGGCGCGCCGCAGGTGTGCCGCGAGGTCCTTGGTGCCGGTGTGGCACTGGGTCACGGTGGCGTTCTCGGAGCGGCGGGTCAGCAGCAGCGGCATCGGGCGCCCGATGGTCACCCCCCGGCCCACGACCACGACCTCCGCGCCGTTGATCTCCACGCCGTGCCGCCGCAGCAGGTTGATGACGCCATTGGGGGTGCAGGGCAGCGGGGCGGGCTCGTTGAGGACGAGCCGGCCGAGGTTCATCGGGTGCAGGCCGTCGGCGTCCTTCGCCGGGTCCATGAGCTCCAGGATGCGGTTCTCGTCGATGCCCTTGGGGAGCGGCAGCTGCACGATGTAGCCGGTGCAGGCCGGGTCCTCGTTGAGCTCGCGCACGACCGCCTCGATCTCCTCCTGCGTGGCGGTGCCGGGGAGTTCGCGCTGGATGGAGGCGATGCCGACCTGCGCGCAGTCGCGGTGCTTGCCGGCGACGTACTTCTGGCTGCCCGGATCGTCGCCGACCAGGACGGTGCCGAGGCCGGGCGTGACGCCCCGCTCCTTGAGAGCCGCCACACGGACGGTCAGATCGGACTTGATCGCGGCTGCGGTGGCCTTGCCATCGAGAATCTGGGCGCTCATGCGGACATCTTCCCGGATGGGCCCCGCCGGATTCCAATTCGGAAGCAGAGGTTGCACTTGCACAACCGCACTGCGTATCGACTGGACAAGCAGTCGCCGTTTTGACGACGATGATCTGCGCAGTGCCGCGAGCAGTGCCGGGGGGCAACACCGCTCATACGTCGTGAGACACGCATGACACCTCCTCCGCGCAGGGCCGCGACGCACGTCCCCGCACAGGAATCAACGGAGGAACCCCCGATGAGCTTCGGCGACCCGAACAACCCCTACGGCCAGCAGCCGCAGGGCCAGCCCGGATACGGCCAGCCCCCGCAGGGCCAGCCCGGTTACGGCTACCCCCAGCAGGCCCCGCAGGGCGTCCCGCCGCAGCAGGGCTACGGCTACCCGGCGGCCCCGCCGGTGTCGCCGTACGGCGGCGGGTACCCGCAGGGCCCGGCCAAGATGCCCGGTCTGATGACCGCGGCGCGCGTGATCATGTACATCCTGTCCGGCCTGCAGATCCTGATCGCGATCATCGCGGGCATCGCCATCGGCGCCGCGTCCGGCGCCTCGGACTCGGAGGCGGCGGGGGCGCTGGCCGGCCTGGGCTTCGCCATCGTCGTGTTCCTGCTGATCATCGCCGGTCTCGGCATCTTCCTCGCCGTGAAGTTCGCCACCGGCGGCACCGCGATCCGCGTCCTCACGATCATCTACGCCTCGCTGATGATCCTCGGCGCGATCGGCAACTTCACCTCGGGCCAGGCGACCGGCGCGGCCGGCGGCATCATCAGCCTCGCCCTCGGCGGCATCATCCTCGCCTCGATGGTGGGCCCGCAGGCCTCGGCCTGGTTCAACCGCCCGCGCTTCTGATCCCGGTCTCGCGGCATACGCGAAGGGGCCCCCGTTCCGTCCGGAACCGGGGGCCCCTTCGCGTACGAACACGGTGGGGACGACGGGGCGGACCGTCACTGCCGCTTCAGCACCGCGAACTGCCCCGCCATCGCCGTCACCGCGTACCGCGCCTCCGGGTGCAGCTGGGCGGCCAGCGCGACCGGGTCGGTGACCGGCTGGGACCAGCCGGAGGAGAGGTCGAGGGCGAGGTAGTCGGGGTGGACGCCCTGCGCGCCGCCGACCCAGTAGACGGTGTGGTCGCCGGTGAGGTGGGCCATGAGCGTCACGTTCGTCTCGACGCTCGCGCCCGCCGGCACCGCCGCGACCGCGCGCCGCGCGTCGAGGGTGCGGGAGTCCGTGCGGTAGGTGTCGGGGCGGGTCAGCTCGCGCAGCGGCATGTCGAGGGCGTGCACGAGCGCGATCGCCGTGACGACGGGCACCGCCACCCTCCCGTACGCGACGAGCCAGGGCCGCGGCGAGGTGCGCACCGCGCGGACCGCGTCGACCAGGGCGAGGAACACCACCGGCATCAGGATCGCGTTGTAGTGCCAGAACATGCCCCAGTGGTTGGGGTCGTGCGAGAGGAAGCGCCAGCCGAGGGTGGGCAGCACCAGCAGCATCAGCGGGGAACGCAGGCACAGGAAGCCGGTGACGCCGACGAGGAAGAGGAGCATCTCCCACTTCTCGCCGTGCTGGAAGGCGCCGAGGAGCGAGTCGGCGAAGGAGACCTGGCTGCCGTCGCCGCCCTTCTCGATCTTGGCCCAGTAGTCGTACTGGCCGACCCGGCTGGCGGCCGGGATGAGCACGAGCACGGTGAGCGCGAAGAAGGCCGTGCCGAAGGCGGCGAGGGCGGCGCCGAGCCGCCGCTGCCCCTTCAGGAACAGCACCGCGCCGACCATGGCGACCGTCAGGCCCATGTCCTCCTTGACCAGGACCAGCGGCAGGGACCAGGCGACGGCGGCGGTCCAGCGGCCGAGGAGCAGCGCCCGGCAGGTCAGGGCGAGCAGCGGGACGGCGAAGGCGATCTCGTGGAAGTCGGACTTGACGGCCTCCTGGAGGCCCCAGGACAGCCCGTACGCCACGGTGAGGGCGATTCCGGCGGCCCGGCTGCCGAGCACCTGCTGGGCGGTGCGGCCGACCACGGCGGCGGAGGCGGCGAACAGCGCGGCCTGCGCGAAGAGCAGCGCGAGCGGGGAGGACCACACCCAGTAGAGCGGCGCGAGGAGTGCCGTCACGGGACTGAAGTGGTCCCCGAGTATGAGGAAGCCGGGGCTCTTGATGTCGACGATCGGGGCGCGCAGCTCGGCGTACGCCCGGACGGACTGCTCGAAGATCCCGAGGTCCCAGGAGGGCGTGCGGAAGTGTTCGTACTGCACCCAGGAGTAGAGGAAGTACAGCGCGCCGAACACCGCGGCGACGATCGCGTACGGGCGCACCGGGGCGGGCGCGAGACCGCCGTCCTCCGGTCTCTGCGCGTCGGCAGGGTCCGCAGCGGGTTTGTTCTGTACGTCCAACACCACGTCCCCCACTCACGGCGGCCGACAAAAGAGCAACCCATTAGACCAGAGTCCACCCGTTCGGCAGAGCCGCCCACCGGAGGGCCGAGCGGGGCCGTGCGGGGCCTTCCCGGGGAGGAAGGCCCCGCACGACGCCGTCTCAGTGGAAGAAGTGGCGCGTGCCCGTGAAGTACATCGTGACGCCGGCCTTCTTCGCGGCCTCGACCACCAGCTCGTCGCGCACCGAGCCGCCCGGCTGCACGACCGCCTTCACGCCCGCGGCGGTCAGGATCTCCAGGCCGTCCGGGAAGGGGAAGAAGGCGTCCGAGGCGGCGTACGAGCCGCGGGCGCGCTCCTCGCCGGCCCGCTCGACGGCGAGCTTCGCCGAGTCGACGCGGTTGACCTGGCCCATGCCGACGCCGACCGAGGCGCCGTCCTTGGCGAGCAGGATCGCGTTGGACTTGACCGCGCGGCAGGCCTTCCAGGCGAAGGCGAGCTCGGCGAGCTCGGCGGCCGACAGGGCCTCGCCGGTGGCCAGGGTCCAGTTCGCCGGGTCGTCGCCCTCCGCCTGCAGGCGGTCGGTGACCTGGAGGAGCGCGCCGCCGTCGATCGGCTTGACCTCGACCGGGTTGGCCGGGGCGCCCTCGGCGCGCAGCACGCGGATGTTCTTCTTCTTGGCGAGGACCTCGACCGCGCCGTCCTCGTAGCCGGGGGCCACGATGACCTCGGTGAAGATCTCGGCGACCTGCTCGGCCATGGCGACGGAGACCGGGCGGTTGACGGCGATGACGCCGCCGAACGCGGACAGCGGGTCGCAGGCGTGCGCCTTGCGGTGCGCCTCGGCGACGTCCGCGCCGATCGCGATGCCGCACGGGTTGGCGTGCTTGATGATCGCGACGCACGGCTCGGTGTGGTCGTACGCGGCCCGGCGCGCGGCGTCGGTGTCCGTGTAGTTGTTGTACGACATCTCCTTGCCGTGCAGCTGCTCGGCCTGGGCGAGGCCGCCCGTGCCGTCGACGTAGAGCGCGGCGCCCTGGTGCGGGTTCTCGCCGTAGCGCAGCACGTTGTTCCGCTCGTACGTGGCGCCCAGGAAGTCCGGGAAGCCACTGTCGTCGGCGGCGGCGTAGTCGTCGGCGAACCAGGAGGCGACGGCGACGTCGTACGCGGCGGTGTGCTGGAAGGCCTCGGCGGCGAGCCGCTTGCGGGCGGCCAGGTCGAAGCCGCCGGCCTTGACCGCGGTGAGCACGTCGGCGTACCGCTCGGGGCTGGTGACGATCGCGACCGACGGGTGGTTCTTGGCGGCGGCGCGGACCATCGACGGGCCGCCGATGTCGATCTGCTCGACGCACTCGTCGGCCGAGGCGCCGGAGGCGACGGTCTCGCGGAACGGGTAGAGGTTCACGACGACCAGGTCGAAGGGCTCCACGCCGAGCTCGGCGAGCTGCGCGCGGTGCGACTCCAGGCGCAGGTCGGCGAGGATGCCGGCGTGCACGCGCGGGTGCAGCGTCTTGACGCGGCCGTCCAGGCACTCGGGGAAGCCGGTCAGCTCCTCGACCTTGGTGACCGGGACGCCGGCCGCGGCGATCTTCGACGCGGTGGAGCCGGTGGAGACCAGCTCGACGCCGGCCTCGTGCAGCCCACGGGCGAGCTCCTCGAGCCCCGTCTTGTCGTAGACGCTGACCAGCGCTCGGCGGATGGGCTTAACAACGTCAGTGCTCACCGACATGAACCTTTCGTCCCTCAATGCTGTAGCCGTTGCGGGCGAGCCGCCCCACGACCTCGACGAGCAGCGATCGCTCGACTTCCTTGATGCGCTCGTGGAGCGCGGCCTCATCGTCCTCGTCCCGCACCTCGACCACGCCCTGGGCGATGATCGGGCCGGTGTCGACGCCGTCGTCGACGAAGTGGACGGTGCATCCGGTGACCTTCGCGCCGTAGGCGAGGGCGTCGCGCACGCCGTGCGCGCCGGGAAAACTGGGGAGAAGTGCCGGGTGGGTGTTGACGACCCGGCCGCCGAAGCGGGCGAGGAACTCCTTGCCGACGATCTTCATGAAACCGGCCGAGACGACCAGGTCCGGCTCGTACGCGGCGGTGGCCTCGGTCAGCGCCCGGTCCCACTCCTCGCGGCTCGCGTGGTCCTTGACCCGGCACACGAAGGTGGGGATCCCGGCGCGCTCGGCGCGCTCCAGGCCGGCGATCGCGTCGCGGTCCGCGCCGACGGCGACGATCTCGGCACCGTAGCCCTCGGGGCCCTCGGGGTCGGCGGCGATCGCGTCCAGCAGGGCCTGGAGGTTCGTGCCGGAGCCGGAGACCAGGACGACGAGGCGGGCGGCAGCCACTGCGGTCACTCTTTCCGTGGTGTTTGTGCGGTCGTACGAACGAATCGCATCCCTCGATACGGGGAACCCTACGAAGGGCCCGACCGTCAGCAACGATACCGGCACTCCGGACAACCCCCACGGGACGGGGGCGTGACCGGGGGGTAGCGTCAGGGTCCGACGACATGCGACACCGCGTCACATCACGACCGAGCCGCACGCCACAGCCGCACGCGCACCTGCACGCCACACCCGCGCACACAGACAGAGGGAAGACGTCCAGCACATGCCGGATCGCCAGTCCACGAACGACAGCAACCCGTTCGCCCCGCCGCCGGAGGGGCAGCCGGACCAGCCGTGGCAGCCAAGACTCCCGGAGGGCTCCGACCAGGGCTCGGCCGGTGGCTCGGCCGGAGGTCCGACCGGGGGTTCGGCCGGCGGACCGGGCTGGAGCAGCAGTCAGCCGGGCCGTTCCTCCGACGGCTTCGGCGGCCGCCCCGAGCGCTCTTCGGGCGGCGGCGGCCAGGGCGGCGGCCCCGGCGGCGGGCCGGACGGCGGCCAGGGCCCCGGGCTGCGCTGGGACCCGACGGACCCGGCGCAGCGGCGCGCGCGGTACGCGGTGCTCGCGGGCATGTGGGCCTTCTTCTTCTCCTTCTTCGTCCAGGAGCTGGCGCTGCTGCTCGGCGCGCTCGGCGTCTACTGGGCGATCAGCTCCCTGCGGGCCCGCGCGAAGGCACCGGAGGGTCCGCCGTCCGCCGAGCGCGTCGCCGCGGCGGCCACCGCGAACCGGGCCAAGCAGACCGCGGCGATCAGCGGCCTGGTGGCCTCCGCACTCGCCCTGATGATCGTCGGCAGCGGCTTCCTCGTGCACTTCGTCTACCGCGACTTCTACGAGTGCCGGGCCGACGCCCTGACCAAGCAGAGCCAGCTGGCCTGCAACGACCTGCTCCCGAAGCCGCTGCAGGACACGCTGGGCGTGCACGAGTAGTCAGTCGTCGTCGTCGGGGGCCGGGGCCGCGGCCGGTGGGACGGCCTGTTCGGGTTCCGATTTCGGTTCCGATTTCGATTTCGGTTCCGATTTCGGTTTCGGTTCCGGTGCGGGTTCCGCCGAGGGTTCCCAGGCGGCCGGCAGGAAGCCGTAGTCCTCGTCCACCCCGTCGTCCAGCTCCTCCAGCGCGTCGAGCCGGGCCAGGGCGCCGGCCGTCTCCGGTGCGGGCTGCGGCAGTACGGACTTGGGCGGTACGGGCTCCGCTTCCGGTACGGGGACGGGGCCCTGGACCTGGCCCGGGTCGGGCGCCGGGACCTGCGGGGCGGCGGGGGCCGCGGCGCGGCGTTGGGCGCGCCGACCCCAGGCCTGTACCGCGAACGCCGCCGGCACTCCGATCACCCCGCACCACAGCACCGCCGCCGCACCGGTCTGCCACCACACCGGGCCGAAGACGGCCAGCCGGCCCGAGCCGAGCGGGCCGCCGGCGAGCGCGGTGAGGACGGCGACGGCCGCCCCGCACACCCAGGCCGCGCCCAGCGCCGTCAGCGCCGTCTCCTGCGCCGTCCAGCCGCGCGCCGCCCGGCCCACCCGGTGCCCGGCGACGAGCGCCGCCACCACCGGGACCGCGAGCGCGGCCCAGTGCAGCCACCGGCCCGGGCCCGCGCCGGGCAGCGCGGCGAGCAGCGGGAAGTCGGGCGCGGCCGGGGTGCCGGTGAAGCCGAGCGGGGTGACCAGGGCGCCCGTACCGAGCGAGAAGCCGGGGCCGAGGCCGTACGCGAGACCCCAGAGGGCGGCGTTCGGCAGCAGCGCGCAGGCGAGGAGGGCGACCGAGGCCCGGCCCGACCACTCCCCCGCGAGCCCGTCGAAGGACGTCTGGGCGTCGCCGACGTGCCAGAACAGCGAGGCCCCGAAGAGCAGCGCGCCACCCGCACCGAGCACGGCCAGGGCCGGCACCGCGGCGCGCAGGGCGACCGCGTACCGCGCCCGGTCCGGCAGCGGCCGGCCGTGCGCGGTCCAGGCGCCCGCGGCGGCCGCCGCGCAGACGGTGACCGGCGTCCAGGCGCCCGTGGCGACCAGGTCCGCGGGCAGCGTCCCGGCCTCCGTGTAGACCACGACGGCCGCCACGACCAGCAGATATCCCGCGGTGACGGCCGCGACGGCGCCGGCCGGCGAGGGCCGGAGGCGACCCTCGCCCGGGTCCGGGTCCGAGTCGGGGTCGGGGTCGGGGTCCGGATCCGGATCCGTATCCGGGTCCAGGGTGTCGCGGGCCGCCCGGTGCGCCAGCCACAGCGGCAGGGCGGTGAGCAGCAGCGGGGTGACGCCGAGCGGGGCGGGCACGCCGGAGACGGTGTCGGTGCGGATCAGATCGGCGCCGTGCGCGAGCAGCCACAGCCCGGCGGCCGTGTGCAGGGCGCCGGCGGGGCCGCTGTCGGGGAACGGCGAGGCGATCCAGGCGGCGGTCACGAGCACGGCGACCGCGCCGAGGCCGAGGCCGGCCGCCACGCCGCCGCGCACGAAGGCGGTGGCCAGGGCGGCGGGCGCCAGGGCGGGGCGCTGCTCGACGGTCAGGTGCGTCACAGGGCTCATGCTGCCAGCGACACGCTGTTTGCCCTCGTAACAGGCGAATGGCCGTTGTGTCGCTCAAGATACGTTTATGTGCATTTCCGTCCGGAGTCGCGCTGTGGGAGGTCGACGCCGATGAGTCCGACGAGCCCCTCCGTCCAGCTCCCCTCCCCCAAGGAGCGGCGCCGGCTGCGGGAGTCGCTCTCCCTCAGCGAGGACCAGGTCGCGGAAGCCCTGGGCGTCACCCGGGCCACCGTCCGCGCCTGGGAGACCGGCCGCAGCTCCCCGCGGGGCCGCAAGCGTGAGGCGTACGCGAAGCTGCTCGGCGTCTACGAGGAGCCCGCCGCGCCCCGTACGGAGAAGCCCGCCCGGCCGTCCCCCGCGGCCACCCGGCCCCGCCCGGCCGCCAAGGGCGCCGCGCGCCCGCCGAAGTCCCCGGCCGCGCCGGGTCCGGCGAAGCCCTCGGCCCAGAAGCCCGCGGCCCCGAAACCGGTGCCCCTGACCGTCACCCGAACGGCCGAAGCCGTCGAGGAGCCTGCCGAGCCGCGGGCCCAGGAACAGGCCCAGGAGCGGCTGAAACCGGCACCGGTGGCGGAGGCGGAGGCGCCGGCCCCTGCTCCGGAGCCCGCGGCACCGGAGCCCGTCGCGCCCGCGCCCGCCCCGGCGGCCGCCACCTTCCCCGGCCCCACGCCGGAGGAGGCCTTCGACGCGCTCTACGACCACGCCGCGCCCGGCCTGGTCCACCAGACCTATCTGCTCACCGGGCGCCGCCGGCTCTCCCGCGAGTCGGTCGAGTACGCCTTCCACCACGCCTGGCAGCACTGGCCCGAGGTCGCCATGGACGGCGACCCGGTGGGCTGGGTGCGGGCGACGGCGTACGAGTACGCGCTCTCGCCCTGGCACCGCTTCCGGCGCCGTCACCGGCACCCGGACTCGCCGCCGACCGAGGCCGCGCGGCGGGCGCTGCTCGGCGCGCTGCTCGATCTGCCCGCCCCGTACCGCCGGACCGTGCTGCTCTACGACGGCCTGGGCCTGGATCTGCCGGAGACCGCCGCCGAGACCGAGGCGAGCACCCCGGCCGCCGGGAACCGGCTGCTGCACGCCCGTACGGTCATCGGGCAGAAGATCCCCGACCTCGCCGAACCCGAGGCGCTGCAGCGGCGGCTCGCCGCGCTCGTCGCGGAGGCGCCGACCGCCACCCTGCCCGCCGCGCGGGCGGTGCGGACCGGCAGCGAGCGCCGTTCGCGGCTGCTGACCAGGGCGGTGGTGGGAGTCACGGCGGCGCTGATCGCCGTCACGGCCCTCACCGCGGCGACCGCGCCGACCCAGTACATCCCGGTGAACGCGCCGGGCGAGGCCGTCGAGGGCGTCCCGGTCCGCGGCGGCCCGCAGAAGCTGCGCCCGGAGGACAAGGAGCTGCGCGACATGCTGCGCACGGCCCCGAACCCGGGCCCGGAACGCCTGGTGCCGGCCGCGGAGTAGACGCGTATGCGAGTGGGCCCCGCCCCGACCGTGAACCGGTCGGGGCGGGGCCCACTCATGTGGTGCTGCTGTGCGGATGTGCCGCGATCAGCCCGCGAGGATGGCGCGCGCCAGCTTGGCGGTCTCGGTCGGGGTCTTGCCGACCTTCACACCGGCGGCCTCGAGGGCCTCCTTCTTCGCCGCGGCGGTGCCGGAGGAGCCGGAGACGATGGCGCCGGCGTGGCCCATGGTCTTGCCCTCGGGGGCGGTGAAGCCCGCGACGTAGCCGACGACCGGCTTGGTGACGTTGGCCTTGATGAAGTCGGCCGCACGCTCCTCGGCGTCGCCGCCGATCTCGCCGATCATGACGATCAGGTCGGTGTCGGGGTCCGCCTCGAACGCCGCGAGGGCGTCGATGTGCGTGGTGCCGATGACCGGGTCGCCACCGATGCCGACGGCGGAGGAGAAGCCGATGTCACGGAGCTCGTACATCATCTGGTACGTCAGCGTGCCGGACTTCGAGACCAGGCCGATGCGGCCCGGCTTGGTGATGTCGCCCGGGATGATGCCGGCGTTCGACTGGCCCGGGGTGATGAGACCGGGGCAGTTCGGGCCGATGAGGCGGGTCTTGTTGCCCTTCTCCACGGCGTACGCGTAGAACGCGGCGGAGTCGTGCACCGCGATGCCCTCGGTGATGACCACGGCGAGCGGGATCTCGGCGTCGATCGCCTCGACCACGGCGGCCTTGGCGAAGGCCGGCGGCACGAAGAGGACCGAGACGTTGGCGCCGGTCTCCTTCATGGCCTCGGCGACGGTGCCGAAGACCGGGATCTCGGTGCCGTCGAAGTCGACCTTGGTGCCCGCCTTGCGCGGGTTCACGCCGCCGACGATGTTGGTGCCGTCACCCAGCATGAGCTTGGTGTGCTTCATGCCCGTGGCACCGGTCATGCCCTGGACGATGACCTTGCTGTCCTTGTTGAGGAAGATAGCCATGGCTGTGTGTCCTCGTCCCTTACTTCGCAGCCGCGAGCTCGGCGGCCTTGTCGGCCGCGCCGTCCATGGTGTCCACGCGCTGCACGAGCGGGTGGTTGGCGTCCGACAGGATCTTGCGACCCAGCTCCGCGTTGTTGCCGTCGAGGCGCACGACCAGCGGCTTGGTGACTTCCTCGCCCTTCGAGGCGAGCAGCTCCAGGGCCTGCACGATGCCGTTGGCGACCTCGTCACAGGCGGTGATGCCGCCGAAGACGTTGACGAACACGGACTTGACGTCCGGGTCGCCGAGGATGATCTCCAGGCCGTTCGCCATGACCTCGGCGGAGGCGCCGCCGCCGATGTCGAGGAAGTTGGCCGGCTTCACGCCGCCGTGGTTCTCACCGGCGTACGCGACGACGTCCAGGGTCGACATGACCAGGCCGGCGCCGTTGCCGATGATGCCGACCTCGCCGTCGAGCTTGACGTAGTTGAGGCCCTTGGCCTTGGCAGCAGCCTCGAGCGGGTTGGCTGCGGCCTTGTCCTCGAGCGCCTCGTGCTCGGGCTGACGGAAGTCGGCGTTCTCGTCGAGGGACACCTTGCCGTCGAGGGCCAGGATGTCGCCGGAGGCGACCTTGGCCAGCGGGTTGACCTCGACGAGGAGCGCGTCCTCGGCGACGAAGGTCTTCCACAGGGTCACGAGGACCTCGGCGACCTTCTCGGCGACCTCGGCCGGGAACTGCGCCTGGGCGACGATCTCGCGGGCCTTGACGATGTCGACGCCCTTGTTGGAGTCGACCGGCACCTTCGCGAGCTTCTCGGGGGTCGTCGCGGCGACCTCCTCGATGTCCATGCCACCGGCCACGGAGGCCATGGCGAGGAAGGTGCGGTTGGTGCGGTCGAGGAGGTACGAGACGTAGTACTCCTCGACGATCTCCGGAGCGGTCTCCGCGATCATCACCTTGTGGACCGTGTGGCCCTTGATGTCCATGCCCAGGATGTCCGTCGCGCGGGCGACGGCCTCGTCCGGGGTGGCGGCGAGCTTGACGCCGCCGGCCTTGCCGCGGCCGCCGACCTTCACCTGCGCCTTGACGACCGACTTGCCGCCAAGCCGCTCGGTGGCCTCGCGCGCCGCCTCAGGCGTGTCGATGACTTCACCGGCCAGCACCGGTACACCGTGCTTGGCGAAGAGGTCCCTCGCCTGGTACTCGAACAGGTCCACGCGCGTCCCTTTTCTAGATGATCGCGGTTCGTTGTCTGCGTGGGCGTGCCGCGGAGGGCAACGTGACTGCGCTGTCACTAGGGAGGCGTACACGGTGTCCGTGGACGCGGCATGTCCGTCTCGCAGGTTATCCCCGTGGGCCGTGGGTCCCTAAATCGCAGATCACAGGAGAGCGGTGATACGGGTCACAGAACGTAGGCGCGAGGGGGCGGACCGGAGCGGTGGGGCCCCGGGCCCGGTGAGCCCTTGTGGCAGGCGGGGAGCGGGGATTGACCCGCTCACGGCTCGCCGGTGTGCGGAGTGAGGACGGGTGGGGTGCGACTGTGATATGGACCTCAGTCGCGCCGGCGGCGCCCGTCCGGGTGGCCGGCGGCGACGGATTCCGCACCCGGGCCGGTCCTTGCGGGCGAGGGCCCCGTCACGCCTCGGGTATCGGGAGCGGGCGCTTCTCCAGGGCGGCGGCCATGATCTCCGGGAACAGGTCGGGGGTGCAGGCGAAGGCGGGGGCGCCGAGCGCGGCGAGCGCCGCGGCATGGTCCCGGTCGTAGGCGGGCGCGCCCTCGTCGGAGAGCGCGAGCAGGGTCACGAACTGCACCCCGGAGGCCTTCATCGCCGCGACCCGCTTCAGCATCTCGTCGCGGATGCCGCCCTCGTAGAGGTCGCTGACGAGGACGACGACGGTGTCGGCGGGGCGGGTGATCCTGGACTGGCAGTAGGCGAGCGCCCGGTTGATGTCGGTGCCGCCGCCGAGCTGGGTGCCGAAGAGCACGTCGACCGGGTCGTCGAGCTGCTCGGTGAGGTCGACGACGGCGGTGTCGAAGACGACGAGCCGGGTGGCGAGGGAACGCATGGAGGCGAGGACGGCGCCGAAGACGGAGGCGTAGACGACGGAGGCGGCCATGGAGCCGGACTGGTCGATGCAGAGCACCACCTCCTTCTTCACCGCCTGCGACGCCCGCCCGTGTCCGACGAGCCGCTCGGGGACGACCGTGCCGTGCTCGGGCAGGTAGTTCTTGAGGTTGGCGCGGATGGTGCGGTCCCAGTCGATGTCCCGGTGTCGCGGGCGGCTGATCCGGGCCGAGCGGTCGAGCGCGCCGGTGAGGGTGGCCCGGGTGCGGGTGGCGAGCCGCTTCTCCAGGTCCTCGACGACCTTGCGGACCACGGCACGCGCGGTCTCCTTGGTGGTCTCGGGCATCGCCTTGTTGAGCGAGAGCAGCGTCCCGACGAGGTGCACGTCCGGCTCGACGGCCGCCAGCATCTCCGGCTCCAGGAGCAGCGTGGCGAGCCCGAGCCGCTCGATGGCGTCCCGCTGCATGACCTGCACGACGGAGCTGGGGAAGTACGTGCGGATGTCCCCGAGCCAGCGCGCCACGGAGGGCGCGGACCCGCCTAGCCCGCCGCCGCGCGCCCCCTTGTCGCTCTTGCCGCCGCCCTTGCCGCCGTTGCCGCCGTTGTCGTAGAGCGCGGTCAGCGCTCCGTCCATGGCGGCGTCGGTCCCGGTGAGCGCGCGTCCGGTGCCGTCGGCCTCGCCCCCGCCGAGGACAAGGCGCCAGCGGCGCAGCCGCTCGTCGTCGGGGGTGCGGATGCCGAGGGTGCTCATGCGGGGACCTCCGTACCGAGGATGAGGTGGAGCAGGGGCAGTACGGCGTCGGCCCGGCGCTCGTCGGGCTCGGGCGCGAAGCCGGGGGCGGTGACCGCGGCCGCGGCGGGGCCGCCGGGGCCGGCCGGGCCGCGGGCGACGAGCTCGCCGAGGGTGCGCCGGACCCCCGGCTCGTACGCGGCGAAGGTGCGCCGCAGCAGCGGCAGTACGTCGGTGAACGCGTCGGCGCTGACGCCGCCGAGCCAGTCGTCGACCAGGCCGAGCAGCCGCTCGTCGTGCACGAGCAGCAGCCCGCCCCCGGAGGCCCCGCCGACGAACCCCTCGACCCAGCCCGCGGCATCGGCGGGCGGAGCCCCGGGCGACAGGGCGAGTCCCATCAGCCGGGCCGCCTCGTCCACCGCGAACCGCCCCTCGTCGAGCAGCAGCCGCACGGCTCTCCCCCGCAGCACCCCGGGCACCCGCTCCCGCCCGGCCAGCCGCCGCAGCACCCCGGCCCAGCGGTCGGCGAGATCTCCCCGGTCGGTGAGGAGCGCGATCGCCGTGTGGACGCCGTCGAGGCGTTCGCGCATCTCCGCGGCGGCGTCCACGTCGAGGGCCGCGCAGGCGGGCGGCAGGCCGACGCAGATGCGTTCGGCGAGACCGGCGGCGACCTCGCGGAGGGCGGTGGTGTCGGTGGCGCGCACGTCGCCGTAGCGCAGGGCGCGGGCCAGGGCCGGGAGGGCCTGGGCGAGGTGGGCGACGTCGGTGTCGAGGGCGGCGCGGTCGGCGAGCGCGTGGAGGACGCCGGGCAGGGCGTCGGTGAGGCCGGCGAGCAGACAGCGCTCGGCGAGCGAGGTGATGGCGGCGAGGTCAGAGGCGGCCGCCGCCTGGGACTCGGCCCGGGCGGTGGCGGCGGCCTCGACGGTGGTGCCCCAGACGCCCGCCTCGGCGACCTGGACGTGGAGTTCGGGCTCCCAGCGCAGCCGCCAGCTCTCCCGGAAGGTGCCGGTGGAGCCGCGGCCTGCGACGGGGCCGCCCCAGGTGACGCCGAGCAGCCGGAGGCGGTGCAGCAGTCGGCTGCGGGCGGCGTCGTTGTCCTTGCGCAGGTCGAGGTCGAGCTCGCGCTCCTGGGCCTCCGGCTTGAGGCGCAGCGAGCGCTGGAGCCGTTCGAGGTCGCGCTGGAGCGGGACGGCGGGCGCGGCGGCCGGGACGGTGCCGAGGACGTCGCCGACGACGAGCCGGTCGCGGACCAGGTCGAGGGCGACGTCGGAGCCGTCGCCCATGACGGCGCGGATCGCGTCGGTGGTCTCGCCGAGCCCGGCGAGCGGCCGGCCGCGCAGCGCGGCGAGGGTGTCGGCGAGCCGTACGGCCTCGATGACATGGGCGGAGGAGACGGGCAGGTCCTCGGCCCTGAGCAGGCCCGCGACCTTGGTCATCCAGCGCTCGACGGGCCGGTCGGGGGCGGTGAACAGATGCGCGTACCAGCCGGGGGCCTCGATGCCCGCGCCGTATCCGGAGCGGCGGGCGAGCCGGCGGTGGGTCCAGGGCACCCAGGTCAGTTCGGTCTTCACCTTGGGCAGGCCCTTGAGCAGGGCGCGGTCGGCGGTGACGGTGCCGCGGCGGCGCAGCGCGGGCACGTGCCAGGCGCCGCAGACGACGGCGACGTCGTCGCCGAACTCCTTCCGCGCGGCGCGCAGCCGGATCCGCATGTGCGCCTCGCGCACCAGGTCGCGCGGGTGGCCGCCGTGCCCGTACGCCTCGCGCAGCGCGCCCATCGCGTCGGCGAGGGCCTCGAAGGGCGCGAACGGGTCGGTGGGGCCCCGCAGTTCGACGGCGTCCTCCCACCAGCGCTCCGCGTCGTCGTGCCCGGCGGTGCGGGCGAGCTCGGCGACGGGGTCGAGGCGCAGCCCGGCCCCCGCGTCCTCGGGGGCGTACTCCTCGCTGTCGTCCCAGGTGGGGTCGGAGGCGGCCAGGGTGTGCACGGCGGGCAGGTCGATGAACCGGACCTCCGCGCCGTGCGCCAGGGCCCAGCGGATCGCGGCCCATTCGGGCGAGAACTCGGCCATCGGCCAGAACGCGGCCCGCCCCGGGTCGTCCACGGCATGCGCCAACAGCGCGACCGGAGGCCGCATCCCCTCCTCGGCGGCGAGCCCGACCAGCCCGTCGGCCTCGGGTGGCCCCTCTATGAGGACGGCCTTGGGCCGTCCGGCATCGAGCGCGGCCACCACGGCCCGCGCGGACCCGGGCCCGTGGTGGCGAACGCCGAGCAGGAGGGGACCGGCGGCGGGTGCAGGGTGGGCGGAAGGTTCTGGGTGGGCGGCGGGTTCGGGGCGGCCCGTCGCTCCCGGCCCGGCGGCCGGGGCGGGCGTGGCGGCGGGTTCCGGGCGGGCGCCGGGTCCCGGCCCGGCGGCAAGTCCCTGCCCGGCGGCGGGTTCGGGGCGGCCCGTCGCTCCCGGCCCGGCGGCCGGGGCGGGCGCGGTGCCGCGCGTCAGGCGGGTCATGCGCTCACCTCGCGGCAGGCGCGGTAGAAGTCCTTCCATCCGTCTCTCTCCCGGACCACCGTCTCCAGGTACTCCTGCCAGACGACCCGGTCGGCCGCCGGGTCGCGGACCACCGCGCCGAGGAGCCCCGCGGCGACGTCGGCGGAGCGCAGCACGCCGTCGCCGAAGTGGGCGGCGAGGGCGAGGCCGCCGGTGACGACGGAGATCGCCTCGGCCGTGGACAGCGTCCCGGAGGGCGACTTGACCTTGGTGCGCCCGTCGGTGGTGACGCCGTCGCGCAGCTCGCGGAAGACGGTGACGACCCGGCGGATCTCGTCCACGCCGTCCGGCACGGCGGGCAGGTCGAGCGAGCGCCCGATCTGGTCGACCCGGCGGGACACGATGTCCACCTCGGCGTCCGGGGTGGCCGGCAGCGGCAGCACGACGGTGTTGAAGCGGCGGCGCAGCGCGCTGGACAGCTCGTTGACACCGCGGTCCCGGTCGTTGGCGGTGGCGATGAGGTTGAACCCGCCGACCGCCTGGACCTCTTCGCCCAGCTCGGGGATCGGCAGGGTCTTCTCGGACAGGATGGTGATGAGGGTGTCCTGCACGTCGGCGGGGATGCGGGTGAGCTCCTCGACGCGGGCGGTCATGCCCCGGTCCATGGCGCGCATGACGGGGCTGGGCACGAGGGCGTCGCGGCTGGGGCCGTGGGCGAGCAGCTGCGCGTAGTTCCAGCCGTAGCGGACGGCCTCCTCCGGCGTGCCCGCGGTGCCCTGCACCAGCAGGGTGGAGTCGCCGCTGACGGCGGCGGCCAGGTGCTCGGACACCCAGGTCTTGGCGGTGCCGGGGACGCCGAGGAGGAGCAGGGCGCGGTCGGTGGCGAGCGTGGTGACGGCGACCTCGACGATGCGGCGCGGGCCGACGTACTTCGGCGTGATCACCGTGCCGTCGGGCAGCGTGCCGCCGAGGAGATAAGTGGCGACGGCCCAGGGCGAGAGCTTCCAGCGGGCGGGCCGGGTCCGGTCGTCCTGGGCGGCGAGCGCGGCGAGTTCGTGGGCGAAGGCGTCCTCGGCGTGCGGCCGCAGCGCGCGGTCCTTCGCGCTGCCGATCCTGCTCTCTGCCGGAGTGGTCGTGGTGGTTTCGGGCAGGGTCATGGGTCCCCCTCCAGATCGTTCGACCTGCTGTGAGATCCACGGTGCACCATGCCACTGACAATCGGCCCCGACCGGGGGAAATCGCAGGTGGGAGCGGTGCGCGAGGCGGTTGTCAGTGGTGGCCCGTACGGTCGTTCGCATGACTGAGCAGGGGGTGCGCTGGACGGCGGACCAGGTGCTGGCACTGGCTCCTGACGACGCGTCGCGCAGAGCGGGAAGCAAGCTGGGCACGCCCGGGCCGTGGTCCGGCGCGGGCTTCGACGGCCGGGCCGTCTGGGGCCTGTGCAGGGGCAGCGGAAGCACGCCGTACCGGACGGTGGTGGACACCACGTGCCCGGCGTACTCGTGCAGTTGCCCGAGCCGGAAGTTCCCGTGCAAGCACGGGCTCGGACTGCTGTTGTTGTGGGCCGGGGACCCGGACGGGGCGGCGATACCGGCGGCCGGCGAGGCGCCCGACTGGGCGGAGACCTGGCTCGCGGGCCGGCGCGCGCGGGCGGAGGCGGCACGGACCGCTCCGGACGCGGGGCCCGCCGACCCGGAGGCCGCGCGCCGCCGGGCGGAGCGCCGGGCGGCCCGGATCACCGCGGGCGCCCAGGAGTTGGAGCAGCGGCTCGCCGATCTGCTGCGCGGCGGGCTCGCCTCGGCGGAGCAGGCGGGGTACGGACTGTGGGAGGAGACGGCGGCCCGCATGGTCGACGCGCAGGCGCCCGGACTCGCGGGCCGGGTGCGGGAGTTGGGCGCTATACCGGGTTCCGGGCCGGGCTGGCCGGTGCGGCTCCTGGAGGAGTGCGCGCTGACCCATCTCCTCGACCGGGCCTGGCTGTCCGCGGACCGGCTGCCCGGCCCGCTGGCCGCGACCGTCCGCAGCCGGGTCGGCCTGTCGGCGCCGCCGGAGGGCCCGCCGGTGCGGGACCACTGGCTGGTGCTCGCCCAGTACGACACGGCGGACAGCCGGCTGACGACCCGTCGCATCTGGCTGCACGGCCGCGGCAGCGGACGTACGGCCCTGCTGCTCTCCTTCGGCGCGGCCGGCCGCGCGCCCCAACTGGCCCTGCCCGTCGGCGCCGTCCTGGACGCCGAGCTGCGCCCGCACACGTCCGGCGGCGGACTCCGCGCCGAACTGGTGGAGCAGTTCGCCCCGCCCGCCCCCGCCGGCCCACCCCCGGAGGGCACCCCCGTGGGCGCCGCCCTCGACACCTACGGACGCGCGCTGCGCGAGGACCCGTGGTTGGACGCCTGGCCGGTCACCCTCACCGACGTGGTCCCGGCCCGCGCGGAGTACGGCTGGCAGCTCGCCGACTCGGCGCCGTACGGGGCCGCCCCGGGCGCGGCCCCGGAGCGCGAGGCGATACCGCTGACCCGGTCCGCCCAGCAACAGCCCGGCCTCTGGCGCCTGGTCGCCCTCTCGGGCGGCGCCCCGCTCCGCGTGTTCGGCGAGATCGGCCACCAGGGCTTCACCCCGCTCGCCGCCTGGTCCCCGGACGCGCCTGGGGAGACGGTGCCGCTGGTGTAGGAAGCCGTGCCTCATGCAGCCCCGCGCCGGGGCGGACAGCGCCGCGCTCGCGGAGTCGGCCGGGCGGTTCCGTATCCGGCCCGGGTACGGAGCCTCAGCTCGGCGGCAAGGCGCCGGCCCTCGGCCCGACCCGTGCGACCTGCTCGAAGGCCACAGTCCACCCACCCACCTCTGGAGGAGTCCATGAACGCCTGGGAAGACCTCGTCACGTCCGCGCTCCTCGGCACCGACCGGAAGCCGCTCGCACCGGGCGGCGGGGACGGCGGGCCGGTCGCGCTGCTCGATGCCGCCGCCGTGCACACCGTGCGGCGCAGGGCGGGGCTGCGGCCCGGGGCGGCCGCGGCGCCGTTGGAGATGGCGCCGGAGGACGCGCGGCCCGTGCTGCCGGCGGCGGCGCGGCGGCGGTTGGGGCAGTTGCTCGCGGGCCGGGCCGCGCCCGCGCCGGCCGGGGGGCGGCGCGGGGCGGCGCCGGATCTGGCGGAGCTGTTGCCACAGTGGCTGGCGGCCGCCAACGAGCGGGGCTGTCGCGCGCCGGCCGCCGCACTGCCCGCGCTGCTCGACGCGGCGCGCGCCCGGACGGATCTGCGGCCCCAGGCGCTGGCCTTCGCCGGGCCCCGGGGCCTGTGGCTGGCCCGGCTGAACCCGGAGTGGAAGTTCGCCCTGCGCGGCACGGGCGGGGGCGGCGGCGCGGGGGCGCTGCCCGATCCGGCCGATGCGGAGGCGGTGCGCGCGCTGTGGGAGGAGGGCCTGTTCGCGGAGCGGGTCGCGTTGCTGGCCGCCGTGCGGGCCGAGGATCCGGCGCGGGGCCGGGAGTTGCTCGCCTCGACCTGGGTCGCGGAGCGGGCCGAGGACCGGCTGATGTTCCTGGACTCGCTGCGGGCGGGGCTCGGCCCGGCGGACGAGGAGTTCCTGGAGGCGGCCCTGTCCGACCGCAGCCGTAACGTACGGGCGACGGCCGCCGAACTGCTCTCGGCGCTGCCCGCGTCCGCGCTGGCCGGCCGGATGGCGGGGCGCGCCGCGTCGTGCGTGTCCCTGGACCGTACGCGGGGCGCGGAGACGATCGTGGTCGAGGCGCCGCACGAGTGCGACGCGGGGATGCGGCACGACGGGGTGGTGCCGAATCCGCCGACCGGGCGGGGCGAGCGGTCCTGGTGGCTGGGCCAGCTGGTGGAGGCGGCGCCGCTGGGCTGCTGGCCGGACCGGTTCGGCGGGCGGTCGCCGGAGGAGATCGTGGCGCTGCCGGTCGCGGACGACTGGCAGGCCGAGCTCCACGCGGCCTGGTGCCGGGCGGCGGTACGGCAGCGGAACGCGGCCTGGTCGCGGGCGCTGCTCGGTTCTCCGGCCGCCCCGCAGGCCACGGGCCCGGGCACGTCCTCCCTCGCGGAGCGGGCGCAGCTGCTCTCGACGCTCGGCGCGGAGGAGCGGGCCGGCTGGGTCGCCTCGTTCATAGCGGCGCACGGCCTGTCGGAGGCGTTCCAGCTGCTCGGGGTGTGCGCGGTGCCGTGGGCGGAGCCGCTGGGCCGGGCGGTCGTGGACGCCCTGGACATCGCCCGGGACGCCGGCAGCTATCCGTGGAGCTTCAGCGGCGTGATGGGGCTGGCCGAGCGCTGTCTGGCACCGGACGCGGCGCCGCAGCTCGCGGCGCTCACCACCGTGTCCGCCGAACCGGAGGACGCGTCGCCGGGCGCCGCGGGCTACTGGTCGGAGGCCTTCCAGCGGCTGGTGTCCACCCTGGAGCTGCGGGCGGCGATGCACGCGGAGCTGACCGGCGCGAGCTGAGCGACCCGAGCCGACCGGGCCCGGTCCGACCGGGGTCCCAGGGCGACCGGCCCGGTCCGACCGGGGTCCGAAGGGACCCCGGGACGGAGAGGGAGACGTCAGGCCGCCACGCGCACGTTGGCGTTGACCCACTCCACGATCGCGGCGGTGGTGGCGCCGGGGGTGAAGATCTCGGCGACGCCCTTCTCCTTGAGGGGGGCGATGTCGGCGTCCGGGATGATGCCGCCGCCGAAGACCTTGATGTCCTCCGCGTCGCGCTCCTTCAGCAGCTCCAGGACCTTCACGAAGAGCGTGTTGTGCGCGCCGGAGAGGATGGACAGGCCGATCGCGTCGGCGTCCTCCTGGATGGCGGTGTCGACGATCTGCTCGGGCGTCTGGTGGAGGCCCGTGTAGATGACCTCCATACCGGCGTCGCGCAGCGCCCGCGCGATCACCTTGGCCCCGCGATCGTGGCCGTCGAGACCCGGCTTGGCGACCACCACGCGGATCGGACCGGTCACACCCATCACTGCCTCCACATGCGACCCCCGCGCGTCTTTGCCGGGGAGGTGAACGAACGTTATCGCCAGCATCCCGCACGCGCCCGTTTCGCGGTGGACAGGGAGGGGGAAATCACACGTGGGACATGGATCGCTCCCCGGAGGAGCCGCATCGGGGTCGCCGTACACCCGCGCCGCCAGCCGCACGGCACGGAGGTGCGGCGCACCGCCGTTCGGGACGGAGGTCGGCGATGGAGCTCTTCCCCACCGCGCTCGCCGACCGGATGAAGGCCGCCGCCCTGGAGCTGGCGGTCCTCGCGGGACATCTGGCCCTGTATCCCTCGGGACTCGTCGGTGAACGCCGCACCACCGCCGGCCCCGCAGCCGCCTCCGCCTCCGGCGCCACCGACGGTGCCCGCGGTCCGGCCGCCCGCCCGGTGGTGCTGCTGCACGGCTTCGTCGACAACCGCTCGGTCTTCGTCCTGCTGCGCCGCGCCCTGGCCCGGCACGGCCGCGACTGTGTCGAGTCGCTCAACTACTCCCCGCTCACCTGCGACCTGCGCACCGCCGCGGAACTGCTCGACCGCCGGGTGACCGAGCTGCTCGACCGCACCGGACACGCCGAGGTCGATCTGGTGGGCCACAGCCTGGGCGGGCTCATCGCCCGTTATTACGTACAGCGCCTGGGCGGTGACGCCCGGGTGCGCACCCTGGCCATGCTGGGCACCCCGCACTCCGGCACGGCCTTCGCGCCGCTGGCCGTGGCGGACGCGCATCCGCTGGTGCGCCAGATGCGGCCGGGCTCGGAGGTGCTGCGTGAGCTGGCGGGCCCGGCGCCGGGCTGCCGTACCCGTTTCGTGAGTTTCTGGAGCGATCTGGACCAGGTGATGGTCCCGGTGGAGACGGCGCGGCTTGAGCACCCGGACCTCATCGTGCAGAACGTGCGGGTCAGCGGTATCGGGCATCTGGCGCTGCCGGTGCATCCGACGGTCGCGGCCGGCATCCTGCGCGCCCTCGACGAGGGCGGTCCGGCGGCCGGCGCGCGGGACGATGCGGCGGGGGCGTCCTCGGTGGCCTGACCCTTCTGGCCCTTCTGACCGAATTTCCGGACCTGACGGACCTGACGACCCATCAGAATGCGTCCGTTCTTCGAACGTTCTTCGAACACAGAGCCAAACCTGTCCCCGGTACCCACCGAAAGACGGCCGATTGCCCGGTTCCGGGCGGCTCGAAACACCTTGAAGATTGTCCGCCGCGCGTACCGCCGGGTACAGTCACGCCACTGCTTGACCCCCTGCTGCCGAGGCGAGAGAGAAGTTGGTGAACGACCAGCACCCCCACGCCGGGTACGTCACGGACGCCACCCAGACCACAGGCAGCTTCGCCGTAGACCCCCTGTTCGGCACCGGTGCCACCGGCACCGAGTACGCCTCCGCCTACGGATACGACACGGGTCAGAGCGCATACGGCGACTACACCGGTTACGCCGACCAGAGCGGCCAGAGCGGCCAGTGGGACACCGGCTCCTACGGGTCCTACACCGCAACCGGCCAGTGGGACGCCACCGCGTGGACCGAGGCCCAGCAGACCGGCCAGTACGAGGCCGCCGCCTTCGCCTCGTACGACACCACCGCCCAGTGGACGACCCCGGGCTACGAGACCGGCGCCTACGACGCCACCGCCTGGAACCAGGGCACGGCCGAGCCGATCGTCCCCCAGCAGTACACACCTGATCACAGCGCGGAGTTCTCCGCCACCGAATTTCCCGCCGCCGAATACGCGGCCCCGGAGTACTCCGCGTCCGAGTACGGCACGGCGTACGACTCCGGCTACGCCTACGCCGAGTACCCCGCGTACTCCGAGCACGCCGAACAGCCCGAGCTCTCCGAGCACGCCGCGTACGCGGACTACACGGACGCGGACTACGCGGACGCGGCCCACGAGACCTACGCGGACGCCGGGACCGAGCGGGAGCACGGCGAGCCGGACTCCGGCCCCGACACCTTCCACGACGCCGAGACCATGGTCGCCCTGGAGCTCGACGGCGCCGCGCTCGCCGCCAAGGCCACCGCGCCCGGCGCCGAGCTGCCGGCCCGCCCGGTGCGCCGCGCAGGCGGCGGAAGCCGTGGCCGGCGCCGTACGCCCGCCAAGCGCTCCGCGCTCCTCACGGTCGCCGTCCCCTCCGCCTGTGTGATGGGCGTCGCCGGCATCGCCGCCGCCTCCGTGAGCGGACTCACCGACTCCGGCGCCGACCAGAAGGACGACACGACCTCCCTCGCCGCCGCCGACCCGGCCTCGGTGCAGCAGGTCGCCGCCAACAGCAAGCTGGACACGCAGCTCGCCGCGCTCAGCGCCGACGCCCGTGACTTCGGCGACCGCGCCAGCCGCACCCAGGAGCGCATCGACCTGAAGCTCCGCCAGGAGGCGGAGAAGAAGAAGCGCGAGGAGGAGGCCGCCCGCAAGGAGGCCCTCCGACCCAAGTTCCTGCTCCCGGTGAAGCTGCACCAGCTCAGCGCCCGCTACGGCCAGGCCGGCGTCAACTGGATGTCGCTGCACACCGGCATTGACTTCCCGGTCCAGTACGGCACGCCCGTGATGGCCGCGACCGACGGCACCGTCCGCACCCAGTGGAACAGCGCTTACGGCAACATGGCGATCGTGACCTCCCCGGACGGCACCGAGACCTGGTACTGCCACCTCAGCAGCACCAAGATCCGCTCGGGCAAGGTCAAGGCCGGCGACGTCATCGCGTACTCCGGCAACTCCGGCAACTCCACCGGCCCGCACCTCCACTTCGAGGTCCGGCCGGGCGGCGGCTCGGCGATCGACCCGCTGCCCTGGCTGCTCAAGCACGGTCTCGACCCGACCAGCTGAGCCCGCACCCGTACGCGAAGGGGCCCCGACCGATCACCGGCCGGGGCCCCTTCGCCGTAACGCCCGCGACAAGGCAGCCGCTACGGCTGCGACTACAGCTTCTCCACCGGCGCGTACCGCAGCAGCAGCCGCTTCGGCTTCTCGCCGCCGAAGTCGATCGTCGCCTGCGCGTCGGCGCCCGCGCCCTGCACGGCCATGACCGTGCCGAGGCCGAACTGGTCGTGGGTGACCCGGTCGCCGATCTGCAGCGAGATCACCGGCTTGTCGCTGGTGCGGCGGGTGGCGAAACCGGACGGGCCGGAGCGGGAGCGCGAGGAGGACAGCGAGGACGTGATCCCGGAGGTCGGGCCGGCCGGCTTGGCCATCGGGCCGGTCCGCTTCCACTCCAGATACGTGGCCGGGATCTCCTCCAGGAAGCGCGAGGCCGGGTTGTACGAGGGCTGGCCCCAGGCGCTGCGCATCGCGGAGCGCGTCAGATAGAGCCGCTCGCGGGCGCGGGTGATGCCCACGTACGCCAGACGGCGCTCCTCCTCCAGCTCCTTGGTCTGGCCGAGGGCGCGCATGTGCGGGAAGACGCCGTCCTCCATGCCGGTGAGGAAGACCACCGGGAATTCGAGGCCCTTGGCGGTGTGCAGGGTCATCAGGGTGATGACGCCGGCGCCCTCCTCGTCCTCGTCGGGGATCTGGTCGGAGTCGGCGACGAGCGCGACCTGCTCCAGGAACTCCGGGAGCGTGCCGCCCTCCTCGCCCCGCTCCTGCTCGAACTCGAGGGCCACGGCGGCGAGTTCCTGGAGGTTCTCGATCCGGGTCTCGTCCTGCGGGTCGGTGGAGGCCTGCAGTTCGGCGAGATAGCCGGTCCGTTCGAGCACGGCCTCCAGGACCACGGCGGGTCCGGCGCCCGAGTCGACGATGGTGCGCAGCTCCTCCATGAGGGTGTTGAAGCGCTTGACGGCGTTGGCGGAGCGGGCCGCCATGCCGTACGCCTCGTCGACCCGCTTGAGGGCCTGCGGGAAGGTGATCTTCTCGCGCAGGGAGAGGGCGTCGATCATCGCCTCGGCGCGCTCGCCGATGCCGCGCTTGGGCACGTTGAGGATGCGGCGCAGCGGCACGTTGTCCTCGGGGTTGGCGAGGACGCGCAGGTAGGCGAGGACGTCCCGGACCTCCTTGCGCTCGTAGAAGCGCACGCCGCCGACGACCTTGTAGGGCAGGCCGACGCGGATGAAGATCTCTTCGAAGACGCGGGACTGGGCGTTGGTGCGGTAGAAGACGGCGACGTCGCCGGCCTTGGCGTCGCCGGCGTCCGTCAGCCGGTCGATCTCGTCGGCGACGAACTGCGCCTCGTCGTGCTCGGTGTCGGCGACGTAGCCGGTGATCTGCGCGCCGGCACCCGCGTTGGTCCAGAGGTTCTTGGGGCGGCGGGACTCGTTGCGCTCGATGACGGCGTTGGCGGCGGACAGGATCGTCTGCGTGGAGCGGTAGTTCTGCTCGAGCAGGATCGTGGTCGCGTCCGGGTAGTCCTCCTCGAACTGGAGGATGTTGCGGATGGTCGCGCCGCGGAAGGCGTAGATCGACTGGTCGGCGTCGCCGACGACGCACAGCTCGGCCGGGCCGAGGTCCTCGTACCCGGTGCCGACGAGTTCGCGTACCAGCGTGTACTGGGCGTGGTTGGTGTCCTGGTACTCGTCGACGAGGACGTGCCGGAAGCGGCGGCGGTAGTGCTCGGCGACGTCCGGGAAGGCCTGGAGCAGGTGGACCGTCGTCATGATGATGTCGTCGAAGTCCAGCGCGTTGGCCTCGCGCAGCCGGGCCTGGTACATCCGGTAGGCCTCGGCGAGGGTCTTCTCGAACCCGTCGGCGGCCTGGTCGGCGAAGGTCTCATCGTCGATCAGCTCGTTCTTCAGGTTGGAGATCTTGGCGCTGAAGGACTTCGGCGGGAACTTCTTCGGGTCGAGGTCCAGGTCGCGGCAGACCAGCGCCATCAGGCGCTTGGAGTCGGCGGCGTCGTAGATCGAGAAGGACGACGTGAAGCCGAGCTTCTTCGACTCGCGGCGCAGGATGCGCACGCACGCGCTGTGGAAGGTGGACACCCACATGGCGTTGGCGCGCGGGCCGACGAGCTGCTCGACGCGCTCCTTCATCTCGCCGGCGGCCTTGTTGGTGAAGGTGATGGCGAGTATCTGGCCGGGGTGGACGTGCCGGGTGCCCAGGAGGTACGCGATGCGGTGGGTGAGCACCCGGGTCTTGCCGGAGCCCGCGCCCGCGACGATGAGCAGCGGCGAGCCGGTGTGGACGACGGCGGCCGCCTGCTGCTCGTTGAGCCCGTCCAGGAGCGCGGCGGGGTCCGCGACGGGGCGGTGGGCGCCGTCGCGGTAGTAGGCGTCGCGGCCGGCCGGGGGCGCGTCGAAGTGCTCCCCGAAGAGGTCGTGCGGGACCTCCTCCGCGGCGGGGGCGCCGTGCTCGTCGTCCTCGGGCAGGGGCGGGGGCTCCTCCGCGTGGTGCTGGAGGCTCGCCAGGAAGCTGTCGTCAAAGAGGCTGTTGCTCATCGCCTAACGAGTCTAGGGCGCCGGACTGACAGCCGGTCCCGGTCCCGTGAACGCGACCGCCAACGTGACCGCGATCTCACGGAGGGCGACGATCCGCTTCAGGTCACGAAAATGTATCGGACATAAGGCACACCGGGCTTCCCACCCGTCCCAGGGGTCGCTAGCGTGCACGCCCAAGCAGCCCGTCCCCTACCGCACTCCACCGTCGGCGAACCACGCCGAGCGGGCGGCCCACGCCGACCCACGTCGTACCCGGCCCACCCCCACGCCACTCGGGCCGTCACGTGCCGGGTGCCGGCGTCCACGGAAGGAGATGCCGGCCTTGGCGACCCATCGCAAGCCGCGCACCACCCGTCCCCAGTCCTCCGCCGTCGGCGTCACGGCGGCCGCGCTCGCCTCGGTGACCCTGCTGTCCGGGCAGAGCGCGCAGGCCGCCCCGGCGGCGCCCGCGCCCGCGGCCAAGCCGACGGTCGAGGAGATCAAGGAGAAGGTCGACCAGCTGTACCGGGAGGCCGGCGTGGCCACCCAGGAGTACGACCGGGCCAAGGAGGCCACCGACCGGCAGCGGCGCGAGCTTGCCAAGGTCCTCGACGACGTGGCCCGCCGCACCGACGAGATCAACACCTCGCGGCGCGCGCTCGGCGCGTACGCGGCGGCCCAGTACCGGGGCGGGGCGGTCGGCCCGACCGCCACCCTGATCTTCGCGGACAGCCCGCAGGACTACTTCGACCAGACCCACCTGATGGACCGGCTGTCGCAGCAGCAGCGCGAGGCGGTCCGGACGTACGAGTCCCAGCGCGCCGCCGCCGCGAAGCAGCGGCAGGAGGCCACCCGGAGCCTGGCCGCCCTCACCGCCTCGCAGAACAAGCTGCGGCGCACCAAGCAGACCGTGCAGGGCAAGCTCGCCGAGGCGCGCACGCTGCTCGCGAAGCTGACGGCCGAGGAGAAGGCTCGGCTCGCGGAGCTGGAGCGCAAGCGGGAGGCCGAGGCGCGCCGCAAGGCAGAGGAGAAGGCCAAGGCGGAGGCGGCCGCGAAGGAGGCGGCCGAGGAGGCGGCCCGCAAGGAGGCCACCCCCACGCCCACCGCGCCCACGCCGGACCCGACGCCCACGACGCCGCCGCCGACCGGCGACTCCTCGTACGCGACGAAGGCCGCCGAGGCGCTGGCCTTCGCCCGTGCCCAGATCGGCAAGCCGTACGTGTGGGGCGCGACCGGCCCCGAGTCGTACGACTGCTCCGGCCTCACCCAGGCCGCCTGGCGCGCCGCCGGCGTCGACCTGCCCCGGACCACCTGGGACCAGGTGAAGGTCGGCACCCGGATCGCCACCGCCGACCTGCTCCCCGGCGATCTCGTCTTCTTCTACGACGACATCAGCCACGTCGGCATCTACATCGGCGGCGGCAAGATGATCCACGCCCCGAAGCCGGGCGCCTACGTCCGCGAGGAGTCCATCTACTACATGCCGATCTACGGCAGCGTGCGCCCGGCCTGAGCGTCAGGCGATCAGGCGATCAGGCGGTCAGGAGGTCAGGCGGTCAGACCCAGAGGGTGGCGATGAAGATGTTCGCCAGGGTCAGGCCGCCGACCGTGCCGAAGAGGGCCTTGTCGACCTGCTCCTCGTCGCGCTTGACGTAGACCAGGCCGAGGATGACGACCAGGATCGCGAGCTTCACGCCGATCTTGATGTTGTTGACGGTGTGGCCCTCGGCCTGGTGTATGCCGACGAGGGCGACGCCGGTGACCAGCATGGTCAGGGCGCCGTGCAGCATCGCCGGGGTGAAGCGGGCCGTACCGGCACCCATCGCCTTCATCTGGGTGAGGAATCCGCCGAGCAGCGCGCCGATTCCGATGATGTGCAGGGCGACGAAGACATGAATGAGTACGTCCATGGGGCGGAGCCTAACCGGGGCCATACCAGCGGCTTCGGGGCGGGTCCACCTTGTCCCGCGCATCGGCGCGCATCGGTCAGGGGGATGCCGGAAGGGCCGTCCGAGCAACGCCCCGGACGAACGGGAACGGTCCCGAAACGCCATCCCGCGCCAATAGCGGTCAACGCCGGGCCGTCGGGCGGGAGCCAGGTTTAGCGTCCTCCCCCAGGTGGCCGGCTCCCCACCACCGCCGTACTCCGGCGGTTGTCGGCCGCCCCCGCCGAGAAAACCGGCGGCGGCGCGTTCCCCTGTGCGGGCCGCCGCCGGCCCCGGCGGGCAGCGTCCCCCACAGGGAAAGGATGTGACCCGCCCTCGTGGCAGCACACCGCAGGCCCAAGCAGTCCCCCCTCGGCGGCCAGGCCGTCCGCACCGCCGCCACCCTGGCCCTCGCCTCGGCGGCCACCGCGACCGTCTTCGAAGGCTCCGGGCACGCAGCGCCCAACCCCACTCCGGCGCAGGTCAAGGCCCAGGTCGACCGGCTGTACGAGGAGGCCGAGGTCGCGACCGAGAAGTACAACGGGGCGAAGGAGCAGGCCGACGCGGCACGGGCCGGCTTCGACCGGCTGCGCGACGAGGCCGCCCGGCGGACCGAGCGGCTCAACCGCTCCCGCGACGCGCTCGGCGCGGTCGCCGCCGCCCAGTACCGCTCCGGCGGGCTCGACCCGGCCGTCCAGCTCGCACTGACCTCGGACCCGGACCAGTACCTGGAGCGGGCCGCGCTCGCCGAGAAGGCCGGGGACCGGCAGGCCGCCGCCCTCACCGCCGTACGGCGTGAACTCACCGCCGTCCGGCAGCTGCGGGCCCAGTCCGAGGGCCGGCTGACGGAGCTGCGGGCGCACGAGGCCGAACTACGGCGGCAGAAGACCACCGTGCAGACCAAGCTGGACGCCGCCCGCACCCTGCTCGCCCGGCTCACCGCCGAGGAACGGGCCCGCTACGAGGCCGCCGTCGCCGCCGGCAGCCACGACGCGGCGGGCGCCTCCTCCGCCGGCCCGGCCGCCGCGGACCGGGCCGACCGGGCGGGCACCGTGCGCGGGCCGATCTCCGCCCCGACCGGCCGCGCCGCGGCGGCCATCTCCTTCGCCCGGGCGCAGCTCGGCAAGCCGTACGTGTGGGGCGCGACCGGACCGTCCGCCTACGACTGCTCGGGGCTCACCCAGGCCGCCTGGCGGGCGGCCGGGGTGTCGCTGCCGCGCACCACCTACACCCAGATCAACGCCGGCCGCCGGGTCTCCCGCTCCGAACTGGCCCCCGGCGACCTGGTGTTCTTCTACTCCGGCATCAGCCATGTCGGCCTCTACATCGGCGGCGGCCAGATGATCCACGCCCCGCGCCCGGGCGCCCCGGTGCGGGTCGCCCCGATCGACGAGATGCCCTTCGCGGGCGCGACCCGGGTGGGGTGACCCGGATCCCGCCCGGTCAGACGAGGCGGCGGGCGGCGGCCCAGCGGGTCAGCTCGTGCCGGTTGGACAGCTGGAGCTTGCGCAGCACCGCCGAGACATGGGACTCGACCGTCTTCACCGAGATGAAGAGCTGCTTGGCGATCTCCTTGTACGCGTAGCCGCGGGCGATCAGCCGCAGCACCTCGCGCTCCCGCTGGGTGAGCCGGTCGAGGTCCTCGTCCACCGGCGGGGCGTCGGTCGACGCGAAGGCGTCCAGGACGAAGCCCGCGAGGCGCGGCGAGAACACCGCGTCGCCCTCCTGGACCCGGAAGATCGAGTCGACCAGGTCGGTGCCGGTGATCGTCTTGGTGACATAGCCGCGGGCGCCGCCCCGGATCACCCCGATGACGTCCTCGGCCGCGTCGGAGACGGACAGGGCCAGGAAGCGGACCGGGTTCTCGGCCGCCGCCATCAGGGCGGCGCAGCGGCGCAGCACCTCGACCCCGCCGCCGCCCGGCAGGTGCACGTCGAGGAGGACGACCTCGGGTCGGGTGGCGGTGATCACGGTGACCGCCTGGTCGACGTCGGCGGCCTCGCCGACCACCTCGACGCCCGTCACATCGGTGCGGCCGATCTCGGCCTGCACCCCGGTGCGGAACATGCGGTGGTCGTCGACGAGCACGACCCGCACCCGGCGCCCCGCGTCCGCCGCCGCCCCGTCTCCGGTCACGGCCTCGGTCCCGTCGCTCATCCGTCCGCCCTCTCCATCTCCAGCTCCACTTCGGTGCCCCCGCCCGGCACGGATCTCAGCCGTGCCGATCCGCCGTTGCGCTGCATCCGGCCGATGATCGATTCTCTTACGCCCATCCGGTCGTCCGGCACCGCGTCCAGGTCGAAGCCGGGGCCGCGGTCCCGCACGGAGACGAAGACCATCCGGCCCTCCACCTCCGCGTACACCTGCACCGGCCCGCCCTCGCCACCGTACTTGGCGGCGTTGACCATCGCCTCGCGCGCGGCCTGCATCTGCGCGCCCAGTTTCTCGTCGAGCGGGCAGTCGCCGACGACCACGACCTCCAGCGGCACGCCGTGCTTGTCCTCGACCTCGGCCGCCGCGCGCTTGACGGCCTCGGCGAGGGTCGAGGGCTCTTCGTCCTCGTCCTTGCCGGTGCCCTCCGGCTTGTACAGCCAGTTCCGCAGCTCCCGCTCCTGGGCGCGGGCGAGCCGGCGCACCTCGCCCGGGTCCTCGGCGTTGCGCTGGATCAGGGTGAGGGTGTGCAGCACCGAGTCGTGGACGTGGGCGGCGACCTCGGCGCGCTCCTGGGCGCGGATGCGCAGCGTCCGCTCCTCGCCGAGGTCCTGCGACATGCGCACCAGCCAGGGCCCGGCGAGCAGGGCTATGCCGGTGAGCACGGCGACGGCGGCGGTCAGCGCGGTGCCGAGCTGGGCGGCGGAGCCGCGGACCACCATGAAGACGGCGAGTCCGGTGCCGACCAGGCCGACGCCGACGAGGCCGCGCGCGAGTTGGAAGACCCGGCGGCGCCGGTCGGGGTCGGTCCAGCTGGCCCGCCGCGCGTTGTCGGCCTGCCGCCAGACGAGGACGACGCCGACGCCGATCAGCAGCGAGGGCCAGATGTAGCGGCCGGCCTGCTTGTCCACGTTGAGGTTGCCGACGAAGGCGGAGATGCCGACGGCCAGCGCGATCAGCGCGAAGACCTGGCCACGGTCGGGCTTGCGGAGCCGTTTGCGGCCGTCGGGGGTGGTCTCGAACATCGGGCGGGGCGCGGAGCGGCCGCCGACGCCGAGCGGGACGACGATCCAGAACACCGCGTACAGCAGCGCGCCCAGGCCGTCGGCGAGCATGAGGGCCACGAAGAACGCGCGGACCCAGATCACCGGCAGGCCGAGGTGTCCGGCGAGACCGCGCGCGACACCGCCGAGCCACCGGCCGTCGGCGCTGCGGTAGAGCTTGCGCACGGGCGGTTCGTCGAGGTCGGTGACACGAGCGGATGCGGACATGTACCGATCGTCACACGTCCGGCGGCCCTCGGGCATCAGGGTCCGCCCGGATATCGGCCCCGGAACCGTCTCGGGGTACGGGGCCCCGGGAAGATCAGGGTCAAGGCAGGGTCGGTCCCGGTGCCGCGGGGCGTCACGGGCGGTCACCATGGACGCATGACGAGTTCCATGCCTTGGCCCCACGAGGCCCCGCCGCCGGCGGACGCCCCGCCCGCCCCGCCGTTGCGGCGGTCGCGCGGGCAGAAGGTCGTGGCCGGCGTGTGCGGCGGCCTCGGCCGGCACTTCGACCTGGACCCGGTGATCTTCCGCGTCGCGCTGGGCGTGCTCGCGGTGACGGGCGGCGTCGGACTGATCTTCTACGGCTTCGCGTGGCTGGTGATACCGCTCGCGGGCGAGGAGGACAACGAGGGCCGCCGGCTGCTCACCGGCCGGGTGTCGGGCTCGTCGCTGTCCGCGGTTCTGATGGCGCTCGTGGGCTGCGGGATCTTCCTGTCGATGCTGCGGAACGGGGGGACGCTGGCGTTCGCGCTGATCCTCTCGGTCGCGGTGAGCGGGGCGGCGGTGTGGTCGCAGCGGCGGCCGTCGGTCGCCGCGACGGCCGAGGAGGGCGGCCGGATAGACACGGCCGCGGCGCTCGCGGTCGCCGAGGCGCCGCCGGAGACCAAGGCTCCGCCGCTGGTGGAGTGGCCGTCCTGGTGGCGCGACCCGCTCGTCAAGGACGGGTCGACCGGCAAGGTCGCCATCGGTTATCTCTGGGGCCCGCACGGGATCGTCGACAAGGACGGCAAGGTCAACGGGGAGGTGCCGACGCCCGGCGGGCAGTGGGGCACCCCGCTGCCGGGGCGTCCGACGCCCTCGGCCCGGGTGGGCGGCGAGCCGCTGTCGATCGGCGGCCTGGTGTTCCTGCTGGCGCTGATGGCCGGCGGTCTGGGCACGGGTCTGTCGTGGGACGCGCATCCGCTGGGCACGAGTCTGCAGATCGGTCTCGCGGCGGCGCTCGGGGTGATCGGTGTCGGGCTGCTCGTCAGCAGCTTCCTCGGCCGCACCGGGTTCGGCACGCTGTGTCTGATGGTCCTCACGGCGGGTCTGCTCGCGGTCGCCTCGGCGCTGCCGAAGGAGATCTCGACCGTCTGGGCCCGGGAGACCTGGCGGCCGGCGGCGGTCGCCGGGGTGCAGCCGCGGTACGAGCTGGGCACCGGAGTGGGCACGCTCGACCTGTCGCGGCTGGCCGTCCCCGCGGGGACGAAGGTGTCGACGCGGGTGGAGGTCGGCGCGGGCAAGCTGGAGGTGATCGTGCCGCGGAACGCGACGGTGACGCTCCGCGCCCAGGTGGGCCTGGGCGATCTGCAGCTGCCGCCGGACCAGCCGAGCCGCCCGGTGCCGCCGGTCGCCCCGCCCGCCCCGACGGCCCCGGCGGATCCCGGGCGGCCGTCGGTGTCGCCGAGCGCGATACCGGCGCCGGTGGTGCCGACCGCGCCGACGGGCCCCTCGGGCGATGACATCGACATCGCGCCGGACCTGGACGAGACCCGGACGCTCGTCCCGCCGCCGGGGGTCGCCCCGGGCGGCACGATCGACCTCTTCCTGGAGGTCGCCCTCGGACAGGTGGAGGTCACCCGTGCTGCTTCATGAGTTCCGGCCCGGGCGGCTGGTCCTGGGCCTGGCGGCGCTGGCGCTGGCGGCGCTGTTCCTGGGCGACGCGAGCGGTGCCTGGTCCGTCGCCTGGTACGTGGTGATACCGGTGCTGTGCGGGGGCCTCGGCCTCGCGGCCGTGACGTCCTGGACGGCCTATCGCATACGCCGGCGGTCGGCGAGGAGCGCGTCCAGCGAGAGCACGGGAGCGCCGGCGAGCAGCAGCGGCAGCCAGGACATGAGGTAGGCGAGGTCGTTGCCGAGGTAGTACGGGTTCACCTGCCAGCTGACGGTCAGCCACAGGCTCAGCGAGATCAGCGCCCCGCCGAGCGCGGCCACCCGGGCGAAGAGCCCGAAGAGGGTGCCGATGCCGACGGCGAGCTCGCCGAGGGCGATGGCGTAGCCGAAGCCGACGGGGCTCTTGAGGGCCAGGTCGACGAGGGCGGGCAGGGCCGAGGTGTCCCGGACGCCCCGCATGACCTCGCCGATGGACTCGGGGCCGGTGTCGGCGAGGAAGGAGGGGTCGGTGAGCTTGTCGAGTCCGGCGTAGATGAAGGTGATGCCGAGGAAGATCCGCAGCGGCACGAGGGCGTAGCGGGTGGCGAGCGCCTTCCAGCCGCCGGGGCCGCCCGGGCCGGTGAGGAGTGCCGAGCCGCCGGACCGGCCGCCGGAGTCCGGGCCCTCGGTCGTTCCGTCCGTCCGTCCCGCCATCTTCCGGCCACCTCTCCGAGCCCCGTACCTGCGTTCAGGGCACGATTCTCCCCGCATTCGCCGCGCGGGGACATTCCCGGGGCAGGGAAAGGAGCGGGAAATGGGGTGGGAAGGGGGCTGGAAAGGGACGGAGACCCGTCCGGGGGCCTGGCGGCGGTCAGTCGAGGACGTCGATGGTGACCCGGTTGGTCTCGACGCCCGCGGCGGTCACCACCGACACCTCGACCCGGCCCGGTTCCACGTCGGCGGGGAGCGGGACGGTGAGGACGGTGTCGGTGGGGTTGGCGAAGCCGCCGGGGACGGGGACCAGCGGGACATGGGCGTGGACCGGGCCGATCCGGACGACCAGGCGGGTCAGCGGCTCGGGGGCGGCGGCGCCGGCCGGGACGAAGCCGGTGCCGCGGATCTCGATGTCGTCGCCGGTGCGGATCGGGGCGTCGAGGTCGCCCGCCTCGCGGGAGCGGACCACGGAGAAGATCTTGGGCCGGCCGCCCTGGGCGCACTTGGCGGCGAGGTGGCAGGTCACCGAGACGGCGAGGAGCAGCACCAGGGCCCAGGGAAGTTCGGGCAGCCGGTCGGGGGCGCGGCAGAGCCGGACGGCGGCGACGGCGAGGACGGAGGTGGAGACGAGGACGTACTGCACATCGGCGAGGTCGGCCCGGCCGTCGTCGTCGCACAGCAGGTCGGCGGGCCGGGGCCGGTCGGCGCGGACCTTCTGCAGCCGGCGGGCGGCCACCCGCAGCGACACCACGAGCCGCGAGGTCACCACGGTCCAGCCGGTGAGGGCGAGGACGGCGAGCAGTCCGGCGCCGCGCCGCAGTCCGAGGTCCACGGAGGGGGCGCCGAGGGCGAGGAGGAGGGCGAGCTGGAGCAGGGCGAGGACGGAGAGGAGGAGCCAGCAGGCGGCGACGGTGCGGGAGGTGGACAGCCGGTTGTCCTCGCCGAGCAGCGGGGCGAGGACGCCGCCCCGGTCGCGGTGCAGCCGGGCCGCGCCGGTGAGGGCGGCGGCGAGCAGTGCGGCGGCGCCGAGGGCGGCGGTGCGCGGCGCGGTCCATCCGGTGCCGAGGGCGGTGAGGGCCTGCCCGAGGAGCAGGGCCAGGACGGCGCCCCACACGGCGGCCAGGGTGCCGCGGTGGACGCGGCCGGAGCGGGCGTGGCCGGCGGCCGGGCCGTGCGCCGCCACCGTACGGGCGGACTGGGCGAGCTCGTCGGAGACCCACTGGCGGGAGGCGACCGGCGAGTGGGCCAGGGCGGCGGGCACTCCGTGGCCGGCGGCGAGTTCGTCGCGCCGGGCGAGGAAGGCGGCCACGGCCCGCCGGTGGCCGGAGCGTTCGCAGTGCGGGCAGCCGCCGCCCTCCGCGAGGCACGCCCCGTCCTGTCTCGCCTCTTGCACCGCCATGGCGCGCCCCCTTCCCGATCGGTCAACTGCCTGTTGATTCCTGGGAATTGTGCCGCACGCGGTGCCCGCTCACAGGGTCCGGCACCCCTCGCGCAGGAGTGATTGAAGAGTCATCACATTGACGGAAAGGAGTGTTCTACGACAGGAGTTCGGGCTCCGCCCGGCTGATCCGCCGCCACAGCGGCTGGTAGTTGATCCAGGCCACCAGGTCGCTGCCCAGCTGCTCGCGGGTGGCGACGGCGTCGCGGTGGTCGATCAGGACCGGTTTGCCGGCGGCCCGGGCGGCCAGCTGCACCTGGGCGCAGCGTTCCATGGCGATGAACCACCAGGCCGCCGCGTCGACCGAGGAGCCGACGGTGAGCAGTCCGTGGTTGCGCAGCACGATGCCCTTGAAGGTGCCGAGCGCGACGGCGATCCGGCGCCCTTCCTCGGGGTCGACGACGACCCCGGTGTAGGCGTCGTAGAGGGCGTGGTCCTGGTAGAAGGCGCAGGACTCCTGGGTGATCGGGTCGAGCAGTTCGCCGAGCGCGGCGAGCGCCCGGCCGTGCGGGGAGTGGGTGTGGGCGACCGCGACCACGTCGGGCCTGGCCCGGTGCACGGCCGCGTGCACGGTGAAGGCGGCCTGGTTGACGTGGTGGTCGCCGTACACGACCTGTCCGGCGCCGTTGACCAGGATGAGATCGCTCGCGGTGAGGTCGGCGAAGGGGGCACCGAAGGGGTTCACCCAGTAGCAGTCGGGGTGCTCGGGGTCGCGGGCGGTGATGTGCCCCGAGACGCCCTCCTCGTAACCGAGCCGCCCGAAGGTCCGCAGCGCGGCGGCGAGCCGCTGCTTGCGGTGGGCGCGCTCCTCGCCGGCCGTCGCGTGGACGGGCGGCATGGCGAAGTGGAGCCGGTCGACGGGGACGGGGGCCGGGGCGGGGGTGGGCGCCGGGATCTCGGTCATGCGCCGGAAGGTAACGCCCGGAAGGTCAACTCACCAGAGTCCGTACGGACAAACGGCGAAGCCGCCGCCCCCGGTGCGAAACAGGGGCGACGGCTTCCATCCCGTACGGCTACGCGTACGGCTGCGCGTACGGGAGGACTACTCCCACTCGATGGTGCCCGGCGGCTTGCTGGTCACGTCGAGGACGACGCGGTTGACGTCGGCGACCTCGTTGGTGATGCGGGTCGAGATGCGGGCGAGCACCTCGTACGGCAGGCGCGACCAGTCGGCGGTCATGGCGTCCTCGGAGGACACCGGGCGCAGCACGATCGGGTGGCCGTAGGTGCGGCCGTCGCCCTGGACGCCGACGGAGCGGACGTCGGCGAGCAGCACGACCGGGCACTGCCAGATCTCGCGGTCGAGACCGGCGGCGGTCAGCTCCTCGCGGGCGATGGCGTCGGCCTCGCGCAGCAGGTCCAGGCGCTCCTTGGTGACCTCGCCGACGATGCGGATGCCGAGGCCGGGGCCGGGGAACGGCTGGCGCTGGACGATCTCGTCCGGCAGGCCGAGCTCCTGGCCGACCATGCGGACCTCGTCCTTGAAGAGCTGCCGCAGCGGCTCGACGAGCTCGAACTCGATGTCGTCGGGGAGTCCGCCCACGTTGTGGTGGGACTTGATGTTGGCGGTGCCGGTGCCGCCGCCGGACTCGACGATGTCCGGGTACAGGGTGCCCTGGACCAGGAAGGCGACCTCGGGGCCCTCCTCCTGGAGGATCTCCAGCTGCGCCTGCTCGAAGACGCGGATGAACTCGCGGCCGATGATCTTCCGCTTGGTCTCCGGGTCGGAGACGCCGGCGAGGGCGTCGAGGAAGCGCTTCTCCGCGTCGACGACCACCAGGCGGGCGCCGGTCGCGGCGACGAAGTCCTTCTCGACCTGCTGGGTCTCGCCCTTGCGCATCAGACCGTGGTCGACGTAGACGCAGGTGAGCTGGTCGCCGATGGCCTTCTGGACGAGCGCGGCGGCCACGGCGGAGTCGACGCCGCCGGACAGACCACAGATGGCGCGCTTGCCGCCGACCTGGGCGCGGATGGCCGCGACCTGCTCCTCGATGACGTTGCCGGTCGTCCAGGTGGGCTCGATGCCGGCGCCGCGGTAGAGGAAGTGCTCCAGGATCTGCTGGCCGTGCGTGGAGTGCAGCACCTCGGGGTGGTACTGGACGCCGTACAGCTTCTTCTCGTCGTTCTCGAAGGCGGCGACCGGCACGACGTCGGTGGACGCGGTGACGGCGAAGCCCTCGGGCGCGGCGGAGCAGGCGTCGCCGTGCGACATCCACACCGACTGCTCGGCCGGGGTGCCCTCGAAGAGGGTGGAGCCGGACTTGGAGACGTGCAGCGGGGTGCGGCCGTACTCACGGGCACCGGTGTTGTCGACGGTGCCGCCGAGCGTGGTGGCCATCAGCTGGAAGCCGTAGCACATGCCGAAGACGGGGACGCCGGCCTCGAAGATCTCGCGGTCGAGGCGCGGGGCGCCCTCGGCGTAGACCGACGACGGGCCGCCGGACAGGATGATCGCCTTCGGGTTCTTGGCCAGCATCTCGGCCACCGGCATGGTGGACGGGACGATCTCGCTGTAGACCCGCGCCTCACGGACGCGTCGGGCGATGAGCTGGGCGTACTGGGCCCCGAAGTCGACAACGAGGACTACGTCCGGGTTGGTGACGTCGGGCGCGGCAGCGGGGGGCGCTGATGACACTACGGCGGCCTTCCGGCGGTAGGAGCGGTTCCCCCGAAGGGGGCTATTTGTCGATTCTACCGGCGCGCCGCGGCTGGATTTCGTCTCACCATCCGAACCCGGGTTGCCTCCGGCTTCCGCGCGGGGTCCATACTGGGGCCATGCGCAAGCTCACGACCTTCGTCTTTACCTATGGCAACCGGCCCACCGGCTGCCATGGTCGTGCTGCTTGAGCAACTGACAAGCGACTTCCCAGGCGCCCCGGGCCGACAAGGCCCGGGGCGTTCTGCTTGTCCCGGGCCATCCGGCCCCGGGACTCCCGGACCCGACACCCCGAGGAGCCCACCATGAGCACGCAGACCGCCACCGCCCAGACCGCCACCGCCACCACCCAGACCCCCACCGAGCAGACCGGCGCCCGGACCGCCGAGGCCGCCGCCCTGATCGGCGACGCCCGCGAGCGCATCGACGCGCTCGACGACCGGATCATCGGTCTGATCCAGGAACGGATGGCCGTCTCGGCCGTCATCCAGGAGGCCCGGATCTCCTCCGGCGGCCGGCGGGTGAACCTCGCCCGCGAGATGGAGGTGCTCGGCCACTACCGCGACGCGCTGGGCAAGCCGGGCACGGCGCTCGCGATGACGATGCTGGAGCTGTGCCGCGGCCGCGTCTGAGCCGCCCGGGTGCGCCCCCGCACCCGAGTTCGGTGCCGTTCTCACCCGTACGGCGCGTGACCGCGCCCGGCACCCCTTCGTTGGGCGTGTTGTCCGTGCCAGCCAGGGGCGGGCCCGAAAAAGACCACGCGTGGCTTCGCTGGGGCGTGTGACGTACCTCTGGTGCGTCGTGGGACCTCGCCCCAGCGCATGTGACCGGACGGCAGGGGACAGCAGCCCGGTCACCCATCAAGGGCGGTCGGCCCCGGGGACGCCCGGGGCCGACCGCAACCGGCCGAACGATCCAGGACCCCCGATCGGAGACCCCGATCCGAGACCCTCGTCCCGCTCCCCCACCCCCACGATCCCCGCGCCCCCCACGAACTCCCGACACCACCACGGCGCTCCACCCCCCGGCGCCGTTCCCCAGGCACCGCCGCAGCCCTGACGCCGGTGCCGCTTCCAGGGGCCCCGCGCCCGCGACCGGAATCGCGACGCGGGGCCCCTGTGTTGTACGTCCCCACCCCACGTGACGCGCGTCACATAAAGATCTCGTGAGCGGGCTACAACCAATCCCCCAGGTCACCGGTCATCTATGCAGCACCACCCGAAAGCTGGAGGGGCGCTGCACTCGGAGGGGGGTGCAGCGCCCTTTCCATTTTCCGGAGTCCCCGAGAACGGTTCAGGCCTTCTTCGGCGGGACCGCCGGCATGCCCAGGAACGGCAGCTTCAGCGCGCCGAAGGCCTCCGCCGGGACGGCCGGGGAGGCCGGCTCGACGGCCGCGACCCGTACGTACGCCTCGCCCTGGCCCGGCCGCGGGTCCGGCTCGCCCTTGTTCGGCCAGAAGGACATCGCCCGCTCCGCCTGCGCCGTGATCGTCAGCGAGGGATTGACGCCGAGGTTGGCGGAGACGGCCGCGCCGTCGACCACCGAGATGCCCGGGTGGCCGTAGAGCCGGTGGTACGGGTCGATGACGCCGGACGCGGCGTCGGCGCCGATCGGGCAGCCGCCCAGGAAGTGGGCGGTGAGCGGGGTGCCCATCAGCTCGCCGACGTTGGAGCCGGCGAAGCCGTTGATCTCCTCGGCCATCAGGGAGGCGGCGCGGGTCGCGGCCTCGATCTGGGTCGGGTTGGGCGCGCCGTGCCCCTGGCGGGCGGTGAGCAGGCCCTTGCCGAGGCCGCCGGGCTTGCGGAAGGTGGTCAGGGAGTTGTCCAGGGACTGCATGACCAGGCCGATGATGGTCCGCTCCGACCAGCGGCGGTTGGACAGCGACCGCAGCGCGAGGGTCGGGTGCTTGACGATCTCCAGGAGCCACTTGCGGACCCGGTGCGCGCCGTAGGGCACCTGGAGGACGGTGAGGCCGCCCATGGAGTTGGAGCCCTTGCCGTAACGGACCGGCTCGATGTGGGTGTTCTCGTCGGGGTGGATGGACGAGGTGATCGCGACGCCCTTGGTGAAGTCGGCGCGCTCCTTGCCGTGCCGCTTGCGGTAGCGGCGGTCGGTGGTCTGCGAGCCGACCAGGGCCTCGGAGTTGGTGCGGGTCAGCTCGCCGAGCCGGCCGGAGATGTGCGGAAGGAGCCCGGTGTCCTTCATCCGGTGCAGCAGGGTCTGCGTGCCGTACGTACCGGCGGCGACGACCACCCGGCGGGCGGTGAAGGTGCGTCCGGCGCCCTTCTTGCGGTTGTCGGTGGGCAGCGTCTTCACGGCGTAGCCGCCGCGCGAGTCCTCGGTGAGGGCGACCACGGTGGTCATCGGGTGGACGACCGCGCCGGCCTTCTCGGCGAGGTAGAGGTAGTTCTCGTTGAGGGTGTTCTTGGCGCCGTGCCGGCAGCCGGTCATGCACTCGCCGCACTCGGTGCAGGCCTTGCGGGCCGGGCCCGCGCCGCCGAAGTATGGGTCGGCGACCTCGCCGCCCGGCCGCGCCTTCGCCGTACCGTCCGCGTCGGAGCCGTCGCCGAAGAAGACGCCGACCGGCGCCATGTGGAAGGTGTCGCCGATGCCCATGGCCTGGGCGGTGGCCTTCAGGTGCACGTCGGACGGGGTCATCGTCGGGTTGAGCCGGACGCCCAGCATCCGCTTGGCCTGGTCGTAGTACGGGGCGAGCTCGTCGCGCCAGTCGGTGATGTCCTTCCACTGCGGGTCGTCGAAGAACGGCGCGAGCGGCTCGTAGAGGGTGTTGGCGTAGTTGAGCGAGCCGCCGCCGACGCCGGCGCCCGCGAGCACCATGACGTTGCCGAGCAGATGGATGCGCTGGATGCCGTAGAGACCGAGGGTCGGGGCCCAGAGGAAGTTCTTCAGGTCCCAGGAGTTCTTCGGCAGGCTCTCCCGGGTGTACCGGCGGCCGGCCTCCAGGACGCCGACCCGGTAGCCCTTCTCGGTGAGCCGGAGGGCCGTGACCGAGCCGCCGAAGCCGGAGCCGACGACCACGACGTCGTAGTCGTACGAACCGTCCTCGGCCTGATTCTGGGCAGGGGGTACCGCGGTCATGGCTCTCCTCGTACGAGAAAGGGGTGATCGGGGAAGGGCGTCAGCGGAGGCGCAGGGCCTTCATGACCTTCAGGGAGGTGCTCATGAAGGCGGCGTACTTCTCGTCGTCCATCCCGAAGGAGGGCGCGAGCGGAAGCAGCCGCTGCTGGGCCACGGTCTGGGCCTCGGTGTACTTGAGGATGCCCTCGGAGCCGTGGCGCCGGCCGAGGCCGGAGTCCTTCATGCCGCCCATCGGGGACTGCACGCTGCCGTACGCGGGCGCGTACCCCTCGTTGATGTTGACGGTGCCGGTGCGCAGCCGGGCGGCCACCGCGTGGCCGCGGCGGGAGTCGGTGGTCCAGACGGAGGAGTTCAGGCCGTACGGGGTGGCGTTGGCGAGCGCGACGACCTCGTCCTCGTCCCGGAAGCGGTAGATCGAGACGACCGGGCCGAAGGTCTCCTCGGTGCAGACGGCCATCGGGGCGTCGACGCCGTCGAGGATGGTCGGCTCGAAGAAGTACGGGCCGATGTCGGGCCGGGCGACGCCGCCGGCGACCAGCGTGGCGCCCTTGGCGACGGCCTCCTCGACGTGCCGGGTGACGGTCTCCAGCTGGCGCTCGCCGACCAGGGAGCCCATCTCGGCGCCGTACGCGAGGGAGTTGCCGAGCCGCATGGCCTTGGTGCGGGCGGCGAACCGGGCGACGAAGTCGTCGGCGATCGACTCGTGGACGTACAGCCGCTCGATGGAGATGCACAGCTGGCCGGCGGAGGAGAAGCAGGCGCGGACGGCGCCGGCGGCGGCCTTCTCGACGTCGGCGTCCTTGAGGACCAGCATGGCGTTCTTGCCGCCGAGCTCCAGGCTGACGCCGACCAGACGGGCGGCGGCGCCCTGGGCAACCTCGCGGCCGGTGCGGGTGGAGCCGGTGAAGGAGACGTAGTCGGCGTGCTTGACGACCTCGGGGCCGACGACCGGGCCCTCGCCGAGCACGACCTGGAAGACCTCGGCGGGCAGACCGGCCTCGATCAGCAGGTCGCGGGCCCACAGGGCGGTGAGCGCGGTCTCGGTGTCCGGCTTCATGACGACGGCGTTGCCGGAGACGAAGGCGGGCAGGGCGTCGCCGACCGACAGCTCAAGGGGGTAGTTCCAGGGCGCGATCTGGCCGACGACCCCGCGCGGCTGGCGCAGCTCGGTGACCTTGGTGAGGGTCGGGACGACGCCGGTGTGGTGCTTGGGACGCAGGTACGAGGGGGCCTTGCGGCCGTAGTGGCGCGCGGCGACGGCGACGGCCTGCACCTCCTCGTGGGCGTGCAGCCGGGCCTTGCCGGTCTCCAGCTGGATGAGGTCGAGGACCTCGGCCTGGCGCCGGAGGACCAGGTCGTGGAAGCGCAGCAGCACGGCGGCGCGGGTCTTGACGGGGGTCGCGGCCCAGGCGGCCTGGGCGGCGCGGGCGCGGCGGTAGGCCTCGGCGACGTCCTCGGGGGTGGCCTCGGGCAGGTCCGCCAGCTTCTCCCCGGTGAAGGGGGTGTGGTTGGCGGTACGGCCGGAGCCGGCGACCCCGCGGGTGAGCCGGGCGACCAGCTCGGGCGTGACCACGCCGGCGGCGGTGCGCGCACCGGCGGGGGCGGCGGCGACGGGGTTGGTGCCGGGGGTCGCCGGGGCCGGGGTGGCGGTGGCCGTTGCCGTGACCGTGGTGGAGGGTGCCTGCGAGTCCGTCATGAGGGCGAGAGTAGGCGGCATTCCCGGCTTTGGGTACCCGTCGGTAACGCGTTTTCACCGGGTGCGCACATCGTGCCAGTGTTCGCTGGCACATAAGCCCTGATCAGGGGCTTGTGCCCGGTCGGGCGTGCGATTCGCCTCCGGCCGGTCCGTTCGGTCGGGCCGCTCGGGCCGGGCCGCTCAGGTGGGGCCGCTCAGTCCGACTGGCCGCCCGGGGCCTGCCAGTGCTGCGTCACCACGTCGAACTGCTCCCGGGTGGTCTCCCAGCTCTCCTCCGGCGAGGCCATGTACAGGGCGTACTCGGTGCCGTCGTCCGCGTAGTAGATCTGGTCGATCGCGTGCCGGGGGCCCGGGAACTCCTGCTTCTCGGTCCAGCTGAACTCCCACCGCGCGGACTTGACCTGGTCCCGGTAGGTGTTCTGGTTCAGCAGGATCCGCTGGTAGTCGAGCCGCTTCTTGAGCGTCTTCTCCAGGTCGAGGACGTGCATGTAGGGGTTCTCGAAGTCGGGCGAGGGGTCGATGCTGATCCGGATGCGGTGCTTGCCGTTGTCCGGGGTGTAGTCGATCTGGTCGCCGTCCTTCTGCCGCTTCCAGCCGTCGGGGACGACCAGGCTGAAGCCCTTCGGGTCCTGGACCCGGTGCCAGCCGGCCGGAACGTCGCCCTTGGCCGGATCGGCGGCGGGATCCTTCGAGGAGCCCTGGGACGGGTCCTTCGTGCCGTGCTGCCCGGTCGGGTCGCCCTTGTCGCCGAACTGCGTCATCGCGACGAAGACCGCGCCGCCCGCGAGCAGACCCGCGAGGACGGCGGCGAGCAGGGCGGGGCGCCAGCGCCCGCGGCCCCCACCGGAGGACCGGCCGGCGCCGGGCGGCAGACCGCCGGGGACGGTCGCGCCGGGCGGCGCGGCGGCCGGGGCGTGAACAGGGTGCGAAACGGGCTGAACCGGCTGACGGGGCTGAACGGGCTCGGGGGCGTGGGCGGAGCCGGGGGCCTGGCCGGGGCCGCCGAGCTGCTCCTCGTACGGTACGGGCAGCGGGGTCGTCGTCCCGGGCGCGGCGGCGGCCAGCTCCTCGGCCTCGATCCGCTGCGTCGGCACGTACGCCTGCGCGGACTGCGGCGCGCGCCCCTCCATGGCGTCGAGCAGCATCCGCTCGGCCTCGTCGGCCTGCGGGCGCTGGTCGGGGTCCTTGCGCAGCAGCGCCACGATCACGGGCGCGAGCGCGCCGGCCCGCTCCGGGTACGGCGCCTCCTCCGTCACCACGGCCTGCATGGTGCTGATCGGCGAGCTGCGGCGGAACGGCGAGTTGCCCTCCACCGCCGCGTACAGCGTGGCGCCGAGCGACCACAGGTCGGAGGCCGGGCCGGGATCGCCGCCGCGCACCCGCTCGGGCGCCAGATAGTCGATGGAGCCGACGAGTTCGCCGGTGCGGGTGATCGAGGAGTCGCCCTCGATGGCGGCGATCCCGAAGTCGGTGATGAGCACCCGGCCGTCGCGCGCAAGCAGCACGTTGCCCGGCTTCACGTCGCGGTGCAGCACCCCGGCGGCGTGCGCGGCGCGCAGCGCGCCGAGGACGTGCAGACCGATCCTGGCCGCCTCGCGCGGGACGATCGGCCCGGCCTCCTTGGTCGCGTCCGCGAGCGAGGGCCCGTCCACGTACTGCATGACGATCCACGGGCGGTCGTCGTGCTCCAGGACGTCGTGCACGGTGACGACGCCCGGGTGGGTGATCCGGGCGGCCGCCCGGGCCTCCTTCTGGGTCCGGGCGTGCAGAACCAGTCGATCGGCCTCGGCCACGAACCGGCCCGCCGTCAACTCCTTGACGGCCACGACCCGGTGCAGCACCTCGTCGTGGGCGCGCCAGACCTTGCCCATGCCGCCGCGTCCGATGGACTCGGCCAGCCGGTAGCGCCCGGCCAGCAACAGCCCGGTGCCGGCGCTCTCAGAGTGTTCCACGTGCCCCCGCTTATTCGCTTCGGAGACAGATTACGGAGGGGAGGACGGCGTGCGGAACCTCGGGGCGGGCTTTGGGAACAACCTGTAACCATAGGCGGTTTCAAGCCACCCTGTGTGAGCGCCCGTCAGCGGGTTGCGGTCGGATGGGATCAGCGGGTGGGGTCAGCGGGTGGCGCGGTAGGCCTTCACCGCCTGGTCGTAGATTTCGGACACCTTGTCCCGCTCGTTCTCCGGGCCGATGACCTGCACGATGTGATAGCTCCCGCCCTGGATCAGGGCGAGGTTGCGCACGAACACCTCGCGCCCGGTGCTGTCCTGCCAGGTGAACTGACCGACCGCCATGGCCTGGGTGCCGATGTCGATCCGGCGCAGACCGGAGGCGCCGGACCAGGACGAGTCCCGCCAGGGCTGGAGCTCGCGCTCCTTGGTCCGCTGGTACGCCAGCGGGTCCGCGCCGTTGGCCGCCACGGTGTCCCGGCCGGGCACCACGATTAGGGTGAAGTCCCCGCCGGTGAAGCGCACTTGTCCGGCGTCGTTGATCGGGCTGCGGCGCCAGCCGCGCACCACGCCGATCTGGAAGCCCTCGGGGTCCTTGCGCAGCTCGTAACCGGCGCGCAGGGAGGGCGCGGAGGGGTCGACGGCCGGCGGGGTGGCGGTGGCCGGTTTCGTCGGGGTGGGCGCGGTCGTGGTGCCGGCCGTCGGGCGGTCGCCGCCGTCGGCGGGCGGCGCCGAGGGGCCGGCCGGGGTGCCGGACTTGGCCGGGGGCGCGCCGGAACCGTCCGTCTGCTCGCCCGACTTGGGCAGGAACCACACGGCGTACGCGACGGCTCCGGCGAGCAGCAGCAGGATCAGGAGCAGCAGCGTCCGACCGAGGGAGCGCGGGGAGCCCGAGGGGCGCCCGGGGTCGCGGGGAGCTCGGGAGGCGCGCTGCGGTATCTCCTCGTGCGCCGCCTCGTCGGGGTACGCGGCGTACGCCGTCGAAGCGTGCGCCGTCGCCTGGTGGGCGGGGTGCGCCGAGTACGGCATGTCGCGCCCGGTGCGTCCCTTGGCCTGGCGGTGGCGGTGCCGGCCGCCGCCCGCTCCCCCGCGCCTGCGGCGCACCAGTTCGCCGCGGCGGCGGATGATGGGCAGCCGGGTGGCGTCGGGCGAGGGCAGCGGGACGACGCCGAGGCCGGCCTCGGGCTCGGGCGCGGAACGGACCAGGGAGCGCAGCCAGCCGCTCAGTTCCTCGACGTCGGGGCGCTCGGTGGGGTCCTGGCGCAGCAGCGACTCCACGACCGGCCGCAGCGGGCCGCACTCCTCGGCGAAGGCGGGCGGCTCGGCGCAGACCAGCTGGACCAGCTCGGCGGCGCTGTCCTCGGGGTACGGGGCGTGGCCCTGCACGGCCCGGTAGAGCAGCGCGCCGAGCGCCCACAGGTCGGTGGCGGGGCCGATGGGCGGGGCGAGCCGCCAGTGCTCGTGGACCGGGCCCGCCTGCTCGGGCGCCCACCGCTCGGTGACGGCGCCGACCACGGCCATCCTGGTCTGCCGGGCCCGCTCGGCGGCGAGCCGGGTGGCCGGGCCGCGGTACGCGTCGGCGACACGGCCGGCGCCGGGCTCCGACGGCCCGGCGGGCACGGCGGCCGGCTCGGGCGTGGCCGCCCGGTACCCGGCGGGGAGCGCGGGCAGCGCGGAGCCGCCGCCGGCCGGGAGGGAACGCCCGCCGTCGCGGGAGGCGTGCGGGCCGTCGGTCCAGTTCCCCTTCAGGTACGCGCGGGGCGGCGGCGTGCGCCCGTACGTGCCGCCCGTCTCGTCGTCGTCCCCGTCATCGTCGTCGTCCTCGCCGACCCGGGTCCACCACTGGGGCTCGGGCGGGGCGGGCGGCCCCGCGGGCGGCCCCGCGGGTTCGGTGGACTGCTCCGACTGCTCGGGCTGCTCGGGCTCGGCGGGGCGCTGGGCCGGGAGGGCGCCGGTCTCGCCGATCCGGGCGGCGGCGCGGGCGCCCGCGCGGTACGCGGCGATGGCCCCGGCGCGCGCCTGGCGCAGATCACCGGCGGGCGGCACGGCGGGCGCCGGCACGACCGACGCCGGGGGCAGCTCGGGCCGGACGGCGCGCCCGGGGCCGTACGGGGTGCCGCCGTGCGGGCCGTATCCGGTGGCGCCGGGCGCCTCGGGGTCCTCGTCGGGGTCCTGGTCGTCGCCCTCGTAGGCGTCCGGGGCGCGGCCGGGCTCGTCGAGATAGGCCTCGTCGGGCGCCGTCCCGGCCAGATAGGCCTCGTCGGGATAGGCCTCGTCCGGGTCACCCTCCTCGGGCTCCCGGGCCGGGGGCAGCACGGTGGCGCCGCCGAACTCCTCGTACGCCTCGGTCTCGTACGGGTCGTAGGCCTCGGTCTCGTACGACTCCGGACCGGCCTCGTGGGCCTCGGCCTCGGCCTCGTACGCGTACGGCTCCGGCGTCTCCGGGTACACCGGGAAGTCGTCCGGCTCCTCCTCGTCCGGCACCGGGGCGTAGCCGCAGAGGGCCTCCTCGGCGGCGCCGGCGGCGAGGCCGGTGAGGACGACCCGGCCGTCGTCGCAGACGAGGACGGTGCGGGCGGTGACGTTGCGGTGGGTCCAGCCGTGGGCGTGCAGGGCGCGCAGGGCGGTGAGCAGGTCGGCGCCCATCTCGGCGGCGCGGTAGGGGCTGAGCGGGCCCTCGGCGAGGAGTTCGGAGAGCGGGACGGCGGCGACGAACTCGCTCACTATCCACAGCGAACCGGCCTCGGCGAAGACGTCGAAGACCTGGTCGAGGCGCGGGTGGTCGGGGATCCGGGCGGCGGCCTGGGCCGCCTCGACGGCGCGCCGGACGGTCGGGTCGGCGGGGCGCCGGGTGGCCCGGCCCGGCTCGGCGTAGGGCCGGTCGTCGAGGAGTTCGGCGTCGACGATCTCGGGCAGCGGCACCTGACGGATGCGCACTTCCTGGCCGCTGTAGGTGTCGAAGGCGCGGGTCTCCGCGGATTCGGTCTCGTACGCGTCCGGCGGTGGCAGGGGCAGGCGGTAGCGGTCCGCGAGCACCCTTCCGGCGTAGTCGTCCACGACGCCTCCCCACGCGCCTGCTGTCCCCCGTGCCCCGCCCTCACGGTGTCGGGCGGGGCCTCTCACGATACGTGCGCCGTTCAGTCCTTGGGGCTGAACGTGGCGAACGCGGTCTCCCGCAGGGTCTTGCACTCCGCCTCGTTCCAGGCGTCGGCCTGGCAGCTGATCATGATCGAGTAGCCGTGGTCGGCGTCGACCTTGAAGCCGCGGTTGAGGACGTGGATCCGCTGCCCGGCCTGGGTGCGCTCGAACTCCCAGTCCGCGACGGTCGGATAGCCCTTGTAGGAGACCGGCCCTATGCCGATGTGCTTGTACCCGTTGCTGCTGGCGGCGACGCCGGCCATGGCGGCGCGCCAGGCGGCGGCCGCGTCGTCCTTCGGGCTGTCGTTGAAGTCGACCTGGACGCGCGGGAACGAGCCCTTGGAGGCGTTGAATATCCCGCCCGAGTTCTCGCCCGCTATGGCGGTCATCCTGAACGAGGAGGGCATCGCCATGGAGAAGTGGAAGCGGTCGTTGCTGACCATGACATAGCCGGCGGGCAGCTTGGCTCCCGTGCCGCCGCCGGTGTCGTCGCCCTGGTCGCCGTCCTGGTCGCCGCCGCCGGGCTGCCCGGAGGGCGTGGTGCCGCTCTGGCCGCCGCCCGTGTCGGCCGGCCGGCCGCCGCTGCCCTGCTGGCTGGGGTCGCCGGAGGTCTTGTCCTTGTTCTGCCCGTCGGTGCCGGCGGAGGCGCTTCCGGCGGAGGCGGTGGTGCCGCCGTTCGTGCCGCCCTTGCCCTGGTCGGCGGCGTCCCCGCCGCCGAGGGCGACGTACAGGATCGTGCCGAGCAGTGCGGCGACGACGACCGCGGCGATGATCACCAGGGTGCGGCGCGGGACGACGTCGGTGAGCGAGGCCCGGGTGGGCGCGGGCCGGCCCGGGGTGCCGGGGCCGGTGGCCGGGCGCTGCGGCTCCGGGCGGGCCGCGGAGGCGTTGCGCACCGACTTCAGGGCGCCGCGCATCCGCTCGGCGACCGCGTCGGCGGGCTTCGCCTCGGGGGCGGCCGGCGGGTTCTCGGGGAGCGGGGGCAGCGGCACGATCCGGGTCGCCTCGGGCGAGGGCTCCGGCGGTGCCTCGGGCGCGTCGAGCACGGCGCGCAGCAGGGCACGGGCGCCGGTGTCGTCGAGCCGCTGGTCGGGGTCCTTGGCGAGCAGGCCGTAGATGACCTTCTCCAGGTGCGGCCCGGCGTTCTTCGGCGGGTCGACCGGCTCGGTCATCACCGCGGTGAGGGTGGCGATGGCGGAGCCCTTGTCGTAGGGCGGGCTGCCCTCGACGGAGGCGTACAGGAGTCCGCCGAGCGACCAGAGGTCGGCGGCGGGGCCGGGCTTGTGGCCGCGGGCGCGCTCGGGCGAGATGTACGAGGGGGCGCCGACGAGCATGCCGGTGGAGGTGATCGAGGGGTCGCCCTCGACCTGGGCGATGCCGAAGTCGGTGAGGACGACCCGGCCGTCCTCGGCGATGAGCACGTTGGACGGCTTCACGTCGCGGTGCAGGATGCCCTCGCGGTGCGCGGAGCGCAGCACGTCGAGGATGGCGAGGCCGACCTCGGCGGCGCGGCGCGGGGTGAGCGTGCCGTCCTCGCGCACGGCGTCGGCGAGGGACTTGCCCTCGATGAGCTCCATGACGATCCACGGGCGGTCGTCCTCGTCGACCACGTCGTAGACGGTCACGGCGCCGTTGTTGCGGATCCGGGCGATGGCCTTGGCCTCGCGCAGGGTGCGGGTGATGAGCCGGCGCTTCTCGTCGTCGTCGATGCTGTTGGGGAAGCGGAGCTCCTTGACGGCGACGGTCCGGCCGAGCGTCTCGTCGACCGCCCGCCACACCGTGCCCATGCCGCCGCGGCCGAGGACCACCCCGAGCCGGTACCGCCCGGCGAGCAGCCGCCCCTCGGCGGACGCGGCGTCAGCGCGCCCGCTCCGACCTCCGGTTCCGGTCGCGTCGGCGCCGAACCCGGCCACGGGAGCGACCCCGTCGGTGGACCCGCTGCGGGCGGCGCTCGTGGCCTTGCCGAGCCCGACCGGCGCGGTGCCGGGCTTCGCACCGGCATCAGCCTCGGGCTTCGCCCCGGTCCTGGCGCCGGAGTCGGCCTCGGACTTCGCCCCGGACCGGGGCTTGGTCAGACCGACCGGCGCGGCGTCGGCGACGGCGTCCTTCGGCGCGTCCTCGCGCCCACCGCCTCCGCCCGGCCCGTCGGCGGAACCGTCCACCGACGTGCCCGTCCGCCCGTCCGACGGCCCGTCACCGCCGTCCCGCGGATCCGCCGTCGTCGCCGCGCCCTTCGCCGCCGTCGCGTCCTCGGCCTTCACATCGGCCGTGGCCTCGGGCTTCGTACCCGCCTTGGTCAGGCCGACCGATGCGGCGGCCTTCTTCCCGGCGGGCGTGTCCGCCGGCTCGGCGGCCTCGCGCGCCGCGCCGTCGGACGTGGCCGCGCCCGCGCCCTTCGCCGCCGTCGCCGCCTCGTCCCGCTCCGCCTTGCGCGCGGCCGGGACCGCGCCCCGGTCGCCGTCGGTGGCGGCGCCCGCGGCGGAGTCCCGCCGGGGGTCCTGCCCCGTGTCCCGCGACTGCTCCGCCTCCGACATGCGTCCCCTCTGCGATCCCTGTTTCTCGCCCGCGTCCGGCGCTCCCGCGCGATGCGGCAACCAGCCCTGGAAGAGAGCTCATTGTCCCTCACTCCGGGACCGGTGACTCCCCCGGGTCCGCACTCCGAGAACGCCGGCCACCCCCGGGAAGTGCCCCTATCGGGTCAGATGGGCACGATGTCCGGTGCTCCGAGGCGGGCCGCGTCCGCCGTCAGGTCGTCGGGCTGGCGCTGGGATTCGCGCTCGGCCTCGACCCTTTTCTCGTAGTGCTCGACCTCCTTGTCGATCTGCCGGGCGTCCCAGCCGAGCACCGGGGCCATGAGTTCGGCGCACTCGCGGGCGCTGCGGGTGCCCCGGTCGAAGGTCTCGATGGAGATGCGGGTGCGCCGGGTGAGGACGTCGTCGAGGTGGCGGGCGCCCTCGTGCGAGGCGGCGTAGACGATCTCGGCCTTCAGATAGTCCTCGGCGGCGGGGAGCGGGGCGCCGAGGGCCGGGTCGGCGGCGATCAGGTCGAGGATCTCCTCCGTCAGGGAGCCGTAGCGGCCCAGCAGATGCTCGACCCGGGCCACATGGAGGCCGGCCCGGGCGGCGGTGCCCGCCCGCGCGTTCCACAGCGCCCGGTAGCCCTCGGCGCCGAGCAGCGGGGTGTCCTCGGTGACGCAGGCGGCGACCCGCTTGTCGAGGGCGTGGACGGCCTCGTCGACGGCGTCCTGGGCCATCACCCGGTAGGTGGTGTACTTGCCGCCGGCCACCACGACCAGGCCGGGCACCGGGTGGGCGACGGTGTGTTCGCGGGAGAGCTTGCTGGTGGCGTCGGACTCGCCGGCGAGCAAGGGCCGCAGGCCCGCGTAGACGCCCTGGACGTCGTCGCGGGTGAGCGGGGTGGCGAGCACGCTGTTGACGTGTTCCAGGAGGTAGTCGATGTCGGCGCTGGAGGCGGCCGGGTGGGCCTTGTCGAGGTCCCAGTCGGTGTCGGTGGTGCCGATGATCCAGTGCCGGCCCCAGGGGATGACGAAGAGCACGGACTTCTCGGTGCGCAGGATGAGTCCGGTGGTGGAGTGGATGCGGTCCTTCGGCACGACGAGGTGGATGCCCTTGGAGGCGCGGACGTGGAACTGGCCGCGCTCGCCGATGAGGGCCTGGGTGTCGTCGGTCCACACCCCGGTGGCGTTGACGATCTGGCGGGCCCTGACCTCGTACTCCCCGCCGGCCTCGACGTCCTGGACGCGGGCGCCGACCACCCGCTCGCCCTCGCGCAGGAAGCCGACGACCCGGGCCCGGCTGGCCACCCGCGCCCCGTAGCTCGCGGCGGTGCGGACCAGGGTGGTGACGAAGCGGGCGTCGTCCATCTGGGCGTCGTAGTACTGCAGGGCGCCGACCAGGGCGTCCTTGCGCAGACAGGGGGCGACCCGCAGGGCGCCGCGGCGGCTGAGGTGCCGGTGCACCGGGAGGCCGCGGCCGTGTCCGGAGGAGACCGACATCGCGTCGTACAGCGCGACGCCCGAGCCCGCGTACAGCCGCTCCCAGCCCTTGTGCTGCAGCGGGTAGAGGAACGGGACGGGTTTCACGAGATGGGGTGCGAGCCGTTCGAGCAGCAGGCCGCGCTCCTTCAGGGCCTCGCGGACCAGTGCGAAGTCGAGCATCTCCAGATAGCGCAGGCCGCCGTGGATCAGCTTGCTCGACCGGCTGGACGTGCCGGAGGCCCAGTCGCGGGCCTCGACGAGGCCGGTGGCGAGGCCTCTGGTGGCGGCGTCCAGGGCGGTGCCGGCGCCGACCACTCCGGCGCCCACGACCAGGACGTCCAGTTCGCGCTCGGCCATCGCCGCGAGCGCCTCGGTGCGCTCGGCGGGTCCCAGTGTCGCTGTCCTCACGGTGGCTGCCTCCCGTCGTCCCCCGACTTGCCGGACCTGCCGGACTTCCCGACGTCCCGGCTTCCAGCACGCGAACCGGGTCGCTGTGGCCCGGCTCACACACTCGATTCTGTCCCGGCCCTCCGACTTCAGCCACCGCCCCCGCCCCACCCTGTGGATAACACTCGGCGACCTTCGACCGCACAATCCCGCAAATCGGTCATATTTACTCTTAGTCTGACATTGCGTTCGCCCCCTTCGGTCCACAGGGCTTGCGCACCGCGTCCCCTCCGGCTACCCGGCTTCTGGGAAGGACGGCCCATCCCCCATGCCCGCTGATCTCGCCGTCATCGGCCTCGGCCACCACGGACTCCCGCTCGCCCGGGCCGCCACCTCGGCCGGCATCGACACCGTCGGCTACGACACCGACCCGCGCGCCGTCGCCGAACTCGCCGCCGGACGCTCCCCCGTGGACGGCTCCCTCACCGCCGCAGAGATCCGCCGGATGCTGTCCGCCGGCTTCCGGCCCGCCACCGACCCCGCCGAACTCGGCCGGGTCCGCACCGCCGTCATCTGCGCCCCCACCCCGCCCGGCCCGGACGGCGCCCTCGACCTCGGCGCCGTCACCGACGCCGCCCGCGCGCTCGCCGCGCGCCTTCGCCCGCACACCACCGTGATCCTGGAGTCCCCGGTGCCGCCCGGCACCACGGAGGGCCCGCTGCGCGCGCTCCTGGAGACCGGCTCCGGGCTGCGCGCGGGCCGCGACTTCCACCTCGCGTACTCCCCCGGCCGCCTCGACCCCGGCAGCCGGGTGCACGGCGGCGCCCACGGCTTCGCCGTCACCCCCAAGGTGATCGGCGGGCTCACCCCCGCCTGCACCGAAGCCGCCGCCGCCTTCTACGGGCGCCTCACCGACAAGGTGGTGCGCGCCCGCGGGCCGCGCGAGGCGGAGACCGTCAAGCTCCTGGAGACCAACTTCCGGCACGTCAACATCGCCCTCGTCAACGAGATGGCGGTGCTCTGCCACGAACTCGGCGTCGACCTCTGGGACGTCATCCGCTGCGCCGAGACCAAGCCCTACGGCTTCCAGGCCTTCCGCCCCGGCCCCGGAGTCGGCGGCCACGGAGTCCCCGTCGACACCGTCGCCGGCCACCGCCCGCTACGGCTCGTCGAACTGGCCGGCCAGGTCAACGAGCGGATGCCGCAGTACGTCGTCCAGCGCTGCGCCACGCTCCTCAACGAGCACGGCAAGTCCGCGCGGGGCGCCCGGGTCCTGCTGCTCGGGGTCACGTACAAGCCCGATCTCGCCGACCGCCAGGCCTCGCCCGCCGACGAGATCGCCCGCCGGCTCATGGACCTCGGCGCGGCGGTCAGCTACCACGACCCGTACGTCCCCGACTGGCGCGTCCGCGACCTCCCGGTCCCGCGCGCCGACTCCCTCTACGAGGCCGCCGCCCACGCCGACCTGACGATCCTCCTCCAGCACCACCGCACCTACGACCTCCAGGGCCTCGCGGTGAAGGCCCAACTCCTCCTCGACACCCGGGGGGCGACCCCGGCGGGAGCGGCGCACCGGTTGTGACGAGGGGGCGCACACGCGCGCGCACCTCGCGGAACCGCGCCGGGCGAGGCCGGGTCCGGTACCGTACGAAGTAGGCGGAGCCCGCCGCAAAGGCCAACAAGTGCGGCAGGCTCCTGGATGGTGCACGGAGTGTCCGCCCCTAGTTGCTATAGGGGCGGCCGCTCACCATCCGAAAAGCCGCAAGATCCACCTCCTCCGGCACTTCACCGTCCACTGACGGATGCGGTCCCATCGGCTGGGCTTGCGGTGGCGTCCCATGGGCGCGCCCCCTTCCACGACACCGCCCAGATGGCCCGGTGGACGGTCCGATCGGCACTCGGGCCGGGCCCCGACGGCCGGGGTCCGGAACCTTGTCCTTGGAAGGGGGCGACCCCACACAACTGGGGCGCCGCGACCGGACATTACCGGCCGTGCACCCCTGTTACCCGCGGCATATGCCCCCTTCGCGACCGTGCGCCCTCACGCCGCACCGCGCGCCCCGCATCGACTAGCCCGCGCAGGTCCGCCGTACGTATGCGAGAGGGCCCCGCACCACCCGGTGCGGGGCCCTCTCGCGTACGTACGACAGCAGGTCAGCGCTTGTGCTCGGACTCCGCGACCGTGACCTCGACGCGCTGGAACTCCTTGAGCTCGCTGTAGCCCGTGGTGGCCATCGCGCGGCGCAGGGCGCCGAAGAAGTTCATCGAGCCGTCGGGGGTGTGGGACGGGCCCGCGAGGATCTCCTCGGTGGTGCCGACCATGCCGAGGTCGACCAGCTTGCCGCGCGGCACGTCCTCGTGGACGGCCTCCATGCCCCAGTGGTGGCCCTTGCCGGGCGCGTCCGTGGCGCGGGCCAGCGGGGAGCCCATCATGACCGCGTCGGCGCCGCAGGCGATCGCCTTCGGGAGGTCGCCGGACCAGCCCACGCCGCCGTCGGCGATGACGTGCACGTAACGGCCGCCGGACTCGTCCATGTAGTCGCGGCGGGCCGCGGCCACGTCCGCGACGGCGGTGGCCATCGGGACCTGGATGCCGAGCACGTTGCGCGTGGTGTGCGCGGCGCCGCCGCCGAAGCCGACCAGGACGCCCGCGGCGCCGGTGCGCATCAGGTGCAGGGCGGCGGTGTAGGTGGCGCAGCCGCCGACGATCACGGGGACGTCGAGCTCGTAGATGAACTGCTTGAGGTTGAGCGGCTCGGCGGCGCCGGAGACGTGCTCGGCGGAGACGGTGGTGCCGCGGATGACGAAGATGTCCACGCCGGCGTCGACCACGGCCTTGGAGAACTGCGCGGTGCGCTGCGGGGAGAGCGCGGCGGCGGTGACCACGCCCGAGTCGCGCACCTCCTTGATGCGCTGCCCGATCAGCTCCTCCTTGATCGGCGCGGCGTAGATCTCCTGCAGACGGCGGGTCGCGGTGGCCTCGTCGAGCTCGGCGATCTCGTCGAGCAGCGGCTGCGGGTCCTCGTAGCGGGTCCACAGGCCCTCGAGGTTCAGCACGCCGAGGCCGCCGAGCTCGCCGATGTGGATGGCGGTCTGCGGCGAGACGACCGAGTCCATGGGGGCGGCCAGGAAGGGGAGCTCGAAGCGGTAGGCGTCGATCTGCCAGGCGATCGAGACCTCCTTCGGGTCCCGGGTGCGCCGGCTCGGTACGACGGCGATGTCGTCGAACGCGTACGCCCTGCGGCCGCGCTTGCCGCGCCCGATCTCGATCTCAGTCACGTTGTGTGGCCTTTCCCTCTTGGTCTGCGCCTACCAGTATCCCCGAACCACGCCGAAGGGGCGGCTCCGGTCACATGCCGGAACCGCCCCCGTGGATCACGCCGTGTTACTTCGGGTGTTACTTGCGGCTGTAGTTCGGCGCCTCGACCGTCATCTGGATGTCGTGCGGGTGGCTCTCCTTGAGGCCCGCCGCGGTGATCCGGACGAAGCGACCCTTGGACTCCATCTCGGCGACGGTGGCCGCGCCCACATAGCCCATGGTCTGGCGCAGACCGCCGACGAGCTGGTGCAGCACGTTGGCCAGCGGGCCGCGGTAGGGCACCTGGCCCTCGATGCCCTCGGGCACGAGCTTGTCGTCGGAGGCGACGTCGGCCTGGAAGTAGCGGTCCTTCGAGTAGGACCGGCCCTGGCCGCGGGACTGCATGGCGCCGAGCGAGCCCATGCCGCGGTACGACTTGAACTGCTTGCCGTTGATGAAGAGCAGCTCGCCGGGCGACTCCTCGCAGCCCGCGAGCAGGCTGCCGAGCATCACGGTGTCGGCGCCGGCGGCCAGCGCCTTGCCGATGTCGCCGGAGTACTGCAGGCCGCCGTCGCCGATGAGCGGGATGCCCGCCGAACGGGCCGCGAGGGAGGCCTCGTAGATGGCGGTGATCTGCGGGACGCCGATGCCGGCGACCACGCGGGTGGTGCAGATGGAGCCCGGGCCGACGCCGACCTTGATGCCGTCGACACCGGCGTCGATCATCGCCTGCGCGCCGTCGCGGGTGGCGACGTTGCCGCCGATCACGTCGACGTTCACGCTGGACTTGATCTTCGCCATCCAGCTCAGCGCGTTGCTGTTGTGGCCGTGCGAGGTGTCCACGACCAGGAAGTCCACACCGGCGGCGGCGAGCGCCTGGGCGCGCTCGAGCGACTCCGGGCTGGCGCCGACGGCGGCGCCGACGAGCAGCCGGCCCTCGGCGTCCTTCGCCGCGTTCGGGTACTTCTCCGCCTTGACGAAGTCCTTGACCGTGATGAGGCCCTTGAGGACGCCTTTGTCGTCGACCAGCGGCAGCTTCTCGATCTTGTGGCGGCGCAGCAGCTCCATGGCGTCGACGCCGGAGATGCCGACCGTGCCGGTGACCAGCGGCATCGGGGTCATGACCTCGCGGACCTGGCGGGAGCGGTCGCTCTCGAAGGCCATGTCGCGGTTGGTGACGATGCCGAGCAGCTTGCCGGCCGGGTCGGTGACCGGGACGCCGCTGATGCGGAACTTGGCGCAGAGCGCGTCCGCCTCGGCGAGGGTGGCCTCCGGGTGCACGGTGATCGGGTCGGTGACCATGCCGGACTCGGAGCGCTTCACCAGGTCGACCTGGTTGACCTGGTCCTCGACGGACAGGTTGCGGTGCAGCACGCCGACGCCGCCGAGCCGGGCCATGGCGATGGCCATCCGGGACTCGGTCACCTTGTCCATCGCCGCGGAGAGCAGCGGGATGTTCACCCGGACATTGCGGGAGATGCGGGACGAGGTGTCGACCGCGTTGGGGAGCACCTCGGATGCACCCGGCAGCAACAGCACATCGTCGTAGGTCAGCCCGAGTGTCGCGAATTTCTCGGGCACTCCGTCGACGTTGGTCATGACACCTTCCCCAATGGCCTTGATCGGTGCGGATGTCCATGCTAACGGGCCCGGACCGTGTCTCATTCCACGATCAAGATCAGCGAGGATCTTTGGACATTCCTACGTGTACGTGAGGGACACCCGCGAACGGAGACCCTTACTGCCCGGCTAGCGCCCGCAGCCACGGTTCGGCGAGCGCCTGCGGCTACTGCTCGGCGAGCGCCCGCAGCCGGCTCAGCGCGCGGTGCTGGGCGACCCGGACCGCGCCCGGGGACATCCCGAGCATCTGCCCGGTCTCCTCGGCGGTCAGCCCCACGGCCACCCGCAGCACGAGGAGTTCGCGCTGGTTCTCCGGGAGGTTGGCGAGCAGCTTCTTGGCCCATTCGGCGTCGTCGCTGAGCAGCGCGCGCTCCTCGGGGCCGAGGGAGTCGTCGGGCCGCTCGGGCATCTCGTCGGAGGGCACGGCCGTCGATCCGGGGTGCCGCATGGCGGCCCGCTGGAGGTCGGCGACCTTGTGTCCTGCGATGGCGAAGACGAAGGCCTCGAAGGGCCTGCCGGTGTCCTTGTAGCGCGGCAGCGCCATGAGGACGGCGACGCAGACCTCCTGCGCGAGGTCCTCGACGAAGTGACGGGCATCACCGGGCAGCCGGTTCAGCCGGGTGCGGCAGTAGCGCAGGGCGAGCGGATGCACGCGCGCGAGGAGGTCGTGGGTGGCCTGCTCGTCGCCCTCGACCGCACGGTGCACCAGTGCACCGATCTCACCCTGCCCGGCAGGCACGGGTGATCCCGCGGTCTCGTCGTCGCGCATCGCTCCATGGTGCCCCGACGCCCGCTGGTTCGCGGCACCGCGTCCGTAGTTGTGCACCGAAGCGTTATGAGCAGGTGCGCCGGGACTCATCTCCTGCGCCCTCCCCTTCCGCTCGATCTCCGCCGGCTCGTTCGTCTCGTCCCCGAGGAACTCCACGTCTTCAAGGATGCGGCATTCCGCGGGGAAGTGACACAAGCCCACCCCGTCCGCCCCTCGACAGACGGGGATGCGGACGGGGACACGGCCGATGGCCGCAGGTCAGCGGACCAGGCCCCAGCGGAATCCGAGCGCGACGGCGTGCGCCCGGTCGGAGGCGCCCAGCTTCTTGAAGAGGCGCCGGGCGTGGGTCTTGACCGTGTCCTCGGAGAGGAAGAGCTCGCGCCCGATCTCCGCGTTGGACCGGCCGTGGCTCATGCCCTCCAGGACCTGGATCTCGCGCGCGGTGAGGGTGGGCGCGGCGCCCATCTCGGCCGAACGCAGCCGGCGCGGGGCGAGCCGCCAGGTCGGGTCGGCGAGGGCCTGGGTGACGGTGGCCCGCAGCTCGGCGCGCGAGGCGTCCTTGTGCAGATAGCCACGGGCACCGGCGGCGACGGCGAGCGCGACGCCGTCCAGGTCCTCGGCGACGGTCAGCATGATGATGCGGGCGCCGGGGTCCGCGGACAGCAGCCGGCGGACGGTCTCCACGCCGCCCAGGCCGGGCATGCGCACGTCCATCAGAATCAGGTCCGAGCGGTCCGCGCCCCAGCGGCGGAGGACTTCCTCGCCGTTGGCCGCGGTGGTCACGCGCTCGACGCCGGGCACGGTCGCGACCGCGCGGCGAAGCGCCTCTCGGGCAAGCGGGGAGTCGTCGCAGACGAGGACGGATGTCATGACTGACCTCCGCGGCTCTCGCAGCTGATGCGCGTCACCTTGAGCCTCCAGGGCTGGTACGTCGGGTCACCTGTGCGGTTGACGCCCTCGGACACCTGCCCGAGCGCTTGTTCCTTCAACCGCCTCCGCACTCTCAACGATGGTCACTCGAAAGAGTTACGGGTCGGACGGCCGCCTTCGGCACTCTACGTGAGGGACCGTACGCGGAGGAGAGCGTCGCAGGTCATCCGTCCTTCGCCCGAAGCTATGCCCCATTTAGCGGGTTTTCTTCCCTTTTTGCGGTGTCTGTGGCTAGATTCGCAATGAGTCATATTTACATCTACTCAGTCAGTAGTTGTACGGTCGGACTCGAACCCGCGAGAGCGGGAACCCGAGACCCAGCGGGGGGCGAAGGGCCCCCGTTCGATCAGCCATCCACCCGCCCACCTATCCGTTCGAAACGGTTTCAACGGTTTCAAGGGGACAAGCGCAATGGCAGATTTCTCCCGCCTTCCCGGACCCAACGCCGATCTGTGGGACTGGCAGCTCCTCGCGGCCTGCCGCGGGGTCGACAGCTCCCTGTTCTTCCACCCCGAGGGAGAGCGCGGCGCGGCACGGAGTGCGCGCGAGAACTCGGCGAAAGAGGTCTGCATGCGGTGCCCGGTGCGCGCGGAGTGCGCGGCACACGCGCTCGCCGTACGCGAGCCCTACGGCGTCTGGGGCGGCCTCACCGAGGACGAACGCGAGGAACTCATGGGCCGGGCGCGCAATCGCCTGGTCACCACGGCGGCCGCGTCGGCGACGGCGGCGGCAGCCCGGGCGTCCGCGGCCGGTCCCGCCGGCCTGACGACGCACGTCTGACGACACACGCCTGAAGGAACGTTTCTGCGCAGGACTTTCGAGTGACGTGATGTGACGTGACGTGCCCCGCACCGCACGCGGCCCGGGGGCGTGCGGCGCGGGGACGTGCGGCGTGGGTACGGCGTGCGGCCGTGCGGCGCAGGCGGCTCCCGGACCGGCCCTGAGCCCGGGGCCCGTCACCCGGACGGCCCGACCCGGCCGTCCCGTACGGCGGCGGCCCGGTGCGGGGTCGTGCCCCGCACGGCCCACCGGCCCTCACCCGGACGGCCGCCCGCCGCTCACTCCGACGGCCCGCACGGCCTCACCCGTACGGCCCGGGGGCGCACGCCCGTACGCCCGTTCACGCTCGGCCGGTGCAGCGGGGCGGCTCACCCGTACGGCCGAGGGCGGGACCACCCGTACGGACGCGACCGCGCGTCACTCGAACGGCGCACAGGCCTCAGGCTCCGGCGGGCTCCGGGGTGCGGCCGATGCGGGCCGCGGCGCGGGTGAGTTCGTCGAGCGTGGCGGCGACCGCCGGGACCTGTGCCAGGTCCGGAAGGGTGAGCGCCACGATCTCCCGCTCCACGGCGGGCTCCACGGTGACGGTGACGGCGCCCCTGGGCCGTACGGAGTCGATGGCGAGCTCCGGAAGCACCGCCACGCCCAGGCCCGCGCCGACCAGGCCCACCACGGCCGGGTAGTCGTCGGTGGCGAAGTCGATCCGCGGGGTGAAGCCGGCCGTCTCGCAGACGTCGACCAGTTGGCGGCGGCAGCGCGGGCAGCCCGCGATCCAGGGGTCCTCGGCGAGTTCGCCGATCGCGACCGAGCCGGTGCCGGCCAGCCGGTGCGCCTCGGGGACCAGGCCGACCAGCCGGTCGGCGAGCAGCGGGCGGACCACCAGGTCGTCCCAGGCGTCGGCGCCGTTGGCCGGCCCCGACCCGTACCGGAAGGCGAGCGCCACGTCGCAGTCGCCCTCGCGCAGCATCTCCACCGAGCGCGGCGGCTCCGCCTCCACCAGGGAGACCCGGGTGCCGGGGTGGGCGGCGCGCAGCGCGGCGAGGGCGGTGGGGACCAGGGCGGAGCTGCCGCTGGGGAAGGAGACCAGGCGCACCCGGCCGGCCCGCAGGCCCGCGATGGCGGCGACCTCCTCCTCGGCGGCGGTGAGCCCGGCGAGGATGCCGGAGGCGTGCCGCACCAGGGCCTCGCCCGCCTGGGTCAGCCGCATCTCGCGGCCGGTGCGCACGAGGAGCGGGGTGCCCGCGGAGGATTCGAGCGCTTTCATCTGCTGGCTCACCGCGGGCTGGGTGCAGCCGAGTTCGCGCGCGGCGGCGGAGAACGAGCCGGTGGCGGCGACGGCGCGCAGGACGCGGAGGTGGCGGGCCTCGATCATGTATCGAGCATAAGCGAATCTTGGACTCGACCGCGAATCCAAAGAAATCCCTTTGAGGTCTGGACCACTCGCTGGCTACGCTTCCCCCATGGAGCTGCTGAGCGTGAACGTGGGCCAGGCCAAGACCGTGGAGTACACCAACGCCCCTTCCGGGACGTCGGGGATCGACAAGCGTCCGGTGGAGGGACCCGTAAGGGTCGAGGCGCCGCTTCCCGGCGGGGCGAGCGGGGTCGAGGGCGACGACGTGTGCGACCTGCGCTTCCACGGCGGCCCCGACCGGGCCCTCTACGCCTTCGCCCGCGAGGACCTGGACGCCTGGGAGCGGGAGCTCGGCCGGACCTTCACGCCCGGACAGTTCGGCGAGAACCTCACCACCCGGGGCCTGGACGTCAACAACGCCCTGATCGGGGAGCGCTGGCGGATCGGCGACACCGTGGTCGTGGAGGTGACCGGCGGCCGCATCCCGTGCCGTACGTTCGCGGGCTTCGTCGAGGAGTCCGGCTGGGTGCGCCGCTTCAACGAGTCGGCGGCCGGGCCGGGGGCGCTGCTCCGGGTCGTGGTCCCGGGCGAGATCCGGGCCGGCGACCCGATGGAGATCGTGCACCGCCCGGCGCACGGCGTCACCGTCGCCCGGCTGCACCACGCGGCCGTCCGCGACCGCTCGCTGCTGCCGGAGACCCTGGTGGCGGCCGAGTGGATGGAGTCGGGGCTGCTCGGCCTCGCCCGTACGTACACGGAGAAGTACGCGGGCACCGAGAAGTAGGCAGGCGGCGGGACGTACGCGGGCGGCGACGCGGAGTGACCCCGGGTCCGCGCCCGCCGCGGACCCGACGATTTCCCGCACACGGCGTTCACCCGGCGCGAGTTAACGTGCCGCCTATGACGACTGCACTCATCACGGGGGCCACCGCCGGTATCGGCGCCGCCTTCGCACGGCGGCTCGCCGCGGACGGACATGACGTGGTGCTCGTGGCGCGCGACGTGAAGCGGCTGCGCGAGCAGGCGACCGAACTGCACGACCGGCACGGGATCGAGGCCGAGGTGCTCGCCGCGGACCTGTCCACGGAGAACGGGATCGCCGCGGTCGAGGCCCGGCTCTCGGACGCCAAGCGGCCGGTCGATCTCCTCGTGAACAACGCGGGGTTCGGCAACAAGGGCCGGTTCCTCGAAGTGTCCATGGCGGACGAGCTGACGATGCTGAAGGTGCACTGCGAGGCGGTGCTGCGGCTGACCTCCGCGGCGGCCGCCTCGATGCGCACCCGGGGCCGCGGCGGGGTCGTGAACGTCGCCTCCGTCGCCGCGTTCGTGCCGCGCGGCACCTACGGGGCGTCGAAGTCGTGGGTCGTGCAGTTCACCCAGGGCGCGGCGCGCGACCTCGCGGGCAGCGGGGTGCGGATGATGGCGCTGTGCCCCGGGTTCGTGCGGACGGAGTTCCACGAGCGGGCGGGGATGGGGACGGACAACATCCCGGGCTGGATGTGGCTGGACGCCGACAAGCTGGTGGCCGCGGCCCTGGCCGACCTGGCCCGGGGACGGACGCTGTCCATCCCCGATCCCCGGTACAAGGCGCTGATGGGTGTGGTGAAGCTGGCCCCGCGCGGGCTGCTCGGCGGGGTGTCGTCGAAGGCGGGCCGCAAGTACGGGCCGAAGTAGGGCGGCCCGAAGTGACCTCAGGAACCTTAGGGGCCTTAGGGGCCTTAGGGGCCTTACGGGTGGTCAGTTCACGCCCGGTCCCTCGTACGCCCCGATGTTGGGGGCCGCCGTCGCCGACACGGCGTTCCCGAACCAGTCCCTGCCGCCGTTGTCCTCGATCGGGACACCGGCGGACAGGGCCGGGGATCCGGCGCCGAGGCGCAGGTCGGGGCGGAGCAGCGGGTCGGCGGTGAGACCGCCGGGGTTCGGGCGGGTCATCGTGATGCCGTGGAAGAGGTTGTGGTCGAAGGTGAGCCCGGGGGTCGGGTTCTTGAAGGCGTAACCGCCCGGGGCGCCCTGGTTGACGAAGACGTTGTTCCTGAAGGCGAGTTCGTGGCGGGTAGTGGCGGGGCTGCCCGCGTCGTCCTGGACCAGATGGCCGGGGACGGCGGTCCGGCTGACGAAGGTGTTGTTGTAAATCTTCGTGTTGAGAATGGGACCCCAGCAGTTCTGGACGAGGCGCGCGCCGTCGTCGGTGCTGAGGTTGTAGCGGACGACGGTGTCGAGGGTCTGCGCCCCGCTGTAGGGGCAGATCAGCAGGAAGCCGCCCTTGTTGTCGTGGCTGAGGTTGTACTGGAAGACGGTGCCCTTGGAGGCGCCGTCGGCGTCGAAGGACATGCCGTCGCGGGTGTTGCCGCCGCCGGAGACCTCGTTGTACTCGACCACCGTGTCGTCGGTGTTGAAGGTCCAGATGCCGGCGTTGGCGGCCTTGGAGCGCAGCTGGAAGCCGTCGAGGCGGTTGTGGTCGACGCGGGCGCCGCGGGTGGTGTCGAGCTTGATGCCGTCGCCGGCGATCGAGGTCAGGGTGTTGTGGTGGACACGGACACCGAGGCTCGGGGTCCAGGCTCCGGGGTAGGCGTTCGGGTCCTGCTGGTTGCCGACCAGATCGCGCTTGGAGAACCGGGACTTGAAGTAGACGCCCTCGCGGTCGACGTCCCTGATGTCGTTGTGGTGGATGTCCAGGCCCTCGTACCAGCTGGGCACGTCGGTGCCCTCGACGGCGATGTGGATGGCGCTGGAGCCGGTCAGGGTCTTGAAGTCGCCGCCGCGCACGTCGTGGATGGCGAGGTGGTCGAGGGTGATGCCCCTGGCGGCGCCGAAGTCGGCGAGCCGGAGGCGGACGCCGTTGCGCTCGCTGCCGGGCGCGGCCGCGTTGGTGATCTCCAGGCGGGTGAGGCGGGTGTACGGGGTGTTGGCGAGGAGTACGGCGTCGTGGGCGCCGCCGCCGTCGATGACCGCGCGGCCGGGCGCGGTGCCGTAGTCGGCGATGGTGAAGGGGTACGCGGCGGAGCCGGCGCCCCGCGGATCGAGGGTGCCGGTGCAGGTGGTGCCGCGCTTGAACAGGAGCCTGTCGCCGGGCCCGTAGGGGTGGGCGTTGGCCTCGGCCAGGGTCGTCCAGGGGTGCTGGACGGAGCCGTCGCCGGGGCCGGCCGCCGTGCAGTCGACGTGGTGGCGGTCGCCGGGCGGGATGGCGGCGTGGGCGGTCGGGGCGGTCGGGGCGACGGCAAGCAGGGGGAGTGCCAGGGCGGTGAGGGCGGCGTACGTACGGCGTCGGGTCACTGATCCTCCGCGTCAGAGAAGTCGAGATCGAGATCTGCGGTGGTGCCGTTCTGCCAGGTCACCGTGAGTGTGCGCGGGCCGGTGACCCGGACGTCTGCGAGGTCGGCCACGGGGGCCGGTTCGGGTTCTCCCGTAAGGGAGGCGAGGGCCACGAAGAGGGACTCGGGGCCGCTCGTGGTGCCGGTGAGGGCGGGGGTACGGGTCGGGCCGGGGCCCTGGAGGGTGGCGCCGGTGGGGAGTTCGGCGACCTCGGGGCCGTACCCGTGGACGGGGTGGAGCTGGGAGACGGGCGCTTCGGGATCGTCGGCGTGGGTCGTCCAGCCGGTCTGCCGTACGGGGGTCCCCCCCGGGGCGCCGAGGACGAGGTGGGCGCGGAGCTCGGCGCGGCCGTGGGCGAGGGTGGCGGACAGGACCCGGACGCCGGGCAGCGGGGTGTGCCGGGAGGCGGCCCGGTCGGGGCCGGCGCCCAGCGGGACGGCGGGGCCGCGGGTGGTGGCGGTGCCGTCGGGGCGGAGCAGCGCGAAGTGGTTGTCGGCCGGGTCGGGGCCGGTGGTGGGCCCCGTACGGGTGGCGTACGCGAAGCGGGCGTAGCCGGGCTCGTCGTCGGTGCCCCACGCGGTGCTGCCGACGTGGTTGCTGCCGTGGTTGTGGAGACGGACCAGGCCGTCGGCGGCGGTGGTCTGGACGAGCAGGCCGGTGGGGCCGAGGGGCCGTACGGTGTCGGCGCGTTCGGCGGGCAGCGGTTCCTCGGTGGCGGTCCACAGGGGGTGGTCGGCGGGGGCGAGGAGTCCGAGGAAGCCCTTGGACGCCCAGTAGGGGGAGCCAGGGCCCGAATAGCCCTGGACGGCCGGCCCGTAGGGGCCGTACCAGCCGAGGGTGAGCAGTCCGCGCTCGTCGGTGGCGCCCCGGTCGAGGAAGTGCCGCAGGGCGCCGGAGGCGAGCCGGCGGGTGGCGCCGGGGCCCAGCGGGGTGTGGCCGGTGAGGGCGCCGAGCCAGGGGGCCGCGGCGGCGGCGAAGCGGTAGATCAGGGAGCGCCCGTACGGGACGGGGGCGCCGTTGCCGTCGAAGAGGTGCACGTGGTCGTCGAGCTGGGCGCGCAGCCGGGGGCCGTAGCGGTCGAGGAGCGCGCGGTCGCCGGCGAGGTGGGCGTGCAGCACCGGGTAGAAGTGCAGGGCCCAGGGGTTGTAGTGGTCGAAGGCGCGGTTGTCGCCGTCGCTGTACCAGCCGTCGCCGAGCCACCACTGCTCGATCCGGTCGAGGGAGCGGTCGATGGTGGCGGCGGCGCGGTCGGTCTCGATGCCGGCGTCCTGGAGGAAGCCGGCGACGGTGAGGCCGAAGAGCCACCAGTTGTTGTCGACCGGGGAGGGGTCGAGGGCGGGCAGCAGCCAGTCGGCGATCCGCTCGCGGACGGGTTCGTCGAGCCGGTCCCAGAGCCGCGCGCGGGTGAGGCGCAGGGCGAGGGCGACGGAGGCGGACTCGACGATCGCCTGCCGGGTGTCGGTCATCAGGGGCCAGGACTCGGGGTCGTCGCCGCCGGGTTTCTCGGTGCCGGCGGCGAGGCCTTCGGCGTAGCGGTCGAGGTGGGCGGGGTCGCCGAGGAGGGCGGCGAGGAGGAAGGTGCGGGCGTAGCCCTCCAGACCGTCGGAGCGCGGTCCCGACCAGCTGGGGCGGGGCCCGGGCAGGTCGATGAGTGCGCCGCGGGGCGAGGCGTGGGGGCGGACGGCGCGCAACAGCCGGTCGGCGGTGTGCTCCCAGTGGGCCCGGGTCCACCCCGTACGGGGACTGAGCTCACGGTTCTCGGGCGGCGTGGGCATGATGCTCCCTGGAACTCGCTGGGACGTCGGCGTCGCCCGGAATCCTGAGGACGCTTCGATCGAACGTCAAGAGGGGACGGAGCGAATGATCGAAATTCCTTCCGTTCGATCATTTCGCTTCGGCCTGGTCTAAGGTCGGGTGACCACCACCACCGCAAGGGGGAACCGCACCGTGCGCGAGAGTGCTGCCGAACGACACGACCGACTGCTGGCCCTGGTGCGCGAGCGCGGCACCGCCCGGGTCTCCGACCTGGCCGGGCTGCTCGGGGTCTCCCCGGTGACCGCGCGCCGGGACGTCGAGGCGCTGGCCGCCAAGGGCCTGCTCGACCGGGTGCACGGGCAGGTGTCCTGGCCCCGCGCGCAGGGCCCGGCCGGCCCCGCGGCGGGCGGCGGCCCGGTGCTCGGTCTGCTCGCGCCGTCCGCCGGCTACTACTTCGCCGAGGTCATCCGGGGCGCGCACGAGGCCGCCGCGCGGGCGGGCGCGCGGCTCGTGCTGCGGATCTCGGACTACCGGCCCGAGGAGGACCGGGCGCGCGCCGAGGGGCTGATCGCGGCGGGCGCCGAGGGCGTGCTCGTCGCGCCGGGCTGGCGCGGCCCGGAGGACCGGCTCGCGTACGGGGACTGGCCGGCCGAACTGGCGGTGCCGACCGTGCTCCTGGAGCGCCGGGCCGTGCCGGGCAGCGCGCTCGACGACCTGGACCGGGTGTCCTCGGACCACGCCCACGGAGTGCTGCTCGCCCTGCGCCACCTGCTCGGCCTCGGCCACGCGACCCCGCTCCTGGTGGCCCGCGGGGACAGCCCGACGGCGCTCGCGGTGCGCGCCGGGTACGCCGAGGCGCTCGGCACCCTGGACCTGGCCGCGCCGCACCCGGTCATCGACTCCGTACCGGCCGAGACCGACCCGGCGGGGTTCGAGGCGGCGGTCCGGGCGCTGCACACGGCGGTGACCTCGGGGACGGCGAGCGCGGCCCTCGTGCACAACGACGTGGACGCGATCCAGATCGTGCAGCGGCTCGCCGAGCTCGGGGTGCGGGTCCCGGAGGACCTGGCCCTGATCGCGTACGACGACGAGGTCGCCGCGCTCGCCGACACCCCGCTCACGGCGGTCGCCCCGCCCAAGCGCGAGGTGGGCAGGGCCGCCGCGGAACTCCTGGTGGAGCGGCTGACGGGCGCCGCCGCGGGCGACGGCGAGGAGCCCGTACGGCAGCATCTGAGCCTGCTGCCGCGGCTGCGGGTGCGGGCCTCGTGCGGGGCGCGGCCGGCCGAGAGGAGCTGATCTCTCACCCGATCTCCAGCCCGATCTCCCGTCTGATCTTTTTTCGATCAATCAATCTTTCGCTCTTGACTTCGCTCAGGAACGGTTTCAGGATCACGGCCACAACGTCCCAGCCGCCCCGTCCTCAGGAGCCGTGCCGTGAGCCGTAGTTGGAGCAGAACGTCCCGTGTCATAGCAGGCGCCGCCACCGCCCTGGCCGTCCTCACGGCCTGCGGCGGAGGCGGCGCCGGCGAGACCGACGCGGACGGGCCCGTCACCATCACCTTCTGGGGCTGGGCCAAGGGGTCCAAGGACGTGGTCGACGCGTTCAACGCCTCCCACAAGAACATCCAGGTGACGTTCGAGGAGATCCCCTCCGGCACCGCCGGCGGCTACGCCAAGATCTCCAACGCCGTGAAGGCGGGCAACGCCCCCGACCTCGTCTCCATCGAGTACGCCTCGCTCCCCGAGTTCGTCTCCTCCGGCGCGCTCCAGGACATCGGCGACCAGTTCACCGAGCAGGACCGCGGCAAGCTGCTGCCGCAGGCCGTAGAGCTCACCACGCTCGGCGGCAAGAGCTGGGCGGTGCCCTTCGACGCCGCCCCGCAGGCCTTCTTCTACCGCAAGGACCTGTTCGCGAAGTACCAGGTCGACGTCCCCAAGACCTGGGACGAGTTCAAGACCGCCGCCGAGAAGGTCAAGAAGGCCGACGCCAAGGCCCGGATCGCCACCTTCTTCCCGGACGACCCCACCACCTTCGAGGCCATGGCCTGGCAGGCCGGCGCCCAGTGGTTCAAGGCCGAGAACGACACCTGGAAGATCGACACCACCGACCCGGCCACCACCAAGGTCGCCGGCTACTGGCAGGGCCTGCTCGACGCCGACCTCGTCCACAAGGACGCCTCCTTCAGCCCCGAGTGGACCGGCTCCCTCAAGAACGGCACCACCATCGGCTACCTGGGCGCCTCCTGGGGCGCCGGCGTCCTCAAGGGCACCCTGCCCGAGCAGAGCGGCAAGTGGGCCGTCGCCCCCATGCCGAACTGGGGCACCCCCGCCAGCGGCATGCTCGGCGGCACCTCCTTCGCCGTCACCAAGGACAGCGGGAAGAAGGCCGCGGCCGTCGAGTTCGCCGAGTGGATGTCCACCACCGAGGCCGGCGTGAAGGCCCGCATCGCCTCCGGCACCTCCAGCGCCTTCCCCGCCGCCACCGCACTGCGCCCGGTCGCCAAGTCGGTCTTCGACGCCGGCTACTACGGCGGCCAGGACATCTACGCCCTGTTCGAGGAGGCCGGCGCCTCCATCGACGGCACGTGGGCCTGGGGGCCGACCACCGGCACCACCAACACCACCATCAAGGACCAGTTCGGCAAGCTCGCCCCGGGCGGCCCGCGCATCACCGACGCCGTCAAGGCCGGCCACGACGCCACCGTCGCCGAGCTCACCAAGCGCGGACTGAAGGTCGAGGGCTGATCCCGTGAAGGCCCGCACCCGCGCGGCGGCGACCCTGCTGACCCCGTTCTTCCTGCTCTTCACCGCGGTGATGGTGATCCCGATCGGCTACGCGGTCTGGCTCAGCCTCTTCACCGAGAAGCAGTCGGGACTGGGCTTCGGCGGCGCCGAGACCGTCTTCAGCGGACTCGACAACTACACCGCGGCGCTGGGTGACCGGGCCTTCCGCGAGGGCTTCGGCGTGCTGCTCGGATACTGCCTGTTCTACATCCCGCTGCTGCTCGCCGGGGCCCTCGGCCTCGCCCTGCTGCTCGACTCGACGCTGGCCCGCGCCCGCCGCTTCTTCCAGCTCGCGCTGTTCCTGCCGCACGCCGTCCCCGGCATCATCGCCGCGCTGATCTGGGTCTACCTCTACACCCCGCAGCTCAGCCCGGTCGTGCGGGCCATGGAGTCCGGCGGCATCGGCTTCGACTTCTTCTCCCCCGAAGGCACCCTCCCCTCCGTCGTCAACATCGCGCTGTGGGAATGGCTCGGCTACAACATGGTGATCTTCTACGCGGCCCTGCAGGCCATCGACCGCTCCGTCCTGGAGGCCGCCACCGTCGACGGCGCCGGCGCCTGGCGGATCGCCCTCGCCATCAAACTCCCGCTGATCCGGGCCTCCCTGGTGATGGTGGCCCTGTTCACCCTCATCGGCTCGCTCCAGCTCTTCACCGAGCCGCTCATCCTCAACAAGGGCACCGGCTCCGCCGTCACCTCCACCTGGACGCCCAACATGTACGCGTACACCGCCGCCTTCGACCGCAACGACTACGGGCTCGCCGCGGCCGCCTCCGTACTCCTCGCCCTGACGGCCGCCCTGCTCTCCTTCGCCGTGACCCGGCTGACCGGACGCAAGAAGGGGAGGGCAGCATGAGCCGCACCGCCACGGGCCACCGCCGGCCCTCCGTCTGGCTGTCGAAGACCGCCGTCAACGGCGCCCTGCTGCTCGCCGTCGGCTACATGCTCTTCCCGCTGGTCTGGCTGCTGACCGCCGCCACCAAGAACACCGGCGACCTCCTCGCCGGAGACGCCTTCTCCTTCGAGGGCTTCGACCTCGGCGGCAACCTGAGCCGGCTCGCCGCGTACAACGACGGCGTCTACTTCCACTGGTACCTCAACAGCCTGCTGTACGCGGGCGTCGGCGCGCTCGCCTGCTCGCTGATCAGCGTCGCCGCGGGCTACGCCTTCGACAAGTACGACTTCCCCGGCAAGGAGAAGCTGTTCGGCGTCGTGCTGCTCGGCGTGCTCGTGCCCACCACCGCGCTCGCCCTGCCCATGTATCTGCTCGCCAGCGAGATCGGCATCGTCAACACCTACTGGGCCGTGCTCGTCCCCGTCCTCGTGAACCCCTTCGGCGTCTACCTCGCCCGGGTGTTCAGCGCCGGCTACATCCCCGACGAGGCCCTCGAAGCCGCCCGTATCGACGGGGCCGGCGAACTGCGCACCTTCTGGTCCATCGGACTGCGCATGGTCATGCCCGGCTTCGTGACCGTCTTCCTCTTCCAGTTCACCGCGATCTGGAACAACTTCTTCCTCCCCCTGGTGATGCTCTCGGACCAGAAGCTCTTCCCGCTGAGCCTCGGCCTCTACGCGTGGAACAGCAACGCCCACGCCGAACCCGACTACTACCCCCTCGTCGTCACCGGATCCCTGCTCGCCGTCGTCCCCCTCGTGGTCGCCTTCGTCTCCCTGCAGCGCCACTGGAAGGCGGGACTGACCGCCGGCAGCGTCAAGTGAGGAACACAGATCCCACGATGCACCCCACCACTGACCATCGCCCCCGGCTCCTCCTCGCCATGGGCCCCGGCGTCGCCGAACGCCTGCTCACCGAGGACCACCGGACCCGGCTCGCCGCGCTCACCCGCACCGACCCGCAGCTCGTCGCCCACGACCTCACCGCACCGGAAGGCCCGGCCGCCGAAGCCCTCGCCGAGGCCGAACTCCTGCTCACCTGCTGGGGCGCCACCCCGCTCACCCCCGAGGTGCTCGCCCGCGCCCCGCGCCTCAAGGCGGTCGTCCACGCGGCCGGCTCGGTCAAGCACCACATCACCGACGCCTGCTGGCAGCGCGGCATCACGGTCACCTCGGCCGCCGCCGCCAACGCCCTGCCGGTCGCCGAATACACCCTCGCCGCCATCCTCTTCGCCGGGAAGCGGGTGCTGCGCTCCGCCCAGCAGTACGCCGAACTCCGCACCGACCAGGCCTGGCTCGCCGAGTCCACGACCTGGGGCAACTACCGCAGGACCGTCGGCATCGTCGGCGCCTCGCGCATCGGCCGCCGGGTCCTCGACCTGCTGCGCCCCTTCGACCTCGACGTGCTGCTCCACGACCCGTACGTCACCGAAGCCCCGCCCGGAGTCGAACTCGTCGGCCTGGACGAACTGTGCGCCCGCGCCACGGTCGTCTCCGTGCACGCGCCCCAACTCCCCGCCACGTACCGCATGATCGGAGCCCGCCAGCTCGCCGCGATGCCCGACGGCGCGACCCTGATCAACACCGCCCGCGGCTCCCTCGTCGACGAGGACGCGCTCCTCCCCCACCTCGTCGCGGGCCGGCTGCACGCGGTCCTCGACGTCACCGACCCCGAGCTCCCGCCCCCGGACTCCCCGCTCTACACCCTCCCCAACGTGCTGCTCACCCCGCACGTCGCCGGCTCCCTCGGCAACGAACTGCACCGGATGGCCGACCAGGCGCTCGCGGAGGTGGCGCGGTACGCGGCCGGGGAGCCGTTCGCGGAGGAGGTACGGGCGGCGGACCTGACGCGCTCGGCGTAACAGGCGCACCGTCGGCGTAAAGGGCGCACCTGGAGGGGGCGGACCTAGACTGGAGAGGTCCTACCCCGCCCTCGGACGTCTCCGGGAGGCGTCATGAGTTTCGTACAGATCATCGACTGCAAGACCAGCCGGATCGACGACCTGAACCGGCTGATGGACCAGTGGGTCGAGCAGACCAAGGGCAAGCGGACCGCCACCCACAGCATCGTCGGCAAGGACCGCTCCGACGCCTCCCACGTGGTGGAGATCGTCGAGTTCCCCTCGTACGACGTGGCCATGCGGAACTCGCAGCTCCCCGAGACCGACCGGATCTTCCGCGAGATGGTCGCGCTCTGTGACGAGATGCCGACCTTCACCGACCTGGACGTGGTGCGCGACGAGGCGCTCTACAAGGCGAACGCCCGGCGGCTCCTGGACATGTTCGCGAACGAGCCGGAGCTGGCGCTGCTCGACGAGGTCCTCGCCGAGGGCTACCACGACCACGATCCGACCAACGAGCAGGACGTCATCGGGATGGACGCGGTCCAGCGCGAGGTCGCGATGTGGCGGGGCGGCTTCGACTTCGCCTTCACCGTGGACGACCAGATCGCCGAGGGCGACCGGGTCTGCACCCGGTGGACCTGGCGGGGCAGCCACACCGGGGACTTCATGGGGCTCCAGCCGACCGGCATGGAGGTGTCGATGACCGGCACCGTCATCCACCGCTGCCGGGACGACGGGAAGATCGTGGAGGGCTGGTGGCAGTACGACCTGCTCGGTCTGATGGGGCAGCTCGGCGCCGTGGAGGCCTAGATCGGAACAGCACCGAGGCCCGGTGCTCCCGCGACGGGAGCACCGGGCCTCGGTCTTACGCGTCAGGCGTCAGGCGTCAGTGCCTCAGTGCCTCAGTGGGAGTGGCCGTGACCGTGGCCGTGACCCGCGTCCGCCGGCTCCTCCTCCTTCTTCTCCACCACGAGGGTCTCGGTGGTGAGAAGCAGGGAGGCGATCGACGCGGCGTTCTCCAGGGCGGAGCGCGTGACCTTCACCGGGTCGATGACGCCGGCCTTGACCAGGTCGCCGTACTCGCCGGTGGCGGCGTTGAAGCCCTGGCCCTTGTCGAGCTCGGCGACCTTGGAGGTGATGACGTAACCCTCAAGGCCGGCGTTCTCGGCGATCCAGCGCAGCGGCTCGACGGCGGCGCGGCGGACCACGGCGACACCGGTGGCCTCGTCGCCGTCCTTGCCGAGGTTGCCCTCGAGGACCTTGACGGCGTGGACCAGAGCGGAGCCACCACCGGAGACGATGCCCTCCTCGACCGCGGCGCGGGTCGCGGAGATGGCGTCCTCCAGACGGTGCTTCTTCTCCTTCAGCTCCACCTCGGTGGCGGCGCCGACCTTGATCACGCACACGCCGCCGGCCAGCTTCGCGAGGCGCTCCTGGAGCTTCTCGCGGTCCCAGTCGGAGTCCGTGGCCTCGATCTCGGCCTTGATCTGGTTGACGCGGCCGAGGACGTCCTCGGAGGTGCCGGCGCCGTCCACGATCGTGGTGTCGTCCTTGGTGACGGTCACGCGGCGGGCGGTGCCGAGCACGTCGAGACCGGCCTGGTCGAGCTTGAGGCCGACCTCCTCGGAGATGACGGTGGCACCGGTGAGGGTGGCCATGTCCTGGAGCATCGCCTTGCGGCGGTCACCGAAGCCGGGCGCCTTGACGGCGACGGCGTTGAAGGTGCCGCGGATCTTGTTGACGACGAGGGTGGAGAGGGCCTCGCCCTCGACGTCCTCGGCGATGATCAGCAGCGGCTTGGAGCCACCGGACTGGATGACCTTCTCGAGCAGCGGCAGGAGGTCCTGGATGGAGGAGATCTTGCCCTGGTTGATCAGGATGTACGGGTCGTCGAGGACGGCCTCCATACGCTCCTGGTCGGACACCATGTACGGGGAGAGGTAGCCCTTGTCGAAGGCCATGCCCTCGGTGAAGTCGAGCTCCAGGCCGAAGGTGTTGGACTCCTCGACGGTGATGACACCGTCCTTGCCGACCTTGTCCATGGCCTCGGCGATGAGCTCGCCGACCTGCTGGTCCTGGGCGGAGAGCGCGGCGACGGCGGCGATGTCGGACTTGTCCTCGATCGGGCGCGCGGTGGCGAGCAGCTCGTCGGAGACGGCCTTGACGGCGGCGTCGATGCCCTTCTTCAGGGCGGACGGCGAGGCGCCGGCGGCGACGTTGCGCAGACCCTCGCGGACCAGGGCCTGGGCGAGCACGGTGGCGGTGGTGGTGCCGTCACCCGCGATGTCGTTGGTCTTGGTCGCCACCTCCTTCACGAGCTGGGCGCCGAGGTTCTCGTACGGGTCCTCGATCTCGACCTCGCGGGCGATCGTGACACCGTCGTTGGTGATGGTCGGCGCGCCGAACTTCTTGTCGATGACGACGTTGCGGCCCTTGGGGCCGATCGTCACCTTCACCGTGTCGGCCAGCTTGTTGACGCCGCGCTCAAGGGCGCGACGGGCGTCCTCGTCGAACTTCAGGATCTTCGCCATGGGAGCGGTTCAGCCCTCTCGGAAATCGTTGAACGAAAACTGCGCCCCTGGACGCCCACGGGGAAACCAGGGGGTCAGGGGCGCAGCTCAAAGCATCTGGCTTCAGGTGCCTTGGTGAATTACTTCTCGATGATCGCGAGCACGTCGCGAGCCGAGAGGACGAGGTACTCGTCGCCGTTGTACTTCACCTCGGTGCCGCCGTACTTGCTGTAGAGCACGACGTCGCCGACCTTCACGTCGAGCGGAAGACGCTCGCCGTTCTCGAAGCGGCCCGGGCCCACGGCGAGGACGGCGCCCTCCTGGGGCTTCTCCTTCGCGGTGTCCGGGATGACCAGGCCAGAGGCCGTGGTCTGCTCGGCGTCGAGCGGCTGGACCACGATGCGGTCCTCAAGCGGCTTGATGGCAACCTTGGAGCTGGCGGTCGTCACGATCCGACCTCCCCCTTCGGTGATCTCACGGGGTTGACTGTCTGAGGTGGCGACCAGGTGGATCCGTCGTCGCGGGTGCCGGACCTGCCCGTCGCTGTGTTGGCACTCTCCTGCGGGGAGTGCCAGAGCCGAGACTATGACCGCGATTAGCACTCGGTCAAGCGGAGTGCCAATTCACGACCCCGTGGCGTGATGCGGCGCCTCCGGGCGGACTTCCGGACGGGCTTCCGGGCGGACCGCACGATGGGGGTGCGGGCGCGGGGTGACCCGCTCCGCCGCCTTGCGGCCCAGCCGCTCGAACGGGTCGACCGAGGGGGCGCAGGCCGGGAGGGCCGCGAGCAGCGCGCCGGCCAGGGCCAGGGCGGCGATCGGCCGGCGCGCCCGGCTCATACGTAGTCCTCGAGCTTCGCCACCGCGTACCCCTTGGCCGTGATCGTCTTCATCACCAGACGGATCATGTCCGGCATGGAGCCCTTCCAGTCCTCCTTGCCGCGGAAGTGGGTGAGGATGATGTCGCCGGGGTGCAGGTCCCGGTCCCACTCGCGCCACTCCATGTGGTCGGCGAAGGCCTCCGAGGCCCACAGCGGAACGGCCTTCACGCCGCAGGACTTGGCGGCGCGCAGGGTGTCCTCGTTGTAGTTGCCGTACGGCGGCCGGAACAGCCGGGGCCGCTGGCCGAACTGCTTCTGGATGATGTCCTGCATCCCGCAGATCTGCCGCTTCTGGTCGTCGTAGTCGAGACCGGGCAGATAGGGGTGGGTGAGCGTGTGGTTGTTCAGGGTCACGCCCTCGCCCTGCATCTTCTTGAAGTAGCCGTAGTCGTCCTTCACCAGGTAGTTGCTGAGGAAGGCGCTGTACGGGATCTTCAGCTCGCTCATCATGCGCAGCAGCGCGGGGTCCTTCTCGGCGCCGTCGTCGATCGTCAGGAAGACGATCTTCTGCTTGGTCGGCACGGTGGTGAAGACCGGCGGCAGGCCCGTTCCGTCGGTCTCGAAGCCCTTGCGGGTGGTGATCCTCGGCTTCGCCTTCGGCGGCTCGGGCGCCTCGATCGGCGGCTGGGCGAGACCCCACTTCTTCGCGGCGGCGACCCGCGCGGCCCGCGCCTTGCGGACCCGCTCGACGTACGCGTCGAGCGCGCCGGCCGCGCCCTCGGCGCGCGGCTGCTGACCGGCGGCCGGCTTGGCCGGGGCGGGCTTCTCCTCGGCGGCGGGGCTCGCGCAGGCGGAGCCCAGGGCGGCGACGAGCAGGGCGGCCCCGACCACCCGCACGGACGCCCGCACGGACCGGAATCCATGCCTCTGTTCTTTTTGTCGTACTAGCTGCATGGCGCCGCATCCTGTCAGCGCCACGCCCCTCCGGAGCCCCGACACCACCGGCGGACCCGCACCGTCCCCCGGGCGGCCCGCACCCGTACGGACCACGGTCTTCGGGCCGCCGGACCACGGCGACAATGGGAGGGTGACCGACCTCGCCGCCTTCACCACCCTGCTCGCCCCCGAGGGGCAGGCCCTGCTCGCCACCCTGCGCGACTACGACCCCGCCCAGGAGCTGGCGGTCGCCTCGCGGCTGCGCCGCGACCACCCGGCCGAACTGGTGTCGGCGGCGCTCGGGCAGGCCCGGCTGCGGCAGCGGGCGGTGGCGAAGTTCGGCGCCGAGGACGCGTACCGCATGTACTTCACCCCGAACGGCGTCGAGCAGTCGACGCGGGCGACGGTCGGGAGCTACCGGGCGGAGCGGATGAAGGCGCTCGGCGTGCGCGGCGTCGCCGACCTCTGCTCCGGCATCGGCGGCGACGCGATCGCGCTCGCCCGCGCCGGGATCTCCGTCCTCGCCGTCGACCGCGACCCGCTGACCGCCGAGGCGGCCCGTGCCAACGCCGCCGCGCTCGGCCTCGCGGAGCTGATCGAGGTGCGGTGCGCGGACGTGACGGAGATCGACACCAGCCCGTACGACGCGGTGTTCGTCGACCCGGCGCGGCGCGGCGGCCGGGGCCGGATCTTCGACCCCGAGGCGTACTCGCCGCCGCTGTCCTGGGCGATCGAGGCGGCCCGCAAGGCCCCGCACGCGGCCCTGAAGATCGCGCCCGGCGTCCCGCACGAGGCGGTGCCGGAGGAGGCCGAGGCCGAGTGGATCTCGGACGGCGGCGACGTGAAGGAGGCGGTGCTGTGGTTCGGCACCGAGCCGGGCGCCCGCCGCGCCACCCTGCTGCCCGGCGGCGCCACACTCACTGGGGGTACCTCCCATGCCGAAGGCCATGGGGGAGAGCGGCTGCCGGACCCGGCGGTCCGGCCCGTCGGCCGCTATCTGTACGAGCCGGACGGCGCCGTCATCCGCGCGCACCTGGTCGCCGAGGTGGCGAAGGAGCTGGACGGCGGTCTGATCGACGAGACCATCGCGTACGTCACGGCGGACGAGCTGCGCCCCACGCCGTACGCCGCCGCCTACGAGATCACCGACGAACTCCCCTTCAATCTCAAGAAGTTGAAGGCGCTGCTGCGCGAGCGCGAGGTCGGCGTCCTGACCGTGAAGAAGCGCGGCTCGGCCGTCGAACCCGAGGAGATCCGGCGGAAGGTGAAGCCCAAGGGCCCCAACTCGGCGACGGTGCTGCTCACTCGGGTCGCGGGCGCGCCGACGATGCTGATCGGGCGGCCGGTCCGCCCCTAGGCGGTGAGCGGGGCGTTGAGCCGGACGGCCAGGCGGTAGTGCGCGACGGCCTTGTTCAGGCCGATGAGCCCGTTGATCCAGAGGATGAGGCCGATCCCCATCCCGTACGCGACCATGCCGTAGCCGTCGCCCGACCGGGTCGCGGTCCCGGCGGGGACGGTGAAGCCCAGGAACAGGCCGAGCCCGCACAGCACGGCGGACAGCAGCAGCCAGCAGACGCTCAGCGCCGGGGCCCGCAGCCGCGCGTCCGTCGGCCCGTGCCGGTCGAGCGCCGCCCACAGCACGAGCCGCTCCCGCACCACCCGGTCCCGGCGCACGCTGCGCACGGTCAGCCAGACCGCCGGCCCGAGCACGCCGATGCCGAGGCCGGCCATGATCAGGCCGATGAGCATCGAGATCGGGTCGCTCAGCGCGCTGGAGAGCGAGGTGAGCAGCACACCGACCATCGCCCACCCGAGCTGGAGCAGCGCCAGCCAGGTCAGGAACAGCGCGAGCCGCCCACCGCCGAGCAGCCGCCGCGACAGATCCCCGAGCGCGACCGCCCGGTCGGCGAGCAGCGCCTCCCGGTCCGGCCAGCTGCGCAGCTCGACGGGCGGTGGGGGCGGCGGCAGTTGGGGCAGGCGGGGCAGTGCGGTACGGCGAGACATACCGGCGAGCCTAGCGACCGGCCGGGTCGTAGGGTTTCCCCGGTGACCGGATCCAAGGGGGAGATCATGACGCTGCGTCCGGAGGGGACGCCCACCCCGTACACCGCCTTCCACGACGAGCCCTTCCCCGAGGTGTTCGGGCACCCGACGGAGGCGGTCGTCAGCGCCGACGGGCAGTGGCTCGCGGTCAGTTCGGTCATCTCGGACCTGAGCCGGGTCGTGGTCTACCGCACCGCCGACCTCTCCTGCGCGCAGGTCCTGCACTTCGCCATGGAGACCGACACCATGGCCTTCCACCCCACGCTTCCGCTGCTCGCCATCGGCTTCGACAACGGCGACGGGTACACGCGCGAGGGCAACCTGATCCTGCTCGAACCCGAGAGCGGCCACCGTGTCGACCTCCCCGACACCAACTGGGGTGTCGAGCTGGTCCGCTGGACGGACGCGCACACCCTCGAACTCACTCTCTGTGCCATGGACGACGGGGACACGTACGAGCGCTCCCGGGCCACCTTCGTCCGCGAGGACTGGCTCGGTCTCGCCCCCGACGACCTCGCGCCGCACCCCGTCGACGCGCCGCTGATCGACCCGGACGCCCAACTCCCGTACCCCGAGCTCGAACCCGCGCCGTCCGTACTTCAAGCGCTCGCCGAGCGGGCCGGCCGGAGCTACGCATGCAAGGGCGGGGTGCGGGCCGTGGCCGGGCTGAGCGACGGCCGGGTGCTCGCCACCCGCCGCGACACCACGCTGGAGTGCCGGCGCTCGGACGGGGAGGTGCTGTGGAGCGTTCCCGCGCCCACCGCGGCCCCTGGCACCCGGATCGTGGTCTCGGCCGACGAGCGCACGGCCCGGGTCTCCGTCCCCGGCCCCGACTCCCGTACCCGGACCGACTTCCCCCTCGTCGACCTCGCCGACGGCACGGTCCTGGACACCCCGTCGGTGCCCTTCTCGGCCGCGTTGTCGGCCCGTACGGACGGAGTGTGGGCGATCCGCGACACGTACGACCGCGACGTCTACCGGATGGCGGATCCCGTCCCCAACACTCTGGTCTTCGCCCCCGACGGCACCCCGCTGGGCGCGGTCTACGAGCCCGACCGCTACGAGCTGGACCCGCTCGACGCCCGCCGCTGCCCGGAGCTGCTGTTCACGCGCCGGCGGCGCCGGGACGTGATCGCGCTCGGCCCCGGCGCCGCCGGTTCCGCCGTCGAGACACCGCTCTTCACCCTGGACGAGCCGGCGATCCTGGCGGTGTACGTCTCCGACGCCGCCGGGCCCGCGCTGCTGACCGGGTGGGGCGAGCTGGTCCGGCGGACCTTCCCCGCCGGGGAGGTCGTCTGGCGCCGCCCCATGGACGCGGTGATCGCCGCCCTCGACGCGTACGACGGCGTCGTGCACGCCCTGTGCGAGGACGACACCCTCGTCTCGCTCGACGCGACGGACGGCACCGTCCTCGAACGGCGCACGCTGCCCCCGTACGGGAAGCTCTCGCTGCACGCGGCCCCCGACGGCACGGTCCTCGTCGGCACCACGGCCGGACAGATCCTGCGCTACCCCTCCTGAGCCCGGGCCTCCCTGGCGCGGGCAAGCAACAGGTCGCGTTCCCGTTCGTTGCGGGTGAGTTCCGCCGCCCGCTCGAACTCCGCGCGCGCCTCCGCCGTACGGCCCAGGCGGGCGAGCAGGTCGCCGCGGACGCTGGGCAGCAGGTGGTAGCGGTCGAGGCCGGGGGCGGTGGCCAGGGCGTCGACGAGGGCGAGGCCCGCCGCGGGGCCCTCGGCCATCGACACCGCGACGGCGCGGTTGAGCTCGACGACCGGGGAGGGCGCGACGGCGGCGAGCCGGGCGTAGAGGGCGGCGATGGTGGGCCAGTCGGTGTCCGCGTAGGCGGGCGCCCGGGCGTGGCAGGCGGCGACGGCGGCCTGCAGGGCGTACGGGCCGGAGGCGCCGCCCGTCTCGACGGCGCGCTCCAGGGCGGCGTAACCGCGCCGGATCAGCAGCCGGTTCCAGCGCCGGCGGTTCTGGTCGGCGAGCAGCACCGGCGCCCCGTCCGGCCCGGTGCGGGCGGCGGTGCGCGAGGCCTGGATCTCCAGGAGGGCGGCCAGGCCGTGCACCTCGCTTTCCGCCGGCATCAGCGCGGCCAGGCCGCGGGCGAGCCGCAGCGCGTCCTCGCAGAGCCCGGGCCGCAGAAGATCGTCGCCGGCGGTCGCCGCGTACCCCTCGTTGAAGATCAGGTAGATGACTTCGAGGACCGAGCCGAGCCGGGCGGCGCGCTCCTCCCCGTACGGCACCTCGAACTCCACGCCCGCCTTCGCGAGGGTCCGCTTCGCGCGGGTGATCCGGGCGGCGACGGTCGCCTCCGGGACGAGGAAGGCCCGGGCGATCTCGTCGGTGCGCAGGCCGCCGACGAGCCGCAGCGTGAGCGCGGCGCGCGCCTCGGCGGAGAGCACCGGGTGGCAGGTGGTGAAGACGAGGCGGAGCACGTCGTCGTCGATGTCGCCGGGGCCGGCGGGCTCCGGGTCGTACGACTCCTCCGCGAGGGCCCGGCCGACCTCGGCGAGCTTGCGGGCGTACGTCTCGCGGCGGCGCACCAGGTCGACGGCGCGGTGCTTGGCGGCGGCCGTCAGCCAGGCGCCCGGCCGGTCGGGGACCCCGGAGCCGGGCCACTGCTCCAGGGCCGCCAGGAACACGTCCTGGGCGATCTCCTCGGCGATGCCGAGGTCCCGGACGATCCTCGCCGCGGTGGCCACGATCCGCGCGGACTCCAGCCGGAAGACCGTCTCCAGCGTGCTCTGCACCGTCACGGGTCACATGACAGCACAGAGCACTGACAACCGCCGCGAACCGGGCTCAGCCCTCCGGCATCTCCTCGACCTCGCGGACCTCCAGGCCGACCTTCCAGTGCTTGGGGTGCACCTCCAGGAAGCGCTTCCCCCACTCGATCGCCTCGGCCATGTCCTTGCACTGCATCATGGCGTAGCCGCCGACGACCTCCTTGGTCTCGGTGAACGGGCCGTCCGTGTACGACAGCTTCCCGTCCGACCAGCTGATCCGGGTGGCCTCGGCGGTGGGCTTCAGACCGGCCGTGTCCAGCATGACGCCGGCCTTGGTGATCTCCTCGAACAGCGCGCCCATGCGCTCCTCGAAGCCGGGGTCCGCCGACGCCAGGTCGATGGTGTTCTCCTCGATGCGGACGAGGGAGAGGTAGCGGGGCATGGTGACTCCTCGGGTGCGGTGGGGCGGGGCCGTTCCCCGCCTTCCACTCATACGTCGAACGGGACGCGGCCGCATCGACACCCACCCGAAGTTTTTCCGGACCTGGTTTTCTCCGGACCCGGTCTTCTAGACGTAGTCCTCCAGGCGCGCGACCGTGAAGCCCTGCTCCTCGATGTGACGCAGCAGGTTGGCCATCATCTCGGTCATCGTGCGGCCCTTGAGCTCGGACGGGCCGCGGAAGTGGGCCAGGATGATGTCGCCGGGGTGCAGCTTCTTGTCGTCGCGCTGGTACTGCATGTTCTGGATCTGCATGGACTCGCGCCACAGCACGATCGCCTCGACCCCGCACTCCTCGGCGGCGGCGCGGGTGGCCTCGTTCCAGTTGCCGTACGGCGGGCGGAAGAGCCGGGGCCGGATGCCGTACTCCTTCGCCAGCTTCTCCTGCTGGCCGCAGATCTCCCGGTGCTGGGCGTCCGGGGAGAGGGTGCGCAGGTTGGGGTGGGTGAGGGTGTGGTTGGCGAGGCCGTGGCCCTGGGCGAGCAGCGGCTCGAAGTAGCCGTAATTCGCGCGGATGGTGGCGTCGGTGAGGAACATCGTCACCGGCACCTTGAGGTCCTTCATCATCGCGACGAACTCGGGGTCCTTCTCGGCCCCGTCGTCGATCGTGATGAAGACGACCTTCTGGTCCGTCTCGATGTCGCTGATGACCGGGACGGGACCGCCGACCGCGCGCGTGACCGGCTTCTTCGCGGGCGGGGCGGGCGGCGCGGCGAGCGGCTTGAGGCCCCATTTGCGGTACGCGGCGGCAGCGGCGGCCGCCGCGTCCGGGGCCTTCGGGGCGGCCGGGGCCTGGGCACCGGGGGCCTTGTTCCCGGCCGACGGGGTCGCCGTACCGGCTCCCGGGGCCGGGGCGTCGGCGTCGGCGGTGGTGCAGCCGGTCGCCGCGAACAGAGCGACGGCGGTCAGGGCCGCCCACAGCGCGATCGTCTTCTTCACGCGCTGTGGGATGCCCGAATCCGGCGAAAGGTTGCCTTAGATACGACTATCCGACTGAAGGGAGACCGATTCGAAGCGCCAGCGGTGCACCGAACGGGTGATCAGCTCCCCGTCCGGCTCCGGCAGCTCGGGGAGTTCGGCGTCGAGGCCGTCCGCCGTCTCCCACCAGGTGAGGACGAGGACCCGGTCCTGCGGGGCCCGGAAGGTCTCGCGGCGGAGCGGGGCGGGCGACAGCTCCTGGGCCCGCGCCCAGGCGAGGAGTTCCTCACCCCGCCCGTCGGCCGCCCGCGCCTCCCACATCAGAGTGACCCTCACGAGTAGAGGTTCTCCTTGCTGACCTCATGAACATGGTCGTGGTTCCCCGGCACGTGCGACTCCGTCACCGGCAGCGAGGAGTCCGCCGACAGCTCCAGGTCGGAGGCGGCCCGCCCGCGCGCCACCATCTCGGCGCCCAGCGCCGCCACCATGGCGCCGTTGTCGGTGCACAGGCCGGGGCGCGGCACGCGGAGCCGGATGCCGGCCCGCTCGCAGCGCTCCTCGGCGAGGGCGCGCAGGCGCGAGTTGGCGGCCACGCCGCCGCCGATCATCAGGTGGTCGACGCCCTCGTCCCGGCAGGCCCGGACGGCCTTGCGGGTGAGCACGTCGACGACCGCCTCCTGGAAGGACGCGGCGACGTCCCGTACCGGCACGTCCTCGCCCGCGTTCCGCTTGGCCTCGATCCAGCGGGCCACGGCGGTCTTCAGACCGGAGAAGGAGAAGTCGTACGCCGGGTCCTTGGCGCCGGACAGGCCGCGCGGGAACGCGATGGCGGCCGGGTCGCCCTCCCTGGCGAGCCGGTCGATGACCGGGCCGCCCGGGAAGCCGAGGTCGAGGACGCGGGCGATCTTGTCGAAGGCCTCGCCGGCGGCGTCGTCGATGGTGGCGCCCATGGGCCGCACGTCGGCGGTGATGTCGGAGGACAGCAGCAGCGAGGAGTGGCCGCCGGAGACCAGCAGCGCCATCGTCGGCTCGGGCAGCCGGCCGTGCTCCAGCTGGTCGACGCAGATGTGCGAGGCGAGGTGGTTGACGCCGTAGAGCGGCTTGCCGAGCGCGTACGCGTACGCCTTGGCGGCCGAGACGCCGACGAGCAGCGCGCCCGCGAGGCCGGGCCCGGCGGTCACGGCGATGCCGTCGAGGTCCTTCGGGGAGACCCCGGCCTCCTTCAGGGCGCGCTCGATCGTCGGGACCATGGCCTCCAGGTGCGCGCGGGAGGCGATCTCGGGGACGACACCGCCGAACCGGGCGTGGGTGTCGACGCTGGAGGCGACGGCGTCGGCGAGCAGGGTGGTGCCGTGGACGATGCCGACGCCGGTCTCGTCGCAGGAGGTCTCGATGCCGAGTACGAGCGGTTCGTCAGCAGCCATCTGAATCAGTCTCTGTTCCTTGAACGGTCAGTCGCATCACGAGCGCGTCCACGTTTCCGGGCTGGTAGTAGCCGCGCCGGAAACCGATGGGCTCGAAGCCGAAGCGCTCGTACAGCTTCTGGGCCCGGGTGTTGTCCACGCGCACTTCGAGCAGGACCTCGTCGCACTCGAAGGCCGTGGCGTGCTGGAGCAGGTCGGTGAGGAGGCGCCCGCCGAGGCCGGTGCCCCACTGCTCGCGGGCGACGGCGATGGTCTGGACGTCGCCGAGGCCGCCGGCCGCCGCGAGCCCCGCGTACCCGACGAGACGTCCGTCCGCCGTCTCGGCGACCACGTAGTGCCGGGTCGCCCGCGGCCCGCGGGCGTGCGCGAGCTCCGACCAGAACATCCCCTCCGACCAGGCGTCCTCGGGGAACAGCTCGGCTTCGAGCGCGAGCACCGGCGCCAGGTCCCACCAGCGCATCTCGCGCAATTGCACGCCGCTCACTGGGGCGTGACCACCTTGTAGTTCTTCGGCACCTGGGCGTCGGGGCGGCGCAGGTACATGGGGAGCGGCTCCAGGAACGCGTCCTGGTCCCCCGCCGCCAGCCGCTCGGCCGCGAGGGCGGCGAGCGCGGCGGCCGACTGGTGCTCGGGGTCGCGGGCGTCCGGGAAGGCCTCGGGGTAGAGGCGGGCGCCGGCGCCGACCACCGGGAGCCCGGCGAGCCGCTCGGCGATGTCGGCGGGACGGTCGACCGACGCCTCCGTGACGCGCGTGCGGGAGTTCTCGTACCGCGCCCAGTAGACCTCCTTGCGCCGCGCGTCGGTGGCGACGGCGAAGGGCTCCTGGATGCCGGAGGCGTACGCGAGTCCGTCGAGCGTGCACAGGCCGTGCACCGGCACGCCGAGCGCGGAGGCGAAGGCGGCGGCGGTGACCAGACCGACGCGCAGTCCGGTGTACGGGCCGGGGCCGACGCCGACCACGAGTCCGGTCACCGCGTCGAGCGCGAGCCCGGCCTCCTTCATGACCCGGTCGACGGCGGGCAGCAGCAGCTCCCCGTGTCTGCGGGCGTCCACCTGGGAGGACTCGGCGACGACGGTCTCGCCGTCGTGGAGGGCGACGGTGACGGCGGGTGTGGCGGTATCCATGGCGAGCAAGAGCACGCGAACAGCCTACGGCGCCGGAGCGCCGGACATGGTGCCCCGCTCGTCGGGGGGCGGCGGTGCTACGGTCGGGGCGATCAGACACCGATACGTACGTACGACAGAAGGTGGGCGCACGGTGGCACGGAGCAGCTCGGGATTCGTGGCCGGGCTCACCGCGGCGGCGGTCGCCGTGGTCGGCTTCCTCGCCTATCAGGCCTCGGCCGCCGCGCCGTCGCCGGCCGAGCTGGCGGCGAAGCCCCGCACCCCGAGCACGGCCCCGTCGGCCGAGGCGAGCGGAAAGCCGAAGCAGCCCGCCAAGGATCCGCTGGCGCTGCCCGCCGACTCCGGCAAGGGCGCGCGCGTGGTGTACGCGCTGAAGGACCACCGGGTGTGGCTGGTGGACGCGAGGAACCAGGTGACGCAGACCTTCTCGGTGATGCCGAGCACGGTCTCGCCGCCGCCCGGCACGTACGCGGTGACCTCGCGGTCCGGCGCGGTGCGCGGCTCGGACGGGGTGCAGATCGAGCACGTGGTGCGGTTCGCGACGGTGCAGGACGTGTCGATCGGCTTCAGCGCGGCGGTGGACGGCTCGACGCCGGAGCCGGACCCGGCGAAGAAGACCGGCGGCATCCGGATGAAGCGCGCGGACGGCGACGCGATGTGGACGTTCGCGTCGATCGGCGCGAAGGTCGTGGTCGTCGCCTGACCCGCGGAGGGGCGCGCGTTCGCGGCGCGGCGCAGCCGGCCCAGGCGGCCTAGGCGGCCTCGTCCTGTACGGCGGGGGTGCCGGGCTCCTCGTCCACGGTCTCGCGTGCGCGCGGCGGGGTGGACACGGCGGTCGCGGCCGCGCAGGCCGCGAGCAGCACTCTCATCGGGACGGTGTCCGTGCTGACATCCGCGGTGCGGTCCTCGCGCTCGGGCGTCGCCATGCCTGCCTCCCGTAGGTTAGGTACACCTAACCAGCTCGTGCATCCATGTGACCACGCCCGCGCGCACCGGCGCAACATTTTCCCGACACGTTGTCGGAACGTACGTACGTTCAGCCCAGCCGCAGGTCCTCGGCCGCCCAGCGGGCGCCGATGCCGTTGAGGACGACGGTCCGCCGGTCGTCGTCGGTGTCGCCGACGACCCGGTGGATCAGCACGTGCAGCCGGTCGTCGGTCAGCTCCTCGACCTTGCCGTCGCCCCACTCGACCACGACGACGGAGTCGGGCAGCGAGACGTCGAGGTCCAGGTCCTCCATCTCGTCGAGACCGCCGCCGAGCCGGTACGCGTCGACGTGCACCAGCGGCGGGCCCGCCACCAGCGAGGGGTGGACGCGGGCGATCACGAAGGTCGGCGAGGTGACCGCGCCGCGCACCCCCAGGCCCTCGCCGAGCCCGCGGGTCAGAGTCGTCTTGCCGGCGCCGAGCTCGCCGGTGAGCATCACGAGGTCTCCGGCGCGCAGCAGCTTCGCGAGCCGGCGGCCGAGCTCCTGCATCCGCTCGGGCGAGTCGACCTCGACGGTGGCCTGGTTGACAGTGGCCTGGTCGTGCGGTGTGTCCATACCCGCCAACCTATCCGTCCCTATCCCGGTACGGGGACGGCTCCGGCGCGTACCAGCAGGTCGGCGATGCGGTCGGTGACCGCCTCGGGGTGTTCCAGCATCACCAGGTGCCCGGCGTCGGGCACGATCACCAGCTCCGCGTCCGGCAGCAGGTCGGCGATGACCTCGGTGTGCGAGCTGGGGGTGACCAGGTCGCGGTCGCCGGCGAGGGCGAGCACCGGGAGCTCGCGGAAGGCGGCGAGCGCGGCGGTGCCGTCGTGGTCGGCGAAGGCCGGGTAGAACGCGGCGACCACGTCGATCGGGGTCGACTCGATCATCCGCTCGGCGAACCGGGCGACCGCCGGGTCCACGTCCTTCGAGGAGAAGGAGTACTTCTTGATCAGCCCGGCGAACAGGTCGGCGGTGGCCCGGCGGCCCCGCTCCACCAGCTCGGCCTGCGAGCCGAGCGCCCGCAGCACGCCCGGCAGCACCCGGCGCACCGCGTTGACGCCGGCCACCGGCAGGCCGTAACTGACCTCGTCGAGCCGTCCCGACGAGGTGCCGACGAAGCCGACGCCGACCACCCGCTCGCGCACGAGCTCCGGGTACTGCTCGGCGAGCGCCATGATCGTCATGCCGCCCATCGAGTGCCCGACGAGCACCAGCGGGCCCTCGGGCGCGGCGGCGTCGAGCACCGCCTTCAGGTCGCGGCCGAGCTGGGCGATGGAGACCGGCACGCCGTCCGGGCCCTCCTGGGCGAGCCCGGGGCCGGAGTGCCCGTGGCTGCGCTGGTCCCAGTGGACGGTGCGGACCAGTCCGCGCAGGGCGGCCCGCTGGAAGTGCCAGGAGTCCTGGTTGAGGCAGTAGCCGTGGCTGAAGACGACGGTGACGGGGGTGGGGGCCTTGCGTCCGAAGAGGCGGCGCCGACGGGGTGCGGAGGGGTCGGGTTCGACCTCGTCGACCTCGTAGTAGAGGGCGGTGCCGTCGTCGGCGACCGCCTTGCCGGGGGTGCCGCGCAGGGCGCCGTACGGACCCTCGGCGTCGAGCGCGAGCCGCGCCTTCTGCCGTACCGAACGCCCCACGGTGAGCCGCTCGATCGCGACCCCGGCCGCCGCGCCGGCGGCGAGCACGCCTATCGCGGCCCCGGCCCAGCCGGCCCTACGCCAGGTCTCGTCACCCACGCCGGAGCCCCTTTCAGTCCCCCACGTAGACGCGCGGGACGCGCGCGCCGATCCGGGTGACGATCTCGTACGCGATGGTGTCGGCGGCCTCCGCCCAGTCCTGGGCCGTCGGCTCGCCCCGGTCGCCGGGCCCGAAGAGCACGGCCTCGGTGCCGGGCTCGGGCGCGTCGCCGCCGAGGTCGACCACGAACTGGTCCATCGCGACCCTCCCGGCCACCGTCCGCACCCGGTCGCCGACCAGGACCGGGCCGCGGCCGGAGGCGTGCCGGGGGATGCCGTCCGCGTAACCCAGCGGGATCAGGCCGAGGGTGGTCTCGTCCGGGGTGACGTAGTGGTGCCCGTACGAGACGCCGTGCCCGGCCGGCACCTGCTTCACCAGGGCGATGCTCGCCTTCAGCGACATCACCGGGCGCAGACCGAGCTCGGCGGAGGTGCCGAGGGCCGGGTCGGGCGACACGCCGTACATCGCGATGCCGGGCCGGACGAGGTCGAAGTGCGTCTCGGGGAGGGTCAGGGTGGCGGGCGAGTTGGCGATGTGCCGGACCTCGGGCTCGACGCCGGCCTTCTCGGCGAAGTCGAGCATCGAGCGGAAGACGTCCAGCTGGGCCGGGATGGAGGGGTGCCCGGGTTCGTCGGCGCAGGCGAAGTGCGACCACAGTCCGGTGATCCGCACGAGGCCCTGCGCCTGGGCCTTCAGGGCCTCGCCGACGAGTTCGGGCCAGTCGGCGGGCTGGCAGCCGTTGCGGCCGAGGCCGGTGTCGGCCTTGAGCTGGATCCGCGCGGGACGCCCGACCGCCTGCGCGGCCTCCGTCACCTCGCGCAGCGCCCACATCCCGCTGACGGACATGTCGAGCCCGGCCTCGATGCCCTCCGCCCACGGGTCCCCGGGCGTCCACAGCCAGCACATGATCCGCGCCTCGGTGAGCCCCGCCGCCCGCAGCGCCAGCGCCTCCTGCGGCGTCGCCGTCCCCAGCCACGTCGCCCCGGCGTCGAGCGCGGCCCGCGCACACCGCACGGCGCCGTGTCCGTACGCGTCCGCCTTCACCACGCCCATCACCTGAACGTGTGGCGCGACCCGGGCGCGCAGCGTGCGGACGTTCGCACGCAGCGCCCCGAGGTCGATCTCGGCGCGGGCTCGGCGGGGCGGCTGTGTCTGACTCATCGGCCCCAGTCTCTCAGGTGCGGGCCGCGGCACTGCGTAGGCGGTCGGTGGCCCGGGTCACGCGGGGCGCCACGCCCCGGTACGAACCTTCGCCCACACCCGCCTGCGGCGGCGCCCTCCCGCACGGGCGGTGCCCGCCGGCGGGGAGCAGAGCGCCCGCGATCGCCCCGTCAGCTCACCACGTCCCGCCACGCCCCCGGCAGCCCCTCCGCCACGTCGCTCGCCGCGATCGGAGCCCCGCCGCCCGACGCGCGGCGGGCCGCCAGGCCGTGGAGGTACGCACCCACCGACAGCGCGTCCAGGGGCGGCAGGCCCGACGCCAGGAGGGCGCCGGAGAGGCCGGAGAGGACGTCGCCGCTGCCGGCGGTGGCGAGCCAGGAGGTGCCGGTCGGGTTCACGCGGATCGCGGCGGCGGCGTCCGGGGCGCAGACGAGGGTGGTCGAGCCCTTGAGGAGGACCGTGGCGCCGTAGCGGGCGGCCAGTTCGCGGACGGCCGACAGGCGGGCCGCCTCGACCTGCTCGCGGGGGACGCCGAGGAGGGCCGCCGCCTCGCCCGCGTGGGGGGTGAGGAGGGTGGGGGCGGAGCGGGCCCGGACGGCGGCCGGGGTCAGGGCGCGCAGGCCGTCCGCGTCGATGAGGACGGGGACGTCGGTGGCGAGGACCTGGTCGAGGGCGACGGACACGCCGGGGCCCTCGCCGAGGCCCGGTCCGGCGACCCAGGCCTGGACGCGGCCCGCCTGCTCCGGCGGGCCGGAGTGGACCAGGGTCTCGGGGTGCGCCGCGATGACCGCGTCGCCCGCCGGCCCGACGTACCGCACCGCGCCCGCCCCGCCCCGCAGCGCGCCGGAGACGGCGAGCACCGCGGCGCCGGGGTAGCGGGCGGAGCCGGCGACGATGCCGACGACACCGCGCCGGTACTTGTCGGACTCCGCGCCCGGCACCGGCAGCCGCCGCGCCACGTCCTCGTGCTGCAGCGCCTCCAGGTCCGGCACGGACGGCAGGGTGGCGCCGAGGCCGATGTCAACGAGCCGCAGCGCGCCCGCGTACTCCCGGGCCGGGTCGACGAGGAGCCCCGGCTTGTACGTGCCGAAGGTGATCGTCGCGTCGGCGCGCAGCGCCTCCCCCGCGACCTCGCCGGTGTCGGCGTCCACGCCGCTCGGCAGGTCCACGGCCACGACGACCGCGTCGGAACCGCGCGCGGCGCGGGCGACGGGCACGGCGTCGGGCCGCAGCCCGCCCCGCCCGCCGATCCCCGTGATGCCGTCGAGCACCAGGTCGGCGGCGGCCAGCGCGCCGTACGGATCGTCGTGCGGGCCGGTCACCCGTCCCCCGGCCCGCCGCAGCGCCGCGAGCCCGCCCTCGTGCGCCCGGTCGCCGAGCAGCACCGCCGTCACCCCGGCGCCGCGCCGGGCGAGCCGGGCGCCCGCGTACAGGGCGTCGCCGCCGTTGTCGCCGCTGCCGACGAGCAGGACGACCCGCGCCCCGTACACCTGCCCCTTGCCGAGCAGCGAGCAGCAGGCGGCGGCGAGTCCGGCCGCGGCGCGCTGCATCAGCGTGCCCTCCGGCAGCCGGGCCATCAGTTCGGCCTCGGCGGCCCGTACGGTCTCCACGCGGTAAGCGGTACGCATGGGATCAACCCTCCGCGATCACCACGGCCGACGCCACTCCCGCGTCATGGCTGAGGGACACGTGCCAGTGCTTCACGCCGAGTTCGGCGGCCCGCGCGGCGACGGTGCCGCGCACCCGGAGGCGGGGCTGCCCGCTGTCCTCGACGTACACCTCGGCGTCCGTCCAGTGCAGGTTGCCCGGCGCGCCGAGCGCCTTGGCCAGGGCCTCCTTCGCCGCGAACCGCACCGCGAGCGAGGCCGGTCCGCGCCGCTCGCCGCTCGGGAGCAGCAGCTCGGCGTCGACGAAGAGGCGCCCGAGCAGCCCCGGTGTGCGTTCGAGCGACGCGGCGAACCGGTCGATCTCCGCCACGTCGATCCCCACCCCGATGATCATGTCCTTCTTCTTTCACTCCACCGTCACTCCACGGTCACGGACTTGGCCAGATTGCGCGGCTGGTCGACCTCGTTGCCCCGGGCCGTGGCCAGTTCGCAGGCGAAGACCTGCAGCGGCACGGTGGAGACCAGCGGCTGCAGCAGCGTAGGCGTCGCGGGGATCCGGATGAGGTGGTCGGCGTACGGGACGACGGCCTCGTCGCCCTCCTCCGCGATCACGATGGTGCGGGCGCCCCGGGCCCGGATCTCCTGGATGTTGGAGACGATCTTGTCGTGGAGGACGGACCGGCCGCGCGGCGAGGGGACGACCACGACGACCGGCAGGTCCTCCTCGATGAGGGCGATCGGGCCGTGCTTGAGCTCGCCGGCGGCGAAGCCCTCGGCGTGCATGTACGCGAGCTCCTTGAGCTTCAGCGCGCCTTCGAGAGCCACCGGGTAGCCGACGTGCCGGCCGAGGAAGAGGACGGTGTTCTTGTCGGCGAGGGAGCGGGCGAGCGCGCGGACCGGCTCCATGGTCTCCAGGACCCGCTCCACCTCGTCGGCGATCCGGGCGAGCTCGCGGACGACGGCGTGGATCTCGTCGCCCCACTTGGTGCCGCGGACCTGCCCGAGGTAGAGCGCGAGGAGGTAGCAGGCGACGAGCTGGGTGAGGAAGGCCTTGGTGGACGCGACGGCGACCTCGGGCCCGGCGTGGGTGTAGAGGACGGCGTCCGACTCCCGGGGGATCGTCGACCCGTTGGTGTTGCAGACGGCGAGCACCTTGGCGCCCTGTTCGCGGGCGTGCCGCAGCGCCATCAGGGTGTCCATGGTCTCGCCGGACTGGGAGATGGCGATGACGAGGGTGCGCTGTCCGAGGATCGGGTCGCGGTAGCGGAACTCGCTGGCGAGCTCGACCTCGCAGGGGATCCGGGTCCAGTGCTCGATGGCGTACTTCGTGATGAGTCCGGCGTGGAAGGCGGTGCCGCACGCGATGATGACGATCTTGTCGGCCTCGCGGAGCACCGCGTCCGGGATGCGCACCTCGTCGAGGCGCAGGCGCCCGTCGGCGCCGATCCGGCCGAGGAGGGTGTCGGCGACCGCCTTGGGCTGCTCGGCGATCTCCTTGAGCATGAAGTAGTCGTAGCCGCCCTTCTCGGCGGCGGAGGCGTCCCAGTCGATGTGGAAGGCGCGTACGTCGGCGGGGGCGCCGTCGAAGTCGGTGACGGTGACGCCCTCGCGGGTGAGCTCCACGACCTGGTCCTGGCCGAGTTCGATGGCGGAGCGGGTGTGCGCGATGAAGGCGGAGACGTCGGAGGCGAGGAAGTTCTCGCCCTCGCCGACGCCGACGACGAGCGGGGAGTTGCGGCGGGCGCCGACGACGACGTCGGGCTGGTCGGCGTGCACGGCGACCAGTGTGAACGCCCCGTCGAGCCGCCGGCACACCAGCCGCATGGCCTCGGCGAGGTCGCCGACGGAGGAGAACTCCTCGGCCAGCAGATGGGCCACGACCTCGGTGTCCGTCTCGGACGCCAGGTCGTGGCCCCGCTCCGCCAGCTCCGCGCGGAGGGCGGCGAAGTTCTCGATGATGCCGTTGTGGACGACGGCGACGCGGCCCGCGTTGTCGAGGTGCGGGTGCGCGTTGACGTCGGTGGGGCCGCCGTGGGTGGCCCACCGGGTGTGTCCGATGCCGGTGGAGCCGCTCGACAGCGGGCGGTCCACCAGCTCCTTCTCCAGGTTGACGAGCTTGCCGGCCTTCTTGGCGGCGGCGAGCCCTCCGTCGGAGAGCACGGCGACGCCGGCCGAGTCGTAGCCGCGGTATTCGAGCCGCTTGAGCCCTGCGATCACCACTTCGAGCGCCGACTGTCCGCCGACGTAACCCACGATTCCGCACATAGCGGCAGCCTACGGCTCAGCGGCCCGGAGCGGCCGGATCCGGGCCGGACCGGCTTGATGGGCCGGACGGGCCGGACGGGCCGGATGGGCCCGGCTCAGCGCAGCTTGGCGGCCTGGACCTCGATGACGGTCTTGGGCTGCTCCTTGACCTCGCCGCCGAGGCTCATCGTCGCGAAGCCGGCGAGGGTGTTGCCCTTGCGGAGCACGGCGAGCTTGGTGACCATCGGGGTGCCGTCGAGATCGCTGGTGATCGTCCAGGCCAGTGTCTCGTCGCCGCCGGCCGCGGTGTCCGCGGCGACCTTGGTGACCTTGACCTTCTCGCCGCTCGCGGTGGCGGTGAAGCCGCCGGCGCAGTCGGTGCCCGCGGTCTTGAGCGAGGCGAAGGCCTGCTCGGCGCCCTGACCGGCGTACGAGCCGAGGGTCACCGTGGTCATGGGCGTGGCGAGGGCGCCGAGGGCCTTCTCCGGGTCGGCGGCCGCGTCCTGGGCGGGGACCTGGATGGCCTTGCGGACCACCTTGGCGCCGGGGGTGCCGGGCGCGATCCAGGACATGGCCTCGGCGAGCGGCTCGCAGGCGGGCTTGTCGGCGCTGACGTCGCCGGGGTTCAGCACCTCGTCGCTCTTGGCCTTCTTCACCTGGTAGCCCTTGAGGTCGGCCTGGCCGACGACGAGCTTCTCGAGCTCCGCCGCCGACAGCGCCTTCACGTCGGGCTTCGCCGCGGCGGACGCGGAGGCGTCCGCCTTGCCGGTGTCCTCCTGCTTCTTCTCCTCGCCGCCGCAGGCGGTGAGGGCGAGCGCGAGGGTGGTGACCGCGGCGACGGCACCGGCGTGACGAAGGGCACGTGCTCTCATGGATCGAACTCTCTCTTCGGCTTTGCGTTGTCTTGGCGAACCCTATGTGCGCAGGTCACGTGAGCACAGCGAGGACCGGCAGGTCGGTCAGGTCGGTCAGGTCGGTGTACGGGATCCGGAGAGACGACCGGCCCTTCGATATTCCGACATCGGGCCGAATCGCCCGATCCATACGGGCATAAGCAGCGCGGGCCGTCTTCGCAATTCTCCGGCCGCGGGTGTTACGTTGCGGGACCGGCCGAAGCAATTCGCGGCTCTTTTTCGCCTGCCGTCGGGATCCCTTAGGAGTGGGCCACCATTTCCTCGATCACGAAGAATTCCACCACCCCCACACAGCATGTTCACACCCCACCGCGCGCCGCCCCCGCCCGCCGGCCCCCCGCAGTCCCCTGGACCCTGCCGCTCGGCGGCACCCGCGTCGACTCGCTGACCGGATTGCGCTGGTTCGCCGCGTTCAGCGTCTTCCTTTTCCACGCAAAGGGCTACGTCGGGGAAAGCCGGGCGCTCACCGACCTGGCCGCCCTCGGGTACGAAGGCGTCCCGTTCTTCTTCGTTCTGTCCGGTTTCGTCATGACCTGGGTGGCCCGCCCCACCGACACCACTCCGCATTACTACTGGCGGCGCTTCGCCCGTATCTGGCCACTGCTCGCGGTGACCACACTGGCGACGGCCGCATTGACGAAATGGTGGTGGCATGCGCCGATTTCGAAACCGAACATCCTGTGGACCCTCACATTTTCCCAGGCATGGACCACAGATCACTTCATGACGCTGAACATCGTCACCTGGACGCTGTCCGTCGAGGCCTTCTTCTATCTCTCTTTTCCGCTCGTCCTGCGGATTCTGCTGCGCCGGTCGTCGGGGACCCTCGCGCTCGTGGCCGCGGCCGCCGTCGCGACCACCGCGGCCACCCGGGTCGCCGCACAGCTGCTCGACCACCCGGCCGCCTCCGAGCGGCTGCTCGTGGCCTCGCCGCTCGCGCTGAGCCCGATGTTCGTCCTGGGCGTCTGCACCGGCCTGCTCGTCCGCCGCGGCCGGCGGCCCCCCTGCGGCACCGGCACGGCCGCCGCGCTGACCGGCGGCACGATCCTGCTCTGCTGGGCCTGGGAGCAGTGCCCCGACCTGCTGCACCCCTTCCCCTTCCGGGGCGAGATCGGCTTCTTCGACGCCGTCCTGATGCCGGTGTTCGCCCTGCTGATCGCCTGCGCCGCGCTCTCCGACGTACGCGCCGGCCAGGGCACCCGCTCGGTGCTGCGCTCCCGCACCCTGGTGAAGCTCGGCGAGTGGTCGTTCGCGTACTACCTCTGCCACGCGGTCGTCCTGAAGGTCTTCGCCCACGCCGGCTTCCGCCCGGGCCCGGGCCCGCTCCGCGACGCCGCCGAGATGGGCGCGGCCGCCCTCGGCGCCCTCGTGGTCGCCGCCCTCCTGCACGAGCTGGTGGAGCAGCCGGCCGAGCGCCGGCTGCGCAGACTGCTGCCCGCCCGCCGAGCGTGACCCACCCCACGGCCCCCGGTCCCCCACAACCAAGTCCCAGCCACGACAATGGCCGGGTGATCACTTCGCCGCCACGAAGCAACGGCACGGGCAGCGGCCCGCGCCGCGTCGCCGAGCCGACGCCGTACGTCGACCTCACGCGGGCCGAGTGGAGCGCCCTGCGCGACAAGACGCCGCTGCCGCTCACCGCCGACGAGGTCGAGCAGCTGCAGGGGCTCGGCGACGTCATCGACCTCGACGAGGTACGGGACGTCTATCTGCCGCTGTCCCGGCTGCTCAACCTGTACGTGCAGGCCACCAGCGGGCTGCGCGGGGCGCTCAACACCTTCCTCGGCGAGAAGGCCGAGCAGCGCGGCACGCCCTTCGTCATAGGGGTGGCCGGGTCCGTGGCCGTCGGGAAGTCGACCGTCGCCCGGCTCCTCCAGGCGCTGCTCGCGCGCTGGCCGGAGCACCCGCGGGTGGAGCGGATCACCACCGACGGCTTCCTCTACCCGATGGAGGAGCTGAAGGCGCGCGGCCTGATGTCCCGCAAGGGCTTCCCCGAGTCGTACGACCGGCGCGCCCTCACCCGCTTCGTCGCCGACGTGAAGGCGGGCAAGGACGAGGTCACCGCGCCCGTCTACTCGCACCTCATCTACGACCGGGTGCCGGACGAGAAGCTCGTGGTGCGCCGCCCCGACATCCTCATCGTCGAGGGCCTCAACGTCCTCCAGCCGGCCCTGCCCGGCAAGGACGGGCGGACCCGGGTCGGGCTCGCCGACTACTTCGACTTCTCGGTGTACGTGGACGCGCGCGCCGAGGACATCGAGGGCTGGTACCTCAACCGCTTCCGCAAGCTGCGCGAGACCGCCTTCCAGGACCCGTCCTCGTACTTCCGGCGCTGGACCCAGGTCTCCGAGGAGGAGGCCCTGGAGTACGCCCGCACGATGTGGCGGACCGTCAACAAGGTCAACCTCCTGGAGAACGTGGCCCCGACCCGCGGCCGGGCGACCCTGGTCGTCCGCAAGGGCGCGGACCACAAGGTGCAGCGCCTTTCGCTGCGCAAGCTCTGAGCTCCGTAAGCTCGGGCCCATGCTGCACCTGCGCCTGATCGTTCCGCCCGACCGCACGGACGCGGCCGTCTCGCTCATCGAGCGGACCGTCGGCACCACCCACCTGGTGGTGCTGCCGGGCGCCGCCCGCGACCCGGCCGGCGACCTCGTGCTGTGCGACGTGGCCCGCGAGGCCGGGCAGGAACTCATCCACGGCATGCGGGAGTTGAAGGTCGACGAGGACGGCTCGATCGCCGTCGAGAACATCGACCTGTCGCTGTCGACCCGGGCGACCGCCGCCGAGGAGGAGGCGCCCGGCGAGGCCGCCGACGCGGTCATCTGGGAGCAGCTGACCGACGCCACCCACGAGGAGTCGACGCTCACCATCACCTACAGCGCCTTCATGATCCTCGCGACGATGATCGCGGCCTGCGGTGTGGTCCTCGACAACGCGATCCTGATCGTGGGCGCGATGGCGGTCGGCCCGGAGTTCGGCCCGCTCGCCGGCATCTGTACGGGGATCGTGCGGCGCTCGCCGAAGCTGGTGCTCCGTTCCTCGTACGCGCTGATCATCGGCTTCGCGGCGGCGATCGTCGCGACGACCGTGTTCAGCCTGGGGATGGACGCGCTCGGCCTGTTCAGCGTGGAGCAGCTGGACGCGCCGCGCGCCAACACCAGCTTCATCTGGAAGCCGGACCCGTTCTCGTTCGTCGTCGCCCTGCTGGCGGGCGCGGCGGGCACGCTCTCGCTCACCTCGACGAAGTCGGGGGCGCTGATCGGGGTCGCGATCTCCGTGACGACGGTGCCGGCCGGGGCCAACGCGGCCGTGGCGCTGAGCTACGGGCAGTACGCCCAGATGTGGGGCTCGATCGAGCAGTTGCTGCTCAACCTGACCGGCATCATCGCGGCCGGCACGCTCACGCTCTTCGGGCAGGTGCTGCTGTGGCGCACCCAGCGCGGCCACTGGACCCGTAAGCCCCGCCCGTCCCGTAACGGCAAGGGCTGAGCACGCCGACGGCCCCCACCGGAGCGGGGGCCGTCGGAAAGCCTTCAGTGCGTCACATGCCTTAGCCGAGCGCGGACTTCACCACATCGGCGAGCCGTCCCGCGACCGAGCGGGCCTGCTCGATGTCCGCGGCCTCGACCATGACCCGGACCAGCGGCTCGGTGCCGGAGGGGCGGAGCAGCACGCGGCCGGTGGTGCCGAGCTCGCGCTCGGCCTCGGCGACGGCGTGGGAGAGTTCGGCGGAGGTCTGCACCCGGGACTTGTCGACGTTCGGGACGTTGACGAGGACCTGCGGGAGGCGCTCCATGACGCCGGCCAGGTCGGCGAGCGAACGGCCGGTGGCGGCGACGCGGGCCGCCAGCATCAGGCCGGTGAGGGTGCCGTCGCCGGTGGTGGCGTGGTCGAGGACGATGACGTGCCCGGACTGCTCGCCGCCGAGGGCGTAGCCGTGCTCCTTCATCGACTCCAGGACGTAGCGGTCGCCGACCGCGGTCTGCACGAGGGACAGGCCCTCGCGCTCCATCGCCAGCTTGAAGCCGAGGTTGGACATCACCGTGCCGACGACGGTGTCGCCGCGCAGGGTGCCGGCCTCGCGCATGGCGAGGGCGAGGATCGCGAGGATCTGGTCGCCGTCGACCTCGGCACCGGTGTGGTCCACGGCAAGGCAGCGGTCGGCGTCGCCGTCGTGGGCGATGCCGAAGGCGGCGCCGTGCTCGACCACGGCGGCCTTGAGCAGGCCGAGGTGGGTGGAGCCGCAGCCGTCGTTGATGTTGAGGCCGTCCGGCTCGGCGCCGATGGTGACGACGGTGGCGCCGGCCCGGGAGAAGGCCTCGGGCGAGACGCGGGCGGCGGCGCCGTGCGCCTCGTCGAGGACGATCTTCAGACCGTCGAGGCGGTTGGGCAGTACGGCGATGAGGTGGGCGACGTACTTGTCGAAGCCCTCGTCGTAGTCGCGCACCCGGCCGACGCCGGAGCCGGTGGGACGGGTCCAGGGGGCGCCGGTGCGGTGCTCCTCGTAGACGGACTCGATGCGGTCCTCGAGGTCGTCGGCGAGCTTGTGGCCGCCGCGGGCGAAGAACTTGATGCCGTTGTCGGGCATGGCGTTGTGCGAGGCGGACAGCATCACGCCGAGGTCGGCGCCGAGCGCGCCGGTCAGATACGCCACGGCCGGGGTGGGCAGCACGCCGACGCGCAGCACGTCGACGCCCGCGCTCGCCAGGCCGGCCACGACGGCGGCCTCCAGGAACTCTCCCGAGGCGCGCGGGTCGCGCCCCACCACGGCGGTCGGCCGATGGCCCTCAAAGGTGCCCGTCTCGGCGAGCACATGCGCGGCCGCGACCGACAGGCCGAGCGCCAGCTCCGCCGTCAGGTCGGCGTTGGCCACGCCGCGTACCCCGTCCGTGCCGAAGAGTCGTCCCACAGCTGTCCTCCGAAAGTGCTCCGAAATGCGATCCCCCATGCATCCCCTGACCGGCTGGTGCCCGCTTTTGGCTCAGGGAAGTCAGGGAAGTGCCCGGGTTCGTGCCCAAGATTATGAAACCAGGGTCCGGAAAAGCCGGACGCCCCGGCAGCACGGGCAGTGCCACCGGGGCGTCCGGGCCAAGCAGACCGAGCAGGCGATTAGCGCTTGCTGTACTGCGGGGCCTTACGGGCCTTCTTGAGACCGGCCTTCTTGCGCTCGACCGCACGGTCGTCGCGGGAGAGGAAGCCGGCCTTCTTCAGCGCCGGGCGGTTGTTCTCGACGTCCGCCTCGTTCAGGGCGCGGGCCACGCCGAGGCGCAGGGCGCCGGCCTGGCCGGAGACGCCGCCACCCGAGATGCGGGCGATGACGTCGTAGCGGTTGTCCAGCTCGAGCACCTTGAAGGGCTCGTTGACTTCCTGCTGGTGCACCTTGTTCGGGAAGTAGTTGTCGAGCGTGCGCCCGTTGATCTTCCACTTGCCGGTGCCCGGAACGATCCGGACGCGGGCGATGGCGTTCTTGCGACGGCCCAGGCCGGCGGCCGGCTGCGGGTCGCCGAAGCGGGAGGCGAGGGACTCGGAGGTGTAGTCACCCTCGACGATCTCGGTCTCGGTGGTGTACTCCTCGACGCCCTCGAACTCGTCGACGGGGGTCTCGGGGGTGGTCTCGGCCACGATGCTCCTCAGATTTCTTTCGTTCTTAGGGGGTGGCCGGAACTACTGCGCGACCTGGGTGATCTCGAACGGGACCGGCTGCTGGGCAGCGTGCGGGTGGTTCTCGCCCGCGTAGACCTTCAGCTTCGAGAGCATCTGACGGCCCAGGGAGTTCTTGGGGATCATGCCCTTGATGGCCTTCTCGACGGCCTTCTCCGGGCTCTTCTCGAGGAGCTCGTCGTAGCGGATCGAGCGCAGACCACCCGGGTAGCCGGAGTGGCGGTACGCCATCTTCTGGGTCTTCTTGTTGCCCGACAGGTGGACCTTGTCAGCGTTGATGATGATGACGAAGTCGCCCATGTCCATGTGGGGCGCGTAGACGGGCTTGTGCTTGCCTCGCAGGAGGTTCGCAGCCGTCGTCGCCAGGCGGCCCAGGACGATGTCCTGCGCGTCGATGATGTGCCACTGGCGAGTCACATCGCCGGGCTTGGGGCTGTACGTACGCACTTCGTAGCCTTCGCTTCTTCAGTGGATGGAGTCCAGACACACCTGAAGCGATCATGCAGCTGGGGCCTGCACTGCCGGGTCATTGCCCGTATGCGAGCCACTGGTAACTGCTCCAGGGAACTTGCGCAAGGCCCCTCGCGTGAGAACGACGAAGCCAATACGCATAACAAACCGCAACAGTACCCGCGCCACCCCGGACGGGTCAAAACGCGCCGCGACCCCTACCGGGCCCGCTCGACCCGCCGCTCGTCCCACACCGGCTCGCTGGTCTCCCGCACCACACCGTCCGAGCCGAAGACCAGATAGCGGTCGAAGGAGCGGGCGAACCAGCGGTCGTGGGTGACGGCCAGGACCGTGCCCTCGTAGGACTCCAGGCCGTCCTGGAG
>NZ_JAHTMW010000001.1 GCF_026236535.1 Streptomyces sp. SKN60 | reverse complement strand
CAAGTCCCTCGTCGTCGCCGCGCCCACCGACGCCGGGATGCGCTACCGCCTCCTGGAGACCGTCGCCGAGTACGCCGCCGAGCGGCTCGACGAGGCGGGTGACCGGGGCGCGGCCGAGCGGCGGCATCTCGTGCACTACCGGGAACTCGCCCGGCTCACCGATCCCGAGCTGCGCAACGGGCGGCAGCTGGCCGCCGTCGCGCGGTTCTCCGTCGAGTACGGGAATCTGCGGACCGCGCTGCGGCGGGCCGTCGCCGCGCGGGACGAGGAGGAGGGGCTGCTCCTTGTGCACGCGCTGGTGTGGTTCTGGACGATGCGGGATCTGCGGGCCGACGCGCTGCAGTGGGCGGAGGCGGTCGCGGCGCTCGGGCCGGATCCGTTCGGGCCGGGGATGGCGCCCGCCGGGCCGCTGTACGAGCCGGTGACGGCCGCGCCGCCGCCGCTGGGCGAGGAGCGGTTGTGGGAGGCACGGCGCGGGGTGCGGCTCGTCGAGTTGATGAACATGGACCACGAGACGGGGCGCTGGACGACCCCCGAAGGCGTCGCGCGGCTGCGGCGGATCAACGCCGTGTACCCGCCGGGGCTGCCGCAGACCTGTCGGCTGCCCGGCTCGTTCACCGTCTTCGCCGTCCTCCTCATCGCCGAACCGGGCAGCATGGGCAAGGCCCTGGACGCGCATGTGGCCGCCTGCCGCGCGTACGGCTACGAGTGGGAGCTCGCCAACGCCCTTCAGCTGCGCGCCAACATGCTGGCCAACCGCGCCGACCTGGCCGACCGGGCGGCCGCCGACGCCGAGGAGAGCCTGGAGATCTTCGTACGGCTCGACGACGCGTGGGGCGCGGCCGAGGCGCTGTCGTCCCGGGCCGAGGCCCGCGAGCGGCGGCTCGAATTCGAGGGCGCCGCCGAGGACTACGCGGCCGCCATCGGCTACGCGGAGCGGATCGGCGCCCAGTCGCAGATGGCGCTGCTGCGCGCCCGGTACGCCGAGATGCTCATCGAGACCGGTCGCCGTGAGGAGGCGGAGCGCATCCTGCGCGAGGTCGTGGAGGGCGAGCACGGACGCGGCCACGAGCCGATGCTCGCGGCCCGGATCTTCCTGGCGATGCTGCTCTGCCGCACCGGCCGTACCGACGAGGCACGCGTCCATCTGCAGCGGCTGCTCGACGAGTTCGGCTCCCAGACCCTGTCCATCTTCGAGGGCTTCACGCTCGGCTGCCTGGGCTGGGTGGACGCCCTCGACGGGCGGTACGCCTCCGCGTTCGAGCTGACCCGGCAGGCGTACCGGCGCTCCCTGGGCGGTCTCTCGATGATGGTCGCCCCGCAGATGCCGACGGCCCACCTGATCATCGCCGCCTGGGCGCTGGCCGGGATCGGCGGCCCGGCGGCCCGTACGGCGGCCGTGCTGCTCGGCGCCTCCGCGGGGCTGACGCCGCCCGGGCACCGGGCGCCGCCGACCGAGCGGGAGAACCGCGAACGGGCCACCGAACTCACCCGGGCGGCGCTCGCCGACGACGCCGCCTTCGAGGCCGCGTACGCCGAGGGCGGCGGCCTCTCCCTGGAGGAGGCCGCCGCCCTGCTCGAACGCGCCGACGCGATCTGAGGCGCGCCGAGTCCGTTCCCCCGCGTCGGCGGGTCAGGTCTTCTTGCGGAACTTGGCGACCGCGAGGGGCGCCGTGACCACGGTGATGCCGACCGCCCAGGCGAGCGTCATCCACACCGAGTGGGCGACCGGGCCGCCGTTGATCAGGTTGCGGGCGGCGTCGGCCAGGTTGGACAGCGGGTTGTACTCGGTGAAGGTCTGCAGCCAGCCCGGCATCGTGGTCGGCGTCGCGAAGATCGACGAACCGAACTGCAGCGGCATCAGGACCAGCATGGCCATGCCCTGGACGGCCTGGGCCGTCTTCATGGTGAGGCCGAGCAGGATGAAGATCCACATCAGTGAGGCGCCGAAGACCATCGAGAGTCCGATCGCCGCGAAGAGGTGGAGGACCGAGGTGTGGACCTCCAGGCCGAGCAGGAAGCCCATGCCGAGCAGGATCGCGGTGGCGACCAGCATGCGGCCGACCTCGACGACGATCTTCGCGATGAGGACCGAGGAGCGGGCGATCGGCATGGTCCGGAACCGGTCCATGACGCCCTTCTTGAAGTCGTCGTTGATGCCGGTGCCGACGGCCATCGCGATGTTCATGCCCATCATCGCCATCAGGCCGGGCACCAGGTAGTTCACGTACACCTGCTGGTTGCCCTTGCCGGCCATGGCGCCGCCGAAGACGTACGTGAACAGCAGGATGAAGATGACCGGCATCAGGACCGCGTCGAACATCGACTCCGGGTCCTGCTTGATCTGCAGCGCGTTGCGGCGGGCCAGGGCGCCGATGTGGCGGAGGTTGGCCCGCAGGCCGATCCGGCCGTCGTCGGTGCCGGCGCCGGCCGCCCGCTTCGCGCGCGGGGTGCCGGGGGCGTCCACCGGGGACTGGGGCAGGGTGGTGGTGCTCATGCGGCGACCTCCTGGGGAATCGCGCCGGAATCGTCGGATGCGGAGGCCGTCTTCTCGCCGGTGATGGCGAGGAACACCTCGTCGAGGCTGGGCAGATGGGTGCCGATGTGGGCGATGCCGTAACCGCGGGCGCCGAACAGGCCCACGACGGCGGTCAGCTGCTCGTCGCTGAGGATCGGCACGTACAGCGCGCCCTCGTCGGGGACGACGGTCGCGCCGGCGACCCCGTCGAGACCGGTCTCGCGCAGCGCCGCCGCCATGGCGGACAGGTCGGCCGGGTCGGCCGGGCGGACGGTGAGGGTCCGGCCGCCGACCCGGGCCTTGAGCTCGTCGACCCCGCCCCGGGCGATGACCCGGCCGCGGTCGATGACGGTCAGCTCGCTGGCGAGCTGCTCCGCCTCCTCCATGTACTGGGTGGTGAGCAGCACGGTGGCGCCCTCGGCGACCATCCGCTGCACCTCGTCCCACACCTCGTTGCGGGTGCGCGGGTCGAGGCCGGTGGTGGGCTCGTCCAGGTAGAGCACGGAGGGCCGGCCGATCATGGAGGCGGCCAGGTCGAGTCGGCGCCGCATGCCGCCGGAGTAGGTCATCGCGGGGCGCTTGGCGGCCTCGGTGAGCGAGAAGCGCTCCAGCATCTCGTCGGCGCGGCGGCGGGCGTCCTTGCGGGAGAGGTCGAGCAGCCGCCCGATCATGTACAGGTTCTCCCAGCCGGACAGCTTCTCGTCGACCGAGGCGTACTGGCCGGTGAGGCCGATGGTGCGGCGCAGCTGGCGGGGCTGGCGCACCACGTCGTATCCGGCGACGACGGCGGTCCCGGCGTCCGGGACGATGAGGGTGGACAGGCAGCGGACGAGGGTGGTCTTGCCGGCGCCGTTGGGGCCGAGGACGCCGAGGACGGTGCCCTCGCGGACGTCCAGGTCGATCCCGTCGACCGCCTTGGTCTCGCCGAAATGCTTCACGAGGCCCCGGACCTCGACGGCGTTGGTGTGTGATCGCGTCATGTCCACCATGGAACACGGGCCCACCGACAGCGCACCGACAGACGACCTACAGCCCCGCCGACAGCCGCCGACAGGCGCCGCCAGATGTCGACAGCCCGCCGACGGGGGACGGTCGGCGGGCTGGGGGCCCCTCCCGCGCCGAAGGCTGCGGGGGAGCGGGTGGTGCCGGAAGTGGCTAGTGGAAGGTGTGCTCCTCGGCGGGGAACGCCCCGCCGGCGACGTCCTCCGCGAAGGCCTTGGCGGCGTCGCCGAGGGTCTCGCGCAGGTTGGCGTACTGCTTGGTGAAGCGCGGCACCTTGCCGCCGGTCAGACCGGCCATGTCGGTCCAGACGAGGACCTGCGCGTCGGTCTCCGGGCCGGCGCCGATGCCGATGGTGGGGATGTGCAGCGAGCGGGTCACCTCGGCGGCCAGCTCGGCCGGGACCAGCTCCAGGACCAGGGCGAAGGCGCCCGCGTCCTGGGCCGCCTTGGCGTCGCGCAGCAGCTTGTGGGCGGCCTCGTCGGAGCGGCCCTGCACCCGGTAGCCCATGGTGTTGACGGACTGCGGGGTCAGGCCCAGGTGGGACATGACGGGGATGCCGGCCTGGACGAGCAGCTCGGTCTGCGGCAGCGAGCGCTCGCCGCCCTCCAGCTTGATCGCGCCGACGCCCGCGTCCTTGATCAGGCGGGTGGCGTTCCGCAGGGCCTGGACGGGCCCTTCCTGGTACGAGCCGAAGGGCAGGTCGCCGACGACGAGGGCGCGCCTGGTGCCCCGGACGACGGCGGCGGACAGCAGGGTCATCTCGTCCATCGTGACGGGCACGGTGGTGTCGTAGCCGAGATGGCAGTTGCCCATGGAGTCGCCGACGAGGATCACCGGGATCCCGGCCTCGTCGAAGACGGAGGCGGTCATGGCGTCGTAGGCGGTGAGCATGGGCCACTTCTCGCCGCGGGCCTTGGCGGCGGCGATGTCGTGGACGGTGATGCGGCGGGTGCCCTTCCCTCCGTACAGCGCCTTGCTGCTGTCGGCGGGCGGTTTCTGGGCAGCCTGAAGCGTCATGGTGAACGGCTCCTTCTGTCATCTCGAGGCGCCCTGTGGCGTCCCCGGACCACATCCATGGTGGCACTTTCCGGGCCGGACGGGGAAGCGGGGCGGGGGAGGGCGTCGGCGTGGCGCTGTTCACACCGCCGCAACACGAGGACCCCGGGGCCGCAGCGTAAAGACTCTGCCAGCTTTTTCGATACGAGACGGTCTCGTATCGAAATAGGGCTAGGGTGGGACCATGTCTCAGCCGTCCCCTGTCTCCGCTGCCCCCGCGGGAGCGCCGCACCGCGTTCCCGAGGCCGTGCACCGCCGCCGTTGGGCGATACTCGGCGTGCTCATGCTCAGCCTGCTGATCGTCGTCCTCGACAACTCGATCCTCAACGTCGCCGTCAAGACCATCGCCAGCCCCGCGCCCACCGGCATCGGCGCGACCCAGAGCGAGCTCGAGTGGGCGATCAACTCCTACACGCTCGTCTTCGCCGGCCTCCTGTTCACCTCCGGCCTGCTCGGCGACCGGCTCGGCCGCAAGCGGATCCTGCTCTTCGGCATCACCGTCTTCGGCCTCGGCTCCGCGCTCGCCGCGTTCTCCACCAGCCCCGGCGAGCTCATCGCCTACCGGGCGTTGATGGGCCTCGGCGCCGCCTTCGTCATGCCCGCCACCCTCGCCGTCCTCATGAACGTCTTCGAGCGCGACGAGCAGCCCAAGGCCATCGGCATCTGGGCCGGCAGCGTCGGCCTCGCCATCGCCGTCGGACCCATCACCGGCGGCATCCTCCTGGAGCACTTCTGGTGGGGCTCGATCTTCCTGATCAACGTGCCCGTGGTGATCCTCGCCCTGGCCCTGATGACCTGGCTCGTCCCCGAGTCCAAGGACCCCAGGCCCGGCCGCGTCGACCTGCCCGGCGTGCTGCTCTCCGTGCTCGGCCTCGTGCTCCTCGTGTACGGCATCATCCGCGGCGGCGAGCTCGCCAGCTTCACCGACGTCACCGTGCTGCTCCCGGCCCTCGCCGGCCTCGCGGTCCTCGTCGGCTTCGTCCTGTACGAGAAGCGCGCCGACCACCCGGCGCTCGACGTCTCGTACTTCCGCAAGCCCGCCTTCTCGGCCGCCGTCGCCGCCATCGCCCTGGTCTTCTTCGCCCTCATGGGCGTGACCTTCTTCTCCGCCTTCTACCTGCAGAGCGTCCGCGGCTACAGCGCCCTGCAGTCCGGCCTGCTGATCCTGCCGCTCGCCATCGCCCAGATGGTCTTCGCGCCGCGGGCCCGCCTCGTCGTGGAGCGCTTCGGAGCCAAGGCCGTCTGCACCGTCGGCATGCTCGCCGTCGCCGTCGGCCTGGCCGCCTTCGCCTTCTTCGACGCCGGCACGCCCGTCTGGGTCCTGGAGGTCGTCTTCTTCCTGCAGGGCGCGGGCATGGCGCACATCATGCCGCCGGTCACCGTCGCCGTGATGCAGTCGCTGCCGCGCGAGAAGGCCGGCTCCGGCTCGGCCATCAACAACACCTTCCGGCAGGTCGGCGGCGCGCTCGGCGTGGCCGTCCTCGGCTCGGTGCTCTCCAGCACCTACCGGGGCGAGATCGAGGGGCACCTCGGCGCCGTCCCGGCCGCCCTGCGCGACACCGCCGGCGAGTCCATCGAGGCCACCCTCGCCGTCGCCGAGAAGCTCGGCCCGGCCGGCCGCGGCCTGGTCACCCCGGCGTACGACGCCTTCCTCGACGCGATGCACATCACCGCGATCGGCTCGGCCGCCGTCGCCGTCCTCGGCGCCGTCGTGGTCGCCGTCTTCCTGCCCGGCCGCACCCCGGCCGGCGAGGCACCGGCGGGCGCCGTCCCCGGCACCCGCGCGGAAGCGGGAGAATCGGTTCCGAGGTAGGCGTCGGGCCGGCGGAGCGGGCCCAGGAGGAGAGGCGGAACGGACGTGTCGCAGCGCTCGCAGCAGGACGGCGGGGCAGCACCTGCCCCTGCTCCCGTCCCCGCTCCCGTCCCCGGCTGCCCGGGCCCGGAGGGTGGCGCGGTACGGCGCGGCCGGCCCCGCAGCGAGGCCGCCGACCAGGCCATCTTCGACGCCGTGGTGGCCCTCCTGGAGAGCGGTCTGTCGCTCGCCGAGGTCTCCATCGAGAAGATCGCCCGCACCGCCGGCGTCGGCAAGGCGACCATCTACCGCCGCTGGCCCGGCAAGGACGAACTCTTCGTCGACCTGCTGCGCTCCGTCGACCCCCCGGACCCGGTCCTTCCCGGCACCTCGGTACGGGACGACCTCATCGCCTTCCTCGAAGCGGTGCGGCAGCGCGGGCTCGCCAAGCGGGCCTCCGCCCTGAACAGCGTCTTCTCGCAGATGCAGCTCTACCCCAAGCTGTGGGACGCCTACCACCAGTGCGTCATCGAACCCCGCCGCCGGATGGGCATGGACGCCATCCGGCGCGGCATGGAGCGCGGCGAGCTGCGCACCGACCTCGACCCCGAGATCGTCAACGACCTCTTCGTCGGGCCGGTGCTGCTGCGCACCGTCCTGCGGCCCGGCGCCTCCCTCGACCCCGAACTGCCGGAGCAGATCGTCGACGCCGTCCTCACCGGGCTGCGCCCGCCGGCGCCCACGCAGCCCTGACCACGGTCCTGACCACGGTCCTGACCACGGTCCTGACCACGGCCCTGACCATGGGCGAGTGACCCGGAGTCAGACGACCCGGACGAATGTGCGCGTTCTGTCACAGCCCACCGCACCGCGCCACCTGCAGGAACCCGCCACGCGCGGGTGTCGTCCCTCGATGCGTACGACCGACCCGGAATCGCCTAGTGTCGGGACCGGGTCGCACAGCAAGGCAGCACGGCAGCAAGGCAGTGAGGACGGCAGCGATGGCGCGGGTGGACATGACGGAGACCGAGGACGGCGGAACGCCGGGCGACCAGGGCTCCGCCTCCCGGCCGGCGGCGCGGCCGGGCGGCCGGTTCGCCCGCTGGCTCGGCGGCTGGCGCGGCGACCGTGGCATCTGGCGCCGCGGCATCGTCCTCGCGGTGTGCGCCGTACTGGTCGCCCTGGTCATGGTGTTCCACGCCGACATCCCCAACCGGGTGGGCAACCTGGGCAGTCTGATCGAGACCTTCCTGCCCTGGTTCGGCCTGTCCGTGCCGCTGCTGCTCGTATGCGCGCTGCTGCGCCGCTCCGCGACCGCGCTGATCGCGCTGCTCCTGCCGGCCGTGGTCTGGCTCAACCTCTTCGGCGGCCTCGTCGTCGACAAGTCGCAGTCGGGCGGCGACCTGACCGTCGTCTCCCACAACGTGAACGCCGACAACCCCGACCCCGAGGGCACCGCCCGCGAACTCGCCGCCTCCGGCGCCGACGTCATCGCCCTGGAGGAGCTCAAGGGCGACATGGTCCCGGCCTACGAGCAGGCCCTCGCCGCCGCGTTCCCGCACCACTCGGTGCAGGGCACGGTCGGCCTGTGGAGCAAGTACCCGCTGCGCGACGCCCGTCCGGTCGACATCCGGCTCGGCTGGACCCGCGCGATGCGCGCCACCGTCGCCGCCCCGGCCGGCGAGGTCGCCGTGTACGTCGCCCATCTGCCCTCCGTACGGGTCAAGATGAACGCCGGCTTCACCGCCAACCAGCGCGACGACAGCGCCGACGCCCTCGGCGAGGCCATCGCCCACGAGCGGAACAGGCGCGTCGTGCTGCTCGGCGACCTCAACGGCACCATGAACGACCGCGCGCTCAACGGAGTGACCTCCCAGCTGCGTTCCACCCAGGGCGCGGCGGGCGACGGCTTCGGCTTCAGCTGGCCGGCGTCCTTCCCGATGGCCCGGATCGACCAGATCCTGGTGCGCGACCTCGAACCGATGGCGTCCTGGACGCTGCCGGAGACGCGCAGCGACCACCTTCCGGTGGCCGCCCGCGTCAAGCTGTAGCCGTCAGGCTCTGACCGGCGTCGCCCCCGGTCTCAGGAGGTCTTCTCCCGCCACCGGTTGGTGATGGGCAGCCGGCGGTCCTTGCCGAAGCCCTTCGCGGAGATCTTCGTGCCCGGCGGGTACTGGCGCCGCTTGTACTCGGCGATGTCGACCATCCGCAGGGTCCGCGCCACCAGTTCCGCGTCGAAGCCCGCCGCCACGATCTCGTCCCGGCCCCGGTCCCGGTCCACGTACAGCTCCAGGATCCGGTCCAGGACCCCGTAGTCGGGCAGCGAGTCCGTGTCGACCTGCCCCGGGCGCAGCTCCGCGCTCGGCGGCTTGGTCAGGGTGTTCTCGGGGATCGGCGGGGTCTGGCCGCGCTCCTCGGCGGCCCGGTTGCGCCAGCGGGCGAGCCGGAAGACGTCCGTCTTGTAGACGTCCTTGATGGGCCCGTACGCGCCGACCGAGTCGCCGTACAGCGTCGAATAGCCCACCGCCAGCTCGGACTTGTTGCCCGGCGCCAGCACGATGTGACCCTCCTCGTTGGAGAGCGCCATCAGCATCGTGCCGCGCAGCCGCGACTGCAGGTTCTCCTCGGCGAGGCCGGTGAGCGCCAGCGCCCCCATGTACGCGTCGAACATCGGCTCGATGGACACCGTACGGAAGTTGAGGCCGGTGCGCCGGGCCAGTTCGGCGGCGTCGCCGCGCGAGTGGTCGGAGGAGTACTTCGAGGGCATCGACACCCCGTACACGTTCGCCGCGCCGAGCGCGTCGCAGGCGATCGCGGCGACGAGCGCCGAGTCGATGCCGCCGGACAGGCCGATCAGGACCGAACGGAAGCCGTTCTTGGCGACGTACGCGCGCAGGCCCACGACGAGCGCCGAGTAGACCTCCTCGTCGTCGTCGAGCCGGTGCGCGAAACCGCCGGTCACCTCCGGCTCGTACGCCGGCAGCGGCTCCTCGGAGACCACCACGCGGTCGATCCGCAGCCCGTCGTCCACCACCCCGTCCGGGGCCCCGGCGAGCGGGGCGGCGGCCGGCAGGTCGAGGTCCAGGACCAGACAGCCCTCGCTGAACTGCGGGGCGCGCGCCAGGACGTCGCCGGCGGCGTCGACGACGATCGAGTCGCCGTCGAAGACCAGCTCGTCCTGCCCGCCCATCATGGCCACGTAGGCCGTGGTGCAGCCGGCCTCCTGGGCGCGCTTGCGGACCAGTTCGAGCCGGGTGTCGTCCTTGTTGCGCTCGTACGGGGAGGCGTTGACGGAGAGCAGCAGCCCGGCCCCGGCGCTGCGCGCCGCCGGCACCCGGCCGCCCTCCTGCCACAGGTCCTCGCAGATGGCGAGGGCCACGTCCACGCCGTGGACGCGCAGCACGGGCAGGGTGTCGCCCTGCACGAAGTAGCGGTACTCGTCGAAGACCCCGTAGTTCGGCAGGTGGTGCTTGGCGAAGCGCAGCACCACCTCGCCGCGGTGCAGCACCGCGGCCGCGTTCTCCGGCGACCCGGCGGGCCGGCCGAGCCGGGGCGCGGCCCGCTCGGAGCGGTCGAGATAGCCCACGACCACGGGCAGTTCGCCGAGCCCCTCGTCGGCGAGCCGCCGCCCGAGCGCCGCGAGGGCGGCCCGGGAGGCCTCGACGAACGAGGGGCGCAGCGCCAGGTCCTCGACGGGATACCCGGTGAGCGTCATCTCCGGGAACGCCACGAGGTGCGCCCCCTGGGCGGCGGCGTGCCGGGTCCAGTGGACGACGGCCTCGGCGTTCCCGGCGAGGTCGCCGACGGTGGAGTCGATCTGATTCAGGGCGAGGCGTAGTTGAGGCACGCGCTCAGTTTATCGTCAACTCGACGCTATGTCCTGCGGATGGCCCACCGGCCCTGCGGATGGCCCCACCGGCCGGGCGCCGGCCGTCACTTCGTCGGGCCGGTCCAGATCTGCGACTCGTGCTCCAGGACCGTCGGCGACAGCTCGATCTGGAGCTGACCGGCCGCGGCGGGCGGCAGTGAGAAGGTGAAGTCGGCCTTGGCCTGCTTGCCCGGGAGCACCTTGCCCTCGAAGGGCTTCGACGCGTAGCTGCCGTCGAAGACCATGTCGGCGGCGGCGCCTTCGGCGTCCTTGGCGTCCGGCAGCGCGGCGGCGAGCGCCAGCGGCTTGTCGGTGCCGTTGACGATGGTGATCGTCACCTGGAACGCCTTGTTGCCCTCGGTGTGGCCCGCCGCGAAGCCGTCCGGCGTGTGCGCCCGCGGCTTGGAGACGGTGACCTTGATCCCGTCCTCGTACGTGAAGGTGTCGCCGAACTTCAGCGCCGCGGGAGCCTTCTCGGTGGGCTCCGCCGCAGGCCCGTCGGTGCTCTCGCCGCCCGGCGCGGCGGAGGAGGTCGCCGCGCCGCCCTTCGGGTACTGCGCGTCCTCGAGGTCCTTGGCGGCCTCCTTGACCGCCGTGGCGAAGACGATCACCCAGACGACCGCGACGATCATCGCCAGGATGCCCAGGACGAGCCCGGTGACCGCCATGCCCTTGTTCGTCGCGAGGCCCTTGCCGGCCCGGACGGTCCCCACGATGCCGAAGACCAGCGCGAGCAGGCCCAGGATCGCGCCGAGCCAGAAGAGGAACGGGATGATCGCGGTGACCAGTCCGACGATGCCGAGGACCAGGGCCGCGACGCCGAGTCCGTTGCTGGGCTGCGGGAGCGGGGGCTGCGGCGCGCCCGGTGTCCCCGGCGGGCCCCAGGGCTGCTGGGCGGGGGAGGGGCTGGGCATGGTCATGCGGTGTCCTTCGCGAGACGGCCGTGCGGACGGCATGGGGTGCCGGCACGTCGCCCCACCCCTGGAGATCATGACCGTAAGCCAGATGTCGGTGTAAGGACCAGGGAATTGTGGAGGGGGTGAGCGGTTTGTGCGTGAAACGTGATCACGTCCGGGTCTTCGCGCCCCTGTGTGAGCACACGTCGGCCCGGCGGCTCGGCGCCCCTGGCGAGGCGGCCGAGTCGTCGGGCCGTCCGGTCACGCGGTCACGCGGTCATGCGTCACGTGGTCACGCGGCCACGCGCCACGTGGTCACGTGGTTACGCGGTCACGTGGTCAGGTCGATCGCTCGGTCACTTGGTCATGGACGCCGCGTACACGCTCTCGCAGAACGCCTTCAGCTGCTCGTCCGAGAGATGCTGGGCCAGATCGGCCTCGCTGATCATGCCGACCAGGCGCTTGTCCTCGACGACCGGGAGACGCCGGATCTGGTGGCTCTGCATCTCGTCCAGGACCGCGCTGACGTCCGAACCCGCCTCGATCCAGCGCGGGGTGCCCTTGGCCATCTCACCGCAGGTCATCTTCGCCGGGTCGTGGCCCATGGCCACACAGCCGACGACGATGTCGCGGTCCGTGATGATGCCGCACAGCCGCTCGTCCTTGTCGGCGATGGGCAGCGCGCCCACCTTGTGGTCGCGCATCATCTGGGCGGCGCGGTCGAGCGTCTCGTGGGCCGGGATCCACTGGGCTCCCGGGTGCATGATGTCCTTCGCCGTGGTCATGGGGTACGTACCTTTCGTAGAACGATCCCGTACGCCTCGTACCTCGTACGTACGTCCCCGAGCGCTCCCATTCTGCGGGCGTGACGCGGCCCCCGCGACCGCAGACGGGTCACGGGGGCCGGCGTGTCGGCGGCGTGTCGGCGGAGGGGGTCAGGCCCCGGCGCCGCGCTCCCTGAGCATGTCCGCCATCAGCTTGATCTCGGACTCCTGCGCGTCGACCATGCCCTGCGCGAGATCGCGCTCGACGCCCGGCACGCAGCGCTCCACACAGCCCTGCGCCATGTGGATGCCGCCCTTGTGGTGGTCGGTCATCAGCTTCAGATAGAGCACCTCGGCCTCGCGGCCGGACGCCTTGCGCAGCTGGTCGAGCTCCGCCCGGGTCGCCATGCCCGGCATCAGCTCGCCGTCCTCGCCGCCCAGGTCCACGCCCATGCCCATCCAGGTCATCGGCGCCACCCCGGACTGCACCTTCGGCAGCCCCCACAGGTCGAGCCAGCCGAACAGCATGCCGCGCTGGTTGGCCTGGGTGTTGGCGATGTCGTACGCGAGCCGGCGCACCGCCTCGTCCTTCGTCCGGTCCCGGACGATGAAGGACATCTCGACGGCCTGCTGGTGGTGGACCGCCATGTCCCGGGCGAAGCCCGCGTCGGCCGACTCGGCGGTCGGCGTGCTCGGGCCCTCGTCGTCCCGGTCGGCGGAGGCGACGGTGACCGCGCCGCCCGCGAACAGCAGCGCGAGGACCACGGCGGTGACGGACGCCCACTGCGTCCGGTTCAGCTTCACTGGCCCATCCCGGCGCCGCCCTGGCCGTCGGCGCCGACGCCGCCGGTGCAGGCCGCGCCCGGCTCGGGGGTCTGCGGGCCGGCCACGTACTTGGTGAAGAACGCGTCCACGCGCGGGTCGTCGGCGCCGTCCACGGTCACCTGCTTGCCCCAGGCGCTCAGCATGATCGCGCCCGACTGGTTGTCGATCGGGCTCATCAGCGAGTACGGGGTCTTCTTGACCTTGGCCTTCAGCTTCTCCAGGTCGCCCTGCGCGGCCTTCTTGTTGTACGTCACCCAGACCGCGCCGTGCTCCAGGGAGTGCACGGCGTTGGTGTCGTTGACCGGCTTGTCGTAGACGTCGCCGTTGCAGTTCTGCCAGACCGGGTTGTGGTCGCCGCCGACCGGCGGGTTCATGTCGTACTTCACCGGGGTCTGGACGTGGTTGCGGCCCAGCTTCTTCGCGTCCCAGGACTTCTCGTCCTTGATGGGCGCCTTCGCGGCCGCCTCCTGCTGCTCCTGCTTGGTGTTCTCCTTGTTGATCACCCAGCCGCCGAAGCCGACGAGGCCGAGGACCACGACGGCGCTGATGCCGATCGTGAGGAAGCGGTTGCGGCGCTCGCGGGCCTGCTCGGCGCGGCGCATCTCCTCTATCCGGGCGCGGCGGTCGGCAGTGGTGGAGCGGTTCGCCATGATGATGTCGTCCTTCTGGAAGTCTGGGGGGAAGTGGTTCGGGGCGTGCGTTCGGGGCGTGCGAGAGGGCACGAACGCCTGGTGCGGGGTCGGGACGCGGTCGGTCGGTCCCGGCGCCTACGTCTACGTCCGCAGGACTTGAAGGACATGCAGGTCCGGCGCCCGGGGCCGGGCATCGGGGTGCGCCGGCCGCCCGTCGCCGAGCGCCTCGCCGGCGCGGGCCGGCCGCCCGGCCGCCTGCAGCGGCGGATCGAGCGGCGGCGCGCTGAGCACGGCGGGGGAGAGCGCCGGGAAGAGGGAGCAGTCGCCCCGCCCGTACGGGCAGGCGTACTGCTCGTCGTCCAGGGCCTTCGCGCGGGCCGGGGCGGGCGTCCCGGCGGCGACCGTCTGCGCGGCCGGCCGGGGCTCCCGGTGGCCGGACCCGGACCGGTGGCCGAGGGGGTCGGAGACGCCCAGACAGAGGAAGAGCGCGCCGAGGAGCGTCGCCACCGCACTCACCAGTGCCGTGGGACGCAGGTGCCAGGATCGGCGTACGAGCCGTGGGCCCCCCATGGGCGCCGATCGTAGTGCCAGAAGGGGGTCCGTGGGCCGAACGGGGTACCACTCGGTACCGGTCAGGGCGGCGGCCCGCGCTTTTCGGCCCTTCCCCCGTTACCTGTGTCACAACGGAGCAGGCAGTATGGGTGTGCAACGTGCACGAAACCAAGTGGTGGGATGCTCAGGCGCCACCCGAAGTGCTCGAGGCGGTGGGAACAGGCGGCCTGATCAGCGAGGATGGGTGTGAAAATGGACAAGCAGCAGGAATTTGTGCTCCGTACGCTGGAGGAGCGCGACATCCGCTTCGTGCGTCTGTGGTTCACCGACGTGCTCGGCTTCCTGAAGTCGGTGGCGGTGGCCCCCGCCGAGCTGGAGCAGGCCTTCGACGAGGGCATCGGCTTCGACGGCTCCGCGATCGAGGGCTTCGCCCGGGTCTACGAGTCGGACATGATCGCCAAGCCCGACCCGGGCACCTTCCAGATCCTGCCGTGGCGCGCGGAGGCCCCGGGCACGGCCCGGATGTTCTGCGACATCCTCATGCCGGACGGCTCGCCGTCCTTCGCGGACCCGCGCTACGTCCTGAAGCGCGCCCTCGCCAAGACCTCGGACCTGGGCTTCACCTTCTACACCCACCCCGAGATCGAGTTCTTCCTCCTGAAGGACAAGCCGCTCGACGGCACCCGGCCCACCCCGGCCGACAACTCCGGCTACTTCGACCACACCCCGCAGAACGTCGGCATGGACTTCCGCCGCCAGGCGATCACGATGCTGGAGTCGATGGGCATCTCGGTGGAGTTCTCCCACCACGAGGGCGCGCCGGGCCAGCAGGAGATCGACCTGCGCTACGCGGACGCGCTGTCCACCGCCGACAACATCATGACCTTCCGCCTGGTCATGAAGCAGGTGGCCCTGGAGCAGGGCGTGCAGGCGACGTTCATGCCGAAGCCGTTCTCCGAATTCCCGGGCTCGGGCATGCACACCCACCTGTCGCTCTTCGAGGGCGACCGGAACGCGTTCTACGAGTCGGGCGCCGAGTACCAGCTGTCCAAGGTGGGCCGCTCCTTCATCGCCGGCCTGCTGAAGCACGCGGGCGAGATCGCGGCCGTCACCAACCAGTGGGTCAACTCCTACAAGCGCATCTGGGGCGGCTCGGGCCGCACCGCCGGCTCCGGCGGCGAGGCCCCCGCGTACATCTGCTGGGGCCACAACAACCGCTCCGCGCTGATCCGCGTCCCGATGTACAAGCCGGGCAAGATGGGCTCCTCGCGCGTCGAGGTCCGCTCCATCGACTCGGGCGCCAACCCCTACCTGACGTACGCGGTCCTGCTCGCCGCCGGCCTCAAGGGCATCGAGGAGGGTTACGAACTCCCGGCCGGCGCCGACGACGACGTCTGGGCCCTCAGCGACGCCGAGCGCCGCGCGATGGGCATCGAGCCCCTGCCGCAGAACCTCGGCGAGGCGATCACCCTGATGGAGCGCAGCGAACTGGTCGCGGAGACGCTGGGCGAGCACGTCTTCGACTTCTTCCTCCGCAACAAGAAGCAGGAGTGGGAGGAGTACCGCTCCGAGGTCACCGCCTTCGAGCTCCGCAAGAACCTGCCGGTGCTGTAGCGCTGCGGAAACGGCGCCGACCGCCGGCGGAGGCCGGCGGTCGGTGGTCGGTGGTGCACCAGTGGTGCGTCAGGAGACGAGCAGCTTGTTGGGGTTGCCGCCGCCGGTGCAGACGGCGCCGCGCATGCCGTAGAAGGCCACGGAAGTGGTGTTGCTGCTGAAGCCGCCGGAGTAGATCGGCGACTCGGGCCGGTACGCCTTGTAGATGTCGCTCCAGTAGTAGACGTCGACCATGACCGGCAGGTTGTTCACGTACGACTTGATGCCGTTGTAGAAGCCGGTCTCGCCGTAGTGGCCGAGGGCGATGCAGTTCGTGGCGGTGGTCTTGGACGTGACGTCGATGTCGACGTAGTTGGTGTCCTCGGACAGACAGAGGGTGGCCGCGGGGCAGCCGCCCTCCGCCGCCGCGGGCGTCGTCGTCACCGCCGTGCCGGCGGCCGCCAGGGCGAGGGCGGACAGGGCGACGGCCGACTTGCGCTTGAGACTCATGGAAGGGCTCCGTTCTCGTCGGTGTGGTGCCGGACGTGCGGCGGCCGTGGGGACCGCCGCGGCACGAGCTTGCCGATCACCCGGCGGCGGCCACCACGGCGAACGGTCTGCGGGATCCCGCACTGCGGGAACTCGCGACGGGACGAAGAGGCGCGGAAACGGACACATCAGGGCGCGCGCAGGGCGCCGTTCTCGGCGAGCAGGTAGGCGAGATGGGCCCGGCTGCGGCTGCCCCAGGCGGTCGAGGCGCGGCTGATGTGGGCCGACACCGAGCGGGCGCTCATGCCGAGCCGGGCCGCGATGCTCGCGTCGGTGTGGCCCTGGACCATCAGCCGGAGCACGCTGAGCTGCTTCTCGTCCGTGAGGAGGGGCGGCGTGCTCGTGGGGGTGTCCACCAGGTCGACCGGTTCGGCCGTGTCCCAGATGAGGTCGAAGACACCGGCGAGGTACGCGGTGATCGCCGGATGCTCGATCAGCAGGGCGTGGTCGGGGCGCGAGTAGCGGTGGTCGGGGATGAGGGCGACGGAACGGTCGTAGAGGATCACCCGGTCGACGAGCAGACCGGTGGTCCGGAACTGCCCGCCCGCCTGCTGCATGGCGGTCATGAACTCGGTCATCGCGGGGTGGCCGCGGACCGTGTGCTGGTAGAGCGTGCGGTGCCGCACCCCGCGGGCGAGCACGTCCGGCAGCTGGCGGGCGGCCTCGGCGAGCGCCGGGGCGGACCGGGGGCCGCCCGGCTGCACGGCCTGCAGCTCCTGCCGGCAGGCGGCGTTGAGCTGCCGCAGCTTCTGGTGGATGACGTCGTTGCCGCGCAGCAGCTGCACGGGCGCCGGCGCCTGCCGGGCCTCCTGGCGGTAGACGGAGTCCGCCTGGGCCAGGGTCCGGCGCAGCGAGAGCAGTTCGCTCTCCCGCTCGCGCAGGGCCTGTTCGAGCGGCTGGACGAGACGGTGCTGGGCGATGTCGGGCGGTACGGGTACCAGCCGGCGGGCGTCGGCCGGGTGCGGGCGGAGCAGCCCGAGCCCGGTCAGGCACGGTGGCGGCGGAGCCGTGAGCACCCCGTGCGAGACGGCGGTCCGGTAGCTCTCGAGGGCCTCTCCGCACAAGCCCGGGCCGTTCTCCTCGTAGTCGTCCCGGCAGTCGTTCTGACAGCGCATCCGATCCCCCCTGGTCGGTGACATGTGCCGTGCGTCGCAGGGGAGTCTGGCGCCGGGTGATCACTCCTTTCCAGGGTGGGAATTCGCAGATAATGGCGGTCGTCCGCGGGGTGGAGAAGAGCGGTGGAGACGAGTGGTGGAGACGAAAGGTGCCGGATGAGGCCGTCGGCCGGTGAGCGAGGCCGTCTGAAGGAGCTGCTGCGGGCGCGCCGGGCGGCGCTCGACCCCGCGGCCCTGGGGTTTCCCGTACGCGGACCGGGACCCGGCCGCCGTGCCGCCGGGCTGACCCAGGAGCAGATGGACACGCTGCTCACCCGCACCCCGGGCACGTACAACCGCTTCGAGAACGGCCAACTCGCCCGCCCCGGCGCCGAACTCCTCACGGCGGTGGCCCGGGCCCTGTGCCTCGACGAGCGGGAGTGGGAGTTCCTGTGGCTGATCAGCCGCGGGGAGCAGCCGCCGCACGCGCTGCACGGCACCTCGGGGATGTTCATCGCCGGACTGTGGCAGCGGGTCGTCGACCAGATCCAGGACGCGCTGGCCTTCATCAGCGACGCCGACTGGAACCTCGTCGCGCACAACGAGGCGTTCCGCCGGTTCATGCCGCGCGGCGAGTGCCCGGCCAACCTCATGCGCTGGATGCTCCTCGACCCCGAGGCGCGCACCGAGGTCCTCACGGACTGGAGCACCCTGTGGGCGCCGGCCATGATGCCGCACGTGAAGCACAGTGTGGCGCTGCGCCCGGGGAGCGCCGGGCTGCTCCGCCTCGAGCGCGACATCCTGGACGATCCCGTTGCCGGACCGCTGTACCGCGCGTGCGCCGCGGCGCCCATCCCGTACGTCGACGGCTCCGAGCTCCCCGCCCGGCACGCCCTCCGCGGCCCGGGCCGCCTGGTGACCTGCCTCGCCGAACCGGTCACGGCGCCGGGCGCCCGGATCAACCTCAGCTTCTTCGTACCGGACGTACCGGACGTACCGGACGTGCCGGACGAGCTCTGACCGCCGTCGACCGGGCCCGGGCCGCGGTCAAATCCGTTGCGCGCGGGCCCGGGCCCGGCCGAGACTTCCGGCCGTGACCGACGTACGCGCCATCGAGACCGACCGCCTCCTGCTCCACCCGCTGACCGCCGCCGAGGCGCAGCGCATCGTGGACGCCGCCCCCGCACCCGGCGACCGCTGGGCCGAGGAGTACCCCGGCCCCGGCGACATCAGGGGCGCCGGCAACTTCCTCAGGGGCGTCGCCGAGCGCGGCGACCCGGGCGTCTACCGGGCGTACGAGATACGGCTGCGCGCGGACGGCGTCACCATCGGCGGCATCGGCTTCCACGGCCCGCCGGACGCCGACGGCGTCGTCACCGTCGGCTACGGCCTGGTCCCCACCGCCCGTGGCCGCGGCTTCGCCGCCGAGTCCCTGCGCGCCCTGATCGCCCGGGCCCGCGAGGCCGGCGCCACCGCGGTCCGCGGCGACGCCGACCTCGACAACCTCCCGTCCCACCGGGTCATGGAGGCCGCGGGCATGACGTACGAGGGAGCGGACGAGAAGATTCGCAACTACCGTCTGGTGTTCGGGCAGTAGCCCCCGGGTCCAGCGCTCCGGCAGCTAGCGCTCCGAGAGCTCTGACGGGGCCTCCTGGACCCACCACCCGTTGCCGTCCGGGTCGGTGAAGGTCAGGAACGAGTTCCAGGTGTCGCCCTTGCCCGCCTCCCAGCCCGTCGCGCCCACGTGCATCACCGGCGTCGCGTGCACGCCCGCCGCGAGCAGCTGCTCGCGCGCCGCCTCGATGTCGGTGACGCAGAGCTGGAGGCCGTGCAGGGCGCCGGGGGCCATGACCCCGGTGCCGGGGAACGGGGGCATGCCCTGGATCAGGGAGATCGAGCAGCGCGAGCCGGGCGGGGTGATCTGGATGATGCGGACGCCCGGCGACACCTCCTGATCCAGGTCGACCGTGAAGCCGAGCTTCCCGCCGTAGAACTCCTTGGCCCGGTCCAGGTCCGCGACGGGGACGGTCACCACTTCGAGGGTCCAGTTCATGGCGCCGATTCTGCCGTCCCGACCCCGCCCCGCGCTCTCGAAGCGCCCCTTCGGCGATTCGCCGGATAGGCTCGCTCAGGGACTCTCCCAGGGACGTTCCCAGAGGCTCGCCCAGGGACTCGATCGACCGGTGGAGGAGCGGCGGCATGACGGTGCCGGGACGCAGGAGCAGTACGTTCACCCGGCTGCTGCGGCACGGATTCACCGATCCGTCCGCCGCCGAACGGCTGCTCGGCCTGGACGAGCTTGCCTCGCTGCGCGACGACTCCGTCCTCCTCGACGCCCTCGGCGCCACCGCCGACCCCGACCTCGCCCTGCGCGGCCTGGTCCGGCTCGTCGAGGCCCAGCCGGAGGCCGAGCGCACCACCCTCACCACCACCCTGCTGTCCGCGAAGCCGTTCCGGGACCGGCTGCTCGGCGTCCTCGGCACCTCCGAGGCGCTCGCCGACCACCTGGCCCGGCACCCGCGCGACTGGCAGGCCCTCGTCACGTACGAGGCGGTGGACCTGCACCCCGGGATCGCCGAGTTCGAGCAGGGGCTCGCCGGGGCCGACGAGCCGGTCGCGCTGCGCGTCGCCTACCGCCGCTGCCTGCTCTCCATCGCCGCCCGCGACGTGTGCGGCACCACCGACGTCACCCAGACCGCCGCCGAGCTCGCCGACCTCGCCACCGCCACGCTCCGCGCCGCGCTGCGCATCGCCCGCGCCGCCGCTCCCGACGACGCGGCCGTCTGCCGGCTCGCCGTGATCGCCATGGGCAAGTGCGGCGGCAACGAGCTCAACTACGTCTCCGACGTCGACGTGATCTTCGTCGGCGAGGCAGCGGACGGCGCCGACGAGGCCAAGGCGCTGCAGGCCGCCACCCGGCTAGCCTCCCACCTCATGCGGATCTGCTCGGAGACCACGATCGAGGGCGCCATCTGGCCGGTCGACGCCAATCTGCGCCCCGAGGGCCGCAACGGGCCCCTCGTCCGCACCCTCTCCTCCCACCTCGCCTACTACCAGCGCTGGGCCAAGACCTGGGAGTTCCAGGCACTGCTCAAGGCCCGCCCGGTGGCCGGCGACGCCGAGCTCGGCGCCGCGTACGTCGACGCGCTCTCCCCGCTCGTCTGGCAGGCCGCCGAACGCGAGAACTTCGTCCCCGACGTGCAGAAGATGCGCCGCCGGGTGGTCGACAACATCCCCGCCGCGCAGGTCGACCGCGAGCTGAAGCTCGGCCCCGGCGGACTGCGCGACGTCGAGTTCGCCGTACAGCTCCTGCAGCTGGTGCACGGGCGCAGCGACGCCACCCTGCACAGCGGCACCACCCTCGCCGCCCTCGCCGCGCTCGCCGCCGGCGGCTACGTCGGCCGCGCCGACGCCGCCCAGCTCGACGACGCCTACCGCTTCCTGCGCGCCCTGGAGCACCGCATCCAGCTGTTCCGGCTGCGCCGCACCCACCTGGTGCCCGAGGGCGCGGAGGACCTGCGGCGCCTCGGCCGTTCCCTCGGCCTGCGCACCGACCCGGTCGCCGAGCTCAACCGCGAGTGGCGGCGACACGCGGCGGTGGTGCGCCGCCTGCACGAGAAGCTGTTCTACCGCCCGCTGCTCGACGCGGTCGCCCAGCTCGCCCCCGGCGAGATCCGGCTCAGCCCGGAGGCCGCCGGACAGCGCCTCGAAGCCCTCGGTTACGCGGACCCCGCCGCCGCCCTGCGCCACCTGGAGGCGCTGTCCTCCGGCGTCAGCCGCAAGGCCGCGATCCAGCGCACGCTCCTTCCGGTGCTGCTCGGCTGGTTCGCCGACTCGGCCGACCCGGACGCCGGACTGCTCGGCTTCCGCAAGGTCTCCGACGCGCTCGGCAAGACCCCCTGGTACCTGCGGCTCCTTCGCGACGAGGGCGCCGCCGCCGAGAACCTGGCCCGCGTCCTGTCCGCCGGCCGGCTCGCCCCCGACCTGCTGCTCCGCGCCCCCGAGGCGGTCGCGATCCTCGGCGACCCCGAGGGCCTGAAGCCGCGCGGCCGCGAACACCTGGAGCAGGAGGTCCTGGCCGCGGTGGGCCGCGCCGACGGCGCCGAGCAGGCGGTGGCCGCCGCCCGCGGCGTACGGCGCCGGGAGCTGTTCCGTACCGCGGCGGCCGACCTCATCCGCTCGTACGGCACCGAGGACAGCCCCCGCGAACCCGACCCCGGCGCCCTGGTCGACCGGGTCGGGCAGGCCGTCACCGACCTCAACGCCGCCACCCTCGCCGGCGCGCTGCGCGCCGCCGTGCGCGCCGAGTGGGGCGACACCCTCCCGACCCGCTTCGCGGTGATCGGCATGGGCCGCTTCGGCGGCCACGAGCTGAGCTACGGCTCCGACGCCGACGTGCTCTTCGTGCACGAGCCGCGCGAGGGCGTGGACGAGCAGGAGGCCGCCCGGGCCGCCACCCGGGTCGTCACCGAGATGCGCCGGCTGCTCCAGCTGCCCACCGCCGACCCGCCGCTCCTCATCGACGCCGACCTGCGCCCGGAGGGCAAGAGCGGCCCCATGGTCCGCACCCTGAAGTCCTACGAGGCCTACTACCGCCGCTGGTCCCTGGTCTGGGAGAGCCAGGCCCTGCTGCGCGCCGAGCCGATGGCGGGCGACCCGGAGCTCGGCGCCCGCTTCATCGAGCTGATCGACCCCCTGCGCTATCCCATGGAGGGCCTCGGCGAGGAGGCGGTCCGCGAGATCCGCCGCCTCAAGGCCCGCATGGAGACCGAACGCCTGCCGCGCGGCGCCGACCCCACCCTGCACGCCAAACTGGGCCGCGGCGGCCTCAGCGACGTCGAGTGGACGGTCCAGCTCCTCCAGATGCGCCACGGCTGGGCCGAACCGGGCCTGCGCACCACCCGCACCCGCGCGGCCCTGGCCGCCGCCCACGCCGCCGGCCTGATCCCCACCGAGGAGGCCCAGACCCTCGACGAGGCCTGGGTCCTCGCCACCCGCGTCCGCAACGCCGTGATGCTGGTCCGCGGCCGCCCCGGCGACACCTTCCCCTCCGAACCCCGCGAACTCGCCGCCGTCGGCCGCTACCTCGGCTACACCCCGGGCCACGTCGGCGAACTGGTCGACGACTACCGCCGCATCACACGGCGTGCGCGGGCGGTGATGGAGGAGCTGTTCTACGGGGCGTAGCGCCCGGCGCTCAGCGGCTCAGCGCTCAGCGGCTCAGCGCTCAGCGCCCGGAGCGGGATCCGGAACCGGAGCCGACCTTCTCGTCCTCGTCGGCGTCCGCCGCTTCCTCCGCCTCCGTGCGCGGACCGCCCCGCGTGACCCCCTGCGGCGTCGACGCGGCCGGCTCCACCAGCTTGGGCAGCTTGTGCGGGCGGGCGCCGAACCAGACGTACGAGACGGCGAAGCCGAAGGTCAGGCAGATGATGCCGCCGACCGCGTCCATCCAGAAGTGGTTGGCGGTGGCCACGATGACGACGAGGGTGGCCATCGGGTAGAGCAGGCCCAGGATGCGGGCCCAGGGGGCCTTCGCCAGGAGGAAGATCGTCAGTCCGCACCACAGCGACCAGCCGATGTGCATCGACGGCATCGCCGCGTACTGGTTCGACATGTGCTTGAGGTTGCCCGAGGCCATCGAGCCCCAGGTGTGGTGGACCAGGACGGTGTCGACGAAGTTCTGGCCGTTCATCAGGCGCGGCGGGGCCAGCGGGTACAGGTAGTAGCCGACCAGGGCCACACCGGTGGTCGCGAACAGGACCGTGCGGAACGCCGCGTAACGGCCCGGGTGCCAGCGGTACAGCCACACCAGCACACCGATGGTGACCACGAAGTGCAGGGTGGCGTAGTAGTAGTTCATCGACACGATCAGCCATGTCACCGAGTTCACGGCGTGGTTGACGGTGTGCTCGAAGGCCAGGCCGAGGGTGTGCTCGGCCTGCCAGATCCAGTCGGCGTTCTTGAGCGCCTGGGCCTTCTGCTCCGGTACCGCGTTGCGGATGAGCGAGTACAGCCAGTAGCTGACGGCGATGAGCAGGACCTCGAACCAGATCCGCGGCCGCCGCGGCGTCCGCGCGCGCAGGCGCGCCCAGCCGCCGGCCACGATGGGTGCCGACGGGTTCGTCCGGCTTTCCAAACTCTTCACGGTCGTTTCACCCATAGGAGAGAAGTCTGCCAGATGCCGTCCCCTCGACCGATCATCCCTCCGACGGGTATCGGGCGCACCTGCTCCGCCTCAGGGACTAGGGGTTGCCGGCGGTGCCGAGGCGGTCGAGCCGCGGACCACCAGCTCCGGCATGAAGACGAACTCGCTGTGCGGGGCCGGGGTGCCGCCGACCTCCTCCAGGAGGGCCCGGACCGCGGCCTGGCCCATCGCCTGCACGGGCTGGCGGATGGTGGTCAGCGGCGGGTCGGTGAACGCTATGAGCGGGGAGTCGTCGAAGCCGACCACCGACACGTCCTTCGGCACCTGCAGGCCCCGCTCCCGGGCGGCCCGGATCGCGCCGAGCGCCATCATGTCGCTGGCGCAGACGATCGCGGTGCAGCCCCGGGCGATGAGCGCGGCGGTGGCGGCCTGGCCGCCCTCCAGGGTGTAGAGCGAGTGCTGGATCAGCTCCTCGGTCTCCTCAGGGTCGAGGCCGAAGCGCTCGCGCATGCCCTTGCGGAAGCCCTCGATCTTGCGGAGCACCGGCACGAAGCGCTTGGGGCCGACGGCCAGGCCGATCCGGGTGTGCCCGAGCGCGGCCAGGTGCGTCACGGCGAGCACCATCGCGGCCCGGTCGTCGGGGGAGACGAAGGGGGCCTGGATCTTGGGGGAGAAGCCGTTGATGAGGACGTACGGGACGCCCTTGCCGCGCAGCTGGTCGTAGCGGGTGGTGTCGGCCGTCGTGTCGGCGTGCAGGCCGGAGACGAAGATGATGCCGGCGACGCCGCGCTCCACCAGCATGTCGGTGAGCTCGTCCTCCGTGGACCCGCCGGGGGTCTGGGTGGCGAGCACCGGGGTGTATCCCTGCCGGGTGAGGGCCTGCCCGATGACCTGCGCGAGCGCGGGGAAGATCGGGTTGTCCAGTTCGGGGGTTATGAGGCCGACCAGGCCCGCGCTGCGCTGGCGCAGCCGTACGGGACGCTCGTAGCCGAGCACGTCGAGTGCGGCGAGCACGGATTCACGGGTGGCCGCGGCCACACCGGGCTTGCCGTTGAGCACGCGGCTGACTGTGGCTTCACTGACCCCCGCCTGGGCTGCGATGTCGGCGAGCCGCGCGGTCATGGGAGTGGACTGTACCGGTCGGGCGTCGGATTGCCCACCGAACGCGGCTTCCGGCCGCCTTCGCGACCCTTGCGCAAGTCCTTGCAAGCCGGTGACGGCGTGCCGATGCCGTGTCCCGTACGGGAAGGGAGGGGCGGAGGGCCTCCTTCCAGGGCTGTCAAGCGGCTCGTCGGCAACCTTAGGGACACGCGGATGTAACGATCGCCGTGCCTTGCAGAAATTTCACGCAAGCTCTTTCGGCGCGTTTTCATCCCTGTTACGTTCCTGGCAACCCGGCGCGCCGCGAGGGAGCGGTCGCATGAGGAAGGTGTTCCAGCCCCTCGTCCATCCGGGACCATCGATAGGAGTTCACATGCGGCGTGGCATAGCGGCCACCGCGCTGGTCGCGGCCCTGGGCGTGACCCTGGCGGCGTGCGGCGGGAGCGACAGCGGTTCCACCGGCGGGGACACGAAGGGCTCGGGCGAGCTCTCCGGCACCGTCACCTGGTGGGACACCTCCACGGTCGGTTCCGAGGACAAGGTCTTCAAGAAGATCGCCGAGGACTTCACCAAGAAGCACCCCAAGGTCACCGTCAAGTACGTCAACGTGCCGTTCGGCGACGCCCAGAACAAGTTCAAGAACGCCGCCCAGTCCGGCACCGGCGCTCCCGACGTGATCCGCTCCGAGGTCGCCTGGACCCCGGACTTCGCGAACCTCGGCTACCTCGCCCCGCTCGACGGCACCGCCGCGCTGAAGGACCAGGACGACTTCCTCAAGCAGGCCGCCGCGTCCACCAAGTACAACGGCAAGACCTACGCCGTGCCGCAGGTCATCGACTCCATGGGCATCTTCTACAACAAGAAGATCTTCAAGGACGCCGGCGTCGAGGTCCCCAAGAACATCGACGAGCTGAAGTCCGTCGCCACCAAGATCAAGCAGAAGACCGGCAAGACCGGCCTGTACCTGCGCGGCGACGACGCCTACTGGTTCCTCTCCTTCCTGTACGGCGAGGGCGGCGACATGGTCAACGCCGACACCAAGACCGTCACCATCGACAACCCCGCCGGCGTCAAGGCCTTCAAGACCGTCAAGGACCTGGTCGACTCCAAGGCCGCGATCACCGACGCGACCAACGGCTGGGACAACATGCAGGCCGCCTTCAAGGACGGCAAGGTCGCGATGATGATCAACGGCCCGTGGGCCGTCGCCGACACCTACGCCGGCAAGGAGTTCGCCGACAAGGCGAACCTCGGCATCGCCCCGGTCCCGGCCGGCTCCGCCGCCCAGGGCGCCCCGCAGGGCGGCCACAACCTCGCCGTGTACGCCGGCTCCAAGAACATGGCCGCCTCGTACGCCTTCGTCGAGTACATGAGCTCGACCGAGGTCCAGGCCCAGGTCGCCAAGGAGCTCAGCCTGCTCCCGACCCGTACCTCCGCCTACGGCAAGACGGAGGTGGCGACCAACGAGATGATCACCTTCTTCAAGCCGGTCGTCGAGAAGGCCGTCGAGCGCCCGTGGATCCCGGAGGGCGGCAGCCTCTTCGCCCCGCTGGTCACCGAGTACACCAAGGTCCTCACCAACCAGACCACCCCGGAGCAGGGCGCGAAGACGGCGGGCGACTCCTACCGCAAGCTCCTGAAGGACTGGAAGTAACCAACCCCGTGCCGGGGACGGCATGAGGAAGCGGGAAGGAAGGCAGACCGGCTGATGGCTGTGGACACCAGCAGCCAGTCGGTGGCGAAGGCCGCGGGCGACAGCGCCCGCGGCCGGAGCCGCGGAACTGGCAAGCGGAACGGTGGATCCCGGGGCGCCGCACGGCGATCCCTCTCCACCCACTGGTACGCCTGGGCGATGGTCGCCCCGGTGGTGCTCGTGATCGGCGTGATCATCGGATACCCGCTGGTCCGCGGCATCTGGCTGTCGCTCACCGACGCCAACGAACGCAATGTGGAACGCTCCATCGGCGTCAACCACATCCCGGCGACCTACGAGTTCGTCGGCGTCGACAACTACGTCGACGCGCTCACCGGAAACCAGTTCCTGGCCACCCTCGGCTGGACCCTGGTGTGGACGGTGGCGTGCGTGTCGGTGACCTTCGCCCTCGGCCTCGTCCTCGCGAACATGCTCCACCGCAAGATCGCCGGCCGCGGTGTCTACCGCATGCTGCTGATCCTGCCCTGGGCCGTCCCCGGCTTCGTCTCCGTCTTCGCCTGGCGCTTCCTCTACGACGAGCGCCGCGGCATCCTCAACCAGGTGCTCGCGGGCGGCGGCATCGACGCCGTCCCGTGGCTCAACGACCCCACCTGGGCCAAGTTCTCGGTCATCGCCGTCAACGTCTGGCTCGGCGTCCCCTTCATGATGGTCGCCCTGCTCGGCGGTCTGCAGTCCATCCCCGGCGAGATGTACGAGGCCGCCGAGATGGACGGCGCCAACGCCTGGCAGCGCTTCCGGCACATCACCCTGCCCGGCCTCCGGTCCGTCAGCACCACGGTGATCCTGCTGAGCACCATCTGGACCTTCAACATGTTCCCGGTGATCTTCCTGCTCACCCGGGGCGGTCCCGGCGAGGCCACCCAGATCCTGGTGACCCAGGCCTACAAGTTCTCCTTCGAGATCAGCCCGCGCGACTACGCGCAGTCCTCCACGTGGGGCGTGCTGATCCTGATCCTCCTGATGGTCTTCGCCGCGATCTACCGGCGGGTCCTCCGCAAGCAGGGAGAAGTCTGGTGACCACCACGACCCCCGCGACCACCGCACCGCGCCACGCGCAGAACCGCGCCACGGCCCCGGCCCGCAAGAACGTCCGCCGCCGTGGCAGCCGTTCGCCGCTCGCCTCCGCCGGGCTGCACCTCGGCCTGATCGTCGCCTCCGTGATCGCCGTCTTCCCGGTGCTCTGGGTGCTGCTGACCTCGCTCAAGCCGGCGAAGTACGCGACCACCACGGACTTCGTGAAGGAGCCGACGCTCGAGAACTACACGAACCTGCTGAACGACACCCCGTTCCTCACCTGGTTCGGCAACTCGCTGCTCGTCGCCGCCCTCACCACCCTGCTCGGCGTCTTCGTCTCCTCCACCACCGGCTACGCCGTCAGCCGCTTCCGCTTCCCCGGCAAGCGCGGGCTGATGTGGACCCTGCTGATCACCCAGATGTTCCCGGTCGCCGTCCTCATCGTGCCGATCTACAACATCATGGCGTCGATGGGCCTGCTCAACACCTCGACCGGCCTGGTCGTCACGTACCTGACCATCGCCGTGCCGTTCTGCGCGTGGATGATGAAGGGCTTCTTCGACACCATCCCGAAGGAGATCGACGAGTCCGGTTACGTCGACGGGCTCACCCCCTTCGGCACCTTCTGGCGGCTCATCCTGCCGCTCGCCAAGCCGGGCATCGCGGTCACCGCGTTCTACTCCTTCATCACCGCCTGGGGCGAGGTCGCCTACGCCTCCGCCTTCATGGTCGGCGACGAGAACATGACCCTCGCCGGCGGACTGCAGAAGTTCGTCAACCAGTACGGCGCCCAGTGGGGCCCGATGACCGCCGCCTCCGTGCTCATCGCCATCCCCGCCGCCCTGGTGTTCCTCTTCGCCCAGCGCCACCTGGTGACCGGCATGTCGGCCGGCGCCGTCAAGGGCTGAGCCGAAGAGCGCCCGTGGCCGCGCACCCCGTGCCCGCACCCACACCCTCCTTACGAAGCAAGGAAGACATGACCCAGCACCTCGCCGCCCCCGCCGACGCCGCAACTCCCACCGGCACGCCGTCGGGCTGGTGGAGAGACGCGGTGATCTACCAGGTCTATCCGCGCAGCTTCGCCGACGGCAACGGTGACGGCATGGGCGACCTGCCCGGCATCCGCAGCCGGCTGCCGTACCTCAAGGCGCTCGGCGTCGACGCCGTCTGGCTGTCCCCCTTCTACGCCTCCCCGCAGGCCGACGCCGGCTACGACGTCGCCGACTACCGGGCCATCGACCCCATGTTCGGCACCCTGCACGACGCCGACGCGGTGATCCGCGAGGCCCACGCGCTCGGCCTGCGGATCATCGTCGACCTGGTCCCCAACCACTCCTCCGACCAGCACGAGTGGTTCCAGCGCGCGCTGCGCGAGGGCCCCGGCTCCCCGCTGCGCGAGCGCTACCACTTCCGTACCGGCAAGGGCGCGAACGGCGAACTCCCGCCCAACGACTGGGAGTCCATCTTCGGCGGCCCCGCCTGGACCCGCACCGAGAACCCGGACGGCACCCCCGGCGACTGGTACCTGCACCTCTTCGCGCCCGAGCAGCCCGACTTCAACTGGGAACACCCCGCCGTCCGCGACGAGTTCCGCTCGATCCTGCGCTTCTGGCTCGACATGGGCGTCGACGGCTTCCGCGTCGACGTCGCCCACGGCCTGGTCAAGGCCGCGGGCCTGCCCGACATCGGCAGCCACGACCAGCTCAAGCTGCTCGGCAACGACGTCATGCCCTTCTTCGACCAGGACGGCGTCCACGAGATCTACCGCTCGTGGCGGAAGGTGCTGCAGGAGTACGACGGGGAGCGCGTCCTCGTCGCCGAGGCCTGGACCCCCACCGTCGACCGCACCGCCAACTACGTGCGCCCCGACGAGATGCACCAGGCCTTCAACTTCCAGTACCTGGGCACCCACTGGGACGCTGCCGAGCTGCGTACGGTGATCGACGCCTCGCTCGCCGCGATGCGCCCGGTCGGCGCCCCCACCACCTGGGTGCTCTCCAACCACGACGTCACCCGGCACGCCACCCGCTTCGCCAACCCGGCGGGCCTCGGCACCCAGCTGCGCACCCCCGGCGACCGCGAACTCGGCCTGCGCCGGGCCCGCGCCGCGACCCTGCTGATGCTGGCGCTGCCCGGCTCCGCCTACGTCTACCAGGGCGAGGAGCTCGGCCTGCCCGACGTCACCGACCTGCCCGACGAGGTCCGCCAGGACCCGTCCTTCTTCCGGGCCACCGGCCAGGACGGCTTCCGCGACGGCTGCCGGGTGCCGATCCCGTGGACCGCCGAGGGCTCCTCGTACGGCTTCGGCGCCGGCGGCTCCTGGCTGCCGCAGCCCGCCACCTGGGCCGCGCTCAGCGTCGAGGCGCAGACCGGCGACCCCGGCTCCACCCTGGAGCTGTACCGCAGCGCGCTCGCCGTGCGCCGCGAGCGCCCCGAACTCGGTGCGGGCGAGTCCGTCGAGTGGCTGGAGGCACCTGAGGGTGTGCTCTCCTTCCGCCGTGACGGATTCGTCTGCACCGCCAACACCACCGGCCGGGCCATCTCCGTCCCGCTGCCCGGCCGGTTGCTCCTCTCGTCCGCCGATTCGGCCGGCGAGGAGATCAGGATCGTCGACGACGAGGCCGTGCTGCCCGCCGACATCACCGCCTGGTGGGCGGTGTGACGATCCCCCTGCCGCGGGGCGCCGGAGGGGGCGCCCCGCGGCTCGCGGACATCGCGGCCCAGTCCGGGGTCAGCGAGGCCACCGTCAGCCGGGTCCTCAACGGCAAGGCGGGCGTGGCCGGCGCGACCCGGCACAAGGTGCTCGCCGCGCTCGACGTGCTCGGCTACGAGCGTCCCGTACGCCTCAAACGGCGCAGCGCCGGCCTGATCGGCCTGGTGGTGCCCGAGCTGACCAACCCGATCTTCCCGGCCTTCGCCCAGGTCGTCGAACAGGTCCTGGCCGGGCACGGCTACACCCCGGTGCTCTGCACCCAGATGCCCGGCGGCGCGACCGAGGACGAGCTGGTCGAGCAGCTGGTGGAGCGCGGGGTGGCCGGCATCGTGTTCCTGTCCGGGCTGCACGCGGACGCCTCCGCCGACCCGGCCCGCTACACCCGACTCGCCGACCGCGGTGTGCCGTTCGTCCTCATCAACGGCTTCAACGAGCACATCGACGCCAACTTCGTCTCGCCCGACGACCGGGCCGCGGCCCGGATGGCCGTACGGCATCTGGTGGAACTCGGCCACGAGCGGATCGGGCTCGCCATCGGGCCGACCCGCTACGTCCCCTCGCGCCGCAAGGCCGAGGGCTTCGCCGCCGAGCTGCACGCCCTGCTCGGCGTCGAACGGGAGGAGGCCGAACGGTTCGTGCGGCCCACCCTGTTCGGCGTGGAGGGCGGGCACGCCGCCGCCGACCTGCTGCTCGCCGAGGGCTGCACCGGCATCGTGTGCGGCTCCGACCTGATGGCCCTCGGCGTGGTCCGGGCGGCCCGCGCCCGGGGCCTCGACGTGCCCCGGGACGTCTCGGTGGTCGGCTTCGACGACTCCCCGCTGATCGCGTTCACCGACCCGCCGCTGACCACCGTGCGCCAGCCGGTGCAGGCCATGGCGACGGCGGCGGTCGGCGCGCTCCTGGAGGAGATCGAGGGAAACCCGGTGCAGCGCACGGAGTTCGTGTTCCAGCCGGAGCTGGTGGTACGCGGCTCCACGGCAGCGGCGGCTGCGGCGATCCCGTAACTCCTTGCGCAAGATGTTGCGTTCGGTTGTTCGAAGTATTGACCGCACGCCTGTACGCCCCTACGGTCGCGGCTGAAAACAGTTGCTGTCATTTTCGGCAACTTCTTGCGACAGGGACGTCGTACAGGAGGAAACATGGCCCGAAAGACCGTGGCCGCTGCACTCGCCCTCGTGGCGGGAGCCGCTGTGGCCGTCACGGGAGCCCCCACCGTTCAGGCCGCCCCACCCGGCACGAAGGACGTCACGGCCGTGCTGTTCGAGTGGAACTTCGCCTCGGTGGCGAAGGCCTGCACCGAACAGCTCGGCCCCGCCGGTTACGGATACGTGCAGGTCTCCCCGCCTCAGGAACGTATCCAGGGCTCGCAGTGGTGGACGGCCTACCAGCCGGTCAGCTACAAGATCGCCGGCCCGCTCGGCGACCGCACCGCCTTCAAGAGCATGGTCGACACCTGCCACGCCGCCGGGGTGAAGGTCGTCGCCGACTCCGTCATCAACCACATGGCCGGCCCGGCGGACCCCAACGCCACCTACACCGGCACCGGCGGGTCCGGCTACAGCAAGTACAACTACCCCGGCGTCTACTCCGGCTCCGACCTGGACGACTGCCGCGCCAGCGTCTCCAACTACCAGGACAAGGCGAACGTCCAGAACTGCGAGCTCGTCGGCCTCGCCGACCTCGACACGGGCGAGGACTACGTCCGCGGCAGGATAGCCGGGTACCTCAACGACCTGCTGACGCTCGGCGTCGACGGCTTCCGCATCGACGCCGCCAAGCACATGCCGGCCGCCGACCTCGCCGACATCAAGTCGCGCCTGACGAATCCTTCCGTCTACTGGAAGCAGGAGGCCATCCACGGCGCCGGCGAGGCCGTCTCACCGAGCGAGTACCTCGGCAACGGCGACGTCCAGGAGTTCCGCTACGCCCGCGACCTCAAGAGGGTCCTGCAGGGCGAGAAGCTCGCCTACCTCAAGAACTTCGGCGAGGCCTGGGGCTACATGCCGTCCGGCCAGTCCGCCGTCTTCGTCGACAACCACGACACCGAGCGCGGCGGCGACACCCTCAACTACAAGAACGGCGCCCAGTACACCCTGGCCTCCGTCTTCATGCTCGCCTGGCCGTACGGCTCCCCGGACGTCCACTCCGGCTACGAGTGGACCGACAAGGACGCCGGCGCGCCCAACGGGCACCAGGTGAACGCCTGCTACAGCGACGGCTGGAAGTGCCAGCACGCCTGGCGCGAGATCTCCTCCATGGTGGCCTTCCGCAACACCGCCCGCGGGCAGGCCGTCACCGACTGGTGGGACAACGGCAACAACGCGATCGCGTTCGGCCGGGGCAGCAAGGCGTACGTGGCCATCAACCACGAGTCCGCCGCCCTCACCCGCACCTTCCAGACCTCCCTGCCCGCCGGCACCTACTGCGACGTGCAGAGCGGCGGCTCGGTGACGGTCAACTCCGCCGGCCAGTTCACCGCCACGGTGCCCGCCGACACGGCCGTCGCCCTGCACACCGGTGCCATGAGCTGCACCACCCCGCCGGCCACCGCCACCGGCGCCTCGTTCAACGTCACCGCCACCACCGTGGTGGGCCAGAACATCTACGTCACCGGCAACCGCCCCGAGCTCGGCGCCTGGTCCCCGACGGCGGCCCTGAAGCTCGACCCGGCGGCGTACCCCGTCTGGAAGCTGACCGTCCCGCTCCCCGCCGGCACGTCCTTCGAGTACAAGTACCTCCGCAAGGACGCCGCCGGAAACGTCACCTGGGAGTCCGGCGCCAACCGCACCGCGACGGTCCCTTCCTCGGGCCAGCTCGTCCTGAACGACACCTTCCGTAACTAGCGCCTGCGCGGCGCGAAGCTGCCGCGTCCCGCCGGGGGTGTGGGGCCCAGCCCCCGCGCCCTCACCACCCCCCCTTCCCCCCAGCCCCCGGCAGGGTTTCGGGAAGGGGCGGGGTGGGGGAATTCCAACTCTCCGAGGAGCAACGTGTCCCGCATCGGACGGCGGCAAAGCGCCGTCACCACCCTCCTGGCCACCCTCGCCGTCGGCCTGACGCCCGTCACGCCCGCTGCCGCCGGCACCGCGCCCCCCGCCCCGCCCTCCGACCGCGCCCTCGCCGCGACCCCCGCCCGGCACGACCTCACCCGCGAGCAGTTCTACTTCGTGCTGCCCGACCGCTTCGCCAACGGCGACCCGGCCAACGACCGCGGCGGTCTCACCGGCAGCCGCACCGCCACCGGCTTCGACCCGACGGACAAGGGGTTCTACCAGGGCGGCGACCTCAAGGGGCTGACCGAGCGCCTGGACTACATCAAGGGGCTCGGCACCACCGCCATCTGGATGGCGCCGATCTTCAAGAACCGGCCCGTGCAGGGCGAGGGGAAGGACGCCAGCGCCGGCTACCACGGCTACTGGATCACCGACTTCACCCAGGTCGACCCGCACTTCGGCACCAACGACGACCTGAAGAAGCTGATCGCCGCCGCCCACGCCAAGGGCATGAAGGTCTTCTTCGACGTCATCACCAACCACACCGCCGACACCGTCGACTACGCCGAGAAGAAGTACGGCTACCGCCCCAAGGGCGCCTACCCCTACCTCGACAAGACCGGCCGCCCCTTCGACGACCGCACGGCCGTCGGCAAGGTGGACGCGGACTCGTTCCCGTACACGCCCGTCCAGAAGACCGAGACCGGCACCAAGGTCCCCGCCTGGCTCAACGACCCCACGATGTACCACAACCGCGGCGACTCCACCTGGGCCGGCGAGTCCGCCGAGTACGGCGACTTCGTCGGCCTCGACGACCTGTGGACCGAGCGCCCCGAGGTCGTCGAGGGCATGAAGAGGATCTACGAGAAGTGGGTCCGCGACTTCGATATCGACGGCTTCCGCATCGACACGGTCAAGCACGTCGACCTGGACTTCTGGACCCAGTGGGCCACCGCCCTGGACGCGTACGCGAAGCGGCAGGGCCGCGAGGACTTCTTCATGTTCGGCGAGGTCTACTCCGCCGACACCTCCGTCACCAGCCCGTACGTCACCCGTGGCCGGCTCGACGCCACCCTCGACTTCCCCTTCCAGGACGCCGCCCGCGCCTTCGCGTCCCAGGGCGCCGGCGCCGACCGGCTCGCCAAGGTCTTCGCCGACGACTACAAGTACGGCTCCGACAAGGCCAACGCCTACGAGCAGGTCACCTTCCTCGGCAACCACGACATGGGCCGCGTCGGCACCTTCCTCAAGCAGGACCACCCGGACGCGAGCGACGCCGAACTCGTCCAGCGGGCCCGGCTCGCCAACGAGCTGATGTTCCTCAGCCGCGGCAACCCCGTCGTCTACTACGGCGACGAGCAGGGCTTCACAGGCCCCGGCGGCGACAAGGACGCCCGCCAGACCCTCTTCGCCTCGCGGACCGCCGACTACCTCGACGACGACCAGCTCGGCACCGACCGCACGCACGCGACGGACGCGTACGACACCGGCCACCCGATCTACCGCTCCATCGCCGAGCTGTCGAAGCTCACGAAGGCCAACCCCGCCCTGCGCGACGGCGTCCAGCAGGAGCGCTACGCCGAGGGCTCCGTCTACGCCTTCTCCCGTACGGACGCCAAGGCGAAGACCGAGTACCTGGTGGCCACCAACAGCGCCACCGAGCCCAAGACGGTCACCGTGCCCGTCGACTCGGCCAACTTCCGCACCCTGTACGGGGGCCGGGGCGCCGTCGCCGCGAAGGACGGGGTGGTCACCGTCACCGTCCCGGCGCTCTCCTCCCTCGTCCTGAAGGCCGACGCGCCGCTGCCCGCCCCCGCCACCGCGCCCGCCGTCACCCTCAAGGCCCCGGCCGCCGGCGCCACCGGCACCGTCGAGCTGTCCGCCGACGTCACCGGCGGCGGCCTCAACCGGGTCGTCTTCGCCGCCCAGGTCGGCAACGGACGCTGGCAGACCCTCGGCGCCGCCGACCACGCCCCGTACAAGATCACCCAGTACGTCACCGCGCCCGCCGGCACCGCCCTGCGCTACAAGGCCGTCGCGGTCGACGCCGCCGGCCGCACCGCGAGCGCCCTGGCCACCAGCACCGCCGGTCAGGCCCCCGCCCCCGAGAAGCCCGTGGCCGTCGAGCGCACCTACGCCGTCGTCCACTACAAGCGCGAGGACGGGAACTACGACGGCTGGAAGCTGAAGGCCGCGGACCAGGAGGCCGCGTTCACCGGCCGCGACGCCTACGGCGCCTTCGCCTGGGTCCGCGTCCCCGAGGGCGCGTCGACCCTTGCGTACACCGTGGAGAAGGACGGGGCCGCCGACGGCCCGCAGCGAAGCATCAGCCTCGGCCGCACCGGCGAGGTCTGGATCACGCAGGGCGCCGACGGCCAGTCCGACACCAACCCGGCCCCCGCCCCGCAGGACAAGACCAAGGCCGTCATCCACTACCAGCGCGCCGACGGGAACTACGACGGCTGGGGCCTGCACCTGTGGACCGGCGCCGCCCAGCCCACCGACTGGTCCAGGCCGCTGATGCCGACCCGCGTCGACGCGTACGGCGCCGTGTACGAGGTCCCGCTGGCGGAGGGCGCGAGCTCGCTGTCGTACATCGTCCACAAGGGCGACGAGAAGGACCTGCCCACCGACCAGTCGCTCGACCTCGCCACGTACGGCAACGAGGTCTGGCTGCTCGCCGGACAGCCGAAGTACCTGCTTCCGACCACCGGCGGCGCCCCGAACCTCGACCTCGGCAAGGCCGAGGCGCAGTGGATCGACCGGGCCACGGTCGTCTGGAAGGTGAAGGCGACCGACGCCACCAGCCAGCAGCTGGTGTACGCGCCGGGCACGGCGGCCGGCGGCATCACCGTCACCGACGGCGCCCTCAGCGACGAGGGCCGCTGGCTCCGGCTCAACGCCTCAAGCCTCACCGACGCCCAGAAGGCGAAGTACCCGCACCTCAAGGACTACCCGGCCTTCACCGTCGACCCGCGGGACGCCGACCGGGTCCGGGACTCCCTGCGCGGCCAGCTCGTCGCCACCCAGCGCGCCGCCAACGGCGCCCTGCTCGCCGCCACCGGCGTGCAGACGGCGGGCGTCCTCGACGACCTGTACGCGCCGAAGGCCACGAAGGCCGCCCTCGGTCCGGTCTTCCGCAACGGCCGACCCACTCTGTCGCTCTGGGCCCCCACCGCGCAGTCCGTCGCCCTCGAACTCGACGGCAGGACCGTGCCGATGCGCCGCGACGCCGCCTCCGGCGTCTGGTCGGTCACCGGCACCAGGGACTGGGCGGGCAAGCCGTACCGCTACGTCGTGAAGGTGTGGGCGCCGAGCGTCCAGAAGCTCGTCGAGAACCGGGTCACCGACCCGTACTCCACCGCCCTCACCACCGACTCCGCCCGCAGCCTCGTCGTCGACCTCGCCGACCCCCGGCTCGCCCCCAAGGGCTGGCAGGGCCTGAAGAAGCCGGCCGCCGTGCCGCTGCGCGACGCACAGATCCAGGAACTGCACATCCGCGACTTCTCCGTCGCCGACCCCACGGCGAAGGCCGACCACCGCGGCACCTACCTCGCCTTCACCGACCTCGGCAGCGCCGGCTCGCAGCACCTCAAGGCGCTCGCCGACTCCGGCACCTCCTACGTGCACCTGCTCCCGGCCTTCGACATCGGCACCATCCCCGAGAAGAAGTCCGACCGCACCGAACCCGCCTGCGACCTCAAGGTCTACGCGCCCGACTCGGAGGAGCAGCAGGCCTGCGTCGCCGCCGCGGCGGCCAAGGACGCCTACAACTGGGGCTACGACCCGCTGCACTACACGGTGCCGGAGGGCTCGTACGCCACCGACCCCAACGGCCCCCGCCGCACCGTCGAGTTCCGGCAGATGGTCCAGGCGCTCAACGGCGAGGGCCTGCGCACCGTCATGGACGTGGTCTACAACCACACCGTGGCCGCCGGCCAGTCCGACAAGTCCGTGCTCGACCGCATCGTGCCCGGCTACTACCAGCGCCTCCAGGCCGACGGCTCCGTCGCCACCTCCACCTGCTGCGCCAACACCGCGCCCGAGAACGCCATGATGGGCAAGCTCGTCGTGGACTCGGTCGTCACCTGGGCCAAGCAGTACAAGGTCGACGGCTTCCGCTTCGACCTCATGGGCCACCACCCCAAGGCCAACATCCTCGCCGTGCGCGCCGCGCTCGACGCGCTGACCGTCGAGAAGGACGGCGTCGACGGCAAGGCGATCATCCTCTACGGCGAGGGCTGGAACTTCGGCGAGATCGCCGACGACGCCCGCTTCGTCCAGGCCACCCAGAAGAACATGGCCGGTACGGGCGTCGCCACCTTCTCCGACCGGGCCCGCGACGCCGTCCGCGGCGGCGGCCCCTTCGACGAGGACCCCGGCATCCAGGGCTTCGCCTCCGGCCTCTACACCGACCCCAACGGCTCCGCCGCCAACGGCACCCCGGCCGAGCAGAAGGCCCGCCTCCTGCACTACCAGGACCTCATCAAGGTCGGCCTGACCGGCAACCTCGCCGGGTACAGCTTCACCGACAGCTCCGGCCGTACGGTCAAGGGCTCCGAGGTCGACTACAACGGCGCCCCGGCCGGCTACGCCGCCGCACCCGGCGACGCCCTCGCCTACGCCGACGCCCACGACAACGAGAGCCTGTACGACGCGCTCGCCTTCAAGCTCCCGGCCGGGACCTCGCCGGCCGACCGGGCCCGGATGCAGGTCCTCGCCATGGCCACCGGCACCCTCTCCCAGGGCCCGGCGCTCGCCCAGGCGGGCAGCGACCTGCTCCGCTCCAAGTCCCTCGACCGCAACTCGTACGACAGCGGCGACTGGTTCAACGCGATCCACTGGGACTGTCGCGACGGCAACGGCTTCGGACGGGGCCTCCCGCCGGCCGCCGACAACAAGACCAAGTGGTCGTACGGCAAGCCGCTGCTCGTCAACCCGGCCCTGACGGTCGGCTGCGCGGAGATCGACGGCGCCTCCGCCGCCTACCGCGACCTCCAGAAGATCCGCACCACCGAGCCCGCCTTCTCCCTCGCCACGACCGCCCGCGTCCAGGACGCCCTGTCCTTCCCGCTGTCCGGCCGCGACGAGACCCCGGGCGTGATCACCATGCGCCTGGGCGACCTGGTCGTCGTCCTCAACGCGACCCCGGGCAGCACCACGCAGCAGGTCGCCGAGCTGGCCGGCAAGGGCTACCGCCTGCACCCGGTCCAGGCCGCAGGCTCCGACGCGGTGGTGAAGTCCGCCGCGTACGACAAGGCCTCGGGCACCTTCACCGTCCCGGCCCGCACGGTGGCGGTCTTCACCGCCCGCTGATCCGCACCCAGCCCCCCACGGGACACAAGGGACCGTCTGCTCGGTGGACGGTCCCTTGTGCGTGGGGCGGGGGCGGGGTCAGGCTGGGCCCGACATCCGCATCACCAGGAGTGACCCCATGCCGTTCATCACCGTCGACTACTCCGCGCCCCTCGACCGGCGCGGCTTCGCGCTCGCGCTGCACCCGCTCGTCGCGGAGACCGTCGACGCCAGCGTCGAAGCCTGCAAGACCCGCTTCCGGGAGGTCGAGGAACTCGTCGTCGGCGACGGCTCCGGCGACGGCACCGTCGTGCACGTGGAGATCGCCCTGCTCACGGGCCGCACCGACGAGGCCAAGTCCCGGCTGCGCAAGGCCGTCCTCGCGCTCGTACCGGAACACCTCAAGGAGACGGACGGCGTGCACGTCTCCGCCGAGGTGCGCGACCTCGACCCGTCCTACTGACCGGGGACCTACTGACCGGGTGCCTGCTGACCGGGGACCTGAGGCACCAGCGCCACGAGCCGGCCCACGAGGTCGCCGAACGGCCCGTCGGCCGGCTCGTCGGCGAGCATCCCCACCACGAGCTCCGCCATCTCCTCGTCGTACGCCGCGCTGACCGCGGTGAGCGCCGCGAAGTCGTGCACGAGCTGCAACTCCAGCTCCGCGCGCGGCACCCGGCGCCCGTCCAGCCACAGCAGCGCCGTCGACTCGGCGAGCGACACCCAGGAACGGACGACCAGTTCGAGCCGCGCCGAGGGCTTCTCGACCTCCAGGTGCGCCAGGATCTGCTCGTACGCCGCCTGCCGCACCTCGTCGATCATCGCGTTCGTCGTCGACGAGCCGACCGCGGGACCGCCCCGCATCAGCGCGGCGAAGCCCGGCCCGTGGTCGTCCACGAAGTCGAAGAAGCGGCCCATCACGCGCAGCAGCCGCGCCCCCAACGGGCCCTGCGGCGGCTCCAGGAAACGGGCGGCCAGCTCGTCGGCCGCGCGACGCAGGGCCGCCTCGTACAGGGACTGCTTCCCGGGGAAGTAGTGGTAGACGAGCGGCCGGGAGATGCCCGCGGCCGCGGCGATCTCGTCGATGGAGACCTCGTCGGGGGAACGGTGGCTGAACAGCTCAAGCGCCACCCCGATCAGCTGCTGTTTGCGCTCCTCGACGCCCATCCTTCGGCGTACCCCGGTCGTCATGCGAACAGCCTAACGGGAGTCCGTTACGCTCCCGCCACATGAGCGCTTCTGAGCAGGACATCCCGGAGACCGAGACAGAGACTGAGGCCGGGACCGAGGCCGGGACCGAGGCGGAGCCGAGCGGACTCACGCCCAGGCAGGCCCGCCTCGTACGTGTCGTCGCCGGATCGGTGCTGCTCGTCGTGACCGCCGCGGTCCTGGTGACCCGCCTGGCGGCCCATACGTCCGTCCTCGTCGTCGGCGTGTACGGGCTCGCCATGATCCTGTGCGGCGTCGTCATCGAGCTGTCCCGCAACGGGCGTACGCGGCTTGCCACTTGGCTCCTGGTGGGCGGCCTGGCCACCGCGTTCGCCCTGGACTGGCTGGTGCTGCCCTGATCCTGACCGGTCAGAGGTCCAGGACCAGCCGCTCGCCGGCGCACCGCGAGACGCAGATCAGCATCGAGTCGGCGCGCTCGGCGTCGGTGAGCAGCTCGTCGCGGTGGTCCACCTCGCCCGCCAGGACCCGCTGTTGGCAGGTCCCGCAGAAGCCCTGCCGGCAGGAGTAGAGGACGCCCGGGACCGCCTCGCGCACCGCCGAGAGCACCGACTGGTCGCCCGCGACGGTCAACGTGCGCCCGGTGCGCCGCAGTTCGACCTCGAAGGGGGTGCCGCCCTCCGTACGGGTCGCGGAGAAGCGCTCCAGATGCGGCACCCGGCCCTCGGGCAGGGCGGTCGTCACCGCGTCCATCAGACCCTCGGGCCCGCAGCAGTGCACCTCGGTCCCCTCCGGGAGCTCGGCGAGGAAGGCGAGATCGGGCCGCCCGTCGGTGTCCTCCGCGACGATCGTGGTCCGGTCGCCGCCCAGCTTCTCGACCTCGTCGAGGTACGGCATGGTGGCCCGGCTGCGCCCGCAGTACAGCAGCCGCCAGTCGGCCCCGGCCGCCTCCGCCGCGCGCAGCATCGGCAGGATCGGCGTGATCCCGATGCCGCCGGCGACGAAGACGTACGAGGGCGCGGACGCCAGCGGGAAGCGGTTGCGCGGGCCGCGGATCTCGATCTCGGTGCCCACGTGGAGCTGTTCGTGGACCTCGCGCGAGCCGCCGCGGCCGCCCTGTTCGGCCTCGATCAGCCGGGTCGCGACGGTGTAGACGTCACGCTCGCCCGGGTCGCCGCAGAGCGAGTACTGGCGGACGGTGCCGGACGGCAGCACCAGGTCGATGTGCGCGCCCGGCTGCCACTCGGGCAGCCCGGAGCCCTCCAGGCGCAGCTGGACGACCCCCTCGGCGGGCTCGGTGCGGGCGGCGACCAGGACGTGCCGGGTCACGGTGGACTGCCGGCCGCGGCCCGAGACCGGGACGTCGAGGGCGGGCATCGGCCACAGCGGGGAGGCGTCGATCCGGCGCCGCAGCGCCCGCTTGGCGAGCAGCGCGGCCCCGGCGACGAGGACGACGGTACGCAGACGCATCAGACCCGGCCTCCGTTGGCGCCGGGGGAGGCGGCCAGATAGGCGGCGGCCTGGGCGGTGGAGCCCTCCTGGGAGGGGTGGTAGTCCCGGCTGAGGTAGCGCGGGATCGCGCGCAGCAGGTCGGGGGTGGTCGGCAGCACGCCCTGGCGCCCCTTCCGTACGAACTGCCCGACGCTCGGCTTCGCGTCGAGGACCGTCGGGTCGTGCTCCATGAAGAAGCGCACCCCGCGCTGCCAGAGGAAGACCAGCGCGCCGAACGCGGTCGCCCAGGTGCGGGCCCGCCGCCGGTAGCCGCCGTCGAGGTGCATGAACAGCTCGAAGGCGACCGCGCGGTGCTCGACCTCCTCGGCGCCGTGCCAGCGCAGCAGGTCCAGCATCACCGGGTCGGCGCCGACCCGGTCCAGCTCCTCCGCGTTGAGCACCCAGTTGCCGAGGAAGGCGGTGTAGTGCTCGATGGCGGCGATCAGCGCGACCCGCTCCATCAGCCACCAGCGCCGCGGCCGCCCCGGCGGCAGCGTCCGGTCGCCGAGCAGCTTCTCGAAGAACCAGTCGACCTGCGCGGTGTACGGCGTGGGGTCGAGGCCCTGCTTCTTCAGGTGCGGCAGGACGTCGTCGTGCGCCTGCGAGTGCACGGCCTCCTGCCCGATGAAGCCGATGACGTCCGCACGCAGCCGCTCGTCGGTGATGTACGGCAGGACCTGCTTGTAGACGTGCACGAACCAGCGTTCGCCGGCCGGGAGCAGCAGGTGCAGCACATTGATCGTGTGGGTGGTGAACGGGTCGCCGGGAACCCAGTGGAGCGGTGTCTGTTCCCAGTCGAAGGAGACCTTGCGGGCCTTGAGCTCGATGTGCTCCGACGCGACCGGGGCGGGCTGCGTATTAGACATGGCGTCAATGTACTGAGGGGTAAGCCCGAGGAACAGGGGTCGCGCAGGTGCTTTTTCCCGGCTTCTTACCCGCGGTACGCCCAGGCCGTTCCTATGTGTTCCTTTCGAGGAGGCGGCCGGGGGGCGGGCCGGGCGCGCGCGTTCGGGGCCGGGCGGCACGCGTACGGAACCGGGCACGCGTACGGCCCGGGTACCCGCGGCTCAGCGCAGGGCGCCCACCCGCCGTCCGTCGTCGAGCGTCCCGGTGAGGTCCGCGCGGCTGCCGGCCGCGGCCTTCACCGCGAGCAGCGGTCCCTCCTCGCGCGCCTTCACCCCGCCCGACAGCGTCAGCGACGCGAAGTCCTTCGAGCCGGCCGCGAGCACGTACCACTGCCCGCTCCGCGCCTGCCACACCACGCCCGCGAGCACCCGCGGATCCTTCGGCCCGCACGCCGGGGTCCCCTCCGAGCGGGCGGCCGGCGCCGCGGGCCCGGTCGCACCCGGCGCCCCGAACAGCGCCAGGCTCCGGCTCCCCGTACCCCGCCAGGTCTCCGCCCGCGCGCACCACCACTCGGCGCGCCCGGCGCCCTCCGGGAGCCGCTGGGTCGCGTACGCCCAGGAGTTCACCGTCCGCACCCCGTGCGAGCTCAGCGCCGGCAGCCGGCACGCGATCCGCGCCCACTGCCCGAGCGCCGCCGCGCCCGTCACGTCGGCCGGCCGGTCGGGCGGCCCCGCGGTCAGCCGGGCCGGGGCCAGCTCGCCCAGGTCGGTGAGCAGCCGCGTCCCCGACCCGTCGCGCAGCTGGAGCGCCGACCAGCGGGTGCAGCTCGCGGCCGTCACCGGGCTCGGGATCGGCTCGGTCACCCCGGCCGCGTCCCGGGTCAGCACCCGCGGCGCCTTGCCCGGCAGGAGCAGGTCCCGGACCGCCGCCTCCCGCACCCACGGCGCCGTCAGATAGCGCACGTTGCCCCCGGCCCGGGACACCACGAGCGCCGCCGAACCCACCGCGTCCGCCCCGTCCGTACGCGCGAAGTCGAGCGCCACGCCGCTCGCGTCGCCGACCGGCTCCGCGTACCGCACCACCCGCAGTCCGTCGTGGAAGATCACCACTCGGTTCGCGTCCACCTCGCCCGCGAACAGCAGCTGCGGCGAGCCCATCGGCGGCCCCGGCGGCGTGCCCGGTGTCGCCGAGGCCCGCACGGCCGGCCCCGGCCGCGCCCACACCGCGAGCGCCCGGCGAAGCAGCGCCCGGTCCTCGGCCAGCCCGCCGCGGACCGGCCACACCGAGAAGTCGGTACGCGTCGAGATCCGCCAGTCGGCCGTCCCCACCCGCTTCAGGCCGCCCGGGTCGAGCGCCGCCTCCGCCGCCGGATTACGGGCGTACGACGGGGCCGCAGCACCGTTTCTGCCCCACCCGTCCCCCGGCAGTCCGAGCAGCGCGCCGCACACCGCCACCGCCACGGCCGCCACGAGCGCCGCCCGGCCGTGCTGGCGCCGCCGCATCAGATCCGTCGGCCGCGCCTGCAGCGAGCAGGGGTCGAACTCCGGCGACTCCAGGAGCACATACTGCGCCTCGACCCCGTCCGCCTCCGCGAGCGCCCCCTTCGGGTCCGCCACCCCGGCCGCGCCGAGCACCCGCAGCACCTCCGGATCGCCCTGCCGCTCAAGTCCGCGCAGCACGTACGCCGCCCTGGCCGGCCCGGACAGCGCGGAGAGCCGCTGGTCCAGGGCGAGTTCATCGGCGCCGCCGGCCCGCGGGAACACCCGCAGCCCCCACACCGTCGGCAGCAGCGGAGGGAACTGCGCCCGCCGGGGCAGCGCCCGGCGCCGCAGCGGCAGCCCGGCCACCAGCGCCTGCCGCAGCACCTCGCCCCGTACGAACGCGTACCCCGGGTCGACCGCGTCCTCGTCCGCCCGTCGCGCCCCCGGCACCGCCCCGGCCCCGGCCCCCGACGCCCGGCGGCGCGGCAGCGAACGCTGCACGAGCGCGTGCGCGGTCAGCACCCGGCGGTTGCGGCCGAGGGAGGGCGGAAGCACCAGATAGGCGATCCGGACCAGCCGCGGATAGTGCTCGACGAGCGCGGCCTCGGCCTGCTCGACATCGACCGGACCGGGCGGACCGGGGGCGGCGGGACCGGGGGAGTCGGGGGTGCGGGCGAGTTCCTCGGATTCCTGGCTGCTCACGTTCAGCAGAACGAGCGAATGGTGCGATGGTCACCCCGGCCGGCATCCCCCGAACGGGTCAACCGTCCGTGCCCTCGTGGCTCAGGCGGCGTGGACGGTCAGGCGCTCGCGCAGGAGGCCGACGACCTCGTCCGGGACGCCGAGCCCCTCCCGTACGTACTTCTCCATCGACCCGTGCCGGACCGCCACCTCGTCCAGGGCCGCCTCCAGATACGCCGGCACCACCCCGACGAGCGCGAGCGCCAGCTCCGGGTCGCCGCCCTGCGCCGTGAACCCCTCGATCAGCGGCCCGAACGCCTCCCGCACCCCCGGATTGACCGCCAGATACTCCGCCATCACCGTCCGCTCGTCCGCCCCAAGCAGCGACAGCACGATCGTCGCCGCCCACCCCGTGCGGTCCTTGCCCGCCGTGCAGTGGAACAGCAGCGGCCCGGCGGCCGGATCGCCCAGCTCGGTGAGGAAGGCGCCGTACGAGGCCCGCGCCGACTCCGTGTTCACGAAGGCCCGGTAGGTGCGCGCGAACGCGGCCTGCGCCCTGCCCCCGCCGAGATGCTCCTCGGCCAGCGCCGGATCCGACAGCAGGGTCTTCAGCCGGGCGGCCGGCGGCAGCCCGCTGGTCGCCAGGAAGTCCGCGAGCACATCGGCCACCACCGTCCGGATCCCCGGCCCGCCCGGCGGCAGCCGGTCCGGCCGGTCGGCCCGCTCGGCGGCGGTCCGGAAGTCGACCACCGTCCGGATCCCCAGCCCGCCCACCACCGCATCCGCCGGGTCGAGCCGGTCCAACTGCCCGGACCGGAACACCAGCCCCTCCCGCACACTGCGCCCAGCGCCGAGCGGAAGCGTGCCGAGATCACGGAGGTTGGCGACGGTGGCGGCGGGGATGGCGGGCATACGTCGACTCCTCCGAACCAGAAACGACACAGGAGAATTCCTGTTTTTCCTCTACGTCCTCTATTTCCTCTCTTTCCTCCATTCCTGCGAACCGTAACCGATGGGCCCCGGCCCGGCCCTGGGAGGCGCCCTCCCGCCCGCGCCCCCGGGATGACACCATGTCCCCACCATGACGCACCCCCGGTCGCCCCTGCGCGCCCTCCGCGCCGCGCTCTTCGCGGTGGTGTGTGTGACATTGGCGGCGATGGGCCATTCCTCCATGTCTGCCCACTCCGTCCCCCTCACCTCGCTCCTCGCGGCCTTCGCGGTGACGGGCGCGCTCGCCTGGGCGGCCGCGGGCCGCCGCCGGGGAGCGGTCGCTGTGGCGACCGGATCGACGGGTGTGCAGGGCGCGCTGCACGTGATCTTCGGGGCGGGGGAGCGGGGCGGGCTGGGCCAGGTCTTCGGGCCGGGGCAGTCCGGCGCGCCCGCCGGTGTCACCGAGGTGCCGACGGCGATGCTCGCCGACCCCTCCCTCGCGCACACGGCGCACACGGCCCACGCCATGGGCCAGGCCCCGGGCTCGGGCGCCGGCATGCTCGCCGCGCACCTGCTCGCCGCGCTGGCCTGCGGCCTCTGGCTCGCCCGGGGCGAGGCGGCGCTCTTCACCTTGGCCCGCACGGTCGGCTCCCGCGCCCGCACCCCACTGCGGCTACTGCTCGCCGCCGCCCGACTCCGACTCCCACCCCCACCGCCCCACCACCCCCTCCGCCCCACCCCCCGGACCCGCCGCCTCCACGGCGTCCTCCTCACCCACGCCGTCTCACGCCGCGGCCCACCGGCCCTGCCCGTACCCCGCGCCACGACCCTCGGAGCACTCGTCTGACGTGACCGACCGGGGGTCGCTTCTCCCTTGTCGACACACGACCTGTGTCGTACGCAGGGTGCTGGATGCCAAGTGACGCCGAACGCCCGATGCTGTACGGCGCCGGCGCGGCGGCGGATGCCTGCCGGTGAACGCCTGGCGGCGAGCGCCGGGTGGCGCATGCCTGACGGTGGAGCCTCAGGGCGACTGCTTTTCGGCGAAAGCCGGACGGCAGAGGCCGGACGGCAGGTGCCCGAGGGCCGACGCGCGTCGGCTCCCGCTCGGCAGCGTCGCGTGCCGGCGGCCGTGCCACGGCGCGCGCGCCGCCGGCCGTGCCCGCCAGGCGCCTGACGCCGGACGGCGGAGGCCGCAGGGCGAGCGCGAGCAGCCCGCTCGGGCTCGCCGCAACGGCCATGCACCCGCGCATCCGCACCCCGCGTACCCCAGGTCGACGACCCCTAGGAACCGTCATGACTCTCGACGACCTCGCACGACGCCGTACGGAACCGACCGAACCCACCGACCCGGCGGCCCCGGAAACGCCCCCAAGCAACACCCCCACCCGCCCCCGCGGCTGGGCCGCACTCCGCCCGCTCGTGCTGCGGATGCACTTCTTCGCGGGGGTGCTCGTGGCCCCGTTCCTGCTCCTGGCCGCCGTCAGCGGACTGCTCTACGCGCTCTCCGTACCGGCGGAGAAGGTCCTGTACGCGCACGAGCTGGAAGTCCCGGTTCCCGCCGGCGAGGCCACCGCACTCCCTCTCGAACGGCAGGTCGCGGCGGCCCGCGCCGCCCGCCCCGACGGCGCGGTGACCGCCGTCTGGCCGGGGGTCGAACCCGGCGCCACCACGCGGGTGTTGATGGCCGACCCGGAGGCGCCCGAGGGCACCTCGACGGCCGTCTTCGTGGACCCGTACACCGCCGCGATACGCGGGGAACTGCCCAGTTACGGAAGCTCCGGCGCGCTGCCGCTGCGCACCTGGATCTCGGGTCTGCACGTGGACCTGCACCTCGGTGAGCTGGGGCGCAACTACAGCGAGCTGGCCGCCAGTTGGCTGTGGGTGGTCGCACTCGGCGGCGTGCTGCTCTGGGTGGGGCGGCGGCGCAGGAACCGGCGTGCGCTGTTCCTGCCCGAGGGCGGGGCGAAGTCCCGTCGCCGTACCCTCTCCTGGCACGGAACGGTCGGCCTGTGGGCGGCGGTCGGTCTCGTGGCGCTGTCGGCGACCGGGCTGACCTGGTCGCGGTACGCGGGCGAGAACATCGGCGGCGTACAGGACCGCCTCGGCGGTGCGACCCCGAAGCTCTCCGCGACCGTCACCCCCGGCCCGGCCGCCGATACGGCCGCCGGTACGGGCGCAGGTACGACGGGTGGGGAGCACGCGGGCCACGGCGCCGGCCACCACGAGTCGCCCGCACCCGCGGCCCCCGGCACGGACATCGGCATCGACAAGGCGGTCGCGGCGGCCCGCGCCGCCGGCATCGACAGCCCGTCGATCGCGGTCGTGCTGCCCGCCGACGGCAGCGGTTACGTCGTGAAGGAGACCGACAAGCAGTTCCCGGCGGAGCTGGACTCGGTCGCCGTGAACCCCGCCGACGGCGCCGTCCTGGACGAGCTCCGCTTCGCGGACTACCCGCTGCTCGCGAAGCTCACGAGGATCGGCATCGACGCCCATATGGGCCTGTACCTCGGCCTGTTCAACCAGCTGGCGCTCGCCGCCCTCGCGCTCGCCCTGATCCTGCTGATCGTCTGGGGCTACCGCATGTGGTGGCTGCGCCGCCCGGGCCGCCCGGTGGCCAGGGGCGCCTGGCGCAAGGTCCCGCCGACGGTGCTGCTTCCGCTGCTCGCGGCGACGGCGCTCGTGGGCTGGTTCGTGCCGCTGCTCGGCCTCAGCCTGGTGGCCTTCCTGGCCGTCGACCTCGCCCTCGGAGGGATCTCGCGGGCGAGGTCGCGGCAAACCGGCTGAAATCCGCCTGATCAGGGGGTGTACTTGTAGCCGACCCGCCGCACGGTCTGGATCGTGCGGCGGTGCTCGGCGCCCAGCTTGCGGCGCAGCCGGGCCACGTGCACGTCGACGGTCCGGCCGTCGCCCACGTGCCCGTACCCCCACACCGTGGTGACCAACTGGTCGCGGGTGTGCACCCGGTGCGGGTGGGCGACGAGATGGGCGAGGAGTTCGAACTCCAGATACGTCAGGTCGAGTGCCCGCCCGTCGACGCGGGCGATCCGCTGCACGCCGTCGATGACCACCGGACCGGGCGTCGCCGGCGCCGACGCGGAATCGGAGGCCGCCGTCTGCTGGTCGGCCGGCAGCAGCACCAGATAACCGACCATCGGCGGGCGCCCGGGCAGCGTGGGCAGGGCGTTCGGGGGCGCCGGCAGCAGCGTGGCGCCCGGCGGCAGGAAGTTGGCCACCCGGGCGAGCCCGGCGACCTCGTCGGGCGCCACGGCGCGCAGCCGCGGGCGCGGCGGGGCCAGGGGAGCGGCGGTGGCAGTTGCGGTGGCGGCGGCGGTGGCGGTGGTACGGGTGTGGGCCAGGTGGGCCATGGGAGCTCAGCTCATTTCGCGCGAGTCACGGACGGACGGAAGGCGTCGTACGTCGAACGTCATGCGCGGCGGCCGAAGGCCGTGGGACCGGAGACGGCTCCGGTCGGGCTTTAGAGGGCCGACGCGTTCCTCACGCGCCGACAGCACCGGTCGAAGTCGTGGTGCTGGCGGGAAGGCCAGAACGGCTCGAGGTCGTGGCGACCTGTCGCGGTGTCGTTCTGCGTCCTCTCCATATCCCTATTAAACCAGCAGGGAAGTGCGGTGGGCAGCCCCCGGCATGCCAAACCCCTTGTCGTCCTTCCCACATGCCGACTTCCCACATGCCGAGAGGGGCGCCCCCGTACGAAACGGGGGGCGCCCCTCTCAGATGCTGCTCGGGCCAGGCCCGGCCTCAGGCCCGGCCTCAGGCCCGGTCTCAGACCTGGCCGGCCTTCTCCAGGGCCGCGCAGCAGGTGTCCACCAGGAGGCGGGTCACCGTGTACGGGTCCACGTTCGCGTTCGGACGGCGGTCCTCGATGTAGCCCTTCTGGTCCTGCTCGACCTGCCACGGGATGCGGACCGAGGCGCCGCGGTCGGAAACGCCGTAGGAGTACTGGTCCCACGGGGCGGTCTCGTGCAGGCCGGTCAGACGGTCGTCGATGCCCGCGCCGTAGTTCTTGACGTGGTCGAGCGGCTTCGAGCCCTCGCCCAGCGCCTCGCACGCGGTGATGATCGCGTCGTAGCCCTCGCGCATCGCCTTCGTGGAGAAGTTGGTGTGCGCGCCGGCGCCGTTCCAGTCGCCCTTCACCGGCTTCGGGTCCAGCGTCGCGGAGACGTTGAAGTCCTCGGCCGTGCGGTAGAGCAGCCAGCGGGCCACCCACAGCTGGTCGGCGACCTCGAGCGGCGCCAGCGGACCGACCTGGAACTCCCACTGGCCCGGCATGACCTCGGCGTTGATGCCGGAGATGCCCAGACCCGCCTTCAGACAGTTCTCCAGGTGCGCCTCGACGACGTCACGACCGAAGATCTCGTCCGCGCCGACACCGCAGTAGTAGCCGCCCTGCGGGGCCGGGAAGCCGCCGACCGGGAAGCCGAGCGGACGCTCGCCGTCGAAGAAGGTGTACTCCTGCTCGATGCCGAAGATCGGCTCCTGAGCGGCGTACTTCGCGTACACCTCGGCCAGCGCGGCCCGGGTGTTCGACTCGTGCGGCGTCATGTCCGTGTTCAGGACCTCGCACATCACCAGGATGTCGTCGCCGCCGCGGATCGGGTCCGGGCAGGAGAAGACCGGCTTGAGCACCCGGTCCGAGGCGTGACCCTTGGCCTGGTTCGTGCTCGAACCGTCGAAGCCCCAGATCGGCAGCTCCTCCAGCGGAAGGACCTCACCGGGGATGATCTTCGTCTTGGAACGGAGCTTGGCGGTCGGCTCGGTGCCGTCGATCCAGATGTACTCAGCCTTGAAGGTCACGGGGCCTCATCCTTTGGCGTGCTGCGGGTGCTGGTGCTCCGCGCTGCGGCGGCGGCTCGCGACATTGCGAGAGCTGCGGTGGCGGTGTCTGCGTCGTCCGCAGCTTCGCAACACCGGATTTCCCGTCGGTTGCCCGTTTGTGAACCCCGTGTTACTCAGCCTTCCTCCTTTTCCCGCCCCCGCCGTGCGACGACGTGCGCGTTCAGGAGTCCGCCGAATCCGGCCCGCCGGATCCGCGCCACCAGCTCGGCGTACGAGGTGCCGAGCGCCTCGGCCGTACGCTCCAGGTGCCAGTCGCAGTCCGCGAGCCGCCGCAGCAGGTAGCCCCGGCGGATCTGGGCGTCGGACAGCCGGAAGGTCTTCAGATAGAGGGTCCGCCCCCGGTGGTCGCAGATCAGCTCGCCGATGTGCTGCTCCTGGCCCGAGCGCAGGAACGGCGGCAGGAAGCGGTGGAGCCGGAAGCCGCCCATCGTACGGACCCGCTCGAAGGCGTACGAGGTCGTCAGCAGGTCCCGCGCCATCAGGCCGTCGTGCGCCTCCGCCCACACCCGCTCCTGCGCCCGCGCCGCCCGGCGCAGATCGGCGAGGGAATGGATAGCGCCGCTCTCCACGGACGCCCGGAACTCGGGTACGGCTGCCCCATAGTGCGCGTACTGGTGCACCAGCTCCCCGAAGAGGTCCTCCACCAGCGTCGGATGCAGCAGCCGGTAGTCGTCCGGGTGCGGCACCACGAAGGCGGCGGCCAGCGCGTCGGCCACGTAAAGGAGCACTCCGCACTGCCCCGGATGGATCTCGAACACCCGCAGCGCCTCCGCGAGCCCCGGCACCTGCCATCCCGCGTAGGCCGCCTCCGCGCGCGGCGACAGCCCGCGCCGCACCGCGTCCCGGGACCACTCGTCCCACACCACCGACGGCCCGCCGAAGTGGAGCGCCAGATACCCTTCCAGGGCGAGGTGCAGCGGGAGGAACCGGAGCCGCGACTCGCCGCGCCGGCCCCGGGCGAGCCGCCGCACCGGGACCGCGACCGGCCGCTCCTCGCCGAGCCCCGTCCCATAGGCGGCGGACTCGCCGCCCGTACCCGACCAGTCGGCGACGAAGCCGTGCGGGATGTACGAGGTGTACGCGGTGCCGTCGCCGACCTCCACGGTGTCGTCGTACGGATGGGCGTCGTACACCTCCCGGTGCAGCCGCAGACCGGTGACCGGCTCGTCCCGTACCAGCGGCACCAGCCGCACCCCGCCCCACACCTGCGCGGGTCGCACGTCGAGCCCCGACAGATCGATCCGTGTCATGCCCCCGCCTCCCCGGAGCGCTCCGCCAGGAACAGCTCCACCCGCCGGTCCAGATACGCCCGCAGCGCGGCCAGACCCTCCCGGCCCTCCGCGAACCGCGCGACCTCCACAAGCGCCGGCAGGTCCTCCGCGTCCCGGATGCCGGCCGTCGGCACCCCGGGCGCCAGCCGCCGCACATCGAAGACATCGGCGTCGTATACGGGGTTCAGATGCACGGCATACGTCCGATGTCCCGGATCCAGCCGCTCCCGCCACACCCGCAGCACCTCGCCCGCGAGCCCGGGCGGCGCGTTGTCCCACCCGTCCGAGACGATCACCAGCCGCTCCGGCTCCGCCTCCAGGGCGTCCAGGATCCGCGCACCGAGCGGGGTCGGTCCCCACGGGCGGACCAGCAGTGGATCACGGCCGCCCGAGGTCCAGTGGGCCGTGTACGCGCCCGGCGCGGCCAGCGCCTCCAGGAGGAAGTGGCAGCCCAGCGCGACCGCCAGCGGCCGGCGCCGCTTCACCGCCGACCCCGAGGCCGACCAGCTGTCGTCGAGGACGGCCGCCACCCGGCCCCAGCTCCCCGCGTACGGCCCCGCGACGCGGCGCGCCGCCGCCCGCAGCGCCCCGGTCAGCTCGGCCCGCCGCGCCGCACGCTCCCCGAAGGGGAGCGACAGCACGTACAGCGCGAGCCGGGTCAGCGGCATCACGCCCAGATCGGCGGCGGCCGGGCGGGTGCGCAGCCGCTCGAGGCGGGTCATCCGGGGCGCGATCCGCTCCAGGAAGACCTCGCGGGCGATTCCGTGCTTGGCCGCGAAGCCCTCGGCAACGGTGAACGGCAGCTCGTACAGCGCCCCCTGCTCGTACCGGGCCCGGCGGAAGGCCTCCAGGCCCGGGTGCGCATAGCGGGCGCGCCGCCCGGGCGCGAAGAGGAAGTCGCCGGTCTCCGGGGCGTCGGCGAAGGACCAGTGGGCGTGCCGGGCGGCGGCCTTGAGCCCCGAGCGGTACTTCACCGCGTCGTGCGCGAGGTCGGGGCGGGCCGCCAGCCAGTCGCGCACGACCGCCCGGGTGCGCCGGTTGTTGACCCCGGCGGCCCGCAGCGCCCCGAACAGGCGGTAGACCCGCTGCGGCGGCAGCCGGGTGAGCCGCGCGGCGATCAGCCGCCCTTCCTCCGGGCCCGCCTCGCGCGGACTGCGCAGCAACTGCTCCACGATCAGGGCGGCGTTGTGGTCGTTGATGTCGAGGGCGAGCGCGGCGGCGTACAACGGGCGGTAGTTGACGCGCACGTACTCGTGGACGAAGCCGAGGGAGAGCCGCTGTTCCGCGGCGGAGGAGCGGAACTCGCGCTGGCCCGTCGCCGTGACGGCCGCGTTGACGAAGAGCAGGACGTCCTCGGCGGCGATCAGATCGGACATGGTCCCCCTCCTTGTCCCCTCCCGCGCAGGTTGCCGGCCGGGGAATGGGGGCGCGAACAGCGAATACGTTGCTTCAGAGGCAGGTCCCGGAAGTCGCACCGGAGTCCCGCGGCCGGCGCGGAAAAGCTAACACCGGGGGTGGGGAGGGGGTCCAGCCGGTTTCCCGCGGCTCTGGGATGCGACCGGGCTGCGCCGCGTGTGCCGGCCGCGTGCCCTGGCCGCGCGCCCCGGGCGTGCGCTCCGGGGCGGGCCCGGGGCGGATCGGGGGGATCCCGGAGCCGCTGGGGGTGCGGGGCCCGGCAGACTGTGGGCATGACGAATCTCGCTGGCACTAAGACCCGCATCGGACTCCTCGGCACCGGCCCCTGGGCCGAGCGCACCCACGCCCCCGCGCTCGCGGCGCATCCCGACGTGGAGTTCAGCGGGGTGTGGGGCAGACGGCCGGAGGCCGCGGCCGCGCTCGCCGCCGCGTGCGGGACGAAGGCGTACGAGGACGTGGACGCGCTGTTCGAGGCGAGCGACGCGGTCGCGCTGGCGCTGCCGCCGGACGTCCAGGCCCCGCTGGCCGCGCGGGCCGCCGCGGCGGGCTGCCATGTCATCCTCGACAAGCCGGTGACGACCTCGGCGGCGACGGCGCGCGAGCTCGCGGACGCCGTCACGGGCGCTGGCGTGGCCTCCGTCGTGTTCTGCACCCTCCGCTTCGCGCCGCCCACCGCGCGCTGGATAGACGAACAGGTCGCCGCCGGCGGATGGTTCCTCGGCGAGGCGCACTGGCTGGGAGCGCTGTTCTCGCCCGACGCCGACAGCGTCTACGCCGCCTCGCCCTGGCGGCGCGACAAGGGCGGTCTGTGGGACGTCGGCCCGCACGTCCTCTCCGTCTTCCTGCCGATCCTCGGCGACGTCACCTCCATCAGCTGCACCGAGGGCCGGGCGGACACCCGCCATCTGACCCTGCGCCACGCCTCCGGCGCGAGCAGCACCGCCACCCTCACGCTCAGCGCCCCGGCGGCCTCCGCCGAGGCCGCGCTCTCCCTCTACGGCGAGCGGGGCAAGGCCGTCATGCCGCACTGGGACGGCGCCCTCGACGCGTTCGGCGCGGCCGTCGACGGCCTCCTGGAGGCCGTCCGCACCGGCCGCCCCCACCCCTGCGACGTACGGTTCGGAGCCCGGCTCACCGAGATCCTGGCCGAGGCGGAAGCCGTGGCCGAGACCGCGGCCCGGTCCGGGGACCAGGCCGAGGCCGCGACGGCCGCCGTTCGGTGACCGGGCGGGGCGGGCCCGACGAGCCGGCCCGCCCCCGCCGCTCCTGTCCCAGCGTCCCGCCCACGAGAGGAACCGTGCCATGTCCCGCGAACCGTCCGCGTTCCACCTCGCCTACGACGCCGTCCTCGCGCACTGGCCGCAGGGCACCACCACGGCGGCCGTCCCCACCCCGTACGGCGCGACCCATGTCATCAGCCACGGGCCCGCCGACGGCCCGCCCGTGCTCCTGCTGCCCGGCGGCGGGGCCACCGCCACCGGGTGGTACGGCACGGCGGCGGCGCTCGGCGCCACCCACCGGGTGCACGCCGTCGACCTGGTCGGCGAGCCCGGCCGCAGCCTCGCGGACCCGGGCCGCCCGATCCGTACCGCCGCCGACCTCACCGGCTGGCTCGACGCGCTCCTCGACGCCCTCGCGATACCCGCCGACCGGCCGGTGGGACTGGCCGGGCACTCCTACGGCGCGTGGATCGCCCTGCAGTACGCGCTCGCCGCGCCCGACCGCGTCGGCCGGCTCGTGCTGCTCGACCCCACCAACTGCTTCACCGGCTTCGCTCCGCGCTTCCTGCTGCGGGCCCTGCCGGTGCTGGTGCGGCCGGGCGCGGCCCGCACGGCCGCGTTCCTCGACTGGGAGACCGGGGACGCCGCGCTCGACCCCGACTGGCACCGGCTGCAGGTGCTCGCCGCCGACGAGCCGACCGTCCGCCCGGTCAACGGGCCCCGGCCCGCGCCCGAGCGGCTCGCCGGGCTGCGCCCGCCCACCCTGGTGCTGCTCGCCGGACGCAGCCGCACCCATGACTCGTACGCCGTGGAGCGCAAGGCCCACGCCGCCGTCCCCGGCGGGCGCCTGGAGACGGAGGTGCTGCCCGACGCCACCCACTTCGCCCTTCCGGTGGGCGCCGGGCCGGAGGCCCACGCCCGGATGGCCCGTCACCTCACGGGGGAGGGGAGCTGACTCGGGGAGCGAGGCTCGGGGAGCCGGTCAGCGGGACAGGGCGTCCCGCACCGCCTCCTCGGAGCGGCCGACCACGGCCGTGCCGTCCTCGGCGGTGATGATCGGGCGCTGGATCAGCTTCGGGTGCTCGGCCAGCGCCTCCACCCAGCGGTCCCGGCTCGCCTCGTCCCGCGGCCAGTCCTTGACGCCCAGCTCCTTGGCGGCCGCCTCCTGGGTGCGGGTGATGTCCCACGGCTCCAGGCCGAGCCGCTCCAGGACCGCGCGGATCTCGTCCGGCGAGGGCACGTCCTCCAGGTAGCGGCGCACGGTGTAGTCGGCGCCCTCGGCGTCCAGCAGGGTCAGCGCGCTGCGGCACTTGGAACAGGCGGGATTGATCCAGATCTCCATGCCCCCAACGTACCGGCAAACGTCCCGGCAGACGTCCCGTCAAACCTCTCTTCCATGCCCCCTCAAGATGCGTCTGGCCAGGGGCGATTGTCAGTGGGGGGCACTAAAATAGGGGGTGAAGGTGAGGGTCCCGGGGAGGGCCCGCACCCCACCGTTCGCCAGGAGGTCGCCCATGGCTGTCGCCATGATCCGGACACCGTCCCTCGAACCCTGGAAGCCGCTCCAGAAGAAGCCGCTCCCCGCGGGCCGCCCCCGCGAGTGGTACGTCACGCACAACCGCCGGCTGAAGGCCATGCGCCTGGCCATCGCCCTGCTCGACGCGGGCGTCTACCTGCCCTCGCGGGCGACGAACGCGAAGATACGCACCACGGCGACCCAGCTCGGCATCCACCCGCCGTCCGACACCACCTGCCGCATGGTCCGCGCCCTGATCCGTTACGGCCGCTGACGACGGAAGGGCGCTGCCCGGCCCCGGCTCAGGCCGGAGCGGGCAGCGCCCCCCGCGTGATCACGCCCGACCGCTACCAGGCCACCGGCAGCCGCTCGGGGAGGCGCTTCATGAAGTTGGTGCGCCACACCAGCTGTTCGACCGGCACCGCGAGCCGCAGCTCCGGCAGCCGGTCGAGGAGCGTCTCCAGGGCGATCTCGGCGTGCCGCTTGCCGAGCGCCGTCGCCGGGCAGTAGTGCGAGCCGCCGCCGAAGGACAGATGGTCGGAGGCGTTCTCCCGGTCCGGCCGGAAGGTCAGCGGGTCGGGGAAGTGCTCCGGATCGTGGTTCGCGGCCTCCACGAGGACGAGGACCAGCTCACCGGCCCGCACCTCGGTCCCGCCGAGCCGTACGTCCTCCAGGGCGAGCCGCGGCAGCCCGTCTCCGATCGACAGATTGACCCGCAGCAGTTCGTCCATCGCCCCGGCGACCCCGCCACCGGAACTGCTCCCACCGGAACCGCCCCCGCCGGTGAGCGCCTCCCGCACGTCTGGCCGGGTCAGCACCGACACAAGCGCCATCGTCAGGAACCCGGCGGTGGAGATCACCCCGGCCCCGAACAGCGTGACGCCCACGGTCGCCAGCATCTCGTCCGTCAGATGCGCGTAGTCGGGATCCTCGCGCAGCGCCGCGAGCTCCGCCATCAGCCCGCCGGTCGCCGGATCGTCCAGACGCTCGGTCATGTACGCGATGTCCCGGTCCCAGTTGAGCCGGGCCGCCTCGATCTCGCGCGGCGCGTTCATGAAGGCCACGTCCAGGCTGCGCAGCAGCCGCGGCCCGTCCTCCTCCGGGATGCCCAGCATCCGGCAGTGCAGCCCCGCCGAGTACGGATCGGCGTACCCGCTGCGCAGCTCCCCGGGCGCCCCCTCGGCGACCAGCGCGTCCACCAGCGCCCCGGCCCGGGCCCGCAGCCACTGCTCCAGGCCGGGCGCCTTCGGGTTGATCGCCTTCATCACGGCCCTGCGCAGCCCGGCCCCGGTGATGTTGCCCATGTTGTTCACCACGTGCGGCGGGATCGTCAGCGCGTACTGCCGGGGCGCCCCGGGCGCGGACGTGTCCTTCAGGCTGAACCTCGGGTCCTCCAGGACCTGCCGGCACAGCTCGTACGAGGAGACCAGCCAGGCCTCGGCCCCGGCGATCGTGCGGACCTTGCGCACCGGCTCGGCGCGCAGCGCGCCGATCTCGGCGGGCAGCCGGGTCCCGTCCCAGTCGAAGGGGAAGGCCGGCAGCGCGCCGGCGCTTGTGCTCGTGGTGGCGGTGGCGGTGCTCATGCGGAGACTCCTTCGGCGGGCGTGAGGATGCCATGGCCCTGGTTGCGCGAGGCCCGGAGCCCGGACCCCCGCCCGTACAGCAGATCGGCCAGCGGCAGCGCCTGGTGGTAGCAGTTGAGCGAGGACGGCACCCCGAGGATCGCCGGGGTGTCCAGGAACAGCGGCACCTCGGCGCAGATGTACGCCCGGCACACCTCCCGCTGCCGCTCGTCGATCAGCTGCCCCGGCGCCAGCTTCCCGGCCAGGAAGATTCCGGTCAGCGCGTCGCAGGTCTCCCGCACCACCGGATCCGCCGCCACCGCGTCGAGCACGGTGCGGTGCAGCTCCTGGTACGCGGGGACGTCCCCGAACTCCGACATCCCCCGGCCCCGTACCCGTACCCCCGTGGGATCGGCCTCCGCCACGGCCGCCCCGACCTTGGCCCGCACCCCCCGCAGGTTCTTGACGGCCTTCCGCCGCGCCTCGTCGGCCCCGTACCCCAGCGCCTCGTACATGTCGGCGACATGCAGATCGGTGTAGACGAGATCGACCTGATCGAAGCGGTCCAAGCCCCAGCGCGTCAGCTCGCGCAGCCGCTGGGCGGTGAAATAACTGTTCCCCGGTGAGACGCCGATGACCACGTGCGCGCCCTCGTCGGCGATGACGCGGCAGTGATCGGTGTACGGCTGGAGTCGGAGCGTCTCTGCAGGGGCGAAAGCCGCCTGAGTCACGTCGGCAGTCCTCAATCGCGCCAGCTAGTCCCAGCGGAGCCCTGTGCTCCGGGTGTGGCGGCAGCGACGACGACACGCTATCGATCAGTCGCGGAGCGTGAACCCCCTACTCGTAGGTACGCACGAGAGTTCGTCAGTTGTTCGCCTTCTCGTGATCTTGGCCGGATCCCGGCCGCCCCGACCGGCCGGAAACGGCGAGGCCCGCCGCCCCCGCGAAGGGGACGACGGGCCTCGGAAGAGCCTCGCTCGCGCGGTACGGCTTAGAGGTCGAAGTAGAGCTCGAACTCGTGCGGGTGCGGGCGGAGCTGGATCGGGGCGATCTCGTGGGTGCGCTTGTAGTCGATCCAGGTCTCGATCAGGTCGGACGTGAAGACGCCGCCGGCCTGCAGGTACTCGTTGTCCTCCTCCAGGGCGGTGAGGACGGCCTCCAGGTTGGTCGGGACCTGGGCGACGTTCGCGTGCTCCTCGGGAGCGAGCTCGTACAGGTCCTTGTCGATCGGCTCGGCCGGCTCGATCTTGTTCTTGACGCCGTCGAGGCCCGCGAGGAGGAGCGCGGAGAAGGCGAGGTACGGGTTCGAGGACGGGTCCGGGGCGCGGAACTCGACGCGCTTGGCCTTCGGGTTCGAGCCCGTGATCGGGATGCGCATCGCGGCGGAGCGGTTGCGCTGCGAGTAGACCAGGTTGATCGGGGCCTCGAAGCCCGGCACCAGGCGGTGGTACGAGTTCACCGTCGGGTTGGTGAAGGCGAGCAGCGACGGGGCGTGCTTCAGGATGCCGCCGATGTAGTAGCGGGCGGTGTCCGACAGGCCCGCGTAGCCGGCCTCGTCGTAGAACAGCGGGTCGCCGTTCGACCACAGCGACTGGTGGACGTGCATGCCCGAGCCGTTGTCGCCGAAGATCGGCTTCGGCATGAAGGTGGCGGTCTTGCCGTTGCGCCAGGCGACGTTCTTCACGATGTACTTGAAGAGCATCAGGTCGTCGGCCGCGGCGAGCAGCGTGTTGAACTTGTAGTTGATCTCCGCCTGGCCGGCGGTGCCGACCTCGTGGTGCTGGCGCTCGACCTTGAGGCCGACGTTCTCCAGCTCCAGGGAGATCTCCGCACGCAGATCGGCGAAGTGGTCGACCGGCGGGGCCGGGAAGTAGCCGCCCTTGTAGCGGACCTTGTAACCCCGGTTGTCCTCCTCCTTGCCGGTGTTCCAGGCGCCGGCCTCGGAGTCGATGTGGTAGAAGCCCTGGTTCGCGGAGGTCTCGAAGCGGACCGAGTCGAACACGTAGAACTCGGCCTCGGGGCCGAAGTACGCGGTGTCGGCGATGCCGGTGGAGGCCAGGTACGCCTCCGCCTTCTTCGCGATGTTGCGCGGGTCACGGCTGTACTGCTCGCCCGTGATCGGGTCGTGGATGAAGAAGTTGATGTTCAGCGTCTTGTCGCGGCGGAACGGGTCCAGACGGGCCGTCGACAGGTCGGCGCGCAGGGCCATGTCCGACTCGTGGATGGCCTGGAAACCGCGGATCGACGAGCCGTCGAAGGCCAGCTCCTCGGACGGGTCGAACGCCGTCGCCGGGATCGTGAAGTGCTGCATCACGCCCGGAAGGTCGCAGAAACGGACGTCGACCATCTTGACGTCGTTGTCCTGAATGAACTTCTTGGCCTCGTCGGCGTTCTGGAACATCCAACTCCTCCTACTCCCGGCCCGGGGAGGGGCGGGGTTGCAGCTCGGTCGTGCGGCCAGTGCGGTGGCACACGCAGGACCCGACCATAGGCAGACGGGATTTCTCAAGCATGACCCATTTGTTTCGTCGAAGTTAACCGGGGCGGGTGCGGTCCAGGGGCCTCCGGGGGACTCTCCGGGGCCTTGGCGACCCGGGCCGAAGTGATCAAAAACGGGCACAGTACCGTGGTCGGGTGGACAACAGGCAAGCACTCGGATCATGGCTCTCCGGCCCGCGCGCCGCGGCCGAAGAAGCGGGCGTGGACTTCGGTTACCGCGGGCAGCAGCTCGGCCTGCCCGAGGAGGGCCCCGGCTCCATCGCCCGCCCCGGCCGCCGCCTCGGCGCCCTCGCCGTCGACTGGGCCCTCTGCATGCTGATCGCATACGGCCTCATCACGCACGGCTACAACCAGGCCACCGGCAACTGGGCCCTGGTGATCCTGCTGGTCATGAGCGTGCTCACGGTCGGCACCATCGGCTTCACCCCCGGCAAGCGCCTCTTCGGCCTGCGGGTCGTCTCGGCGAACGGCGGCCGCCTCGGCATCCTCCGGGTCGTGCTCCGCAGCCTCCTGGTCTGCCTCGCCATCCCGGCCCTCATCTGGGACCGCGACGGCCGCGGCCTGCACGACCGCTTCTCCGGCGCCGTCCAGGTCCGGATCTGACGCACAATATCTGACATGCACGAAAGGGCGCCCCGGACCTGCTCGGTCCGGGGCGCCCCTTCATCCGTTTCTCGCGCTCAGCGCATCTTTCCGCCCCGCGGCATCCGCATGCCCTTCGGCATCGGACCCTTCGGCAGCGGCATGTTGCTCATCAGGTCGCCCATCGCGCGCAGCCGGTCGTTGGCCGCCGTCACCTGCGGGCCGGACAGCAGTCGCGGCAGCTTCAGCATCTTGGTGCGGACCTTCTTCAGCGGGATCTGGCCCGCCTCCTCGTCGTTGCCGACGAGGATGTCCGTCACCGGGACGTCCACCACGATCCGGGCCATCTTCTTCTTCTCGGCCGCGAGCAGCGTCTTCAGCCGGTTCGGGTTGCCCTCGCCGACCAGCACGATGCCCTGACGGCCGACCGCCCGGTGCACGACGTCCTGGTTGCGGTTCATCGCGACCGCCGGGGTCACCGTCCAGCCGCGCCCGATGTTCTGCAGCACCGCCGCGGCCGCGCCCGGCTGGCCCTCCATCTGACCGAAGGCCGCCTTCTCGGCGCGCCGGCCGAAGACGATGGCCATCGCCAGGAACGCCAGGACGAAACCGAGAATGCCCAGGTAAACGGGGTGACCGATCAGGAAGCCGATCGCGAGGAGGACACCGAGTACGACGATGCCCACGCCCGCGACGACGAGCCCGACCTTGGGGTCGGCCTTCCGGGTCATCTTGTACGTGAGGGCGATCTGCTTCAGTCGCCCGGGGTTCGCGGCGTCAGCGCCGCCCGTGTTTGCACTCCTCGCCATGTCCTGAAGTTTACGTGCCCCGGGACGCGAGGCCCTCCACGGCCTCCATCACGTGCTGGGCCTCCACCCGGTCCTTGGCCCGGCGGCGGTCCTCCAGGACCGAGGTCCAGGCGTTGCGCCGGGCGGTGCGCTGCCCGCGGGCGAGCAGCACGGACTCCACGGCGCGCAGGGCGTCGGTGACGGTCGGGATGGCGTTGGCTCGGATGTGCGCGGCCTGCATGGGCGAGGGCCTCCGTGAACGCTCGGTGGCGGTGAGTGAGAACAGCCTCACAGAACGGTGTTACCAGGGCGTGACCCGGGGGTCAAACACTGATGAAACCCTGAGGCCCGTACGCACACGCGTACGGGCCTCGGAGGAGAGCGGGGGCCGGCGGGGCCGGCGGGGCCGGTGAGGGCCCTCAGGGGCGAGGCCGGGGCCTCAGACCGCCTGGGTGGCGTTGTCGACCGCGCCACGGCGCTCGATCGCCTGCTGGAAGAGGCGCCCGGCCCGGTACGAGGAGCGGACCAGCGGGCCCGACATCACACCGGAGAAGCCGATCTCCTCGGCCTCCTCCTTCAGCTCCACGAACTCCTGCGGCTTCACCCAGCGCTCCACGGGGTGGTGCCGGACGGAGGGGCGCAGGTACTGCGTGATGGTGATCAGCTCGCAGCCGGCGTCGTGCAGGTGCTGCAGCGCCTCGCTGACCTCCTCGCGGGTCTCGCCCATGCCGAGGATCAGGTTGGACTTCGTGACCAGACCGTAGTCCCGCGCCTTGGTGATGACGTCGAGGGAGCGCTCGTAACGGAAGCCGGGGCGGATCCGCTTGAAGATCCGCGGCACCGTCTCCACGTTGTGCGCGAAGACCTCGGGGCGGGAGTCGAAGACCTGCTCCAGGAGCTCCGGCACCGCGTTGAAGTCGGGGGCGAGCAGCTCGACCTTGGTGCGGCCGGCGGCGCGCTCCGCGGTCTGCTGGTGGATCTGGCGCACGGTCTCCGCGTACAGCCAGGCGCCGCCGTCCTCCAGGTCGTCGCGCGCGACGCCGGTGATGGTGGCGTAGTTCAGGTCCATCGTGACGACGGACTCGCCGACGCGGCGCGGCTCGTCGCGGTCCAGCGCCTCCGGCTTGCCGGTGTCGATCTGACAGAAGTCACAGCGGCGGGTGCACTGGTCGCCGCCGATGAGGAAGGTCGCCTCGCGGTCCTCCCAGCACTCGAAGATGTTGGGACAGCCCGCCTCCTGGCAGACCGTGTGCAGTCCCTCGCTCTTCACCAGGCCCTGGAGCTTGTTGTACTCGGGCCCCATCTTCGCGCGGGTCTTGATCCACTCGGGCTTGCGCTCGATGGGGGTCTGGCTGTTCCGGACCTCCAGGCGCAGCATCTTGCGTCCGTCGGGTGCGACTGCGGACACATCGGCTCCTGTAGCTTCGATTCTTCGGCGCCCACCAGGGTACGCCCGTTGCTTCCATGCCTTGACGCTCTGGCCAACCCTGGGCCAGAGCTCGGCATTCCTCAGGCCGTGGCCGGCTCGGCGGCCCGCTCCGTCTCACGCTCACCCTCGGCCACGGCTGCCGCCGGTGCCGCCGTCTCCGCCTCGCGCACGATCTCGCGCGGCCTGAGCACCGCGTCCGCCATGACGTCCCGCAGATGCTTCTCGACGACCGGGAGCACCTCCTCGATCGTGAGGTCGCGGCCCAGCTCGTTGGCGAGCGAGGTGACGCCCGCGTCGCGGATGCCGCACGGGATGATCCGGTCGAACCAGGCGTTGTCCGGGTTCACGTTCAGGGCGAAGCCGTGCATGGTCACCCCCTTGGCGACCCGGATGCCGATGGCCGCGAGCTTGCGGTCCTCCCGGCGCTGGCCGGCGTTCGAGGGGGCGTACTCCGGGCCGTTCAGACGCGGGTCGAACTCCTCGTCCTGCAGCCGCGGGTCGAAGTCCAGCGAGAGCCCGCCGATCTGCGGCCGCTGCTCGACCGGGTCGCCGAGCACCCACACGCCGCTGCGGCCCTCGACCCGGGTGGTGGCCACGCCGAAGTCGGCGGCGGTACGGATCAGCGCCTCCTCCAGGCGGCGGACGTGCGCGACCACGTCGACCGGGCGCGGCAGCTTCATGATCGGGTAGCCCACCAGCTGGCCGGGGCCGTGCCAGGTGATCTTCCCGCCGCGGTCGACGTCCACGACCGGCGTCCCGTCGAGCGGGCGCTCGTTCTCCGCGGTGCGCCGGCCCGCGGTGTACACGGGCGGGTGCTCCAGGAGCAGACAGGTGTCCTCGACCTCGTCGGCGAACCGGGCGGCGTGCACCTCGCGCTGCTTGTCCCACGCCACCTGGTAGTCGACGGCGTCGTCGCCGAAGCCCAGACGGACGAATCGCAGCTCACTCACGGCCATGCCTCCTCCTGGGGTGCCGCGGGCCGGGTTCCCGGGGATCGTCCCGGGGGCGGGAGCCGGCTCGGCACCATGCGTCATTCGCGCCCATGCCACTGTACGGCGGTACGCCCGATCGCCCTCCGGCAGGTGCGCGAGCGCCCCTCCGGCGCAAGGACGAGAGCTTCTACGCCGGTCCGCGAGCCCCTCGTCAGCGGACAGTCAATCCTCACACGATCGGATGAATGTGGGGCGAAGGTGGCGGTAATGGCCGTGACTGCCGCTAAATTCACGCCGTTCCATGAGGGCCACGAGGGTCCATACGGGCTGCCACCCCGGGCCCGGAAGGCAGGAGACCGCACAGCTGATGACGGAACGACCCTCGCAGCGCATCCCGAACCGCCAGCTCGCCGCGCTCATCGCCGAGGCGGGCTTCTCCAACGCGGGTCTCGCCAGACGGGTGGACCAGCTCGGACTGGAACACGGCCTCGACCTCCGGTACGACAAGACCTCGGTGACCCGGTGGCTGCGCGGGCAGCAGCCGCGCGGCACCACGCCGGCGCTGATCGCCGAGGTGTTCACCCGCCGCCTCGGCCGCCGGCTCTCCGCGCAGGACCTAGGTCTGGACGCCTGCGCACCCGTCTACGCGGGCCTGGAGTTCGCGGCCACCCCCGAGGAGGCCGTGGACATCGTCAGCGGCCTGTGGCGCAAGGACTCCGGCAGCCACGCGGAGCTGCGGAAGATCGCCTTCACCCCGGCCGGTCTGGTCGTCCCCAGCCGCGACTGGCTGATCGGCCGCGCGGACGAGCGGGTGGCGCGCGGCGAGCCCGCCGGACCCGGCGCGGGCCACGGACCCGGCGGGCCTGGCGGCCGGGGCGGCCCGGCCGGTGCCGACCCGCGGGTGCCCCTCCAGGGCCGCTACTCCGTGCCCCGCCAGCGCGGTACGGACCGGGGCCCCGGCCAGCGGGTGTCCAGCGGCGACATCGCCGCCCTGCGCTCGGTCGGCGAGCTCTTCCGCACCCTCGACCACGCCTACGGCGGCGGCCACGCCCGCCAGGCCCTGGTGCGCTACCTGGAGCACGAGGCCGAGCCGATGCTGCGCGGCACGTACGGGGAGAGCGTCGGGCGCCGGCTGTTCGGCGCCGCCGCCGACCTGACCCGGCTGGCCGGCTGGACCTCGTACGACATCGCCGCGCACGGCCTGGCCCAGCGCTACTTCGTGCAGGCGCTGCGGCTCGCCCAGGCCGCCGGGGACCGGGCCTACGGCTCGTACGTCCTCATCACCATGAGCCACCAGGCGGTCTACCTCGGGCACGGCCGCGAGGCCGTCCAGCTCGCCCGGGTCGCCCAGCAGGGCGTCGGCGCCGCCGCCCCGCCGGTCGTCCAGGCCCTGCTCCACTCGGTCGAGGCGCGCGGGCACGGCGTCCTCGGCGACTCCCGGGCCTGCGGCGCCGCGCTGGCCCGCGCCGAACGGGCCCTGGAGGCGGCCCGGCCCGGCGACGAGGTGCCGTACTGGGCGCGCTCCTTCGACGAGGCGCAGCTCGCCGACGAGTTCGGGCACTGCCACCGCGACCTCCAGCAGTACCGCGCCGCCGCCCAGCACGCCGAACGCGCCCTCCAGCTCCGGCCCCCGGGCTTCGCCCGCAGCCGCCTCTTCTGCCGGGTCGTCCTCGCCTCCGCCCGCCTCGCCCTCGGCGAACTCGACCAGGCCTGCGCGCTCGGCGCCGAGGCCGCCCAGCAGGCCGCCGAGATGCGCTCGGCCCGCGCCGTGGAGTACGTCCGCGACTTCGAACGCCGCCTGGAGCCCTACCGCGACGCCCCCGCCGTCCGTACGTACCGGGACCGGGTCTCCGCGCTGGGCTGAGCCCGTCCCTCCCAGCCAGGTGCGGGGCCAAGGCGGCCTAGGCCGCCTTCACCCCCTGCTCGGGCGCCCGGCGCACCCCCAGGTCCGCGAGCAGCGCCGTCGCCGTCCTGCGGGCCGTCGTCAGGGCGCCGAAGGGGGTGCCGGTGCCGCGGTGGCCGCCGCAGACGTAGAGGCCGGCGAGGAGCCGGACGGGGCGCTCGGGGTCGAAGGGCGGGCGCAGGGCCGGGTGGGCGTGCGGGGTGTGGCGCAGGGCCAGCAGCTCCCAGTCGTCCGTGGAGACCCCGTACAGCGTCGCCAGGTGCTTGCGGACCCGCCGCTCGGTGTCGTCGGGAGGCGTGCCGAGGACGGTCGAGGTGATCAGGACCCGGCCGTCCGGCGCGCGGCTCGGGTCGACCGCGCTCATCACCGCCGTGTGCGCCACCGGGCCGCCGGGGTCGGACTCCAGGATCAGCACCGGGTCCGCCGTCGGGGCGGCCGGCGCCGTGTGGTGCAGGACGGTCGCCGCGTGGTACTCCGGCACCCGCAGTCCGGGCAGCAGCTCCGCCGCCGTCCGGCCGTCCGTCGCCACGACCACCGCGCGGCAGCCGAACACCCCGTGCTCCGCCGTCGTCACCCGTGAGATCGACGCGTCGGTGACCCGTACGCCGGTACGGACCGTGCCCGGCGGCAGCGCCGCCGCGAGCCGCGCCACCAGCGCGCCCGACCCGCCCTCCGGCACCCCGAGCCGGCCCCGCGCGAAGGAGCGCAGCGCGAGGTCCGCGCGCCGGCTGGAGGTCGACAGGTCCGGGTCGCCGAGCAGCGCGGCGAGCAGCGGGCGCAGCACCCCCTGCACGGTGCGGGCGGGCAGCCGGGCCGACAGGGCCTCCTGCGCGCTGCGCTCCGTACGGGCGAGGATCCGCTGCGCGGGCGTGGTGGCGAGCCGTACCAGTGAGGCCCCCAGGCGCGCCTGGTCGAGCGAGACGGCGGGGTTCCGGGGGGCGCCCGCGAGGGCGCGCGCCATGCCGCGCGCGCCCCCCAGACTCCGTACGCCGCCTCCCAGGCCCCGTACGCCCCCCGTGCCCCATGGTGTGTGCGGCGCCCCCCAGCGGGCGCAGCGCCCGTCGCTGTGCACGAGCACCCCCGGGGCGAACGGGCGCAGCGGCACGCCCGCGACCTGCGGCGCGGTGAACAGCGGCCCGACCCGGTCGAGCCGGAAGCCGTCGACGGTGTCGGTCGCCATCCGGCCACCGACCTGCGGCGCGGCCTCCAGGACCGTGACCGAGAGACCGGCCGCGGTCAGCTGATGAGCGGTCGCGAGACCCGCGATCCCGGCTCCTACGACGACGACGTCCGCGTTGTTGAGCACGTGCCCCTCCCCAGGTCGGCGCGGCTTGTGGGAGGCCTATGCCCCCAACGGGCCCCCGGAATGCCCTCGTTCGGCACGAGACTAGGGAGCGCTCCCGCGGCGGGCAGCCGCGCGCGACGGGGTGCACGCAGCACGGGGGAGCACACCCGGGAGCACACCGGGAAGGCGCACGGGTGAAGGGAGGGTGGCGGTTCGTCAGCGGGCGGCGGCCCGCACCGCCTCGTCGATCGTCGGGAAGGCGAAGTCGAAACCGGTCTCCAACAGGCGCCCCGGCAGCACCCGTTGGCTGCCGAGCACGTCCGCGGCGAACTCCCCGAGCGCCACCCGCAGCGCGGGCGCCGGTACGTGGAGGACGGCCGGGCGGCGCAGCACCCGCCCCATCGCCGCCGTCACCTCGCGGTTGGTGACCGGCTCGGGCGCCGTCAGGTTCACCGGCCCGGACGCCGCGGGGGTGTCGACGAGATGGCGCAGGGCCGCGACCTCGTCGTGCAGCGAGATGAAGCTCCAGTACTGGCGCCCGTCGCCCATCCGCCCGCCGAGCCCGGCCCGGAACAGCGGGAAGAGCCGTCCCCAGGCGCCGCCCTGACGGGCCACCACCAGACCGGTACGGGCGTACGCGACGCGGATCCCGGCCGCCTCGGCGGGCGCCGCCGCGGCCTCCCAGTCCACGCACACCTCGGGCAGGAAGCCCTCGCCGGCGGGCGCGCTCTCGTCGACCGCGCGGGTGCCGGTGTCGCCGTAGTAGCCGAGGGCCGTGCCGCAGACGAGGACCTCGGGCGGGTCGGCGAGCGAGGCCAGCGCCTCGGCGATCGCGCGGGTGCCGAGCACCCGGCTGTCCCGGATCTCCTTCTTGTACGCGTCGTTCCAGCGCCGCTCGCCGACGCCCGCGCCCGCCAGGTGCACGACCGCGTCGACCCCGACCAGGCCCGCGGTGTCCACGTACAGCCGGGCCGGGTCCCATTCGACCTCGTCGGCCAGGACGGCCGGCCGCCGGACGAGCCGCAGGACCTCGTGGCCGTCGGCGCGCAGGGAGCGCACGAGGGCGGCGCCGATGAGCCCGGACGCGCCGGTGACGGCGATGCGCTGGCGAGTCTGTCGCTTCATACCGCCATCCTGCCCCTTCCGGGTTCGGCCATGGCACAGTGGCCCGCATGATCGTGCCGGAGCCACCGCAGACGTCATCGATACGGGTCCGCGCCGCCGTGGCCGCCGACGAGCCCGCCCTCGCCGCGCTCGACCGTGCGACCTGGTCCCCGCTGCACGCCGTGCTGCCGCCGCCCGAGGCAGGGGAGCCGTTCTTCGACGAGCGGCACCTGCCCGCGCACTACCTGGTGGCGGAGTCCGAGGAGGCCGCGGTGCTCGGCTATCTCCGCCTCGTCCCGCCCACCCCCATGCCCTGTAATGCCCACGTCCGCCAGATCCAGGGCCTCGCCGTCGCCGAGTCCGCCCGCGGCCGGGGCGTGGCCCGCACCCTGCTGCGCGCCGCCATGGACCGGGCCCGGGCCGAGGGCGCCCGGCGCATCACCCTCCGGGTGCTCGGGCACAACGCTCCGGCCCGGGCGCTCTACGAGAGCGAGGGCTTCGCGGTCGAGGGCGTGCTGCCGGGCGAGTTCTTCCTGGCCGGCGGATACGTGGACGACGTCCTGATGGGGCGCTCACTCCTTCCCTGAGCCGGGCGCGAGGAGCCGCATCCCGCCCATGAGTTCGCGCAGGCAGCGCACGGCCAGGTCGGCCGGCGAGCCGGGGCCGTGCACCGGGGCGTCGGTCTCGGCCCAGGTCTCCAGGGCGATCCGGATCGCGTCGGTGGCCGCCGCGGCCGCGAGCCGCAGCTCCAGGGGGTCGGTGCCGGGGCCCGCCAGCTCGGCGAGGACCGCGCGCAGCCGGTCCTCGGACTCCTGGTTGACCCGGTACCAGACGGCCCGCAGTGCCGGGTCGTGCTCGGCCGCCCGCAGCAGCCCGCGGGTCCAGCGCAGACCCTCCTCGGCCTCGGTGTCCGCGGCGGCCAGCGAGTCGGCGATGGACCGCTCCAGGGCGGTGGGCACGGCGGTGCCCGGTCCGGCGGCGGCGAGCTCGGCGCGCCAGCGGTCGGCACCGCCCGCGAGCAGCGGGGCGACGGCGTCCTGCTTGGAGCGGAAGTAGCGGTAGAAGGTGCGCAGGGCGACCCCGGCCCGCTGGGCGATGTCCTCGGCGGTGGTGTCGTCGGGCCCGCGCTCGGTGAACAGCTCGGCCGCCGCACGGGCGATGTCGAGCTGGGTGGCGGCCTTGCGGCGCTCCGTCAGGGAGGGGGGCTTGGTGCTCACGCGACCAGCGTACGCCCGCGCCTGCCAGAAATGCACTCTGTGCAGCTATGGCAAAACGTGCCACTTAGGCGTACGGTGGCAGCATCAGGAAGTTGAGATCGAGAGGTTGTGTCGTCATGAACCAGCTGACCCGTTACGAGGGACGCCGCGCACTCGTCACCGGCGGCGGCTCCGGCATCGGCCAGGCCACCGTCCTGCGCATGCTGGCCGAGGGCGGGCGCGTCGTCGCCGCCGACATCAGCGAGGACGGCCTCAAGGACACCGTCGCCAAGGCGGGTGCCGACGCCGACCGCCTCACCACGCTCGTCGTGAACATCGGCGACGAGAGCTCCGTGCGCGCGGGCGTCGCCGCCGCCGTCGAGACCCTCGGCGGGCTCGACGTGCTGGTCAACGCGGCGGGCATCCTGCGCTCCGCGCACACCCACGAGACCACGCTCGACTCCTTCGAGCAGGTCCTGCGGATCAACCTCACCGGTACGTTCCTGATGATCCGCGAGGCCATACCGGCGCTCCTGGAGGGCAACGGCGCCGCCGTCGTCAACTTCTCCTCCACCTCGGCGATGTTCGCCCACCCCTACATGGCGGCCTATGCGGCCAGCAAGGGCGGCATCCAGTCCATGACCCACGCGCTCGCCGCCGAGTACGCCAAGCAGGGCATCCGCTTCACCGCCGTCCAGCCCGGCTCCATCTCCTCCGGCATGACCGACGGCTCCGGCGAGTCCAAGCAGTCCCAGGGCCCCGGCCTGCCCGAGGACACCGACTGGTCGCTCTTCGCCAAGCTCGCCCCCGCCCTCGGCCAGGGCTTCGCCGGCCCCGAGACCGTCGCCGGCGTCGTCGCGATGCTCGCCTCCGAGGACGGGAAGTTCATCACCGGCACCGAGATACGCATCGACGGCGGCACGCACTTCTGACGTACCCCGAGCGCTGCCGGGCGGGGGCCTCTCAGCCGGGGCCGAAGCGGGCCCACAGGCGCGGGAAGCGGGCCGCGAGCACGCCGTCGTCGTCCAGGTCGAACGGTGTGCCCAGCGGTTCCGCGCCCTGTGGCGGAATGCCCAGCTCCGGCGTCTCGCCGCCGGTCAGCCCCTCGTACGCCTCGTCGGCCGCGAAGCCCAGCTCCTCGCCGTCCCCGTCGATCTCCGGATCGAAGTCCTCAAGGAGCTCCGCCAGCGCGTCCGGATCGTGCACCGCGCCCTCGAAGACCTCCCGCCCCTGGCCGATCAGCCAGCAGCGGAACCAGTCGAAGGTGTCGTCCGCCGCACCGTCGAGCAGCACGGCGGCCGCACCCCACAGCTCCCAGGTGAACGCGCGGTTGTAGCGGGCCTCGAAATGCCGGGCGAAGTCCACCACGGAGTCCGGGTCGAGCCGGGTGAGGCGCTCCACGAGCAGGTCGGCATGCTCCTCCGGGTCGCCCTCGGCGCGCTCCCGGGTGGAGTCGATGATCTCCCAGAACTCCGTCTCGTCCATCACGGGACAAGCATCGTGCGTGCCGGCGGGCGACGCACCCGGAATCGGCTGAAATCAATCCGGACAGAAGATGTCGGATTTCCCTGCCAGGCTGCTCGCATGACCACCGAGAACACCACGGAGAACGCGGACGACAAGCCCCTCGCGGGCCGGATCGCCCTCGTCGCCGGCGCCACCCGCGGCGCCGGACGCGCCATCGCCGTCCAGCTCGGCACCGCCGGAGCCACCGTCTATGTCACCGGCCGCACCACCCGCGACCGGGTCAGCGAGGTCGGCCGAGGCACCGAGACCATCGAGGAGACCGCCGAGCTCGTCACCGCCGCCGGCGGCGAGGGCGTCGCCGTCCCCACCGACCACCTGGAGGAGGATCAGGTCCGCGCCCTGGTCGAGCGGATCGACCGCGAGCGCGGCCGGCTCGACGTCCTCGTCAACGACGTGTGGGGCGGCGAACACCTCATCGGCTCCTCCTTCGGCAAGAAGACCTGGGACATCGGCCTCGCCGACGGCCTGCGCATGCTCGAACTCGGCGTGAAGACACACCTCATCACCTCCCACACCGCCCTCCCCCTGCTCACCCGTCACCCCGGCGGCCTGGTCGTCGAGGTCACCGACGGCACCACCGCGTACAACGGCACCCGCTTCCGCGAGAACCTCTTCTACGACCTCGCCAAGAACGCCCCCATCCGGATGGCCTTCGGCCTCGCCAAGGAGCTCGCGGACTCCGCCGGCACCGCCGTCTCCGTCAGCCCCGGCTGGCTGCGCTCCGAGCAGATGCTCGCGGGCTTCGGCGTCACCGAGGAGAACTGGCGCGAGGCCACCGACAAGGTCCCCGACTTCGCCGTCTCCGAGTCCCCCGTCTACGTCGGACGGGCGGTCGCCGCCCTCGCCGCCGACCCCGACCGGGCCCGCTGGAACGGGCAGTCCCTGGACAGCGGACGCCTCGCCCGCGAGTACGGCTTCACCGACGCGGACGGCTCGCGGCCGGACGCCTGGGGCTTCCTGCTCGCCAAGGAGACCGACCCGGACACCGACCCGGCGGACTACCGCTAGACCGTCCGATAGCGCTCGGCCATCGCCCGGGCGGCCGCCGCGAACCGCTCGCGCAGGCCGTCCGGGGCCACCACCTCGACCTCCGGGCCGAGCCCGAGGAGCTGCCCGAAGGCCACCTCCTCGTTCTCCACCGGCAGCACCACCCGCAGCCGGCCGTCCGCCTCGGTCACCCCCGCCGCCACCGCCTCGCCGGCCGCCGCGCGGTCCGTCACGTACGGCAGCCGCCGCGCCCCCGCCTCCGTCAGCCGCACCACCACCTCCGCACGCAGCAGCGAGCGCGCGAACTCGGCCGAGCGCTCGTTCCAGAACGCCGCCAGATCGAAGTCCGGATCGCGCTCGAAGGGCTCCTCGCCGACCGTCACCTCGGTGAACCGGTCCACCCGGTAGGTGCGGTACGAGGACCCGGCCCGGGCGCACACGTACCAGACGCCCGCCTTCAGGACGAGACCGTACGGTGCGAGCTCCCGCGTCACCTCGCCGTCGCCCCGCCGGTAGCGGGCCCGCACCGGCAGATCGCCCCACACCGCCTCCGCCACCGGCGCGAGCAGCTCCGGCGTCTCCGGCTCCTGGAACCAGGCCGGTGCGTCCAGGTGGAAGCGCCGCCCCACCGCCTCCGGCGCGTTCCGCAGCGAGGGCAGCAGCGCCGCCGACACCTTCAGGCGGGCCGCCGAGGCCGCGTCCGCGAGCCCCAGGTCCCGCAGCGCCCCCGGCAGCCCGGACAGGAACAGCGCCTCCGCCTCCCCGCGGGCGAGGCCGGTCAGGCGCGTCCGGTAGCCGCCGACCAGCCGGTACCCGCCGGCCCGCCCCCGGTCCGCGTACACCGGCACCCCCGCCTCCGAGAGCGCCAGGGCGTCCCGGGTGATGGTCCGCTCCGACACCTCCAGCTCGGCGGCGAGTTCGGCGGCCGTCATCGACGGCCGGGACTGGAGCAGCAGGACCAGCTTGATCAGGCGGGCGGCACGCATGTGTTCATGATGCTGTCCTCAGCCGCGCAGGGTGGCGGCGGCCTTGTACGTACGGAGCACGGGCGCCGTCTCGATCCGGCTGATCGCGTCCAGGGCGAGGCGCCGGGTCAGGTAGTGGTGCAGGGCCTCGACGTCCGAGCACAGGGCGTGCGCCACCAGGTTGGTCGGGCCGGTGGTCGCGGCGACGACCGCGAGCTCGGCGTGCCCGGCCAGGGCCGTGGCGACCTCGTCGAGCCGGCTCGGGGCGACCTGCATCCACAGCAGCGCGGAGACGGTGACGCCGAGCACGGCCGGCTCGATGTCGATGTCGAAGAACAGGGCGCCGCGCGCCCGCAGTTCGGTCAGCCGACGGGCGACGGTGGCCGGCGTGGTGTCGGTCGCGGCGGCCAGCTCCGCGTACGGGGCGAGGGCGTCCTCCCGCAGCGCGGCGAGCAGCCGGCGGTCGGCAGCCGGCAGCCGGTTCGTCCCCCGCCACGGCGGCGCCCGCGTCCTGTGCGCCGGGCTCGTCGCCCTCGCGGCCGGCCTGGCCGCCGCCGCCCTCGCCTACGGCGCCGCACCCACCGGGCGCTACCCCCTCGGCCTTCCCTTCGCCCTCGCCCTCGCCGGCCTCGGCGTCGGCCTCTTCACCGCCCCCTTCTTCACCCTCGCCCTCCGCCCCGTCTCCGACCAGGAAGCCGGCTCCGCCGCCGGGCTCCTCAACGCCGTCCAACAACTCGGCGGCACCCTCGGCGTCGCCGTCACCGGCGGCGTCTACCTGACCACCACAAGCCCCCACCAGGCCCTGACCACGTCCGCCGCCCTCCTCGCCCTGACGGCCCCGGCGGCCTGGGCGATGCCGGCCCGGCCCCGTACCGGGCACTGACACGACAAGACCGACACGACAGAGGGGCCGCCCCCGCTCGTACGTGTCGGCGTACGAACGGGGGCGGCCCCTCCGGCCCCTCACACGGACCGGTCCGGTCCGGCGGCCTTACAGGCCGTAGCGCTCCCGGGCCTCCTTGACCGCGGTCGCCTGGACCTCGCCGCGGCGGGCGAGCTGGGCGAGGGCGGCGACGACGATGGACTCGGCGTCGATGCCGAAGTGGCGGCGGGCCGCCGCGCGGGTGTCCGAGAGGCCGAAGCCGTCGGCGCCGAGCGAGGTGTAGTCCTGCTGGATCCACTGCGCGATCTGGTCCGGGACCTGGCGCATGTAGTCGGAGACCGCGAGGACCGGGGAGTCCACGCCCTCCAGGACCTGGCGGACGTACGGCACGCGCTCCTCGCCGCGCAGCAGGGCCGCGTCGGCATCGAGCGCGTCGCGGCGCAGCTCGGTCCAGGAGGTCGCGGACCACACGTCGGCGGCCACGCCCCACTCGGCGGCGAGCAGCTTCTGCGCCTCCAGGGCCCAGTGGATCGCCGTGCCGGAGGCGAGCAGCTGGATGCGGGCGGCGTTCGCGGGCAGCTCCAGGCCGGCCGACTCGGCCGTGTTGAAGCGGTAGAGGCCCTTGACGATGCCCTCGTCGACGCCCGCGTGGCCCGGCTTGGCCGGCTGCGGCATCGGCTCGTTGTAGACGGTGAGGTAGTAGAAGACGTTCTGGTCCTCGCCCTCGGCCGCCTCGCCGTACATCCGGCGCAGGCCCTCCTTGACGATGGCCGCGACCTCGTAGGCGAACGCCGGGTCGTAGCTCAGCGCCGCCGGGTTGGTGGCCGCGATGACGGGGGAGTGGCCGTCGGCGTGCTGCAGGCCCTCACCGGTCAGCGTCGTACGGCCCGCGGTCGCGCCGACGAGGAAGCCGCGGCCGAGCTGGTCGCCGAGCTGCCACATCTGGTCGGCGGTCCGCTGCCAGCCGAACATCGAGTAGAAGATGTAGAACGGGATCATCGCCTCGCCGTGCGTCGCGTACGCGGTGGACGCGGCGATGAAGTCGGCCATCGAGCCGGCCTCGGTGATGCCCTCGTTCAGGATCTGGCCGTTGACGGCCTCCTTGTAGTACATCAGCTGGTCGCGGTCGACCGGCTCGTACGTCTGGCCCTTCGGCGAGTAGATGCCGAGCGACGGGAACAGCGACTCCATACCGAAGGTACGGGCCTCGTCCGGGACGATCGGGACCCAGCGCTTGCCGGTCTCCTTGTCGCGGACCAGGTCCTTGACCAGGCGCACGAAGGCCATCGTGGTGGCGACGGACTGCGAGCCGGAGCCCTTGTCGAAGGCGGCGAAGGCCTTGTCGGCCGGGGCCGGCAGCGGGGCCAGCGGGTGCACCCGGCGGGCCGGGGCCGGGCCGCCGAGGGCCGCGCGGCGCTCCTGGAGGTAGCGCACCTCGGGGGAGTCGGCGCCCGGGTGGCCGTACGGCACCACGCCGTCGACGAACTGCGCGTCCGAGATCGGCAGCTCAAGAAGGTCCCGCATGTTCTTGAACTCGTCCGTGGACAGCTTCTTCATCTGGTGGTTCGCGTTCTTCGACGCGAAGCCCTCGCCCAGGGTGAAGCCCTTCACGGTCTGCGCGAGGATCACCGTCGGCGCGCCCTTGAACTCCAGGGCGGCCTTGTACGCGGCGTACACCTTGCGCGGCTCGTGGCCACCGCGGGAGAGGTGGAAGCACTCGAGGATCTTGTCGTCGGACAGCAGCTGCGCCATCGCGACGAGCGCCGGGTCCTTGCCGAAGAAGTCCTGGCGGATGTAGGCGGCGTCGCGGGTCTGGTACGTCTGGACCTGCGCGTCCGGGACCTCGCGGAGGCGGCGGACCAGGGCGCCGGTGGTGTCGAGCGCGAACAGCTCGTCCCAGGCGTTGCCCCACAGGGTCTTCACGACGTTCCAGCCGGCGCCGCGGAACTGGGCCTCCAGCTCCTGCACGATCTTGAAGTTGGCGCGGACCGGGCCGTCGAGGCGCTGCAGGTTGCAGTTGATGACGAAGGTCAGGTTGTCCAGACCCTCGCGGGCCGCCAGTGCGAGGGCCGCCGTCGACTCGGGCTCGTCCATCTCGCCGTCGCCCAGGAAGGCCCAGACGTGCGAGGAGGAGACGTCCTTGATGCCGCGGTTGGTCAGATAGCGGTTGAAGCGCGCCTGGTAGATCGCGGAGAGCGGGCCGAGACCCATGGAGACGGTGGGGAACTCCCACAGCCAGGGGAGGCGCCGCGGGTGCGGGTAGGAGGGCAGGCCGTTGCCGCCGGACTCCTGCCGGAAGTTGTCGAGGTGCGCCTCGGTCAGCCGCCCGTCGAGGAAGGCGCGGGCGTAGATGCCGGGGGAGGCGTGGCCCTGGATGTAGAGCTGGTCGCCGGAGCCGGCGGCCTCGCCGGACTCCTTGCCCTTGAAGAAGTGGTTGAAGCCGGTCTCGTACAGCCAGGCCGCGGACGCGAAGGTCGCGATGTGGCCGCCGACGCCGTGCTTGGAGCCGCGGGTGACCATCGCGGCCGCGTTCCAGCGGTTCCACGCGGTGATCTTCCGCTCCATCTCCTCGTCGCCGTCGACGACCGGCTCGGCGGAGGTGGGGATGGTGTTGAGGTAGTCCGTCTCCAGCAGCTTCGGCAGGGCGAGGCCCGCCGTGTCGGCGTGCTGGAGGGTGCGGCGCATCAGGTAGGCGGCCCGGTGGGGGCCGGCGGCCTTGGTGACGGCGTCCAGGGAGGCCGCCCACTCGGCGGTCTCCTCGGTGTCACGGTCCGGGAGCTGGTCGAGCTCGCTCGGAATCTTGCCTACGGGATCGGTCATGATCGCCGCCTTCCGGACAGATGGGGGTGGAGATAAAGGGGCCTTGTCTGGCAGGACAGGGCGAAGGGCCGGGGTACGGCCCCGGAAGACTGTATGTCGGCGATCGATGATCGATCAAAGCTTCGGGGCGAAAAAGATGCCCGGAGCACCAAAGTCGGCACAGGGTGCCGCGGAAATGGGCACCCGGTGCCTTGTTTTCGCAGGTGGGGTGACGCGATGAGACCCCGTACGCACGAATGAGCGGGCCTTCCCGAAGGGAGACCCGCTCGTACGACGGTGTGCGGTCAGGCGCGCGGCGCGCACCCCAGCACATGCGCCTTCACGAGGGCCCCGATGTTCGGATCCGCCCGGCGGAAGGCCTCCACCAGCTCCTGGTGCTCCTCCGCGTACGACTTCTGCACCGTGCCCAGCCAGCGGATCGACAGGGCGGTGAACACCTCGATGCCCAGGCCCTCCCAGGTGTGCAGGAGCACGCTGTTCCCGGCCGCCCGCACCAGCTCCCGGTGGAAGGCCACCGTGTGCCGCACCTGCGCCGTGCCGTCCGAGGCCGCGTCCGCCTCGTACAGCGCCGTCACGTGGGGCTCCAGGGCCGAGCAGTCGGTGGCGAGCCGGCCCGCCGCCAGCTCCGCCGCGATCTGCTCCAGACCGGCCCGCACCGGGTAGCTCTCCTCCAGGTCCGCCGCGGTCAGATTGCGCACCCGGACGCCCTTGTTCGGCGCCGACTCGATCAGCCGCAGCGACTCCAGCTCGCGCAGCGCCTCCCGGACCGGGGTCTGGGAGACCTCCAGCTCCGTCGCGATCCGCCGCTCCACGATGCGCTCGCCCGGCTTCCAGCGTCCGCTGACGATGCCCTCCACGATGTGCTCGCGGATCTGCTCGCGCAGCGAATGGACGACGGGCATGGTCATGGAGGTCGCTCCTCGGGAGTCAGTAGACACTTAGACAATACGGCGGCGCCCCCGCCCGGAAACACATCCGGGCGGGGGCGCCGCAGGTGAGGCTCGTTACGTTGCGATGCACGCGCCTCTTACTCGCCAGTAGCCTCAGCGGCCCCGGCAGCCGGCCTCAGAGGCCGAGGTCGACCTCGAACTCGCCGGCCTCCAGGATCGCCTTCACGGCCACCAGGTAGCGGGCGGCGTCGGCGCCGTCCACCAGACGGTGGTCGTAGGAGAGCGTCAGGTAGGTCATGTCGCGCACGCCGATGACGGTGCCCTCGGCGGTCTCGATGACGGCCGGACGCTTCACCGTGGCGCCGATGCCCAGGATGGCGACCTGGTTCGGCGGAACGATGATGGTGTCGAAGAGCGCGCCGCGCGAACCCGTGTTGGAGATCGTGAAGGTCGCGCCCGCCAGCTCGTCCGGGGTGATCTTGTTGCCGCGGACCTTGCCGGCCAGCTCGGCCGTGGCCTTCGAGATGCCGGCGATGTTCAGGTCGCCCGCACCCTTGATGACCGGGGTCATCAGGCCCTTCTCGGAGTCCACCGCGATACCGATGTTCTCGGTGTCGAAGTAGGTGATCGTGCCCTCGTCCTCGTTGATCCGGGCGTTGATGACCGGGTGGGCCTTCAGCGCCTGGGCCGCCGCCTTGACGAAGAACGGCATCGGGGAGAGCTTGACGCCCTCGCGGGCCGCGAACGCGTCCTTGGCGAGGCCGCGCAGCTTCATCAGCTTGGTGATGTCGACCTCGACGACCGAGGACAGCTGGGCCTGGCCGTGCAGCGCCTTCATCATGTTGTCGCCGATGACCTTGCGCATGCGGGTCATCTTGACGGTCTGGCCGCGCAGCGGGGAGACCTCGAGGGCCGGGGCCTTCGCGGCGGCGGCCGGAGCGGCAGCGGCGGCGGGGGCCGGGGCGGCCTTCTTGGCCTCGGCGGCCGCGAGGACGTCCTGCTTGCGGATGCGGCCGCCGACGCCGGAGCCCTTGACGGACGCCAGGGACACGCCGTGCTCGGAGGCGAGCTTGCGGACCAGCGGGGTCACGTAGGCGCCCTCGTCCTCCGGGGCGGCCGGGGCGACGGCCGGAGCGGCAGGCGCGACCGGGGCCGGGGCGGCCACGGGGGCGGCCGGGGCGACCGGAGCCGGAGCGGCGACCGGCGCGGCCGGGGCCACCGGCGCGGGGGCCGGAGCCGGGGCGGCGGGAGCAGCCGGAGCCGGAGCGGCGGCGGGGGCCGGGGCGGCAGCCGGGGCCGGGGCGGCCGGAGCGGCACCCGCGGCACCGATGACGGCCAGCTTGGCGCCGACCTCGGCGGTCTCGTCCTCGGCGACGACGATCTCCAGGAGAACGCCGGAGGCGGGGGCGGGGATCTCGGTGTCGACCTTGTCCGTGGAGACCTCGAGCAGCGGCTCGTCGGCCTCGACGGTCTCGCCGACCGACTTCAGCCAGCGGGTCACGGTGCCCTCGGTGACGGACTCGCCGAGCGCCGGCAGCACGACGTCGGTGCCCTGGGCGCCACCGGCGGGGGCGGCGGCCGGAGCCTCGGCGGCGGGGGCCGGGGCGGCGGGGGCCTCGGCCACGGGGGCCGGAGCGGCGGCCGGAGCCGGAGCGGCCTCGGCGGCGGGGGCCGGGGCAGCCGCGGGGGCGCCGGAGCCGTCGTCGATGATGGCCAGCTCGGCGCCGACCTCGACCGTCTCGTCCTCGGCGACCTTGATGGAGGCCAGGATGCCCGAGGCGGGGGCGGGGATCTCGGTGTCGACCTTGTCGGTCGAGACCTCGAGCAGCGGCTCGTCGGCCTCGACACGCTCACCCTCGGCCTTGAGCCAGCGGGTGACGGTGCCCTCGGTGACGCTCTCGCCGAGCGCCGGCAGGGTTACGGAAACCGACATGGTTTCAGTTGCTCCTAACGAATTGCGGAAAGTGGTCGTCGCGCCCTGTGATGACGTGAGCGTCAGTCGTGGGAGTGCAGAGGCTTGCCGGCCAGGGCCAGGTGGGCCTCGCCGAGCGCCTCGTTCTGCGTCGGGTGGGCGTGGATGAGCTGCGCGACCTCGGCCGGCAGCGCCTCCCAGTTGTAGATCAGCTGCGCCTCGCCGACCTGCTCGCCCATGCGGTCACCGACCATGTGGACGCCGACCACGGCACCGTCCTTGACCTGGACGAGCTTGATCTCGCCCGCGGTCTTGAGGATCTTGCTCTTGCCGTTGCCCGCGAGGTTGTACTTCAGGGCGACGACCTTGTCCGCACCGTAGATCTCCTTGGCCTTGGCCTCGGTGATGCCGACGGAGGCGACCTCCGGGTGGCAGTACGTCACCCGCGGCACGCCGTCGTAGTCGACCGGGACCGGCTTCAGGCCCGCGAGGCGCTCCGCGACCAGGATGCCCTCGGCGAAGCCGACGTGCGCGAGCTGGAGCGTCGGGACCAGGTCACCCACGGCCGAGATCGTCGGCACGTTGGTGCGCATGTACTCGTCGACCAGGACGTAGCCGCGGTCCATCGCGACGCCCTGCTCCTCGTAACCGAGACCGGCGGAGACCGGGCCGCGGCCGATGGCGACGAGCAGCACCTCGGCCTCGAAGGTCTTGCCGTCCGCCAGGGTGACCTTCACACCGGTCTCGGTGTACTCGGCCGACTGGAAGAAGGTGCCCAGGTTGAACTTGATGCCGCGCTTGCGGAAGGCGCGCTCGAGCAGCTTGGAGCTGTTCTCGTCCTCGACCGGGACGAGGTGCTTCAGGCCCTCGATCACCGTGACGTCGGTGCCGAAGGACTTCCACGCCGAGGCGAACTCGACGCCGATGACACCGCCGCCGAGGATGATCGCGGACTCCGGGACCCGGTCCAGGGTCAGCGCGTGGTCCGAGGAGATGATCCGGTTGCCGTCGATCTCCAGACCCGGCAGGGACTTCGGGACGGAGCCGGTGGCGAGGAGGACGTGACGGCCCTCGACCCGGCGGCCGTCGACGTCGACGGAGGTCGGGGAGGACAGGTGGCCGGTGCCCTCGATGTAGGTCACCTTGCGGGAGGCGACGAGACCCTGCAGACCCTTGTAGAGGCCCGAGATCACATCGTCCTTGTACTTGTGCACGGCCTTGATGTCGATGCCCTCGAAGGAGGCCTTGACACCGAACTGCTCCGCCTCGCGCGCCTGGTCGGCGACCTCGCCGGCGTGGAGCAGGGCCTTCGTCGGGATGCAGCCGTTGTGCAGGCAGGTGCCGCCGAGCTTGTTCTTCTCGATCAGTGCGACGTCCAGGCCCAGCTGCGCTCCACGGAGCGCGGCGGCGTAACCGCCGCTACCGCCGCCGAGGATCACTAGGTCGAAAACGGTGCTGGCGTCGTTCGCCACGTCACGTCCTCCATGCATGTGCGCTCGTCGCCCGTCTTCGGTGACGGGGCGGCGGCTCCGGTGGTCCGGCCGCATATTTGTCGGCCCTGTGGTGGGGGCCCTGTCCTGCCGAGAACCCATCTTCGCACTTGTTGCCGGACGGCGGGACGCGGGGCCGCGCTCTGAGACGGCGGATGGTCCGTACGGCCGGGTGACAGCCACGTACGAAGCTACGGATTTCGTCGCGAGCGAACGGCCCCCAGGTCGGTGACCTGGGGGCCGTTCGCCGGATCACTCGGTGATCAGAGCTCGCCGTCCGCCGTGCGCTCCGCGAGGCGCACCAGGGTGCGCACCGAGGAGCCGGTGCCGCCCTTCGGGGTGTAGCCGTAGGGGGCGCCCTCGTGGAAGGCGGGGCCCGCGATGTCCAGGTGGGCCCAGGTGATGCCCTCGCCCACGAACTCCTTCAGGAACAGACCGGCCACCAGGCCGCCGCCCATCCGCTCGCCCATGTTGGAGATGTCGGCGGTCGGGGAGTCCATCGCCTTGCGCAGGTCCGCCGGCAGCGGCATCGGCCAGGACTGCTCGCCGACCTCGTCCGCGATCTCGTGCAGCGCGGAGCGGTAGTCGTCGTCGTTGGCCATGATCGCGAAGGTGCGGTTGCCGAGCGCCAGGACCATGGCACCGGTCAGCGTGGCCACGTCGACGATCGCGTCCGGGTGCTCCTCGGAGGCCTTGGTCAGCGCGTCGGCCAGGACCAGACGGCCCTCGGCGTCCGTGTTCAGGACCTCGACGGTCTTGCCGCTGTACATGCGCAGCACGTCGCCCGGGCGGGTGGCGGAGCCGGACGGCATGTTCTCGGCCAGGGCGAGCCAGCCGGTGACGTTGACGGCGAGGCCGAGGCGGGCCGCGGCTACGACGGTGGCGAAGACGGCGGCCGCGCCGCTCATGTCGCACTTCATCGTCTCGTTGTGGCCGGCCGGCTTCAGGGAGATGCCGCCCGAGTCGTAGGTGATGCCCTTGCCGACCAGGGCGAGGGTCTTCTCCGCCTTCGGGTGGGTGTAGGCGACCCGGACCAGCCGCGGCGGGTTCACCGAGCCGTTGCCGACGCCCAGGATGCCGCCGAAGCCGCCCTTGGCGAGCGCCTTCTCGTCGAGCACCTGCACCTTGAGGCCGTGCTCCTTGCCGGCGGCCTGCGCGGCGGCGGCGAACGCGGCCGGCGTCAGGTCGTTCGGCGGCTGGTTGATCAGGTCGCGGGCGCGGTTCATCTCCTCCGCGACGGCGACGGCGCGCTCCGCGGCGGCCTTGTGGGCCTTGTCGCGGGGCTTGGCGCCGAGCAGGGCGACCTCGGCCAGCGGCTTCTTGCCGCCGTTGCCGTTCTCCTGGTACGCGGTGTAGGCGTACGCGCCGAGCAGCGCGCCCTCGGCGATGGCGGCGGCGGCGTCGGCGTCGGCGACGGGCAGCGCGAAGGCGGCCTTCTTCGAGCCGGTCAGCGCGCGGGCGGCGGTGCCCGCGGCCCGGCGCAGCGCCTCGGTGCCATAGGCCTCGCCGTCCTCGGGCGCGGCACCCAGGCCGACGGCGAGCACGACGGGGGCCTTCAGGCCGGCGGGGGAGGGCAGCTTGGTCGCCTCACCCTCGGCGCCCGAGGCGCCCAGGGTCTCCAGGACGCCGGCCAGGCCACCGTCGAAGGCCTGGTCGACGGCCTCGGCGCCCGGGGCGACGACCAGCGTCTTACCGGACTTCGCGACGCCGACGACGACCGCGTCGGCGCGCAGCGTCGCCGCTCCGGCAGTGCTGAGAGTGAGAGCAGTCACGGTGGTGAATTCTCGCTTCCATTGAGTTCTGTGGCGGTCGAGGGATGGGCCGACCGTGCCCGCCGCATCGTATTTCGGCCCGATGAGCGCCGGTAATGAGCCTACGCTCGCTCGCCGTTTTCGTTCACGGCGGTGGTGATTCACTCATCCGTGGTGTCTCTGCCGGGTTTGACGCCCGGTCCGGCCGGCCACGTTTCACACTCGCCTCAATCAGGCAAGGGCGACACACCGCCCTTCGCCCATCTGACGCATCTCCACAGGTCCGCCGCCCGCGCGGGCCTGCCGAGGGGGGACACCCACCGATGGATTCCGGCCGCTCCCGCACGCCCAGAACCGGCGCCGCCGCCCGCTCCCACCGCGCCGCCCGCGCCGCCGGTACGGCGCGGGCTCCCCGTACGGCGCGGGCTCCCCGTACCGCCCGGCTCGCCGCCCTCGCCGCGGCCGGGCTGCTCGCCACCGTCGTGCCGTCCGCGCAGTCGGCCGCCGCGGCCACGCCGGTCCCGCGGATCGACCTGACCGTCCTCGTCGTCGACGACGGCGGCAGCGCGGTGGACGCGATCACCGCCGAACTCGAGGGCTCCGGCGTCCCGTACCGCACCCTCGACCTCGCCGACCCGAACCGCCCGGTGCTCACCGCCGGCTTCCTCAGCGACTCGGTCGACGGGCGGCCGCGCGCCAAGTACCAGGGCGTGGTCCTGCCGTACGAGTCCGTCTTCGGCCCCGACTCCGCCGAGCAGGCCGCCCTCGTCGCGTACGAGCGGGGCTTCGGCATCCCGCAGGTCGACGCCTACACCTGGGCCCATCCCGGCGTCGGCCTCGACTACACCTCCGACGGCGGCTGGTCCGGCGTCCTCGACGGCGCCACCGGCCATGTCACCGCGGCCGGCCAGGCCGGGCCCTTCCGCGACCTGCGCGGGCCGGTCGTCTTCGAGGACAACGACCCCGGCGTCTCCGAGAGCTACGGCTACGCGGGCCGCCCCCGGGCCGGCTTCACCAGCTACCTCGACATGCCCGCCGCCGACGGCGGCCGGATCAGCCTGATCGGCGAGTACGCCCACGACGGGCGCCGCGAACTCGTCGTCACCTTCGCCTACAACCGCCACCAGCGGCAGTTCCGGGCGCTCGCCCGCGGCATCGTCGAATGGCTCACCCAGGGCGTCCACCTCGGGCAGTCCCGCAACTACCTCTCCGTGCACGTCGACGACGTCCTCGCCCCCGACGCCCGCTGGGACCCCGCCCGCAACTGCACCCCCGGCGACCTCGACTGCCCCGGCGGCGACGGCGAGGCCGGCGACAACCCGGTCCGGATGACCGCCGCCGACGCGACCTACGCCGCCGCCTGGCAGCAGTCCGCCGGCTTCCGGCTCGACCTGGTCTACAACGGCGGCCAGGGCGAGCAGTGGAGGACCGAACACGGCGGCACCGATCCGCTCGCCACCCGGCTGATCGCCGACCGCGCCCAGTACCGCTGGATCAACCACACCTACACCCACCCCTTCCTCGGCTGCGTCCAGGACGCCACGACCGTCCCGTGGAGCTGCGCCAAGGACACCACCGGGGCGACGAAGTGGGTCACCCGGTCCGAGATCTCCGCGCAGATCCGGGACAACCTCGACTGGGCCACCGGCAAGGGCATCGCCGTCGACCGCACCGAACTCGTCACCGGCGAGCACTCCGGTCTGAAGACCCTGCCCCAGCAGCCCGCCGACAACCCCAACCTGGCCGGCGCCCTCGCCGACAACGGCGTGAAGTGGACGGCGAGCGACAACTCCCGCGAACCCGCCCAGCGCATGGTCGGCACCGGTTACGGCGCCGCGAAGACCGTGCCCCGGCACCCCATGAACGTGTACTACAACGTGGGCACCGCCGCCGAGATGGCCGACGAGTACAACTGGATCTACACCTCCCGCGCCGACGGCGGCAGCGGCCTGTGCGAGGACAACCCCTCCTCCACCTGCCTGCCCGCCCCGCTCGACACCGCCACCGGCTACGCGAGCCACATCGTGCCGCAGGAGGCCCGGACCGCCCTCACCCACGTCATGGGCAACGACCCGCGGCCGCACTACGTCCACCAGTCCAACCTTGCCGAGGACCGCCTCCTCTACCCCGTCCTCGACCGGGTCCTCGCGGACTACCGGGCGCTCTACGCCGCCAACACCCCGCTGGTGAACCCGAGCCAGAAGGACACCGGCACCGAACTCGACCGCCGGGCCGCCTGGGACCGGGCGCTCGACGCGGGCCAGGTCACCGCCTACCGGATCGGCGCCACCGTCACCGTCAAGGCCCCCTCCGGCGTGGCCGTCCCGCTCACCGCCCCCGAGGGCACCCGCAAGCAACTCCTCCTCGGCACGGCCGTGTTCGGCACCGCCTACGCCGGCACCCGGTCGGCCTGGAGCACGCCCGAACTGCTGCAGAGCGCGATCACGCTCAAGCTCCCGGCCAGCTGACCACTGATCGACCACCTGACCAGCCGTCCGAGAACCGCGCGCTCCGGGGGAACCGCACATGCCGAGCAGTGGCCGCCATGTCACCATGCTCACCGAAGGCACCTACCCACATGTCCACGGCGGCGTCAGCACCTGGTGCGACCAGCTGATCCGGGGCATGCCCGAGGTCGACTTCCACGTCCTCGCGCTCACCGGCAGCGGCCGGGAGCCCGTCACCTGGGAACTGCCGCCGAACCTCACCGCCCACACCGCCTTCCCGCTCTGGGGTCCCGCCCCGGAGCGGGCCCGGGCCGCCCCGCGCGGCCGGGCCCGGGGCCGCTTCCTCGACACCTGCGAGCGCTTCCTGCTCGCGATCCTCGACCCCGCCGCCGGCCACGACTTCGGCGAGGCGCTGTACGAACTCGCCGCCCTCGCCCGGGCCGGCGGCCTCACCGCCGCCCTGCGCACCGAGCGGGTGCTCCGCTCCCTGATGTGGATCTGGTCCATGCCGCACCTGCCGACGGCCGCGGCCCGGCCCACCGTCCACGACGCCCTCACCGCCGTCGACCTGCTCGAACACGCCCTGCGCCCGCTCGCCGCCCGGATATCCGGCGACCGGGTCGCGCACGCCGTGTCGAGCGGGCTCGCCACGCTGCCGGCGCTCGCCGCGCAGCACTTCGAAGGGGTGCCCTTCCTGCTCACCGAACACGGCATCTATCTGCGCGAGCGTTACCTCGGCTACCGCACCGAGGCCCAGCGCTTCCCCGTCAAGGCCCTGCTCCTCGGCTTCTACCGGGAGCTCAACACCCTCGGCTACCGCAAGGCCGACCTCATCACCCCCTGCAACCAGTACAACCGGCGCTGGGAGGAGCGCGGCGGCGCTCCCGCCGACCGCATCCGCACCGTCTACAACGGCGTCGACCCCGCCGCCTTCCCCTGGGCCGGACCCGAGCCCGAGACCCCCACCCTCAGCTGGGTCGGCCGGGTCGACCCCATCAAGGACCTGGAGACCCTGCTCCGGGCCTACGCGATCTGCCGCGCCGAACTCCCCGAGCTGCGGCTGCGGTTGTTCGGCCCGGTCCCGGCCGGCAACGAGGACTACCGCACCCGCCTGGAGAAGCTCGCCGCCGAACTCGGCGTCACCGACGGCGTCGTCTTCGAGGGCCGCACGTCGGACGTGGCCGGCGCCTACGCGGCGGGCAACGTCGTGATGCTCTCCTCCATCAGCGAGGGCTTCCCCTTCTCCCTCATCGAGGCGATGTCCTGCGGCCGGGCCACCGTCTCCACCGACGTCGGCGGCGTCCGCGAGGCCGTCGGCGACACCGGCCTCGTCGTCCCGCCCCGCGAGCCCGCGGTGATGGCGGCCGCGGTCTCCGAGCTCCTGAGGGACCACGAGCGTCGCGCGGACCTCGCCCGCCGGGCCCGCCAGCGCGTCGTCGACCGCTTCACCCTCCACCGCTCCGTCGACGGCTTCCGCCGCATCTACCTCGAACTCGCCGGCCGCCCCGCCACCGCCCCGAAGGACCCTCTGGACTGGACCGTCCGCCTCACCGACCCCTGGCGCGCCGAACTCCTCCGCGGAGGTGCCCTCGCATGAGCGGCTCGCTCTGGCTGAAACCGGGCGCGGCGAGAGACTCCCTGCCCCAGATACCGCGCCAGCGCGCGACGGTGCCGGTGCCGGGGACGGCCCCGGCCCCGGTGCCCCCGCCCGTCCCCCCGGGCCTGCCGGCCCGGGGCGGGCACGGCGCGAGCGCGCGCCCCGGCAGGTCTGCCGACGCCGCCGCGCAAGGGCGTGCGGCGCCCGCCCCGCCAGGGCTCGCGAAGCGCGGGCCTGCCGAGGCCGCGGCAACCGCAGCCGCGTCCGCCGTAATTGCGGAATCCGCCGCCTCGGCCCCGGCCCGGCAGGGGCTCGCGCCCACTGCGCCGGGAGGCGGCGTCCCGCAGGGCCCCACCCCCGTCCCGCCGCCCGCAGGGCACCTCGCGCCCACTGCGCCGGGAGGCGGCGTCCCGCAGGGACCCACCCCCGTCCCGCCGCCCGCAGGGCACCTCGCGCCCGATCCGCTCGACGAACTCGCCGACCGGCTCGACGCGCTCGCCGCCTCCGCCGTCCACCCGGACGAGATCGCCGCGATCCTGGAGTCGGACGGCATGACGGACGACCACATCCGGCTGGTGTACGGGCGCGCCGACTCGTTCGCGCTCGCCGAGGACCTCTACGCCCGCACCGAGCGCCGTCACCCCGCGCCGGAGCCGGCCGCCGCCGGGCCCTGGCACACCGGGCTCGCCGGGTGTCTGCTGCGCGGGGTGGTGTTCGCGCTGCCCGGGCTCGCGTACGTGCTCGGGGCGCCGTTGCTCGCGGGGCCGGGGCGGTACGGGCTGCCGCCGGGGACCGTGCCGTTGTTCGCGGGGGCCGTCACCGGGTGGGTGTGGAACCAGGCGCTGGCGCACCGCGCGTACACCTGGCTCGGGCTCGGCGACCGGGCCGCCGCCGTCCGGGCCCTGGTCACCGGTGCTCCGGCCGGCGCGCTCGCCGGGGCGGCCGTCGCGGTGGCCGCCGCAGGACCGGGGGAGCGGCCCGCCGCGGTCTTCGGCGCCGGGCAGGCGCTCTACCTGGCCGCCGCGACGGTGCTCCTCGTCCTCGGCCGCGAACGCGCCCTGCTCGTCGCCCTCGCACCCCTCGCCGGCGCGGTGCCCGCCTTCCGCTACGACCTGCCGGAGCCGCTCCGGGTGGCCCTGCTGCTGCTCTCGCTCGCCGCCACCACCGGCTTCGCCGCGCTGGTGCTGCGCCCGCACCGCCCCGGCGGGCTCGCCCGGGGCCGGGGCGGGCCGCCGCTCGCGCGCTCACTGCCGTACGGCCTGTTCGGCCTCGGCAGCGGACTGCTCGTGCTGTACGCGGGGGCCGACGCGGTCATCGCGCTCACCCTCTCCATGGGCCCGGCCGAGTGGCTGCTGCACCGCTTCCGCGCCGCCGGCCTCACCCGGCTGCGGCTGCTGACGACGGCCGACGAGTTCCGGCGCGCCGTCACCGGCGCGCTCGCCGGCTGCCTCGGCGGCTATCTCGCCGTGCTGCTGGTCCTCACTACCGCCGCCGCGCTGCTGTGGCCCGGTGCCGCCGCCGTCTCGGCGCCCCGGATCGCCTCGCTGCTCCTGGTCGGCGCGGTGCTGTGGCTGGGGCTGCTGCTCCAGGCCTTCGGCGCGGTGGCGTGCGCGGCCGTGGTGTGCCTGCTCGCGGCCGCGGCGCAGGGCCTCGCGCAGGCCTTCGCGCCGGCCGCCGGCCCGCTCGCGGCGGGTGCCGCGGCCGCCGCGCTGTGTGTGCTCACCCGTGTTCTGCTGGTACGACCGACCGCCCACCGCGTCTAGGGGCCGGACTGTGAATCCCTCCCTCGATCCCTTCCTCCTGGTGCCGTTCTACGAGCACCCCGCCGACCGCCCCGAGGACTGGGCCGCCCTTCTCGCGGCCGCGCCCTCCCTCTACGGCGTCGTCCTCAACCCGGCCAGCGGCGCGGGCCGCGCGCCCGACCCCGCCTTCGCCGACATCGCCGGGCGGCTGCGGGCCGCCGAGGTCCGGGTGCTCGGCTACGCGGACACCGACTACGGGCGCCGCCCGCACCCCGAGGTGGTCGCCGACCTGGTGCGGCACCGCGACTGGTACGGAGCCGACGGGGCCTTCCTCGACCAGGTGCCGACCGCGCCGGACGCGCTGCCGCACTACCGGCGCCTCGCCGTGTCCGCCCGGGCGGCCGGAGCGCGCACCCTGGTCCTCAACCACGGTGCCCACCCGGCCCCCGGGTACGAGGCGCTCGCCGACCTCCTCGTCACCTTCGAGGGGCCGTGGGACGCCTACCGGAACCTGGACCTGCCGGTCGCCGACCACTACTGCCACCTGGTCTACGCGGCCCCGCCCGACGCCCGCCCCGCCACCCCGGTGCACTGCGCGGTGCCCGGCACCGGCGCCCACCCGTGGGGCACCCTCCCGCACACCCTGGAGCCGGTCCGATGAGACGTCTGCTGGTGCTGTTCGTCCCGCTGCTGCTGCTCGCCGCGGCCTGCACCACACCCGCCCCCGACCGGTCGGACCGGCCGGTCCGGCCCGATTCGAAGGAGGCGGAGCTCTGGCGTCCGGCGCCCGGCCTCGCCTGGCAGTGGCAGCTCAGCGGCCGCCTCGACCCGACGGTCGACGTCCCCGTGTACGACATCGACGGCTTCGACCACCCCGCCTCGGCCGTCGCCGACCTGCACCGCTGGGGCCGCAAGGTGATCTGCTACCTCTCCACCGGCGCCTGGGAGGAGTTCCGCCCGGACGCCGCGCAGTTCCCCAAGGAGCTGCTCGGCAGGAGCAACGGCTGGCCCGGCGAGCGCTGGCTCGACATCCGCCGCACCGACCTGCTCGCCCCCCTGATGGCGGCCCGGCTCGACATGTGCCGCGCCAAGGGCTTCGACGCGGTCGAGCCCGACAACATGGACGGCTACACCAACCGCACCGGCTTCCCCCTCACCGCCGCCGACCAGCTGACGTACAACCGTCTGATCGCCCGCCTCGCCCATGAACGGGGCCTGTCCGTGGGCCTGAAGAACGACCTGGACCAGATTCCGCAGCTGCTCCCCGACTTCGACTTCGCGGTGAACGAGCAGTGCGCCGAGTACGAGGAGTGCGAGCTGCTCGTGCCTTTCGTGCAGGCCGGCAAGGCGGTCTTCCACGTCGAGTACGAGCTGCCGCTCACGGAGTTCTGCCCGCGGTCGAAGGAGCTCGGCCTCAGCTCGATGCTGAAGAAGGAGGACCTGGGGGCGTGGCGCCGGGCCTGCTAGGCGGCGCCGCGTTCCGTCGTCACATAGCAGGTCACGCGGCCCTTCGCCCCGCCCTCGGGCTCCGGCGTCCACCAGGCCCAGATCTGGGCCACCTTGGGCAGCCATGCGGGCCGGGCGACATCGTGGGCGTACGCGCAGGCGGTGTCGGACCGCTCCTGGGTGTCCGCCTGGGAGGAACCGGCGCGCAGCGGGATCTGGGTGAAGACGCGGGCGTCGTACGGCCCCGAGCACGGCACGCCGACGACGATGTGCGCGAGCCGCTGACCGGTGTCGAAGTCGACACAGCCTCCGTCCTTCACGTCGCGCAGGGGCAGGACGTCCTTGGCGGCGGTGCGGACGGTGCCTGTGGGGGAGGCCGCGGGCGAGGGCGCGCCGTGCCCGGTGAGGGTGAGATCCATCGTCAGGCCGGTGAAGCCGGAGAAGGCGCCGTCCTTGCGCAGGAGGCGGGTCAGGTCGGCCCGGGCATGGGTGATCCGGCCCAGCCGGTCCACGGTGACGGTGAGGGGAACGGCCTTCTGCGAGGCCGCGGTGCCGCCGTTGACGACGTCCAGCTCCCTTCGCAGGTCGCTGGGGAACAGGGCTCCCAGTACCCCGAAAGGCATCCCCGCCCGGTAGGTGCGGCCTGTGGAGTCGTCGCTCCGTCCGCTCGCCTCCGCGCCGCCGATGCCTTCGAGGAGCGTGCCGCCGACGGGTGCCTCGGTGCCACGGAGGTGCTCCAGCGGGTCGTTCCCCGCCTGCTGGGGGGGTGTCGGCGGCCGTGTAGCGGATCCAGTACGCGGACGACGCCGCGCGGTAGTGGATCTGCTGACGGTCGACCAGATAGGTGCCGGAGGCGGCGCCAGATCCCTGGTCGGCAGTGGAGCCGAGCAGGGCGGCCCGGGTCCGCTCGGGGAGCGTCGTGGGTGTCTTCCAGGCCGTGTCCACGTGGCCGCTGCCACCGGCGAAGTCCATCCGCCCGCTCATGGTCTGGGTGACGTCACCCTTGCCGGACGCGAAGGCCAGCTTCTGCGTGAAGCCCGTGCTGCGCGCCTTCTGTGTCTCACGCACGGCCAGGAGCAGCTGCCGGTCGAGCTTCTGGTCGAAGACCGGGTGCGTCGCAGGGACCGCCTTCGGGGCGGGGGAGTCGTCATCAGTGGAGCATGCGGTCAGCGGCAGGGACGCCGCGACGAGCAGTGCGCCGGTACGGGCAAGACGTCTGATCATGCCCACATGACCTCAGAAGCCGGCCGATGGTTGCGACGGGAACCGGCCATCGTCGGCTCACCCCAGCGTCAGGGCTACCAGCGCCACCGTCAGCGCCGTCTCCTCCACCGCCCCGAACACATCCCCCGTCACCCCGCCGAACCGCCGCACGCACCGCCGCAGCAGCAGCTCCGCCACCCCGAGCGCGGCCAGGACCGCCAGCACCTGGCGTACCGCGTCCCACGCGGAGAACAGCGCGCCGCTCGCCGCCGCGAGGGCCAGGACCGCCAGGGCCGTCAGGGCGGCGGTGCGTACCGGGACGGTGGCGGCGACGATCGCGCCCAGGCCCTCGGGGCGGGCGGCGGGGACGCCCTCGCGGGAGGCGCCGGTGAGGGCGAGGCGGGCGACGGTCGCGGCGAGGGCGGCGGCCACCGTGCCGTGCGCCCAGCCCTCGCCGTACAGCTCGTAGAGCGCGGCGACCTGGGCGAGCAGGGCCAGGACCAGGGCGATGACGCCGAACGGGCCGATGTCCGACTGCTTCATGATGCGCAGCGCGTCCTCGGCCGGCTTGGCGCTGCCGAGGCCGTCGGCGGTGTCGGCGAGGCCGTCGAGGTGGAGGCCGCGGGTCAGCAGGGCGGGGACCGCGACGGTGAGGACGGCGGCGAGCAGCGGGCCGGCGCCGAGCAGCAGGAACACCCCGCCGACCGCGGCCGCGAACAGGCCGACGACCAGGCCCGCGAGCGGGGCGCAGAGCATCCCGGCGCGGGCCGCGTCGCGGTCCCAGCGGGTGATGCGGGCGGGGAGCACGGTGAGGGTGCCGAAGGCGAAACGCAGGCCGTCCATCCGCGGAAGGGTAGTGCCCCGGACGGAGGGTTAAATGGGCGGGAACGGAAGAAAGCTGATCAATCGGCAGAGGGTGGCATGGGTCACTGGTTCTCCCGCAACATCGTGGAACCCGGGAAGCTCCCGCTGTTCCTCGCCCTGAGCTCGTTCGTCCTCACCTTCCTGGTCACCCGGACCATCACCCGCCTGATCCGGGCCGGCAAGGGCCCCTTCCGCAACGTGTCCTCGGCGGGCGGGCTGCACATCCACCACGTCGTGCCGGGCGTCGTGCTCACGATCGTCGGCGGCTTCGGCGCGGTGGCCAGCGGCCGCCAGGGCGTCGGGGCGGGCGTGTTCGCCGTGGTCTTCGGGATCGGCGCGGGCCTGGTCCTCGACGAGTTCGCGCTGATCCTGCATCTCGACGACGTCTACTGGTCGGAGGCCGGCCGGCAGAGCGTCGAGGTCGTGGTGCTCACCGCCGCTCTTGTGCTGCTCGCGCTGGCCGGCTTCTCGCCGCTCGGGGTGAACGACATGACGTCGGAGGAGCGGCAGGACCGGGTGACCTTCATCCTCACCCTCGCGATCAACTTCCTCTTCGTCCTGGTCACCCTGGTGAAGGGGAAGTTCCGGATGGCCGTGATCGGCACCCTGATCCCGTTCGTCGCCATCGTCGGCGCCGTCCGCCTCGCCCGCCCCGGCTCCTGGTGGTCCCGCCGGCTCTACCCGCGCCGCCACCGGGCCAGGGCCCGCTCCCGGATCCGCACCTACCGGCACGACAAGCGCTGGGTGAAGGTCCGCCGCCGGCTTCAGGACCTGATCGGCGGCTTCCAGGAGCGGGTGCCCGGCCGCGGCTCCACGCCCTCGCGCTGACCCCGCCCTCGCTTCCGGCGCCACTCCTGGACGCCGATCACCAGGAGCACGGCCGCGATGGCCGCCAGGTGCTCCTTGCCCGCCAGGTTGTTCTTGATCAGCACCTCGACCACCATGGCGACGACCACCAGGGTCCCGGTCCAGCGGGCCCCGTAGCGCCAGCACACGTACACCGCGAGCCCCACCACCGCGGCCGACGGACCGGTGTCCACCACCTGCGCGTCGGTGGCGGGCAGCCCCAGCGGGCTGTCCGGGCCGAGCGCGATGCCGACCCGTGCGTAGAGGGTGCCGGCGAGCGTCGCCACGTACGCCAGGAGCAGCGTCCGCACCCTCCCCAAGCAGATCTCCGCGATCCCGAAGACAAGGAGGATCTGCGCGAGCGCGCCCCACACCGGCAGGTCGAGAGCCGGCACGAACAGCGACAGCGGGGTCCGCAGCAGGGCGAGCACCAGCGGGTCCTCGGCCCGCACCGAGCCGATGTCCTGGACCGGCTGATAGCCCCAGTCCTGGTTCTGCACGATCTGGAAGACCGAGGTCAGACCGACGGCGGCCAGCGTCATCGGGATCGCCCGCCACCTACGCGTGACCAGCGCCGTCCGTACGGTGCCGGACAGCGGGCCCCACTCGCGGCGTGCGAACGCCCGGACCGGCGCAGGGATCAACGTCTGCCTTCCAGGTGCTTGCGGTGCAGCCACTTCGGAAGGCCCGGGGCCTCCAGGAAGCCCTCGGCGCGGCCGGCGGCGAGGCCGATCCGCAGCAGGTCGGCGCTCTTCTCGAAGAGCATGAATCGGGGCTCCCAGATGGGTCGGTACTTGGCGTTGGCGCGGTACAGCGACTCGATCTGCCACCAGCGGGAGAAGAAGCTGAGCAGCGAACGCCACATCCGCAGCACGGGTCCCGCCCCGAGCTTCGAGCCGCGTTCGAAGACGGACCGGAACATCGCGAAGTTCAGCGAGACCTGAGTGATCCCGATCTCCTTCGCGCGCTGCAGCAGTTCGATGACCATGAACTCCATCAGGCCGTTCTCGGAGTCCCGGTCGCGGCGCATCAGGTCGAGCGAGAGCCCCTTCGGGCCCCACGGCACGAAGGAGAGCAGCGCCCGCAGCTCGCCCTTCTCGTCGGTGCACTCCAGCATCACGCAGCGCCCGTCCCGCGGATCGCCGAGCCGACCGAGCGCCATCGAGAAGCCGCGCTCGGTCTCCCCGTCGCGCCAGTCGTCCGCCTTGGCGAGCAGGATGGCCATCTCGTCGGCCGGGATGTCCTCGTGGCGCCGGATCCGGACCTCGTACCCGGCCCGCTTGACCCGGTTGAAGGCCTGCCGCACGGTCCGCATGGCCCGCCCGTCGAGGGTGAACTCGTCGGTCTCCACGATCGCCTCGTCGCCCAGCTCCAGGGCGTCCAGGCCGTGCCGGGCGTAGATCGTGCCGGCCTCCTCGCTCGCGCCCATCACGGCCGGGATCCAGCCGTGCTCGCGGGCCTCGGCCAGCCAGGGCTCGATCGCGCCCGGCCAGGCCTCCGGGTCGCCGATCGGATCGCCGGAGGCCAGCGACACCCCGCCGACCACCCGGTAGGCGATCGCCGCCTTCTCGCTCGGCGACCAGATCACGCTCTTCTCGCGGCGCAGCGCGAAGTAGCCGAGCGAGTCCCGGTCGCCCTGCTTGTCGAGCAGCATCCGCAGCCGGTCCTCGTCCTCCTCGGTGAGCGGATCGACCGCCCGCCGGGCCCGGAACGCGGCGAACAGCACCGCGAAGAGCAGCAGCGTGGACATCACGTTGATCACCACGTCCACCCAGCCCGGGGTGGCGATGCCGGCGAACCGAGAGTCGTCGGCGGCCAGCGTGACAAGGCGCATCACGCCGTACCGCCAGCGCTCCAGGAAGGTGGAGTGCCCGGTGGACTCGTTGGTGATCGTGACGAGCCCGGCGGCGAGCAGCGAGGTGACGAGCAGGCCGCCGACCGCCACGGCGGTGGCGAGCAGCGGGTTGGAGCGGTCGCCCTTCGCGTAGAACTCCTTGCGGCCGAGCAGCAGCGCCGTGAAGAAGGCCGCCGTCAGCACCAGCGACACCCAGTTCTGGGCGTGCTGCCGGATCTCCGGGAAGATCATCACCAGCGCGAAGAGCAGCAGGAAGAGACCGCTCAGCACGAAGTTCAGGATCCACGCGGCTCGCTTGCGGCGGCGCATGGTGATCGCCAGGAACAGCGTGAACACGCCGGAGGCGAAACCGGCCGTGAGCATGTACGGGGTGAAGTAGTTGTCCTCGTTGTGCCGGCGCAGGTCATTGCCGAACGACACCCAGACGGCGCTCAGGAAATTGATGAACGTGACGACCCTCAGGTACCAGACGGCGAACGCGGCGCTGCGCCGCGAACGCGCCGAACCGTGAGGCGCTCCCTCGCTGGACAAACGGACCTCTCCCATGAAAAGCGATCATATGGGGCGCCGCTTCTCCCGGCCGGGCGCAGCGGGCGACCGGCCGCGCGTGGCGGCCCGGACGCACCCCCGAACGCGCCCGGTGCCGTGACCCGCCGGCTCAGCCGACCTCGTCCGCCGCCGGAGCGGCCGCCTCGGGAGCGGTGGCCTCCGGCAGCTCCGCCGCCAGCGCGGCGGCGGCCCGGACGAGGGGCAGCGCGAGCAGTGCCCCGGTTCCCTCGCCCACAGTGACGCCGTGGTCCAGCAGCGGGTTGAGCGCCATCCGGTCCAGCGCCTTCGCCTGCGCCGGCTCCCCGCTCACCTGACCCGCCAGCCACCAGTCCGGCGCCCGGAACGCCGCCCGCTGCGCCACCAGCGCACAGGCCGCGCCCACCACACCGTCCAGGATCACCGGCAGCCGGCGCGCCGACGCCTGCAGCAGGAAACCCGTCATCGCCGTCAGATCCGCGCCGCCCACCGTCGCGAGCAGCTCCAGCTGGTCGCCGAGGACCGGCCGCGCCCGGCGCAGCGCGTCCCGGATCGCCGCGCACTTGCGCATCCACGCCAGATCGTCGATCCCGGCCCCGCCGCGCCCGGTCACCACCGACGCGTCGGTCCCGCACAGCGCGGCGATCAGCGTCGACGCGGGGGTCGTACCGCCCACGCTCAGATCCCCGAGCACCACCAGATCGGTGCCCGAGTCGGCCTCCTCGTCCGCCACCGCGATGCCGAGGGCCAGCGCCGCCCGTGCCTCCTCGGCCGTCAGCGCGTCCTCGACGTCGATCCGGCCCGCCCCGCGCCGCACCCGGTGCCGGGTCACCTCGGCCGGCAGCAGCCCCGGGTCGCAGTCGAGACCCGCGTCCACCACCCGCACCGGCACCTCCTGGGCCCGCGCGAGCACCGCCACCGGGCTCACCCCGTCGAGCACCGCGCGCACCAGCTCGTACGCCGTGCCCGCGGCCCGCCCCGACACGTCGAGCGACGCCACCCCGTGGTCGCCCGCGAACAGCACCACCTTCGGCTGCTCCACCGGCCGCACCGGCACCGCGCCCTGCGCCGCCGACAGCCACTCGCCCAGCTCGTCGAGCCGCCCGAGCGCCCCCGGCCGGACGGCCAGACGCGCCCGGCGCTCCTCGGCCTCGTGCCGGATCCCCCCGTCGGGGCGCTCGATCAGATCGGAGAAGTCGTCGAGGTTCAAGGTCGGTTCCACCTAGGACGTCCATGCGTTCGTGGGCCTGTCACGCGGTCGATCGCACCCTACCCGCGCGCCCCGCCCGGTGACCCGTGGACTACCCGCGCAGGACGAGCGCCTGGCCTGCGGCCACCAGCAGCACCTGCTCGCACTCGTCGCCGAAAGCCGCGTTCAGCCGCCCCAGCTCGTCGCGGAACCGGCGGCCCGAGGCCGTCGCCGGGACCACGCCCGAACCCACCTCGTTGGTCACCGCCACCACCGTCCGCGAGGTCTCCCGGACCGCCGCCACCAGCTCCGCGACCCGCGCCGCCAGCGCCTCCCGGCCGCCGTCCGCCCACCGCTCGTCGTCCCAGGCGCCGACCGCGTCCATGGCGTCCGTCAGCCACAGCGACAGACAGTCGATCAGCAGCGGCGGACCCTCCTCGCGCAGCAGCGGTACGAGATCGGTGGTCTCCGCGGTACGCCAGGAGCCCGGCCGCCGCTCCCGGTGCAGGCTCACCCGGTGGGCCCACTCCGGGTCACCCTCGCGGGTCCCGCCCGTCGCCACGTACAGCACCTCCGGGAAGGTCTCCAGACGGCGCTCCGCCTCCACCGACTTGCCCGACCTGGCCCCGCCCGTCACCAGCGTGCGGCGCGGCACGTCCGGCACCGCGTGGTACTCGCCCACGTACAGCGTCGTCCCGTCCGGCACCGCCCGCGCGCCCGCCGCCGCGAGCCGCCGGTCCAGCTCGGCGCCGGCCGGGGCGTCGTGGTCCAGGTGCGCCGCGATCACGTCCGTGGCCGGCCCCACCGCGCCCGTCGCCCGCAGCCGGGCCAGCGCGTCCGGGCGTCCGGTCACATCGGCCACCACCAGGTCGTACGGCCTGCGGTGGTCGTCCACCAGCCCGGCCGGGGAGCCGCCCGGCGGCAGATACAGCAACCGCTCGCCGTCCGCCGACGTCACCTCGTACCCCGTGCCCGGCGCGTCCATCGCCACCGCCCGCACCCGGTGCCCGCTGATCAGCGTCAGCTCCCGCCCGTCCGGCACCCGGCCCGCCGTCGGCAGCCCCGCCGGCACCTCCACGGCCGGCCCGTCGTGCGGATGCGTCAGCAGCACCTGCCGCACCCCCACCAACGAGTGCCCCGAGCGGGCGGCGGCCAGCGCGGCGCCCGGCGTCAGATCGAGCAGCAGCGCCCCGTCCACGAGCAGCGAGGTCGCGGCCCGCGCCCGCTCACCGCGGGACACCGCGCACACGGCGCACGGGCAGTCGGGGCGGGGCAGTCCGAGGGGGGCGCCGGTGCCGAGCAGAGTCAGTTCCACGCCTAGATCCTCCCGCGTCACCGCGAGGGGTGCGCGCCCGGCTACGCTGCGGGCAGGAAACCGATCAACCGGAAGATCAACCGGAGGCGGACATGGCATGGACGTGGCGGTTCGAGAAGTCCGACGGCACCGAGGTCACTCCGGTGGTGACCCCCGAGGAGTTCACCACCCAGGGCGACGCCGAGTCCTGGATCGGTGAACACTGGCGCGACCTCCTCGACGGCGGCGCGGACCAGGTGACCCTGTCGGAGGACGGCGCGAAGATCTACGGCCCGATGCCCCTGGACGCGGAGGGCTAGAGCGCCCGGCGACGATGCCCACCCGTGCGGGGCGGTGCGGGTGGGCACCGCCCGGCGGCGGCGGGCCGCGGCGCGGCGGGGCCGTCAGATCTCGCCCAGCGTCACCTCGACCTCGCCCTCCTGCGCGCCCCGCGTGAACGTCACCGTCACCTTGTCGCCCGGCTTGCGGCCCGCCAGGGACTCCGCGAGCGAGGTGATCGTGGTGATCGGGTCCTCGTCGACGCGGGTGATCACGTCGCCCGCCCGCAGCCCCGCCTTCGCGGCCGCGCCGTTCGGCGGGGCCTCGACGATCGCGACGCCCGCCGGCTCGTTGTTCTCGTCGACGATGGTGCGGCCGGTGATGTTGAGCGCGGCCCGCCCGGAGTCCGTCACCTTGCCGGTCGCGATGATCTGGTCGGCCACCGTCTTCACCATCGACGCGGGGATCGCGAAGCCGATGCCCGGCGCCGAACCGCCGCCCAGCTCCGGGTTGGTCGCCGCGAGCGTGGGGATGCCGATGACCTCGCTGTCCAGGTTCACCAGGGCGCCCCCGCTGTTGCCCGGGTTGATCGCGGCGGAGGTCTGCACCAGGTTGCCGATCGTCGCGCCGGTCCCGCCGCCCTCGCGGCCCTCGCTGACCGTCCGGCCGGTCGCCGACACGATGCCCTGGGTGACGCTGCCGGACAGGCCGAGCGGCGAGCCCATGGCGAGGACGATCTGCCCCATGTCGACCTTGCTCGAATCGCCGAGCTTCGCGGGCTTCAGCCCCTGCGGCACGGTGTCCAGCTTGAGCACCGCGAGGTCCTGCTCGGGATACGCGGCCACCAGCTTCGCCGTCACCGGCTGCCCGCCGGTCGCCGCCGAGACCCGGAAGGCCCGCTCCTGGCCGACCACGTGCGCGTTGGTGACGATGTGGCCCTTGCCGTCGTAGACGACCCCGGACCCCAGGCTCTGCGAGGCGTCGATCTGCACCACCGACGGCAGCACGTCCTTGATCACGGCCTGGTAGTCGTCCTGGAGCTGGTTGGAGACCAGAGGTGCGGCCGCGGCCTGGGTGGAGGGTCCCGCCGGAGACCGCTCGGCCCGTGACGCGGAACCGGCCGAGCAGCCGCCGACCAGGCCGGTGAGCGCGACGGCACAGGCCCCGGCGGCGAGGGGAAGCAGGAGACGTCTCATGACCGCAGTCTCCGGGCCGCCGGGGCCGTACGCCTCGGTGGAGACACCCGATCAGGGGGCGGGAAGGGCGGGAATCAGGAGGTGGAGGGCGGGATCAGCCCCGCACACCGCACAGGTGCAGCAGTCCCGCGATCCGCCGGTACGGCTCGGTGCGCCCGGCCCGGTCCTCGGCGGCGAGCAGGCGCTCCAGCTCGTCGGCGGCCGGCAGGCCCGTCTCCGCGGGGATGCCGTCGGTGAAGACCCGCACGCCGTACCAGGCGTGCAGCGGCGCCGCGATCCCGGCCAGCGTGGTGACGAGGGCGTCGAGCCGGTCGGCCCGGCCCTTCACCCCGTTGCGGTCGGTGTAGACGTCCGACTCGAACCCGGTGAGCGCGCCCGCCCAGTCCCCGGCGAGGCCCGGCCGCATGGCCAGCGCCCCCGCGTTCCGTACCACCAGGGACAGCAGGCCCCCGGGGGCCAGCATCCGGGCCAGACCCGCGAGCAGCGCGTCGGGCTCGTCGGCGTACATCAGCACGCCGTGACAGAGGACGACGTCGAAGCTGCCGGGCAGGAAGTGCACCCCGGTCTCGCGGCCGTCGCCGTGGATCAGCCGGACCCGCTCCCGGATGCCGGCCGGTTCGGTCGCGAGCGACTCGCGGGCGGCCTGGAGCAGCTCGGGGTCGGCCTCCAGGCCGGTCACCGTGTGCCCGGCCCGGGCGAGCCGCAGGGCCTGGGTGCCCTGGCCCATCCCCGCGTCGAGGATGCGCAGCCGCTGCCCCACGGGGTAGCGGGCGGCTATCTGCTCGTCGAGCTGGCGCGCGATGAGCTCCTGGCGGACGGTCTCGCGCAGCCCACCGGGCTCGGCGGGCCAGGTGCTCACGACCGGCAGCACCTCACCCGCGGCACCGCTCACAGGACCACCCGCGGCCGGAAGGTCCGCGCTCAGGGCCGCTCTCCGCGCTTGACCTGCGGCTTGGGCAGCCGCAGCCGGCGCATCTGGAGCGTGCGCATCAGGCCGTACGCGATCGCGCCGCGCTTCGACTCGTTCGGGAACCGCTCGTTCAGCTGCTTCTTCAGACGCAGCCAGATGCCGATCGAGTCGATCACGATCATCACGATCACACCGGCCCACAGCAGCAGCGAGATGTTCTGCAGCTGGCGGTTGGTGTTGCCGAAGAGCGACAGGACCAGGATGACCACGGCCATCGGCAGGAAGAACTCGGCGACCGCGAAGCGCGAGTCGACGAAGTCGCGGACGAAGCGCCGCACCGGGCCCTTGTCGCGGGCGGGCAGATAGCGCTCGTCACCGCTGTTCAGCGCCTCGCGCTGGCGGGTCAGGTCCGCGCGGCGGGCCTCGCGCTGACGCTTGGCGGCCTCCTTGCGGTCCAGTGGCGCCGACTGCGCGCGGCGGCGCTGCGACTGCGCATCGCTCCGCTTCGGGGTCGGGCGGCCCTTGGGGGCCTCGGGGTCGCGGGGCTGCTTGGAGAGGTCCGCCGTCACCTTGTCGGTGGGGGCCTTCTCATCCTTCGAACGGCTACGGAACACAAGGCCAAGGGTACGTGGTGCGGGGTGTGGGACCCAGCGTGGGCGGGAACGATCCGCTAACGGCCCGCGTCTTCGCTGCCGAGACCCCGTGCCCGGGGCGGGGGAGGGACCCGGAGTGTCCCTCTACTCCCTGGGCCGGAGGCCCGGTGATCTCCACTCGTCCTTGGGGAGGAGCACATCGGGCCCCGAACAGTGCGGTAATGGAGTGAGGAACCGTACTGTGGTTCTTGTTGGAGTGCTGGAGCCGAGTCCGTCAGAAGGGGGCGCGCGAAGCCCATGAGCGGTGTGATGAAGCGTATGGGGATGATCTTCCGCGCGAAGGCAAACAAGGCCCTCGACCGGGCCGAGGATCCGCGCGAGACCCTCGATTACTCCTACCAGAAGCAGCTGGAGCTGCTGCAGAAGGTGCGCCGCGGCGTCGCCGACGTGGCGACCTCCCGCAAGCGCCTCGAACTGCAGCTGAACCAGCTGCAGGGGCAGTCCGCCAAGCTGGAGGACCAGGGCCGCAAGGCGCTCGCGCTCGGCCGTGAGGACCTGGCGCGCGAGGCGCTGTCCCGCCGCGCCGCGCTGCAGCAGCAGGTCAGCGACCTGGAGGTGCAGCACCAGACCCTGCAGGGCGAGGAGGAGAAGCTCACCCTCGCGGCGCAGCGGCTGCAGGCCAAGGTCGACGCCTTCCGCACCAAGAAGGAGACGATCAAGGCCACGTACACGGCCGCCCAGGCGCAGACCCGGATCGCGGAGTCCTTCTCCGGCATCTCGGAGGAGATGAGCGACGTCGGCCTGGCCATCCAGCGGGCCGAGGACAAGACCGCCCAGCTGCAGGCGCGGGCCGGCGCGATCGACGAGCTGCTCGCCTCGGGCGCGCTCGACGACCAGTCGGGCCTGGCCAAGGACGACATCCAGGCCGAGCTGGACCGCCTCTCGGGCGGTACGGACGTGGAGCTGGAGCTCCAGCGGATGAAGGCCGAGCTGGCCGGCGGTCCGTCGGCGCAGCAGCAGGCCATCGAGGGCGGCAACGGCTCCGCGCAGAACCAGAACCAGGGTCAGAACCAGCAGCAGTCGCAGCCCCGCTTCGAGAAGTAACCCCTTCGGGAAGCAACCCCTTCGAGAGGCAACCCCTTCGGCAGGAGGACGGCACGTCATGATCGTACGGATCATGGGGGAGGGCCAGCTCAAGCTGGCGGACAGTCACTTCGCGGAGCTCAACAAGCTCGACGACGATCTGCTGCGGGAGATGGAGTCGGGCGACGGCCCGGGCTTCCGCAGCACGCTCCACGCACTGCTCGACAAGGTCAGGGAGCTCGGCACTCCGCTCCCGGACGACGCGTTGGAGCCCTCCGAACTGATTCTGCCGGCTCCTGACGCGACCCTCGACGAGGTGCGCAAGCTGCTCTCCGACGACGGCCTGATCCCGGGGGCCTGACGGCCTCACCCCGGGGCCGAGGCGATGGTCATGGGGTTCCACCCGGGTGGAACCCCGTACCGTCTTCTGCTGTGACGACCAACGGCACCCTGACCCACGGCACCCCGCTCACGCGGACCCGGGACCGGCTGCGCGCCCATCCCCTCGCCTTCGACGCGGGGCTGGCGCTCGTCGTGCTCGCCGCCATGGTCTGCAGCTCCTTCACCGACCCGCACGGCAGCCCGTCCGGGCCCACCTTCGGCGACCGGACGCCCACCGCGACCGGCGTCGTGCTGATGCTGCTCAGCGCCGCCGTCCTGGTGTTCCGGCGCCGCCGGCCCATCCCGGTGCTCGCCGCCACCACCGCCTTCGCGCTGGTCGAGCTGATCGCCGACCAGCGCCCGGCGCCCGTCACCATGAGCGCCGTCATCTCGCTCTTCACCGTCGCCGCGCACACCGACCGGCCCACCACCTGGCGGCTCGGCCTCGCCACCATGGCCGTGCTGACCTTCGCCGCCATGGTCTTCGGACCCACCCCCTGGTACGCGCAGGAGAACCTGGGCGTCTTCGCCTGGACCGGGATGGCCGCGGCCGCCGGGGACGCGGTGCGCAGCCGGCGGGCCTTCGTGGACGCCATACGGGAGCGGGCCGAGCGCGCGGAACGCAGCCGCGAGGAGGAGGCGCGGCGGCGGGTCGCCGAGGAGCGGCTGCGGATCGCCCGCGATCTGCACGATGTCGTCGCCCACCACATCGCCCTGGTGAACGTGCAGGCCGGGGTCGCCGCACACGTCATGGACAAGCGCCCCGACCAGGCCAAGGAGGCCCTGGCGCACGTCCGTACCGCCTCCCGCTCCGCGCTCGACGAGCTGCGCGCCACCGTCGGGCTGCTCCGTCAGTCGGGCGACCCGGAGGCACCGACCGAACCGGTGTCGGGCCTCGCCGTCCTGGACGACCTGCTCGCCACCTTCCGCAACGCGGGCCTGCCGGTCGAGCTGGCCCGCACCGACCGGGCCGCCGCGCTGCCGGCCGCCGTCGACCTCGCCGCGTACCGGATCATCCAGGAGGCGCTGACCAACGTGCGCAAGCACGCCGGGTCCGAGGCGCGGGCCGAGGTGAGCGTGCTCCGGGTCGGCCGCACCGTGGAGATCACCGTCCTCGACGACGGGCCCGCGGTCGTCCCGGCGCCCGAACCGGGCGGCGGCCACGGCCTGGTCGGCATGCGCGAACGGGTCACCGCGCTCGGCGGCACCCTCACCGCGGCACCCCGCTACGGGGGCGGCTTCCGGGTGCAGGCGATACTGCCGGTGCCGGCCGACTGCGAGGGGGACGCGTGACCATCCGGGTACTGCTTGCCGACGACCAGGCGCTGCTGCGCAGCGCGTTCCGGGTCCTGGTCGACTCCGAGCCCGACATGGAGGTGGTCGCCGAGGCCGCCGACGGGGCCGAGGCGGTGGCCCGGGCCCGCGGCACCAAGCCGGACGTGGTCCTGATGGACATCCGGATGCCCGGCACCGACGGGCTCGCCGCCACCCGCATGATCACCGCCGATCCTGAGCTCTCGGACGTCCGGATCGTCATGCTGACCACCTTCGAGGTCGACGAGTACGTGGTGCAGTCGCTGCGCGCCGGGGCCTCCGGCTTCCTCGGCAAGGGCGCCGAACCGGAGGAGCTACTCGGCGCCATCCGGATCGCGCACGCCGGCGAGGCGCTGCTCTCCCCGGCCGCCACCAAGGGCCTGATCGCCTCCTTCCTCGCCCAGGGCGGCGGCGCCGACCCGGACGGCGCGGACGCCCCCGCGTACTCCGAGCGCCTGTCCGCGCTCACCGCCCGCGAGCGCGAGGTGCTCGTCCTGGTGGGCGGCGGCCACTCCAACGACGAGATCGCCGAGCGGCTCGACGTCAGCCCGCTCACCGTGAAGACCCATGTGAACCGGACCATGGCCAAGCTGGGCGCCCGGGACCGGGCGCAGCTGGTGGTCACCGCCTACGAGTCGGGGCTTGTCCGTCCAAGGGTGGAGTGACACCGCGGCGGGGCGTACTCCAGACGCGGTATGCGCGGGATAAGGAATTGGGACCGGGGGCCGAGGAATCGGCCCCTTCTCATGGCGGAGGGTGTAGTCGGGCACCCCTCGCGGGCGCCCGGTGCCTGCCGAACACGGTGCCTGCCGAGCACGGCGCAGACCTGCCGAGTACGCCACAGAAACGAGTCCCCATGTCCTGGCTGTCCAGATTCAGCCTCGCGCAACGGGCCCTGATCGGGCTGATGTCCCTCGTCGCGCTCCTCTTCGGAGCGATCGCGATCCCGCAGTTGAAGCAGCAGTTGCTGCCCTCGATCGAGTTCCCGATGGTCTCGGTCATCGCCCCGTACCAGGGCGCCTCGCCCGACGTGGTGGAGAAGCAGGTCGTCGAACCGCTGGAGAACGCCCTGAAGGCGGTCGACGGCGTCAAGGGCGTCACCTCCACCGCCTCCGAGGGCAGCGCCGTCATCATGGCGAGCTTCGACTACGGGGACGAGGGCACCAAGCAGCTCGTCGCCGACGTCCAGCAGGCCGTGAACCGGGCCCGCACCCAGCTGCCGGACTCGGTCGACCCGCAGGTCGTGGCCGGCTCCACCGACGACATCCCGACCGTCGTCCTCGCGGTCTCCTCGGACAAGGACCCGCAGGCACTCGCCGACCAGCTGGAGCGGACCCTCGTCCCCGTCCTCAAGGACATCGACGGCGTCGGCCAGGTCACCATCGACGGCGTCCAGGAGCTCCAGGTCTCCGTCACCCCGGACGAGAAGAAGCTCGCCGCGGCCGGACTGACCACCATGAAGCTCGCGGAGGCGATCAAGAACGGCGGCGGCACCATGCCCGCCGGCGCCTTCACCGAGGACGGCATGACCCGCACCGTCCAGGTCGGCGGCGGCTACTCCTCGCTCAAGGAGATCCAGGACCTGCGGATCAAGCCCGCCCAGGGCCGGGCCGTCCGCCTCGGCGACGTCGCCACCGTCGAGCAGGACGAGGCCCGCCGGGTCTCCGTGACCCGCACCGACGGCAAGCCCAGCCTCGCGGTCGTGGTCACCATGGACAAGGACGGCAGCGCCGTCACCATCTCCGACGCCGTCGAGGACAAGCTGCCGAAGCTCCGCCAGGACCTGGGCGCGGGCGCGCAGCTGACCGTGGTCTCCGACCAGGGCCCGGCCGTCGCCAAGTCCATCTCCGGCCTCACCACGGAGGGCGCGCTCGGCCTGGTCATGGCCGTCCTCGTCATCCTGGTCTTCCTGGCCTCGCTGCGCTCCACCCTGGTCACCGCGGTCTCCATCCCGCTCTCCGTGGTCCTCGCCCTGATCGTGCTGTGGACCCGCGACCTCTCGCTCAACATGCTCACCCTGGGCGCCCTCACCATCGCCATCGGCCGGGTCGTCGACGACTCGATCGTGGTCCTGGAGAACATCAAGCGGCACCTGGGCTACGGCGAGGAGCGGCAGACCGCGATCGTCACCGCGGTCAAGGAGGTGGCCGGCGCGGTCACCTCGTCGACCCTCACCACCGTCGCCGTCTTCCTGCCGATCGGCCTGGTCGGCGGCATCGTCGGCGAGCTGTTCGGCTCCTTCTCGCTGACCGTCACGGCGGCGCTGCTCGCCTCGCTGCTCGTCTCGCTGACCGTGGTCCCGGTCCTGTCGTTCTGGTTCCTGCGCGCCCCCAAGGGCACCTCCGAGGACCCGGACGAGGCCCGCCGGCAGGCCGAGGAGAAGGAGGCCCGCAGCAAGCTGCAGCGCGCGTACGTCCCGGTGCTGCGCTTCGCCACCCGGCGCCGGATCACCAGCGTCGTCATCGCCCTGGTGGTCCTCGTGGTCACCTTCGGCATGGGCGGTCTGCTGAAGACCAACTTCTTCGACCAGGGCGAGCAGAAGCTCCTCAGCATCAAGCAGGAGCTGCCGCCGGGCACCAGCCTCGCCGCCTCCGACGAGGCCGCGAAGAAGGTCGAGAAGGTCCTCGCCGACACCGAGGGCATCAAGGACTACCAGGTCACCGTCGGCTCCTCCGGCTTCATGGCGGCCTTCGGCGGCGGCACCGGCACCAACCAGGCCTCCTACCAGGTGACCCTGGAGGACTCCGCCTCGTACGAGAAGACCCGCGACGCGGTCGACAGCGCCCTCGCCAAGCTCGACGGCATCGGCGACACCACCATCGCGGCCGGCGACGCCTTCAGCAACCAGGACCTCAAGGTGGTCGTCAAGGCCGCCGACGCCGACGTCCTGAAGCAGGCCGCCGACGCGGTCAAGAAGGGCGTCGAGGGGCTGAAGGACGTCACCGACGTCCAGAGCGACCTGTCCCAGTCGATCCCGCGGGTCTCCGTCCGCGCCAACGACAAGGCCGCCGACGCCGGCTTCGACGACACCACCCTCGGTCTGATCGTCGGCCAGGCGGTGCACGGCATGCCGGCCGGCACGGCCGTACTCGACGACACCGAGCGGGACATCGTCCTCACCTCGGCGAAGCCGGCCACCACCCTGGCCGAGCTCAAGGCGCTGCCGATCGGCCCGGTCAAGCTGGGTGACATCGCCACCGTCGAGCTGGTGCCCGGCCCGGTCTCCAAGACCCGGATCGACGGCGCCCGCGCGGCCACCATCACCGCCACCCCGACCGGCGACAACACCGGCGCGGTCAGCGCGGCGCTGCAGACCGAGCTCAAGGAGATCGACCTCCCGGCGGGCGCGACCGCGACCATCGGCGGCGTCTCCGAGGACCAGTCCGACGCGTTCGTGAACCTGGGCCTGGCCATGCTCGCCGCCGTGGCGATCGTGTTCATGCTGCTCGTGGCGACCTTCCGGTCGCTGATCCAGCCGCTGATCCTGCTGGTCTCCATCCCGTTCGCGGCCACCGGCGCGATCGGCCTGCTGGTCGTCACCGGCACGCCCATGGGCGTCCCGGCCATGATCGGCATGCTGATGCTCATCGGCATCGTGGTCACCAACGCGATCGTCCTGATCGACCTGATCAACCAGTACCGGGCCCAGGGCCTGGGCGTCGTCGAAGCGGTGATCGAGGGCGGCCGGCACCGGCTGCGCCCGATCCTCATGACCGCCCTGGCGACGATCTTCGCCCTCCTCCCGATGGCGCTCGGCGTCACCGGCGAGGGCGGCTTCATCGCCCAGCCGCTCGCCGTGGTGGTGATCGGCGGCCTGATCACCTCGACGCTGCTCACCCTGCTGCTCGTCCCGACGCTGTACGCGATGGTGGAGCTCCGCAAGGAGCGCCGCGCCGCGAAGAAGGCGGCCAAGCGCGCGGCGAAGACCCCCGGCGGCGACGCCCCGGTCCCGCCGCAGCCGAAGGAGCCGGCGGGCGTCTGACCGCGGGTGTACGCCGGAGGGGCTGCCCCGAGCAATCGCTCGGGGCAGCCCCTCCGGGCGTCCGGGAGACGCCCACGGACATCCGCCGGGCCAGGGGCGGCCCCCGCGCACTGCGCGGGGGCCCACCCCTTCGTCCGTCGAGGAATCGTTACGGCAGCGCCAGCATCCGCTCAAGCGCGAGCTTCGCGAACGCCTCCGTCTCCTTGTCGACCTCGATCCGGTTGACCAGGTTGCCCTCGGCGAGGGACTCCAGGGCCCACACCAGGTGGGGCAGGTCGATGCGGTTCATGGTCGAGCAGAAGCAGACCGTGCGGTCGAGGAAGACGACCTCCTTGCCCTCCGGGGCGAAGCGGTCGGCGAGGCGCTTGACCAGGTTGAGCTCGGTGCCGATCGCCCACTTCGAGCCGGCCGGGGCCGCCTCCAGGGTCTTGATGATGTACTCCGTCGAGCCCACGTAGTCCGCCGCGGCCACGACCTCGTGCTTGCACTCGGGGTGCACGAGCACGTTGACGCCCGGGATGCGCTCGCGCACGTCGGCGACCGAGTCCAGCGAGAAGCGGCCGTGCACCGAGCAGTGGCCCCGCCACAGGATCATCTTCGCGTCGCGCAGCTGCTCGGCGGTCAGGCCGCCGTTCGGCTTGTGCGGGTTGTAGATCACGCAGTCGTCGAGGGACATGCCCATGTCGCGGACGGCGGTGTTGCGGCCCAGGTGCTGGTCCGGCAGGAACAGCACCTTCTCGCCCTGCTCGAAGGCCCACTCCAGGGCCTTCTTCGCGTTGGACGAGGTGCAGATGGTGCCGCCGTGCTTGCCGGTGAAGGCCTTGATGTCGGCGGAGGAGTTCATGTACGAGACGGGCACGACCCGCTCGGCGACGCCGGCCTCGGTCAGCACGTCCCAGCACTCGGCGACCTGCTCGGCGGTGGCCATGTCGGCCATCGAACAGCCGGCGGCGAGGTCCGGCAGGACGACCTTCTGGTCGTCGCCGGTCAGGATGTCCGCCGACTCGGCCATGAAGTGCACACCGCAGAAGACGATGTACTCGGCCTCCGGCTTGGCGGCGGCGTCACGGGCGAGCTTGAAGGAGTCGCCGGTGACGTCGGCGAACTGGATGACCTCGTCGCGCTGGTAGTGGTGCCCGAGGACGAAGACCTTGTCCCCGAGCTTCTCCTTGGCGGCGCGGGCGCGCTCCACCAGGTCCGGGTCGGAGGGCGACGGGAGGTCGCCGGGGCACTCCACGCCGCGCTCGCTCTTCGGGTCGGCCTCGCGGCCGAGCAGGAGGAGGGCGAGCGGCGTCGGCTGGACGTCCAAGGGCTGGGCGGTGGTCACGTCACGCACCCTTTCTACTTCTACGGTGAGCCTCGAAAAGCCTTTTCGTCTAAATGACGCTATCTATCATAACCGGTTCACGTCACTTTGACGATGTCCATAGTGTCGATGTGACGAATTCGCCGTCCACGTCTCTGGACACGGTGTGCGAGCATGAAAGGGAAAGAGACGCCTCGGGCCCGGAATGAATCCGCGGCCCCGCCGGTTGCAACCGTCGGCAAGCAGTCTCCGTACCAACCCGGGAGAGAAGCAGATGTCCGTATCGGACGAGAAGACCACTGTCAGCGACGGCATCCTCCTGTCCGACGCCGCCGCGGCCAAGGTCAAGGCCCTGCTCGACCAGGAAGGCCGTGACGACCTGGCGCTGCGCGTCGCCGTTCAGCCCGGTGGCTGCTCCGGCCTGCGGTACCAGCTGTTCTTCGACGAGCGCTCGCTCGACGGCGACGTCGTCAAGGACTTCGGCGGCGTCAAGGTCGTCACCGACCGCATGAGCGCGCCCTACCTGGGCGGCGCCTCGATCGACTTCGTCGACACCATCGAGAAGCAGGGCTTCACGATCGACAACCCGAACGCGACGGGTTCCTGCGCCTGCGGCGACAGCTTCAGCTAAGCCACACCGCACGCGAAGAGGGTGGCACCCGGACCCCGGGTGCCACCCTCTCGTGCGTTCCGCCGTCGTTACGGGCGGCCTACGGCCGCGGCACCGCCTCGTGGCTCGCCCCGTCCACCACCGGGCGGTCGCCCAGCGGCGCCTGGAGCGTCACCGTACGGGTGATCTCGACGGCCACCATGATGCAGGCCCGCCCCGGCTCCTTGGCCCGCTCCGCGATCCGCACCACGACCTGCCGCGGGCTCTCCTCGGCCGTCACCGTGTAGTCGCTGCACACCCCGCCCCAGAAGGTCACCGACAGCTTCCGGCCACCCGGGTCCACCGTGAACGAGGTGATCTGCCGGACCGGCGCCGTGCCCTGGTCCGGCGGCGTCGTGGGCGCGGGGGAGGGCTTGGCCGGCGGGGCCAGATAGCGGGCGTCCACCGCCGTCCGCGCCACCGTGTACGGCTTCGCGTCCGCCTTCGCCCGCGCCTCGAACAGCCAGGCCGGTACGAGCACCTGCTCGCCGTCGACGTACTGCGCGGCCAGCCCGAACCGCGCCCCGGTCACCTCCACCACGTTCGGGGGTGCCGTGTCGACCGTGGTCTGGCAGGGCGCGTCCGGCGCGATGCCGGGCTTGCCGCCCGGCTGCCCGTCCGTGCTCGCCGGCGGGTCCGTGGCGCAGCCGCCGATACCGACCGGCCCTGTGCCCTTCGAGGCCTCGTTCAGCTCGGCGAGCGCCTTCTCCGCGCCGACCACCGGATAGGTGTCGCCCTTCGCCGGCTCCTTGAGCCGCCCGCTGCCGGCCACGACCGAGCCGTCCGGACCGATGTGGAGGCCGGTCGACCAGCCGTAGGTGGGCAGCCCGCCCACCACCGGGTCGGCGTTCACCACCCGCTCCGAGCCGTTCATCACCTGGCTCGCGTCCACCTTGGCGTCGTCCTGGCCGATCGCCTTCAGGACCGGCGCCGCGGCCGCCCGGGCCGCCGCCTCGCTCACCGGGGAACCGCCGCCCGTCGGGGGCTTGGCCTCGCCCGGCGGCGGACACGCCTTGCCCTTGAGGCAGGAGTCGCCCACCGGCCCGCCGTCGTACCGGCTCAGCGTCCAGCTGCCCGGCGCCTTCGCGGACACGTCGAGACGCAGCCCCGTCGTGTCCTTCTCCGGGTCGAGCCGCCACACCTCGCCGATCAGCCGCGGCTCGCCCCGCAGGCCGAGCGCCGCGGCCAGCCGGGTCACCTCCGCCGAGGTGACCCGGCCCTCGGGCCGGTGGACCGCGGCCGAGGAGGGCCCGTGGGGGAGGGGGCCCTTGGCTTCGTAGACGGTGCCGTCCGGACCGCCGCCCGGGTCGGGCTCGCCCGGGGCGATCCCGGGACCGCCGGTGTCCGCACCGCCCAGCTTCAGCGGCGGGGGAGCGGCGGCCGCGTCCTTCGCGGCGCCCGCGCCCGCCGTACCACTGCCGTCGCCCGACGCGGTCGCGGCGTAGTACACGCCCCCGCCGCCCACGAGGAGCACTCCCGCCGCCACCGAGGCGACGAGAAGCGGACCGCGCCTCCCCGGCCGGTTCTCCGTCTCCGTACTGCTGCTCACCGCGCGCTCCTCCAGATGTGGCATCCCTGCGGAAGACACCTCTGGGACGGGGGTGGCGCCCGGACGGTTCCCCGCCTTCGCCCGTTCCGGTCGGGACCGCCCGTTCCGGCTACGCCCCGTACTCCGCGGTGGCCGCGATCAGGCGGGCGGAGTCCTCCGGGACCCGGACGCCGTGGATCAGTGCGGGAGAGACCGGCGCGGCCGACGAGGTGGCTGGCGTCACCCAGTGCGGGGCCATCCGCGCGCCGTCACCGCACAGCTCCGCGAGGCTGAACTCGGACTCCTGGCGCTCACGAGGAGCGGGGTACGTGGTCATGGCGGCACCGTACGCACGGTCCGGCTTCGGGGAAAAGCCCTACTCTGGGGTAGTTTCCCCTGTTCGGCTTCCACCCTCCGCACCGGGTAGCGTGAACCGTCATCGCCGTCCCTTTCCACAGGAGCGTTCAGCCGTGCGTATCGCAGTCACCGGCTCCATCGCCACCGACCACCTCATGACCTTCCCGGGCCGGTTCGCCGACCAGCTCGTGGCGGACCAGCTCCACACGGTCTCGTTGTCGTTCCTCGTCGACAACCTCGACGTCCGCCGGGGTGGCGTCGCGGCGAACATCTCCTTCGGCATGGGCCAGCTCGGCGGCCGGCCGGTGCTGGTCGGCGCCGCCGGCTTCGACTTCGACGAGTACCGCGCCTGGCTCGACCGGCACGGCGTCGACACCGGCTCCGTCCGCATCTCCGAGGTCCTGCACACCGCCCGCTTCGTGTGCACCACGGACTCGGACCACAACCAGATCGGCTCCTTCTACACCGGCGCCATGAGCGAGGCCCGGCTGATCGAGCTCAAGGCCGTCGCCGACCGCGTGGGCGGCCTCGACCTGGTCCTCATCGGCGCCGACGACCCCGAGGCGATGCTGCGCCACACCGAGGAGTGCCGGACCCGGGCGATCCCCTTCGCCGCCGACTTCTCGCAGCAGATCGCGCGCATGGACGGCGAGGAGATCCGCACCCTCATGGACGGGGCGACCTACCTCTTCTCCAACGAGTACGAGAAGGGCCTCATCGAGTCGAAGACCGGCTGGACCGAGGAGGAGATCCTCGGCCGCGTCGGGCACCGCATCACCACCCTCGGCTCGCGCGGCGTGCGCATCGAGCGGGTCGGCGAGGACCCGATCGAGGTCGGCTGCCCGGAGGAGGAGGCCAAGGTCGACCCGACCGGTGTCGGCGACGCCTTCCGCGCCGGCTTCCTGACCGGTCTGTCCTGGGGCGTCGGCCTGGAGCGCGCCGCCCAGGTCGGCTGCATGCTCGCCACCCTGGTGATCGAGACCCTGGGCACCCAGGAGTACACCCTGCGCCGCGCCAACTTCATGGACCGCTTCACCAAGGCCTACGGCGACGAGGCCGCCGCCGAGGTCCAGGCGCACCTGGCCTGACAGCGGGCCTGACACCCGGCCGGATCCGTACGGACACGGCACACCGCACCTCGCACACCGGAGCCCCGGGGCCGCGCGCCCCGGGGCTCCGGCGTCGTCAGGACACCCGCCGCACCACGTACGCCGTGCCGCCCTTCGGCGAGGGCTCCTCTCCCACGTACTCCTGACCCCGCATCTCGCACCAGGCCGGGATGTCCAGGCGCGCCGCCCCGTCGTCCGAGAGCACCGTGACCGTGCCGCCCACCGGGACGTCGCCGATGACCTTGGCGAGCTCGATCACCGGGATCGGGCAGCGCCGGCCGAGGGCGTCGACAAGCAGGGTGCCCGCCGTCTCCACGGGCGCGGCGAACATCGACGCCGGGGCGCCGAGCCGCTCGCGCACCCCGGCCACCACCCCGGGCAGCACCGCGAGGAAGCGGTCCACGTCCTCCTCCGTCGTCCCGGCCGGCAGCGAGACCCGGACGTTCCCCTCGCTCAGCACCCCCATCGCGCGCAGCACATGGCTGGGCGTCAGGGTCGAACTCGTGCACGACGAACCGGACGAAACGGAGAAACCCTCCCGGTCGAGCCCCGAGAGCAGGGTCTCCCCGTCGACATAGAGGCAGGAGAAGGTGACGAGATGGGGCAGTCGGCGCACCGGGTCGCCCACCACCTCCACGTCCGGCACCAGTTCCGGCACCCGCGCCCGGATCCGGTCCACGAGCGCCCGCAGCCGCGCCGACTCGGCCGCCGCCTCCGCCCGTACCGCCCGCAGCGAGGCCGCCGCCGCCACGATCCCCGGCAGGTTCTCGAAGCCCGGCGCCCGCCCCGACTCCCGCTCGTCCGACGGACCTTGCGGGGCGAACCGGACACCCTTGCGCACCGCGAGCAGCCCCACCCCCGACGGCCCGCCCCACTTGTGCGCGCTCGCCGCGAGCAGCGACCAGCCCGCCGGCACCAGCCCCCAGCCGAGCGACTGCGCCGCGTCCACGAGCAGCGGCACCCCGGCGGCCGCGCAGGCCGCCGCCACCTCGGCCACCGGCTGCTCGGTGCCCACCTCGTGATTGGCGGACTGCAGACAGGCCAGTGCGGTACGGGAGTCGAGCGCGGCCGCGAAGACCGCCGGGTCCACCGCCCCGGACCGGCTCACCGGCACCTCGGTCACCGTGCCGCCCGCCGCCGCGTGCGTCTCGCCGGCGTGCAGGACGGAGGAGTGTTCGACCGCCGACACCACGAGCCGGTCCCCGACACGCCGACGCCCGGCGAGCGCCCCGGAGATCCCGGCGTGAACCGCGCGCGTCCCCGAAGGAGTGAACACGAGCTCGTCGGGGCGACAGCCCACCGCCTCCGCCGCGGCCTCCCGCGCCGCGTCGAGCAGCAGCCGGGCCCGCCGCCCCTCCCGGTACAGCCGGGCCGGGTCGGCCCAGCCCTCGTCAAGGGAGGCGAGCAGCGCCTGACGGGCCACGGGGTGCAGCGGAGCCGCGGAAGCGGCGTCGAAGTACGGCATCCGCCCACGCTATCCCCGCCGCCCCGGCCGGCCCGCGACGCCCCGTCAGAAGCTCGGCTCGCATCGCCGGTCGGCCCTGCCCGGCACCCGCCCGGAAGCCGGGACTCCACCCCTTCGGGGACTCGGACGGCGCGTTGGGCACCCTCCCCGCGCGACCCCAAATAGCGTCCAGTAGGGTTTGGTCCGCATAAACATCCAAACCCCTGCCCGCGGCCGGGGCGGCGACCGACCAGCGAGACGGACGGCCGTGGCAGCCGACCTACGCGGGCCGAGACTCTCGGGAAGGCGCTACGTGAGTCCCAACGGCTCCGACCTCCCCCGCAGCCGAGGCGCGGGCGGTACCCCCACGTCTCGGCGCCCGATGCGGCGGAAGCTGCCGCAGGTGCTGACTGCGGGCCTGATCCTGGCGACAGCCACCGGTTGCTCGTACAACTGGGAAGACTTCCCCCGCCTTGGCATGCCCACCCCCGTCACGGAAGAGGCTCCGCGGATCCTCTCCCTGTGGCAGGGCTCCTGGGCCGCCGCCCTCCTCACCGGCATCCTGGTGTGGGGCCTCATCCTGTGGGCCACCATCTTCCACCGGCGCAGCCGTACCAAGGTCGAGGTACCTCCGCAGACCCGGTACAACATGCCGATCGAGGCGCTGTACACGGTCACTCCGCTCATCATCGTCTCGGTGCTCTTCTACTTCACCGCGCGCGACGAGTCGAAGCTCCTCGAGCTCTCCCCGAAGCCGGCTCACACCATCAACGTGGTCGGCTACCAGTGGAGCTGGGGCTTCAACTACATCGAGAACGTCCCCGGCGTGACCGGCGACGCCCAGAAGGCCCCGAACCTCGCGGCGATTCCGGACAAGTACAAGGACGCGTTCCCGGCGAACGCGGGCGGCGTCTACGACGCCGGCATCCCCGGCACCCGGAACCCGCAGACCGGCAACCCGGGTCCGACCCTGTGGCTGCCGAAGGGCGAGCGCGTCCGGTTCGTCCTGACCTCGCGTGACGTCATCCACTCCTTCTGGGTGGTCCCCTTCCTCATGAAGCAGGACGTCATCCCGGGTCACACCAACGCCTTCGAGGTCGTCCCGACGCAGGAAGGCACCTTCCTCGGCAAGTGCGCCGAGCTCTGCGGTGTCGACCACTCCCGGATGCTCTTCAACGTCAAGGTGGTCTCTCCGGAGCGCTACCAGCAGCACCTGAAGGAGCTGGCGGAGAAGGGGCAGACCGGCTACATCCCGTCCGGCATTGAGCAGACGGACCCGGCTCGGAATGCGGAGAAGAACCAACTGTGAGCATCCTCAACGAACCCCAGGGTGCGGCCGCGGCTGAGGACTCGTACGAGAACGAGCTCCCGGTACGCCGCAAGCAGCCCGGCAACGTCGTGGTGAAGTGGCTGACCACCACCGACCACAAGACCATCGGCACGATGTACCTGGTCACCTCGTTCGTGTTCTTCATCATCGGCGGTCTGATGGCGCTCTTCATGCGCGCCGAGCTGGCCCGTCCGGGTACGCAGATCATGTCGAACGAGCAGTTCAACCAGGCGTTCACGATGCACGGCACGATCATGCTGCTGATGTTCGCGACGCCGCTGTTCGCCGGCTTCGCGAACTGGATCATGCCGCTGCAGATCGGCGCGCCCGACGTGGCGTTCCCGCGGCTGAACATGTTCGCCTACTGGCTCTACCTGTTCGGCTCGATCATCGCCGTGGGTGGCTTCCTCACCCCGCAGGGTGCGGCCGACTTCGGCTGGTTCGCCTACTCCCCGCTGTCGGACGCGGTCCGCTCGCCGGGTGTCGGCGCCGACCTGTGGATCATGGGTCTGACCATGTCCGGCTTCGGTACCATCCTCGGCTCGGTCAACTTCATCACCACGATCATCTGCATGCGCGCTCCGGGCATGACGATGTTCCGCATGCCGATCTTCACCTGGAACGTCCTGCTGACCGGTGTCCTGGTCCTGCTGGCCTTCCCGGTCCTGGCGGCCGCGCTGTTCGCCCTGGAGGCGGACCGCAAGTTCGGTGCCCATGTCTTCGACGCGGCCAACGGCGGCGCCCTGCTGTGGCAACACCTCTTCTGGTTCTTCGGACACCCAGAGGTGTACATCATCGCCTTGCCCTTCTTCGGCATCATCTCCGAGGTCATCCCGGTCTTCAGCCGCAAGCCGATGTTCGGCTACATCGGTCTGGTGGCCGCGACGATCGCGATCGCCGGTCTGTCCGTGACCGTGTGGGCGCACCACATGTACGTCACCGGCGGTGTGCTCCTCCCGTTCTTCTCCTTCATGACGTTCCTCATCGCCGTACCGACCGGCGTGAAGTTCTTCAACTGGATCGGAACGATGTGGAAGGGCTCGCTGTCCTTCGAGACCCCGATGCTGTGGGCCGTCGGCTTCCTGATCACCTTCACCTTCGGTGGTCTGACCGGCGTCATCCTGGCCTCGCCCCCGATGGACTTCCACGTCTCGGACTCGTACTTCGTCGTGGCGCACTTCCACTACGTCATCTTCGGCACCGTGGTCTTCGCGATGTTCTCCGGCTTCCACTTCTGGTGGCCGAAGTTCACCGGCAAGATGCTGGACGAGCGCCTCGGCAAGATGACCTTCTGGACGCTGTTCGTGGGCTTCCACGGCACGTTCCTGGTGCAGCACTGGCTCGGTGCCGAGGGCATGCCGCGTCGTTACGCGGACTACCTCGAGGCCGACGGCTTCACCACGCTGAACACGATCTCGACGATCTCCTCCTTCCTGCTCGGCCTGTCGATGCTTCCGTTCATGTACAACGTGTGGAAGACCGCCAAGTACGGCAAGAAGATCGAGGTCGACGACCCGTGGGGCTACGGCCGTTCGCTCGAGTGGGCGACGTCCTGCCCGCCGCCGCGGCACAACTTCCTCACCCTGCCGCGGATCCGTTCCGAATCCCCGGCGTTCGACCTGCACCACCCTGAGATCGCGGCTCTCGACCAGCTCGAGAACAAGCCTCACGAGGTGGCGGCCCTCAGCGGCGGCAAGGAGGCCGGCAAGTGAAGATCCAGGGCAAGATGTTCATCTGGCTGAGCGTCTTCGTCCTCGCCATGGCGATCGTCTATGGCGTGTGGTCGAAGGAGCCGGTCGGCACGACGGCGCTGTTCCTGGCGTTCGGTCTCTGCATCATGATCGGCTACTACCTGGCCTTCACGGCCCGGCGGGTCGACGCCATGGCGCAGGACAACAAGGAGGCCGACGTCGCGGACGAGGCCGGCGAGGTGGGCTTCTTCGCCCCCCACAGCTGGCAGCCGCTCTCGCTCGCCCTCGGCGGTGCGCTCGCCTTCCTCGCCATCGCGATGGGCTGGTGGATCCTGTACTTCTCGGCGCCGCTCATCCTGGTCGGCATCTGGGGCTGGGTCTTCGAGTTCTACCGTGGTGAGAACCAGAACCAGTAGCACCCCGTAACACCCCGAGGGGCCCGGTCACTTCGTTCCGACGAAGCGGCCGGGCCCCTCTTTTGGCACGCTCGGCGCGCCGCACGCGAGGATTGTTCTTAGCGTGAGGTCATGAACGACACGCCGCGCATTCGGACTGTTCTGAGCTGCACTCTTCTGGCCGTCACCGTCACGGCGGGCGTCACGGCGTGCGCGGGCGGCGGGGACCATCCGCTGTCGGCGAGGCCCTACGACGCGGCCGACGAGATCGCCTTCAACGCGCCCGGCGACGGGAAGAAGGCCGACCCCGAGAAGCCCCTGGAGATCACCGTCAAGGACGACGACGGGCGGATCACCGATGTCACCGCCACGGACGCGTCGGGGCACCACCTGGCGGGCGAACTCACCGCCGACGGCCAGAAGTGGCGTTCCACGGCCGCCCTGGCGGCCGGCGCCCGCTACACCGTCCAGGTGGCCACCGAGGACGAGGACGGCGCCCCGGGAGCCCGTACGTTCACGTTCGAGACGGCCCCGGCCAAACGGGCCCTCACCGTCGCGTTCGGCCCCGAGGCGGGCACGTACGGCGTCGGACAGCCCATCACCGCCGAGCTGAGCCTCCCGGTGAAGGACAAGGCGGCCCGCGCGGTGGTCGAACGGGCCCTCAAGGTCCGCTCCACCCCGGCCGTGGAGGGCGCCTGGTACTGGGTGGACGACAAGAAGCTGCACTTCCGTCCGAAGGAGTACTGGCCCACCGGCGCGACCGTCTCGGTCAGTGGCAACCTGGACGGCCTCAAGGTCGGCGACAAGCTCTACGGCGGCGCCTCCAAGCCGCTCAAGCTGACCATCGGCGACCGGATCGAGGCCGTCGCGGACGCCGGCTCCCACTACATGACGGTGCGGCGCAACGGAGAAGTGATCAACACCATTCCGGTGACCACCGGAAAGCCGGGCTTCTCCACCCGAAACGGGATCAAAGTGGTGCTCGGCAAGGAGTACTACGTCCGGATGCGGGGCACCAGCATCGGCATCGCCGAGGGCAGCTCCGACTCGTACGACCTGCCGGTCTACTACGCCACCCGGGTCACCTGGAGCGGCGAGTACGTGCACGCCGCCCCCTGGTCGGTGGGCTCCCAGGGCGTCGCCAACGTCAGCCACGGCTGTGTCGGCATGTCGACCGGCAACGCGGCCTGGTTCTACGAGAACGTGCGCCCCGGCGACATCGTCCGCGTCGTCAACAGCGAGGGCGAGATGATGGACACCTTCGGCAACGGCTTCGGCGACTGGAACCTCGCCTGGGACAAGTGGCGGGCGGGCAGCGCCCTGGTGACCGACGCCGCCAACCCCACGGCCACCGAGGACGCCAAGGCCCGCCTGCGGCCGTCCCTCTAGGGAGTGGTCACGCGTCGATCGACAGGCGCGAGCGCAGCAGGCCCGCCAGGGACGCCGCGAACTCGACCGGTTCCACCGGAAGGGTGACCGCGGCGTCCGCGCGGCTCCAGGTGGCCAGCCAGGCGTCCTGGGGGCGGCCGATGAGCAGCAGCACCGGCGGACAGCGGAAGATCTCGTCCTTGATCTGCCGGCACACGCCCATGCCGCCGGCCGGGACGGCCTCGCCGTCGAGCACGCACACGTCGATGCCGCCCGCGTCCAGGGCGTCGAGCACCGCCGGCAGCGTCGCGCACTCCACGAACTCGACCGGGGGAACGTCGGCGGCGGGCCTGCGCCCGGCCGCGAGGCGGACCTGGGCGCGGGTGTTCGCGTCGTCGCTGTAGACCAGGACCGTGGCGCTCGACTGCATCGTTCCTCCGTGAAGGTGGTCGGTCGTTGGCGCGGATGCTACTCCGGTCCACACCCCGTCAACACCCGTTCAACACCTGTTCGAAGGGTGCCGGAGGGGCCTTCCGATGGGCCGTTCGGGCAGGACACGGGCCCCGGACACTCCGAACGGCACCCCCCGGAGTGAGGGCGGGATAAGCGACCGACATAATGTCGGTCGTGGCGACAGTAACGACAGTAGAAACCGGGCACGCGCACCCGTCGGTCAATCGACCGAACCTCACCAGCGTCGGAACCATCATCTGGCTGAGTTCCGAGCTGATGTTCTTCGCGGCCCTCTTCGCGATGTACTTCACCCTGCGATCCGTGATGGGCGCCGAGTACTGGACGGAAAAGGCCGACGCCTTGAACCTTCCGTTCTCGGCGACGAACACCACGATCCTGGTGCTCTCCTCGCTGACCTGCCAGCTCGGCGTCTTCGCCGCGGAGCGGGGCGACGTGAAGAAGCTCCGGACGTGGTTCATCATCACCTTCGTGATGGGCGCGATCTTCATCGGCGGCCAGGTCTTCGAGTACACCGAGCTGGTGAAGAAGGACGGCCTCTCGCTGTCCTCCGACCCGTACGGCACGGTGTTCTACCTGACCACCGGCTTCCACGGCATGCACGTGACAGGCGGTCTCATCGCCTTCCTGCTGGTCCTCGGCCGGACGTACGCCGCCAAGAGGTTCACTCACGAGCAGGCAACCGCCGCCATCGTCGTGTCCTACTACTGGCACTTCGTCGATGTCGTCTGGATCGGCCTCTTCGCCACGATCTACTTGATCAAGTAATCGGGCTCCGCCTCCCGGCGGACGCACACATCCAGCAAGCATCGACGCAGAAGATCCTGACACCGGGGTAATCCGTGAAAAAGCTCTCCGCACGACGACGCCATCCGCTGGCGGCGGTCGTCGTCCTACTCCTCGCGCTGGCGGCAACTGGGGGGCTGTACGCCGCGTTCGCACCCGCGGGCACGGCGAAGGCCGATGAAACCGCCCAGTCCCTGGCCATCGAGGAGGGCAAGAAGCTCTACTCCGTCGGCTGTGCCAGCTGCCACGGAACCGGCGGTCAGGGCACCTCTGACGGCCCGTCCCTGGTCGGCGTGGGCTCGGCGGCGGTGGACTTCCAGGTCGGCACCGGCCGTATGCCGGCTCAGCAGCCCGGCGCCCAGGTCCCGAAGAAGAAGGTCATCTACTCGCAGGCTGAGATCGATCAGCTCGCGGCGTACGTCGCCTCCCTCGGTGCCGGTCCGGTCACGCCGAAGGAAGGCCAGTACAGCCCCGAGGGCGCCGACATCGCCAAGGGTGGCGAACTGTTCCGCTCCAACTGTGCCCAGTGCCACAACTTCACCGGTGAGGGCGGCGCGCTGACCTACGGCAAGTACGCGCCGAACCTCGAGGGCGTGGACCCGAAGCACCTCTACGAGGCCATGCAGACCGGCCCGCAGAACATGCCTTCCTTCCCCGACACGACGATGCCGGAGAAGCAGAAGAAGGACATCATCGCCTACGTCCAGGCCGTGAACAGCGACAAGGCCGACAACCCGGGCGGTCTCAAGCTCGGTGGCCTCGGCCCCGTCAGCGAGGGGCTGTTCGCGTGGGTCTTCGGACTGGGCGCACTGATCGCAGTTGCCATCTGGGTCGCGGCCCACACCGCTAAGGCCAAGAAGTCATGAGTACCCAAGAGAATCCAGAAGAGAACCTGCCGACCGAGCAGGCCACCGCGCACGGCGCGGTGAAGGTCGCCGAAGACCCGTTCGCCGACCCGGGCCTCCCGCCCCACAAGCCGCGCATCCAGGACATCGACGAGCGGGCCGCCAAGCGGTCCGAGCGCGCGATCGCCTTCATGTTCACGCTGTCGATGCTGGCCACGATCGGTTTCATCGCCTCGTACGTGATCTTCCCGGTCGACGAGATCGTGTACATCTGGCCCTTCGGCCGGGTGTCCGCGCTCAACTTCGCCCTGGGTCTGACCCTCGGTGCGGCGCTGTTCTTCATCGGCGCCGGCGCGGTCCACTGGGCCCGCACCCTGATGTCCGACGTCGAGGTGGCCGACGACCGCCACCCGATGGAGGCCACGCCCGAGGTCAAGGCGAAGGTCATGGCGGACTTCGCGGCCGGTGCCGCCGAGTCCGGCTTCGGCCGCCGCAAGCTGATCCGCAACACGCTCTTCGGCGCGCTGGCCCTGGTGCCGCTCTCCGGCGTCGTGCTGCTGCGTGACATGGGCCCGCTGCCCGAGAAGAAGCTCCGCTCCACCCTGTGGGCCAAGGGCAAGCTCCTCATCAACATGAACACCAACGAGCCGCTGCGTCCCGAGGACGTCGCCGTCGGTTCGCTGACGTTCGCGAAGCCCGAGGGCCTCGAGGAGCACGACCACGACTTCCAGACCGAGATCGCCAAGGCCGCCCTGATGATCGTCCGGATCCAGCCGGAGGACATCAAGGACAAGCGCGAGCTCGAGTGGTCGCACGACGGCATCGTCGCCTTCTCGAAGATCTGCACCCACGTCGGTTGCCCGATCTCCCTGTACGAGCAGCAGACGCACCACGTGCTGTGCCCGTGCCACCAGTCCACCTTCGACCTGTCCGACGGCGCCCGCGTCATCTTCGGCCCGGCCGGCCACGCCCTCCCGCAGCTGCGGATCGGCGTGAACGACAAGGGCTTCCTCGAAGCGCACGGCGACTTCGAAGAGCCCGTCGGTCCTGCCTTCTGGGAGCGCGGATGAGCACTGTGACGAATACGAAGAAGGCGCCCGCCGGAGAGCGGATCGCCGACTGGGCCGACGGCCGCCTGGGGATCTACACGCTGGCCAAGGCCAACATGCGGAAGATCTTCCCGGACCACTGGTCCTTCATGCTGGGCGAGGTCTGCCTCTACAGCTTCCTCATCATCATCCTGACGGGCGTCTATCTGACGATGTTCTTCCACCCGTCGATGAACGAGGTGGAGTACGCCGGCAGCTACGTCCCGCTCCAGGGACAGCTGATGTCCGAGGCGTTCAACTCGACCATGCACATCTCGTTCGAGGTGCGCGGTGGTCTGCTCATCCGGCAGATCCACCACTGGGCGGCGCTGATCTTCCTCGCCGGCATGTTCGTGCACATGATGCGCGTGTTCTTCACCGGCGCGTTCCGCAAGCCGCGTGAGATCAACTGGCTGTTCGGCTTCCTGCTGTTCTTCCTGGGCATGTTCACCGGCTTCACCGGTTACTCGCTCCCGGACGACCTGCTCTCCGGCACCGGTGTGCGCTTCATGCAGGGCGCGATCCTGTCCGTGCCGATCGTCGGCACGTACCTGTCGATGTTCCTGTTCGGCGGCGAGTTCCCCGGCGGCGACTTCGTCGCCCGGTTCTACTCGGCGCACGTGCTGCTGCTCCCGGGCATCATGCTCGGCCTGGTGGTCGCGCACCTCATCCTGGTGTTCGTCCACAAGCACACGCACTTCGAGGGCCCCGGCCGGACGAACAAGAACGTCGTCGGCATGCCGCTGCTGCCTGTGTACATGGCGAAGGCCGGAGGCTTCTTCTTCCTGGTCTTCGGTGTCATCGCGGTCATCGCGGCGATCGCCTCGATCAACCCGATCTGGGCCATCGGCCCGTACCGCCCGGACCAGGTGTCCACCGGCGCCCAGCCCGACTGGTACATGGGCTTCGCCGAGGGTCTGATCCGTGTCATGCCGGGCTGGGAGATCAACCTGTGGGGCCACACGCTGGTCCTCGGCGTGATGATCCCGCTGGCGATCTTCCCGGCGGTGCTCGCCGCGATCGCGGTCTACCCGTTCATCGAGTCCTGGATCACCGGCGACAAGCGCGAGCACCACATCGCGCAGCGCCCGCGCAACGCTCCGACGCGCACCGCCTTCGGTGTCGCCTGGATCACCGCGTACATGGTCATGCTCGTCGGTGGTGGAAACGACCTCTGGGCGACCCACTTCCACCTGTCGATCAACTCGATCACCTGGTTCGTGCGGATCTTCTTCTTCGTCGGCCCGGTCATCGCGTTCATCGCCACCAAGCGGATCTGCCTCGGCCTCCAGCGCCGGGACAAGGACAAGGTGCTGCACGGCCGCGAGTCCGGCATCATCAAGCGCCTGCCGCACGGTGAGTTCGTCGAGGTCCACACCCCGCTCAGCCAGGGCGAGCGCTACAAGCTCACCGCGCACGAGCAGTACGAGGCGGCGGAGCTGCCGCCGGCCGTCGACGAGAACGGTGTGGAGCGCAAGATCGGCCGCATGCAGAAGCTCCGGGTCAAGCTCAACCGGGGTTACTACGCCGACGACAACCAGGTCCTCAAGCCGACCGTCGAGGAGTTCAAGGAGATCGAGAGCGGCCACGGCCACCACTGATCACCACTGACCTCCTGAACGCGTAGGTCGCCACGGCGAGAGCCCCGTCCATTCGATGGACGGGGCTCTTTGCCGTCCCCGTGGATGGATAGGGTGGGATCACCGATCCGGTACGAAGCCATAAACACCTCAGGAGCTGTCATGAGCGCTGTGAACCCCGCTGGAGGCAACCATGCGGCGGGTCGCTCCTGGCCCGCCCTCCTGAACGGACTGCTCGACGGCCGGGACCTGTCCGCCGACGACACCGCCTGGGCGATGGACCTGATCATGCGCGGCGAGGCCACCGACGCGCAGATCGCCGGGTTCATGGTGGCGCTGCGCGCCAAGGGCGAGACCGTCGCCGAGATCTCCGGCCTGGTCCGCACGATGTACGAGCACGCCAATGTCATCGAGGTGCCGGGACCGGCCGTCGACATCGTCGGCACCGGCGGCGACGGGGCCAAGACGGTGAACATCTCCACGATGTCCGCCATCGTCGTGGCCGGCACCGGCGTGAAGGTCGTCAAGCACGGCAACCGGGCGGCGTCCTCCGCCTCCGGCTCCTCCGACGTCCTGGAGAAGCTCGGCATCAACCTGAACCTCACCCCGCAGCGGGTCGCCGAGGTCGCCGAGGAGGCCGGCATCACCATCTGCTTCGCGGTGAAGTTCCACCCCTCGCTGCGGCACGTCGCCGCCGCCCGCGGCCAGCTCGGCATCCGCACCACCTTCAATGTGCTCGGCCCGCTGACCAACCCGGCGAAGGTACGGGCCCAGGCCGTCGGCGTCGCCGACCCGCGGATGGCCCCGATCGTGGCCGGGGTGCTCGCCGAGCGCGGCAACTCCGCCCTGGTCTTCCGCGGCGACGACGGCCTCGACGAGCTGACCACCACGGGCACCTCCCGGGTGTGGGTGGTCAAGGACGGCGCCGTGCGCGAGGAGCGCTTCGACCCGCGCGAGGTCGGCATCACCCCGGTGCCGCTCGACGCCCTGCGCGGCGGCGACCCCTCGTACAACGCCGACGTCGCCCGGCGGCTCCTGGCCGGCGAGACCGGGCCGGTACGGGACGCGGTGCTGCTCAACTCGGCGGCGGCGCTGGTCGCGCTGGAGCCGGGCGAGGGCACCCTCGCGGAGCAGCTGCGGGCCGGCATGGACCGGGCCGCCGAGTCCGTCGACTCGGGCGCCGCGCGCCGGACCCTGGAGCGCTGGGTCACCGCCAGCAACGCCTGACGGTGTCCTGAAGGCACATGAACGGCGGATTGCGACCCCGTCCCGGATGCCGGGACGGGGTTGCGGCGTCGTGATCGTCTGACATAGGTTCTGGAACAGGTCATGAGTGACAGCTGCAAGGCCCCGGCCGGCTGTCCGGCAACCCTCCGTCCGTGGCGGGGTGCCCCGGGTGAAGACCAGGCCGTACGAGCAGAAGCCTGCGGCAAGCGCGGACCCCTGCGCCACACCCTGGGGTCCTTGGTCCTCTAGGGAGCGTTGTCTCGTGAGCAAGCGAATGCGTTAGGGCCCCTCGGCCCCTCTTTCCCCTTCACCACCCGTGTGCGGCACCCCTCTGTGCGCTGCTGCCCCGCGGGCCCTTTCACGCCTTTTCGCGCCCCTTTTATGCCGGGAGATACCGCCATGTCCGCACGCCCGAACGCCGCCGTCGCCACCGCCGCCGCCGAGTCCGCCGACCCCTGCTGCGCCGCCCCGCTGCCGGTCCTCGGCCGCGACGTCACCGTCCCGCTCGTCACCGGCGGCGAGGTCACCTACGCGGCGCTCGACTACGCCGCCAGCGCCCCGGCCCTGCAGCGCGTCTGGGACGACGTGGCCGCCTACGCCCCGTACTACGGCAGCGTCCACCGCGGCGCCGGCTACCTCTCCCAGCTCTCCACCGACCTCTTCGAGAACAGCCGCGCCACCGTCGCCGAGTTCCTCGACTGCCGCCCCGGCGACCAGGTCGTCTTCACCCGCTCCACCACCGACTCGCTCAACCTGCTCGCCGCCGTCCTCCCGGCCGACTGCCAGGTCTTCGTCTTCGAGACCGAGCACCACGCCTCGCTGCTGCCCTGGCGCGACGCCCGGGTCACCTACCTCAACGCGCCGCGCACCCCGCGGCAGGCCGTCGAGACCCTGGAGCGCGCCCTCGCCGACCGCGACCCTTACGGGCCCGCCCTGGTCTGCGTGACCGGCGCCTCCAACGTCACCGGCGAGCTGTGGCCGGTGCGCGAACTCGCCGCCGCCGCGCACGCGCACGGCGCCCGGGTCGTCCTCGACGCCGCCCAGCTCGCCCCCCACCACCCGGTCTCCGTACGGGAGTTGGACGTGGACTGGGTCGCCTTCTCCGGGCACAAGCTGTACGCCCCGTTCGGCTCCGGCGTCCTCGCCGGGCGCGCCGACTGGCTGCAGGACGCCGAGCCGTACCTCGCGGGCGGCGGCGCCTCCCGCACGGTGGCCCGCCGGGCCGACGGCGGGGTGGATGTGGAGTGGCACACCACCGCCGCCCGGCACGAGGCCGGCTCGCCCAACGTCATCGGCGTCTACTCCATCGCCTCCGCCTGCAAGGCGCTCACCGAGGCCGGCTTCGACTCCCTCGTCGCCCGCGAGAAGCACCTCATCGACACCGTCCGCGCGGGCCTCGCCGAGGTCCCCGAGGTGCGGGTGCTCTCCCTCTTCGGCGACGACGCCCCCCGGGTCGGCGTCATCTCCTTCGTCGTCGAGGGCTGGAACAGCTCCCACTTCGCCGCCGCGCTCTCCGCCGAGTACGGCATCGGCGTCCGCGACGGCCTCTTCTGCGCCCACCCGCTGGTGCGCACCCTGCTCGGCTCCGACCCGCAGGACCCGGGCGAGTGCGGCGCCCCCGAAGCGGCGCCCGGCGAGAGGTCCCTCAACGCGATCCGGGTCAGCTTCGGCGCCGGCACCCCCGACGAGCACGTCGAGCGTTTCGTCGGCGCGGTCAAGGAGCTGGTGCGCGACGGCGCCCGGTGGAACTACCGCACCGAGGACGGCCGCTGCGTGCCCGACCGCGGCTGATCGCGACCGACCGTCCACTCGAACGGGTGAAGCCGGCCTCCCGCGGGGGAGAGGCCGGCTTCACCGCTGTGCGGACGTGTCTACGACTCCAGGCCGATGGCGAAGGCCGCGTCCAGCTCGTGCTGGGAGTAGGCGCGGAAGGCGACATGCGTGTCGGTGGCCTCGACGCCCGGGATCTTGGAGATCTGGCCGGGGATGATGTCGGCCAGGTCGTCGTGGCGTCCCACCCGGACCATGGCGATCAGGTCGTAGGTGCCGGTGACGGAGAAGACCTCGCTGACGGAGTCGATCGCGGCGATCGCCTCGGCGATCTCGGGGATGCGGTCCACGCTGGTCTTGATGAGCACGATCGCGGTGATCACGGCTGGCTTTCTCCCTCGATGGCCGCGGCTGGTGGCTTCACTGTATCCCCACCCCTGTACCGCGCCCACGCGTAGAGGAAGCCCAGCGCGAAGCCGATCACGTGCGCCAGGTAGGCCACCCCGGGCCCCGCCCCCGCCGAGCGGGCCGCCAGCCACTGCAGCACGAACCAGAAGATCAGCACGATCCAGGCCGGGAAGCGCAGCGGCAGGAAGAAGAGGAAGGGGAACAGGCTGGTCACCCGCGAGCGCGGGAAGAGATAGAGGAAGGCGCCGAGCACCCCCGAGATCGCCCCCGACGCCCCGACCAGGGTCTGCGCGCTGTCGGCGTGCGCCACCGCGTAGCCGGTCAGCGCGAGCGCGCCCACCCCCAGATAGAACAGGCCGTACGCGGCCGGGCCCATGCGTTCCTCGGCCATCGCGCCGAACACGTACAGGAACAGCATGTTCCCCAGCAGATGCAGCCAGCTGCCGTGCACGAAGAGCGCGGTCAGCGGGGTGAGCAGGGCGTGCGGCTCGGCCCGGGTCAGATCGGCCGGGATCACGCCCCAGCGCTGGAAGTACGCGCTCTGCGCCGCGAGCAGCGTGTCGCCCGTGCCGTAAACCGGATTGAGCCCCGACACCGGGCTCACGGCGAACAGCAGCACGCAGCAGGCGATGATGCCGTACGTCACCGTCGGCCCGTTCCGCGCGCCGCGCCAGGCGCCGAGGGCCGCGCCCCGCCAGTCGATCATGGACAGATCATGGCGTACCGGGGCCCACCTGGACAGAGTGCCTCGCCGTGACACGGGGTACCCGGGAGGCCGTAGGGTGAGGGCCTGCCCCATGGCTGACATTCCCGCTGTTCGACGGCGCACCGCGGGCCCGTGACACCTCGCACAGAGCCTCACCCTGAGCCTCGTACGGAAAGAGGACGGCAACGATGACGACGGTTCCCCTGCCGACCGCCGAGACCCGCTGGCGCTGCACGCTCTGCGGCAATCTGACCCGCTTCGACGTGACCCGCTCGTCCAAGGTCGTCGAGTACGTCCATCTGGACCTCGCCGGAGAGCCGAAGGTCGAGGAGCGCGAGGTGGTCAGTGAGACCATCGAGTCGGTCCGCTGCCGCTGGTGCAACGCGGTGGACCAGATCGAATTGGTGGACAGGCCGGGCGCCGCTTCCTGAGGAGCGGCCCGGCGAGGGCGAGACGAGGGAGTGGGTGACGGATCGTGGAGCAGCCCGCGCACGGTGACCGGCCGGCGGGCTCGGCGGACGGCGCGGCCGAGGCGCTCGACCGGCCGCTGCCCGAGGCCGTACGCCGCAAGGTCGTCGCGCTCGTCGCCGACGCCTTCGGCGGGCTGACCGTCGCCGAGCTGCCCGCCCCGCTGCGCCAGTACGCCCGCTTCACCGCCTCCCGGCGCGCCAAGTTCGCCGGGAACGCGATGGCCGCCGCCCTGGAGAGCGATCCGCTGTTCCGGCAGCGGATCGGCGAGCGCTTCAAGGAGGCGCAGCCCGAGCTGGCCGGGGCCGTCGAGTCGGGCGCCCCGCCCGGCGCCGCCGACCCGGTCGACGTGGCCGCGGTCGCCTATGTGCTGCGCCCGGCCGGCTGGGGCAAGCTGGTCGCCGCCGCCGGCGAGGAGGCCGAGCGCGTCGACGCCGAGCGCGCCGACGAGGCCGGCCGGCGCGAGCTGGAGCGGCTGCGCGAGGAGGTCGCGGTCGCCAAGGAGCGCGCCAGGGCCGAGACCGAGCAGCTGCGCCGCGACCTGGAGGCCGCCCGCAAGGACGGCGAATCGCTTCACCGGAAGCTGCGCAGCGCGCAGAGCGACGTCAAGCGCGGCGAGGCCGCGCTGCGCCGGGTGCAGGCGGAGATGGACACCGCGCGCGCCGAGGCCGCCGCCCAGGTGTCGGCCGCCGAGAGCGAGAGCCGGCGGCTCAAGGCCCGGCTCGGCGAGGTCGAGGCCGCCCTGGAGGCGAGCCGCCGGGCCGCCCGCGAGGGGCGCTCGGTGGAGGACATGCGGCTGCGGCTGCTCCTGGACACCGTGCTCGACGCCGCCGCGGGGCTGCGCCGCGAACTCGCCCTGCCGCCGGTGTCGATGCACCCGGCGGACACCGTGGACGCGGTGGAGCCCGGCCGGATGTCGCCGAAGGACATCGCGGCCCGCGCCCTGTCCGAGACCGACCCGGCGCTCCTGGACCAGCTACTCGAACTGCCCCAGGCGCACCTGGTGGTGGACGGCTACAACGTCACCAAGACCGGCTATCCGACGATGCCGCTGGAGAAGCAGCGGCTGCGGCTGCTCGGCGGACTCTCCGCGCTCGCGGCCCGCTCGGGCGCCGAGGTCACCTGTGTCTTCGACGGGGCCGAGCTGGCGGCGCCGGTGCTGCTCGCCCCGCCGCGCGGGGTGCGGGTGCTGTTCTCCAAGCCCGGTGTCACGGCGGACGAGTTGATCCGTCAGCTGGTGCGCGCGGAGCCGCCGGGCCGTCCGGTGGTCGTGGTGTCCACCGACCGCGAGGTGGCCGACGGGGTCGCCAAGTCCGGTGCGCGGCCGGTCGCGTCCGCCTTGTTGCTGAAGCGGCTTTCGCGTCTGTCGTGACCTCTCGTCACACAGATCCGGCATGTCCTATTTGTGTTCCACGCAGGGTCAAGTGACTGTTGCTGCCCGTGTGATGTCGGTAAATAACTTGTCGCGGCGGCGAGATTTTGGCCGTTGGGATTTGAACTGATCACAAGATGGTCACTAGGGTCGGGGCTCGAACCTTCGCACGGTTGATCATCCATCCGGGGTGTCAGCGATGGTCCCGCCTGCCGCCGAACGGCCGGGCGGCTCGAGGAAGAAGGAGATCGCCCCCGTGGCGTCCCACCGTCGTCCCAAGCAGCCGAGCCGCACCCGTGTGACCGTGCTCACCGCGACCGCCGCCGCGGCCGTCGCCCTCTCCGCCCAGGCCGGAGCCCAGGCGGCTCCCAAGCCGAAGATCGACGAGGTCAAGACCAAGGTCGACCAGCTCAACCACGAGGCCGAAGAGGCCACGGAGCAGGCCAACCTCGCCGACGAGCGCCGCGGGAAGCTGCAGAAGGAGATCAGCGCCCTCCAGGACAAGGTGGCGCGCGGCCAGCAGGAGCTCAACACCCTGCGCGGGCAGATCGGTTCGGTCGCCACCGCGCAGTACCGCTCCGGCGGCATCGACCCGGCGCTGCAGCTCTTCCTCTCCTCGGACCCGGACACCTACCTCGACAAGGCGTCCGCGATAGACCAGCTCGGCGCCAAGCAGGCCGACGTGCTGCAGTCGATCCAGGCCAAGCAGCGCACCCTCGCCCAGCAGCGTGCCGAGGCGACGACGAAGCTCGCCGACCTCGAGGACGTCCGCAAGACCCTCGGCGAGAAGAAGAAGAAGTCCCAGGAGAAGCTGGCCGAGGCCCGCAAGCTCCTCAACACGCTGACCGCCGCCGAGCGCGCCAAGATCCAGCAGGACGAGCAGCGCGCCAGCCGCGCCGCCGGCGACCGCGTCAACCTCGGCAACGAGGTGCCGGCCTCGCAGCGCGGTGCCGCCGCGCTCAACGCCGCCGCCACCCAGCTCGGCAAGCCGTACGTCTCCGGCGCCGAGGGCCCCAACTCGTACGACTGCTCCGGCCTTACGCAGTGGGCCTACCGCCAGGCCGGCGTCACCCTCACCCGCACCACCTACACCCAGCAGAACGACGGCGTGAAGATCGGCCGCAGCCAGCTCAAGCCGGGCGACCTGGTCTTCTTCAACAGCCTTTCGCACGTGGGTCTCTACGCGGGCAACAACACCATCCTGCACGCCCCGAAGCCGGGCGCCGTGGTCCGCTACGAGTCGATGGACTACATGGGCACCTTCCAGTTCGGCGTCCGCGTCTGACCCCTGCGGGACCCTGAGCGACGGACGCGACGCGCCCCGCCCGCCCTCCGAACGGGTGGTTTGTCGGATCCTGGACTGACGTGACGCCCCGCCGATGACCTTGCGGTCTCCGGCGGGGCGTCACTTTGCGTACCCGGCACCTTCGTTGGACGCGGATCGATCTGCGGCTACTGTCGGCCCGCCAGTCCGACCAGCCGAACGGAGCGCGATCCGTGGCGTCCCACCGACGACCCGCCAGGGTCACCGTCCTCACCGCAGCCGCGGCCACCGCGGCCACGGCACTCGGCGCCGTCCCCGCGCACGCCGACCCGGGCGGCGCCACCCCCGACACCGCCCGGGCCACCCGCGCCACCGTCGACCGGCTCTTCGAGGAGGCCGAGCGGGCCACCGAGGGCTACAACCGGGCCGACGAGCGGGCCGACCGGCTGCGCAGGACGGTCTCCCAGGCCCAGGACGGCCTGGCCCGCGCCCAGGACCGGATCAACCGGATGCGCGGCGCGCTCGGTTCGGTGGCCGGCGCGCAGTACCGCTCCGGCGGCATCGACCCCGCCCTCGCGCTGCTGCTCTCCTCCGACCCGGACAGCTACCTGGAGCGGGCCTCCGCCCTCGACCGGGTCACCGCCCGGCAGAGCGCCGCCCTCGGCGAACTCCGGCGCGAACTGCGCCGGCTCGGCCAGCAGCGCACCGAGGCGAGCCGGGCGCTCACCGAACTCGACCGCAGCCGCCGCGAGGTGGCCCGCCACAAGCGCACCGTCGAGCACAAGCTCGCCGAGGCCCGCCGGGTGCTCGCCGCGCTCTCCGCCGACGAGCGGGCGGGCTTCGAGCGGGCCTCCCGCTCCGGCCGCGACGCCTTCGACGAGGAGCTGCCGCCGCTCGCCGACCTCGGCCCCTCGCGGGCCGCCGCCGCGGTGCTCGCCGCGCGCAGCGCCATCGGCCGCCCCTACGTGTGGGGCGCGACCGGCCCGAGCGCCTTCGACTGCTCGGGCCTGATGGTCTGGTCGTACCGCAAGGCCGGCATCGCCCTGCCCCGCACCTCGCAGGCCCAGCGCAACGCCGGCCGCCGCATCCCGCTCTCCCAGGCGCAGCCCGGCGACCTCGTCACGTACCGCAGCGACGCCAGCCATGTCGCCATCTACGCCGGCAACGGCCAGGTCATCCACGCGCCGTATCCGGGCGCCCGGGTCCGCTACGACCCGGTGAACATGATGTCGAACGTGACGGTCACCCGGGTCTGAGCGGTTTCCAGCCGGTTTTCGGCGCGCCCCGTACGATCGTGGGATGGCAGGTCAGGGCGGGCGCGGGCGGCGCGGGGCGGTGGCGGGGCCGGTCGCCGCGCTGGTCGCCGGGCTGCTCGTCCTCGGCGGGTGCGCCGATCCCGGGGCGGGGGCGCCGGGGCGGGCCGAGGTGCAGGGGCTGCTCGACCGGCACGCCGCCGCGCTGCTCGGCCGGGACGAGGCCGGGTATCTCGCGGACCTGGACCCCGCCCTCGTACCCGCCGCGCGCACCGAGTTCGAACGGCTCGCGGGGATCCCGCTCGGCGGCCTCGCCTACCGGGTCACCGACGTCGACCCGGCCGGCACCGGGCGGGCCACCGCCAGGGCCGAGTTCGGCTACCGGATCAAGGGGTACGACTCCGGGCCCGCCACCACCGAACGCGTCCTCGACCTCGCCGAGAAGGACGGACGCTGGTACGTCACGGGCGACCGCCCCGCCGACGGCGCCCCGCAGCAGCTGTGGCAGCAGGGCGAGGTCACGACCGTGACCGGGCACCGCAGCCTGGTCCTCGGCGTCGGCCAGAGCCGGCAGCGGCTGCGCGAGATCGCCGACGCCGCCGACCGCGCGGTGCCCGCCGTCACGGACGCCTGGCCCTCGCCGTGGGCCGGCCGCGTCGTGGTCCTGGTCCCGGCCTCGGTGGACGCGATGGGCCGGCTGCTCGGCGCGCCCGCCGCCTCGTACCGGGGGATCGCCGCCGTCACCACCGGCCAGATCGGCGGCGGCCCGAAGGCGCCCGCGGACCGGGTGATCGTCAACCCGGAGGCGTACGGCGTGCTCGGCGACTTCGGGCGCGGCTTCGTGCTCACCCACGAGAGCACCCATGTCGCCACCCGCGCCCACACCACCGCGGCCACCCCGGTCTGGCTCTCCGAGGGCTTCGCCGACTGGGTCGCCTACCGCGGCACCGGCCGCACCCCCGCCCAGGCCGCCCCCGAACTCGCCCGCGCGGTACGCGCCGGGGACACCCCGGCCGCGCTGCCGGACGACAAGGAGTTCGCCTTCGGCGGCGACGGCGAGGCGATGGCCCGCGCCTACGAGAGCGGCTGGCTGGCCTGCGCGATGGTCGCCGACCGCTGGGGCGAGCCGAAGCTGACCGACTTCTACCGGGCCGTGGGCACCCATCCGCAGCGCGAGGGCGCGGTGGAGAAGGCCCTGAAGGACGTCCTGGACACCACGCCGGAGCAGTTCACCGCGGACTGGCGGGCGTATCTGGCGGACCGGCTGCTCGGCTAGGCAGTGTCCGAGGCGCCCGCTGCCTCGAGGTCCAGCTCGGCCAGGGTCTCGGCGAGCCAGGCCTTCTCCTCCGTGCCGGTGGCCCGGGCGATCCGGAGCATGCCCCGGCGGAACGGGTCCGGCTCCTGCTCCGCGCGGACCGGGGCGCCCTCCTCGTAGAAGAAGCTGGCCGGGGCGAGCAGGAAGGCCTGGCGGCGGCGGAGTACGGCGGCCTGGTCGGCCGGGTCGGGGAGCAGGCCCAGGAAGGCGAGCAGGGTGAACCAGCGCTGGCCGTCGGTGATCTCGACGTCCTTCGGCGAGCGCAGCCGGGAGAGCAGCTCGGCGCGGCCGGCCGGGGTCAGCGAGAGGGTGCGGCGCGGGGCGGCGGCCGAGCCCGGCTCCGTACGGCTGTCGACGAGGCCGTTCTTCACCAGGCGGGTGATGGCCGGGTAGAGCGCGCCGTCGCTGACCGGCCGGACGTGGCCGCTCAGGCCCTGGATGCGTTCCTTCAGCTCGTAGCCGTGCAGCGGCCGCTCGTACAGGAAGCCCAGGATCGTCAGCTCCAGCACCGGCGGACTCCTTCGCGCTTGTCGGGTACCCGGCGTCATGCTATCTCTTTTCGAGATACCTCGATCCGAGGTACCTCGAAAAGAGGGGGACCGTCCATGACCGCCGTGAAGGAATCCGCGAGGGAACACCGCCGCACGCTCGTCCGGCTCGCCGGGCCCGTCTATCTCGAACTCCTCGCCGGAGTCGCCGCCGGGATCATCAACATGGTCTGGGTCGCCCGGCTCGGCGGGGACGCCGTCGCCGCCGTCGCCGTGGCCACCAACGTCGAGAACCTGCTCCTCGGCGTCGTCCTCATGGCCGCCTCCGGCACCACCGTGCTCGTCGCCCGGGCCAGGGGCGCCGACGACCCGGGCGCCCTGCGCTCCGCCGTACGCGGCGGCGCCGCCCTCGGCGCCCTGCTCGTCCCGCCCGTCGCCCTCGGCGGCTTCCTGCTGCGCGACCCGATCGCCGCGCTCCTGCTCGGCGGCTCGGGCCACCCCGCGCACGGCCTCGCGACCGCCTACTTCGCGATCTCGCTCCCGGGCACCGCCGTCTTCTTCGCCACGACGGTCCTGGACGGCGTCCTCAAGGGCACCGGCGACACCCGCACCCCCATGCGGCTCGCCTTCCTGGCCAACGGGCTGATCCTGGTCCTCGACCCGTTCCTGGTCCACGCGTACGGGGTGCGGGGCGCCGCCGTCTCCACCGTCATCGGCCGCACGGTCGCCCTCGCCGCCGGACTGCTCGCGCTGCGCCGCAACGCGCATCTGAAGGCCGCCCGCGCGGCCCGTCCGGCCGTGGGCGCCTCCAGGGCCGTGCGCCGCACCGCCGCCCTCGGCCTGCCCATGTCCGTCGACTTCGTCGTCCGCATGGCCGGCGCGCTCGCCCTCGTCTCCGTCGTCGCCCGCCTCGGCGTCACCCAGATCGCCGCCTACGGCATCGCCACCAAGGCGATGTACGTCGCCACCATGGCCTTCTACGCCGTCAAGCAGGCCGCTTCCATCCACACCGCGCACCTGCTCGGCGGCGGCAGCGACGAGCGCGGGGCCGTCGGCCGGCAGGCCCTCGTCCTCGGCGGGCTGACCGGGGCCGGCGCGGCCGTCCTGCTGCTGCTCGCCGCGGGACCGGTGATGCGCGGCTTCGGCGCCGAGCCCGCCGTCGCGGCGGCCGGCGCCCTGTTCCTGCGCGGCATCGGCCCGTATCTGCTGCTCATGGCCGGGTTCATCGCCCTCGCCGGGGTCTTCGAGGGCAGCGGCGACTCACCGAAGCTGGCCAGGATCACCGTCGTCGGCGTGCTGCTCCAGCTCCCGCTGGCGTACGCGCTCTCGGCCGCCCTCGGCCTCGCCGGGATCTGCCTCGCCATGGCCCTGGCGATGGCGGCCCAGTGCGCCGCTCTCGGTCTGCTGCGCCGCCGGACCGCGCGGGCCGCCGCCCGGGCCCGGGCTCAGGAGGAGACCGAGACCCGGTCCTTCTCCCTGTCGTCCTGAGCGTCCTGAGCGCCCGTCTGCGCCGGCAGCCGGACCGGGGCCGCGGCCGCCTCCAGGCGCGGCTCCGTGACCGTCTGCCGCCACAGGATCCGGCAGGCCGAGACCGTGGCCGCGACCAGCAGGGCGTTGCGGATCAGAAGCAGCCCGACGCCCAGCGGATCGCTGTCGCCGACGTGCGAGAACCACACCGGGAACTCGAACTGCGTCACCGCCGTCGCCCACAGCACCAGATGGGCCGGCTTGCGCATCCGGGTCGACCGGTAGGCCAGACACACCGCCGCCAGACCCACCAGCCAGATCATGTACTGGGGGCTGATCACCCGGCTCGTCGTGGTGAACAGCAGCAGCGCCACGAAGGCCGCGTCCGCCGTCGTCGAGGTGGTGCGCCGGCGGGCCCTGAACCACCACACGAGCAGCCAGCCGAAGGAGGCCACCGTCAGCAGCATCGCCAGGGTGGACACCGTCTTCACGCCCGGGCCGAGGAACTCGATCGAGCCGTAGTTCATCCGCGCCTCGCCCGGCCAGCCGAGGTGCCGGGCCACATGGAAGGGCAGCGCGCCCAGCGACTCGATCTCCGTGCCCCGGTCCCGCTGGAAGCCCAGGAAGGCCAGCGCGCCCGGCGCCGCGAGCCCGCAGGCGAGCAGCACCCCCGCCCCGGTGCCCGCCGCCGAGGCGACCGAGCGGAACGCGGCCCGGCCGCGCGCGGCGCCCGCGAGCAGGAGTATCGGCCACACCTTCAGCGTCGCGCCGAACCCGGCGAGCGCGCCGAGCACCGCCGGGCTGCGCACCGCCGCGAGCAGCCCGGCCACCGCGACCGCGGTCACCATCAGGTCGTAACGCGAGTACGCGGTCGGGCCGAGCAGCGGCACCCCGGCCAGCCACAGCCACGCCCCCCGCATCGACCGGCCGGGCCGCCGCCCCGCGTACGTGAGCAGCCCGAAGACCAGCGCGTCGCAGCACAGCGCGAGCACGAAGAAGGCGGCGGAGTAGCCGAGGAAGGGCAGCAGGGCGGGGGAGAGGATCGCGAGCGCGGCGGCCGGCGGGTACTGCCAGGTGACGTCGTCCAGCGGGTACGTGCCGGTGCGCAGCACCTCGTACCAGCCCTGGTAGATCTCCTCGACGTCGCTCGTGACGTCGGGACCGGGGATCACCACGACCTTGAAGACGGTCAGCAGGATCAGCACCCGGGTGAAGGCCCACAGTCCGAGCGCCTGCGTGAGCCGTCCGGCGCGGGCGCCCGCGAGGCCGTCGCGTATCACCGTGCCCACTGCGCCCGTCATACCTGTCCTGTTCCTGTCCTGTCGGTCCGCCGCGGGCGGAGGGTGGTGGTGCCGGGCTCGGTGGGCGATCGCGGTACTGTCGGCCACGATGCACAAGACCCTGATCGTAACGAACGACTTTCCGCCCCGTCCGGGCGGAATCCAGGCCTTCCTGCACAACATGGCGCTGCGGCTGGATCCCGACCGGCTCGTGGTCTACGCCTCCACGTGGAAGCGCAGCCGCGAAGGGATCGAGGCGACCGCCGCGTTCGACGCGGAACAGCCTTTCACGGTCGTCCGCGATCGCACCACCATGCTGCTGCCGACTCCTCGGGTGACCGCGCGTGCGACGGCCCTGCTGAAGGAACACGGCTGCGAGTCCGTGTGGTTCGGCGCCGCCGCGCCGCTCGGCCTGATGGGCCCGGCGCTGCGGCGGGCGGGCGCGCGGCGGCTGGTCGCCACGACGCACGGGCACGAGGCCGGCTGGGCGCAGCTGCCCGCGGCCCGGCAGTTGCTGCGGCGGATCGGCGAGGGCACGGACACGCTCACGTACCTCGGCGAGTACACCCGCTCGCGGATCGCCTCGGCGCTCACGCCGGCCGCGGCGGCGCGGATGACGCAGCTGCCGCCGGGCGTCGACGAGAAGACCTTCCACCCCGACTCGGGCGGCGCCGAGGTCCGCGAACGGCTCGGTCTGAGCGACCGCCCGGTCGTCGTGTGCGTCTCGCGCCTCGTCCCGCGCAAGGGCCAGGACACCCTGATCCTCGCGATGCCGGAGATCCTGCGCCGGGTGCCGGACGCGGTCCTGCTGATCGTCGGCGGCGGCCCGTACGAGAAGGAGCTGCACGCCCTCGCGGCCCGTACCGGCGTCTCCGCCTCCGTGCGCTTCACCGGCGCCGTCCCGTGGTCCGAGCTCCCCGCCCACTACGGCGCGGGCGACGTCTTCGCCATGCCCTGCCGCACCCGCCGCGGCGGCCTCGACGTCGAGGGCCTCGGCATCGTCTACCTGGAGGCCTCCGCGACCGGCCTCCCGGTCGTCGCCGGCGACTCGGGCGGCGCCCCCGACGCCGTCCTCGACGGCGAGACCGGCTGGGTGGTCCGCGGCGGCGTCCCCGAGGAGACCGCCGACCGCGTCGCCACCCTGCTCCTCGACCCGGAGCTGCGCGCCCGCATGGGCGAGCGCGGCCGGCAGTGGGTCGAGGAGAAGTGGCGCTGGGACCTGCTGGCGGAGCGGCTCAAGGAGCTGCTGTAGCAGCTGCCCCGAGGCCGGGCCGGCCCTGGGGCCTGTCCGGCGGATCATGGCCGGGTCCGCGACTCCCCCAGAGCTTCGCCTGGGTGGTGCCCCCAGCACGGCACGCCCCCTGGGCCCTGCGGGCCCGGTGGGGGTACCACCGGCGAAGCCAGGGGGCGGACCCCCACGCCGCTTCCCCCAGGCCCTGGCGGGCCTGGGGAGACCCCATGCACCAGACGCCGCGGCCTGTCCGACCCTGATCCGCCGGACAGGCCCTAGGCCGGCAGGTAGTCCGTCAGGGCGCAGCCGTCGACGAGGAGCTTCTCGTTGCGGTAGCCGTCCGGGACCTTGAAGGCCTTGTCGCAGGTGAAGAGCAGGACGTCGGACTTCAGCAGGGCGCGGGCGGTCGCTTCGTCGGCCGCCGCGAGGGCGAAGTTCTGGCCGAGCAGGACCTGGACGCCCTTGCCGCTCGCCGCCGCGGTCTTGTTGGCCTCCTGGAACTTCTCCATGTCGGAGACGGACAGCAGGGTGACGGTGTCCTTGCTGTCGTTGCCGCACACCGCGCGCTCCTTGACCGCCCAGGCCGGGTCCGCCGCCTGTTCGGACAGCGGGCCGTCGGCGGTGCGGCGCAGGTCGCTGCACATGGTGTGGGCGGAGACCAGTTTCTCGATGGCCGCCAGATCGCCGGCCGCGGGCAGCCCGGCGTCCTCGCCCCAGCTGTCACCGGCACATCCGGTGACGGCGACGAGGGACGCGAGGGCCGCGCCCAGGACGGCGGCGGTGCGCTTGAGCCGCATGGCTTCCCTTTCACTTCGGTGTGTACGGAATTGGGCGTTCCGCCCCTGACGCGCGCGAACGCCCCCGGCGGACCCGTGAACCGGGCCCGTCAGGGGCGTTCCGAACGACCGTCAGGCGCGAACCGTCAGGCGCTGTAGATCGCCTCGATCTCGTCGGCGAAGTCCTTCGCCACGACATTGCGCTTCAGCTTCAGCGACGGGGTGATGTGCCCCGCCTCCTCCGTGAACTGCGCGGACAGGATACGGAACTTCCGCACCGACTCCGCCTTCGAGACCGCCGCGTTGCCGTCGTCGATCGCGCGCTGGATCTCCGCGTTCAGCTCCGGGTCCTCGCGCAGCGAGGCCGCGGTCGAGCCGGCCGGCTTGCCGTGCTCGGCCGCCCAGCGGCCCAGGAACTCCTCGTCGACCGTCACGAGCGCGCCCACGAACGGGCGTCCGTCGCCGACCACCATGCACTCCGCGACCAGCGCGTGCGCCCGGATCCGGTCCTCGATGACCGCCGGGGCGACGTTCTTGCCGCCCGCCGTCACCAGGATCTCCTTCTTCCGGCCGGTGATCGCGAGGTAGCCGTCCTCGTCGAGCGTGCCGATGTCACCGGTGTGGAACCAGCCGTCCGCCAGCGCCTCGGCGGTCGCCGCCTCGTTGTTCCAGTAGCCGGAGAAGATGTGCTCGCCGTGCAGCAGCACCTCGCCGTCGTCGGCGATCCGCACCACCGAGCCCGGCAGCGGCTGGCCGACCGTGCCGATCTTCTGCCGGTCCCACGGGTTGAACGCGGTCGCCGCGCAGGACTCCGTCAGGCCGTAGCCCTCCAGGACCGTGAAGCCGATGCCGCGGAAGAAGTGCCCGAGCCGCTCGCCCAGCGGCGCGCCGCCGGAGATCGCGTACTCGCCGCGCCCGCCGAGCACCGCCCGCAGCTTGCTGAAGACCAGCTTGTCGAAGACCTTGTGCTTGAGCTTCAGGCCGAACGACGGGCCCTGCGGGGTGCTCAGCGCCCGGCTGTAGGCGATCGCCGTGTGCGCGGCCTTGTCGAAGATCTTGCCCTTGCCGTCGGCCTGCGCCTTCGCCCGGGCCGAGTTGTAGACCTTCTCGAAGACCCGCGGGACGCCCAGGATCAGCGTCGGCCTGAAGGCAGCCAGCTCGTCGGTGAGGTTCTTGATGTCGGGCAGACAGCCCAGCTTGATCGGCGCCATGACGGAGGCGACCTCGACGAGCCGGCCGAAGACGTGCGCGGCCGGCAGGAACAGCAGCACCGAGCACTCGCCCGTGCGGAACAGCGGCTTCAGCCGCTCGACCACGTTGCCGCACTCGGCGAAGAACGCCCGGTGGGTCAGCACACAGCCCTTGGGGCGGCCGGTGGTGCCCGAGGTGTAGACGATCGTCGCCGGGTCGTCCGCGTTCGCCGACGACATCCGCTGGTCGAGCAGCTCGTCCGAGACGTCCGCGCCGTCCGCGGTCAGCCGCGCCACCGCGTCGTCCTCGATCTGCAGCACGGCCTTGAGGCCCGGCAGGCCCGCCCGCACCGACTCCACCGAGGCCTGGTGCGCCGGGCTCTCCACCAGCGCCAGGGAGGCGCCGGAGTCGCCGAGGATCCACTGGATCTGCTCGGGCGAGCTGGTCTCGTACACCGGCACGGTCACCGCGCCCGCGCTCCAGATGGCGAAGTCGAGCAGCACCCACTCGTAGCGGGTGCGGGACAGCAGGGCGACCCGGTCGCCCGGCTCGACGCCGGCCGCGATCAGGCCCTTCGCCGCCCCCCGTACCTCGGCGAGGAACTGCTTGGCGGAGACGTCCGTCCAGACGCCCGCGACCTTGCGCCCCATGACGGCGACATCTGGGTGCTGGGAGGCGTTGCGGCGGATGAGATCCGTCAGGTTGCCGTCCGTGGGGACCTCGTACAGGGCCGGAAGGCTGAACTCGCGCAAGACTGCTGCTCCTCATCGGGCTCCGGCGCCACGGCTCTGTGTGATGCACCGGTGCGGTCCATGATCGGGCAGGTGCTCGGTGGGGGACGAGCACGACTGTGGACTGCCCGGACGTTACCCATCAGTACACAGTTCCCGATAGGGGGTCCGGGGCAGATGTTCCATGCGTCACACGAGCACGGCCGTTCTGGGCGCAGAGTAGTCGACCGCTTTCCCGACTCCCAAGTAACCGCAGGTCCGACGCCCTAGGGTGAGTCCATGAGGATCAATGTGGTGAGCGACGTGCACGGCAACACGGGAGCCCTCGCCAAGGCGGGGGAGGGCGCCGACGCCCTGATATGCCTCGGGGACCTGGTCCTCTTCCTCGACTACGCCGACCACTCCCGGGGCATCTTCCCCGACCTCTTCGGCGTCGAGAACGCCGACCGGCTCGTCGAGCTGCGCACCGCCCGCCGCTTCGACGAGGCCCGTGACCTGGGCCGCCGGCTCTGGGGCGAGCTCGGCATCGACCGCGCCACCGCGATCGAGTCCGCCGTCCGCCGCCAGTACGCGGAGATGTTCGCCGCCCTGCCCGCGCCCACGTACGCCACCTACGGCAACGTCGACATCCCCGGCCTCTGGTCCGAGTACGCCGGCCCCGGCACCACCGTCCTCGACGGCGAGCGGGCCGAGCTCGGCGGCCTGGTCTTCGGCTTCGTCGGCGGCGGACTGCGCACGCCCATGCGCACGCCGTACGAGATCTCCGACGAGGAGTACGCGGCCAAGGTCGAGGCCCTCGGCGAGGTCGACGTGCTCTGCTCGCACATTCCGCCGGACCTGCCCGAGCTCACGTACGACACCGTCGCCCGCCGCTTCGAGCGCGGCAGCCGCGCCCTCCTCGACGCGATCCGCCGCACCCGCCCCCGCTACGCCCTCTTCGGCCACGTCCACCAGCCGCTGGTCCGCCGCATGCGGGTCGGCGCGACCGAGTGCGTGAACGTCGGCCACTTCGCGGCGACCGGACGCCCGTGGACCCTGGAGTGGTGACGGCCCCGTGATGACGGCGCGATAGCCTTCGGGCAGATACGGATCGCGTCCATACGAGGAGCCCCCGCGATGGCGGAACACACCAGCTCGAGCATCACCATCGAGGCGGCCCCGGCCGAGGTCATGAGCGTCATCGCCGACTTCGCCCGCTACCCCGAGTGGACGGGCGAGGTGAAGGAGGCCGAGGTCCTGTCGACGGACCCGGCCGGCCGCGCGGAGAAGGTCCGCCTGCTCCTCGACGCGGGCGCGATCAAGGACGACCACACCCTCGCGTACACCTGGACCGGCGACAACGAGGTCTCCTGGACCCTCGTCAAGTCCCAGATGCTCCGCTCCCTCGACGGCTCCTACCGCCTGGCCCCGGCCGCCGGCGGCGCCGCCACCGAGGTCACCTACCAGCTGACCGTCGACGTCAAGATCCCCATGCTCGGCATGATCAAGCGCAAGGCGGAGAAGGTCATCATCGACCGCGCCCTGGCTGGCCTGAAGAAGCGGGTCGAGTCCGGGAAGTAGCGGGCACCGCCCCGGCCCGCGACGAAGCGCGGAGCGCACCGCCGGTACCGTCGGGCCATGCGGATCATTCTTGTGACCGGGAACGGCGGCGCCGGGCGGACCTCCGTGGCCGTCGGGACCGCGCTCGCCGAGGCCCGTGGCGGGCGACGCGTGCTGCTGGTGTCGGCGGAGGCGGGGGACCTGGGCGACCTGGGGCCCGGTGGGCCGGAGGTGCTCGTGCCCGACCCCGCCACCGACTTCCGCCGCGAGTTCCTCGCCTTCCAGGCCCGCTCCAGCACCGCGCTCGACCTCCTCGGGGCCGCGCCCTTCGAGGACGCGGAGCTCACCGAGCTGCCCGGCAGCGGGCAGGTCGCGATGCTGCGGGCGATCCGGGACGCGGCCGCCGGGGACTGGGACCTGGTCCTGGTCGAGCTGCCGCCGGTCCGCGAGGCGCTCGCGCTGCTCGCCCTGCCCGCCCAGCTGCGCCGCTATCTGCGCCGGCTGCTGCCGCCCGAGCGCCAGGCCGCCCGGGCGCTGCGCCCGATGCTCGCCCAGCTCGCCGGCGTACCGCTGCCCGCGCAGTGGCTGTACGAGACCACCGCCCGCTGGGAGGCCGAGCTGGCCGCCGTCCAGGACGTCGTCGACTCCCCGGACACCGCCGTACGCCTCGTCGTCGAACCCGGACCCGCCGCCGAGGACGCCCTGCGCACCGCCCGGCTCGGCCTCGCCCTCCAGGGCCTCGCCCTCGACGGCCTCGTCGCCAACCGGGTGCTGCCCGCCGACTCGCCCGACCCCTGGTTCGCCGCCCTCGCCGCCGAGCAGCACCGGCACCTCGCCGCGCTCCGCGAGGCCCGCCCCGAGCTGCACGAGCTGCCGCACCTCGGGCGCGACCCGCGCGGCGCCGAGGACCTGGCCCTGCTCGCGGTGCCGGTCGGCGAACCGGCCGCCCCCGCCGAGTGGACCGTCGAGGACCGCCGCGAGGCGGACGGCATCCTGGTCTGGCACGTCCCGCTGCCCGGCGCCGTCAAGGGCGCGCTCTCGCTCGTCCGCCGCGGGGACGAACTCCTCCTCGCCGTCGGCCCGTTCCGCCGCGCCGTACCGCTGCCGCCGGTGCTGCGCCGCTGCACCGTCACCGGCGCCGGACTCGTCGACGGCGACCTGCGGATCCGGTTCGCCCCGGACCCCGGACTGTGGCCGAGGACCGCTCCCTGACCCGTACCGGGGCGTCTCCGGGGCGTGTACCGTCGACCGTAGAAGCCCCTAAGGAGTACGCCATGAGCGATTCGGACGCCTGGGCCCGGGCCTGCGCCGAAGACCTGGAGGCCGAGAAGGCCCGCCGCCGCGCCACCCGCGGGGAGGAGCCCGGCAGCCCGGCCGAGGAGTTCCGCAAGCTCTTCGACGCCGTCGCCGACAAGCTCTCCGGCCTCGGCGGCCCGCTCGCCGGGCCCGCCGCCGGGCAGGCGGCCGCGACCGTCAAGGAGGTCGTCAACCAGGCGAAGGCGCTCGTCGAGCCCGTCATCGAGCGCAACCCGCAGGTCTTCGACCACCTCGCCGCCGCCGGCAACGAACTGCTCGCCGCGTACCGCTCCGCCGTCCAGGGCCAGGAGGCCAGCTGGACCCGAGGCGACACCCAGCAGGCCACCGGCGCGGCACCGGCCGCCGAACCGAAGGCCGAACCGGGCAAGGACAAGCCCGGCGACGGGCCCGACGAGGCCCCCGGCGGCGGCCAGCACATCGACCTGGACTGATCGGGAGGAGCGCCCTCCTCGGGTACGGTGGGCCTTAGCGGGGCTCGACCGAAAACTGAGGGACACATGGGACTCACCATCGGCGTCGACATCGGCGGCACGAAGATCGCGGCCGGCGTGGTCGACGAGGAGGGCAACATCCTCGACACCCACACCGTGCCCACCCCGCCGACCCCCGAGGGCATCGTCGACGCCATCTGCGCCGCGGTCTCCGAGGCCGGCAAGGGGTACCAGATCGAGGCCGTCGGCATCGGAGCCGCGGGCTACGTCGACGACAAGCGCGCCACCGTCCTCTTCGCGCCGAACATCGACTGGCGGCACGAGCCGCTGAAGGACAAGGTCGAGCAGCGGGTCGGCCTCCCCGTCGTGGTCGAGAACGACGCCAACGCGGCCGCCTGGGGCGAGTACCGCTTCGGCGCCGGCCAGGGCCACGAGGACGTCATCTGCATCACGCTCGGCACCGGCCTCGGCGGCGGCATCATCATCGGCAACAAGCTGCGCCGCGGACGCTTCGGCGTGGCCGCCGAGTTCGGCCACATCCGGGTCGTCCCGGACGGACTGCTGTGCGGCTGCGGCAGCCAGGGCTGCTGGGAGCAGTACGCCTCCGGGCGCGCCCTCGTGCGCTACGCCAAGCAGCGCGCCGCCGCCACCCCCGAGAACGCCGCGGTGCTCCTCGGGCTCGGCGACGGCACCCCGGACGGCATCCAGGGCAAGCACGTCAGCGAGGCCGCCCGCGCGGGCGACAAGGTCGCGATCGACTCCTTCCGCGAGCTCGCCCGCTGGGCCGGCGCCGGCCTCGCGGACCTCGCCTCGCTGTTCGACCCCTCCGCCTTCATCGTCGGCGGCGGCGTCTCCGACGAGGGCGAGCTGGTCCTCGACCCGATCCGCAAGTCCTTCCGGCGCTGGCTGATCGGCGGCCAGTGGCGGCCGCACGCGCAGGTGCTCGCGGCGCAGCTCGGCAACAAGGCCGGTCTGGTCGGCGCGGCGGACCTGGCCCGCCAGGGCTGAGCGTCCACTCGTTCGTGCGCGTGCCCGCCGTGCCCTCTGGGGCGCGGCGGGCACGGCGTTTATGTTGACCGCATGGCGATCAGTGAGCTGCCCAACTCCCGTACCGAGCCCGATGGTTCGGCCGTCGTCCGGATCCTCTCCTACAACGTGCGCTCGCTGCGGGACGACGAGGACGCGCTCGCCCGGGTGATCCGGGCCTGCGCCCCCGACCTCGTGTGCGTCCAAGAGGCGCCGCGCTTCTTCCGCTGGCGCAAGCACGCGGCCCGGCTGGCCGCGAAGAGCGACCTGGTCGTGCTCGGCGGCGGCGCCACCGCCGCCGGACCGCTGCTGCTGTGCTCGCTGCGGGCCACCGTGGAGCACACCGAGGACGTCCTGCTCCCGCTCACCCCCGGCCTGCACCGCCGCGGCCTCGCCACCGCCGTGGTCCGGCTCGGCGGCGCCCGGCTCGGCGTGATCAGCTGCCACCTCAGCCTGTCCGAGCGGGAGCGGTACGCGCAGGCGGGTCTGGTCCTCGACCGGGTGGCCACGCTCGGCACGCCGTACGCGATCGTCGCCGGCGACCTCAACGAGCGCCCCGGCGGCCCGGCCTGGACCCGCCTGACCAAGGAGCTCCAGGACGGCCACGCGACCGCCCCCTGGGGCACCACCCCCACCTTCCCGGCCCCCGCCCCCGACCGCCGCATCGACGCGGTCCTCGCCACCCCGGGCGTCGAGTTCCTCGCCTGCGGCGTCCCGACGGGCCTGGACCGCGCCGACCTCCACACGGCGACGGACCACCTGCCGGTCTTGGCGGTGGTCCGTGTGCCGGCCTGCTGACGGGGGAGCTACACCACCGCGCCCCGGCCAGGGTCGTCGGAGCCGTCGTCGTCCTCGTCGTCGCCCTTCATCCGGGCCACCAGGGTCACGAAGCCGCCCAGGAAGCCGCCCACGCACAGTGTGGTGAGCCACCAGGTCATGTCCCACTGGAGGAGGACGGCGAGCAGCATCAGGACCGGGCCGCCGACCACCGCGAGCCAGGCGAACTTGGTGGTGGTGTCGGCCTCCGGGAGCGGCGGGGGCTCCGGCGGGATGAAGTGGCCCTCGTCGGCGCCGGACGCGCCGTCGCCGTCCGCCGGCTCGTCGGGGTCGGCCAGCGAGTAGTCGCGCGGGCCGCCGCCGAGGCGTACACCGGGGGCGAAGACGATCGACGAGCCGAGGGCCGGCGCGTCACCCGGCTCCTCCGGCTCCTCCTTCTCGTCCTCCGGCGGCTGCGGCCTGCGGAACTTGTCCGGCTTCTCCGCCGGAGCCGTGGTCGCCGCCCCGGCCGGCGCCGCGGGCTCCTCGTCCTCCGGCAGGTCCGGCAGCGCCAGGTCCTCCACCGGACGGAACGGGTGCGAACCGGGGGTCCCCCCGGCGAAGCCGGGGGGCGGGTCCGCCGGCTCCTCGCCGTACCCCGCGACGATCGCGGCCCACGCCGCCTCCTCGTCGATGGGCTGCGGCTCCCGCTCGCCGCCGTCCTGCTGCTCAGCCACCGCTCGCGACTCCCCTCTCCCCGATCTCCCCGAGCAGCTCCGGGGCGAGCCGGGTGACGAACGCCCAGCTCTCCTCGAAAATCCGCTCCGCATCGTGGTCCAACGTCGCCACGTGGTAGCTCTGTTCCAGCACGATCTCCGTCACGTCCGTGGACGAGATCCGGCTGAGGATCCGCGCCGAGTCGGCCGGCGGCACGACATGGTCCTGCGGGCTGTGCAGCAGCACCACCGGCTGCGTGACCTGCGGCAGCTCGCCGTCGACCGTCTGGAAGAAGCGCCGCAGCGAGTGCGCCGCGTGCAGCGGCACCCGGTCGTAGCCCACCTCGGCCACGCCGGCCTTGGCGATGTCGCTCGCGATGCCCTTGGTGGAGGGCACGAAGTGCCGGGCGACCGGCAGCGCGTACGCTGCCAGCCCGTGCACCTTGTTGCCCGGGTTGACGAGCACGATGCCGCTGATCGCGTCGCCGTGCCGCGCCGCGAGCCGCAGCGTCAGCGCGCCGCCCATCGACAGGCCCATGACGAAGACCCGCTCGCAGCGCGCGGTCAGCTCGCGCAGCTCGCGGTCCACCTCCGCGTACCAGTCGTGCCAGGTGGTGAGCTGCATGTCCTGCCAACGGGTGCCGTGCCCGGGCAGCAGCGGCAGCGCCACCGTCAGTCCGCGCCCGGCCAGGTACTCGGCCCAGGGGCGCAGCGACTGCGGGGACCCGGTGAATCCGTGGCAGAGGAGGACGCCGACCTCTCCGCCCTCGTGGCGGTAGGGCTCGGCTCCAGGAAGGACCGGCACGGGGTCTCCTGTTCGGGGTTCGAGGACGAAAAGGGGAAGGCTTTCACCGTACGCGACCGGACCGACACCGACCAGGTCCGCAGCACGAAGGTCCGTCCGCACGAAGGGGGCCACGAGGAGCGCGGGATCGGGGGGAGAACGGGATAAGGTCGCCTTGACGGGCACACGGAAGGCATGGCGAGTTGATCTACGGCGCAATGAAGTTCTCCCTCGGGGGGTCCCTGAAGCTCGCCTTCAGGCCCTGGGTCGAGGGCATCGAGAACATTCCCGCCGAGGGGCCGGCGATCCTCGCGAGCAACCACCTGTCGTTCTCCGACTCCTTCTTCCTGCCCGCCGTGCTCGACCGCAAGGTGACCTTCATCGCCAAGGCCGAGTACTTCACCACCCCGGGCGTCAAGGGCCGGCTGACGGCCGCCTTCTTCAAGGGCGTCGGGCAGCTCCCGGTCGACCGATCCGGCGCCCGCGGCGCCGGCGAGGCCGCGATCAAGGCCGGCATCGAGGTCATCGAGGGCGGCGGTCTGTTCGGCATCTACCCCGAGGGCACCCGCTCGCCCGACGGGCGGCTGTACCGCGGCAAGCCCGGCGGTCTCGCCCGGATCGCGCTTGCCACCGGCGCGCCGGTGATCCCGGTCGCCATGATCGACACCGAGAAGATCCAGCCGCCCGGCAAGGTGCTGCCCAAGCTGATGCGTCCGGGCATCCGGATCGGCAAGCCGCTCGACTTCAGCCGCTACCGCGGCATGGAGGGCGACCGCTTCATCCTGCGCTCGGTGACCGACGAGGTCATGTACGAGATCATGAAGCTGTCCGGCCAGGAGTACGTGGACATCTACGCGACGGCCGCGAAGCGGCAGCTCGCGGAGGCCGAGAAGGCCGCCAAGGAGGCCGTCAAGGCCGAGATCGCGGCACGGGAAGAGTCCGGCGCCTGACCCTGCGAGGGGGGCGCCCGGGGGTGGTGGGGAAGATGGCCAGGCGCGAACGGGTCGTGCGGATGTCGGTCGAGCAGCCGCTGTGGCGCGCGCTCACCGGCTACCGCGTGCTCACCATGGTGTACGCGGTGCTGCTCGGCGTCTTCGGCTGGCACCGCTTCGAGCGGCCCTGGGTCGCCGGCGCCTTCTTCGCCGTGATGTGCGTGTGGACCCTGGCCACCCTGCCGCAGGTGTCCGGCGCGATCCGCTGCACCAAGCGCTTCCTGGCCGTCGACCTCGCCGTCGCGCTCACCGGCATCCTGCTCACCCCGGTCGCCGACGTGCAGGCGCAGACCGTGGACGGGCCCACCCTGCCGTCCATCTGGGCCGCCGGCGTGGCCCTCGCGTACGCCATCAAGGGCGGCTGGCGCTGGGCGGCCTTCGCCTCCTCGCTGATAGCCGCCGCCAACCTGGTCGCGCGCGGCGAACCCAGCCTCGACACCCTGCACAACGTGCTCCTGGTGTGGGTGGCCTCGGTCGCCGTCGGCTACATCGTCGAGGTCGCCCGCGCCTCCGAGCGCACCCTCGCCCGGGCCCTGGAGATCGAGGCCGCCACCCGCGAACGCGAGCGGCTCGCCCGCGACATCCACGACAGCGTGCTCCAGGTCCTCGCCATGGTGCAGCGCCGCGGCACCGCGCTCGGCGGCGAGGCGGCCGAGCTGGGCCGGATGGCCGGCGAGCAGGAGGTCGCGCTGCGCACCCTGGTGGCCGGCGGCCTCACCCGCCGCTCGCACCTCTCCGAGGACGAGTCGGAGGGCGCCGTCGTCCGGCTCGTGGAGGAGCCGGAGGACCTGGCGGACGACGTGGACGTCGATCTGCGCACCCTGCTCGCCCCGCGGGCCGGCGCCAGGGTCACCCTCTCCGACCCCGGCACCCCCGTCCCGCTGCCCGCCCCGGCCGCCCGCGAGCTGGCCGCCGCCGTCGGCGCCGCCCTCGACAACGTACGGGTGCACGCGGGCGACGGGGCCCGGGCCTGGATCCTGGTCGAGGACTGGGGCGACGAGGTCATCGTGACCGTACGGGACGACGGCCCCGGCATCCCCGAGGGCCGGCTCGTGCAGGCCGAGGGCGAGGGCCGGATGGGCGTCGCCCTGTCCATCCGGGGCAGACTGCGGGATCTCGGCGGCACCGCCGAACTGATCTCCGTGCCCGGACAGGGCACCGAAGTGGAACTGAAGGTCCCGCGCACGCCGCGCGAGCGACGGGGGAAGGCAGGAGCGAAGTGAGCGAGCAGCAGGTGGACGGGCAGCGGCCGGTCAGGGTGATGGTCGTCGACGACCACCCGATGTGGCGGGACGCGGTCGCCCGCGACCTCGCCGAGGCCGGCCTCGACGTGGTGGCCACCGCCGGGGACGGCGAGCAGGCGGTACGCCGGGCCGCCGCGGTCGACCCGGACGTGCTGGTCCTCGACCTGAACCTGCCCCTCAAGCCGGGCGTCCAGGTCTGCAAGGAACTGGTCGGCGCCAACCCGCGGCTGCGGGTCCTCGTCCTCTCGGCGAGCGGCGAGCACGCCGACGTCCTGGAGGCCGTGAAGTCCGGCGCCACCGGCTATCTGCTGAAGTCGGCCAGCACCGAGGAACTGATCGACGCGGTGCGCCGCACCGCCGTCGGCGACCCGGTCTTCACTCCGGGCCTGGCCGGTCTGGTCCTGGGCGAGTACCGCCGGCTCGCCTCCGAGCCCGCCCCGGCGCCCGGCGCCGACGAGCCCAAGGCCCCGCAGCTCACCGAGCGGGAGACCGAGGTGCTGCGGCTGGTCGCCAAGGGCCTCAGCTACAAGCAGATCGCCGAGCGCCTGGTCATCTCGCACCGCACGGTGCAGAACCACGTGCAGAACACCCTCGGCAAGCTCCAGCTGCACAACCGGGTCGAGCTGGTCCGTTACGCCATCGAGCGCGGCCTCGACGACGCCTGACCGACAAGGGCGGGCGATTCACCCGCGTCGCCGTGCCGGTGTGACCCGGGTCACCACTAGCGTGAGCCGCACCCCCCCACGTACGGCGAAGGAGTGCGGCCCATGCGCGTCGGTGTGCTGACCGGCGGAGGCGACTGCCCCGGGCTCAACGCGGTGATCCGTGCGGTCGTCCGCAAGGGCGAGCAGGAGTACGGCTGGCGCTTCACCGGCTTCCGGGACGGCTGGCGCGGAGCCGTCGACGGCGACACCGAGCCCCTGGACGTACGGGCCGTGCGCGGCATCCTGCCGCGCGGCGGCACCGTCCTCGGCTCGTCCCGCACCGACCCCTTCGCCGCCGCAGACGGGGTGCGCCGGATCCGCGAGAACCTGGCCAAGCACCGGATCGACGCCCTGGTCGCGATCGGCGGCCGGGGCACCCTCGGGCACGCCGCGCGGCTGCACGCCGAGCACGGACTGCCCGTCGTCGGCGTCCCCAAGACCATCGACAACGACCTCTCGGCCACCGACTGGACCTTCGGCTTCGACACCGCCGTCGGCATCGCCACCGAGGCCATCGACCGCCTCCACACCACCGCCGACTCGCACCGCCGGGTCCTCGTCGTCGAGGTCATGGGCCGGCACACCGGCTGGATCGCGCTGCACGCCGGGCTCGCCGGCGGCGCCAACGTGATCCTCGTGCCCGAGCAGCGCTTCGACCTCGACCAGGTGCTCGCCTGGGTCGCGGCCCGCTTCCGCGCCACCTACGCCCCGATCCTGGTCGTCGCCGAGGGCGCCCGGCCGCGCGCCGGCGGCCCGGCGCAGGGCTCGGTGGGGGAGTGGCTGGCCGCCGAGATCGAGCGGCGCACCGGCAAGGAGGCCCGCACCACCGTGCTCGGGCATGTGCAGCGCGGCGGCAGCCCGAGCGCCTTCGACCGCTGGCTGGCCACCCGCTTCGGGCTCCACGCCGTCGACGCCGTACGGGACGGGGAGTACGGGACGATGGTCGCCCTGCGCGGTACGGAGGTGGTGCGGGTGCCGCTGGCCGCCGCGACCGCGCGCCTGAAGACGGTGGACCCGGCGCTGTACGCGGAGGCGGGGGTGTTCTTCGGCTGAGCGGCCGGGCGGGCGAGCGTATATTCGCCCTTGATTCGGACGAAACCGGCACATCCCTGGAGGGGCCCGTGGAGATCCTGGCATTCGGCGTGCAGGCGGACGAGAAGCCGCTGATCGAGAAGGCCTTCGCAGGACACCACGAGGTCCGCTGCCTGGACGTCTTCCTCACCGAGGACACCGCGCCCATCGCCGCCGGCTACGAGATCGTCTCCACCAGCGTCAACGCCGTCCTCGACCACCGGGTGCTGCAGACCCTCGCGGCCGGCGGCACCCAGCTGATCGCCCAGCGCTCCACCGGCTTCAACAACATCGACCTCGACGTGGCCGAACGGCTCGGCCTCACCGTCGCCCGCGTCTCGTACTACTCGCCCTACTCCGTCGCCGAGTTCGCCTGGACCCTCGCGATGGCGGTCAACCGGCGCATCGTCCGGGCCTCCAACCGCACCCGAGACTTCGACTTCCGGCTCGATGGGCTGATGGGCCGCGACCTGCGCGGCCGCACCGTCGGCGTCCTCGGCACCGGCAAGATCGGCGAGGCGTTCACCCGGATCGCCCACGGCTTCGGCATGAGGCTGCTCGGCTGGGACATCGCCGTGAACCCGGCCTGCGCCGAACTCGGCATGACGTACACCGACAAGGAACGTCTCTTCGCCGAGGCCGACCTGATCAGCCTGCACGTGCCGCTGCTGCCGGACACCCACCACATCGTCGACGCCGCCGCGCTGCGCTCGATGAAGGACGACGCGATCCTGGTGAACTCCAGCCGCGGCGGCCTCATCGACACCGAGGCCCTGGTCGGCGAACTGCGCGCCGGCCGCTTCTCCGGGGTGGGCCTCGACGTGTACGAGGCGGAGGCCGGGCTCTTCTTCCTCGACAAGTCCCTGGCGGGCATCGAGGACGACACCCTGGCCCGCCTGGTGACCTTCCCGAACGTGGTGGTCACCTCGCACCAGGCGTACTACACGGCCGACGCGGTGGGCCAGATCATCGACACCACGGTCCAGAACGTCCTCGACCACCTCGCCGGGAGGCGCAGCGAGAACGTCCTGGTCCCGCGGATCCCGTAGCACCGTCAGACGAGCACGCCCGCGAGCAGCGAGGCGGTCACCGCCGCCCCGTCCATCGTCAGGACCGACTCCGGGTGGAACTGCACCCCGGCGAAGCCCGGGCCGCGCAGCGCGTGCACCTCGTCCGACGCGGCGTCCCGGCTCACCTCGATCCGGTGCAGCGCCAGTTCGGTCGCCGTCCGGTCGTCGCAGCGCGCCGTGAAACTGTTGTAGAAGCCGACCGTCTGCTCCTGCCCGAACAGGTCGATCCGCACCTGCGCGCCCTGGAACGGTGTCCGCTTCCGGACGATCTCCAGGCCCAGTTCTGCCGCGATCAGCTCGTGGCCCAGGCAGACGCCGAGCAGACCGTGCCGGTGCTCCCGCAGCAGCTCCGCCGTGAGCCCGCGCAGGAAGCGCATCTTCGGGTCGGCCGCGTCCTGCGGGTCGCCGGGACCCGGGCCCAGGACGACCGGGCCCTCGTGGGCGAGGGCGAGCTCGCGCAGGCCCGGCTCGTCGTAGCGGAGCACCGAGACCTCCAGGCCCGAGGAGCGCAGCAGATGCGCGAGCATCGCGGTGAAGGTGTCCTCGGCGTCGATGACGAGCGCGTGGCCGGACAGCTCCGCCGAGCGCACCTGCATCTTCAGCCAGAACGGCGCCAGGTCGGCCCGCCGCGCGTCGAGCGCCGCCCGCACCCGCGGGTCCTCGGCGAGCCGGGCCGGCACCGCGCCCTCCGCGCGCGGCCGCCCCTCCCGTACCCCCAACGCCGCCAGCACGCCCGCCGCCTTGGCGTGCGTCTCGGCGACCTCGCCCGCCGGGTCGGAGTGCCGCACCAGCGTGGCGCCGACCGGCACCCGCAGGGTGCCCTCCGCGTCGATGTCGGCGGTACGGATGAGGATGGGGGAGTCCAGGGTCTGCGCGCCGTTCTCGTCGGTGCCGAGCAGGGCGAGCGCGCCCGCGTAGTAGCCGCGCCCGCCGACCTCGTGGCGCTCGATCACCCGGCAGGCGTTCTGCAGCGGGGAGCCGGTGACGGTGGCCGCGAACATCGTCTCGCGCAGCACCTCGCGCACATCGAGCGAGGACCGGCCGCGCAGCTCGTACTCGGTGTGGGCGAGGTGCGCCATCTCCTTCAGGCGCGGTCCGATCACCACCCCGCCCCGGTCGCCGACCGTGCACATCATCTTCAGCTCCTCGTCGACCACCATCGACAGCTCCTCGGTCTCCTTGCGGTCGGCCAGGAACGCGAGCAGGTCCTCGGGGGTCGGCGCGGTGCCCGCCGGGTAGCGGTAGGTGCCGCTGATCGGGTTCATCACGACCGTCCCGCCGGACATCCGGACGTGCACCTCCGGGCTGGCGCCGACCAGGGTGCGCTCCCCGGTATGCACGACGAAGGTCCAGTACGCGCCCCGCTCGCCCGCGAGCAGCCGCCGGAACAGGGCGAGCGCGTCGGCCCGTCCGAAGCCGGGGATCGCGCCGGTGAAGGTGCGGCGGATGACGAAGTTGGCGCCCTCGCCGGACCCGATCTCCTCGTCGATGACCCGGCGCACGATCCGCCCGTACTCCTCGTCGGAGACGTCGAAGCCGCCGCCCTCGACCTTCACGTCATGGGCCGGGAGCCGGTCGAGGGCCTCGGCGAGCGGCAGCTCGTACGCCTCGTCGGCGACGAGCACGGACAGCGGGGTCCCGTCGTCGCGCACGTCGAAGCCGCGCTCGCGGATCTGCCGGAAGGGTACGAGCGCGAGCGTCGGCCGCTCGCCCACCGGCAGCTCGGCGAGCCGCTCGGCCTCGTGCACCCGGCCGATCAGCACCTCGACGGTGTCGTGGTCGCGGCCGGGGGTGCGCCGGCGCAGCAGTGCGAAGGGCGGGCAGGAGTCGTCGAGGAGACGGGAGAGGACCGTGGGATCGGTGTCCATGAGCGGGTGGTTCCTTCCGTGGGAGTCGGAGAGGAACGGCCTCGCGGGTACGAGAAAGGCCGCCCCTCGGGCGGCCTTCGCGTGTGTCTCGGTGTACGCGCAGTCAGTGGGCCGCCGGATGAGCGGTCCACCACCAGTTCTGGTTCGAGTGCGCGAACATGCGAGCACTGTAGCCCAGCCCGGCCCCCGGAGGGGCCGGATGTCCGGGTGCCGGACGATCGGGTCGGGGTCAGACGACCGTGACCTGGTCGGCCTTCACCCACGCCAGCCGGTGGCCGTAGCGGATCGGGACGTACGTGTCGCTGCCGACGACGTTCTGCTGTGCGGAGCCGAAGAAGTCGTCGCCCCGCACCGCCGGGCCGGCCTTCGCGTACGCCTGGCCCGGGGGCAGCGAGTACCTGGTCAGGTAGTCGGGGCTGTCCGTCGGGGCCTCCAGGCCGGCGGCCCGGTAGGCGGCGGTCTCGGGGTAGGCGCGCCCGTACAGCCGCACGGTGACACCGGGCTTCGCCCTGACCACCGTGGGGGAGCCGGACACCGGCGCGGTGTACCGGCCGCCCGGGTTCTGGAACCAGGCCTTCTTCCCGCCGTACCAGATCGCCGTCCAGTCGGTGCGGGACTCGGCGACCACATAGGTGCCGCCCGCGCGGACCTTGTTCGCCCAGTTCGAGCCCTCGGACCACAGCGAGCTGAAGTACGGGTCGGTCAGCGTCGGCGCGGCCGTCGACGGCTCGGTGTAGAGGTAGCCGAAGTTGGCCGGGCGCGGGGTGACGGCGGTGCCGCCGTTGTACGTGAGCCTGGGCTGGTTGGCCGTGGTGAACGGCGGCACCACCCGGACGACCTGCCCGGCCCGGAGCGGGCCGCCGGAGCCGGGGTCGCCGGTCGGCGCGCCCATCAGGGCCATGAAGTGGTTCCAGTCCCAGTACGGGCCCGGGTCCCAGTGGGTCCTGCCCGCATAGCCGTCGAGCTGCATCGGCACCTCGTCGTGGCCGATGACGTGCTCGCGGTCGAGCGGTACGCTGTAGCTGTCGGCGAGGTACTTCACCAGGGCGGCCGTCGACTCGTACTGCGGCTCGGTGTACCAGCTGCTCTCGCTGATGGCGTAGCCCTCGTGCTCCACGCCGATCGAGTGCATGTTGAGCGTCCAGTTCCCGGCATGCCAGGCGAGGTCCTTGTTCTCGACCAGCTGGGTGACCAGACCGTCCGAGGCGCGCACCAGATAGTGGGCGCTGGCCTTGACGTCCGGGTTGGTGAGCGCGGCCAGCGAGCCGTCGTAGCCGCCCTCGGTGTCGTGGATGACGATCTGCCGGATGTCGACGCCCTGGTCGGGGCGGGCGGCGGGCGTGTAGTTGCGGGTGCCGTCGGCGGCGGTCCGCGAAGGGACGAAGGTGCAGTTCAAGGACGCCGGGCAGGCGGGCGTGGGGACGGTCGTGGTGCTCGCGAAGGCGGCCGCGAGCGGCAGCCGCGCCGGTTTCCGCGGCCGTACGGACGGGTCGGCCGGCAGCACGACCTGCTCGCCGTCCGCGGTGAGCTCCCGCTCGCCGGTGCGGATCGACTCGTAGACCCGGCGGGCGAACAGCTCGGCGCCCTCGGGGTCGGTGGCCTGGCTGTAGCGCGCGACCGCCGGGTACCAGGCGCCCGGGTCGGTCGGCAGCTCGTCGCCGCCGGCCTCGCGCTGGTATGCGGCGAGCAGCGCCGCACCGGCCCGGATGCCGGCGGCCGGGTCGTGCTTCAGCTCCTCGGCGGACGCGCCGGTCAGCGCGGCGGCCTTGTCGAGCGTGTGCAGCCGCGGGTCGGAGGTGTCGACCGGCTCCTTCGGCAGCACCTTCAGCACCCGGGAGGCCACGAAGGTCCGCTCGATCTCCGGCCGCCCGCTCTCGTTGAGATGCGCGAGCCGCTCCCGGGCGTCGGGCCGCTCGACGTCACCCGGCTCGACCTTGGTCAGCCCCATGACGTTGTAGGCGCCGGTGGTGCTCGGCTCGCCGCCGTGGGACTCCCAGCGGGTCTGCCGGTACGAGACCGCCATGAGCACGCTGCGCGGTACGCCGTACGCGCGCGCCGCGTCGTCGAACGCGGCCTGCAGCGAGCGGGCCCGCGGCGAGGGGCCGCCGCTCTTGCCGTCCGGGCCGCCGCCGAGGACGCCGGGGGCGGCGACCGCCAGGGTGCCGAGCGTGGCGCCCGCGACGACACCCGCGAGTGCGCCGTAGAGCAGTCGTCTCTTCCTGCGGTCGTTGCGGTGTCGGTGGATCACACCCAGTCCTCGGTTTCGGTTGTCCGGTTGAGGCGTCGGAAGGCCCGGAACGTCACAGCGGTGTTCAACGCGCGGACCTGCGGAAGGTGTCGGTCACGGGGCCGTGCGGCACGCCCGTGTCTCAGTCATTGGTCAGCGGGACGAGACGGGGCGAAGACCCCGTACTGTGGTCCATGTGACCGTGAACGCTGATACCCACGCCGTCGCCCAGGCGACCTGGCGAGACCTGCCCGCGGCGCAGCAGCCCGAGTACCCCGATGCCGAGGCTCTGCGCGATGTGATCGCGGACCTCGAGTCGTATCCTCCGCTCGTCTTCGCCGGCGAGTGCGACCAGCTGCGCGCCCGGATGGGAGCCGTCGCCCGTGGCGAGGCGTTCCTGCTCCAGGGCGGCGACTGCGCCGAGGCCTTCGACGCCGTGTCCGCCGATCACATCCGGGCCAAGCTCAAGACCCTGCTCCAGATGAGCGCCGTCCTCACCTACGCGGCCTCCGTGCCCGTGGTGAAGGTCGGCCGCATCGCCGGGCAGTACTCCAAGCCCCGCTCGAAGGGGACCGAGACCCGCGACGGCGTGACCCTGCCGACCTACCGCGGCGACTCCGTCAACGGCTTCGACTTCAACGAGAAGGCCCGCGTCCCGGACCCCGAGCGCCTGAAGCGGATGTACCACGCCTCCGCCTCGACGCTGAACCTGGTCCGCGCCTTCACCACCGGCGGCTACGCCGACCTGCGCCAGGTGCACGCCTGGAACCAGGACTTCGTGAAGTCGTCCCCGTCCGGCCAGCGTTACGAGCAGCTGGCGCGCGAGATCGACAACGCGCTGAACTTCATGAAGGCCTGCGGCACCGACCCGGCCGAGTTCAAGGCGGTCGAGTTCTACTCCTCGCACGAGGCGCTGCTGCTCGACTACGAGGGCGCGCTGACCCGCACCGACTCGCGCACCGGCAAGCTGTACGACACCTCCGGCCACATGGTCTGGATCGGTGAGCGCACCCGCCAGCTGGACCACGCGCACATCGAGTTCGCCTCGCGGATCGCCAACCCGATCGGCATCAAGCTGGGCCCGACGACCACCCCGGAGGAGGCGCTCACCTACATCGAGCGCCTGGACCCGGACCGCGAGCCGGGCCGGCTGACCTTCATCGTCCGGATGGGCGCCGACAAGGTCCGGGACAAGCTCCCCGAGCTGGTCGAGAAGGTCACCGCCTCGGGCGCGACGGTCGCCTGGGTGACCGACCCGATGCACGGCAACACCTTCGAGGCGGCCTCCGGCCACAAGACGCGCCGTTTCGACGACGTGCTCGACGAGGTCAAGGGCTTCTTCGAGGTCCACAAGGAGCTGGGCACCCACCCGGGCGGCATCCACGTCGAGCTCACCGGTGACGACGTCACCGAGTGCGTGGGCGGCGGCGACGAGATCTTCGTCGACGACCTGCACCAGCGCTACGAGACGGCCTGCGACCCGCGGCTCAACCGCAGCCAGTCGCTGGACCTGGCCTTCCTCGTGGCCGAGATGTACCGCGATCAGTAAGTAGCTTCCTACGACAGTGGGGCGCGGATCCTTGTGATCCGCGCCCCATCGTCGTAGGAAGCCCTTTTGCGCCACCCGCCCGCCGGGTAAGGTTAGGTTAGCCTTATCGATCACCGGCGGGAGGTGAACCGCGTGTACGTCTGCTCATGCTTCGCAATCACGGAGAAGCAGGTCAAGGAGCACGCGGAGAGCGGTGCCTGCACGCCCCGCCAGATCGCCTCGGCCTGCAAGGCGGGCACCGACTGCGGCTCGTGTGTACGACGCATTCAGGCCATTCTCGGGCGCGGCAGCTGCCCCCGCCGGGAGCTCCTGGACCAGGGCATGCCGGCCCTGGCGGCGGAGGTCACGGAGCTCGCTGAGGCCACCGGGACCGCCGGGGTGACGGAGGTCGCCGCCGGGATCACCGAGGTCGCGGCCGAGGCGCCCCGGCTGTCGGAAGCCGCCTAGCTCCTTCCGGCCGGCCCGTCCCGCTAGCTCGGCTGCTCGATCAGCGTCGAGCAGTACAGCGCCTCGCCCAGCTGCTCGATCAGCTCCAGCTGCGTGTCCAGGTAGTCGATGTGGTGTTCCTCGTCCGCCAGGATCTCCTCGAAGAGGTTGGCCGAGGTGACGTCGCCCTTGGTCCGCATCACCTCGATCCCGCGCCGCAGCCGGTCGATCGCCTCCACCTCGACCTGGCGGTCGGCCTCGAACATCTCCTTGACGGTCTGGCCCACCCGTACGTGGAACAGGCGCTGGTAGTTGGGCAGGCCGTCGAGCATCAGGATGCGCTCGGTCAGCTTGTCCGCGTGCTTCATCTCGTCGATGGACTCTTCGCGGGTGTACTTGGCGAGCTTGGTCCAGCCCTTGTTGTCCTGGATGCGGTAGTGCAGCCAGTACTGGTTGATCGCGGTCAGCTCGCCGGTCAGCTGCTCGTTGAGGAACTCGAGGACCTCGGGGTCGCCCTGCATCGCTTCAGGATCCTTCCAACGCATTCGGTGCCGCCACTGGGCAGGATGGCCGCATCCTTCCAGCGCGCCCGGGTGCAGTCCAGTAAGTGCAGGCTTACCGACAGTTGTCCGCAAGGTCCGAATGTCCCCGTGATGTCGGCGCATGGCTGGTCATGACCACCCCTCGCGGTCTGTCACCATGGATGACATGGGTCAGCCGGAGGGCGGAGCACGCCGGGAATCAGGAGTGGCGGTGCCGTCGGAGCTTCCGCCGGGGCAGCGGCTCCAGCGCGGCTGGCCGGTGACCCACTACGGACCCGTGCCGCGCTTCAAGCCGGAGCGCTGGGAGTTCCGGGTCTTCGGGGCGACCGCCGACGGCGACAAGCGCTGCTGGAACCACGAGGAGTTCTCGGCGCTGCCCTTCGCCACCGTCGTGGCCGATCTGCACTGCGTGACCAAGTTCAGCATGCTGGGCGCCGAGTGGGGCGGGGTGCTCGCCCGTACTCTCCTGGAGCTCGCCCCGCCCGCGCCCAACGTCACGCATGTGATGGTCTGGGCGGAGTACGGCTACAGCGCCAACATGCGGCTCGCCGACTTCGCCTCGGACCGCACGATCTTCGCCACCCACAAGGACGGTGAACTGCTCACCGCCGAGCACGGGTTCCCGCTGCGGCTCGTGGTGCCCCACCTCTACGCGTGGAAGGGTCCCAAGTGGGTCCGTGGCGTGGAGTACATGGCCGCCGACCGGCGTGGCTTCTGGGAGGAGCGCGGGTACCACAACATCGGTGACCCGTGGACGGAGCAGCGCTACTCGTACCAGGAGGAGCCGGGCGACGGCCCTGAGCTCTAGTTCTTCGCTTGCTTTCCCTGCCGGTCCTCAGTGGTACTGGTGGACGACGGCGTGGCCCTTGCCGCGGCCGATCATCCACTTGTTGACCGGGGTCGTGAGGACGAAGGCGACCCCGAGCGAGATCGCCAGGACGATCCAGAAGAGCGCGTCCGACAGGTGCGCGTCCATGGCGCCCGGCCAGAGCGCGATGACGCCGTTGTCGATGATCTCCATGACCGCGATGGACAGCGTGTCGGCGGCGAGCGCGACCTTGAACGCGGTCTTGAAGTCGACGCCGGCCTTCAGGATGCCGCGCAGGGTGAGCGCGTAGCCGAAGAAGAACGCCAGGACGATCGCCAGGACCATGGTCGGTACGTTGCCCCAGCCGAGGGCGGTGCCGATGATCATGCCGAGCACCTCGCCGATGGCGCAGCCGGTGAGGCAGTGGAGGGTCGCCTGGGCGGCCGTCGACCAGGTCACCGGGCCAAGACCGTGATCGTGGCCATGACCGTGGTGCTCGTGGTTCTCGTGGTGGGCGCCGTGGTGCTGGTGGGTCTCGTGACCCTGGTGGTGCTCGTGATGGGCGTGCGCTTCGTGCTGCATGAGTGCCCCCAAGCTCGGGTAGCGGTTCCTCCGTACTCAGGGAACCGTATACCCCCCTAGGGTATTCCTCAACGGAGTTTTTCAGCGCAGCTTCTTCAGCAGCTCCACATCCGCCTTGTGTCCCGGCGTCCCGCCCGGCGTCTCGATGACCAGCGGAACCCCCGCCGTGGCCGGATGCCGCAGCAGGGCGCGGAAGCCCTCCTGCCCGATGTAGCCCGCGCCGATGTTCGCGTGCCGGTCCTTGTGCGCGCCGACGACGTCCTTGGAGTCGTTGGCGTGGATCAGTTTCAGCCGTCCCTCGCCGACCGTCTCCACCAGCTGGTCGAGGGTCTGGGCGGCCCCGTGCGGGCCGGCCAGGTCGTGCCCCGCGGCGAAGACGTGGCAGGTGTCCAGGCACACGCCCAGCTTGGGGTGCCGGTCGAGCGCGTCGAAGTACGGGCCGAAGTCCCAGGTCCGCGAGCACAGCGAGAAGCCCTGCCCGGCCGTCGACTCCAGGAGCAGGTCCGGGTCGTCCGGGTGGGTCAGCTCGTCGAGCAGTGGCAGCATCCGCTCCCGCACCTGCGCGAGCGCCTCGGCGCGCGGCCGGCCCCCGGTCGCCGAGCCGGTGTGCACGACCACGCCGCGGGCGCCGATCGCCCGCGCCCGGCGCAGCGAGTGCCGCAGCGAGTCCACCGACTTCTCCACGGTGGCCTCGGTGTGCGAGCCGAAGTTGATCAGGTACGGGGCGTGCACCCAGGCCGACAGGCCCTCCTCGGCGCACCCCGCGCGGAACAGCTCGTCCTGCTCCGGGTTGCCGGCCGGAGTGGCCCAGCCGCGCGGGTTCGCCACGAAGACCTGCACGGTCTCGGCGCCGAGCTCCCGCGCGTAACCGAGCCCGACCTTCGCGAGGCCGCCGGCCACCGGCACATGGCCACCGACGGGATTGCGGCCGCGGCCGCGCGGCAGGTCGCCTTGTCCGGGTTCGGTCATGACGGTCTACAGCCCCTTGAGCGTGATGGTGACGGTGGAGCCCTCGGCCGCCGTGCCGCCGCCCTCGACCGACTGGCGCACGACGGTGTCGCCGAGGAAGGGGAAGTCCTTCTCCACCTTCACCTCGAAGCCCGCGTCCTCCAGCTCCGCCCTGGCCTCGTCCACCTTCGAGCCGACGACGTCCGGGACCTCGACCATCCGCGGGCCCTTGGAGACGGTCAGGGTGATCGTGTCGCCCTTCGCGGCCCGGCTGCCCTCGGCGAGGGACTGCGCGGCGACCGAGCCGGCGCTCTCCGGGGAGTTCACCCGCTCCGGGGCGACGACCACCTTCAGACCGGCCTCCTGGAGCTCCGCGGTGGCGTCCGCGACCGCTTCGCCGCGCACGTCCGGCACGTCGATCGGGCGGCCCTTGCTGACCTCGAGGGCGATCGCCGAGTCGGGGCTGCGCTCGGTGCCCGGCTCCGGGTCGGAGCCGATCACCGCGCCCTGCGCGACGTCGTCGCTGAAGGAGTACGTGATGACCCCCGGCGCCAGCCCCTCCTCGGCCAGCACCTTCTTGGCGTCCGCGAGCGGGGTGCCCTTCAGGTTCGGGACCTTCACGACGCGCGGGCCGCGGGAGAGGGTGAGGGTCACCGCGCCGTTGCCGCGGATCCGCTCGCCGGGGCCCGGGTCGACGGCCATGACCGTGCCGCGCTCGTACACGTCGCTGAAGTCGCGCTTCGTCGTGCCCACGTCGAGCCCCGCGTCCGCGAGACGCTTCGTGGCCTGCGCCTCGGTCTGGCCGAGGACCGCCGGGACCCGGGTGAACTGGCCCGAATTGATGTACCAGACGCCGGTCCCGATGCCGAGGGCGAGCAGGACCGCGGCGACGATCAGCAGCGGGCCGCGCGGCCGGCGCCGGCCGCGCGGCTCCGTCCCGCCGACCCGGCCGGGCGCGGCCGTCGGCGTCGGCTCGGGGGCCGGCAGCAGGCTGGTGTGCTCGACCGGCATCTGCTCCGCCGGCATGTGCTCCACCGGCAGCGGCCGGATCCGCGGGATCACGCTGGTGCGGTCCTCCGCCCCGCCGGCCTCGGCGGCCGGCCGGGCCTGCGGCGGCACCGCGTCGAGCTGCTCCTCGGTGAGCCCGCCGCGCGCCTCACGGACCTGTGCGAGCAGCGCCACCGCGTCGTACGGACGCACGTCGGGGTTGCGGGCGGTGGCGCTCGCCACCAGCTCGTCCAGCTCGACCGCGAGGCCGGGCACGGCGGCGGAGGGCGCGGGCACATCGGTGTTGAGGTGCTGGTAGAGCACCTGCGCCGGGGTGTCCCCGGAGTGCGGCTTGGCGCCGGTCAGCATCTCGTACAGGACGACCCCGCACGCGTACACGTCGGCGCGGGTGTCGGCGGTGCCGTGCTCGATCTGCTCCGGGGCCAGATAGGACACGGTGCCGAGGACGGCGCCGGTGCTGTCGGTGGCCGAGCCCACGGCGCGGACCAGGCCGAAGTCGGCGACCTTCACCCGGCCGTCGTCCCCTATCAGGACGTTCTCCGGCTTCATGTCGCGGTGCACGAACCCGGCCCGGTGCGCGGCGCCGAGCGCGGCGAGCACCGGTTCGAGCACGTCGAGCGCGGCGCGCGGCCGCAACGCCCCCCGCTCGCGCAGCACGTCGCGCAGGGTGCAGCCGGCCACGTACTCCATCGCGAGATAGACGTACGCGCCGTCCGCGCCCTGGTCGAAGACCGCGACGACATTGGGGTGCGCGAGCCGCGCCACCGACTTGGCCTCGCGCATGAAGCGCTCCACGAAGGCGGCGTCGGTGGCGAGGTCGGGGTGCATCACCTTGAGCGCGAGCTCCCGGTCGAGCCGGGTGTCGACGGCCCGGTAGACCGTGGCCATCCCGCCGACGGCGATGCGCGCGTCGACGCGGTAGCGGCCGTCGAGCAGCCGCCCGACGAGGGGGTCCTGAAGGGTCGTGTCCACGGCCACGAGTCTACGAGCCGCGACCTGGTCCCCTTTCCGTACGGCCCCGACTGCAGCGCACCTGTGACGTCGGAGGTCAGACGTCAGAAGGCCGGGCGCTCCGGATCGAGCCGGGCGCGGCCGTCCTGCGGCGAGGAGGCCTCCGCGAAGTGGCGGCGCGGGATGCGGCCCGCCCGGTGCGCCAGCCGGCCCGCCTCCACGGCGCTCTTCATGGCGGCGGCCATGAGCACCGGCTCCTGGGCCCGGGTGACCGCCGAGGCCAGCATCACCGCCGAGCAGCCCAGCTCCATCGCGAGCGCCGCGTCGGAGGCGGTGCCGGCGCCCGCGTCCAGGATCACCGGCACCCCGGCCCGCTCGGTGATCAGCTGGAAGTTGTGCGGATTGCGGATGCCGAGCCCGGAGCCGATGGGCGAGCCGAGCGGCATGATCGCGGCGCAGCCCGCGTCCTCCAGCTTGCGGGCGAGCACCGGGTCGTCGTTGGTGTACGGCAGGACCGTGAAGCCGTCGTCGACCAGCGTCTCCGCCGCGTCGAGCAGCTCCACGGCGTCCGGCAGCAGGGTCCGCTCGTCGGCGATGACCTCCAGCTTGATCCAGTCCGTGCCGAGCGCCTCGCGGGCGAGCCGCGCGGTGAGCACGGCCTCGCCGGCCGTGAAGCAGCCGGCCGTGTTGGGCAGCACCCGGATGCCCAGCTTGTCCAGGACGGAGAGCACCGAGCCCTGCACCTGCGGGTCCAGGCGGCGCATGGCCACGGTGGTCAGCTCGGTGCCGCTGGCGACCAGGGAGCGTTCGAGCACGTCGAGGCTGGGCGCCCCGCCGGTGCCCATGATCAGACGGGAGGTGAAGGCGGTCCCGCCGAGGGTGAAGACGTCGTCGGACATCGCGCTCAGCCCCCCTGGACCGCGGTCAGGACCTCGACCCGGTCGCCGTCGGCGAGCGGCGTCGCGGCCCACTGGCTGCGCGGGACCACGGTCTCGTTGACGGCGGCGGCCACCCCGGAGTGCGCGGTGGTGAGGGTGGCGACGAGGGCGTCGAGGGCCAGACCGGGGGAGAGCTCTCGCGGCTCTCCGTTCACGGACACGTTCATGCGTGCTCCAGGTGTACGAGGGAGAAGCGGCGGGCGGTGAAGGCGCGGGCCTCGTCCGGCAGCGCGCCGGTGGTCAGGGCCTGGGCCATCACGTCGCCGGTGACGGGGGTGAGCAGCACCCCGTTGCGGTAGTGGCCGGTGGCCAGCTGGAGCCCGGGCAGGGCGCTGGGGCCGAGCAGCGGCGCGTTGTCGGGGGAGCCGGGGCGAAGCCCGGCGCGGGTCTCGGTGAGCGGCAGCTCGGTGATGCCTGGGACCAGCTCGTGCGCGTCGCGCAGCAGCTCGTACACCCCGCCGGCGGTGACCGTGGTGTCCCAGCCGAGCTCCTCGCTGGTGGCGCCGACCACCAGCTCGCCGTTCGCGCGCGGCACCAGATAGACGTGGCTGCCGCGGACCATCGCGCGGACGGTGCGGGACAGGAACGGCGCGTACGCGGGCGGCACCCGCAGCCGCAGGACCTGGCCCTTCACCGGCCGTACGGGCGGCAGGGCGTCCGCCGGTACGCCGTCGAGCCGGCCGCTCAGGCTGCCGGCGGCGAGCACCACCTGGTCGGCGGCGACCTCGGTGCCGTCCGCCAGGACCGCGCCGGCGGCCCGGTCCCGTACCACCGTCAGGCGCTCCGCGCGGGTCCGGTGGAAGACCACCCCGGCCCGCTCGCAGGCCACGACCAGCGCGTCGGCGAGCCGGCGCGGGTCGACCTGGTGGTCGCCGTCCACCCGAAGCCCGCCGCGCACGCCCGGGGCGAGCATGGGCTCGAGGCGCCGGCAGTCGCGGCCGCTGAGCCACTCGGCGGCGAGCCCGCAGCGCGTCTGCAGGGCGTGCAGCTCGCGCAGATGGGCCCGGTCGTCGGCGTCCAGCGCGACCGCGAGGGTGCCGCAGGCGCGGTAGCCGACGTCGTGCCCGGTGGCCTCGGCGAGCTCGGCGACGAACGCGGGATAGCGGCGCGCGGAGGCGAGATTGAGCCCGAGCAGGGTCTCCTCGCCATAGTGGAGCTCGGTGACGGCGGCGAGCATCCCCGCCGCCACCCGGGCGGCCCCGCCGCCAGGTTCGGGGTCGGCCACGGCGACCCGCAGCCCGCGCTGCGCGGCCCGCCAGGCGGTGACCAGGCCGATGATGCCGCCCCCGATGACGAGGACGTCGGCCGTGCTGTGCGTGTTGCCTGAATTGCCAGTACTGCTCGTACGCGACATGGGCGTCCAGCCCCTCCCTTCGCCGGCATGACCCGGATCAGGTTCGTACGGTCGGAGGCCGGCCAGCCTCCCTCTCAGCCCGGTCCGTCCGGGCTCCCGCGAGTGCTTTACGGCCGCCACCCTAGCCCGTGCCCGCGTCCGGTCCACAGGGCCCCGCCCGGGCCCATCACGGGGCCGAGTTCCTGACGAACCGTCAGATGCGTATGGTGGTCGGGTGAGCGAGCAGAAGCAGCAACCGCAGCCGAACGGGCGGCGCGTCGTGGTCGTGGGCGCCGGAATGGCGGGCGTCCAGACCGCCGTCGCCCTGCGCGAACAGGGCTTCACCGGCCCCGTCACCCTCATCGGCGCCGAACCCCACCAGCCCTACGACCGGCCCCCGCTGTCCAAGGCCGTCCTGCTCGGCAAGGCCGAGGGCTCCGCCTTCGACGTCGACTTCACCGCCCTCGGCATCGACCTCCGGCTCGGCGTCGAGGTCACCGGACTGCGCCCCGCCGACCACGAGGTCGACACCGAGACCGGCCCCGTGCCGTACGACGTCCTCGTCGTCGCCACCGGCGCCTACCCGCTCACCCTGCCCGGCTCCGAGGGCGTCCCCGGCGTCCACCTGCTGCGCACCCTCGACGACGCCGTCCGCCTCGGCCCCGTCCTGGAACGCCGCCACGCCGTGGTCGTCGTCGGCGCCGGCTGGATCGGCGCCGAGTTCGCCACCGCCGCCCGCGAGGCCGGCTGCGCCGTCACCGTCGTCGAGGCCGCCGACCGCCCCCTCGCCGGGGCCCTGCCCGCCGAGGTCACCGCCCCCATGAGCGCCTGGTACACCGCCAGCGGCGCCGACCTCCGGCTGCACGCGCGCGTGCGACGGGTCGAGGAGGGCCGGGTCGTCCTCGACGGACCCGACGGCACCACCACCGAGCTGCCCGCCGACGCCGTCGTCGTCGGCATCGGCGCCCGCCCCGCCACCGACTGGCTGGCCGGCTCCGGCGCCGCCCTCGACCCCAGCGGCGCGCTCACCGCCGACGACCGGCTGCGCACCTCCCTGCCCGACGTGTACGCGGTCGGCGACTGCGCCTCCTTCCCCTCCGCCCGCTACGGCGAGCGGCTCCTCGTGCACCACTGGGACAACGCCCTCCAGGGCCCCCGCACCGTCGCCGCCGACATCCTCGGCGGCGCGCCCGAGCCCTACGACCCGGTCCCGTACTTCTGGTCCGAGCAGTTCGGCCGCTTCGTCCAGTACGCCGGGCACCACGCCGCCGCCGACACCCTGCTGTGGCGCGGCGACCCCGCCGACGAGACCTGGGCGGTGCTGTGGCTGCGCGGGGAGACGCCGGTCGCCCTGCTCGCCGTCGGCCGGCCCCGCGACCTCGCCCAGGGCCGCCGGCTGATCGAGCGGCGCACCCCGGTCGACCCGGCGCGGGCCGCCGACCCCTCCGTCCCCCTGAAGGCGGCAGTCCGGTAGGGCCCGACTACCGACTGTCAGTCCGGGATGGCACGCTTGTCCTGTGACCGAGATTGACGCAAAGACCGATGCTCTCGTCCCCGGCTGGCTCTACCTCCCCGACATCGCGGAGATGCTCGACGTCGAGGTGACGCGCGTGCGGCAGCTGGTGAAGGAGGGCCAGCTCATCGCCGTGCGCCGCGAGGTGCGCCCCGGCGAGAAGATCCTCCAGGTGCCGGCCGCCTTCATCCAGGGCGACAAGGTCGTCAAGGGCCTGGTCGGCACGCTGACGCTGCTGCGGGACGACGGCTTCACCGACGAAGAGATGCTGGAGTGGCTCTTCACCCCGGACCCGTCCCTACCCGGCACCCCGGCGCAGGCCCTCAACGAGAATCGCGGCACGGAGGTGAAGCGCCGCGCCCAGGCGCTCGCCGTCTGATCCGTTCGACACCACCAGCGGTGCCGGGCCGGCCGTCCCCCGAGCGGACGGCCGGCCCGGCACCGGCACCACCCGACGGGGGGAACCCAATGTCCACGCCTCGCGCGCAGCTCGCCGACGCCCGCCTCTACCTGTGCACGGACGCCCGGAAGCGCCAGGGCGACCTGCCCGCCTTCCTCGACGCCGTGCTCTCCTCCGGCGTCGACATCGTGCAGCTCCGCGACAAGGGCATGGAGGCCGGCGAGGAGCTGGAGCACCTCGCCGTGTTCGCCGAGGCCTGCCGCCGGCACGGCAAGCTCCTCGCCGTCAACGACCGGGCCGACGTCGCCCACGCGATCGGTTCCGATGTGCTGCATCTCGGCCAGGGCGACCTGCCCGTGCCCGCCGCCCGCGCGATCCTCGGCGAGCAGGTCCTGATCGGCCGCTCCTGCCACGCCGAGGACGAGGTCGACGCGGCCGCCGCCGAGCCGGGCGTGGACTACTTCTGCACCGGCCCCTGCTGGCCCACCCCCACCAAGCCGGGGCGGTACGCGCCGGGCCTCGGCCTGGTCCGCCACGCCGCCGGCCTCGCCCAGGACCGGCCCTGGTTCGCCATCGGCGGCATCGACGAGACCACTCTGGACGAGGTCCTGGACGCCGGCGCCCGCCGGATCGTCGTGGTCCGCGCGATCACCGAGGCCGCGGACCCGGCCGCCGCCGCGGCCGCCCTCGCCAAGCGGGTCCGCGAGCGCCTCGACCGGTGACTTCCCGGATGGGCCGGACGTCCGGAACATTCCCGGAAACCTGTCCGGAATCGTGTCCACAACGCGGACGCGGCTTCACCGCGCTTCTGGACTCCGTCTAACCTGCCCGTATGGCCCTTGGTACCGCTTCCGTCCGCTCGGACCGCGCACGCACGGTCCGCGACATCCTCGCGTCCGGCGACACGACGTACTCGTTCGAGTTCTTCGCGCCCCGGACCGAGAAGAGCGAGCAGAGCCTCTGGAACGCCATGCGCCGGATCGAGGCGGTCGCCCCCAGCTTCGTGTCCGTGACCTACGGCGCCGGCGGCACCACCCGCGGCGGCACCGTCAAGGCCACCCAGAAGATCGCCTCCGACACCACCCTCACCCCGGTCGCCCACCTCACCGCCGTCGACCACTCGATCGCCGAACTGCGCAACATCCTCGGCCAGTACGCCGACGCCGGCATCAGGAACATGCTCGCCGTGCGCGGCGACCCGCCGGGCGACCCGCTCGGCGAGTGGGTGGCCCACCCCCAGGGCGTGCGCTACGCCGCCGACCTCGTCCGGCTGATCAAGGAGTCGGGCGACTTCTGCGTGGGTGTCGCCGCCTTCCCCGAGATGCACCCGCGCTCCGAGGACTGGGACACCGACGTCCGCCACTTCGTCGACAAGTGCCGGGCCGGCGCCGACTACGCGATCACCCAGATGTTCTTCGACCCGGAGGCCTATCTGCGGCTGCGCGACAGCGTGCAGAAGGCCGGCTGCGAGACCCCGATCATCCCCGAGGTCATGCCCGTGGTCAGCGTGAAGACGCTGGAGCGGCTGCCCACCCTGAGCAACGCCGCCTTCCCGGCAGACGTGAAAGAGCGGATCCTCGCCGTCAAGGACGATCCGGCCGCTGTACGCTCCTTGGGCATCGAGTTCGCGACGGAGTTCTGCGCGCGGCTGCTGTCCGAGGGTGTCCCCGGGCTGCACTTCATCACGCTGAACAACTCCAGGGCTACGCTCGAGATCTACGAGAATCTCGGACTGCACCAGCAGTCGTGACCGGCCACAGCCGCCCCGACCCGCGGCGGAGGCCGTAGGAGAGGGGCGGGCATGGGGTGGACGGTCCTCTACATCGCGTTCGGCGTGGTCGCGCTGTGGCTGCTCGGTGAGGTGCTGCTGCAGTACAAGGCGCGACTGCGCTGGCGGCTGCTCGCCTTCGCCGGCTTCCTCGGCGTGGTCGTCGGCGTCCTGGTCCCCTCGACGGTCGTGATCGTCGTCGGCGCGGTCGTCTTCGCCGTCGGCCAGACCTATGTGACCCTCTCCTTCCGGCGCGGCTTCTCCACCGGCTGGGCCCTCGGCGGCAGCCCCGGCGCGAGCCGCCGCCGCAGGTCGGGCAAGGCCGCCGACGAGAAGACGGGCCCGACCCTGGAGGTCACCGACCTCAGCTACGACGAGGCGTACGAGGAGGGTTACGCCGAGGGCTACGACCAGCCGACCGAGCGCGCCGACGACCAGGCCACGCCTCTGTACGAGCCCCAGCCGATGCCCGAGGACACCGGCCAGTACGCCGTCTACGGCACCTCCTACGAGCAGCAGCAGCCGTACGCCGACCCGTACGCCACCGGCTACGACCAGCAGCAGCCCGCCTACGACTACGGCACCTCGTACGAGCAGCAGCAGTACGCCGCCTACTCCGACCCGTACATCGGCCAGCAGTACGGCGACGCCGGCGCCTACCAGCAGCAGCCGTACGCCGACCCGTACGCCCCCTCGTACACCTACGACACCCCGCCCGGCGGCGTCTGGGTCCCGCAGCAGCGGGACACCGAGCAGGGCCAGCAGTACCAGGACCAGCAGGGCTACTACGGCAACAACGGGGACTACCAGCAGTACCGCTGAGCCCGGCGCGGCGGGCAGCCGCTCACTGCGAGCCGCGGAAGTCCGCGCCCTCCACGATCAGCCCGGCGACCAGGGCGCCCGACATCCCGGCGTGGGCGAGCCCGCCGCCGGGGTGGGACCAGCCGCCCACGTACGAGAGGCCGGGCGTGGCCGAGGCGTTCGGGGCCGGGAGCAGCCGGCCCCGCGCCCCGGCGAGCGCCGGCCCCGGCACCTCGGCGGCGCCGGTCTCCCGCACGGTGTCCTCGGGGGTGCGGAGCTCGTGCCAGAGCAGCCGCTCCCGCAGCTCGGGCACGACCCGCTCGGCGGCCGCGAGCAGCTCTTCGACGAGCTTCGCCCGGTCGGTCTCCGCGTCGATCCAGACCGTCTGCGTCACCGTCACCGACTCGTGTTCCTCGTTCGGCCGCAGCGCCGGGTCGTTGGGCCGCAGCACCGTCACGCTGTCCCCGGGGTCGGTGTGCACGACCGTGCGGTGCACGGCGTCCGCCTCCCGGGCACCGCGCAGGGCCAGACAGAGCGTCACCCGGCCGGTGGCCACCTCCTGGGGGCGCGGCCCGTCCGGCGGGAACGGCTCTCGCGGGGGCGCGCCCGACACGACGTGGTCCGCCGCCACGGTCTCCCCGCCGGCCAGCTCGATCCCGCAGGCCCGCCCGTCCTTCTCCAGGACCTCCACGACGTGCGCGCCGAAGACGAACTCCACCCGCCGCTGCCGGCACCGCTCGTACACCGCGTCCGCGAGCGCCCGCATGCCGCCGGCCACGTACCAACTGCCGAAGGTCTGCTCCATGTACGGCAGCACGGCCGCCGCGGCGGGCGCGGTCGCCGGGTCGAAGCCGTAGCTCCACGCGTACGAGTCGAGCAGCGCCGCGAGCCGCGGGTCGCGCAGCTCACGGGCGCCGATCTGGGCGAGCGTGGTCGTGGGGCGGCGCAGCAGGCCCGCCTTGAGGGCCGGGTAGGGATCGCGGTCGAGGAGGCGGGAGTCGGTCGGCTGCGGCTCCTCCAGGAGCGGCCGGCGGGTGCGGTCCCAGGCCTCGCGGGCCCGCACCAGGAAGTCCCCCCAGCGCTCGCCCGCGCCCGCGCCGAGCGCCGCGTCCAGGGCGGCGACGGTGCCGGCCCGGGAGGCGTTCGGCAGCTCCACCCGGGTGCCGTCGGCGAAGACGTGCCGGCTCGCCGGGTCGACCTGGGTGAGCGTGACGCACTCCTCCAGGGGCTGCTTGCCGGTCTTCACGAACAGATCGCGGTACACGGCGGGCAGGTGCAGCAGACCGGGGCCGGTGTCGAAGCCGAAGCCGTCCTTCGCGAAGCGGCGGACCCCGCCGCCGTACGTCTCGCCGCTCTCGTACACCGTCACCCGGTGCCCCGCGACGGCCAGCCGGGCGGCCGCCGCCATGGCGCCCAGACCCGCGCCGATCACCACAATCCTTGCCATGTCAGGGACCCTATCGGCCCCCGCCGGCGGCTCAGCCGGAAGGTGGCCCGGCCCCGGCCGCCGCCATCCGCTTCTCCTCCCGGCGCTGCGCCCTGCGCCGCCAGAAGCGGCGGATCCGCCGCGCGAGGAAGACCAGTATCAGCAGCCCGAGCACCAGCAGCGTCGCCGCGATCACCGACGCCGCCACCGGATGGAAGATGGCGAAGGTGACGATCGCGGCGACGCCCAGGTCCTCCGCCGTGGACACCACGATGTTGGAGGCGGGCTCGGGCGAGGTGTTGATCGCCATCCGGGTGCCGGCCTTCACGAAGTGGCTCAGCAGCGCCGTCGTACCGCCGACCGCGCCCGCCGCCAGCTCCGGCAGCGAACCGGACTGGCCGGCGAGCAGCGCGGCCACCACCGCCCCGCTGATCGGCCGGATCACCGTGTGGACGGAGTCCCACACGGAGTCGACGTACGGGATCTTGTCCGCCACCGCCTCGCACAGGAAGAGCACGCCGGCGGCGATCAGGACGTCGGGCCGTTGCAGCGCCTCGGGCACCTCGTCGGTGAGCCCGGTGGCGCCGAAGACGCCGAGCAGCAGGACCACCGCGTACGCGTTGATCCCGCTCGCCCAGCCGCTCGTGAAGACCAGGGGGAGTACGGACACGCCCGCGATCGTAACCAGCTCTGAGTACCCGTACCTAGACGTCGAGATGAGTAGGGATGCGGATGGGCCGTGACCTGCGCGGAAGGGAGAGTGGAGCGCACGGAAGGGGCGCGGCTCCGGAACCGCCGGCACGGGGCGGCGGAACGGGGTCGCGCGCCTGCCGCGACAGGGGAACGGGGACTCCCGGGGAGACCCGGGAGACACGGGGGACACGGGGGAACGGAAAGACGCGCCGGTCCGGCGAGGCTCGGGGGGATCGAGCCTCGCCGGACCGGCGCCTTTCCGTGTTCCGTCTGCCTTCGGTGTTCCGTCAGCAGCCGCTGACGCGGCCGTGCAGCAGCCGCGAGAGCGCGGAGTGCACGTCGTCCAGGGACCGCTCGCTCTGGAAGGCCTGCCAGTCGAGCGCGGCCACCAGGACCATGCCGACAAGGGCCGAGGCGGTCAGCGGCACATCGATCCCGCCGTCGATCTCACCGGCCGCCACGCCCTCGCGCAGCACGTTCTCGACCACCGCGACGGCCTCCTGACGCACCACCAGGAGGGTGGAGTTCCAGGCCCGTCCGGTGCGCCACAGCTCGGCCACGTACAGCTGGGTGAAGGCCGGGTAGCGGTCGATGAAGACCAGACCCGCCCGGATCATCGCGTCCAGCGCCTCGATCCGGTTGCCGCCCCGCTCGGCGGTCTCCTCGGCCGCCGCCCGCAGCGAGCCGGCGAGGAGCGAGACGCCGTGCCGCAGCAGCTCCTCGAAGAGCTCGGTCTTGCTCTTGAAGTTGTAATAGACCGTGCCCTTGGCGACCCCGGCCCGCTCGGCGATCTCGTCGACCGTCGTCGCCGAGAAGCCCTGCTCGGCGATGAGCGTGACGGCCGCCTCGTAGAGCTTGGCGCGGGTCGCCTGCCGTCTGGTGCTGCTGCTGTCCATGGGCTCGATTCTCACAGAGACAGTTCGGGGTGGAGACGGTCCAGGGTCCACACCTGCTTCTTGCGGGCGGAGACGGCGGTCAGGGCGAGCGCGCCGGCCGTGAAGGCGGTCAGGACCGCGACGGCCTGCCAGACCGGTCCGATGCCGCCGCCGGTGATGAGCCGGCGCAGCGCCTCGACGACGTACGTCATCGGCAGGTACGGGTGGATCGCGTTGAAGAAGCCCGGGCTGGTCTGGACGGGGTAGGTGCCGCCCGCCGAGGTCAGCTGGAGCATCAGGACGGCGAGCACCAGGATCCGGCCGGCCGCGCCGAAGCGGGCGTTGAGCCACTGGATGATGGCGGCGAAGCAGCAGGTCACCAGGGCGAGGAAGCCCACGGTGCCGGCGGCCCTGGCCATCTGCAGGCCCAGGCCCCAGTGCAGTACGGACATCAGCGCGGCCACCTGGAGGACGCCGATGGCGGCGACCGGGAGCCAGCCGGCGAGGGCGATCCGCCAGGCGGAGGCGCCGGCGGCGAGCGCGCGCCGGTTGAGCGGCTGGATGATCATGTACGCGACCATCGCGCCGACCCAGAGGGAGAGCGGGATGAAGTACGGGGCGAAGCCGGTGCCGTAGTTGGGCGCCTTGTGCATCGACTGGGCGGCCAGCTTGACCGGGTCGGCCATCACCTCGGTGCGGCGGTCGCGGTCCTGCTTGTCGTAGTCGGGGATCTGCTTCACGCCGTCGCTGAGCCCGGTGGCCAGCTCGCCCGAGCCGTCGGCCAGCTTGAACAGGCCGCCGTCCAGCTCGCCGGCGCCCTTCTTGAGCCTGCCGACGCCGGTGTCCAGGCTGGTGGAGCCGGACCGGGCCTGGGTCAGACCGGTGTGCAGCCGCTTGGCGCCCGCGGCGACCTGGTGGGCGCCCTTGTTGAGTTCGTTGATCTTCCTGATGGCGTCGTCGACCTCGTTGTCGAGGTGCGGCGAGCGCCGGGCCAGTTCGTCGGCGTCCTTCTTCAGCTTGGTCAGCCGGGCGTCGAGGGTCTTGATGTCGCCGTTGCTGTCCTTGGTCAGCTCGTGCAGGTCGTCGGCGATCTTCGCGACGTCGTCGGCGGAGACCGAGGCCTTCTTCAGGAGTTCGCAGGCCTTGGGGTCGTGCAGCGGATTGGCGACGCAGCTCTTCTGGTAGTACGCGGAGAGCTCGTCGTCGGCCGTGTGGGCGGCGGCGCGGGCGGCCGGGGCCCGGCGCACCAGCACGTCCAGGTTGTGCTGGACGGCGGAGGCCGAGTCGGAGACCAGGCGGGCGGTGTCGCGGATCGACTTGCCGTTGTTCGCGAGGTACGGGCGGACCTTGGCGGCCTCGCCGTTGACCCGGTCGGCGAGCTGCTGGGTGCCGTCGGCGACCTTGCGGGAACCGGTCTCCAGGTCCTTGGCGCCCTTGTCCAGCCTGGTGATGCCGGAGGCCAGGTCGCCGCTGCCCTTCTTGGCGGTCTTCAGACCGTCGGCCAGGTTCTTGGAACCGGCCTTCGCCTTGTCGACGCCGTCCTTGAGGTCGCCGGCGCCCTTGGCCGCCTCCTCGGTGGCGTCGTGGAGGTCGGAGAAGGAGATGAAGATCTTGTCGAGGAAGGTCCGGGAGGAGTTGGTGGAGGCGGCGGTGCGCACCTCGGAGAAGACCGTGCGGGAGATCTGGCCGACGATGTAGTTGTTGGCGTCGTTGGTCCGCACCTGCAGCGCGCCGGTCTCGGGGGAGTCGCCGGAGCTGGACGCGATCCGCTCGCTGAAGTCGGACGGCATGGTGAGCGACAGGTAGTACGTCCCGTCCTCGACGCCCTTGCGGGCCTCGTCGTCGCTGACCTCGTGCCACTCGAAGACGGCGCTCTCGCGCAGCTTCTCGGTGATGTCGGCGCCCGCGGTGATCTTCTCGCCGCCGGCGGTGGCGCCCCTGTCCTCGTTGACCAGGGCGACGGGGATCTTGTCGAGCCTGCTGTACGGGTCCCAGAACGACCACAGGTACAGCGCGCCGTACAGCAGCGGCAGCAGCAGGATCGCGACCATCGCGGCCCGCGGGAGCTTCCCCCTGCCGAACCGCCTCAGTTCGAGCGCGGCGAGCTTATGCGAGCGCATCGGCGTCTCCCTTCTGGGGCTTGGACTCGGGCTTGGACTCGGACTTGGACTCGGACTCGGTGGCGGTGTCTGCGGGCTCGGGCTCGGCCTCAGGCTCGGGTTCGGGCTCGGGCTCGGGCTCGGGTTCGGTCTCGGGCTCGGGTTCGGGCGCGGCGGGCTTCGTTGCGGCCGGGGCCGTGGAGACCTTCAGGGCGTCCTCGGGGGCCTCGCTGCACACGGCGAGGACGGTGGTGCCGGCGGCGGCGACGGAGCGCAGCAGGGCCCAGGCCTCGGCGCGGTCGGCGTCGGAGAGCTTGAGGTCGGCGTCGTCCAGGGCGAGCACCCGCGGCTTGCCGATGAGGGCGAGCGCGACGGACAGGCGCAGCGCCTCCAGACGCTCCAGGTCCCGCACCGAGGTCCGCTCGCCCTTGGGCAGGGCCTCGACGTCGAGTCCGGCGGCGGCCAGGGCCTCGGCGATCCGGTCCCGGGCGGCGGCGCGGCCCTCGGCCGGCGGGCGCAGCAGGGCCTTGAGGCTGCCGTCGAAGCGGCGCTGGAGCAGCGCGCGTTCGCGCAGGTGCTCGGCGACGGTGAAGGCCGGGTCGAGCTCGCTGACGCCGGATACGGGGCCGAGCGCGCTGATCCGGCGGACGGCCGCCATCTTGCGGGGCAGCCGCAGTCCGGCCACCTCGGCGTGGCCCTCGTGGGTCTTCATCCGGCCGGTGAGCGCGAGCAGCAGGCAGGTGCGGCCGGAGCCGGAGGGTCCCTCGACGGCGACCAGGCTGCCGGGGGCGGCCTCGAAGCCGATCCCCCGGAACGCCCAGCCGCGCGGGCCCTTGAGTCCGAATCCGTCCGCGACGACGGCGGCGCCGTGGTTCGCTTCCACCATCCCCCCTCTTTTGAACTGACCAGTCAGTGCAAAAAGTTACCGCTGAGTTGGCGAACTGGCAAAAGCCCAGGTCAGTGGCGATGTCAGTGGTGGCGTGCACGATGAACACATACGGCCACAGCGCCGTCACCCGACGACAGGAGGCTCGTCATGGCCGGCCACAACGCCGCCGCCGCATCCCGGCGCCAGACCGCGCGCCGCTCCGCCCCCGCCCAGCTCGGACCCGCGTCCGACATCCACCCGGTCCTGCGCCGCACCTCGGCACCGCCCGCCGCCCTCGACCTGCTCGCCAAGGCCAGGGCCGGACTCGACGAGGCCGCCGCGCTCGACATGCCCCACGAGCGGTACGCCACCGCCCACCTCGCCGCCCTGCGCACGGCCGCCGCCGTGCTCGCCGCCCGCGGCCGCCCCGAGCGCGACCCCCGCAAGCGGGCGCGCATCCGCAGCACCTGGGACGTGCTGCCCGAGATAGCGCCCGAGCTCACCGAGTGGAGCGCGCTGTTCGCCGCCGGGGCCGAGCGCCGGGCCCGCGCCGAGGCCGGCATCACCGCGGCCGCCACCCGCCGCGACGCCGACGACCTGATCAGGGACGCCGCCGTGTTCCTGCGCCTGGTCGAGCGGCTGCTCGTGCTCCAGCCGGTGCTGCCGCGCCAGCCGGGGGCGGAGGAGGCCGCCGGATGATCCGCGTGGACCGTCCCAGGCCATAGGGTGGGGGACGTTCGTCCCTGTCACCGAGGAGTCAGCAACCGTGTCGGACCCTTCCCCCGTCTCCGGTCGAGAGGCGACTTCGCGCCCGTCGCGGGCCTCTCTGCGCACCGCCGTCGTCTGGGACGTCCTCAAAGACGCCCTGGAGCGCCGGGTCAAGGCCACCGGGAAGGACAGCCTCGATGTGCTCGACACGGGCGGCGGCTCCGGCAACTTCGCGGTGCCGGCGGCCCGGCTCGGCCACCGGGTCACCGTCGTCGACCCCAGCCCCAACGCGCTCTTCGCCCTGGAGCGGCGCGCCGCCGAGGCCGGCGTCGCCGACCGGGTGAGCGGGGTGCAGGGCGACATCCGCGGACTCTTCGACGTGGTGGGGCGCGAGGGCTTCGACATCGTGCTCTGCCACGGCGCCCTGGAGTACGTGGACGACCCCGCCGAGGGCGTCCGCAACGCCACCGCCGCGCTCCGCCCCGGCGGCAGCCTCAGCCTGCTCGCCGCCGGGCTCGGCGGCGCCGTCCTGGCCCGCGCCCTCGCCGGCCACTTCACCGAGGCCCGGCACGCGCTCGGCGACCCGGACGGGCGCTGGGGCGAGGGCGACCCGGTGCCGCGGCGGTTCACCGCCGAGCAGCTCACCGGGCTCGCCGCCGACGCCGGTCTGGAGGTCGGCGCCGTGCACGGCGTGCGGGTCTTCGCCGACCTGGTGCCCGGCGTCCTGGTCGACACCGAGCCGGGCGCGGCCGAGGCCCTGCTCCGCCTGGAGGCGGCGGCCGCGGAGCTGTCCTCCTTCCACGCCATCGCGACCCAGCTGCACGTTCTCGGCGAGAAGCGCGGCTGACCGGCCGGTCCACCCGCACGGCCGCGCCCCGGGGTCCGCGCCCCGGGGCGCCGCCGTACGTGCTGAGCAGCGGCGCAGTCGCGGATGGAGTACGCCACAGGCCGCCCTCACCGGGACTTGTCCCCGTATGATCGAGGGACACCATCCGGCATGACGGACAGGGGGCTGGGGAATCAACGCCTCAGCATCCGATCCGCATGGCGGCCCGGATTGGCGATTTGGCATTGAGGGCGGGTTTCACGGGGGCGATTCCCTGCCTATCCTGAAAGGGCCGCAAACCGGTCGCCCCCGCGACCGACGACGAGGAGGACTCCGTGCCGCTCTCGGAGCACGAGCAGCGAATGCTCGAGCAGATGGAGCGAGCGCTGTACGCCGAAGATCCCAAGTTCGCGACAGCGCTCGAGGGAAGCGGGCTGCGTACGTACACCCGGCGACGGGTCTACCAGGCGGTCGCTGGCTTCCTGGTGGGTATCGCGCTCCTCATGGCCGGAATGGTCGCTCAGCAGATCTGGATCAGCGTGGTGGGGTTCCTCGTCATGCTGGGCTGCGCGGTCCTGGCGGTCACCGGATGGCGCAAGGCGCCCAAGCCGGGCGAACACGGCCGAGCCGCCGCGGGCGGTGGCCGGCAGGCACGACAGCGCCGCTCGATGATGACCCGCATCGAAGAGCGGTGGCAGCGCCGCCGCGACGAACAGCAGGGCGGCCACCACTAGGCCGTGTCTTCCCCACCCCGAGCCTTTCGTGGGCCCGCACCGACTTGGTGCGGGCCCACGGGCGTGTCCGGACCCGGGCCCGGGGCTCCTACGAGGGCTTCCGGCGCAGGGAGCGGGTGAGGGCCGCGGCGCGGGTGGACCAGGCCGTACGGAGGGCTTCCGTGCGGGCCTGGGCGGCCCAGCGGAGGCGGGCGGCCGAGCGCGGGGCGAGGCGGGCGCGGAGCCGGGCCGGGCGGGAGGCCGAGGCGTCGAGGCCGTGGCGGATCAGCTCGGCCTGCTCCGTCAGGCCCGTGGCCGGGCGGGGACGCGGCGCGTACAGCGCCTCCTCCACCGCGCGGGCCACCCGGTGCACGGCGTCCGCCGCGTTCGTGGACAGCTCGCCCTCCCGGACAAGGCGCGCCGCCGTGCGCCGGGGCGTACGGGACTCGTCCGGGGTGATCCCGTAGTCCCAGGCGGTGTCGTTGATCTCCTGCCACACCGCGAGGACCCGGGCCACCGGGTCGGGCGCCGGACCGAGCCTGCGGGCCCGCAGCCGGCTGCGCCACAGCCACGGCAGCAGCGGCAGCCCGAGGACCACGACCACCACCAAGGCCACCAGCGCGATCTGCCGCCAGTCGAGACCGCCCCCGTCGCCGTCCGCGGCACCGGCCGCGGCCTGGTCCTGGCCGCAGCCGCCGAGCTTCTGCTCCTGCGGGGTGCAGCTCACCGAGGCGCTCGGCACCGCCGAGGGCTGCGCCGACGCACCGGTGGAGGGCTGCGCCGACGGGGTCGCACCCCCGCCCGAGGCGGTCGCCCGGGTGTAGTCCGGCACCGTGCCGCGCGAGGGCGTCGGCTCGAAGCGGACCCAGCCCGCCCCCTCGAAGTACAGCTCGGGCCACGCGTGGGCGTCCCGGATGCCCACCGACACGGAGCCGTCGGGCTGCGGGGTGCCCGGCATGAAGCCGACCGCGACCCGGGCCGGGATGCCGAGCGAGCGGGCCATCGCCGCCATCGAGAAGGAGAAGTGGATGCAGAAGCCCCGCTTGTCCTTCAGGAAGCGGGAGACCGCCCCGACACCCGTACCCGAGTTGACCGACACGTCGTAACGGAAGCCGCCGTCCTCGGCGAACCAGTCCTGCAGCCGCACCGCCTGCTCGTAGGCGTTGCGGGTGCCGCGGGTGACCTCCAGGGCCGTCGACTTCACATCGGCCGGCAGCGAGGCCGGCACCCGGGTGTACTCCCGGACCAGCTTCTCCGGGGCGTCCGGGGCCGCCGCCAGCTGCTCGCCGGTCGGCCGCACGTCCAGGCTGGTCACCGAGTAGCGGGCGCCGCGCGTGGTCTGCCCGTTGTCGCCGACCAGCATCCGGCCGGCCGGCTCGTACCGCCAGCTGCCGCTGATGGAGACCTTCGACGCCGGATACGGCATCGGCAGCCACTTCTGCTCGTACTCGCCGGCGGCCACGAAGTTGGTGCTCACCTCCGAGACGCGCACGTCCTGGGCCAGGCCGTCCGGCCACGGCAGCTGCTCGGGCACGTCCTCGATCGGGCGGACCGAGGACTTCCACGAGGTGCCGTCGAACTGGTCGAGCGCGACGAGCCGCAGGTAGAGGCTGTTCTTGTCGGTGGCGTTGGTGCGGTAGCGCAGGACCTCCCGGTCCTCCGGCTGGCGCAGGTCGTTCTGCAGCGACACCAGCGGGTTCACCGCCGAGATCGTGCCGCCCTTGCCGCCCCGGCCCTCGCCGTCGCCGCCGCCGCCGAACACACCGCCGCCCAGACCGGGCAGCGCGAACGGCACCAGGAGCGCCACGCCCAGGGTGACCGCGCCGATCCGCACCCCGGTGCGGGCCGGTGCGGACGCGGACCCGCCCTCGGCGACCGGGGAACCGCTCCGGCCGGGGCGCTGCGCCCCGCCGAACACCCGGCCCCAGGCCGACAGCCGGTCCCGGCCCTCGGCGAGCAGCAGCACCAGATAGCCGGCCGCCGCGAGCAGGAAGGCCAGCAGGCCCGCCCCGCCGCCGGAGAGCCCCGCGGCCACTGAGTACAGCGCGAGCAGCGGCAGTCCCGCCGGGGCCGCGTTGCGGAAGGTCACCGCGAGGGTGTCCACCAGAAGCCCGATCACGGCCACGCCGGTGACCAGGAGCAGCCGGATGCCGGGGGTGTTCGGCGCGGGCGGCGCATAGGTGCCCACATCGTTCACCCCGGCCTCGAAGAGGCTCCCGAAGGACGTGAGGGCCTCCGGGCCCGGCAGCACGCCGAGGAACGCCTGGTCGCGGACGAAGACCACCGTCAGGACGAGCAGGGTCAGCACCGCCTGGGCGGCGATGGTCAGCGGCCGGGCCAGCGGCACCCGCCGGGTGACCGCGCCGACCGCGCTCTGCAGGGCGAGCACGAGCGCCGCCGTGAAGATCCAGGTGGCCGGTTTGACCAGCGGCATCAGCGCGAGGGATGCCGCCAGCGTCGCGGCGTAGGCCGCGAGCGTCAGCCGCGTGCGCCCGCTCATGACCAACCTCCGTAGGTGTCGGCGGCGGGTGCCTGCGCGGCCGCGCCGCCCGCGTGCTGCCACAGATCGGCGAGGCGTGCGCCCGGCTGCACGGCGAAGGCCTGCCAGCCGGCCTCCCGCAGCCGGCGCAGCCGGTCCTCGACCGCACCGGTGACGGCGCCGCCGGTCAGCCAGGTCCCGGAGTCGAGCACGAAGGCGACCGCCGCCCCGCCGCGGTGCCGCATCCGGGCCACCAGCGCCGCCTGCTCCTCGTCGAGGTCGCCGACGAACGCGACGAGCAGTCCCTCGTGCCCGCCGCGCAGCACGTCGTAGGCCCGGGAGAGCCCGGCGCCCTCGGAGTGGTCCACGACCGCGAGGGTGTCCAGCATCAGTCCGGCGGCCTCGCCCGACTCCGGGCCCGCGCCGGCGAAGCCCTCCGCGCCCTCGCCGGGCACGGTGCTTCCGGTGTCGGTGAGCAGCCGGACCGCGTAGCCCCGCTCCAGCATGTGGGTGAGCACCGAGGCGGCGCCGGAGACGGCCCATTCGAAGGCCGAGTCGGGGCCGCCGCCCTCGTAGGCGAGGTCCCGGGTGTCGAGCAGCACCGTGCAGCGGGCCCGCTGCGGCTGCTCCTCGCGGCGCACCATCAGCTCCCCGTACCGCGCGGTGGAGCGCCAGTGGACCCGGCGCAGGTCGTCGCCGTGCCGGTAGGCGCGCGGGATGATGTCGTCGTCCCCGGCGAGCGCGAGGGCGCGCTGCTGCCCCTCCCCGTACCCGGCGGACTCGCCGGCGAGCCGGACCGGCGGGAGGGCCTCGGTGCGGGGGATGACGGTGAGCGTGTCGTAGGCGCTGAAGGAGCGGGTCAGCTCGCACATCCCGAAGGGGTCGGTGAGCCGCAGCTGCAGCGGGCCGAGCGGGAAGCGTCCGCGCAGGTCGGAGCGGACCCGGTAGGACACCTCGCGGCGGCCGCCGGCCTCGACCCGGTCGAGCACGAAGCGGGGCCGCGGGCCCAGCATGTAGGGCACGTGGTCCTGGAGCATCAGCAGGCCGGTGGGCAGCCGCGACACGTTGTCCATGCGCAGGTGGACCCGGGCCTCGGTGCCGGTCTCGACCCGCTGCGGGGCGAGCCGGCGGCTCGCCGCCACCCGGTGGCGGGTGCGGTGCAGCACGAGGACGCAGACCAGCGGCAGCACGGCGAGCAGCAGCCCGACGCGCAGCAGGTCGGCCTGGCCGAGGACATAGGCGCAGACGGCGGCGGCGACTCCGGCGGCGAGGAAGGACCGGCCGCGGGTGGTGAGCCCGGCCAGGGCGGCCCGCAGGCTGCCCCGGTCGCTGTCCTGCCACTGCCCCGGGGCCTGTCCCTGCGGAGCGGCGCTCATCACGGCCGCCGGCCGCCGGGCTGCTGATGGCCGTGCTGCTGCCCGTAGTACGGACCGGAGGGCTGCGCGGGCGGCACCTGCGGCGCGGCGGCCGGCACCGGGGTGCGCTGCAGGATGTCCTGCACGACCTGCTCCGCGGTGCGGCGGCCCAGCTGGGCCTGCGCCGTGGGCAGCAGCCGGTGGGCGAGCACCGGGGCGGCGAGCGCCTGGACGTCGTCCGGCAGCACGTACTCCCGGCCGCTGAGCGCGGCGGAGGCCTTCGCGGCCCGCAGCAGGTGCAGCGTGGCGCGCGGGGAGGCGCCGAGCCGCAGCTCCGGGTGGGTGCGGGTGGCGGCGACCAGGTCCACCGCGTACCGCTTGACGGGCTCCGCGACGTGCACCGCGCGGACCGCCTCGATCAGCTTGAGCACCTCGTGGGCGTGGGCCACCGGCTGGAGGTCGTCCAGCGGGGAGACCGAGCCGTGCACGCCGAGCATCTTCAGCTCGGCCTCCGCGTTCGGATAGCCGATGGAGACCCGGGCCATGAAGCGGTCGCGCTGGGCCTCGGGCAGCGGGTAGGTGCCCTCCATCTCCACCGGGTTCTGGGTGGCGACCACCATGAACGGGCTGGGCAGCTCGTAGGTCTGGCCGTCGACCGTGACCTGGCGCTCCTCCATGGACTCCAGGAGCGCGGACTGGGTCTTGGGGGAGGCCCGGTTGATCTCGTCGCCGATCACGATCTGCGCGAAGATCGCACCCGGCTTGAACTCGAACTCGCGCCGCTGCTGGTCGAAGATCGACACGCCCGTGATGTCCGAGGGCAGCAGGTCGGGCGTGAACTGGATCCGGCGGACCGAGCAGTCGATGGACCGCGCCAGCGTCTTCGCCAGCATGGTCTTGCCCACGCCGGGGACGTCCTCGATGAGGAGATGTCCCTCGGCGAGGAGCACGGTCAGCGCAAGACGTACGACCTCGGGCTTGCCCTCGATCACACTCTCCACCGACCCGCGGACCCGCTCCGCGGTCGTGGTCAGATCTGTGAGGCTCGCTCGGTCGTCATAGGTCGTCACCCGGCCCTCCTCGGCCCTTTCGCAGCACCGACACCTGCCCCCGGCGCGAGGGCCGGGGGGTGTCACCCGTGCATTCTTGTTGGCGTGACCGGGTCGTGTCACTTGCCTGCGGCAGGCCTGTGGATAACTCGGGGCGAATTGCCGGGGTTTGTGGGCTTGCGCCGTGCGGGACGCAGCTGAAATCCCTGGAAATCCCTGGAACGCGCGAGCGGTCAGGCGGGGTCGATCTCCCGCAGCAGACCCGTCGTCACGTCGAAGACGAAGCCCCGCACGTCGTCGGTGTGCGGCAGGAACGGGGAGGTGCGGACCCGCTGCATCGACTGGCGGACGTCCTGGTCGACGTCCCGGAAGGCCTCCACGGCCCAGGCCGGACGCTGTCCGACCTCGTCCTCCAGCTCGTGCCGGAAGTCCTCGGTGAGGCTCTCCAGGCCGCAGTTGGTGTGGTGCACCAGCATCACGCTGCGGGTGCCGAGCGCCCGCTGGCTGATCGTGAGGGAACGGATCACGTCGTCGGTGACCACGCCGCCCGCGTTGCGGATGGTGTGGCAGTCGCCGAGCTCGAGGCCGAGCGCGGCGTGCAGGTCGAGGCGGGCGTCCATGCAGGCGACCACGGCGACGCGGCGCACGGGACGCGCGTCCATTCCGGGGTCGGCGAAGTCGGCGGCGTAACGCTCGTTGGCCTCGACGAGGCGGCCGATGACCGGGCTCTCGGTGCCTATCGCGTCGGCTGAGGGGTGCGCAGAGGTCGACATGTCTCCGACGGTAATGGGCACGGCTCGCGCGAGCCTGCTGTGAGAGCGGACAAAGAGCGTCAATGAACCTTGTTGTGAGCGACTCCACAGGGCACCGCAACCGGGGCCGACCGGGTGAACCGTACGAATCGTCCGGCCGCCCCGCCGGGGGCGCGCGACGCGCCAGCCGGTTGGTTGACCGGCGGGTCCGGTGGACTAGAGTGACGCGAAGTTCACGGAGACATCGAGCGATTTCCGCCGTTTCTCCCCATGTGTGCGGCGGTACCCGCGGCTCGGCCCCATCCGCTCGCCGGCGGTGCCTGTCCCGCCGGATCTGAGAGGGTGCATTGAGCAACGACCGACACGTCCCGGTGATGCTCCAGCGGTGCCTGGACATGTTGGCCCCCGCCCTGCAGCAGCCCGATGCCGTGGTCGTCGACTGCACCCTGGGCCTCGGCGGACACAGTGAGGCCCTGCTCAAGCGCTTCCCGCAGGCCCGGCTCGTCGCCCTCGACCGCGACAAGGAGGCCCTGCGCCTCTCCGGCGAGCGGCTCGCCCCCTACGGAGACCGCGCCACCCTGGTGCACGCCGTGTACGACGAGCTGCCCGAGGTCCTCGACCGGCTCGGCATCGACAAGGTCGCCGGCGTCCTCTTCGACCTGGGCGTCTCCTCCATGCAGCTCGACGAGGCCGACCGCGGCTTCGCCTACGCGCAGGACGCCCCGCTCGACATGCGCATGGACCAGACGACCGGCATCAGCGCCGCCGAGGTCCTCAACACCTACCCGCCCGGCGAACTGGTCCGCATCCTGCGCGCCTACGGCGAGGAGAAGCAGGCCAAGCGGATCGTCTCCGCGATCGTGCGCGAGCGCGAGAAGGAGCCCTTCAGCAACAGCGCCCGGCTCGTCGAGCTGATCCGCGACTCCCTCCCGCAGGCCGCCAAGCGCACCGGCGGCAACCCCGCCAAGCGCACCTTCCAGGCCCTGCGCATCGAGGTCAACGGCGAACTGTCGGTCCTGGAGCGGGCGATCCCGGCGGCCGTGAAGGCCCTCGCCGTCGGCGGCCGGATCGCCGTCCTCTCGTACCACTCCCTGGAGGACCGGCTGGTCAAGCAGGTCTTCGCGGAGGGCGCCGCGACCACCGCGCCGCCCGGCCTGCCCGTCGTGCCCGAGCAGTACCAGCCCCGCCTGAAGCTCCTCACCCGCGGCGCCGAGCTCCCCACCGAGGAGGAGATCGCCGAGAACCGCCGCGCGGCCCCCGCGCGTCTGAGGGGTGCGGAGCGAATCAGGGAGGACGTGCAGCCGTGAGCCGGACGGGGCCGCTCAAAGGACGGGCCGCCCGGCTCGGCCGGCTCATGCCGTCCGGGCCGAGCACCGCGGCCCGCACCCCCTTCGTCCTGCTCGTCGTCCTGCTGCTCGGCGGCGGCCTGATCACCCTGCTGCTGCTCAACTCCGCCCTCAACCAGGGCTCCTTCAAGCTCAGCGAGCTGAAGAAGAAGACCACCGAGCTCACCGACGAGGAGCAGGCGCTCCAGCACGACGTGGACGACAGCGCCGCCCCCGACGCCCTGGAGCGCCGGGCCCGCGAGCTCGGCATGGTGCCCGGCGGCACCCCCGCCTTCCTCGACCCCGACGGCAAGGTCCGCGGCGTGCCCACCGTGGCGGTCTCCCCGAAGCCCTCGCCCAAGCCCACCCCGCCGGCCGCGACCACCCCGCCGCCCGCCGCCCCGCCGGCCACCGGGGCCCCCGCGAACCGGGCCCCCGCCTCGACGCAGGCGCAGCCGACCGGCACCGCGAGCCCGACGGCCGCACCGCCGGCCGCCCCGCCCGCCGCCCCGACCGCGACCGCCCCCACGACCTCCGGCAGGTGACCCGTGCCCTCCAAGGAGCCCCCGCGCCGCCGTGTCCCCGGCCCCGCCCGGCCCGCACGCCCCCGTCCCGCCGCCTCCGGCCGGCCCGCCCCGCGGTCCGCGCCGCCCCGGCGCCCGGCGCCCCGCCCGGCCCCGAAGGCCCGCACCATCCGGCTCGGCAGCCCCAAACCCCGGCTCCGCCTGATCTCGCTCGGCCTGACCCTGGTGCTGCTCGTCTTCGTGGTGCGGCTGCTGCAGGTCCAGGCCGTGGACGCCAGCGCGTACGCCGCCAAGGCCGAGAAGCACCGCTACCAGGAGTACACGCTCTCCGCCGACCGCGGTGAGATCACCGACCGCAACGGGGTCGCACTGGCCGCCAGCGTTGACGCGTACGACGTCACCGCCGACCCCAAGCTGTTCACGCCCGAGGACTCCAAGCTCAAGGACGCCCCGGAACAGGCCGCCGCGCTGCTCGCCCCGCTCCTCGGCAAGGAACCCGCCGAGCTCGCCAAGAAGCTGCGCACCCCCAAGTCCCGCTACACGATGCTCGCCCGCAAGCAGACCCCGCAGGTCTGGAACCAGATCAAGGACCTCAAGAAGGTCTACGAGCAGAAGGCCAAGCCCGCCAACGGCGGCAACGGCGTCAACCTGCTCGGCGGCATCCTCGGCGAGCCCAGCACCAAGCGCGTCTACCCGAACGGCGAACTCGCCGCCGGGATACTGGGCTACGTCAACGCCGAGGGCCGCGGCGCCGGCGGCATGGAGTCCATGCTCGACAAGGAGCTCGCCGGCAAGGACGGCAAGATCCGCTACGCCCAGTCCGGCGGCCGCCGGGTGCCCACCGCCGGCTCCCAGGGCACCCCCGCCGTCCCCGGCTCCGACATCGAGCTCACCATCGACCGGGACATCCAGTGGGCCGCCCAGCAGGCCATCACCGAGCAGGTGAAGAAGTCCAAGGCGGACCGCGGCTACGTCGTCGTCCAGGACGTGCGCACCGGCGAGGTGCTCGCCATGGCCAACGCCCCCGGCTTCGACCCCAACGACCTCTCCCAGGCCAACGCCACCGCCATGGGCAACGCCGCCCTCCAGGACGCCTACGAGCCCGGCTCGACCGCCAAGGTGATGTCCATGGCCGCCGTCCTGGAGGAGGGCGCCGCCGCCCCCGACACCCGGGTCACCGTGCCCAACCGGCTGCACCGCGGCGACCGCCTCTTCAAGGACGACATCGACCACCCGACCTGGTACCTGACGCTCAACGGCGTCCTCGCCAAGTCCAGCAACATCGGCACCATCCTGGCCACCGGCCGGCTCGGCAGGACCCAGCCCGAGGCCAACAAGGTGCTGTACGACTACCTGCGCAAGTTCGGCGTCGGCAGCCCCACCGGCCTCCACTACCCGGGCGAGACCCCCGGCATCCTCGCCAAGCCCCAGGACTGGTCGACCTCCCAGCAGTACACGATCCCCTTCGGGCAGGGCCTCTCCGTCAGCGCCGTGCAGGCCGCCTCGGTCTACTCGACCATCGCCAACGGCGGCGTCCGCGTCGAACCGAGCCTCGTCCGCGGCACCAAGGGCCCCGACGGGCGCTTCACCGCCGCGCCCGAGCCCGGGGAGAACCGGGTGGTCAGCGAGAAGACCGCCAAGACCCTCGCCCAGATGCTGGAGTCCGTCGTCGACGACGAGGAGGGCACCGGCAACAAGGCCGCCATCCCCGGCTACCGCGTCGCCGGCAAGACCGGCACCGCCAACCGGGTCGACCCCGAACTCGGCCGCTACAAGGGCTACACGGCCTCCTTCGCCGGCTTCGCCCCGGCCGACCAGCCCCGCATCACCGTCTACTGCGCCATCCAGAACCCCACCAAGGGCAGCTACTTCGGAGGCCAGATCTGCGGACCCATCTACAAGAAGGTCATGGAGTTCGCCCTCAAGACCCTGCACGTCCCGCCGACCGGCAGCGGCCCCGCCCGGCTGCCGGTGACCTTCACGCCATAAGCCGAACCGGGCCGGGCCGTACTCGCCTCTGTATACCCGTGCCCGCGCTCGTACCCGTACGACCGTGACACCGTGTGACACTCCGGGAGCTCCAGTGACAACGATCACCCCCCGTTCCGGGAACCGGAAATCGAACTCCGGCGACGCCGTGGCCCGATTTAGCCCTGCGGAGGGTGCGCCCGGTACGCTCACCGCCGTGCCACACGCTGATCAGTCCCGAACCGCCCCGCCCCGCCCCGAGCGGCTCCGCCCGACACCCCTGGGCGAGCTCGCCGACCGGCTCGGCACCGAGCTCTCCGCCGCCGGCCGCGGCGTCGAGGTCTCGGGCATCACCCACGACTCGCGGGCGGTCCGCCCCGGCGACGTGTACGCGGCGCTGCCCGGCGCCCGCGCGCACGGCGCCGACTTCGTCGCCCAGGCCGCCGGCCTCGGCGCCGCCGCCGTCCTGACCGACCCGGCCGGCGCCGACCGCGCCGCCGCGACCGGCCTGCCGGTCCTCGCGGTCGACAACCCGCGCGGCCGGATGGGCGAGCTCGCCGCCGAGATCTACGGGCGCCCCGGCGAGCGCCTGCTGCAGATCGGCATCACCGGCACCTCCGGCAAGACCACCACCGCCTACCTCGTCGAGGGAGGGCTGCGCGGCGCCGGCAGACACACCGGTCTGGTCGGCACCGTCGAGATGCGGATCGGCGACGAGCGCATCAAGTCCGAGCGCACCACCCCCGAAGCCACCGACCTCCAGGCCCTGTTCGCGGTCATGCGCGAACGCGGCGTCGAGGCGGTCGCCATGGAGGTCTCCAGCCACGCCCTGGTGCTCGGCCGGGTCGACGGCTGCGTCTTCGACGTCGCCGTCTTCAACAACCTGAGCCCGGAGCACATGGAGTTCCACTCCGACATGGAGGACTACTTCCAGGCCAAGGCCCGGCTGTTCACACCGGAGCGCAGCCGGCGCGGCGTGGTCAACCTCGACGACGCCTACGGCCGCCGGCTCGCGAAGGAGGCGACCGTCCCGGTCGTCACCTTCTCCGCCACCGGCGACCCGGACGCGGACTGGCGCGCCGAGGACGTGGTCAGCGGCGCCGCCGACTCCGCCTTCACGGTCGTCGGCCCGGACGGTACGCGGATCTCCGCCACCGCCCCGCTGCCCGGCCCGTTCAACGTGGCCAACACCCTCGCCGCGATCGTCACCCTCGCCGCCGCCGGGATCGACCCGAAGACCGCCGCCGACGGCGTCGCCGCCGTCCCCGGCGTGCCCGGGCGTCTGGAGAAGGTCGACGCGGGCCAGCCGTACCTCGCGGTCGTCGACTACGCGCACAAGACCGACGCCGTCGAATCGGTGCTGCGCTCGCTGCGCGAGGTGACCCGCGGAAAGCTGCACGTCGTCATCGGCTGCGGCGGCGACCGCGACACCACCAAGCGCGGCCCGATGGGCGCCGCCGCGGCCCGGCTCGCCGACACCGCGGTGCTCACCTCCGACAACCCGCGCTCCGAGGACCCGCTCGCGATCCTCACCGCCATGCTGGCCGGCGCCGCCGAGGTGCCGGCGGCCGAGCGCGGCACCGTCCTCGTGGACGCCGACCGCGCCGCCGCCATCGCCGCGGCCGTGGCCCGCGCCGAACCGGGCGACACCGTCCTGGTCGCGGGCAAGGGCCACGAGCAGGGCCAGGAGGCCGGCGGCGTGGTCCGCCCCTTCGACGACCGCCTGGTCCTGCGCGAGGCGATCGTCAGCCGGCAGGACCAGCAGGACGCACACCGTCACCAGAACAGTCAGGGATGAAGCAGTGATCGCCCTCTCCCTCGCCGAGGTCGCCGAAATCGTCGGCGGGCAGGCGCACGACATACCGGATCCGGCCATCCGGATCACCGGGCCCGTCGTCATCGACTCCCGTGAGGTGAAGCCAGGCAGCCTCTTCGCCGCCTTCGCCGGTGAGCACGTCGACGGCCACGACTACGCGACCCGGGCCGTGGAGGCCGGCGCCGTGGCCGTCCTGGCCGCGCGCCCGGTCGGCGTGCCCGCCATCGTCGTCGACGACGTCCAGACGGCGCTCGGGGCCCTCGCCCGCGCGGTCGTCGGACGTCTCGGCACCGATGTCGTCGCCCTCACCGGCTCGGCCGGCAAGACCTCCACCAAGGACCTGATCGCCCAGGTCCTGCAGCGGCACGCGCCGACCGTGTGGACGCCCGGCTCCCTCAACAACGAGATCGGCCTGCCGCTCACCGCGCTCACCGCGGGACCCGAGACCCGCCATCTCGTCCTGGAGATGGGAGCGCGTGGAATCGGCCACATCCGCTACCTCACCGGTCTCACCCCGCCGCGCATCGGACTCGTCATCAACGTCGGCACCGCCCACATCGGCGAGTTCGGCGGCCGCGAGCAGATCGCCGAGGCCAAGGGCGAGCTCGTCGAGTCCCTGCCGGCCGCCGAGGACGGCGGCGTCGCCGTCCTCAACGCCGACGACCCCCTCGTCCGCGCGATGGCCTCCCGCACCAAGGCCAAGGTGACGTTGTTCGGAGAGTCGGACGAAGCGGCCGTACGGGCCGAGAACGTCCGCCTCACGGAAAGCGGACAGCCTTCTTTCAGGCTTCACACACCCACCGGGTGCAGTGACGTGACCTTGCGCCTGTACGGTGAGCATCACGTGTCGAACGCGCTCGCCGCGGCCGCCGTCGCCCATGAGCTGGGCATGCCCGTCGAGGAGATCGCCACCGCGCTCTCCGAGGCAGGCACCCTGTCGCGCTGGCGCATGGAGGTCACCGAGCGTCCGGACGGCGTGACGATCGTCAACGACGCCTACAACGCGAACCCCGAGTCCATGCGAGCCGCTCTGCGCGCGCTCGCGGCCATGGGCAGGTCTGCACAGGCCAAGGGGTGTCGTACGTGGGCGGTGCTCGGCAAGATGGCCGAGCTCGGAGACGAGTCGCTCGCCGAGCACGACGCGGTCGGACGGCTCGCCGTCCGGCTCAACGTCAGCAAGCTCGTCGCGGTCGGGGACAGGGAAGCGTCCTGGCTGCAACTGGGCGCCTATAACGAGGGTTCGTGGGGTGAGGAGTCGGTGCACGTGTCCGACGCGCAGGCGGCGGTCGACCTGTTGCGCAGTGAGCTGCGCCCGGGGGACATCGTCCTGGTGAAGGCTTCCAGGTCGGTGGGTCTGGAGCGGGTCGCCCTGGCACTGCTCGAGAACAGCGCCGAGGGTGAGGTCGCCGGCCGATGAGGCAGATCCTCTTCGCGGGGGCGATCGGGCTCTTCCTGACCCTGATCGGCACCCCGCTGCTCATCAAGCTGCTCGCCCGCAAGGGATACGGCCAGTTCATCCGTGACGACGGCCCGCGCGGCCACGCCGGCAAGAAGGGCACGCCCACCATGGGCGGCATCTCCTTCATCCTGGCCACGCTCATCGCGTACGCGCTCGCCAAGGTCATCACCGGCGAGGACCCGACGTACTCGGGCGTCCTGGTGCTCTTCCTGATGGCGGGCATGGGCCTGGTCGGCTTCCTGGACGACTACATCAAGATCGTCAAGCAGCGCTCGCTCGGTCTGCGGGCCAAGGCGAAGATGGCCGGCCAGCTGATCGTCGGCATCGCCTTCGCCGTGCTCTCGCTGCAGTTCGCGGATCTGCGCGGCAACACCCCGGCCTCCGAGAAGCTCTCCTTCATCACGGACTTCGGCTGGTCCATCGGCCCGGTGCTCTTCGTGGTCTGGGCGCTCTTCATGATCCTGGCCATGTCCAACGGCGTGAACCTGACGGACGGTCTGGACGGTCTGGCCACCGGCGCGTCGGTGATGGTCTTCGGCGCGTACACCTTCATCGGGCTCTGGCAGTTCCAGGAGTCGTGCGCCAACGCCATGACCCTGACGAACCCGAACGCCTGCTTCGAGGTGCGCGACCCGCTCGACCTCGCGGTCGTCGCCTCCGCCCTCATGGGCGCCTGCTTCGGCTTCCTGTGGTGGAACACCTCGCCCGCCAAGATCTTCATGGGCGACACCGGCTCGCTCGCCCTCGGCGGTGCGCTGGCCGGTCTCGCCATCTGCTCGCGCACCGAGCTGCTGCTCGCCCTCCTCGGCGGCCTCTTCGTGATGATCACGATGTCCGTGGTCATCCAGGTCGGCTCCTTCAAGATGACGGGCAAGCGCGTCTTCCGGATGGCGCCCCTCCAGCACCACTTCGAACTCAAGGGGTGGTCCGAGGTCCTTGTCGTCGTCCGGTTCTGGATCATTCAGGGCATCTACGTCATCGTGGGCCTGGGGATCTTCTACGCGGGATGGGCAGCGGAAAAGTGAGCGATCAGCGGGACTGGCAGGGCAAGCACGTCACCGTCGCCGGGCTCGGCGTCAGCGGGATCCCCGCCGCCCGGGCCCTGCACGGCCTCGGCGCGGTCGTGACCGTCGTCAACGACGGCGACGACGAGCGCTCCCGGGCGCAGGCGGCCGAGCTGGAGGCGGAGGGCATCACCGTCCGCCTCGGCGACGGGGCCACCCTGCCGGCCGGCACCGAACTGATCGTCACCGCGCCGGGCTGGCAGCCGGACAAGCCGCTCTTCGCGGCCGCCGCCGAGGCGGGCGTCGAGGTCTGGGGCGACGTCGAGCTGGCCTGGCGCCTGCGGGGCCCGGACGCGGCCCCCTGGCTCGCGGTCACCGGCACCAACGGCAAGACCACGACCGTGCGGATGCTCGCCTCCATCCTGGAGGCGGCCGGCCTGAAGACCGCCGCCGTCGGCAACATCGGCGTCTCGCTGCTCGACGCCGTCCTCGGCGAGGAGACGTACGACGTCCTCGCCGTGGAGCTCTCCAGCTACCAGCTGCACTGGGCGCCCTCGCTGCGCGCCCACTCGGCCGCCGTGCTCAACCTGGCGCCCGACCACCTCGACTGGCACGGGTCCATGGAGGCGTACGCCGCCGACAAGGGCCGGGTCTACGAGGGCAACCGGGTCGCCTGCGTCTACAACGTGGCCGACCGGGTCACCGAGGACCTGGTCCGCGAGGCCGACGTCGAGGAGGGCTGCCGGGCCATCGGCTTCACCCTCGGCACCCCCGGCCCCTCCCAGCTCGGCGTCGTCGAGGGCATCCTCGTCGACCGGGCCTTCGTCGAGAACCGGCAGAAGAACGCCCAGGAGCTCGCCGAGGTCGCCGACGTCCAGCCGCCGGCCCCGCACAACATCGCCAACGCGCTCGCCGCCGCCGCCCTCGCCCGCGCCTTCGGCGTCGAGCCCAAGGCCGTACGGGACGGGCTGCGCGCCTTCCGGCCCGACCCGCACCGGATCGAACTGGTCGAGGAGATCCAGGGCGTCGTCTACGTCGACGACTCCAAGGCCACCAACACCCACGCCGCCGAGGCGTCGTTGGCGGCCTACGACCCGATCGTCTGGATCGCCGGCGGCCTCGCCAAGGGCGCCGCCTTCGACGAGCTCGTCGCCAAGTCGGCGAAGCGGCTGCGCGGTGTCGTGCTGATCGGCCGGGACCGCGCGCTGATCCGCGAAGCCCTGACGCGACACGCCCCCGAGGTCCCGGTGGTGGACCTCGACCGGACCGACACTGGGGCGATGTCCGCGGCGGTCCAGGAGGCGGCGGCGCTCGCCGAGCCGGGGGACACGGTCCTCCTGGCCCCGGCCTGTGCGTCGATGGACATGTTCGCCAACTACAACAAGCGGGGCGAGGCCTTCGCGGACGCCGTCCGCGCCCTCGCCGCCACCGGCGACGCCTGACCTGACCAGCAAGGGGGTCCGGCGCGGCCGGACACGACTGGAGGGGACAGGGAGCATGCCGAGCAGAACCGCAGGGCCGCGCCGGCCGCCCGCCGCACGCGGCGCCGGCCGCGCCCCCGCGGCACCGAGGAAACCCCGCGCGGGCGGTCTGCGCGGGCTCCACGAGCGGGCCCGCCGGGCCTGGGACCGGCCGCTCACCGCGTACTACGTGATCGTCGGCGCCGGACTGCTCATCACCGCGCTCGGCCTGGTGATGGTCTACTCCGCGTCGATGATCACGGCGCTCCGCTACGACCTGGTGCCCTCCTACTTCTTCCGCAAGCAGTTCTTCGCGGCGCTGCTCGGCGCGGGCCTGCTGTTCCTGGCCTCCCGGATGCCGGTGAAGCTGCACCGGGCGCTCGCCTACCCGATCCTGGTCGGCGCCATCTTCCTGATGGTGCTCGTGCAGGTGCCCGGGATAGGAGTCGCGGTCGGCGGCAACCAGAACTGGATCTCGCTGGGCGGACCCTTCATGCTCCAGCCCAGCGAGTTCGGCAAACTGGCGCTGATCCTGTGGGGCGCCGACCTGCTGGCCCGCAAACAGGACATGAAACTGCTCACGCAGTGGAAGCACATGCTGGTGCCGCTGGTCCCCGGGGCCTTCCTGCTGCTCGGGCTGATCATGCTGGGCGGTGACATGGGCACGGCGATCATCCTCACCGCGATCCTGTTCGGCCTGCTGTGGACCGCGGGCGCCCCCACCCGGCTCTTCGTCGGCGTGCTCGCCGTCGCCGCCGTCATCGGCGGGGTGCTCATCAAGACCAGCCCGCACCGCCTGGAGCGCTTCGGCTGCCTCGGCGCCAGCGACCCGGGCGGCGCGGGGGACCCGTGCTGGCAGGCCGCGCACGGCATCTATGCTCTCGCCTCGGGCGGATGGTTCGGTTCCGGACTCGGTGCGAGTGTGGAAAAATGGGGCCAACTCCCCGAAGCGCACACCGACTTCATCTTCGCCGTCACCGGGGAGGAACTGGGCCTCGCGGGGACGCTGTCGGTGCTCGCCCTGTTCGCGGCTCTAGGCTATGCGGGTATCCGCGTGGCCGGAGGCACGGAGGACCCCTTCGTCAGGTATGCCGCGGGAGGCGTGACCACCTGGATCACGGCGCAGGCCGTGATCAACATCGGTGCGGTGCTCGGTCTGCTGCCGATCGCCGGAGTCCCGCTCCCGCTGTTCTCCTACGGGGGTTCGGCCCTGCTGCCGACCATGTTCGCCGTCGGGCTCCTGATCGCCTTCGCACGACAGGAACCCGCCGCGAGAGCGGCCCTGGCCCTGCGCCGCCCCGGCTGGGGCAAGCGGGCCGGGGGGAGATGGAAGTCGATGCGACGGCGCGTCAAGAAGCGTCCGTCCGGAGAGCGGTGAATTTCGGTGCATGTCGTACTCGCCGGCGGAGGTACCGCCGGTCACATCGAGCCCGCGCTCGCCCTCGCGGACGCCCTGCGCAGGCAGGACCCCTCCGTGGGGATCACGGCGCTGGGCACGGAGAAGGGCCTGGAGACCCGGCTGGTCCCCGAGCGGGGCTACGAGCTGGCGCTCATCCCGGCCGTGCCGCTGCCCCGCAAGCCCACCCCCGAGCTGATCACCGTCCCCGGACGGCTGCGCGGCACCATCAAGGCCGCCGAGCAGGTCCTGGAGCGCACCAAGGCGGACTGCGTGGTCGGCTTCGGCGGTTACGTGGCCCTGCCCGGCTACCTCGCCGCCAAACGGCTCGGCGTGCCGATCGTGGTCCACGAGGCCAACGCCCGGCCCGGCCTGGCCAACAAGATCGGCTCGCGCTACGCGGCCGGGGTCGCCGTCGCCACCCCGGACTCCAAGCTCCGCAACGCCCGTTACATCGGCATCCCGCTGCGGCACACCATCGCGACCCTCGACCGCGCCCGCGTGCGCCCCGAGGCGCGCGCCGCGTTCGGCCTGGACCCCAACCTGCCGACGCTGCTGGTCTCCGGCGGCTCGCAGGGCGCACGCCGGCTCAACGAGGTGATCCAGCAGATCGCCCCGGTGCTCCAGCGCTCCGGCATCCAGATCCTCCACGCGGTCGGCCCGAAGAACGAACTGCCGCGGGTCGACAACATGCCCGGAATGCCGCCGTACGTGCCGGTACCGTACGTGGACCGGATGGATCTCGCGTACGCCGCCGCCGACATGATGCTCTGCCGCGCGGGCGCGATGACCGTCGCCGAGCTCTCCGCCGTCGGACTGCCGGCCGCCTACGTCCCGCTGCCCATCGGCAACGGCGAACAGCGGCTCAACGCCCAGCCGGTGGTCAAGGCCGGCGGTGGACTCCTCGTCGACGACGCGGAACTGTCGCCGCAGTGGGTGCAGGCCAACGTCCTGCCCGTACTGGCCGATCCGCACCGTCTGTACGAGATGTCCCGCGCCGCCGCCGAGTTCGGCCGCCGGGACGCCGACGAGCTGCTCGTCGGCATGGTGTACGAGGCGATCGCCGCCCGCCGTCAGGGCTGAGCGGCACCCCCAGGAGGAGCGCGGTGGCAGCGAAGAGCAGGTCCGAGGGCTCCGCGCCGCGGCCGTCCCGGCCGGGGGCCCGGAGGTTCCGGGTGCCCGGCCCGCGGGTGCTGCTGATCGCCCTCGGCACCGTCCTCCTGGTGGCCGGCGGCGTCTGGGCGCTCTACGGCTCCAGCTGGTTCCGGGTCGAGAAGGTGAGCACCTCCGGTACGGGGGTGCTCACCCCGGAGCAGGTCGAGCGGGTCGCGGCGGTCCCGGTCGGCGCGCCGCTCGTCTCCGTCGACACCGACGCCATCGCGGCCCGGCTGCGCGCCGAACTGCCCCGGATCGACTCCGTGGACGTGGTCCGGTCCTGGCCGCACGGAATCGGTCTGAAAGTGACGGAACGTCGCCCCGTACTCCTGCTCGAAAACGGCGGAAAGTTCGACGAAGTGGACGCCGGGGCGGTCCGGTTCGCCACCGTGACCACCCCGCCCCGCGGCGTACCCCGGCTCGTCATCGACGCCGCCGCCTCCCCGAGCCTGCGCCGCTTCGACACCGAGCGGCTGCTGACCGCCGCGGTAGGCGTGACGGGCGAACTCCCGGAGAAAATCGCCCAGGACGTCCGTGTCGTCCGGATCACGTCGTTCGACTCCATCACTCTGGAACTCGGCAAGGGCCGCAGCGTCTTCTGGGGCAGCGGCGAGGACGGGCCCGTGAAGGCCCGTGTTCTCACCGCCCTCATGAAAGCGACTCCCAAAGCGGGGCACTTCGATGTAAGTGCCCCCACCGCACCCGCCTCGTCGGAAAGTTGACGCCCATCACCGCTGGCCAGCACCCTGGTTGGCCAGCGCTACGGGTGATCACATAGGGTGAAAAGAAAAACGGGAGGTTCGGCGTGTTCGTTGAACGTGCGCCACTTGTCGACTTAGTGTCCTGTTCGGAAGAGTCCAGCGAACAGAGACACTGGTAACCCTAAACTTCAACGTTAGGGTTTGGGTCGGCGTCATGGACCGCCCCAATCGGCATCCGTCGTCGCGACGCGTCAACCACCGCGAAGCGGCGACACGTAACTCGAGGCGAGAGGCCTTCGACGTGGCAGCACCGCAGAACTACCTCGCAGTCATCAAGGTCATCGGTGTCGGCGGCGGTGGTGTCAATGCCATCAACCGAATGATCGAGGTCGGTCTCAAGGGCGTCGAGTTCATCGCCATCAACACCGACGCGCAGGCGCTGTTGATGAGCGACGCCGACGTCAAGCTCGACGTCGGCCGTGAACTGACCCGCGGCCTCGGGGCCGGGGCCAACCCGGCCGTCGGCCGCAAGGCGGCAGAGGACCACCGCGAGGAGATCGAGGAGGTCCTCAAGGGGGCCGACATGGTCTTCGTCACCGCCGGCGAGGGCGGCGGCACCGGCACCGGCGGCGCGCCCGTCGTCGCCAACATCGCGCGCTCGCTCGGCGCCCTCACGATCGGCGTGGTCACCCGCCCGTTCACCTTCGAGGGCCGCCGTCGCGCCAACCAGGCGGAGGACGGCATCGCCGAGCTCCGCGAAGAGGTCGACACCCTCATCGTCATCCCCAACGACCGGCTGCTCTCGATCTCGGACCGCCAGGTCTCCGTGCTCGACGCCTTCAAGTCGGCCGACCAGGTGCTCCTCAGCGGTGTCCAGGGCATCACCGACCTCATCACCACCCCGGGTCTGATCAACCTCGACTTCGCCGACGTCAAGTCGGTCATGTCCGAGGCCGGTTCCGCCCTGATGGGCATCGGCTCCGCCCGCGGCGACGACCGCGCCGTGGCCGCCGCCGAGATGGCGATCTCCTCGCCGCTCCTGGAGGCGTCCATCGACGGCGCCCGCGGCGTGCTGCTGTCCATCTCCGGCGGCAGCGACCTCGGTCTCTTCGAGATCAACGAGGCCGCCCAGCTGGTGAGCGAGGCCGCCCACCCCGAGGCGAACATCATCTTCGGCGCCGTCATCGACGACGCCCTCGGCGACGAGGTCCGGGTCACCGTCATCGCGGCCGGCTTCGACGGCGGTCAGCCGCCGGCCCGCCGCGACAACATCATCGGCTCGGCCTCCGCCAAGCGCGAGGAGCCCGCCCCGGCCCCCCGCATCACCGAGACCGCCCGCCCGCTCGGCGGCCTGGGCACGGTGACCCCGCGCGAGGAGCCGGCCGCCCCGGCCGAGCCCGCGCCGGCCGTCGGCGAGAGCTCGCTGCCGCCCGTCGCGCCGCCGGTGGTTCCCCCGGCCCGCCCGTACGCGGACACCCAGGCCGAAGAGCTGGATGTCCCGGACTTCCTGAAGTGACACGTTGATAGGGCAGCGTTTCGAGACGAGCGGCGCGCACTTCGCCTTCACCGACCGGTGGGGCGGGGTGAGCGCCGTTCCGTACGAGGAGCTCAACCTCGGCGGCGCGGTGGGCGACGAGCCCGCGGCGGTCCTGGCCAACCGGACCCTGGCGGCGAAGGAGCTCGGGCTCGACCCGGCGCGGGTCGTCTGGATGAACCAGGTGCACGGCGCCGACGTGGCCGTGGTCGACGGACCGTGGGCCGAGGGTCGTGACGGTGCGGTCCCGTCGGTCGACGCGATCGTCACCGCCACCCGGGGGCTCGCCCTCGCGGTGCTGACCGCGGACTGCGTCCCGGTCCTGCTCGCCGACCCGGTCGCCGGGGTCGCGGCCGCCGCCCACGCGGGCCGGCCCGGCATGGTGGCGGGCGTCGTGCCCGCCGCCGTCGCGGCGATGACGAAGCTCGGCGCCGACCCGGCCCGGATCACCGCCCGCACCGGACCCTCGGTCTGCGGCCGCTGTTACGAGGTGCCCGAGGCGATGCGCGCCGAGGTGGCCGCGGTCGAACCGGCCGCGTACGCCGAGACCTCCTGGGGGACTCCGGCCGTCGACGTGGCCGCCGGCGTGCACGCCCAGCTCGCGCGGCTCGGAGTCGCGGACGTCTCGGACGCCGGGGTCTGCACCCTGGAGTCCGGTGACCACTACTCGTACCGCCGCGACCGCACCACCGGGCGACTCGCGGGATATGTCTGGTTGCAGCGAGAAGAGACATGACCGACCTGACCGACCTGGCCGACCGCAAGGCCGAACTCGCCGCCAACCTCGCCCGGGTGGAGGAGCGCATCGCCGCCGCGTGCGCCGCCGCCGGACGGGCGCGGGACGAGGTGACCCTGATCGTGGTCACCAAGACCTACCCCGCGAGCGACGTGCGGCTGCTGCACGAACTCGGGGTGCGGCACGTGGCGGAGAACCGCGACCAGGACGCCGCCCCGAAGGCCGCGGCCTGCGCGGACCTGGACCTCAGCTGGCACTTCGTGGGCCAGCTGCAGACCAACAAGGTCCGTTCCGTGGTGGGTTATGCCGATGTGGTGCAGTCCGTCGACCGGTTGAAGCTCGTTTCCTCTCTCTCCGCGGCCGCGGAGAAGGCGGAACGTGAACTCGGCTGTCTGATCCAGGTCGCCCTCGACGCCGAGGCCGGCGAGCGGGGCGACCGCGGCGGGATCGCCCCGGACGGGATCGAGGAGTTGGCCGCCGCGGTGGACGCCGCTCCCGGACTGCGGCTCGACGGACTGATGACGGTCGCGCCGCTGGCCGGCCCCTTCGCGGGCCGGCAACGCGCGGCGTTCGACCGGCTGATGGATTTGTCGACTGTCCTGCGCGCGACCCGTCCAACTGCGAACATGGTGTCAGCAGGGATGAGTGCGGACCTCGAAGAGGCCGTGGCGGCCGGGGCGACACACGTACGCATCGGTACGGCGGTACTCGGAGTCCGCCCGAAGCTCGGGTAACGTCGCGAAGCAAGTCGGACCACAGCAGAAAATATGGTCATTCCGCCGAGCAGGCGGGGGGACCCGTGGATCGCGGGCACTTGGTGACACTGCGACATTCGGTTAGGCGATCCACCACTGAGCGGAGGATGCAGAGAATGGCCGGCGCGATGCGCAAGATGGCGGTCTACCTCGGCCTCGTGGAGGACGATGGCTACGACGGCCGGGGATTCGATCCCGACGACGACTTCGAACCCGAGCTGGAGCCGGAGCCGGAGCGTGACCGGCGCCACCAGCCCCCTCGGCAGATCGAGCGGGAGGAGCCGGTGCGGGTCGTGCAGCCGCCCGCGCCGCGCGAGCCCGTCGCTCAGTCTGTACCGGTACACGCGGAAAGCGGACGTCCTGCCCGAATTGCCCCCGTGGCATCCATCACACCCGAACGTCCGAGCCTGGAGAAGAACGCACCGGTGATCATGCCCAAGGTCGTGTCCGAGCGGGAGCCCTACCGCATCACCACGCTGCACCCGCGGACCTACAACGAGGCCCGTACCATCGGGGAACACTTCCGTGAAGGCACCCCGGTGATCATGAATCTCACGGAGATGGACGACACCGACGCGAAGCGACTTGTCGACTTTGCCGCCGGACTCGTGTTCGGGCTCCATGGCAGCATTGAGCGAGTGACGCAGAAGGTGTTCCTGTTGTCGCCTGCTAACGTCGATGTCACGGCGGAGGACAAGGCCCGCATCGCAGAGGGCGGATTCTTCAACCAGAGCTGAGAACACGAGACCGAGAACGGCCGGCCGCGGGAGCGGCCGGACAAGTGAGAGCACGAGAACCAGGGGAGAGGGAACCGCGGGATGGGCGTCGCACTGCAGGTGGTCTACATCGCGCTGATGTGCTTCCTCGTCCTTCTGATCTTCCGGCTGGTCATGGACTACGTCTTCCAGTTCGCCCGGTCATGGCAACCCGGCAAGGCGATGGTGGTGGTCCTCGAGGCCACCTACACTGTGACCGATCCACCGCTCAAGCTTCTGCGGCGGCTCATCCCGCCGCTGCGCCTCGGGGGCGTGGCACTCGACCTGTCCTTCTTCGTTCTGATGATCATCGTCTACATCCTGATCTCCGTCGTCAGCGGCTTCGCGAGGTGATGGTGGAGGGAACTGTGGACGATACGGTCTTGCCGACTGCCGACGACTACGTAGAGGTGAAGAAGAGATGCCGCTGACCCCCGAGGACGTGCGGAACAAGCAGTTCACGACCGTCCGCCTTCGAGAAGGCTATGACGAGGACGAGGTCGATGCCTTCCTCGACGAGGTCGAAGCCGAACTGACCCGACTGCTCCGCGAGAACGAGGACCTGCGCGCCAAGCTGGCCGCCGCGACCCGTGCCGCCGCGCAGAACCAGCAGCAGGGCATGCGCAAGCCCCCGGAGCCGCAGGATCGTCCCGTCGGTCCCGGCGCTCCCGTGCCCGCCGCCATATCCGGACCGCCGGCGCAGCAGCAGGGCCCCATGCAGGGCCCGCCGCAGCTGCCCTCCGGTGCCCCCGCGCTTCCGGCCGGCCCGATGCAGGGCGGCCCCATGCAGGGCGGGCCCATGGGCCCCGGCCCGATGCAGGGCGGCCCGATGGGTCCCGGTCCGATGCAGGGCGGCCCCATGGGTCACCCGCAGCAGCAGCAGATGGCGCCCGCGCCGCAGGGCCCCGGCGGCGACAGCGCCGCGCGCGTCCTGTCGCTCGCGCAGCAGACCGCCGACCAGGCGATCGCGGAGGCCCGTTCCGAGGCCAACAAGATCGTCGGCGAGGCGCGCTCGCGCGCCGAGGGCCTGGAGCGGGACGCCCGCGCCAAGGCCGACGCCCTGGAGCGGGACGCGCAGGAGAAGCACCGCGTCGCGATGGGCTCGCTGGAGTCCGCCCGCGCCACCCTCGAGCGCAAGGTCGAGGACCTGCGGGGCTTCGAGCGTGAGTACCGGACCCGCCTGAAGTCGTACCTCGAGTCCCAGCTGCGCCAGCTGGAGACCCAGGCCGACGACTCGCTGGCCCCGCCGCGCACCCCGGCCGCCGCGTCCCTGCCGCCGTCCCCGTCGATGGCTCCGGCCGGCGCCGGTGCCCCGTCCTACGGTGGCAACGGTCCGATGGGCGGCGCCCCGTCGTACGGCGGTCAGCAGCAGATGACCCCGGCGATGACCCAGCCGATGGCCCCGGTCCGTCCGCAGGCCCCGCAGCCGATGCAGCAGGCCCCGGCGCCGATGCGCGGCTTCCTCATCGACGAGGACGACAACTGAGGCCGGCGGATCAACGCGTGTTGAACGCGTAGCCGTCGTCGGCAGTCCTGAAGGGCCGGCTCCCGTTTCCGGGGGCCGGCCCTTCGGCGTTCGCCGATGTGTACGCCGCTTCGGGTGGCACGACGAAGGGCCCGGCCCCCCTGCGGGAGCCGGGCCCTTCAGCGTGGTGCTACGCCTTGCGGAGGCGGAAGGCGAGGGCCAGGCCCTCGTCCTCGAAGGCGGCGCCGAAGGAGTCGCCGGCCTCGCCCTGGGCGTAGTCCGTGGACAGCACCTCGTCGGCGATCAGGGCCGCGTGGGCCGTCAGGGCCTCCACCGTCTCCGCCGAGGCGGAGGTCCAGCGCAGGGCGATCCGGTCGGCGACGTCGAGGCCGCTGTTCTTGCGGGCCTCCTGGATCAGGCGGATCGCGTCACGGGCCAGGCCCGCCTTCCGCAGCTCCGGGGTGATCTCCAGGTCGAGGGCGACGGTGGCGCCGGAGTCGGAGGCGACGGACCAGCCCTCGCGGGGGGTCTCGGTGATGACGACCTCCTCGGGGGTGAGGGTGATCGTCTCGCCGTTCACCTCCAGGCTCGCCTCGCCGTCGCGCAGCGCCAGGGAGAGCGCCGCCGCGTCGGCCGCGGCGACCGCCTTGGCGACGTCCTGGACGCCCTTGCCGAAACGCTTGCCGAGGGCGCGGAAGTTCGCCTTCGCCGTCGTGTCGACCAGCGAGCCGCCCACCTCGGACAGGGACGCCAGCGAGGAGACGTTGAGCTCCTCGGTGATCTGCGCCTGCAGTTCCTCGGACAGCGCGGCGAAGCCGGTCGCCGCGACCAGCGCGCGGGACAGCGGCTGACGGGTCTTCACACCCGACTCGGCGCGCGTGGCGCGGCCCAGCTCGACCAGGCGGCGGACGAGCAGCATCTGCTCCGACAGCGTCGGGTCGACGAGCGCCGCGTCCGGCTCCGGCCAGGTCGCCAGGTGGACGGACTCCGGGGCGCCGGGGGTGACCGGGACCACCAGGTCCTGCCAGACCCGCTCGGTGATGAACGGGGTCAGCGGGGCCATCAGCCGGGTCACCGTCTCCACGACCTCGTGGAGCGTGCGCAGCGCCGCCTTGTCGCCCTGCCAGAACCGGCGCCGCGAGCGGCGCACGTACCAGTTCGACAGGTCGTCGACGAACGCCGAGAGCAGCTTGCCGGTGCGCTGGGTGTCGTACGCCTCCATCGCCTCGGTCGCCTCGGCCACCAGCGTGTTCAGCTCGCCGAGCAGCCAGCGGTCGAGGACCGGGCGGTCGGCCGGCGCCGGGTCGGCGGCGGACGGCGCCCAGCCGGACGTCCGGGCGTACAGCGCCTGGAAGGCGACCGTGTTCCAGTACGTGAGGAGGGTCTTGCGGACGACCTCCTGGATCGTGCCGTGACCGACCCGGCGGGCCGCCCAGGGGGAGCCGCCGGCCGCCATGAACCAGCGGACCGCGTCGGCGCCGTGCTGGTCCATCAGCGGGATGGGCTGCAGGATGTTGCCCAGGTGCTTGGACATCTTGCGGCCGTCCTCGGCGAGGATGTGGCCCAGGCAGACCACGTTCTCATAGCTGGACTTGTCGAAGACCAGGGTGCCGACGGCCATCAGCGTGTAGAACCAGCCGCGGGTCTGGTCGATCGCCTCGGAGATGAACTGCGCCGGGTAGCGGCTCTCGAACAGCTCCTTGTTCTGGTACGGGTAGCCGTACTGCGCGAACGGCATCGAACCCGAGTCGTACCAGGCGTCGATGACCTCGGGCACGCGCGTCGCGGTCTTGCCGCAGCCCTCCGCCGGGCAGCCGAAGGTGACGTCGTCGATGTACGGGCGGTGCGGGTCGAGGCCCGACTGGTCGGTGCCGGTCAGCTCGCTCAGCTCGGCGCGGGAGCCCACGCAGGTGAGGTGGTCGTCCTCGCAGCGCCAGATCGGCAGCGGGGTGCCCCAGTAGCGGTTGCGGGAGAGCGCCCAGTCGATGTTGTTGTTCAGCCAGTCGCCGAAGCGGCCGTGCTTGACGGAGTCCGGGAACCAGTTGGTGTTCTCGTTCTCCTCCAGGAGCCGGTCCTTGACCGCGGTGGTGCGGATGTACCAGGACGGCTGCGCGTAGTAGAGCAGGGCCGTGTGGCAGCGCCAGCAGTGCGGGTAGCTGTGCTCGTACGCGATGTGCTTGAAGAGCCGGCCGCGGGCGTCCAGGTCTGCGGTCAGGGCCTCGTCGGCCTTCTTGAAGAAGACGCCGCCGACCAGCGGCACGTCCTCCTCGAAGGTGCCGTCGGGGCGGACCGGGTTCACGACCGGCAGGCCGTAGGCGCGGCAGACCTTGAGGTCGTCCTCACCGAAGGCGGGGGACTGGTGGACCAGACCCGTGCCGTCCTCGGTCGTCACGTACTCGGCGTTGACGACGTAGTGCGCGGGCTCCGGGAACTCGATGAGCTCGAAGGGGCGCTCGTAGGTCCAGCGCTCCATGTCCTTGCCGGTGAAGGACTCGCCGGTGGTCACCCAGCCCTCGCCGAGCGCCTTGTCGAGCAGCGGCTCGGCGACGACGAGCCGCTCGTCGCCGTCCGTGGCGACCACATAGGTCACCTCGGGGTGGGCGGCGACGGCCGTGTTGGACACCAGGGTCCACGGGGTGGTCGTCCACACCAGGAGCGCCGCCTTGCCGGCCAGCGGGCCGGAGGTCAGCGGGAAGCGCACGTACACCGACGGGTCGACGACCGTCTCGTAGCCCTGGGCGAGCTCGTGGTCCGACAGGCCGGTGCCGCAGCGCGGGCACCAGGGGGCGACCCGGTGGTCCTGGACCAGCAGGCCCTTGTCGAAGATCTGCTTGAGCGACCACCAGACCGACTCGATGTACGAGGGGTCCATGGTGCGGTAGGCGTCGTCGAGGTCCACCCAGTAGCCCATGCGCGTGGTCAGCTCGGCGAAGGCGTCGGTGTGGCGGGTCACGGACTCGCGGCACTTGGCGTTGAACTCGGCGATGCCGTACGCCTCGATGTCCTTCTTGCCGGAGAAGCCGAGCTCCTTCTCGACGGCGAGCTCGACCGGCAGGCCGTGGCAGTCCCAGCCGGCCTTGCGGGCCACGTGGTAGCCGCGCATGGTGCGGAACCGGGGGAAGACGTCCTTGAAGACGCGGGCCTCGATGTGGTGGGCGCCGGGCATGCCGTTGGCGGTCGGCGGGCCCTCGTAGAACACCCACTCCGGGCGTCCCTCGGACTGCTCAAGCGTCTTGGCGAAGACCTTGTTGTCGCGCCAGAAGTCGAGCACGGCGTGCTCGAGCGCGGACAGGTCTACCTGGGCGGGTACCTGGCGGTACTGCGAAGACATCGATCTTCCTCCGGCGGATGTGCCTCGTTCCGTCCGGAGGGACGAGAGCACTGCTCCCGCGGTACCACCCTCCTTGGCCCCGGGCGCGGACGCCCTGAGCCCCCTCATTGGGGTCGCGACGCCGGGTCTAGTCGCCGCGCGGTCCTCACGGTCCCGCGGCTTTCTTCCGGCAGCTCCGGGGTGATGCTTCACATCGCGCTCGCCCCCGGGCTCGCACCGTCCCCGGGTCGCTCATGGCTGCTTACGACGCTACTCGTCCCCATCCAAGCCTTTCGCTCCGCCCAGTGTACGGGGCGCGGGCCGGGTCGGCCGACCGGTTTTCCCCCGATTCCCGGTGACGTCCCGGTGACCCGAATGGCCATACGGCCCGGCGCGGACTTCCGCTGCGGCCAAGTGGGGGAGGGGCGGCGCGGATAACCCGCCGGAGAGCTGGGCACAACCGAGGCAGGTTCGCCCCGCGGGCCGCCGGGGCGGGCGGAATGGGCGGCGTGCCCCGTTGCCGCGGACCTTGGGCCGATTTATCGTCCCAGCACGATTCGCGAGCAAGATCACAAAATGTGAAGGGGCCGCGACATGGTGGCGAAGAAGACCGCCGCGGAGAAGACGACGGCCACGAAGACCACGGCGGCGGAGGCGCCGGCCGCGAAGAGGACGACTGCGAAGAACACGACGGCGAAGAAGACGACGGCGAAGAAAGCGGCCACGAAGAAGGCGGCCACGACGAAGACCGCCGAGCGGAAGCCGGCCGCCGAGAAGACGGCCCCGAAGAAGACGGCCGCGAAGAAGACGGCCGCGAAGAAGACCGTCGAGAAGAAGGCGGCTGCCGGGACGGCGCCCGCGAAGAAGGCGCCGGCCAGGAAGACGTCCGCCAAGAAGGCGCCGGCCGGGAAGCCGGCCGCCCCGACCAACCGGAAGACAGGAGCCAGCACGGTGGCAGCGAAGAAGACCGCGGGCGGCGTCACGACGGCCGGCGCGGCCGGGGCCGCGGTGCCCCAGGCCCGGGCCGGCGAGCTCGCCGTACGCCCGGGTGAGGAGCCGTGGACGCCAGAGGAGGTCGCCGAGGCCCGCAGCGAGCTGCAGGCCGAGGTGCTGCGGCTGCGCAGCGAGCTGGTCCACTCCGAGGAGGAGCTGACCGGTCTGATGCGCGACTCCGGCGACGGCGCGGGCGACGACCAGGCCGACACCGGCACCAAGAACATCACGCGGGAGCACGAGCTCGCCCTGGCGGCGAACGCCCGCGAGATGCTGGAGCAGTCCGAGCACGCCCTGGAGCGGCTCGACGCGGGCACCTACGGCCTCTGTGAGGTCTGCGGCAAGCCCATCGGCAAGGCCAGGATGCAGGCCTTCCCGCGCGCCACCCTCTGTGTGGAGGACAAGCAGAAGCAGGAGCGGCGGGGCTGACGGCGCCGGAGGTGCGTGCCGTACTCTCGGTGCACATCAGGCACCTAGGTTGAGGGACTCACGTGGCAGAGGCGGAGAGCGTCATCGGTACGCCGGATTCACCGGATTCACCGGATGCAGCAGGGGCCGACGAGACGGCCGCTCCGGAGGAGCGGCCGCAGCCGGCGGGGAGGCGCAGGATCGTCGCGCTGTTCGTGGTGGCCGTGCTCGCCTACCTCCTCGACCTCGGCAGCAAGATGCTCGTGGTGGCGAAGCTCGAGGGGCACGAGCCGATCGAGGTGATCGGCGACCTGCTGCGCTTCGAGGCCATCCGCAACCCCGGTGCCGCCTTCGGCATGGGCGAGGCCTTCACGATCATCTTCACCGTGATCGCGGCCGTGGTCATCGCGGTGATCATCCGGCTCGCGCGCAAGCTCTACAGCCTGCCCTGGGCGATCGCGCTCGGCCTGCTGCTCGGCGGCGCGCTCGGCAATCTGACCGACCGGATCTTCCGCTCGCCGGGCGTCTTCGAGGGCGCGGTCGTCGACTTCATCGCCCCCAAGGGCTTCGCCGTCTTCAACCTCGCCGACTCGGCGATCGTGTGCGGCGGCATCCTGATCGTGCTGCTCTCGTTCCGGGGCCTGGACCCCGACGGCACCGTCCACAAGGACTGACAAGGCATACTCGACGGGTGAGCACGAGTCCCGAGATCCGCACGCTGCCCGTTCCCGACGGCCTGGAGGGCGAGCGCGTCGACGCCGCCATCGCCCGTATGTTCGGGTTCTCCCGTACGAAGGCGGCCGAGCTGGCCGCCGCAGGCAAGGTCCAGGTCGACGGCTCCGTCGTCGGCAAGTCCGAGCGGGTCAGCGGTGGCGCGTGGCTCGAGGTCGAGATGCCCGGCGCGCCCGCGCCGGTGCGGATCGTCGCCGAGCCCGTCGAGGGCATGGAGATCGTCCATGACGACGACGACATCGTCGTGATCATGAAGCCGATCGGCGTCGCCGCGCACCCCAGCCCCGGCTGGACCGGCACCACCGTGATCGGCGGCCTGGCCGCCGCCGGCTACCGGATCTCCACCTCAGGCGCCGCCGAGCGCCAGGGCATCGTGCACCGGCTCGACGTCGGCACCTCCGGCCTGATGGTCGTGGCGAAGTCGGAGTACGCGTACACCTCGCTGAAGCGCCAGTTCAAGGAGCGCGTGGTCGACAAGCGCTACCACGCCCTGGTGCAGGGCCACCCGGACCCGCTGAGCGGCACCATCGACGCGCCGATCGGCCGGCACCCGAACCACGACTACAAGTGGGCCGTGACCGCCGAGGGCAAGCCCTCCGTGACCCACTACGACCTCATCGAGGCGTACCGGGCGGCCTCGCTGCTCGACATCAAGCTGGAGACCGGCCGCACCCACCAGATCCGGGTGCACATGTCGGCCCACCGCCACCCCTGCGTCGGCGACCTCACCTACGGCGCCGACCCGACCATGGCCAAGCGCCTGGGCCTGACCCGGCAGTGGCTGCACGCCGTCCGGCTCGGCTTCGAGCACCCCGGCGACGGCAAGTGGGTCGAGTTCGCCAGCGACTACCCGGCCGACCTGCAGACCGCCCTCGACCGCATCGAGGCGGAGAGCCGGTGAGCGCCGGCGGAAGGTCCGCCTACACGGTCCGGGAGGCCGTGGCCGAAGGCGACCGGGAGGCGTGCTTCGCGGTGCGCCGCGAGGTCTTCGTCGTGGAGCAGGGCGTTCCGCAGGAGATCGAGTACGACACGTACGACGAGACCGCCGTGCACGTCCTCGCGGTCCGCGCGGACGGCGTGCCGCTGGGCACCGGGCGGCTGCTCTTCGGGGCCGACGCGACCGGCAAGACCGGCGCCGACGCCACCGTGGGCTCGCTCGGGCGGCTCGCGGTGAACAAGGCGGCGCGCGGCCTCGGGGTCGGCGCGGCGCTGGTGCGGGCCATCGAGGACGCGGCCCGCGAGCGCGGACTCGCCGCCGTCGACCTGCACGCCCAGACCCACGCCCTCGGCTTCTACGAGCGGCTCGGCTACGAGGCGTACGGCCCCGAGTTCCCGGACGCGGACATGCCGCACCGGGCCATGCGGCGCGCGCTGTAGGGCCGGAGGGGCAATCCCGGGTCTTCGGGCGGGCAATCCCGGGCGAAACGGGCGTACGTGACAGGGTAGGTCCGTGGATCAACTGGCCCTGCTCTTCCTGCTGCTCCTCGGCGCCGTCCTGACCGTGCCCCTGGGGGACCGGCTCGGGCTGCCGGCGCCGGTCCTGATGACCCTCGTCGGGATCGTGCTCGCGTTCCTGCCCTTCGTGCCGAACGTCGACGTCCCGCCCGAGTTCATCCTGCCGCTGGTGCTGCCGCCGCTGCTCTACGCCTCGGCGCAGCGCACCTCCTGGCGCCAGTTCGCGGCCAACCGGCGGCCGATCTTCCTGCTCGCGGTGGCGCTGGTCTTCGTCACCACGGCCGCCGTCGGCGCCGTGGCGGACGCCCTGGTGCCGGGCATCCCGCTGGCCGCGGCGCTTGCCCTCGGCGCGCTGGTGGCGCCGCCCGACCCGGTCGCGGCGACCGCCGTGGCGGGCTCCCTCGGGCTGCCGCGCCGGCTGGTGTCGATCCTGGAGGGCGAGGGGCTTTTCAACGACGTCACCGCGATCGTGCTCTACCACGTGGCGATCACGGCGGTGGTCACCGGCCACTTCTCCTGGCCCGAGGCGCTGGGCGAGCTGTTCCTGTCCGCGGTCGTCGCCGTCGTGATCGGCCTCGCCCTCGGCTGGGCCGCCAACAAGCTGATGGGCTTCCTCGCCGACGCCACCCTGCAGACCGGCCTCACCCTGCTCGTCCCCTTCGTCGCGTACGTGATCGCCGAGGAGCTGCACGGCTCCGGCGTGCTCGCGGTCCTGGTCACCGCGCTCTATCTGGCCGAGTACGCGCTCGACGCCGACGACGTGATGGGGCGGCTCGCCGGGCAGACCTTCTGGGAGATCGTCGAGACCCTGGTCACCGGCATCGCCTTCGGTCTGATCGGCCTGGAACTGGTCCATGTCTTCGGGGTCGCCGAGGGACGCGGCGGCCAGATGCTCGGCTGGGGGCTCGCGGTGGTCGGCGTGGTGGTCGTGGTGCGGCTGCTCTGGCTGCTGCCCGCCGCCTGGGTGGCGAAGAAGCTGCACGACCGGCGGGAGTACGCCGAGGAGATCCCGATGAACTGGCGCGAGTCCGTCATCATGTGGTGGGCCGGGATGCGCGGGGTGGCCTCGGTGGCGCTCGCGCTCGCCATCCCGCTCCGTACGAACGCCGGCGCGCCCTTCCCCGGCCGCGACGAGCTGGTCTTCATCGCCTTCTGCGTGATCCTGGCCACCCTGGTGGTGCAGGGCCTCACCCTGCCGTGGCTGGTGAAGCGGCTCGGTGTGAAGGCCGACACGGACGCCGAGCGGGCCTTCGAGCGGGATCTGGCGATCCGGGCGGCGAAGGCCGCCAAGCAGCGCCTGAAGGAGATCACGGAGCTGGAGGAGCTGCCGGAGGAGGTGGCGGAGCGGCTGCAGCGCGGCGCCTTCGACATCGGGGCCCGGATCAGCCCGGACATGGTGGACGAGGAGCGGCGGGCCGCGTTCACCCAGCGCGTGGAGCGGCTGAAGTCGGTGCACCGGATCCAGAAGGAGCTGATGTCGGCGGCCCGGCACGCGGTGCTCTCGGCGCGCAGCGAGCCCGGGGCGGATCCGGAGGTGGTGGACCGGGTGCTGCGCGACCTCGACGTGCGCAGCCTGCGCTGAGCCGCGGGGCGGCGGGCATGGGCGGGTGCCCCGGGCCCCGGCCGCCGGATGGGAGGATGGAGCCCATGGACATCATGCTCTTCCACTCGGTCCACGGGCTCACCCCGTCCGTGACGGCCGCGGCCGAGCGGCTGCGGGCCGCCGGCCATCAGGTCTGGACGCCCGACCTCTTCGACGGACGGACCGTGGAGACCACCGAGGAGGGCGTGGCGCTGCGGGACGAGATCGGCAAGGACGAGCTCCTGAAGCGGGCCGTGCTCGCCGCCGCCCCGTACTCGGAGCGCGGCCTGGTCTACATGGGCCTGGACTTCGGCGCCTCGGTGGCGCAGACCCTGGCGCTCGGCGACGAGAAGGCGCGCGGGCTGCTGCTCCTGCACGGCACCTCGGACATCGCCGAGTCGGCCGCGGTGGACGAGCTGCCGGTGCAGCTGCACGTGGCCGAGCCCGACCCGTACGAGACGGACGACTGGCTGTCGGCCTGGTACCTGCGGATGCAGCGGGCGGGCGCGGACGTGGAGGTCTACCGCTACCGGGGCGCCGGGCACCTGTACACCGACCCGGAGCTGCCGGACCACGACGCGGAGGCGGCGGAGCGGACCTGGGCCGTGGCGCTGGACTTCCTCGACAGTCTTTAGAGGCCTTGCGGGCGCGTACGGGTGTGGCCCCGGGAACTCGGTTCCCGGGGCCACACCCGTATGTTCGGACGGTCCGTCAGGCGCGGTACGCGGTCCAGGCGTCGTTCATCCGGGTCACCTGGCCCGAGGTGAACTGGTACATGCAGGAGTCGTACGTGTAGTCCATGAAGTTGTGGATCGGGTCCACACCCGTCTTGGAGGCGCAGGAGTCGCGGCCGGTCGGGCACTCGTAAGCCGGGCTCTTCTCGGCCGGGGTGTCGGAGACGTAGTCGCCGTTGCCGTTACAGCCGCCCTGGAAGGTGTGGTACAGGCCCATCCAGTGGCCGACCTCGTGGGTCGCGGTGTCGCCCTCGTCGTAGTTGGTCGCCGAGCCGCCCGGCAGGGAGGCGTCGAGGATGACGACACCGTCCATGGAGGGGCTGGAGTTGTACGAGGACGGGAAGGTCGCCCAGCCGAGCAGGCCGCCGCCGAGGTTGGCGGTGTAGATGTTCAGCGCGCCCGCGCCGCCCTTGCGGAGGGTCTGCTTCATCTGCTTCTCGGCGGTGGAGCCGGAGGTCAGGTTGTACCAGGTGGCGTTGTCCGTGTAGTCGGTGCCGGCCAGGGTGAACTGGAAGCCCGTGTTCACGTTGCCGGTGCCCTGGCCCGCGTAGGCGGCGTTGAGGACGGCCAGCTGGTTGTTGACGTCCGTGGCGCTGAGCTTGCCCGTCGTGCCGCTGTGGATCACGTGGAAGTAGACCGGGATCGAGACCGCGGTGGCGCCGAGGGTCGCGGAGGGGCTGAGACGGCTGTCGGTCCAGCCGGCGGCGACCTTCTTCTTCAGGTCCGCGTCCATGGCCTTGGCCTGTTCGGCGGTGACCTCGTTGGGCTCGGCCTTGGTGGCGCCGCCCTTCACCTTGCGGGCGGCGGAGACGCCGGCGTCGTCGGCGCACTTCTCGGCCGAGGCCAGGGTGGCGCCGGAGGCGGACGGAAGGGCCGCGGTGGCGGACAGGGGGGCCAGGGCCAGGGTTCCGGCCATCACGGCCGTGCCGAGAATGCGACGGGACATACGCGGCGATATACGAGCAAGAGCGCGCACGGGGGACTCCTCGTGGGGGTCGTGGAGAGGCACTTCCTCGCCACGCCGGGGAGATTACGCGTCCATGTCAGACGTCGTTGAGGAGTGATCAAGCCCAATCATTCGAGGGGCAAATCGGGTCAACAAGAAGAAAAACTTGCGCCGATTCCAGGGTTTGAGACGTCGACGTAACAGAAGAAACGACGAAGGCGGGCAGTGTGTCCGGATTCGAAGCCCCGAACTCACCACCCGCCGTAGCCGTGTGATCTCCCGTTAACAAACGGGATCATGGCTGAAAATCGTCGGTCAGAGCACCGGCTGGTACACCCGCTCGACACGCTGCGTTCCGTTCAGCGTGCGATACGAACGCGCCCAGGACGCCGTCGCGTTCCGGTCCGCCCGGTTCGACACCGTGTAGTAGTCCATCTGCGAGCGCGCGGCGGTCACGTCGAGGACGCCATACCCGTGGTGGTCCATGTCCACCCACTTCACGTGGCGGTTGGCCGCCTTCACCGCCGTCTGGGCCACCAGCGAGAGGGTGCCCGGCGCCACGTGCAGCAGGTCGTCCAGGTTGTCCGAGGTCACCGAGGTCACCACGAACTCGGTCGCCGCCGAGGCCGACAGCGGATACGTCGCCGCCTTCACCGGCACGTCGTTCGCCCAGGCCATGTGGATGTCGCCGGTCAGGAAGACCGTGTTCCGGATGCCCTGGTCCGTCAGGTGCTTCAGCAGCTCCTTGCGGTCGTCCGTGTAGCCGTCCCACTGGTCGACGTTGACCGCGAGGCCCTCCTGGGGCAGCCCGAGCAGCTCCGCCAGCGGGGCGAGCAGCTCGGCCGGCAGCGCGCCGAAGGCCACCGGCGAGATCATCACCGAGGTGCCCACCAGCTGCCAGGCCGCGTCCGAGGCCGAGAGCCCCGACTTCAGCCAGTCCAGCTGCGCCCGCCCGGTGATCGAACGCTCCGGGTCGTCCACCGCGCCGCTGCCCACGCCCGCCTGCTGCGAGCGGAACGAGCGCAGGTCGAGCAGATGCAGATCGGCCAGCCGGCCGAAGCGCAGCCGTCGGTAGACCGTGCCCTCCGTGGAGGCGCGCACCGGCATCCACTCGAAGTAGGCCCGCTTGGCCGCCGCGACCCGGTCCGCCCAGACGCCCTCGGTGCCCGGCGTGTGGTTCTCGGCCCCGCCCGACCAGGCGTCGTTGGCGAACTCGTGGTCGTCCCAGATCGCCACGACCGGATGCGCCGCGTGCAGCGCCTGCAGGTCGGAGTCCGTCTTGTAGGTGGCGTGCCGCAGCCGGTAGTCGGCGAGCGTCGTGATCTCGTGCGCCGGCTGGTGCTGCCGGACCCCGTACTTCGCCTCCGGGTAGGCGCCGGTGGCGTACTCGTAGATGTAGTCGCCAAGATGGAGGATCGCGTCCAGGTCGGTACGGGCGGCCAGGTGCCGGTACGCCGAGAACCAGCCCGCCTCCCAGTTGGCGCAGGAGACCACGCCGAAGCGCACCCCGGGGCCGCTCGCGTCGGCGGCGGGCGCGGTGCGGGTGCGGCCGGCGGGGGAGACGGCGCCGTCCGCGGTGAAGCGGTACCAGTACGGGGTGGCCGGCCGCAGCCCCCGTACGTCCACCTTCACCGTGTGGTCGGCGCCCGCGGAGGCGACGGTGCTGCCGCTCGCGACCGTACGGGCGAAGCCGCGGTCCTCGGCCAGCTCCCAGCCGACCGTCACATCGGGGCCCTGGCCGGAACCGGGCAGGGCGTCGGGGGTGGGGGTGACGCGCGTCCAGAGCAGGACGCCGTCGGGCAGCGGGTCGCCGGAGGCGACACCGTGCAGGAAGACGGGTGCCCCGGCGGCCGCGAGCGCGGGAGAGGCGGCGGCCGCCAGCGCCGGCGCGGCGACGGCGGTCACGGCGGCGGCCTTCACCACGGAACGGCGGGTGGGGGCGGATATGTGGTTACGACTGGTCACGGCCCGTCAGATTACCGACTGGTAGGGCGAACGGGCAGACCTCTGCACAATGTTCGCCGGCTCTTCTCCCGCCGTTCCGCCGGGCCCGCGCCCCGCCCCCGCCGCCCCCCGCGGAGGTCAGCCCTTCAGGACCTTGCTCAGGGCCGCGTTGAACTGCTCCACTGTCAGCGGCGGGTTCTCGCTGCCCTCGGCGGTCAGCGTCTTGCCGTCCATCTTCAGGGTCGGGGTGCCGCGCACCCCGCTGTCGTCGAAGGTCTTCGACATCTTCATCGCCCAGGCGTCGAAGGTGCCGCCCTCGACGTTCTTCTTGAACTCGGCGTTGCCCTTCAGGGCCGGGACCGAGTCCGCCACCTTCAGCAGGTAGGAGTCCTTGGCGAACTTGTCGTCGCGCTCCTCCGGGTGGAACTCGGTGGAGTACAGCGCCGCCTTGTACTTCAGGAAGGCCTCCGGGCTCACGTCCAGGGCCGCGCCGAGCGCCGAGAGGGCGTTCTTGGAGCCCTCGCCCTGGTCGGAGTTGTCGATGAAGGTCGCGCCCACGTACTTCAGCTTGTACTTGCCGTCGGCGACGTCCTTCTCGACCGTGGAGCCGACCCCCTGCTCGAAGGTCGCGCACACCGGGCAGCGCGAGTCCTCGTAGATCTCCAGGGTCTGCTTGGCCTCGGGCTTGCCGACGATCACCGTGGTGCCGTCCGTGCCCTCGGTGTTCTTCGGCGCCGAGACGCTCTTGGCGTCCGCCGCGGCCTCCCAGGCGGACGGCTTGCCGGCCTGGACGACGGCGAAGCCGATGCCGCCGGCGACGGCGAGGATGCCGAGCGCCGAGGCGGCCACGATCACCTGGCGGCGGGCCTTCTCCTTCTTGGCCTGCTTCTCGCGCTCGATCCGCAGCCGCTCGCGGGCCGCTGCCTTGCTGGACTGGCTGTTGCGCTTGCTCATGCTGAGGTACTCCGTGACTGGGGGAGGAAAAAGGGGGGATGCGCGTGCTGCTCAGACGAGCGCGAGCACGGGCGGTCCCCGCCGTCCCACGGAGTGCGCGAACAGCCGGGTGCGGGACCGGCGCGGCCGGTCCTCGGGGTGCCCGGCGCGCCGCGGCGGAACCACGGCGGCGCGGAAGAACGCGGCCGCCACGAGCAGCGGCCGGAAGGCGAGGGCCACGGCCGCCCGCAGCAGCCGGGCGAGCGCCCGCTCGCCGCCGCGCAGCCAGCAGGCCGCGGCGAGCCCGACCACTACGTGGGCGGCGAGCAGCAGCCAGGGCACGGCCGGGTCGGGGGAGTTCAGGAGGGCCGCGGCGGTGCCGCTGCCGGGGGCGGCCACACCGGGCAGCGGGGTGCCCACGGCGCCGCCGCACAGCGCGTCCACGTCGAAGCCGATGGCCCGCAGCGACCCGGCGACCGGGCCGCCGGCGGGGCCGTAACAGGCGACCTGGCCGCTGGTGAAGAGGGTGTCGGCGGCCAGCTCCAGCGGGACCAGGAGCGCCGCGATGGGGCCGAAGCCGCGCTCGCGGCCGGCCAGTGCGAAGGCCACGCCGAACACGGCGACGGCGACCGGGGCGACCGTGCCGAGCGGCAGCGGCACCCCGGACAGCAGGACGTGCGAGGCCACGGACAGCGCCACGACCAGAGTCGTGAAGAACGCCGCCCTCAGGGCCCGCAACTGGATTCCTGCCATGTTCATCGCCATCGAAGTGTGCCATGGAGGGACATAAGGCGTCCCTAAGCACAGGCTGTGAGGCGCCCGCTACAGACCGGGGATCCGGCCGTTGCGGAACAGGTCCACGAAGATCTGGTGGTCGGCACGCGCGCGTGCGCCGTACGCGTGCGCGAAGTCGACCAGGAGCTCCGCGAAGCCCTCCTCGTCGCCGGCGATGGCCGCGTCGATGGCCCGCTCGGTGGAGAACGGCACCAGGGAGTGCCCGCTGGAGTCGTCCGCCGCCGCGTGCATGGTCGCGGTCGCCCGGCCCAGGTCGGCGACGGTCGCCGCGATGTCCTGCGGGTCGTCGATGTCCGACCAGTCCAGGTCCACCGCGTACGGCGAGACCTCGGCGACCAGCTGGCCCGTGCCGTCCAGCTCGGTCCAGCCCAGCCACGGGTCGGCGTGCGCCTGCAGCGCCCGCTGCGAGATCACGGTGCGGTGGCCCTCGTGGTGGAAGTAGCCCCGTACCGCCGCGTCCGTCACGTGCCGGGAGACCGCCGGGGTCTGCGCCTGCTTCATGTAGATCACGACATCGTTCTCCAGGGCGTCGCTGTTGCCCTCCAGGAGGATGTTGTACGAGGGCAGGCCGGCCGAGCCGATGCCGATCCCGCGGCGGCCGACGACGTCCTTCACGCGGTACGAGTCGGGGCGGGCCAGGCTCGACTCCGGCAGCGTCTCCAGATAGCCGTCGAAGGCGGCGAGCACCTTGTAGCGGGTGGCCGCGTCCAGCTCGATCGCACCGCCGCCGGCCGCGAAGCGGCGCTCGTACTCGCGGATCTCGGTCATCGAGTCGAGCAGCCCGAAACGGGTCAGCGAGCGGGCTTCGCGCAGCGCGCCGAGCAGGGCCCCGTCGGCGGTCTCCAGGGTGAAGCCGGGCACCTCGTCGCCCTTGGCGCCGGTCGCCAGGTCGTGGATCCGCTCCCGGTAGCCCGCCGCGAAGACCCGCACCAGGTGGGTGATCTGGTCGTCGGACAGCGCCTTCGCGTAGCCGATCAGGGCCAGGGAGGCGGCGAGCCGCTTGAGGTCCCAGGTGAACGGGCCGACATAGGCCTCGTCGAAGTCGTTGACGTTGAAGATCAGCCGCCCGTTGGCGTCCATGTAGGTGCCGAAGTTCTCCGCGTGCAGATCGCCGTGGATCCACACCCGGCCGGTGCGCTCGTCCAGGTACGGCCCGCCGTGCGCCTCCCGCTCCAGGTCCTTGTAGAACAGGCAGGCGGTGCCCCGGTAGAAGGCGAAGGCGGAGCCGGCCATCTTCCGGAACTTGACCTTGAAGGCGGCGGGGTCGGCGGCGAGGAGCTCGCCGAAGGCGGTGTCGAAGACGGCGAGGATCTGCTCACCGCGCTCGGCGGCGGTGGGCTGGGGGACCGACATCGAAGGTGCCTCCTGGCTGAAAACTGTGCATGACAAATGGGACGGGTGTTCCCTGTCTCCCAACGCGCGACCGTACCCCCGAGTGCCCGGCCGCTGTCAGTCGGGCGACGTAGACTTCGTCGCTGACCCCCGGATGTTCATCGGGGGGTCTGGGGGTCGCTCCCCAGAAGATCGCAGCACAGGAGGCATCCCCCGTGACCAAGCCGCCCTTCACGCACCTCCACGTCCACACCCAGTACTCCCTGCTGGACGGTGCCGCGCGGCTGAAGGACATGTTCAACGCGTGCAACGAGATGGGCATGACCCATATCGCCATGTCCGACCACGGAAACCTCCATGGCGCGTACGACTTCTTCCACAGCGCCAAGAAGGCGGGCGTGACGCCGATCATCGGCATCGAGGCGTACGTGGCGCCCGAGTCCCGCCGCAACAAGCGGAAGATCCAGTGGGGCCAGCCGCACCAGAAGCGGGACGACGTCTCCGGTTCCGGCGGTTACACCCACAAGACCATCTGGGCGGCCAACGCGACGGGCCTGCACAACCTCTTCAAGCTGTCCTCCGACGCGTACGCCGAGGGCTGGCTCCAGAAGTGGCCCCGGATGGACAAGGAGACCATCTCCCAGTGGTCGGAGGGCCTGATCGCCTCCACCGGCTGCCCCTCCGGCGAGCTGCAGACCCGGCTGCGGCTCGGCCAGTTCGACGAGGCCCTGAAGTCCGCCTCCGAGTACCAGGACATCTTCGGCAAGGACCGCTACTTCCTGGAGCTGATGGACCACGGCATCGAGATCGAGCGCCGGGTCCGCGACGGACTCCTGGAGATCGGCAAGAAGCTCGGCATCCCGCCGCTGGTCACCAACGACTCGCACTACACCTACGCGCACGAGGCCACCGCCCACGACGCCCTGCTGTGCATCCAGACCGGCAAGAACCTCTCGGACCCGGACCGCTTCAAGTTCGACGGCACCGGCTACTACCTGAAGTCCACGGACGAGATGTACGCCGTCGACTCCTCCGACGCCTGGCAGGAGGGCTGCCGCAACACCCTCCTCGTCGCGGAGCAGGTCAACACGGACGGCATGTTCGAGGCCAAGAACCTCATGCCGAAGTTCGACATCCCCGAGGGCTACACCGAGGTCACCTGGTTCCGCGCGGAGACCATGCGGGGCATGGAGCGGCGCTTCCCCGGCGGCATCCCCGAGGACCGCATGAAGCAGGTCGAGTACGAGATGGACACCATCATCTCGATGGGCTTCCCGGGCTACTTCCTCGTCGTCGCCGACTTCATCATGTGGGCCAAGAGCCAGGGCATCGCCGTGGGCCCGGGCCGAGGCTCCGCGGCCGGCTCGATCGTCGCGTACGCCATGGGCATCACCGACCTCGACCCGATCCCGCACGGTCTGATCTTCGAGCGCTTCCTCAACCCCGAGCGCATCTCGATGCCCGATGTCGACATCGACTTCGACGAGCGCCGGCGCGTCGAGGTGATCCGGTACGTGACCGAGAAGTACGGCGCCGACAAGGTCGCCATGATCGGCACCTACGGCAAGATCAAGGCCAAGAACGCGATCAAGGACTCCGCCCGCGTCCTCGGCTACCCCTACGCGATGGGCGACCGGCTCACCAAGGCCATGCCCGCCGACGTCCTCGGCAAGGGCATCGACCTCGACGGCATCACCAACCCCAGCCACCCGCGCTACAGCGAGGCCGGCGAGATCCGGGGGATGTACGAGAACGAGCCGGACGTCAAGAAGGTCATCGACACCGCCAAGGGCGTCGAGGGCCTGGTCCGGCAGATGGGCGTGCACGCCGCCGGCGTCATCATGTCCAGCGAGCCGATCGTCGACCACGCCCCGATCTGGGTGCGGCACACCGACGGCGTCACCATCACGCAGTGGGACTACCCGCAGTGCGAGTCGCTCGGCCTGCTGAAGATGGACTTCCTCGGCCTGCGCAACCTGACCATCATGGACGACGCCGTCAAGATGGTGAAGGCCAACAAGGGCATCGACCTCGACCTCCTCGCCCTGCCGCTGGACGACCCGAAGACCTTCGAACTGCTCCAGCGCGGCGACACCCTCGGCGTCTTCCAGTTCGACGGCGGCCCCATGCGCTCCCTGCTGCGCCTGATGAAGCCCGACAACTTCGAAGACATCTCCGCCGTGTCCGCGCTCTACCGCCCGGGCCCGATGGGCATGAACTCGCACACGAACTACGCGCTGCGCAAGAACGGGCAGCAGGAGATCACCCCGATCCACAAGGAGCTGGAGGAGCCCCTCCAGGAGGTCCTGGCGGTCACCTACGGTCTGATCGTCTACCAGGAGCAGGTGCAGAAGGCCGCCCAGATCATCGCCGGCTACTCGCTCGGCGAGGCCGACATCCTCCGGCGCGTCATGGGCAAGAAGAAGCCCGACGAGCTGGCGAAGAACTTCACCATCTTCCAGGCCGGCGCCCAGAAGAACGGCTACAGCGACGAGGCCATCCAGGCCCTGTGGGACGTCCTGGTCCCCTTCGCCGGCTACGCCTTCAACAAGGCGCACTCCGCCGCGTACGGCCTGGTCTCCTACTGGACCGCCTACCTCAAGGCGAACTACCCCGCCGAGTACATGGCGGGACTGCTCACCTCGGTCAAGGACGACAAGGACAAGTCCGCCGTCTATCTGAACGAGTGCCGTCGCATGGGCATCAAGGTGCTCCCGCCGAACGTCAACGAGTCCGAGGCGAACTTCGCCGCCCAGGGCGACGACGTGATCCTCTTCGGCCTCACCGCCGTCCGCAACGTCGGCGCCAACGTCGTCGAGTCGATCATCAAGACCCGCAAGAGCAAGGGGAAGTACAGCTCCTTCCCCGACTTCCTCGACAAGGTCGAGGCCGTGGTCTGCAACAAGCGCACCATCGAGTCGCTGATCAAGGCCGGCGCCTTCGACACCATGGGCCACACCCGCAAGGGACTGGTCGCCCAGCACGAACCCATGATCGACACCGTGGTGGCGGTCAAGCGCAAGGAGGCCGAGGGCCAGTTCGACCTCTTCGGCGGCATGGGCGAGGAGGACAGCAGCGAGCCCGGCTTCGGCCTGGACGTCGAGTTCTCCGACGTCGAGTGGGAGAAGGCCTATCTGCTCGCGCAAGAGCGCGAGATGCTCGGCCTCTACGTCTCCGACCACCCGCTCTTCGGTCTGGAGCACGTGCTGTCCGACAAGACCGACGCGGGCATCTCGCAGCTCACCGGCGGCGAGCACGCGGACGGCGCGGTCGTCACCATCGGCGGCATCATCTCCGGCCTCCAGCGGAAGATGACCAAGCAGGGCAACGCCTGGGCCATCGCCACCGTCGAGGACCTGGCCGGCTCCATCGAGTGCATGTTCTTCCCGGCCACCTACCAGCTGGTCTCCACCCAGCTCGTCGAGGACGCGGTCGTCTTCGTCAAGGGCCGGCTCGACAAGCGCGAGGACGTGCCGCGTCTGGTCGCCATGGAGCTGATGGTCCCCGACCTGTCGAACGCGGGCAGCAACGCCCCGGTGATCCTCACCATCCCGACGGTCAAGGTGACCCCGCCGATGATCAGCCGGCTCGGCGAGATCCTCGGGCACCACAAGGGCAACACCGAGGTCCGGATCAAGCTCCAGGGCCCCCGCTCGACCACGGTGCTCCGGCTCGACCGGCACCGGGTCCAGCCCGACCCGGCGCTCTTCGGCGACCTGAAGGTGCTGCTCGGCCCGTCCTGCCTGGCCGGCTGACCTTCCTCGTACGCCACTCGTACGCCGCCCGCACACGCCAAGGGGCGCGCCCGTCGTCACGGGCGCGCCCCTTCGCCGTACTGCCTACGGCTCGTCAGTGGCCTCAGTTGTGGCCGAAACGCTTCTGCCGGCCCTTGCGGGCCATGTCACCCGGGGTGACCTGGCTCATCCGCTGCTCCGTCTGCGCCTCCATCGACGAGCGCTCGGCCTGCTGCTGGCCGCGCTCTGCCTGGGAGCCGCGCTGCTGCTGACTGCGATCCTGCTTGCGATTCTTGGCCATGGTGATGATGCCTCCTCAAGGGGGTCTGGGGGCCAGGGCCGCTGTCAGCCTCACACGGGGGAGGAAAGCCCGCATTTTGGATCATTACCGACAGTGAGTGACGGTCGGGAGCGGTCGGGAGTGATATCCGCCACGCCGATGATCCAGTTCCGGACGTCAAGTCCACCCTGGTCGGGCAGACTCGAAGAAACCCGGAGCGCTTCCGATCCCGAGGTTTCCGGCAGGTTCGGCGAAAGAGGGTGGAACACGTGGACCGATGCGTCGTCCTGGTCGACGCCGGCTATCTGCTGGGCGCCGCCGCCAGCCTCCTCGCCGGTGAACCGGCCCGCTCCCGGATCACCGTCGACCACGCCGCGCTCATCCAGCAGCTGCGCGACCGCGCCGAGGCCGAGACCCAGCTGCCGCTGCTGCGGATCTACTGGTTCGACGGCGCGCCCGACCGGGTGCCCCAGCCCGAGCACCGCCGACTGCGCGTGATGCCCCGGGTCACCGTCCGGCTCGGCGCCCTGACCCGCAGCGACGGCCGCTGGGCCCAGAAGGGCGTCGACGCGGCCATGCACACCGAGCTCACCGAGCTCTCCCGCAACCGCGCCTGCTCCGACATCGTGCTCGTCACCGGCGACGGCGACCTGCTGCCCGGCCTCATGTCCGCCAAGGAACACGGCGTCGCCGTCCACCTCTGGGCCGTCCAGGCCGCCGATGGCGACTACAACCAGTCCGAGGACCTGGTCGCCGAGGCCGACGAACGGCGCGTCCTCGACCGCGCCTGGATCACCCGCGCTGTCCGCGCCAAGGACCTCAGCGGACTCTGCGCCCCGCCGCCCGCGCCGCGCCCCGAGATCGCCGCGATCCTCGCCGCGCCGCTGCCCGAGTCCGGGCTCGCCGCCTCCGCCGAACGGGCCGCCGCGGCCGCGCACCACGCCGCCGCCGCACCCGTCGCCCCCGCCGACGCCCCGGACCGCGGGCCGGCGCCCGGCGAAGGCGAACCCGTCAACGGCGGCGTCCCGCAGCCCGCCGCCCGCGCCGTCCCCACCCCCAAGGACCTCGCCGCGCTCCGCGGCCCCAGCCTGCCGCCCCCGCCGCCGGCCTCCGCCACCCTGCGCTGGTCCTCCGACCGCGGCTGGATCGACCGCCCGGCCGCCCCCCTCGGCGAGCCCGCCGAGACCGCCTCCCTGCCCACCCTCGCCCAGCTCACCAGCGCCGAGCAGCGCTGGGCCGACCGCGAGGAGGACATCACCACCGTCGGCGGCGACCCCTACGAGGTCGGGCAGGTGTTCGCCCGCCGCTGGCTCGACCGGCTCCCCGAGTCCGGCCACGTCCCCAAGCTCGCCACGATGTACCCGCGCATCCCGCACCGCATCGACGGCGAACTCCTCCGCTATGCCGCCCGCTTCGGTCTGCTCGCCCACAAGGACGACCAGATCGACGAGCACGACCGCTATGCGATCCGGGCGGGATTCTGGCGCGAGATCGACGTCCACGCCGCCGCGCAACACGCCCCCGCGCCCGAGGAGAGCCGGGGGACCCCGTAGGCTCATCCCTCGTGAGTACGGTGTGCGTGGTGCGGGACCTGGTCAAGACGTACCCCGCCACACGCGGCAGACGCGGAGCGCCCGCGACCCCCGAGGTACGGGCCACCGACGGGATCAGCCTCGATGTGCGCGGCGGTGAGATCTTCGGTCTGCTCGGCCCCAACGGCGCCGGCAAGTCCACCCTGGTCCGGCAGCTCACCGGCCTCATGCGCCCCGACTCCGGCACCGTCCGGATGCTCGGCCACGACCTGGTGCGCCACCCCGAACGGGCCGCCCGGCTGCTCGCCTACCTCGGCCAGGAGTCCACCGCCCTCGACGAGCTGACCGTCGCCCTCGCCGCCGAGACCACCGGCCGGCTGCGCGGCCTCGGCGCCGCCGGGGCCCGCGCCGAGCGCGACGCCGTCCTCGCCGAACTCGGCCTCGACGAGATCGCAGGCCGCCCCCTGAAGAAGCTGTCCGGCGGACAGCGCCGGCTCGCCTGCGTCGCCGCCGCCCTCGTCGGCGAGCGCCCCGTGCTCGTCCTCGACGAGCCCACCACCGGTATGGACCCGGTCGCCCGCCGCGCCGTCTGGGCCGCCGTCGACCGGCGGCGCGCCGAGCGCGGCACCACCGTGCTGCTCGTCACCCACAACGTCATCGAGGCCGAGACCGTCCTCGACCGGGTCGCCGTGATCGACCGCGGCCGGGTCATCGCCTGCGACACCCCCGCCGGGCTCAAGGAACGCGTCGCCGGCGAGGTCCGGGTCGACCTGGTCTGGCGCGAGCGTGCGCCCCTCGACGTCCCCGAGGTCGCCGCCCTGCGCACCTCGGCGCAGGAGTCCGGGCGCCGCTGGGTGCTCCGGCTCGCCCCGGACGAGGCCCGCGCGGCTGTCGCCGCCGTCACCGGCGGCGCGGCCTTCGCGGCCCTGGACGACTTCACCCTGGCGACGCCGAGCCTGGAGGACGTGTACCTGGCGCTCGGCGGCGAGACGCGGGGGCTGGTGAAGGCGTGAGGTACGGAAGCGCGAGCCAGCGATGCGCGAGCCACCGAAGCGTGAGCCACCGGTACGCGAGTCGCCTGTCGAACGCCAGGAGCGGGACACGCAACGTCAGGAGCTGGACGAGTTGAGCACCCTGCCCGCCGAGGCCCTGACGGCCACGGCCCCGGCCCCGGCCGCCCCGGCGCGCGACGAGGAGCCCGCCGCGGCCCCGCTCGCGCCGCGCGCCCGGCTGCTGCCCGCGCTCGCCGCGGTCTACAAGGCGCAGCTCAGCCGGGCCCGGGTGGCCCGGATCCCGCTGCTGTTCGTGGCGACCTTCCAGTCGGTCGGGATCATGGTCCTGATGCGCGGCGTGGTGGACGGCGGCTCGGAGGCCCGGGCCGTGGTGGCCGGCTCCGCCGTGCTCGTCGTGGCCTTCGTGGCGCTCAACCTGCTCGCCCAGTACTTCGGACAGCTGCGGGCCGGCGGCGGGCTCGACCACTACGCCACGCTGCCCGTGCCGCCCGCCGCCGTCGTGCTCGGCGCGGCCGGCGCGTACGCCTCCTTCACCGTGCCCGGCACCGTGGTCACCGCGGTGACCGGCTCGGTGCTGTTCGGGCTTCCGCTCGGCCACCTCTGGATCCTGGCGGCGGTGGTGCCGCTCTCCGGGGCCGCGCTGTCCGGGCTCGGCGCCGCCCTCGGCCTGCTCGCGCCCCGCCAGGAGCTCGCCACCCTGCTCGGCCAGCTCGGCATGTCGGCCGCGCTGCTGCTCGGCGTGCTGCCCGCCGACCGGCTGCCCGGCCCGATCGGCTGGGCCCGCGACCTGCTCCCCTCCACGTACGGCGTGGAGGCCCTGGCCCGTACCTTCGACCCCCACCCGGACTGGACCGCGGTCGCCCTGGACCTCGCGGTGTGCGGCGCGGTCGGCGTCGTCTCCCTCGCGGTGGCGACCTGGGCCTACCGCAGGGCCGCCGTGCGCTGATTTTCGCGGCTCGGTTCACCTCCGGGGCGCTTGAGCCGGGCTCACAGCCCCGACCGTGCTCGCCTCCTTCGTTCCTCAGGAGACTCCGCGCGCTCGGGACTGTTCCCCCGGTGCGCCCCTTCGGCTCACTCGCCGGTCCGCTGAGGCGGCGCACAGGGACACCTGGCACGATGGCGGGGTGACCGCACCTCTGACTCCGCCGCACCAGCCGCCGCCGCACGATCACCACCGGCCCGAGCCGCTGCCGGCGCTGCCCGCGCCCGACGGCGCCCCCGGCACGGCCACCGAGTTGCGGCAGTCCGCCGTGGTGGTCGGCGTGTCCGTGGTGGCCGGAGCCGTGCTCGGGCTGCTGTGGCTGTGGCTCGCGCCCCGGATCACGCTGTTCTCCGACGGCAAGGCGGTCTTCCTCAAGGACAGCGAGGGGGAGGCGGCGATCGGCACGGACGGAACGTTTGTCCTGATCGCCCTGGGCTTCGGCGCGCTCGCCGCGCTGCTCGTCTTCCTGATCCACCGGCACGGCGGGGTCGCGCTCGTCCTCGGCCTCGCCTTCGGCGGCGTCCTCGGCTCGCTGCTCGGCTGGGGTGTCGGCGTCTGGCTCGGGCCCGAGCGCAATGTGGTCGCGCACGCCAAGGCGGTCGGCCCGGACGTCCCCTTCGACGCGCCGCTCGAACTCAACATGTGGGCCGCGGCGATGCTGGCCTGGCCGATCGCCGCGATGATCGTCCACCTCGCGCTGACCGCCCTGTTCGGCCCGCGCGACCCGGAGCCGGAGGACGGCCCGTGGCCGCCGGCCCCGAAGACCACCGCCTCGTAGGTACGCGTAGGTGTGCGAGAAGGGCCCGATCCGCGCGGATCGGGCCCTTTCGTGTTCCTGCGGTACGGCTCAGCCGCGGCCGATCGGGGCGAGCACCGCCGCGGTCAGCGCGGCCAGGTCCTGCGGGGACAGCTCGACCTCCAGGCCGCGCCGCCCGGCCGAGATGCAGATCGTCTCGTGCGCCGAGGCCGAGTCGTCCAGGACCGTGCGCAGCCGCTTGCGCTGGCCGAGCGGCGAGATGCCGCCCCGGACGTAGCCGGTGGTGCGCTCGGCCGCCGCCGGGTCCGCCATCGCCGCGCGCTTGCCGCCGACGGCCGCCGCGAGGGCCTTCAGGTCGAGCTGCCCGGCGACCGGGACCACCGCGACCGTCAGCTCCCCGTCCACGTCCGCGACCAGCGTCTTGAACACCCGGTCGGGGGAGACGCCGAGGGCCTCCGCGGCCTCGTCGCCGTAGCTGGCCGCGGCCGGGTCGTGGTCGTAGGCGTGCAGCGTGTACGCCGTGCCGGCCGCCGCGAGCGCCACCGTCGCCGGGGTCCCGCCGCTGTTCTTCTTCTGCTTCTTCGCCACGGAGGGCTCCTCGCGAGAATCTAATTGGGGCTGGTCGGCGCGCGGGTCAGCTCCACCGCGGGCAGCGAGGGCAGATGGCGCAGCACCGCCGTCTCCGCGCGCAGCAGCGCCAGTTCCTCGCGCAGCCGGGTCGCCGTGTCCGGAGCCTGGAGCAGCCGCTGCTTGGCCGGGATGTCGAGCACGGCCGCCGCGGCGACCAGATACGACACGACCGACGGGTCGTCGGGCAGCTCACTGGTGGTCAGCGAGCGCTCCCGGGCCCCGGCGAGCCGCTTCTGGTAGCTGCGGAAGGCGCGAAGGACGCCCTCGGCGAGCGCGTCCGCCTCCTCGCCCCGCTCCTCCGGGATCTCCTCGGTCTCGGCGGTCAGGAAGGGCCCGCTCGCGTCGACCGAGAGCAGCTTCACCCGGGTGGTGCCGGTGCACATCACCTCGAAGCCGCCGTCCGCGCGCTCCCGGATCGACGCCGCGTCGGCCACACAGCCGACCCGGTGGAAGGCCTGGATGGGGTCCGGGCCGAAACCGGCGGCGGGACCCTTCTCCGGGAGCGCCGTCTGGTCCGGCAGGCCGGGCGCGGTCGGCGCGACCTCACGGCCGTCGCGGATCGCCACGACGGCGAAGCGCCGCGGTTCGGACTCGTCCGTGGTGAGCAGCTCGCGCATCAGGGCGCGGTAGCGCTCCTCGAAGACGTTCAGCGGCAGCACGAGACCCGGGAACAGCACCGTGTTCAGCGGGAAGAGGGGCAGGCGGGCGGTGGTCACAGCGGTCAAGCGTAATGGCCGCCGGGACCGCTCCGGCCGCCCCGGTCCGCATCGCCCGGCCCGGTCCCGTACGGCTCCGGCGGAGCGGCCCGCAGCGGGGTGCGCCGGGCCACCTCGCGGACGGTGCGGGAGCGTGCCTCCAGGAAGCCGCGCAGCGGGTCATCGGCCACCAGCGACCAGGGGAAGGTGCTGGCGTGCGGCCCGATCCGGCCGAACTCGGCCAGCGCCTCGGTCCAGCGGCCGCGCGCCGCCAGGACGTGCACGAGCAGATTGCGCACCTCGCCCGGCCACAGGTCGCCCGCCGGGTACTCGGCGGACAGCGCGAGGGCCCGGTCGGCCGCCGCGTCGATCCGGTCGCCGTGCACCAGGTGCCCGGGGCCGGGCCCGGCGATCAGCTGCGCGAAGGCCGCCCGCACCGGCAGCGCCTGCACCAGCGAGCCGGGCAGCGCGTCCTCGGCGGCCTGCTCGGCGAAGTCGAAGCACTCGCGGTGCGAGCCGTACCACTGCGCCGACAGGTACTTCAGCGCGGCGACATGGCTGCCGTAGTGGTGCGGGGCGCGGCGCACCGCCTGCTCCCACAGCGTCTCGAAGACGGTGTGGGAGGCGTGGGTGCCGCGGGCGTGGTCCAGGGCGAGCCGCCACGGCACCGGGTCGTTCGGCGCGGCCTCCGCCGCCGCCTCGATCAGCGGGCCGAGCTCGCGCAGCCGTTCGGCCCTGGCCGGCGACTCCCAGGCCCGGCGGACCGCCAGCTGGGCCTTCACGAGCAGGGCGTCGGGGTCGTGCGGCGCGACCGCGAGCCAGTGCTCCAGCCAGCCGTCCCTGCGGTACGCGAAGGTGCTCAGCCGGGTCGTGTAGCGGTCCCGGTCCTCCCACTCGGCGGCGTCGCGGGTGGTGGCGAGCAGTTTGGCGGCCGGTTCCGGGTCGTCGAGGGCGGCGGCCACGAGGGCCGGCGCCAGGCGTCCGTCCGGCGGGTCGAGCAGCACGTCGTCGTCCGGCGGGAGCGCGGCTTGGAGCCGCGGGGTGTGCCGGACCAGACGGGAGGTGCCGATCAGGGCGCGGAGCAGTGACATCGTGCGAAACATTGAAAACCGCAGGTGAGAGACGCGCCAGTAGCGGACTGTGAAGCTTTGGTAGCGGCGGGAAGGTTGTATGGGCGTGGGTCAAGACAGCGTAAAGAAAGGGGTGGAAGGGTGCCTGCGCGACCCCTCCCGCAACCCCCCTTCCGCGCCGTCCGACCGGCTGCCCCGGCCCCGCGCCGCGCCGCCGCGGCCGCGCCTCAGTCCCACCTCGGTCCCGCCTCAGCCCCGGCGCAGCAGCCGGGAGGCCCCCGCCGCGACCGTCGTCGCGAGGACCCAGCCGAGCAGGATCAGCGCGGTCGACGCCCACTGCCAGAAGCCCTCCAGGCGCCAGTACCCCACCTGCCCCAGGTCGATCACCGGAAGCAGCAGATCCAGGGCGTACAGCGAGGCGTTCCAGTGCGGCGCCTCGCCCGGCTTCAGCGGTACGGGCTCGTGGTGGGAGAACACGAAGGCGCCCGCCGCCCACAGCACCGCCATCCACAGCGCCGCCCGCCCCGGCCGGTATCCGTAGGCCACGGTCAGGTCCTGCACCCAGCCCCACAGCTTCCCGGCCACCGGCAGCGTCTCCCGGCGCCGCCGCTGCTTGGCGAGCAGCACCTCGCGCGCGTCCGCGTCCTCCCCGCTGTTGCGCAGCACGGTCGCCAGGCGCTCGTACGGCTCCGGCGCGTACTCCGGGGTGGCCGCCGCGACCCACTCCAGGCGCCGGGCCAGCGGGAAGTGCCCGTACGGCACCAGGTTCTCGTAGACGAAACCGCCCATCGCGAGCCCGCCCGGGCCCGGCCAGCTGCTGGACAGATCGATCAGCGTCACCACCTTCGCCCCGTTGAGCACCACCCGGCCCTCCTCGGGCCGCTCCCCGTTGAACCGCAGCTCCGGAGTGACGATCCGGCGCAGCGACAGCTCCTCGCGGCGCGAGCCGTCGAGCACGAAACGGGCGTAGTGCAGATCGAGCGAGTCGCCGAAGCGCCCGTCGTCGAGCCGCACCCCGCCGTGGCATTCGAGCGGTTTGCGCCGGGCGCCCTGAGCCGGCGTCACCCCGTAGGGCGGGGTCGCCGTCGCGTTGCCGGACGAGTCGTAGACCCACGCCGCGTTCATATAGAGCGTGCGCTCCACCGTCAGCTGCGGCGCGTTCAGCGCGCGGCGCTGCTGCGCCCCGCGCAGCACGCTGCCCCGCAGGCTCAGCGACACGCCGACCTTCGCGCCGCGCAGACTCACCTCCCCGTGCGTCTCGATCAGCTCGGCCTGGAGGTCCTGGGCCACCACCATGCCGTCCGCCGTGATCGCCCGGCCGCGCCGGTCCGGCCACACCCGGATCTGGTTGATCAGCAGATCCGTGCCGATCTGGGCGTCCGTCAGCCGGATGCCCCGCTCCACCCGGCAGCGCGGCAGATGCAGATCGCCCGCCGTGTGCAGCCGCGCCGCCTCCAGACGGGGTATCGCGCACTCCACCATCCGCAGCGTCCCGACGTGCGCCTCCGGCAGCACCACCTCGCCGTCGAACCGGCAGCCGGTCAGCTCCACGTACGGCCCTATCGTGCCGCCGGCCAGATTGAGCACCCCGGTGATCCGCGCCCCGCGCAGCTTCAGCGCCGCGACCCGCCCGGACACCGCCGGCGGCCCGTCGAGCAGCAGCAACTGCACGACCTCCGCCCGCACACTGCGCTGCGCGCCCCACACCGTCCGCGCCGCGAACGGATCGTCCCGCCCGGCGACCCCCTCCCTCAGATCGCACATCGCGCCCACCCGGAACGCCCTCCACATGACCCGCTCGGGCCGGGTCAGGCCCTCCGGCATCCCGTCGTCCTCGCGCGGCTCGGTCACTGCCGCCCCCTCGCTTCCCACGATTCCGCTTTCCCGGATTCGTACAGCCGTTCTTCCCGCTGAGTGACGGACTGAACGCTAACGGTCAGGAGTGGCGACAAGACGCCAGTGGTGCGTATCAGACGGCAGAGGGGTTCGTATCAGCCAGTGATACGGAAGACCGGCCCTGTGGGCCGTCTGAGAGAATTGACCCGTGATCTCTCGAATCGATCTGCGCGGTGAGACCCTCCCCGAGGGTTCCGCCCTGCGCGACCTGCTGCCCCGTGCCGAGTTCGACGTGGAAGCCGCCCTGGAGAAGGTGCGGCCGATCTGCGAGGACGTCCGGCATCATGGCGCCGCAGCGGTGATCGACTACGGGGAGAAATTCGACGGCGTCCGCGTCCCGGGCCTCCGCGTGCCCGCCGAGGCCATCGCCCGCGCCCTCGACGAGCTCGACCCGGCCGTCCGCGCGGCCCTGGAGGAGTCCATCCGGCGCGCCCGCATGGTCCACCGCGAGCAGCGCCGCACCACCCACACCACCCAGGTCGTGCCCGGCGGCACGGTCACCGAGAAGTGGATCCCGGTCGAGCGCGTCGGCCTCTACGTGCCGGGCGGCCGCTCCGTCTACCCGTCCTCCGTCGTGATGAACGTCGTCCCGGCGCAGGAGGCCGGCGTCGAGGGCGTCGCCGTCTCCTCGCCGCCGCAGAAGGAGTTCGGCGGCCTGCCGCACCCCACGATCCTCGCCGCCTGCGCCCTGCTCGGCGTCGACGAGGTCTACGCGGCCGGCGGCGCCCAGGCGATCGCCATGTTCGCGTACGGCACGGAGGGCACCGCCGACGAGCCCGGCTGCGCCCCCGTCAACCTGGTCACCGGCCCCGGCAACATCTACGTGGCCGCCGCCAAGCGCCTCCTCAAGGGCCGCATCGGCATCGACGCCGAGGCCGGCCCCACCGAGATCGCGATCCTCGCGGACTCCACGGCCGACCCGGTGCACGTCGCCGCCGACCTGATCAGCCAGGCCGAGCACGACCCGATGGCCGCCTCCGTCCTCGTCACCGACTCCGCGGAGCTCGCCGAGGCCACCGAGGCCGAGCTGAAGACCCAGGTCGCCGCCTCCAAGCACGTCGACGACCGGATCGTGCCCGCCCTGGCCGGCCGGCAGTCCGCGATCGTCCTGGTCAGCGGCCTGGAGGACGGCCTCAAGGTCGTCGACGCGTACGGCGCCGAGCACCTGGAGATCCAGACCGCCGACGCCTCCGCCGTCGCCGACAGGGTCCGCAACGCGGGCGCGATCTTCGTCGGCCCCTGGGCGCCGGTCTCCCTCGGCGACTACTGCGCCGGCTCCAACCACGTGCTGCCCACCGGCGGCTGCGCCTGCCACTCCTCCGGCCTGTCCGTGCAGTCCTTCCTCCGCGGCGTCCACATCGTGGACTACAGCCGCGACGCCCTAGCCGAGGTCGCCCACCACGTGGTCACCCTCGCCGAGGCGGAGGACCTGCCCGCGCACGGCGCCGCGATCAAGGCCCGGTTCGGCTGGAAGGTGCCGGAAAGCAAGTGACCTCGTACGACAAGGTCGGGATCGACGACCTCCCCATCCGCGACGAGCTGAAGGGCAAGTCGCCCTACGGCGCGCCCCAGCTCGACGTCCCCGTCCAGCTGAACACCAACGAGAACCCCTACCCGCTGCCCGAGCCCCTGGTGGCCCGGATCGCGGAGCGGGTCGCCGAGGCCGCCCGCGGCCTCAACCGCTACCCCGACCGCGACGCCGTCGAGCTGCGCACCGAGCTGGCCCGCTACCTCACCCGTACCGGCGGGCACGAGGTCGCCCTCGCCAACGTGTGGGCCGCCAACGGCTCCAACGAGGTGCTCCAGCAGCTGCTCCAGACCTTCGGCGGCCCCGGCCGTACCGCCATCGGCTTCGAGCCCTCGTACTCGATGCACGCCCTGATCGCCCGCGGCACCGGCACCGGCTGGATCTCGGGCCCGCGCAACGAGGATTTCACGATCGACGTGGCGGCGGCCGTCAGCGCCATCGCCGAGAACGCGCCGGACGTCGTCTTCATCACCTCGCCCAACAACCCCACCGGCACGGCCGTCGAGGCCGAGACCGTCCTCGCCCTCCACGACGCCGCCCAGGCCGCCAGGCCCGGCGCCGGAGCCCTGGTGGTCGTGGACGAGGCGTACGTGGAGTTCAGCCACCGGGCCTCGCTGCTGCCCCTCATCGAGGGCCGCCCGAACCTGGTGATCTCCCGGACCATGTCCAAGGCCTTCGGCGCCGCCGGACTGCGCCTGGGCTATCTCGCCGCCCACCTCGCCGTGGTCGACGCCGTCCAGCTGGTGAGACTGCCGTACCACCTCTCGGCCGTCACCCAGGCCACCGCCCTCGCGGCCCTGGAGCACACCGACACCCTCCTCGGGTACGTCGAACAGCTCAAGACCGAGCGCGACCGCCTGGTCGCCGAGCTGCGCGCCATCGGTTACGAGGTCACCGAGTCCGACGCCAACTTCGTCCAGTTCGGGCACTTCGACGGAGCCGCCGGCTCCCACGAGGCCTGGCGGAAGATCCTCGACCGGGGCGTCCTGGTCCGGGACAACGGCGTACCGGGCTGGCTGCGGGTCACCGCCGGCACCCCCGAAGAGAACGACGCGTTCCTCGACGCGGTTCGTGAGTTGAAGAAGGAGCAGGACGCATGAGCCGCGTAGGCCGCGTTGAGCGCACCACCAAGGAGACCTCCGTCGTCGTCGAGATCGACCTCGACGGCACCGGAAAGGTCGATGTGTCGACCGGGGTCGGCTTCTACGACCACATGCTCGACCAGCTCGGCCGGCACGGTCTGTTCGACCTGACCGTGAAGACCGACGGCGACCTCCACATCGACTCGCACCACACCATCGAGGACACCGCCCTCGCCCTCGGCGCCGCCTTCAAGCAGGCCCTCGGCGACAAGGTCGGCATCTACCGCTTCGGCAACTGCACCGTCCCGCTCGACGAGTCCCTCGCCCAGGTCACCGTCGACCTCTCCGGCCGCCCCTACCTGGTGCACACCGAGCCGGAGAACATGGCGCCGATGATCGGCTCCTACGACACCACGATGACCCGGCACATCCTGGAGTCCTTCGTCGCCCAGGCCCAGATCGCGCTGCACGTGCACGTGCCGTACGGGCGCAATGCGCACCACATCGTCGAGTGCCAGTTCAAGGCCCTCGCCCGGGCCCTGCGCTACGCCTCCGAGCGCGACCCGCGCGCCGCCGGCATCCTCCCCTCCACGAAGGGCGCTCTGTAACCGTGAACGGCCTCTCCACCATCCTGATCGTCGTCGGTCTCTTCCTGCTCGGCGGCGTCTACTCCTTCGTCAAGCAGAAGCAGTCGAAGAGCCTGGTCACCGTGCTCGCCCTCGGCTCCGCGATGTGCCTCGCGGCCGGCATCCTGCGACTGGACACGTGGGCATGACGACTCCTTCGAAGACTCAGCAGAAGGCTCAGAAGAAGGTCGTCGTCTTCGACTACGGCTTCGGCAACGTGCGCTCCGCCGAGCGCGCGCTCGCCCGGGTCGGCGCCGACGTCGAGATCACCCGCGACTACGAGAAGGCGATGAACGCCGACGGACTCCTCGTCCCCGGCGTCGGCGCCTTCTCCGCCTGCATGCAGGGCCTCAAGGAGGCCCGCGGCGACTGGATCGTCGGCCGCCGGCTCGCCGGCGGACGCCCCGTCATGGGCATCTGCGTCGGCATGCAGATCCTCTTCGCCCGCGGCATCGAGCACGGCGTCGAGACCGAGGGCCTCGACGAGTGGCCCGGCACGGTCGAGCCGCTGAACGCCCCCGTCGTGCCCCACATGGGCTGGAACACCGTGGACGCGCCGGCCGGCACCGAGCTGTTCGCCGGCCTGGACACCGACGCCCGGTTCTACTTCGTGCACTCCTACGCGGTGCGCGACTGGACCCTGGAGGTCGGCAACCCCACCATGCGCGCTCCCAAGGTCACCTGGGCCACCCACGGCGAGCCGTTCGTCGCCGCCGTCGAGAACGGGGCACTGTGGGCCACCCAGTTCCACCCCGAGAAGTCCGGCGACGCCGGCGCCCAGCTCCTCACCAACTGGATCGGAACCCTGTGACCGTGTCGTCCGCAAGCGTGCTCGAACTCCTCCCCGCCGTCGACGTCCGCGACGGCCAGGCGGTCCGCCTCGTCCACGGCGAGTCCGGCACCGAGACCTCCTACGGCTCCCCGCTGGAGGCCGCCCTCGCCTGGCAGCGCTCCGGCGCCGAGTGGCTCCACCTGGTCGACCTGGACGCCGCCTTCGGTACCGGCGACAACCGGGACCTGGTCCGCCAGGTGACCGAGGCGATGGACATCAAGGTCGAGCTCTCCGGCGGCATCCGCGACGACGCCTCGCTCGCCGCGGCCCTCGCCACCGGCTGCACCCGGGTCAACCTCGGCACCGCGGCCCTGGAGACCCCCGAGTGGGTCGCCAAGGTCATCGCCGAGCACGGCGACAAGATCGCCGTCGGCCTCGACGTGCGCGGCACCACCCTCAAGGGCCGCGGCTGGACCCGCGACGGCGGCGACCTCTACGAGACGCTCGCCCGCCTCGACGCCGAGGGCTGCGCCCGCTACGTCGTCACCGACATCGCCAAGGACGGCACCCTGCAGGGCCCCAACCTGGAGCTCCTGAAGAACGTCTGCGCCGCCACCGACAAGCCCGTCGTCGCCTCCGGTGGCGTCTCCTCCCTGGACGACCTGCGGGCCCTGGCCGGCCTCGTCCCGCTGGGCGTCGAGGGCGCGATCGTCGGCAAGGCGCTCTACGCCAAGGCGTTCACCCTCGAAGAGGCGCTGCGGGCGGTGGCCGCCGTATGAGCGACGCGGTGAGGAAGGTCGTGACCGGCGCTCCCTGGGAGGAGCAGTTCGGTTACTCGCGCGCGGTCGAGCTGCCCAACGGCACCGTCCTGGTGGCCGGCTGCACCTCGGTCGTCGACGGCGCCATCGCCGACGGCGGCCCGTACGAGCAGACCGTCAACTCCTTCAACGTGGCCTTCGCGGCCCTGAAGCAGCTGGGCCTGGGCGCCGAGCACGTGGTGCGCACCCGGATGTACATCACCCACGCCCGGGACGTGGAGGAGGTCGGCCGCGCCCACAAGGAGCTGTTCGACACCGTCCGCCCCGCCGCGTCGATGATCATCGTCTCCGGCTTCGTCGACCCGCGCCTGGTCGTCGAGGTCGAGGTCGAGGCCTACAGGAGTGATGCGGCATGAGCCTCGCCGTACGTGTGATCCCCTGCCTGGACGTGGACAACGGCCGGGTGGTCAAGGGCGTCAACTTCCAGAACCTGCGGGACGCGGGCGACCCCGTCGAGATGGCCAAGCTGTACGACGCCGAGGGCGCCGACGAGCTGACCTTCCTCGACATCACCGCCTCCTCCGGCAACCGCGAGACCACCTACGACGTGGTGCGCCGCACCGCCGAGCAGGTCTTCATCCCGCTCACCGTGGGCGGCGGCGTGCGCTCGGCGGAGGACGTCGACAAGCTGCTGCGCGCCGGGGCCGACAAGGTGGGCGTCAACACCGCCGCCATCGCCCGCCCCGAGCTGATCCAGGAGATCGCCGAGCGCTTCGGCCGCCAGGTCCTCGTCCTGTCGGTCGACGCCCGCCGTACCCCCACCGGCTCCTTCGAGGTGACGACGCACGGCGGCCGCAAGGGGACCGGCATCGACGCCGTCGAGTGGGCGCACCGGGCCGCCGAGCTCGGCGCGGGGGAGATCCTGCTCAACTCGATGGACGCCGACGGCACCAAGGACGGCTACGACACCGAGATGATCGCCGCCGTGCGCAAGCACGTCACGGTGCCGGTGATCGCCTCCGGCGGTGCGGGCAAGCTGTCCCACTTCCCGCCGGCGATCGACGCGGGCGCGGACGCGGTGCTGGCCGCGTCGGTGTTCCACTTCGGGGACCTGCGGATCTCGGAGGTCAAGCAGACGCTGAGGGAAGCGGGCCACGAGGTTCGCTGACCAAGGGCGGGCCTCGGCCCGTTGTACGGCGGTGGGGGTGGGACCCGGGACGGGTCCCACCCCCACCGCCGTGAGTTCCTGGCCCGTCAGGGCCGGGAGGGCGGCCCTGACGGGCCGAGAGGTGGAGGGGAAGCGGTGGCCCGCACCGCCGCGCCCCAGCTCGCCGAGCAGGTCGACGAGGCCGTCTCGCTCGTCAGCTACCACCTGCGCAAGCTCGCCGACGGCGGCCTCGTCGAGGAGGCCGAGGCCCAGTCCTCCGACGGCCGCGAGCGCTGGTGGCAGCCCAGTTCGTACGGCTTCAGCATCCACGAGGAGGACCTGAAGGACGCCCCCGAACTCGCCGCCGCCGGCGCCGCCTTCGGCCGTACCGTCACCGAGCAGCGCGCCGAGATGTACGCCCGGTACCTCAGCGAGAAGGACACCTGGTCCGCGGAGTGGCGCTCCGCAGCCATCAGCTCCGAGTGGCTGCCCCGGCTCACCGCCGCCGAACTCGCCGCGCTGGGAAAGGAGCTGGACGCCGTCCTGCGGAAGTACGACCAGGCCGCCCGCGCCGCCGAGGCCGCCGGCGACACCGAGGGCCGCGAGAACGTCGCCGTCCACCTCCACGGCTTCCCCTACCGGGACTGAGCCCGATGACGACCGCCACCCTCATCGCCCCCTCGCGCCCGGCCCACCGCAACCCCCAGGTGCTGCGCTGGCTCGGCGCGTACACCGCCTCCACACTCGGCGACAGCGTCTACTACCTGGCCCTCTCCTGGGCCGCCGTCAGCAGCGGCACGCCCGCCCAGGCCGGGCTCGTCATGACCGTCTCCGCCGTTCCGCGCGCGCTGCTCATGCTGGTCGGGGGAGTGGTCGCCGACCGGCTCGGCCCGCGCCGGGTCGTCATCGCGTCCGACGCCGTCCGCTGCCTGTCCACCCTGCTCCTCGCGGCGATCCTCTTCGTCGCCGCGCCCGGTCTGTGGGCGCTCGCCGCGATCGCCCTCGTCTTCGGCACCGTCGACGCGCTCTTCCTGCCCGCCGTCGGCGCCCTGCCGCCCCGGATCGCCGACCGCGACCAGCTCGCCCGGGTCCAGGGCATGCGCGGCATCGGCTACCGCGCGGGCGCCGTCCTCGGCGCGCCGCTCGGCGGCCTCGCCGTCGCCCTCGGCGGCTCGGAGACCGCCTTCGCCGTCGCCGGCGTGCTCTTCGCGCTCTCCCTGCCGCTGCTCTGCACCCTGAAGCTGCGGTCCCTCCCCGAAGAGGGGAACGGCGAGGGCGGCGGCACCGCCCTGCGCGACCTCGCCGACGGGCTCCGCTACCTGCGCGGCCACCGCGTCCTCGGACCCATGATGATCGTCGTACTCCTCAGCGACCTCGGCTTCGTCGGCCCGCTCAACGTCGGCCTCGCGCTCCTCGCCGAACAGCGCGGCTGGGGCGCCTCCGGCATCGGCTGGGTGCTCTTCGGCTTCGGTACGGGCGCGGGCGCCGCCTCGCTGCTCCTGACCGTGTGCGGGCGTGTCCCGCGCGCCGGCGCCGTCAGCGGCTTCACCATGGTGCTCGGCGCGGTCGCGATCGGCGCCCTCGCCTCCGTACCCCTGCTGCCCGTAGCCGTCGGCGTCGCCCTGGCCATCGGCCTGCTCGCGGGACTCTCCGGGGCGCTGTGCAACGCCCTCGTCCAGACCGAGTGCGACCCCGCGTACCTCGGCCGGGTCTCCGCCGTGTCCGGCCTCTGCTCGCTCGGTCTCGCCCCGCTGAGCTTCCCGCTCACCGGCGCCGCGATCGGGCTCTGGGGCCCCGGCCCGGTCTTCGCCGTCAGCGCCGGGGTCTGCGCCCTGAGTGGCGGGTACGCCCTGCTGGTGCCCGCCCTGCGTCGCGCCGAGCTGCCCGAGGGCTAGCTCTCTGGAGGGCTAGGGCGTGTGTCGAAAGTCCCGTCTGCCGGGAGGCGCCCTGCACGCACGCTCGCTGCGTTGTCAGTCGTCGGCGCAGCACGCTGCGCTCTCTCCCCCTGGGCCTGGCGGCCCGGAGGTGCTTTCACCCTCCGCCTTGCGATGGCACGCACCGGACGCCTCCCGGCCCGCCCTGCGGGCGGATTGGGGGTACCTCCCGGCGAAGCCAGGGGGAGCTACTTTCGACACACGCCCTAGATCCCCAGCTGCTTCGTCTCGTGCAGCCGCTCCACCGCCGCCTGCTCGCCGTCCAGCTCCACCTTCGCCGCGTCCTGCCGCCCGAACAGGTACATGGTCAGCTCGCCCGGCTCCCCGGACACCGTCACCACCGGGGTGCCGCGGTGCGCCACCACCGTCTGCCCGTTCGGCCGGCGGAGGACCAGACCCACCGGCGCCTTCCGGCCGAGCAGCCGGGCCGACTTCTCCAGGCGCGACCACAGCGCGTCCGCGAACACCGGGTCGAGCTCGCGCGGCGACCAGTCGGGCTGCGCCCGGCGCACGTCCTCGGCGTGCACGTAGAACTCCACGACGTTCGCGCCCTCGTCCACCTGCTTGATCGTGAACGGCGACATCCGCGGCGGACCCGTACGGATGAGCTGGATCAGCTCCTCGTACGGCTTCTCGGCGAACTCCGCCTGCACCCGCTCCAGCCGGTCCTTGAGCAGCGGGACGAGCGTGCCGGCCGCGGCGTCCGGCCGGCGCTCGCGCACCACCACGTGCGCCGCCAGGTCCCGGGTCCGCCAGCCCTCGCAGAGCGTCGCGGCGTCGGGGCCGGCCGCCTCCAACAGGTCGGCGAGCAGAAGACGTTCACGCTTGGCATGGGTCGACATGGGCGCCAGCGTACGGCCGGGGCCACGGCTCCGCCCAGTGGATGCCCGCCGACCGGACCATCGACCGGACCACCGACCGGACCCGTCGTTCCGCCCAGTGGACGTATCCCGGCCATCACCCCCGGTCACGGCACAATGGCGGCATGACCAGCACGCCCCGGACCCCCAGCGACCTCGACCCCGCCATCGCCGCCCGCCTCAAGCGCAGCGCCGACGGGCTCGTCCCCGCCATCGCCCAGCAGCACGACACCGGCGAGGTGCTGATGCTCGGCTGGATGGACGACGAGGCGCTGCACCGTACCCTTACCACCGGGCGCGCCACCTACTGGTCCCGCAGCCGCCAGGAGTACTGGGTCAAGGGCGACACCTCCGGGCACGTCCAGTACGTCAAGGGCGTCGCCCTCGACTGCGACGCCGACACCCTCCTCGTGAAGGTCGACCAGGTCGGCGCCGCCTGCCACACCGGCACCCGCACCTGCTTCGACACCGACGTGCTCCTCGCGGCCGAGTAGGGTCTGGCGCCATGGATCTCGAGACCTTCCGCAAGCTGGCGGCCGACCGCCGCGTCATCCCCGTCAGCCGCCGGCTCCTCGCGGACGGGGACACTCCGGTCGGGCTCTATCGCAAGCTCGCCGCCGAACGCCCCGGCACCTTCCTCCTCGAATCCGCCGAGAACGGGCGCAGCTGGTCCCGCTACTCCTTCATCGGCGTGCGCAGCGACGCCACCCTGACCGTCAAGGACGGGCAGGCACACTGGCTCGGCACCCCGCCGGTCGGCGTCCCCGTCGACGGCGACCCGCTCGCCGCCCTGCGCGCCACCGTCGAGACCCTCCACACTCCGCGTGACCTGGCGAGCGGCATGCCGCCGTTCACCGGCGGCATGGTCGGCTACCTCGGCTACGACATCGTGCGCCGCCTGGAGCGGATCGGCGAGCACGGTCGCGACGACCTCAAGCTGCCCGAGCTCACCATGCTGCTCACCAGCGACCTCGCCGTCCTCGACCACTGGGACGGCAGCGTGCTCCTGATCGCCAACGCGATCAACCACAACGACCTGGAGACCGGCGTCGACGAGGCGTACGCGGGGGCCGTCGCCCGGCTCGACGCGATGGAGGCCGACCTGGCCCGCCCCGTCGCGTCCACCCCGGCCGCCCTGCCCGAGTCCGCCCTGCCCGAGTACACGGCCCTGTGGGGCGGCCCCGCCTACCAGGACGCCGTCGAGGACATCAAGGAGCGCATCCGGGCCGGGGAGGCCTTCCAGGTCGTCCCCTCGCAGCGCTTCGAGACCCCCTGCACCGCCTCCGCGCTCGACGTCTACCGGGTGCTGCGGGCCACCAACCCGTCCCCGTACATGTACCTCTTCCGCTTCGAGAACGGCTTCGACGTCGTCGGCTCCTCGCCCGAGGCCCTGGTCAAGGTCGAGGACGGGCGCGCGATGGTCCACCCCATCGCCGGCACCCGGCACCGCGGCGCCACCCCGCAGGAGGACCACGACCTCGCCGAGGAGCTGCTCGCCGACCCCAAGGAGCGCGCCGAGCACCTGATGCTCGTCGACCTCGGCCGCAACGACCTCGGCCGGGTCTGCCGGCCCGGCTCCGTCGAGGTCGTCGACTTCATGTCGGTCGAGCGCTACTCGCACGTCATGCACATCGTCTCCACCGTCACTGGCGAGGTCGCCGAGGGGAAGACGGCCTTCGACGTCCTCACCGCCTGCTTCCCGGCCGGCACCCTCTCCGGGGCGCCCAAGCCGCGCGCCATGCAGATCATCGAGGAGCTGGAGCCGTCCCGGCGCGGCCTGTACGGCGGCTGCGTCGGCTACCTCGACTTCGCCGGCGACTCCGACACCGCCATCGCCATCCGCACCGCGCTGCTGCGGGACGGCACGGCGTACGTGCAGGCCGGAGCCGGTGTCGTCGCCGACTCCGACCCGGCTGCCGAGGACAACGAGTGCCGCAACAAGGCGGCCGCCGTCCTGCGGGCGGTCCACACGGCCAACCGGATGACGGCGGGCTGACGGCGGGCTGACGGCGGGCTGACGGCCGGCGGGCGGCGGGCTCACGGCAGGCTGACGGTCGGCTGACGGCCGACCTTGACGCCCGGTCACCTTCCTCGGTGACCTTCCACCGGTGATCGCCAGGTGGGCAGGTTCACACGACCGGATGAACGAACGGCGGGCCGGTAGGGGATAGTGGGGTATGTGAGTGCTGTACCCGTACCCCAGCCCCGAGCCGCCCGACCGGGCGGCGCCGCCTCCTCCGGCGCCCGCCGCAGCCTGGCCGCGGCCCTGCTGCTCGGCGCCCTCGGAGCCACCGTCGTACTGCTCTCCGCCGGCCAGATCTGGGCCGAGGGCACCGCGGCCGTCGGCGGCGGAACCGTCCCCGTCGAGGCCGACGGCGGCACCGTCACCGGCGTCCCGACCGCGCTCGCGATCGTCGGCCTCGCCGCCCTCGTCGCCGTCTTCGCGGTCCGCCGCACCGGCCGCACCATGGTCGCCGCGCTGCTCGCCCTGAGCGGCGCCGGCGCGGCCCTCGCCGCCGTCCTCGGCGCCTCCGACAGCGCCGCCCTGGACGCCGAGGCCGCCCGGATCACCGGCAACACCGCCGCCGCGGTCGGCGGCCTCAGCCACACGGTCTGGCCGTACGTCACCGCCGCCGGCGCCGTCCTCATCCTGGCCGCCGGGCTCTTCGCGCTGCGCTTCGGCAAGGCGTGGCCCGCCATGGGCGGCCGCTACGAGCGCTCCGGCGCGCCCCGCGCCGCCCGCCGCCCGGCCACCCTCGACCCGGACCGCCCCGAGGACCTCTGGAAGGCCCTCGACCGCGGCGAGGACCCGACCCACGGCGCCTGATCCGGCGCCGATCCGGCACGCCGGGCGCGACGCGTGATCGTTCGGGCACCCCGATTCATCGTCGCGCGCCCATGTGCGGAAGAATGAGGCGTCACCACCGAGCAACATCGACGAGGAGCAACTCATGGCGGGCAGCGCCCACGGACACACCCCGGCCGCCTGGACCGGTGTCATCATCTCCTTCATCGGCTTCTGCATCGCCGGAGTCTTCATGGTGGCCGCCAACGTGGCCGGCTTCTGGGCCGGTATCGGTGTCATCCTCCTCGGCGGTGTCGTCGGCGGAGCGATGAAGATCGCCGGCATGGGCATGCCGAAGGACTCGGCCGACGTCGTGGCCGCCCGCGAGGCCGCCACCCGGACCGCCCTCGGCAAGGCCTGACCGGCCGCCGCACCCCGGTTCACCCCGAAGGCGCAGTCCCGCGACGCGGTGCTGCGCCTTCGCGTCGTACGGGTGAGAATCACCGGGTGGATCCGAACCCGAGCCCGGCCCCGACTCCGGCCCCGACGGCGGCCCCGACGGCGGCAGCCGTGAGCGAGCCGTACTCCGACGCCTCCGGCCATGCGCACGGGCCCTGGGGGCCGTACGGGGCGTACGGGCCACCCGTACCGTCTCCGCCGCCCCGGCCGCTCGCCCGGCGTCTCCTTGCCCCGCTGGGCGCCCTCGCCGGGGTCGCCGCGGCCTTCGCGTACGTCGGGAGCGTCGACCCCAACGAACCCGGGCACTACCCCGTCTGCCCCCTGCTCCGCTTCGCCGGCCTCTACTGCCCCGGCTGCGGCGGACTGCGCAGCGCCCACGCCTTCATCCACGGCGACCTCGGCACCGCCCTCGGCGCCAACGCGCTCGCCGTCGTCGGCTACGGGATCTTCGCCGTGGTGATGGTCCTGTGGCTGGTTCGCGCCGTCCGCGGCGTCCCCATGCGGCTCGCGATCTCCCCGGCCTGGTGGTGGGGGATCGGCGCCGTGCTCACCCTGTTCACGGTGGTCCGGAACCTGCCGTTCGGGGCCGCGCTCGCGCCCTGAGGACCTGGTCGGAACCCCTGCGAAGTCCCAGCAGATGGGACGCGTCGTCAACCGATGCGGGTCAGCGGCCCACCTGCGGATACCATCGACGTGGCTGAACGTTGTTCATCGAAGTTCATCGAGTCCCGGAAGGGGGCCTCTCGCGTGAGTGTGCTCGACGAGATCATCGACGGCGTCCGCGCCGACCTCGCAGAGCGGCAGGCGCGGGTCTCCCTCGACGAGCTCAAGGAGCGCGCCGCCAAGGCGCCGCAGGCCAAGGACGGCGTCGCCGCACTGCGCGGTGACGGCGTCAAGGTGATCTGCGAGGTCAAGCGCTCCAGCCCGTCCAAGGGCGCGCTCGCCGCCATCGCCGACCCGGCCGGCCTCGCCGCCGACTACGAGGCGGGCGGCGCCGCCGTCATCTCCGTCCTCACCGAACAGCGCCGCTTCGGCGGCTCGCTGGCCGACCTGGAGGCCGTGCGCGCCCGCGTCGACATCCCGGTCCTGCGCAAGGACTTCATCGTCACCGCGTACCAGCTCTGGGAGGCCCGGGCCTACGGCGCGGACCTCGCGCTGCTCATCGTCGCCGCCCTCGAGCAGGAGGCCCTGGTCTCCCTCATCGAGCGCGCCGAGTCCATCGGCCTCACGCCGCTGGTCGAGGTCCACGACGAGGAGGAGGTCGAGCGGGCCGTCGACGCCGGCGCCCGCATCATCGGCGTCAACGCGCGCAACCTCAAGACCCTCAAGGTCGACCGGTCCACCTTCGAGCGCGTCGCGCCCGAGATCCCGGCCGGCATCGTCAAGGTCGCCGAGTCCGGCGTCCGCGGCCCGCACGACCTCATCGCGTACGCCAACGCCGGCGCCGACGCGGTCCTGGTCGGCGAGTCCTTGGTCACCGGCCGCGACCCGAAGTCCGCCGTCGCCGACCTGGTCGCCGCCGGCGCCCACCCGGCGCTGCGCCACGGGCGGGGCTGACCCGGCATGACCGTCCGCTTCCGCCACGACACGCCGCACGTCCCGGGCCGCATCGCCCGGGGCGCCGTCGACGTGCACGCGGACGGAAGCGACCGCCGCCACGCCCCGCTCGCCCGCGGCTGCCGCCCCCGCGGCTGCCGCGCCCCCGCCCGCCGCGTCCACGGCCGCCGGGTTCGCTACGTCATCGGCGACGAGCCGGGCCAGGTCAACGGCATGCGATGGCGCCCGCGCCAAGCGCGCGTCTCCTGACGCTGCCGTAGCCCCCTTTGGTGCGGGCTGCGCCCGCGCCGCTGTCCCGCGCCCGCCGCGGGCCTTCGCTCCCCGGAGCGATGCCCCCGTGTACGGGCTGTGCCGTGCCGTTCCCATCGTGGGCCTGCGCCCGCGAGGGCGGGTTCCCACCCGCACGGGCGGCGATGGCCTCTGCCACCCACCCCCTGTGGGCCTCCGTCCCGCCGGGGCGGTGCCCACCCGCACGGGCGGGTGTGGGCCTTCGCCGTTCCCGTGTGGGTGTGGGCCTTCGCCGTTTCCCGTTGTGGGCATTCGTCCCGCTGGGGCGGGACGGGTGGGCACACGGGACGGCGCCCATGCGGGCGCGTTCCGCACCTGCGCCTGGACCCGCACCACCAGTGCGGCGCGCTCTGGCGCACCGTTCAGGCGCGGGAGCCTAGGCCCGGCAAGGGGCGCCGTCCGTTGTGCCCACCCTCCCCCTAGGGCTTCGCCCTGGGGGGACCCCCAGCCCCTGCGGAACGTATGCCCACAACGGAGGTGGCAGAAGCGCCGCCCCGGCGGGCCGGAGGGCTGCAACGGAGGTGGCACGGTGCGCGTCGCCCCGACGGGGCGAAGGGCCACAACGGAGGTGGCACGGATCGCGCCCGAGCCGCGCCCGCCGGATCCGTCTCGTACCGCGCGCAGACCCGCCCGATCTCGGCCAGCGGCATGCCGATCCGCCGCAGCCAGCCCACCAGACGGGCCCGTTCCACCTGCTCGCCGGCGTAGTACCGGTAGCCGGAGAACGGGTCGACGCGGGCCGGCCGCAGCAGGCCGAGCTCGTCGTAGCGGCGCAGGGCCTTGGGCGTGAGGCCCGTCGCGCGGGCGAAGTCGCCGATCGTGAGCAGCGCGTCCATGGTCCCCAGCCTCCCCGAAGCCCGAAGCCTCCCTGTGCCGGGCCCCGTGGCCCGGCATCCGCCACGGTGGGCCTTCCCCGTGGGGGAAGGTCAACGGGCGGGCCTCAACCACCCGACGCATGATGGCGGGCATGGACATCAAGCTGGAGCTGATCGGCGTTCCCGTCACCGACATCGACCGCGCCAAGGCCTTCTACGAACGGGTCGGCTTCCACGCCGACCACGACGTGACCGTCAGCGAGGAGATCCGCTTCGTCCAGATGACCCCGCCCGGCTCGGCCTGCTCGATCGCCTTCGGCAAGGGCATCACCGAGATGGCCCCGGGCTCCCTGGACAACCTGCAGGTCGTCGTCACCGACATCGAGGAGGCGCACGCCGACCTCACCGGCCGCGGCATCGACGTGAGCCCGATCGACGACCAGCCGTGGGGCTCCTTCGTCTACTTCGCCGACCCGGACGGCAACCGCTGGGCGGTGCAGCAGACCAAGCCCCGAGGGCAGTAGGAGCGGGCTCCGCCGTACGGCGGAGGCGGACCGGCCGTCCGGGCGACGCGGCCGGGCGGGTCCGGACGGGACGCTGGGGGCATGCCGAAGACAACCGCGCCGCTGCGCATCGCCCGTAACTCCGTGCCCGGCGCCGCCCGTTGGGCCGTGCTCGCCGCGCACGCCGTGCCGCTGCTCGTGCTGCCCGCCGGGCTGTGGCGGCTCGCGCTCGGGTTCGGGCTGCCGGTCGCCGAGAGCTCGCCGTACCTGGATGCCGAGCCGGGCATGCTCGCGTACATGGTCGGCCTGACCGTGCTCTCCGAGCTGCTCGCCTACCTGACGCTCGGCCTGGTGCGGCCCTGGGGCGAGGTGTTCCTCGGGCGACGGGTCGACGCGCGGATCGCGACCGGCGCCGCCCTGGTGGGCAGCGCCGGACTGTTCGCAGCGGTCGGTTGGTCCGCCTACGCCGAGGCGGCGGGCCTGGCGACCGGGGACGGCACGGTGCTGAACCCGGCCCAGCAGGCCCTGTTCCTCGGGTGTTATCTGCCGCTCGCCGTCTGGCCGTTGCTGCTGGCGGCGGTGGCCGTCGCCTACTACCGGCGCCGGACGCTCACCGATCGGCAGGGCGATCAGTAGGGCGCGGGGCGGCCGACCGCGTCCTCGTGGGTGTAGAAGGTGTAGAAGGTGGCGGCGGTCACCACCCCACAGGTGATCAGTCCGAGCATCGACGAGGAGAGCACACTCTTGCCGGAGAGGCTCACCAGGTAGCCGAGCGCGATGCCGGCGAGGGCGCCCCAGGCGACCGCGTGCAGCTCGCGCCGCAGCCGCCGGCCGTAGCGGTGGAGCGTGTGGATGGCGACGGCCAGCACGACGGCGCTGATCAGACCGATCCAGAACTGGCTCCAGGCCAGCGGGCCGCCGTCCCGGACGACGACCGGGGCGTACAGGCCGTAGCTGATGCCGATGAGGACGGGCAGTCCCCAGCCGTGAGTGCTGAACTGCCCGCGGGCCGGGGCGGCTGCGTGTGCTGCCATGGCGGAACTCCTTTCCCGCACGGTGCGCACCTGAGGGTGCACCCTCCAGGGCACACCCCCGCCCCGCCCGCCGCAAGTGGATCAGATCAGCGCCGTGTCAGCCCGTTACGGACGGACGGCGACCGCGTCGATCTCGAAGAGCATCCCGGGCAGCGCCAGGGCCGCCACCCCGCTGAGGGTCTGCGCCGGGAGCCGGTCGCCGAAGGCGACGTGCAGGGCCTTGCCGAGGACCTCCAGCTTGGCCAGGTCGTGCTCGACGATGTACGAGCCGAGCCGGACCACGTGCTCGAAGCCGAGGCCCGCGCCCGCCAGGGCGTGCCGGAGGTTGGTCAGGGACAGCTCGACCTGGGCGGCGAAGTCGCCGGGGACGGGCGCGCCGGTGGCGTCGGAGGCGTACTGGCCCCCGATGAAGACGAGTTCGCCGGGCGCGGAGACGGCGTGGCTGTAGCCGAAGGGCGTCGGGTCATGCAGGGTCGCGGGGTTGGTGATGGTGCGCTGGTCGGTGTGCGGAACGCTCATGACGTACGTACTTCCTTCCCGTAACAGTGAGTCGTGCGTAATCGAGATATTGGATGTCCAGAATCTGGGGCTGACGAAACCCCGGCCCACCGCCACCGACTCACGTCGCCGCGAACCAGCGGCGGATCCGGTCCGGCGCCGACGGCGCCCGCCGTTCCGCCTGTGCGCGCACGTCGGCCAGGGTCCGGGCGGCAAGTTCGCGCCGCCAGGCCAGCTCCGCGCGGCCCATCGCCTCGGCGATGGCGCACTCGGCGCTCGGGCGGCCCGTCGTCACCGCGCCGGGCCCCTGGCCGATGATCTCGGTGCAGCGGAAGGCCTCGTCGGGGCCCTCGATCGCCACGACCACGTCCATCAGCGTGATCCGGTCGAGCGCCCGGGCCAGCCGGAAGCCGCCCCGGGGTCCGGAGACGGAGGTCAGGATCCCGGCCCGGACCAGGGCCTGGAGCTGCTTGTTGAGGTAGGGCGCGGGCAGTTCGTGGTACGCCGCGAGCCGGGCGGCCGTGACCGCCCGCTCCTCGCCGATCCAGGCGAGGTTGAGGCAGCTGTGCAGCGCCCACTCCACACCCTCGTTCATCCTCATGATTCTGGATGCTACCTGTCCAGGATAGGTCTGTCACTCGTACGGCCCAGCAGAAGGTTCGGAACCGAACAGACGCTCCCACGATGAGCCCATGAGCCAGAACACCGCATCCCCGCAGCAGCCGCGGCAACCGCAGCAGTCGACCTCCGGCGCCTGGGCGTCCGGCGGCACCATGTTCGCCGGTGTCCTCATGCTGGTCACCGGCGTCATGGACATCCTCCAGGGCATCGCCGGCATCGCCGAGGACGACATCTACACGCGCGTCGGCGACTACGTCTTCAAGTTCGACCTGACGTCCTGGGGCTGGATCCACCTCTGCCTCGGCGTGATCGTCGCCATCGCCGGCGCCGGCATCCTCAAGGGCGCCGAGTGGGGCCGCATCGCGGGTATCTCCCTCGCCTCGCTGAACATCGTGGCGCAGTTCCTGTTCCTGCCGTACCAGCCGTGGTGGGCGCTGTTCTCCATGGCGGTGTCCGTCTTCGTCATCTGGGCGCTGGCGGCGGACAAGGACTACGGGAGTGAGACCTGGTGAGCCGGCGTCGTACGGCCCTCACGGCATCCGCCGCCCTCACCCTCACCCTCACCGTCGCCCTGACCGGCTGCGACGAGGCCGCGGACAAGGCGGGCCAGATCGTCTCGTCCGCCACCGCCGCCGTGGCCTCGGCCGCGCAGCAGAAGATGGACGAGGTCAAGGACGGGATCAACGCGACCGGCGACGTGAAGGCCGGGGCGACGTCCACGGACGGGGACCGCACGGTCGCCGAGATCACCGCGACCAACCCCACGGACAAGGCCGCCGACTACACGGTGATGGTCAACTTCCGTGACGCGGACGGGAACTTCCTCGACGCCGTCGTCCTCAACATCGACGGCGTGGCGCCGGGGCAGTCCAAGACCGGCACCGCCCGCAGCAACCGGACCCTCTCCGGGGCCACCCAGGCCCAGATCGCCCAGGCGCTGCGGCACTGAGCGCGCCGGCCCGTCCCGCGTCCCGCGTACCCGATCGGCGTCCGCCCGCCTCGCGGAGCGGGCGGCGATCGGCCACGCTGGAAGACATGGAGAACGACGAGATCCTCGAGAACATCGGCTCTCTCGTCGAGGAGGAACGCTCCCTGCGCCAGCGCGTCGGCGGCCTCCGCGACGAGGAGCGGTCCCGGCTCGCCGAGCTGGAGGTCCAGCTCGACCAGTGCTGGGACCTGCTGCGGCAGCGCCGCGCCAAGGTCGAGTTCGGCGAGGACCCGGACACCGCCGCCGTCCGCCCGGCGGCCGAGGTCGAGGGCTACCGCAGCTGACCGGGCACCCGGCAGAGAACCCGACCGCGCACCTGACCGGGCCCCCGGGCCACCCGGCGCGTCCCCGCCGTAACGTTTGACCATGGCGAAATCGGCGCAATCGGAACGGTCGGAGCGATCGGAGCGGTCGAAACAGTCCCCACGGCTCTCCCCGCCCGCCTGGCTGACCGCCGGTCTGCGCCCGCAGCCGACGCCCGTGCCCTGGCCGGCCGTCGGCCGCGCCTCGATCGCGCTCGCCGCGCCGCTCGCCGCCGGACTCGCCGCGGGGCAGCCCGCGTACGGGGCGCTGGTGTCGATGGGCGCCCTGTCCGGGGTCATCGGCGACACCGCAGACGCGTACCGGATGCGGTTCTTCAACATCGCCGTACCGCAGCTCTTCGGCGCCCTCGGCGTCACCCTCGGCACCCTGGTCTTCGGCCACGGCTGGCTCGCCGTCGCCGCGCTCACCCTCGTCGCGCTGGTCTCCGGGATGATCTCGTCGATCGGCGCCGTCGCCTCCGTCTCCGGCCTGCTGCTCCTGCTCAACGCGGTGGTCGGCGCGGGTCTGCCGATGCCCGACCCGTGGTGGAAGGCGCCGCTGCTGCTCGGGCTCGGCGGGGTCGTGGTCCTGGCCCTCACCCTGCTCGGCTGGCCGCTGCGCGGTGGCGCGCCGGAGCGGACGGCGGTCGCCGGGACCTACCGGGCGGTCGCCGAGCTCTTCGAGGCCGCGGGCACCGACGCGTACGACGAGAAGCGGCAGGCCGTCACCGGCTCGCTCAACCAGTCCTACGACCTGGTGCTTGCCCGCCGTGCCCGGCAGCACGGCCGGGCGCCCACCCTGGTGCGGCTGCTCGCCGAGCTCAACGTGCTCATCCCGCTCCTGGAGGCCGCGCCCGCCGCCCATCTCGCGGCCCGCCGCTTCCACCGGCCGCTGCCGCCGGAGATCCCGGCCGCCGTGCACGAACTCGCCGACAGGGTCGGACGGGAGGGGCAGCGGGACCGCGCCGGCCGCCGCCCGTACGAGCTGAAGCTGCCCGAGGCCCGCCGCCCCTCCGAGAAGGCCGTCGACACGGCGCTGCGGCACGCGGCGAGCGTCGTGCACCGGACCGAGCCCGACCCGCACAACGTGGACGACCGGCTCGGCCGCCCCGCCGCCCTGCGCGTACGGATCCGGCGCACCGCCCGCAACGTGCTGCTCTCCGGCGCCTCCTGGCGCTACGGCCTGCGGCTCGCGCTGTGCATCGGCCTCGCGCAGGCGCTGGTGTCGCTGATCGCCGTGCCCCGCTCGTACTGGGTGGCGCTCACCGTCACGTTCGTCCTGAAGCCGGACTTCGGCTCGGTGTTCTCGCGCGCGGTGCTGCGCGCCCTCGGCACCGCCGGCGGGCTCGTCATCGCCGCGCCGCTGCTCGCCTCGGTGCCGCGCGGATGGTGGGACGTGCCGGTGATGGTGGTGCTCGCCGCGCTGATCCCGGCCTTCTCCGCGAAGGGGTACGCCTTCCAGACCGCCGCCATCACCCCGGTCATCCTGCTCCTCTCCGACCTGCTCAACCACCAGGGCTTCGACCTCGTCCTGCCACGGCTCTACGACTCGCTGATCGGCTGCGGCATCGCGCTGGTCGCGGGCTATCTGCTGTGGCCGGAGTCCTGGCACACCCGGGTCGCGGACCGGCTCGCCGACGCGGTCGCGGACACCGCCGCGTACGTGACCCTGGCCTTCGCCCCCGCGGCCCTCGCCACACCCCTGTCCGGTCAGAACGACGACCCGACCGCCCGGCACCGCGCCCGCCGCAAGCTGTACCGCGACATGTCCTCCGTACGCTCGGAGTTCCAGCGCGCGCTGACCGAACCGCCGCCCGCCGGGGACCTCGCCGCCGCGTGGTGGCCGCTCGCCATCGCCGTCGAACGGATCGTGGACGCCACCACCGCCGCCCGGATCCGCGTCGACCACGGCGCTCCACCGCCCGAACCGGCCGAGGTGGCCGCCGTGGAGAAGCAGTTGCGGGAGCTGGCGGACGGGCTGCGCTCCAGCGACGTGCTCGTGGAGGTACGGGCGGACCTCGGCGGCGACGAGGAGGGCGTGCTCGGCCCGCTCCGGCAGGAGGTGCGCGCGGCGCGCGCCATCTCTTCCGCGCCGCCCGCGCCGTAAACCCGGCCAAAGGGGCGTACGGAAGCGGTTACCGGCGGTTGCGGAACCGAACCCTCCCACCGCCGTTACCGGAACTCACGGGTACGACTACGATGCGCTCGAATTCACCGTGATCCGCGCCCCTTTCCGGCCACGAGCGAGCTCTGGTGGCACGATCACGCCGTCCCCGCCTGCCCGTCCCCACGCCGCACCCGTCCCCACGCCGCACGCCTCCCCACGCCGTACCCCTCCCCCCGCTCCCCGCGTCCCCGAGGACACCGCCATGCGCACAGCTTCCGGCAGTTCCGGCAGTTCCGGCAGATCCCCCGGCCGGGGTCTGCAGCCCAACGCCCTCGGCACGTTCGACACCCTCGTGATGGCCGTGGCGGGCAGCGCCCCCGCGTACTCGCTGGCCGCGACCACCGCCGTGCTGTTCGGCGCGGTCGGCCTCGCCGGACCGGCGTCGCTGCTCTACTGCGCGATACCGATGTTCGGCATCGTCCTCGCCTACGCCCGGCTCGGCCGGATCGACGTCAACGCGGGCGCCGGATACTCCTGGGTGGGCCGCACCCTCCACCCCTTCCTCGGCTTCCTCTCCGGCTGGGCGCTCGTCCTCGCCACGACCGTGTTCATGGTGGCGGGTTCGCTGCCCGCCGGGTCCCTCACGCTGTCGCTGTTCGACGCCGGACTCGCCGACGACACCGTGCTCGCGTCGCTCGTCGGCGCCGGCTGGTTCCTGATGATGCTGCTTGTCGTCCTCGGCGGCGTCCGGCTCACCGTCCGCGCCCAACTCCTGCTCTCCGGCGTGGAACTGCTGCTCCTCGTCGTCTTCCTGCTCGCCGCCTTCGCGCACCACGGGCACGCGACCGCCTTCGACTGGTCGTGGTTCGGCCTCGACCAGTTCCGCGGGCCGTCCGGCTTCGCGGCGGGCGCGCTGATCGCCGCCTTCTACTACTGGGGCTGGGACGTCACCAGCAACCTCAGCGAGGAGACCCGGAACAGCCGGCGCACCGCCGGGCTCACCGCCCTCGTCGGCGTCGGGGTCGTCTTCCTGCTCTTCGAGGCCTTCACCGTCGCCGTCAACGTGCTGCTGAGCGCCGACCGCATCGAGCGCGGCGGCGCCAACGTCCTCGCCGTCCTCGGGCAGGAGATCTGGCCCGGCGTCGGCGGCAAGCTGCTGATCCTCGCGGTGCTCCTGTCGACCGTCGCCACCCTGGAGACCACCCTCATCCAGGTCACCCGCTCGCTGTTCGCGATGGGCCGCGACCGCACCCTGCCCGCCGCCCTCGGCACCGTCCACCGCCGCTGGAACACCCCGTGGGTGGCGATCGCCGTCGTCGGCGCCGCCGCGCTCGTGATGTTCGCGGCCGCGGCCGCCGCCGGCTCGGTCGGCCAGGTCCTCGGCGACGCGGTGCGCGCGATCGGCCTGCTGATCGCCTTCTACTACGCGCTCGCCGGCATCGCCGCCGTCGTCGCGTACAAGGGTCTGCTGCTGCGCTCCGTGAAGGAGTTCCTGCTCGGCGGGGCGTGGCCGCTGCTCGGCTCGGCGTTCATGCTGTGGGCCTTCGTCGAGTCGCTCGGCGAACTCTCCACCACCTCGCTGACCATCGGCCTCGGCGGCCTCGCCCTCGGTGTCGTCCCGATGCTCGTGTACTGGCGGAAGGGCAGCGCCTACTACCGGCCGGCCCGCCTCGACGCGGCCCGCGTGCTCGCCGCGGCCGAACCCTTCGCCGCGCCGGACTCGCCGCGGGCGCGCCGGGAGGACAAGTCGCTGGCGACGGACTTCTGACCGCCTGTCGCCCATACGGGGTACCGGGCAGTGGCACCGAAACCGATGCCGCCCGAACGCCCTCTTCGGATACGCCGGAACCGAACCCGAACCCGTATCCGTACGCCCCCAGTTGTAGCCGTAGCCGAAGCCGAAGTCCTCGCGAGGGAGGTACCCGATGGCCGCACTGCGCCGCCGTTCGGACAGACAGGGCCGGTTCGTACCCGACTTCGACCCCGACTTCGGCGATCGGGCGCTCACCGAGGCCCGGCAGGACATGGTGATCGGCCGCTGGCAGGGCGTTCGGGATCTGCTGCGGGCCACCGGGGACGACTGGCCGCGCCGTACGCACCGGCTGCGGCTGCTCTCGCACGCCGCGGCCGGCAGCTCGACCGTCGAGGCCTGGCGGGGCGCCGAGCCCGGCAACCCGGACGCGGCGGTGCTGCGGGCGGCCACCGAGGTGGTACGGGTCTTCGACGCGGCCATCGCCGCCGGGCGGGGCAGCATCGTCGACCGGGGCCGGATCGACGCCTCCGTCGACGCCTGTCTGACGGCGGCGGACGCGGCCCCGGCCGATCCGATGCCGTGGGTGTCGCTGCTCTCGGTGGCCCGGCTCTACGAGGGCGGGGTGCCGCGGCGCCAACTGCGGCACTGGTTCGACGAGTTGCGGCGCCGCGACCCGTACAACGTCGAGGGCCACGCGCAGGTGATGCGCTACTGGTCGGCGCGCTGGCACGGGACGCACGGCGCGATGTACGACTTCGCACGGGACGCGGCGGGCGTCGCGCCGCCCGGTTCGCCGCTGCCGATCCTGGTGCAGATCGCGCGGGTCGAGGAGTACCGGTACGTGGTGGACGGGGCGCTCGGCCGGGGGCCGGTGCGCGGCTTCGACCAGCACTGGAAGCACGAGCTGGCGGTGACCGAGCTGCGCCGCACGTACGCCCGCTGGATCGGCGGGCGCGAGCTGGGCATGCCGGTGGCGCCGGAGGAGGTGGCCGACCTCAACTACCTGGCGCACGCGGCCTGTTACGCGGGCCAGGTGGACATGGCGCGGGCGCTGCTCACGCTGCTCGGGGCGCGGGCGGCGTGGGTGCCGTGGGTGTACACGGGGGAGCCGGAGGAGCAGTTCGTGCGGTTCCGGGAGGGCGTCGGGATCGGTCCCGGCGGCGGGAACGGCAGCGGCGGCGGCGCGGAGCAGGGGACGGGCTGACGCCCGCCCCCCTCACACCGGTCGGGTCTCGTCAGACGCCGATGTCGCGGCCGTCGGTGCGCCAGACGGCGACGACCGACGGACGGACGATCTTTCCGGGGCCGTCGGGCCAGACGGAGGCCGGCTTCTCGACGGACGCGCCGTCGAGCTCGCCCGGGTGCTGCACGGAGACCAGCACCCGGCGGTCCTGGACCAGCGGGCCACAGGTCTCGGCGCCGGTCGGCACGGTCAGGAACTGCTTGAGCTCACCGCGCCGCTCGCCCTGCGTGGCGACGCCGAACAGGCCGTCGTGGGAGCCGAGCTGGTTGCCGTCGGTGGAGATCCACAGGTTGCCGTGCGGGTCGAAGGCCACGTTGTCCGGGCAGGAGATGGGGCTGACCCTCTCCTTCGGGAAGCCGGAGAAGTAGGTGGCCGGGTCGTTCGGGTCGCCGGCGACCAGGAAGAGGCGCCAGGCGAAGCCGTCGGAGGCCGGGTCGTCCCAGTGCTCGGCGAGCTCCAGGATCTGGCCGTGCTTGTTGAGGTTGCGCGGGTTCGCCTCGTCGGCCGCCGCCTTGCCGGCCTTGCCGCGGTCGGAGTTGTTGGTGAGCGCGACGTACACGCGGCCGGTGCGCGGGGACGGCTCGACGTCCTCGGGGCGGTCCATCTTGGTGGCGCCGACCTTGTCACCGGCGAGGCGGGTGAAGACGTACACCTCCTCGGCGGTCATGCCGGGCACGTGCGACACGGCGCCGTCCGGGCCGGCCGTGGCCAGCGGGATCCACGTGCCGGAACCGTCGAACTCGCCGTCGGCGGGCAGCTTGCCGGTGCCGTCGATCTCGGCGGCCGGGGAGTCGCCGGTCAGCTTGGCGACGTAGAGGGTGCCCTCGTCGAGCAGGGTGAGGTTGTGCGCGTGGGCGGCGCGCGAGCCGCCCTTCTTCATCCGCTTCGAGGAGACGAACTTGTAGAAGTAGTCGAAGCGCTCGTCGTCGCCCATGTAGACCACCGGGCGCCCGTCGGCGGTCAGGCGCGGCTGGGCGGCCTCGTGCTTGAAGCGGCCGAGCGCGGTGCGCTTGCGGGGCGTGGACTCCGGGTCGTACGGGTCGAGCTCGACGACCCAGCCGAAGCGGTGTGCCTCGTTGGGCTCCTGCGCGAGGTCGAAGCGCCGGTCGAAGCGCTCCCACTTGCGCTCGGAGGCCCCGGTGCCGATGCCGTACCGCTTGTCGGTGGCGGAGGAGGCGTGGGCGAAGTACTGGTTGAAGTTCTCCTCGCCGTGGAGGGTGGTGCCCCACGGGGTGGTGCCGCCGGCGCAGTTGTTGAGCGTGCCGAGGACGGTGCGGCCGGCCGGGTCCGCCGAGGTCTTCACCAGGGCGCCGCCCGCCGCCGGGCCGGTGAGCTCGAACCGGCTGGTGGCGGTGAGCCGCCGGTTGAGGTGGTGGCGGGTGACCGGGGTCAGCCGGCCGGTGCGGTGCTCCTCCTGCACGACGACCACGGACAGGCCGTGTGCCGCCCAGGCGATCTCGACCTGCTCGCGGGTCGGGTTCGCGGGGTCGTAGCCGCGGAACATCAGGTTCTCGTCGGTGTACTCGTGGTTGGCCACGAGGACCTGACGGTGGTGCTCGCCGCGCAGCGGGAGCAGGGAGAGGAAGTCGTTGTTGTAGCCGAACTGGCCGGCCTGCGCCTTGGCCGTCTGCTTCTCGGAGTCGAAGGCCGGGGCGCCGCGGAGGATGGGCTCGCCCCAGCGGATGACCACGTTCTGGGAGTAGCCGGCGGGGACGGAGACCTGGTCGGCGGTGTTGGGCGCGACGGGCGCGAAGCGCAGGCCGCGGGCGCCGTCGGCCTTGGCGGCGCCGTGGCCCTTCGCCGGCTCGTGCGCCTCGGCGGCGGGCGCGTCGCCCAGCGCGACGGCGGAGCCGGCGGCGGTGGCGACGGTCACGACGGCCGCGGCGCGCATGAGCGAACGGCGCGAAAGCGCACCGGCTATGACATCACCGACGTACTCGTTGTCGCTGGTGTTGGGGACCTCCTGGAAACAGGCGTCACCACAGCGGTAGCGGCAGGTCAGGGCGGAACGGCCGCCTCCGTGGGCGTGGTTGCTCAGCAGCGGCAGCAGTTTGCGCACGTCGTCCTCCATGATTGAGCGCGGTCCGCCGTGACGTTAGGTGCGCCCGCCTGCACGATGACGGCGACAGAGTGAACGCGCGATGAATCTGCGGCAACCGCGGGCGCCCGGGTCGTAGGGACCGGGGAGGGCGGCCGCTAACCTTACGTGTCCGCCCTGGCCAGGAATCGCCGTTCCGCCGGGGACATAGGACGCATACCGCACCCAACTCATGTGAAGGGGTTCGCCCATGGGTATTCGGAGCTTGCTGCGCAAGGTGTTCGGCCGCGACCGCGCGAACGGCGCCGAATCCGAGGTCCCGGAAACGGCGGCCTCCGTCGTCCCCGCCCAGGCGACGTCCCCCGAGGCGGAGCCGGTGAAGGTCGACGCGGAGCCGGCGGCGGAGGCCGTGGCGGAGACCGTGGCGGAGGCGGCCCCGGTGCCGGCCCCGGTGGTGGCCGAGGCTCCGGCGGAGCCGGAGCTCGCCCCTGAGCCGGAGGCGAAGCCCGAGACGCCCGCGCAGCGGGCGGCGGCGGACCTGGTGGCGGCCGCCTTCGACAACCCGCAGATCCCGCAGGCGCGGCGAGCGGGGGACGAGGTCGCGGAGGCCGTCGCGGAGGCGGCCGAGCCGGAGGTCGTGGCGGAGGCGGAGCCTGAGGCGGCCGAGCAGGAGGCGGAGGCGGAGCCTGAGGTGGAGCCTGAGGCGGCTGAGCCCGTGGCGGAGGTCGCGCCCGAGTCCGAGCCCGTACAGGAGGAGCCCGAGGCGGAGGTCGCGCCCGAGCCCGCCCCCGTACAGGAAGAGCCCGAGGCGGAGGTCGCGCCCGAGCCCGCCCCCGTACAGGAGCAGGAGGAGGAGCCCGCCCCGGCCGAGGAGCCGGTCCCGGCTGTCGCCGGCAAGCCCGCGCTCTCCCTCGCCAAGGTGAAGGCCGCCGCGCCGCACCTCTCCGACGCGTACAAGGCGGCCGGCACCGTCCTGAAGAAGCAGGGGCTCACCGGGGCGCGGGCGGCGGTGTACCTGGTGGTGGACCGGTCGGGTTCGATGCGCCCGTACTTCAAGGACGGCTCGGTCCAGCGCCTCGCGGAGCAGACGGTGGCGCTCGCCGCGCACCTCTCCGAGGACGCGGCCGTGACGACCGTCTTCTTCTCGACGGACATCGACGGCACGGCCGAGCTGACCCCCGCCGAGCTCACCCCCACCCGCCTGGAGGAGATCAACGCGACCCTCGGCCGCCTCGGCCGGACGAACTACCACCGCGCCGTCGAGGAGGTCCTCGCCCTTCACGACAAGTCCGCGGACCCGACCCGCCCGGCCCTGGTGATCTTCCAGACGGACGGCGCGCCGGAGTCGAAGACGGCCGCGACCCAGGCCCTGACGGACGCGGCGGAGCGCCCGGACCGGGAGATCCACTGGCGCTTCACGGTGTGGGGCGAGGAGGACGGCAAGGCCTTCGACTACCTGCGCAAGCTGGCCACACCCCGTACGGGTGTCCACTTCGCGGGCGCGACGCCGGTCGAGACGGCGCACACGGCGTTCTACCGCGGCGTGCTGGCGGACTGGTCGCTCTGACCGAGCCGTGACCGAGCTCTGATCATGGACCGGCCCGGGGCCGGGGGGCGACCGCCCTCCGGCCCCGGGCCGGTCCCGGCTTTATCCGTGTGAGGGCAGGTCCTCCCGACCGTTAAAATTCGGACCATGGCGGCCACTGGATCCGAGAAGCAGGGCTCGAAGGCGTTCTACGTCACGACCCCCATCTACTACGTCAACGACGCTCCTCACCTGGGCCACGCCTATACGACCGTCGCAGGCGACGTGCTCACCCGCTGGCACCGCCAGCGCGGTGAGAAGGTGTGGTACCTCACCGGCACGGACGAGCACGGTCAGAAGATCATGCGCACCGCGGAGGCGAACGGCGTCAGCCCGCAGGAGTGGTGCGACAAGCTCGTCGAGGAGGCCTGGAAGCCCCTCTGGGAGCACCTGAACATCGCGAACGACGACTTCATCCGCACCACCCAGAAGCGTCACACCGACCGCGTCCAGGAGTTCGTGCAGGACCTGTACGACAAGCGCGAGATCTACAAGGGCGGCTACGAGGGCCCGTACTGCGTGGGCTGCGAGGAGTTCAAGCTCCCCGGCGACCTCATCGAGGCGGAGGACGGCACGAAGCTGTGCGCCGTCCACAAGAAGCCGGTGGAGATCCTCAAGGAGGAGAACTACTTCTTCAAGCTGAGCGAGTACGGTCCGAAGCTGCTCGAGTTCTACGAGGCGAACCCGGGCTTCGTGCAGCCGGAGTCGGCCCGCAACGAGGTGCTGAACTTCGTCAAGCAGGGCCTTGAGGACCTCTCCATCTCGCGCTCGACCTTCGACTGGGGCATCCCGGTGCCGTGGGACAAGGAGCACGTGATCTATGTCTGGATCGACGCGCTCCTGAACTACGCGACGGCGGTCGGCTACAACGAGAACCCGGAGAAGTTCGACGCGACCTTCCCGGCCGACGTCCACCTCATCGGCAAGGACATCCTCCGCTTCCACGCGATCATCTGGCCGGCCATGCTGATGGCGCAGGGCCTGCCGGTCCCGGGCCGGGTCGCGGCGAACGGCTGGCTGATGGTCGGCGGCGAGAAGATGTCGAAGTCGAACCTGACCGGCATCAAGCCGCAGGACCTGACCTCGCACTTCGGCGTGGACGCGTACCGCTGGTACTTCCTGCGGGCGATCGCGTTCGGGCAGGACGGCTCGTTCTCGTGGGAGGACTTCTCCGCCCGCTACACGTCCGAGCTCGCGAACGACTACGGCAACCTCGCCTCGCGCGTGGCGGCGATGGTCGGCAAGTACTTCGGCGGCGAGCTGCCGGCGGCGACGGCCGAGGGCGACGCGGAGAAGGCGCTGCACGAGGGCCTGGCGAAGGCGGTCGAGACGGCGGACCGGAAGATCGGCGAGGAACTGGACTTCCAGGCCGGCATCCTGGCGATCTTCGACTTCGTGAAGCAGGTCAACGGCTACATCACGGAGCAGGAGCCCTGGAAGGTCGCGAAGGACGAGTCGGAGGAGGGCCGGGCCCGCCTGGCGACCATCCTCTACACGGCCGCCGAGTCCCTGCGCGCGGTCGCGGTCCTGCTGAACCCGATCATGCCGGAGACCTCCCAGGCCCTCTGGGACTCCCTGGGCGCCGAGCCCTCCCTGGGCGCCCTGGGCACCCAGCCGGTCCAGTCCGCCGCCACCTGGGGCCAGCTCCCGGCCGGCGCGACGATCACGAAGGGCGCGGTGCTGTTCCCGCGCCTGGAGGACCCGAAGAAGGCCTGAGCCTTCCGTATGCGGTGAAGGCCGCCGTCCTGGGACACCGGGGCGGCGGCCTTCGCCGTATGGCCGAAAACCGCGCTGCGCCCCCTGGCCCCCGCCCTACGGTCTCGCCCCATGTCGACACCACCACCACCGCCCCACCCCGCGTACGGCCACCCCACGTACGGCCACCCGCCGCAGGGCCCGTACCAGCAGCCGGGCCCGTACCAGCAGCCGGGCCCGTACCAGCAGCCGGGCCCGTACCCCGGCTGGGGACCGCCGCCCCCGCCGCCCAAGCCGAAGAACCGGACCGGCATGATCCTCGGCATCGTCGCCGCGGGCATCGCCGGGGTGCTGCTCCTGTCCTGGATCGGCAACGGCGGCCTGCGCGGCGGCGCCGACTCCGCATTTCCGGCCGCGACACACCGGCTGGTCCTGCCGAAGACGCTGCTCGACGGCCGCTACACGCTGGGCAAGGACGAGTCCCAGCGCGCCGAAGCCGGCCTCGCGGGCACCGACGGGACCACGATCCGGAATCCGAAGGGCGTGGCGGGCCAGTACGCGGGCTCCGGCGAGGACGGCGCGGGGATCCTCGTCATCACGGGTCTCTACGGCCGGATCAAGGACCCCGACACCGCTCGCCGGAACATCCTCAAAGGCGCGGCGGAGGGCAAGGGCACCACGGTCCTGGTCCCGCCGAAGGACGTGACGCCACCCGGCTCGGACACCGAGATCACCTGCCAGGTCCTCGCCACGGAGCAGTCCGACGGCGGCGGCCGGCTCACCTACCCCGTGTGCGCCTGGGCGGACGCCAACACCAACGCGGCCGTCGCGGAGATGTCCGCCGGAACGGTGTCCGCCGCCCCGGAGTCCCTCGACCTCACGAAGGCCGCCCGCACGACCCTCACGATCCGCACCGAGACCCGCCGCCCCCTGAGCTGACGAACGAGCCGTCCTCTTTCGGCCATCAGCTGCGGTCCTGCGCCGTCACCCGTGGGGGTGACCGGGCCCCGAACCCACCCCGCCGGGTCAGTGGCATATGCCAGCCTTCGTGCACACGGCACCGCCTCGGGAGGAGTCCGTCATGGAGACAGCCGGACGTCGGGCGCGTGCCATGACTCAGGAGTTCTTCGAGGAGTTCGCCCGGACAGGCGACAGACTGAGTGATGCCCTACGTCTGGAGTTCATCGCCGGAAGGATCGAGGAGAAGGCCCGCCCTGACGGCAACCACGGGCGAATCATTCAGTGGCTGACGCGGCTGTGCATCGAGGCCCATCCGCAGCGATGGCTGTACGTCGACCAAGGCCTGCACGTCGAGACGTACCGCAAGGGCAACGCCCGCCCGGACGGTTGCCTCGCGCCCAGCGGGACATTCGTCGGCCAGGGCGAGTGGGCCTCCCCCGACGGCGTGCTCATGGCGGTCGAGGTGACCTCCCACGACTCCGACACCGACCGCCGCGACCGCGTCGAGAAGCCCCGCGCCTACGCGGAGAGCGGCATCCCGGTCTACCTCCTGATCGACCGCGCGGCCGGCGAAGTGCTTGTCCACTCCCAGCCGGGCGAGGGGCGCTACGACATGGTGGTCACGGTCACGCTCGGCAAGACCGTGACTCTGCCGGATCCGGTGGGCATGGAGCTGGACACCGAGCCCCTGACGGCCTGGGTCGACTGAACCGGCCACTTCCAGCCGCCATCGGCCGTATGTTCGTTGCTCGTGGAAATATCCGCATGACACCATGCGTGAGTGAGTGACAACGGGGACGACATAGCGAAGCCTCAACGGGTTTCGAAATTGGTCGAGTTGGCGGCTTCTTCCGTCCCGGCGACTCCGGAAATAGCCGTCCACATCGCTCCCACGGCAGCGCCGACCGACGAAGAGGCGTCGGCCAGGCGGGAGTTCGCGCGTTTGCTCGGCGAATTCCGACGTACCGCGGTGCTGGTGCCGTTCGACGAGTTCGGGAGTCCGTGGACGTCCGACTTCGGCGGGGTGCGGTGGATCTGTGCGTTCTCCGACGAGGAGGCGCTGGCCCGGTTCGCGGTGGCGCGGGGGGACGCAGGGCGGGAGTGGGCGTACCGGACGGTTCTGGGTGCGCGGCTGCTTGACGTGATGGTGCCGATGCTGCCCGGCCCGGGCGGAGTCGCGCTGGATGCCGGCAGTGCGGACGGGGTGGTGTTTCCGCCGGTGGCGGGGGTCGTCCCGGACGAGGTGGCGGTGGATCTCGGGGGAACAGGGACGGGGACGCAGTGAGTGGGAACGAGCCTGAGCTGGTGGCGCCGGCGGCGGCGCTGGCGGAGATCGCGAAGGGCATCAACCTGGCGCATTCCGAGCTGAAGGATCTCGGAATGATCGGCCAGGCGTCGGTGGGTCGGGGGTTCTCCGGGCTGGCGCTGTCCGGACTGGAGCTGGGGCACGGTGGGCTGGCGTCGGAGTTCGAGACGTTCTGCAACCGGTGGGAGTGGGGTGTGCGCGCGCTGACCCTGCGGGGGAACGGGTTCGCGCAGGGGGTCGGCCTGTCGGCGGGCTCGTTCGCGGAGCAGGAGCAGTACGTCAAGGACTCGTTCAAGATCGGTTTGAACTCCCTGAACGGAAACCCGCATCTGTCGGAGGACGAGGTCAAGCAGATGCGCTGGGAGACCATTCGCGACCAGCATGCGTGGGACAACGCGGACTGGAGCGAGGAGTCGTTCGCGGAGGCCGACAAGGAGATCAAGCAGACCTGGAAGAACACCGGTTACGACGTCCTGGACGCGCAGATGGACTCGATGGAGCGGTCAGGATTGATCGACCCAGAGGACCGGAAGGTTCTGGACGAGCAGTTCAAGGACGTCTACGACCCTGACCAGGCGACGATCGACCAGGCCGAGCAGCCGCGGTAGGGGGAGAGCAGCTGATGGTCAACTGGCGGGAGTGGGGCGACCGGATCGTCGACGGGGTCGACCGGCGCATCGACAGAGGCAAGGAACTCGTCGGCGAGGGCGTCGACTACGTGACCGACAAGACCGGTGAGGTCTTGGACAAGGCGGGCGCCCATGGCTGGGCGGACGCGGTCGAGGACTGGGGTGACGAGACCGCCTCCTCGCTGGGCGCCGAGGTCGGGGAGCAGCAGCTCGGGCAGACCGAGCAGGCGGACGAGCTGATCCACGGCAAGCCGGAGGCGATCGCCGCCACCGTGAAGAACCTGCGGGACTTCCAGAAGGCGTTCGACCTGGTCGGCGGCGGTATGCGGAAGCTGGACTCCAGCCATTGGAAGGGGGCGGCGGCCAACACCTTCCGGGAGAAGTTCCAGACCCTGCCGACGGACTGGCTGCACGCGGCGGACGCGATGGAGAACGCGGCCAAGGCGCTGGAGGCGTACTCCCACGCGGTCGTCAGCGCTCAGGGCAAGGCCCGTGAGGCGATCGCGCTCTACAAGGAGGGCGAGAAGGACACCAAGGCGGCGGACGACGCGCACAAGGAGAAGGTCGCCGCCTACGAGGCGGCCCGCACCGGAGACCACCCGCTGCCGGACCCCGGGGACTTCTCCGACCCCGGCGAGACCAAGCGGCAGCGCGCACGGGAGATCCTGCAGAACGCCCGGAACGCCCGCAACGAGGCGGGCGAGAGAACGAAGACAGCGGTCCGTGCCGCGCTCGCGCACGCGCCCAAGGAACCGACGGGCCTGGAGAAGGCCAAGCTTGAGCTGGTGGACTACAGCCTGGAAGAGGGCTTCGAGCTGGCCCACGTCGGAGGCGGTGTCGTCAAGGGCACAGCCGGGCTGATCAACTTCGTCCGCTCGCTCAACCCGCAGGACCCGTACAACCTGACCCACCCGGCGGAGTACCAGAAGGGCGTCAACATGACGCTCGCCGGCCTGGTCTCCACGGCGGCCAACCCGGACCGGGCGCTGAAGAACGCCTGGGAAGCGTTGAAGGACGACCCGGATGAGTTCTTCGGCCGACTCATACCGGAAGCGCTCGGCACGAAGGGCGCGGGCGGGCTGAAGACCCTCAACCGCCTCAAGCACCTCGACGACGTGCCGACGAAGAAGCCGGGCGGCGCCAAGGGCCCGGCCCGTGACGCCCAGGCGGAGGACCCGCACGGCGCCGGCCGGAAGCCGGACGAGATGTGCGAGTGCGGCGACCCCGTGGACATGGCCACGGGCCGGGTCACCCTGCCGCAGACGGACCTCGCCCTGGCGGGCGCCCTGCCGGTGGTTCTCACCCGACGCTACGAGTCCTCGTACCGCGCGGGCCGCTGGTTCGGACCGTCATGGGCGAGCACGATCGACCAGCGGCTGGAAATCGACGCGGAGGGGGTGCTGCTGCTCTGCGGGGACGGCAGCCTGCTCGCCTATCCGCATCCGGCACCCGGCGTCCCCGTGCTGCCGACCCACGGCACCCGCCGCTGGGCGCTGGACCGGGACCCCTCGGACGGCACGTACACGGTGACGGACCCGGAGACGGGTGTCGTACGCCACTTCGCCACGATTGGGGACGGAGACGAGGCCGTCCTCGTCCAGATCGACGACCGCAACGGCAACTGGATCACCTTCGGTCACGACGCGGAGGGCGCGCCTACAGAGGTCGTCCACCACGGCGGATACCGGCTCCGGCTGACCACGGACGGATCCCGGATCACCGCGCTGCACCTGGGCGACCAGGAGATCCGCCGCTACGGCTACACCGACGGCCACCTGACCTCCGTCGCCGACTCCGCAGGCCACCCGCTGTGCTTCGGCTACGACGACCGGGGCCGGATGACGTCCTGGACCGACAGCAACGGCCACCGTTACGAGTACGTCTACGACGACCGCGACCGCTGTGTGTCCCAGTCGGGCCGCGACGGCGTCATGGCCGGACGCTTCACCTGGGGCGACGGCGAGTCGACCTACACGGACGCCCTCGGCCGGACGACCCGCTTCGAGGTGAACGACCAGGCCCGGATCACCGCCCAGGCAGCGCCCGACGGTGGGGTCACCCGGTCCACGTACGACGGTCGGGGCCGTCTGCTGTCCCGTACGGATCCCCTGGGCCACACGACCCTCTTCTCCTACGACGGGGAGGGTCGGCTCACGACCGTCACCCGCCCGGACGGGCGGACGACGACGGCCGAGTACGACGCCCGTGGGCTGCCGGTCAAGGTGCGGCGCCCGAACGGCACGACGGTCCGGCAGACGTACGACGAGCGCGGCAATCGCACGTCGGTCACGAGCGCCTCCGGCGCGCGCACGGAGTTCGGGTACGACGACCGGGGACGGCTCACGACCGTCACGGACCCGCTCGGTGCAGTCGCCCGGGTCCGCACCGACGACGTGGGGCTTCCGGTCGCGGTCACCGACCCGCTCGGTGCGACGACCTCGTACGGCTACGACGTCTTCGGCCGTACGGTCCGGGTCACCGACCCGCTGGGCGCGGAGACCCGGCTGGAATGGACGCCCGAGGGCCGACTCAGCAGCCGGGTGAACCCGGACGGTGCCGTCGAGTCCTGGACCTACGACGGCGAGGGCAACTGTCTGACGCACACGGACGCCGTCGGCGGCACCACGGTCTTCACCTACGGAGACTTCGACGTCCTCGCGACCCGCACCACCCCGGACGGGACGCGCTACTCCTTCGCCCACGACGCGGCACTCCAGCTGACGGGTGTCACCAACCCGCAGGGCCTGACCTGGACATACGCCTACGACGCGGCGGGCCGAACGACGTCCGAGACGGACTTCGACGGCCGGACCCTGACGTACGCGTACGACGCGGCGGGACGCTTGGAATCCCGGACCAACGGCACCGGTGAAACGATCCGCTTCGAGCGGAACCCTCTCGGCCAGGTGCTCCGCAAGGACGCGGGCGGTGCCGTCACCACGTACGAGTACGACATCTTCGACGAGCTGGCGATGGCGGTGAGCCCGGACGCGACGCTGACGCGCCTGCGGGACCGGTACGGCCGCCTCATGTCGGAGACGATCAACGGACGGACGCTCGCGTTCTCCTACGACGAGGTGGGCCGGCGAACGGGCCGCACGACGCCGGGCGGGGCGGTGAGCGCGTGGTTCTACGACGCGGCGGGCCGCCGCACGGAGCTGACCACGTCGGGCCGGACGATGTCCTTCACGCACGACGCCTTGGGCCGCGAACTGACTCGCACGATCGGCGACTTCGCGTCCATGACCTCGGCCTTCGACGAGGCCGGCCGACTGACCGCGCACGAGGTGACGAGCCGGGGCCGGCGCCTCCAGCAACGCGCCTACCACTACCGCCCGGACGGAAACCTGGTCGGCATCGACGACCACCTCGCCGGCCCGCGCCGTTTCGACCTGGACGCGGCGGGCCGGGTGACGGCGGTCCGCGCCGACCAGTGGACGGAGCGGTACGCCTACGACGAGGCCGGCAACCAGACCGAGGCCGGCTGGCCGGGCAGTCCGGAGGCGACAGGCCCGCGCACCTACACCGGCACCCGCATCACCCGCGCGGGCGGCGTCCGCTACGAGCACGACGCGCAGGGCCGGACGATCCTGCGCCAGAAGACCCGCCTGTCGCGGAAGCCGGACACCTGGCGCTACACCTGGGACGCCGAGGACCGCCTGACCTCCGTCATCACCCCCGACGGCACGGAGTGGCGCTACGTCTACGACCCGCTCGGCCGCCGCATATCCAAACAATCCCCGCTGGAGACAGTCCACTTCACCTGGGATGGCACCACCCTCTGCGAGCAGTCCACCGAAGCCGTCACCCTGACCTGGGACCACGCCGGCCTGCGCCCCCTCGCCCAGACGGAACGCCGCCGCGACACCGACGAGACCCGCTTCTTCGCCATCGTCACCGACCTGATCGGCACCCCGACCGAGTTGGTCGACGAGTCCGGCGCCCTGGCCTGGCGCTCCCGCACCACCCTCTGGGGCACCACCTCCTGGACGAAGTCGGCCACGGCCTACACCCCACTCCGCTTCCCGGGCCAGTACTTCGACCCGGAGACAGGCCTCCACTACAACCACTTCCGCTACTACGACCCGGAACCCGGCCGCTACCTCACCCAGGACCCCCTGGGCCTGGCCCCCGCCCCGAACCCGGCGACCTACGTCCACAACCCGCACACGTGGAGCGACCCCCTCGGTCTGGCGCCCGATGGATGCCCGATCGGCGGCCCCGAGAAGCACCTCGCTCTGGATACGGCGCGTGGCGACGTCCATTTCCCCGATCACGAGTCAGCATGGCAGGAAATTCTGCGCAGATACGATATCGAGGACTCTTCGTACACGGTGAGGACTGAACAGTACGGAAAGAACCCCAACCTGAAGGGCCCGAAGGGCGAAGCCTGGGAGGTGGTGGAGGCCATCGACCGGAACGGCAATCCCGTGGAATTTCATCACCATGCCAATGGTCACTACTTCCAGAACAAGGAGAATCCGGATCTGGAAACCTGGTCGCTTCCCCATTACCACGGCCCCAAGGGGGAGCACGTATACTACGGTGACATGAACTCAGGATGGGGACTAAGAGGAGTTCCTCGCAATGCAGGATAAGGAATACACAGCAGCGGGCCTTCGGTACTGGGCACCCGAGGAGATCGGCTCTCGCATCTCGCCTCTCGAAGGCACCCTGCCGGACCTGAGCGCCATTTGGGTGTTTTGCCCCCCTGAGAAAGAAGGGGGTGCATGGTCCGAGCTCCTGCCAAGGCTTGGCCAAGAAGAGATGTTCCTCTGGACCGCGGCCATGCACACCCAGCACACGGACACCTTCGACTCGGGTAGTGGGCATCACGGGATCATCGCCCAGCGAACCCTGAAGCGCCTCGACGATCGCCGCTTCCCGATGTTCCCCCACATTGAATCCACATTCAGCAGGCGAGAAACTTCGCAGAACACCGCCAGAGACTTCATCAGTGGACTTTCTGCTCGCGGGTCCGGGTACGCCGTGGCCCTCGGCTTCAGTTCCGCACAGTCAACCGACTGGCTACAGGCAAGCGTGGCAATGGAGTCGCACTTCTCGCTTCATCGGGACTTCGACAACACGTTGGAATCCGAGTCCATTCGTCGCGGAATCGTGTCGCTCTACGTCCGGTCGTCCGTCGCCCTCGGATTCCTTCCGCTGATCCCCTTGAACAAGCATCCCGAAGCAGGGTTCACGATCTTCTGCCACCCCGACCAGTACGACGAGATCCTGACGAACCTGGCCGACGCGTGCGAGAAGCTGGAAGGAGATGCCGCAGTGGAACGAATCAGCCGGTTCATCGGCCTCGCAGGTGACCTGGCATACCTCTGAGAGAACACGGATATGCGCCAGGGCACAGTCGGCTGCCGTCAATTCCACGGGATCGTCAGCCACGGGCTGCCCAGGTCTGTCGTCAGGACGCGGTGGGTGCGGAGGATCGTCTCGTACCACTCGACGAACTCCTCATCGTCGAAGTGGAGGCAGCGGCCGAGGGAGTAGGGCGCGGAGAAGTCTGCCCACGAGCGGTAGTTGACGTGGACGAGCGGCCGGCGCGGGTGATGGCGGACTCGGCCTCGTCAAGGGTGCAGAGGCGGGCAGCCAGGCCCCAGCGGGCCATCGCCGATGCGCGGCCGTAGTCCCAGGCTTCGACGGTTTGGATGTACGCGCCGTCCGGCAGAAGGCCGTCGGCACGGAAATGAGCCTCGTAGCGGGTGATGCGGCCGATGAGGCGATGCACTCCCGCGACCTGTGATTCGAGCGTGGCAGACGACGTGACGCGACCCTGCGTCACGCCGTCGGGCGCCAGGCCGGGCTGGGCGGCCCCCAAGCGAACGGCGCGAGAGCGAGGCGGGCGGCCGTCGGTCCACTTGGAGTCGCGGACGTGCACCGTGCCGGAGGTGGTCGCGACCTCGACGCAGGAGTCGCACTGCAACACCTGCGACCGGGCCTTCCGGGGCCCCGCGCCCGGCCGCTGCGCGGCCTGCCACCACACCGGACCGGGAGCCGATCACTCACTCGAGTGAATATGCCAAATGCATGGGCAGCGAGGTGGGTTGTCCTCCCTACGCTCGTCGCGACCGAAGACCACCGGAATCCGGAAGAAGGACCTTCCCGTGCGCGACGACGACCTCGACGTCGACTCCGTCCTCACCCACCAGAACGTCGACCTGACCGGCGGCTTCGTCCTGCTCGACAACGAGCTCATCCACGACCGGACGCTGTCCTCGCTCGCTCTGGGCCTGGCGGCGCACATCCTGTCGCTGCCCGCCGGCACGCCCTACGACGCCGAAAGTCTTGCCGAGCGATTCCCCGAGGACGGTGGCGTCACCAACATCGCCGCCGCCCTGGGCGAGCTGGAGGCGCGCGGGGTCCTCCCGCTCTGAACACCCGGCCCCCGGCCGCCACCCCGCCACGACCCGCACCGCACCGCAAGGAACCCCATGGTCAGTTCGCCCCATGAGGCGATGCACCGCATCTTCCAGGAACATCCGGGACTCTTCTCCCGGGTCTCGGAGGTACTCGGCGTCGACTTCGCCCCGCCCGTCTCCGTCACCGTCCTGCCCAACGACCTCACCGAGACCCGCCCCCTCGAACGCCGCGTCGACACGCTGCTGCGACTCGAGACGGAGGACGGCGGATGCTTCCTCCTCGCTGTCGAGGCCCAGGGAAAGAAGGACCCGGACAAGCCCGCCAGTTGGGCGTACTACGCCTCGTACCTGCTCACGAAGTACCGGTTGCAGCCGATGCTGCTGGTCGTCTGCCAGGACCGTGCGACCGCCGAATGGGCTGCACGCCCGGTCCGCTTCGGCCCGCGCCAGTGGCCCCTGCTCACCCTGTGCCCGCTGGTCGCGGGGCCGCACAACATGCCGGTGATCACCAATCCCGCCGAAGTCCGGAAGGACCTCGCGCTCGCCGCCCTGTCCGCGATCACCCACGCCACAAGTCCGGACATCGGGGCCATACTCAAAGCAATGACTCACGTGCTGCCGGACACTCCGGCAGAACTCGCCGACCCGATCATCGAACTCATCTCGCAGGGCCTGGGCAAGCACCCGGTCGCAGCACTCTGGAGGAAACTGGTGGCCGTGGACCTCTCCTTCTACAAGTCGTACATCTCCGAAGAGATCCGGGACCAAGGCCGCGCCGAGGGTCGTGCCGAAGGCCGCGCCCAGGACATCCTCACCGTCCTCGCGGAACGGGGCATCGACGTCCCCGAGGAGGCCCGTGCGCGGATCACCGGCTGCCGCAACCCCGAGACCCTGAACCGCTGGCTCCGGCGCGCCGTCACCGCCCCCTCCGCCGGGGATATCTTCGCGGACGGCGACGAGGACGCGTAGTACCCGCGCATACGGAAGGGGGCCCGGAACCGTCCAAGACGGTTCCGGGCCCCCTTCACAGCCGCAGGCTCAAGCGCGTCAGCCGCGCGCCGCGTCCGGGTGGACCGCTTCCGTGATCGGGCGGACGCCCTCCGCCGGCTTCGGCTCGGCCGGCTTGCGGAGCTGGATGTTGAGCTCGCGGAGGCGGGACTCGTCGAGCTCCGTCGGGGCGCCCATCATCAGGTCCTGGGCGTTGCCGTTGAGCGGGAAGGCGATGGTCTCGCGGATGTTGGGCTCGTCGGCGAGGAGCATCACGATGCGGTCGACGCCCGGGGCGATGCCGCCGTGCGGCGGGGCGCCGAACTGGAAGGCGCGGAGCATGCCCGCGAACTCGGTCTCGACGACCTCGCGCGGGTAGCCCGCGATCTCGAAGGCCTTGAACATGATGGCGGGCTCGTGGTTCCGGATCGCGCCGGAGGAGAGCTCGATGCCGTTGCAGACGATGTCGTACTGCCAGCCGAGGACGTCCAGCGGGTCCTGGGTCTCCAGGGCCTCAAGGCCGCCCTGCGGCATCGAGAAGGGGTTGTGCGAGAAGTCGATCTTGCCGGTCTCCTCGTCCTTCTCGTACATCGGGAAGTCGACGATCCACGCGAAGCGGAAGACGTTCTCCTCGAACTGGCCGGCGCGCTTCGCGGCCTCGACCCGGACCGGGCCCATGATCTTGGAGACCTCGTCGAACTCGCCCGCGCCGAAGAACACGGCGTGGCCGGCGGCCAGGCCGAGGCGCTCGGTGAGGACCTTGACGTTCTCCTCGGTGAGGAACTTGGCGATGGGGCCGGTGAGGGCGCCCTCCTCGCCGACGCGCACCCAGGCCAGGCCCTTGGCGCCCAGCGAGACCGCGAAGTCGCCCAGGCCGTCGAAGAACTTGCGCGGCTGGTCACCGGTGTTCGGGACGGCGAGCGCGCGGACGTGCTTGCCGGCGAAGGCCTTGAACTCGGAGTTCTCGAAGACGTCGGTGATGTCGACGAGCTCCAGCGAGGTCCGCAGGTCCGGCTTGTCGTTGCCGTACTTGAGCATCGACTCGCGGAACGGGATCCGCGGGAACGGGGAGGTGACGTGCCGGCCGCCGCCGAACTCCTCGAAGAGCTCGGTCATCAGCTTCTCGATCGGCTGGAAGACGTCCTCCTGCTCGACGAAGCTCATCTCGACGTCGAGCTGGTAGAACTCGCCCGGCGAGCGGTCGGCGCGGGCGTCCTCGTCGCGGAAGCAGGGCGCGATCTGGAAGTAGCGGTCGAAGCCGGAGATCATCAGCAGCTGCTTGAACTGCTGCGGCGCCTGCGGCAGCGCGTAGAACTTGCCCGGGTTCAGACGGGACGGGACGACGAAGTCACGGGCGCCCTCGGGGGAGGTCGCGGTGAGGATCGGGGTCGCCATCTCGTTGAAGCCGAGCGCCACCATCTTGGAGCGGATCGCGGCGATGACGGCGGAGCGCAGCATGATGTTCTTGTGCATGCGCTCGCGGCGCAGGTCGAGGAAGCGGTACTCCAGGCGCCGCTCCTCGTTCACCCCGTCGTCGGTGTTGATGGTGAAGGGGATCTGCTGGGCCGCGCCGAGCACCTCGACCTCGGCGGCCTCGATCTCGATCTCACCGGTCGCGAGCTCCGGGTTGACGTTCTCGGCGCCGCGGGAGACGACCTTGCCGTCGACGCGGACGACGGTCTCCTTGGTCAGCTTGTCGAGGACCTCGGCCGCGGCGGTGCCGGGACGGGCGACCAGCTGGGTGATGCCGTAGTGGTCGCGCAGATCGATGAAGAGGATGCCGCCCAGGTCGCGCCGATTGTGCAGCCAGCCGCTCAGCCGGACGTCGGTGCCGACGTCAGAGGCGCGGAGCTCGCCGCAGGTGTGGGACCTGTACCGATGCATCGTCGTTCATCCAGTTCTTCGGGATCCGTGGGTCCGCTTGATATGTCAAGCCCACCCAGGGTACCGGGCCACCCAAGATCGCGATTCGAATACTCTCGGTGGCGACCTGCTGTCCGATCTTCATAAAGTGGGGCAATGCGCACCGAGGACGTCCTGGCCGCCATCGCGACCGGCCTGTGGAGCTGGGACAACGCCTCCGGGATCGTCTCGCTCGACGCCGAGGCGGCCCGGCTGCTCGGGCTGCCGACGGCCCCGGTCCGGCTCACCGAGGCCCAGGTGCGCGCCCGCTTCCACCCGGTCGACTGGAACGAGATCGACGGGGTGGTCAACCTCGCCGTCGCCGAGGGCACCCTGGCCGAGTCCCGGCTGCGGATCATGGACGAGCACGGTCGGGTGATCCGTACGGTACGGAGCAGGTCGAAGCCGCTCGTCGAGGGCAACGACTACCGCCTGGTCGGCACCCTCCAGGAGGTGGCCGACCCGCAGCCGGGCGCCTCCGGGCCGCACACCCCCATCACCGGCGACTGGCGGCGCTCCCGCGAGGCCTTCCTGCTCGACGCGGGCCGGGCGCTCGCGGAGGCCCGGTCCACGGCCGAGGTGCTGCGGGTGGCGGCCTCGCTCTCCATGCCGGGCTTCTCGCCGGACGGGCTCGCCGTCTTCGGGATGGCGGGCGAGTGGCTCACCGTCATCGGGCACCACGGGCACGGCGACGGCGACGAGGGCCCCTTCACCTCGATGACGCTCGACACCGACTATCCGGCGGCCGAGGTGGTACGGACGGGGCGGGCGATCTATCTGCCGACCCCGGCGGAGTACGCCCGCCGCTACCCCATGACCTGGCCGCTCGCCCAGCGCTTCGGGCGCCGCTCCTGGGCCTTCGTGCCGCTGGTCGTCGCCGGGCGCACCATGGGCGCGTGGATGGCGGCGTTCAAGCACCCGGTGGCCTTCACGCCCGACGAGCGCTCCGTGCTCACCACCGTCGCCCGGATGCTCGCGCAGGCGCTGGCCCGGGCCGGGGTCGCCGAGTCCGAGCGGGAGCTGTCCCTGGGCCTGCAGCGGGCGATGATGCCGGTCCTCGGCCCCGGCATCCCCGGCGTCCAGGTGGCCGCGCGGTACGTGCCCACCGGCGGCGGGCTCCAGGTCGGCGGCGACTGGTACGACATGATCCGGCTGCCCGGCGGCTCGGGCGCCGGCCGGATCGCGCTGGTCATCGGCGACGTGCAGGGCCACGACGTGCGGGCGGCCGGTCTCATGGGGCAGCTGCGGATCGCCCTGCGCGCGTACGCCTCCGAGGGGCACCGGCCCGACGCCGTGCTGTCCCGCGCCTCGCGCTTCCTCGCCGGGATCAACGACGGCGCGGACGACGAGCGGCCGAGCGGCGGGGCGCGCTTCGCGACCTGCCTCTACCTGGAGGTGGACCTGGAGACCGGCACCGTCGACATCGCGCGGGCCGGGCACCCGGACCCGGCGGTGCGGATGACCGACGGAACGGTTCTGCTCCGGCCCACCGCCGGCGGTCTGCCGCTCGGCATCGACCCGGACTCCGACTACCCCACCACCCGGCTCAGCCTGCAGCCCGGCGAGACCCTGATGATCTGCACCGACGGGCTCCTGGAGACCGGCGGCCACGACCTCGACACCGGCTGGGACCGCATCCGCCGGCTCCTGGAGGCGGACGACGGCGAGGACCTGGAGGCCCTCGCCGACCGGCTCGTCGAGGCCGTCCACGGGCCCGGCTCGCACCACACCACCGGCCCGCTCGCCGACCGCCGCGAGGACGACATCGCCGTCCTCCTCCTCTCCCGCCAGGCCGGCGGCCGGGGCGCGGCGCTGCGGGAGGCCCCGCGCCGCACGATGATGACCGTCGCCCAGGCCGAGCCGGAGCGCATCGCCGCCGCCCGCGAGCAGATGCGGCAGCTGCTGCACGACTGGAGCGACGAGGACCAGGTCGACTCGGCCGTCCTGATGGTCTCCGAGATGGTCACCAACGTCCTCGTGCACACCGACGGCGACGCGCTGCTCGTCGCCGAGGTGGCCTGCCGCGAGGGCGCCCGCCGGCTGCGCGTCGAGGTCGCCGACGCCAGCGACGAACTGCCGCACAAGCGCCACCCGGGCGAGATGGCGTCCAGCGGACGCGGCCTGCTCCTCATGGAGATGCTGGCCCACGCGTGGGGCGTGGACCCGCGCGGCGAGGGCAAGGCGATCTGGTTCGAGCTGGCCGAGCCGGCGTCGGGGGACGGCTGCTGCGTCTGAGCGGCGCGGGGCCGGTACCGCGCGCGGGGCGCGCGCCCCGGGCGGAGACTGGTGTCGTACGGCCGCCGCAATGCACCGACACGACATCGCAAGGCCGCCGTAAGCCCCCGGGGGGACCACGGAGCACCGTCATGGACACCCACAAGGTCGGCAGCGACACCACCGTCATCGCGGACAGCCTGGAGATCCCGGGGATCGGGCACATCCCCGTCAACGCGTATGTGCTCACGGCACGTGAGCCGGTCGTCGTCGACACGGGTCTGTCGGTCTCGGACCGGGACTTCGTGGCCGCGCTCCGCGAGGTGATCGACCCGCCCGACGTCCGCTGGATCTGGCTCACCCACCCCGACCGCGACCACACCGGCGGGATCTTCGACCTGCTGGTGGCGGCCCCCGAGGCCCGGGTGGTGACGACGTTCCTCGGCGCCGGGATCATGACCACCGAGCGGCCGCTGCCCATGGACCGCGTCTACTTCCTCAATCCGGGGCAGTCCCTGGACGTCGGCGACCGGATGCTGCGCGCCTTCCGTCCGCCGCTGTTCGACAGTCCGGCGACGGTCGGTTTCTACGACGACCGCACCCGCTTCTGCTTCACCTCCGACTGCTTCGGCGGCCCCGTGCCGACCGCCGAACTGGCCGAGAGCGGCCACGCCAACGACCTCAAGCCGGAGGAGCTGCGCGGCGCGCAGCTGATGTGGGCGACGCTGGACAGCCCCTGGGTGCATGTCGTCGACCCGGCCAAGTACCGGGCCACGATCCAGCCGCTGCGGTCGATGAACCCGGAGATCGTGCTGTGCACGCATCTGCCGCCGGCCGTCCGGATGACCTCGCGGATGATCGAGACGATCATGATGGCCCCGGACGCCGACCCGTTCGTCGGCCCGGACCAGGCGGCCCTGGAGGAGATGCTGAAGGCCTTCGAGCCCGGGAGCACCCCGGCCGCGGCCACCTGAGGCCACCCAGGAGGGCGGCCGCTCAAGACGGACCGGCCGGCGCCCCGTACCGGCTGCGCAGCTCCCCGACGATGCCGAAGAAGGCGGCGGTCAGCGGCACGGCGAGGAGCATGCCGAGGATGCCGGCGACCGAGGCCCCCGCGGTGATGGCCAGCATGACGACCGCCGGGTGCATCTGCACGGTGCGGGACTGGACGAGCGGCTGGAGCAGATAGCCCTCGATCATCTGGACGGCGAGGACGACGCCGAGCACCCAGAGCGCGATGACGAACCCCCGGTCGGCGAGGGCGACGAGGACGGCGATGGCGCCGGAGAGGAAGGCGCCGAGGTAGGGGATGTAGGCGGTGATGAAGACGAGCGCGGCGAGTCCGACCGCGCCCGGCACGCGCAGCACGAGCAGGCCGGTCCCGATCAGGACCGCGTCGACGAGCGCCACGAAGGTCGTCCCGCGCATGAAGCCCTCGACGGCCTCGAAGGCGCGCCGCCCCATCGCCTCCACGACGTCGCCGGTGGAGCGGGGGGCGACCGAGCGGAGCACGTCCACCGCCTGGTCGGAGTCGCGCAGGAAGAAGAAGATGAGGACGAGGGCGAGGGCGGCGGTGGCCATCATCTGGCCGACCACGCTGAGCCCGGAGATCACCCCGGAGGCCGCGGTCCCGCCGAACTTCGCGAGGAGCTGCTTGGCGTTCTCGGCGACGTCGTCGAGCGAGGTGCCGGCCGCGCCGAAGTGCTTGGCGATGTCCTGGGCGGCCTGCCGCAGCGAGTCGACGATCTGGGCGCCGGTGTCGACGAGGGCGGCGACGACGACGTACGTGGCTCCGCCCACCACCGCGAGCACGGCGAGCACGGTGAGCCCGGCGGCCAGCGACTTCTGCACCTTCATGCGCAGCAGCCGCCGGTGGAGCGGGCCGAGGAGCGCGGTGCCGAGCAGCGCGAGCAGGGCCGGGGTCACCGCCGTCTTGAAGACCACGCACAGCCAGACGAAGACGGCCGCGACCCCGGCGACGAGCAGCGCGACGCCGCACCAGGCGGCGGTGCGGCGGGCGCCTTCGGGCAGCAGCGGGCGTGCTTCGGCGGGCATGGACCCACCGGACCACGGCGCCCGGCGTGTCGTCGCGCGCTGCCGGGCCGTACGGGTGACGCCGCGTCAGGCCTGAACCGGACAGCGGTACGGGGACGAGAGCGCCGCCCTCGTCCCCGTACCCCTGACTCCGTGAAGGCGCCTACTCGCCCATCCCGTGCACCGCCGGGATCGTGCCGAGCCGGCCCGCCTGGAAGTCCTCGAAGGCCTGGCGGAGTTCGGCCTGGGTGTTCATGACGAACGGGCCGTAGTGCGCCATGGGCTCGCGGATCGGCTGCCCGCCCAGGAGCACGACCTCCAGGTCCGGGGTGTTCCCGTCCTGCTTCTCGTCCGCGCGCACGGTCAGGGCCCCGCCCTTGCCGAAGACGGCGGTCTGGCCCATGTGGACCGGGCGGTGCTCGGCGCCGACGGTGCCGCGGCCGGCCAGGACGTACGCGAGGCCGTTGAAGTCCTCGCGCCACGGCAGGTTGATCTCGGCGCCGGGGCGGATGGTCGCGTGGATCATCGTGATCGGGGTGTGGGTGATGCCCGGGCCCTGGTGCCCGTCCAGCTCGCCGGCGATGACGCGGAGCAGCGCGCCGCCGTCGGGCGTGGTGAGCAGCTGGACCTGGCCGCCGCGGATGTCCTGGTAGCGGGGGGCCATCATCTTGTCGCTCGCCGGCAGGTTCACCCACAGCTGGAGGCCGTGGAAGAGGCCGCCGCTGACGACGAGGTGCTCCGGCGGGGCCTCGATGTGGAGCAGGCCCGAGCCGGCGGTCATCCACTGGGTGTCGCCGTTGGTGATGGTGCCACCACCGCCCTGCGAGTCCTTGTGGTCGAAGATCCCGTCGATGATGTAGGTGACGGTCTCGAAGCCGCGGTGCGGGTGCCAGGGCGTGCCCTTGGGCTCGCCCGGCGCGTACTCCACCTCGCCCATCTGGTCCATCATGATGAACGGGTCGAGGTACTGGTAGTTGATGCCCGCGAAGGCGCGGCGCACGGGGAAGCCCTCGCCCTCGAAGCCCTGCGGGGCCGTGGTCACGGCGAGCACCGGGCGGGCGACGGCGTCGGCGGCTGCGCTGACGCGGGGCAGGGCGAGCGGGTTCTCGACAGTCACGGCGGGCATGGCGGGACCTCCTTGGACACGCACCTTCGTGGGCACGGGGCGCGTTGTACGACCACTTTAGTTGAATGCTGAACTTCCTGCCACCCGGAACGCGAAACGCCCGGGAGGAATTCCTCCCGGGCGCTCTTCCGTCCACCCACCTGCGAGCCTCGCTCAGCCGTACATCCGCCGCATCGCGTAGTCGACCATCTGCTCCACGGCCTTGGCGTCGAAGACCATCCGGTGGTCGCCCTCCATGTCGAGGACGAAGCCGTAGCCGGTCGGGAGCAGGTCGATCACCTCGGCGCCGGTGATCACGAAGTACTTGGACTCCTTGCCCGCGTACCGCCGCAGCTCCTTCAGCGTGGTGAACATCGGGATCACCGGCTGCTGGGTGTTGTGCAGCGCCAGGAAGCCGGGGTTGTCGCCGCGCGGGCAGTAGACCTTGGAGGTCGCGAAGATCTGCTGGAAGTCCTCGGCCGCCAGCTGCCCGGTCGTGAAGGCGCGCACCGCGTCCGCGAGCGAGGGCGGCGACGGCTCGGGGTAGAGCGGGGGCTGCTGGGCGTAACCGCCCTGCATGCCGCCCTGCATGCCGCCCTGCATGCCCTGCTGCATGCCGGGCTGGGCGTACTGCCCCTGCCCCTGCTGTGGCTGCGCGTACTGCTGCTGGGCACCCGGGTTCTGCTCGTAGCCGTACATGGTCAGAGGGTATCGAGCCCGCGGGGCGGGGTGCGGCCCGCGTCACAGATGTCCGGAAAGGGGTTGCCCTTATTACTGGTGGGTAGCATCATGGAGAAGAGCATGAGCTACTCGTGAGTAGTAGTGGTGCGTGTACGAGGTCCTTCCCTCCCCGAGCCTTTACGGAGCCGTCGCCATGGGGCACTACAAGTCGAATCTCCGCGACATCGAGTTCAACCTCTTCGAGGTGCTCGGCCGCGACAAGGTGTACGGCAGCGGTCCGTTCGAGGAGATGGACGTCGAGACCGCCAAGAGCATCCTGGACGAGATCCGCCGCCTCGCCGAGAACGAGCTGGCCGAGTCCTTCGCCGATGCCGACCGCAACCCGCCGGTCTTCGACCCGGAGACCAACACGGCCCCGGTCCCGGCCTCCTTCAAGAACTCGTACAACGCCTTCATGGAGTCCGAGTACTGGCGTCTGGGCATCCCGGAGGAGATCGGCGGCACCGTCTCCCCGCGCTCGCTCATCTGGGCCTACGCGGAGCTGCTGCTCGGCTCGAACCCGGCCATCTGGATGTACTCCTCCGGCCCGGCGTTCGCCGGCATCCTCTTCAACGAGGGCAACGAGGCGCAGAAGAAGGTCGCGAAGATCGCGGTCGACAAGCGCTGGGGCTCCACCATGGTGCTCACCGAGCCCGACGCGGGCTCGGACGTCGGCGCCGGCCGCACCAAGGCGATCCAGCAGGAGGACGGCTCCTGGCACATCGAGGGCGTGAAGCGCTTCATCACCTCCGGTGAGCACGACATGGAGGAGAACATCCTCCACTACGTCCTCGCCCGCCCCGAGGGTGCCGGCCCCGGCACCAAGGGCCTCTCCCTCTTCCTCGTCCCGAAGTACGAGTTCGACTGGGAGACCGGCGAGCTCGGCGCCCGCAACGGCGTCTACGCCACCAACGTCGAGCACAAGATGGGCCTCAAGGCCTCCAACACGTGCGAAATGACCTTCGGCGACAAGCACCCCGCCAAGGGCTGGCTGATCGGCGACAAGCACGACGGCATCCGCCAGATGTTCCTCATCATCGAGTTCGCCCGCATGATGGTCGGCACGAAGGCGATCTCCACCCTCTCCACGGGCTACCTCAACGCCCTGGAGTACGCCAAGGAGCGCGTCCAGGGCACCGACCTGGCCGACTTCATGGACAAGACCGCCCCCAAGGTCACCATCACCCACCACCCGGACGTCCGCCGCTCGCTGATGACGCAGAAGGCGTACGCCGAGGGCATGCGCTCCCTCGTCCTCTACACGGCCTCCGTGCAGGACGCGATCCAGGTCGCGGAAGCGGCCGGTGAGGACGCCAAGGCGCTGCACGGCCTGAACGACCTGCTGCTCCCGATCGTCAAGGGCTACGGCTCCGAGAAGGGCTACGAGCAGCTCGCGCAGTCGCTCCAGACCTTCGGCGGCTCCGGCTTCCTGCAGGAGTACCCGATCGAGCAGTACATCCGGGACTCCAAGATCGACACCCTCTACGAGGGCACCACCGCCATCCAGGGCCAGGACTTCTTCTTCCGGAAGATCGTCCGCGACCAGGGTGCCTCCCTGAACGCGCTGGCCGAGGAGATCAAGAAGTTCCTCGCGGTCGGCACCGGCGGCGAGGAGCTGGCCGGCGCCCGCGACGCGCTCGCCAAGGCGGCCGTCGACCTGGAGGGCATCGTCGGCGTCATGCTGACCGACCTCACCGCCACCGGCGAGGACGTCAAGAACATCTACAAGGTCGGGCTCAACACCACCCGCCTGCTGCTCGCCTCCGGCGACGTGGTCGTCGGCTACCTGCTCCTCAAGGGCGCGGCCGTGGCCGCCGAGAAGCTGGCCGCCGGCGCCTCCGGCAAGGACGTCGCGTTCTACCAGGGCAAGATCGCGGCCGCGAAGTTCTTCGCCGCCAACGTCCTGCCGGGCGTCTCCGCCGAGCGCGTGCTCGCCGAGGCCGTGGACCGCGGCCTGATGGACCTGGACGAGGCCGCGTTCTAAGTACCGCACAGGTACGCGACCTCGCTCCGTACAGGAACGGCTCGCTCCCGGGGAGGGGGGGCGGGCCGTTCCGCTTTTCGCCGGGTACGTGTTCCGGTTTTGCCGGGTGCGTATTCCGCCCCGTACGCCCTCCGGACAACGGTCCGGTACCCCGCGTCCGTATTCCGAGACCTGCGTAAGGTGAACGGCATGAGTAGCGCACCTTCCCGCTTCGACCGCGGCCACACCGATGACCTCATGACCTTCCTGGCGGCCTCGCCGTCGCCGTACCACGTGGTGGCCAACGCGGCCGGGCGACTGGAGAAGGCCGGCTTCCGCAAGGTCGAGGAGACCGACGCCTGGGACGGGACGTCCGGCGGGAAGTACGTGATCCGCGGCGGCGCGATCATCGCGTGGTACGTGCCGGAGGGCGCCGCCCCGCACACCCCCTTCCGGATCGTCGGCGCGCACACCGACTCGCCGAACCTGCGGGTCAAGCCGCAGCCGGACTTCGGCCGCGAGGGCTGGCGCCAGATCGCCGTCGAGATCTACGGCGGACCGCTGCTCAACAGCTGGCTCGACCGCGACCTGGGCCTGGCCGGCCGGCTCACCCTCCGGGACGGGGCCACGCACCTGGTGAACGTGGACCGGCCGCTGCTGCGCGTGCCGCAGCTCGCCATCCACCTGGACCGCCAGGTCAACGAGGGCATGAAGCTGGAGCGCCAGCGCCACATGCAGCCCATCTGGGGCCTGGGCGAGGTCCACGAGGGAGACCTGGTGTCGTTCGTCGCCGAGGAGGCGGGCGTCGACGCCGAGGACGTGGCCGGCTGGGACCTGATGGTGCACGCCCTGGAGGCCCCCGCCTACCTGGGCCGCGACCGCGAGCTGCTCGCCGGCCCGCGCATGGACAACCTCATCTCGGTGCACGCCTGCGTCGCCGCGCTCACCGCCGCCGTGGCGCGGGACGGCGCCGCCCTCCCGTACATCCCGGTCCTCGCCGCCTTCGACCACGAGGAGAACGGCTCGGAGGCCGACACCGGCGCCCACGGCCCGCTGCTCGGGAACGTCCTGGAGCGCTCGGTGTACGCGCGGGGCGGCGGTTACGAGGACAAGGCGCGGGCCCTCGCCGGCTCGGTCTGCCTCTCCTCCGACGTCGGCCACGCCGTGCACCCCAACTACAGCGAGCGCCACGACCCGACGCACCACCCGCGCCCCAACGGCGGCCCGATCCTCAAGGTGAACGTCAACCAGCGCTACGCGACCGACGGCAGCGGCCGGGCCGTGTTCGCCACCGCCTGCGAGAAGGCGGGCGTGCCCTGGCAGTCCTTCGTCTCCAACAACGACATGCCCTGCGGCACCACGATCGGCCCGATCACCGCCGCCCGCCACGGCATCGCGACCGTCGACATCGGCGTGGCCTGCCTGTCGATGCACAGCGCCCGCGAGCTGTGCGGCGCGGAGGACCCGCACCACCTGGCGAACGCGCTGGTGGCGTTCCTGGAGGGCTGACGCCCGGCGGACACAGACGGGTCCGGCCCCTGCCACACGGCAGGGGCCGGACCCGTTGTGCGATGCCTAGGCGTCCATGCCCGCGAGGATCAGCGGGAGCCGGGCCGCGGCACCTTCCGTGATCCGCACCGGGACGCCCCAGTCCTGCTGGTGGACGTGGCAGGCCGGATACTCGTTCTCGGGGTCGTCGTCGCAGGACGCGGCCATGGCGGAGACGTGGAGCACGCCCTCCGTCAGGTCCGGGTTGAGCTCCAGCTCGCGGAAGAGGTCCGTGCCGGTGCCCTCGCCGGCGAGCAGCAGCTCGGGCGGGGTCGAGGAGACCAGGAGCCGGGTCGAGGGCCCGTAGCGGGTGTCGAGCTTCTGGCCCTTCGGCGCCTGGAAGACCACGTCGAGGCGGAGCCGGCCCGGGGCGACGTCGGTGGCCTCGCGCCGGGTGCGGTGGGCGACCGACTCGACCTGCACGGCCTCCTCCGGCAGCCGGAGCCGGGTGAGCCGGTGCCGGGCGGACTCGACGACCACGACGTCCTCGCCGACGACGACCGCGTCGCTCGGCTCGCGCAGATCAGTGGCGAGGGTGGTGACCTCGCCGCTCGCCGGGTCGAAGCGGCGCAGGGCGTGGTTGTACGTGTCGGAGACTGCGACCGAGCCGTCGGGCAGCGCGGTCACGCCGAGCGGGTGCTGGAACAGCGCCTGGTCGGCGGCGCCGTCGCGGTGCCCGAAGTCGAAGAGCCCGGTGCCGACGGCCGTGTGGACGGTGTATCCGTCGCCGTCCGTGTCGATGTAGCGGAGCGCGCTGGTCTCGGAGTCGGCGATCCACAGCCGGTCGGCGGTGGCGGCGAGCCCGGAGGGCTGCGCGAACCAGGCCTCGGCGGCGGGCCCGTCGACCAGGCCCTCGTTCGTCGTGCCGGCCGCGACCTCGACGGTCCCGGACTCGGGGTCGTACGTCCAGATCTGGTGCACACCGGCCATCGCGATCCACACCTTGCCCTGCCACCAGGCGACGTCCCACGGCGAGGACAGGTCGACGTCGAGGGCGGGCCCGGAGGTGGGGGAGCCCTGCCACCACTGACGCCCGGTGCCGGCGATCCGCTCGATCGCCCCGCTCTCGGGGTCGAAGGTCTTGAGGGCGTGGTTCACCGTGTCGGCGACGACCACCTTCCCGTCGGGCAGCAGAGCGAGCCCCTGCGGCTCGCGGAACTCCCCCTCGCCACCGATCCGCCGTACGACTGTCTCGCCGTCCTCCGCGAGCTCGACGAGCTGGTGCCGGGTGGTGTCGGAGACGAGGAGGTTCCCGGACGGCAGCAGCACCGTCTTCCCGGGGAACCGCAGATCGGTCGCGACCGGCTCCGGCGGCACGTACGGCCCGTCCCCGCGCCGCAGCGTCCCCTTCGCCCCGTGCTCGGCCTCCAGCTCCTCCACGAGGGTCCGGATCGCGTTGGCGTGGCCCTCGCCCGCGTGCTGGGCGACGACATACCCCTCGGGGTCGATGACGACGAGCGTCGGCCACGCCCGCACCGCGTACTGCTTCCAGGTCGCAAGGTCCGGGTCGTCCAGAACCGGGTGATGCACCTCGTACCGCTCGACGGCGTCGACGACGGCCTGGTGCTCGGCCTCGTGCACGAACTTCGGCGAGTGCACCCCGACGATCACCAGGGTGTCGCGGTGCTTCTCCTCCAGCTCGCGCAGCTCGTCGAGGACGTGCAGGCAGTTGATGCAGCAGAAGGTCCAGAAATCGAGCAGAACGATCTTGCCCCTCAGGTCCATGAGGGTCAGATCGTCTCCGCCGGTGTTGAGCCAGCCGCCCTTGCCGATCAGCTCGGGGGCACGGACACGGGCGCGAGCGCGCGGAGAGTCGTTCATGGCTCAACTGTGCCGCACGGATCGCCGGACGGGTGAATGCGGGGTCCGGGTGGCGGGACGGGGGCGTGTCTTGGGGGGTGGGGGCGGGGGCGGGGCGGACAGCATGGGGCGGCGGAACGATCATCCGACTATTCGGCCGTTCGGTTCTTCGGCTCCTTGGAGAGGGAGGCGTCATGCGGGGTCGGCACGCGCCACCGGCGCTGTTAGTGCTCTCGCTCCTTCTGGCGATGTGCCCGCAGACCGCGAGCGCGGGCGGCGCCGGGGCGAACGCGCTCGGCATGAGCGTCACCGTGAACACCGCGCCCGGGGCGGGCGGCGCCACGGTGCGGACCGGCGGGTACGTGGTGAAGCGGTACCGGCTGGTCAACCGGGGCGAGGCCGAGCTGTACGGGGTCCGGGTCGGCGATCCGGGCGTGCCCGGGGGCCGGGCGGGCTGCCCCCGGCGCACCCTCGGCGCGCTCCGCTCGATGGTGTGCACCGCGCGCTTCCGCGCCCTGCCCGGCCGCCACACCGCGACCGCCCGGGCCATCGGCGACATCCCGTCCCTGGGGCAGCGGGCGACCGCCACCGCCCGTTCCGGTTACGAGGGCGTGGCCGGCGCGCTCGCCCTCACCGAGGCGGTACGGGTCGGGCCGGCCGGCACCGTGCGCACCGCCACCGTCCGCTACACGGTCACCAACCGGGGCAACCGCCCCGTCCACGCCCTCCGGCTCACCGACCCGGTCCTGGGCGCCGCGCCCGGCGGGCTCGTGTGCGCCCTGCCCCAGCTGGCCCCCGGCGTCTCCGCCGGCTGCGAGGCGACCGTACGGCGCGGGCCCGGCGCCCACCGCAGCGCGGGCCTCGCCGAGGGCACCGACCGGATCACCACCCTCGGCGAACACGGCGAACGCCTCCCGGCCCCGCCGCTCACGGCGCGCGCCTCGGCCACGTGGCGGGTGGCTGCCCCGCCTGCCGCACCGGCCCCAGCGGCCCCGCCCGCGCCCCCACCGGCTCCACAGACATCACCCGCACCACCGGCAGCAGGGCCCCCGGCCCCGCCACGCCGTACGACACCGCCCGCCGCAGCCGGTGCGCCCGGTGCCGCCGCCGCGGTGGCCGCAGCGATCGCTGAAGCAGTGGCTTCTGCGGCGGCCGAAGGGGCAGCGGCAGCGGGGGAAGCTGCGGTCGCCGAAGCAGCCGCCGCGGAAGCAGCGGCCGAGGCCGCCGCAGCACTGGCCGGCGCCGCGCTCGGCGGGGCCGCCGCCGGCGGAGGGCTGGCCCCGGGCGCCGCCCCGCCGCCCGGCGCGGCGGCCCGCCCGCCCGCGGCGGTCGCCGAGAACCCCACCCCCCGGCTCCCCGCCGTACGCCCCCCGCCCGCGCGGGTCGCCGTCCCCGACGACGAGGGCCTGCTGCCCCGCCTGCACCGCCGCTCCCGCGAACTCCCGCACCTCGGCGTCGTCCTGACCCTGCTGCTGATCCTGATCCCGGCCGCGATCGCGGCCGCCCTGCTCAGCAACCGCCACTCCTGAGAGACCTCATGGCCCTGCTGGAAACCCTCGCCGTCGTCTTCGCCGTCGCCCTGGTCGCGGCCGTCGCCGTGTACATCAAGACGAAGCTCTTCCCCCTGGGCGACGGGGAGGAGATCCGCGAGGACGTCGCCGAGTACATCTCGATGATGGTGTCGGTGTTCTACGCCCTGGTGCTCGGCCTGTGCCTGGTCTCCGTCTGGGACAACCGCGCCACCGCCGACGACCGGGTCCAGGCCGAGGCCAGCGCCCTGCACCAGACGTACCTCCTCGCCGACGCGCTGCCCGCCGAACAGCGCGGACCGCTGCGGGAGGCGGCCCGCTCGTACGCCGGTCACGTCGTCGACGTCGAGTGGCCGCTCATGGCCGAGCGCGAGCCCCTCGGCGACGACGGCTGGACGCTGCTCGACCGGCTGCGCACCGCCGGCGAGCTGCGCGGCCGCGGCACCACCGCCCAGCAGATCGCCGCGCAGGAGGTGCTCGCCCAGATCGGCTACGTGGACGACGCCCGCCGCGGGCGCGAGGCGGCGGCCGAGGAGCGCCTGTCCGTGGTGCTGTGGGCAGGCCTGGTCATCGGCGGGGTGCTGACCGTGGCCTTCATGTTCCTCTTCGGGCTCAACCGGAGCAGCACGCACGTGATCCTCGTGATGGGCCTGTCCGGGTTCATCGCCTTCACGGTGCTGCTCATCCATCAGCTGGACACCCCGTTCGGCGACCCGCTCGGCGTCGGACCCGACCCGTTCACCCGCTACTTCCGCCTGTGACGGGGAAGGGATCGCCCCATGAAATACCTGGTACGGGACAAGATCTTCGCCATCGGCGACGACTACTGGATCGAGGACGAGCGGGGCCGGCACGCCTTCCTCGTCGACGGCAAGGCGCTGCGGCTGCGCGACACCCTGGAGCTGAAGGACCCCGACGGGCGGGTCCTGATCACCCTGCGGCAGAAGATGTTCAGTCTGCGGGACACGATGACGATCGAGCGGGACGACCACCCGCTCGCCACCATCCGCCGCAAGCGCCTCTCCCTCCTCCGCAACCACTTCCGGGTCGCTCTCGTCGACGGCACCGAACTCGACGTCAGCGGCCGGATCCTGGACCGGGAGTTCACCGTCGAGTACGACGGCGAACTCCTCGCCCACATCTCCCGCCGGTGGTTCCACGTCCGCGACACCTACGCCGTGAACGTGGTCCGCGAGGACGCCGACCCGGCGCTGCTCGTCGCGGTCGCGGTGTGCGTGATCCGGATGGCGGAGCGGGAGCGGGAGGACTGAGACCCGAACCGCAGGGCGTCTAGAGCGCCTTGGCGCGGACCTGTTCCAGGGCCTGTTCCAGGTCCGCCCACAGGTCCTCGACGTGCTCGACGCCGACCGAGAGGCGCACCGTGCCCGGCCCGATGCCGGCCGCCGCGAGCGCCGGCTCGTCGAGCTGCCGGTGCGAGGTCGACGCCGGGTGCATCACCAGGGTCTTCACATCGCCGAGCGAGACGCTGAGCGAGGCGAGCCGGACCGCCTCGACGAAGGCCTTCCCGGCCTCGCGCCCGCCCGCGAGGTCGAGGGAGACCACCCCGCCGCCGCCCCGCGGCAGCAGCCGGGCCGCGATCGCGTGGTCCGGGTGTGAGGCGAGGGCCGGGTGCCGGACGGCCGCGACCGCCGGGTGGGCGGCGAGCCGGGCCGCCAGGTCGGCGGCGCTCGCGCTCTGCCGCTCGACGCGCAGCGGCAGGGTCTGCAGCCCGCGCAGGGTCAGCCAGGCGGCGAACGGGTCGGTGACCGCGCCCTGTTCGACCGCGTAGTGCCGCACCCGCCGGTGCAGCGCCGTGTCGCGGAAGACCGCGATGCCGCCGAGGACGTCGGCGTGCCCGGCGAGGTACTTGGTCGCCGAGTGCACGACGACGTCCGCGCCGTACGACGGGATCGGCCGGCACAGCAGCGGCGAGGCGAAGGTGTTGTCGACCACCGTCGGCACCCCGGCCTCCCGGGCCACCGCGATCAGCGCGGGCAGGTCCGAGACCCGGGTGGTGGGGTTGGCGATGGTCTCCAGGTAGAGCAGCGCGGTCCCGGGGCGCTGCGCGGTCCGGGGGCGCAGGGCGGCGCGCACCTCGTCGGCGTCGGTCCCGGAGACGTACGTGACCTCGACGCCCCAGCGCGCGGCGAGGTCGGTGAGCAGGGCGTACGTACCGCCGTACAGGCAGCGCTGGGCGACGACGTGCCCGCCGCTGGAGAGCAGGGCGAGCAGCACGCCGTTGATGGCACCCATCCCGGAGGCGTACGAGAGGGCGTCGGCGCCGCCCTCCAGGCGGGCGACGGCGGCCTCCAGGGCGCGGACGGTGGGGTTGCCCATGCGGCTGTAGAGGAACTCGTCGGGGGAGCCGAAGGCCTCGGCGAGCGCGTCGGCGCTGTCGAAGGCGAAGACGTGGTTCTGGTGGATGGGCACGCCGAGCGGCCGGCTGCCGCGGATCTCCGGCTGCGGCGCGTGCACGGCGAGGGTCTCGGGGTGGGCGGACTCGGTGTGGGCGGACTCGGTACGGGCGGGCTCGGGGCGGTGGTCGGCTGCGGTCAGGTGCGTGTCGGCGGTCATGACGGTCAGTCTGGGGACGGAGCGCTTGCGTCCACAGGACCAATCCCGGCAGATTGGTCCGCCGATGGATCCAATGACACCCACCCTGCCCGAACTGGTCGCCTGGCTCGGCCGCTGGTCGGCCGGCCGCGGCCCGCTCTATCTCCTCCTGGCCGCCCGGATACGGCAGTTGGTCGACGAGGGCCTGCTGCCGCCCGGCGCCCCGCTGCCGCCGGACCGACGGCTGGCGACCGCCCTTTCGGTGGGGCGGACGACGGTGGTCGCCGCGTACGAGACGCTGCGTCAGGAGGGGCGGCTGGTACGCCGGCAGGGCAGCGGTACGCGGGTGGCGCCGGCCGCGCTCGCCCCGCCGCCGCCCGGGCAGCGGGTCACGGAGACGTCCAACCCGATGTTCCTGCACCTGCTCGAACCCTCCGACGACGTGCTGCTGCTGAGCTGCGCCGCGCCGCCGGCCCCGCCGCCCGCGCTCGCGGAGGCGTACGCGCGCCTCGAACTCCCGGCGCACGACCTCGGCTACCACCCGGCCGGCCTGCCCGCGCTCCGGTCGGCGATCGCGCGCCGTTACGGGCGGCGGGGCGTGCCGACCGACCCGGCGCAGGTCCTGGTCACCACCGGCGCCCAGCAGGCGATCGGGCTGCTCACCCGGCTGCTCGTGGCGCCCGGCGACGGCGTTCTCGTGGAGGCGCCGAGCTATCCGGGGGCGCTCGACCTGTTCCGGGAGGCGGCGGCCGTGCCGCACCCGGTTCCGGTCGGCCCGGACGGCCTCGACGTGGCGGAAGCGGTCCGGGTGATGGAACGTCACCGCCCCGCCCTGGCCTATGTGATCCCCCGCTTCCACAACCCGACCGGCACCGTCCTGCCGCCGCTCCTCGGACGGCGCCTGGTCGCGGCGGCCGAGGAGCACGGCGTACCGCTGATCGACGACGAGGTGCTCGCCGAGCTGGACTTCGGCGCCGATCCCGGTTCCGGTTCCGGTCCCGGTTCCGGAGACGGGGGGCCGCCGCTTTCCTCGTACGGTACGGAGGTCATCGGCGTCGGCTCGCTCAGCAAGGCGGTCTGGGGCGGTCTGCGGATCGGCTGGGTGCGCGGCCCGGCGCCGCTGATCGCCCGGCTGGCCCGGCTGAAGGCGCTGCACGACCTCGGCAGTGACGTTCCGTCCCAGCTGGTCGCGACCCGGCTGCTCGACGGCTTCGCGCCCGTCCTGCGCTCGCGGGTGGCCGAACTGCGGGCCGGTCACGACCACCTCCGGGCCGAGCTTGCCCGCCGGCTCCCCGACTGGCACTGCCCGCCCGCGGCCGGCGGCCAGACCCTGTGGGTCCGCCTCCCGTACGGCGACGGCGTGTCCTTCGCCCAGATCGCGCTGCGCCACGGGGTGGCCGTGCTCCCCGGCTCGACCATGGACGCCCTCGGCGGCAGCACCCGCCGGCTGCGGCTGCACTTCCTGCTGCCGCCCGCCACCCTCACGGAGGCGGTGGACCGGCTGGCGTCGGCGTGGGCGGAGTACGCCCCGGGGGCGGCGGTCCGGGCCGAGGGCCGGCCCGCGGCCCTGAACGCCATCACCGTCTGAGGAATCGAAAGACTGGAAAGATTCGAAGGAATCGAAGGAATCGGAGGAGCCGCATCCGTGCACACGCCCATCACGCCGTTCGCCCTGCATCGCTGGCAGGAGGGGAAGCGGCCCGACGTCCGCTCCGGGTGGCGGGGCACCTCGCCGGAGTTCGGCGAGATCGTGCTGACCTGTCCGCTGCCCCGGGTCGTCCCGGAGTCGGCGGTCTCGGAGGCGCGCGGCGGGCTGCTGCCCGTCACCACCTTCGAGTCGCGCGGGAGCCACGTCGAGAACCTGCGGCTGCCCACCCTCAACCGGGCCACCCTGCGGGTCGGCGACCGACATGTCCACCTGGCCCGCAACCGGATCGGCGCCACCCTCGTCCAGCGCGCCCTCCAGCTGCGGCACGCGGGCGACACGTACCGGCTCGCCGCCCTCGACCGGCGCGGCTACACCCTCACCCGGACCGCCGACGCCGAGGACCCGGGCGTCACCGTGACCGTACGCGAGTCGGGGCGCGGGCGCGGCGCGCAGCTCGCGGTACGGGCCGAGGGCCGGGCGGAGGGCGCCGACCTGGCGCTTGCCCTGGTCTTCGCGGGGGTCGACCGGTCCGCCCTGACGCGGGTGGGCGCGGTGAAGGCGGGGGTGCGACGGGTGACCGAGCTGTGGGCGGAGGCCTCCTACTGACGCTCCCCGCCCCGACCCTGACGCCGCCTCAGCGGCCCAGAACCCGGTCCTTCAGAGCCGGGAACTGCTCCCGCGTCTGCGTCACCTTCGCCGGGTCGAGGTCGACGCGCAGGATCTCCTCTCCGGGTCCCGCCTCCGCCAGGACCTCGCCCCAGGGGTCGACGACGATCGAGTGCCCGGCCTGCTCGACGCCGGCGTGCGTGCCGGCGGTGCCGCAGGCGAGGACGTACGCCTGGTTCTCGACCGCGCGGGCCTGCGCGAGCAGCGTCCAGTGCGCGCGGCGCCGGGCCGGCCAGCCGGCCGGGATCACGAAGGCCTGCGCGCCCGCGTCGACGAGGCCGCGGAAGAGCTCGGGGAAGCGCAGGTCGTAGCAGGTGGCGACGCCGACGGTGAGCCGCGGCAGGTCGACGGTGACCAGGTCCTCGCCGGCCGCCATGAGGACCGCCTCGCCCTTGTCGAAGCCGAAGCGGTGGATCTTGCGGTAGCTGGCGGCGAGCTCGCCGTCGGGGGAGAAGACGAGCGAGGTGTTGTAAAGGGCAGGGGTCCCGAGGGTGCCCACGGCCTCGACGATCGAGCCGGCGTGCAGCCACACACCAGTGTCCCTCGCGGCCGCGGCCATCGCCTCGTACGTGGGGCCCTTCAGCGGCTCGGCCTCGGCGGCGAACGCCTCGTAGGCGAAGGCCCCCATCGGCCACAGCTCGGGGAGCACGACGAGATCGGCGACGCCGCGTTCGGCGCGCACGAGGGCGGCCACCCGCTCGCGGCGGTTGTCCACCGATTCGTCCGAATCTACTGCGATCTGGAGGAGCGAGGCGCGCACACTACCACCGTCCTGGCATTCGAGCCGTCAACACGGGCCTACGATCGTCACACGAAAGCACTGCCGGGGTGCCTTCGGGCAGCGTAACTTAGCGTCCGAGCCTCCCACGCAGTCATGTTTTCAGCCCGTCAGCCACCCGCCACCCGCCAGCCACCACCGCTCCAGCCCGCGTATCGAAGAACCGCCGAGGGGTCCCGTGACCGTCCATCCCAGCCTCCAGAACTACGCCGACGCCTGGACCCACTCCATCGAAGCGATAGCCGAGCTGGTGCAGCCGCTCGTCGAGGGCGAGTGGAACCGTGCCACGCCGTGCCCGGGCTGGTCGGTCCGCGACATCGTCTCCCATGTCATCGGCATGGAGACCGAGATGCTCGGCGACCCGCGCCCGATCCACAGCCTGCCCCGCGATCTCTACCACGTACGCAGTGACTTCGCCCGCTACATGGAGATGCAGGTCGATGTGCGACGGCACCACACCGCGCCGGAGATGACCTCGGAGCTGGAGTACGTGCTGATCCGCCGGGCGCGCCAGCTGCGCAACGAGACCCGGCAGCCCGACGCCATGATGCGGGCCCCGCTCGGCGCCGAGCAGACCCTGGAACTCGCCTACCGGATGCGCGCCTTCGACTGCTGGGTGCACGAACAGGACCTGCGCACCACGCTCGACGTCCCCGGCAACCTGGACTCCCCCGGCGCGTACGTCACCCGGGACGTGCTCCTGGAGGCGCTGCCCCACGTGGTCGCCAAGGAGGCGGGCGCGCCCGCGTCCTCGGCGGTGGTCCTGGACGTGACCGGGCCGGTGGAGTTCCTGCGCACGGTCCGGGTCGACGCCGAGGGCAACGGCTCGATCGACGGCGCGCCCTCCCTCGGCCCGGCGGTGACGCTGGCCACCGACTGGGAGACGTATGTGCGCCTGGCGTGCGGCCGGGTGCGTCCGGCGGAGGTCGCCGACCGGGTGAAGACGGAGGGCGACGAGGCGCTGGCGGAGGCGATCCTGGCGAACTTCGCGGTGACGCCGAACTGACCGTCAGCCGTCAGCCGTCAGTAGATACCTGCGGTTTCTATACGGGTACGTGTACGGCCTCGACGCGGCTGGCGACGAGGCGTTCGCGCTCCCGGCGTGCGCTGGCGGACTTGAGCCGGAGGATCTGGACGACGCCGAGGGCCTCCAGGACGAAGACCGAGGAGAACGCGATCCGGTAGTCGTCGCCGGTCGCGTCGAGCAGCACGCCCACGGCGAAGAGCGTGGTCATGGAGGCGACGAAGCCGCCCATGTTCACGATGCCGGAGGCGGTGCCCTGGCGCTCGGGCGGGTTGGCGGGGCGGGCGAAGTCGAAGCCGATCATCGAGGCGGGTCCGCAGGCGCCGAGGACCGCGCAGAGGGTGATCAGCAGCCACATCGGGGCGCGGTCGCCGGGGTACGCGAGGGTGGCGCCCCACAGCAGGGCGGTGGCGGCGACCGTGCCGAGGGCGAGCGGGGCGCGGGCGGCGTGGTGGCGGGCGATGATCTGCCCGTAGGCGAGGCCGACGGCCATGTTGGAGAGCACGACGAGGGTGAGCAGTTCGCCGGCGGTCCCCCGGCCGAGTCCCTGGTCCTCGACGAGGAACGGCAGGCCCCACAGGAGCAGGAAGACCATCGCGGGGAACTGGGTGGTGAAGTGCACCCACATGCCGAGCCGGGTGCCGGGCTCGCGCCAGGACTCGGCGATCTGGCGGCGTACGAACGCGGCGCCGGCGTGGGTGGCGGGCGCGGGCTCGTACCCCTCGGGGTGGTCCTTGAGGAACAGCAGGAGCAGGACGAGGACGACGACGCCGGCGAAGGAGCTGCCGACGAAGGTGGTGGTCCAGCCCAGGCCGTGCAGGGCGCGGGAGAGGAAGATCGTCGAGACGAGGTTGCCGGCCATGCCGAAGAGCGCGGCGACCTGGGCGACGAGCGGCCCGCGGCGGGCCGGGAACCAGCGGCTGCCGAGCCGCAGCACGCTGATGAAGGTCATCGCGTCGCCGCAGCCGAGCAGGGCGCGGGAGGCGAGCGCCATGGGGTACGAGGGGGAGAGCGCGAAGCCCAGCTGGCCGAGGGTGAACAGCAGGACGCCGATGGTCAGCACCTTCTTGGTGCCGAGCCGGTCGACCATGAGGCCGACGGGTATCTGCATGCCGGCGTAGACGAGCAGTTGGAGTATGGAGAAGGTCGACAGGGCGGAGGCGTTGACGTCGAAGCGGTCGGCGGCGTCGAGTCCGGCGACGCCGAGGGAGGTCCGGAAGATGACGGCGACGAAGTAGACGGCGACGCCGACGCCCCAGACGAGGGCGGCGCGGCGGCCGCCGGGCGGGTCGCCGGGCAGGGCGACGGCGGACCCGTGGCCGTCCCGTGCGCTCATCGGTCCTCACCCCGGACCAGGATCTTGACCCAGCTGAGGTGCTGGCGCACGCAGTGCGCGGCGCCCTCGGCGTCGCCGGCTCTGATCCGCTCCAGGATCTCCGCGTGCTCGGCGATGTTCTTGGCGATCCGGTCGGGCTGGGACTGCATCACGGCGACGCCCATCCGCAGCTGCCGGTCGCGCATCTGGTCGTAGAGGCGGGCCAGGATCTGGTTGCCGGCGTGCTTCACGATCTCGGCGTGGAAGCACCGGTCGGTGACGGCGACCTCGGCGAGGTCCCCGGCCCCGGCCCGCCGCTTCTGCTCCTCCAGGAGCTCTTCGAGCCGCGCCACGAGCCCGGCGGGCGCGGGCACGGCCCGCCGCACGGCGAACTCCTCCACAAGCAGCCGGGTCTCGACGACGTCCGCGATCTCCTGCGCGGAGACCGCGAGCACCAGCGCGCCCTTCTTCGGATAGAGCTTGAGCAGCCCCTCCATCTCCAGCTTCAGCAAAGCCTCCCGCACCGGCGTCCGCGACACCCCCACCGCCTGCGCCAGCTCCCCCTCGGTGAGCAGCGTCCCGCCCTCGTAACGCCGGTCGAGGACCGCCTGCTTGACGTGCATGTAGACGCGGTCTGCTGCCGGGGGTGCGGATGCCATGCGCACAGCTTAGATACAACAGGGGTGCAACAGACAGGCCCGTCCGCATGGCGGACGGGCCTGCGCGCCGGTCAAACAGGCGGCAGCAGATCGCTCTCGCTGAGGGTGTAGGTCAGCGGGGGCCAGACGAAGTCCGTCTCGTTGTTCTCACGGCGCCGCAGACGGTAGAACTCGTGCCGCTGCTCTTCGTCGGCGGGCATGAGGCGGGTGCCCTGCGGGAGGTACGCGTTTCCGTCGCGGTATCGGACGAGGGTCTTCGAGGTCCGGAACGTGACGCCCAACCACGGGTTGTCCGCCGCGTCCGCCGTCCCGGCGGGCGCGTCCCACACGATCTTGTGCCGGAGGCGCCGGTTCGAGTCGACGGAGAACGCGACGACACCGCCGTGGGCGAGAGGGATCTCGAACTTCTCGCCGCCGGACTCCTTCGACTCGAAGATCAGCTTCCGTGACGGGCTCGCTTCCGGATCCTCGTAGCAGGAGAAGACGGCGATGAACGACTCGTCGGCCAGGTCGAGGGCCTGGTCGGAGTGGCCGCCCATCGTCCGGTAGGCGTTCGTGTAGGTCTCGATGAGGGCGTTGTCGAAGCCGACCGGAAGCGCCGCACATTCCTGAACCTGGTGTGCCAGCCGGCGCGCCAGCCGTTCGTGCACCGCCCGGAAACGCTGCGCCGGGGTGCCGTATCGCGTGGTCGTCCGTACGAGAGGCACGCCGCCCGCCTCGTCGACCTTCGTCAGCACGGCGCCGCGCCGGCCTTTTCCCAGCTCTTCCCAGTGAACCGACGCCGACAACTCCGCGAAGACGTTCGCCTCGGCCGGCACAGCGCACGAGATGATCTCGTCCGAGATCCTAGGCTCGGGGGGCACGATAATCTCCCGCGTTCATGCTGAAGAGGAATTCGTCGCCGTAATCGATGAAAGACGAGCTCCTGTTCTCCTCTGCGTACAGCCTGCGCAGCTCGTCCATGCCGGCTTCCGTGGGCGGTTCCAGTCTCACCAGTTCCTCGGCCGCCTTGAGAAACGTCTGGCCGTCCCTGTGCACGGCTTCGGCGCTCGAACAGCGCACCACGTACCCCAGGCGGGTCGGAAGCAGCTCGGCGTCCAGGGCCGAGGGCCGGATCTCGTGCGTATACAGGCGGTTGGTGGACAGCGGCATGAAGAACACGGAGCCGGGATGGAGGGTGACCGTGAACTGCGGCGGGAACACCGCGGCGTCGCGCTCTTGGGCCGGCTCCTTGAGGCGGAACTGAAGCCTGGTGAGCCCGCTGACGCCCTTCACGCCGTAGTCGAAGCCGTCTTCGGCCAGCGGCTGCAGCCGGTCGAGCCCGTCGTAGAAGGTGCAGAAGGCCATGATGCCGTTGACCGGCATGTCCTTCGTCTTGTCGGCATGGGCCGAGATCTTGGCCTTGGACTGCTTCCGCTCCGCCGTGGCACGGGTGTTGTGGTAGATCTGCGCGAGGACGTGATTCAGCGGCGCCTGGCCCCGGAAGACGGCGGCGGCCTCGCGGTTCAGCGCGTCGACGATGCTCGTATCGGTCGGACGAAAGCCCTCGGTCGGACCCGAGAGATTCGTCGAGCACCGCAGCAGGCGGAAATGCAGCTCGTCACCGTCTCGCGTGACGGGCGTCAGATAGATTCCGCTGCGATGAGCCGTTCCAGGCTTGGTGGACTCGGTCAGGGACTGGAACGCGTGCTCCGCACGGATCCGTCCGAAGTGATCGTCGCCGAGCCCGAAGAAACGGCGGTAGTACACCCCGACACCGTGCACGCGAAGAGGAACCCGGCCGAGGTCCTCGACCACAACGACCCGGGCAGCCGCTTGCAGTTGGCGGTCACTGATCCCGGATATGTCGCCCCACAGATAGACGGTCTTCTGCGCGAGGTCGAGCGAACCTGCGGCGAGCTCCTCCGGCGCGACGACCGCCCCGAAGAAGTCCCTGACCAGGTCGCTGCCCCGCATCGCCGAAGGCGCGACCAAGAGGTTGCTCGCATCGTCGATTCGGGCTTCTGCCAGCTGAGTTGCCTTCATCAGAACTCGTCCCCGTTCGCCGCCCGGACCGTGGAGGCGATCGTATCCACGACGCGAACACCCGGTCGGGGACGGTGTCGTCCCCGACCGGGTGTTTCACGTGAAACAGCGCAACCAGGCGGCTACGCCCAGGTGATGAGCCGCTTCGGCTGCTCCAGGATCGCCGCGATGTCGGCCAGGAACTTCGAACCCAGCTCGCCGTCGATCAGGCGGTGGTCGAAGGACAGGGCCAGGGTGGTGACCTGGCGGGGCTTCACCTTGCCCTTGTGGACCCAGGGCTGGAAGCGGATCGCGCCGACCGCGAGGATCGCGGACTCGCCCGGGTTGATGATCGGGGTACCGGTGTCGACGCCGAAGACGCCGACGTTGGTGATGGTGAAGGTGCCGCCCTGCATCGCCGCCGGCGTGGTCTTGCCCTCGCGGGCGGTGGAGACCAGCTCGCTGAGCGAGCGCGACAGGTCCGGCAGGGTCTGGGCGTGCGCGTCCTTGATGTTCGGCACGATCAGACCGCGCGGGGTGGCCGCCGCGATGCCCAGGTTCACATAGTGCTTGAGCACGATCTCCTGGGCGGCCTCGTCCCAGGCCGCGTTGACGTCCGGGTTGCGCTTGATCGCGACCAGGACCGCCTTGGCGATGAGGAGGAGCGGGTTGACCCGCAGGCCCGCCATGTCCTTGTCGGACTTGAGCTCGTCGACCAGCTTCATCGTGCGCGTGATGTCGAAGGTGATGAACTCGGTGACGTGCGGCGCGGTGAAGGCCGAGCCGACCATCGCCGCCGCCGTGGCCTTCCGTACGCCCTTGATGGGGATACGGGTCTCCCGGGCGTCCGACGGAACGGCGAGCGCCGGGGCCTCGGCCTGAACAGGGGCCGGAGCCGGAACCGGAACCGCCGCCGGAGCCTCGACCGCCGGGGCCGGAGCCGCCGCGCGGTGCACGTCCTCGCGGGTGATGATGCCGTCCGGGCCGGTCGGGGTGACCGTGGCCAGGTCGACGCCCAGGTCCTTGGCGAGCTTGCGCACCGGCGGCTTGGCCAGCGGGCGGCCGGCGACGGCGGGGCCGTGGCCGTGGCCGTTCAGCTGCTCGGGGACCACCGGGGCCACGGCCTCGGGGGCCGCCGACTCGGCCGGGGCCGCCGACTTGCGGGCCCGGCGCTTGGTGGCGGACGCGGCCACGCCGTAACCGACGAGAACCGGCTGCCGGCCCTCCGGCTCGGGCTCCTCCGCCGCCGGGGCAGCCGCCGGGGCCGCCACGGGCTCGGCGGCCGGCGCCGCGGGCGCCTCGGGCGCGGCGCCGCCGCCCACGTTCACCGTGATGATGACCTCGCCGACGGCGACCGTGGTGCCCTCGGGGAAGCGCAGCTCGTGCACGGTGCCGTCGAACGGGATCGGCAGTTCGACGGCGGCCTTCGCGGTCTCGACCTCGATCACGACCTGGCCGTCGGTGACCGTGTCACCGGGCTGGACGTACCACTTGAGGATCTCGGCCTCGGTGAGGCCCTCGCCCACGTCGGGCATCTTGAATTCGCGGATCGTCATCGTGCTGATCTCCTCAGAACGCCAGCGAGCGGTCGACGGCGTCGAGCACGCGGTCCAGGCCCGGCAGGTACTCCTCCTCCAGGCGCGCCGGCGGATACGGCGCGTGGTAGCCGCCGACCCGCAGGACGGGGGCCTCCAGGTGGTAGAAGCAGCGCTCGGTGATCCGGGCGGCGATCTCCGCGCCGGAGCCGAAGAAGACCGGGGCCTCGTGGACGACGACCAGCCGGCGGGTCTTCTCGACCGAGGCCTGGATGGTGTCGAAGTCGAGCGGGGAGATCGAGCGCAGGTCCACGACCTCGATCGACTTGCCCTCCTCGGCGGCGGCCGCGGCCGCCTCCAGGCAGGTCTTCACCATCGGGCCGTACGCGACCAGCGTGAGGTCGGTGCCCTCGCGGGCCACCCGGGCCTTGTGCAGCTCGCCGGGGATGGCGTCGACGTCGACGTCGCCCTTGTCCCAGTAGCGGCGCTTGGGCTCGAAGAAGATGACCGGGTCGTCGCTCTGGATGGCCTGCTGGAGCATCCAGTAGGCGTCGGAGGAGTTCGCCGGGGTGACCACCTTGAGGCCCGCGACGTGCGCGAAGAGCGACTCGGGGGACTCGGAGTGGTGCTCGACGGCGCCGATGCCGCCGCCGTACGGGATGCGGATGACGACCGGCATCTTCACGGTGCCGAGCGAGCGGGCCCGCATCTTCGCCAGCTGCGTGACGATCTGGTCGTACGCGGGGAAGACGAAGCCGTCGAACTGGATCTCCACGACCGGGCGGTAGCCGCGCAGGGCCAGGCCGATCGCGGTGCCGACGATGCCGGACTCGGCGAGCGGGGTGTCGACGACCCGGTCCTCGCCGAAGTCCTTCTGCAGACCGTCGGTGATCCGGAAGACACCGCCGAGCTTGCCGACGTCCAGGCCCATGACGACGACCTTGGGGTCGGTCTCCAGGGCCTTGCGCAGCGACTCGTTGAGCGCCTTGGCCAGGGGAAGCTTCTGAACAGCCATGATTACTCGGCCTCTCCGCCCTCGAAGGACGCCTGGTAGGCGGCGAACTGGGCGCGCTCCTCGTCGACGAGCGCGTGCCCGTCCGCGTACACGTTGTCGAACATCGCCATGTGGTCCGGGACGGGCATGGCGCGGACGACCTCGCGGACGTGCTTGCCGAGCTCCTCGCTCTCCGTCTCCAGGGCCTCGAAGAAGGCGGCGTCGGCGTGACCCTCCTTCTCCAGGTACGCCTTGAGGCGCAGGATCGGGTCCTTGGCCTCCCAGGCCTCGCGCTCCGTGTCCCGGCGGTAGCGGGTCGGGTCGTCGGAGGTGGTGTGGGCGGCCATGCGGTAGGTGAACGCCTCGATGAGCGTCGGGCCCTCGCCGCGGCGGGCGCGCTCGAGCGCCGAGCGGGTCACGGCCAGACAGGCGAGGACGTCGTTGCCGTCGACGCGGACGCCGGGGAAGCCGAAGCCGCGGGCGCGCTGGTAGAGCGGGACGCGGGTCTGCTTCTCGGTGGGCTCGGAGATCGCCCACTGGTTGTTCTGGCAGAAGAACACGACCGGGGCGTTGTACACCGAGGAGAAGACGAACGACTCGTTGACGTCGCCCTGGCTGGAGGCGCCGTCGCCGAAGTAGGCGATCACGGCGGAGTCCGCGCCGTCCTTGGCGACGCCCATGGCGTAGCCGGTGGCGTGCAGGGTCTGCGAGCCGAGGACGATCGTGTACAGGTGGAAGTTGTTGCTGCTGGGGTCCCAGCCGCCGTTGTTCACACCGCGGAACATGCCGAGGAGGTTGGTGGGGTCGACCCCGCGGCACCAGGCGACGCCGTGCTCGCGATAGGTCGGGAAGACGTAGTCGTCGTCCCGCAGCGCGCGGCCGGAGCCGATCTGGGCGGCCTCCTGGCCGAGCAGCGAGGCCCACAGGCCCAGCTCGCCCTGCCGCTGCAGGGCGGTGGCCTCGGCGTCGAAGCGGCGGGTGAGCACCATGTCGCGGTAGAGGCCGCGCAGTTCCTCGGCGCTCAGGTCGATGTCGTACTCGGGGTGATGGACGCGCTCACCCTCGGGCGTCAGCAGCTGAATGAGCTCGGGCTCCGTCTGCTGCGGGGCCTGCGCCTTCTTCGCGGTCGCGCTGGTGGTGCGCTTGGTGCCGCTGCTGCGTCGCGTCGTCTTGCGCGCGGCAGTGCTCTCCACGGTCACGTGCGTGCTCCTCCGTCGGTCCGGCCCCCGGGGTTCGCTCGGTGGGCCAGTGCGGCTCCGCCCTATCCGTACCCTTCGCACGGGGTGGGTGCGACGCGGCCGGGGTCGGGCGTGACAGGTGCCCCGGCGTACGCCGTCACAGGCACCGTACCCACAGCGCAACAATTCCGCGAAACCCCACTTGACCTGCAATTTTGCTTGGATTTCCAAGTAAATCGAGAAAAGCGGGACTCGTCCCTGGTCAGCGCATGGACAAGCGCCCGACGGCGTCGTCGGAACACCCGGCACGTTATCCCGCGCACCCCGGGCGCCGGAAGACCCAATATGTGAGACTGACCGCGTGAGCGAAGAAGGAAAAATCCGGGTATTTCTGCTGGACGATCACGAAGTCGTGCGGCGCGGCGTCCACGAGCTGCTCTCCGTGGAGGACGACATCGAGGTGGTCGGCGAGGCCGGCACCGCCGCGGACGCCCTGGTCAGGATCCCCGCGACCCGCCCCGACGTGGCCGTGCTCGACGTCCGGCTCCCGGACGGCAGCGGGGTCGAGGTGTGCCGCGAGGTCCGCTCCCAGAACGATGCGATCAAGTGCCTGATGCTCACCTCGTACGCGGACGACGAAGCCCTCTTCGACGCGATCATGGCCGGGGCCTCGGGTTACGTCCTCAAGGCCATCCGCGGCAACGAGCTCCTGAACGCGGTCCGGGACGTCGCCGCGGGCAAGTCGCTGCTCGACCCGGTGGCCACGGCGCGGGTCCTGGAGCGGCTGCGGGACGGCAACAGCCCGAAGGGCGACGACCGGCTCGCGCACCTCACCGAGCAGGAGCGCAAGATCCTCGATCTGATCGGCGAGGGCCTGACCAACCGGGCCATCGGCGAGCGTCTCCACCTCGCCGAGAAGACGATCAAGAACTATGTCTCCAGTCTGCTGTCGAAGCTGGGCATGGAGCGGCGCTCGCAGGCCGCGGCGTACGTGGCGCGGATGCAGGCCGAGCGGCGCTGAGGCGGCGCCGGGCTCCCGGCGGGAGGGCGGGCCGGCCGGGTCACCCGAACGGGTGTGACCGGGCCGGTCGGCCCGCATTCGGGACCTACGTCCTCGCGAACCGGGGCAGGCGCCCCTTTTCCGGCACGGTGCCGGTGGCGGAGAGTGGAACCATGTCCACCGAGGAGACCCGCGAGCAGTCCCGCGAGGAGACCCGCGCCATCGAGCTGCTGAACCGTGTCGCGTACGGCCGGCTGGCCACCAGCATGCGGGCGATGCCCTTCGTCGCCCCGGCCCGCCACGTCGTGGCGGACGGCCGCGTCCTGATCCGGCTGCACCGGGGCCTCGGCTACCACCGGGCCTGCAACGGCAGCGTCGTCGCCTACGGCGCGGACAACCTCCACTCGGGCGCGGAGCGGCTGTGGTCGGTGCAGTTCACCGGCACAGCCGAGATCGTCGAGCCGACCGCCGAGGAGCGGGCGGCCTTCGGCGCGGAGCCCACCTCCGTGGACGGCGAGCCCTTCGAACCGGTCTACATGCGCGTCGAGCCCCAGTTCGTCACGGTGCACACCCTCGACTGCCCGGCCGCACAGAGCGCTCCCTCCATCGGGAGCTCCACCGGGAGCTCCACCGGGAGCTCCACCGGGCGACAGCTCCACCACGTAGCGTGATCTAACATCTGCGGAGTGCCGCGCTCATCTGTACCCCCGGCTTCGCGCCTCCCCGCTCCCCCCGTACGCGCCCTGCTGCGCCGCTACCCCGCGGCCGGCGAGCCGCTGTCCTGCCAGCCCGTGGCCCAGGGCCTGCTCAACCGCGGCTACCGGCTCGCCACCACCCGCGGCGCCTACTTCCTCAAGCAGCACGTGGACGCCCGGACCGCCGACCGGGACACCATCGTGCGCCAGCACCGGGCCACCCAGCGGCTGCACGCCCTCGGCCTGCCCGTCGCCCCGCCGCTGCCCGACGGCCGCGGCCGCACCGTCGCCGTCATCGGCGGCCGCTGCTACGCCCTCCACCCCTGGATCGACGGCCGGCACCGCGACGGCGCCCAGTTGTCGGCCGGCGGCTGCCGGCGGCTCGGCGGGCTCCTCGGCAGGGTGCACACCGGTCTCGACCGGGTCATGGAGTCCCCCACGGAGTCCCCGGGTCCCGACCGGGGCCACGGCCACGAGAGCGCCCGCCCCGAGGACACCTTCCGGCTCATCGACGAACTGCTCCGCCTGGTCCGCGCCCGCCGTCCGCGCGACGCCTTCGACGGACTCGCCGAGCACCGGCTGCTCGAACGCCGGGTGCTGCTCGCCGCGCACGCCCACCGGCGCCCGCCGGCCGCCGCCGCGACCGGCTGGGTGCACGGCGACTTCCACCCCTTCAACCTGCTCTACCGGGGCGCCGAACCGGCCGCGATCGTCGACTGGGACCGGCTCGGGGTGCGCCCCCGCGCCGAGGAGGCGGTCCGGGCCGCCGCGATCTTCTTCGTACGGCCGGCGGGCGAGCTGGCCCTGGACAAGGTGCGGGCGTACGCGCGGGCCTACCGCCGGGCGGCCGGCGCGGACGGCGCCGAGCTGGCCGCCGCGGTGGAGCGGGTGTGGTGGGAGCGGCTCAACGACTTCTGGACCCTGCGCTGGCGCTACCAGCTGCACGACCACAGGGCCGACCCGCTGTTTCCGGCGGTGTCGGCCCTGGCGGTGTGGTGGACCCGTGAGTACGAGGCGGTGCGCGACGCGTTCACGGGCTGACGCGTCGAGGGGCCGAGGGTCAGCGGCTGGTGCCCGCGGTGGTCCCGGTGGTGGTGCCGGTGGACGTGCCCGTGGTGGTGCCGGTCGAGGTCCCGGTGGACGTGCCCGTCGACGTGCCGGTCGTACCGCCGTCGGTCGTGCCCGACGTGGTCGTACCGCCGTCGCTGGTGCCCCCGTCGGTCGTACCGCCGTCGCTCGTGCCGCCGTCGGTGGTGCCGCCGTCGCTCGTGCCCGTACCGCCGTCCGTCGTGTCCGTCGGGTCGGTCGTCGGCTCCTGCGTCTTCGTGGGCTCCTGCGTCGGCTCGCGCGTCCACGTCTTCGTCGGCGGTGTCCACGGCTGGTCGTTGCCGCCGCTCGACGAGTCGTCAGGCGTCTCGCTCTCGTCGCTCGGCTCGTCCGACGGGGTCGGCGAATCGCCCTTCGGGGACGGCGAATTGGTGATCGTCGGCTGCTTCGTGTTGCCGCCGTCGCCCTTGTCGCCGGCCTTGTCCAGGGCGAAGGCGACGCCCGCGACGATCGCGATCAGCGCGAGCGCCACGAACAGCAGCGCCTTGCCGCGGCCGCTCTTGTGCCCGTTGCCGCCCTGCCCGGCGTAGCCGCCGTCCTGGCCGTAACCGCCGTAGCCGCCGTGCCCGCCGTCGTAACCCGCCGCGCCGTCCTCGGGGTTGCGCGGCGGCAGGATCGGGCCCTGCGCGGTCTCGTGGTGCATGGGGTGGCCGAGCACCGAGGTCGCGGCGACGCCGCCGACCGGCGTGTGCATGCCGTCGTGCGCCTCGACCGGGCCGGTGTTCCACATGCCGGTGTGGCCGCCCTGCTCCTGGAGCATCTGCAGCCCGTACTGGATCAGTCCGCGCATCTCCTCGGCGCTCTGGAACCGGTCGTCCGGGTCCTTCGCGAGCGAGCGCATCACCAGGCCGTCCAGCTCCGGCGGCGCGCCCTGCGCGACGTCGGACGGCGGGATCGGCGCGTCCTGCACGTGCTGGTAGACCACCGACAGCGGGGTCTCGCCGGTGAACGGAGGCCGAAGCGCCAGGAGTTCGTAGAGCAGACAGCCCGTCGCGTACAGGTCGGAGCGGTGGTCGACGGCCTTGCCGAGCGCCTGTTCGGGGGAGAGGTACTGCGGCGTGCCCATGACCATGCCGGTCTGCGTCATGGTCGACTGCGCGCCGTGCAGGGCGCGCGCGATGCCGAAGTCCATGACCTTGACCGCACCGGTGTGGGTGATGATCACGTTGGCCGGCTTGATGTCCCGGTGCACGATGCCGTGCTGGTGGGAGTAGGCCAGGGCCTCCAGAACGCCGGAGACGATGATGAGCGCCTGCTCGGGACCGGGCGCCTCGGCGCTGATCAGCAGGTCGCGGATGGTGCGGCCCTCGACCAGCTCCATCACGATGTACGGCACGGACTGACCGCCGACGAAGTCCTCGCCTGAGTCGTACACCGCCACGATCGCGTGGTGGTTGAGGCCGGCGACCGACTGCGCCTCGCGCGTGAAGCGGGCCTTGGAGACCGGGTCCTCGGCGAGATCGGGGCGCAGCAGCTTCACCGCGACGGTGCGGCCGAGCCGTACGTCCTCGGCGGCGAACACCTCGGCCATGCCACCGCGGCCCAGACGGTGGGTCAGCCGGTAGCGTCCGTCGCCGACCACGCCCCCGACGCCCCAGGACTCGGCGGACGCGTCCGGCACTCCGCCACCAGCTTCGGATTCGGGTGCCATCAGTCCTCGCCGTCGTCTGTTGTGCCGTGTCCAGTCGTCACGCTACAGGCTCCGTACGACATCACGGTCCGCGATGAATGGGCCATCCCACTCCCTGCACGTACACCTGTGCAAATCCATGGCGTTCCTGTCACGCTTCCGGGACATTCGCTGTGCGGAGGGTCACGGAACGGGCACCGAACCGGGGCGCGGCTTGACGTGTCACCGCCCTCGGGCAGACTTGGCCAGGAAATTCCGGATCAGCGCCGCCACGCGCGCGTAGGGGGAAGCACGAGATGAGCCAGGACGGCGCACAGGGCCGCTATGCGGGCGGTTCGGTCGCGGGCGGCCGGTACCAGCTGCGCGACCTGCTCGGCGAAGGCGGCATGGCGTCCGTCTACCTCGCGTACGACAGCGCGCTCGACCGTCAGGTCGCGATCAAGACGCTGCACACCGAGCTCGGCCGCGAACAGTCCTTCCGCGAACGCTTCCGCCGCGAGGCGCAGGCCGTCGCCAAGCTGTCGCACACCAACATCGTGTCGGTCTTCGACACCGGCGAGGACACCCTCGACGGCGCCGTCATGCCGTACATCGTCATGGAGTACGTGGAGGGCCAGCCGCTCGGCTCGGTGCTCGCCGCGGACGTGCAGCAGTACGGCGCGATGCCGGCCGACAAGGCGCTGAAGGTCACCGCGGACGTGCTCGCGGCCCTGGAGACCAGCCACGAGATGGGCCTGGTCCACCGGGACATCAAGCCTGGCAACGTGATGATGACCAAGCGCGGCGTGGTCAAGGTCATGGACTTCGGCATCGCCCGCGCCATGCAGTCCGGCGTCACCTCGATGACCCAGACCGGCATGGTCGTCGGCACCCCGCAGTACCTCTCCCCCGAGCAGGCCCTGGGCCGCGGCGTCGACGCCCGCTCCGACCTCTACTCGGTCGGCATCATGCTGTTCCAGCTGCTCACGGGCCGGCTGCCGTTCGACGCGGACTCGCCGCTGGCGATCGCGTACGCGCACGTGCAGGAGGAGCCGGTCGCGCCGTCCACGGTGAACCGCTCGGTGACGCCGGCGATGGACGCGCTGGTCGCCCGCGCCCTGAAGAAGAACCCGAACGAGCGCTTCCCGAGCGCCGCCGCGATGCGCGACGAGTGCCTGCGGGTGCTGTCGGCCGGGCAGACCGGCGCGCCGATGATCGTCGCGGGCGGCCCGGTGCAGAGCGGTTCGGGCGTCGGCTCGGCGGTCTTCCCGCCGGTCGGCCAGACCCCGCCGCCGTCCACGCACGGCATGCAGACCCCGTACCAGGCGCCGATGCCGCACACCCCGCAGCCCGGCCCGTACGGCGTCCCGACCCCGGCCCCCTCCTACGGGTATCCGCAGGCCCCGACCCCGGCACCGGCGCCCGTCTACCAGACCCCGGCGCCCGTCCCGACGCCCGCGCCCGGCCCGTACACGGTCCAGTCGCACACGGGCGCCACCGGCGGCGGGAACCGCAACAAGATCCTCATCGGCGCGGTGGCCCTGGTTCTCGTGGCCGGCACCGTCACCGGCATCTCGCTGATGAACCGCGACCCGGGCGGCACCGAGGGCGGCGGCGGTACGGACCCGAGCCAGAGCGCCAGCAACGCGCCCGGCCACAAGGGCCCGGACTACAGCAAGACCATCGACACCAAGAAGTGCACCGAGCCGCGCGAGGCGAGCAGCGACCCGAGCAAGTTCGAGGTGCCGGACTTCAGGTACATGAACATCCAGTCGGTGAAGGCCTGCATCCAGGCCGCCGGCTGGAAGATCAGGGCGGAGTCGTCGGTGGACGAGGCCACCTACGGCGAGGGCACGGTCATGACGCAGTACCCGCGCCAGGGCACGGACATCGGCAAGGACGACGCCTCGTTCACCCTCGAGGTCTCCACCGGCGACCAGCCGCAGTAGCGGTCCAGCAGCCGTCCGGTAGCCGTCCGACCTGGGGTCCCGCGACTGCGGGGCCCCGACCGGACGTGTCCGGGATGCCTGCTTTGCCCCGACATGTGACGCTGAGTTGAACAACTCGACTCGGCGGCTCGGTACGGGAGGGGGTCACCCGGTGACTCCAGGATCAGGTCCTCGTGCGCGGGCGTTCGCGCCCGTCCTCGCCTGCTGGCTGGCGGCGGGCGCGGTGGCGCCGGCGTACGGGGCCGAGGCGGGGGCGGGGGCCACGTCCACCCCCTCGCGCACGGCGACGGCCCCGAGCCCGTCCCCCGGCACGGCCACCCCGGCTCCCTCGCCGAGCGGCTCCGTACGGCCCTCCGCCTCGCCCTCCGCGACCCGCTCCCCCGGGCCCGGGCCCGCGCCGAGCGGCTCCGCCACACCCTCCGGGACCGCCGGGGCGCCCGGCCCCACCGCCTCCGCCTCCGCCTCCCCTTCCGCGTCCGCCTCCGCCGGGTCCGGCGGCGCGCCCTCCTCGCCCTCCGAGCCGGCCGAGCCCAGCGGCTCCGCCTCCCTCGCGGGGCGCGCGGCGGGGGAGGGCCGGGAGCACCCCGGGCGGCCCGCCGCCCCCGCGGAGGCCACGCCGACGGGCCCGGCCGACCCCGCTCGTACCAAAACGGCAACAGAAGAGGAGCCGGAATCGAGCGCCGACGGCACCGCCGGCGTCGTACCGGAGACGGACGCGCCGGCCGTGCCGACTCCACCCGAGCAGCTTCCGGCGGCCGGCGCGGGGATCGGCACGGAGACCGCCGCGCACCTCTCCGACCGGCGGATTCCCGTGCTCACCCTGGGCGTCGGGCTCGCCCTGGTCGGTCTCGGCATCGGGTTCCTCGGGATCCGGATGCGGCGCCGCTGAGCTCCCGGCGGCGCCGGCCCGGACCGCCGGGTCCCCCTTGAGTCGGACCTTCCGGATCCGTCTCACGGCGCTTGTCCCCGGCGACTTACTCGGTATACATACTCGGTATGTCGATCCGCCACGGGCTTCTCGCCCTCCTCGAACGCGGTCCGCGCTACGGCTCGCAGCTCCGCACCGAGTTCGAGTCCCGCACCGGTTCCACCTGGCCGCTCAACGTGGGCCAGGTCTACACGACCCTCAACCGTCTCGAACGGGACGGGATGGTCGTCCAGGACGGGGAGGACGAGGCCGGCCACGCGCTCTACGCGATCACCGACCACGGTCGCGGCGAGCTGCGCAGCTGGTTCGAGAACCCGGTGGACCGCACCAGTCCGGCCCGTGACGAGCTGGCCATCAAGCTCGCCATGGCCGTCGGGGCGTCCGGGGTCGACATCCGCGACGTCATCCAGTCGCAGCGCCGCCACACGGTGAAGGCCATGCAGGACTACACCCGGCTCAAGGCGCAGGCGATCACCGCCGTGGAGCGCAACGGGGCCCAGGAGCGCGACGACGTCGCCTGGCTCCTGGTCCTGGAGCAGCTGATCTTCCAGACCGAGGCCGAGGCGCGCTGGCTCGACCACTGCGAGGCGCGGCTGATCCGCCTCTCGGCGGCGGCCGCGGCCGCCGCGGCCAGGGGTGACGCGGCGGAGGCCCCGGGCCCGGCAGGGGGAGCGGCCGACGCCGCCGCCGGGCCCGCCACGGGGGCCGCCACCGCACGCACCGGCACCGCGCGGCGCCGCTGACCCGGCGCCGTACCCACCGAGCTTCAGTCCGCCCCAGCCAGTCCGACCCACCCAGTCCGACCGTCCCATCCAGATCGTCCGATTTCGATCGAGACCCAGACCGTACGTACGTCCGGCGCCGTCAGCGGCCGCTCCGCACACGGCTGTTCGCCGGCGTACGCCCGAGGGGGATTCCATGACCACCGCCCAGCAGCAGCCCGTGCTGCGCCTGCAGAACCTCACCCGAGTCCACGGCTCGGGCGCCACGGAGGTGCACGCCCTGCGCGGCGTCGACCTCGACGTCTACCCCGGCGAACTCGTCGCCGTCATGGGCCCGTCCGGCTCCGGCAAGTCGACGCTGCTGACCATCGCCGGCGGCCTCGACACCCCGAGCTCCGGCCAGGTCGTCGTCGAGGGCACCGACATCACCACCGTCGGCCGCAAGGAGCTCGCCGCGCTGCGCCGCCGCAGCATCGGTTACGTCTTCCAGGACTACAACCTCATCCCGGCCCTCACCGCCGCCGAGAACGTGGCCCTGCCCCGCGAGCTGGACGGGATCTCCGCCCGCAAGGCCCGCACCGAGGCCCTCGCCGCGCTCGCCGAGATGGACCTCGGCCATCTCGCCGACCGCTTCCCCGACGAGATGTCCGGCGGCCAGCAGCAGCGCGTGGCCATCGCCCGCGCCCTGGTCGGCGACCGCCGGCTCGTCCTCGCCGACGAGCCCACCGGCGCCCTCGACTCCGAGACCGGCGAATCGGTGCTCGCGCTGCTCCGCTCCCGCTGCGACGCGGGCGCCGCGGGCATCCTGGTCACCCACGAGCCGCGGTTCGCCGCCTGGGCCGACCGAGTGGTGTTCCTGCGGGACGGCTCCGTCGTCGACCAGACCGTACGCAGCGAGGCCGACTCGCTCCTGACCGGCCGGGCGGCGCAGCAGTGACGACCTGGTTCCACTCCTGGCGGGCCGCGGTCCGCATCGCCCGCCGTGACGCCTGGCGCTCCAAGGGCCGCAGCTTCCTCGTCCTCGCCATGATCGCCCTGCCGATCCTCGGGGTGAGCGCCTTCCAGCTGACCATGCGCAGCTCCGAACTCACCGCCGAGCAGCGCCTTGAGCGCTCCATAGGCGCCGCCGACGCGTGGCTGACGGACGCCCAGATGGCCGGGGTGCCGATCCTCCAGGACCCCAAGGGCGAGCAGAACACCCCCGTCGAGGACTTCTCCAAGACCAACAAGCCCTGGCCCAGCGGTCCGACCGATGTCGCCAAGGCCATTCCGGCCGGTTCGACGGTCCTCACCGACACCGACGGCACGGCCAAGCTGACCACCACGCACGGTCTGCTGCAGACCCAGATCCGTGAGCTGAAGGCCGCCGACCCGATGGCGCGCGGCATCATGACCCTCACCGAGGGCCGCTTCCCGGAGAAGAACGACGAACTGGCCGCGAGCACCGCGTTCCTGAAGAGCAGCGGCCTCACCGTCGGCTCGACCCTCACCGCCCGCGGTTTCGACCGCGAGTACCGGATCACCGGCGCCTACGAGCTGCCCAGCGACCTCAAGACCGAGCAGGTCAACGCCCTGCCGGGAGCGTTCCTCGCGCCGTACGCGGCCGCCGTCGAGAAGGCCGGCAACCCGAGGCCCGACGTCACCACCACCTATCTGGTGACGAAGTCCGGTGGTTTCACGTGGAACATGGTCCAGGAGATCAACAAGAAGGGCGTCATGGTCGTCTCGCGGGCGGTCGTCCTCGACCCGCCCGCCGACTCCGAGGTCCCGCTCTACCAGCGTGACGACTTCCACCGCTACGAGGACAGCACCGCCGGCACCGCCGCCGCACTGGCCGCCGTCGCCACCGTGGTCGGCCTCGCGATGCTGGAGATCTGCCTCCTGGCCGGCCCCGCCTTCGCCGTCGGTGCCCGCCGCTCCCGCCGCCAGCTCGGTCTGGTCGGCGCCAACGGCGGCAACCGCAGCCACATCCGGGCCATCGTGCTCAGCGGCGGCCTGGTCATCGGTGTCGCCGCAGCCCTCGTCGGCACGGTCCTCGCCCTGCTCCTCACCTTCGCGCTCCGGCCGCTCCTGGAGGAGTACATGGGGCAGCGGTTCGGCGGCTTCACCATCCGGCCACTCGAACTGCTCGGCATCGCCGCCCTCGCCGTCCTGACCGGTCTGCTCTCCGCGATCGTCCCGGCGGTCACCGCCTCCCGGCAGACCGTCCTCGCCTCCCTCACCGGCCGCCGCGGCGTCCGCCGCTCCAGCCGGGTGCTGCCCGTCCTCGGTCTGATCGCCGTCGCCCTCGGCGCCTCGATCGCCCTGTACGGATCGGTCGTCACCGACCAGGTCCTCATCGTCGCGGCCGGCTCGGCCCTCGCCGAGCTGGGCGTGGTCGCCCTGACCCCGGCCCTGGTCGGCCTGTTCGGGCGCGGCGGGCGCTGGCTGCCGCTGTCGCCGCGGCTCGCGCTGCGCGACGCGGTGCGCAACCGGGGCCGTACGGCTCCCGCCGTCGCCGCCGTCCTCGCGGCCGTCGCGGGCACCGTCGCCGTCTCCACGTACGCCGCGAGCCGCGACGCCCAGGGGCTGAACGAGTACCAGCCGAAGCTGCCGTTCGGGGCGGTCGCCGCGATCGTCACCGAGGAGGGCGGGCGGGACGCGCCGGCCGTCCGCGAGGCCGTGCAGCGCTTCTTCCCCGTCGACAGCCGGGTCGACGTGTCCCGGATCGCCGTCGGCAAGCCGGGCTGCGCCCCCTGGGGCGGCGGCGAGGGCTGCGGCCGCTTCGAGATCGTCATCCCCAAGGCCAACGAGTGCCCGCTCTGGGTGGAGACGCCGGACGGGTCCGACCCCTCCGAGCGCTTCACCCCCGCGCAGCGGACCAAGCTGCTCCAGGACGACTGGCGCTGCAAGGGCATGCAGGGCGACGGCGTGTACGTCGAGGGCAACATGCTCATCGCGGACGCCCCGATCCTGAAGGTCCTCGGCATCACCGACCCGGGCGCCGCCAAGGCCCTCGCCGACGGGAAGCTGGTCAGCTTCAGCGCCCCGCAGGTCGACAAGAAGAACGACACCGTCGGCATCCGGCTGATCACCGACCTGGAGGCCTACGACAAGGCGGGCCAGGAGCACAAGCCGCTGCCCGGCGAGATCCGGTCGCTGCCCGCCTACCAGGTGCCCGGCGAGCCGCTCTCGTACGGCGTGCAGAGCATCCTCACCCCCGCCGCCGCCAAGGCCGCCGGACTGACGACCGTCCCCATGGGCGCGTACTTCACCACCGACCGGCTGCCGAGCACCGAGCAGCGGCAGAAGCTCGACGGCGAGATCGCCAAGCTGGGCAGCGAGGTCGACCTCACCCTGGAGGAGGGCTACGTCAGCAAGAACAGCCTGGTGCTGCTCGCGCTGACCGTCTTCGCCGGCCTGGTCACCATCGGCGCGGCCGGCATCGCCACCGGTCTCGCCCAGGCCGACGCCGAGGCCGATCTGAAGACCCTGTCCGCGGTCGGCGCCCCGCCCCGGGTGCGCCGCACCCTCAGCGGCTTCCAGTGCGGAGTCGTCGCCGCGATGGGCGTCATCCTCGGCTCCGCCGCCGGTGTGCTGCCCGCCATCGGACTCCGGCTCACCGAGGAGCGCGAGGCGGTGCGCTTCTACGAGCAGAGCCTGGCCGAGGGCTGGGGCAGCTCCGACGGACCGCCGGTCATGCCGATCGTCGTGCCCTGGGAGACGCTCGCCGCGCTCCTGGTGGCCGTCCCGCTCGGCGCCGCGCTCCTCGCGGCCCTGGTGACCCGCTCCCGCGGGGCGCTGGCCCGCCGCGCCGCGCACTGAGGTTCGTTCGCGGGTTCCTTCGCGGGTTCCTTCGCGATGTTGTGCCCCCGGAGGAGGGTGGATCACCCTCCTCCGGGGGCACACCGTGTGGTGAAGCGTATGTGCGAGAGAATGGCGGCATGGAGATGCCGAGGAATGACAGGTCGCAGGAGAGCCCCCAGGTCCTCATCGTGGGCCAGGACGGGATGGCGCTCGGCGGCCCTCAGGGTGACGACGAATCCCGCGAGGTCCCGGTGACGGAAATGGTCGAGCAGCCTGCGAAGGTCATGCGGATCGGCAGCATGATCAAGCAGCTTCTGGAGGAGGTCAGGGCGGCACCTCTCGACGAGGCCAGTCGCGTACGGCTCAAGGAGATCCACGCCAGCTCGGTGAAGGAGCTGGAGGACGGGCTCGCTCCGGAGCTCGTGGAGGAACTGGAGCGGCTCTCCCTGCCGTTCACCGACGAGGCGATCCCCTCCGACTCGGAACTGCGCATCGCGCAGGCCCAGTTGGTCGGCTGGCTCGAAGGCCTCTTCCACGGCATCCAGACGGCGCTGTTCGCCCAGCAGATGGCGGCCCGCGCCCAGTTGGAGCAGATGCGCCGTGCGCTGCCGCCCGGCGCGCCGCACGACGATGACGACGACCACGGCCCGCAGCGCGGGCGCGCGGTCGGCTCGGGGCCGTACCTGTAGGTCTCCTACGTCATGCCCGAGGGGCCCGGTCCGGGCGGTGGAAGCCGCTCGTACCGGGCCCCTCGGGTGTGTATCAGACCTTGGCCAGGCGTGTGGGTGTCAGGCCTTGGTCAGGCCTTCGGGGCGAGCAGCAGCACCTTGCCGACATGGCCGCTCGCCTCGACGACCCGGTGGGCCTCGGCGGCGTCCGTCAGCGGCAGGGTGCGGTCCACGACCGGGGTGACGGTGCCCGCGGTGATCAGGGGCCAGACGTGCTCGCGGACGGCGGCGACCACGGCCGCCTTCTCCGCTGCCGGGCGGGCGCGCAGGGTGGTCGCGAGGACCGCGGCGCGCTTGGCCATCAGGGCGGCCAGGTTGAGCTCGCCCTTGACGCCGCCCTGCAGACCGATGACGACCAGGCGTCCGTTGACCGCGAGGGCCTTGATGTTCCGGTCCAGGTACTTGGCGCCGACGATGTCCAGGATGACGTCCGCCCCGGCCCCGTCGGTCGCCTTGTGCAGCTCCTCGACGAAGTCCTGCTCGCGGTAGTCGATGAGGATGTCGGCGCCCAACTCGGCGCAGCGGGCCAGTTTCTCGGGTCCGCCGGCGGTGACGGCGACCCGCGCGCCGACCGCCTTGGCCAGCTGGATCGCCATGGTGCCGATGCCGCTCGCGCCGCCGTGCACCAGAAGCGTCTCGCCGGGCCGCAGATGGGCCAGCATGAAGACGTTCGACCAGACCGTGCAGGCCACTTCGGGCAGCGCGGCGGCCGTCACCAGGTCCACGCCCTCCGGCCGGGGCAGCAACTGCCCGACGGGCACGGCCACCTTCTCGGCGTAACCGCCGCCGACGAGCAGCGCGCACACCTCGTCGCCGACGGCCCAGCCGGAGACGCCGGGGCCGAGTGCGGCGATCCGGCCCGCGCACTCGAGACCGGGGTACGGGGAGCTGCCGGGCGGCGGGTCGTAGAAGCCCTGGCGCTGAAGCAGATCGGCACGGTTGACGGCGCTCGCCACCACCTCGACGAGCACTTCGCCCTCGGCGGGGACGGGGTCGGGCACCTCGGCCCAGACCAGCGCCTCGGGCCCGCCGGGTTCCGGAATCGTGATCGCATGCATGCCGGCGAGGCTACTCCGGGACCCGGCGGCGAGGCGGGGCGAGTGGGGCGGGGCGGGTCGGGGCGAGCGGGGCCGTGGGGCCCGGGTCAGTCCTCGGCGGGCGTGGTGAGCGGGGTGACGGGCGTGGCCCGCACGATGGTGATCACCCGGTCGGTGAGCTGGAGCGGGCTGGCGGCGGGGTCGTCGTAACCGAGCAGCCGGTGGCCGCGCAGCACGCTCACCACCAGGTCCTCGGTCTCCCGGACGCTGCGGCCCGCCTCGGCCTTGGTCACCGGGCGTTCGACCAGGTCGAGCCCGGAGCCCTGCTGGATCAGGTCCTCCATCACCGTGCCCGCGCTGGGGCTGAGCACCGACAGACCGAGCAGCCGGCCGGCGGCGCTGGCGCTGGTGATCACGGCGTCCGCGCCGGACTGGCGCAGCAGCGGCGCGTTCTCCTCCTCGCGGACCGCGGCGACGATCTTCGCGCCCCGGTTGAGCTGGCGGGCCGTCAGGGTGACCAGGACGGCGGTGTCGTCGCGCTGGGTGGCGATGACGATCTGACGGGCCTTCTGCACCTCGGCGCGGAGCAGCACATCGCTGCGGGTGGCGTCGCCGAGGACGCCGACGAACCCGTCGGCGTTGGCCGCCTCGATCACCTTCGTCGAGGGGTCGACGATGACGATCTGGTCCTTGCGCAGTCCGGTCGCGCACAGCGTCTGGATCGCCGAGCGCCCCTTGGTGCCGAAACCGACGATGACGGTGTGCTCGCGCAAGGTGGCCCTCCAGCGGTTCAGCCGGAACTCCTCCCGGGTCCGCTCCGTGAGGACCTCGAGGGTGGTGCCGACCAGGATGATCAGAAACAGCACGCGCAGCGGCGTGACCAGCAGGATGTTCGCGAGCCGCGCCGAGTCGCTGTACGGGACGATGTCGCCGTAGCCCGTGGTGGAGAGGGTGACGGTCGCGTAGTAGGCGCAGTCGAGGAAGTCGAGCGTGCCATTGGCGTTGTCGTGGTAGCCGCCGCGGTCGACGTAGACGATGAGGACGGTGACGACCAGCACGCCGAGCGCCATGAGGAGGCGCTTGCCGACCTGGCGGAGCGGCTTCTGAACCACCCTCCGGGGCAACTGGACCCGGGGGCCCGATACGCGCTCGTCGGCCTGGCGCGCCATCGCGTCCCGGCTGGGAAGTTTCACGTGAAACATGCTCCTTCGTCCGCCGTCCCGAGGGGTCCGGCGGGCCAGGGCAGGTCGAGCACCTGCAGCGTCTGTCCGGCGTCGGCGCCCCCGGGCGGCACGACGGCCATGCCGTCGGCGGCGGCGATCCCCCGCAGCATCGCGGGCCCGTGGTAGCGCAGCGGCACGGCCTCGCCGCCGTCGCGGACCACCGGCACGAGCCGGGTGTCGTACGGGTGCCCCTGGATCTCCTCGCGTACCTCGACGCGGTACGGGGCGGGGGCCGGCCGCCCGGCGAGCGCGCGCAGCAGCGGCTCGGCCAGCGTCAGCAGCCCGGACACGGCGGCCAGCGGGTTGCCGGGCAGGCCCACCAGATGGCGTGCGCCGGGGAGCGCGGCGAGCAGCATGGGGTGGCCGGGGCGGACCTTCACGCCGTCGACCAGCAGGGTGGCACCGGCCTTGGCGAGCACCGGGTGCACATGGTCGACGGGCCCGGCGGCGGTCCCGCCGGTGGTGACCACGACGTCGGCGGCGGAGCCCGTGACGGCCGCGTACAGCGCCTCGGCGTCGTCGCCGATCCGCCGGGTGCCAAGCACCTCGGCACCGAGCCCGCCCAGCCAGGGCCCCAGCAGCGGGCCCAGCGCGTCCCGGATCAGGCCCTCGTGCGGCAGTCCGGCGGTGAGCAGCTCGTCACCGAGGACCAGCACCTCCACCCGGGGGCGCGGATGCACGATCAGCTCGTCATACCCCGCCGCGGCGGCGAGACCGAGCACGGCGGGCGTCACGGTGCCGCCCGCGGGCAGCAGCCGGTCACCGGTGCGGCACTCCTGACCGCGCGGCCGGATGTCCTGACCATGCGTCACCGTGCGCAGCGCGTGCAGCCGTCCATCGGTCCCGGCGCGTGCGTGCTCACTGCGCACCACCGCGGTCGCCCCGGCCGGCACCCGTGCCCCCGTGGCGATCCGCACGGCGTCCCCGTCCGCGAGCTCGGCCGCCCCGGCATGCCCGGCGAGCACCGCGCCCTCGGCATCGATCCACCACGGCCCGGGCCCCGCGACCGCCCAGCCGTCCATCGCGGAGGTATCGAACGAGGGCAGATCCGTCAGCGCCCTCAACGGCTCCGCCAACACCCGCCCAAGCGCCCGCTCCAGTGGCACCGACGCCGCCCGCCGCGCGGCCCGCGCGGCCTCGGCCCCGGCCCGCGCGGCGACGGCACGTGCCTCGGGCCAGGGGGTGGCTTGGTGGCGCTCGGGGTGGGGCGAGAGGGTGGCGGGGTCGCCCGGGGCGGCTGGGGTGTCGGTGGGCGCCGGGTCGGCTGGGCCGAGCGGCTCATCAGCCGTGCCAGGCGTGGGAGCGCCGGAGGGCGCCGGGGACACCAAGGCGGCGGAGTCGCCGGCCTCAGCAAGGCCAACAGCCTTGCCGGGCGCCTGCGGCGCCGGAGCCACGGAATCGGCAGGGCCGACGGCGTCGTCAGGCGCTCCGGGCGGCGGCGCCTGCGGCGCGGGGGGCACCGAATCGCCGGGCTCGGCGGGTTCGACGGCGGCGTTGCCGGGCGCGGCTGCGCCCGGAGGCGCCTTCGGCGCGGAGTCGGTTCGGCGGCGGCCGACGAGGGCGAGGGCGTCGTCCATGCCGTCGTCCATGCCGTCGTCGGGCACCTGCTCCTGCATCGTCATCCGGCCTCGTCCTGCTCGGCCGCCCAGCGCTGGGCGAGCGCGGCGGCCTTGGCCGCGGCCTCCGCGACGGCCTCCCGGCCGCCGCCGGCCCCGGCGGCGCTCGCCGCCGCGTACCCGACCAGGAAGGTGGTCAGCGGCGCGGCCGGGCGGGCGACGCCGTGCGCGGCGTCGCGGGCCAGGTCGAGCAGCAGGCCGGTGTCGACGTCCAGGTCGATGCCCAGTTCGTCCTTGACTGCGGTGATCCATTCATCCAGCACGGTCCCATGCTCCCTGATCCGCGCCCGGGCCGTGACGATGTCCTCCCAGGTGTCGCAGTCGAAGGAGGCCGCACCCCCGGCAGGCACCGAAACGGTTCGCAGTTCCCCGGTGACCCGCCGCAACGGCAGCCCGGCCGGGCCCCCGTGCGCGTCCGCGGCCCGCGTCAGGGCGCGGCGCAGCGCCCCGGCCCGGTACACCGCCACCAGCGGCTGCTCCCGCCCGTCGGCGTCGACGGTGACGGCGCCCTCGGCGTCGGGCGCGGCCGCCAGCGTGGTCACGAGCAACCGCGCGGCGGCGGCGTCGAAGAACGGCAGGTCGGCGGAGAGCACCAGGACGAGCGGGGCCGCGGGATCGGAGTCGGCGCCGGGCCCGGCCGGCTCGGCGAGGCGGCGCAGGCCGGCGTCGAGGGCGGCGACGGGGCCGCCGCCGGGCGGTTCCTCGCGGGCCCATTCGACGGGGCGGGCGGTGGCGCGCGGCGCCGCGACGACCACGGTGCGGCGGGCGTCGCGGCACCCCGCGAGGACCCGGTCGAGCAGGGGCCGGCCACCGACCCGTACTCCGGGCTTGTCGGCACCGCCGAGGCGCCTGGCGGCGCCGCCGGCGAGCACGAGGGCGTCGTACGCGGGCGTCATACCGGCAAGTATGGTCCGTGCCCGGGCCGGCGGGGTGACCGGCCCGGATCGTGGAACGCGTCCGGGACCCGGCGTGGGGTTGGGTCCCGGACGAAGCCGCCGGCACCGTCCGGGGCCCCGTGCCCCGGCCGGTGTCGCTCCCGGCGGAGTCCTGTCGGTCGAGCGGCGGTCAGAGGGTGCGGAGCAGCACCGCCGGGTTCTCGACGCAGTCGGCGACATAGCGCAGGAAGCCGCCGGCCGTACCGCCGTCGCACACCCGGTGGTCGAAGGTGAGCGACAGCTGCACCACCTGACGCACCGCCAGCTCGCCCTGGTGCACCCATGGCTTGGGCACGATCCGGCCGACGCCGAGCATGGCCGCCTCGGGGTGGTTGATGATCGGCGTGGAGCCGTCGACCCCGAACACCCCGTAGTTGTTCAGGGTGAAGGTGCCGCCGGTCAGATCGGCCGGGGTCAGCGTGCCCTGCCGGGCCGCCTCGGTGAGCCGGGCGAACTCGGCGGTCAGCGACTCGGCGGTGCGCCCGCCGGCGTCCTTGACCACGGGGACGACGAGACCGCGCGGCGTCTGGGCCGCGAAGCCGAGGTGCACGCCGGGCAGCCGGACGATCTCCCGCGCGGCCGTGTCGACCGTGGAGTTGAGCTCCGGGAACCGGCTCAGGGCGTGGGCGCAGATCCGGGCGAGCAGCGCGAGCACGGAGATCTTCGGCCCGCCCGCCGCGTTCATCGCCGCCCGCGCGGCCATGAGCTCGGTCGCGTCGGCGTCGACCCAGCAGGTCGCGTCGGGTATCTCGGTGCGGCTGCGCGACAGCTTGTCGGCGACGGCGCCGCGCACGCCCCGCAGCGGTATCCGCTCCCCGGCGAGCGCCGGAGCGGCGGCGGCCACGGGGGCCGGCGCGGGGGCGGCCGCCGGGGCGGCGGCGGTGCGGTCGCGGACGGCGAGGGCGCCTTCCACGTCGGCGCGCAGGATCAGCCCCTCGGGGCCCGAACCGCGCACCTCCCGCAGGTCGAGTCCGCCGTCGCGGGCCAGCTTGCGCACCAGCGGCGAGATGACCGGCACGGGCCCGGCGGGCACGGCCGCCGCCGCGGGCGGGCCGGCCACAGCGGCGGGGGCCGCGGCGGCGGGAGTCGCGTGGCGCACCCGGCGCCGCCGGGCGGCGGGCCCGGAGGTGCCGTAGCCGACGAGCACGTTGCCCGAGTACTCCGAGGAGACGGCAGACTCGGCGTCCGCCGAGTCCTTGGCGGCAGCGGCGGCCGGAGCGGTGTCCGCGCCGGACGCGCCGCCGACGGCGACGGTGATCAGCGGGGCGCCGACCGGAAGCTCGGTGCCCTCCTCGCCGAACCGGGCGGTGACCACGCCCCCGTACGGGCAGGGCACCTCGACCATCGCCTTGGCGGTCTCGACCTCGACGACCGGCTGGTCGATGGCGACGACGTCGCCGACGTTCACCAGCCAGCGCACGATCTCGGCCTCGGTGAGGCCCTCACCGAGGTCGGGCAGCTTGAATTCGAGCACCTGGGCCATCAGCGCCCCGCCTCCCACTGGAGCCGGGCGACCGCGTCGAGGACCCGGTCGACGCCCGGCAGGTGGTGCCGCTCCAGCATCGGCGGCGGGTAGGGGATGTCGAAGCCCGCGACCCGCAGCACCGGCGCCTCCAGGTGGTGGAAGCAGCGCTCGGTGACCCGGGCGGCGATCTCCGCGCCGGGGCCGGCGAAGCCGGTCGACTCGTGGACGACGACGGCGCGGCCGGTGCGCTTCACGGAGGCGGCCACGGTCTCGTCGTCGAAGGGGACGAGCGAGCGCAGGTCGACGACCTCCAGGTCCCAGCCCTCGGCCTGGGCGGCCTCGGCGGCCTCCAGGCAGACCGGCAGGGAGGGGCCGTAGGTGATCAGGGTGGCGCTGGTGCCGCGGCGGCGGACGACGGCCTTGCCGATCGGCTCGACCGCGGCCGGGGCCTCGGGCGACCAGTCGGCCTTCGACCAGTAGAGCCGCTTGGGCTCCAGGAAGACGACCGGGTCGTCGGAGGCGATGGCGGCCCGCAGCAGCCCGTAGGCGTCCTCGACGGTCGCCGGGGTGACGACGTGGAGGCCGGGCGTCGCCATGTAGTACGCCTCGGAGGAGTCGCTGTGGTGCTCGACGCCGCCGATCCCGCCGCCGTACGGCACGCGGACCACGATCGGCATCGGCATGGCGCCCCGGGTGCGGTTGCGCATCCGGGAGACATGGCTGATCAGCTGCTCGAACGCCGGGTAGGCGAAGGCGTCGAACTGCATCTCGACGACCGGGCGCAGCCCGTACATCGCCATGCCGACGGCCGTGCCGAGGATGCCCGCCTCGGCCAGCGGCGTGTCGGTGCAGCGGTCCTCGCCGAACTCCTTGGCGAGCCCGTCGGTGATCCGGAAGACGCCGCCGAGGGTGCCGACGTCCTCGCCCATGACGTGGACGGACGGGTCCTCGGCCATCGCGTCGCGCATGGCGCGCTGGAGCGCCTGCGCCATGGTGGCGGGCTTGGCCGCGGTCTTCGCGGCCGGCCGCGCTGTCGCGTGGGTGGTCATCCCGCCTCGCTCTCGGCGTCGAGCTCCGCCCGCAGCTGCGCCGCCTGCTCGCGCAGCTGCGCGGTCTTCTCGGCGTACACGTGGGCGAACAGGTCCATCGGGTCGAGCACCGGGTCGGCGTTCATGCGCTCGCGCAGGCGCGCGGCCATGGTCTCGGCCTCCTCGGCGGCGGCGCGGCGGCCGTCCTCGTCGAGGATGCCGCGCTCGGTGAGCTCCCGCTCCAGGATCAGGATCGGGTCGTGCGCCCGCCAGGCCTCGACCTCGGTGTCGCCGCGGTAGCGGGTGGCGTCGTCGGCGTTGGTGTGGGCGTCGATCCGGTAGGTGACGGCCTCGACCAGGGTGGGTCCGCCGCCGCGCCGGGCGCGGGCCACGGCCTCGCCGAGCACCTGGTGGACGGCTACCGCGTCGTTGCCGTCGACGAGCCGGCCGGGCATCCCGTATCCGACGGCCTTGTGGGCCAGGGACGGGGCGGCGGTCTGCTTGGCGAGCGGCACGGAGATCGCGAAGCCGTTGTTCTGCACGAGGAAGACCACGGGGGCCTGCCACACGGCGGCGAAGTTCAGCGCCTCGTGGAAATCGCCCTCGCTGGTGCCGCCGTCGCCGACCATGGCGAGCGCGACCACGTCGTCGCCCTTGAGCCGGGCGGCGTGGGCGAGGCCCACCGCGTGCGGGAGCTGGGTGGCGAGCGGGGTGCTGAGCGGCGCTATGCGGTGCTCGCGCGGGTCGTAGCCGGTGTGCCAGTCGCCGCGCAGCAGGGTGAGGGCCTGCACGGGGTCGAGGCCGCGGGCGACGGCGGCGAGGGTGTCGCGGTACGAGGGGAAGAGCCAGTCCCGCTCCTCCAGGACCAGCGCGGCCGCGACCTCGCTGGCCTCCTGGCCGGTGGTGGAGGGGTAGACGGCGAGCCGGCCCTGCTTGGTGAGCGCGGTCGCCTGCGCGTTGTACCGGCGGCCGCGGACGAGCTCCCGGTAGAGACGGCGCAGCAGCTCGGGGTCCGCGTCGGCCACCGCGTCCGTGCCGAGGACGCGCAGCGGCTCGGCGTCCGGCAGCAGCGGGGCGGGGTCGGTGCGCGGCCGCCAGGCCGGCGGGGGCGTGGGCCGGTAGGCGCGGGCGGCACCGGGGGGCTCTTGGACTGTCGAACTGCGCTGTTGCAACGAGTCCACCTCCTCGTGGGAGCGGGCATAAGACCCGAAGGCGGGTGGCGCGGAATGTGGCGCGCCTCACCTACCGATTGTTCGGTCGTGGAGGCATTTTGGCTACAGGCACCTCCAGCCTGTGGACAAACGGTTCTCCACAGCCTGGGATGGATACAGGTCGTCCACGGGAGAGAGGCGGGGGGACATGGCGGATGAACAAATGGCCGACGTCGACGAGCACACGGACGGCGAGCCCCTGAACACGCCCCCCGGCGCCGCCCCGGCGGCCGGGGCGGCGCCCGCGCCCATGGGGCCGTGGGGAGAGCGGGCGGGCCCGCCGCCGGGCCCGCAGCCCGGCCCTGCCATGGTCCCCCCGACGGCCCCGGCCCGCCCGCTGGACGCGGTCGACCGGGACATCCTGCGGCTGCTGCAGACCGACGGCCGGGCCTCGGTCCGCTCGGTGGCCGAGCGGGTGCACGTCTCCCGCGCCAACGCGTACGCGCGGATCAACCGGCTCATCGACGACGGCGTGATCCGCGGCTTCGGCGCCCGCGTCAACCACGAGCGGGCCGGCCACGGCGCCTCCGCCTACATCACCCTGAAGATCGTCCAGAACTCCTGGCGCACCGTGCGCGAACAGCTCCAGGCACTGCCGGGCGCCGCGCACATCGCCCTGGTCAGCGGCGACTTCGACGTCCTGCTGCTCGTCCACACCCCGGACAACCGGACCCTGCGCGAGCTGGTGCTCACCCGTCTCCAGTCGATCCCCGAGGTGCTCTCCACCCGCACCCTGCTGGTCTTCGAGGAGACCGACCTCGACCCGTACCCGGACCAGCGGGACTGACGGGTACATGCACGAGGGCCCGGCCGGGGTGATCCCGGCCGGGCCCTCGTCCATATGTCTCTCAGCGGGCGGTGCGCAGCCCGTCGAAGGCGAGGTGCACGACGGTGTCCACCAGCTGCGCGCGCTCGGGCGCGGCGTCGTGGTGCGGCCGGTACCACTCCACCAGCGAGTTGATCATGCCGAAGAGCAGCCGGGTCGCCAGCCGGATGTCCAGGTCGGGCCGCAGGTCGCCGTCGGCGGCCGCCGCCTTCAGGAGCTCGGCCACCCGGTGGTCGAACTCGCGGCGCCGCTCCATGGCCCACCGCTCGGTCGCGGTGTTGCCGCGCACCCGCAGCAGCAGCGTCACGTACGGCAGCTCGGCGATCAGCACCTCGACGGTGCGCCGGGTCACGTACTCGACCCGCTCGACGGCCCGGCCGCGGTTCGCCGCCGGCTCGTCGAGGATGCCGAAGAGCCCGTCGAGGGCGCGGCTGACGGCCCGCCGCAGCAGCTCCTCCTTGCCGGCCACGTGGTGGTAGATCGACGACTTGGAGATGCCCGCCGCCTTGGACAGGTGCTCCATCGACGTGCCGTCGTAACCGCGCTCGTTGAAGACCTGGACGGCGACCTGGAGCAGCGTCTCGGGGGTGTAGGTGTCGCGTCTCGCGGTGGTCATGCGGTCTCCTCCGCTTCCTCGGCGTACGCCCGGCGCACCAGGCCGAGGCTCGGCGCGTACCGGCCCGTCGGGTACCGCTCGTGCAGCGCATGGAGCAGGGCCGCCGCGCGCCGGTGGCCGAGGCGGCCGACCCACTCCAGCGGACCCGCCGGGTAGTTGACCCCGAGGCGCATCGCGGTGTCCACGTCCTCGGCGGTGGCGACGCCCCGCTCGACCGCGTCGGCCGCCAGGTCCGCGAGCATCGCGACCGTACGGGCCACGATCATCCCGGGCACGTCGCCGATCACGGACACCTGCTTGCCTAGCGCCTGGAAAAGGCCCACGGCCTCGGCGAGGCTCTCCGGGGCGATGCCCTCGCGGGCGGACAGGACGATCCTGCCGGCCTTCTCGTAGTCGAGCGCGAGATCGAAATAGATGACGTCCTCCTGGTGGTACTCGAAGGAGGTCTCGCCGTCCGCGAGGCTGAGCTTCCCGCCCGAGGGCAGCTCCACGTACCCGTCGCCCTTCTTGCGCCGGACGGCGACACCGGCCCGCTCGAAAAGGTCCACCAGGGACTGCGCGGGCCCGAGGTCGCCGCGCACGACGATGCGCGCGGGCGCCTCCGCCGGCGCCGCCGTGTGCGGCTCCGGCCGCTCGGCGCCCTCCGCGTAAGAGAACCAGCCGTGCCCGCTCTTGCGCCCGAGGCGGCCGGACTCGACGAGCCGCCGCTGCGCGAGCGACGGGGTGAACTTGGGGTCCTGGTAGAAGGACTCCCACACCGAGCGGGTCACGGCCTCGTTGACGTCCTGGCCGATGAGGTCGGTGAGCTCGAAGGGGCCCATCCGGAAGCCGCCGGACTCGCGCAGGGCCGCGTCGATCGTGGCGGGGTCGGCGGCGCCCTCCTCGTAGATCCGCAGCGCCTCCGCGTAGAAGGGGCGGGCGACCCGGTTGACGATGAAGCCGGGGGTGTCGGTGCAGCGCACCGGCGTCTTGCCCCAGCTCTTCGCCGTCTCGTACGCGCGCGTGACGGCGGCCGGGTCGGTGGCGAAGCCGCTGACGACCTCGACCAGCGGCAGCAGCGGGGCGGGGTTGAAGAAGTGCAGGCCGACGAAGCGGCCGGGGTGCGCGAGGCCGCCGGCGATGGCGGTCACCGACAGCGAGGAGGTGTTGGTGGCGAGCAGGGCGTCGGCCGCGACGACCTGCTCCAGGTCGGCGAAGAGCCGCTGCTTGACCGGCAGCTGCTCGACGATCGCCTCGACGACCAGGACGGCGTCGGCGAGCTCGTCGAGCGCACCGGCCGCGTGCAGCCGGGCGACGGCCGCGTCCCGCTCGTCCTTGCCGAGCCGGCCCTTCTCGACCAGCCGGTCCAGGCGTCCGGCGACGCCGGCCACGGCCTGTTCGGCCCGGCCGGGGGCGCTGTCGTAGAGCCGGACGGGATGGCCCGCGACCAGGGCGACCTGGGCGATCCCCTGGCCCATGGTGCCCGTGCCGACGACGGCGACGACCCCGCCGGGGCCGATGCCGCGGGCTCCGGCTCCGGCCTCGTCGGCCGACACCGCGTCGCTCCCCTGGACGGGCGTATTGGCGCTCATAGGAGTGATCCTCCCCGATGGGTTTTCCACAGGATCGCCGGACCCCCTTGTCCCGACCGATCGTTCGGTTACTCTAACTCCGTACGCGTCTCCCTGCCCAGCTCGACGAGGAGTTGGTCCACCCATGGCCACCGCTCAGCTGACCACCGACCGTCTGGCCGAGAAGCACCGGTCCACGCTCGATCAGGCCCTCGCCACCATCCGCACCCGCGCCTACTGGTCCCCGTACCCGGAGCACCCGAAGGCCTATGGGGAAAACGGCTCGCTGGACGCCGCCGCGGGCCTCGCGGCCCACCAGGAGCTGCTCGGCCAGCGCTTCGAGCTCGACCAGCCCGGCACCGACGGCTGGACCGGCGCCGAGACCTCGCCGTACGGTCCGGCGCTCGGCATCGAGTATCCGCACGCCGACATCGACGTGCTCCTTCCGGCGATGCGCGCCGGGATGGGCGCCTGGCGCGACGCCGGCGCCGAGACCCGCGCCCTGGTGTGCCTGGAGATCCTCGCCCGGATCTCCGCCCGCACCCACGAGTTCGCCCACGCGGTCATGCACACCAGCGGCCAGGCCTTCATGATGGCGTTCCAGGCCGGCGGCCCGCACGCGCAGGACCGCGGCCTGGAGGCCGTGGCGTACGCGTTCGAGGAGCAGACCCGCACCCCGGCAGGCCGCGCCGCCTGGTCCAAGCCGCAGGGCAAGCGGGACCCGCTGGAGCTCAGCAAGGAGTTCACCCCGGTCGGCCGCGGCATCGCCCTGGTCATCGGCTGCAACACCTTCCCGACGTGGAACGGGTATCCGGGCCTGTTCGCCTCCCTGGCCACCGGCAACCCGGTCCTGGTCAAGCCGCACCCGCGCGCGGTGCTGCCGCTGGCGCTGACCGTCAAGGTCGCCCGCGAGGTCCTCGCCGAGGCCGGTTTCGACCCGAACCTGGTGGCGCTGGCCGTCGAGGCCCCGGGCGAGGGCATCGCGAAGACCCTGGCCGTCCGCCCGGAGATCCGGATCATCGACTACACCGGCTCGACCGCCTTCGGCGACTGGCTGGAGACCAACGCCCGCCAGGCGCAGGTCTACACGGAGAAGGCCGGCGTCAACACCGTCGTCGTCGACTCCACCGACGACTACAAGGGGATGCTCTCCAACCTGGCCTTCTCGCTGTCCCTGTACAGCGGCCAGATGTGCACCACCCCGCAGAACCTGCTGATCCCCCGCGACGGCATCACCACCGACCAGGGCCCGAAGTCGTACGACGAGGTGGTCGCCGACCTCGCGGGCGCGGTCGGCGGTCTGCTCGGCGACGACGCCCGGGCGAACGCGCTGCTCGGCGCCCTGGTCAACCCGGACGTGAAGGCGCGCCTGGAGGCGGCAGCCGGTCTGGGCGAGGTGGCGCTGGCCTCCCGCGAGGTGGCGAACCCTGAGTTCCCGGACGCCGTGGTGCGCACCCCGGTGATCGTGAAGCTGGACGGCTCGAAGCCGGACGCGGAGGCGGCGTACTTCTCGGAGTGCTTCGGCCCGGTCTCGTTCGCGGTGTCGGTGGACTCGACGGCCGACGCGCTGGAGCTGCTGCGGCGTACGGTGCGCGAGAAGGGCGCGATGACGGTCGGCGCGTACACGACGTCGGCGGACACCGAGCGGGCCGTGGAGGAGGTCTGCCTGGAGGAGTCGGCGCAGCTGTCGCTGAACCTGACGGGCGGGGTCTATGTGAACCAGACGGCCGCGTTCTCCGACTTCCACGGCTCGGGCGGCAACCCGGCGGCGAACGCGGCGCTGTGCGACGGCGCCTTCGTCTCCAACCGCTTCCGGGTGGTGGAGGTCCGCCGCCAGGCCTGAGCCTGAGCCGGGCGCCCGACCTGCCCCGGCGCCCGGCCGTGCCGGTCCCTACTCGGGGGCCGGCACGTCGGCGTAGCGCTGGATCCAGGCGTGCATGGCGATGGCCGCGGCGGCCCCGGCGTTGATCGACCGGGTCGAGCCGAACTGGGCGATCGAGCAGACCATGGCGGCGTGGGCGCGGGCCTCCTCGGTGAGGCCCGGGCCCTCCTGCCCGAACAGCAGCACACAGCGGCGCGGCAGCACGGTCCGCTCCAGCGGCACCGCGCCTGGCAGGTTGTCGATGCCGATGATCGGCAGGTCCTCGGCCGCGGCCCAGGCGGTCAGCGACCGGGTGTCCGGGTGGTGCCGGACGTGCTGGTAGCGGTCGGTGACCATGGCGCCGCGCCGGTTCCAGCGGCGCCGCCCGACGATGTGGATCTCCTTGGCCAGGAAGGCGTTGGCGGTCCGCACCACCGATCCGATGTTGAAGTCGTGGCCCCAGTTCTCCACCGCCACGTGGAAGTCGTGGCGGCGGGTGTCGAGGTCCGCGACGATCGCCTCGCGCGTCCAGTAGCGGTAGGGGTCGACGACATTGCGCCGGTCGCCGCCGGCCAGCAGCTCGCGGTCGTAGCGCGGGTCGTCCGGCCACGGCCGCGGGTGCGGGCCGACGCCGATCTCGGTGCCGTACCCCTCGTCGTACTGGAGGGGCTCGGCGCCCGGGGCCGGCGCGGGCTGTTCTTCGGTGGTGCTCACCCGACGAGGGTACGGGTGCCGGCCTCGTCACCCGAACGGCTCTGTCCGGGCAGCGCGGCCCCGGCCCGCGGCCGGCCGGTCAGCCGGTCCCGGCCCCGGGCGGCGCGCGCGCCCAGCCACAGCAGGAACGCGGTGGGCAGGAACACGGAGTCCGCGGCGATCATCGCCAGCGAGAAGAACGGCAGCCCGAGGAGCAGGGCGATGCCTGCGTGCTCCAGCATCATCGCGACCAGGAGCACGTTCTTGACCTTGCGGTTGAAGAGCGTGAACGGGAACGCGACCTGCACGATCACGGTGCCGTAGGTGAGCAGCAGCACCATCACCCCGCTCGCGCCCAGGAGGTGGGAGAGGGCGGGCCAGGGGGAGAAGTAGTCGAGCTGGAGCGGGAAGTAGAGCGCGGTGCCGTCCTGCCAGCGCGAGCCCTGCACCTTGTACCAGCCGGCCGTGGCGTAGACGAGGCAGACCTCCGCCATCATCACGGCGAGGGTGGCGTTGTGCGCCAGGTTTGCGAGGACGTCGAGCAGGGTGCGCGGCTCTCCGGGGGCGAAGCGGCAGACCAGCCACCACAGGGCGTTGCCGAGCCACAGCACCCACAGCAGCACCAGGAGCCACCACTCGCCGGTGACGTCGGAGAACCAGGTGGCGGCGAGCAGGAAGCCGCCGAGGACCGTCCACAGCAGCGGTCCGACGGGCCCGTCGCCCGGGGCGCGGCCGCGGGCGGCGCGGCGGGCGTCCAGGGACCAGACCTGCGCGCAGCGGGTGAGGACGAGGTAGATCGCCATGAGGTGGACGACGTTGTCGCCGCCGTCGCCCATGAAGATGGACCGGTTCTGCAGGGACAGCACACCGGCCATGAAGACGACGGACACGGCCCGGGTGCGCCAGCCGAGGAGCAGCAGAACGGCGGAGAGCACGGCGAGCCCGTAGACGATCTCGAACCAGAGGCGCCCGTCGGACCACATGAGCACGGTGAAGGAGCGGTTGTCGGCGATCATCTGCCGGCCCATCTCCCACGACCAGGGGCCGTCGGGGCCGTACAGCTCCAGCCGGTGGGGCCATTCGCGGAGCAGGAAGAGCAGCCAGGTGAAGGAGAAGCCGATGCGGACGATCGCGCTCTGGTAGGGGCCGAGCGACCGGCTGGTGACCGTCTGCGCGGCGGCCGCGAGCCGCCGCTCGAAGGGGATCCGGCGCCGGGTGGCGGGGATGCCAGGGGCCTCCGGACTGGGGGTGCCGGGGGCCTCCGGGGTGGGGGTCCCGGAGGTGGGGCGGGAGGTCTCGGTCATCGGGTCGCCTCCGTCCCGGGGCGGTCGGCGGCGGTGACGGACCACCAGGGGTAGCTGCGGTCGACGGGCCGGGTGTCGATCTTCTCGGTGCTCCAGGCGGCGGCCGGGACCGGCCGGGTCACGGTGCGCAGCTGGATCCGGTCGACGGTGCCGCCGAGCGCCCGCTCGTCGAGGCGCTGCATGACGATGCGGCGGACGTACTGCTCGGAGAGCTCGCCGCGCATGCCGTTGGGGCGGTGGTCGTCGGTGTGCGAGTTGAGGTAGAAGTCCCAGGCCCGGCGCAGCTCGTTCTGCCGGGTGTGGCTGGGCAGCAGAGTGCCGCGGACCCCGTCGATGTCGTACGCGGTGAGGTCGGTCCAGCCGGTGGTGGTGCGCTTGCCGCCGGCGCCCACGACCTCGGCCCTGACCTGCACGGACATGTTCTGCTGGAGCGGGTTGGGGGCGAAGAGCTTCCAGTTCTGCTCGAACTCGGGGTAGACCCAGTCGTCGACCGCCTCGCCGTGCTGCTTGGTCAGCGTGTTCGACGGCGCGACGTGCAGGAACACCATCGCGAGGTGGACGCAGGCGAAGACGCCGACGACGGCGAGGGCGACGGCCGCGACCACCTGGTACGGCGTCGAGAGCCCCGCGATCCCGGGCTGCGGCGCCCCGGGCCCGGGGGTCCGGTCCGCCTCGGCCAACGGTTCGGCCAGACGTTCGGCCACCCGTTCGGGCGAGCCCTCCGGTCCGGGCCCGTTCCCGCCCCCGACGTCGTACGAGTCCATCGCGCCCCGCTCCCGCTCGGCCTCAGCAGTTATCCACAGGGTTGACACCATACGGGCCGCCGAACGACCATTGAAGTCATTCAACCGAACGATCGGTCGGTAGGGGTTTCGATGACCACAGGTACGGCAGAGACGACAGCGCCGGAAGGTGCGACGGCGAGCCAGGCCGCCCTCGAAGCGGTGTTCGACGCCGCCGTGGCCGCCGACGAGCGCATCGAGCCGCGCGACTGGATGCCCGACGCCTACCGGGCCGGCCTGGTGCGCCAGATCGCCCAGCACGCCCACTCCGAGATCATCGGCATGCAGCCCGAGGCCAACTGGATCACCCGCGCGCCCTCGCTGCGCCGCAAGGCGATCCTCATGGCCAAGGTCCAGGACGAGGCCGGCCACGGCCTGTACCTGTACAGCGCGGCCGAGACCCTCGGCACCAGCCGCGACGAGCTCCTCGACAAGCTCCACAGCGGCCGCCAGAAGTACTCGTCGATCTTCAACTACCCGACGCTGACCTGGGCCGACGTCGGCGCCATCGGCTGGCTCGTGGACGGCGCCGCCATCACCAACCAGGTCCCCCTGTGCCGCTGCTCCTACGGGCCGTACGCGCGGGCCATGGTCCGCGTGTGCAAGGAGGAGTCCTTCCACCAGCGCCAGGGGTACGAGGCGCTACTCGCCCTCTCCCGCGGCACCGAGGCCCAGCACGCCATGGCCCAGGACGCGGTGGACCGCTGGTGGTGGCCGTCGCTGATGATGTTCGGCCCGCCGGACGACGAGTCCACCCACTCCGCGCAGGCGATGGCCTGGAAGATCAAGCGCCACTCCAACGACGAGCTGCGCCAGCGCTTCGTAGACATCGCCGCCCCGCAGGCCGAGTCCCTCGGCCTCACCCTCCCCGACCCCGACCTGAAGTGGAACGAGGAGCGCGGGCACTACGACTTCGGCCCCATCGACTGGGACGAGTTCTGGAACGTCCTGAAGGGCAACGGCCCCTGCAACGAGCAGCGGCTGACCAAGCGCCGCCAGGCCCACGAGGACGGCGCCTGGGTCAGGGACGCCGCCGCGGCCTACGCCGCGAAGCACCGCCCGGCCACCGGCCGGGACGACACGCACCACACCGGCACCGACGCCGGACCGCACACGGACGGGGAGGCACGGGCATGACCACCGACGGATGGCCGCTGTGGGAGGTGTTCGTGCGCTCGCGCCGCGGACTGTCCCACACCCACGCCGGCAGCCTCCACGCACCCGACGCCGAGATGGCCCTGCGCAACGCGCGCGACCTCTACACCCGCCGCATGGAAGGCGTGTCGATCTGGGTCGTGCCCTCCGCCGCCGTCACCGCCTCCTCGCCCGACGAGAAGGACCCCTTCTTCGAACCGGCCGCGGACAAGCCCTACCGGCACCCCACCTTCTACGAGATCCCGGACGGGGTGAAGCACCTGTGACCGGCCCGACCACCCCCACCGCCGCCGCTGCCGTCCCCACCGGGTCGGTGCCCGCCGCCGCCCTCGCCCTCGGCGACGACGCCCTCGTCCTCGCCCAGCGCCTGGGGGAGTGGGCGGGCAGCGCCCCCGTCCTCGAAGAAGAGGTCGCCCTCGCCAACATCGCGCTCGACCTCCTCGGCCAGGCCCGCGTCCTGCTCTCCCTCGTCGGGGACGAGGACGAACTGGCCTACCTCCGCGAGGAACGCGCCTTCCGCAACTGCCAGCTCGTCGAACAGCCCAACGGCGACTTCGCCCACACCATCTCCCGCCAGCTGTACTTCTCCACCTACCAGCGCCTCCTGTACGGGCAGCTGGCCGCCGGCGACGGCCCCTTCGCCGGGCTCGCCGCCAAGGCCGTCAAGGAAGTCGCCTACCACCAGGACCACGCCGAGCACTGGACGCTCCGCCTCGGCGACGGCACCGAGGAGAGCCACCGGCGCATGCAGACCGCCTGCGACGCGCTGTGGCGCTACACCGGCGAACTGTTCCAGCCCCTCGACGGCCTCGGCACCGACACCGCCGCCATGGACAGCGCCTGGCTCGACTCCGTGACCGCCGTCCTCGGCAAGGCCGGCCTCACCGTCCCCGCCGGGCCGCGCACCGGCGCCTGGAGCGCCGGCGCCGGCCGCCAGGGCCTGCACACCGAGTCCTTCGGCCGCATGCTCGCCGAGATGCAGCACCTGCACCGCAGCCACCCGGGGGCGTCATGGTGACCACCGCACCGGGCACGGCCCCGACCGCACTCGAAGCGGAACTGGCCCGGATCGCCGGCGCCGTCCCCGACCCCGAGCTGCCCGTCCTCAGCCTCGCCGAACTCGGCATCCTGCGCGGCGTCCACGTCCACGGCCCCGGCCGCGTCGAGGTCGAACTCACCCCGACCTACACCGGCTGCCCCGCCATCGAGGCCATGTCCGCCGACATCGAACACGCCCTCCACGAACACGGCGTGCCCGACGTCAGCGTCGTCACCGTCCTCAGCCCCGCCTGGTCGACCGACGACATCACGGACGAAGGACGCCGCAAACTCGCCGAGTTCGGCATCGCCCCGCCCCGCCCCCAGGGCCCGGCCGGCGGACCGATACCACTCACCCTCGCGATCCGCTGCCCCCACTGCGGCTCCACCGACACCGAACTCCTCAGCCGCTTCTCCTCCACCGCGTGCAAGGCACTGCGCCGCTGCGCCGCCTGCCGCGAACCGTTCGACCACTTCAAGGAGTTGTAGATGGCCACCTCCGCCTCCACCGGCGCCGCCGGACGGGCCGGGTTCCATCCGCTCCGCGTGAGCGAGGTCGAGCGGCTCACCGACGACTCCGTCGCCGTCACCTTCGCCGTCCCGGCGGAGCTGCACGAGGCCTACCGCCACGCCCCCGGCCAGCACCTCGCGCTGCGCCGCACCGGCCCCGCCGGCGAGGAGATCCGCCGCACCTACTCGATCTGCGCCCCCGCCGCCGCCCAGGGGGAGACCCCCGTGCTGCGCGTCGGCATCCGCCTCGTCGACGGCGGCGAATTCTCCACCTACGCCCTCAAGGAACTCGCCGTCGGCGACATCGTCGAGGTCATGGAACCCATGGGCCGCTTCGTCCTCGAACCGCGCCCCGGACACTTCGCGGCCGTCGTCGGCGGCAGCGGCATCACCCCGGTCCTCTCCATGGCCGCGACCCTGCTCGCCCGCGAACCCGAGGCCCGGTTCTGCCTGGTCCGCAGCGACCGCACCGCGTCCACCACGATGTTCCTCGACGAGGTGGCCGACCTCAAGGACCGGTTCCCCGACCGGTTCCAGCTGATCACCGTGCTCTCCCGCGAGGAGCAGCAGGCCGGCCTCCCCTCCGGACGCCTCGACGAGGACCGGCTCACCGCCCTGCTGCCCGCGCTCCTGCCGGTCACCGCCATCGACGGCTGGTTCCTGTGCGGCCCCTTCGGCCTGGTGCAGAACGCCGAGCGCGCCCTGCACGGCCTCGGCGTCAGCCGCACCCGCATCCACCAGGAGATCTTCCACGTCGACGACGGCTCCGCCCCCGCCCCGGCGCCCGCGGCCGACGCCCCCGCCCACGCCACGCTGACCGCCACCCTCCACGGCCGCTCCGGCAACTGGCCCGTCCAGCAGGGCGAGACGCTGCTCGACACGGTGCTGCGCGCCCGGGCGGACGCCCCGTACGCCTGCAAGGGCGGCGTCTGCGGCACCTGCCGCGCCTTCCTCGTCACCGGCGAGGTGCGGATGGACCGCAACTTCGCCCTCGAACCCGAGGAGACCGACGCCGGCTACGTCCTGGCCTGCCAGTCCCACCCGGCCACCCCCGAGGTCGAGCTCGACTTCGACCGCTGAACCACGTGGGTGTGTGCCCCGGTCACGACCGGGGCACACACCCGGCCATTCCCTTCCGGTAGAACCTGTTCTATCTTGACGGTCCGTCAGATACGCCCCGGGCCAAGGCCGGAAGGGACAGGACCGTGGACTTCACCTTCACCGAAGAACAACAGGCCGCCGCCGAAACGGCCAAGGCCGTCTTCGCCGACGTCCCACCCGACAGCGTCCCCAGCCCCGCCCTCACCCCCGGCGCCGTCGCCGACGACTTCGACCGCCCCCTCTGGGCCCGGCTCGCCGACACCGACCTCCTCGGCCTCGTCCTCGACCCCGCCCACGGCGGCTCCGGACTCGACCCCATCGCCCTCTGCCTGGTCCTCCGCGAATCAGCCCGCGCCCTCGCCCGCGTCCCCCTCCTGGAGACCAGCGCCGTCGCCCGCACCCTCCAGCACCACGCCCCCGAAGCCACCAGGGCCGCCCTGCTCCCCCGCGTCACCCGCGGCGAACTCGTCCTCACCGCCGCCGCCCACGGACGCACCGGCCACGACCCGGCCCCGCTCGCCGTCACCGCCCGCCGCGACCACACCGGCTGGACCCTCGACGGCCACACCGACAACGTCCCCTGGGCCCACCACGCCGACCACATCGCCGTACCCGCCCACACCCCCGACGGACACACCGTCCTCGCCCTGCTGCCCCGCAGCCGGCCCGGCCTCACCCTCACCGACCAGTACGGCACCCACGGCGAACGCCTCGCCGCACTCCACCTCGACGACGTCCACCTCGACCCCGCCGACGTCATCGACACCGAAGGCGCCTGGGAAGAGCTCCACGGACTCCTCACCACCGGAACCTGCGCCCTCGCCCTCGGCCTCGGCGAACAAGTCCTCGCCATGACCAGCCAATACACCGGCAAGCGCGAACAGTTCGGCCACCCCGTGGCCACCTTCCAGGCCGTCGCCGTCCAGGCCGCCGACCGCTACATCGACCTGCGCGCCATGGAAGCCACCCTCTGGCAGGCCGCCTGGCGCCTCACCATCGATGCCACGGACACCACGGGCACCACCGGCTCGCTCCCGGCCGCCGGAGACATCGCCGTCGCCAAGATCTGGGCATCGGAAGGCGTCCGCCGCGTCGTCCAGACCGCCCAGCACCTCCACGGCGGCTTCGGCGCCGACACCGACTACCCCCTGCACCGCTACCACGCCTGGGCCAAACACCTCGAACTCGCCCTCGGCCCCGCCGCACAGCACGAAGAGGAACTCGGCGACCTGCTCGCCGCCCATCTCCTCGGCTGACCGGCAGAACCGGCGAGAGAACTACAGGACGTAGGCGGGGCTTCCGTCGTCCGTCACCATCGGACGCCCCGCGCCCTCCCACGCCAGCATGCCGCCGTCGACATTCACCGCGTCGATGCCCTGACCCACCAGATACTGCGTGACCTGCGCCGACCGGCCACCCACCCGGCACATCACAAACGCCTGCCGCCCGTCCTCCACGGCCTCCGTCACCTCACCGAACCGCGCCACGAACGCACTCATCGGCACGTGCAGCGCACCCTCGACATGACCGGCCGCCCACTCGTCGTCCTCACGGACATCGAGCACCAGAGCACCGGCCGGCACGGAAGCCGCGTCGACCGACGGCAGCGGGGCGAAATTCATGGACCTGGCCTTCTCTCTGCGACACCGCGCCCCCACGGGCGCACACGAACGAAACTACTGCACCAGCGCCGCGAGCTCCGCCTCACGCTCGGCGACCTGCGCCAACAGCTGCTCCGCGATCTCCTCCAGGAGACGGTCCGGATCATCCGGCGCCAACCGCAGCATCGCCCCGATCGCGCTCTCCTCCAACTCCCGCGCCACCAGCGACAGCATCTCCTTGCGCTGCGCCAGCCACTCGAGCCGCGCGTACAGCTCCTCGCTCTCGCTCAGCCGCACCACCGGCACCGGACCGGCCGCCCACTCCGCCGACAGCTCCCGCAGCAGCGCCTCGTCACCACGGGCATAGGCCGCGTTCACGCGGGTGATGAACTCCTCGCGGCGCTTCCGCTCGTCCTCGTCCCGCGCCAGATCCGGATGCGCCTGCCGCGCCAGATCCCGGTACAGCTTGCGCACCTCGTCCGACGGCCGCACCCGCTTCGGCGGCTGCACCGGCCGGTCCGTCAGCATCGCCGCCGCCTCCGGCGACAGCCCGTCGGAGTCCACCCAGTCGTGGAAGAGCTCGTCCACCCCGGGCATCGGCATGACCGCGGCCCGCGCCTCCTGCGCCCGCCGCAGATCCTCCGGATCCCCACTGCGCGCCGCCCGCGCCTCCGCGACCCGCGCGTCCAGCTCGTCAAGGCGTGCGTACATCGGACCGAGCCGCTGGTGATGCAGCCGCGAGAAGTTCTCCACCTCGACCCGGAACGTCTCCACGGCGATCTCGAACTCGATCAACGCCTGCTCGGCCACCCGCACCGCACGATCCAACCGCGCCTCGGGCCGCTCGTCGGCGCCACCGGCACTCGCATCAGCGCCGGTACCGGTGTCGGCTCCGGCGCCGGACTCGGCAGCGGAGCCGGACTCGGCAGCGGCAGCCTGCCCGGCCTCGGACCCGGCCCCGGCTTCGCTCTCGGCACCGGCCGCGGCCCGCCCGTCCGCCGACTGCTCCTCGACGGGACGCCCGTCCTCGCCCGGCTCCTCGGACCCGCCGGCCCTGCCCTGGTCCACGCTCACGTCCACGCCCGTCCACGTCCTCGTTCCGGCTCGTCCCATCCAGCCTACGGTCCTCCTCCTCGGGGGCCCCTCCCCCCTCCCTCCCCCCTCCCTCCCCCCTCGTTGTTCGTTTGTGGCCTCGCTCATGGGCAGCCCCCGGCCCGCGCGGCCCGCGGCTCATGTCGGCGCAGGCCGTGGCGCGGGCGGCGGCCGGTGGTCCCTCGGCTCAGACGCCGGCTTCCGCGGCCATGCGGCCGGTGCGGATGGCCGTGACGAGGTCGGCGTGGTCCGCGGTGGTGCGGTCGGCGTAGGCGACGGCGAAGGCGGCTATGGCCTCGTCGAGCTCCTCGTTCTTGCCGCAGTAGCCGGCTATCAGGCGCGGGTCGGCGCTGTGGGCGTGGGCGCGGGCGAGCAGGGCGCCGGTCATGCGGCCGTAGTCGTCGAACTGGTCGGCGGTGAGCGCGGCGGGGTCGACGCTGCCCTTGCGGTTGCGGAACTGGCGCACCTGGAAGGGTCGCCCGTCGACGGTGGTCCAGCCGAGCAGGATGTCGCTGACGACCTGCATCCGCTTCTGTCCGAGCACCACGCGCCGTCCTTCGTGTCCGGTGTCGGGGATGGTGAAGCCGACGGCCGGGAGGTGCGGGAGCAGGGCGGAGGGGCGGGCTTCCTTGACCTGGAGGACGAGGGGCTCGCCGCGGTGGTCGAGCAGCAGCACCACATAGGAGCGGGTGCCGACGCTGCCGGTGCCGACGACGCGGAAGGCGACGTCGTGTATCGCGTAGCGGGCGAGGAGCGGGAGCCGGTCCTCGGAGACGGTGGCCAGGTAGGGGCCGAGGGAGGCGGCGACGGCCGCGGCTTCGCGGTCGCCGACGCGGCGGAGCACCGGTGGGGCGTCGACGAAGCGCCGGCCGCCGCCTTCGATCTCGGGCACGGCTTCGGTGGAGCGGGCGGCGAAGCGGGCGCTGGTGTTGTTGCGGGCCTTCGCCGAGACGCGTTCGAGGGTGCCTATGAGGTCGCGGGCGTCGGTGTGGGAGACGAGTTCCTCGTCGGCGATGGCGTTCCAGGCGTCGAGGGCGGAGAGCCGGGCGAGGAGGCGCATGGTGCGGCGGTAGGCACCGACGGTGTCGAAGGCGGCGGCGCGGCAGGTGCCCTCGTCGGCGCCGGCTTCGCGGCCGGCGAGGACGAGGGAGGTGGCGAGCCGCTTGAGGTCCCATTCCCAGGGTCCGACGACGGTTTCGTCGAAGTCGTTGAGGTCGATGACGAGGCGGCCGCGGGCGTCTCCGTAGAGGCCGAAGTTGGCGGCGTGGGCGTCGCCGCAGAGCTGGGCGGCGATGCCGGTGACGGGGGAGCCGGTGAGGTCGTGGGCCATGAGGCCGGCGGAGCCGCGGAGGAAGGCGAAGGGGCTGGCGGACATGCGGCCGACGCGGATGGGGGCGAGTTCGGGGACGCGGCCCTGGTTGGACTCCTCGACGGCGCGGACGGCGTCGGGGCGGCCGGGCGCGGGGGTGAGGGTGGCGTGGGCGGAGCGGGGGACGCCGTCGCGGAGGGCCTTGCCGCGCTGGCGGGCGGTGGCGGCGGCTCCGGCCGTGGTGTGCGGGGCGAAGCCGGGCACGCGGGGGAGGCGGGTGGGCGGCTGGGTGTCCGCGGTGTGTTCGCGCGGTACCGGTACCGCTGCCATCGTGTCGTCCATCGGGACGTCCTCCCCCGTCGTGCGTGTGTCGCAGGTGTCACGCGTGTCGCGTGTGCTGTGCGGCGCCCTCGCCGTGTCGTGTCGTCGAGATCGGTTCGGGCGACTGGGCAAGACCGTACAGCCGGGGCTGTGAGGCCGTCTCCCCCTGTGGACAACCGCCTGTGGACAACTCCGGTGGCGCCGGATCAGACGCCGACGGCCTCTTCCATCTCCTCCTCCAACTCCTCCTTCGCTTCTGCCTTCATCTGCGCCGGGACAGCCGCGGCGGCCGGTGCGACGACGGCGCGGCGGCGGTTCTCAGTGCGGCCGGCGAGGGCGACGAGGGCGGCGCCGGCGAGGAACCAGACGGCGAGGACGAGGACGTTGCGGCCGAGGGCGTGGCCGTCGAAGTAGACGTGGCCGCGGACGCCTTCGACGAATCCGGCGCCGTTCCAGAAGGCGTGCAGGGAGCCGAAGAAGCCGGGCTGGAGTTCGGGCCGGTAGATGCCGCCGGAGCTGGTGAAGTTGAGCATCACGAAGAGGACCATCACGCCGAGGGTGGTCCAGCGCTTGAGGAAGGTGTGGAGTCCGACGCCGGTCAGCAGGATGCCCGCGCTGTACAGCCAGGACAGGGCCCAGACGCCGCCGAGGCCGTGGTCGACGAGGTGGAAGAGGGGTCCGGCGAAGACGGCGCCGACGAGGCTGACGACGAGGGACATGCCGGCGGCGAGCAGGGCCCGGATGCGCATGGGGAGGACGGCTCCGGCGCCGCCGATGACGGCGACGGAGGCGTAGGAGCCGATGCTGAGGGCGACGAGGAGGAAGAAGACGCCCTGGCCGGTGGGGTCGCCGGAGGCGACGGGGGCGACGTCGGTGACCTTGAGGGGCCGGTCGTGGGTGGCGGCGACCTTGGTGAACACCTTCTCGACGGCCATGGCGCTGGTGTCGGAGGCGGCGGAGGCGACGAGGAGTTCGGGGGCGTGGCCGGGGGTGCCGGGGAGGTAGGCGCCGAAGCTGGACTGGTCGCGGAGGGCGGCGGTGGCGGCGGCGCGGTCGGGGACGGTGCGGACGTCGAGGGCGCCGGCGCCCTTGTCGTGGAGGGTCTGGGCGAGGACCTGGGTCTGGGGGCCGGTGCCGACGATGTCGACGCGGAGGTCGTGGGGTTCGGGGGCGTGGAAGGCGCCGAGGTAGGCGAGTCCCATGCCGACGCACATCAGCAGGGGGGTGAGGAGATGCCCGAGGACGTGGCGCAGTGCTCCCTTGGTGGTCTGTCCGGTGGACACCTGGATCCTCCATGGATGACGGTTGGCTTTTACAACCAACGAACCGTTGTACTATACAACCGAAGGGGAAGGCCCGACCAGCGGGCCGCCCGCGGCACAGGGAGCGCACCATGAGCGACGGCGCGCGGGAGACGTCCCTCGACACCATCCAGCGGGAGCTGACGGCCTTCGCCCGCCGGGCCCGGGCGGCGGCGGCGCGGCTCCATCCGGAGCTGCCGCTGGTCTCGTACACGCTGCTGGCCCACATCGACGACCAGCAGGGCTGCCGGGCGACGGACCTCGCGGCGCACTATCTGCTGGACAAGTCGACGGTGAGCCGGCAGATCGCGGCCCTGGAGAAGCTCGGTCTGGTCGAGCGGCGGCCGGACCCGGACGACCACCGGGTGCAGGTGCTGCACCCGACCGACGCCGGCACCCGGCTCCTGGCCTCGACGCAGGCCAGCCGGCTCGCCGCGTACGAGGAGCGCCTCAAGGACTGGTCGGCCGAGGACCTGGCCGCCTTCGCGGGCTATCTGCTCCGCTACAACGCGGCGGGCGACGCGGGCCGCCCGGCCGCTCCCGCCCCCGCGGCCCGTCCCTGACGCCCGCTACAGGCCGGCGTCGCGGGCCAGCAGCGCCGCCTGCACCCGGTTCTCGCAGTCCAGCTTGGCGAGGATGCGGCTCACGTACGTCTTCACGGTGGCCTCGCTCATGTGCAGCCGGCGGCCCGCGTCGGCGTTGGACAGGCCCTCTCCGAGCAGGGCGAGCACCTCGCGCTCGCGCTCGCTGAGGGCGGCGATCCGGTTCCGTGCCTCTTCGGCGCGGGCCGTCTCCCGGCCGGAGGCCAGCCGCTCGACGACATGCCGGGTGGCGGCCGGCGAGAGATAGGCGTCGCCCGCGGCGGCCGCCCGTACCGCCCGGATGAGTTCGGCCGGTGCGGTGTCCTTGAGCAGGAAGCCCGCACCGCCGTGCTCCAGGGCGCGCAGCACGTTCTCCCGCTCGCCGAAGGTGGTCAGGACGACGACTTTCGTCGCGGGTGCGGCGCGGCGCAGCTCCGGCAGGGCGGACAGACCGTCGAGGACGGGCATCTGGATGTCGAGCAGGACGACGTCCGCGGCGTGCGAGCGGGCGAGGTCGACGGCCTCACGGCCGTTGGTCGCCTCGGCGATCACCTCGATCTCCGGGTCGGAGGTGAGGATCATCCGGATCCCGGCCCTGATCAGCGGTTCGTCGTCGGCGATGACGACCCTGATCCGCCGGCCGGCGCCGAAGCCCGCGCCCACCCCCGCGCTGAACCCCGCCCCCGCCCCCGTCCCCGTCCCTGCCCCTGTTCCTGCCCCGCCCACTCCGACTCCCCAACGGCCCCCGCGCGCGTGCCTAGCGCACGACCTCGTACGACTTCTTCTCGACCAGCTTGCCGTCCTTGAAACAGAACCGGAACACCGGCTCCTTCTCCAGATCGTCGGTGACCTCCGAGCTCATCAGCACGAGGCAGCTCGAACCGTCGGGCTCCTGAGGTCCCTTGTCGTGCAGACCGCTGGTGGCGATCGTGTCACCCGAAGGGAGCTTGTCTCGCACCGCCTTCTCGCTGTCGCCGACCTTCACCGCGTCGTACTGCCCGGGGTCGATCATCCCCTCCGACATGGAGCCCATCAGGAAGTAGATGCCGAAGCCCGCGGCCACGAGCAGCAGCACCAGGGCCGCGACGGCTATCCCGCAGCCGATCGCTATCCCGCTGCCCGTGCTCCTGCCCCTGCCCGCCTGCATCGCCATCGCCAGCTCCCGTTCGGCCACCGTCCAGCCGGACGGTCCGACTGCGACGGGACCACGGTGGCCGGTCGAGGCCCGCTTCGACTGCTGCCGGAAGTCGTCGGCCGCATCGACGAAAGGCGCGGTGTGAGGGGCGGCGTGCGGAGCGCCGTACGGGGCGGCATACGGGACGAGGTGGTGGGCAACCGGCCCGTCGGCCGCGGCGGGCGGCGCGAAGGGGTCGGCGAACGGCGTGGCCTCCACCGCCCCGTACGGCAGGACCCCGGCGACCCGGAAGCCGCCGCCGTCCGCCGGACCGGCGTGGACGATGCCGCCGACGAGCCGGGCCCGCTCGTGCAGCCCGGTGAGCCCCTGGCCGCCGCTGACCACGTCCGAAGGCGCCCCGTCCGTCCGCTCGTTGAGGACCTCGACGACGAACGCGTCCGGTTCGTAGCGCACTTCGACGCTGATCCTGGAACCCGGGGCGTGCTTGTAGGCGTTCGTCAGGCCTTCCTGGACGATCCGGTACGCGGCGTGGTCGACGGCCGGCGCGAGCGTCCGGGCCTCGCCGTGCCGGGTCAGGCCGATCGCCGTCCCGGCGGCGCGGGCGGCGGTGACGAGCCCCTCGATGCCGGCGGTCCCCCTGGCCGCCCGCCCCGTCTCGTCGCCGGGCCGCACCACCTGGGCAGCCGGATCGCCGGTGGCGGGCGCCTCCACTCCGTCGCGGAGGATGCCGACGACCTCGCGCAGCTCGTGCATGGCGTCCATGGAGGCACCGCGCAGCACCCCGACGACCTCCCGCTGCCGGTCGGTCAGGTGCGGGTCGACCTCAAGGGCTCCGGTGTGCACGGAGATCAGCGCCAGCTGGTGGCCGAGGCTGTCGTGCATGTCCTGCGCGATCCGCTGCCGCTCCCGCATCCTGGCCTGCCCGACGAGCATCGCCCGCTCCCGTAGCAGCTGCACGTTCCGCTCCTGCAGCGCGTGCAGCAGGGTCCGCCGCTGGGTCCAGTACCGATGGGCGAGGCCCGGCGCCAGCGTCGTACCGAGGAAGTACAGCGTGGAGATGAACGCGAGCATCAGCATCCGGTGCAGATCCCACGCGTCGAGCAGCGTCCCCACGACGTTCAGCGCGTACGCGGCGGTGAACGCGGCGAGCGCCCGTCCGGCGCCCGCGATGTAGCGGCCGGCGGACCAGCCGACGAGTATCAGCAGGGCCAGGAACCCCGGCACGAGCGGCGTGCACAGCGAGGTGCCGACCAGGACGGCCGCGGGCAGCCGGCGGCGCAGCAGCGACAGCGCGGCCGAGGCCGCGGCGACCCCGGCCAGGCGCCATGTGCCGCCGCCCGTGAGGTCCTCGGTGCCCGCGGCCAGCAGCGCCATGACGACGGCGAGCACCAGCTCGCCCGCGGTCCTGCGCCGCGACCACTGCCCCGGCACCGCGAACCACCGCCACCCGGCGCCGAGCCACGCCCCGAACCACCCCACGACGGTCCGGATCTTCATAGGAACGTCCACGCCCGCACGATAGGCGCGCCCCCGCCTCGCCCACCGTCCTCTTTCGTCGCTCCTCCGACCGACGAACGTCGCACCCCCGCGCCCCCGTACCCGCCCCGCGCCACCCTCCGTGGGCTACCTCACACCCGCCCCGCCCCCCGTCCCGCAAACCCCACCCGGGAAACGCAAATCGGTCGGCATCGTGATCACGATGCCGACCGATTCGACTGGTGCGCGAGGGGGGAGTTGAACCCCCACGCCCTTGCGGGCACTGGAACCTGAATCCAGCGCGTCTGCCTATTCCGCCACCCGCGCATTGGGTGGTCTCCCGGCTCCCTCACCTTTTCGGTTCGTTCGCCTGGCGACATCTGAAGATTAGCACGTCGCAGGCCGTGGATTCACATCCGTTCTCCCGGCCCCGGTTTCGACCTCTCCTCGGCGGACGAGGAGAGAGACGGGAACAGAGGAGAGACGAGAACAGAGAGGACGGAAGGACGGATGTGATGCACGGGGCCCTCCTGCTCCGCGGCCGGGTGCGGGACACTGTCCACAGGCCGCCTCTACGATCCGTGGGGGAAGACGCGCGGAAGGTCTGTGAGAGGTGACACTCGTCCACAGGGCAGAGAAGGGGAACCAGCCGATTTCCCGACGCGTGGATACGATCAGTAAGCAGTACGAGGACGACAACGAAGGAGGAGGTGCCCCATGGGAGTCCTGAAGCGGTTCGAGCAGCGACTCGAAGGTCTCGTCAACGGCACCTTCGCCAAGGTCTTCAAGTCCGAGGTCCAGCCCGTCGAGATCGCCGGCGCGCTCCAGCGCGAGTGCGACAACAACGCGACGATCTGGAACCGCGAGCGGACCGTCGTCCCCAACGACTTCATCGTGGAGCTGAGCGCGCCGGACTACGAGCGCCTCAGCCCCTACTCGGGCCAGCTCGGCGACGAGCTCGCCGGCCTGGTCAGGGACTACGCCAAGCAGCAGCGGTACACCTTCATGGGGCCGATCAAGGTCCACCTGGAGAAGGCCGAGGACCTCGACACCGGTCTGTACCGGGTGCGCAGCCGCACCCTCGCGTCGAGTTCGTCACAGTCCGCGGCACCGTCACAGCCGCCCGCCCCCGGCGGATACGGGTACCCCCCGGCCGGCCCGCAGGGCGGCCAGCAGCCGCCCCGCGGTGGCTACGGATACCCTCCCGCCGGCGCCCCGCCGATGCCCGCGGCCCCGCCGCCGGGCGCCCCGGCGATGCCCGGGCACCGTCCGACGGCGCCCGCCGCTGGCCGTCCCGCCGGCCCCGCGCCGGTGCCGGGCGGAGGCGGCGGCCAGACGCGCCGCTGGATCGAGATCAACGGCACGCGTCACCAGATTTCCCGCCCGACCCTGGTTCTCGGCCGCAGCACCGAAGCGGACGTGAGGATCGACGATCCCGGCGTCTCGCGCCGGCACTGCGAGATCCGGACCGGAACGCCCTCGACGATCACGGATCTCGGGTCCACCAACGGCATCGTGGTGGACGGGCAGCACACCACCCGCGCTACGCTCCGCGACGGCTCGCGGATCGTCGTGGGCAGCACCACCATCGTTTACCGGCAAGCCGAAGGGTGAAGCGGGGGCAATGTCAGAGCTGACCCTGACGGTCATGCGGTTGGGTTTCCTGGCCGTTCTGTGGCTGTTCGTCATCGTGGCCGTGCAGGTCATCCGCAGTGACCTGTTCGGCACGCGGGTCACCCAGCGCGGCTCGCGCCGCCAGGACGCGCGGCCGCAGCAGCAGGCCGGGCGGCAGGCCGCCGCGCCGCCGCAGCAGCGGGGCGGGCAGCAGGCCGCGCCCGCCGGCCGGCAGCGCCGCGGCGCGCCGACCAAGCTCGTCGTCTCCGAGGGCACCCTCACCGGCACGACGGTCGCCCTGCAGGGGCAGACCATCACGCTGGGCCGGGCCCACGACTCGACGATCGTGCTGGACGACGACTACGCCTCCAGCCGGCACGCGCGGATCTACCCGGACCGGGACGGTCAGTGGATCGTCGAGGACCTCGGGTCCACCAACGGCACGTATCTCGACCGGACCCGCCTCACCACCGCCACGCCGATTCCGCTGGGCGCGCCGATCCGCATCGGCAAGACCGTCATCGAGCTTCGGAAGTAGTGCTACATCATGAATGAGCGCGCGCGGAGCGAGCACGGGCTCCCGACCGGAGGGTGGGCAGTGTGGCTCGAGACCGGCGGCACCCCGACACGGCGCCGACAGGGCAGGTGGGCATGAGCTTGTCACTGCGTTTCGCCGCGGGCTCGCACAAGGGCATGATCCGCGAGGGCAACGAGGACTCGGGCTACGCCGGTCCGCGGCTGCTCGCGATCGCCGACGGCATGGGCGGCCAGGCCGCCGGTGAGGTCGCCTCGTCCGAGGTGATCTCCACCCTGGTGACGCTCGACGACGACGTCCCCGGCTCCGACATCCTCACCTCGCTGGGCACGGCGGTGCAGCGCGCCAACGACCAGCTCCGGATGATGGTCGAGGAGGACCCGCAGCTGGAGGGCATGGGCACCACGCTCACCGCCCTGCTGTGGACCGGCCAGCGCCTCGGCCTGGTGCACGTCGGCGACTCCCGCGCGTATCTGCTGCGCGACGGCGTCCTGACGCAGATCACGCAGGACCACACCTGGGTGCAGCGGCTCGTCGACGAGGGCCGGATCACCGAGGAGGAGGCGACCACCCATCCGCAGCGTTCGCTGCTGATGCGTGCCCTTGGCAGCGGCGACCACGTCGAGCCCGACCTGTCGATCCGCGAGGTCCGGGCCGGCGACCGCTATCTGGTCTGCTCCGACGGACTGTCCGGCGTGGTGTCGCACCAGACGCTCGAGGAGACCCTCGCCAGCTACCAGGGCCCGCAGGAGACCGTGCAGGAGCTGATCCAGCTCGCGCTGCGCGGCGGCGGCCCCGACAACATCACGGTGATCATCGCCGACGTCCTGGACGTCGACGGCGGCGACACCCTCGCCGGTCACCTCAGCGACACCCCGGTGATCGTCGGCGCGGTCGCCGAGAACCAGGCCCAGCTGCACGACGGCGGTGCCATGCACACGCCGGCCGGCCGTGCCGCCGGTCTCGGCCGGCCCGCACCGCACCAGCAGCCGCCGATGGGGGCTCACCCGGCGCAGCCAGGGGGAGGTTTCGGCCCGCCCGGCAGCGGCGACGACCACGGCTACGGCGGGATGCCGCCGCAGGGCTCCTTCGGCTCGTACGCCGAGGACGACTTCGTGAAGCCGCGCACCGGCCGCAAGTGGCTGAAGCGGTCCTTCTTCCTGATCCTCGCGCTGGCCGTGGTCGGCGGCGGTCTGTACGGCGGATGGCGCTGGACGCAGACCCAGTACTACGTGGGCTCGAACGAGGAGCACGTGGCGCTGTACCGGGGCATCAGCCAGGACCTGGCCTGGGTGAAGCTGTCGGAGGTCGAGAAGGACCACCCCGAGATCGAACTCAAGTACCTGCCGGCGTACCAGCGCAAGCAGGTCGAGGACACGATCGCGGGCGGCAGCCTCGGCAAGGCGCAGACGAAGATCTCCGAGCTGGCGCTGCAGGCCTCGGCCTGCAAGAAGACCGAGGAGCGCCAGAAGGCCGCCGCGGACGCCGCGGACAAGGCGAGCGCCAAGCCGCCGACGACCGAGGGCACCGCCGCGCCGAACACCAAGCCGACCGCGCCCGCGCCGTCCCCCGGACCGACCCTGTCCGCTGAGGAGCAGAAGCTGGCCTCGAACTGCGGCAAGCAGTAAGCAGACCCGTAGGGGGCCTTTCACCACCATGAGCGTTGTCACCAACACGACCACCATCGGCGCGATCGAGGCGCCGAGCCGCCGCAACACCGAGCTGGTGCTGCTCGCGATCGCCGTCGCCATCCCGGTGTTCGCGTACCTGAACGTCGGTCTGGCGATCGACGGGAAGGTGCCGGCGGGCATGCTCGGGTACGGGGCGGGGCTCACCCTCCTCGCGGGCGTCGCGCACCTCGTGGTGCGCAAGTGGGCGCCGTACGCGGACCCGCTGCTGCTGCCGCTGGCGACGCTGCTCAACGGCATGGGTCTGGTGCTGATCTGGCGCCTTGACCAGTCGCCGCGGCTGATCGCCCGGTCGATGGCGCAGTTCGACAGCTTCAGCCCGGACGCGCCGAAGCAGATGATGTACTCGGCGATCGGCATCGCGATGTTCGTGGGCGTGCTGCTGATCCTGAAGGACCACCGGGTCCTGCAGCGCTACACGTACATCTCGATGGCCGCCGCGCTCGTCCTGCTGCTGCTTCCGCTCGTGCCCGGTCTGGGTTCCGACGTGTTCGGCGCCAAGATCTGGATCAACGTCGGTGGTTTCTCCATCCAGCCCGGTGAGTTCGCCAAGCTGGTCCTGGCCGTGTTCTTCTCCGGCTATCTGATGGTGAAGCGGGACGCGCTGGCGCTGGCCAGCCGCCGTTTCATGGGGCTGTACCTGCCGCGTGGCCGTGACCTGGGCCCGATCCTGACGATCTGGGCGATCAGCCTGCTCATCCTGGTCTTCGAGAACGACCTCGGAACCTCGCTGCTGTTCTTCGGCATGTTCGTGATCATGCTGTACGTGGCGACGGAGCGGACCAGCTGGGTCGTCATGGGTCTGCTGATGTCGACCGCGGGCGCCGTGGTGGTCGGCTCGACCGCCTCCCACGTGAAGTCCCGTGTGGCCGCCTGGATCGACCCCTTCGAGTGTCTGAAGACGGCCCCCGAGGGCTCCAACATGGCCGCGGCCTGTGACCAGATGACGCAGGTGCTGATGTCCTTCGGCTCCGGCGGCATCCTCGGCACCGGCATGGGCCAGGGCAACTCGGACCTGATCGGCTTCGCCGCCAACTCCGACTTCATCTTCGCCACCGTCGGCGAGGAGCTCGGCCTGGCCGGCGTCATGGTCTTCCTGCTGTTCTACGGGCTGATCGTCGAGCGCGGTGTGCGCACCGCCCTCGCGGCCCGCGACCCGTTCGGCAAGCTCCTCGCGATGGGTCTGTCCGGCGCCTTCGCGCTGCAGGTCTTCGTCGTCGCCGGCGGTGTGATGGGCCTCATCCCGCTGACCGGTATGACGATGCCGTTCCTCGCCTACGGTGGTTCGTCCGTGATCGCCAACTGGGCGCTGATCGGCGTGCTGATCCGGATCAGCGACACCGCGCGCCGCCCCGCGCCCTCCCCCGCCCCGAACCCCGACGCCGAGATGACGCAGGTGGTCCGTCCGTGAACAAGCCGCTGCGCCGGGTCGCGATCTTCTGCGGTCTGCTGATCCTCGCCCTGCTGGTGCGCGACAACTGGCTCCAGTACGTGCGCGCCGACGAGCTCAACGCCCACCCGAAGAACCGGCGGGTGACGATCGAGCGCTACGCCAGCGAGCGCGGCAACATCATCGTCGACGGCAAGCCGATCACCGGCTCCGTCGATTCGGGCGACGAGTTCTACGCGTACAAGCGGACCTATGTCGACGGCCCCATGTGGGCGCCGGTGACGGGGTACGCCTCGCAGGCCTTCGACGCCAGCCAGATCGAGAAGATCGAGGACGGCATCCTCACCGGCAACGACGACCGGCTGTTCTTCGACCGCACGCTGTCGATGTTCACGGGCGAGAAGAAGAAGGGCGGCGACGTCGTCACCACCCTGAACGGGGCCGCGCAGAAGGCCGCGTTCAAGGGCCTCGGCTCCAAGACGGGCGCGGTCGTGGCGATCGAGCCGTCGACCGGCAAGATCCTGGCGCTCGCGTCCACCCCGTCGTACGACCCGGCGTCCTTCGCCGGCTACCACAACAAGGACTCCGAGGCGTGGAACGCCCTGGAGAAGGACAAGAACAAGCCGAAGCTGAACCGCGCGCTGCGCGAGATCTACCCGCCCGGCTCCGTGTTCAAGGTGGTCACCGCCGCCGCGGCGCTGGAGAGCGGCAAGGTCACCGACATCAACGCGCCCACCGACACCCCCGAGGGCTGGAAGATCCCCCTCTCCACCAAGGAGATGGTGAACCACGCCAGCGGCTGCGCGAACGCGAGCCTGAACAAGGCGCTCGAGGTCTCCTGCAACTCGGTGTTCGCGAAGCTCGGTGACGACGTCGGCCAGGACAAGATGGTCGAGACGGCCGAGAAGTTCGGTTTCAACGCCGAGCAGTTCGTCCCGGTCCGCGCCGTCTCCTCGGTCTTCGACAAGAACGCCGACCGCGGTGGAAACGCCCTGTCGTCGATCGGTCAGTTCAACACCGCGACCACCCCGCTGCAGATGGCGATGGTCACGGCCGCGATCGCCAACGACGGCAAGCTCATGAAGCCGTACATGATCGACGAGCTGCGCGCGCCGAACCTGGACGTCCTGGAGAAGACCGAGCCGTCGGAGCTCAGCCGCCCGGTCTCCCCGGAGACCGCCCAGAAGCTCCAGCAGATGATGGAGAACGTCGTCTCCAACGGCACCGGCGGCAACGCCGACGTGGACATGGACGGCGTGAAGGTCGGCGGCAAGACCGGTACCGCCCAGCACGGCGAGAAGAACGCCAAGCGGCCCTACGCGTGGTTCATCTCCTACGCGAAGACGGCGGACGGCTCGCCGGTCGCGGTCGCCGTGGTCGTCGAGGACTCGGCGGGCACGAACCGCGAGGACATCACGGGCGGCGGCCTGGCGGCCCCGATCGCCAAGGCCGTCATGAAGGCCGTGCTGAAGGGCAGGAGCTGAAAGGCAGAAGCTGGAGGGCGGCCGGAGCCGGAGGGCCGGAGCTGATCTTCCGGACGTACGGGGCCGGGCCGGTCGCCGCGCTCGGTGACCGGCGCCACGCCCGGGCCCCGGCCGTGTACCGGTCGGGTATCAGGTGGCGGTCGGCGGACGAAGCGGTTCCCCGCGGCCGGTAGCGTATGCGCGAACAGCACACACCGCCGGACCACACACGGGTGCGGTCGGGACAGACGGAGAGGGCTGGAGAAGCTATGGAAGAGCCGCGTCGCCTCGGCGGCCGGTACGAGCTGGGCTCGGTGCTCGGCCGTGGTGGCATGGCCGAGGTGTACCTCGCGCACGACACCCGGCTCGGCCGCACCGTGGCCGTGAAGACGCTGCGGGCCGATCTGGCCCGTGATCCGTCCTTCCAGGCCCGGTTCCGCCGCGAAGCCCAGTCTGCCGCCTCGCTGAACCATCCGGCGATCGTCGCGGTCTACGACACCGGCGAGGACTACGTCGACGGCGTGTCCATCCCGTACATCGTGATGGAGTACGTCGACGGGTCGACCCTGCGTGAGCTGCTGCACTCCGGGCGCAAGCTGCTGCCCGAGCGCACGCTGGAGATGACCGTCGGCATCCTGCAGGCGCTGGAGTACTCGCACCGCGCCGGCATCGTGCACCGTGACATCAAGCCGGCGAACGTCATGCTGACCCGCACCGGCCAGGTCAAGGTCATGGACTTCGGCATCGCGCGCGCCATGGGCGACGCGGGCATGACCATGACGCAGACCGCCGCGGTGATCGGTACGGCGCAGTACCTCTCCCCGGAGCAGGCCAAGGGCGAGCAGGTCGACGCCCGCTCCGACCTGTACTCCACCGGATGTCTGCTCTACGAGCTGCTGACCGTGCGGCCGCCGTTCATCGGCGACTCGCCGGTCGCCGTCGCGTACCAGCACGTGCGCGAGGAGCCGCAGCCGCCGAGCGTCTACGACCCCGAGATCACGCCCGAGATGGACGCCATCGTCCTGAAGGCGCTGGTCAAGGACCCCGACTACCGCTACCAGTCCGCCGACGAGATGCGCGCGGACATCGAGGCGTGCCTCGACGGCCAGCCGGTCGCCGCGACCGCCGCGATGGGCGCCGCCGCGTACGGCGGGGGCTACGGCGGCGGATACGCCCCGGACGACCAGCCGACGACGGCGCTGCGCCAGGCCGACCCGGGCGGGCAGACCACGATGCTGCCGCCGATGAACCCGGACGACGGCGGCTACGGCTACGACGACCGCCAGGGCGGGCGCCGCCAGAACCGCCAGAAGAAGTCGAACACCTCGACCATCCTGCTGGTCCTCGCCGGCGTCCTGGTCCTGGTCGGCGCGATCCTCATCGGCAACTCGCTGATGAAGGGCAACGACAAGCCGCAGCAGGTGCCGGTCCCGTCCTTCGTCGGGAAGTCCCTGAAGGAGGCCGAGGGCCTCGCGACGAACTCGCAGGTGAAGGTCGCCCAGGCCGGGACCGAGCGCTGCGACCAGCCGAAGGGCCTGATCTGCTCGCAGGACCCGGCGGCCGACGGCCAGGCGAAGATCGACACCGGCGCGACCATCAACGTGATCGTCTCCGAGGGCGCGCCGCAGGTCGAGGTCCCGGACGTCGTCGAGCAGTCCCAGGCGCGCGCCGAGGAGACCCTGCGCGCCAAGGGCTTCAAGGTCGTCGTCGAGCAGAAGGAGTCCGACGAGGATCCGGGCAAGGTCCTGAGCCAGGACCCGACGGGCAACTCGAAGGCGGAGAAGAACTCCACGGTCACCATCACCGTCTCCAAGAAGCAGCAGTCGCAGCTGCCGGACGTCACCAACCGCAGCTACGACCAGGCCGTGCAGCAGCTCGCCCAGCTGGGCTTCACCAATGTCGCCCGCCAGGACGTGGACTCCGACCAGCCGAAGGACACGGTCGTCGGCCAGAACCCGAACGGCGGCTCCAACCAGCCGAAGGACGTCCAGATCACGCTGAAGGTCTCCAAGGGCCCGCAGCAGCCGGCGCAGGTCCAGATCCCGACCGACGTCGGCGGCAAGAAGTTCAGCGACGTGAAGGCGCAGCTGGAGGCCCTCGGCCTGGCCGTGGTCCAGCAGGGTTCGGACAAGGGCAACGCGACCGTCATGGGCACCAACCCGCCGGCCGGCTCGATGGTGAACGCGGGTGACACCGTGACCGTGTTCACGGTGGGCGGCAACAACGACGACGGGAACGGCGGCTTCTTCGGCTAGCCGGCAGCCCGTATCGCAGGACAATCGCAGGACATACGAAAGTGGACCCGCCCTTCTGGGCGGGTCCACTTTCGTTGTGCGGAGCGCAGGGTGCTCAGCGCAGTTCGGCGGGCGGCGTGCGCTGGGCGTCGACCTTCTCCGTGCGGGTCAGCTCGCCCCACACGATGTAGCGGAAGTCCGACGTGTACATCGGGGTGCAGGTGGTGAGGGTGATGTAGCGGCCCGGCTTCGCCTTGCCGGACTCCTTGGGGACCGGCATGAGGACGTCCACGTTGTACTTCGTGGTCTCCGGGAGGGTCTTGTAGACCTTGTAGACGTACCAGGTGTCCTTGGACTCGAAGACGATCGCGTCGCCCGTCTTGAGCTTGTGGATGTTGTGGAACTTGGCGCCGTGGCCGTCGCGGTGCGCGGCGAGCGTGAAGTTGCCCTGCTTGTCCTGCGGCAGCGCGGACTTGACCGGCTCGGTGTAGTAGCCGGCGACGCCGCCGTTGAGGATGTCGCTGTCGGTGCCCTTCTTCACCAGGACCTCGCCGTCGCCCATGGCCGGCACGTGCAGGAAGCCGATGCCGTCCTTGGTGTCGAGGGCGCCGGGGCCGGGGTCGGCGGCCCAGTGGTCGCGGACCTGGTCGCCCTCCTTGCCGGCGGCCCGGTCGGCGAGCACGTTGGTCCACCACAGCGAGTAGACGACGAAGAGACCGAGGACGAGGCCCGCGGTGATGAGGAGTTCGCCGAAGACGCTGATGATCCCGGCGATCCGGTTGCGCGCTCGTGCCACAGGGCCGTCCCGTTCCGAAGTGGTGGTGTCGATGGTGGGGTTCAGCCTACGAGCGCGTCCGGCTTTCCCTTGTCGCGCGGGCGTTCCTCGACGAGCTTGCCCCACACGATCATGCGGTACGTGCTGGTGAACTCGGGCGTGCAGGTGGTGAGCGTGATGTAGCGGCCGGGTCCCTTGAAGCCGGAGCCCCGCGGCACCGGGTCGATGACCGAGACGTTGGACGGCGAGGTCTGCGGGAGGATGCTCGCCATCTCGTACGTGTAGTAGGCGTCGCGGGTCTCCACGACGATCGGGTCGCCGGGCTCCAGCTGGTTGATGTAGCGGAACGGCTCGCCGTGGGTGTTGCGGTGGCCGGCGACGGCGAAGTTGCCCTGCTTGTCGGCGGGCATCGCGGTCTTCAGCTTGCCCTCGCCGTAGTGGCCGACCATGCCCTTGTCGAGGACCTTGGTCTTGCTGATGCCCTCGGCGACGGGGACGACGACGTCGAGCTTCGGGATGTACATGATGGCGAAGCCCTTGCCGGGCTCGAAGGCGCCCGGGTCCTTGTCGCCCTGGTTGAACGAGTTCTCGATGTCCTGCTTGGCCTGGTCGGTCTCCTGGCCGGCGCGGACGTTGGTCCACCACAGCTGGTAGGTGACGAAGAGCAGCATCACCACGCCGAAGGTGATGAAGAGTTCGCCGACCGCGCGGCTGAGGACGACGCCGAGGCTCTCCTTGGCGGCGCGGGCGGCCCTGCGGGCCTCGACCCGGGACAGCGGGCGGGCCTGCTCGTCCGTGGCGGCCGGCTCCGGCCCGGCCGCGGCGACGGCGACGCCACCGCGTCCGCCCTTGCGCCGGGCGGCCTTGCGGCGCTCGGCGCGCCCCGGCCCGGGGGCGGCGGGCCCGGGGCCCTGAGAGGGCTCCTCGACGGTGCGCAGCGCCATCGTCCCGGAGTCGTCCGGACGGCCGGTCAGGTCGTCGTCCGGTACGTCGACGGTGACCGGGTCCCCGGCGAGCGGCGCGGCGTACCCGGCGGGCTCGTACGCGGGCGTGGCGGCGTACGCCCCCTGGTCCGCGTAATACGTCTCCTGCGGCGCCTGCGGCTGCTGAGGCGCCTGAGGCTCCTGAAGCGCCTCCTCGGCCCCGTAGGCGGCCCCGTGGTCCCCGTAGGCCTCCGGGCCCGGTATCGGCTCGTAGGGCCGCTCATAGGGCTGCTCGTAGGCCTCGTAGGTCTCGTAGCCGGACGTCTCCGTCCCGTACCCCTGCTGCGGGACCGGACCGGAGCCGGGTATCGACCCGTCGGGGGGCAGCTGCCCCGGTGCCTGCCCCGGCCCGTGCTCGGGCCCGTGCTCCGGTTCCTCCGGCAGGTTCGCCGCCCGGAACCACGGCGACCCGGCCGTCACGCGACGGCCTTGCCCACCACCGGCGCGAGTCCTTCCGACCGCGCGACCGCGCCCGTGTCGCCGCACTGCTCCAGCCAGTTGGCGAGCATCAGGTGCCCGTGCTCTGTGAGCACCGACTCGGGGTGGAACTGCACGCCCTCGACGGGCAGTTCACGGTGACGCAGCCCCATGATGATGCCGTCCTCGGTCTGCGCGGTGACCTCCAGCTCGGCCGGCAGGGCGGCGGGCTCGGCGGCCAGCGAGTGGTAGCGCGTCGCGGTGAACGGCGAGGGCAGTCCGGCGAAGACGCCCTTGCCCCCGTGGACGACCGGCGAGGTCTTGCCGTGCAGCAGCTCGGGTGCCCGGTCGACCACTCCGCCGTACGCCACGGCCATGGACTGCATGCCGAGGCAGACGCCGAAGACGGGCACCCCGGTGGCGGCGCAGTGGCGCACCATGTCGATGCACACCCCGGCCTGTTCGGGCGCGCCCGGCCCGGGCGAGAGGAGGACTCCGTCGAAGCCGTCCTGGGCGTGGGCGAGCTCCACCTCGTCGTTGCGGAGCACTTCGCACTCGGCGCCGAGCTGGTACAGGTACTGCACGAGGTTGAAGACGAAGCTGTCGTAGTTGTCGACGACGAGAATTCGCGCGCTCACTGGCCGTCCACCGTCACATCGTTGAACGGAAGCAGCGGCTCCGCCCAGGGGAACACGTACTGGAAGAGGGCGTAGACGACCGCGAGCACCAGCACGACCGAGATCAGCGCCTTCACCCAGGCGTTGCCCGGCAGATGCCGCCAGATCCATCCGTACATGACGTCCGCCGCCCCTTTCCGTTCGTTACGGGGACCAGAGTACGGGTCGGAGGGGCGCTCGCGGGTCAGCTGCCCAAAGCCTGTGGACGACCGGCCGCCACCGGCTGGGTGGCGTCCAGGTGGGCCCAGGCGATCAGCCGGTGGCTGCTGCCCCACTCGGGATCGCAGGTGGTGAGGGTGAGGTAGCGGCCGGGCCCGGAGAACCCCGACTTCCTGGGGACGGGGTCGATGACGCCGGTGTCGGTGGGCACGGTCCGGTAGGGCTCGCGGTCGATCCGGTACGTGAACCAGGTCGTCCCGTCGGTGAGGACCACGGCGTCGCCCTTGCGCAGCCGGGGGAAGTCCTTGAACGGATCTCCGTACGTGCGGCGGTGGCCGGCCACGGAGAAGTTGCCGGTCTCGCCGAGCCGGGCGGTGCCGGCGTAGTGGCCGAGGCCCTTCTTGAGGGTGCCGACGGCGGTGCCCTCCAGAACCGGCCACTCCCAGTCCCGGCCGAGCCGGGGCACGTACATGACGGCGAACCCCTTGCCGGCGGTGTACGGGGCGGGGGCGGGCGGGGTGGCGGGAGTGCCGGGCCCGCCGGGCGTGGCGACCGGTTCGACCGGGCGGTCGACCCACTCCTGCTGGAGGGTGTCGAGCTGGCCCGCGGTGGCGCTGTCGGCCTGGACGCCGGTCCAGTACAGGAGGTAGGCGACGAAGAGCACGATCAGGGCGCCGGCGGTGATGCACAGTTCGCTGAGGGTCCGTACGACCAGGCGCAGTGCCACCGGCCCTCCCCGAGCAGTCGGCCTCAGCTCACGGGCTTCAGCTCACAGGCTTCAGCTCACCGGCTTCGCGTAGTGGAGGTCCACTGTGCCCGAGTAGCCGGGCAGAGTCACCGCCTTGTGCTCGTCGACTTTCCAGCCGAGGCCGTAGGCCTTCACGTAGAGCTGGTAGTTCTGCAGGGCCGGGGAGTCGGCGAGGGACTTGTTCAGCTTGTCGCGGTCACCGACAGCGGTGATCTTGTAGGGCGGCGAGTAGACGCGGCCCTGGAGGATCAGAGTGTTGCCGACACAGCGCACGGCGCTGGTGGAGATCAGTCGCTGGTCCATGACCTTGATGCCCTTGGCGCCGCCCTGCCACAGGGCGTTGACGACCGCCTGCAGGTCCTGCTGGTGGATGACCAGGTCGTTGGCCTGCGGCTCGGGGTAGCCGGGGGCGGCCTGGGCGTTCGGCGGGGCGTCGTTGAGGGTGACGGTGAGGCCGGGGCCGGAGGTCTCGGTGGTGCCGGCGGTGGTCTCCAGGGCCTTGAGCTTCGCGTCCTGGGCCTTGGTGGAGCCGTCGTCGCGGGCGGCGAGGGCGTCGACCTTCTGGCGCAGCGCGGCGGCGGACTCGTCGAGGCCGGCGTTCTTGTGGCTGCGCTCCTCGATCAGGTCGGAGAGCCTGAGGAGGGAGGCGTCGGTGCGCAGATTGGTGCCCTTGGCGGTGTTGAAGCTGGTGACGAAGATCAGTCCGGCGAGGGCGAAGACGGCAGCGGTGAGCACCCGGACCGGCCGCCACCTGAGGCTTCGGCCCGGTCCCGTGGGAGTGTCGGCGGAATTGCTCAACGTACCCTGATCCCCTTCGGTGCCGCGGAACCACTACGCTAACGGACGCCCGGCGGCGGCTGCGGTGCGCTGTGACACATCCGTGGTCACGGTCCGCTCCGTCCGGTCCCGGCACCCCGCCCCGCCACTGATCACTGCGCGGTCACGCAGCGCATCGACAGGAGAGTCCCTCGTGCCGAAGTCACGGATCCGCAAGAAGGCCGACTACACGCCGCCGCCCGCGTCGAAGCAGGCCGCGTCGATCAAGCTGACCAACCGCAGCTGGGTCGCGCCGGTGATGCTCGCGCTGTTCGCGATCGGTCTGGTGTGGATCGTGGTCTTCTACGTCACCGACGGCCGGCTGCCGCTGGAGTCCATCAGCAACTGGAACATCGTCGTCGGCTTCGGTTTCATCGCCGCCGGCTTCGGTGTGTCCACGCAGTGGAAGTAGTCGCTCGGTAGCCCACAGGCGGTGGCGTCAAGCTCTGCCCTGAGTTATCCACAGTGTTGTGCACAGCACTGGATAACTTACGAAGATCTGTGGATAACCCTCACGGTGTTGACGCCGGTACGACCGCGAGAACGCCTGTGCGGAAACGCACCGCCCCCTGTCTCTGTCCTGTAAGCCCAGGTCAGAGCCAGGGGGCGCGGTCGTACCCGGGTGCCTGCGGCCACACCGCCACCCACTGTGGATAACTCTGGGGAAAGCTTCCCGAAGAGCTCGTCCACAGCCCTCCCCGCTCAGGTGAGCGCGGCGGTGCGGGCCAGCACGATGCCCAGGTCGATCAGCAGCAGCAGTCCGCAGGCCCCGTACTGCACGAGCTCCCGCCGGACCTTCGGCGCGTGCACGAAGGCGTACGTGAGCAGCGCGCCCGCGACCAGACCGCCGACGTGCGCCTCCCAGGAGACCCCGGGGCGGGCGAAGGTGAAGACCAGCGAGATCGCCACGAAGATCAGCACCGGCCGCATGTCGTAGCGGTGCCGCCGGGCCAGCACCACCCAGGCGCCGATCAGTCCGAAGACGATGCCGGACGCGCCGAGCGCGCCCTGGTTCTCCGGGGCGAGGAGATAGACCAGGGCCGAGCCGGAGAGCCCGGACAGCAGGCACAGCGCGATGTAGCGGATCCGGCCCAGCTCGGGTTCGACGATCCCGCCGATCACCCACAGGCCGAGCATGTTGAAGACGAAGTGCGCGGCCTCCTGGTGCAGGAACGCCGAGGTGATCAGCCGGTACCACTCGCCGTCCGCGACGCCGACGACCTCGTCGAGCGCCGGGTTGTAGGCGTGCCCGATCATGTCGAGCTGATCGACCAGGTGGGTGCCGGCCGCCTGGACCGCGATGAAGAGGGCCAGGTTGATCGCGATCAGGATCTTGGTGACCAGCCGGCCGTCCGCCACCACCCGGCCGCCCGCGACCGTCCGCGGCGTGTTGGCGTGCGGCGCGTGACCGGTGCCGGAGCCGTTGCGCACGCAGTCGGGGCACTGGAAGCCGACGGACGCGGACACCATGCACTCCGGGCAGATCGGCTTCTCGCAGCGCGTGCAGCGGATGCCGGTCTCGACGTCCGGATGGCGGTAGCAGTGCATGAAGGTCCTCCGAGGACGGGTCGGCGGGGCAAGCACATCGCCCCGCCCTCCATACGGACGGGCGGGGCGCAAAGGTTCCTGACCGGGCGCCGGGTTCCGGGTACCCGGAACCCGGAACCGGTTCAGCGGTTCAGCGGTTCTCGATGACGACCGTCTCGATCACGACGTCCTGGACCGGGCGCTCGGTGCGCGGGTTGGTGTCCACGGCGGCGATCGCGTCCACGACCGCCTTGCTGTCCTTGCCGACGACCTCGCCGAAGATCGTGTGCTTGCGGTTGAGCCAGGTCGTCGCGCCGACCGTGATGAAGAACTGCGAGCCGTTGGTGCCGGGGCCGGCGTTGGCCATCGCGAGCAGATACGGCTTGTCGAAGAACAGCTCCGGGTGGAACTCGTCGGCGAACTCGTAGCCGGGGCCGCCCGTGCCGTTGCCCAGCGGGTCGCCGCCCTGGATCATGAAGCCCTTGATCACCCGGTGGAAGACCGTGCCGTCATAGAGCGGATCCGTGGAGACCGCACCGGTCGCCGGGTGCGTCCACTCGCGCTCGCCGCGCGCCAGCTCGACGAAGTTCCGGACCGTCTTCGGGGCGTGGAACGGCAGCAGCCGAATCTCGATGTCGCCCAGATCGGTCTTCAGGGTCGCGTACAGCTGCTCGGCCACGTTCTGCCTTCCTCCACACCACACCACACACGTTCGTGCGCATCCTCGCATGGCCGCATGCCCCGGATGCCCGCCCCGCATGCCGGAGCGCGGTACGGCAGGCATGATTCCAAAAAGGATGGAAAGGTGAAAAACCGACATCGCCACCGAGGAGGAGGAATCCCGTGACCCGCATGGACAGCGTGCGCGCCGCGACAGGTTCGGCGAAGGAGAGCGTCGTGCACGCCGCGGAAGTGGTGGCGCCGTACGCCGAGACAGCCAGGGACCAGGCCGTTCAGTACGCACACGAGGCGCGCGTCAGGCTCGCCCCGAAAGTCTCCAAGGCCGCGTCGCAGGCCCGTGTTCAGGCGCGTACGCAGTACGACGCGCTGGTCGCACCGCACGTGCCGCCGCGGGTCGACGAGGCCGCGCAGCGCTGTGCGGCCGTGACCCGCAAGGCCGCCCGTCAGGCGGCCGACTACACCGTTCCGCGTGTCGAGCACGCGGTTGCCGCGACCGGTCCGGTCCTGGAGGAGGCCGGGTCGCGCTCGACCGCCGCCTGGGCCGCGCTGCGCGGTCAGGTGACGCCGAGGGACGTCGAGAAGATCATGAAGAAGCACGAGCGTCGCGCGAAGTGCGGACGTCTCGCCAAGGGCCTCGTGGTCCTCGGGCTTCTGGTCGGCGGCGCGATCGCCGCCTGGAAGTGGTGGGACAAGCAGGCCAACCCCGACTGGCTGGTCGAACCTCCCGCTCCCACCGAGGTGGACGAGGAGACCGGGCTGTCGTCCGTCGACGACGGCGGTGCGTCACTCGATCCCGGGGTGGCGGCCAAGGAGGCCGAGGAGGAGGCCGCGAAGCGCGACGAGGAACGTCGCTGATCGCCGGCCGGTACGGGCTGCGTTCTGCGGATCGCGGTACGGACTGCGGCCGTTCGGACTGCGGTCGTTCGGACTGCGGCACGAACGACGTACGGGCGGTCGTACGAGCGAGCGGGGCGCGGCGGAGGTTCCCGCCGCGCCCTACGCGGTCCGGCCGGTCAGCGCCAGGCCGGCCAGCTCGGCCGAGCCGGAGCCGTACGCCGAGCCGGAACCGGAACCGTACTCCGAGCCGTACGCCGCACCGTGGCCGTCGGCCGCGTCGCCGTCGACCGGCAGGTGACGGACGGCCGGGGAGGAACCGTGTGCCTCGGCGCCGATGCGCTGCTTGATGGTGGGCGGCAGGGCGCGGCCCTGCGCGAGGTGCCAGTGGGGTGCCGTTCGCTGGGCGGGCAGCGGCACGGCCGCGCGCTCCGCGCGGGCCTCGGCGCCGCCGGCCGGGGCCGGCTCGTCGCCCTGGGCGAGGACCGGCTGGGCGGTGGCGGCGGTGGCGGGCGTCGCCAGGCCGAGGGAGGCGAGCAGGGCGACGAGGACGGAGACGAAGGCGGTCCAGAACTGCTTGACCTTGGCGGTGGCCATGACCCCTCACTTTCGTGGTGTCGAGTCCCGAGGGCCCGAGGGTTCCGCGCGGTTCGCGTGCCTCGCGGGGTTCTGGGCCGTTCTCGGATGGTTCATTTCGGATTGCGCGCTTTTCGTACATTGCTCATGATGGGGACGCGACTCCGGGATGTCCGGAGGCACGCAGCCGCCGCGCAGTTCTTCCGATGAACACCACTCGTACGGGTCAGTGGGCGGCGCTCCGGGAGCGCTCCGCCCAGCGCACCGCGGGGCCCGTGGCCAGGCCCGCGACCAGGAAGACCGCGCCCAGGAGCAGCCAGCCGGCCACGCCCCAGCCGATCAGCAGCGTGGTGACGAGCAGCGGCCCGAGGGTCCGCGCGACCGGCACGCCCGTGCCGTAGAAGCCCTGGTACTGGCCGATCCGGTCGGCCGGGGCGAGCGCGAAACCGATCTGCCACGAGCCGGCGGAGTGCCGCATCTCGGCGACGACCTGGAGCACCGCGCCGAGCACCAGGACGGCGACCGTGGGCCAGGCGCCGAATCCGACGGCGGTCACCGCGAACACCGCACAGGAGCCGAGCATCACGGCGCTGGACCATCCCACCGCGCGGGTGGCCTCCGGCAGCCCGGTCACCGAGCGCGCGGCCCGCACCTGAAACAGCATCACCGCACCGGTGTTGAGGACGAAGAGGGCCGAGACCGTCCAGCCCGGGGCCGTGGTGCGCTCCACGATCCACAGCGGAAGGGCCAGGCTGAGCAGCGGCATGCGGAGCAGCAGGATGGCGTTGAGCAGGGCGAGCAGCGCGTACGGGCGGTCCCGCAGCACCACGAGCCGGGGCTCGCCGGCAGCGCCGGCCGGGCTGGCGGGCACCGCCGGGAGGCTGCGGAGCACCAGGGCGCAGAAGAGGAAGCCGAGCGCGTCGAGGGCGAAGACGGCGAGGTAGGCGGTGCGGGTGCCGTCGGCGATGGCGAGTCCGCCGAGCGCGGCGCCGACGGCGAGCCCGGCGTTGAGCGTGGCCTGCAGCCGGGCCAGCATGCCGACCCGGGCCGCCGGCCCGACGAGCCCGGCGAGCAGCGCCTGCCGGGCGGCGGCGAGACCGCTCTGGGCCGTGGCGTACAGGGTCGCGGCGAGCAGGAAGGGCACGAAGTCGCGGATGAGCAGGAAGGAGGCGACCGCCGCCGAGGTGGCCAGCGCGAGCAGTACGGCGCTGCCGCGTGCGCCGCGCCGGTCGGCGAGGTGCCCGAGCGGCACCCCGGCCAGCGAGCCGATGCCCCAGGCGAGGGCGAGCCCGGCGCCGATCTGCGCCGCGGACAGCCCGACGATCCGGGAGAAGTACAGCGCCGAGGTCACATAAAAGGCCCCGTCCCCCACGGAGTTGCCGAACTGCGCGACCAACAGCCCCCGCCGCGCCCGCCCCTCAGGACGGGCCGTGCTCTCCCCGCCCTCGGTGTTCTCCGTGCGCTCCGTCGTCGTCATACCCCTGAATCTAGGGCTCGGTGGCCCAGAGATCCCGGTCCATTGAGTGGCAGTACGACTGGGCCACTTTCCCCGTCAGGAAGCCTTCTTCCCCACAAGCACGAACTCGTTGTAGGGGAAGGCCTTGCCGATCGACCGGGCGAACGGGAAGGAGTAGCTGCGCTCGACGACCAGACCCGCCTTCTCGGCGTGCGCGCGCAGCCCGTCGAAGTCGACGAAGCGCACATGCGTCGCGTCCGTCTTGTAGCCCGCCTCCTGCGGACAGATCAGCACCACCGAGCCGCCGGGCTTCACCAGCGGCAGGTACTGCTCCAGGACCGAGTTCCCCAGCGTCTCGTCCATGTGCTCCAGGACATGCGCGCACAGCAGACTGTCGAACGAACCCGGGCCGCAGTCCGGGGCCGCGGCCAGCTCGTCCGGCGTGTACGCGTTCAGCCCCCGCTCACGACACGTGGCGACCGAGGTCGCGTTGTGGTCGACACCCACACTGTCCGGCCCGCAGTTCAGCAGGTTCCGCCCGATGCCGCAGCCGACGTCCAGGACCCGCCCCAGACCCAGCCGCTTCAGATTCCACCGGTACGGCGCCTGAGTGGGCAGCAGACGTTTGATCCCCGAGCTCTCCAGCCGCGCGAGCCGCTGGGTGTAGTCGGAGGATTCCGTGCCGGACATCGACGACCGCCTTCTGTTGTGATCAGGCTCACAGCCTAAATCAGGGGCGGAGGCCCGCCAAGGGCGGGCTTCGCCTCTGTCAGTGGCCCGCGCGCACTTCCTCGTTCGGCGGGGCCGTGACGACGTCGGCCGGGCGCTCGAACCGGCTCGGGCCGCCCTTCCCCGCGTCGCCGCCCTTCCCCGCGCCGCCGGCGGCGCCTCGCCTGCCGAGGCGCAGGTCCTTCGCCCGCATGGCCGGACGTTCGACGAGGTGCCAGGACGCCGCGGCGAGCAGCACGGTCAGGACGAAGGTCAGCGCCAGGTACGCGGCCAGGCCCCAACGGGCCAGGCCGAGCAGGGCCAGCGTCTGCTGCACCAGGAAGCCGTAGATGTAGATGCCGTACGAGTAGTCGTTCTTGGCGCCGATGCGACGGCAGGGTGCCGGCAGCCGGATGGCGAGCCAGACCAGCAGGTAGGCGAAGGCCGGGATGCCGACGGTGAACAGGTAGCCGAAGTGCAGGCTTCCCAGCAGGACGACGAGGGCCGCGATCCCGAGCGGGTCGCTGACCGGCACCCGCTCCTTGTAGAGCTCGATCACCGCGCCCAGGGCGAAGGCGAATCCGAGGTACACGAGGAACGAGGCGTTGATCTGGCCGAACGGCGGAAGCTGGAAGATCGGCAGGCCGTGAGCGCTGTACGGGCCCGCCCAGAACGCGTCCGTGCTCGCCTCACGTATGACGAGCCAGCCGAGGACCGCGGTGATCAGGACGACGGCGCGGCGCGCTCGCGCCAGCACGCCGGTCACCGCCAGCGCCGCCACGGCGAGGTAGCAGAGGAACTCGTAGCGGAGGCTCCACAACGCGCCGTTGAACGCTCCGTTGTGGACGAGCCCCGTCGATCGCGCGTCCGCCATGACACCCGATATGTCGTACTGCTGGGTCGCGACCGCCCAGTTCCCCGTCAGGTAGTCGACGGGGCCGGCGGGCCCGCCGAAGCCCTCCATCGTGGAGTGGAGGCGCCAGTAGAGCAGCGGAGCGGCCACGAACGCGGCGACGAGCAGGCACACCCAGAACCCGGGCAGGATCCGCAGGACCCGGTGCCACAGGAATCGACCGAGCGTCAGACGGACACCGCTGCGGGTGACGAGGATTCCGGACAGGACGAAGAAGCCGTAGACCGAGAGCTTGCCCAGGTCGGTCTGGCCGCCGCTGAAGGCGTGCAGGTACTCCCTGCCCCCGTATCCGAGGATGCGGGCGTGCGACACGACCACCGCCGAGGCCAGGATCAGCCTCAGGAGACCGAGGCTGTTGTTCCGGCCGGTGAGCAGCTCGGCGACGGTGCCATGTGACCATCGCAGCGCGAAACCGCGATGCATGAAGAGTTCCCTAACCTGTGAAATAGCGACGTATTGTCGATCGCCTGTCCGGTCGGTGTCCAGTCACGGCAGGCGCGACGGGCCCGCCGCAGGCGCGCGGAGGTACGCCAGAAAGCCCCTCCGGGCCCGCGTTTTCGCAGGTCGGAGGGGCTTTCTTCCGGTGGAGCCTAGGGGAGTCGAACCCCTGACATCTGCCATGCAAAGACAGCGCTCTACCAACTGAGCTAAGGCCCCGGAACGAGACCAGAGTACCGGGTGACCCCCCGTATCCCGCAAAAGGATTGGGACTCCCCGTGGGCGACCACGCTCCGTAAGATGCTGACCGGGGTTCGCAGTGGCGAACCCAAGGGATGGGGAGAAGTAGTAATGGATACAGCGCAGCAGGAAGCCACGGCCAGAGCCAGGGAGCTTCAGCGCAGTTGGTACGGGGAGCCGTTGGGGGCGCTCTTCCGTCGACTGATCGACGACCTCGGGCTGAACCAGGCCAGGCTCGCCGCCGTGCTCGGGCTCTCGGCGCCCATGCTGTCCCAGCTGATGAGCGGCCAGCGGGCCAAGATCGGCAATCCCGCGGTCGTCCAGCGTGTCCAGGCCCTGCAGGATCTGGCCGGCCAGGTAGCCGACGGCAGCGTCAGCGCCGCCGAGGCCACCGACCGGATGGACGAGATCAAGAAGTCCCAGGGCGGCTCCGTGCTCACCGCCGGCAGCCAGACCACCTCCAGCAGCGGCGCGCCCACCGTGCGCCGCGTGGTGCGCGAGATCCAGTCCCTGCTGCGCTCCGTGGCCGCGGCCGGCGACATCATCGAGGCGGCCGACTCGCTCGCGCCGGTCCACCCCGAGCTGGCAGAGTTCCTCCGGGTGTACGGCGCGGGGCGCACCTCCGACGCGGTCGCCCACTACGAGTCGCACCAGAACTAACGCCGACGGTACGGGGAGCGGGCGCAGCGCGATGGGTGAGGTCTTCGCGGGTCGGTACGAGCTGATCGATCCGATCGGCCGCGGCGGGATCGGCGCGGTCTGGCGTGCCTGGGACCACCGGCGCCGCCGTTACGTGGCGGCCAAGGTGCTCCAGCAGAGCGACGCCCACGCGCTGCTCCGCTTCGTGCGCGAGCAGGCGCTGCGCATCGACCACCCGCATGTCCTCGCCCCGGCCAGCTGGGCCGCAGACGACGACAAGGTCCTCTTCACGATGGACCTGGTGGCGGGCGGCTCGCTGGCGCACGTGATCGGGGACTACGGCGCGCTGCCGCCCCGGTTCGTGTGCGTCCTGCTCGACCAGCTGCTGTCCGGTCTGGCCGCGGTGCACGCAGAGGGGGTCGTGCACCGCGACATCAAGCCGGCGAACATCCTCATGGAGGTCACCGGCACCGGACGGCCGCACCTGCGGCTCTCCGACTTCGGCATCTCGATGCGCAAGGGCGAGCCCCGCCTCACCGAGACCAACTACGTGGTGGGGACGCCCGGTTACTTCGCGCCCGAGCAACTGATGGGCGCCGAACCCGACTTCACGGCCGATCTGTTCGCGGCCGGTCTGGTCGCGCTCTATCTGCTCCAGGGCCGCAAGCCCGACTCGCAGGCCCTCGTGGAGCACTTCCGGGCGCACGGCACGCCGGGCGCCCCGCAGGGCATCCCGGAGCCGCTCTGGCAGGTCCTCGCCGGGCTGCTGCAACCCGACCCGCAGGCGCGGTTCAAGACGGCCACGGGGGCGCGCAAGGCGCTCACGGCGGCCGTCGAGCTGCTGCCGGAGCCCATGGCCGGTGAGGAGCCGGTCGAGGTCTTCGACCAGATCGGCCCGCTGCCGGCCGGCTTCGGCCCGGACGGCCCGCAGCCCGCGGCCCCGGCCCCGGCCGCGCCCGCGCCCGTACCCGTACAGCAGCCCTCACCGCACCAGGACGCCGTACCGCCCCTGCCGGGGCCGTCCGAGACCGGCAGCTTCCATCTGCCGCCGCCACCGCAGCACGCACCCGTGCAGGCGCCCGCGCCGCAGACGCCGACCCAGCGGGTGGTCGCGGCCCCCGCCGCCCCGGCCGCCTTCGCCCAGACGCCCACGGCGGCCGTGCCGTACGGGCAGCAGCAGCCGCACAACCAGCCCGCCGTGGTCCCCGTACGCCGGCCGGGGCCGCCCGCCAAGGTGGCGGTGCCGGTCCTGATCACCGCCCTGGTGTGCTTCGCCGTGGGGATCTGGGCCCTGCTCCAGGCCTAGGCCGTATTTCAGCGCGCCCTACGGGCCAGGAGCCACCAGGCGCCCAGGCCGAGCAGCAGCACGCTGCCCGCGCCGATGCCGGCCGCGCCGACGATCTTCAGGGTGCCGCTGCGTTCGGCCTCGCCGGCGCTCTGGCCGCTGGCGGCCGCGTCGCGGTCGTCCGCGGTCACCGAGAAGACGCCGGCGGGCCCGGCGTACGGCGGTGCGGGCTTGGCCTGGCCCGTGATGTTCACGCGCAGGGTCAGCGGCAGCGGCTTGTCCCCGTAGTCCTTGGCCAGTTCCGGGCTGAGGGTCGCCGACAGGTAGTACCAGCCGGCGAAGCGCATGGCGCTGGTGGAGTCGTTGGACGCGAAGCGGTTCTCATAGGCCACCGGGCGCTCCGGGTCGAGCGCCATGGTCGCCGGGTCGCCGGAGTACGTCATGGAGTCCTGGTCGACGTGGCCGCGCGCCGGGTTCTCCAGGGAGAGCACCAGCGCGTTGGAGACGTAGGCGTCGCCGGCCGGGCTGCTGCCCAGTTCGGCGCTGGCGAAGAGCTGCTGGCCCCAGTCGACCGGCACCCGGTAGTAGACCGTCCGGCCCGGCGCGAGGTCGGTGCGCCACTCGCCCTGCGTCAGCGAGGTGGCGTCGGTGAAGCCGGCGCCGCCGTCGCGCCGCTGCGGGCCGCCGGTGGGCGGCTGGGGCGTGCCGGAGGCCCAGTTCGAGGGCAGCGCGGTCGGGCCGGGTGCCTTGGAGAGGCCCGGCTCGGTCAGATAGCGGATCTCCAGGTCCCAGTCGCCGCCGTCCGAGCCGTCCTTGGAGTCGCGCTCGACGAGGACGTAGTACGCGCCGGCCTGCGTGCAGCTCGTCGACTCCGGCTCGATGGTGCGGTGGGCGTACGCGGCGATCGGCCGGGTGAAGTCGCCGGAGAAGGAGGCGGTCTGGTAGCCGCACTGGCTGTTGGAGCCGTCCTGCATGCTCACCTTGATGCCGTCGCCGTAGGTGGCCTTGCCGCCCTTCTTGGGGACGGCGACGACGGAGACGTACGCGTTCTGCTTCGTGTCGAGGTCGACGCGGTAGTAGAGCTTGCCGTCCTTCTTGATGGTGTCGCGGTAGGTCTGGCCGGCCTTCAGCCGCGCGGCGTCCAGGTTGGAGACGGCGCCCTTCACCTGCTGCGCGGCTCCGTCGAAGGCGTACGCGCCGTCGCCGCCGGCCGCCGCCCACGCCCCGCCCGGCAGGGCGAGGCCCGCGCACAGTGCCGTGGCCAGCGCCCCGGCCGCCCGCCCGTACCCCGCGGCCGTGCCCCGGCCGCGCCCGGTACCCCGTTGCCTCTTCACGCGCTTCCCCTCGTCGTGTCCGTGCCGGCCCATCCTGCCCGCCCGTACGGCCCACACCCTACAAATTCGCGAGAGCAAGCTTTCCGTTCGCAAGAGAAAACCAGAGGAGACAGAGCGAGGCCCCGGCCGCTTCGCGCGACCGGGGCCTCACCCTTGGACGATCTGTTCGTCTCACACACCCGAACCTGCGGGCACGGAGTCGGTCGCCTCCGTCCACAGATCCTGCTCGGCGCGATCCGCCTGGATCTGGCGGTACACGAGGAGCCCGCCGATGGCGGCCAGTGCGACCAGGAGAAGCTTCTTCACCGCGCGACCTCGTCTTTCGTTGACGTAGGAGACTTCTGACGCCCACTCTACACACCGGTCGATATCGATCGGTGACCTAGCCGGACACGCGTCCGACAAAAGCAATCGGCCCGGACGGGTGAACCGTCCGGGCCGATCTTCTGTGTGGGGCTAACAGGATTTGAACCTGTGGCCTCATCCTTATCAGGGATGCGCTCTAACCAACTGAGCTATAGCCCCGCCGCGCTTTGCGGTGTGTGTCCCGCGCGCTGACTCCTGAAGATTAGCGCACGTGGGGGCCAGTCCCAAAATCGGTTCTGATCAGGCCCCCGCACAGCACCTCGCGCAGGTCACTCGTCCTCGGCGAGCGTGAGCTCGACGCCGCCCACGAAACCGGCCGAGAGGTTGTAGATGAAGGCGCCCAGGGTGGCGAGTGCCGTCATCAGGACGACGTCGATCACCGCGATCACCGAGGTGAACATCAGGACGCGCGGCAGCGACAGGAAGGACTGCAGGTCGAAGCCGTTCGACTCGTTGGAGCCGGTCGCCTCGCTGATGGTGCCGCCGACGGTCGAGAAGACGCCCATGGCGTCCATGACCATCCACAGCACCGCCGCGGCCACCACCGTGCAGATGCCGAGCGCGATGGAGAGCAGGAAGCTCACCTTCATCACCGACCACGGGTCCGCCTTGGCGACCCGCAGCCGCGCCTTGCGGGTGCGCGGCGTGGTGCGCGCCCCCGTCCGGGCCTTGCGCTGGGCGGCCGCGTTCTGGCCCCCCAGGGTGCCGCCGGCGCCACCGCCCTGCGGCTGCTGGCCGGTGCCATAGGCCTGCGGCGGGTGGTACGGGCCGCTCTGCTGCGCCCCCGCCCGCTCGCCGGGCAGTGGCCCGTTGTACGTCTCGTACGAGGGCCGCTGCCCCCGAGTGTCCGTCACCGTACCCCCTTGGGAGTCCGTGGCGGGGCCACGGGCACCGCTCGATCCTGCGGACCGGCCGTCGGCCGAACCGGCGCCCGTGGCTCCACTCACGCTCTACTCCTCGTGCTCCCCGGTCGCGGGCTCCGTGCCCTCGACCGCCTCGGCTGTCTCGACCGCCCCGGCCGTCTCGACAGCCCCAGCCTCGGTCGTCTCGACAGCCTCGTCGGCATCCTCGTCCTCGCCGCCCTCGGCATTGCGGGCGATTCCGACGACGGCATCGCGCTTGCCCAGGTTGATCAGCTGGACGCCCATGGTGTCACGGCCGGTCTCCCTGACTTCGTTGACTCGCGTACGAATCACACCGCCGGACAACGTGATGGCGAGGATCTCGTCCGTCTCCTCGACCACCAGCGCGCCCACGAGCGAGCCACGGTCCTCCACGATCTTGGCGGCCTTGATGCCGAGGCCGCCACGACCCTGGACGCGGTACTCGTCGACGGCGGTGCGCTTCGCGTAGCCACCGTCGGTCGCGGTGAAGACGAAAGTACCCGGCCGGACGACATTCATCGAGAGAAGCTCGTCGTCCTCGCGGAAACTCATCCCCTTGACGCCGGACGTGGCGCGTCCCATCGGGCGCAGCGCGTCGTCCGTGGCGGTGAAGCGGATCGACTGCGCCTTCTTGGAGACGAGCAGCAGGTCGTCCTCGGCGGACACCAGCTCGGCGCCGATCAGCTCGTCGTCGCTGCCGTCCTCCCGCTCGCGCAGGTTGATCGCGATGACGCCGCCGGAGCGCGGGGAGTCGTAGTCCTTGAGGGCGGTCTTCTTCACCAGGCCGGCCTTGGTGGCGAGCACCAGGTACGGCGCGGCCTCGTAGTCGCGGATCGCGAGGATCTGGGCGATCTGCTCGTCCGGCTGGAAGGCCAGCAGGTTGGCCACGTGCTGGCCGCGGGCGTCCCGGCCGGCGTCCGGCAGCTCGTACGCCTTGACCCGGTAGACCCGGCCCTTGTTGGTGAAGAACAGCAGCCAGTGGTGCGTGGTGGAGACGAAGAAGTGGTCGACGATGTCGTCCTGCTTCAGCTTCGTGCCGCGCACGCCCTTGCCGCCGCGCTTCTGCGAGCGGTAGTCCTCGGTCTTGGTCCGCTTCACATAGCCGCCACGCGTGATGGTGACGACGATGTCCTCCTCGGCGATCAGGTCCTCGATGGACATGTCGCCGTCGAAGGGCACCAGCTGCGAGCGGCGGTCGTCGCCGAACTTGTCGACGATCGCGGCCAGCTCCTCGCTGACGATCGCGCGTTGCTTCTCGGGCGAGGCGAGGATCGCGTTGTACTCGTTGATCTTCGCCTGGAGCTCGTCGTGCTCGGCGACGATCTTCTGGCGCTCCAGGGCGGCGAGCCGGCGCAGCTGCATCTCGAGGATGGCGTTGGCCTGGATCTCGTCGATCGTGAGCAGGTCCATCAGGCCCGCGCGGGCGACCTCGACGGTCTCGCTGCGCCGGATGAGGGCGATGACCTCGTCGATCGCGTCGAGCGCCTTGAGCAGACCGCGCAGGATGTGGGCGCGCTCCTCGGCCTTGCGCAGCCGGAAGCGCGTCCGGCGCACGATGACCTCGATCTGGTGCGTCACCCAGTGGCGGATGAACGCGTCCAGGGAGAGGGTGCGCGGCACGCCGTCGACGAGCGCCAGCATGTTGGCGCCGAAGTTCGTCTGGAGGTCGGTGTGCTTGTAGAGGTTGTTGAGGACGACCTTGGCGACGGCGTCCCGCTTGAGCACGATGACCAGGCGCTGGCCGGTCCGGGACGAGGTCTCGTCGCGGACGTCGGCGATGCCGCCGATCTTGCCGTCCTTCACCAGGTCGGCGATCTTCTGCGCGAGGTTGTCCGGGTTGACCTGGTAGGGCAGCTCGGTGACCACCAGGCACTGGCGGTTCTGGATCTCCTCGACCTCGACGACCGCGCGCATGGTGATGGAGCCGCGGCCGGTGCGGTACGCCTCCTCGATGCCCTTGCGGCCGACGACGAGCGCGCCGGTGGGGAAGTCCGGGCCCTTGATGCGCTCGATGAGCGCGTCGAGCAGCTCCTCGTGGCTGGCCTCGGGGTTGGCCAGGTACCACTGGGCACCCTCGGCGACCTCGCGCAGGTTGTGCGGCGGGATGTTGGTCGCCATGCCGACGGCGATGCCGGCGGAGCCGTTGACCAGCAGGTTCGGGAACCGGGCCGGAAGGACCGTCGGCTCCTGGTTGCGGCCGTCGTAGTTGTCCTGGAAGTCGACGGTCTCCTCGTCGATGTCCCGGACCATCTCCATCGACAGCGGCGCCATCTTGCACTCGGTATAGCGCATGGCGGCGGCCGGGTCGTTGCCCGGGGAGCCGAAGTTGCCGTTGGAGTCGACCAGCGGCATCCGCATCGACCAGGGCTGGGCGAGGCGGACGAGGGCGTCGTAGATCGAGGTGTCGCCGTGCGGGTGGTACGTACCCATGACGTCGCCGACGACGCGGGCGCACTTGTAGAAGCCCTTCTCGGGCCGGTAGCCACCGTCGTACATCGCGTACAGCACACGGCGGTGCACCGGCTTGAGGCCGTCGCGGACGTCGGGCAGCGCGCGGGACACGATGACGGACATCGCGTAGTCGAGGTACGAGCGCTGCATCTCGGTCTCGAGCCCGACGGGCTCGATCCGCAGCTGCGGCTCCTCCTCTTCCGTGGCCCCGGTGTTCTCGGTGTTCTCGGTGTTCACAGGAGTGTTGTCGTCGGCCATTGCTGGTCGTCAGTCCTTTCGTACGGTCAGCTGAGACCGACTCAGATGTCGAGGAAGCGAACGTCCTTGGCGTTGCGCTGGATGAACGAGCGCCGCGCCTCGACGTCCTCGCCCATCAGCACCGAGAACAGGTCGTCGGCCTGGGCGGCGTCGTCCAGGGTGACCTGGCCGAGCACCCGGTGCTCGACGTCCATGGTGGTGACGCGGAGCTCCTCGGCGTTCATCTCGCCGAGACCCTTGAAGCGCTGGATCGAGTCCTCGCGGATCCGCTTGCCGTTCTGCTTGCCCAGCTCGACGAGCGCGTCGCGCTCGCGGTCCGAGTAGGCGTACTCGAAGTCGTCCCGGCCCCACTTGATCTTGTACAGCGGGGGGCGGGACAGGTAGACGTGACCGGCCTCGACCAGCGGGCGCATGAAGCGGAAGAGGAAGGTCAGCAGCAGGGTGTTGATGTGCTGGCCGTCGACGTCGGCGTCCGCCATCAGGATGATCTTGTGATAGCGGAGCTTCTCGATGTCGAAGTCCTCGTGCACACCGGTGCCGAAGGCGGAGATCAGCGCCTGGACCTCGGTGTTCTGCAGGATCTTGTCGACCCGGGCCTTCTCGACGTTCAGGATCTTGCCGCGGATCGGCAGGATGGCCTGGTACATCGGGTTGCGGCCGGACTTGGCCGAGCCGCCGGCGGAGTCACCCTCGACGATGAAGATCTCGCACTTGGTCGGGTCGTTCGACTGGCAGTCGGACAGCTTGCCCGGCAGCGACGCCGACTCCAGGAGGCCCTTGCGGCGGGTCAGGTCGCGGGCCTTGCGCGCGGCCACGCGCGCGGTGGCGGCGTTGATGCCCTTGCGGATGATGTCCGCGGCCTCGACGGGGTTGCGGTCGAACCAGTCCGTGAGGTGCTCGTGGACGACCTTCTGGACGAAGGTCTTCGCCTCGGTGTTGCCGAGCTTCGTCTTGGTCTGGCCCTCGAACTGCGGCTCGCCGAGCTTGACCGAGATGATCGCGGTCAGACCCTCGCGGATGTCGTCGCCGGTGAGGTTGTCGTCCTTCTCGCGGAGCAGCTTCTTGTCGCGCGCGTACTTGTTGACGAGCGTCGTCAGCGCCGCGCGGAAGCCCTCCTCGTGCGTACCGCCCTCGTGGGTGTGGATCGTGTTGGCGAAGGAGTACACACCCTCGCTGTACGAGGAGTTCCACTGCATCGCGATCTCGACCGAGAGCGTGCGCTCCTTGTCCTCGGCCTCGACGTCGATGACGCTGGGGTGGATCAGCTCGCCCTTGCGCGAGTTGAGGTACGTCACGAAGTCGACGATGCCGCCCTCGTAGTGGTACTTCACCGTGCGGGCGGCGGGCTCGGCGGCCGCCTCGGCGTCCGGGTCGTCGGCGCCCACGGTCGCCTTCGCGGACTCGCGCTCGTCGGTGAGCGTGATGGTGAGGCCCTTGTTGAGGAAGGCCATCTCCTGGAAGCGGCGCGAGAGCGTCTCGAAGGAGTACTCGGTCGTCTCGAAGATGTCCGGGTCGGACCAGAAGGTGACCGAGGTGCCGGTCTCGCCGGTGGCCTCGTGCTGCGCGAGGGGCGCGGTCGGGACGCCCATCTTGTAGTCCTGCGTCCAGCGGTGGCCGTCGGTCTTGATCTCGACGGAGACCTTCGTGGACAGCGCGTTCACGACGGAGACGCCGACGCCGTGCAGACCGCCGGAGACGGCGTAGCCGCCGCCGCCGAACTTGCCGCCCGCGTGCAGCACGGTCAGCACGACCTCGACGGCCGGCTTGCCCTCGGAGGCCACGATGCCGACCGGGATGCCACGGCCGTTGTCGACGACACGCACGCCGCCGTCGGCCAGGATCGTCACGTCGATGGTGTCCGCGTGCCCGGCCAGGGCCTCGTCGACCGAGTTGTCGACGACCTCCTGCACCATGTGGTGCAGGCCGCGCTCGCCGGTCGAGCCGATGTACATGCCAGGGCGCTTGCGCACGGCATCCAGGCCTTCGAGGACCTGGATGTTGCTGGCGGTGTACTGCTTGTTCTCGTTGGGGTTGCCGGAATCGGCCACGAAGCGCCCTTTCTGGCACAGCACAGGCCGTTCTCCGGGCATACGGGAGCCGGCTGCGTCGTTCGACTTGTTCCGCAGGGTGGCGGGATTGTCTTCCAGTCTACCGGTACCACTGACACTCATGGGGGTTTGCCGGTACCTGAATGCTCATGTGCCGCCCTCGACGGCCCCGAGACGACTCCCCATATCCGGAGAGGGGCTCCAGAGGCCCCTGACGGCCACCTAGCGCTTCGGGTCGTAGCGCGTTGTGGCGACGGAGGGTGGGCACACGGCGCCGGCTGACGCCACCGCGTTGTGGGCATGCGTTCCGCAAGGGCTGGGGGTCCCCCGCCGAAGGCAGGGGGAGGGTGGGCACAACGCCCACGCGCACGGCGCCCTTCTGCTTGGACCCGCGCCCGTACGGACCTGCCGGCGCCGTACTACCCGTACGTGTCCCCGGGCCCGGTGGACCCGGGCGCCCTGAGCGGCCCGTAGCCCCGCCGCGGCCCGCCAGGCCCGAGCACCTTGATCATCCGCACCGTGCCGTGCCCGAGGTCCTCGTTCAGCCGCGCCACCAGCCTCGGCGCGAGCAACCTCAGCTGCGTCGCCCACACCGTGGAGTCGCACTGCACGGTGAGCACCCGCTCGTCCGGCTCCTCGTCGTACTTCAGCGGCACGCAGTGCTTCGCCAGGTCCTCGCCGACGATCTGCGGCCAGCGCCCCATGACCCCGCCCACCGCCGCCGGCGTCTCCCAGCCGCGCTCGGTGATCAGCCGGTTGATCGCGGCGCCGAGCGCCATCGGGTCGCGCCCGTCGGCGCGCGCGCCGGAGCGCAGTCCGCCGCCGCGCCGGGCCTGCTTCTTCTGCGCGGCCGCCGCGCCCCGCGCCTTCGCCTGCTCCTTGGCGGCGCGCAGCGCGACGCGGGCGAGGTCGACCCCGGTCGGCTCGGGGGCGGAGGAAGCCGGGGAAGCCGTAGATTTGTCCACAGGCTGTGGAGACTGTGGGGAACTCTCGCCGCTCATCACCGCGCCGCCACCTTCTCCACCGCGCCGCCCGCCACCGCGTACCGCGTCCCCGCGAGGACCCCCGGCACGTCGTCGTCGACCGCCGCCGTCACGAGCACCTGCTCGCCCGGTGCCACCAGCTCCGCGAGCCGCTCGCGGCGCCGCGCGTCCAGCTCGGCGAAGACGTCGTCGAGGACGAGCACCGGCTCGTTGCCCTCAGCGCGCAGCAGGTCGTACGAGGCGAGGCGGAGCGCCAGCGCGTACGACCAGGACTCGCCGTGGCTCGCGTACCCCTTGGCCGGCAGGTCGCCGAGCTTGAGCAGCAGGTCGTCGCGGTGCGGTCCGACCAGCGTGACGCCGCGCTCGATCTCCTGTTTGCGTACGTCGGCGAGCGCGCCGATCAGCTGCCCGTACAGCTCCTCGCGGGTGTGCCCGGCACCGGGTGCGGACGGCTTGTACTCCAGCTGGACCGGACCGCCGCCCGGCGCCAGCTGCTCGTACGCCTTGTCGGCGAGCGGGCGGAGCATGCCGATGAGGTCGAGCCGCTGGGCGAGCAGCTCGGCGCCGGCCCGGGCCAGGTGCTGGTCCCACACGTCGAGCGTGGACATGTCCATGGAGCGGCCGCCGTGCCGCCGCGCCATGGCGGCGGACTTCAGGAGCGTGTTGCGCTGCTTGAGCACCCGCTCGTAGTCGGAGCGCACGCCCGCCATGCGCGGCGCGCGCGCCGTGATCAGCTCGTCGAGGAAGCGCCGGCGCTCACCGGGGTCGCCCTTGATCAGCGCCAGGTCCTCCGGCGCGAACAGCACGGTCCGTACGATGCCGAGCACGTCCCGTGGCCTGACCTGCGAGGACCTGTTGATACGGGCCCGGTTCGCGCGCCCCGGGTTGAGCTCCAGCTCGACCAGCTGGGAGCGCTCGCCCTGGGTGACGGCGGCCCGGATGACCGCCCGCTCCGCGCCCATCCGCACCAGCGGGGCGTCGGAGGAGACGCGGTGGCTGCCGAGGGTGGCGAGATAGCCGACCGCCTCGACGAGATTGGTCTTGCCCTGGCCGTTCGCCCCCACGAACGCGGTGACGCCCGGATCGAGCGGAACCTCGACCCGGGCGTACGAGCGGAAGTCGGCCAGCGACAGATGCGTGACGTGCATGGTGGGCGCCGACCTTCCCCCGGCTGCTGTGCACCGCGGGGTGCACAGCCTGTGGATTACTTCTTCGTCTCGACCGCGTGGCCGCCGAACTGGTTGCGCAGCGCGGCGATCATCTTCATCTGCGGCGAGTCGTCCTGACGCGACGCGAACCGCGCGAACAGCGACGCGGTGATCGCCGGGAGCGGTACGGCGTTGTCGATGGCGGCCTCGACGGTCCACCGGCCCTCGCCGGAGTCCGAGGCGTAGCCGCGCAGCTTGTCCAGGTGCTCGTCCTCGTCGAGGGCGTTGACCGCGAGGTCCAGCAGCCAGGAGCGGATGACGGTGCCTTCCTGCCAGGAGCGGAAGACCTCGCGGACGTCGGTCACGGAGTCGACCTTCTCCAGGAGCTCCCAGCCCTCGGCGTAGGCCTGCATCATCGCGTACTCGATGCCGTTGTGGACCATCTTCGCGAAGTGGCCGGCGCCGACCTTGCCCGCGTGCACCGAGCCGAACTCGCCCTCGGGCTTGAGGGCGTCGAAGATCGGCTGGACCTTCGCGACGTGCTCGGCGTCGCCGCCGTACATCAGCGCGTAGCCGTTCTCCAGGCCCCAGACGCCGCCGGAGACACCGCAGTCGACGAAGCCGATGCCCTTGGCGGCGAGCTCCTCGGCGTGCTTCTCGTCGTCCGTCCAGCGGGAGTTTCCGCCGTCCACGACGATGTCGCCGGGGGAGAGCAGCTGGGCCAGCTCGTCGACGGTCGACTGGGTCGCCGCACCGGCGGGGACCATGACCCACACGACGCGCGGACCCTTGAGCTTGCCCACAAGCTCTTCGAGGCTGTGGACATCGGCGAGGTCCGGGTTGCGGTCGTATCCGACGACAGTGTGGCCGGCGCGGCGAATGCGCTCGCGCATGTTGCCGCCCATCTTGCCGAGACCGACGAGACCGAGCTCCATCAGAGATTCCTTAAGCGTCGTGTGCGGTTCGTACCCGGGTCCGAGCCTACGCCCGGACCCGCGTGCACACCTGTGGGGTCAGCCGCTCAATCGGCCACCCGTGGAGCGCCCCTGAAGGCCTGCTCAGCTCCGCTCAGCCGCTCAGCCGCACCGGCATACTGCGTCCCCCGGGGGACAACCCCCGGACCCCCGGCAGAGGGCTCAGCCGCTCAGCCGCACCGGCATGATCAGGTACTTGTAGGCCTCGTCCGCCTCCGCGTCGAGCGCGGGCTTGCCGCTCAGGAGGGCGGGCTTGGTGGAGGTCGTGAAGGAGAGCTGGGCGACCGGGGAGTCGATGGCGCTCAGGCCGTCGAGCAGGAAGGTCGGGTTGAAGGCGATCGAGATGTCGTCGCCCTCCAGCTGCGCGTCGACGCGCTCCACAGCCTGTGCGTCGTCGCTGGAGCCGGCCTCCAGGATGAGCACGCCCTGCTCGAAGCTGAGCCGGACCGGGGTGTTGCGCTCGGCCACCAGGGCGACGCGCTTGACGGCCTCGACGAAGGGGGCGGTCTCGATCACCGCGACCGAGTTGAACTCGGTGGGGAAGAGCGTCCGGTACTTCGGCAGGTCGCCCTCGAGCAGCCGGGTGGTGGTGCGGCGGCCGGCGCCCTCGAAGCCGATCAGGCCCTCGCCCTTGCCGGAGCCGGAGAGCGCCAGGGTGACCGTGTCGCCGCTGGTGAGCGCCTTGGCGGTGTCCAGGAGGGTCTTCGCCGGCACCAGGGCGACGGCGGAGGCGTCCGGGGACTCCGGCTTCCACAGGAACTCGCGGACCGCGAAGCGGTAGCGGTCGGTGGAGGCCAGGGTGACGGTGTCGCCCTCGATCTCGATGCGCACACCGGTGAGGACGGGCAGCGTGTCGTCACGGCCGGCGGCGATGGCCACCTGGGCGGCGGCGGAGGCGAAGACCTCACCGGGGACGGTGCCGGTGGCGGTGGGCATCTCGGGCAGCGCCGGGTACTCCTCCACAGGCAGGGTGTGGAGGGTGAAGCGGGAGGAGCCGCAGACCACGGTCGCCCGTACACCGTCTGTGGAGATCTCCACCGGGCGGTTGGGGAGGGCGCGGCAGATGTCGGCGAGCAGGCGGCCGGAGACCAGGACGGTGCCGTCCTCCTCGACCTCGGCCTCGACGGAGACCCGCGCCGAGACCTCGTAGTCGAAGCTGGAGAAGCTCAGCGCGCCGTCCTCGGCCTTCAGCAGAAGGCCCGCGAGTACGGGCGCCGGCGGACGGGCCGGAAGGCTGCGGGCCACCCACGCCACCGCCTCCGCGAGTACATCGCGCTCCACCCGGATCTTCACCGGAACCGCCTCCTGCTTGTTGCTGGCTCTTCGTCGACTGCGGGAACCAGTCTGACGTACGCCACCGACACTCGGTGCGGCTCGGGGTCAAGTCGCGACAACAGGTCGCCGAGGCTCCGGGCTCGAGTTGTGCACAGGCCCCGCTTCAAAGCGGATTCCGAGCTAACTATGAGTGGTCGTAGTAGTAGGGCCTGTGGAAACCGTGGATAACGTCGTCCATGCAGGTCAGGCCCGGTTTTTTGTCCACCGCCCCTGTGGGTGCAGCCCGTGGAAAACCGGGGTCCGCTGTGGACACACGAAAGTTCTGCACACCCGATTCACAGGCGACGGGGAGTTCTCCCCAGTGCTGTCCCCAGCTTTCCCCAGGTTCCCCACAGCCCAAACGTCTCCCTTGGTGTGACCGCTTTCACTCGCTCCAGTGAGCCCGGGCGTTTCGTTGCCGAACAGTGGACAGGCGTGTGGAGAAGCTGTGGGCAACCCAGCCCCGCCTGTGGGTTGCCGGTGGACAACCGAGTGGCGCCCCTGTGGACGAAACTTTCGTCCACAGCCTGTGGAGATCGTTTGCCAACAATTCCACAGGGCTCTGACCTGGAGTGATGGTCTGTCACCAGGTGGGCCTGTGGATGCGATCCGGATAACTCGACAGTCCCCACCCTGTGGACGGGAGATCATCCCCCAATCTGTGGAGAACCCGCCACCGCACCTCACTAATCGAACAGCGCCGCCGCGCCGAAGCGGCTCCGGGGACGCTGAAACGCCTCCGCGAACGCTGAAACGGCCCCGCGAACGCCGAAGGGCGCCCCGGATCTCTACCCGGGGCGCCCTTCGGCGATGCGGCGGCGTCAGCCTGGCGCGTCAGCGGCCTGGCACGTCAGCCGTTCTTGATGCGGTTGGTCAGCTCGGTGACCTGGTTGTAGATGGAGCGCCGCTCCGCCATCAGCGCACGGATCTTGCGGTCCGCGTGCATGACGGTGGTGTGGTCGCGGCCGCCGAACTGCGCGCCGATCTTCGGCAGCGACAGGTCCGTGAGCTCGCGGCACAGATACATGGCGATCTGCCGCGCGGTGACGAGCACCCGGCTGCGCGAAGAGCCGCACAGGTCCTCGACGGTCAGCCCGAAGTAGTCCGCCGTGGCCGCCATGATCGCGCCGGCCGTGATCTCCGGCGCCGTGTCCTCGCCGCCCGGGATCAGGTCCTTGAGGACGATCTCGGTCAGCCCGAGGTCCACCGGCTGCCGGTTGAGGCTCGCGAAGGCGGTGACGCGGATCAGCGCGCCCTCCAGCTCACGGATGTTCCGCGAGATCCGGGAGGCGATGAACTCCAGTACCTCCGGCGGGGCGTTCAGCTGCTCCTGGACCGCCTTCTTGCGCAGGATCGCGATGCGCGTCTCCAGCTCCGGCGGCTGCACATCGGTGGTCAGCCCCCACTCGAAGCGGTTGCGGAGCCGGTCCTCCAGGGTCACCAGCTGCTTCGGCGGCCGGTCCGAGGACAGCACGATCTGCTTGTTGGCGTTGTGGAGCGTGTTGAAGGTGTGGAAGAACTCCTCCTGCGTCGACTCCTTGCTCGCGAGGAACTGGATGTCGTCGACGAGCAGGATGTCCACGTCGCGGTAGCGCTTGCGGAACGCGTCGCCCTTGCCGTCGCGGATCGAGTTGATGAACTCGTTGGTGAACTCCTCGGAGCTCACGTACCGCACCCGGGTGCCCGGGTAGAGGCTGCGCGCGTAGTGCCCGATCGCATGGAGCAGATGGGTCTTGCCGAGGCCCGACTCGCCGTAGATGAAGAGCGGGTTGTACGCCTTCGCCGGCGCCTCGGCCACGGCGACCGCGGCCGCGTGGGCGAAGCGGTTCGAGGAACCGATGACGAAGGTGTCGAAGAGGTACTTGGGGTTGAGCCGCGCGTGCTGCTCGCCCGGCGCGCCCGTTCCGGCGCCCTGGCCGGACGAGGAGCCGAGGCCGGACCCGCCGCCCATGCCCGTCGAGCCGGCGCCCGGCCGCGGGCCGTGTGCCCCGGGACCGCCGCGGCCGCCGGGGCCGGACGGGCCGTCGGTGTCCGGGAGTTCGGCCCGCTCGGGGCGCTGCGGGTTCTGCTCGTACGGCGGGCGCTCGTCGTACCGCGGCTGCTGGGGCTGCTGCGGGCGGGGCGACGCGTACGGGTCGCGCTCCTGGAAGCCGCCGAGCCGCTGCTGCTGCCAGGAGATGTCCTCCTGGGCGCGCGGCCAGACGCCCGGGTCGGGGCGCTGCTGCTGGTACTCGGGGTACGCGGGGCGGGCGGTCGGCAGCCCGTCGTCGGGCATCGGGCGCCCGTACTCGTCGTACTTCTCGTACGCGTCGTATCCGCCGTACGGCTGCGGGGCCGGCCGGGCGGGCGGCGCCGGCGCGGGCGGCTCGCCCGCGGAGTCGTCGACGGTGATCGCGATCCGGATCGGGCGGCCGCAGGCGCGGCTGAGGGCCTCGCTGATCAGCGGGGCGAGCCGGCCCTCAAGCACCTGCTTGCCGTATTCGTTGGGCACGGCGAGCAGGGCGGTGTCGGCCACCAGCGCGAGCGGCTGGCAGCGCTCGATCCACTGCTTGTCCTTCGACTCGATGCCCTGCTGGCCTTCGCCGAGGAGCTGTTCGAGGACGCGCGGCCACACTGCGGCAAGATCGGCAGGTACGTCAGCCACGGGGCACGCTTCCTCATTGGTCCCACGAAGGTGTGGTTCTGCGGGACGGTGGGTCGAAGTCCGGAAGGACAGGTAAGGACAGAACGGAAAAGATTGCGGAGTCCAGCCACGGTAGTCGGGGCGGCTGACGTGGTTCAAGTTGTTGTCCACAGCCTGTGCACAGAGGGCCCCGTCGACCAGTCGGTTTGACCGGATGGCGTAGCCCCACGTACCGTAACCAGGTCGAGTTGTCGATGGCTGCTGCCGCCTGCCTCCGATGGGCGAAGATCACCATATGTGATCGCGAAGCGGTGCACTCGGGCGAATGCGAGAGCTACTCGTGGGCGCACGGTGACAGCCAGGCGATGTCCCGCCACCACCGAATGATTTCTGGAGCCCCCGAGTGAGCAAGCGCACCTTCCAGCCGAACAACCGTCGTCGCGCGAAGACCCACGGCTTCCGCCTGCGCATGCGCACCCGTGCCGGCCGCGCCATCCTGGCGAACCGCCGTGCCAAGGGTCGCGCGAGCCTGTCCGCCTGATCTGTCTTCGCAGGTCATGACGTGCTGCCTACCGAGAATCGGCTGAGGCGGCGCGAGGACTTCGCGACCGCGGTACGGAGAGGACGCCGGGCTGGACGCCCGCTCCTCGTCGTCCATCTACGCAGCGGTGCAACGGACCCGCACGCGCCTGGGGAGAGCGCTCCCCCGACGCGTGCGGGTTTCGTCGTGAGCAAGGCCGTAGGCGTAGCGGTCGTCCGCAACCAGGTGAAGCGTCGTCTCCGCCACCTCGTGCGCGAGCGACTCACTTTGCTTCCCCCCGGTAGCCTGGTGGTCGTACGGGCGTTGCCCGGAGCCGGTGACGCCGACCACGATCAGCTGGCCCGAGACCTGGACGCCGCTCTTCAGCGGTTGCTGGGAGGGGGCACGCGATGAAGTACCCGCTGCTGGCTCTCATCAAGCTGTACCAGTGGACGATCAGCCCGCTCCTGGGCCCCGTCTGCCGGTACTACCCGTCGTGTTCCCACTACGGATTCACGGCCATCGACCGGCATGGCGCGATCAAGGGCACTGCCCTGACCGCCTGGCGCATCCTGCGGTGCAATCCGTGGTCGCCCGGCGGCGTGGACCATGTTCCCCCGCGCAAGCGGCCGCGTTGGCACGAGATGCTGCGTACCGCCCTGCGTGGAGACAAGGGCGGGTCCTCCGCCGAGACGAGCCCGGCCGCAGAGACCTCGCCCAATGCTCAAGGAGCCTGATTAGTGGACACGATTGCCAATTTTTTCAGCTTCATCACCACACCTGTCTCATGGGTGATCGTCCAGTTCCACAAGCTGTACGGGGCGATCTTCGGCCCTGACACGGGCTGGGCCTGGGGCCTGTCGATCGTGTCCCTCGTGGTGCTGATCCGTATCTGCCTGATCCCGCTCTTCGTGAAGCAGATCAAGTCGACGCGGAACATGCAGGCGCTCCAGCCGAAGATGAAGGCGATCCAGGAGCGCTACAAGAGCGACAAGCAGCGTCAGTCCGAAGAGATGATGAAGCTGTACAAGGAGACGGGCACCAACCCGCTCTCCTCGTGCCTTCCCATCCTGGCGCAGTCGCCGTTCTTCTTCGCCCTGTACTCGGTGCTCTCGCACATCGCCGAGGGCAAGACGATCGGCGTCATCAACCAGTCGCTGCTCGACAGCGCGCGTCAGGCCCACATCTTCGGTGCGCCGCTGGCCGCCAAGTTCACGGACAGCGCCGAGAAGGTCGAGGCCCTCGGTGCCTCGATCACCGATGTCCGCATCGTCACCGCGGTCATGATCGTCCTGATGTCGGCCTCGCAGTTCTTCACCCAGCGCCAGCTGATGATGAAGAACGTCGACCTCTCCGTGAAGACCCCGTACATGCAGCAGCAGAAGATGCTCATGTACATCTTCCCGGTGATCTTCGCGGTCATGGGTATCAACTTCCCCGTCGGTGTCCTCGTCTACTGGCTGACCACCAACGTGTGGACCATGGGCCAGCAGATGTACGTGATCAACCAGAACCCGACTCCGGGCAGCAAGGCCCAGGACGCCTATCTGCAGCGTCTGCTCAAGAGCGTCTCCCACCACGGTGAGGTCCGCGGCCGCCGCCGCAAGAACATCGTGAAGGCCATCGTCGCCAAGGGCAGCGACCGCAACGACAACGAGCGCCGCTTCTTCGCGGGCCTCGCCAAGGCCGGCTTCGCCGCCCAGGTCGACGGCACCGTGCTCAAGAGCGACACCGCGGTCGCCGAGGCGGAGGGCGGTGCCGCCACCCGGCGCCAGCAGCCCAAGCGGCAGACCAAGGCGCAGCGCCAGTCCGGCGGTGGCCACCAGCCCCAGGCGAAGGACGCCGACACGGCGGACGAGCCCCAGGACGCGGCGCCCGGCGACCGGACCCCCTCGCTGGAGAAGAAGCCGCAGTCCCCGGCCAAGGGCACCAAGGCGGGTTCCGCCGATGACCAGGCCACCGGCGACAAGCCGGCCCGGCCGAGCCGCGCCAACTCCGGCGGCTCCCGCCAGGGCCAGGGCAAGTCCGGCCAGCGCAAGGGCCAGCAGCGGCCTAAGCACCCCTCCTCCAAGAAGTAAGCCTCCACGAAGCAAGAAGGAGTCCATCCGTGACGGAAGGCACCACCTCCGCCGCCGAGGGTGGCGACACCCTGACCCGCCTGGAGCAGGAGGGTGAGATCGCGGCCGACTACCTCGAGGGCCTGCTCGACATCGCCGATCTCGACGGTGACATCGACATGGACGTCGAGGCGGACCGGGCCTCGGTCTCGATCATCAGCGATTCCGGCAGCCGTGACCTGCAGAAGCTGGTCGGCCGCGACGGAGAGGTGCTGGAGGCCCTTCAGGAGCTCACCCGGCTCGCCGTCCACCGCGAGACCGGTGACCGCAGCCGTCTGATGCTCGACATCGCGGGCTTCCGCGCCAAGAAGCGGACCGAGCTCGCCGAGCTGGGCGCCAAGGCGGCGGAGGAGGTCAAGGCCTCCGGCGAGCCGGTGAAGCTGGACCCGATGACCCCGTTCGAGCGCAAGGTCGTGCACGACGCGGTCGCCGCCGCCGGACTGCGCAGCGAGTCCGAGGGCGAGGAGCCGCAGCGCTTCGTCGTCGTGCTTCCTGCCTGAACCCCCTCGTAGGATCGGCCCCGTCTGTTCGCAGGCGGGGCCGAACTTTGTCAGCCTGATAGTCAGCCACACAGTGCGCTCGCGCGGTATGCGTGCGGTACGGAAGGACGGTTCCCCGTGACGGAGGCAGCGGAGCTTCCCCAGGCGCCGGAGCAGGCCCGGACGGTCTTCGGCGAGTACTTCCCGGAGGCGGTCCGGTACGCGGAGCTCCTGGCGGACGCCGGGGTCAAGCGGGGCCTCATCGGTCCCCGTGAGGTGCCCCGGCTGTGGGAGCGCCATCTCCTGAACTGTGCCGTGCTCTCCGAGGTCGTCCCCGAGGGCGTCACGGTGTGCGATGTCGGCTCGGGCGCCGGCCTGCCCGGTATCCCGCTGGCCCTGGTGCGCCGCGATCTGAAGATCACGCTCCTGGAGCCGCTGCTCCGGCGCACCACCTTCCTCCAGGAAGTCGTCGAGCTGCTCGGTCTCGACCATGTGACCGTGGTCCGCGGCCGTGCCGAGGAGATGCTAGGCAAGCTGCCGCCCGTGCATGTGGTGACCGCCCGCGCCGTGGCGCCGCTCGACCGGCTGGCCGGCTGGGGCGTGCCGCTGCTGCGCCCCTACGGCGAGATGCTCGCGCTCAAGGGCGACACGGCGGAGGAGGAGATCGACGGTGCCCGCGCCGCGCTCGCGAAGCTGGGTGTCGTGGAGGCCTCCGTGCTGCAGGTGGGTGAGGGCGTCGTCGACCCGATGACCACGGTCGTCCGGGTCGAGGTGGGCGAGAGCCCCGGCGGTGTGCGCTTCGCAGCGAAGCGCGCCAAGGCCGCTCGCACCAGCCGCCCCCGTCGGCGCCGCTGAGCGGGTTCGTCGCCACCCACTGATCCGTACAAGCTGCGATACGTACAGATTTCGGAGTGTCGGGCGGTTCCGGCCCTGCGGCGCGTGCATCGTGTTTCACGTGAAACGTCGCTCACTGCTGCAGGGGATCATCAGCCGCGGCCGCGCGGCTGCCACGCCCCGGGACCGCAAGCCTCCGGCGAAACCACCCGTGAGGGTTAGAGGGTTGTCCACAGAGGTGGATTCATCCACAGAACCACGGGCCTCGCTGGTTCACGACCCCGAAAGCATGGCAGGCTCTGTTCATCGCGAGCCTGAAGCCGAGGAGAGTGAATCCTTGCGGTCCGACGCCAACATCGCGGGACCGATGACCGATCCGGTCCCCGGTCCCCGAACCGAATCGGTGGGGATGGATGTTTCACGTGAAACACCGCCCCCGATGGACGACACCCCCATTGGTCGTGCTGCCCAGCTGGCCGTAGAGGCCCTGGGTCGTGCGGGCGAGGGGCTTCCCCGGCCTGCCCAGACCCGCGTGATGGTGGTCGCCAACCAGAAGGGCGGCGTGGGCAAGACGACCACGACCGTCAATCTGGCCGCCTCGCTGGCCCTGCACGGCGCCCGCGTCCTGGTCGTCGACCTCGACCCGCAGGGCAACGCCTCCACGGCACTGGGCATCGACCACCACGCCGAGGTCCCCTCGATCTACGACGTGCTGGTGGAGAGCAAGCCGCTCGCCGAGGTCGTCCAGCCCGTCCGCGATGTCGAGGGTCTCTTCTGTGCCCCCGCCACCATCGATCTGGCAGGTGCCGAGATCGAGCTGGTGTCGCTGGTGGCGCGGGAGAGCCGGCTGCAGCGAGCGATCCAAGCCTACGAGCAGCCGCTCGACTACATCCTGATCGACTGCCCGCCCTCCCTCGGTCTGCTCACGGTCAACGCCCTGGTGGCAGGGGTCGAGGTGCTGATCCCGATCCAGTGCGAGTACTACGCGCTGGAAGGCCTGGGTCAGCTGCTGCGGAACGTCGACCTGGTACGGGGTCACCTCAACCCGACCCTGCACGTCTCGACGATCCTGCTCACCATGTACGACGGCCGGACCCGGCTCGCCTCGCAGGTCGCCGACGAGGTGCGCACCCACTTCGGCGAAGAGGTTCTGCGCACCAGCATCCCGCGCTCCGTGCGCATCTCGGAGGCGCCGAGCTACGGGCAGACCGTGCTCACCTACGACCCGGGCTCCAGCGGCGCCCTGTCGTATCTCGAAGCGGCCCGTGAGATCGCCCTGCGCGGGGTCGATCTGCACTACGACGCCACCCAGGCCCACGGGGGACAGCCTCACCCGGGTCACCAGAACAACCAGCGAATGTCGGAGGGGATCCAGTGAGCGAGCGACGTAGGGGGTTGGGACGCGGTCTCGGCGCGCTGATCCCCGCTGCTCCCCAGGAGCGGCCGGCCCCGGCCGTCGGCGTGGGTGCCATCCCGGCCGCGGCCTCTCCCGGCGCCATCCCGGCGCTCGGCTCCGACCGCGGAGTGGCCGCCGCCAAGCTGGCGACCCTGCCGGCGAGCCCGCAGTCCCCGGACTCCGTGGTGCCGGCCGCCGAGCCGGAGCCGCTGCCGGAGTCCCCTGCCGGGGCGCACTTCGCCGAGCTGCCGCTCGACTCGATCACGCCGAACCCGCGCCAGCCGCGTGAGGTCTTCGACGAGGACGCCCTGGCCGAGCTGATCACCTCCATCAAGGAGGTCGGTCTGCTGCAGCCCGTCGTCGTCCGGCAGCTGGGCCCCGAGCGCTACGAGCTCATCATGGGCGAGCGCCGCTGGCGGGCCTGCCGTGAGGCCGGCCTGGAGCGGATCCCGGCGATCGTGCGGGCCACCGAGGACGAGAAGCTGCTTCTGGACGCCCTCCTGGAGAACCTGCACCGGGCCCAGTTGAACCCGCTGGAGGAGGCCGCCGCCTACGACCAGCTCCTCAAGGACTTCAACTGCACCCACGACCAGCTGGCCGACCGCATCGGACGCTCGCGTCCCCAGGTCTCCAACACGCTGCGTCTGCTGCGGCTGTCCCCGCCGGTGCAGCGCCGGGTGGCCGCCGGAGTCCTGTCGGCCGGTCACGCCCGTGCCCTGCTCTCCGTGGACGACGCGGAGGTGCAGGACAAGCTGGCCTATCGGATCGTCGCCGAAGGCCTGTCGGTGCGGGCCGTCGAGGAGATCGTCACCCTGATGGGCTCGGAGCCCTCGTCTCCGGTCAAGCCCAAGGGCCCGCGGGCCGGCGCCCGAGTCTCCCCGGCGCTGCGCGATCTGGCGACCCGTCTGTCCGACCGCTTCGAGACCCGGGTGAAGGTCGACCTGGGCCAGAAGAAGGGCAAGATCGTCGTCGAGTTCGCCTCGATGGAGGATCTGGAGCGGATCCTCTCGACGCTGGCTCCGGGCGAGGGCCGGGTCATGGACCAGGGCGCGTCCGCCCAGGACGACGAGGACGGGCAGGACGTCGAGGGCTGAGTTCCGCGAGGGCTGAGTTCCCTCGCTTTCGTCCCCGGGGCGGGGCGCGACCGGCATGCACCGGAACGCGCTCCGCCCTTTGCCTGTCCGCGGTATCGCCCCGATCGGCCCCTCGTTACGATTCTGAGAGGCATATTCGTACAGCGATGGCCGAAGGAAGCGAGGAACAGCCGTGGGGCGTCGGCTCGTACCGCTCACGCTGGACAACCTTCCGGATCTCCCCAAGCGATGCCGTTCCTGTGTCTTCTGGGAGCTCGATCCGGTGAGTGGCGAGGCCGCCGTGAAGGCCGGCCGCCCGGAGCTGGAGAAGGAGGCCTGGATCTCCGCCGTGCTCCTCGAATGGGGCTCCTGCGGACGGGTGGTCTACGTCGACGACATCCCCGTCGGCTATGTCCTCTACGCGCCGCCGGCCTATGTGCCCCGCTCCACCGCCTTCCCCACGAGCCCGGTCGCCGCGGACGCCGTGCAGTTGATGACCGCGTGGATCATGCCGGGGTATCAGGGGCAGGGTCTCGGGCGGGTGATGGTGCAGACGGTCGCGAAGGATCTGCTGCGGCGGGGCTTCAAAGCGATCGAGGCCTTCGGAGACGCCCGCTGGAAAGAGCCGGCCTGTGTGCTCCCCGCCGACCATCTGCTCTCCGTGGGCTTCAAGACCGTACGGCCCCATCCGAGCTTTCCCCGGCTGCGCCTGGAGCTGAGGACGACGCTCTCCTGGAAGGAGGACGTCGAGATGGCGCTCGACCGTCTGCTCGGCGCCGTCCAGAAGGAGCCCGCGCTGCGCCCGCTCTGAGCACCCGCACCGCCCGATGACGAAGGCCCGCCCCCCTCGCAAGGGGGGCGGGCCTTCGCCGTTTCACGTGAAACAGCGTGTGCCGAGCGGCAGACGTCAGGCCTTCTTGGCCTCGATGTAGTCATCGAGGTCGCGCAGGATCGCGGCCTTCGGCTTGGCGCCGACGATCGTCTTCACGACCTCGCCGTTCTGGTAGACGTTCAGCGTCGGGATCGACATGACGCCGTACTTGGCGGCGATGCCCGGGTTCTCGTCGATGTTGAGCTTCACGACCTCGATCTCGTCGTGCTCGGCGGCGATGGCCTCGAGGGACGGGGCGATCTGGCGGCAGGGGCCGCACCAGGCCGCCCAGAAGTCCACGAGGACGGGCTTGTCGCTCTTGAGGACGTCCTGCTCGAAGGAAGCGTCGGTCACGTTCTTCAGGGTGCCGGCCACGGCGCCCTCCTTAATTCTTCGGGGTGTGGGCTGAGGGGAGCGTAGGGGTCAGACCGCGGGGGTCTCGGCGAGCTTCTCGCTGTCGGCGAGGGCGGCGAGGAAGCGCTCGGCGTCGAGGGCGGCGGAGCAGCCGGTACCGGCGGCGGTGATGGCCTGACGGTAGGTGTGGTCGACGACGTCGCCGGCACCGAAGACGCCCGAGAGGTTGGTGCGCGTGGACGGCGCGTCGACCTTCAGGTAGCCCTCCGCGTCCAGATCCAGCTGGCCCTTGAAGAGCTCGGTGCGCGGGTCGTGGCCCACGGCGATGAAGAGGCCCGTCACCGGGAGCTCGCTGGTCTCGCCCGTCTTGGTGTTGCGCAGGGTCAGACCGCTGAGCTTCTGGTCACCGTGGATCTCGGCGACCTCGCTGTCCCAGGCGAACTTGATCTTCGGGTCGGCGAAGGCGCGCTCCTGCATCGCCTTGGAGGCTCGCAGGCTGTCCCGGCGGTGGACGATGGTGACCGACTTGGCGAAGCGCGAGAGGAAGGTGGCCTCCTCCATCGCGGTGTCGCCGCCGCCGACCACGGCGATGTCCTGGTCCCGGAAGAAGAAGCCGTCGCAGGTGGCGCACCAGGAGACACCACGACCGGACAGGGTGTCCTCGTTCGGCAGGCCGAGCTTGCGGTGCTGGGAGCCGGTGGTGACGATGACGGCCTTGGCGCGGTACACGTTGCCGGCGGTGTCCGTGACGGTCTTGATCTCGCCGGTGAGGTCCACGGCGACGACGTCGTCCGGCACGAGCTCGGCGCCGAAGCGCTCGGCCTGGGCCCTCATGTTGTCCATGAGGTCCGGGCCCATGATGCCGTCACGGTAGCCGGGGAAGTTCTCGACCTCGGTCGTGTTCATCAGGGCGCCACCGGCGGTGACGGCTCCCTCGAACACGAGCGGCTGCAGCGACGCGCGAGCCGTGTAGAGCGCAGCGGTGTAACCCGCGGGCCCGGAGCCGATGATGATCACGTTACGGACGTCGCTCACGGGTTTCTTCCTCGTCTCTGCAGACTGCTACTGCCTACGGGGGCGGTCGGATCGGTCACTCTCACCCCACCCAACCGATCCTACGGGGCAAGCATTCCCGTGAACGCAGCCCGGCACGGCGCAGAGTTTCAGGAGCGCGGGACGGATTCCTTCAGCAGGACCTCGCCCGGGGCGTTTCCGCCGCCGGAGGCGCAGCCGGCGTCGACCACATAGGCCTGGACCCGGGTGCTGTCGGCGCTGTCCGGCAGCACCACGAGATAGGCGGGCGTCCCCTGGTAGTCGCCCTGCCGGAAGGCGAGGACGGGCTCCGTGCGGCCGGTGCCGGCCTTGACGCACGCGGGCAGGGCCGAGGGCAGTGCCCGGTGTTGTGCGTCGCCGCCGCTCTCGGCCGACATCGACTTGGGGGCGGCGTTCTGATCCTGGGGAGCCTTGAAGGTGCCGTTCGGGGCGAGCAGCGTTCGTACGGTGGTCGCCACCGGCTGCCCGTCGAACCGCGAGGCGCTCGCCGCGCTGACCGACCGGTCCGCGGTGCTGTCAGGGGTCGACTGGACGAAGAACACACCCAGGCCCAAGGCGGCGACGCCGAACACGGTCCCGAGGACCGCGACCCGGCGGCGCCGGGCCGTGCGGGGGCGCCCGGGGCCACGAGTGGCAGAGGGGTGCCCGGCCGGCCGGCCGCCGGCGGCAGCGGAGGGCGAGGTGCGGGCGGGCGATGTTTCACGTGAAACACGCGCCTCGGTGTCCGGCGCGGTCGCGCTCAGGAGCGCCTCGGCGGCGAGGGCGGCGTCGATCCGCCCGGCGATCTCGGCTGGCATCCGGGGCGGCCCGGGGAGGGTGCCCAGCAGCCCCCGGATCTCCTCCAGAGAGTCCCGTACGTCCGCACAGAGGGGACAGCCGCCGAGGTGCTGCCGTACGGCGGCGCTTCGGGTGGGCGGGAGCAGCCCCTCGGTGAGGTCGGAGATCTCCGAGACGTCCGGGTGCTGAGTCGTGTCGGCCGCGGAAGTCACGCGCGTCCACCTCCGCCCTTCACAGCCGCTTGATTGCTCGGTCCGGTGTCCGTCGGTCCCGGCACCGGTGGGACGGATGCCCCCGGCGTCCGGTTCCTTCCCCGGTCCGAGCCCTCGTTACCCACCGTGTCCCCGCGCAGATGAGTGAGCATCGGCAGGAGTTTGGCCCGTCCGCGTGCACAGCGGCTCTTCACGGTCCCGGTGGGGACATCGAGGATACGAGCGGCCTCGGCGACCGGGTATCCCTGCATGTCGACGAGGACGAGCGCGGCCCGCTGTTCCCCGGGCAGGGTGGCGAGCGCGGCCAGGAGCTGGCGGTGGAGGTCCTGGCGCTCCGCGGGTGCCTCGGCGGACTCGACGGGTTCGAGGAGCTGCTCGAACCGGTCCGTGTCGTCCACGGGGGAGGTGCGCCGTGAGGCCGCCTTGCGGGCCCGGTCGAGACAGGCGTTCACGGTGATCCGGTGCAGCCAGGTCGTGACGGCTGACTGGCCCCGGAAGGTGTGGGCGGCCCGGAAGGCCGACACCAGGGCGTCCTGGACGGCGTCAGCGGCCTCCTCGCGGTCGCCGAGCGTCCGCAGAGCCACCGCCCACAGGCGGTCCCGGTGCCGGCGGACGAGCTCACCGAAGGCCTCGGGATCGCCGGCCACGTGGCAGGCCAGCAGGTCCTGGTCGCTGCGCTCGTCGCGTATGGCGTCGTCCAACGGTGAGCCCCTCCCCCCGGTGTCGTGTCAGCTGGTGATCTTGATGTCCGAGATCTCGCCCCGGAATCCGCCCGGGACGCTCGGCAGGTCGGTCAGCCAGACGAGCACATAGCGCGTCTTCACGGGCTTGGCCGGAGTGAGATTCACCTGCGTGCCCGACTGCGCGGCCTGCTTGGTGAAGTCGTCGATCCGATCGGGCTGCGAGGAGAAGTTCTCGGGAGTCGTCCGGACCTCGACCGACGTGACGCCGTGGAACGCCACCTCGACCTTGGCGACCTGCTGGACCTTGCCGAGGTCGAGGATGATGCCGACCCCGTCCTTCAGGTTGCCGAACTTCGAGTTCCGTTCGTACCGCATGGTCGTCCACGCGGTGCTCGGGTCACCGTCGTAGGTGTTCTTTATGTCCTCGGGGTTCTCCCGGCCGTCGTCGCTCTGCGGGTCGAAGTCCCGTGCGTCGACGATCGTGACCGGCTTCCCGTCCGCCGTCGGCTCCTTGTTGTCCGGCTCCTGCTGCGGCTGGGTGTTCTGCGGGGTCTCGGTGCCCTTGTCCTGGTCCAGGAGCCGGTCCGCGATCTGCCAGCTGCCGAGGCCCAGGGCGGCGATCAGGAGGGCCGAGACGGCCCACTTGAGGGCCCGGCCCGTGCGGCTCTGCAGCGGGGGCGGCGGGATCACGACGGGCTGGGTGGCCACGGGACGCTGCTGGGGGCGCCCGTAGGTGCCCTGCTGGTACGTGGTGCGCTGGTACTCCGGCGGGGCCGGGAGCGGGAACTCCGGCTCCGGCGGGCGGATGCGGGGCATCGCCGCGACGGCCTTGGCGAGCTCGTCCGGGGTGGTGCAGGGCGGCTCCTGGCGCGAGGCGGTGGCCCCGTCGTTCGCGAGGGCGCGCATGGCGATCTCGGAGAGGCCGCGGTGGACGCCGGCCCGGACCTGGTCCGGGGCGAGCAGCCCGACGCCCTTGGGAAGCCCGGAGAGGCCGTAGGCGTCGTTCTCGTACGGCCAGCGCTGGGTGAGCGCCGCGTACAGCAGGGCGCCGATCGCCTCGGTGTCCGTGCGCTGGGGGCGTTCGGCGCTGATGCCGCGCAGCGCGGCGTTCACGGCGAGACCGCGGATGCGGTACTGGCCGGTCGAACTGCGCAGTACGGCGCTCGGGGTGAGCCGGAGGTGGGAGAGGCCCTCGCGGTGGGCGGCGGCCATCGCCTGGGAGACCTGGCTTACGAGCTGGTAGGCGTCGTGCGGCTCCATGGGGCCGGCCGCGAGCAGCGCGGTCAGCTCGGTGGAGTCGGGCAGCCACTCGTGCACGACGTAGACGAGGTCGTTCTCCTCGACCGCGTCGAGGACCTGCACGAAGCGCGGGTCGCCGAGGAGCGCGGCGGAGCGCGCGGCGGCGAGCACGGAGCGGGCCCGGGAGTGGTCGGCGGGCAGGATGTGCACGCCGACGGCACGGCGCAGTTTCTCGTCGACGGCACGCCAGCTGCTGAATCCGTCCAGACGGGTGACGCATTCCTCCAGCCGGTACCGCCTCGCCAGCTTGTGGCCGCTGTGCAGCTCCGGTGCCGTGATGGAAGGCTGTTCGCCGTTCTTTCGTTCGCCCGCCTTGCTCTCCGTGGCCTCGGCGGTCGTGACCGCCTTCTTCTGCGCTTCCGCCACCCCGTCGGTCGCGGCCTTGTCCGCCTTGGCGGTCAGCGGGTCGTCACCGCTGTTGTCGGCCACGTCGACGGCAGCCGTGCTACGTTCCGCCACCGTCGTTCCTGCCTCCCCATCCGTTGCGCCACATCCAACAGCCATGCCAATTGTGCCCACAGTCCGGCGCTATGCACGACACGCGTCGGCAGCCGATGGTTGTGCGAACCCCACGGCGCCCGCTTGCGGTCAGCGTCCCAGACGTCCGCGGACCATACCCACCATGGAGTTGAGCTCCGCGATCCGCATGCGCTTGGCGGCCACGAAGAACACTCCGAGCAGCACCGCACCGCCCACGAGGAGCGCGACGAGCGAGCCGAGCGCGCCCTCGCCGAGCAGCTTCAACAGGCCGAAGCCGACCGCGCCTGCGACGACCGCGGCGGGCAGCGAGGCCAGGCACAGCCGTGCGTAGGTGCGCAGCACGTGCGAGCCGTCCAGGTCGCCGCCGAGCCGGTTGCGCAGCCGGCGCCAGGCGACGCCGACGCCGACCGCGTAGGCCAGTCCGTAGGAGGCGGCCATGCCGACGACGGCCCACTGGGCGGGCAGCAGGACGTAACAGACGGCCGAGGCGGCCGCGTTGACGGCGGCCACGATGACGGTGTTGTAGAAGGGCGTCCGGGTGTCTTCGTAGGCGTAGAAGCCACGGAGCACGACGTACTGCACCGAGTAGGGGATCAGGCCGAGGCCGAAGGCCATCAGGATGAAGCCCATGCCCTGGGCGGCCTCGACGCCGCTGGAGGCATAGAGCAGGGTGCACATCGGGACGCCGAGCGCGAGGAACGCGAAGGAGACCGGGACGATCGCGACGGCCGAGTTGCGCAGGCCCTGTGAGATGTCGTCACGGACGGCACCCGGGTCGTCGTCGGAGGCGGCGCGGGAGATGCGCGGCAGCAGCGCGGCCATGACCGAGACGGTGATGATGGCCTGCGGCATGCCCCAGATCAGCTGGGCGTTGGAGTAGGCGAGGAAGCCGGCGCCGTTCTTGCCGGACTCCTCTCCGGCGGCGGTGGCGAGCTGGGTGACGACCAGGACACCGGCCTGGTTGGCGAGGACGAACAGCACGGTCCACTTGGCCAGCTTGACCGTCTTGCCGAGGCCGTGGCCCTTCCAGTCGAAGCGGGGGCGGAAGCGGAAACCGGTCTCGCGCAGATACGGGATCATCGCCAGGGCCTGGACGGCCAGGCCGAGCAGGGTGCCGATGCCGAGCAGCCGGATGCCCTCGTCGGGGATCGTCTGGACGCCCATGTGGGACTCGGCGGAGGTGCCGTACACCCAGATGAACAGGCCGAACGTCACGATCATCACGATGTTGTTGAGGACCGGGGTCCACATCATCGCGCCGAACTTGCCGCGGGCGTTGAGGATCTGACCCATCACCACGTGCACACCCATGAAGAAGATGGTGGGCAGGCAGTAGCGGGCGAAGGTGACGGCGACGCTGTTGGCCGCCGCGTCGTCCGCGATGGTGTTGGACATCAGCCGGATCAGCACCGGTGCGGCGAACACGGCGATCGCCACGATCGCGCCGAGCGCGACCATGACGAGGGTGAGGAGCCGGTTGGCGTAGGCCTCGCCGCCGTCCTCGTCGTTCTTCATGGAGCGGACCAGCTGCGGCACGAAGACCGAGTTGAGGCCGCCGCCGACGGTGAGGATGTAGATCATCGTCGGGAGGGTGTAGGCGACGGTGAAGGTGTCACCGAGGAGGGCGGCGCCGAGGGCGCCGGTGATGACCAGGCTGCGGACGAAGCCGGTGAGCCGGGAGACGAGGGTGCCGGCGGCCATCACGGCGCTCGACTTGAGCAGCCCGGAGGCGCGGCCGGCCTTCTTCGGGGCGGGCGCGGGCATGGGGTTCGGCTCCGGAGCGGGCGGCGGCACCTGGCCGGAGGCCTGCTGGTCCCGATAGAGGTGGGCGAACGCGTCGGGCTCCGGCTGCTCCTCCCCCGCGTGGGTCACCAGGTCGTCGACGCCGGTGAACTGGACCGTGCGGGCGTCGTCGCCGTACGGCAGATGGCGTGAGGGGCCGTCCGGCTCGGGCGCGGGCGTCTGGGCCCACACCCGGGGGTCCGGGGCGTGCTGGGGCGCGGCGGGCTGCTGGTAGAGCGGCTGCGGCTCCGCGTAGGTGCCCGGCGGGGGCGGCGGGTGCGCGGCGCGGTCGTAGAGCGCCTCGGTCACCGGGTCCTGGGCAGCCAGGTCCCGCGCCTGGTAGGGGTCGTGGGTGTAGGCGTCCTGGACGTACGGGTCCTGGGCGTAGGGCTGCTGCTGATCCGGTGCGTACGGGTCAGGGGCGGCCTGCTGCGGCGGTGGCACCGGCGCAGGGCCGGGTGCCGCGGGCGTGCCACCGGACGGCGTGGTGCCACCCGCGCCCTGACCGCGGTCACCGTCGTACGGCGCGTTCATGGTTACCCCACCTCATCGTCTCCGGCCGACCGGCCACGACATCGCTCAACGGTCCACTTTCTCACCCGGGCCCGACGGGTCGCCGCTTTCGGACCCGGTGTCCGGTGTCGGGTCACTCGGCTGCTCGGGATCCGCGTCCTCCGACGGGGCGGCGGCCCCGGGCTCGTCGTCCCCGGCGTCGCCCGCCGCGTCGGCCTCGGTCTCCGCGGCGGCCTCCGCCTCGGCGCTGCGGGCGGCGGCGCGCTTGCGCGCGCTGTACATCCGGACGCCGGCGAGGACGAGCAGCAGCACACCGCCGGCGATGACGAGCATCACCGTGGGGGTGATCTCGGAGACCTTCACGGTGAAGGTCATCGGATCGCCGTAGGGAGTGCCGTCCTCGGTGTAGAGCTGGGCCGTCATGGTGACCGGACCGTTGGCGTTGGCCGAGGCGTCGAACTTCACCGACTGGCTGTGCCCGCCGTCGATCTTCACCGGGCGGGCCGCCTCGCCGGTGTCGCCGTCCAGCTTCAGACGCGTCTTGTTGCTGGACTTCAGCTTGAGGACCAGGTGGTCCACGCCCTGGAGCAGCCGGTTCTGCACGGTCACCGGGATGGTGGCGCTGCGGCCGGACAGCGTGAGGTCGGACTTCTCGAACAGCCGCACTTCCTGTGTGAGGTTGCCCAGGTAGTCCTGGACCTCCCTGCGGTAGAGGGCCGCCGAGGGCGCCTCTCCGCGCCACGAGGTCGACATCTCGCGGCTGATCGCGTTGGTGAAGGGCGGCACCACGCGGTCGGGGAAGGTCAGGATGACCTGGAAGTCGTCCAGCCGGTCGCGGGTCAGCTTCATCTGGCGGAACGCGTCGGCGTCCAGCTCCTGGGCCCGCAGCTTCTTCGGGTAGGCCGAGCTGCCGGGGACCCGCTTCGAGGCGTCGGGGTCGGACTGCGTGGCGGCGGCCTGCAGGTCGACCGGCTCCGTCCAGCGCTTGGCGGCGAGGCTCTGCAGGCCCTTCGCCATGGCCTGGGCCTGCGAGGTGCTGGGCATGCGCTGCGGCGCGACCACGACGCTGCGCTGGTCCTCGGGCAGCTCCAGGGTGATCGCGAGCGACTGGGCGAGGAACTCCTGCACGGCCAGGGTCGAGTTCTCGGCCTTGATCATCTCGCCCTGGAAGGCGGTCGACAGGCCCGCGTCGCTGACGATCGCGGTGGTGCCGCCGCCGATGGGGCGGGCCGAGGTCGGCGTGTACGAGAGGTCGTCGCGGAAGCTGTCGCTGCGGGCGATCACGTTCCGCGCGCCGGCGGAGGTGGCGACCGCCATGATCGACGGGTCCACGGCGCCGTCGACGGGCCAGGCGAAGTCGGTGGACGGCTTCACGTGCAGGACGGTCTCCACGGTGGTGGCGGCCAGTGCCGTCGCCTGCTGGAGGTGGCTGAGCGAGCCGGGAACGTCCTTGCCGTGGTGGGCCAGGGAGGCCAGGTCAGGGTCGGCGAAGGGCAGCGCGACGACCTTGCGGCCCTGGACGGCCTTCTCCAGGTCGTTCAGCCAGCGCTCGGCGATCGCCTGGTTGCGGCCCGGGACCTCCGTCGTGCCGTTCTTGATCATGTACGGCTCGGTCATGGCCGTGACGCTGGCCAGCAGGTCCGGGTCGATCACCCAGGTGACCGGGAGGTCCTTGCCGAGCGAGACCATCTCGTGGAGCCGGCCGCCGGGGGCCAACTCGGCCGCCAGGTCGTCGTTCTCGAAGACCGGGGTCTGCTGCTGGTCGGCGCCCGTCTCCGCGGAGACATGGGCGGTGGAGATCAGCGGCCAGAGATAGCTGAGCTGGGTCTTCTTCTCGGCGGCCTCGGGCTGGAAGGGCAGCAGCGTCCGCTCGATGCCGAGGACCCGACCGTAGGACTGGCTCGCCGTCTGGCCGGTCAGGGAGACCCCGAGCTGATAGACCCCGGCCTCGTCCAGTTCGAGCTTGGAGACCGGCACGGAGAGCGTGAAGTCCTTGCTCAGGCCGGCGCCCAGCCGGGGGATCTTCACCGTGTAGGGGCCGCCCAGCGGAGCCGGGTCGCGGCCGTCCCGGTAGGCCCGGCGGCCGGAGACCTCGTCGATCTCGCTGCGGCTGCTCAGCCGGGGGCCGACGCGCAGATCGACCGTGGCGTCCGTCACGGCCTGCTTGCCCTGGTTGGTGACCGTGCCCGTGATGGTGACCGTGTCGCCCTCCACCGGGGCGCTCGGGGTCAGCGTGTCGAGGGACACATCGACGGTTCCGCCGCCCTTCGTGCTCTCGGCGGCCGTCGTCTCGGCCGCCGCCGCGGCTTCGGGGGCGGGAGTGCCCGGGAGGAATCCGGCCAGTAGCGGGGCGGCGACGGCGAGTGAGGCCGTGCGCCGCAGCCAGCGGCGGGCAGGTGAGGGAACGGTCCCCTGGATAGCTGCCGCCTCGGCCACGCGTCGCCCGTCCTCGTCGTTGTCTGTGGTGTCAGTGGTGTCGCTGGTGGTTCCCGGTTGCTGTGTCCAGGCATGGTAACGATGCACGCGGGGGCCAAGTGCCGGGGACTGCTCCAGCCGATGGGCCGGAGCGGGCCGGCAGCGGACCGAGAGTGGACCGGGAATGGACCGGACAGCGGGCCGGACGGCGGGAGAAAACGGGGACGTCGCGGTGGGCCGGTGCACGTACCCTTTTCTGTTGTGCCGAACGCCAACGAAGACACCCCGACTGCCCTGAGCCAGGTGCAACGCCGCGCGGTCAGTGAACTACTGCGTGTGTCCCCTGTCGCCGACGACCTCGCCCGCCGCTTCAAGGATGCCGGGTTCAGCCTCGCGCTGGTCGGCGGCTCGGTGCGCGACGCCCTCCTCGGCCGTCTCGGCAACGACCTGGACTTCACCACCGACGCCCGCCCCGAGGCCGTACTGAAGATCGTGCGCCCCTGGGCCGACGCCGTCTGGGAGGTCGGAATCGCCTTCGGCACCGTCGGCTGCCAGAAGGACGGCTACCTGGTGGAGATCACCACCTACCGCTCCGAGGCGTACGACCGCACTTCGCGCAAGCCCGAGGTCTCCTACGGCGACTCCATCGAGGAGGACCTGGTCCGGCGCGACTTCACCGTCAACGCCATGGCCGTGGCACTCCCCGAGAAGGAGTTCATCGACCCGCACGGCGGCCTGGAGGACCTCGCCGAGCAGGTGCTGCGCACCCCGGGCACCCCCGAGGAGTCCTTCTCCGACGACCCGCTGCGCATGATGCGGGCGGCCCGCTTCGCCGCACAGCTGGACTTCGAGGTGGCCCCCGAGGTCGTCACGGCGATGACGGAGATGGCCGAGCGGCTGGAGATCGTCTCCGCCGAGCGCGTCCGTGAGGAGTTCAACAAGCTCCTGCTCTCCGCCCACCCCCGCAAGGGCCTCGGTCTCCTCGTGGACACGGGCCTGGCCGCCCATGTGATCCCCGAGCTGCCGGCGCTGCGCCTGGAGAGCGATGAGCATCACCGGCACAAGGACGTCTACGAGCACTCGCTGACCGTGCTGGAGCAGGCCATCGACCTGGAGGAGGACGGCCCCGACCTGGTGCTGCGCCTGGCCGCTCTGCTTCACGACATCGGCAAGCCGCGTACCCGTCGCTTCGAGAAGGACGGCCGGGTCTCCTTCCACCACCACGAGGTGGTCGGCGCGAAGATGACCAAGAAGCGCATGACGGCGCTGAAGTACTCCAACGAGATGATCAAGGACGTCTCTCGTCTGGTGGAGCTGCATCTGCGCTTCCACGGCTACGGCTCGGGCGAGTGGACCGACTCCGCCGTCCGCCGTTACGTCCGGGACGCGGGCCCGCTGCTCTCCCGGCTGCACAAGCTGACCCGCTCCGACTGCACCACCCGGAACAAGCGCAAGGCTGCCGCGCTCTCCCGTACGTACGACGGCCTGGAGGAGCGCATCGCGCAGCTCCAGGAACAGGAGGAGCTGGACTCGATCCGTCCGGACCTGGACGGCAACCAGATCCAGGAGATCCTGGGCATCCGCCCCGGACCCGCCGTCGGCCAGGCCTACAAATTCCTGCTTGAGCTGCGGCTGGAGAACGGCCCGATGGAGCAGGACGCCGCCGTCGGCGCGCTCAAGGAGTGGTGGGCGAGCCGACAGGGCTGACGCGGATGCCACCGTTTCGCGGTTGATGTTTCACGGTCGATGTTTCACGTGAAACATCGACGCGGCGGTCTCGGGCAGGGGTGATGTTTCACGTGAAACATCACCCCTTTCTGGTGGTGCGGGCCAGGGCGAGCGCGAGCAGTGCGTAGAGCAGGGTCACGAGCAGCACGATCGTGGGGGACCGCCCGTCCGGCGGCAGCATCGCGGCCGCGACCCCGGCGGCGCCGACGAAGGCGACGTTGAAGAGCACGTCGTAGAGGGAGAAGACCCGCCCGCGATAGGCGTCGTCCACGGAGGTCTGTACGACGGTGTCGGTGGCGATCTTCGCGCCCTGGGTGATGAGGCCGAGCACGAAGGCGGCCACGAGGAACGGCGTCCGGGCGAAGGTGAGGCCAAGCGCGGGCGTCAGTACGGCGGCGGAACCCGTGCACACGGTCATCCAACCGAAGGCGCCGAAACGCCCCACCGCCCACGGCGAGAGCACGGCCGCCGCGAAGAACCCGGCCCCGGAGGCGGCGACGGCCAGCCCGAGGACGGCAAGGCCCTGCGACTCCGTGGTGCTCCAGGCGTACCGGGAGAGCATGAGCACGGTCACGAAGAGGGCGCCATAGCAGAAGCGCATCACCGTCACGGCGGAGAGCGCGCGGGCGGCGGCGCGGCGCTCGGACAGATGGCGCAGCCCGCTCATCAGCCCCCGGGCGGTGGAGGCCAGCGCGGCGGAGAGCCGGGGCTGGAGGAGCTCCGGGTCGGGACCGAGGAGCTCGCGGGACATCCGCAGCGAGGCGAGCGCGGAGCAGAGATAGAGGACGGCGCCCAGGAGGACCACGGCGGCGTCGGAGTCGTCCGCCACGAGGCGTACGCCGAAGGCCAGACCGCCGCCCAGGGTCGCGGCCAGGGTGCCGGCGGTCGGCGAGAGCGAGTTGGCGATGACAAGGCGTTCGGCGTCGACCACGCGCGGGAGTGCGGCGGAGAGGCCGGCCAGGACGAAGCGGTTGACGGCCGTGACGGAGAGGGCGGAGGCGTAGAACAGCCACTCCGGCACGGAGGCCAGCATGAGCACCGCGGTGCCGCCGGCCAGCAGGGCCCGGAGCAGGTTTCCGTAGAGGAAGACCTGGCGCCGCTGCCAGCGGTCGAGCAGGACGCCGGCGAAGGGGCCGACGAGGGAGTAGGGGAGCAGGAGCACGGCCATGGCGGAGGCGATGGCGGCGGCGCTGGTCTCCTTCTCCGGGGAGAAGACGACATACGTGGCCAGGGCGACCTGGTAGACGCCGTCGGCGCACTGGGAGAGCAGGCGGACGGCCAGCAGGCGGCGGAAGTTGCGCAGCCGCAGGAGGACGCGCAGATCACGCACGACGGACATGGCAGCAAGACTCACATACGACGAGGGCCCCCGGGCAGTGCCACGGGGACCCTCGTCAGTGAGCCTTCGTCGGGATCTCGACGGCCGGCGGGCCGCAGGGAGACCGTCGGGTCAGCGCTCGACCTCGCCCTTGATGAACTTCTCGACGTTGGCGAAGGCCTCGTCGTCGAAGTACTGGACCGGCGGGGACTTCATGAAGTAGCTCGACGCGGAGAGGATCGGGCCGCCGATGCCGCGGTCCTTGGCGATCTTCGCGGCGCGCAGGGCGTCGATGATGACACCCGCGGAGTTCGGGGAGTCCCAGACCTCGAGCTTGTACTCCAGGTTCAGCGGGACGTCGCCGAAGGCACGGCCCTCAAGGCGCACGTACGCCCACTTGCGGTCGTCCAGCCAGGCCACGTAGTCCGAGGGGCCGATGTGGACGTTCTTCTCGCCGAGGTCCCGGTCGGGGATCTGGGAGGTGACGGCCTGCGTCTTGGAGATCTTCTTGGACTCCAGGCGCTCGCGCTCGAGCATGTTCTTGAAGTCCATGTTGCCGCCGACGTTGAGCTGCATGGTGCGCTCGAGACGGACACCGCGGTCCTCGAACAGCTTCGCCATCACACGGTGCGTGATGGTGGCGCCGACCTGGGACTTGATGTCGTCACCGACGATCGGGACACCGGCCTCGGTGAACTTGTCCGCCCACTCCTTGGTGCCGGCGATGAAGACCGGGAGGGCGTTGACGAAGGCGACCTTGGCGTCGATGGCGCACTGGGCGTAGAACTTCGCCGCGTCCTCGGAGCCCACGGGCAGGTAGCAGACGAGAACGTCGACCTGCTTGTCCTTGAGGACCTGGACGACATCGACCGGGGCCTCGGCGGACTCCTCGATGGTCAGGCGGTAGTACTTGCCGAGACCGTCGAGGGTGTGGCCGCGCTGGACCGTGACGCCCTTGTTCGGGACGTCGCAGATCTTGATGGTGTTGTTCTCGCTGGCGCCGATGGCGTCGGACAGGTCGAGGCCGACCTTCTTCGCGTCGACGTCGAACGCGGCCACGAACTCCACGTCGCCGACGTGGTAGTCGCCGAACTGGACGTGCATCAGGCCGGGCACCTTGGTCGCCGGGTCGGCGTCCTTGTAGTACTCGACGCCCTGCACCAGCGAGGCGGCGCAGTTGCCCACGCCGACGATGGCTACGCGAACCGAACCCATTCCGGTTGCTCCCTGTGTGATCGTGGAAGCCCTGCGAGAGCAGGGTTTCACTTGGCGGTGTCGTCGGACGGATCCGGCCGGGTACTGCCCCCGTGCCGGGGCAGGCCGCCCGTTTCTCCGGATTCTCTGTTCTGCTGCTGAGCGGCGCCCTCGGGGGCGTCGGGGCCGGATCGCTGATCCCGCCCCGCCCGCTCGCTCTCGATGAGCTCGTTCAGCCAGCGCACTTCGCGCTCCACGGACTCCATTCCGTGGCGCTGCAGCTCAAGCGTGTAGTCGTCGAGGCGCTCGCGCGTCCGGTTGAGAGAGGCGCGCATCTTCTCCAGGCGCTCCTCCAGCCGGCTGCGGCGACCCTCGAGCACCCGCATCCGCACCTCGCGCTCGGTCTGGCCGAAGAAGGCGAAGCGGGCGGCGAAGTGCTCGTCCTCCCAGGCGTCGGGGCCGGTGTGGGAGAGGAGCTCCTCGAAGTGCTCCTTACCTTCGGCCGTCAACCGGTAGACGATCTTGGCACGGCGCCCTGCGAGTGAAGCCGCGAGGGCCTCCTCGGGGGCACTTCCCGGTTCCTCGATCAACCAGCCGTTGGCGACCAGCGTCTTGAGGCACGGGTAGAGGGTCCCGTAGCTGAAGGCCCGGAAGATGCCCAGTGAGGTGTTGAGCCGCTTGCGCAGCTCGTACCCGTGCATCGGGGCCTCGCGGAGCAGGCCGAGAACGGCGAACTCGAGGATTCCTGAGCGCCGGCTCATTCGTCGCCTCCTCCGTTCTCGGGACTCGTCTCGGGGACCGTGCGGAAAACACTCCTATGTCGAGTCGATGTGCCGCACTGATGTATCGACTCGATACATCCCGACGATAGAACGGCCCCATGTCCGCGACAAGTGGGACTCGGGTGACCGGCGTCACATCGTCAATTCACAGCAATCGAGTTGCCTGATTTGGGGTGAACTTGCCCTCTAGGGAGGTTTTGGCCGTGCGTAGTCTGTGCGGCATGCAGACCACCGGGAACCGAGCAAGGCCGCGAGGCGTCCGTGAAACGGGTGACCGGCTGCGACCCGGCGGGGCTTCTTCCGAGGTCCGGCCGTGTGCATTTCGGGGGGACCGGAACTCAACTGCCGCTTCCAGGCGTACGCGCCTGCCCGAGGAGTAGTCGTTCGATGAGCGAGCACCGTCGCAAACCGCCGCAGCCGCAGCAGCAGCCGCCGTACGGCGGTCGTGCCGCGGCACGGCGCGCCGCCCAGCAGCCCCCGGGCCGCAGGCCGGCGCCCGGTCGTGATGCCGCCACAGGGTCCCCTTCCGCCTCGTACGGGCCGCCTTCTTCCTATGGAGAGGAAGAGCGTCCCTACGGCGGACGGGCCGAGGCCCGTCGTGCCGCCCAGCGCGGTGGGCGCAGGCGCGCCCCCGAGGGCGGCGGTGGTCCTGGCGGACCCGGCGGCCGGCGCGGGGGCGGCGGAGGCGGCCGTGGCGAGGGCCCGGGGCGCGGTCGCGGCGGCGCCGGCGGGCGTCCGCCGGGCAAGAAGCGGCTCATCGACTACCCGCGGTACGGCAAGCACGGCTGGCGTCGCTGGATGCCCTCGTGGAAGCTCGTGACGGGCCTGTTCCTGGCGTTCGTCGGCAGCCTCATGGGCGCGGCGACGATCGGGTACGCCATGGTGGGCATCCCGAACGAGGCCGACAGCGCCAAGCAGCAGAACAACGTCTTCTACTGGTCCGACAACACGGTGATGGCCGCGACCGGTGGTGAGGTCAACCGCCAGATCATCGACTTCGCCGAGATTCCCAAGGCCATGCAGGACGCGGTGGTCTCTGCGGAGAACAAGACCTTCTGGACCGACTCCGGCATCGATCCCATGGGCATCGGCCGCGCCGTGTGGAACATGGCCAAGGGCGGCCAGACCCAGGGCGGCTCGACCATCACCCAGCAGTACGTGAAGAACAACCGCCTCGACGACCAGTCGCAGACGGTGACCCGCAAGGTGAAGGAACTCTTCATCTCGATGCGCGTCGGCAATGAGCGGGGCAAGCCCGAGATCATGGCGGGCTACCTCAACACCTCGTACTACGGCCGAGGTGCCTATGGCCTCCAGGCCGCCGCCCGCGCGTACTTCGCCAAGGACGCCACCGATCTCAACCCCAGCGAGTGCGCCCTGCTCGCCTCGGTGCTCAAGGGCGCGACCTACTACGACCCCGCCGGCTACCCCGAGATCGACCCGAACGCCAGCGCGCAGGCGAACACCGAGCGTGCCCGGAAGCGCTGGTCGTGGATCCTCGACGAGATGGTCAAGGACGGGAAGCTCGACGCCACCGAGCGCGCGAAGTACACCAAGATGCCGCCGACCAAGCAGCGCACCCAGGGTGCCCAGCTCGGTGGCCAGATCGGCTATCTGGTGCGGACGGCCGAGGCCAACTTCCTGAACAACAGCAACTTCACGACCCAGCAGCTCGCCAAGGGCGGCTTCGAGATCCACACCACCTTCGACAAGAAGAAGGTCAAGGCACTCGAGTCGGCGGTCCAGAAGGTCTACAAGGACAACATCGACCCGGAGAAGCGCCCGGAGAAGGACACCCACGTCCAGTTCGGCGGTGCCTCGGTGAACGCGGAGACCGGCGCCATCGTCGCCCTCTACGGCGGTCAGGACGCCACGAAGCACTTCACCAACAACGCGGACCAGACCGGTGCCCAGGTCGGCTCGACCTTCAAGCCCTTCGTGCTGGCCGCCGCGCTGCGTGACGGTGTGCGGGACCCCAAGGGCGAGAAGGTGCAGGGCCCCGAGACCCGCAGGATCGTCGACCCGAGCAAGAGCTTCTACAACGGCACGAACAAGCTGACGATCAAGAACTACGACGGCTCGACGTGGTACGACGACAAGGGCAACGAGTGGCGTCAGGTCAATGACGGTGGCGAGAGCGTCCCGAGGGTCGACCTGCGCAAGGCCATGATGAAGTCCCTGAACTCGCCGTATGTGCAGCTCGGCATGGACGTCGGCATCGACAAGGTGCGCCAGTCGGCCATCGACGCGGGTCTGCTCGACTCCTCGCTGGTGAAGGCGGACGTCCCGTCCTTCTCGCTCGGTATCTCCTCCCCGAGCGCGATCCGCATGGCCGGCGCCTACGCGACCTTCGCGAACAACGGCGAGCGCAACGACGTCTTCTCCGTGACCAAGGTCCTCCAGCGGGGCACGGTCGTCTACGAGCACAAGGCCGAGCCCAAGCGGGCGTTCACCACGGCCGTCGCCAGCAACGTCACCGACGTCCTGAAGGACGTCGTCGAGGCCGGCACCGGTACCAACGCGAAGCTCGACGACCGCGAGGCGGCCGGCAAGACCGGTACCACCGACGGCAACAACTCGGCCTGGTTCGTGGGCTACACCCCGCAGCTCTCCACCGCGATCGACATGTACCGCTTCCCCGACGACGAGAACCTCAAGGACCGCAAGTTCGAGTCCATGAAGGGCACCGGCGGCCAGGCGAAGATCCACGGTGCGTCGTTCCCGTCGGAGATCTGGCACGACTACATGACCTCCGCCCTCAAGGGCACCGACCCGAAGAGCTTCCCGGCTCCGGAGGACCTCGACGGCGAGGCGGTCTTCGGCGGTGGCGCGGTCAGCCCGACCCCGACGCCGACCGCGACCACGCAGTCGCCGACGCCGACCATGACGCCGTCGACCGAGGCGCCCACGGACAAGCCGACCAAGTCGCCCGACCCGGGCAAGACCTGCAGCGTCTGGGACTGGCCGTGCAAGGACAACGGCGGCACCAGCACGGGCACCGACAGCGGCGGGGCCGGCAGCGGTGGAACCACCAGCACACCCACCGTCGATCCGACGAGTACCGCCACCACCGACCCGACCAACGGCGGAGGCGGCGGCAAACCCGGCGGCACCTCATGGGGAACCGTGGGCTAGCCCCGGGGCTCCGCTCCCCCGATCGCAGGGCCGTCGTGCCCGGTTCCGTACCCCGTACGGAACCGGCGCGGCGGCCCTCACCGTTTTCCCAGGGGCGTACGGCAGGATGTCCCCCATGCCGAGCCTCCAGAAGACGAGCCCTCCGCAGGATCCCCCGGTGGTCTGCCCCACCCGACGGGACGAGGTGGCCGCCGCCGGCAGCGAGCTGATCGGCGGCCCGATCGGACGCCGGGCGCTGCTCGGCGCCGGGCAGCTGACCCCGGTCAGGGTCGTCGTGCTCGTGGCCCTCGGGATGTACGCGCTCGGCATGGTGCAGAAGCTGCCCTGCTACAACTGGGCCTGGTTCCGTGGCTCCACCTCGCAGTACACCCACGCCTGCTACTCCGACATCCCGCACCTGTTCTCCGGGCGCGGCTTCGCGGAGGGCCTGGTCCCGTACTTCGACCGGCTGGGCGGCGACATACCGTTCCTGGAGTACCCGGTGCTCACCGGGCTGTTCATGCAGGTCGCCGCGTGGCTGACGCCGGGCGGGGACGTGACGGCGCAGGAGCGGACGTACTGGATGGTCAACGCGGGCCTGCTCATGGTCTGTGCGGCGGTCCTGGCCGTCTGTGTGGCCAGGACGCACCGGCGGCGCCCCTGGGACGGCCTGCTGGTGGCGCTCGCGCCCGCGTTCGCGCTGACCGCCACCATCAACTGGGACCTGCTCGCCGTGGCGCTGACGGCCGCCGCGCTGCTGATGTGGTCGCGCAGCCGGCCGCTCGCCTTCGGGGTGCTGCTCGGGCTCGCGACGGCCGCCAAGTTCTATCCGGTGCTGCTGCTCGTGCCCGTGCTGCTGCTGTGCTGGCGGGCCGGGAAGTGGCGCGCGTTCGGTACGGCGCTGCTGGGCGCGGCCGGAGCCTGGCTGGTGGTGAACCTGCCGGTGCTGGTGCTCGCGACGGAGGGCTGGAAGCAGTTCTACGTCTTCAGCACCGACCGGAACGTCGACTTCGGCTCGGTGTGGCTGCTGATCAGCCAGCTCACGGGCGAGCAGATGCGCCCGGAGACGGCGAACTACTGGGCCCTGTTCCTGATGATGCTGGCGGTCGCGGGGCTCGCGTATCTGGCGTTCAACGCGCCCCGCAGACCGCGCCTTGCCCAGCTGGCGTTCCTCATCGTGGCCGCCTTCGTGCTGGTCAACAAGGTCTACTCGCCGCAGTACGTGCTGTGGCTGATCCCGCTCGCCGCGCTCGCCCGGCCGCGCTGGCGGGACTTCCTGGTGTGGCAGGGCTGCGAGGTCCTGTACTTCTTCGCGATCTGGTTCTACCTGGCGTACACGAGCAGCGGGAACAAGCAAGGGCTGCCGACCGACGGCTACCAGTTCGCGATCGTGCTGCACATGGCCGGCACGCTCTACCTGTGCGCCCTGGTCGTCCGGGACATCCTGGCGCCGGATCGGGACGGGGTGCGGCGCGACGGCTCCGACGACCCGTCCGGGGGCGTTCTGGACGGTGCCGAGGACGTCTTCGTGCTCGGCAGGGCGGCGCACCCGGCGCGGCACGCGGCACCGGCCCTGGAGGGCCCGCGGGTGGACTGGGGCACGCCCCGCGAGTGACGACGCCCGGATACGCGGAAGCGGCCCCCGGGGACTCCCCGGGGGCCGCTTCCGTCATTCCGGTTCGGTGCGGCGGCTCAGCGCTCGACGAGCCGGTCGTACTGCGTCGTGGTGTGCCGCAGGTGTGCGACCAGCTCGTCGCCGACCTTGGGCTCCTGGGCGTCGGACGGCACGAACAGGATCGACACCTGCATGTGCGGCGGTTCGGCGAACCAGCGCTGCTTGCCGTCCCAGACGAACGGAGAAAGGTTCCGGTTGACCGTGGCGAGGCCGGCCCGCGCGACGCCCTTGGCCCGCGGCATCACGCCGTGCATGGCCTTCGGGGCCTCCAGGCCGACGCCGTGCGAGGTGCCGCCGGCGACCACCACGAGCCAGCCGTCGGAGGCGGTCTTCTGCTGCCGGTAGCCGAAGCGGTCGCCCTTGGCGACCCGGGTGACGTCGAGGACCGCGCCGCGGTACTCGGTCGCCTCATGGTCGCCCAGCCACAGCCGGGTGCCGATACGGGCCCGGAAGCGGGTCTGCGGGAACTGCTGCTGGAGCCGGGCCTGCTCCTCGGCGCGCAGATGGCTGACGAACATGGTGTGCAGCGGCAGCCGGGCGGCCCGCAGCCGGTCCATCCAGGCGATGACCTCCTCGACGGCGTCGGTGCCGTCGGGGCGGTCCAGCGGCAGGTGGAGGGCGAAGCCCTCCAGGCGTACGTCCTCGATGGCCGCGTGGAGCCTGGGCAGCTCCTCCTCGTGGACGCCGTGCCGCTTCATCGAGCTCATGCACTCGATGACGACGCGGGCGCCCACCAGGGCGTGCACACCGTCCACCGAGGAGACCGAGCGGATGACCCGGTCGGGCAGCGGCACCGGCTCCTCACCGCGCCGGAACGGGGTGAGGACGAGCAGGTCGCCGCCGAACCAGTCCTTGATCTTCGCGGCCTCGTACGTGGTGCCCACCGCGAGCATGTCGGAGCCGAAGCGCGCGGCCTCGTCCGAGAGGCGCTCGTGGCCGAACCCGTAGCCGTTGCCCTTGCAGACCGGGACGAGGCCCGGGAACTGCTCGATCACGGTCTTCTGGTGCGCCCGCCAGCGAGCGGTGTCGACGTAGAGGGAGAGCGCCATGGCCGGCCCGGAACCTTTCTGGTGGCTGCGGTGAGTCAGAGATGTGTACGAGCGGTACGAGACTACGCAAGCCTCGCACGGGTCGTCAGCGGCGCGACATGTAGATGTCCAGGGCCTTGTGCAGGAGCTTGTTGAGCGGGAAGTCCCACTCGCCGACGTACTCCACGGCCTCGCCGCCGGTGCCGACCTTGAACTGGATCAGGCCGAAGAGGTGGTCGGTCTCGTCCAGCGAGTCCGAGATGCCGCGCAGGTCGTAGACGGTCGCGCCCATCGCGTAGGCGTCGCGCAGCATCCGCCACTGCATGGCGTTCGAGGGGCGGACCTCGCGGCCGATGTTGTCGGAGGCGCCGTACGAGTACCAGACGTGGCCGCCGACCACGAGCATCGTCGCGGCGGACAGGTTCACGCCGTTGTGGCGGGCGAAGTAGAGCCGCATGCGGTTGGGGTCCTCGTTGTTGAGGACGGTCCACATGCGCTGGAAGTACGAGAGCGGGCGCGGCCGGAAGTGGTCGCGGACGGCCGTGATCTCGTACAGCCGCTGCCACTCGGCCAGGTCCTCGTAACCGCCCTGGACGACCTCGACACCGGCCTTCTCGGCCTTCTTGATGTTGCGGCGCCACAGCTGGTTGAAGCCCTTGAGGACGTCGTCCAGCGAGCGGTTGGCGAGCGGGACCTGGAAGACGTAGCGGGGCTGGACGTCGCCGAAGCCGGCGCCGCCGTCCTCGCCCTGCTGCCAGCCCATCTTCCGCAGCCGGTCGGCGACTTCGAAGGCGCGCGGCTCGATGTGGGTGGCCTCGACGTCCTTGAGGCGCTTGACGTCCGGGTCCTGGATGCCGGCCTTGATGGCGGTCGAGTCCCAGCGGCGGATGACCACCGGCGGGCCCATCTTCACGGAGAAGGCGCCCTGCTGCTTGAGGTGGGCCAGCATCGGCTGCAGCCACTCGTCCAGGTTCGGCGCGTACCAGTTGATGACCGGGCCCTCGGGCAGATAGGCCAAGTAGCGCTTGATCTTGGGCAGCTGACGGTAGAGCACCAGACCGGCACCCACGAGCTCGCCGGACTTGTCGAACCAGCCGAGGTTCTCCGAGCGCCACTCGGTCTTCACATCAGCCCATGCCGGGACCTGGCAGTGACTCGCCGCGGGCTGGCTCTGGATGAATGCCAGATGCTGCTCACGACTGATGGTCCTCAGGGTCAGGCTCATGCGGGGCGCTCCTCGGCAGGTGTGTCCCCATCGGTTGCGGGGCTGCGGCTCTCGCGCCGAAGCCTACTGCGACCGGGGAGCGCCCCGGAGGGCCCCGTGGCCCGCCCGGGCCCGGCAGGGGCCCAGGTGACGGGCCCGGGGCCCTTGCGCGGCTAGCTGATCACGCCGCCGAAGAGGCCGCCGTGGGCCATGCCGAGGTAGAAGCCCACTGCCGCGGCGCCGAGTCCGACGATCAGCGCGAAGCGCTCGCGGGTCGTGGCGGAGATGAACTGTCCGTAGGCGCCGGTGAGGATGCCGATCAGACCTGCCCAGGACGCCAGCAGGTGCAGGTTGTCGAAGAAGCCCACGACGAAGGCGAGGATGCCGAGCGCGAGGGTGACGACGACCAGGGTGTCCTGGAGCGGATGGGGTTTGCCGTCCGTTGCGAAGAGGGAGTGGCCGGGGTCGGGTCGCATTGCCTGTGCCATGGGGCACCTCCTGGCGTGCCTGGCGGAAGGCGGCGCCAGTGTGACGCCGCCGACATCCGTTGTGTACAGATTGCGTCCCCTCACCACCGGATTTCAACCGCAGGGCGATGTGCGGGTACTCTGTACGGTCTGCACCGGTGTCTGCCCAGGTCCGACCTGGATCCGCCGGCAGCCCCTCGTTCACCGAGGGGGACTGTCAGCGGCGGCGGATACCGTTGCGCACGCATCACGACCCTCCTGCCACGGAACGACCGTGGCCGCTGAGTCCAAAGGAGGTGGGTTCCACATGCGTCACTACGAGGTGATGGTCATCCTCGACCCCGATCTCGAGGAGCGCGCTGTCTCCCCGCTGATCGAGAACTTCCTCTCCGTCGTCCGTGAGGGCAACGGAAAGGTCGAGAAGGTCGACACCTGGGGCCGTCGTCGTCTCGCCTACGAGATCAAGAAGAAGCCCGAGGGCATCTACTCGGTCATCGACCTGCAGGCCGAGCCTGCGGTCGTCAAGGAGCTCGACCGCCAGATGAACCTGAACGAGTCGGTCCTCCGGACCAAGGTCCTCCGCCCCGAGACCCACTGAGCTCCGGCTCAGGCGTTCTCGGGTTCGAGTAGCAGTAAGCAGCCGTAAGCAATCCCGCCGAGAGGTTCACCCATGGCAGGCGAGACCGTCATCACGGTCGTCGGCAACCTTGTCGAAGACCCCGAGCTGCGCTTCACCCCGTCCGGTGCGGCGGTCGCGAAGTTCCGCGTCGCGTCCACTCCCCGCACCTTCGACCGGCAGACCAATGAGTGGAAGGACGGCGAGAGCCTGTTCCTGACCTGCTCGGTCTGGCGGCAGGCGGCGGAGAACGTCGCCGAGTCGCTGCAGAAGGGCATGCGCGTCGTCGTGCAGGGCCGTCTGAAGCAGCGGTCCTACGAGGACCGCGAGGGCGTCAAGCGCACGGTCTACGAGCTGGACGTCGAGGAAGTCGGCCCCAGCCTGCGCAACGCCACGGCCAAGGTCACCCGCACCACCGGCCGCGGTGGCCAGGGCGGCTACGGCGGCGGCCAGCAGCAGGGCGGCGGCGGTGGCTGGGGTGGCAACTCCGGCGGCGGCCAGCAGGGCGGCGGAGCTCCCTCCGACGACCCCTGGGCCTCCAGCGCCCCGTCCGGCGGCCAGCAGGGCGGCGGCGGTGGCTGGGGTGGCAACTCCGGCGGTTCCGGCGGCGGCTACTCGGACGAGCCTCCCTTCTAGGGCCTGCGCCCCGGAAGCAGCTCGTACCCACACTTCTTGATCACACAGGAGAAACACCATGGCGAAGCCGCCTGTGCGCAAGCCTAAGAAGAAGGTCTGCGCGTTCTGCAAGGACAAGGTCGCGTACGTCGACTACAAGGACACGAACATGCTGCGGAAGTTCATTTCCGACCGCGGCAAGATCCGTGCCCGTCGCGTGACCGGCAACTGCACGCAGCACCAGCGTGACGTCGCCACGGCCGTCAAGAACAGCCGTGAGATGGCGCTGCTGCCCTACACGTCCACCGCGCGCTAAGGGAAGGGTGACCGAAAAATGAAGATCATCCTCACCCACGAGGTGTCCGGCCTCGGTGCCGCCGGCGACGTCGTCGACGTCAAGGACGGCTACGCTCGCAACTACCTGGTCCCGCGCGGCTTCGCGCTCCGCTGGACCAAGGGTGGCGAGAAGGACGTGGCGCAGATCCGCCGCGCCCGCAAGATCCACGAGATCGCGACCATCGAGCAGGCCAACGAGGTCAAGGCCCAGCTCGAGGGCACGAAGGTCCGTCTGGCCGTTCGCTCCGGCGACGCCGGCCGCCTCTTCGGCTCCGTGACCCAGGCCGATGTCGCCGACGCGATCAAGACCGCCGGTGGCCCGGCCGTCGACAAGCGTCGCGTCGAGCTCGGTTCGCCGATCAAGACCCTGGGCTCGCACGAGGTGACCGTGCGTCTGCACGCTGACGTCGTCGCGAAGCTCGGCGTCGAGGTCGTCGCCGCGTAACACTGCCCCCGGGCAGTGAGCGCAGCGGTACGCGCTCAGCAGTACGGAAGGGCCCGCACCCCGAGGGGTGCGGGCCCTTCCGCTGTTTCACGTGAAACAGCCGGTTTCACGTGAAACAGCGCTCAGCGCGTGGCGCCCGTGACGAGCCAGCGGCCCGAGCGCTCGCGGAACCACAGCGTGGCCATGCGGACGAGCATCATCAGCGTCATCGCTCCCCACAGAGCCGTGAGGCCGCCGCCCAGCGTGGGGACCAGAAGGGCCACGGGGGCGAAGACGGCCAGGGTCAGCAGCATGGCCCAGGCGAGGTACGGGCCGTCGCCCGCGCCCATGAGGACGCCGTCGAGGACGAAGACCACCCCGGAGATCGGCTGTGAGAGCGCCACGACGAGGAGGGCGGGGAACAGCGCGTCCTGGACGGCGGGGTCGCTGGTGAAGAGCGGGACGAAGAGCGGCCGGGTGAGGATCAGCAACGCGCCGAGAGCGATCCCGGAGACCACGCCCCACTGGACCATGCGGCGGCAGACCTGGCGGGCACCCGTCGCGTCGTCGGCGCCGAGGTAGCGCCCGATGATGGCCTGGCCGGCGATGGCGATCGCGTCCAGGGCGAAGGCCATCAGACTCCACAGGGACAGGATGATCTGGTGGGCCGCGACATCGGCGTCCCCGAGCCGGGCCGCGACGGCGGTGGCGATCATCAGGACGGCGCGCAGCGAGAGCGTACGGACCAGGAGCGGGGCACCGGCCTGGGCGGAGGCCCGGATGCCGGCGGCGTCGGGGCGCAGCGAGGCGCCGTGGCGGCGGGCGCCGCGGACGACGACGAAGAGGTACGCGGCGGCCATGCCGAACTGGGCGATGACCGTGCCCCAGGCGGAGCCGGCGATGCCGAGGCCGGCGCCGTAGACCAGGCCGAGGTTGAGGGCGCCGTTGGCCGCGAAGCCGCCGATGGCGACGTAGAGCGGCGTGCGGGTGTCCTGGAGGCCGCGCAGGACGCCGGTGGCGGCCAGGACGACCAGCATGGCGGGGATGCCCAGGCTGGAGATGCGCAGATAGGTGGTGGCGTAGGGGGCGGCCGTGTCGGAGGCTCCGAAGAGGTCGACGAGCCCGGGAGCGGTGGGCAGGGTGAGGGCGACCACGGCGGCGCCGAGGAGCAGGGCGAGCCAGATGCCGTCGATGCCCTGGCGGATGGCGGCCTTGAGGTCGCCGGCGCCGACCCGGCGGGCGACGGCCGCGGTGGTGGCGTAGGCGAGGAAGACGAAGACGCTGACGGCGGTGGAGAGCAGTGCCGAGGCGATGGCGAGCCCGGCGAGCTGGGGGGTGCCGAGATGCCCGACGATGGCACTGTCGGCCATGAGGAAGAGGGGCTCGGCGACGAGTGCGCCGAAGGCCGGGACGGCGAGCGAGACGATCTCGCGGTCGTGTTGCCGTCGAACGGCCTTGGGGGTCGCGGGAGCCGGGTGCATGCGCCCAATCTAATCTTCCACAGGTAAGAGATGCAATTGCTTTGTGACCCTTACTTTTGTGGCGAGTGACCCTTCGGGTGTGCGCCGTTTGTTCTGATCTTGCTCCGGGTGGCAAAGTTTTTCTCCCCCACAGCCGGTGGATGGAAAAACCGCAGGTCAGAGGTGTTTGGGTGAGTGGGCTATGAGTTTGTCCACATGGCTGTCCCCCGGTCCGTGCACAGGTTCCGGGGAGTTCTCCACAGCATCTGGGCCTTCACCCACAGGGCCTGTGGATAACCAGATTGGCTGACGGTGCCCGCGGCCCTACCGTGGACCGGCGCCCGACGCGCCAGAAGCGGAGCCAAAGCCCCTTTTTTGTCCGAGCCGTGGCGTAAGAAAGAGGGGCACGGCGAGGTCCGCGGAGCGGACGGGAGGAGGTGGCTCGGTGAGCATGCCCGAGCCCATGGACGATCCCTGGGCCGACAGCGGACCCGGCGACCGGCTCCCGACGCGTACCCGCGAGCGCGGCGGCCGCGGACGGGGCCGGGAGGACCAGCACGAGCGCGGCAGCGAGGACGGCGGCTGGGACAGCGGGATCTCCGCCTTCGAGCGGGTCCCCCCGCAGGACCTGGACGCCGAGCAGTCCGTCCTCGGCGGCATGCTGCTGTCCAAGGACGCGATCGCCGACGTCGTTGAGATCATCAAGGGCCACGACTTCTACAAGCCGGCCCACGAGACGGTCTACGCGGCGATCCTCGACCTCTACGCCAAGGGCGAGCCCGCCGACCCCATCACCGTCGGCGCCGAGCTCACCAAGCGCGGCGAGATCACCCGGGTCGGCGGCGCCTCGTATCTGCACACCCTGGTGCAGTCGGTGCCGACCGCGGCCAACGCCTCGTACTACGCGGAGATCGTCCACGAGCGGGCCGTGCTGCGCCGCCTCGTGGAGGCCGGCACCAAGATCACACAGATGGGATACGCGGCCGACGGCGACGTCGACGACATCGTCAACCGCGCCCAGTCCGAGATCTACCAGGTCACCGAGCAGCGCACGACCGAGGACTACCTGCCGCTCGGCGACATCATGGAGGGCGCGCTCGACGAGATCGAGGCGATCGGCTCCCGCAGCGGCGAGATGACCGGTGTGCCCACCGGCTTCACCGACCTCGACGCGCTCACCAACGGGCTGCACCCCGGCCAGATGATCATCATCGCGGCCCGCCCCGCCATGGGTAAGTCCACGCTCGCGCTCGACTTCGCCCGGGCCGCCTCCATCAAGCACAACCTGCCCAGCGTCATCTTCTCCCTCGAAATGGGCCGCAACGAGATCGCGATGCGTCTGCTCTCGGCCGAGGCCCGGGTGGCGCTGCACCACATGCGCTCCGGCACCATGACCGACGAGGACTGGACCCGGCTCGCCCGCCGGATGCCGGACGTCTCGCAGGCCCCGCTCTACATCGACGACTCGCCGAACCTGTCGATGATGGAGATCCGCGCCAAGTGCCGCCGCCTCAAGCAGCGCAGCGGCATCAAGCTCGTCATCATCGACTACCTCCAGCTGATGCAGGCCGGCGGCTCCAAGCGGGCCGAGAGCCGCCAGCAGGAGGTCTCGGAGATGTCGCGAAACCTCAAGCTCCTCGCCAAGGAGCTGGAGCTCCCCGTCATCGCGCTCTCCCAGCTGAACCGTGGCCCCGAGCAGCGCACCGACAAGAAGCCGATGGTGTCCGACCTCCGAGAGTCTGGCTCCATCGAGCAGGACGCCGACATGGTCATCCTGCTGCACCGCGAGGACGCCTACGAGAAGGAGTCCCCGCGCGCGGGCGAGGCCGACATCATCGTCGGCAAGCACCGTAACGGTCCGACGGCGACGATCACCGTGGCCTTCCAGGGCCACTACTCGCGCTTCGTGGACATGGCACAAACCTGATCGATATCTGTGTAGGTTCTCAAATTCCGTGTCATTTTCTCAGTCGCAATGTCATCTGATTGGCCGACCTGACATGGGATTGAGAATCGCTGGCCACCGCCTTCACTCGTTCGGCTGACCTTGCCTCAGGCCCGGCGTGGGAGCCTCGCGCGGATGCGAACGTAGCGCTCGCGGAGGAGGCTGCCCACGTTCACTCGTCTGGGGACTCCGTTGCCAGCGGGATACCGCACCGCCAGCAGTCGTTCGCGTGGTCGTCCTGGCAGACGTAGCCGATGGCACCATCCACGCACCATTCGGCGGCCTCCTCGGAAAGCAAGTCAGGCCCGGCAAGAAGCAGCCGACGAAATTCCGTGGTGTCCGCAATGTCGGCCGGCCGGTTGGTGAACCACTCGTCGAACCAAGGATCGTCCCGGCGCATGCGCCAGTGCGCATTCTCCCGGTCGTCGACAGCCGTAAGGAACCGATCGACGATGCGCCCCCAACTCGGTGATCCGAACCAGCCGTTGTCGGACGCACAGAAGGATTCGATCAGGGTTCGCAGGCCGAACTCCTTCTCGTGAAGGCAGTACCTTCGCCCCCATGAGATCGCGACCTGTGCCATCTCCGCGAGTTCGTCTCGCGGATCAACCTCGTGCGCCGGGTCGTCAGGGTTGTGACAGGCCAGCCCGAGCTCGAGCACGGACTGCCCGGTCGGTAGAACCCGGGACGGGTTGACGATCGCGAGACCGAGACCGATCCAGTTGACATGGTCGAACGACAGCATCGAGCGCACGAGTCGGGTGGTTGCCGTGTTGATCCGCATCATGGTGCCGTCGTGCAGCGGACTCTTCCCGGCATGCCAGTTCTCGACGGGTGTGTTGCGCCACACGGCGAGCGTGATGCGGGTGGCAGCGAGCCACAGCAGGGCGTCGTCGTCGAGGTGCCCGAACCGCTTGGCACACTCCTGGGCGCCGTAGGTGATCAACTCTTCCGGTTTCGGCCACCTGTGGCTGTCGGGCCCTTCGGGCACGTACTCGTAGTCGTCGGCGTACTCGTCGAGGATCGCGCTCAGCTCGGCTGTGCTGTCAGCCTCGCTGTACTCGGAGCCGTCCGGCCCCTCGACGGTGTACATGTCGTGGTCCCAGGAGACGTACACGTCGCCCCAGAGCACGACGTCATCGCACTCGCTGGCGTTGTCCGTCACAACCGGCCTGATGGTGATCGGGGCAGTACGCCCGTCGGTTCGCTCGCCGTCCTTCTCGGCGGCCCATGCGGTGATGACCCCGAGCGGCTTCGGAAGGAGAGGACCGACCTCGGTGATGCTGAACGGCTCGACGTCGTCATCGGTGTCGAACCGGCTATTGACGAACGCGACCGCCTCGGAGGGCGTGCTGACGATGGACTGGCTACCACTCTCGTTGTCAACTACACGCCACAACGCCCTGTTCTTCACGGTGCTCTCCGATCGCGGTGAGTGCACCCGAGGCGGGTGCGATGCGCCGGTCGCTCGGCACTGACTCAAATTATGGGCTGATCAACCCGTCCGTAGTCCCGCAGGCGCTCGTCGGCGACGACGCTCGGGACGTTCGTGTGCAACCTGCTTTTCGCGACCGCAGGCGGCCAGCCCGTCGGGAGCGGCGTGGGCTCGCCCACCCGTTCAGACAAGAAGCCGTGGACTGTGTTCTTCAACGCGCAGGGTTCCTCGGTGGTACGGCAGGCCGACGTGATCACCGTCTGGTACTGAGCCGGGGCTTGCATCGAACACGAGAGCTCAGGAAATGACACGGACCTGATACAGCCGACGGATGATACGGCGTGAGACGGCAGATAGAACCGCAGGTCACGGCGGCGCCGCATGACACGGAACTAGAGAACCTACAGAGACTTTGTAGGGTCTCAAACTTCGTGTAGGAATCTCACGGTCGATGTCGGATGGAAGTCGGATCCGACACCAAGCTGAGATTCGCAGGTCGCTGCTGTACCTCATTCGAGTGAAAGCGTTGCTGGTGTGCTCCCGTCGGTGTGTTGGGCGGGAGCATCGTGCTGCCGGGGGCAACTCCAACTCGGGAGTGGGGATGGAAGCGACGGTCAGCTTCGTGGGCACGGTGGTCTGGGACTCCGCCCGGCGGCAGATCGCAGCCAGGCCGTCGTGATTCCTCGCTGGGGGCAGATAGTCACTTGCCGCACCCGCCCTGGCAGCTCGATCATGAAGTCTCGATCGAGGAGGCTTCGTGGGATTGTGCCTGTTTCCCGGGGACGGTGACCTCACTAGCCCGGACGTCAGCTGGTCCTACTCGGGTTTCAAGGCCTTCCGTCGGCGCTTGGCGCAGGCTGAGGGGTTCACGTTGCCGGACATGTGGGGCTTCGGTGGGGACCGGCAATGGAGCGAGATCTCATCGGCGCTTGAGCCCCTCCTTGACCATCCCGACGATGCCGGCGATCTATCCGCCGCCGACTGCGCCAGGATCCTGCCCCGGCTGGCCGAGATCATCACGGAGTGGGAGACCGAGGAAGGTGACCTCACGCTCGCGCGGCACATCGAGGACGCCCGACAGCTCGTGATCGTGTTGAGGATCTGCGTCGACTCGAACGTTGAACTGCTCTTTGGGTGACCTTGAGGGGAAGCCGGCTGACAGCCGGGGAGCCGGGACGGCATCGAGGAAATGACATGGCCGTGAGACATAACTCAGGCCAACCCGCGTGAGACACCGCCAAGACCTGCAGGTCACAGCATCGCGATATGACACCGAAAGCGAGAACCTACAATCCGGCGGAGGGCGCGGCATGATCGCCGCATGACCTCATCCTTCGAAGCCCTGTTGCCCACCACCGAGCGCGCCCTGCTGCACCGGGTGGCCGTCGCGCAGAGCGAGGGCCGCGCGCCCTCGTTCGCCGCCGGCGTCGCGCGGGACGGAGCGGTGGTGTGGAGCGGCTCGCGCAGCTGTGTCGACGGGCATGCGCCGGACGCCGAGACCCAGTACCGGATCGGGTCGATCACCAAGGTGTTCACCGCGGTGCTGGTGATGCGGCTGCGGGACGAGGGGCTGCTGAGCCTTGAGGATCCGCTGGAGAAGCATCTGCCGGGCACGGGCGTCGGCGAGGTGACGATCGCCCAACTCCTGGGCCACACCTCGGGACTGGCCGCCGAGACTCCGTCGCCGTGGTGGGAGCGGACCCCGGGGGCTCTTCGGCCGGAGCTCTCCGACGTGCTGGGGGAGCGGCCGATGCTGCATCCGGTGGGCCGGCTCCACCACTACTCCAACCCCGGTTACACGCTGCTCGGTTCGCTGGTGGAGGCGGTGCGCGGAGTGTCCTGGGAGGAGGCGCTGCGCACCGAGATCCTGGAGCCGCTGGGCCTTGACCGGACGACCGCGCAGCCGGTCGCGCCGCACGCCGGTGGCTTCGCGGTGCATCCGTGGGCGGACGTGATGATGGCCGAACCCGCCCAGGATCTGGGGGTGATGGCTCCGGCGGGGCAGCTCTGGTCGACGGTCGGGGACCTGTGCCGGTTCGGCGTCTTCCTCGCCGAGGGGGACGACCGGGTGCTGAGCGCCGCCAGCGTGGCGGAGATGCGGGTCCCGTCGGCGCCGGCCGCCAGCGCCGACGGGAAGATGGGCTACGGCCTGGGGCTCCAGCTGGTGTACTCGGAGCGCGGGACTCTGTTCGGGCACACCGGCTCGCTGCCCGGCTTCGTCGCCGGACTGTGGGTGAGCGTCGAGCACGGGATGGTCGCCGCGGCCCTCGCCAATGCCACCAGCGGGCCGCTCACGGCCACGGTGGCCGCCGAACTCATCGGGATCGTCGCGGAGGCCGAGCCCCGTTTCCCGGAGCCCTGGCGCCCCCTTCCCGCGGCCGAGGTCGACGAGGAGCTGCTCGCCCTCACCGGCCCCTGGTACTGGGGCACCTACGCGTACGGGCTGAAGCTCGGCGCCGGGCGCGCCGTGACCCTGGAGCCGCTCAAGGGCGTCGGGCGGCGGGCGACCTTCCGGGCGCTGCCCGACGGCAGCGGCTGGATCGGCCTCGACGGCTACTACCAGGGGGAGACCCTGCGGGTGGTGAAGCGGCCCGACGGCTCGGTGAGCCATCTCGACCTGGGCTCCTTCGTCTTCACCCGGGAGCCCTACGAGCAGGGCGACGCCGTGCCCGGCGGAGTGGACGAGGCGCCCTGGCGCGGCCTCTGACCGTCTCGCCGCCGGCCTTGCGCTGTTTCACGTGAAACAGCGCGCTGGGTTCAGGCGGGGACGTTCGCGGGAACGTCCAGGCCTTCGACGACCCGCACGAACGGGGCGAGCTCGGGGTTCTGGGCGGCCGTGTCCAGGGCCTCGCGGAGCGCGGCGTCGTTGGTGGGGCGGGCCTCGTCGAGGAGCTTCTGGCCGGCCTCGGTGACATCGGTGTAGATGCCGCGCCGGTCGGTGGCGCAGAGGTACCGGGTGAGCAGGCCGCGGTCCTCGAGCCGGGTGACGAGCCGGGTGGTCGCGCTCTGGCTGAGCACCACGGCGTCGGCCACCTGCTTCATCTGGAGGTGGCCGCCGGGGCCGTCGTGCTGGCGGCTGAGGACGTCGAGGAGCGAGTACTCGCGGACGCTGAGCCCGTGCCCGGCCTCCAGAGCGCGCTCGATGTGCGACTCGATCCGTCCGTGCAGCAGGGAAAGCGCGCACCAGCCCTGGGAGAGGGCCGTCAGGGCGGGGTCCGTCGCGGTCATGTGCGCTCCTCGCTTCCTCGGTCTGTCCTCGGTGTCCGCGGCCTGGAAGGGCTTCGGCTCTTTACCAGGGTAGACGATGGAACGCAAAAAGCCGCGTGTGCAATTAATCCCGCCCTGATGCCCTGACGCCCCGGGTTCAGCCCGCCGCGACGGTCAGCGGGGCGAAGCGGCGGTTCCCGTCGCCTGGCAGTTCGGCGCGCGAGCGGATCATGACGGCGTTGGTGGTGATCTGCTCCAGGCCGTTCGCCTTCAGCCAGGTCACCAGGGCGCTGTGTCCGGTGTCGATGTCCGTGCGCAGCGGGCGGTCGGTGGCGGCGGCGAGCGAGGCGATCAGGGCCTGTGCGGTGCCGGTGTCGCGGGCGATCACCGGGCCGATGACATGGGTCTCCATGTTGGGCCAGAGCGCGGCGAAGCCGGTGATCTCGCCGTCCTGCTCCGCGACCCTCAGGTGGTCGGCGAAGGCCGGGAGCCGGGTGATGAGGTGGGTGCGGTCGGCGCCGAAGATCTCGTGGTCGAGGCGGAGCACCTGCTGCACGTCCTCGGCGGTGGCGGGCCGGACGGAGCGCTCGGGCGCCGGCTCGGCCGCCGTGAAGCGGCCCCTGAGCATCTCCGCGCGTGCGACCTCCGTGAAGCCGAGCTCCTCGTAGAGCGGCTGCCCGTTGCTCGTGGCGTACAGGCTCAGCGGGGTGTCGCCGGCCTCCGCGAGGACATGGCGCATCAGACGGCGCCCGACGCCCTGCCGGGCGTAGCGCTCGGCGACCAGGACCATGCCGATGGCGGCGAGCTCCGGCCCGTACGAGGTGACCACGCAGACGGCGAGCAGCCCCTTGCCGGATGGGTCGGCGATGCCGTGTCCCACCCCGGCGGCGAGCAGCAGGCCCCACTTGTGCTCTTCCCGGGGCCAGCCCCGGTTCTCGGAGAGGTCGGCGCAGGCGAGGAGGTCGTCGGGGCCGAGGCGTCGGATCGGGAGCCGGTCGAGCGGGAGCTGAGAGAGGGGCATGGTGATCAGGCTGTCCGACGTGGCGACGGCCCGTCCACCGCTTTACGAGAACTGGCCCTGGCGAGCTGCGCGCCCCGCCCGAGGTGCCTGACGTGCGGCCGATTCCCGCAGGTGGCGGCCGCGCCGGGTCAGCCCCCAGGGCTTCAGGACGGAGATCGCCGTCATGAAGAGATAGGCCGTCGTGGAGACCACCGGGGCGCCCACCAGACTGCTGTCGGGGACCCCGGCGGCCGCCGCGTGGGCGATCTCCGGGCGCAGCGCGAAGATCGTCGCGGCGGCGGTGGCCAGGGTGAGCCAGAACTTGATCCAGACCCAGCGATGCCGGGCGAGACCCCAGGGCGTGCCCAGGGAGAGCACCAGGCCGCTGCCGAAGGTCACCAGGGCGACCGGGGCGAGCAGCCAGTCCGCAAAGACCTTCATGGCGCGGTAGGCCGCCTGGGTGAGGGACGGGTCCTGGGTGGTGTAGGCGGTGAGACCGAGGGTGAGCAGCCCCAGGCTGAGGCCGAGCCAGGCCACGGAGACCGCCACATGGACGACGAGGAGCGCCCGCCGAACGGGCCGCTGGAGATGTTTCACGTGAAACACCGTGCCGAACGACAGCGGTGTCCCGCGTCTGACCGGGGGAGTAAGCCGGCGTACTAGCCTCGGCGTACATGACGACCCTGCGCGGCCGGCGGCGGCTGCATCTCTTCGACCTCGACGGCACGCTGATCCGTGGCTCGGCGGCCGCGGTGGAGATCTCCCGGCAGCTCGGGCTGAGCCGGGAGATCGCGCAGCTGGAGCAGGACTTCCTGCTGCGCGGGCTCACCCCGGACGAGTTCGCCGTCCAGGCCCATGCGCTCTGGTCGGAGCTCACCCCGGAACAGGTGACCACGGCCTTCGAGCAGGCGCCCTGGCTGAGCGGCATCCGGGAGGTCTGGGCCGAGATCCGGGCCGAGGGCAGCCACTGCGCGGTCATCTCGCTCTCGCCCGACTTCTTCGTCGAGCGGCTCCTCGACTGGGGCGCCGACGCGGCCCACGGCTCCCGCTGGCCCGCCGTGCCCTTCACCGAGCCGATCCACCGGCCGGGCATCCTCGACGCCTCGGCCAAGGTGCGGATCGCCGGGGAGCTCTGCGCGCGGTTCGGGGTCGATCCGGCCGACTGCGTGGCGTACGGCGACTCGATGTCCGACGCGGAGCTGTTCGCGATCGTGCCCGAGACCGTGGCCGTGAACGCCGACCACCATCTGGCCGGACTGGCCCGGCACAGCTACACGGGCGGCGATCTGCGCGAGGCCTGCGCACTCGTCCGAAAGAGCGCAGCCTAGCCCTCCGCTCGGGGCGAATCACCGGGAATCCCACTTTCTGTCCGTCCTCCTCATCGCACTGCCATTCTGCGAACACAGCGGCCCACTGCGGGGAGGCAAGGACATGACGGATGCTCCGGCTGCGGCCACGGGTGCGCCGACCCTCGTGCCGGCCGTGCCGGCGGCCCCTGAGGAAACGTTCAGCGAGCCGGCGGGGGCGAAGGAGCCGGACGCCTCGGCCGACGCCGTGCTCGTCCGGCGCACGCTCGCCGAGATCGGGCCGACGGCGGACCGGGTCACCTCGTACTTCTACGCGCTGCTCTTCACCCGGCACCCCGATCTGCGCGCGATGTTCCCCGCCGCCATGGACGCCCAGCGGGACCGGCTCCTCAAGGCGCTGCTCACGGCGGCCGACCATCTGGACGACACCCCGGTGCTCACCGCCTATCTGCGCAACCTCGGGCGCGGGCACCGGAAGTACGGCACGCGGGCCGAGCACTACCCGGCCGTCGGCGAGGCGCTGATCGGCGCCCTGGAGCGGTACGCCGGCAGCGGCTGGGACGCGGAGACCGAGGCGGCCTGGGTCCGTACGTACACGACCATCTCGCAGATCATGATCGACGCCGCCGCCGAGAACGAGAGCCACGCGCCGCCCTGGTGGCAGGCCGAGGTGGTCAGCCACGATCTGCGGACCCCCGACGTCGCCGTGATCACGCTCCGGCCCGATCTGCCCTACCCCTTCCTGGCCGGGCAGTACACGACCCTGGAGACGCCCTGGTGGCCGCGGATCTGGCGGCACTACTCCTTCGCCTCCGCGCCCCGCCCGGACGGGCTGCTCTCCCTGCATGTGAAGGCGGTGCCCGCGGGCTGGGTGTCCAACGCCCTGGTGCACCGGGCCCGCCCGGGGGACATGCTGCGGCTCGGCCCGCCCGCGGGCTCGATGACCGTCGACCACTCCACCGACAACGGGCTGCTCTGCCTCGGCGGAGGCACCGGGATCGCGCCGATCAAGGCGCTGGTCGAGGACGTGGCCGAGCACGGGGACCGGCGGCCGGTCGAGGTCTTCTACGGCGCCCGCAGCGGCCACGACCTCTACGACATCGACACCATGATGCGGCTGCAGCAGACCTTCCCCTGGCTCGCCGTCCGCCCGGTCACCGAGGCGGAGGGACGGCTGCCGGACGCGGTGCGCCGCTACGGGCCGTGGGCCGAGTACGACGCGTACCTCTCGGGGCCGCTCGGCATGATCCGCAGCGGCCTGGACGCGCTGAAGGGCGCGGGCATCCCCACCGACCGGATCCGCCACGACTACCTGGGGGAGGTCGCCCGCGCGTCCTAGGAGCCCGGCAGTACCGGAGGGCCTAGCCCAGGTCGGGCGCGTGCATCGCGCGGACGCCCTCGATGTTGCCGTCCAGGTAGTGGCGCAGCGAGAGCGGGACCAGGTGGACGGCGGCGATGCCGACCCGGCTGAAGGGCACCCGGACGATCTCGTACTCGCCCAGCGGCTCGTCGATCTCCGGGCCGTGCCGCTGCGAGGTGTCCATGGACTCGAGCCGGCACACGAAGAAGTGCTGGACCTTCACCCCGGAGACCCCGCCGTCCACGATGTGCTCGACGGTGTCGACGAAGCAGGGGACCACGTCGACGATCTTGGCGCCCAGCTCCTCGTGGACCTCGCGGTGCAGGGCCTCGACGACGGTCGCGTCGGTGGGTTCGACCCCGCCGCCGGGGGTCACCCAGTAGGGATCCACGCCCGGCTTGGTGCGCTTGATGAGGATCAGGTCGTCCCCGTCGAGCAGGATGGCGCGTGCGGTGCGCTTGACCACGGGTCGTTCGGTCATGGGAAGAAAATGGCCCGTCCCCGCTGTCCTGAAACGCGCGCCGCCCGGAAACTCACCAGTCCCCCGCGGCACGCAGCAGCAAGTCGTGGGCGCGGGCGATGTGCGGCAGGGCGAGGGTGCCGGTGCGGACGACGAGGAAGTAGGTGCGCAGCGGCGGCACCGGAGGGTCGAGCAGGGTCACCAGCCGCCCGCGCGCCAGCTCCTCCTCGCACAGATAGCGGGGCAGCACGGCGAGGCCCGCGCCGGAGGCGGCGGACTCCCGGACAGCCCGCAGATCGGGGGCGATCACGGTGGCGGAGGTGGCCGGCTCGGCGTCGAAGACGGCCGCCCAGTAGCGGCTGACGAAGGGCAGCGACTCGTGCACCTCGACCACCGGCAGCCGCTCCAGGACGACGGCGCCCTTGTGCAGCAGCACCTCGGGGGAGAGCCGGGCGGCCCAGCGCGGGGCCGCGACGAGGACGTGCTCCTCGTCGCAGAGCGGGGTGGCGGTGAACAGGCCGCCGCGGGGCCGGGCGACCGCGACGGCCAGGTCGTGGTGGCCGGCGGCCAGGCCGTCGAGGGTCTCCTCCGCGTTGCCCAGGAGCGAGGAGCGGACGGCGAGGCCCTGGGCGACCAGCGGGGTGAGGGCGGGCAGCACCCGGGCCGCCGTGAACTCGGGCGGCCCGGCGACATGCAGGGTGCGCACCCCGGTGTGCTCGTCGAGACCGGTCTCGGTGATCTCGACCAGGGCGTCCAGGTGCGGGGCGGCACGGTGGGCGAGCTCGTCGCCGATGGTGGTGGGGGTGACCCCACGGGCCTGTCTGAGGAACAGCGGCCGGCCGAGCTGGCGCTCCAGGCTGCGGATCTGGCTGGTGACGGCCGGCTGGGAGAGGCCGAGGAGCGCGGCGGCGCGGGTGAAGGAACCGGCCCGGTGCACCGTGACGAAGGTGCGCAGCAGGGTCAGATCCATGTCCGCCCCCTCCCGGCGCCCGAGTCCGTGCGACCGGACCGTCCAACTAAGGACCGTCCAACTATAAATAAGTCGATAGGTCGCTGTCGCTACCGTGATTGGACACTGACACAGAGTCAACTAGCCTTGTTCGGGCGGGTGTCCGTGAGGACACCGCCGGGGGACGAGGGGCGTTCCGAGCCACGAGGGGGGAGGCTCGGAGCGCCCCTGTCGCGTCAGCCGAGCGCCTTGGCCGTCTCGTCGAGGGCGCGCAGGACGTCGGCGATCAGGTCCTCCGGGTCCTCGGCGCCGACCGAGAAGCGGACGAAGCCCTCCGGCACGGCGTCGCCGCCCCAGCGTCCGCGCCGCTCGGCGGTGGACCGCACGCCGCCGAAGCTGGTCGCCTCCTCCACCAGGTGCAGCGCCCCCAGGAAGTGCTCGGCCCAGGCCCGGTCCGGCAGCTCGAAGGAGATGACGGAGCCGAAGCGGCGCATCTGGCGGGCGGCCACCTCGTGCGAGGGGTCGTCGGGAAGCCCCGGGTAGCGCAGCCCGGTCACGTGCCGATGCCCCTTGAGCGCCTCCGCGACGGCGAGCGCGGTGCCGCACTGCCGGTCGATCCGCAGCTGGAGGGTGGCCAGCGAACGGTGCGCGAGCCAGGCCTCCATGGGGCCGGGAATCGCGCCGACGATCTTGCGCCAGCGCCGTACCTCGGCGGCCCGCTCGGCGTCGCGGCAGCTGACGTGCCCGAGCAGCAGATCGCCGTGCCCGGACATGCCCTTGGTGTCGCTGGCCACCGAGAAGTCGGCGCCCAGCAGCAGCGGCCGCTGGCCGAGCGGGGTCGCCAGGGTGTTGTCGACCGCGACGAGCGCCCCGGCCTCGTGGGCGGCGTCCGCCAGACGGCGCAGGTCGCACACGTCGAGCCCGGGGTTGGACGGGGTCTCGATCCACAGCAGCTTCGCGCCGGCGAGGACGGACAGCTGGGCGTCGCCGCCGGTCGGCGCGGACCGTACCTCGACGCCGTACGCCCGCAGCTGCTCGTGCACCAGCGGCACGGCCTGGTAGCCGTCGGAGGGGACGACGACCACGTCGCCGGCCTTCAGCTGGGAGAAGAGGACGGCGGAGATGGCGGCCATGCCGGAGGCGAAGACCAGCGTCTCGACGCCGCTCTCCCCCGGTGCCTCCAGGGTGCTGATGGCGTGTTCCAGATGGGTCCAGGTCGGGTTCTCGTCCCGGCCGTAGGTGTACGGGCCGGTCGGCTCGCCGGGGAGGTGGAAGTGGGCCGCGAAGACCGGGCCGGGCAGGGTGGGCTCGTACTTCACGGGCTCGGGCAGCCCCGCCCGTACGGCCAGGGTGCCGTCCCCGATCATGTCGTCCGCACCGCGCGTCGCGTCGCTGCTCATGCCGTCCGCTCCTTCACTTGCTCGCGCACGGCGGCGAGCAGTCCCGCGCTCGCCGCCTCGACCATCTCCAGGCACTCCTCGAAGCCGCCCCGGTCACCGTAATAGGGGTCCGGTACGCCGAGACCGGCGCCCGTCGCCCGTGCGGACGCAACGGACGTGGTACGGCATGGCGGGCAGCCCTCAGTCGCCGTCGGGCAGCACGATGTTCAGCGCCCACGAGACGACGGAGATGATCAGGCCGCCGAGCACGGCGGTCCAGAAGCCCTCCACGTGGAAGCTGAGGTCGAACTGATCCGCCAGCCAGGACGTCAGGAGCAGCATCAGCGCGTTGACGACCAGGGTGATCAGACCGAGGGTCAGGATGAAGAGCGGGAACGTGAGCAGCTTCACGACCGGCTTGACCAGGAAGTTCACCAGGCCGAAGACCAGGGCGACCAGGATGAGGGTCCAGGCCTTCTTGCCGGTGCTGTCACCGGTCAGCGTGATGTCCTGCAGCAGCCAGATGGCCACGGCCAGTGCGCCCGCGTTCGCGAGCGTCTTGACTACGAAATTCTTCATGTGTCAGATCGTGGCAGACATGATCTGGCCAGAAACAGGGGCGGACGAGCAATGAAAGCATTCCGACTGGACGAGCTGGAGGCGGAGCGCGCCGCCAACGACGGCGCCTACCTCCAGTTCCTGCGCGAGCGGAACATGTCGGTGGGGCTGTACGCGCTCGACGCCGGGGCGCTCGATCCGCAGCAGCCGCACGGCCAGGACGAGGTGTACTTCGTGGTGAGCGGCCGGGGGGCGATCACGGTGGGGGCGGAGACGACCCAGGTGGCGCGGGGCAGTGTGGTCTATGTGCCGGCGGGGGTGCCGCACAAGTTCCACCACATCACCGAGGACCTGCGGGTCATGGTGGTCTTCTCGCCGCCGGAGGCGTGATCCCGGAGACCCGGAGCATCCCGGAGCGTCCCGGGGCCTCGGAGCCCAGGAGCCGCGTGGACCCTGAGCCTCCCCGGCCCGGAACTCCCGGGTCCCTTAGGGGGCGGATCAGGGAAGAGCGGGGGCCGGGAGGGCCCCGCGGGCTCGGTGCCCGGCCCTAGCATCGAGGTGTCGGGTGCAGAGAGCGCCCACGGACCCGGTGGCTGAGCCCTTCGGGCTCGCACTCTTCGGAGATGAGGTAAGCGCAATGGCGGTGAAGGAGATTCTCGCGGGGATGCCGTGGTGGGTGAAGTGGATCGCCATACCCGTCATCGCTCTGGTCGTCTTCGGCGGCCTGATCACCAGCGTTCTGACCTTCGTGGTCGGTCTGCTGTTCAAGCTGCTGGTGTTCGTGGCGCTGGTCGGTGGACTGATCTATCTGGTCCGCAAGTTCACGTCCTCGTCCGGTTCTCGGGGCGACTGGTAGACCCGGCCGGGACCCCGGCCCGGACCGCGGCCGGGAGGCTCCGTTCACCACGGGTTACCTGCCGGTATGAATGCCCTGTCGGGTATTAGCCCGGCAGAGGGAACGCGCAGGTGGAAACCGGGTGTGCCCCCAGAGGCGCCATTAGGGTGGAAAACCTCCGCCGCCCCGGGAACCACAGGCGTAGGCCCCACGGGATCCACCGGTCCCGGGTCGCGGCGGGCGCGCGGGGGCGGCCCCCGCGGGCGGGTGCGACGCACTCGTCGACACGCCTGGGGGTGACCTTTGGCCACTGCTTCGCAGCCCGCTGCGCCAACCCTGATCGGTTCGGTTCAGCGGGCGCTGAGACTTCTGGAGGCCGTGGGCTCCCACGAGGACGGGGCCCCCGCCAAACAGCTCGCGCGCGAGGCGGGACTTCCGCTTCCCACCGCGTACCACCTGCTCCGCACCCTGACGCACGAGGGCTATCTGCGCCGTGAGAAGGGTGTGTTCGTCTTCGGCGACGCGGCCGGCCGTCTGGTCGGCGGCGGAGTTCTGCAGAATCGTCGCACCAAGATCGAAGACTCTCTCGCCCACTGGCGGGACTCCATCGGCGTCCCCGTCTACTTCGCCATCTACCGCGAGGGCGAGATCGAGCTCGTCTCCGTCGCCGACACTCCCGCCGCGCCCGCCGTGGAGGAGTGGGCGGACTTCCGGGAGACCGGTCACGCGCACGCCATCGGGCAGTGTCTGCTCAGTCAACTGGATCTGAGGAGTCGTCAAGACCACCTCGACCGCCACCCGGTGGAAGCCATCACGCCATATACGCTGCGTAATCGCCGTGCCCTTTTGGACCGTTTGGGCGGTATGGGGCGAATGGAACCCCTGGTGGAGCGTCAGGAATATGCGCTCGGCACAGTTTGTGCCGCCATCCCCATCACCGCGGGGTCAACGGCGGCCGCGATGGCGATTTCACTCCCACTTCACCAGGAAGAACGGTTGCTACCTGCTATCGCTCGGCTACAGAATGAGATCGGAAGGCTCTTCAGCTCACTCGCGTTCTCTATCAGTATCTGAAAAATCACTCCTTGTGATCTGCTAGCGCTTACAGCACGATTGCGTCAAGAGGGCCATGGGGGATCATTCCTGGCCGTTTCGACCACAGCTTTCAGCAGCGTGTTTACACAACTGCTCATCAACTGCGGGGTACATGATGCGAGAGACGGTTCAGGCCGAAGTCCTGATGAGCTTCCTCGTCTCCGAGGAGCTCTCCTTCAGGATCCCGGTGGAACTGCGATACGAGACCCGCGATCCCTACGCGGTAAGGATGACGTTCCACCTCCCCGGAGACGCGCCGGTGACCTGGGCCTTCGGCCGGGAGCTGCTCCTCGACGGGATCAACCGGCCGAGCGGGGACGGCGATGTGCACATCGCCCCCACCGACCCCGAGAGCCTCTCTGACGTGATGATCCGGCTCCAGGTCGGCGGCGACCGCGCCCTGTTCCGCGCGAGCGCGCCGCCGCTGGTCGCGTTCCTCGACCGTACGGACAAGCTCGTCCCGCTCGGTCAGGAACGTACCCAGGGTGACTTCGAGGACCACCTCGAGGCCGCGCTCGGCCGGATCCTCGCCGAGGAGAACGCGGGCTGACGGAAGGGTCGTCGAGCACGCGCCCCGGTACGAGTCCCCGCCCGCGGCCCGTCGCCCGCCCCCGTACGGGTCAGCGCCCACCCGGCCCGTACAACCGCCCCTTCGATACGTGTCACTTGGCGCGGCGCCGACGGCCGCCGCCCCCGGCAGCCCGCCCGCCCCGGCCCGCCCCGGCCTTCGCTGCCTCCGGTCCCGGACGGTCCGCCGACACCACGAGCGCCGCGAGGGCGGTGGTGATCGGCACCGAGGCGACCAGACCGATCGACCCGACCAGGGTCCGGACGATCTCCTCCGCGACCAGCTCGCTGTTGGCCACCGTGCCCACGCTGCTCTGCGCGATCGAGAACAGCAGGAGCAGCGGAAGCGCCGCGCCCGCGTAGGCCAGGACCAGGGTGTTCACCACCGAGGCGATGTGGTCGCGACCGATCCGGATCGCGGCCCGGTAGAGCCGTCGCGGCCCCATGCCCGGGTCGGCCTGGTGCAGTTCCCAGACCGCGGAGGTCTGGGTGACGGTCACGTCGTCGAGCACGCCGAGCGAGCCGATGATGATGCCGGCGAGCAGCAGACCGGACATGTCGATCTGCGGGTAGAGCCCGTGGATGAGGCCGGTGTTGTCGTCGGTGTTGCCGCTGAGCGAGGCCCAGTCGATGAAGACCGAGCCGAGCAGCCCGATCAGCAGCAGCGAGACGAGGGTGCCGAGCACCGCGACCGAGGTGCGGGCCGAGAGGCCGTGGCACATGTAGAGCGCGATGAGCATGATCGCGCTCGATCCGACGACCGCGACGACCAGCGGATTCGAGCCCTCGAGGATCGCCGGCAGGATGAACAGGGTCAGCACCAGGAAGCTGATGGCGAGCGCGATCAGCGCCATCACGCCGCGCATCCGCCCGACGATCACGACGGCGAGCGCGAAGATGCCGGCGAGCACCGCGATCGGCACCTTCCGGTTCACGTCGGTGACGGAGTACTGCAGGTCGCGCGGGGCGTCGGGGGCGTACGCCACCACCACGCCCTGCCCCTCGTGGAGTTGCCGGGGCGCGTCCGGCTGCACGACCTCGACGAACCTGCGGCCCTTGTCCTGGCCGGTGGTGACCTCGACGGTGGCCTTCGCGCACTGCCCCTGCTGCCCGTTGACCGCCTCGCGCCCCTGCGGGGTGGAGGTGTCGCCGGTCGGCGGGACCTGGGCGGCGTTCACGTCCTTGCAGTCGACGTGCTCGACGGAGACGACCTCGCCCTGCTCGGTCTGCCGGTCGAAGCCGACGCCGGTGCGCTCGTGCCCGGGCGTGGCGCCCGGCCACAGCACCACGAGCCCGACGACGACGGCGGTGGCGAAGGGGATCAGAACGGCCGCGATGACCTTGCGCAGATGCCGGGAGACCGGCGCGGCGGGGCCGTGACCGTGCGCATGGGAATGCCCATGGCCGTGCTCGGGCCCGTATTCATGGCCGTGCTCGTGGCCGTGCGGTTCGGGGGGCTGCTCGGAGGAAGTCACCGACCGATCATCGCAAGAACGTCGAGACCCCCACTGTTCAGCACGCCCGGGATGCCGCTAGCGTGGTGACACCTTTGCACACGCGGGAGCTCGGAGCACCGGGCTGAGAGGGCGCTGATCACCGTACGCACGTACGGGAAGAGGCTGCGCCGACCGCCGAACCTGTTACCGGGTAATGCCGGCGTAGGGAGATCGGTCTCATGACCATTCAGGATGCACACACGCCTGCCTCCGACCAGAACGACGGCCAGGGCGGCCGGCTCGGTCAGACCGGCCAGGGCGAGCGCACGCCGGGCTGGCACAAGGGTTACGTCGAGGGCTCCCGCCCCGACCTCCGGGTGCCGGTGCGGCAGGTGCACCTCACCAACGGCAAGGACGTGACGCTGTACGACACGTCCGGCCCGTACACCGACCCGGGCGTCGAGACCGACGTCCGGCGGGGGCTGGCGCCGCTGCGCGAGAACTGGATCATCGCGCGCGGCGACACCGAGGAGTACCCGGGCCGCCCGGTCCGGCCCGAGGACGACGGCATCAAGCACACCTCGCCGCGCGGCGGCGGGCTCAAGAACCTCGACGCGGTCTTCCCCGGCCGCCCGCGGCTGCCCCGCCGCGGCCGCGCCGGCCAGGCGGTGACGCAGCTCGCGTACGCCCGCCGGGGCGAGATCACCCCGGAGATGGAGTACGTCGCGATCCGCGAGAACGTCTCCCCCGAGGTCGTACGGGAGGAGATCGCGGCGGGCCGCGCGGTGCTGCCGGCGAACGTCAACCACCCGGAGATCGAGCCGATGATCATCGGCAAGCGGTTCCTGGTGAAGGTCAACGCCAACATCGGCAACTCCGCCGTCACCTCCTCCATCGAGGAGGAGGTGGAGAAGATGACCTGGGCGACCAAGTGGGGCGCCGACACGGTCATGGACCTGTCCACCGGCCGCAACATCCACACCACCCGCGAGTGGGTGCTCCGCAACTCCCCCGTGCCGATCGGCACCGTGCCGCTCTACCAGGCCCTGGAGAAGGTCGACGGCAAGGCCGAGGAGCTGACCTGGGAGATCTACAAGGACACGGTCATCGAGCAGGCGGAGCAGGGCGTCGACTACATGACGGTGCACGCCGGCGTGCTGCTGCCGTACGTGCCGCTCACCGCCCGCCGCAAGACCGGCATCGTCTCGCGTGGCGGCTCGATCATGGCCGCGTGGTGTCTCGCGCACCACAAGGAGAACTTCCTCTACACGAACTTCGAGGAGCTCTGCGAGATCCTCGCGGCGTACGACGTCACGTACTCGCTCGGTGACGGCCTGCGGCCCGGCTCGATCGCGGACGCCAACGACGCCGCGCAGTTCGCGGAGCTGCGCACGCTCGGCGAGCTGAACACGATCGCCAAGCGGCACGACGTGCAGACGATGATCGAGGGCCCGGGCCATGTCCCGATGCACAAGATCAAGGAGAACATCGACCTCCAGCAGGAGATCTGCGAGGAGGCGCCGTTCTACACGCTCGGCCCGCTGACCACGGACGTCGCCCCGGCGTACGACCACATCACCTCGGGCATCGGCGCCGCGATGATCGCCTGGTGGGGCACCGCGATGCTCTGCTACGTCACGCCCAAGGAGCACCTGGGCCTGCCGAACAAGGACGACGTGAAGACCGGCGTCATCACCTACAAGATCGCCGCCCACGCCGCCGACCTCGCCAAGGGCCACCCGGGCGCCCAGGAATGGGACGACGCGCTGTCCGACGCGCGCTTCGAGTTCCGCTGGGAGGACCAGTTCAACCTCGCCATGGACCCGGTCACGGCCCGCGAGTTCCACGACGAGACGCTCCCGGCGGAGCCCGCGAAGACGGCCCACTTCTGCTCGATGTGCGGCCCGAAGTTCTGCTCGATGAAGATCTCCCAGGACATCCGCCGCGAGCACGGCGGCGACCTGAAGGCGGAGGAGATCGAGGCGGGCATGGCCGAGAAGTCGGCCGAGTTCGCGGCCGCGGGCAACCGGGTGTACCTGCCGATGGCGGACTGACCCGGCGACCGTAAGCACGAGGCGGGCCCGCGGCCCATGGGGGGAGTCGCGGGCCCGCCTCCGACCGCTCACGGCGGCGTCGTATGGGATCGCCCGGGTGTACGACCTCGAACGGGCACTGACAGAGCCGGGCGTGCTCGACGGTGATGGCCTGCTGCCTTGGCGGAGCTGGGCCGACGCCGAGATCTACGCCGCCTGTTGGCTCGCCGGCGATCGCCTGGCGGTGGCGACGGGTGAGGACGAGGGCGAGGAAGACGAGGACGACCCGGCGACGCTGGGGCACAGGCAGTTGGGCGTGCGGTCGCTGTCGGAGCAGAGACACGTACCGACTTCCGTGGCCGCGCTCCATCCGGACGGCAGCCGTCTGGCGGTAGCCCAGCCGGACGGAATCGCGATCGTCACGCTTCCGCCGCCGGTCGGCCGTTGAGCCCGAGTCCGCCGAGTCCGCCGAGTCCGGAAAGAACGGCAAGAACAAGCCATTCGGGCCGTGCACTCGGCAGACTGAGTCCATGACAGCGAGATCCCTCAGCAAGGGTGCCAACGTGGCCGTGGAGTCTTCGGCGTTGCGTGTCGAGCTCGTCTGGAGCCAGGGAGCGGGGGTGCCCGATGTCGATGCCTCGGCGCTGCTGCTGACGTCGGGCGGGCGGGTGCGGGACGACGGGGACTTCGTCTTCTACAACCAGCCGCGGCATGCGTCCGGGGCCGTGGCTCATCTGGGGAAGCAGAGCGCGGCCGGTGGTATGAGCGACACCGTGGCGGTGGACCTCGGCTCGCTGGAGGCCGGGATCGAGCGGGTCGTGTTGTGCGCGTCGGCGGACGGGGGGACGTTCGGGCAGGTGCCCGGGCTGATGATGCGGCTGCTCGACGCGGCTTCCGGGGACGAGGTGGCGCGCTTCGAGATGACGGCCGGGACCGAGACGGCGTTCATCTGCGGCGAGCTGTATCTGCGGCAGGGGCAGTGGAAGTTCCGGGCCGTGGGGCAGGGGTACGCGGCGGGACTCGCCGGTCTCGCCACGGAGTTCGGCATCACGGTCGACGAGCCGGCCACGGGTGCTGCCCCTCCGCCCGTCCCCGTCCCCGTACCGTCGCCGCCGCAGGCGCCGGCGCCGGCCGCCGGACCGCGGCTCACCAAGGGCGAGGAGCGGCTGCCCGTGGACATGCGCAAGCGGCTGTCGCTGCGCAAGGAACAGGTCGCGGTCAGTCTGCGCAAGCACGGGGCGGAGGGGGTCGTCGCGCGGGTCGTGCTCGTGCTCGACGCCTCCGGTTCCATGAGCTTTCTGTACACCCGGGGCGTCGTGGCCGACGTGGTCGAGCGGATGGCCGCGGTCGCCGCGCAGCTCGACGACGACGGCGAGATGCAGGCCTGGACCTTCGCCTCGCAGCCGGCTCGGCTGCCCGACCTGCGGCTCGGCGAGCTCCCCGACTGGCTGCGGCTGCACGTACGCGTCGGGCAGGTGGGCCTCTTCCGCCGCAACAAGAGGCCGAGGGGGCTCGAACCCGGCCAGGTCGACATGCGGACGGTCGGCATCCAGAACGAGGAGCAGCGCGTCATCGCCGAGGTGCGCTCGTACGTCGCCCAGCACCCCGCACCCGTCCCCACCCTGGTGCTGTTCTTCTCGGACGGCGGGGTCTATCGCAACGCCGAGATCGAGCAGGAGCTGCGCGCGGCGGTCGAGGAGCCGATCTTCTGGCAGTTCGTCGGCCTGGGTCGGTCCGACTACGGAGTCCTCGAACGGTTCGACACGCTGCCCGGCCGCCGCGTCGACAACGTCGGCTTCTTCTCCGTCGACGACATCAGTACGGTCCCCGACCCGGAGCTCTACGACCGGCTCCTGTCCGAGTTCCCGAGCTGGATCACCGCGGCGCGCCAGGCCGGCATCCTCTGACCCCCGACCTCTGTCCGACGGCTATTCGGGCTGTCGCTCCGGTGAGCCGAAGTCCGGGCTGGTGAAGTCCGGGCTGGAGTACGTGGGGCGGATGTCGGACGCGCCCTCGTTGGGGCTGGAGAAGTCCGGGCCGCTGTAGCCGATCTTGGGTATCCGGCTGGCCGGGGGCGGGGTCTGTTTCGGTACGGAGGGCGGCGGTGTCGCGGCGAGGGCGTCGCGGAGGAACGGGAGCACGCCCCGTTCCAGGAGCGCCGCGCGCCAGGCGGCCCGGGCGCGGGTCAGTTCGTCGTCGGGGGCCTCGGCAGGGACCTCGGTGGCGCTGTTGCGCAGCGCGGTGACGAGGAGGCTGGCCCCCGCCCACAGCAGGCCGGCCGCGGCGACGGAGCCGAAGAACAGGCCCGCGGTGAGCAGCGCGTCGGCGAAGGCCGGGGCCGGGTCCAGCATCTTCAGGACGGCGCCGACCAGCAGGAAGATGACGGCCGCGGTGCCCGCGAGGAGCGGGGCGAGGACGGTCACGACGGCGACGACGCCCGCACCGTCCGGGCCGCCGGTCCGGGTCTCGGCCGGGTCCGGTGCGGCGGTCGCCCGCACCTGTTCCCGGATCTGCTCGCGGACCTTCACGAAGTGGTCGTACTCGGTCGCGGCGGCGGTGGTGATGAGCGCGGTCGCGTTCAGGGCCATCGCGCGCAGCTGGGTCGTGCTGAGCCGGGTCCCGGCCTCGGCGAGGTCCGGGTGGGCGTGCGCGTTGCGCAGTGCGTCGTCGAGGACCCGCTCGAACTCGGCGCGGTCCTCGGTCAGCAGGTGCGGAGCCACGTTCATTCGCATCCCCCGATGCTCCGTACGGGCCGGAACCGACCGTGACGGGACGGCGGTTCAGGCGGAAACGGAGGAGAGCCTGCTACGGATGAGCCGATGGTAGGGCGGCCACGGCACGTGGTGACAGGGTGTTTCGGGAAATCGACTTCCCCGGATGCGGAGTGTTATGCGTCAGGCGGGCAGCGGGAGTTGGACGACCAGCAGCTTTCCGGCCATGGTCACTCCGCCGTCCATCGCGATGGCGAGCCCGTCCGCGTACACGTGCGGGCCGTCCACGACCGGGCGCTCGCCCTCCTCGCCGTCCTCCGTGCCGACCTGGCCGAGGAGGTACGGGATGGGGCTGTGGCCGTGCACGATCCGGCGCCCGCCGTAGGTGCCGAGCAGCTCCTGCACCGCCTGCGGCCCCGACGCCTCGTCACGGAACGCGAAGCGCTTGGTGAACTTCCGGAAGAGGTCCCAGACTTCGTCCGCGTCGTTCCGGGTGAGGATCTCGTGGACCTTGTCGTTGACGTCCTCGATGGTCTGGCCGTACTCCAGGTACGCGGTGGTGTCCGAGTGCAGCAGCAGGTGCCCGTCCTGCTCCACCACGGCGTCGAGCCGGGACATCCACTGCAGGTGCATGTCCGTGAGGCGGTCCATGTCGTGCTTCTGGCCGCCGTTGAGCAGCCAGGCGGCCTGGAAGGTGGCGGTGCCGGCGCCGGAGTTGACCGGGGTGTCGCCGAAGCGCTTGGCGCCGATGAGCAGCAGTTCGTGATTGCCCATCAGGGCCTTGCAGTAGCCGCCGGCGGCGGCCGCCTCGGCGGACAGGCGCATCACGAGGTCGATCACCCCGATGCCGTCGGGGCCGCGGTCGGTGAAGTCGCCGAGGAACCACAGGCGGGCGTTGCCCGCGGCCCAGCTGCCGTTCTCGTCGATGAGGCCCTGGGCGCGCAGCGCCTCCAGGAGCTCGTCCAGGTAGCCGTGGACGTCGCCCACGACGTAGAGCGGGCCGCGGCCGTCGGGCGCGGCGGGGGCGGGCAGCGGCGCCGTGGCGACCGGGACCTGGAGGGTGTCGGTCCGCTTGATCACCGGCAGGTCGCGCTCGGTCGGCGTGTAGCCCTCGGGCGGTGCGTCGTCCGGGTAGGCGTTGCCGGGGTGGCCGGAGGCGGCGGGAGCCGCGGGGGCTGCGGGGGCTGCGGGGGTTGCGGGCGCCGCCGGGGCCGGCGCGCCGGCCGGAGCGCCGTAGGAGGGCTCGTACGCCGCCTGGGGCGCGTTCGCCAGGGGGTGCTGGGGCGTGAGGGACCCGAGGTGCAGCGTGGCATCGGCGGGCGCGGGGGTGGGTGCCGGTGCGGACGCGGGTGCCGGTGCGGTCGCGGCCGGGGGTGCGGGGACCTCGGCCGGGAACGGCTCGCCCGTATGGCCCTGGACGGGCACCCGCGCGTACGGAGGTACACGGAAGTCACGCAACGTCGCCGTGCGCACCACGGGTTCCTGCCCGGCCCCCTGTGTCATCGACCCCTCCACCACCGTCGCGATGCCCTGCACATCGCGGACCGGTCCTGGTCGGGGTGGCCCGCGGTGTCGTCCGCCCATCATAGGAATGAGCGTCCTCCTGTGTGACGCACCAGGGGTGGTGAATCCGGGTCCACTCCGGGTTCACCGGTTGTTTCGCCCGAATTGAGAAGGTCCAGGCCAGGGAAGGGACCGGGCCGCGCCGAGGTTTGGCCCCGGACCGCGCCAGAGATGCGGCCCCCGCCCCGCACCTCTGGCCCCGACCCCGCCCCCGTTCCCGCCCCGACCCCGCCCCCGTTTCCGGCCGCGCGTCCCCGCGCGCGGCCGGTTCCCCGCGCCCCCCGTCCGCTCCCCCCTCGGGATCAGTCCTTCGAGGGAGAGCGCGGCGGGCTGACCGTCGTCCGCGGCGAGCGGCGCTGCGAGGAGGTGCGGACGATCAGCTCCGTCGGTATCACCTGCTCGACCGGGCCGTCCGTCTCGATGCCCTCGATGGCGTCGATGAGCAGCTGGACGACGGCGGTGCCGATCCGGCGCGGTTTGAGCGAGAGCGTCGTGATCGGCGGCTCGGTGTTCGCGTAGACCGTGGACTCGCTGCAGCACACGAGCAGCAGGTCGTCCGGGACCCGCAACCCGTAGCGGCGGGCCGCCGCGAGCAGATCGGTGCCGTTGGGGTCGAAGAGCCCGTAGACGGCGTCCGGGCGGTCCGGCCGGGCGAGCAGCCGGTCGGCGGCGACGGCCCCCGCACACGGGTCGTGCGCCGGGTAGGCCTCGTAGACCGGGTCCTGGCCGACCCGTTCGCACCAGTTGAGGTAGGCGGTGGTGGACAGGCGGGTGTACGTGTCGGTGGTGGTGCCGGTGAGCAGGCCGATCCGGCGGGCGCCGGCCGCGGCCAGGTGGTCGAGCAGGTCGAGGACGGCGGCCTCGTGGTCGTTGTCGACCCAGGCCGTCACCGGCAGGGTGCCGGCGGGGCGTCCGTCGGAGACGACGGGCAGCCCCTGGCGGACCAGTTCGGTGACCACCGGGTCGTGGTCGGAGGGGTCGATGACGACGGTGCCGTCGAGGGCGACGTTCGACCACACGTCGTGGCGGGAGGTGGCGGGGAGGATGACGAGGGCGTAGCCGCGGGCGAGCGCGGCGGACGTGGCGGCTCTCGCCATCTCCGCGAAATACGCGAATTCGGTGAAGGTGAAAGGTTCATCCCCGTATGTGGTCACGGTCAGGCCGATGAGTCCCGACTTGCCCGTACGGAGCGTGCGGGCCGCCGCGGACGGGCGGTAGCCCAGCCGGTCTGCGACCTCGCGGACGTGACGGCGGGTGGCGTCCGGGAGCCGGCCCTTGCCGTTGAGCGCGTCGGAGACAGTCGTGATGGAGACCCCGGCGGCGGCGGCCACGTCCCGGATGCCCGCTCGACCCTGCCGGCTTCCCCGGGTCTGTGCCCGGCTCACCTGGTGCTTCCCTGCTGCTGTCATGGCGAGCCGATAGTAGGGCGATGGGGGTGGGTTGAGCCGGTCGCATATGCAGGCATTGACAGGCACGTTTCTGCATGATCGAGAAACGTCAATGGCCTTGGAAACAAAGAAAGTTCAGGTCAGCGCCATGGGACCTGGGGCCCCGGGTGCTCATGCGCCTGGTGTGGGGGCGAGGTCTCGAAGAGGTCTCAACTCACCTCTACGGGGGATGCGCGCCACGGCGCTCGCCACCGGCGCGCGCCACCCCGCCGCGCGCTCCCCCCTGGGTTGTCCCCTGGGTTGTCCACAGGGTCGGCCGGGCCGAGGGCCGTGGTGGACCTTTTGTCCACAGCCCATTCGCAGCGGAGCCGAATCCTCATAAGGTGAGGAGTATTGGTGGTACGGAAGGTCGAGGAGGACACAGAGTGAGCGAGACCAGCGGGACGAGCGGGACGAGCGCGTCGGGCCCCAGGCTGCGCGCCGAGCTGGACGGCGTCCCCACCTACAAGCCGGGCAAGCCGGCCGCCGCGGGCGGTCCGGTCGCCTTCAAGCTGTCCTCCAACGAGAACCCGTATCCGCCGCTGCCCGGCGTCATGGAGAGCACGCTGGCCGCCGCCGCGAACTTCAACCGCTACCCGGACATGGCGTGCACGGGGCTGATGGAGGAGCTGGCCGACCGCTTCGGCGTGCCCGTCTCGCACCTGGCCACCGGCACCGGCTCGGTCGGCGTGGCCCAGCAGCTGCTGCAGGCCACGGCGGGCCCGGGCGACGAGGTGATCTACGCCTGGCGCTCCTTCGAGGCGTACCCGATCATCACGCAGATCAGCGGGGCCACCTCGGTACAGGTGCCGCTGACCGAGGGCGAGGTGCACGACCTCGACGCGATGGCGGCGGCGATCACCGACCGGACCCGGCTGATCTTCGTCTGCAACCCGAACAACCCCACGGGCACCGCGGTGCGCCGCGCCGAGCTGGAGCGCTTCCTGGACCGGGTGCCCTCCGACGTCCTGGTGGTGCTCGACGAGGCGTACAAGGAGTTCGTCCGCGACGCCGACGTACCGGACGGCATCGAGATCTACCGCGACCGGCCGAACGTGGCGGTGCTGCGGACCTTCTCGAAGGCGTACGGCCTGGCCGGCCTGCGGGTGGGCTTCGCGGTCGCCCACGAGCCGGTGGCGGCGGCGCTCCGCAAGACGGCGGTCCCGTTCGGGGTGAGCCAGCTGGCGCAGGACGCGGCGGTGGCCTCGCTGCGGGCGGAGGACGAGCTGCTTGGGCGGGTCGGCTCGCTGGTGGCCGAGCGCGCGCGGGTCCATGCGGGGCTCGTGGCCCAGGGCTGGACCGTGCCGGACACCCAGGCGAACTTCGTCTGGCTGCGGCTCGGCGAGCGGACCATGGACTTCGCGGCGGAGTGCGAGCGGCACGGCGTGGTCGTGCGGCCGTTCGCGGGGGAGGGCGTCCGCGTCACGATCGGTGAGTGCGAGGCGAACGATCTGTTCCTGAAGACGGCGGAGGGCTTCCGCAAGGACGGCTGAGCCGGCGGGTCGGTACGGCTGAGCCGAGTCGTTCGGGGCCGGGTCAGTCCACGAGTTCGACGCGGATCGGGTCGCCGTCCCTGACGGTGGCCAGAATCCGCGGGTCCGCGTCCAGCGCGCCCAGGATGTTGCAGGGGCTCGCGAGCCGCGGTTCGTCCCCGCGCGAGATCGGCGTCGGGCCGTAGGGGAGGGCGAGCGCGTCGCCCTCCGTCCAGAAGGCCACCGTGCCCGGGGCGACGACCTGCCGGGCGTCGGATTCGAGCGGCACGGAGACCGGAGTGTCGAAGTAGACCTCCTCGCCCCAGGTCCGGGCGGTGGAGGAGATCGGGAGAGCCCCCGCGAGCGCCTTGCTCGTGGGGGTTTCCTCGATGGTGGCCGTGGTGTGGCCGGCGGGCCAGGAGATGCGTATCCGAAGGGTCATGGCCGGGATTCAACAATATGTTGAAGTCCTTGGGAAGAGGTGGCCCACGGGGTGACCCTTGACATAGGGACCCCGCCTGTACGTACGGATTTCGTATGAGCCATAATGCTTGTGAATGTGAACGCGTTCACAAGCGTGTCCCTGTTCCTCCCGAAATGGGTCGGATCAAAGGGGCAAACTGCCGTTGTGACCACGGCGACGTAAGGAGAGACGACGTGGATCTAGCGTTGGCGCCGGAGACTCTGGCGCGCTGGCAGTTCGGCATCACGACCGTCTACCATTTCCTCTTCGTACCGCTGACGATCTCCCTCGCCGCCCTCACCGCCGGTCTCCAGACGGCCTGGGTGCGCACCGAGAAGGAGAAGTACCTCAAGGCGACGAAGTTCTGGGGCAAGCTCTTCCTGATCAACATCGCGATGGGTGTCGTCACCGGCATCGTGCAGGAGTTCCAGTTCGGCATGAACTGGTCCGACTACTCGCGCTTCGTCGGCGACATCTTCGGCGCTCCCCTGGCCTTCGAGGCCCTGATCGCCTTCTTCTTCGAGTCGACCTTCATCGGTCTGTGGATCTTCGGCTGGGACAAGCTCCCCAAGAAGATCCACCTCGCCTGCATCTGGATGGTGTCGATCGGCACGGTCCTGTCCGCGTACTTCATCCTGGCCGCCAACTCCTGGATGCAGCACCCGGTCGGCTACAAGATCAACGCTGAGCGGGGGCGGGCCGAGCTCACCGACTTCTGGCACGTGCTCACCCAGAACACCGCCCTCACCCAGTTCTTCCACACCATCACCGCGGCCTTCCTGGTCGGCGGCGCCTTCATGGTCGGCATCGCCGCCTTCCACCTGGCGCGCAAGAAGCACGTCGCGGTGATGCGGACCTCGCTGCGGCTCGGCCTGATCACGCTGATCATCGCCGGTCTCGGCACCGCGATCAGCGGAGACCTGCTGGGCAAGGTCATGTTCAAGCAGCAGCCGATGAAGATGGCCGCCGCAGAGGCCTTGTGGGACGGCGAGGCGCCGGCTCCGTTCTCCGTCTTCGCCTACGGCGACGTCGAGAAGGGCCACAACAAGGTCGCCATAGAGATCCCGGGCCTGCTGTCCTTCCTCGCGAACGACGACTTCAGCTCGTACGTCCCCGGCATCAACGACGTCAACAAGGCGGAGCAGGAGCGCTTCGGGCCCGGCGACTACCGGCCCAACATCCCGGTCGCCTACTGGGGCTTCCGCTGGATGATCGGCTTCGGCATGGCGTCCCTGGCCGTCGGCGTCGTCGGACTCTGGCTGACCCGCAAGAAGTTCATGCTGGCGCCGGGGCTGAGGACCGGTGAGGACGACGTGCCGCATCTGGTCCTGTTCCGGCGGAAGGCGCTCAGCCCCCGCCTGGGCAAGTGGTACTGGATCGTCGCCCTGTGGACCATGCTCTTCCCGCTGATCGCCAACTCCTGGGGCTGGATCTTCACCGAGATGGGCCGTCAGCCGTGGGTGGTCTACGGCGTGCTGCGCACCCGTGACGCCGTCTCCCCCGGGGTCTCCCAGGGCGAGGTGCTCACCTCGATGATCGTCTTCACCCTGCTCTACGCCGTCCTCGCCGTGATCGAGGTCAAGTTGCTCGTCAAGTACGTGAAGGCCGGCCCGCCGGAGCTCACCGAGGACGACCTCAACCCGCCCACCCGGATCGGCGGGGACCGCGACGCCGACCGCCCCATGGCCTTCTCGTACTGAGGCTCAGGAGACCGAGGCAATGGAACTCCACGACGTCTGGTTCGTACTCATCGCCGTCCTCTGGACCGGCTATTTCTTCCTGGAGGGCTTCGACTTCGGGGTCGGCGTCCTGACCAAGCTGCTCGCCCGCGACCGGTCCGAGAAGCGGGTCCTCATCAACACCATCGGCCCGGTCTGGGACGGCAACGAGGTGTGGCTGCTCACGGCGGGCGGCGCGACCTTCGCCGCCTTCCCCGAGTGGTACGCGACCCTGTTCTCCGGCTTCTACCTGCCGCTGCTGCTCATCCTGGTCTGCCTCATCGTGCGCGGTGTCGCCTTCGAGTACCGGGCGAAGCGGCCGGAGGAGAACTGGCAGCGCAACTGGGAGCAGGCCATCTTCTGGACCTCGCTCGTCCCCGCGTTCCTCTGGGGCGTGGCCTTCGGCAACATCGTGCGCGGCGTGAAGATCGACAAGAACTTCGAGTACGTGGGCGACTTCTGGGACCTGCTCAACCCGTACGCGCTGCTCGGCGGTCTGGTCACGCTGACCCTCTTCACCTTCCACGGCACGGTGTTCGCCGCGCTCAAGACGGTGGGGGACATCCGGGTCCGGGCCCGTGCGCTCGCGCTGAAGCTGGGCCTGGTCACGGCGGTGCTCGCGCTCGGCTTCCTCGTCTGGACCCAGCTGGACACGGGCGACGCCTGGAGCCTGGCCGCGATGCTGGTCGCGGTTGTGTCCCTGGTCGGTGCGATCGGCGCGATCCGGGCCGGGCGCGAGGGCTGGTCGTTCGCGCTCTCCGGTGTCACGATCGCGGCCGCGGTGGCCATGCTCTTCCTGGCGCTCTTCCCGAACGTCATGCCGTCGACGCTCGACCCGGCGTGGAGCCTGACCGTCACCAACGCCTCGTCGAGCCCGTACACGCTCAAGATCATGACGTGGTGCGCGGCCGTGGCGACCCCGCTGGTGCTGCTCTATCAGAGCTGGACCTACTGGGTGTTCCGTAAGCGGATCGGTACGCAGCACATCGCGGAACCGGCCCACTAGCCACCGCACACCAGCCACCGCTCACCGGGGAGCATGTTTCACGTGAAACCGATCGATCCGCGTCTGATGCGCTACGCACGGGCCACCCGGTTCTTCCTGCTTGCGGTGGTCGGCCTCGGCCTGGTCGGGGCGGCCCTGATCGTCGGCCAGGCGATGCTCATCGCCGAGGTCGTGGTGGGGGCCTTCCAGAAGGGTCTGTCGGTCTCCGGACTCGGCACGCCCCTGCTGCTGCTCGCCGCGGTGGCGGTCGGGCGGGCCCTGGTCTCCTGGCTCACCGAGCTCGCCGCCCACCGGGCGAGCGCGGCGGTCAAGTCCGAACTGCGCGGCCGGCTGCTCCAGCGGGCCGCGCGGCTCGGCCCGGGGTGGCTCGGCGGGCAGAAGGCCGGTTCGCTGGCCGCGCTCGCGACCCGGGGCGTGGACGCCCTGGACGACTACTTCGCCCGCTATCTGCCCCAGTTGGGGCTCGCGGTCGTGGTGCCGGTGGCGGTGCTCGCCCGGATCGTCACCGAGGACTGGATCTCGGCGGCGATCATCGTGGTGACCCTGCCGCTGATCCCGGTCTTCATGATCCTCATCGGCTGGTACACCCAGGCCCGGATGGACCGGCAGTGGAAGCTGCTGTCCCGGCTCTCCGGGCACTTCCTGGACGTGGTGGCCGGCCTGCCCACCCTCAAGGTCTTCGGCCGCGCCAAGGCCCAGGCCGAGAACATCCGGGCGATCACCGCCGACTACCGGCGGGCGACCATGCGGACGCTGCGGATCGCGTTCCTCTCCTCCTTCGCCCTGGAGCTGCTCTCGACCCTGTCGGTCGCGCTGGTCGCGGTCGCCATCGGCATGCGCCTGGTCCACGGCGACCTCGACCTCTACACCGGGCTCGTCATTCTGGTCCTCGCGCCCGAGGCGTATCTGCCGCTGCGGCAGGTGGGCACGCAGTACCACGCGGCCGCCGAGGGGCTTGCCGCCGCCGAGGAGATCTTCGAGGTCCTCGAAAGCCCGCTGCCGGCCAGCGGTACGGGGGCGGTGCCCGCGTCGGTACGCCTGGAGCTCGACCGGGTCACCGTCCGGCACCCCGGGCGCGCCGCGCCCTCCCTGGACGCCGCCTCCCTCACCGTGGAGCCCGGCGAGACGGTGGCCCTGGTCGGGCCGAGCGGCGTCGGCAAGTCCACCCTGCTCGACGTGGTGCTCGGCTTCACCGCCCCCGAGGAGGGCACCGTCCGCATCGGCGGCGCGGACCTCGCCTCCCTCGACCTGGAGCAGTGGCGCTCCCGGATCGCCTGGGTGCCGCAGCGGCCCTGTCTCTTCGCCGGGACGATCGCCGAGAACGTACGGCTCGCCCGGCCCGACGCCTCCGACGAGGCGGTACGGCAGGCGCTCGGCGACGCGGGTGCCGACGGGTTCGTCGCCGAACTGCCCGACGGCGCGGACACCCCCCTCGGCGAGGACGGCGCCGGCCTCTCGGCCGGCCAGCGCCAGCGCCTGGCCCTGGCCCGTGCCTTCCTCGCCGACCGGCCGGTCCTGCTGCTCGACGAGCCGACCGCCGCGCTCGACGGCGAGACCGAGGCGGCCGTCGTCGACGCCGTCCGCCGCCTCTCCACCACCCGCACCGTCCTCCTGGTCGTCCACCGCCCCGCCCTCCTCGCCGTCGCCGACCGCGTGGTCCATCTGGCCCCGGCGGCGCGGGCGGACGAGGGCGCGGGTGAGGCGGCGGAGGCTGTGGGCGGTGCCGGTGCCGTGGGGCATCCGCAGGTGGCCGGGCTGCTGCCCGACGGCGCTCCCGCGACCGCCACGAGGGCCGAGGGTCTCGCCCGGGCGGAGCCGGGTGCCGCCGTCCCGGACAGCGCTCCCGCGTCGGGCGCACCTGCGGCGGCCGACGCGGCGGTGAGCGGCGCGTGGTCCGTCTTCCGGCGGGTGCGGGGGATGGCCGGGCGGTTCAGGGGGCGGATGGGGCTCGCGCTGGGGCTCGGGAGTCTGGCGCTGGGGTCGGCCGTGGGGCTGATGGCGGTGTCCGGGTGGCTGATCTCGCGGGCATCCGAACAGCCGCCCGTGCTCTATCTGATGGTCGCCGTCACCGCGACCCGCGCCTTCGGTATCGGGCGGGCCGTGTTCCGGTACGCGGAGCGGCTGGTGTCGCACGACGCCGTGCTGCGGATGCTCGCCGACCTCCGGGTCGCGGTCTACCGGCGCCTTGAGCGGATCGCCCCGGCCGGGCTGCGCCGCACCCGGCGCGGTGATCTGCTCGCCCGGCTGGTGCAGGACGTGGACGCGCTCCAGGACTACTGGCTGCGCTGGCTGCTGCCCGCGGGCGCGGCCGTCGTCGTCGGCGCCGGGTCGGTCGGGTTCCTCGCCTGGCTGCTGCCCGAGGCCGGCGCGGTGCTCGCGGCCGGCCTGCTGGTCGCCGGCGTCCTCGCTCCGATGGCCGGCGGCGCGCTCGCCCGGCGGGCCGAGCGGCAACTGGCGCCCGCGCGCGGTCTGCTCACCACCGCCGTCGTCGACCTGCTGCGCGGCTGCGCCGAACTCACCGTGGCCGGCGCCCTGGACGCCCGCCTCGCGCGCGCCGGGCGGGCCGACCGTACCCTCACCGGCATCGCCTCCCGGCAGTCCGCCGCCACCGCCCTGGGCGCCGGGCTCTCGGCCCTGGTCTGCGGCCTCACCGTCGCCGCCGCCGCGCTCGTCGGAGTCCAGGGGGTCCGCGACGGCCGCCTCGACGGCGTCGCGCTCGCCGTCGTGGTGCTCACCCCGCTGGCCGCCTTCGAGGCCGTCAACGGGCTGCCGCTCGCCGTGCAGTACCGCCAGCGGGTGCGGCGCAGCGCCGAGCGGGTGCTCGACGTGCTCGACGCGCCCGTGCCCGTACACGAGCCGGCGACGCCCGCCACTCCCCCGGCGAGCCCGTTCCCGCTGGAACTGGCCGGGCTCTCCGCGCGGCACGCCGGGCAGGACCGGCCGGCCCTCGCCGACTTCGCGCTCACCCTCCGCGCCGGGCACCGGGTCGCCGTGGTCGGCGCGTCCGGCTCCGGCAAGACCACGCTCGCGCAGGTGCTGCTTCGCTTCCTGGACGCCGAGTCCGGCACGTACCGGATCGGCGGAACCGACGCGACGGAGCTCGACGGCGACGCCGTCCGCCGCCTCGTCGGCCTGTGCGCGCAGGACGCGCACCTCTTCGACAGCACGCTGCGCGAGAACCTGCGGCTCGCCAGGACCGGAGCGGACGACGCCGAACTGCGCGAGGCGCTGCGCCGGGCCCGGCTCCTGGACTGGGTGGACGCGCTGCCCGACGGCCTCGACACGCTCGTCGGCGAGCACGGCTCCCGGCTCTCCGGCGGGCAGCGGCAGCGGCTCGCGCTCGCCCGGGCGCTGCTCGCCGACTTCCCGGTCCTGGTCCTCGACGAGCCGGCCGAGCACCTGGACCTGGCGACGGCCGACGCGCTCACCGACGACCTGCTGCGGGTCACCGAGGGCAGCACCACCGTCCTCATCACCCACCGGCTGCGCGGTCTCGACGCCGTCGACGAGGTCGTGGTCCTGGACCGCGGCCGCACCGTGCAGCGCGGGAGCTACGCCCAGCTCGCGGCGGCCGACGGCCCGCTGCGGCGGATGCTGGCACAGGAGCGGGAGAGCGATCTGCTGCTCGACCCGTCGGCCACGGCCACGGCCGCGACTACCTCTGACCGTCCGACTTTTCTCTCCAAATAGGACTAACTAGGCTCACGACCATGACAGCCGCCGTGCCCGACGCCCCGGACCCGCTCGAAGCCGCGACCCAGGCCACCCGCAGCCTGCACGGCCTCTCCACCGAGCTCACCGCGCGCGTGCCGCAGCTCCTGGAGGCGATGCGCTCCGTCGGCACCGGCCTCGAACTGCACACCACGCTCGACCGGATCTGCGAGACCGCCGCCGAGCTGGCCGGCGCCCGCTACGCCGCCATCGGCGTGATCGACGAAGAGGGCGAAGGACTCTCCGACTTCGTCACCTTTGGGGTCGTGGAGGAGGTCGCCCGCCGCATCGGGCGGCGCCCCGACGGGTACGCGGGGCTGCTCGGCGCGCTGATCCGCGAGCCGCAGACCATTCGCCTCGCCGATCTGTCGAGCGACCCGCGCTCGGCCGGCTTCCCGCCCGGGCACCCGCCGATGAAGACCTTCCTCGGCGTCCCCATCCGGGTCCAGGGCGAGATCTTCGGCAATCTCTACCTCGCCGAGAAGAACGGCGGCGGCGAGTTCAACGACTACGACGTGCACATGGTCCGGGTGCTCGCGACCGAGGCCGGCATCGCCATCGGCAACGCCCGGCTCTACGAGGCCGCCCGGCAGCGCGAGCGCTGGATCGACGGCTCGGTCGCCGTCACCACCGCGCTGCTCTCCGGCGGCGACGCGGACGACGCGCTCACCGTCGTCGCCGAACAGGCCCGCCGGCTCGCCGACGCGGCCGCGGGCATCGTCATGCTGCCGGCCGAGGAGGGCGGTCTGGAGATCGTGGCCGTCTGCTCGGCGCACGCGAGCAAGTCCCTCGGGGTGGTGATCCCGCCGGAGAGCCCGGTGGTGGAGCTGCTCATGGAGGGCGAGGCGGTGTTCGTCGACGACGCCTCCACGGACCCGCGGATGCTCAGCAGCCTCTCCGCGCAGTACGGGCCCGCGATGCTGCTGCCGCTGCAGAGCGGCGGGCGGGTGCTCGGTGCCCTCGCCACCCCGCGGGCGCGCGGCGACCGCCCGTTCACGGAGGCCGAGCGGACCCTGGCCACGCAGTTCGCCTCGCAGGCGGCGCTCGCCCTGATGATGGCCGAGGCCCAGCGCGACCGGGAGCGGCTCGCGGTCTACGAGGACCGCGACCGGATCGCCCGGGACCTGCACGACCTGGTCATCCAGCGCCTGTTCGCCACCGGGATGATGCTGGAGAGCGCCCAGCGGAAGTCGATCGTGCCGGCCGTGCGCGAGGGCGTCGGCAAGGCCGTCGACGAGCTGGACGTGACCATCCAGGAGATCCGCACGGCGATCTTCGCGCTCCAGCAGGGCCCGGCCGAGGCGCCGTCGGGGCTGCGCACCCGGGTGCTCCGGGAGATCAACATGGCGGCCGTGCCGCTCGGCTTCAAACCCGCGCACCGCTTCCTCGGCGCGATCGACGCGACGGTCGGCGACCTGACCGGCAAGAACCTCATCGCGGCGCTGCGCGAGGCGCTGTCCAACGCCTTCCGGCATGCCGGGGCGGGCCGCATCGAGGTGGTCGTGGACGCGACCGTGACCCTGCCCGACGGCACCCCCGGCGTGCGCCTGTCGGTCGCCGACGACGGCGTCGGCATCCCGGAGGGCGGCCGCCGCAGCGGTCTGCGCAACCTGGCCCGCCGCGCCGAGTCGCTGGGCGGCGCCAGCTGGTGCGACCCGGGCATCGGCGAGGACGGCGGCGGCACGACGGTGGTGTGGGAGGCCCCGCTGTAGCGGTGCCCTGGTGCTGACCGATGCCGGTCCCGTACGGGGCTAGCTGTTCCGTACGGCTTCGGCGACGAGCTCCTCGATGATCACCGCGACGCCGTCCTCGTTGTTGCCGGTGGTGCGGCCGGTGGCGGCGGCGATCACGTCGGGGTGGGCGTTGCCCATGGCGTACGAGCGGCCGGCCCAGGCGAGCATCTCGATGTCGTTCGGCATGTCGCCGAAGGCGGCGACCTCCTCGGGTGCGATGCCGCGCTCGGCGCAGCAGTGCGCCAGGGTGGAGGCCTTGGAGACGCCGAGGCCGCTGATCTCGATGAGCGCGGTGGGGCTGGAGCGGGTGAAGGAGGCCAGGTCGCCGGCGGCCTCGCGGGCGGTGGCGAGGAAGACGTCCGGGTCGAGCTCGGGGTGCTGGGCGAGCAGCTTGATGACCGGGGCGGCGGCGCCCGGGGCCTCCTCGAAGAGCAGCTTCTCGGCGGTGGCCACGGTGGCGCCCGGGTCGAGGAAGAACGGCGGGTACTTCGGCTCGTAGTGGATGCCGGTGGTCAGCTCCACGGCGAAGCTGGTGCCGGGGGCGGCGGCGCGCAGCGCCCGTACGACCTCCAGGGCGACGGGGCGCTCCAGGGGGCGTACCTCCAGAAACGTTCCTCCGGCGTGCAGGTCCACCACCGCGGCTCCGTTCGCGCAGATGGCGAGGCCGTGGCCGTGGACGTGGGAGCTGACGACGTCCATCCAGCGGGCCGGGCGTCCGGTGACGAAGAAGACCTCGATGCCCGCCCGCTCGGCTGCGGCGAGCGCCGCGATGGTGCGCTCGGAGACGGACTTGTCGTCCCGCAGGAGGGTGCCGTCGAGGTCGGTGGCGATCAGCCGGACGGCCGGGGCTTCGGAGCGCGCGGAGTGGGATGAGGTCACCGCACCATTCTTCCGCACAACCTGCACGGGCGTGCGAGGGGGCGCACATTTGAGTAACCGATATGTCACTCCGTGCCGCGGCGGGCGAGTGCCGGCCGGCGGTGCCCGGTGGCGCCCGGCGGCGGCCGGGGAAGTCCGGGAGGGGAGACCCGCCCGAGCCCGACGTAGGCTCGGGGCCATGAGCCTGCGCCTGAGCACCGTGATCCTGCCCGTCGACCGCTGGCACGAGGGAGGCCGCGCCAAGTGGCAGCGCGCCGAGGAACTCGGCTTCCACGCCGCGTACACGTACGACCATCTCTCGTGGCGCAGCTTCCGTGACGGCCCCTGGTTCGGCGCCCTGCCCACCCTCACCGCCGCCGCCACGGCCACGGACCGCCTGCGCCTGGGCACCCTGGTCACGTCGCCCAACTTCAGGCATCCGGTGACGCTCGCCAAGGAGCTGATCTCGCTCGACGACGTCTCCGGCGGGCGGATCACCCTCGGCATCGGCGCGGGCGGCAACGGCTTCGACGCCACCGCGCTCGGGCAGGAGGCCTGGACGCCGAAGGAGCGGGCGGACCGGTTCGGCGAGTTCGTGCCGCTGCTCGACCGGCTGCTCACCGAGGGCGCGGTCTCCCAGCAGGGCACCTTCTACACGGCCGACGAGGCCCGGAACATCCCCGGTTGCGTACAGCGTCCGCGGCTGCCGTTCGCGGTGGCCGCGACCGGGCCGCGCGGGCTGCGGCTGGCCGCCCGGTACGGGCAGGCGTGGGTGACGACGGGCGACCCGAAGCTGTACGAGACGGGTACCCCGGAGCAGTCGGTGGAGGCGCTGCGCGGGCAGGTCGAGAAGCTCGGCAAGGCGTGTGCCGAGTCCGGGCGGGACGTCGCGGAGCTGGACAAGATCCTGCTGACCGGCTTCACCCCGGACCGCGGCCGGCCGCTGGAGTCCGTGGCCGCCTTCGTCGACTTCGCCGGCCGCCATCAGGAGCTCGGCTTCACGGAGATCGTCGTCCACTGGCCGATCCCCGACTCGGACTTCGCCGCCGACCAGGCCGTGTTCGAGTCCATCGCCACCGAAGCGCTCGCTCAGCTCGGCTGACCACCGGGCGCTGTCCGCTGACCGGCCGCCGGCCGACGGCCGCTCAGCGGACCTTGCTGGACAGCCAGGGGGTGAGGGTGCCGCGGAGGACGAGTTCCTTGTAGGTCTCGTCGCCGGGGAGGGGGACGATCAGCCACCAGCCGGGCGGGAAGAAGCGGCCCTTCACGTGGGCGAGACCGCCGTGCACAGAGCGGAGGAAGGCGGGGGCGGAGTCGCGCGGGATGTCGTCGAAGACGATGCCGTCGACGGTGATCTGCGCGTCGTCCTCGGGGTAGAGGCGGACGGTGACGGAGGGGGAGCCGCCGAGCTCGACGAAGGCCTCGTGGGGGAGGGAGCCGTCCGGGTCGAGGACGGTGAAGACGCCGGCGGAGGTGCGGCGGGAGGTCTGGTCGGCGCCGATGTCGTCGGTGACCGTCAGCTCCAGGTTCAGCTCCTCGGCGACGGCGCGGATCGCTCCGACGGCCGATTCGGTCGTGGGCAGGTGCGGATGCCGGTGTCGTCCCATGGGGACGATCATGCCTGACGGCCGGCCGGGGGCGGGTTCAGCCGGGGAAGCGGATGAACTCCGGCGGTACGGAGTCGGTGAGCCAGACGCCGTTGGCGCTGATGTGGAAGACATGGCCGGCCCGGTGCATCGCGCCCGCGTCGACGCTGAGCACGAGGGGGCGGCCGCGGCGGGCGCCGACCCGGGTGGCGGTCTCGCGGTCGGGCGAGAGGTGGACGTGGTGGCGGGCCATGGGGCGCAGCCCCTCGGTCCGGATGGCGGGGAGCCGGTCGGCGACCGTACCGTGGTAGAGGTACGCGGGCGGCTCGGCGGGCGGCAGGTCCAGGTCGACCGGGACGGTGTGGCCCTGGCTGGCCCGGATCCGGGTGCCTTCGATCGCGAAGCGCTTCTTGTCGTTGGCGGCGACGACGTGGTCCAGTTCGGCCCGGGTGATCGGGAAGCCGTGTGCGGCGGCGGCCGCGAGGAGCGTGTCGATCTCGGTCCAGCCGTGCGGGTCGAGAACCAGTCCGATGCGCTCGGGCTGGTGACGCAGATGCTTCGAGAGGTACTTCGACACCCTCACGGTGCGTCTCTCGTCCACGGGGTGTTTTTCGTCGTTCATGAAATCCATTGAAGCCGCAGGTTTGTTCCACAGCCAAGTGGGTTTTTCCACAGGCAAGTTGACGATTCTGTGGACAACACCCCTGTGGAGTGCGGCCTATTGGGTGATTTGGCCATCCTTTGCGGCATTTGAGGCAAGAGTGTCCAATGTTCTTGTCTGCACCTCTCGTTCGGCCGCCGCGGTGACGAACGCCGCCACGTTCTCCGCGCCAACCAGCCTCTCCACGGCCCGAATCGTCTCCGTCGGCAGCGTCACCGCACGCGGCTCGCGCCCCTCCGGCGGCGGGTTGTCCCAGGACAGGTGGTGCTGGAGGTGCCGGGTGGCGAACAGGCGCATCGCCCGCGCGAGTTCGGCGTCCACCGTCTGCTGGGCCAGCGGCCGCAGCCGCCGTACCAGGGTCGCCGCCTCGGCCGCGTCGGCGTCCGTCGGCGGACGGTGCTCCAGATAGCGGGCGAAGACGTGCTCGCTGGTGAACTCCAGGAAGCGGGAGGCGATGTGCTCGACCTGGCCGCGAAGTTCCCGAAGATGTCCGGTGATTGCGGCGAGCGGAACGCCGGCCGCGTACAACTCGGCCGCCACCGCCAGCTCCTGGGGGCTCGGCACGAGGTACTCCTCGGTCTCCCGGTCGGGGATGCGCTCCAGGACCCCGAGCTCGATCGCCTCGCGGACCGCGTCCTCGTCGGGGGTGCCGCCGAAGCGGGCGTCGAGGTCGGCGCGGGAGATCCGGTCGGCCTCCTCGTCCGTCCACGGACCGTCGACCTCGGCCACCAGGCCGAGCACCCCGCCGAGGCCGCGCCCGGTGTCCCAGGCCTCCAGGAGCTCCTTGATGGAGGCCAGGGTGTAGCCGCGGTCGAGCAGGTCGGCGATCTGCCGCAGCCGGGCCAGATGGCTGTCCCCGTACACGTTCGACCTGCCCCGCCGCTCCGGGCGGGGCAGCAGTCCGCGGTCCTGGTAGGCGCGGATCGTCCGCACGGTGGCCCCGCTGTGATGGGCCAGATCCTCGATCCGGTATTCCGGCTGTGCCGCCCGCTCGGACAAACCCGTTCCCATCGCCCGCTCCCTTCACCCGTCGAGGGATGGTACGACTGCCCCGCCCGACCTCGTCCCGCCCCGTCCTGCTCCGCCCCGCCCAGTCCTGCGCCCTACGCCGGCGGCCGTACCCGGGCGAGCGCCCGCAGGGCGCCCGGGGCGAGCCGGGACAGCAGATGGGCGCCGCGGGCCTCCGGGGTAACCGGGACGACGGCCTCGTCGCGCAGCACCGCGCGCAGGATCGCGTCCGCGACCTTCTCCGGCGGGTAGTTGCGCATCCCGTAGAGGCGCGAGACCTTCTGCTGTCGCCGCTTCTCCTCGGCCGCGTCGGTCACCCCGGCGAACCGCGCGGTCGACGTGATGTTGGTGTTCACGATGCCCGGGCAGATCGCCGAGACCCCGATCCCCTGCTCCGCCAGCTCGGCCCGCAGGCACTCGCTCAGCATCAGCACCGCCGCCTTCGACGTGCTGTACGCCGGGAGCGCGCGGGAGGGCTGGAAGGCCGCCGCCGAGGCCGTGTTGACGATGTGGCCGCCCTGGCCGCGCGCCGCCATCTGTCCGCCGAAGATCCGGCAGCCGTGGATCACGCCCCACAGATTGACGTCGAGGACCCGCTGCCACTCCTCGCTGGTGGTCTCGAAGAACGAGCCGGTGAGCCCGATGCCCGCGTTGTTGACCAGCACGTCCACCACGCCGTACTCGCTCGCCACCTTCGCGGCCAGCTTCTCCATCGCCTGCTCGTCGGAGACATCGACGGTCTCGCCCCAGGCCTCCGGCGCCCCGATCAGCCGGGACATCTCGGCCGTACGGACCGCGCCCTCGGTGTCCCGGTCCACCGCGATCACCCGGGCGCCGGCCTCCGCGAAGGCGAAGGCGGTGGCCCGGCCGATGCCGCTGGCCGCGCCGGTCACCAGGACCAGCTGCCCGCCGAAGCGCTCCGCGTACTCCGGGCGCACGTCGCCCTTGGGCGCCGGGCGTGGGGCCTTGGTCGCCGGGTCCTCGTTCGCCTCGACGAACTCGGTGATCCACGCGGCCAGTTGGTCGGGGCGGGTGCGCGGCACCCAGTGCTTGGCCGGCAGGGTGCGGCGGGTCAGGTCCGGCACCCAGTCGGCCAGGTCGTCGTAGAGCCGCTCGGAGAGGAAGGCGTCGCCGGTCGGGGTGATCAGCTGCACGGGCGCGTGGGCGAAGGCGTCGGCGCGCGGCCGGGTCAGCCGGGCCCGCACGTTGTCCCGGTACAGCCAGGCGCCGGTGGCCGCGTCGCTGGGCAGCGAGGGCGTCGGGTAGGCGCCGGCCGGGACCTTCTCCATCCGCTCCAGGAGCTTCGGCCAGCGCTTGCCGAGCGGCCCGCGCCAGGCCAGCTCGGGCAGCACCGGGGTGTGCAGCATGTACACGTACCAGGACTTGGCGCCCTGGCCGAGAAGCTGGCCGACCCGGCGCGGGGTCGGCCGGGTCATCCGGGTCTTGATCCAGTGCCCGAAGTGGTCGAGCGACGGACCGGACATCGAGGTGAAGGAGGCGATCCGGCCCTCGGTGCGGGGCACCGTCACGAACTCCCAGGACTGCACCGAGCCCCAGTCGTGCCCGACCAGGTGGACCGGCCGGTCCGGGCTCACCGCGTCCGCGACGGCCAGGAAGTCGTCGGTCAGCTTCTCCAGCGTGAAGCCGCCGCGCAGCGGGGTCGGCGCGGTCGACCGGCCGTGGCCCCGCACGTCGTACAGCACCACGTGGAAGCGCTCGGCGAGCCGGGTCGCGACCTCCGACCAGACCTCCTTGGAGTCCGGGTAGCCGTGCACGAGCAGCACCGTGGGGCGGTCCGCGTCCCCCAGCTCGGCCACGCACAGCTCGATCCCGCCGGTGCGGACCCGGCGCTCGCGCGCCTCGTTCAGCCCTGCGATCCCCGCCATCAGGCCGCCGTCCCTTCCTCGTTCCAGCGCCGCACGTGCGGCAGGTCGTCGTCCAGCCAGAACGCGCTCTGCTCGGGGTCCTTGGAGTCGGTGACGACCAGGATCTCCTCGAACTTCGCGCCCGTACCCCGGAATCCGAGGTGCGGCTCGACCGCCCACAGGCCCGGCCTGGGCGGGTGGTCGGAGAACTTGTACGGCGACCAGAGCGGCGACCAGCCGTCGCGGTGGCCGTGCAGGGCGTCGCTCGCCAGGCCCTTGAGGGACTGGGTGCCGAAGCCGAACAGGGTCGGCGCCCAGCGGCGCTCCTTGACCCGGTCGATCTTGTGGGCGATGACGCCGAAGGGATAGGCCCGGTGCCGGTTGGCGTAGCCCTGGCGGACCATGAGCCGGTCCACGTCCTCGTATATCTCCCGCAGCGTGCGGCGCTCGCGCACCTCGCGCAGGATCAGCTCGCGGTGGTCCTTCAGATCGGCGAGCAGCTTGTCGTGGACCGGGTTGAGGCCCAGGCAGCCGGAGTAGCCGATGTCGGCGGTGTGGCCCTTGTAGACGGGCGCCATGTCGAGGATGAACGGCATCCCGGCCTCAAGGCGCTTGTTCGTGGGGAAGAACTGCAGCGGGATCCTGAAGTCGACGAAGGCCGTGCGGTCGCCGAACCAGGCGAACGGGCGGTGGAACCAGTCCTTCACCCCTCGCGCGGACAGCCACTCGCGCTGCATCCGGGCCGCCTCGCGCTCGGTCACACCCGGCTTGAGCTGGGCCGCGACGGCCTCCGCGCACTCGTACGAGAGGCGCTGGACCTCCCTGAATCCCCGCAGTTCCGTGGTGAGCCCGCCCATCACCGCACCTGTTGAGGTCATGCCACCCGCCCGTCCGTGTGTGAGCGCGCGTGAGCGTCCGGTAGCCCTACGCGTCCGTAACTTGACATCGATGAATGTGACAATGCCCAGCGGCTGCGTCAAGGGGTGTGCACCGCCCCTGTGGAAAACGAGACCTTCGTCGTCGCCCCCGTACGGGCTTGTACTCCTGGAGTCGGACAAGGATCGAGCCGTTGGTCTGACGACTCGCGTGACGCACACCACTACCGTCGAAGCGTGACTGTGATCGCCACCGAAAGCCTCAGCAAGCGGTTCCCCCGGGTGACCGCTCTCGACCGGCTCTCCCTGGACATCGGGCCCGGTGTGACCGGACTGGTGGGTGCCAACGGAGCCGGCAAGTCCACGATGATCAAAATCCTGCTCGGTCTGTCCCCGGCCACGGAGGGCCGCGCCGAAGTCCTCGGACTCGACGTCGCCACCGCCGGCGCCCAGATCCGCGAGCGGGTCGGCTACATGCCGGAGCACGACTGCCTGCCGCCCGACGTCTCGGCCACCGAGTTCGTCGTGCACATGGCGCGCATGTCCGGGCTCCCGCCGGCCGCCGCCCGTGAGCGCACCGCGGACACCCTGCGCCACGTCGGCCTGTACGAGGAGCGCTACCGCCCGATGGGCGGCTACTCGACCGGCATGAAGCAGCGGGTGAAGCTGGCCCAGGCCCTGGTCCACGACCCGCAGCTGGTGCTGCTCGACGAGCCGACCAACGGCCTGGACCCGGTCGGCCGCGACGACATGCTCGGCCTGATCCGCCGGGTGTGGACCGACTTCGGCATCTCCGTCCTCGTCACCTCGCACCTGCTCGGCGAACTGGAGCGCACCTGCGACCACGTCGTCGTCATCGACGGCGGCCGGCTGCTCCGCTCCAGCTCCACCAGCGACTTCACCCGCACCACCACGACCCTCGCGGTCGAGGTCACCGACTCCGACGCCCACCCCGACGGCACGGAGGCGCTGCGCGCGGCCCTCACGGCCGCCGGCGTCACCCTGCACCCCGGCGTCGAGGACGGCCTGCCGGGCGCCGGGCACATCCTGCTCCTGGAGGCCTCCGGCGACGAGACCTACGACCTGGTCCGCGACACCGTCGCCGGCCTCGGCCTCGGCCTGGTGCGCATGGAGCAGCGCCGCCACCACATCGCCGAGGTCTTCAAGACCCAGCAGCAGGAGCAGGAGGAGGTGCCGGCGCGATGAGCACCCAGACCCCCGGGCCCGTCCAGGCCACCGACACCAGCCGGATCCACAACATCGGCTACCGCAGCTACGACGGACCGCGGCTCGGCCGCTCCGCCGCCCGCCGCGCCCTGTTCTCGCAGTCGCTGCGCGGCGCCTACGGCCTCGGCCGCAGCGCCAAGTCCAAGGTGCTGCCGATGCTGCTGTTCGCGGTGATGTGCGTGCCCGCGCTGATCATCGTCGCGGTCGCCGTCGTCACCAAGTCCTCGAAGCTGTCGATCGAGTACACGCAGTACGCGATCTTCCTCCAGATGGTCATCGGGATCTTCGTGGCCGCCCAGGCCCCGCAGTCCGTCTCCCGCGACCTGCGCTTCCGGACCGTGCCGCTGTACTTCGCCCGCCCGATCGAGCGCGTGGACTACGTCCTCGCCAAGTACGGGGCGATGGCCTCGGCCCTGTTCGTCCTGACCGCCGCACCGCTGCTGATCATGTGGATCGGCTCGCTGCTCGCCAAGATGGACTTCGCGGACCAGACGCAGATGTTCGGCCAGGGCCTGGTGTCCGTGGCGCTGCTCTCGCTGCTCTTCGGCGGCATCGGCCTCGTCATGGCGGCCCTCACCCCGCGCCGCGGCTTCGGCGTCGCCGCCGTGATCGCCGCCCTGGTGATCACCTACGGAGCGGTCTCCACCCTCCAGGGCATCGCCTACGGCACGGACAACGTGGGCGCCGTCAAGTGGATCGGCCTGTTCTCGCCGATCACCCTCATCGGCGGCGTGCAGGACGCCTTCCTGGGCGCGCCCACGGCCGCGCCCGGCGGCGAGGCCGCGGCCCCCGGCACCGCGGTCGGCGTGGTCTACCTGCTGGTCGTCCTCGCGCTCATCGCCGGTTCGTACGGCGTGCTGATGCGCCGCTACCGAAAGGTCGGGCTGTGACAACGCTCAACATCGACCACGCCTCGCGCTGGTTCGGCAACGTCGTGGCCGTCAACGACGTCACCATGACCGTCGGTCCCGGTGTCACCGGCCTGCTCGGCCCCAACGGCGCCGGCAAGTCCACCCTGATCAACATGATGGGCGGCTTCCTCGCCCCCTCCACCGGCACCGTCACCCTCGACGGCGCGGCGATCTGGCGCAACGAGTCGGTCTACCGGCAGATCGGCGTCGTCCCTGAGCGGGAGGCGATGTACGACTTCCTCACCGGCCGCGAATTCGTCGTCGCCAACGCCGAGTTGCAGGGCCTCGGCGAGGCGGAGGCCCAGAAGGCCCTCGCCACCGTGGAGATGGAGTACGCGCAGGACCGCAAGATCGCCACGTACAGCAAGGGCATGCGGCAGCGCGTGAAGATGGCCTCCGCCCTCGTGCACGAGCCGTCCGTGCTGCTGCTCGACGAGCCGTTCAACGGCATGGACCCGCGTCAGCGCATGCAACTCATGGACCTGCTGCGGCGGATGGGCGCCGACGGCCGCACCGTGCTGTTCTCCTCGCACATCCTGGAGGAGGTCGAGCAGCTCGCCTCGCACATCGAGGTGATCGTCGCCGGACGGCACGCGGCCTCCGGCGACTTCCGCCGGATCCGCCGCCTGATGACCGACCGGCCGCACCGCTATCTGGTCCGCTCCAGCGACGACCGGGAGCTCGCGGCGGCGCTGATCGCCGATCCGTCGACGGCCGGCATCGAGGTCGAGCACGGCGCCGAGGGCGGATTGCGCATCCAGGCCGTGGACTTCGGCCGGTTCACCGAACTGCTGCCGAAGGTCGCCAAGGAGCGCGGCATCCGGCTCCTCACGGTCTCGCCCTCGGACGAGTCCCTCGAATCCGTCTTCTCGTATCTCGTAGCGGCCTGAAAGGAGCCCCCGACCGATGTACAACCCCACTGTCGCCCGGCTCACCTACCGGGCCCTGCTCGGCCGCCGGCGGGCGCTGATTCTGTTCGCGCTGCCCGCGCTGCTCATCCTGATCGCCGCGGCGATCCGCGCCTTCAACGGCGCGGACGACCAGGTCGCGGCCGATGTCCTCGGCGGCTTCGCGCTCGCCACCATGGTGCCGCTGATCGGCGTGATCGCCGGCACCGGCGCGATCGGCCCGGAGATCGACGACGGCTCGATCGTCTATCTCCTGTCCAAGCCGGTGAAGCGGCCCACGATCATCTTCACCAAGCTGATCGTCGCCATCGCGGTCACGATGGTCTTCTCCGCCGTGCCCACCCTGATCGCCGGCTTCGTCCTCAACGGCAACGGGCAGCAGGTCGCCGTCGCCTACACCGTGGCGGCCCTGGTGGCCTCCATCGCGTACAGCGCGCTCTTCCTGCTGCTCGGCACGGTCAGCCGGCACGCCGTGGTGATCGGCCTGGTCTACGCGCTGGTGTGGGAGTCGCTGTTCGGCTCCCTCATCTCGGGCGCCCGCACCCTCAGCGTCCAGCAGTGGGCGCGCGCCCTCGCGGAGAAGGTCACCGGCGACAGCCTGATCACCTCCGAGGTGTCCCTGCCCACCGCGATAGCGCTGCTGGTCGCCGTGACCATCGGCGCCACCTGGTTCGCGGGCCACAAGCTGCGCACGCTCACGCTGGCGGGCGAGGAGTAGCAGGGCCCGAGGCCCGGGACCGGATTGTTGTTCAGACCGTACGGTTCCGGGCCGCGAGCAGGCCCAGGGCGAGGGCCGCCGCGCAGACGCCGAGAACGGCGGCGATCGGCAGCGTCCAGGAGCCGGTGGCCTGGTGGAGGGCGCCGGCGGCCAGCGGGCCGGCCGCGGCGAGGAGATAGCCGACGGTCTGCGCCATCCCGGAGAGGCGGGCGGCGGTCGCCGCGTCGCCCGAGCGCAGCACGATCAGGGTGAGGGCCAGGCCCACCGCCCCGCCCTGGCCGACGCCGAGCACCGCCGACCACAGCCAGGCGCCCTGCACCGGGGCCACCATGAGGCCCGCGTATCCGACGGCGACCAGCGTCGTCACCAGGGCGATCAGCGGCCGCTGACCGCGCATCCGCCCGGCGAGCAGCGGCACCGCGAAGGCGCCCGCGACCTGGATCAGATTGTTGAAGGCGAAGACCACTCCGGCCGTCGAGCGGCTCATCCCGTGCTCGGTGAAGATCGTCGGCATCCAGGCGATCAGCACGTACGACCACAGCGACTGCAGCCCCATGAACAGGGTCACCTGCCAGGCGAGCGCCGAGCGCCACACATTCACCGGCCGGGCGGCGCCGGCCGGGACGGCCCGTACCGGCTCGGCCGTACGCCCCGTCCCACGCCGGGCGATCAGCACCTGCGGCAGCCAGGCGAGCGCCGCCACGGCCGCGAGCAGCGACCAGACGCCGAGGGAGGCCTGCCAGCCGCCGAGCGACCGCTCCAGGGGGACCGAGGCGGCGGCGACGACGGTGGCGCCCGCGATCATGGCGCCCGTGTAGACGGAGGTCATGGACGCGGCGCGGTCCGGGAAGTCCCGCTTGATCAGGCCCGGCATCAGCACGTTGAGCAGGGCGATGGCGGTGCCGACCAGGACGCCGCCGCCGTAGAGCGCGGCCGCCGAGGGCAGGATCCGCACCAGGATGCCGACGCCGAGCAGCAGCAGCGCCCCGAACAGCACCCGCTCGGCGCCGAAACGCCGGCCCAGCCAGGGCGCCACCAGCGCGCCGAGCCCCAGGAACAGCACCGGCACCGAGGTCACCAGCGAACTCGCCGCCGAGGACAGTCCGTACGTCTCCGCCAGCTCGCTCACCAGCGGCGACACGCTCGCGAGCGCGGCCCGCATGTTCAGCGAGGCCAGCACGATCCCGACCAGCAGCAGCGCCGGGTGCCGCAGCAGCGCGCGGCGGGCGGCGCTGCCCTTGATCCCGGCTTCGGTACCGACGACCGGCGGAGCTGCGTCCAGAAGGCGGGGGCCGGGGCCGGTCGTCACTTGTCGCCCGCTTCCCGCTCAAGCAGCGCCGTGACCGTCTCCCTCGGCACCCGCAGCAGCTCGCGTGCCCCGGCCTCGGCCGCGTCGGCGTCCCCCGCCTCGATCGCGGCGACCAGCGCCTCGTGGGCGTCGATGTCGACCGGCGGCATCGCCCGGTCGCCCAGCGCCTCCACCAGGACCTCGTGCACCTGGGTGGAGAAGAAGCGGTAGACCTCGCGGAAGGCCGCGTTGTGGGTGGCCTCGACGACCGCCAGGTGGAGGGCGAGGTCGGCGTCCGCGTCCCGGTCGCCCTCCTCGCGCAGGGTGGTGAGCGCGGCCCGCAGCCGCAGCAGGTCGTGGGTGTCCCGCCGGGCCGCCGCGAGCCGGGCCGCCTCCGCCTCCAGGGCGGTGCGCAGCTCCAGGACGTCCAGGGCGCCCGCGTGCCGTACGCCGTGGAGCACGGCGGCCGGGTCGGCGGTGGACCGGACGAAGGTGCCGTGGCCCTGGCGGGACTCCAGGAGCCCGGCGTGGACGAGCACCCGGACGGCCTCGCGGACCGTGTTGCGGCCCACGCCGAGGAGCTCGGCCAGCTCGTGCTCGGTGGGGATGCGGTCGCCGACGGCCCACTCGCCCTCGGCGAGCTGGGCGCGCAGCTGCGTCACCACGGAGTCCACCAGCGAGGTCCGCCCCGCCGCCTTCAGTGCCATCGAAAACCCCTATTCGCCCGGTTGCCCAGTCATCCTACAACTGACCCGATGTGACCTCGCTCGCCTCTCCGGCCGGTCCGCAGGGACCGGACTACTGTGGGCTCGTACGTGTGCCGAACACCCTCACCACCCTCGGGAGTCAGTCATGTCAGACCGCTTCGACGTCGTCGTACTCGGAGCTGGCCCCGGCGGCTACGTCGCCGCCATCCGCGCCGCCCAGCTGGGCAAGCGGGTCGCGGTCGTCGAGGAGAAGTACTGGGGCGGTGTCTGCCTGAACGTCGGCTGCATCCCGACCAAGGCGCTGCTGCGCAACGCCGAGCTCGCCCACATCTTCAACCACGAGGCCAAGACCTTCGGCATCAAGGTCGACGGCACGGTGTCCTTCGACTACCGCGAGGCGTTCAGCCGCAGCCGCACGGTCGCGGACGGCCGCGTCAAGGGCGTCCACTTCCTGATGAAGAAGAACGGCATCACCGAGTTCGACGGCCGGGGCACCTTCGTCGACGCGAACACCCTCCAGGTGGCGAAGTCCGACGGCACCACGCAGACGATCACCTTCGACAACTGCATCATCGCCACCGGCGCCACCCCGCGGCTGCTCCCCGGCACCGCGCTCAGCGACCGCGTCGTCTCGTACGAGCAGCAGATCCTCGCCGAGGACGCCCCGCAGTCGATCATCATCGCCGGCGCCGGCGCGATCGGCATCGAGTTCGCGTACGTCCTGAACAACTACGGCACCAAGGTCACCATCGTCGAGTTCCTCGACCGGATGGCCCCGCTGGAGGACGAGGAGGTGTCGAAGGAGCTCGCGAAGCAGTACCGCAAGCTCGGCATCGACGTCCTCACCTCGACCCGCGTCGAGGCCATCGACGAGTCCGGCCCGCAGGTCCGGGTCACCGTCACCGCCAAGGACGGCTCCCAGAAGGTCCTGGAGGCCGACAAGGTCCTGCAGGCCATCGGCTTCGCCCCGAACGTCGCCGGCTACGGCCTGGAGAACACCGGTGTCGCCCTCACCGAGCGCGGCGCCATCGACGTCGACGGCCGCTGCCGCACCTCCGTGCCGAACATCTTCGCCATCGGCGACGTGACCGCGAAGCTGATGCTCGCGCACACCGCCGAGGCCATGGGTGTCATCGCCGCCGAGACCATCGCGGACGCCGAGACGATGGAGCTCGACTACGTCATGATCCCGCGCGCCACCTACTGCCAGCCGCAGATCGCCAGCTTCGGCTACACCGAGGCGCAGGCCCGCGAGAAGGGCTACGACGTCAAGGTCGCCAAGTTCCCCTTCATGGCGAACGGCAAGGCGCACGGCCTCGGCGACTCGACCGGCTTCGTGAAGATCGTCGCCGACGCCCAGTACGGCGAGATCGTCGGCGCCCACCTGATCGGCCCGGACGTCACCGAGCTGCTGCCCGAGCTGACCCTGGCCCAGCAGTGGGACCTGACCGTGCACGAGGTCGCCCGCAACGTGCACGCCCACCCGACCCTGGGCGAGGCCGTGAAGGAAGCGATCCACGGCATCGCCGGACACATGATCAATTTCTGATCCGGGTTTCCGGGTTTCCGGGTTTCGGGGTATTTCTCTCAGGTTTCCCCCATAAAGGGGTGATAGGCACGGACTCGTGCCTCGCGAAACCTCTCCCCGAGCGCCTCGTGCGTCCCGTGCGCCGGGTGGCGAACCGTCCCGACCGATCAGGTCGTGGGTGCGTTCGTCACCCGGTACGCACATCTGGCTGGCCGTCATCGCGCTCACCAGCCTGGTCATCGCGCTGTCCCCGGACGGCCTGGAGCACTATCTGCTGCACCGCAACAGCAGCAATCTCCACGAACTCTCCCGGCACCCCATGCGGGCCCTGCTCGGCAGCGCCTTCTGGATCGAGAACCCGGCGAGCCTGCCCTTCTACGCCGTCCTCTTCGAGGTCTTCCACGCGCCCGTCGAGCGCTGGCTCGGCACCCTGAAATGGCTGATCGTCGTCGGCACCGCGCACGTCGCCGCCACGCTCGTCAGCCAGAAGGTCGTCCTGGAGGCCATCAGGGACCACGACGTGCCGCGCAGCATGGCGCACGTCGTCGACATCGGGGTGAGTTACGGCCTCGCCGCCTCGGTCGGCATCCTCACCTACCGGCTGCCGCGCCCCTGGCGCTGGTTCTACCTGGCCGGCGCGGTGGCCTTCTTCGCGGTCCCGCTGATCACCGACCGCACGTACACCGACCTCGGCCACGCGGTCTCGCTGGTGATCGGGCTGGCCTTCTGGCCGCTCACCGGAGAAGGCCACGGCCCGGAAAAACCCCTGGTGGGCGGCGACGCACGCGGAGCACACTGAGGGGGTACGGGAACGGGGCGGCCGCTTCGAGCGCGCGGAGGCGAACCGCGCGGGCCGCCCCGCTCCTCGTACCGAAGTACCGAGGTACCGAAGTACCGAAGTACCGAAGTACCGAAGTACCGAGGTACGGACTTCCTAGGACTGCAGCAGCCGCTCCAGGACGACGGCGATGCCGTCCTCCTCGTTGGAGCCGGTGACCTCGTCGGCCACCGCCTTCAGCTGCTCGTGGGCGTTGGCCATGGCCACGCCGCGGGCCGCCCAGCCGAACATCGGGATGTCGTTGGGCATGTCGCCGAAGGCGATCGTCTCCGCCGCCTTCACGCCGAGCCGGCGCGCGGCCAGCGAGAGCCCGGTCGCCTTGCTGAGGCCGAGCGGCACGATCTCCACGATGCCCGGACCGGCCATCACGACGTCGACCAGACCGCCGACGGTCTCCCGCGCGAGCCGGGTCAGCTCGTCGTCGCCCAGCACCGGGTGCTGGATGTAGAGCTTGGTGAGCGGCGCCGCCCACAGCGCGGCCGGGTCCTCGTACGGCACGTACGGCAGCGGCCCGCCCTGGGTCCGGTAGCCGGGGCCGATCAGGACCTCGCCCTCCAGGCCATCGCGGCTGGCGGCAAGCGCCAGCGGCCCGACCTCCGCCTCGATCTTGGAGAGCGCGAGCCCGGCGAGCTGCCGGTCGAGGGTCAGCGAGGTCAGCAGCCGGCGCTCGCCCGCGTGGTAGACCTGCGCGCCCTGCCCGCACACCGCGATCCCCTCGTAGCCGAGGTCGTCGAGGATGTGCCGGGTCCAGGGCACGGCCCGCCCGGTGACGACGATGTGCGCCGCGCCGGCCGCGGTCGCCGCGGCCAGTGCCTCGCGCGTCCGGTCCGAGACGGACTCGTCGGGCCGCAGCAGCGTCCCGTCGAGGTCCGTCGCGACCAGGCGGTAGGGGAAGGCGGTGCTCACTTGGAGATCGGCTCCAGGACCTCGCGCCCGCCGAGGTAGGGGCGCAGGATCTCGGGCACCCGCACCGAGCCGTCGGCCAGCTGGTGGTTCTCCAGGATCGCCACGATGGTGCGCGGGACGGCGCACAGCGTGCCGTTCAGGGTGGCCAGCGGCTGTACGACCTTCTTGCCGTCCTTGTCGTCGCGCATACGGACGGAGAGGCGGCGGGCCTGGAAGCCGTCGCAGTTGGAGGCCGAGGTCAGCTCGCGGTACTTGCCCTGGGTCGGGATCCACGCCTCGCAGTCGAACTTGCGGGAGGCGGAGGCACCCAGGTCGCCGGTGGCGACGTCGATCACCTGGAACGGCAGCTCCAGGGCGGTCAGCCACTGCTTCTCCCAGTCGAGCAGCCGCTTGTGCTCGGCCTCGGCGTCGTCCGGAGCGACGTACGAGAACATCTCGACCTTGTCGAACTGGTGGACGCGGAAGATGCCGCGGGTGTCCTTGCCGTACGTGCCGGCCTCGCGGCGGAAGCACGGCGAGAAGCCGGCGTACCGCAGGGGCAGCTTGTCGGCCTCGATGATCTCGTCCATGTGGTACGCGGCGAGCGGGACCTCGGAGGTGCCGACCAGGTAGAAGTCGTCCTTCTCCAGGTGGTACACGTTCTCCGCGGCCTGGCCGAGGAAGCCGGTGCCCTCCATGGCGCGCGGGCGGACCAGGGCCGGGGTCAGCATCGGGGTGAAGCCGGCCTCGGTGGCCTGCGCGATCGCCGCGTTGACCAGGGCGAGCTCAAGGAGGGCGCCGACGCCGGTCAGGTAGTAGAAGCGCGAGCCGGAGACCTTGGCGCCGCGCTCGACGTCGATGGCGCCGAGCGCCTCGCCGAGCTCCAGGTGGTCCTTGGGCTCGAAGCCCTCGGCCGCGAAGTCGCGGATGGTGCCGTGGGTCTCGAGGACGACGAAGTCCTCCTCGCCGCCGACCGGGACGTCCGGGTGGACGATGTTGCCGAGCTGGAGCAGCAGCGCGCGGGCCGACTCGTCGGCCTCGTTCTGCTCGGCCTCCGCGGCCTTCACGTCGACCTTGAGCTGCTCCGCCTTCTGCAGCAGCTCGGCGCGTTCCTCCGGGGAGGCCTTGGGGATCAGCTTGCCGAGCGACTTCTGCTCGGAGCGGAGTTCGTCGAAGCGGACGCCGGACGACCTGCGCCGCTCATCGGCGGAGAGCAGGGCGTCGACGAGGCCGACGTCCTCTCCACGGGCGCGCTGGGAGGCGCGAACACGGTCGGGGTCCTCACGGAGCAGGCGAAGGTCAATCACCCCACCAGGCTACCGGTGCGGCCGGGAGCGCCCTACCCGATATAGGTTTGCGTGTCGCTTTGCCCGAATTGCTTTGTTTTTCGGTGAATTCCTCATTCGGAGTTCTTGGGGCTCTTCGGGGCCCTTCGGGGTTCTTCGCGTTCTTCGGAGTTCTGCACAGCGAGGGTGAGTTATCCACAGGCTGTGCGAAAGATCTGTGGACGAGCGCCGCCCGTCGATCTTCACCGCATTTTCCCACTCCTTCGAGTGGGAATTGCTCGCTCCAAAGTGTGGGGCCCCGGACCTGGGGTGACGACGATTTGTCGACCTGTGTCCGCGGCCTTGTCGACTTGTCCCCAGGTCGAGGGGCGAGCCTGTGGATAACTCCGGCCGGTGGCTCAGGCCCGGCCGTCCTGGGCGCGGGCCAGCCAGTCGGAGGCCTCGGTGAACTCGCTGTCCGTCGTCCCGCGCCGCAGCGGCCGGACGTCCTCCACCGCCACCCCCGCGCGCGGATACGAGCCGAGGAACCGCACCTTCGGGCAGATCCGCTTCAGGCCCATCAGCGCCTCGCCGACCCGCCGGTCCGCGATATGGCCTTCCGCGTCGACGGCGAAGCAGTAGTTCCCGATGCCCGCGCCGGTCGGCCGCGACTGGATCAGCATCAGGTTCACCCCGCGCACCGCGAATTCCTGGAGGAGTTCGAGCAGCGCACCCGGGTGGTCGTCGCCGAGCCACAGCACCACCGAGGTCTTGTCCGCACCGGTCGGCGCCGCCGGCCGGGCCGGCCGGCCCACGAGCACGAAACGCGTCTCCGCGTTCTCGGCGTCGTGGATCTCGCTGACCAGCGGTTCCAGACCGTACGTCGCCGCCGCGAACTCGCCCGCGAAGGCCGCGTCGAACCGGCCCTCCTGGACCAGCCGGGCGCCGTCCGCGTTGGACGCGGCCGACTCCCACAGCGCGTCCGGCAGATTGGCCCGCAGCCAGTTCCGCACCTGCGGCTGCGCCACCGGATGACCGGTGACGGTCTTGATCTCCGACAGCTTCGTCCCCGGTCGTACGAGCAGGGCGAAGGCGATCGGGAGCAGCACCTCGCGGTAGATCATCAGCGGCTCGCCCGAGGCCAGCTCGTCGAGGGTCGCGGTCACCCCGCCCTCGACCGAGTTCTCGATCGGCACGAGCGCGGCGGCGGCGTCGCCGTTGCGCACGGCGTCCAGGGCGGCCGGCACCGAGACCATCGGGACGAGCTCCCGCGTCGCGGCCTCGGGCAGCGTACGCAGCGCGGCCTCCGTGAAAGTGCCTTCGGGACCGAGATACGTATACCGGTTGGCGGACATACGGTCACCCTAATGGAGGGCCCGGAGCCGACGGGCTCGCTACGACGCACCGAGCGGGCCCGCCACGACTCCGGGAGACGCACTGCGCGCTACGCCTCAAGCAGGCGCTGCCCCACGTACTCGCCCTCCGCCGGCCCGCCCGGCGCCGCGAACAGACCGCTCGCCTCGTGCCGCAGGAACGGCGACAGGGCGTCGCCCCGGTCCAGCTTGCGCTGTACGGGCACGAAACCGCGCAGCGGATCGGCCTGCCAGCAGACGAAGAGCAGCCCGGCGTCCGGCGTGCCGTCGGCCGCGATCCCGTCGTGGAAGGAGAACGGCCGGCGCAGCATCGCCGCCCCGCCGTTCTGTTCGGGGGCGGAGATCCGGGCATGGGCGTTGTCGGGGATGACGGTCTTGCCGTCCGGACCCCTCTTGTTCAGGTCGAGCGGAGTCGTCTCGGTCCCGCCGGAGAGCGGTGCGCCGTCCGACTTCCGCCGCCCGATCACCTTCTCCTGCTTGTCCAGGGACAGCCGCTCCCAGTCGTCGAGCAGCATCCGGATCCGCCGGACGACCGCGTACGAGCCGCCCGCCATCCAGTCCTGGGCACCGGCAGCGCCCTGCGGCACGAAGATCCGCCGGTCGAAGTCGGGGTCGGCCGGCTTGGGGTTGTTGGTGCCGTCGACCTGGCCCATCAGATTGCGGGCGGTCATCGGGCGGGCGGTGGCGCCGGCCGAGCGGTTGAAGCCGTTCATCTGCCAGCGCACCCGGGCCGTCTCGCCCGCGTCCTTCTGGAGCGCACGCAGCGCGTGGAAGGCGACCAGCGCGTCGTCCGCGCCGATCTGCACCCACAGATCGCCCTCCGACCGCTTCGGGTCGAGCGCGTCCGAGGAGAAGGCGGGCAGCGGATCGAGCTGGGCGGGGCGGCGCGCGGCGAGACCGGTGCGGTCGAAGAAGGTGCGGCCGAAGCCGAAGGTCACCGTCAGGGAGGACGGGCCCGCGTCAAGGGCGATCCCGGTGTCGGCGGCCCCGCTCGCCGTCCGGCCCGCCATCAGCGCCTTCGCCGTCGCCGACCAGCGGCGGAGCAGCGCGGCGGCCTCCTTGCGGCCCGCGCCCGGCACGAGGTCGAAGGCGACCAGATGGCCCCGGGACTGAAGCGGAGTGGTGATCCCCGCTTGATGTTTCCCGTGAAACATCACCTCGGTCGCACCGACCGTGGTCAGCGCCGTCGAACCGCCGGAGCCGGCCTTGCCGGTCTCGGAACCGTCCCCGGACACCGCCGCGGAGATGCCGGCACCGCCGGCCGCGCCGATCACGAGTCCGGCGGCGCCGGCCGCGCCCACGGTGCCGAGCACCCGTCGGCGGGAGATCTCAAGGTTGTTGTCGCTCACGGGGCTCAGCCGATCTTCACGTTCTTCTCGATGGTGGTCTGGTCGATCTCGGAGGTACGGACGGTGACCTGCATCAGCCACTCGCCCGCCATCGGCAGCTGGACGCCGCTCGCCGTCCAGTGTCCGGTCTGGATGCGGTCGGGCAGCACCGGCAGCGGGCCGATGTCCTTCGCCTTGAGGGTGAAGGAGACCTTCACCTCGGGCACGTCGAGCGCCCGGCCGTTTGGCCGCAGCACATAGATGTGCAGCGCGTTGGCGCCCGTACGACCGGGGTCCAGGGCGAGCTGCACGGTGCCCTTGCCGTCCACGCCGCCGGTGTCGAAGGGCAGCCGGACGTCGATGGGACGGTTGGGCACGGCGGCGGCACCGGCGGCGGCGCGGCCCCGGCCGGCCTCCTCCTCGGTACGGGCGGGCTCGGTGGAGGTGAGCACGGTCGTCACCGCGAGCAGGACGACCGCCACGGCGGCCTCGGTGAGCACCGAGCGGCGCAGCCCGGCCCGCTCGGGGTCGGCGTCCCGCGCCTTCTTCCGCTGCGCGGTGGCGACGGCGGCCCGCTGCCGGGCGAGCTGCGCGGCCCGCTCGGGGTCGGCCTCCGGCTCGGCGGCCTCCGGCTCGTCGGCCACCTCTGCGGAGACCTCGTCCTCAGAGACCTCGTTCTCAGAGACCTCGTCCTCAGAGGTCTCCGCATCGGAGGTCTCCGCTCCCACCGGTCGCTCCGCGAGCCGCCGCACCCACCGCCGCGACACCCACCCGATGCCGACCAGGACGGCCACCAGGCCGACCTTGACCAGGAGCAGCTGTCCGTACCGGGTGTCGGTCAGGGCCGACCAGGTGCCGACCTGCCGCCAGGTCTGGTAGATGCCGGTGGCGGCGAGGACGACGACCGAGCCGAAGGCCAGGTTCGAGTAGCGCTCGACGGCGGACCGTTCGACCGACGGAGCCCGGTAGAGCGCGACGAGCAGGGCGGTGAGTCCGCCGAGCCAGGCGGCGACGGCCAGCAGGTGCAGGATGTCGACCGGCATCGCGATGCCCGGCTGGAGCCCGGTCGAGGCGTGCTCGGCCAGCGCCCACGTACCGGCGATGCCGGCCGCGACGACGGTGCCGCCGAGGGCGAGGCCGAAGGTGAGGTCCTTGTGCTCCTTCTCGTCGCGGCGCCGGGCGTAGGCGCCGAACAGCACGGCGACGAACAGCGCGGCGGCGCCGAGCAGCAGCAGCCGGGAGGAGAGCGCGGCGCCGGTCTTGGTCTCCAGGACGGCCCGGAGGCCGCCCAGGTCGAAGACGTCGCCGAGCTTTCCGGTCTTGGTGTACGGGTGGCGGAGCAGCAGCAGCGCCAGGGTGGCCGCGGTCAGCGTGAGCCAGCCCCGGACCACGAGCCGCTGCACCGGGCGCGCGGCGGCGCCGCGCGGCCAGCAGGCCAGGACGAAGGCCCCGCCGCCGACGAGGACGACGAATCCGGCGTACGAGAGGTAGCGCGCGATGCCGTAGAGCGCGCCGACCAGGCCGCCGCCGACGGGGGTGTCGGGCAGGGCGACGGAGGTGGTGGAGGGGGCGCCGACGGAGAAGGTGAAGGCGCCGGAGACCGGGTGGCTGTCGGCGGAGACGGTCTGCCAGGCCACGGTGTAGGTGCCGTCGGGCAGTCCGGGCAGCAGGGCGACGCCGTAGCGGACGATCGAGCCGCTGCACAGGTTCCGTATCTCGCCGGTGTCGACCCGCTTCCCGGCCGGGTCGAGGACCCGGATGGAGTCGTCGCTCATGGCGACCTCCTCCGAGAAGGTCAGGTTGACCTCCTTGGGGGCGGTGGCGACCACCGCCCCGTCCTGCGGGTCGCTGCCGGTCAGCGCCGCGTGCGCGGACGCGGGGCCCGCGGCGGCGAGCACCGTGCCGAGCAGCGCGGCGGCGACGAGCAGCAGCCGGACGAGCCGGACGAGGGCGTGTCCCCGTCCGGGGGCCGGCCCGAGGCGCGGGGCGGTGGTTGTCATCGTGTGTGTCACTCCCTCAAAGAGCTCAGTGCTGCTTGGGGTTGTGGTTGGGCGCCTCGACGGGAAGCGTGACCTTGATGGGGTCGGACTTCTCGAAGTGGAGCTCGATGTCGACCTTCTCGCCCTGCTTGGGCTGCTTCTTCAGCTCCATGAACATGATGTGGCTGCCGCCGCGTTCGAGCTTCAGTTCGCCGTTCGCGGGGATGTCGAAGGACGTCACCTCCTGCATCTTCTGGTTCTTGGTCTCGTGGATCGTGATGTCGTCCGAGAGGCCGCTGGTGACGGAGGTGAGCTTGTCGGCCGTGCCGCTGCTGTTGGTGATGGTGAGGAAGCCGCCGGCCATGTCCATCACCGGCTGGGGCATGAACGCGCCGCTCACCTTCAGCTCGGGCTTGTCGCTGTCGGTCGAGCACCCGGTCAGCGCGAGCGCGGCGGCGAGCGCCACGGCGGCGGACAGGGCGGTGGTGCGGCGGTTCACGGGTTCTCCCCCTTGATGAGCTTCGGCAGGTCGGCGGCGTACTGGTCGGACGTGGTGTCCTCGCCGTAGAGCACATAGCCCTGGTCGGTGGTCGGCGAGAACGCGATCACCTGGGCGCCGTGCATGGAGACGACGGAGCCGTCCTTCTCCTTCTGGGGCGGGTCGATGCCGATGCCGATGGAACGGGCCCCGGCCTGGATGGCCGAGAAGTCGCCGGTGAGTCCGGTGAAGGACGGGTCGCCGGCGGCCGGCAGCCACTTGCCGAGCTCGGCGGCGGTGTCCCGCTCCGGGTCGGTGGTGACGAAGACGACCTGGAGCTTGTCCTGGTCGGCCTTGGGGAGCGCCTTGCGGGCGATGGCGATGTTGCTCATCGTCAGCGGGCAGACGTCCGGGCAGTGGGTGTAGCCGAAGTAGAGCAGGGTCGGCTTGCCCTTGGTGCGCTCGCGCAGGTCGTACTTCTCGCCCTTGCTGTCGGTCAGGACCAGGTCGGGCTTGGTGAAGGGCCGGTCCAGGACGGTGGCGGCCTTGGTGTTGTCGGAGCCGCCGGAGACCTCGGCGACCGGGCTGCTGCCGGTGCCGGCCTTCGTGTCGTCGCCACCGCCGAGGCCCACGGCCGCGGTGACGCCGATGGCGGCGACGATCGCGGCCGCGGAGATGATCAGCGGGGCCCGGCGGCCGGGGCGGCCGCCGTCCTTCGCGTCGGAGTGCTTCTCGGAGCGCTTCTCGGACGTCGTGTCGGACTTGGTGTCGGACATGCTGGTTCTTTCCGTGAGGGTGACGGCCGTCAGGCCGAGCGGCGGCGCCCGGCCAGGACGCCGAAGGCGATTCCGGCGACGCCCACGAGGATGCCGACCACGCCGAGCACGCGCGCCGCGGTGTCGGTCGTGTCGGCGGCGGCCTCGTGCGCGCCGTCCTCGGTGTCGTGGCCGGCCTTGTCCGCGGTCTTGTCGTCGGCGGCCGCACCGCCGTGGTGGTCGTCGGACGCGGCGGACAGCTTCAGGACCGGCGCCGGGCTCTCGGGCTCGGCGGCGCCCTCCTTGGGCTCCTCGATCCAGCGCACGACCTCGTTGTTGTCGTAGGTCTGGATCGCCTTGAGCACGAGCGAGTCGGTGTCCTCGGGCAGCTGCCCGAGGGAGAGCGGGAACTGCTGGAACTGGCCGGGGCCGATCTTCGAGCCGTCGGCGGTCCAGGTGACCTTGGCGACCGCCTGGTCGATCTTCTTGCCGTGCAGCTCCAGCGGCTTGGCCAGCTTGGCCTTGGTGACCTCGACCTTCCAGCCGGGCACCGGCTGCGGCATCACGGACGCCAGCGGGTGGTCGGTCGGGAAGTTGACCTCGACCTTGACGGTGGAGGCGTTGTCGCGCTCGTTCGGCACCTTCACGTTGACGGTCGCGTAACCGCCCTTGGCCGCCTGGCCCACGGGCTGCACGCTCACGTGCGCGGCGGCGGTGCCGGCGAGCAGCAGGACGGAGGAGGCGGCGACACCGCCGGCGACGGCGGCGCGGGCGAGGAAGGTCCGGGAGAAGGCACGGGAAACGCTCATGACGGAGACACTCCAGTTCATGGGAGAGGTGCCTCAGGGGAGGCACGAAGCAGGCGGGTGCGGTCCGCGCACACGCGCGGACGCTGCGGACCCGCCCCCCCGAGGTGTCTCGATGTGGCTGGAGCGGTCCGCGTCAGGCTGCGAGGACGCAGCGGGCGGCGGCCGGCGGGCCGCGCCTGATCACCGTGTCCTTGAGCACCTCGGCCACCGGCGGCGGCGAGGAGTCGGCGGTGGTACGGGACGGGCCGCGCGGCCCGGTGGCCGGAGCGCCCGGCAGCCCGGCGAGCAGCGCCCGTACGAGCGCGAGCGCGCCGCGCAGCGAGCGGACGAGCGCGCACTCGGCGAGCTCGACGGCACCCTGCGCGGAGAGCGTGACGAGGCGGCGGAGGGCGAGGTCGCCCCGGCGCAGCAGCCAGCCCGTCACAAGCGCGGCGAGCAGGTGGCCGAGCACCATCGGCAGGCTGGGGACGAGGGCGGCGAGACCGGTCTGGCCGGCCGCCGGGTCCGCCATGCCGGCCAGGTGCGCGTGCACCCCACCGGCCGGGACGGCGGGGGCGAGCCCGGCGTCGCTGACGATGCGGGCCGCGTCGGCGGGGCTGAGCGCGGCGGCGCCGCCCCCGCAGACCAGCTTGGCGGCGAGCCGGAGGAGCGCCTCGTCGGCCTGCGGGCCGGTCACGAGCCGGCGCTGGCCGAGCCCGAACAGGGCGTGCAGGGCGAGCTGTCCGCCGGCGAGCGCGGTCACGATCGCGGGCAGCGAGCGCTCCCGGCCCGTGAAGAGCACGATGACCCCGAAGACGCCGAGGAAACCGGCGACCAGCGACCACAGCGCGATCCCCGCACAGGCGGCGAGCGCGTGGCCGAGCCCGGACAGCACGACGCAGACCGCGGTGAACACCGCGGCCCTCAGCAGACGTGGTGCGAGCGCGGGGGCAGACATGGCGGGGCCCATCATCGCACCAGGCCCACCCCCTCCATACGGCAGGTCCGGAAGGTCACCCTTGGGGGTCTTCGGGGTGCCTTCTGGGGATCTTCCGAGGGATCTTCCGAGGGGTCTTCTGGCCGTCTTCCGGCGGTCTTCGCGGCGACATACACCGGCGGACGCGTCCCCGCATCCGCCGAACGGGCGCTGTTGCGGTGGGAGGGGGCTTATGGACCACCCCGTACGGCAATACGTATCGGTATGTCGTGCCGCAGCATGTCGAGCCGCAGCCAGGAGGCTGGAGCATGAGCATCTGGTGGTCCCTGCATCTGCGGCGCGAGGCCGCGAGCGTCCCGCTCGCCCGGCGCCTGCTGCTCGGCACGATGGAGACGGCCGGGGTCGATCCGGACGTGTCGTACGAGTTGTCGGTGGCGCTCACCGAGGCCTGCGCGAACGCCGTCGAGCACGGCGGGGCCGCCGCCGGCCGGGGCGGCCGGACCTCGGAGGCGTACCGCGTCACCGCCTACCTCGACGGCGAGACCTGCCGGATCGAGGTGGCCGACGCGGGCCCCGGCTTCTCCGGCGCCGCACTCGTTCCGGCGGCGGCCCCCGACGCCGAGAACGGGCGCGGCCTGCGTCTGATCGAGGAGCTCGCCGACCACGTCCACTTCGGGCGTACGGGAAGAGGCGGCGCGCTCGTCAGCTTCGACAAGCTGCTGAAGTGGCGCGCGGACGCGCCGCTCGCGCTCACCTAGACGAAAAGCCCCCGCCGACGTCGTCGGCGGGGGCTCCACATGCGTGTCAGCCCAGCAGGCCGGCCATCCACGCCTCGACCTCGTCGGAGCGGCGCGGCAGCTGGTCGGAGAGGTTCCGGTTGCCGTCCTCGGTGACGAGGATGTCGTCCTCGATCCGGACGCCGATGCCCCGGTACTCCTCCGGCACGGTCAGGTCGTCGGCCTGGAAGTAGAGCCCCGGCTCGACCGTCAGGCACATGCCCGGCTCCAGGGTCGTGTCGACGTACGCCTCGGTGCGCGCGGCGGCGCAGTCGTGGACGTCCATGCCGAGCATGTGACCGGTGCCGTGCAGGGTCCAGCGGCGCTGCAGGTTGAGCTCCAGGACGCGCTCCACCGGGCCCTCGACCAGGCCCCACTCGACGAGCTTCTCGGCGAGCACGCGCTGGGCGGCGTCGTGGAAGTCGCGGTAGCCGGCGCCCGGCTTCACCGCGGCGATGCCGGCCTCCTGCGCCTCGTACACGGCGTCGTAGATCTTGCGCTGGATCTCCGTGAACCGGCCGTTGATCGGCAGGGTGCGGGTGACGTCGGCGGTGTAGAGCTCGGTGGTCTCCACGCCGGCGTCGAGCAGCAGCAGGTCGCCGGAGCGGACCGGGCCGTCGTTGCGGACCCAGTGCAGGGTGCAGGCGTGCGGGCCGGCGGCGGCGATGGTGCCGTAGCCGACGTCGTTGCCCTCGACGCGGGCGCGCAGGAAGAAGGTGCCTTCGATGTAGCGCTCGCTGGTGGCCCGCGCCTTGTCGAGGACCTTGACGACGTCCTCGAAGCCGCGGGCGGTCGAGGCGCAGGCCTTCTCCAGCTCGGCGACCTCGAAGGCGTCCTTCACGAGGCGGGCCTCGGAGAGGAAGACCCGCAGCTCCTCGTCGCGCTCGGCGGTGACCTTGTCGGTGAGGGCGGCCTCGATGCCGGCGTCGTGGCCGCGCACGGCGCGGACCGGGCCGGTGGCCTCCTTGAGCCGCTCGGGCAGCTCGCGGACGTCCTGCGCGGGGATGCCGAGCAGCTGCTCCGCCTCGGCGAGGGAGTGCCGGCGGCCGACCCACAGCTCGCCCTGGCCGTCGAGCCAGAACTCGCCGTTCTCGCGGTCGGAGCGCGGCAGCAGGTAGATCGTCGCCTCGTGGCCGTCCTCGTCGGCGGCGGGCTCCAGGACGAGCACGCCGTCCTGGGTCTGGTCGCCGGTGAGGTACGCGTACTCGGTGGAGGCGCGGAAGGAGTACTCGGTGTCGTTCGACCGGGTCTTCAGATTGCCGGCCGGGATCACCAGGCGCTCGCCCGGGAAGCGCGCGGAGAGCGCGGCGCGGCGGGCGGCGGTGTGGGCGGCCTGGGCGATCGGGGCGAGGCCGTGCAGCTCGGTGTCGGCCCAGCCGGACTTCATGCTGTCGGCGAGCTCGTCGGAGACGCCCCGGTACAGGCCGTTCTTGCGCTGCTTGATCGCCTGCTCTTCGGACTCCTCCGGGGTCTCCGGGTTCTCCGTCGTGAGCTCCTCGGCCACGGGTCTGCCTCCTCTTGGTACGACACTGAACCATCACCATCGTACGGGCGTGCGGTCAGGAGCCAAGAGCCGTAAGACCCATGACAGCTCTCACCCGGGTCCTACCGGCGGGTCAGGGCGACGGGCGTCACTCGAAGCGGGCGGCGAGCAGCACCACGTCCTCGCCGTCGGCGCCGCCCGTGTCCAGGCCCTCGGGCAGCACGGTCCGCAGCACGTGGTCGGCGACCGCGCCCGGATCGGCCTGGTCCGCCCTGGGCACGCTCGCGGCGGCGGCGTGCAGCCGGGCGAAGGCCCGGTCCATGGCGTCGCCGGTGCGCCGAAGGAGTCCGTCGGTGTAGAGAAGCACCGTTTCTCCGGGGGCGGGCGACAGCTCGACGCTCGGCGCCTCCCAGCAGGACAGCATGCCGAGCGGCGCGGACAGCGAGGTCTCCACGTACTCGGTGCGGTGCTCGCCGATGACCAGCGGCGGGGTGTGTCCGGCCCCGGCGAGCACGATCCGGCGGGCGGCCGGCTCGCAGAAGGCGAAGAGCGCGGTGGCCGAGCGGGCGGGCTCGGTGAGGCGGAGCAGCAGCTCCAGGTCGGAGAGGACGGCGACCGGGTCCTCGCCCTCCATCACGGCGTACGCGCGGAGGCTGGCGCGCAGCCGGCCCATGGCGGCCAGGGCGCTCGGCCCGCTGCCGGAGACGGAGCCGACGGCCAGGCCGAGGGCGCCGTCGGGCAGCGGCAGCGCGTCGTACCAGTCGCCGCCGCCGCGCGGGCCGGTGCGGTGCCGGGCGGCGAGCTGGACGCCGGGGACCCGGGGGAGCCGGCTGGGCAGCAGTTCCTCGGCGACGGTGGCGACCCGGGCGCGGGACCGCTCGACCTCCAGGAGGCGGGCCAGGTGCTCGGTGGCGAACCCTCCGTACAGCCCGATCAGGTGGCGCTGCCGCTCGGTGGGCTCGGCCGGCTCGTCGTACAGCCAGACGACGGCGCCGAGCTTGCCGGCCTCCTCGGTGACGAGCGGCAGGGCGTAGCTGGCGGCGTAGCCGAGGCGGGCGGCGACCTCGCGGTGGCGCGGGTCGAGGTCCTCCTCGGAGCGCAGGTCGGGGTGGGCGACGGGGCGGGGCAGGGCGCCCTCGGGGAGCGGGTCGAGTCCGTCGAGGATCCGGCCGTACGAGGTGACGCTGCGCGGGACGGTCTCGATGGTGCCGAGTTCGGCGTGGGCGAGGCCGAGGCCGACGGTGAGGGCCGGGCCCTGTCCGTCGGCGGGTTCGAGGACGGCCATGCCGCGGCGGGCCCCGACGAGGGCGGCTCCGGCGCGCAGCACCTCGCGCAGTGCGCCGTCGAGCGAGGCGGTCCTGATCAGGGCCTCGGTGAGTTCGTGGAGGAGGGTGAGATCGGAGACCCAGCCGGCCAGCCGGTCCTGCAGGGCCACGGCGGAGGCGGGCGGGGGGAGCGGCGCGCCGAAGGGGGCCGCGGTGTGGGCCGCCGTGGGGGCGGCAGTGTGCGGGGGAGAGGGGACAGTGGAATCGATTCCGGCCACTTTCGGCGCACGCGGTGTACTCATGGCATTCCGCTTTCCGACCTGCGCGTTTCATGCAATAGCATCGCAAACCCCCAAGTCATTCTGCGCGGCTACCCATCGATCCACATCTACACGCACAAGAGGATCGATGTCCAGCATTGTCACCATGGGACTTCTGGTGTCCGTGAGATGCGGCGAGAGGGTTGAAGACTAGGGGAAGTTGGCCGAAAATTGACCCCGGTGTGCACCATTTGCGGTCGACTGGCGTCGTTTGAAAGCGCGTCATTTTGAGCGTGACGGGTACGTAATCGGTGACGGGCAGGGGCAGTTGGAGACGCCCCTGAATACGGACGTGGAACCCGAGCGTCCTCATCACCGCAGGCCGCACCCCTACCCCGAGTGGCGGGGAACGTGTTCCGGCAGGATCGCCGCCCGAACGCCCGCCGCTCGCAGAGAGCGCCCGCACGGGCTGGGCAAGGCTCGTCAGCGCCTGGACGCGCGCAGCGAGTGCGCGAGTGATACGTACGGTGAAAGCAGCACCACGTAGGGTGACACCCCCTGTGGTGCGTGGATTCGGCGTTCAACGGAAAGGAACGAGCGCTCATGCGCGAGATCCTCGGAAGGCGACGCAGGCTCCGGTTCGGGCGCGGCAAGCGCGGGGCGAGCACGGAGGGCATGCAGGGCCCGGCGGATGTGCGGGCCTCGACGGAGGTACGGGAGCGTGCGCGGCGTGACGCCGCGCTGCTGTTCGGCACCGAGTGGGGCTGGCCGGTGGTGCCCGGCGTGGGCCTGCGGGTGGACGAGGCGGACGGGACGGACGGGACGGTACGGGCCGAGCCCGTGGCCGGAGAGGCCGCCGGCGTCGTACGGAGCAGGGTGCCGTGGTGGGCGCGCGGGCGTACGCGGGAGCGCGCGCGGAACGGCGGGCTGTGGGCGGCGGTGGCCGCCGGCTCCCTGTCGGGGGCGCTCACCGCGCCATCGCCGCCACTGCCCGCCGTCGTGGACTGTGCCTGTCCCGATCCCCAGTGCGTCGTGCCCGGCGCACACCCCCTGGACCCGGGTCTGCTCGCGGCCACCACCGACGCGCGCATGATCCGCTGGTGGTGGACCCGGCGCCCCGAGGCCCCGGTCCTCCTCGCCACCGGCGGCCGCGCGCCCTGCGCGGTCAGCCTCCCGGCCGTCGCCGGCGCCCATGCGCTCGCCGTGCTCGACGCGCAGGGCATGCGGCTCGGCCCGGTCGTGGCCACGCCCACCCGCTGGGCGATCCTCGTCGCCCCGTACGGCCTCGAACGGCTCGGCGAACTCCTCCACTCCAAGGACAGCGTGCCCGCCTCGCTGCGCTTCCACGGCGACGGCGGCTATCTGCCGCTGCCGCCCTCGACCACCGGGACCGGCGAGGTGCGCTGGGAGCGCGCGCCGCTGGCGGGCTCGGCCCGGCCGTGGCTGCCGGACGTGGAGGCGGTCGTGGACGCGCTGGTCGAGGCGAGCACGAGCATGCCGGGGGGCGGCAGCCGGCTCGCGTACTGAGCGGCGGCCCTCGTGGGCCGGGGGGCGTTCACCCGAACGGGTGTGGAACGGCCCGCCATCCAGCAGAAACGCGCGCGCGGCCGGCCGGGAGTCCGCCGGCCGCGGCTATCTTCGCGGGCAGGATCCGTTCCCGAGGAGCGAGTATGGCGCGCAAGAGTGGGCGCAGGAGTCCGGCACGTATCGGTCCCGCGCGCCTGCGCGCCCTGGGGCTCGGCGCCGCCGTACTGATCGCGGTCCTGGTGCCGGTCGCGGCGTCGGCGGGACCGGCGGGTGACGGCGGTGGTGACGGCGGCGGGGACGCGAAGCCGAAGGGGCTGCTCCAGGACCTGCGCCTGACTCCGTCCCGTACCGCGGACGCCGCTCCCTCCGAGCCGCCGGCCGTCACCCGCTGCGGGCCCGAACTCGCCTCGCCCGACGGCGTGGAGGCGCAGACCTGTGTGGTGGCCGAGGGGCCGGACGCCTGGGCGCGTACGTACTACCGCAACGCGACGGGCCGCGAGCTCGACGCCGTACTCACCCTGATGGCGCCCGGCGGGCGGACCGTACAGGTGCGCTGCGCGATCGCGGCGCGCGACGAGCCGGGGACGTGCGAGACGCCGAGGGAGCGGGGCCGGGGCGCGGCCGACGCGTACACGGCGGTCGCGGAGTTCGCGGGGCGGGGCGAAGAGGGAAACGCGCCGCTGCTGCTGCGCTCGGGAAGCAACACGGCGGAGCCGGAGAGCAGTTGACCGCCGGTCGATCACCGCTTGATCCGAAGAATGCGGATCAAGACCTTCCGGATCAGTGACGCATCAGTGTCCGGGCATGAGAACGCCCGGTCGCTGGCGACGGGGGATGCACCAGCGACCGGGCTTCCAGAACGGTAACAAGAGATTGGCCGTTCGCAAATTCGATCTCGGTTATTCGGACAGGGATTTCGCCCTTCCGAGGAGGGGTTGTGGCGGACATCACCGACTGGTCGGTCTGTCAGTCACCGATCAGTCACGGATACCACCCCGGGTATCAGCTGAGCGTCACCTGACGGTTGGTGAGACCGCCGCGCGCCCGGCGCTCCTCGGTGGTGAGCGGAGCGTCCGAAGCGAGGGCCGCGGCGAGCCGCTCGGCGAACTCGGCGGCCGGCTTCTCGCAGTCCTCCGCCGTCATCGTGGTGGGCAGGTCCCACACCGGCACCATGAGCCCGTGGGCCCGGAAGGAGCCGACGAGGCGGGTGTCCGGGCCGAGCGAGGAGGTGCCCGCGGCCTGCAGCCGGGCGAGCGCGTCGAGCAGCTTCTCCTCCGGGTGCGGCATGACCCAGCGCAGGTGGTTCTTGTCCGGCGTCTCGCACCAGTAGGCGGAGTCGACACCGGTCAGCTTCACGGTCGGGATGGCGGCGGCGTTGGCGCGCTCCAGGGAGGCGGCGACCTCGGGGTTGGAATTGTCCGCGGACTCCGGAATCCAGAATTCGAATCCCGAGTGCACGACAGGCGAAAAATCGCTGTCGGCGTCGAGCAGATCCTGAAGGCGCGGACCCTCCGCCGGTACGCGCCGGGGCTCGACCGGCGTGCCCGGCTCGGCCACGAGGGCGCGCTCCAGGGTGTCGGCGAGGTCGCGGGCGAGGTCGCCGGAGGACGAGTCGTTCTGCAGCGCGAGCAGCACCGAGCCGTCGTCGCGGCGCAGCGCGGGCCAGGCCATCGGCAGCACGGTCGCGAGCGTCACCGACGGCACGCCCTCGGGCAGCCCGGCCTTCAGCGTGAGCGGCACGGTCGCGGCGGGCACCAGCTCGCGCAGCGCGACCCAGTCGCACTCGCCCGGCAGCCCCTCGAAGGGCCGCTGTACCAGCTCGGTCGCGGCGTGCGAGGCGGCCCGCCCGTGACACGCCTTGTAGCGGCGGCCGGAGCCGCAGGGGCACGGCTCGCGCGCTCCGACGACCGGGATCTCCCCGTTCGTGACCTGTGCCTGGCCGGTGCTGCCGGCCTTGCCGGGCTTCGTCTGGGGGCGCTTCTTGGCCATGGTGTGGCTATCTCCCGATCGCGGCGGTGCTGTCTCGGGCGCGAGCCTAGCCGCACGGGGACCGCGACGCGGGTATGCCGGTGCGGCGTCCCCCGGGAGGGGCCGGGAGCCTCCGGGAGCGCTGGGAGTGCTGGGAGGGCGGAAGCGGGGCGGGCGTCCCTGTAGGCCGCGCCCGCCCCGTACACCCCGGTCGTCATTCCAGGTCGTCGTACGCGTCGAGGAAACCGAATCCGGAGCCGCCGACCCGGGCGGCGAAGTCCTCGCCGCGGTGGCCGCCGGTGACCTGCACCCAGACGGTGACCTCGCCGGTCGCGCTGTCCCGTACGCCCCAGTCCTGGGCGAGCGCGCTGATGATGTTCAGCCCGCGGCCGCCGCGCGCGGTGACCGACGGAGTGGCCGGAACGGGACGGGTGGGACCGCCGCCGTCCGTGACCTCCACCGTGAGCCCGCCGGACCGGTCGATGCTCCAGGCCGCTCGCACATCTCCGTCGCCCACGTCCGCACAGCCCAGCGGTCTGCCGTGCCGACAGGCATTGCTCAACAATTCGGAAAGGATCAGTACCGCGTCGTCGACGACCGATTCGGCCATTCCGCTGCGGCTCAACTGCTCCCGCATCCGGTGCCGTGCCTCACCCACGCCCGCAGGGCCATGGGGTACGGCCATGCTCGACGACGTGGGCACCTCCTGTGCCACCACCAACGCCACCCCCGAGACCTCCTTTGCCCCACGCCACGTGGTGAATGCCCCAATGGCCTGGACCGGAAACCGGCCAGTACGCCTCCGGTGACGCACTCGTGACGATCGCGTACGTCCCGAACGCGCCGGTGCACACCCCGCACCGGTGGGGTGGCTGGGTCAAAAGAGGTGAAAGGGGTTGGGTGAGGCGGTTCGGGCTCAGGCGCGGCCGAGGTGGGCGAGGACCTGCTTGGGCCGGTTGGTGATGATCGCGTCCACGCCGAGCCGTACGCACAGCTCCACGTCCTCCGGATCGTCCACGGTCCAGACGTGGACCTGGTGGCCGGCCTGCTGGAGCCGCAGGATCACCGCCGGGTTGTGCCGCACGATCCGGACCGAGGGGCCGGCGATCCGCGCGCCGGCCGGCAGCCCGCCGACCCGCAGCCGCGGGGTGACGAACTGGGAGAGGGAGACGGTCGGCATGGTCGGCGACGCGGTGGCGATGCGGTGCAGGGAGCGGGCCGAGAAGCTCATGACGCGGACCGGGGAGTCCTCGGGCGTGGCCGGCTCGGCGAGGCCGAAGCGGCCGAGGAGCTGGAGCAGCTTCTCCTCCACCTGGCCCGCCCAGCGGGTGGGGTGCTTGGTCTCGATGGCGAGCTCGATCCGGCGGCCGGCGTCGGAGACCAGCTCCAGGAGGCGTTCCAGAGTGAGGACGGACGTGGCCTCCGGGTCGCCCCAGTCCGGGCTCTCGCCCGCCTCGTCGCGGCCCTTCCAGGTGCCGAAGTCGAGCGCGGCGAGGTCGGCGAGCTCCAGGGCGGAGACGGCGCCCTTGCCGTTGGAGGTGCGGTTGACGCGCCGGTCGTGGACGCAGACGAGGTGTCCGTCGGCGGTGAGCCGGACGTCGCACTCCAAGGCGTCGGCGCCGTCCTCGATGGCCTTCATGTAGGCGGCCAGCGTGTGTTCGGGGGCGTCCTCGGAGGCGCCGCGGTGGGCGACCACCTGGACGGGGCTGCGGTGGCTCGGCGGCTGCGGTGCGTGGGTCACCGCGACATGGTACGGGTGAGGTACGGGTGGGGTCCGGGTGTCCGTTTCGCCCCAAGTAAACAATGGGGTGCGGACGCACAGCTCCGGCTTACAGTGGCCTGACGTGCTGTGGGAAAAGCTGTTCGCAGCACGATTCCGCCGAGACGGCCTGCGCAGTGAACGAGGAGAGAGCTGTGAGCACCGAGAACGAGGACGAGGGCACGGAGGTTCCGGCGGCCCCGGCGACTCCCGCGACCCCGGCGGCAGCTCCGGCGACCCCGGCGGCTCCCGAGGAGCAGGCCGCCCCGTCCGCCCCCGCGGCGCCTCCCACGCCTCCGACTACGCCTCCCACGCCTCCCGCGCCTCCGACTACGCCTCCCACGCCTCCCGCGCCGGTGGCGCCGCCCGTGGCGCCCGAGCCGGCGACCGTCGCAGCGCCCGCGGTTCAGGGCGCTCAGGGCGCCGACGGCTGGCCGCCGGCCCCGCCGGTGACCCCCGCCTGGGGTGCGCCGCCGGTGCCGCCGGGCCCGGCGGCACCGCGCAAGCGCACCGGCGGACTGGTCGCGGCCGTCCTCGTCGCGGCGCTCGTCGCCGGCGGTGTCGGCGGCGGCATCGGTTACTGGGCCGCGTCCCAGCGGGACGGCGACACCGCCGGCTCGACCACGGTCTCCTCGGGCGACGCCCCCTCCTCGTTCAAGCGCGACCCCGGCACGGTCGCCGCGGTCGCGGCGAAGGCGCTGCCGAGCGTCGTCACCATCCAGGCCAAGTCCGGCGGTTCGGAGGGCGAGGGCGGTACCGGCACCGGCTTCGTCTACGACAAGGAAGGCCACATCGTCACCAACAACCACGTGGTGGCGTCGGCGGCGGACGGCGGCACGCTGTCCGCGACCTTCTCCAACGGCAAGACGTACGACGCGGAGGTCGTCGGCCGCGCCGAGGGCTACGACGTCGCGGTCATCAAGCTGAAGAACGCGCCGTCGAACCTGCTGCCGCTGCCGCTGGGCGACTCCGACAAGGTCGCGGTCGGCGACTCGACGATCGCGATCGGCGCCCCCTTCGGCCTCTCGAACACGGTCACCACGGGCATCATCAGCGCCAAGAACCGCCCGGTCGCCTCGGGCGACGGCGGCGGTGGCAAGAACTCGTACATGAGCGCCCTGCAGACCGACGCCTCGATCAACCCGGGCAACTCCGGCGGCCCGCTGCTCGACGCGAGCGGCGCGGTGATCGGCATCAACTCCGCGATCCAGTCGGCGGGCAGCGGCTTCGGCCAGTCCCAGGCCGGTTCGATCGGCCTCGGCTTCGCGATCCCGGTCAACCAGGCGAACAACGTGGCCCAGCAGCTGATCAAGACGGGCAAGCCCGTCTACCCGGTCATCGGCGCCACGGTGAACATGCAGGACCGCGGCGAAGGCGCCGTCATCGCCGACACCGGCTCCGGCGGCACCCCCTCCCTCACCCCCAACGGCCCCGCCGCCAAGGCCGGCCTGAAGCCGGGCGACGTCATCACCACCTTCGACGACCGCCAGATCGACAGCGGCCCGACCCTGATCAGCGAGATCTGGACCCACAAGCCCGGCGACTCGGTCAAGATCACCTACGAACGCAACGGCAAGCCCACCACGACCACGGTCACCCTGGGCGAACGCACGGGCGACAGCTGACCGGTCTCACACCGCTTACGCCGCTCCTACAGCCCGGCCCCGCACAGCCGGTAGGCTGTAGCCCGCTCCGCGCCTGGTGAGGCGGGGCGAGGGTGGGTTGCCCGAGCGGCCTAAGGGAACGGTCTTGAAAACCGTCGAGGCAGCGATGTCTCCGTGGGTTCAAATCCCACACCCACCGCGCGAGATGCAGAACGGCCCCTGACCGGAAAGTCCCGGTCAGGGGCCGTTCTCCGTGGGGGCTCGACCTCGCGGCGGCGAGGGTTCAAGGGCCGATGGTCGTCCGCGCCGTGATCGAGGCCGCCGACGCGAGCGTCGCGCGGATCTCCGGCTCCGGGAGGCCGGTCGTCAGGGCGGCTGTCGTGAGGGCGGCCAGGATGGGTGAGGGGGACGGGGACTCGTAGGCGCGGCAGGCCGCCCAGAACAGGCGGGTGTTGCGCTGGCCGTGCGGGGAGGCGAGGACGAAGGACGTCAGGGAGGCGGCGGACGCGGTTCCGGTGCGGGCCGGGGGCGAGGGGGCCGGTGGGGACGCCAGGTTCAGGAGGGCCTCCGGGCACGGGGCCGGCGAGAGGTGCTCGGTGCCGGGGGCCAGGCGGTAGGTGCCGTGTGCGCCGAGCGAGCCCGGGCCCACCAGATAGCCGCCCGCGCCCCGGATGTCCACGCCGGGCGCGAGCCGGCTCGCCGAGTTCGGGACCACCGTCTCCGGCGGGCCCGTCAGCCAGAGGTGCCGGCCGCCGCCGGGCGTCAGGACCGTGACCGTGGGCGGGACGGCGAACTCGTGCCGCCGCGCCAGCGCGTCGAGCGCCGCCACCCCGTCCGGGCCGCCCTCCCGCACGTCCAGGTCCACCCCGATCAGCCGGTGCGGCGGGCGCCCGCACGCGATCCCGTACCCGGTCGCCCAGGGAGCCGCCGCGAACAGCGCCCGTACCGCTGCCGGATCCGTCGTCGCGTCGTACACACCGTGGCCCGGCCGCCCGCACTCGCCCCGGCAGGCCACCGACCGGGGTTCGCCCCGGTGCGGCGAGCGGAGCGCCGGGAGCTTGGTGCGGGACAGGGGGATGACGGGGAGCCCGCGCTCCGCCGCCGTCAGGGCGTGCGCGAGAGCCAGGGCGGCGGTCTGCCGGGCAGAAGCGGCCATGGATTCATTTTCGTACACAGGTTCGATAAAGGGAAGGGTGGATCGGCGATTCGGCCCCCGACTTGGAGGGTTGAAAAGCTGAGGGGCGGATTGACTGAAAAGTGCCGAAACGCTTCGCCTCTTGTCCTGCCTGCCCTCTCCGGCCCCACCCGGCTCCGTACCGGCTGAGCTGCGGCTTTCTTCTCCCTGAGGGGGTTTATCGACTTGTCCTCACGCTTGCGAGGGAATCGACCACTCCGGGGTGGTTCGCCGGGGATTCGGTGGGCAACTCTGGTCTCGCGACGTCGAGCACAACGACCGGGGCGGTCGGCCAACTGCCCAGGTCAGCACAGCAGTTGACGCACTTCAAAGCTTCAGTTCCTGGAGGAACAGACATGGCAAGCATCCGTACCGCCCGCGTTCTCGCCGCTGCCGCCGCCCTGCCCCTCGCCGCCGCGCTGTTCACGGGGGTCGCCCAGGCCGACAACGGTGGATTCGCGAACGACGGATCGAATGCGAGCGTCGCCACGATCATCGGCAGCGGTGTCGGTGGCAACAACCACGGCAACTCCACCACCACCCAGCAGGTGGCGACCGGTTCCGGCGCCTCCAACCAGAACAACACCGCCAGCGTGAACGGCTCCGCCTTCACCCACATCGACCAGTCCAACGCGGTGGTCAACTTCTTCCCGTGGTGGTGACCGGCCCGACGGGGGGACGTTCGACGGCAGGATGGACGGGGGAATGACGGCGGGGTGAACGACGGCCCGCACGGCGGTACTTCGGTACCGACCGTGCGGGCCGTTCCTGTTTGTCGCCCCGGTGGGCCGTGTGCGGTGTGCCGCGTGCCGTGTGCTTGACAGTGGGCCTTCGACTGAAGGAATCTGACGGGCAGTCAGAAAACTGGAAGAGAGGTCGTCGCCGTGCACCTCGCCCCGACCGAACGGCAGCTCCGGCTGCGCGCCGAGCTCCGCGTGTACTTCCGCGACGTGATGCCCGACGGGCCCCCGCCCGCCACAGCCACCGCTGACCAGCGCGCCTTGCTGCGCCGCATCGGCGCCGACGGATGGCTCGGACTCGGCTGGCCCGAGGAGTACGGCGGACAGGGCCGCGGGCCCGACGAGCAGTTCGTGTTCTTCGACGAGGCCTACCGGGCCGGCGCCCCCGTCTCCATGGTCACGCTCAACACCGTCGGCCCCACCCTCATGAAGTACGGGACCGAGGACCAGAAGGCCACCCTCCTCCCCCGCATCCTGCGCGGCGAGGCCGTTTTCGCCATCGGCTACAGCGAGCCCGAGGCCGGCACCGACCTCGCCTCGCTCCGTACCAAGGCCGTCCGGGACGGCGACTCCTGGGTGATCGACGGGCAGAAGATCTTCACCTCCAACGCCCAGAACGCCGACTGGATCTGGCTCGCCTGCCGCACCGCGCCCGACCCCGAGACCCCGCGCCACCACGGCATCTCGATCATCCTCGTGCCCACCGACGCGCCGGGCTTCTCCTGGACCCCCATCGAGACCGTCGGCGGGCTGACCACCACGGCTACCTACTACGACTCCGTGCGCGTCCCGGCCGGAAACCTCGTCGGGCCCGAGAACGGCGGCTGGGGGCTGATCACCAACCAGCTCAACCACGAGCGGGTCGCCCTCGCCGCGATCGGCATGCAGGCCGAGGACTTCTACGAGGTCGCGCTCAGCCGGGCCCGCACGCCCGACCCGGACACCGGCCGCCGCCGGATCGACGAGCCCTGGGTACGGCTCCGGGCCGCCGAGGCGCACGCCCGGCTCGCCGCCACCCGGCTGCTCAACTGGCGCCTCGTCGGCGACGTCGGCGCGGGGCGGCTCGCGCCCGGCGACGCGAGCGGCGTGAAGTTCGCCGGCACCGAATCGGCCGTCGAGGTCTACCGCATGTGCCAGGAGATCGCCGGCCCGGCCGCCCTGGTCCGCACCGGCTCGCCGGGCGCCTTCGACGGCGGCGAACTGGAGCGGATGAACCGGGCCGCCCAGATCAACACCTTCGGGGGAGGAGTGAGCGAGGTGCAGCGCGAGATCGTCGCCATGATGCGGCTCGGGATGAAGGGGAGGGGGCGGCGGCGATGAGCACCGACGACGTCGATGCGCTGTACGAGGCGCTCAAGGGCTTCGAAGGGCGTTCCACCTCCGCCGCCTCCATCGGCAAGGACCCGGTCAACGAGCCCATGATCCGGCATTGGTGCGAGGCCATGGGCGACGCCCACCCCGCCTATCGCGGGCCCGACGCCGTCGCGCCGCCCACCATGCTCCAGGCATGGACCATGGGCGGGCTCTCCGGACATCCGGATCGAGCGGGCGCGTACGAGGAGCTGTCCGCCCTCCTCGACGCCGCCGGCTGCACCTCGATCGTCGCCACCGACTGCGAGCAGGAGTACCTCCGCCCCCTCCGCCCCGGCGACACGATTACCTTCGACGCCGTCATCGAGTCGGTCTCGCCGCGCAAGACCACCAAGCTCGGCACCGGGCACTTCATCACCACCCGCATGGACATCCGCGCCGACGGCGAACTCGCCGGCACCCACCGCTTCCGCGTCCTCAAATACGCTCCCGCTCCCGCCCCCACCCCCGCCCAGCAGAAGCGCGAAGCGAAAGCGAAACCCCAACGGCCCCGGCCCGTCGTCAACCGCGACAACGCCGGCTTCTGGGACGGCGTGGCCGAGCATCGCCTCCTGGTCCAGCGCTGCGCCGACTGCGCGACCCTCCGTTTCCCCTGGCTGCCCGGCTGCAACGCGTGCGGCTCGCGCACCTGGGACACCGTCGAGGCGAGCGGCGCGGGGACCGTCTACTCGTACGTCGTCATGCACCACCCGCCCTTCCCGGCCTTCACTGTGTCTGATCATGCCGCTGACGCGGCGGGGCCGTACGCGGTCGCGCTCGTCGAACTCGCCGAGGGCGTACGGATGATCGGCAACGTCGTCGGCGTCCCGTACGACAAGGTGCGCATCGGCATGCCGGTCCGGCTGGAGTTCACGCGGGTGGACGAGGACCTCGAACTGCCCATGTGGCGAACAGAGAGCGGGAGTTGAGGGCGGACATGGACTTCGATCCCACCGAGGAGCAGGCCGCGGCCCGCGACCTGGCCGCCCGCGTCTTCGGCGACCTCGCCACCCCCGAACGGCTCGCCGCCGCCGGCACCGGCTCGGACGCCGAGCTGTGGAAGGCGCTGTGCGCGGCCGGGCTCGTCGAGGCCGTCGAGGAGACCGGACTGCTCGGCCTGGTGCTGCTCGCCGAGGAACAGGGGCGCACGACGGCGCAGGTGCCGTTCACGGCGAGCGCGGTGTACGGGCTGCTCGCCGTCGCCCGGCACGGCACGGACGAGCAGCGCGCCCGGCTGCTGCCCGGGCTGCGGGCCGGTACGACCGTCGTGACCGCGGCCTTTCCGCAGAAGGAGTGGGTCCCCTGGCTGCGGGACGCCACCCATGTCCTCGTACCCGACGAGACCCGTTCCCTCCACCTCGTCCCCGTCCCGGACACCGGCGACGCCGTCGAGCCCGTCGAACTCACCGCGCCCTGGGCCGCCGGACGGGCCGTCCGGGCCGCCGCCCTCGATCCCGGCTCCGGGGAGCGGATCGGCGGGCCCGGCCCGTACGCGTACGAGGACGTGCTCGCCGCCGCCCGGATCGCCTTCGCCGGGCTTCAGGCGGGGGTCTGCGCCGGGTCGCTGGCGCGCGCCGTCGCGTACACCTCCGTGCGCGAGCAGTTCGGGCGCCCGCTCTCCTCGAACCAGGGCGTCCAACTCCGGGCCGCCGACGCGTACATGGACACGGAGTCGATCAGGGTGACGGCGTACGAGGCGGCCTGGCGGTACGACCAGGCCTTGCCGGTCGCCGAGCACGCACTGACCGCCGCCTGGTGGGCCGCCGAGGCGGGCAAGCGGGTCGTGCACGCCGGGCAGCATCTGCACGGCGGCATGGGCGCGGACCTCGACCACCCGGTCCACCGGCATTTCCTCTGGGGGCGGCAGCTCGACGCGTATCTGGGCTGCGGCACCGAACTCCTCGCCGAACTCGGCGACGTGCTCGCGAAGGGGGACCCGGCATGAACGCGGGAGACGAGCTGGAGCCGCTCACCATCCCCATCACCCGCACCCTGATCGTCGCCGGCGCCATGGCCTCCCGCGACTACCAGGATGTGCACCACGACGCCGAACTGGCCAGGGCGAAGGGCTCCCCGGACATCTTCATGAACATCCTCACCACCAACGGCCTGGTCGGCCGCTACATCACCGACCGCCTCGGCCCGACCGCCGTCCTCCGCAAGGTCGCGATCCGGCTCGGCGCGCCCAATTACCCCGGGGACACCATGACGTTGACGGGAACGGTCACCGAGGTCGACGGCGAGATCCTCCACATCCGCGTCGTCGGCGCCAACGGCCTCGGGCACCACGTCACCGGAACCGTCGTGGCGGAGGTCCCTGCGGAGGTCCCTGCGGAGGTCACCCCATGAGCCTCCACTCCCCCGACGCGCTCGGCGGGCGCGCCGCCATCGCCGGTATCGGCGCCACCGAGTTCTCCAAGGACTCCGGCCGCAGCGAGCTCACCCTCGCCGTGGAGGCCGTGCACGCCGCCCTCGACGACGCCGGGCTCGTCCCCGCCGACGTGGACGGCCTGGTCACCTTCACCATGGACACCAGCCCCGAGATCACCGTCGCCCAGGCGGCCGGCATCGGCGAGCTGTCCTTCTTCTCCCGCGTCCATTACGGCGGGGGCGCGGCCTGCGCCACCGTGCAGCAGGCCGCGCTCGCCGTGGCCACCGGGATCGCCGAAGTCGTCGTCTGCTACCGGGCGTTCAACGAGCGCTCGGGCCGCCGCTTCGGCTCCGGCGTGCAGCGGCGCGAGCCGTCCGCCGAGGGTGCGGCGCTCGGCTGGCAGCTGCCGTTCGGGCTGCTCACCCCGGCCTCCTGGGTGGCGATGATCGCCCAGCGCTATCTGTACGCGTACGGGCTGACGCCGGAGGCGTTCGGGCACGTCGCCGTGACCGACCGGCGCCATGCCGCCACGAACCCGGCCGCGTACTTCCACGGGAAGCCGATCACCCTCGCCGAGCACGCCGCCTCGCGCTGGATCGCCGAGCCGCTGCGGCTGCTCGACTGCTGCCAGGAGACCGACGGCGGGCAGGCGATCGTCGTCACCTCCACCGAACGCGCCCGCGACCTGCGCCGCCCGCCGGCCGTGATCGTGGCCGCGGCCCAGGGTGCCGGGCGCAACCAGGAGGCGATGACCAGCTTCTACCGGGACGGGCTCACCGGCCTGCCCGAGATGGGCGTGGTGGCGCGCCAGCTCTGGCGGACCTCGGGGCTCGCGCCCGGCGACATCGACGTCGGCATCCTCTACGACCACTTCACGCCCTTCGTGCTGATGCAGCTGGAGGAGTTCGGCTTCTGCGGGCCGGGCGAGGCGGCCGACTTCGTGGCGGCGGACGCGCTGCCCCTGAACACCCACGGCGGCCAGCTGGGCGAGGCGTATCTGCACGGCATGAACGGCATCGCGGAGGCCGTCCGGCAGGTGCGCGGGACCTCGGTGAACCAGGTGCCGGGGGCGGCCAGGACGCTGGTGACGGCCGGCACCGGGGTTCCCACGTCCGGGTTGATCCTGGGCACGGACGGCTGACGGCAGGGCGTCAGCGGTGGCCGGGCGGGCCGGGGCGATCTTCACTCGCGCCATGAGGAACGTCCTGCCGCGCGCGGCCCGCCTGCCGCTCCGCCCCCGCCACCTCCGCCGGCCCCGCCGCCCGCTCGGCGCCACCGCCGTGGCCCTCCTGGCGGCCGCAGCCCTGCTCGCCGCGCCCGCCCACGGGGCCCCGGCGCGACACGGGGCCGCACCCGCCGCGCCGCGCTACTTCACCGGCCGTGCCTTCGACACCTGCGAGGCGCCGTCCCTCGCCGTGATGCGGGCCTGGCGCTCCTCCCCGTACCGCGCCGTCGGCGTCTACTTCGGGGGCCGCGGCCGGGGCTGCCGCGCGCAGCGGGAGCTGAACCGGGAGTGGGTGGCCGTCGTGCACGCGCAGGGCTGGCGGATGCTGCCGCTGTTCGTCGGCTCGCAGCCGCCGTGCGTGCTCGCCGAGGCCAAGCGGCGGTACGCGATCGGGCGCAGCCCCTGGCTCCAGGGCACCCGGGAGGGCGCGGAGGCGGTGCGGGCCGCCCGGGCCGTCGGCTTCGCGGCCGGCAGCCCGCTCTACCTGGACATCGAGGCGTACCGCCCGGGCGACGCCCGCTGCGCCGCGACGACCGTGCGGTTCGTCCGGGCGTGGAACCGCGAGGTGCGGCGGTTCGGCTACCTGCCCGGCTTCTACAGCAGCGCCGAGACCGGCATCCGGCAGATGGAACGCGAGCGGGCGGCCGGCACGAAGGACCTCCCGGCGGCCGTCTGGTTCGCCCGCTGGCGCGTCCCGCCCGCCCTCGACACCGAACGCACCCTCCACCCACGGGCCTGGCGCCCGCACGGCCGCATCCACCAGTACGCCGGCAACGTCACCGAGACCCACGGCGGCCGGCGCATGCGCGTCGACCGCAGCCTCGTCGACGCGCCGGTCGCACGCGTGGCGCGCTGAGGGCCTTTGGCCCGGCGCCGGCCCGACGGCCGGTGGCTCCGGGCCTCGGCCCGGAGCCCAGCGGCCGGAGCCCCGGCGGCCTTCCGGCCCGCCCCTCAGCCCGTCCTCAACCCCCGACCCCGCCCCCACCCCGCCCCCACCCCGCCCCGAGGGCTACCCCCGCCCCTCAGCCCCGTCCCCGCCCCCCATGCCCGGTCAGGGCACCGAGAGACCCTGACGCCGCCTCCCCGGGGCTCCACCCACAGGAGGTCCAGCCATCCCCACCCCTACAACCTGAGGGGGAGTGCGGTTCGGGACCTGGGGCCGATCCCCGGGCGGGGGGCCGCTCATAGCGTGGAACCATGACTCCGCCGCCTTCCGGCCCCGTCTGCGCCGGCGCCTCCACGGCCGCCGGCCGCCGGGCCGCCACCGGACCCGCGCCGTTCGCCGCGTACCCGTCGTTCACCTCGTACGTCCGGGCCCGCGGGCCCGTCCTCCTGCGTACCGCGCGCTCGCTGACCGCGAACCACTCGGACGCCGAGGACCTGCTGCAGACCGCGCTCGCCAAGACCTTCATGGCCTGGGAGCGGATCGAGGACCACCGCGCCCTGGACGGCTACGTCCGCCGCGCGCTGCTGAACACCCGTACCTCGCAATGGCGCAAGCGCAAGGTCGACGAGTACGCGTGCGGCGACGACCTGCCGGAGCCGGCCGGGCTGCCGGAGGGCGACCCGGCGGAGCGGCAGGTGCTGCACGACGCGATGTGGCGGGCGGTGATGAAGCTCCCGGACCGCCAGCGGGCGATGGTCGTCCTCAGGTACTACGAGGACCTGAGCGAGGCGCAGACCGCCGAGGTGCTCGGGGTCTCGGTCGGGACGGTCAAGAGCGCCGTCTCGCGGGCGCTCGGCAAACTCCGGGAGGACCCGGAACTCTCCCCCGTACGGTGACCCGGATCACCCTCGTCAGGGCGTTACCCTCAGTTACGCCAGTAATCACTGGCAATTTCAGTACTCTCGGGTAGTGACATACCGCACGGTACGGGCGCAGAATCTGGGCACCATTCTTCTGCCACGTAGCGCCCACCGGGAGGACGCCGTGCTGAGCACCATGCAGGACGTACCGCTGACCGTGACCCGCATCCTGGAACACGGGACGAGGATCCACGGAAAGTCCGTCATCACCACCTGGACCGGGGAGGCGGAGCCGCAGCGCCGCACCTTCGCCGAGACGGGCGCCCGCGTCGGACAGCTGGCGAACGCCCTGCGCGACGAACTCGGCGTGACCGCCGACGAGCGGGTCGCCACCCTCATGTGGAACAACGCCGAGCACGTCGAGGCGTACTTCGCGATCCCCGCCATGGGCGCGATCGTCCACACCCTCAACCTACGCCTGCCCGCCGAGCAGTTGACCTTCATCGTCAACCACGCCGCCGACCGCGTCGTCATCGTCAACGGCTCCCTGCTGCCGCTCCTCGCGCCGCTGCTGCCGCACCTGCCGACCGTCGAGCACGTGGTCGTCGCCGGCCCCGGCGACCGCACCGTCCTCGACGGCGCCGCGCCGCGCGTGCACGACTACGAGGAGCTCATCGCCGGCCGCCCGACCACGTACGACTGGCCCGAGCTCGACGAGCGCAGCGCCGCCGCCATGTGCTACACCTCCGGCACCACCGGCGACCCCAAGGGCGTCGTCTACTCCCACCGCTCCATCTACCTGCACTCCATGCAGGTCAACATGACGGAGTCGATGGGTCTCACCGACAAGGACACGACCCTGGTCGTGGTCCCGCAGTTCCACGTGCTCGCCTGGGGCCTGCCGCACGCCACCTTCATGACCGGCATCAACATGCTGATGCCGGACCGTTTCCTCCAGCCCGCCCCGCTCGCCGAGATGATCGAGCGCGAGAAGCCGACCCACGCGGCCGCCGTCCCCACCATCTGGCAGGGCCTGCTCGCCGAGGTCACCGCCAACCCCCGTGACATCAGCTCGATGTCCCAGGTCACCATCGGCGGCGCCGCCTGTCCGCCCTCCCTCATGGAGGCGTACGACAAGCTGGGCGTCCGCCTCTGTCACGCCTGGGGCATGACCGAGACCTCCCCGCTCGGCACCATGGCCCACCCGCCGGCCGGGCTCACCCCGGAGGAGGAGTGGCCCTACCGCGTCACCCAGGGCCGCTTCCCGGCCGGCGTCGAGGCCCGCCTGGTCGGCCCCGGCGGCGAGATCCTGCCCTGGGACGGCGAGTCGGCGGGCGAGCTGGAGGTCCGCGGCAACTGGATCGCCGGCGCCTACTACGGCGGCGCGGACGGCGAACCCTTCCGCCCCGACGACAAGTTCAGCGCGGACGGCTGGCTCAAGACCGGCGACGTCGGCGTCATCAGCACCGACGGCTACCTCACCCTCACCGACCGGGCCAAGGACGTCATCAAGTCCGGCGGCGAGTGGATCTCCTCCGTCGAGCTGGAGAACGCCCTCATGGGCCACCCGGCCGTCGCGGAGGCCGCCGTCGTCGCCGTCCCCGACGAGAAGTGGGGCGAGCGCCCGCTCGCGACCGTCGTCCTCAAGGAGGGCGCCGGCGCCGACTACGAGGAGCTGAAGGCCTTCCTCGCCACCGAGGGCGGCATCGCCAAGTGGCAGCTCCCGGAGCGCTGGGCGATCGTGCCGGCCGTCCCGAAGACGAGCGTCGGCAAGTTCGACAAGAAGGTGATCCGGAAGCAGTACGCGGACGGCGACCTGGACGTCACGCAGCTCTGATGCCGGTACGCGGCACCAACCGGCCCTTCGGGGCTAGTTGGTGCCGATCTTCGCGAGCAGGTCCACGATCCGGGCCTGCACCTCGTCGCTCGTCGAACGCTCGGCGAGGAACAGCACCGTCTCGCCCGAGGACAGCGTCGCCAGCTCCGCCTCGTCGAGGTCGGTCGAGGTGTAGACGACCAGCGGAGTGCGGTTCAACTGCCCGTTCGCACGCAGCCAGTCGATGATCCCGGCCCGGCGGCGGCGTACCTGCATCAGGTCCATCACCACCAGGTTCGGGCGGATCTGCTGGGCCAGCGCGACCGCCTCGGTGTCGGTCGCCGCCCGCGCCACCTGCATCCCGCGCCGCTCAAGGGTCGCCGCGAGCGCCTGCGCGATGTCCTCGTGCTCCTCGATGACCAGGACCCGCGACGGGTGCTGCTCGCTGTCCCGGGGCGCCAGGGCCTTGAGCAGGACGGCCGGATCGGCGCCGTACGCCGCCTCCCGGGTCGCCTGCCCGAGCCCGGCCGCGAGCAGTACGGGCACCTCGGCCGCCACGGCGGCCTGCCGCAGCGACTGCAGCGCGGTCCGGGTGATCGGCCCGGTCAGCGGGTCGACGAAGAGCGCGGCCGGGAAGGCGGCGATCTGCGCGTCGACCTCCTCGCGGGAGTGCACGATCACCGGCCGGTAGCCGCGGTCGCTCAGCGCCTGCTGCGTGGAGACGTCCGGTGCGGGCCAGACGAGCAGCCGGCGCGGGTTGTCCAGCGGCTCCGGGGGCAGTTCGTCGTCGACCGGCTGCGGCAGCGGCTGGTTCGACACCTCCACCGCGCCCCCCGGCCCGTCCAGCGGCTCCGGCCCCTCCGCCGAGCCCTCGGCGGGCGCCTCTATGGCGTACGCGCGCCCCTCGGACGCCTGCGCGGGAGCAGGCACCGGTACGGATACGGGTACGGGTACGGGTACGGGCATGGGTACGGGAGAGGGCACGGGCGGCTCCACCGGCGGGTGGGCCGTCGCCGCCTCGGGCGCGGGCTGCCGGCCCTCCGCCGCCGGGTTGCCGAGCTTGCGCCGCCGGCCCGAGGGCGTGGCGGGCGTGGCACCGGCCGGTACGGGCGGGGTGGCCGGCGCGGGCAGCGGCGCGGCGGGCGTCGGCGCGGCGGAGGTCGGCTTGGCGGGTGTCGGCACGGCGGACGCCGGCTTCGCGGACTGGACGAAGGGCACGCCCTGACCGAGCGTCCGCACGCTGAACGCCCGCCCCTGCGTTCCGCCGTCACGAGTCGTCGGCCCTGCGGGTGCCGCGGGTGCCGCGGGTGCCATGGGCACCTCGGGCGGCAGCGGTACGGAGCCGGTGCCGGTCGCGGAGGGCGCGGGAGGCGCGGTGGGAGCGGTGGGCAGCGGGTGCGGCTGCGGCGGGGTGTGGTCGTCCTCCGGGAGCGTCCGTACGGCCTCGTGCGTGCTGTCCTGCGCATCGCCCGCGTGCGGTTCGGCGCGGTCGGCGTCGGCGGGCGGCAGCGCGAACGGCGTGCGCGGTCCCGCCTCGGCCGCCGCCGCACGCTCCTGCGCCGCCGCGAGCGCCCGGCGGCGCCGGCCGGTCGGCTGCGGGGCGGCCTGCTCGGCCCCGGGCGCCTCCTGCGGCGCGGACGCGACGGCGGGCAGCGCGAGGGCGGCCGGAGCCTGGGCCGGTGCCGGGGCGGGGGCGTCCACCGGGACGCCCTGGGGCGGCACGGCGGCGCCGAGCGCCGGACGGCCCTGCGCGCTCTCGGCGGCGGTCATGACGGCGCCTTCGGCGGGCCGGCCGCGCCGCCGGCCGGTGCCGGAGGCGGCAGCGGCCGCCGGCGGGGCGGGGGCGGGGGTGCTCTGCGCGGGGATCAGCTCGGCCGGGGTGCCGGTGGCGGGGGTGTCCCCGGCGCGGCCGCGCCGACGGCCGGTCGGCTGCGGCACCGGTGCGCCCTCGGGCGCCATCGGGCTCTCCAGGAACGCGTCCGTGGACGCCCGGCGCGCCCGCCGCCGTCCGCCGCCGCCCTGGGTGTCGGTGGGGGCGTCGGCGGGAGCGCCGGTGGGCGCCGGCTGCGCGGGCAGCGCCGGGAGTTCACCGGCTACGTGCTGTTCGGCGACGTGCTGTTCGGCGACGTGCGGGGCCGGTACGGGTACGGGCTGCCCGACCGCCGGCGTGAGCACCGGCTCGGCCTCGTTCGCCTTCGGGCTCTCCGGCCGAAGCTCCGCCGACCGAAGCTCCTCCGGGCGAGGCTCCTCGGGGCGCTCGGACAGGACCGGCGCCTCGGGGACGGTGCCGCGCCCGGCGCCGAGCGGCAGCTCGACGACGTACGCGCCGCCCGTCGTCCCCGGCACCTCGTGGGTCTGCAGCACACCGCCGTGCGCGGCGACGATCCCGCGCACGATCGGCTGGTGGACCGGGTCGCCGCCCGCGTACGGGCCGCGGACCTCGATCCGTACGACGTCACCGCGCGGCGCGGCGGCGACCACGATCGTCGAGTCGGCGTAGCCGCCGCCCTGCGGCGGCGCGGCCTTGCTCTTGCCGGTGGCGCCGACCCCGGCCACGTCGGCGACCAGGTGCGCGAGCGCGGTGGTGAGGCGGGTGGCGTCGACCTCGGCCTCGATCGGCGGCGCGTGGACGGCGAACTGCGCCCGCCCGGGGCCGATCAGATCGACGGCCCCGTCGATGCCGCCGGTGACGATCCCGGAGAGCAGCACGACGTCCTTGTCGAGGTGCTCGGCGCCGGCGTCGAGCCGCTGGTAGCCGAGGACGTTGTCGACGAGGGTGGTCATCCGGCCGTAGCCGGCGGAGAGGTGGTGGAGCAGCTGGTTGGCCTCGGGCCAGAGCTGTCCGGCGTCGTCGGCGGCGAGGCTGCCCAGCTCGGCGCGCAGCTCCTCCAGGGGGCCGCGCAGCGACTCCCCGAGGACCGCCGTCAGCTGCTCGTGCCGGGCGGTCAGCGCGGCGACCCGCCGCTTCTGCTCGGCGAGCTCCTCCTCGTACCGCTGCCGCTGCTCGGCGGCCTCCGCCTCGTACCGCTCCTTCTGTTGTTCGAGCTCGGTGGTGAGCCGCTCGGTGAGGTCGGCGAGCTCGGTGGCGTGCGACTCGACGAGCTGCTCGTGCGGCCGGCGGTCGGAGAAGGTCATGACGGCGCCGACGAGCTGGTCCCCGTCCCGTACCGGCGCGGTGGTCAGGTCGACCGGGACCCGGTCGCCGTTCTTCGCCCACAGCACCTGCCCGCGGACCCGGTGCTTGCGGCCCGACTTGAGGGTGTCGGCGAGCGGGGACTCCTCGTACGGGAAGGGCTGGCCGTCGGCGCGCTTGGGGAGGATGAGCGGGTGCAGCTCGGCGCCGCCGAGCTCGCCGGCCCGGTAGCCGAGGATCTGCGCGAAGGCGGGGTTCACGAGGACGACCCGGCCGTCGGTGTCGGTGCCGACGACGCCCTCGGACGCGGCGCGCAGGATCATCTCGGTCTGGCGCTGGGAGCGGGCGAGTTCGGCCTCGGTGTCGAGGGTGCCGGTGAGGTCGCGGACGACGAGCATGAGGAGCTCGTCGCCGGTGTAGCCGCTGTACGAGTCGTAGGCCTCGCGCCCGTCCTCCAGGCTGGCGCTGGTCACCTCGACGGGGAACTCGCCGCCGTCGGTGCGCCGGGCCATCATCCGGGTCGGCCGGGTCCGGCCGCGGTCGTCGGCCCCCTCGGGGCGGCGCATGGAGCCGGGGATGAGGCGCGAGTCGAAGTCCGGCAGGAGGTCGAGCAGCCCGCGCCCGACGAGGGCGGTGCCGGGCGTCTCGAACATGCCGAGGGCGATGGTGTTGGCGTTGACGACCGTGCCGTTGCAGTTGACCAGCACGAGGCCGTCGGGGAGGGCGTCGAGTATGGCTGCGAGGCGAGCAGCGCCTCGGGACGGCCTGCTGCTCACGAGACGCTTCCTCCCTGAACCCACTGCCACCGCACGTGCCCGTCCATCTTGCCGTTCGGGCCGCGGCCTGTCACGGAGGGAGTCTAAGGGAGGGAGCGCCTCCGCCTCTGGAGACGGGGTGGAGGTTCGGTGACCCGGTCATGCCGCGATCACTCCTTGACGTGCTCACCCCTTGACGTGGGGGAGGACGGGCCGCAGGTTCTCCCAGCGGTCGATCTCGCAGCCGTTGGCGCGGGAGAACCGGGCGTCGACGCTGCGGCCCTGCCACGTCCCGGTGATGTGCGCGGTGGCCGGCCCGCCGTACTGCTGGGTGCAGAACCCGTCGGCGGGCACGGCCGCGAAGGGGTCGGCGCCGGCCTGCGCGAGCTGGTCGAGCCGCTTGCAGGCGTTCGCGGCGGCGGGGTGCGTCCCGCCGGGCGTGCCGTCGCACTCCAGCCGGAAGGTCCCGTCGGCCTCGGCGTGCCCGGTCTTCTCGATGCTCACGGTGAGCGAGTCGGCCCCGGACAGCAGCGGCAGCGGCGGCAGCGGCCCGAGCCCGCCGAGGCCGGTCATGCCGGTGAGGGCGCTGGATGCGACGGTCGCGAGGAGGAGGGGGCGCAGCATGACGGACTCCCGTGGGTGATGCGTGCGGTGGTGGTGCGTGCGGTGGTGTCTCCCTGACTAACGCTCCGGGCCCCGACGCGTTGCGCAACGCGGACTGCGCCGGGCGGGGGCTTTGCCCTGGCCCCCCGGGTCCTAGTACGGTGATAAGCGATTGGTGGCACGCACCTCGTCTGTGTCATCATCTCCACGCAGCACCCGCGCCCGCGCGGGAGTGTGAAGGAGGCGTCGCCTAGTCCGGTCTATGGCGCCGCACTGCTAATGCGGTTTGGGCCTTAAAGCCCATCGAGGGTTCAAATCCCTCCGCCTCCGCCCCACCGAAGCCCCGGTCCTCAGGACCGGGGCTTCGCCCGTTCCCGGGCACCTCAGCCCCCTCGCCACCTTCGGATGTGACCCCGGTCTCTTTTGGCGCGATCCGGGGCCCCCGAGCGCCCCGGGCCGCCCGGCCGGGCCCCGCCCGGCAACCGTGATCGTTTGGCGTTTCCGCAGGTCACAAGGGGTGGACCCAATGGATTTCACATGACGGCGGCAGTCATGTAATGTTCTTCCTGTCGCCGCGAGCGGGCCGAAAGGCCGGGGAGCGAAGACAAAAAACAAAACAAGCACTCGTAGCTTAACGGATAGAGCATCTGACTACGGATCAGAAGGTTGCAGGTTCGAATCCTGCCGAGTGCACAGAGTCGAGAGGCCCGGACGAGAGTCCGGGCCTCTCGCGTTGTGGGGCCGTACGCAGACAGGCGCCGCAGCACCGGTGATCGCGGGGCGGGGCTGGGGGTCAGCCCAGCAACTGCGCGAAGAGTGCCAGGACCTGGGTCGCTCGGTACTTCGCCCGGTGTCCGTGGCCGCAGAAGCGCTTCGGTGTCCACCAGCGGCGCTGTTCGAGCGGCCGGCGGCACCATTTGCACGGCAGTGGGTCGAACTCGATCTCTATGGCCCCCATGCCGCGAATCTAGCGGGGCGGGCGGCGGCGGTAGCGTCCGGGGCATGGACGTCTGGTACGCCGCATACGGGTCCAACATGCATCTCGAACGGCTGGGGCGGTATCTCGCCGGGTGCCGGGATCGGACGCCGCCGCGGGAGTCGCGGGCGGTCGAGTTGGGGGGAGTGCTGTATTTCGCCACCGAGTCGGCCGTGTGGGGCGGGGGGCGGGGTTTCTACGATCCGGATGGGGAGGGGCGAACGCTCGGGCGGGCGCATCTCATCAGTGGCGGGCAGTTCTCGGACATCGCCGCGCTGGAGATGTACCGGGAGCCCGGCCTTGGCACCGGGCTCGACCTGGACGAGGCCGTCGCGCGCGGGCGGCTCGCGTTCGGGCCCGGGCGGTACGAGACGGTGGTGTGTGCCGGTGAGGTCGACGGGTTGCCGTTGCTCACGTTCACCGCGCCCTGGGCCGTCGCCGATGTCGAGCTGCGCGCGCCCTCGGTGCCGTATCTGCGCCATCTCGCCGCCGGACTGCGGGAGTCGGGGGCCTGGAGCGACCGGGAGATCGCCCGTTACCTGGCCGGCAGCCCCGGTGCCGCCGGGACCTGGACCGAGGCGGATGTCCTGAGCCTCTTCCCGTCCTGAGCCTTTTCCCGGAGGACTCCTGACATCGGCAACCCCGGCGCGGGCGGCCCGACTACCCCGAATCACCCCACCCACACCCACATCACCCCCGAATCGGGCTTTTCCCACACCTTCGGGTGAACCGGACTGATTTCCATGTCAGTTGAATATGCCCTCGGCTTAGCGTGCAGGTGGAGGTGACGCCAAGATGACCGCCATCGACGCCATCGACATCGACGACTTCGTGCACGCCGCCACGGGGGCGCGGCTGCGCAGGCTCACGCTGCCGGACGGCACGCACTGGTTTCCGGCCGTGGACGCGGCACGCCAACTCGGGTACGGGAGCGCGCGGCAGGCGCTGCGCGCGTATGTCGGGGACGGGTTGCACGCGACGGTCGACGAGCTGCCGATCGAGCTGGCGGGCAACCGCGGCCTGCGCAACGGGCTGCGGAAGTCCACGCGGATGGTGTGTCTGGAAGGGCTCGTGCAGCTGGTGAACGCCTCCCGGCGGGCGGCCGCCGGGCCGTTCCGGGCCTGGGTCGCCGACCTGGTCGTCGGGGTGCAGCGGGACGGGTCCTACGGGCTCGACCCCGCCCCCGCGGCCGCCGGGTTCGTCCTTCCGCAGCCGCTCCTCGACGTGCTCGTCCGTCTTGAGGAGGCCGCCCTGCGGCCCGAGGCCGAGTGGGGCGAGCTGCTGCGCGAGGCCGGGCAGGACCTGCACCGGCTCGCCGAGTCCCTGGACCGGCTCTCCCTCCCCGTCCAGCGCACCGGCCCGGACCCCACCGTCGGTTCCGCCGCCGGGTCCGGCACGGAGGCGACGGTCCCCGTCGCCCGCACCCCGCAGGAGCTGCTCGACTCCTGGTGCGCGCGGAACGCCGTCGTCGGCGCCGACGTGCACGCCGTCGCCGCCTACCTCGCGCCCGCCCTCGTCCGCGGCGGGGTCCGCTACCGCCTGGAGGAGGTGGCCCGCCGCACCGGACTCACCGCCGAGCGGGTCCGCGACTGCGTCCGCACCCTCGTCGAACGCGGCTGCATGCGGCACGCCGGCGGCGCCGGCTCGGACGGCGGACTCCTCTACGCCCTCCCCTGAGCAGCACACATCGGAGTGTGTCAGTGGGGGGTACGACACTGGGGGGCATGGTGTGGCGAAGCAGCGGCGTCTCCTGGCAGGGCGGCGCGCCCCGGCTCCGCTGGGCGGGGGCCGGCGGGCGCGTCAGCCCGCTGCCGTACGGGCGGGAGCTCGGCTTCCGGGCCGTCGGCGAGCGGCGCTGCTCCGGCGCGCGCGGCAACCCCTGCCCCCTGGCCGCCGCCGTGCCCGGGCGCAGCACGGGCGGGCGGTGCGCGGAGTGCGCGCGCCTGGACCGGGCGCACTCGGTGGCCGCCGACACGATCGCCGACGACCCCCGCCCGTACCGCGTGTACCTCGCCTGGTTCGGGCCCGGGATGGTGAAGGTCGGCATCACGGGCGAGGAGCGCGGCTCCGCCCGCCTGCTCGAACAGGGCGCGATCGCCTTCGCCTGGCTCGGCCGCGGCCCGCTGATGGCCGCCCGCCGCACCGAGGAGGTGCTGCGGCACGCCCTCGCGGTCCCCGACCGCATCCCGTACGCCCGCAAGCGCGCCGTACGGTACGCGCTGCCGCCCGCCGAGGAACGCGCCCGCGAGCTCACCGAGCTGTACGGGCAGGCCGCCGGCGTGCCCGCCTGGGCCGAGACCCTCCAGGCACTGCCCTGCCAGGTGCAGGACCATGCCGAAGCCTTTGCGTTGCACGCCCTGGCGTCCTCGCCGCCCGGCCACGTCGTCACCGAGCTCGTCGCCGGCCGGCTCGTGGCCGCCGCCGGGCCCGATCTGCACCTCCTCGACGCCGACGACCGGCCCCTGGTCCTGGACACCCGGCTGCTCACCGGCTGGGAGCTGGCCGCCGCGCCCGCCGGGCACCCGGTGACCGTGCCCACCGCCGCGGCACCCGCCCCGACCTGCGCGGACGCCGCCGCCCAGGCCCCCCTCTTCTGACCGGCGGCCCCAAGCTCTGAACCGTAAAGTCTTGGATCCCTTCGGGCGTGATCCATGGACAGCCCGGGCCGCGCCCCCGCAGGGTGATCACATGACCCCGAACCTGGTGGGCGGCTTCGAACCGCCCTACTACACCGCTGTCTTCACCTCGATCCGGCCGGACGCACCCGAGGGCTACGCCGAGACCTCGGCCCGGATGCAGGAGCTCGTCCAGGACATCCCCGGCTACCTCGGTTACGAGTCGGCCCGCACCCCCGGCGGCATCGGCATCACCGTGGCGTACTTCCGCGACCTGGACGGACTCGCCGCATGGCAGCACCACCCTGAGCACATGGCCGCCAAGCGGTACGGGCGCGAGCACTGGTACGACAGCTACCGCGTGCACATCGGGAAGGTCGAGCGGACTTATGGCTCCGAGCGAGGCTGACGCTGGGGCCGAGGCTGGGGCCGAGGCCGAGGCTGAGGCTGAGGCTGAGGCTGAGGCCGAGCACATCCGGGGCTTCGCGGCTCGCCTCGGGCTGCCCGGGCTCGTCGACGTCCACACCCACTTCATGCCGCGCAACGTCCTCGACAAGGTGTGGGCCTACTTCGACTCCGCCGGGCCGCTCACCGGCCGCCCCTGGCCCATCACGTACCGGGAGGAGGAGCAGCGGCGGGTCGAGCTCCTGCGGGAGTTCGGCGTCCGGGCCTTCACCTCGATGCTCTACCCGCACAAGCCCGGCATGGCCGGCTGGCTCAACGACTGGGCCGCCGACTTCGCCGCCCGTGTCCCCGACTGCCTGCACACCGCGACCTTCTTCCCCGAGCCCGGCGCCGCCGACGACGTCCGCCGTGCCCTCGACCGGGGCGCCCGGGTCTTCAAGGCGCACGTCCAGGTCGGTGCCTACGACCCCAACGACCCGCTGCTCGACGCCGTGTGGGGCACGCTGGAGGAGGCCGGCACCCCGGTGGTGATCCACTGCGGCTCCGGGCCGGCCCCGGGCCCGTACACCGGTCCCGGCCCGATCGGGCGGCTGCTCGCCCGCCATCCGCGGCTGCGGCTCGTCGTCGCGCACATGGGCATGCCGGAGTACGGCGACTTCCTCGACCTCGCCGAGCGGTACGAGCACGTCCACCTCGACACCACCATGGCCTTCACGGACTTCAGCGAGGGCCTCGCGCCCTTCCCGGTGACAGCGGCGGGGACGGAGCTCAAGCGCCTTGACGGGCTGCGCGAGCGGATCCTGCTCGGGACCGACTTCCCCAACATCCCCTATCCGTACGGGCACCAGCTCGACGCCCTCGAACGGCTCGGGCTCGGCGACGACTGGCTCCGGGCCGTCTGCCACGACAACGGCGCCCGGCTGTTCCGCCTCCGCACGCCTGAGTGAGCACGCTCCTTTCTCAGGGAATTCACAGACAAGGGAAAGGCGGGTCTCACCCGGACCCGGTTCCGTGGTCCCATGACTGCGACCACCCCCCGTTCGCGTACCGAACTGCTGCGGCCCGACGGCACCGCCGTCCGCGTCCTCGTCGTCGACGACGAGGCCTCGCTCGCCGAGCTGCTCTCCATGGCCCTGCGCTACGAGGGCTGGCAGGTGCACAGCGCGGGCGACGGGGCCGGCGCGCTGAAGCGGGCCCGGGAGTTCCGGCCCGATGTCGTCGTGCTCGACATGATGCTGCCCGACATGGACGGCCTGGCCGTCCTCGGGCGGCTGCGGCGCGAGCTGCCCGAGGTGCCGGTGCTCTTCCTGACCGCGAAGGACGCGGTCGAGGACCGGATCGCCGGGCTCACGGCGGGCGGCGACGACTACGTCACCAAGCCGTTCAGTCTGGAGGAGGTCGTGGCCCGGCTCCGCGGCCTCATCCGGCGTTCCGGCGCCGCCGCGGCGCGCGCCGAGTCGCTGCTCACGGTCGGCGACCTCACCCTCGACGAGGACAGCCACGAGGTCACCCGCGGCGGGGACTCGATCCACCTCACCGCGACCGAGTTCGAGCTGCTGCGCTTCCTGATGCGCAACCCGCGCCGGGTGCTCAGCAAGGCACAGATCCTGGACCGGGTGTGGTCGTACGACTTCGGCGGGCAGGCGAACGTCGTCGAGCTCTACATCTCCTACCTGCGCCGGAAGATCGACGCCGGGCGCAGCCCGATGATCCACACCCGGCGCGGGGCGGGATATCTGATCAAGCCCGGGGAATGAGCGCAGTGCGCACGCGTCGGCCGTGGTCGCGGCCGTGGTCCCTCCGTACCCGGCTCGTGGTCTCCGCCGTCGCGCTGATCGCCGTCGTCTGCGCGGTGATCGGGACGGTGACGACGATCGCGTTCCGGTCCTATCTGTACGACCAGGCGGACACCCGTCTGCAGGAGGTCGCCAACCGGGCCGCCGGGCCGCCGCCGAGCTTCGCCGGGCCGTCCCCGGGCGGCTTCGACACGCCCCTCGGCTTCGTCATCGGGCCGGGTGCCCCGTTGGGGACCGTCGGCGGCCGGGTGGTGGACGGCGAGCTCACGTCGGCGGACCGCTCCGTGCCGCCGGAGGACGGGGTGTACGGGCCGAGGTACCAGTCGATCAAGCTCGACGCCGCCCAGAGCGCCGCCCTCGCCGCCGTCCCCCGCGACGGCGACCCGCACACCGTGTCCCTGCCGGGCGGCCTCGGCGACTACCGGGTGCAGTACGCCACCGGCAAGAACGGCGACTTCCTCATCGGGATACCGCTCGCCGAGCTCCAGGACTCCCTCTCCACCCTGGTCGTCGTGGAGTTGAGCGTGACGGCCGCCGGCCTGGTCGCCGCCTCGCTCGCCGGAACGGTGCTCGTACGGGTGGCCCTGACGCCGCTGCGCCGGGTCGCCGTGACCGCCGCGCAGGTGTCCCGACTGCCCCTGCACAGCGGGGAGGTGGCGCTCGACCACCGGGTGCCGGAGGCGCAGGCCGATCCGCGTACGGAGGTCGGACAGGTCGGCGCGGCGATCAACCGGATGCTGGACCACGTCCATTCGGCGCTCGACGCGCGGCAGCGCAGCGAGACCCGGGTGCGGCAGTTCGTCGCGGACGCCAGCCATGAGCTGCGCACGCCGCTCGCCTCGATCCGGGGGTACGCGGAGCTGACCCGGCGCGGCCGGGAGGAGTGCGGGCCCGACACCCGGCACGCCCTCGGGCGGATCGAGTCCGAGGCGACCCGGATGACGGGGCTGGTGGAAGACCTGCTGCTGCTCGCGCGGCTCGACACCGGACGCCCGCTCTCGTACGAGAGCACCGATCTCTCCCTCCTCGTCCTGGACGCGGTCTCCGACGCCCGCGCGGCCGGGCCCGAGCACCGCTGGCGCCTCGAACTCCCCGAGGGCGACCGCGCGGTGAAGACGGACGCCGACCCCGCCCGTCTGCACCAGGTGCTCGTGAACCTCCTGGCCAACGCCCGTACCCACACCCCGCCCGGTACGACCGTGACGGCACGGCTGTACGAACAAGGTGCCCACGCGGTCATCGAGGTCGAGGACGACGGGCCGGGCATCCCGCCCGACCTCCTGCCGTCCGTCTTCGAGCGCTTCGCGCGCGGCGACGCCTCGCGGGCGCGCAGTACGGGCAGTACGGGCCTCGGCCTGGCCATCGTCCGGGCGGTCACCCTCGCCCACGGCGGTGAGGTGACCGTCGACAGCGTGCCGGGCCGCACCCTCTTCTCCGTACGGCTGCCGAAGCAGCGCTGAACTCGCAGCCCTGACTCACAGCCCCGCCACAGCCTCACCACACCGCCGTGACAGCGCGCCCGGCGAGCGTCTGTGTCATGCGAACGCTTCCCGCGCGGGAACACCTCCCGGTGGGCGCGGCCGGCCCCCGCCGGCCCGTCCTCGACGTGGTGATTCCCGTCTACAACGAGGAGAAGGACCTGGAGCCGTGCGTGCTGCGGCTCCACGACCACCTCTCCCGCACCTTCCCGTACGCCTTCCGGATCACGGTCGCCGACAACGCGTCCACCGACACCACCCCCCACGTGGCCCGGGCGCTCGCCGCCCGCCTCCCCGACTCCGTGCGCTCCGTGCGCCTGGAGGAGAAGGGCCGGGGCCGGGCGCTCCGTACGGTCTGGTCGGCGTCGGACGCCCCCGTCCTCGCGTACATGGACGTGGACCTGTCCACCGACCTCAACGCGCTCCTTCCGCTCGTCGCCCCGCTGATCTCCGGGCACTCCGACCTCGCGATCGGCTCGCGGCTCGCCCGCTCCTCCCGGGTCGTCCGCGGCCCGAAGCGGGAGTTCATCTCCCGCGCCTACAACCTGATCCTGCGCGGCTCGCTCGCCGCCCGCTTCTCGGACGCCCAGTGCGGCTTCAAGGCGATCCGGCGGGACGTGGCCGAACAGCTGCTCCCGATGGTCGAGGACACGGGGTGGTTCTTCGACACGGAGATGCTGGTGCTCGCCGAGCGGGCCGGGCTTCGGATCCACGAGGTGCCGGTGGACTGGGTCGACGACCCGGACTCGACCGTGCACATCGTCCGTACCGCCACCGACGACCTGAAGGGCGTGTGGCGGGTGGGGCGGGCGCTGGCGACCGGGTCGCTGCCGCTCGACCGGCTCGCCCGGCCCTTCGGCGACGATCCGCGCGACCGCGAACTGACCGGCGTACCGGGCGGGTTGGCCCGCCAACTGGTCGGCTTCTGCGTGGTCGGCGCCCTCTCCACCCTCTTCTACCTCGCGCTCTACTCCCTCTTCCGGCTCGGCATCGGCCCCCAACTCGCCAACGCCGCAGCGCTGCTCGTCTCCGCCGTCGCCAACACGGCCGCGAACCGCCGGCTCACCTTCGGCGTACGGGGCCGGGAGCGGGCCGCCCGCCACCAGGCGCAGGGGCTCGTCGTCTTCGGCATCGGCCTGGCCCTCACCAGCGGCTCGCTCCTCGCGCTCACCGCCGCGACGGGCGATCCGGCCCACTCCACCGAACTCGCCGTACTGATCGTCGCCAACCTCGCCGCGACCGTCGTGCGCTTCCTCCTCTTCCGTCTCTGGGTCTTCCCGGCCCCGGAGCGCTCCAACGGCACAAGGACCTCTCGATGGCCTCCCCGAACGCGCTCGTCCGTGTACGGCGCTCCTGGCGCGGGCGGGCCGAGGACGCACCCTGGGTGCGCCCCGCCCTCCTCGGCCTGCTGCTCGCCACCGCCGTCCTCTACCTCTGGAACCTGAGCGCGAGCGGCTACGCCAACTCCTTCTACTCGGCGGCCGTGCAGGCCGGCGGCGAGAGCTGGAAGGCCTTCTTCTTCGGCTCGCTCGACTCCGCCAATGCCATCACCGTCGACAAGCCGCCGGCCGCGCTGTGGCCGATGGCGCTGTCCGTCCGGCTCTTCGGGCTCGGCTCGTGGCAGATCCTGGTGCCCGAGGTGCTGATGGGCGTGGCCACGGTCGCGGTTCTGTACGCGGCCGTCCGGCGCCGGTTCGGCGCGGGCGCCGGCCTGATCGCGGGCGCGGTGCTCGCCCTCACGCCGGTCGTCGCGCTGATGTTCCGCTTCAACAACCCGGACGCGCTGCTCGCGCTGCTGACGACGGTCGCCGTCTACTGCGTGCTCCGGGCCCTGGAGCTGGACGAGGGCGCGGGGCGGTGGCTGGTGTGGGCCGGGGTGGCGCTCGGGTTCGCGTTCCTCGCGAAGACCCTGCAGGCCTTCCTGATCCTGCCGGTGCTCGCCCTGGTGTACGTGGTGTGCGCGCCGGGCGGTCTGGGGCGGCGGCTCGGCCGGCTGGGCCTGGGCGGGCTCGCGCTGCTCGTGTCGGCGGGCTGGTGGGTGGCCCTGGTCGAGCTGTGGCCGAAGTCCTCCCGGCCGTACGTCGGCGGCTCGCAGAACAACAGCTTCCTTGAGCTGACCTTCGGCTACAACGGCCTGGGCCGCATCAACGGCAACGAGGTCGGGAGCGTCGGCGGCGGTGGTGCCGGCGGGGGTCGCATGACGATGGAGCTCCCGGCGGGCGTGGAACTGCCCGGCGGCGCCGGCGGTCCGGGCGGCGGGCGCGGGGCCGGAGGCGGCGGTGGCGGCTGGGGCGAGACGGGCCTCGGCCGGATGTTCAACGAGCAGATCGGCGGCCAGATCTCCTGGCTGCTCCCGGCCGCGCTGATCCTCCTCGTCGCCGGGCTCGTGGTCACCTGGCGGGCGGCGCGCACCGACACGGCGCGCTCGGCGTTCCTGGTGTGGGGCGGCTCGCTGCTCCTGACGACGGGCGTCTTCAGCTTCATGGCCGGCATCTTCCACGAGTACTACACGGTGGCGATGGCCCCGTACATCGCGGCCCTCATCGGCATGGGCGCGGCCGTGCTGTGGGAGGAGCGGGCGCATCTGCTCGCCTCGGCGGCGCTGGCCGGCACGGTCGTGGCGACGGCGGTGTGGGGCTGGGTGCTGCTCGGCCGTACGCCGGAGTGGCTGCCGTGGCTGCGCTGGGCGGTGCTCGTCGCCGGGTGCGCGGCGGCCTTCGGGCTGCTGCTCGCGGGGCGGCTCGACCGGCGGTTCGGGCTCGCCCTGGCGGGCCTCGGTCTCGCGGCCGGTCTCGCGGGCCCCTTCGCGTACACCCTGGCGACGGTCGCCGACGGGCATCAGGGCTCGATCGTGACGGCGGGGCCGAGCGGCGCGGCGCGCGGCGGCCCCGGCGGCATGGGCGGCAACGGCCGGATGTTCGTCCTGTACGGGCCGGGGCCGGGGCTGGGCGGCGGGCAGGCTCCGGGCGGCGGGCAGGGCATGGGGCGGGCTCCCGGCGGCCAGGGCGGCCAGGGCGGCCAGGGCGGCCAGGGCGGTCCGGGCATGGGCCAGGCCCCCGGCGGTCCTGGTGAGACCCGGGGCGGTCCCGGCGGCGGCATGGGCGGTCTCCTCAACGGCGCGAGCGTCGGCACCGAGGCCAAGGAGAAGCTCCTCGCCGACGCCGACTCCTACACCTGGGTCGCCGCCGCCATCGGCGCCCAGAACGCAGCCAGTTACCAGCTCGCCACCGAGAAGCCGGTGATGGCGATCGGCGGCTTCAACGGCAGCGACCCGTCGCCGACCCTCGCGCAGTTCAAGCAGTACGTGGCCGAGGGGAAGATCCACTACTTCATCGCGTCCGGCGGCGGCATGGGCGGAGGAACGGGCGGCGGCAGCGAGATCTCGTCCTGGGTCGAGGAGACCTTCGAGAAGGTCACCGTCGGCAACACCACGTTCTACGACCTGACCGGCCGAAAGTAGTCGGCCGAAAAAAATCCCTATACAGCGTACGAGCGCTCCTTTACGGTGTACGAGAACTGATCCTCGTACACCGTAAGGGAGTCTCTACATGACGGCGACGACCGCCGCGAACGACCAGGCCGCCCCCACCGGCGGCCACCCGCAGCGCTGGCTGATCCTCGGCGTCATCTGCCTCGCCCAGCTCACCGTGCTGCTCGACAACACCGTCCTCAGCGTCGCCATCCCCTCGCTGACCTCGGAGCTCCGCGCCTCCACCAGCGACATCCAGTGGATGATCAACGCGTACTCGCTCGTGCAGTCCGGTCTGCTGCTCACCGCGGGCAACGCGGCCGACCGCTACGGGCGCAAGAAGATGCTCGCCATCGGCCTCGCGCTCTTCGGCCTGGGCTCGCTCACCGCCGGACTGGCCGACTCCACCGGGCAGTTGATCGCCGCCCGCGCGGGCATGGGCATCGGCGGCGCGCTGCTGATGACCACGACCCTCGCCGTCGTCATGCAGATCTTCGACGACTCGGAGCGGGTCAAGGCCATCGCGCTGTGGGCCACGGTCGGTTCGCTCGGCTTCGCGGCCGGGCCGCTGATCGGCGGCGCGATCCTCAACCACTTCTGGTGGGGAATGATCTTCCTGATCAACATCCCGGTGGCCGTGATCGGTCTGGTCGCCGTCCTCAAGCTGGTCCCCGAGTCCAAGAACCCGCAGGGCGAGCGCCCCGACATGGTGGGCGCGCTGCTGTCCACCATCGGCATGACCTCCGTCGTGTACGCGATCATCACCGGCCCGGAGCACGGCTGGATCTCCGCCCAGGTCCTGCTCCCGGCGGTGCTCGGCATCCTCGTCCTGGGCGCCTTCGCGCTGTGGGAGCTCCGCGTCCCGTACCCGATGCTCGACATGCACTTCTTCCGCAACCAGAAGTTCGTCGGCGCGGTGGCCGGCGCGATCCTGGTGATGTTCGGCATGGGCGGTTCGCTGTTCCTGCTGACCCAGCACCTGCAGTTCGTGCTCGGGTACGAGCCGCTTGAGGCGGGTCTGCGGATGGCGCCGCTGGCGCTGACCGTGGTCGTCCTCAACCTCTCCGGTGTGGGCCCGCGGATCGTGATGAAGCTCGGCACGCCGCTCACCGTCGCGGTCGGCATGACGCTGGTGGCGGGCGGTCTCACCTCGATCGCGCTGCTCGGCGGAGGCACCGAGGGCACCTACTGGGGCATGCTGCTCGGCCTGGTCCTGATGGGCATCGGCCTCGCGGTCTCCAACCCGGCCATGGCCAACGCGATCATGAGCGCCATCCCGCCGGAGAAGGCCGGTGTCGGCGCCGGTGTGAACGGCACCCTCGCGGAGTTCGGCAACGGCCTCGGCGTCGCCGTCCTCGGCGCGGTCCTCAACGCCCGCTTCGCCGCCCTCGTCACCGTCACCGCGACCTCCCTGCCGGCCGCCCTGGCCGCGGCGGGCAGCGACGCCGAGCGCGGGCAGATCTCCGACGCCTTCGCCAGCGGACTGCAGACCAGTCAGGTGGTCGGCGCGATCGCCGTCTTCGCCGGCGGGCTGCTCGCGGCGGCCCTGCTCCGGCGGGCCGAGCGGGCCGAGGCCCGTACGGCCGTCGCACCGGCCGCGGAGCCGGTGGAGGCGGCCCGCATACCGGCTGCTGAATAGCATGGGAGGAACGACGGACAGGCGGAGGAGCGCGATGGTCAAGGCAGCCGACAGGGCCAAGAATCCGGCGCGTTCCAGCGTCTGGCTGGAGAGTCGGGCCGCCCGCAGCGGCGGCGGCCCGACCGGGCTCGACCGGGCCCGGATCGTCGGCACCTCGATCAAGATGCTCGACGACGAGGGTCTGGCCAAGCTGTCCATGCGCAAGCTGGCGACCGAGCTGAACGTCACCGCGATGTCCCTGTACTGGTACGTGGACACCAAGGACGACATCATCGAGTACGCCGTCGACACCTGCTACGGCGAGGTCGACCTGGGCGCGGTCGACGCGGCCGGCGACTGGCGGGAGCGGATCCGCGTCCTCGCCCAGGACTACCGGCAGATGCTCGTGCGGCACCCGTGGATGTCGCCGTGCGCCGGCCAGTACCTGAACATCGGCCCGCACGCGATCGCCGTCGGGACCAAGATCCAGGAGGCGATCCGGGACACCGGACTGCCGATCTCCCGCCAGCCGAGCGCGATGTCGGCGGTCTTCCAGTTCGTCTACGGCTACGGCACGATAGAGGGCCAGTTCGGCCGGGTCGCGCAGCAGGCCGGGATGTCGCAGGACGCCTTCTACGCCGACTCGATCAAGGCCTTCCGCGAGGACGAGCAGTTCATGGGCGCCCTGGACGGGATGACCGAGATCCTCGACGAGCGGGCCTCGCACGGCAGTGTCGACGAGATCTGGGACCGCGACTTCGACTACGCGCTCGACGTGCTGATCGCGGGCATCGAGGTCATGGTCGAGCGCAGCCGTACGGAACAGGCTTCGGACGCATGACGGAGCGGCGGGCCGTCCCCTGCCCGCCGCTCCGTTCCGTACCCGGCCGCGCCTCCGCTCGAAGCGCGCCCGGGAGTCCTGTGGCCGTTACTTGGCGACCTTGTCGGTCACCTCGTCGGCCTTCACCGTGGTGTTGCTCTTCAGCGCGACCTCCTTGATGAACAGCGTCACGAGGAAGGCGAGCAGCGCGAAGGGCGCGGAGTAGAGGAACACGTCGCCCACGCCGTGGCCGTACGCGCTCTCCATGACCGTACGGATCGGGGCCGGCAGCTTGTCCATGTCGGGGATGCCGCCGCCGCCCTGGCCCATGGCCGCCGCGGCCTTGGGGCCGAGCTCGGTCAGGCCGTCCTTGACGTAGTCGGTGACCCGGTGGGCCATGACCGCGCCGAGCGCCGAGACACCGATCGCACCGCCGAGGGAGCGGAAGAAGGTGACCGTGGAGGAGGCGGCGCCGAGGTCGGAGGGGGCGACCTGGTTCTGGGTGCAGAGGACCAGGTTCTGCATCATCATGCCGAGGCCGAGGCCGAGGACCGCCATGAAGATCGCGATGTGCCAGTACTCGGTGTCGTAACGGATCGTGCCGAGCAGGCCGAGGCCGCCGGCAGCGAGGGCGCCGCCGCTGACCAGCCAGGCCTTCCAGCGGCCGGTCTTGGTGATGATCATGCCGGAGACCGTCGAGGAGACGAACAGGCCGCCGATCATCGGGATGGTGAGGACGCCGGACATGGTCGGCGACTCGTTGCGGGCCAGCTGGAAGTACTGGCTGAAGAAGACCGTGCCGGCGAACATCGCGACGCCGACGAAGAGGGAGGCCGTGGAGGCCAGCGCGATCGTGCGGTTGCGGAACAGGCGCAGCGGGATGATCGGCTCGGCGGCGCGGGACTCGACGAGGAGGAAGAGGGCGCCGAGGAGGACGGAGCCGCCGACCATGGCGATGGTCTGCCAGGACATCCAGTCGTACTTGTCGCCGGCGAAGGTGACCCAGATGAGGAGCAGGGAGACGGCGGCGCTGATGAAGAAGGCGCCGGCCCAGTCGACCTTGACCTGTCGCTTCACGACGGGGAGCTTGAGGGTCTTCTGCAGGACGAACAGCGCGATGAGCGCGAAGGGCACGCCGACGTAGAAGCACCAGCGCCAGCCGAGCCACTCGGTGTCGGTGATGACGCCGCCGAGCAGCGGGCCGCCGACGGTGGCGACGGCGAAGACGGCGCCGAGGTAGCCGCTGTACCGGCCGCGCTCACGCGGGGCGATCATGGCGGCCAGGATGATCTGGGAGAGGGCGGTCAGACCGCCGACGCCGATGCCCTGGACGACGCGGCAGGCGATGAGCATGCCGGTGTTCTGGGAGAGGCCGGCGACGACCGAGCCGGCGACGTAGATGATCAGGGCTATCTGGACCAGGAGCTTCTTGGAGAAGAGGTCCGCGAGCTTGCCCCAGAGCGGGGTGGTCGCCGTCATCGAGAGGAGGGCGGCGGTGACGACCCAGGTGTAGGCGGACTGGCCGCCGCCGAGGTCGGTGATGATCTGCGGGAGGGCGTTGGAGACGATCGTCGAGGACAGGATGGCGACGAACATGCCGAGCAGGAGCCCGGACAGCGCCTCCATGATCTGCCGGTGCGTCATCGGGGCGCCGGAGCTGTCGGCCCGGCCCTCCCGTGCACCCGTGGCAGGTGCGGTGGTAGCCATGAATTTCCTTTGCGTGAAGTCGTCGCGGGCGTCGGTCGTCGCGGTCGGGCGTCGGTCGCGGCCGTCGTCAGTCGCGGGCGTGGTGGGCCCGGCAGTCCCCGAAGGAGTCGCGGAGGCGGGCGAGGAGAGTGGTCAGCCGGGCGACGTCGTCGTCGGACCAGTCCGCCAGGTGGCGGGCGAAGGCATCGGTGACCCGCTGGTCGAGCTCGCCGAGCATCGCCTCGCCTTCGTCGGTGAGCCGCAGGATCCGGGAGCGCTTGTCGTCGGGGTCGGGCAGTCGCTCGACCCAGCCGTGGTCCACGGTGTGCGCCACATGACGGCTGCACACGGACATGTCGACGGCCATCAGTTCGGCCAGCCGGCTCATCCGCATGTCGCCGTGGTGCTTGATGAGGGCGAGCACCGCCGCCGCTCCGCCCTGGCACTGGACGGGCAGCGCGCGGGCGAGGCCGCGCTTGACGGCGCCGATGGCGCTCACCGCGCGGGCGAGTTCCTCGTACCGGTTCAGCGTCTGCATCGAGGCGTCTCCATCGATCTTGTTGCTTAGAGCAACCATAGAGATGGATGGTTGCTTCAGGCAAACTAATTCGGTCAAAGCAGACTAAAGAATCGGCAAAGCGGAAGCCGGACGCGGGTACGGGCACAGAACCGGCGGTCGGGTGAGCGCCCTGTGAAACCCCCTGCGCCCCACTGGACCCGGAGGGGGCCGGGTTCGCTAGGGTCTGGGGCCATGGCACACAACCCCCAAGCACCGTACGGCCAGGGCCCGGCGAACGACGGCGGCTACGACCCCGCCGGCAGCACGCAGATGTTCCGCGCCTTCGTCGACGAGGGCACCCCGCAGCGCCAGCAGCAGCACCAGACCGCCGCGCCGTCCTCCGGCCCCCGCGTCGGCGTGATCGTCGGCGTGATCGTCGCGATCGCCGTCCTGGCAGGCGTGGCCTGGCTGGCGCTGGGCTGACAGCCGCGCGGGAGAGGGCGGTCGGACCGCCCTCTCACTCACTGACTCACTGAGTCACGCCGGTTCGCCGAAGCCGTCCAGGAGCAGCTTCGCGGTCCGCTCGGCCCCGTCGGTACGGATCCGCCCCGCGAGCTCCCGCGCCGCGGTGCCGGTCTCGGGCGCGAGGGCGGTGGCCAGGGCGGCCGACAGGGAGGCGACGCTCGGCACCGGGCCGTCGTGGGCGGCGCCGACGCCCAGACCGGCCAACCGGCTCGCCCAGTACGGCTGGTCCACCAGCTGCGGAACCACCACCTGGGGCACACCGGCCCGGGCGGCCGTCGTGGTCGTGCCCGCGCCGCCGTGGTGGACCACCGCCGCGACCCGGGGGAACAGCGCCTGGTGGTTGGCCTCGCCCACCGCCAGGCAGTCGTCGGCGTCGTCGATCAGCCCGAGCTCGGCCCACCCCCGCGACACGAGCACCCGACGCCCCTGTCCCCGTACCGCCTCGATCGACACCCGCGCCGCGTGGGCCGACCCCTGCATCGACATGCTGCCGAAGCCCACGTACACCGGCGCCTCCCCGGCCTGCAGGAACCCCTCCAGGTCATCGGAGAGCGGGCGCTCGTCCGCCTGGATCCACGCACCCGTCTGTACGACATCGAGCTCGGCCGGCACCTCCCACGGCCCCAGCACCGGATCGGCCGCGAGCAACGGCCGCCCACCGATCGCGTAGTCGCGGACGCTCTCCAGCGGCGCCAGCCCGACCGACGCGCGGAAGGCGGCGAGCCCGGGCCCGTACACCGCGTTCTGCCCCTCGACGTCCAGCTCCCACAGCGTCCGGTTGTCGGTCACGCCCTCCGGCAGCGGACGGCCCGGCAGCGGATACGGCGGGTGGTGCGGCGACGGCAGCATGCCGGGGAAGTACGACACGTACGCGTACCGCAGCCCCCGCTTCCCGGCCGCCGACCGCGCCCCGGCCACGGCCGGGAACAGCCCGGTCGCGACCACCACGTCCGCCCCCTCGCCGGCCACGGCCACCGCCTCGTACTGCGCCGCCGCCACCATCGTCACCCGCTCGGTCATCGACGGCGCCGCCCCGCCGTTCACCCCGGCCACCAGCGCCCGGATCGACAACCGCACCGGCACGAACTCCACCCCGACCCCGGCCAGCCGCCCGGCGAACTCCTCGTCCTCCGGCGCACACACCCGCACCTCGGCCCCCAGCCCCCGCAGCGCACCCGCCAGCGCCACCATCGGCTCGACGTCCCCCCGCGACCCGTACGACGACAGCACCACTCGCATGCCACTTCCCCCTCACTCCGACCAGCAACGGTCGCCGATTCTGCGCCACCGAGGGGGCCTTGCCGCAAGACCCCCCGTGCGCTATACGTTGACCATGGCGAGGAGCGGGCTCCTCGCCTTTCGCATGTCCCGCAGCCGCTCCTCAGGGGCGAGGGGCCCACGGGTCGTCGGACCGCGCCGGATCGGGCTGCTCGGGATGGAGCATCTTCCGCACACAGCGCCGCAGTCCCGTCTCCCCGGACCCGCCGGCAGCGGTCATCCAGGGCAGGGCCTCCATGGCGTCGGCCAACTCCTTGGTGGCGAGGTCTTCGACCGCCGTGACCAGGTCGTCGGGGGCGGGTTCGTCGGTGAGGCAGAGCCAGCCGATCGCGGCGGCCAGCCGGACCTCGGACACCTGTGTCTGGTCCCGCCACCGCTCCCGCATCCAGGCAGTGGTCGGCGGGTGGGGGTGAGAACGGGTGGCTTCGGCGGTGGCGAGGACCAGGGCGGCGCGGACGATCGGGTCCTGCTCGACTGCGAGCCGGGCGACGAAGGCGCCACGGACAGAGCGTTCGAGGTCGGTGACGGTGGCCAGGGCGTAGGCGGCGCGGATCCGGATCGCAGGGTCGGGGTCGTCGAGAAGGTTCTGCAAGAGGGTGGCGTCGGCGGTGATCGCGGCCCGGGCGGCGCCGACCGACCAGCCTGCCGGATAGCCGGTCACCTCGACGCCGTAGCCGTCGTAGAGGTCGTCGTCCTGGGCACGGCGGTGGAGCAGCAGTTCGTCCCGGGAGGCGATGCCGAAGTGGCGGGCGCGGGCCGGGCAGGGGATCTCGCCAAGCGCGTCGACACGACGGGGGTGGCCGGTGTCGGCGGCGATCCGGATCAGGAACGGCACGGCGAGCGCGGCTGCGGCCCGCATGTCATTGGCACACATGCCGCTCACCACGCCCGCCCCGGCGTCAACGGGCGAGTCGCCGGAGTGCAGCAGGCGCACGGCATCCCTCACACGGTGGCCCTGCGGGAAGTGCTCCCACGGCACTTCGTCGAGCAGAAACCCGTCCTTGGCCTCGGGCCGGATGCTTGCCACCACCGCCCGCACGTCGAACGGCCCGCCCGTGAACGAGGACAGCTCCGCCCCGTCCACCAAGGCCCGACACATCGCGTACGCCGGATCGGTCCGCCAGTCGCCCACGTCACCCCACCCCGCCGCTGGGTCCGACCGGAGCCGATCCTGCCCGAGAGGCCCGCCGCTTTCGAGGCCGGCTGCTCGTCGGACGGCGTGCAAAGTCGGTTGGGAACGCGTTCGGATCGCCTCACCAGTCACATGAGTCCCACTCACCCCAACCCGGCCGGGGATTGCGGACTTTGCATCATCTGGAGGCCACAGGCGGCGCCGGAGCCTTGGGGCGAGCGTGCATACGGCGACTGACCTCCACGAGTCATCCCCGACAACCCCCGCCGCGAACCGAGCCCCTACCCACCGGCCCGCTGCCCGCCCATGGCGCGGAGCGATACCCGGGCCTGTCCGCGTGGCCGGGCCCCCCGGCCGCCCTCCGAGTGGTTAAAGGCCCCCGGAGACACCGGGTCAAGGGTGGCCGTAGGCCATCGCTTGCGACGCGACCGCAGGGAGCGCCCTTGAGGCGGTGGTGGAGGGGGCCACGCTCGGAGAGAGGGCGGCCGCACCAGAAGCCTGCCGGGACCTCGGGCCGGAGGGCCCGAGCCCCGCCCCGAGAAACGGCTCCAGAAAAAACTTCCCGGGGCGGTCACACGTACCGCCTGGGCGGTGTCAGTGCAGTGCGAGCGCGGGAAACGCCCGTCGCCGCACGAGCGAGGAGCCAGAGATGTCCACCACCGCCACCGTCGTGACCGCCGTCGCCGCCTTCATGGCGGGTTTCTCGGGAGCGGCGATCTTCTTCCGCGCGAAGTTCGTCGTGGAGCCGCTCGCGGAGTACGGCGTCCCGCGCTCCACCTGGAACCTGCTCGGCGTCGCCAAGCTGGCCGGCGCGGTGGGGCTCCTCGTCGGGTACGCGATCCCGGCGATCGGGATCGCCGCCGCGATCGGACTCGTCCTGTACTTCGCGGGCGCGGTCATCACCGTCCTCCGCGCCCGCGCGTACGGGCACATCGCCTTTCCGCTGATGTACATGGCACCGGCCGTCGCCGTCCTGGCGCTGGCGGCGTGACGATTCACAGGCTGTGGACGAACATCTCCCACGCGGCGCGGTCGAAGACGACAGCGGGGCCCTCCGGGGCCTTGCTGTCACGTACGGGGACGAGGCCGGGGAATCCGGGGGCGACTTCGATGCAGTTTCCGCCGTTGTCCCCGCTGTAGCTGCTCTTGATCCACGTCACCATGGCGGCGTCCTCTCAGCTGCGGACGGAGTCGACGAACGTCGCCCAGGCCGGGGCGGAGAGCACGAGCACCGGGCCGGTGGGCGTCTTGCTGTCACGTACGGGGACGAGGTCGGGGAATCCGGGGGCGACTTCGATGCAGTCGCCGCCGTTGGCCCCGCTGTAGCTGCTCTTGATCCAGGTTGCCGCTGACAGATCGTGCTTCCGCATGGTGCCCGTACCTCTCCATCATGTCGCTGATCAGGGCGGCAGATTCGTGGCCCGACAAGCAGTCAGCCCTCAGCACATCATAGGTCTGGCTGTGTCGAGTGAAGAGCGCCGGATCATCGCTGAAATGGCCGCTGTCGAGCGATTCCGAGTAGACCCACTGGTGCCCGTCGGGCAGTTGGATCAGCGACATGGACGTGTCTGGACGGTCGATTCCGCGCTGGCCGAACGGCACTACCTGTACCCGGATGTTGGGGAGCTGACCCACCTCCAGCAGATGGGCGCACTGCTCCCGCATGACGGTGGCGTCTCCGACCAGGTTCTGCAGACAGCTCTCGTCCAGCACAGCGATGTACGTCGGGCCGCCCGGTGCGAGGAAGCGCTGCTGGCGGCTAAGTCGGGCGCGGACGCGCTCCTCCACCTCCTCGGCATCGCGGAGCCGCTGTGTGTACAGGGCGTGGGCATAAGCCGAGGTCTGCAAGAGGCCAGGCACGACCTGGACTTGGTACGCGCGGATCGCGGTGGCCTTCGCGTCCATCTCCGCCCTGCGCTCGAACCAGTCCGGGTGCTGCACCTCCGGGTACCAGTCGATCCGCTCCCACAGGTGGAATAACTTCTGACCCGTCCCCAGCACCCTGTCGCACGCCTTCGCGAACGTGTCCGTCGGCACCCTCTTCGCCGCCTCCACCTTCGCCACCTGCGACCGGTCGCACGGCACCTGCCGCGCCAGCGCCTCCTGTGTCAGGCCCGCTGACTCCCTGTAGTGCCTGAGCAGTTCGCCGAACATCTCCGCCGTCGTCGCGAGCTCCACGCCCGCCTTCCCGCCCCGCTCGATCACCTGAACTCCCCCCTCGTGACAGCAGCCTTTGCCACGCGATCAGCGTTGTGGCCGCCCTCTCCATTGAGCAACGCTGGGAGCACACAGAGTAATCGCCCGATCGGGTGATCGAGTGAGCAAGCGAGTCCTGGGAGGAACGGCGACATGGCTGGGTGCACGGGCGGCGGCAGCGCGTACGAGGGGCCGGAGCGGGGGGACTTTCTGTATGACGTGGTGGCGCGGAAGGTGGGGGAGTACCGGGGGGTGGCCGGGCCGTATGCGATGTTGCGGCCGATCGGGGGCGGGCGGGAGTGGCAGGCGGATCCGGAGAAGGTGCGGCCGGCCACGCGGGACGAGCGGATCACCGCCGGGGTGCGGGCCGTGAACGAGCGGGCGAGTGCGACGTACGAGTTGATGCGCCCGCCCGCGCCCGTGCCGAGCTGTGCCGAGTGCGACGAGCTCGCGCTCTCCCGGGCCGCCGCCCGGGAGCGGTTCGACTGGAGCGCGGAGACCGACGCGAACGTCCTCCTTCGCCGTCACCAATCCGACCTGCATCCACTTCGGGAAAATCCCGTGCCTCCGCTTCCCTAAGGGTGTTAGCTTCCTTCCTAGGAGTCCTAGGAAGGAGCCCACGCAAGCCATGGTCCGAGCCGGAATCACCCCCGACCTCCTCGTCCGCGCCGCCGCCGAACTGGCCGACGAGGCCGGGGGGATCGAGAAGGTCACCGTCTCGGCGCTCGCGCGCCGCTTCGGGGTCAAGGACGCGAGCCTGTACTCGCACATCAAGAACCTGCGCGACCTGCGCGTCCGGCTCGCCCTCCTCGCCTCGCACGAGATGAACGAGGCGATCGGCGCCGCCGTGGCCGGCCGCTCCGGGCGGGACGCGCTGGTCGCCTTCGCCGACGCCTACCGGGACTACGCGCTCGCCCACCCCGGCCGCTACGCGGCCACCCAGCAGCGGATCGAGCTCGACGAGGTCCAGGAAACCGCCGTCTTCCAGCGCGCGGTCGAGCTGACGTACGGGATGCTGCGCGGCTACGGCCTCGGCGAACCCGACCTCACCGACGCGGGACGCCTTCTCCGTGCCACCTTCCACGGGTTCATCCACATAGAGCTGAGCGGCGGCTTCCAGCACACCCGGCCCGTCGCCGCGTCCTGGGCGCGCTCGCTCGACGCCCTGCACACCACACTCGAGAACTGGGGGAGCCAGAAATGAACGACATCGGCCATGTGAAGGTGCCCGGCGCCACCCTCCGCTACGAATCCCGCGGCAGCGGGCCCGTCCTCCTCCTCATCCCCGGCGGCGCGGGCGACGCCGGGATGTTCGAGGGGATGGCCGACCTGCTCGCGGACGCCGGGCACACGGTCGTCTCCTACGACCAGCGGGGACTCTCACGCAGCCCGCTGGACGGGCCGCTCACCGACCAGCGGGTCGAGGAGTGGGGCAGGGATGCGCTCGCGGTCCTGGACGCCGTCACACCCGACCAGCCCGCGTACGTCTTCGGCAGCAGCTCCGGCGCCATCGTCGGGCTCGCGCTGCTCGCCGCCCGGCCCGACCGGGTGCGCCGGCTCGTCGCCCACGAGCCGCCGCTCGTGGAGCTGCTCGCCGACCCCGCCCCGTACCGCGACCACTTCGCCGAGGTGCGCGAGCTGCACCGTACGAAGGGGCTCGCAGCGGCCATGGCCCGGTTCGCGGAGACGCCGGACGGACGGAAGCCCGAGAGGGAGCAGGAGACGGCCGAACTGCCTCCCTCCATCCGGCCGATGGCCGCTCGCATGGGCGCCAACATGCCCGTCTTCCTGGAGCACGTGCTCTGCCCCTTCTCCTCCTCCGCGCCCGACCTCGCCGGGCTGCGCGCCGCCGCCGGGACGATGATCCTGGGCCTCGGGCGGGAGTCGGCGGGTCAAGAGGCCCTGGTCGGGCCGTCCCGGAGGATCGCGGAGCTGACCGGGGCGGAGATCGTCGAGTTCCCCGGCGGGCACATCGGCTGCGTCGAGCACCCGGAGGAGTTCGCGGAGCTGCTGCTCACTGCCATGCGGCGGTGACCTTCTGCGTGTCCACGTGCATGCCGAGCGGCACCCGCCACGAGTCCACACAGACGGTGTACGTCTGGGTGCGGGTGGCCCCGGCCTGGATCGGCGCGGGGAGTGACTGGCTCGACGTGAGGGTCGCCCAGTCGATGCCGAGCGCGCCGATGACATGCGTCGCGAAGGTGACCGTGCCCGAACGGGCCGCCGTGCCACCGGTGTTGCGGAAGGTGAGGGTGACGTTCTCGCACCAGCGCTTGTCGGTGTCGGTGAGGACGGGCGCGGAGAGCGTGAGCAGGGCGGGCGCCGGGGCCGGCGCATGAGCCGGGGGCTTGGTGGGAGGCGGCGCCGTGCTCGTCGGTGCGGGGGACGGCGCTGACGTCGTCGGCGGCTTCGCGGGCGTGGTCGCCGGGCTTCCCGGGGTACGGGGCGGGGCCGGCGCGCCGCTGACCGGGGGCGGCGCCGTGGCCGTACCGCCCGGAACCGTACCCGTACGACTTCCTGTGCCGCCCGACGGTCGTGGCGACGGGCGGGAGGTGCTGGAGGTGAGTTCCGGGCCGGTGGCCTTCGGGTCCAGGGGGACGAGGGTGACCGTGCCGGAGGGCGGCACCGCGCCCTTCGGCACGGTCTGGCCGGCGCCGACCGCCGCGTAACCCTCGCCGTCGTCGCTGCCGCCGCACGCGGTCAGCGCCCCGCCGAGGCAGAGCGCGACCACCACGAGTCCCGGCTGTCGCTTCCGTCGCCACATGGCGTCAGTGTGTCTGACCCTGTGTCAGCGAGGAAGGGAAACGCGGAACTTCAGTCCGCGATCAGTCGGCGATCAGGCCCTCGCGCAGCTGCGCCAGCGTCCGCGTCAGCAGCCGGGAGACGTGCATCTGCGAGATGCCGACCTCCTCGCCGATCTGCGACTGCGTCATGTTGGCGAAGAAGCGCAGCATGATGATCTGCCGCTCCCGGGGCGGGAGTTTGGCGAGCAGCGGCTTCAGCGACTCGCGGTACTCGACGCCCTCCAGGGCCGTGTCCTCGTAGCCGAGGCGGTCGGCGAGGGAGCCCTCGCCGCCGTCGTCCTCGGGGGACGGGGAGTCGAGGGAGGAGGCGGTGTACGCGTTGCCGACGGCGAGGCCGTCGACCACGTCCTCCTCCGACACCCCGAGCACCGCGGCGAGTTCGGGCACGGTCGGGGAGCGGTCGAGCTTCTGCGAGAGCTCGTCGCTGGCCTTGGTGAGGGCGAGCCGCAGTTCCTGGAGCCGGCGCGGCACGCGCACCGACCACGAGGTGTCGCGGAAGAAGCGCTTGATCTCGCCGACGACGGTCGGCATCGCGAACGTCGGGAATTCCACGCCGCGTTCGCAGTCGAAGCGGTCGATCGCCTTGATCAGGCCGATGGTGCCGACCTGGACGATGTCCTCCATCGGCTCGTTGCGGGAGCGGAAGCGGGCCGCCGCGTAGCGCACGAGAGGGAGGTTGAGCTCGATGAGGGTGTCGCGGACGTAGGTCCGCTCGGGGCTGTCCGCGGCGGCGCCCTCGTCGTCCAGGGCGCGCAGCCGCAGGAAGAGGGAGCGGGAGAGGGTGCGGGTGTCGAGGGCCTCCGGCGCGACGGCGGGCTGCGTGACGGCGTTCTCCGCGACGGGAGTTGAGCCCGTGGCCGGGTCGGCGGCCACGTCCGTCGTGGTCGCGTCCGTCATGGCCACCTCCGTCGCGCCCGCCGTGCCCGCCGCGTCCGGCGTGGCCTCGGCCGTCGTGAGGTCCTCCGCCGTCGAGCGGTCGGCGGCGGTCGGCGCCGTCGTCTGCGTGGGCATGGGCGTGAGCGTGGGCGTGAGCGTGAGCACCTTCGAGCTGCCCTGTTCTGCGGACATGCCACCCCCTTTGAGGTCGCGGACGGTCGTGGTGGCCACGACCATCTGAGGAACGCAGCCTCCACCTGAATACCGGAGGCGGGGCTGCGCCAAACGCGGTTCCAGCAGAATGTCACATGTCGGCAACGCGCTGTAGTGACTTGTCGACATGACGCCGGTGAATATCCGCAGGAAACAAGGGGTGTGCGGCATTTGGGATGGTGCAAAACCGCCCGGAAACGGTCTACCCGTTCTGGTTACGCCTCGATCCGATTTGCGGATCTCAACCGGGCGAAGCTGCGGGCGAGGAGCCTTGACACGTGCATCTGCGAGACGCCGAGCTCCTGGCTGATCTGAGACTGGGTCAGGTTGCTGTAGTAGCGCAGCATCAGGATCCGCTGCTCGCGCTCGGGGAGCTGGACGAGCAGATGCCGTACGAGATCGCGGTGTTCGACGCCGGCGAGCGCGGGGTCCTCGTACCCGAGGCGGTCGAGCAGGCCGGGCAGCCCGTCGCCCTCCTGGGCCGCCTCCAGGGAGGTGGCGTGGTAGGAGCGGCCGGCCTCGATGCAGGCGAGCACCTCGTCCTCGCCGATCTTGAGGCGTTCGGCGATCTCGGCGGTGGTGGGGGACCGGCCGTGGGCCGTGGTCAGGTCCTCGGTGGCGCCGTTGACCTGGACCCACAACTCGTGGAGCCGGCGCGGGACATGGACGGTGCGGACGTTGTCCCGGAAGTAGCGCTTGATCTCGCCGACGACGGTCGGCATCGCGAAGGTCGGGAACTGGACGCCGCGGTCCGGGTCGAAGCGGTCGATCGCGTTGATCAGGCCGATGGTGCCGACCTGGACCACGTCCTCCATCGGCTCGTTGCGGCTGCGGAAGCGGGCGGCGGCGTAGCGCACGAGGGGGAGGTTGGCCTCGATCAGGGCCCCGCGGACGCGGTGGTGCTCGGCGGTGCCCGGCTCCAGCTTCTTGAGCTCGCCGAAGAGCACCTGGGTGAGGGCGCGGGTGTCGGCGCCGCGGGTGCTCTGGGGGCGGGGGCGCGGGGGTTCCGGGGGGTGGGGAGCCGTCTCCGCGGGCCCGGCCTCGTTCTGGGGCTGGGGCGGGACTTGAGGCGCTGTACTGGCCGGCACGTTCACGCCACCCCTTCACGTCAACTTCGGTCGACTCATCCGTCAAAAGCGGTCATAGCATCACAAGACATGTCCACTGTGTGCAAGCACCGCATAGCGACGTGTTGGGGGTGGGTGTGCGGGGTAAGCATCCGGGCCCCCCGCCGGTGTCGGCGAGGGGCCCGAATGGGGGGCGAAGCGGGGGCGAGGAGGTCAGCCCTCGATCTCGTAGTCGGCGATGACCCACGTGGAGAACTCGCGCCACATGCCCACGCCCGCCTGGTGTGCGGGGTGGTCCAGGTAGCGCTGCAGGGCGTCGCGGTCGGCGACGGCGGAATTGATGGCGAAGTCGTACGCGATCGGCCGGTCGGTGATGTTCCAGTCGCACTCCCAGAACTTCAGCTCCGGAATCTGCGTACCGAGGGCGCGGAAGGCCTCGACGCCGGCGACGACGCGCGGCTCGTCGCGCTGCACGCCGTCGTTGAGCTTGAAGAGGACCAGATGGCGGATCACTGTCGTCTCCTAATTCACGAGCTCGGTCATGAACTGACCCACTCCTTGAGCGGCGCTCGATATTCCCTCGAACCCTACCTGGACGAGGTCCGCCGCCCGGGCCGGAGACGTGATGATCGTGTACAGCACAAAGACCACGACCGCATAGAGCGCGATCTTCTTCGCCTGCGCCATCCGTCTGCCCTCCCCTAGAGCCGCCCCTGAGCGGTCGCCGAGTCTAGCCGAGCGGTTGTTTGCGCGGCCTTTATGGACCAAGGGCCCGTGGATCGGGGTCTTTCGCCGACCCCCGGAAGGGTGGCGGAGGCGCAGGATGGATGTCGAGCCCGGCGGATCTGGCAGGAATCCGCGGGGCTGAGGAACCGGCCCTCACTGCGGGGTCCCGCGCCGCGAGCTTCCCCCTGACTGCGGCGCAGGACTTGCAGGGACGGTTCTCATCGGGGGGAGCGGCTTGTCCCCCCGATGCCGCTCCCCCCGGCCGAACCTCTCCGGCGCAGCCCTTTATGCATGGCATGTGCATGGCTACGCTCCGGATGTGTGACGAGCACTCCTGAGGACGACGAGTACGGGTACGGGTACGGGTACGAGGGCGAGGAGCCCGCCCGCGCGTACGCCTCCGGCCGCGACATGTACGTCGCCGAGGGCGACTTCCACCTCTACGTCCAGGACCCCGACGGCTCCGAGACGCACCTCACCGACGGGCCGGTCACCGACGACGACTGCCCCTACCCCGGACTCGCCGCCTTCACCGCCGACCGGGCCGACCACTACTTCGGCCGCACCCGGCTGCGTACCGAACTCTGCGAACGGCTCGCCGAGTGCCATGCCGCCCGCACCCCGCTGGTCGTCGTCGCCCCCTCCGGCGCCGGCAAGACCTCGCTGCTCCAGGCCGGACTGTGGCAGGACCTCGACCGCGCCCGCGTCCCGGTGCCCGGCGCGCGGCGCTGGCCCCGGCTGCTGCTCACCCCTACGGCCCACCCCGTACGGGAACTGACCACCCGGCTCGCGGAACTCGCGGAACTCGCGGGCCTGGATCCGTCTGCTCCGAGCCCGGACCTCGACTTCGGCGCGTTATCCGAGAGGTTACGGAAGAAGCTCGGCCCCGGCGGGCGCGTCCTGCTCGTCGTCGACCAGGCCGAGGAACTCTTCACCCTCTGCACCGACCCCGCCGAACGGCAGGCCTTCACCGATCTCCTCTCCCGTCTCGCCGACCCGGGCGGACGGGACACCGCCCCGCTCGCCCTCGTCGTGCTCGCCCTGCGCGCCGACTTCTACGCCCACTGCGCCGAGCTGCCCTGGCTGCGCGCCGCCGTCCAGAACGGGCAGCTGCTCCTCGGCCCGCTGTCCCGCGAGGAGCTCCTCGACGCCATCCGCCTGCCCGCCCGCGCGGCCGGCCTCCGGCTCGAACCCGGCCTGGTCGACCTCCTCGTCTCCGACTTCGGCGCCCGCCGCGGCCTCGTCGAGCCCGGCGCGCTCCCGCTGCTCGCGCACGCCCTGCGCGCCACCTGGCAGAACCGGCAGGGGCGGCTGCTCACCGTCGCCGGCTACACCGGCACCGGCGGGGTCGCGCACGCCCTCGGCAACAGCGCAGAGCAGGTGTACGAGGGGCTCGACGCGGCCGCCCAGGGCATCGCCCGGCGGCTCTTCCTCGGCCTGGTCGCCATCGGCGATGACGGGGGCGACGGTGACGGCGGATCCGGCGGCGGCTCCGGCGATGGCGGATCCGGCGGCGTCCTGGCCGACGGGCGGCGCCGGATCCGCCGCGACCAGCTGCTCGCCGGGGTGCCGGACCGGGAGGCGGCCGAGGAGGTCCTCGCCGCGTTCACCGCGCGTCGGCTCCTGGTGCAGGAGCGCGAGACGGTCTCGCTCACGCACGAGGCGCTGCTCACCGCCTGGCCCACCCTGCACGGCTGGATCAACGACGACCGGCCCCGCAACCTGCTCCTCCAGGACCTCGACGCCGCCGCCCGCGCCTGGCACGGCGCCGGCCGTGAGCCCGACGCGCTCTACCGGGGCAAGCCGCTCGACCGGGCCCTGGCGGCGGCGCCCGAGCCGCCGGACCCGGCCGAGGACGACCTGCTGCGGCGGGACTTCCTGAACGCCTCCGTCCGGCTGCGGAGACGTTCCGCACGGAAGCAGCGCCGGCTCGTCGCGGTCCTGGTCGCCTTCGCGCTGGTCGCCGGGACGGCCGTCTTCCTCGCCGTACGCCAGCAGGGCACGGCCGAGACCGAGCAGCGCGCGGCCCTCGCCGCCCGCATCACCACCCAGGCCGACGGCCTCCGCACGGCGGACCCGGCGCTCGCGGCCCGGCTCGACCTGGTGGCGCACCGGCTGGCGCCGCGGCCGGCCACGACGATGAACCTGTACGCGGACGCCGGCCTGGTGCTGCCGCGGCAGCTGGGCGGGTTCCGGCGCCAGGTGCTCGACACCGCCTTCCGCCCGGACGGCCGGGTGCTCGCCGCGGTGGATGTCGGGGGTGTGGTCAGGCTGTGGGACGTTGCCGATCCGACCCGGGCGCCCAGAGAGCTCGGGAAGCCGCTCGAAGCCGGTCTCGGGGGTGAGGTCGGCTTCAGTCCGGACGGTCGGCTCCTGACTGCCACTTCCCGCTTCTTCCCGGCCAAGCTGTGGAACGTCACCGACCCTGCCCGGCCCGTCCCCGTCGAGCTGCCGCGCGGCGCCGCCGGCCGCGGCGGAGGCACGCTCGCCTTCGGCCTCGACGGCCGCACCCTCTTCGGCAGCGGCCCCCAGGGCCGGATGCTCGCGTGGAACGTGACCGACCCGGCGCGCCCTGTGCTGCTGCCCCGCTCGCCCATTCCTGTGAACGGCGCTCCCAGGGCCTTCGGCCCGGACGGCCGCACCCTCGCCGGGACCAGCGGCGATTCCACCGTACGGATCTGGGACCTGGCTCACCCGGACCGCGCGCCCGCCGCGCTCGTACCGCCGAATGCGAGGGGCAATCACCACTGGACGGCCTACCGGCCGGACGGACGCTATTTCGCGCTCTCCGACAGCGGCCAGGTGTGGGTGTGGGACCTCGCGGACCCCGCCCACCCCCGGCGGCTGCGGTACTACCTCCCGGGCAACGGACCCGAGGTCACGTCCCTGGCCTTCAGCCCCGACGGGCGGACGCTGGCTGTCGCCGACGGCCAGCGGACCGTGCACCTGTGGAACTTCACGGACCCGGAGGCCCCGAAGGGCCGGCCGTCCCTGCCCCTGTTGCCGGCGATGATCCGGGGACTGGCGTTCGCGCCGGACGGGCGCACCCTGACCGCGGGTACGGACAGCGGTCCCGTCATGCTCTGGCGGTTCCCCGATGCGAGCCTGCCGGCTGCCGCGGACGACACCCGGACGCTCGCCTACGCCCCGGACGGGAGGCGCCTCGCCACCGGCGGCGGCGACGGCACAGTCCGCCTGTGGAGCCTCGCCGGTCCGGACCGCCGCCCCCGGGTCGTCGGCACCCTCTCCGCCGGTACGGAAAAGGTGACCGGCTTGGCCTTCGCGCCGGACGGGCGCACCCTCTCCGCAGGCTCGTGGAACAGCGACGACTACCGCGTGTCGCGCTGGGACGTCACCGATCCCGGCCGGCCCCGGCGGCTCGCCGAGCGCGCCGTCGACGACGACGGAGGGGCGCCCGCGCTCAGCCCGGACGGGCGCACCGCCGTCGTGCAGGGAAAGGACGGGGTGGCGGTGTGGGACTTGGCCGGTGCCTCGGCGCCCGACCGGCCGTTGAAGACCGGTGACGGCGATGTCGAGTCACTGGTCGTCAGCTCTGGGGCGCGTGTGATCGGGGCCGGGCACGACGACGGCGACTTCTCGCTGTGGACGGGCGGCTCAGGGCCGTCCCCGGTCGTCCGGGTGCCGGGCATCGACCCCGGCGGGTCGGCCCCCCAGGTCCTGGCGCTCTCCCCGGACGGGCGGGCGCTCGCCAAGGCCGACCGCGCCACCCTCACCACCTGGGACCTCGCCGATCCGGCGCGACCGGTCGCCCGTGGCTCCGTCACCGGCGGCGGTGACGTGGAGTCCCTGGCCTTCGGCCCGGGCGGCGGCGTGCTCGCGGTGGGGGACGCCGACGGCGCGGTCCGCTTCGCCGACCCGGCGAACGCCACGGCCCTCACTCGCCCGCTGTCCGGCGGTGTCGGCCGGGTCACCGCCCTCGCCTTCGCCCCCGACGGGCGTACCCTCGCCTCGGGCGGCCCCGGCCTGCCCGTACGGGTCTGGTCCACGGACCCGCAGGCCGCGGCCCGTTGGATCTGCGCGAGCACCGACGTCCTCACTCCGGCCCAATGGGCCCAGTACGTCCCGGGATTGCCCTACGACCCGCCCTGCCGCGAGGAATGAGGAGGGCTGAGGAGGCATGAAAAAACCTCCCCGAACCGCGTTTCCGCAGTTCGGGGAGGTTTTCTGGCGGTAGCGGAGGGATTTGAACCCTCGGTGAGTTTCCCCACACTCGCTTTCGAGGCGAGCTCCTTCGGCCGCTCGGACACGCTACCGAGAGAGAGCTTAGCCCAAAGGCGCCGTGGACTGAAATCCGTATCCCGCAGCAGGTCGGAGGGCAGGTCGCAGGGTGGGTACGGGGCGGTGTCAGCGCTCCCGGAAGAAGCGGGTCAGGCGGTCCGAGCACTCCGTCTCCAGGACGCCGTGGATCACCTCGGGGCGGTGGTTGAGACGCCGGTCGCGGACCAGGTCCCAGAGGGAGCCGGTGGCGCCGGCCTTCTCGTCGAAGGCGCCGAAGACCACCCGTTCGACCCGCGCCTGGACGAGCGCGCCCGCGCACATCACGCAGGGCTCCAGGGTCACGACGAGCGTGCAGCCGGTCAGCCGCCACTCGCCGGTCGCCGCCGCGGCCCGCCGCAGGGCGAGGATCTCCGCGTGGGCGGTCGGGTCGCCGGTGGCCTCGCGCTCGTTGTGGCCGCGGGCGAGGACCGTGCCGTCCGGGGCCAGGACGACCGCGCCGACCGGCACGTCACCGCCCGCCGCGGCCAGCTCGCCCTCGGCGAGGGCGAGCCGCATGGACTCCCGCCAGGGGTCCCGTACGGGATCCTCTACGGAATCCAGGTCCCGTACGGGATCCGAGCCCCCTACGGGATCCAGGTCCCCTACGGGGTCCGAGCCGTCCCCTACGGGGTCTGCGCCCGCGCCCGGGCCACGTACCGCGAACGCCACTAGCGCACGGCCTCCAGGATGTCCGAGGCGCCGATGGCGTCGGCGATCTCGCCGAGGGCGTCCTCGGTCAGGTCGATCAGGTCGCGCTCGGTCATGCCGAGGTCGGCCAGGATCCGTCCCTCGCCGAGCGGGCCGGCCGGGGCGATCCCGGCGGTGGCCGCCGCGTCGTCCTCGTCGTCGTCCTCGTGCTCCGGCTCGCCGTCCTCGGTGCCGTCCAGGTCGGTGAGTTCGTCGAGCGCGCCGTCCCGGTCGTCGTCACCGAGGAGTTCCGAGGTGAGGATCTCCCCGTAGGAGGAGCGGGCCGCGGCGGCCGCGTTCGAGACGAAGACCCGGGGGTCGTCCTCGCCGTCGACGCGGACGATGCCGAACCACGCGTCCTCCTGCTCGATGAAGACGATCACCGTTTCCCCGTCGTCGGCGGCGGACTCACGGGCCAGATCGGCCAGGTCCGCCAGCGTCTCCACGTTGTCGAGCTCGATATCGCTCGCTTCCCACCCGTCTTCGGTGCGCGCGAGCAGTGCGGCGAAGTACACCTGACTCTCCCACTGATCAGAGGTGTGATGATCCGGCGGCGCGCTCCTGATGCCCCGCCCAATCGGCATCGTGACAGAAACCTCGCCGTCAGGAGAGGTCTTCGGCTCTTGCGTCGTGCATCAGTCTGAACGACGCCCGGTTCGGGCGGGCGTGCGACCCCGGCGCACGAAGGGGGCGCACGGTGACCGCCGCCCGGGGGCCACCGGCCCTTCGCCGTACGGCCACCACCAGGCTGTACGAGTGGTGTACGCGTCGCCCGACCAGCACCGGCCTACCACCGGCCTACCACCGGAAGGTGCGCATCCGCATCGCCTGCCGCATCCGCGCGGCCCGGGCGCGCCGCGGCTGCACGCGGTCGCGCAGCGCCTTGGCCTCGTTCAGCTCGCGCAGGAACTGCGCGCGGCGCCTGCGGCGCTCCGCGTCCGTCTCCGGCCTGTCCGGTCCGTCCGGTCCGTCCGGTCCGGCTGGTCCAGCTTGTCTGTCGGGCATGGACACACCACCCACCACCGCGTGACACGGGTCCCTGTAGCCCCCACCTTCCCCCTCTCGCCCAGGTTGACGCCAGTCCTCGGCCAGGTCCCGGCTACTGTTGGGGCATGCGTCTCCACGTCGTCGACCACCCGCTGGTCGCCCACAAGCTCACCACTCTGCGCGACAAACGCACGGACTCCGCGACCTTCCGCCGGCTCGCCGACGAGCTGGTCACCCTGCTCGCCTACGAGGCGACCCGGGACGTGCGGACCGAGCAGGTCGACATCGAGACCCCCGTGACGCCGACGACCGGCGTGAAGCTGTCGTACCCGCGGCCGCTGGTGGTCCCGATCCTGCGCGCCGGTCTCGGCATGCTTGACGGCATGGTGCGGCTGCTGCCCACCGCCGAGGTCGGCTTCCTGGGCATGATCCGCAACGAGGAGACGCTGGAGGCGTCGACCTACGCGACGCGGATGCCGGAAGACCTGTCCGGCCGCCAGGTGTACGTGCTCGACCCGATGCTCGCGACCGGCGGCACGCTCGTCGCGGCCATCCAGGAGCTGATCAAGCGCGGCGCCGACGACGTGACCGCGGTCGTGCTGCTCGCCGCCCCGGAGGGCGTCGAGGTCATGGAGCGCGAGCTGGCGGGCACGCCGGTGACCGTCGTGACCGCCTCGGTCGACGAGCGGCTCAACGAGCACGGCTACATCGTGCCGGGCCTCGGCGACGCGGGCGACCGCATGTACGGCTCGGCCGAGTAGCAGCCGTACGGGAGTGCCCTCAGCCCCCTAGGGCCTGTCCGACCCTGATCCGCCGGACAGGCCCTAGGGGCCCTGCGGCTCAGCAGCGGCCCGGCACCGGCTTCGGCTTGTTGAGCGCGACGAGCGCCGCGTCCGCGGCCGCCTTCGGGTCGAGCGTCTTGAAGGCCGTGCCGATGATCAGGTCGACGTCCGCCGTGGTGCGGGCGTCGACCTTCGTCGTCGCCGCCTTCAGCTGCGTGCCGACCACGGAGAAGGCGCCCTTGGTGGCCCCGGGGGAGCCGAGCAGCAGTGCGGAGCCGGGGACCTTCTTGTCGTAGGCGACCGGCGCGTTGCCCACCTTGCCGATGACGAAGCCGCGCTTCTTCAGCTCGTCCGCGGTCGTCTTGGCGAGCCCGGCGCGCGGGGTCGCGTTGTAGACGTTGACCGTGATCTGGGCGGGCTTGGGCAGCGGGGCGCCGCCGGCGGTCCGCGCGCCCGGCGTGGCCGTGGGCTTCGCCTTGGGTGCGGCCTTGCAGTCGGCCTGTTTGCCGGCGGCGTTGGTGGTCTTCTCGTCGCCGCCGGAGAAGACGTCGACGAGCTGCAGCGTCCCCCAGCCGGCCGCGCCGAGCACGAGCACGGCGGCCGCCGCCCCGAGGACGATCCTGCGCCGGCGGTGGGGGCGGCGCATGCGGGGATAGACATCCCCCGTGATGCGGTACTTTCCGCCCATTCCGGGGGGAGTGAGCATGCTCATGAACGCAGCGTAATGCCGCCCGCGGAGGATGCCTACTGGATGATCATGTGATCGCGTCCGGATGGGCGCGAAGAGGCCCCGAAAGGATCACCCCGCAAGAGGCGTCCGAGGGCTCCCGAGGGGCGCCGGAGGGGTGTCCGAGGGCTCCCGAGGGGGCGGGCCCGGCCTGCAGGGCGGGCCTCAGTCCATTTCGAGCACGCGCGCGTGCAGCACCTGCCGCTGCTGGAGCGCGGCTCGGACCGCGCGGTGCAGCCCGTCCTCCAGATAGAGATCGCCCCGCCACTTCACGACATGCGCGAAGAGGTCGCCGTAGAACGTCGAGTCCTCGGCGAGCAGCGTCTCCAGGTCCAGCTGGCCCTTGGTGGTCACCAGCTGGTCGAGGCGGACCGGGCGCGGTGCCACGTCCGCCCACTGCCGGGTGCTTTCCCGGCCGTGGTCGGGATACGGCCGGCCGTTTCCGATGCGCTTGAAGATCACACGGAAAGCCTACCGGGCAAGCGGCTCCCGGCGCAGCCACGCGGACCCGGTGCGATGCTGGGACAAATCGTGACGAAGGGGCACATGATGAGCGAGCGTGAGCAGCTGATGAGCGAGCGCGAGCGCGAACAGCCCTGGGCGGAGATCGCCGCCGGGTACGCCTTCGACGGGCCCGCGCTCGATCTGGGCGCGCTGCTCTGGGACGGCACGTGCCACCCGGACGCGCAGGTCCGCATCCCGCTCCCGATGCTCAACCGGCACGGGCTCGTGGCCGGCGCGACCGGCACCGGCAAGACCAAGACGCTCCAGCTGATCGCCGAGCAGCTGTCCGCGAACGGCGTGCCCGTCTTCCTCGCCGACATCAAGGGCGACGTCTCCGGGATCTCCGCGCCCGGCGCGGACGGCGAGAAGGTGCGCGAGCGGGCCGGGCAGGTCGGCCAGGAGTGGGCGGCGACCGGCTTCCCCTGCGAGTTCTACGGGCTGGGCGGGACGGGCCCCGGCTCCGTCCCGCGCCCCGGGATTCCGATCCGGGCCACCGTCACCAGCTTCGGCCCGGTGCTGCTCTCCAAGGTCCTCCAGCTCAACCAGACCCAGGAGCAGTCCCTCGGCCTGATCTTCCACTACGCCGACAGCAAGGGCCTCGAACTGGTCGATCTGAAGGACCTGCGGGCCGTCGTCGCCTTCCTGGTCTCCGACACCGGCAAGGCCGAACTGAAGGGGATCGGCGGCCTGTCGACGGTGACGGCCGGGGTGATCCTGCGCGCCATCACCGCCTTCGAGCAGCAGGGCGCGGGCGCGTTCTTCGGGGAGCCGGAGTTCGACACGGCCGAGTTCCTGCGCACCTCGCCGGACGACGGGCGCGGCATCGTCTCCGTACTCGAACTGGCCGCCGTACAGGACAAGCCGCAGCTGTTCTCGACCTTCCTGATGTGGCTGCTCGCCGATCTGTACGGGGACCTGCCGGAGGTCGGCGACGTCGACAAGCCCAAGCTGGTCTTCTTCTTCGACGAGGCGCATCTGCTGTTCAACGGGGCGTCGAAGGCGTTCCTGGAGTCGATCACGCAGACGGTGCGGCTGATCCGGTCCAAGGGCGTCGGGGTGTTCTTCGTGACGCAGACCCCGAAGGACGTGCCGGGTGACGTCCTGGCCCAGCTCGGCAACCGGGTGCAGCACGCGCTGCGCGCCTTCACCCCGGACGACGCCAAGGCGCTGAAGGCGACCGTACGGACCTTCCCGAACTCGGCGTACGACCTGGAGGAGGTGCTCACCGGCCTCGGTACGGGCGAGGCGGTGATCACCGTCCTTAGCGAGAAGGGCGCCCCGACCCCGGTGGCGGCGACCCGGCTGCGCGCCCCGCAGTCCCTGATGGCGCCGGTCCCGGCGGCGGAGCTGGAGGCGGCGGTGAAGGGCTCGCCGCTGTACGGGCGGTACGCGGAGGCCGTGGACCGCGAGTCGGCGTACGAGAAGCTGACAGCCGAGCAGCAGGCGGCGGAGGCGGAGGCGCTGCGTGCGGCGGAGCGGGCCGCGGCGGAGAAGGAAGCGGCGAGGGCTCCTCGGGCCGGATCACGGCAGAAGGAGGAGCCCTCGCTCGCCCAACAGGTCGTCGGGAGCGGTCTGTTCAAGTCGCTCGCGCGATCGGTCGGCACCCAGCTGGGCCGGGAGATCAGTCGCTCGATCTTCGGTACGGCGAAGCGCCGGCGCTAGTCACGGACGGCGCTGGTTACTCCGTGACCTCGTCGTGGTCGCCGTGCAGGCCGCCGCCGCTGCCCGCGTCACCGGTCGTCGGGACGGAGACGACCGGCTTCTTGAGGGAGCTGATGTCGTGGGCGTAGGTGCCCACGGCGTTGGCGATGACGTCGATGTTGATGTCGAACGCCGTCATGTCGATGTTCGTGATGTCGTCACCCGCGGCGTGGTAGTTCACGTCGTACGCGACGCCCGCCTCGCCGCCGAACTTCTCGGCCTGGCCCGCGGTCTTGATGCCCTCGGCGCCGGTGAAGGTGCCGCCGGAGGGGATGCCGGCCTCGACGAACGGCCCGTAGTCGGAGCGGCCGGTGAAGTCGGTGCCCTCGTGCGGGGCGCCGGTCTTGTCCATGAAGTTCGTGATGTCGCGCTCCAGCTGGGCGGAGCCCTCGGGGCCGGCCCCCGAGCCGACGCCGTCGGAGTCGTCGCCGTCGTAGACGAAGAGTCCGTAGTTCGGCGAGGCGATCATGTCGAAGTTGAGGTAGAGCTTGATCTCCTTCTTGCCGAGGGAGCTCAGGTTGGTGACGTAGTGGTCGGAGCCGAGCAGGCCGACCTCCTCGGCGGACCACCAGGCGAAGCGCACCTTGTTGCGGACCTTGTCCTTGGACTTGGCGAGCTCCAGGGCGGTCTGGAGGAGGCCGGCGGAGCCGGAGCCGTTGTCGTTGATGCCGGGGCCCGCGGTGACGGAGTCCAGGTGGGCGCCGAGCATCACGGTGTTGGCGGCGTTGCCGCCCTTGGTCTCCGCGATGACGTTGTTGGTGGACCGCTTCTCCTGGAACTGGCGGATCTCGAAGGAGAGGTTCACCGGCCCCTTGGCGAGGTCGGCGGCCAGCTTCTCGCCCTCCGCCTGGGTGATGCCGCCGGTCGGGATCTTCCCGGCGGTCGCGTCGCCGAGGGTGCCGGAGAGCACGCCCTCGACGTTGTTGTAGACGATCGCGCCGACGGCGCCGGCCGCGGCGGCGTTCTCCTGCTTGACGGCGAAGGTGCAGCCGCCGCGCTTGATCAGGGCGATCTTGCCGGTGAACGCGCCGGCGGCGAAGTCGCCCGGCTCGCAGCCGGTGGTGCCGTCCGCGTCGACCGGGGCGGCGGCCAGGTCGGCCTTGACGCCGCCGACCGGGGTCGACTTCGTGTACGTCATCGCCCTGATCGGCAGGTCGCGCGGGGCGGGGGTGACGACGGCGGCCTTCTCGGCGAGCGTCTTGATGTAGATGAAGTCGAACTTCTGGTACGTGACGGCGTAGCCGGCCTTCTTCAGCTGCGTGTAGACGTACGCGGCGGAGGCGTCGTGGCCCAGGGTGCCGGCCGCGCGGTTGCCTTCGGCCGAGTCGGCTATCGCCTGGAACTTCTGCAGGTGCTTGAAGGCGTCCTGGGCGCTCGTCTCGCGGACCAGCTTCTTGGCCAGCCTTGCGGCGTCCCTGGCCTCGGCCGCGCCGGGCGCGGGGGTGGCGGTGGCGGGCGCGGCGAGCACCAGCGGGGTGGCGAGTGCGGCGGCGGCCAGAGCTGCGGCGGCTCTGCGCTGGGATGCGTTCACAGAAGTCCTTCCCGGTGCGGACGAGGTTGAGGGGAAGTTAGCGATCCGCGGGGGTCTCTGTGAACACATCACACGCAATTCCTGTCAGGTCGAACAGGATTGACATGGGGAGTTCTCAATTCCCTTTGTGGGGAGACGTCTTCGCCGCCTTGGCGGCGGCCTTCATCTCCTGCTTGTGGGCGCGCACCTTCGCCAGGGACTCCGGGCCGGTGATGTCGGCGGCCGAGCGGTAGCAGTCCTTCTCGCCGTACGGGCCCGCCGCCTCCTGCCAGCCCTTCGGCCCGACCCCGTACTGCTTGCCGAGCAGCGCCAGGAAGATCTGCGCCTTCTGCTTGCCGAAGCCGGGCAGCGCCTCCAGGCGGGCGAGCAGCTCCTTGCCGCTCGCCGCGTCCCGCCAGACCGCCTCCGCGTCGCCGCCGTACTCGTCGACGAGGAAGCGGCACAGCTGCTGGATCCGCTTGGCCATGGAGCCGGGGTAGCGGTGCACGGCCGGTTTCTCGGAGAGCAGGGCGGCGAAGGCCTCCGGGTCGCGGGCGGCGATCTCGTGCGCGTCCAGGTCGTCGTGGCCCATGCGGGTGGCGATCGTGTACGGGCCGGAGAACGCCCACTCCATGGGCACCTGCTGGTCGAGGAGCATGCCGACCAGCGCGGCGAGCGGGGAGCGGGCGAGGAGCGCGTCGGCGTCCGGCTGCTGGGCGAGGTGGATCACGGGGCTCTTGGGGCTCACGGGGCTCATGTCTCGATGATCCGGCGGGACGGCCGCGCCCGCCCGGTGGCTCACCCCGTCGGACCACCGATCCCGCTCCTGCCGCCCTCCGCGAAGCGTTCGAGGGCGGCCATGACGAGACGGCGGGTCTCGCCTCCGCCCAGGTGTCCGGCGTCCTCCACGACGTGCAGCTCGGCGTCGGGCCAGGCCTTGGCCAGTTCCCAGGCGGTGGTCAGCGGGCCGCCCATGTCGAAGCGGCCGTGGACCAGGACGCCGGGGATGCCGGCGAGCCGGTGCGCGTCGCGGATCAGAGCGCCCTCCTCCAGGAAGGCACCCTGCGAGAAGTAGTGCGCGCAGATCCGGACGAAGGCGAGCCGGGCGTCGTCGACCCGGTCGGTGTACGGGGTGCCCTGGCCCTCGCCGGACAGGACGGCGTCCTCCCAGGCGCACCAATCGGCTGCGGCCCGCTCCCGTACGGCGGGGTCCGGGTGGTTCATCCGGGCCGCGTAGGCGGCAAGCAGGTCCTCGGCGTGGTCGACGCCCGCGCGGAAGCGCTCGTGTGCCTCGGGGAAGAACCGGCCGACGCCCTCGTACAGCCAGCCGGTCTCGGAACGGCGGGTGGTCGTCACGGCCGCGATGACGATCTCGGTGACCCGGGCCGGGTGCGCCTCGGCGTAGGCCAGGATCAGGGTCGAGCCCCAGGAGCCGCCGTGGAGCAGCCAGCGGTCGACGCCGAGGTGCTCGCGCAGCCGCTCCATGTCGGCGACCAGGTGGGCGGTGGTGTTGGTGGCGAGGTCGGCGGCCGGGTCGTCGGGGTCCGGGGCGCTCGCGTGCGGGGTGGAGCGGCCGCAGCCGCGCTGGTCGAACTGGACGATCCGGTAGACGGCCGGGTCGAAGACCCGGCGCGCGTGCGGCGAGGAGCCGGAGCCGGGGCCGCCGTGCACGATCAGCGCGGGCTTGCCGTCGGGGTTGCCGGCGACGGACCAGGCGATGCGGTGGCCGTCGCCGACGTCGAGCAGGCCGGAGTCGTACGGGGCGAGCTCGGGGAAGAGCGGGCGGGGTTCGGGAGCGCTGGTTGCGGTTGCGGTTGCGGTGGCCATTCGGCCGACGCTACTGGTTGCCGCGTACCCGTACCGCCGGGTTTTCGGACCACTCCAGGATCGAGGGCCACGCCCCGTACCCGTGGTCGGGGTTGAGGTGCCCGCCGTCCGGTACGTGGTCGAGGTCGAGCCCCAGGGGAATCCCGTAGGGGAGATCGGCGCCCTCGGGGCAGTACGGGTCGCCGTCGCCGTACACGAGCCGGGTCGGCACCGTCAGCCGGGTGCGTACGCCGTCGAGGTCGAGGCCGTCCGCGAACTCGGCGATCTCCGGGATGGAAGCGGTGACCTGCGGCGACGGCGGTGCGACGAGCAGCACCCGGTCGGCCTCGGGCGCCCGTCCGGCGGCGACGGCGCGCAGCCACAGCAGGACGCCGAGGCTGTGCGCGAGCACGACGAACTCGCCCTCGGCCCGGATTCCGGTGGGCCGCTTCCCGTGCTCCTCCAGGGCCGCCAGCCAGTCCGCGAGGCGCGGCGCGTCGGGCTCGGGCAGCTGCGGGTACCGCACCTCGTGCCCGCGCTCGGCGAGGGCGCCGGCCAGCCAGTGCTGCCAGTGGCCGGGCGGGCGGTGGTTCTGGAAGCCGTGAAGGACGAGGTAGGTGTTCCTGGCTCTGCTCATGGTTCCGATCGTGGCGCCGGGCGGCGGGCGGGGTCCAGGGTGTTTCAGGGGCTGGACGGGGGAGCTGGCGCCGGTTCGCCACCGGGTGCGCGGAGGCTGAGCAACTGCCGTATCCCCGCCTTCAGTTCGGTGGCGGAGAGCTGCTGCTCCTCCGACAGGTGGTGCATCAGGCTCGGCGAGAAGGGCGCGAGGAGGAGGTGCGCGAGGAGGGCGGCGTTGGTGTCGGGGTGGGCCTGGGAGACCAGCAGGGCGACGTGGGTGTGCATCGCCAGGTAGGCGCCGCTGGTGTAGCGGGCGACGGGGGCGGCGCTCTGCGCGGCGAGCAGGATCGCGCGCTGCTCGACCACCCGGTCGACCAGGGCGTCGAGGAAGGCGTCGAGGCGTTCGGCGGCGGGCGCGCCGGGGCCGAGCGGCGGCGGGCCGCCCAGATACGCCTCCTGGAACTGCCGCTCGCGGTCGTCGAGCAGCGCCCACAGCAGCTGGGAGACGTCGCCGAAGCGCCGGTAGACGGTGCCGACGCCGATGCCGCTGGCGTGGGCGACCTGGTTCATCGTGACGCACTCGGGGCCCTGCTCGGCGACGATCCGGGCGGCGGCGTCGAGGATCTTGCGCCGGTTGCGGGCGGCGTCGGCCCGCTCGGGCGCGGGTCCGCCGATGCCCGGCAGCAGGTTGAGCAGGGGCGCGGCACTGCCGTCCGCGGGCTGCCGTCTCGTCATGCTCATCCGCCGCTCCCTGCCTTTCCCGCCTGTGCGCCCCCTCGCGTACGGCCTTCGCATACGTCCTTGACTTCGAGCATACCCGCCCACCCGACAAACCGGATAGATGTCCGCTTAGCAGTCCGGAGAGGTCCTCGGAGATACCCCCGGGGGTACTTCTGTTATGGTCGTTCACATACCCCGGGGGGTAAGCGTTCCTGAAGTTCTGGAGCTCCTGGAAGGAGTACGGGCGTGTTCTTCGTGGACACCGTCGAAGTGCCGGGCCTCGGCAACCGCAGCTATCTCGCGGGCGGTCGGACGGCCGCGGTCGTGATCGACCCTCCGCGCGACATCGACCGGGTGATCGCCGCCGCCGCGCAGCGCGGTGTGCGGATCTCCCATGTGGTCGAGACCCATGTGCACAACGACTACGTGAGCGGCGGCCATGAGCTCGCCCGGATCACCGGAGCCGCGTACGTCGTCCCGGCCGCCGCGCCCGTCTCGTACGAGCGGCTGGCCGTGACCGACGGGGACGTCCTCCCCGTCGACGCGGGGATCGCGCTGCGGGCCGTGGCGACCCCCGGGCACACGCCGCACCACACCGCGTACGTGCTTGAGGAGGGCGGCGAGGCCGTGGCCGTGTTCACCGGCGGCTCGCTGCTCATCGGCACCGTCGGCCGGCCCGACCTGGTCGAGCCGCGGCTCACCGCCGCACTGGCCCGGGCCCAGCACGCCTCCGCGCACCGGCTCGCCGCCGAGCTGCCGGACCGTACCGCCGTCCTGCCCACCCACGGCTTCGGCAGCCTGTGCGCCGCGGGCGCCGTGCCCACCGATGTCTCCGGTGCGCCGACCACGATCGGGGAGCAGGCCGCCGTCAACGAGGCCCTCGTCAAGGACGTCGACACCTTCGTCGCCGACCTGCTCGCCGGGCTCGACGACATCCCCGCGTATTACGCCCACATGGGCCCGCTCAACAGTGGCGGCGCCGCGCCCGTCGACCTCACCCCGCCGGCCGTCGCCGACGCCGACGAGATCGCCGCGCGGCTGGCCGCCGGCGAGTGGGTGGTCGACCTGCGGAGCCGGGTCGCGTTCGCCGCGGGGCACGTGGCCGGCTCGTACAACATCGAGGCGGGCGAGGGCCCCGGCGGTCAGCTCGCCCTGCTCCTCGCCTGGCTGATCCCCTGGGGCAAGCCGGTCACCCTGCTCGCCGAGTCGCCCGAGCAGCTCGCCAAGGCGCAGCGCGAGCTGGTCCGGGTCGGCATCGACCGGCCGGCCGCCGCCGCGACCGGGACGCCGGAGGAGTGGGTACGGGACGGGGAGCGGCCCGCGACGCTGCGCCGCGCCACCTTCGCCGACGTCCGTGAACTCCCGGAGGGATCCGTCCTGTTGGATGCGCGCCGGGCCACCGAGCGGGCCTCCGCCGGGTACGTCGAGGGCTCCCGGCACATCCCGCTGCACGAACTGCGCGCCCGTATACGGGAGATACCGCTCGGGGTCCCGGTGTGGGTGCACTGCGCGGGCGGTCTGCGCGCCTCGCTCGCCGCCTCCCTGCTCGCCTCGGCCGGTCACGAGGTCGTCGCGATCGACGACTCCTTCGACAACGCGCCGTTCGTGAACACGTTCGTGAACACGCCTGCCGCCGACCGATGTTGACCGCTCTGACGGCACTGGCCGCCGGGGCGGTGGTCGGGCTCGCGCTCGGTGCGCTGGGCGGCGGCGGCAGCGTGCTCGCCGTACCGGCCCTGATCTATCTGCTGGGCTTCAGCCCGGGCGCCGCCGCGACCGCCAGTCTGCTGATCGTGCTCGGCACGGCCGCCACCGCGCTGTACGGGCACGCCCGCGACGGCCAGGTCCGCTGGCGTACGGGAGCGCTGTTCGCCGCGGCCGGCCTGGTGCCGGCGGCACTGGGCGGGCTGCTCTCGGCGCATCTGCCGGACTGGCTGCTCACCCTCGGCTTCGCGGGGGTGGCGGGGATCGCGGCGGTACGGATGGTCCGCCGGGCCCCGGCCCCGGCCGCCGCCCCCGCCTCGGCCTCGGCCGGGGAGTCGGGCGTACGCCGCTCGGGTCCGGCGGTCGCGGGTGCGGGCGCCGGTCTCGGCGCCGTCACCGGGGTGCTCGGCGTGGGCGGCGGCTTCCTGACCGTACCGGCGCTCGTCCAGGTCGTCGGCCTGCGGATGCGTCCGGCGGTCGGGACCAGCCTGCTGGTCGTCGCGGTCAACGCGCTGGTCGCGCTGCTCGCCCGGGCGGGCGGCTCGGCGCCGGTGGACTGGGCGGTCGTCGCCCCGTTCACGGGCGCGGCGGTCCTGGCGGCCTGGGACGGCCGGCGGCTCGCCTCCCGCATCCCGGCGGACACGCTGCGCCGGGTGTTCGGGGCGGTGCTGCTGGTGGTCGCGGCGCTGATGCTGCTCGATTCGGCGATGTAGCGGGAGGCGCTCAGGCCAGGGAGAGGAAGAGCTTCTCCAGACGGGCCCGCATCTGCTCGGGGTCCTCGCCGTCCTTCCTCCCGTTCTCCATGTCCGTCAGGCACTGCTGGAGCCCGGTCGCGATGATCGCGAACCCGGCCCGGTCGAGTGCCCGGGACGCGGCCGCCAGCTGGGTCACGACCTCCTCGCAGTCGCGGCCTTCCTCGATCATCCGGATCACTCCGGAGATCTGTCCCTGCGCCCGGCGCAGCCGGTTCAGCACGGCCTTCAGCTCGGCGCCCGCGAGATCCAGTTCCACAGCCACTCCTCAGCAGATACCCCAGGGGGTAATTTACTCCCCACCACGGGGTCCCGTCGAAAACCAAGGATGACACCTGCCATGCCCACCCCCACCCCCGCTTCCCTCGACGCCGACCAGACCCGGGCCCGGCTCGCCGAGCTCACCGTCGTCGACGTCCGCACCCCCGGCGAATACGCGGGCGGCCACGTCCCCGGCGCCCTCAACGTGCCCCTCGACCGGATCGACCGCGCCGTCCCCGCCCTCAAGGAGGCGGCGGCCCGCGGCGAGCTCGTGATCGTCTGCCAGTCCGGCAACCGCTCCCGCACCGCCTGCGACCGCCTCGCCGCCCACGGCATCCCGGTCACCAACCTGACCGGCGGCACCTCCGGCTGGGCCGCCCGCGGCCACGCCCTCGCCCACCCGGCCGGCCCCGCCCCGACCCGTACTCCCTGGGCCATGGACCGCCAGGTCCGCCTCACCGCCGGCACCCTGGTCCTCCTGGGCCTCCTCCTCGGCCTCCTCCACCCCGCCTTCCAGCTCCTCTCGGCGGCGATCGCGGCCGGCCTGGTCTTCTCGGCCCTCACCAACACCTGCGGCCTCGCCGCCCTCCTCGCCAAACTCCCCCACAACCGCACCACCTCCTGCGCCGTGGACCTGGACACGACCCTGGCCCGGCTCAGGCAGGGCTGAGCCGGGGCTGAGGGGCGGCCGAGCTGTTTCAGGCCCGGGCGGCGGGTGCGGGCGTGGGCGCGGCCGCGGGCGTGGGCGCGGCCGCGGGGGTGGCGCGGCGCTCGAACTGGCCGAGATGGGCGACCACGGAGCCGTGGAACCGGTCCACGGCGTCGTCCACGCTGCGGATGAACCCGGACTCCGTACTGCCCCGGCTGGCGCCCATGCCCTTGAACAGGGACAGCCGGAATCCGGTGATCGCCGCCCCGTCCTTCGGCAGCAGGTCGCCGGGCTCCGGCCGCAGCCGCTCCAGGGTGCCGCGCGGCCCGTTCCGGCCCTCCACCAGGGTCTCCACGTGCAGGTCCGCCGGAGCCTCGGCCAGGACCCGGACGAGCCGCTTGGCGACGGACAGCGGATATCCGCTGTCCGGGGCCGCGACCTCCACGGACGTGCGGATCTTGCCCGTGCGCAGGTCAGCGGTGACGGTGAGGATGCTCTGCGCGCCGTCCATCCGCACCTCCGCGCTCAGCCGGCCCTCCTCGCACAGCCGGTCCGCGAGCTCCGCGCGCCGCGACATCGGGTCGGTGCCCCGCCGGGCCCGCTGCACGGGCAGCACCTTCTGTCCGAGCTCGCCGCCGAGCCGCAGACACACCTGGCGTACGAGGCGCTCCCAGCTCTCCACGACCTCCACGGCCCGCGGGTCGCCCTGGCAGAGCGTCTCGGCGTCGATGCCGTTGCGAACGGGGACCCAGGCGGGGCCCATGTTCTGGAAGCCGTGGCAGCCCGAGTTCTCGTGCTGGAGGTAGTGGAGCAGCTCCTGCAGCAGCCAGGCGTGCGCCGCGTTGCCGACGCCCTCGTGCCGGATCAGCATCTGCGCCTGGTGGGCGACCTCGGCCCATGAGAGATGCCGGAGCGCCACCCTGTGCTTGCGCCGGCCGTCGATCTTGACGTCGACGAGCGGGGTGCCCTCCAGTGCCACGTCGTTGGAGAGGGTGATCACGGCCTCGTAGCCGCGCCGGGCCGCGATGTCCATGTAGTCCTGGACCTGCTCGGCCTTGAGCGGATTGCCGTTCGTCTTCGTCTCGACGAGCGCCGTCCACAGCTTGCCCGCCCGCTCCACCCGGATCACGCCGTCCGGGCGCCTGGGGGTGTCCCCGTGCGGGAGCGAGACCTCCGTGAACGTCTGCATCCGCCCCGCCGGTGCGCCGAACGCGGCGGTGAGCCGCCGCCCGAACTCCGGCACCTCCGCCATCACCGACAGCAGCACGGACGTCGCCCGTACCTCCCGCTCCCGGTCGCTCTTGTAGGAGGGGACGGGGAAGAGCCGGGCGGGCTTCCACGCGTCGTTCTCCGCGAGGGACTTCTTGGGGGTGGTGGGGAGGGTGACCTTCTTCTTCGCGGTGCGGGGGCGCCGGCGCGGTGCGGGGACGGGGGCGACCGGCGTGGGGCCGGGGGCTGCGGCGGGGGCTGGGACCGTGGAGGGCGCGGCGGGTGCGGCGGACGGTGCGGCTTCGGTGGGCGAGGCGGGCGCGGAGGGGGCCGGGTGTGCGGGCGGTCCGGAGGTTTCCACTGCCGTGGCGGCCTCCGCGCCCGCCGCCTCCGCCGCCTCGGTCGTGACGTCGCCCTCTCCGTCGCCGTCCGCCTCGTCCTCGAGGATGTCGATGCCGAAGTCGGTGGCGAGGCCGGCGAGCCCCGTCTCGTAACCCTGCCCGACCGCGCGGAACTTCCACTCCTCGTTGCGCCGGTACAGCTCGCCGAAGATGAACGCCGTCTCGACCGTGGCGTCGCTGATCGAGAAGCCGAGCAGCGTCTCGCCCGAGCGGTCCGAGACCGTCATCCGCAGGTCGTCCAGGTCGCCGAAGCGGGCCCCGCCGTACTGGCTCGCCGCCACGACGACGGTCCGTACGTCGTCCGGGACGGCCGTGAGGTCGAGCCCGATGCGGTCCTCACTGCCGTTCTCGGTGGGCGTCTTGCCGAGCAGCTGCACGCTGCCGTCCTCGGCGGCCGGGTGGTTGTAGAAGTAGAAGTCGGCGTCGTTGCGGACCTTGCCGTCGCCGTCCAGAAGCAGGACGGACACGTCCGCGTCCCCGGCGCCGGAGGCGCTGCTCCAGCTCAGACCGACGATCACCGATCCCGCGTCCTCGCTCAGTTCGGCGAGGCCGACATTGGCTCCCTTGGTCAACTCGTGCATGTGTCCCCCCGGACAGTTCCGATGCGGCAGGCGCCCCGGGGGAACCGTAACGTCCGCAACCGCCGGTTGAGGAGGAGTTGTGAATTTCGGGCGTCACGTCGTGGCGGCGCCGATGTCGGCGCCGCCCGCCTCGTCGATCGGGCGGATCACCACCGGGTACTCCGGTGCGCCGGGCGGCTGCGGGCACTGGGCCACCCGGGCCGCGATCTCCGTGACCCGGTCCAGGCTCGCGCAGTCCACCACCCAGTAGCCCGCGAGCACTTCCTGGGTCTCCGCGTACGGCCCGTCGGTCACGACCGGCCGGCCCTCGGAGTCGGCGGTCACGAACCGGGTCCTGGCCGGCTCGACCAGCCCCTGCCCGTCGATCCACTCGCCGCTCTCCGCGAGGTCCTCGTTGATCGAGTTCATGTAGGCGAACATCGCCCTCAGGTCCTGTTCGCTCCACGCCGGGCTCTCGGGCGTGGCCTTGCCGTTCATCGCGTCGTAGTCGGCCTGCGAGCCCTGCACCATCACCAGGTACTTCATGACGTTCTCCTCGCTCCTCGTCCGGAGGGGTGGGGTGGGGTGTTCTGGTGTGCTGTGGTTCTCTCACAGGGGACGTCGGAGCCGGGGCGCGTTTCTCGTCACCCGTACGCCAGTCAGCCCGATCCCGTCGGCGATGTCACCCGAAGGAACGAGCGGTCCCGCTCCGCGACCCGCTCGCGCGGGCCCGCCGCCCGCAGGACCACATCGAGGACGGCATCCGGATCCGCCGCGTAGCACTGGGCGAACCACGCCATGTTCGCCTCCACCACCGCCCACCCGGTGCCTTCCACCGTGCCCACGTCCACGACCACCCCGCTCGGCAGGGTGTCGCCCACCGCCGAGAGCAGCTCCTCTCCGAAGCGCCGCGCCTCCGGCGTGAGCGGGCCGGGGTCGAGCCGCCCGTACACGGCGTAACGGCTCCCGGTCACGACCCGCCCGTCGAGGACGAAGAGGCGGTACTCGGCCGTGAACGTCACCGGGTCCGAGACGAGGACCGGCGTGTGCGGCGGCACGGTGCGCGCGAGGTCGGAGAGGCCGCGGTCGGGGTCGTCGCCGTACACCCCGGGCGCGAACGACTTGTCCGACGGCGGCTTCAGGAACACCGGCTGGAACACCTCCCGGTAGACGGCCGAGAACGGCTCCAGCGTGATCCGGCGCCGCGTGAACTCCCACGGCAGCCCCGCCAGCCAGCCGTCCGACGGCTCAAGCAGCCCGAGCCCGAGCCCGGACCCGAGCGCTGGAGCGACCCGGTCGGCGAGCCGCGGCCCGCCGTGCCAGTGCACGGCCTCGCCCGGGCGTACGACGGAGTCCGCCGGCCGGCTCCCGTCGAGCACCCGGGTCGCCATGCCGCGCCGCCGGGCGGCCTCGGTGAGGAGGAGCGCGGTGGAGGTGCGCTGCGCGGATATCAGGAGGAGGTCGGTGCCGGTCACAGGGAGCTCAGTTCCTTTTCGAGAGGGGTACGGAAGCGGGGCGTGATCCGGACCTCGCCGACCCAGGCCGCCAGTCGCGCCGCCTCGGCCTCCACCGCCACCTCCACCGCTCGTACGGCATCCTTCCCCAGGTCCGTGCCCATGCCGGCGCCTGTGAACAGCCGCCACACGATCTCGCCGTCGGCGCGCTGCGCCCAGCCGCCCACGATCCGCCCGTTCCACCACACCGTCGGACCGATGTTCCCGCTCCGGTCGAACAGCGCGGCGCGGTGCGCCGGGTCCAGGTACCAGTCGCGGGACTGCCACCCCATCGGCGTCGGATCGAGCGCCGGCAGCAGCGCCGCCCACGGCTCGTCCGCCGGCGGTACGTGTTCGGATACGGGTACGGGTACGGGATCGAGGTCGTCCGGCAGGACGAAGCCGGTGCCCTCCTCCAGCGCGACGCGTTCCGCCCCGACCGCCGCCAGGGCCCGCCGTACGTCCGTGACCTTCCAGCCCGTCCACCACTTCAGGTCCGCCTCGGTCGCCGGACCGTACGCGGCCAGCCAGTGCCGTACGAGCTCCGCCTGCGCCTCGCCCCGCGGGATCTCGGCGTACGGCGGGGCCGGCGCCCAGCGGAACCGGCTCGACGTCCAGCCGCCCTGCGGCCGCCCCCGGGCGATCCGCCCCTCCATGCCGAGCACCCGCAGCACCCGGCTCGCGACCGACTGCGGCCCCTCCTGGTTGGTGCCCACCCCGTACACGTACTGCGCCCGCAAGCGCGGTACGGCCGCCCCGAGTTCCGCACCCGTCGCCTCGCCTCGCGCCGCCAGCTCGGCCAGGACCTGCCGCTCGGTCTCGGCAAGCCACTGCGCGTCGTAGTCGCTGCCCGCCGTCAAGTGCTTGACGAGCGTGGTGCGTTCGCGGACGGAGGCGGCGTCGGCGGTGGAGGAGTGGACGACGGCGGCGAGCGCGGACGGCACGACGAAGAGGGTGTGCCGCATGCCGTGCATCCGGGTGAGGGTGCGTTCCCCATACAGTGCCTGCTCCAGCGCTGTCACCGGGTCCGGGGCCCGGCCGGGCGCGGCCGCGAGCCGCGCGCCCACGGCCAGGAACACCGTCGCCGCGTCCGTCGCGTGCAGCGCCACCAGCGAACCGGCGACCTCCTCCGCTGTCCCCGCCCGCGCCGCCCCGGCCAGCCGGTGCCGCACCGCGAGCCGCGCCCGGCGCTCCTCCGGCCCGATCGTTCTCCTCGTGGTCTCACCCATGGGCCCAGGATGACCTCACGCGGCGCGCCCGGCGAGGAACCTGGGCGGGAATCCACTCGGGAACCTAGTCGGCGGCGGCGCGTTCGCCCGCCGGCCGTCGCCGTGCCGCCGGGTCGGTGAGGGAGCGCGGCTGCCAGACGCCGTCCGCCCGGTAGACGTCGGTGCCGGGCGGCACGATGGAGTCGATCCGGTCCAGGATCTCGTCGCTCAGCACCAGCGAGGCGCCCTTAAGGAGCCCGTCCAACTGCTCCTGGGTACGCGGCCCGAGGATGACGGAGGTGACCGCCGGGTGCGCCGCCGCGAACGCGATCGCGAGCTCGGGAAGCGTGCAGCCGATCTCCTCGGCGATCGCCGTGAACTCCTCCACGGCGTCCAGCTTGGCGGCCGTGACCGGCAGCTCCGGGTCGAAGCGCTGCGGGTGGATCGTGGGGCGCCCGGAGCCGAGGTCCATCGGCCGGTTCTTGCGGTACTTGCCGGTGAGGAAGCCGGACGCCAGCGGCGACCAGGTCAGCACGCCCATCCCGTACCGCTGCGCGACAGGCAGCACGGAGGTCTCGATGCCGCGCGCGAGCAGCGAGTACGGCGGCTGCTCGGTGCGGAAGCGGCGCAGGCCGCGCCGCTCGGCGACGGCGTGCGCCTCGACGATCCGTTCGGCGGGGAAGGTGGAGCAGCCGAAGGTCCGGATCTTCCCCTGGGTGACGAGGTCGCCGAGGACGTCGAGGGTCTCCTCGATGTCGGTGCGCTCGTCGGGCCGGTGTACCTGGTAGAGGTCGATGCGGTCGGTGCCGAGCCGCCGCAGGCTGTTCTCCACCGCCTGCATGATCCAACGCCGGGACGTGCCGCCCCGGTTGGGGCCTTCGCCGCCCACCGGGAAGTACACCTTGGTGGCGAGGACGGTGTCGTCGCGGCGCCGCGGGTCGCGCAGCGCCTTGCCGACGATCTCCTCGGCCTCGCCCGACGAGTACATGTCGGCCGTGTCGACGAAGTTGATGCCCCGGTCGAGGGCGCTGTGAATGATCCGCTCGCAATCCTCGTGGTCGCGATTGCCGATGGCCCCGAACATCATCGTGCCGAGGCAGTACGTGCTGACTTCGATCCCGGTCCCGCCGAGTACCCGATAGCGCATGCGCCGCACCCTAGGTGTTGGAGTCCACTCCAGGGCAAGCGAGTTGGGCGTCGGAGTCGAGGCCGACGTCGGCGAGGAACTCGGTCACGAGGGCGTGGAGCAGTTCGGGGCGTTCCAGGTGCAGGTCGTGGCCGGTGCCGGGGAGGCAGACACCGCGCAGGCGGTCGGGTCGGAGCCGCGCCATCTCGTCGTACTCCTCCGTCCCGATGATCCCCTTCTCGCCGAGCACGGCGAGGACGGGCACGCGGATCGCCGCCCACTCCTCCCACCAGGCTCGGCCGGTGGGCCGGGTGTTCTCGGCGAGGGAGGCCACCATCACCTCGGGGTCGAATCGGGGCCAGAGGCCGTCCTCCCGCTGCTCGAGCCCGTCGGCCCAGCCTTCCCCTACGGGTCCGCCGCCGAGGTGGGCGACGGCCGCCGCCCGGTCCGGGAACGGCACCGGCCAGGCCCGCAGCCAGCCCCCGACCTCGTCCAGGACGCCGGGTTCGGCGGCACCGGGACCGGCCTCGACGAGGACGACCGCGGCGAGGTTCTTCGCCTGCCGGCCGGCGGTGAGGAGGGCGGCATGGCCGCCGTACGACTGCCCGAGGAGGACGGTCCCGTCGAGCGCGAAGTGATCGAGTACGGCGAGGACGTCGGCGACGTACGCGGCGCGCGAGACATCGGCCGGGTGCCGCTCGCTCGCGCCGTGTCCGCGCTGGTCGAGGGCGAGGACGCGGTGTCCGTCGGCGCGCAGCCGGCGGGCGAGCCCGGCCCATTCGCCGGCGTGGCCGGCGAGCCCGTGCAGCAGGAGGAAGGGCCGCCTCCCGTCGCCGCCCCAGTCGCGCACCGAGAGCCGTACGCCGTCGGGTTCGCGCGCGCTCCGCCGTACGAGAACGTGCTCGGTCCACGATTCGCGGGAGGTCCATGAGTTCATCGAGGCTCCAACTGGGTGTCCGGCCGGGGGCAGAGCAGCGTGTCGGCGACGGCGGTGCGGGCGTAGAGGACGGACCGGCCGCTGCGGTGCGCGGTGACGAGCCCGGCGTTGCGGAGGGCGGTGAGGTGCTGGGACACCGCGGCCGCCGACAGGCCGAAGACGGCGGCGAGCTGGGTGGTGGAGGCGGGGGTGTCGAGCTCGGCGAGGAGCAGCGCGCGGGACCGCCCGAGGACGCCGGCGACGGCCTCGGTGGCGTTCGTGGTGGTGCGTGGCTCCCACAGGTTGCCGATGCCCCGTGCCGGATAGGCGAGTTGGGGCGGATCCGGGGCCACCGAACGGGTCAGCACGCGCGGCCACGCGAACGCGGACGGGATGAGCAGCAGCCCCGAGCCCGCCTGGTCGCGGGTGAGCGCGCAGGCCCGCCGGACGAGCCGCAGGGTGCCGTCGTCCCAGCGCACGGTCTCGTGGAGTTCGCCGAGGACGCGCGCCGATCCGTGCTCGGCGACCTGGCGGGCGCGGTGGAAGACATCGGCTTCGAGGAGGCCGCGGATGCGGGCCCAGTAGGGGGCGAGGGCGATCTCCCAGTAGGTGAGGATCTCCTCGCGGAGCCGTTCGAGGTCGATGTGTTCGGCGCGAACCCCCGTCCTCCCGAGCATGTCCAGGTCGCGGGCGATCTGCTCGACGGGTGTGCCTCCGATGGCGTCGAGTTCGCCCTCCAGGGTGGGGAAGGGCCCGGCGGGGGTGGGGTTCAGGAAGTCGGCGAGGTAGCCGTGCGGTGGTACGAGCGCGGCGAGGCGCCCGCGGTCCAGCCCGGCCCGCCGGAAGCGGGGCCGCACCTGATCCGCCCAACTGTGGTGGAGCGGCGTCGGGTTGTCGTTGCGGAGGAGGCGGAAGCTGGTGACGACCTCCCACATGGGGGAGACGGCGAAGCGGGTCTGGGCGAGGTCGGCGGCGGAGAAACTGAGCGCGGAGTCCATGTGTGCGTGCTGCCCCCGTGATCGATCCCGATGGCGGATCCCCATGCTGGATCCCGATGGTGGATCCCGATGGTGGATCCCGATGGTAGATGGATTCGGCTGGAGCTTAATCATTGGAGGGGGTACGGGGCACGCCCGCAAGCTCCTGCCATGCCCTCCCAGCCTGCCAAGCTTCCCAAGCCCGTCTCCTCCTCGTCTTCCTCGTCCTCCTCGTCCTCCTCGTCGTTCGGGAACCTTCCGCCCGTCGTCTGGACGCTGTTCGCCGGCACGGTGATCAACCGGCTCGGCTATCTCGTCACCCCGTTCCTCGTCTTCTTCCTCGCCTCGCGCGGGGTCACCGGCACCGACACCACGTACGTCCTCGGCGCGCTCGGCGCCGGCAACCTGGTCGGCCCGGCGGTCGGCGGCATCCTCGCCGACCGCATCGGACGCCGCCCCACGATGCTGATCGGCCTGCTCGGCTCGGCCGCGGCGCAGGGCGCGCTGTTCATGGCGCCCGGCGTGTGGACGATGGCCGCCGCGGCGCTGCTGATCAGCGCCACCGGCATGGCCGTGCCCCCGGCGGCGTACGCGCTGATGGCCGACGCCGTCGACCCGGACCGCCGGCAGCGCGCGTACGCCCTCTTCGGCTGGGGCGTCAACATCGGCACGGCGGTCGCGGGCGTCCTCGGCGGCTTCCTCGCGGCGCAGGGCTACTGGCTGCTGTTCGCCGTCGACGCCGGTTCGATGCTGCTGTACGCGGTGGTGGTCGCCGCCCGCCTGACCGAACCGCCGCGCGGCCCCCGCCCCGCCGGCGACGGCCTCGGCTACGGCGTCGTCCTGCGCGACCGCCTCGCCGTCCTCCTCCTGCCGCTCTTCGGCATCGCGCTCTTCGTCTACTCCCTCACCGAGGTCGCCCTGCCGCTCGCCATCCGCGACAACGGCCTCTCGCCCGCGGTGTACGGGACGATGGCGGCCCTCAACGCGATCCTGGTGGTCGGGCTCCAGCCCTTCACCACGGCGCGGCTCGCCCGGCTGCCGCAACTCCCGGTGTACGTCGCGGGCAGCGTCCTCGTCGCGATCGGCGTGGCCCTCACCGGACTCGCCGACGGTGCGGCCGGCTTCGCCGTCTCGGTCGTCGTCTGGTCGCTCGGCGAGGTGGTGGTCGCCGGCATCGGCGCCGCGATCGTCGCCAACCTGGCCCCGGCCCACGCCCGCGGCCGCTACCAGGGCGCCTTCAGCTGGACCTGGGGCGTCGCCCGCTTCGGCTCCCTCACCCTGGGCGTCACCCTCTACACCGGCCTGGGCCCCGCCACCCTCTGGTGGACCGCCCTGGTCGCGGGCGTGGCCGCCTCGGCGGCGACGCTGGCCCTGAAGGGGCGCGTGACGGAGCGTGCGACTGCGACTGCGACTGCGACTGCGACTGCGACTGCGGCTGAGGCTGAGGCTGAACTAGCGGTTCCGGCCGGCGAGGACGTGCGCGACGAGGGCGTTGGCGTGGCCGTGCCCGAGCCCGTACTCGCTCTTGAGCCAGCCGACGAGCTCCATGTGCTTGACGAGCGGTGACCCGTCGACGATCTCCAGCCACTCGGCGATCGGACGCCCGTACTTCTTCTCGATGGAGGGGAAGTAGCTGGCGGGACCCTTGACGGCGGGCGCGGGAGCGGCGGGGGCGGTGGACATGAGGCGACCTCTTCTCGTCGGGGCTTCCCCTGGGCTTCTCCTGGGCTGTCCCGGGGCTTTCGGGGAGGTAGACGTGGGGCGCGCCGAAAAGTCATCGGCGCGCCCGCGATCTTTTCGATTCCTTGCGACGTGGTCAGTCCCGGCGGATGTGCTCGGGATCGACGTGCCGCCGTACGACGGGCAGCGCGGCCACCCCGCCCACCACCAGCACCCCGACCGCGCTCCCCACGAGCAGCGGCAGCCCCTCCCAGTCCCAGTGCACGGCCCCGCCCCCGGTGATCAGATAGCTCGACTCCGCCAGCCACCCGGTCACGACCGCCGCCCCGAGCCCCACCCCGAGCGGCAGCACCACCTGCGCACACTGCGCCACCCGCAACGTCCCGCCCCGCGCCCCCAGCAGTGCGAGCGCGGCCACCTGGCCCCGCCGCTCCATCGCCCGATCGGCCACGGACACGAGGAAGGCGGCCACCCCGACGACCAGCCCGAGCGCCATCCCGGACACGAGCAGGCTGCGGATGACGGTGAGTTGGTGGAGCGAGGTCACGACGATGCCGACGGGCTCGACGTGCGCGGTGGGGGCGACGGCGCCGATGGCGTCGAGGGTGGCGCGGACGGTGGCGGGGTCGGAGGAGGTGGCGAGGCTGAGGGTGCCGTGGACCGTGCCGTACGGCGCGATGAGCGAGGGCGGTACGAGTACGTCGGCGCCGACGACCACCGACGGCTGGACGACGCGCACCGCCGTCGCATCCTTCGGCACCGTGATGTCGAGGCCGCGGCCCTCACCGAACCGGAAGGGGTAGGTGCGCCCCGGGATCGCGTCGGGGTCGGGAAGGAGGTCGGGATCCTCGATGCGGAGCACCTTCCCGTCCACGCACTCGCTGGACGAGCTGACAAAGGCAGCAAGTTGGGCACACGTGGCCACCATGACGGTGAGCTGGGGCCGGAGTTCCCCGTCCTTCGGTGCCCACGAATCCGTGGCGAGCGCCTGGCCGCGTAGGTCGGCCACCTGCCCCAGCCGACCGCGCTGCTGCGCGCTCAGCTCGTCGGTCGACAGCTGGTACTCCTGTACGGGCGCGGTGCGCCGGCTCACCTGGTCCAGTTCCACCAGCACGCCCTGCGTCAGCGAGGTCGCGTACACCAGCAGCACCAGCCCCGTGACGACCCGCAGTGCGCTGCCCGGCTCGACCTCGGCGCGCCGCATCGCGAGGGCGAGGGGCAGGGACTGCACACGGCCGGCGAGCTGCCGGGCGAGCCAGGCGGTGATGGGCGCGAGTCCGAGTACGAGGCCGGCGCCGGTCAGGAGCACGGCTCCGGGGATCAGCAGGCTGGAGGCGGCGCCGCCGCTCGGGTCGCGGCCGATGACGCTGAGGACGCAGTAGCCGCCGATGACGCCGAGGCCGGGCAGCAGGAGCAGCGTTCCGTACTTCCGCGGCGGCTTGCGCTGCGCGGTGCGGCGGACGTTGAGCGGCCGGAGCGCGGCCTCGCGCGCGGACCGCCGGCCCACGAACCAGGCGAGCGCCGGGCACAGTACGAGACAGACGCCGAGCGTCGTCGCCTCGGGGCGTCCGTCGGCCGGGAACCAGTGCAGTCCCGGCAGCCCGATCCGTGCCATGACCTCGTTGAAGCCGAGGTATCCGGCGATCCCGATGACCGCACCGAGGAGGGCGGCCGCGACGGTCTCGCCGGCGTTGACCCGCAGGGTGTCCTTCACGCTCAGGCCGACGAGGCGGAGCGCGGCGAGCCGGCGGGCCCGGGTCTCGGCGGAGAGCCGGGCGCAGACGGAGAGGAAGACGGCGAGGGGGAGCAGGACGATGCAGGAGAGGGTGAAGCGCAGGATGTCGAGGGTGGACGGCTCGACGACCTCGTGGTCGGGGTACGCCTTGCCGAACGAGACCAGGGGGTGGGCGTCGGAGGGCAGTTGGGCGGGGGTCCGGCCGATGTACGCGTAGAGGTCGTCCTGCGCGGCGAGCCCGGCGGGTCCGATGACGCCGGTGATCCGGCCGGGTACGAGCCCGGCGAGAGCGGGCCGCTCGGCGAGGAGCCGCTTCAGACGGGGCGAGACGACGGTCTCGCCGGCGGCGGGCAGCCGGTCGAGGCCGGGCGGTACGGGTACGGGGGCCGCGCCTGGCGTGGTGCGGGCGACGAAGACCCGGTACATCGGCTCGGAGCCGTAAGCGTCCTCCCGTTCCGCTGCGGCGACGGTGGAGACCTGCCTCGGCTCCGCCAAGGGGTCGAGGAACCGCAGGCTGCGGGCCGCGTCCCGGGCCTCGTTGGCGGCGAGGACCGTCGGGATGGTGAGGACGGCCGCCAGACAGGCCACGCCGAGCGCGCACCCGCCGGTCATGAGCAGGAACCGGGCGCGGGCCCGGTTCCCGCCGCGCCACAGCAGGCGCAGGCCGAGGAGGAAGGAGTTCACGCGGTCACCGCCCGACCGCTGCTACGGGGCTCAGGACGCCGTCGACCATCGTGTACGTGACGTCGGCGCGGGCGGCGACGCCCTGGTCGTGGGTCACGATCACCACGGCGGTGTCCTGGTCGCGTGCGAGCCGCAGGAACTCGTCGAGTACGGCGGTGGCGTTGGCGCTGTCGAGCGCGCCGGTCGGCTCGTCGGCGAACACGACGGCCGGCCGGTGTACGAGCGCCCGCGCGACGGCGACCCGCTGGCTCTGCCCGCCGGACAGCTGCGACGTCCTTCGCTGCAGCAGACCGGTCATCCCCAGCCGCCCGAGCACTTCTCCGGCCGCCGCGTGCGCGGGGGCCTTGCGCTGCCCGGCGAGGCGCAGCGGCAGGGCGGCGTTCTCCTCGACGGTCAGCTCCGGCAGCAACTCCCCGTACTGGAAGACGAACCCGAACCGCTCGCGCCGCAGCGCGCTCAGCTCCTCGTCCCCGAGCCCGGCGAGGTCCACCCCCTCGAAAACCACCCGCCCCCCACCCGGCGCGAGCACCCCGGCCAGGCAGTACAGCAACGAGGACTTCCCGGACCCGCTGCTCCCCATGACGGCGGCCACTTCTCCGCGCCGCAAGGCGAAGTCGACGCCGCTGACGGCCCGGTGGTCCCCGTAGAAGAGATCCACGCCCTCGGCGCGGAGAAGGTCACTCACGACTCGCCGTTCCCCTGTCGGAGGTAGTGGAAAGTGGGAACGCAGTTGTCGGGCCGCAGTGAGCCGCGGTCGCGGCACACGCGGAGGCGGGCCTCCGAGGTGAACTGCGCTGCCCCGTCCCAGACGACCCTGTCGAGGTAGACGTATTTCTTCTGGGTCCCCTTGAACCGGTTCCAGTCGTAGGCCTCGACCTTCACCTCGACGTAGACGTTGTGGCCGTCGTTCGGCGAGACGTCCCTCAGGCTTCCCTTGAAGTGGAAGCCGCCGTGGTTCCGGCTCTTCGGCTCGAAGACGTAGGAGCCACCCTTGAACTCGACTCCGTCGGTGTGCACGTTCGGAATGGTGTGCCACGAATCCGCCACCGCCCCGCCCGCCCCGCCCAGGAACAGCCCGGCGGCGATCGCCACCGACACCCACGTGCGCTTGCGCATGTGTCCTCCACTCGTCGCACCAAGAAGATCTTGTCGCGATGAGTATTGAGGTGACTACTCGGCGTAGTGAAATGCGGGATCGTTTCCTTCCCACCATCTGGTGAACCGACGAACGGATCGTCAACACAAGCCGCACCCCCGCGTGTCGCGCGAATTCCGCCGCGCCGTCCCGGGGTTGCTCCTAGGCTCCTCGCGTGACCGAGAACGAGATCAAACTCAAGGCCATCGCCGCATTGACGGCGCTCCGCGGCGGCGTCGACGAGAGCCTGGTCTCGGATCTGTTGGGCGAGGTCATTCCGGGGCAGTTCGCGGTGCCGGCCGACGCGAGTGCGGAGGAGGTCGGGCTGTCGGTCCTGGCGCAGTTGTCGGAGCCGCTGAGCGCGCTCGTGAACGGGTTCATCCTCGCGTTCGAGGCCGTCGCGGACGCGCATGACGCCTCCGGTGCCGTACCGGCCACCGAGCCGATCCTCCAGGAGCTCGCGCTGCGACTGGCCAGCGACAACTTCGACGACTGACCTCCTCCCCTCCCTCCTCCTCCCCTCCCTCTCCCGTTCTTCACCTGCTTACGGAGCTGACGTGCCCATACGCCTGACCGCCCTCGCCGACCCCGAGCCGAACTCCATCGGCCGCCGTCTCGCCTGGCTCGCCGACGGGCCCGAGGGGGCGCCCGCCGGGTCCGCCTTCCTGCGGCTCTTCGAGCGGGAGGGGCAGCGGCACCTCGCCGAGTTCGACGCGCGGGTCCATCCGTCCGAGCGGCGGCGGGGCGTCGCCACCGCGCTGCTCGACGCGGTGGTGGCGGCGGCGCGGGAGGACGGGCGGCGCAGTCTTGTCGCGCAGGCGGAGGCGGGGTCGCCGGGCGCCGCGTTCCTCGCGGCGCGCGGCTTCCGGGTCGCGATGACGCTCACGTACGCCCGACTGCCCCTCGCCGAGGCCGATGTCCCCGCGCTCGCCGCGGAGGTCGAGAAGGCGCCGGCCGGCTACCGGCTCGTGGAGTGGGAGGGCATGGTGCCGGACGACCTGGCGGCGAGCTACGTCGCCTCGCGCCGTGCGATGGACGACATGCCGATGGGGACGATCGACTACGGCACGGTGGTGTGGGACCTGGAGCGGGTACGGGCGGCGGTCGGCGCGGTCGAGGGGCGCGGCGAGGTGCTGCACACGGTGGCGGCGGTGGCCGAGGCGGACGGTTCGGTGGTCGGGTTCACCGAGCTCGTGAGCCCGGCGGAGGGGGTGGGCGACGGGGAGCACTACGGCACCGCCGTCCTTCCCGAGCACCGCGGCCACGGCCTTGCCCGCTGGATGAAGGCCGCCTCGATCGTGCGCGCCCGCGAGCGGCAGCCGAAGCTCGGCGGGCTCGTCACGGACACGGCCGACAACAACCCGTACATGCGGCGCGTGAACGACGCCCTCGGTTACCTGCCGACGCACGAGGCGCACGAGTTCCAGCGCGAACTCACGGGCTGACGACTCACGGCTGACGGCTCACGGGCGGAAGGGATTCCCGGCACGGACCTCCCCCAGCGGTCGTCACTCGCCGGGGTGATCACCGGTGTGATCACCCCGCTCCGGCGGTGCGCCTGCGTGAACGGGCGCGGCGCGGCTGCCGAGGATGCGCGCATGCGCCTCTCCTCGACCCTGCCGCGTCGTGTCCTCGTACCGTTCGTCACCGCCGTCGCCCTGCTCACCACCGGGGCCGCGGCCTCGGCGGGCGCCGCCGAGGCCTGCGGTTCGATCATCACCGCCCCGCTCGCCCCGCCCGTCGCCGCCGACGACCCGTGTCCCAGCACCGACCCGGTCGTGTGCCGCATCCGCGTGATGCCGATGGACGAGAAGGTCGACGCCCAGCGCACCCGCATCCGCTACCACGAGCTCCTGGAGGACATGCACCGCACGGAGGCCGACATGCGGGCGGCGGGTGCCACCGAGGAGGAGATCGCCCGCGAGCTCGTCGACATGCGCAACCAGGCCAAGGAGATCACCCGCGCCGGCATGACCCCGGCCGAGGTCCGCATCCTGGAGGAGCGCAACATGGCGAAGTACGGCAACCCCCTCGGCCCGACGGCCGACCAGCTGTACGCGAAGTACGGCTCCTGGGAGAAGGTCACCGACGCCTCCATGCGCACCAGCTACGCCGTCGACCGCGAACTGAGCCTGGAGTACCGGCCCTGCCCGGTGTGATTCAGGCCCGGCCCGGTGGAACGACAAAGGCCCGGACCGCTGAGCGGTCCGGGCCTTCTGCCTGGCGGAGGATACGAGATTCGAACTCGTGAGGGGTTGCCCCCAACACGCTTTCCAAATGTTCGTACGGGGGTACGGCGGGGCCGTAGGTGACCTGACCTGCGACGGAGCCTTCGGGGTGGACCCGCCCGGACGGGGCCGGACGAAGGCGAATGAGACCAGAACTGAGACCAGAACTGAGACCAGAGACAGCCGCTGCGTCGCTGATCACCGAGAACCTCTCGGCCTCCTACCGCACGGTTGCCCATCAGGGCCGGCCGTTCTATGCGATCTTCTGCCAGGACTTGCAGTCGGAACTCTGAAACGCCTTGTCGCTTGGGTCGATCTTGACGATGGCCTGCCCCTCGGCATTCCCGCTGGCGATGATGTCGCCCAGCTCGCCGGTGGTGTCGCTCAGCCGTGCCCAGTAGCAGAGGACGTTGTCCTTGCCGTCGCTGCGATATGTGCCCGGCTGGATGTCTTTGCCCACGAGGAAGACGCCGTCACCAGGGATTTCCGCGGTAGGCGTGGAGTCCTTCTTCGGTGTGCTGATGGTGGGCTGGCCGGCGGTCTCGGGCGTTTGGGTTGTTTGAGGCGTGGCAGTCACGGTCTGGGTAACGGATGGGGAGTCCGCGGTGTCGCCTCGCGATCCCACCACGCCGATGAGCACACCGACCAGTAGTCCGCCGAGCGCTGCGGCGGCATGGCTGAGGATCTTCCTGCGTGGCGAGGGGGCCGAAGGCGAAGGCCGTGATTGCCCCCGCTGCCGTCCCGGCGGTGGACCGGTGGGCTTGTTTCCGCTCATGCCATCAGGTTGCGCCCCTCCCTCGTGATCCGCATGGAGATGCCTCCAGCCTGTGAATGCGTCTCATCGGCGCGCTCACCATGGTGTTCCGACAGCACGGGCAGTGGTCAGACTCGGCCGTAGAGGGTCGCCAGGTCGATCAGTCGGACGTCCGGGTCGGCCGCAGCGGTGGCGTGCGCCTTGTCGTTGAATCCGGCTCCGCTGAAGCAGATGAGCCGGGTGCCGGTGGTGTCGTAGCGCCCGGCCTGGGCGATGAGGTCGCGGATGTGCCGGAGGCGTTCGATATGGGCGATGCCTATGGTGTCGTTCCACTTGGCCTCTCCGATGGCCAGGAGGGGCGGCTTGCCACCATCCGCGATTCCGACGACAGCCACGTCGACCTCGTGGCCGGTGCGGGCCTTGGGGTCGTGGACGACGCCGTGTCCGACGCGGGCGGGTAGACCGCCCAGGAGCTCGGGGGCGGCGTGATGTAGTGCCCAGTCACGGCAGACCTGTTCGAAATGCGGCCCAAGGACGTTGCTGACGAAGCGGCGACGGCTGGCCTGCCAGACCCGTGTCGCGCTGCCGGGGCGTTCGAGCTGGTCCCAGACCGGTCGCATGATCGCGTGGTAGAAGCCGATCAGCGGTTCGGCGATGCGGTAGGTGGGACGGTTGTCGCGGAAGGCATCCGCGTCCCGGTGCAGCAGGCCCGCGTCTTCGAGGACGTTGATGGGGTGGGCGATGTCGGTGGCCTTGCGTTCCAGGTAGCCGGCCATGCCCCCGCGGGTGGCGTTGCCGTCGGCGACGGCGGCCAGGACGGACAGGTACAGGGCGGTGTCGCGGAGGTCGGGTTCTTCGGCAAGCAGGTAGCGGGCCTCGCGGAAGAGGGGGGTTTCGGGATTGAGGACGGTGCGGATGACCCAGTCGTCGAAGTCATCCGGACCCTTTGGCGTGTCGCCGCGTGCGAATTCGCGCCGATAGGCCGGGGTGCCGCCCACGATCGCGTTCACCTTCATGGCCAGGTGGGGGTCGGTGATGTCCCAGAACTCGGCGGCGAGGCGGTGGTCAAGGGGGCGGACGACCAACTCCAGCCCCGCCCGTCCGCGCAGTGGGGCGTTACCTGAGAGCAGCCTGCCCATGAAGGACAGTGCCGAGCCGCACAGCAGCAGCCGGGTACGGGAGCCTGTGCGCTGGTCACGCAGGGGCCGCAACGCCTCCTGGATGATCGAAGGCAGCTCGGGGTTGGCCTTGGCGAGGTAGGGAAACTCGTCGATCACCACGGGGACGGGCCGCTCGGCGCCGAGCGCGAGCAGTGCGTCGACGGCCTCTGCCCAGTTGGCGAAGTGGAACGGGCTGGCAGGACGGACGTGGGCGGTCAGCGCCGCGCTGATCCGCCGTAGCGACTCGGCATCGGCGGCCTCGGTGGCCCCGAAGTAGAACCCCCCGGTGGCACGGCAGGCGGCATCCAGCAGGAACGTCTTGCCCTGGCGGCGACGACCGGAGACCACACCCAGGGTCGCTCCTGGCTGAGGATCGGTGATGAACCGGCTCAGCGCCGACCACTCGTAATCCCGGTCGAACATCTCGGCAGGCTTGTCCACGAGTGCTCCAGATATAGAAGTACGCCTACATAAAACATACTCCTGGTTCTGGCGGCCCTCGCAGTGTGCACCCGTCGGCCCCGACGCTCGCCGCTCCCCAAGGGTGTCCTGGCGCATCGCGAGAAATATCGCGAATGTCGCAAATAAATGAGACCGAAACTGAGACCAGGGCATGCCGAAGACCCCGGCCGCTGGAGCGGTCCGGGGTCTTCGTTTCGCCTGTTCAGGCGGCTGCGGAGGATACGAGATTCGAACTCGTGAGGGGTTGCCCCCAACACGCTTTCCAAGCGTGCGCCCTAGGCCTCTAGGCGAATCCTCCGTGGAGAACATTACATGACCGGGAGGGGTGCTCGCGCACATGATCTGGAGCGGGGGTCGGGGGAAGGGTGCAGGTCGGGGAGTGGGGGAGGGTGGGGGACGGGTGGGGGTGGGGATCGGGTACTCTGGGCGGAGCCCCTCACGTGGCGCTATCTGACTGAACTCCCCCAGGGCCGGAAGGCAGCAAGGGTAGGTCGGCTCTGGCGGGTGCGTGGGGGGCGCTTGCGTTTCCGGGCGGGGGCGGACACGGGGCCCGGGCCGGAGGTGGCCGGGCGGCCGGGCGGGCGATTGTTCTCGGGTTGTCAGTGGGCGCCTATAACCTCGTATACGTGTCGTCTCTCGCGCTGTACCGCCGCTACCGCCCCGAGTCCTTCGCCGAGGTCATCGGGCAGGAGCATGTCACCGACCCGCTGCAGCAGGCGCTGCGGAACAACCGGGTCAATCACGCGTACCTGTTCAGCGGGCCGCGCGGCTGTGGCAAGACGACCAGTGCGCGCATCCTGGCGCGCTGTCTGAACTGTGAGAAGGGTCCCACCCCGACGCCGTGCGGGGAGTGCCAGTCGTGCCGGGACCTCGCGCGCAACGGGCCGGGGTCGATCGACGTCATCGAGATCGACGCGGCCTCGCACGGTGGTGTGGACGACGCCCGTGACCTGCGCGAGAAGGCGTTCTTCGGGCCGGCGTCCAGCCGCTACAAGATCTACATCATCGACGAGGCGCACATGGTCACCTCGGCGGGCTTCAACGCCCTGCTGAAGGTGGTCGAGGAGCCGCCGGAGCACCTCAAGTTCATCTTCGCCACCACGGAGCCCGAGAAGGTCATCGGGACGATCCGCTCGCGCACCCACCACTACCCCTTCCGGCTCGTGCCGCCCGGCACCCTGCGGGAGTACCTGGGCGAGGTCTGCGGCCGCGAGGGCATCCCGGTCGAGGACGGGGTGCTGCCGCTGGTGGTCCGGGCCGGTGCCGGGTCGGTGCGTGACTCGATGTCCGTGATGGACCAGCTGCTCGCCGGCGCCGCCGACGACGGTGTGACGTATGCCATGGCCACGTCCCTCCTCGGTTATACGGACGGCTCGCTGCTCGACTCGGTGGTGGACGCGTTCGCCGCCGGGGACGGGGCCGCGGCCTTCGAGGTCGTGGACCGGGTGATCGAGGGCGGCAACGACCCGCGGCGCTTCGTCGCCGACCTCCTGGAGCGGCTGCGCGACCTGGTGATCCTGGCCGCCGTGCCGGACGCCGCCGAGAAGGGCCTCGTCGACGCGCCCGCCGACGTCATCGAGCGGATGCAGGCGCAGGCCTCCGTGTTCGGCGCCGCCGAGCTCAGCCGGGCGGCGGACCTGGTGAACGCGGGTCTGACCGAGATGCGCGGCGCGACCTCGCCGCGGCTCCAGCTGGAGCTGATCTGCGCGCGCGTGCTGCTGCCCGCCGCCTTCGACGACGAGCGGTCGATGCAGGCGCGCCTCGACCGGCTGGAGCGCGGGGTCGCCGCCGCGCCGCCCGCCGCCGTCTTCACGACCACCTCGCCCGCGCCGCAGATGGGGTACGTGCCGACGGCGGAGGCCCATGTCCCGCCGCCCGCCCCCGCGCCCGCCCCGCAGGCCCCCGCCCCGGCCCCTGCCCCGGCACCCGCACCCGTACAGCAGCAGCCGCAACAGCAGCCCCAGCCCGGGGCCTGGCCCGGAGCCGCCCGCCCCGGTGGCGGTGCCGCACCCGGCGCCTGGCCCGGAGCCGCACCCGCGGCGCCCGCGCCCGCCCCGCAGGCACAGGCCCCCGCTCCCCAGCAGGCCCCGGCGCCGCAGGGCGCCGCGCCCTCCGGGGACATGGCGGCCGGCGCCGCCCAGGTGCGGAACATGTGGCCGCAGATCCTGGAGGCGGTCAAGAACCGGCGCCGCTTCACCTGGATCCTGCTCTCGCAGAACGCGCAGGTCGCGGGCTTCGACGGCACCACCGTCCAGCTCGGCTTCCTCAACGCGGGCGCCCGGGACAACTTCGCGAGCAGCGGCAGCGAGGACGTCCTGAAGGCGGCCCTGGCCGAGCAGTTCAACGTGCACTGGAAGATCGAGGCGATCATCGACCCCTCGGGCGGTGCCAACCCGCCGCCCGCCGCCACCGGCTTCGGCGGCGGCCGCCCGTCCGCCCCGGCCCCGGTGCGCCCGCAGGCGCCCGCGCCCGCCCCCGTACAGGCTCCGCCGCCGATGCAGCAGGCCCCGCAGGCGGCGGCGCCCGGCCCCGCGTCCGTACCGTCGGCTCCGCAGCCCGCCCCGCAGGCGCCCGCGCCCGCCCACGTACCCCAGGGACCGCCGCCGGTGGCGCCCGAGGACGACGTGCCGGAGGAGGACGACCCGGACCTCGTGGACTCCGCGCTGTCCGGGCACGAGCTGATCGTGCGCGAGCTCGGGGCCACCGTCCTGGAGGAATACACGAACGAGTAGGAGCGTCTCGCTCAGCGGCCCGCACAAAGATCATGGTCAGCCGCGGGCTACCCTGGCTGGCGTGAAGGTCCTCGTCATCGGCGGCGGCGCCCGCGAACACGCCCTGTGCCGCTCCCTCTCCCTCGATCCCGACGTCACCGCTCTGCACTGCGCGCCCGGCAACGCCGGCATCGCCGAGGTCGCCGAGCTGCACGCCGTCGACCAGCTCGACGGCGCCGCCGTCACGGCGCTCGCGACCGAGCTCGGTGCCGAGCTCGTCGTCGTCGGCCCGGAGGCCCCGCTCGTCGCGGGCGTCGCCGACGCCGTGCGCGCCGCCGGCATCCCGGTCTTCGGCCCCTCCCAGGAGGCGGCGCAGCTGGAGGGCTCCAAGGCCTTCGCCAAGGACGTCATGGCCGGCGCCGGCGTGCCCACCGCCCGCAGCTACGTCTGCACCACCCCCGCCGAGATCGACGAGGCGCTCGACGCCTTCGGCGCTCCCTACGTCGTCAAGGACGACGGTCTCGCCGCCGGCAAGGGCGTCGTGGTGACCGAGGACATCGAGCAGGCCCGCGCCCACGCGCTCGCCTGCGACCGCGTGGTCATCGAGGAGTTCCTCGACGGCCCCGAGGTCTCCCTCTTCGCCATCACCGACGGCAGCACCGTCCTCCCGCTGCAGCCCGCGCAGGACTTCAAGCGCGCGCTCGACGGCGACGAGGGCCCGAACACCGGCGGCATGGGCGCCTACTCGCCGCTGCCGTGGGCCGACCCGAAGCTGGTCGACGAGGTCCTGCAGACCGTCCTCCAGCCGACCGTCGACGAGCTGCGCCGCCGTGGCACCCCGTTCTCCGGCCTGCTCTACGCGGGTCTGGCGATCACCAGCCGCGGCGTGCGGGTCATCGAGTTCAACGCGCGCTTCGGCGACCCGGAGACCCAGGTCGTGCTCGCCCGCCTGAAGACCCCGCTGGCCGGCGTGCTGCTGCACTCCGCCAACGGCACCCTTGCCGACCAGGCCCCGCTGGCCTGGCGCGACGAGGCCGCCGTGACCGTGGTCGTGGCCTCCCACAACTACCCGGGCACCCCGCGCACCGGCGACCCGATCGAGGGCCTGGCCGAGGTCGCGGAGCTGGACGCGCCGCACGCGTACGTGCTGCACGCGGGTACGAAGAAGGACGGCGACGCCGTCGTCAGCGCCGGCGGCCGGGTGCTCTCGGTGACCGCCACCGGTTCGGACCTGACCGAGGCCCGCGAGCGCGCCTACGCGGCGGTCGGCCGAATCCGTCTTGACGGTTCGCAGCACCGTACGGACATCGCCGAGAAGGCCGCCCGGGGCTGACGTCCCGGGCGCACCGGCGCCTCATGGCGCCTCAGGGGCGCGGCGGCACAGTCAACCGCACCGCCGCGCCCTCGTCATCACCTTTGCCCAAAGCCATTCCATCGAGTGACGGCTCGCCCATCCGGATGACGCCCGCCGAAGCCCCAACTAGGGTGCGGCGAAGGCATTCCGGCACTTGGCCCTCCGATCTTGCGATGTCAGTGGCGGGTGCCACAGTGGGGGAGTGAGCAACACCGCCACGGGCCGCACGGGCCGTCCCGACCAGGGCAGGAGGGGGTGATGTACGGCGTGACCGGTACCGGTTCCGCACCCGGCGAGGAGCTCGGCGCACGCGCCGCCCGCTCCCGCGCGCTCGCGGTGCTCCGCGTGCGCGGCAGGGCGCTGGGCCTCGCGGTGCTGCCCGCCGCCGTCGCCGTCGTGCTGTACGCGGGCGGGGTCACCGGCCACTTCACCGGCCCCGGCTGGGACACCGCCCGCTGGGTGGTGACCGCGCTCGCCGTCGTCGTGCTGCTCGTCGCGGCGGCCGTCGCCCTGGTCGTCGCCCGTTCGAAGCCCGCGGTGACCCCGACGGTGGAGCTCGCCGAGAGCGCGGCCCCCGATCTCTACCGGATGGTGCGCGACCTCGCCGACCGGCTCGGCGTGCCCGCGCCCTCCGCGATAGCCCTCACACCGGACTGCGACAGCTGGCTGGAGGACCGCTCGCACCCGGCCCACCGGTCGGCGCACCGGACGCACACGCGCGGTGGGGAGCGGGCCGACGAGGCGCCCGTCCTGGTCATCGGCTCGCCGTTCCTGTGGTGGATGCGGGTCGCCGAGCTGCGCGCGGTGCTCGCGCCGGTCGTCGCGGGTACGGGCCCGGCCGCGCATCCCGACATAGCCGCCGCCCGCCGCTTCGTGCGCGGGCTCGACGCGGCCGTCGCCGTGCCCCGCCGCCCCGGCCTCGACCCGGTGCGCCGGATCGGCGCGGAGGGCGTGGGCCGGCTCGCCCGGATCATGCTGCGGGGCTGCCGCGGACACGCCGCCGAGATGGAGCGGGGCGTCGCCGCGGCCGGCTCCGAGCGCGCCCAGGCCGTGGACTACGGGGTGCGGATCGTCGCCCAGGAGCAGGTCGGCCTCGCCTACGCGGGCTGGGACCGGCTGCTCACCCGGGTCGCGCTGCCCGCCTGGCGGATGGGCCGCTGGCCCGCGCGCCTCGACGCGGGCGTGGTGTCGGCGCTCACGGAGCTGTCCCGCCGCGACCGGCTCGCCGACGGTTTCGCCTCCCGGCTCGGCGAGCGGCCCGCCTGCGACCTCCTGGAGGAGCCGGGCGCGGTCGACGAGGCGACCTCGCTGCTCGCCGCCCGCCTCTTCCACGGCGCGCCCGCCGAGCCGGGCCCGGACTGGGCGCCGGTGGAGTGGAGCGCGTACGCGGAGGAGGTCGTCGACCGGAAGTGGCGCGCCGACGCCGCCCGCCTCCACCAGGTCCTCGACCGGCTCGGGGCGTCCGGTCCCACCGCCCCCGGCGGACCCGCCGCGCGCCGGGACCAGGACGCCCCCGAGGCCCCGACCCTGACCCGGGTCATGGCCCACCTGACGACGACCCGGGGCCGGGCCGACATCGAAGCCCCGGCCCCGGCTCCTGAAGCCCCCGACGTCCTGGACCCGGACCTCGACCCGGACCTCGACCCGGACCTGGGCTCGGACCTCGGCCCGGACTTCGCCCCCGAGCGGGTGCCCGGCACCGAGGCCGCCGACGTGCTGGCCGCCGCGCTGACCGCGCAGACGGTCCGCGAGGAGGGGCAGCGGCCGGTCGCGCCGGTCGACGAGGGCCCCGACGGGCCGCTGCCGCTGTTCCCGCTCCAGCCGCCCCGTACGGGCCGGGACCTGCTCGCCGACCACGTCGCCGCTATGGTCTGCTGCGCCGCCGTGGACACCGCCGACGCGGCGCCCGGTCTGGACTGGCTGGACGGTCCGGCGCTGCTCGTGCGCGGCGAGCGGAGCACGGACCTGGTGCCGGCGGTGCTCTGCCTGGTGGAGGACGGGGACCCGGAGCCGCTGCGGGCCTGGCTGCACCGCACCGGGGTGCGCCCGGAGAAGCCGGTCCGGTTGCTCTGAGGCCGCGCCCAGGGGCGTGCCCACGTACGTGCCCCCGGGCGGACCGCCGAGGCCGGCCTCCCGGAGGGCTGCCTTCCACTCTCGTCAATTCACGACGAAGGGTGACGGAGTGCGTGCGTTATGTGATGTGCTGGAGACCGGCACTGACAGAGGCATCTTCGGCAGGCAGACACCAGAGGCACCGAGCGGGACGGACCGGACGACCGGGGGAGTCGAGGGAGGGGCGCGGCAATGGGAGCGGAGCAGATCAGGCGGTGGGAGTCCGGCGCGCTCGCGCACGCCGTCTCGGACCCCTTCGGGCAGGGCCCGCTGCCCTGGCTGCGCGGTTCGGAGAACTACTTCGACGACACCGGCCAGATGGTCCCGTGGTACGCGGACGAGACCCTGGCCCGGGGCGGGCTCGGCGGCCCGCGCACCGCGGACGACGCGCACGGCCAGATCAAGGGCTTCGTCTCCAACGGCGCGGTGGCGCCCGGCGAGGCGCTCGACTTCCACATCACCGTGGACCCGCCGCAGCAGTTCTCGGTCGACATCTACCGGATCGGGCACTACGGCGGCGACGGCGCCGCCAAGATCACCACCAGCCCACGCCTCTCCGGGATCGTCCAGCCCGCCCCGCTGACCGCCGACCGGACCGTCTCCTGCCACCACTGGTGGCAGTCCTGGCGGCTGCAGATCCCCTCCTACTGGTCGATCGGCGCGTACGTCGCCGTGCTCACCACCGTCGGCGGCTACCGCTCCCACATCCCCTTCACCGTCCGCGACGGGCACCCGGCGGACCTGCTGCTGGTGCTGCCGGACGTGACCTGGCAGGCGTACAACCTCTATCCGGAGGACGGCCGGACCGGCGCCAGCCTCTACCACGCCTGGGACGAGGAGGGCCGGCTGCTCGGCGAGGAGGAGGCGGCCGTGACCGTCTCCTTCGACCGCCCCTACGCGGGCGCGGGCCTGCCGCTGCACGTGGGGCACGCGTACGACTTCATCCGCTGGGCCGAGCGCTACGGCTACGACCTGGCGTACGCGGAGACCCGCGACCTGCACGCCGGCCGGGTGGACCCGAGCCGGTACCGGGGCCTGGTCTTCCCGGGCCACGACGAGTACTGGTCGGTGCCGATGCGCCGGACCGTCGAGCTCGCCCGCGACCAGGGCACGTCCCTCGTCTTCCTGTCCGCCAACACCATGTACTGGCAGATCGAGCTGGCCCCGTCACCGTCCGGGGCGCCCGACCGGCTCCTCACCTGCCGCAAACGCCGCGGGCCCGGCCGCCCGGCGCTCTGGCGGGAGGTCGACCGCCCGGAGCAGCAGCTGCTCGGCATCCAGTACGCGGGCCGGGTGCCCGAACCGCACCCGATGGTCGTACGGAACGCGGAGCACTGGCTCTGGGAGGCGACCGGCGCGGGCGAGGGCGACGAGATCCCGGGCCTGGTCGCGGGTGAGGCAGACCGCTACTTCCCGCGCACCGCGCTCCCTGAGCACCAGGGCCGCATCCTGCTCGCCCACTCGCCCTACCGGGACGGCGAGGGCGCGCTGCGGCACCAGGAGACCAGCCTCTACCGGGCCCCGTCCGGCGCCTGGGTCTTCGCCTCGGGCACCTTCGCCTGGTCGCCGGCGCTCGACCGGCCGGGCCATGTGGACCCCCGGATCCAGCGGGCCACGGCGAACCTCCTCGACCGCATCTGCAAGCGGGACTGAGCGGGGCTGAGCGCGGACGCGCTCGTACGACGGGGGACTGAGCGCGGGCTCACACCGCCCGGCGGCCGGACCCGCCCCGACGTGCGAGAGAATCGGAGCTGCTCCTGGATCAACCTACGCGGAGGAACCGTGTCCGGATTCGTAGAAAAGCCCGAGCCCGTCCAGGTCCCGGGCCTGACCCATCTCCACACGGGCAAGGTCCGCGACCTGTACCGCGACGAGGCGGGCCACCTCGTCATGGTGGCGAGCGACCGCCTGTCCGCGTACGACTGGGTGCTGCCCACCGAGATCCCGGACAAGGGCCGCGTCCTCACCCAGCTGTCGCTCTGGTGGTTCGACAAGCTCGCCGACCTGGCCCCCAACCACGTCCTGTCGACCGAGCTCCCGGCCGGCGCGCCCGCCGACTGGGCCGGCCGCACGCTGATCTGCAAGTCGCTGGACATGGTCCCGGTCGAGTGCGTGGCCCGCGGCTACCTCACCGGTTCCGGCCTGGTCGAGTACGACGAGTCCCGCACGGTCTGCGGCCTCGCCCTGCCCGAGGGCCTGGTCGACGGCTCCGAGCTGCCCGCGCCGATCTTCACCCCGGCGACCAAGGCCGCCGTCGGCGACCACGACGAGAACGTGTCGTACGAGGAGGTCGCCCGCCAGGTCGGCGCCGAGACCGCCGCGCTGCTGCGCCAGACGACCCTCGCCGTCTACTCCCGGGCCCGGGACATCGCGCGCGAGCGCGGGATCATCCTGGCGGACACGAAGTTCGAGTTCGGCTTCGAGTCCACCCCGGAGGGCGCCCGCCTGGTCCTCGCCGACGAGGTCCTCACCCCGGACTCCTCGCGCTTCTGGCCGGCCGCCGAGTGGCAGCCGGGCCGCGCCCAGCCCTCGTACGACAAGCAGATCGTGCGCAACTGGCTGACCTCGCCGGCCTCCGGCTGGGACCGCAAGAGCGAGCAGCCGCCGCCGGCGCTTCCCGCCGAGGTCGTCGAGAAGACCCGCGCCAAGTACACCGAGGCGTACGAGCTCCTCACCGGCCAGGCCTGGAGCTAGGGCAACGAGAAAGCCCCCGGTCGGATCGACCGGGGGCTTTCTGTATGGAGCGGACGACGAGATTCGAACTCGCGACCCTCACCTTGGCAAGGTGATGCTCTACCAACTGAGCCACGTCCGCATGCGCCGTAGCGCGCTGCTAACTATACCCAACCTTTCGCGCGGGCGAGACGCACCGCCGTGTGACGGTTCTCGGCGCCGAGTTTCGCGGCGGCGGAGGAGAGGTAGTTGCGCACCGTCCCGGGGGACAGCGCGGCGCGCTCGGCGATCTCCGTCACCGGTGCTCCGTCGGCGGCGAGTTCGAGCACCTCGGCCTCGCGCGCGGTCAGCGGGGAGTCCCCGGCGGCGATCGCGTCGGCCGCCAACTCCGGGTCCACATAACGGTTTCCGGCGTGCACGGTACGGATCAGCTCGGCCAGCCGCTGGGCGCTGACCGTCTTCGGGACGAAGCCGCGGACGCTGGCGGCGAGGGCCCGTTTGAGGTGCCCGGGGCGCCCGTGGCTCGTCACGATCATGGTGCGGCAGTCCGGGAGTTCGTCCCGGATCGATGTGGCCACCGTCACACCGTCGGCGCCCGGCATCTGCAGATCGAGCACCGCGACATCGGGCCGGTGGGCGCGCGCCATCGCGAGCGCCTCGGGGCCGGAGGCCGCCTCGGCGACGACCACGAGATCGTCCTCCAGGGCGAGCAGCGCGGCGAGCGCGCCGCGGATCAGATGCTCGTCGTCGGCGAGCAGGACACGGACGGGCGGTTCGGTCACGGCCTCGGTCACAGGACTCTCTCCTCTTCGATACGCGGCGCGGGCAGCGGCACCCGGGCGGTGACGCGGAAGGAGCGCGGGGCCGCCGGGCCGGCCTCCAGGGTGCCGTCCACCGCGCCGAGCCGTTCGCGGAGCCCGGCGAGGCCGGACCCGGACCCGGACCCGGACCTGGACCCGGACCCGGTGCCCGCGGGTGTGGCATCCGCGCCGTCGTTCTCCACGGTCAGGACCACCGCGCCGGCCGCCTCGCCCAGGGTGATCGCGCAGTGCCGGGCGTCGCCGTGCCGCAGCACGTTGGTGGTGGCCTCCCGGACCACCCACCCGAGGGCCGACTCCACCGTGGCGGAGAGATCGAGCTCGGGCGCGTCGACGGCGCAGGCGATGCCGGCGGCGGCCAGGACGCCCCGGGCGCCCTCGAGTTCGGTCCGCAGGTCGGCCGCGCGGTAGCCGCGCACCACCTCGCGCATCTCGCGCTGCGACTCCCGGGAGATCCGCTGCACCTCGGTCATCTGGTCCACGGCCGCCTCGGGCCGCCCGCGCCGGGAGAGCTGCACGGCGAGCTCGCTCTTGAGTGCGATCACCGAGAGGTTGCGGCCCATGACGTCGTGCAGATCGCGTCCGAAGCGGAGCCGTTCCTCGGCGACGGCGAGCCGGGCCTTCAGCTCGCGGGACCGCTCCAGCTCCCAGACGATCCGCACCAGCCAGCCGGAGAAGCCGCAGGCGCCGGCCAGTCCGTAGCCGCCGAACAGGACGCCGACGGCCAGGCCGGCCGCCGGGCCGAACCCGATGCCGCACAGTGCGCCCAGGGCGCCGACGGCGAGCGCGGCCGCGGGGACCGCGTACAGGATGTGGCGCACCCGGGGGAGGCAGAGCGCCAGGGTGCCGACGGTGAAGCTGACGAGCCCGACCGAGACGCCGGCGACGATCGACGCGTCGCGGATCACCCCGGCTCGTAGCAGGACGAGCGTGCCGACGACCTCGCCGGAGGTCAGCGCGACCAGCGCGCCGGCGAGCCGGGTGGGGTGCTCGCGCCGGTCGAGGCCCCAGTCCAGGGCGCGGGAGGCGACCACGGCGCCGAGGACGGCGTGCACGCAGGTCAGCAGGATCAGCGTCGCCGCGCCTCCCGTGCCGAGCGGGCTGTCGGCGGCCCGGCCGATCGGCAGGCTGGTGAGCGCGACGATCTCCAGCGGCACGAAGGTGTGGAAGGTCCACCGGGTGTACAGCTCGACCTTGGCCGCGCTGCTGCGCCCGCTCCACCATCCGGTCAGCCTCGACACGACTTCCGCCCCCGTTGTCTTCCCCGGTCCCCAGTCCCAGTCCCAGTCCCGGTCCCCAGCCCCGGTCCCCAGCCCCGGTCCCCTACCGGCGCGGTTCCCAGCGGAACCACTTCCGCACAGCAAACACGCTGATCACGATCCAGGCCACCGTGGTCAGGACCGCACCGAGCAGTTCCTTGCCGTCCCCGCCGCCGAGCCAGCCGGCCCGTACGAGCTCCATGGCGCCGCTCAGCGGAAGCACCGAGCAGACCGCGGCGACCGGGTCGGGCAGCGAGTCGGTCGGGACCATCAGGCCCGAGCCCGTCGCGGAGAGGAGGAAGAAGGGGAGGGTGGTCAGCCCAGCGCTCTCGACGGTGCGGGTGATCACGGTGGTGAGGGCGGCGAGCGCGGCGAGCAGCGGTACGGCGCCGAGCACGCCCAGGACCAGCAGGTCGGGGCGGCGCGGGGCGGCCACGTCGAGGACGGCGGGGCCGAGCGCGCTGAGCACGGCGCACTGGACGAGGGCGATGACGACGGCCGGGAGCGCGCCGCCGGCCAGGATCTCGGGGTCGCGGGCCTCGCCGGTGCGCAGCCGCTTGAGGACGAGCTCCTCGCGGCGGGCGACGTAGGTGGAGACCAGGCTCATATAGACGACGAGCATCAGGATCATGCCGGTGCCGCCGACCAGGGTGGCCGCGGCGATGCCCATGGGCAGCCGCTCCGCGCCGCCCGGGCCGCCGCTCAGCCCGGTGAGCGAGGAACGCAGCAGGAAGATCATCAGCACCGGCATGAGCAGCGCGACGAAGAGGGTGTTGCGGTTGCGCCCGAGGAGGGTGAGTTCGGCCCGGCCGAGGGCGGTCAGGCGGGCGGCGGTGGCGTTCATCGGCGCGGCGTTCATCGGACCTCTTCCAGGGCGGCACGGTCGGTGGCGTCGAAGGACTCGGCGCGGGAGGCGATCTCCAGGAAGGCCTCTTCGAGGGAGGCGGACCGGGCGTCGAGCCCGTCGAGCCGGACGTCTTCGGCGGCGGCCCAGTGGAGGAGTTCGCCGAGCGCGTTCTGGAGCTCGTACGTACGGATCTCGACGCGCGGGCCGTCGGCGGCGGCCTTGAGGCCGAGCGGCAGCCGGCCGGCCGGGACGCCCTCGGGGAGCCGGAACCGGATCCGGGCGGGGCGGGCGGCGGTGACCTCGGCGGGGGTGCCGGCGGTGACGATCCGGCCGCGGTGCATGATCGCGAGCCGGTCGGCGAGGCTCTCGGCCTCCTCCAGGTAGTGGGTGGTGAGGAGGACGGTGGTGCCGCCGTCGCGCAGCCGGCGCACCAGCTCCCAGGTGTCGCGGCGGCCCTCGGCGTCCAGGCCGGTGGTGGGCTCGTCGAGGAAGAGCACCTCGGGCCGGCCGATCAGGGCGAGCGCGAGGTCGAGCCGGCGCCGCTCGCCGCCGGAGAGCTGCTTGACGCGGACGCCGGCCCGGTGGCTGAGGCCGACGGTGTCCAGCGCCTCGGCGACGGGGCGGGCGCCGGTGGTGCAGCCGGCCCACATCCGCGCGGTCTCGGCGGCGGTGAGGTCGGAGGGGAAGCCGCCTTCCTGGAGCATCATCCCGATGCGGGGGCGGACGGCGGCGCGTTCGCGGTACGGGTCGTGGCCGAGCACGCGGACGGTGCCGCGGGTGGGCGCGGCGAGCCCTTCGAGGAGTTCGACGGTGGAGGTCTTGCCCGCGCCGTTGGTGCCGAGCAGCGCGAAGACCTCGCCGCGCGGCACGGTGAAGGAGATGCCCCCGACGGCCTCGAAGCCGCCGGAGTAGGTCCGGTGGAGGCCGTCCGCCTCGATCACGTTCGTCATGACACCAGGCTCGGGCCGGTGCCGGGCGGTCGGCAGTGCGCGCTGTCATCGCCCCGACTGACAAATGTCATAAGGGCGGGACAGGCCCTGAACACGACGAAGACCCCGGTTCCTGAGAACCGGGGCCTTCGCTCCCTGAGCGGACGACGAGATTCGAACTCGCGACCCTCACCTTGGCAAGGTGATGCTCTACCAACTGAGCCACGTCCGCATTGCTCCCGACTGGCTTTCACCGGTCGGTGCGTGCACCACTGTACCTGATCCACCGGAGTGGTTGGTAACCGTGATGCAGAGAGCGGGTGACAGGGATCGCACACTGCGGCTTCCCTCTGGAAGAGGGCTGTTCTACTACTGAACTACACCCGCACGCTCTGCTTGTGGGACTTGGCTTTTCGGCCTCGCCCCTCGGCGTGATCCAGACTCTAGCGGATCATGGGGGGTGCAATGCAAATCCGGGTCCGGGGCCGCCCCCGGACCGGCACCGCGGAGCCCCCGGCCGTCAGCTCGCCGCCTGGAACGCCTCGTAGATGCGCTTGGGGATCCGGCCGCGCGCGGGGACCTCCAGCTTGTTGGACTGGGCCCAGGCGCGGACCGCGGCCGGGTCCGGGGCGAGCGCGGTGTGCTTGAGCGGGACCGCGGGGGTCCGGGCGCCCGATTTCCCGCCGGCCCTGTGACCTGCGGCACGAACGGTGCGGCCGGCGGCCAGGTAGGGGGCGAGGACCTTGCGCAGTTTCTTTGCATTGGCGGGATTCAGGTCGATCTCGTACATCTTCCCGTCCAGGCCGAACGCGACCGTTTCCGCCGCTTCTCCGCCGTCGATGTCGTCGAAGAGAGTGACCACTACTCGCTGAGCCACGGATATCGGTCCTTTCCTGCGGATCGCGTGTGGGCTGAGGGGTTGGCACCGCTTTGACGTGCGGCGATGCCGATGCGACGGCGATCCGGGGACAAAATTGCGTTCCTCTGCATTCCTTTGTACAGCGAGGGGTGCGGCAGGGGAAGCCCAGGCAATTGTTTCCGCGTGTCACGGGCGGCGATCAGTATTCCGCCCGAATTCATCGGCCCGGTCGTTTCCCTGCCCTTTGTAGGATCCTTCAGACTTCTACCCGCGTAGAATTTGGAGGCAGGTACGCTGAGGGAACCGCCCACGCAACACACCACCGGGAGTGCCAGTGGCACGCGTCGTAGTCGACGTCATGCTCAAGCCGGAGATCCTCGACCCGCAGGGACAGGCGGTGCAGCGTGCACTGCCCCGCCTCGGGTTCGACGGGATCGCCGACGTCCGCCAGGGGAAGCGCTTCGAGCTGGAGGTGGAGGGACCGGTCGACGAGGCCGCCCTCGCCCGCATCCATGAGATGGCCGAAACCTTCCTTGCCAACACCGTGATCGAAGACTTCACCGTGAAGGTGGAGTCGTGACCGCACGCATCGGCGTCGTCACGTTCCCCGGAACGCTGGACGACCAGGACGCGCTGCGCGCCGCCCGCCTCGCGGGCGCCGAGCCCGTCTCGCTGTGGCACCGCGACAAGGACCTCAAGCAGGTCGACGCGGTGGTCCTCGCGGGCGGCTTCTCCTACGGCGACTATCTGCGGGCCGGAGCCATCTCCCGCTTCTCGCCGGTGATGGAGACGATCATCGAGCAGGCGAAGGCGGGCATGCCCGTCCTCGGCATCTGCAACGGCTTCCAGATCCTCACCGAGGCCCACCTGCTGCCGGGTGCCATGCTGCGCAACAACCACCTGCACTTCATCTGCCGCGACCAGAAGCTGCGGGTGGAGAACGCGGAGACCGCCTGGACCTCGGACTACACCGAGGGCCAGGAGATCGAGGTCCCGCTCAAGAACATGGACGGCCGGTACGTCGCCGACGAGCGCACGCTCGACGAGCTCGAGGCCGAGGGGCGGGTGGCCTTCCGCTACCTGGACATGAACCCCAACGGCTCGCTGCGCGACATCGCGGGCATCACCAACGCCGCGGGCAACGTCGTCGGCCTCATGCCGCACCCCGAGCACGCCGTCGAGCCGCTGATCGGAACCGGCAAGACCGACGGTCTCGGTTTCTTCACCTCGATCCTCAAGAAGCTGGTCAACGCCTGATGAGCCTCGACACCGTCAAGCACGCCACCGAGACGCCCGACGTCGAGCAGCCCTGGAAGGAACTCGGCCTCAAGGAGGACGAGTACGCGCGCATCCGCGAGATCCTCGGCCGCCGTCCCACCGGCGCCGAGCTCGCGATGTACTCCGTCATGTGGTCCGAGCACTGCTCCTACAAGAGCAGCAAGGTCCACCTGAAGCAGTTCGGCGAGAAGGCCCCGCAGAACGACGCCATGCTCGTCGGCATCGGCGAGAACGCGGGCGTCGTCGACGTCGGCCAGGGGTACGCGGTCACCTTCAAGGTCGAGTCGCACAACCACCCCTCGTACATCGAGCCCTACCAGGGCGCGGCCACCGGCGTCGGCGGCATCGTCCGCGACATCCTCGCCATGGGTGCCCGCCCGGTCGCCGTGGTCGACCCGCTGCGCTTCGGCGCCGCCGACCACCCCGACACCAAGCGCGTGCTGCCCGGTGTCGTCGCCGGCATCGGCGGCTACGGCAACTGCCTGGGCCTGCCCAACATCGGCGGCGAGGTCGTCTTCGACTCCTGCTACCAGGGCAACCCGCTGGTCAACGCCGGCTGCATCGGCGTCATGAAGCACGAGGACATCCACCTCGCCAAGGCCTCGGGCCCCGGCAACAAGGTCATCCTCTACGGCGCTCGCACCGGCGGCGACGGCATCGGCGGCGTCTCGGTCCTCGCCTCGGAGACCTTCGACGACAGCAAGCCGACGAAGCGCCCCGCGGTCCAGGTCGGCGACCCGTTCCAGGAGAAGCTCCTCATCGAGTGCACCCTGGAGATCTTCCAGGAGAAGCTGGTCGCGGGCATCCAGGACCTCGGCGGCGCCGGTCTGTCCTGCGCCACCTCCGAGCTGGCCTCGGCCGGCACCGGCGGCATGCGGGTCGACCTGGAGAAGGTGCACCTGCGCGACGCGACGCTCTCGCCCGAGGAGATCCTCATGAGCGAGTCGCAGGAGCGCATGTGCGCGATCGTCGAGCCGCAGCACGTCGACCGCTTCCTGGAGATCTGCGAGAAGTGGGACGTCATCGCGGTCGTCATCGGTGAGGTGACGGACGGCGAGCGCCTGGAGATCTTCTGGCACGGCGAGCAGATCGTCGACGTCCCGCCGCGCACCGTCGCCCACGAGGGCCCGGTCTACCAGCGCCCGTTCGCCCGCCCGGAGTGGCAGGACGCGCTGCAGGCCGACGACGCCGGCAAGCTGGCCCGCCCGCAGGACGGCGCCGAGCTGAAGGAGCAGGTCCTCAAGCTGGTCGGCTCCCCGAACCAGGCCTCCAAGTCCTGGATCACCGACCAGTACGACCGCTTCGTGCAGGGCAACACCGTGCTCGCCCAGCCCGAGGACGCCGGCATGGTCCGCATCGACGAGGAGACCAACCTCGGCGTGGCCATGGCGACCGACGGCAACGGCCGGTACGCCAAGCTCGACCCGTACACCGGCGCCCAGCTCGCGCTCGCGGAGGCGTACCGCAACGTCGCCGCCTCCGGCGCCAAGCCGCTCGCCATCTCCGACTGCCTGAACTTCGGCTCGCCCGAGGACCCGGCCGTCATGTGGCAGTTCGCCGAGGCCACCCGCGGTCTCGCGGACGGCTGCTTCCAGCTGGGCACCCCGGTCACCGGCGGCAACGTCTCGCTGTACAACCAGACCGGTGACGTGGCGATCCACCCGACGCCCGTCGTGGCCGTCCTCGGTGTGATCGACGACGTCACCCGCCGCACCCCGATCGCCTTCGCGGAAGAGGGCCAGCTCCTCTACCTGCTCGGCGACACCAAGGAGGAGTTCGGCGGCTCGGCCTGGTCCGAGGTGATCCACCAGCACCTCGGCGGTCTCCCGCCGGCCGTGGACCTCGACCGGGAGAAGCTGCTCGGCGAGATCCTGATCTCGGCCTCCCGCGACGGCATGATCGACGCGGCGCACGACCTGTCCGACGGCGGTCTGGTCCAGGCGGTCGTCGAGTCCTGCCTGCGCGGCGGCAACGGCGCGCGCCTGGTCGTGCCCGAGGGCCTGGACGCCTTCACCCTCCTCTTCAGCGAGTCGGCCGGCCGCGCGGTCGTGTCCGTCCCGCGCAGCGAGGAGCTCCGCTTCACCGACATGTGCGGTGCGCGGGGTCTGCCGGCGACCCGGATCGGCGTCGTCGACGGCGACTCGGTGGAGGTCCAGGGCGAGTTCAGCGCCTCCCTGGAGGAGCTGCGCGCCGCGCACGAGGCGACGATCCCGGGCCTGCTGGCCTGATCGGTCCCCGGATCCGTACGGAACGGAGCCCCCACCCTCGCGGTGGGGGCTCCGTGCTGTCAGCCCGTGCCCCAGAAGGCGTCCGACTCGACGATGTCCGCCACGCACTCGTCGATGTCGGAGATCTTGCCGCCGATCAAGGTGAAGAAGAGGCCGCCCTCCATCTCGATGCCCCGGTCGGTGCCGTCGGCGTGCCACTTGTGCACCGACATGACATGGCCGCGGCCGTCCGGGTAGATGCCCTTCACCTCGACCCGGAAGGTGCCGTTGGTGAGCTCCATGAGCTGTCCGTAGTGGGCGAGGACGTTGTCCCGGCCCTTGAAGTGCCCGGACATCTGGCTCTCGCCGGGCGAGTGGTGCGTGCAGTCGCTGGTCATCAGGGAGGCGAGCGTCTCCATGTCTCCGGTGCTGAACGCTTCGTAGCCCCGCCGTACCAACGCGGCATCGGGGTGCTCGTGATGGGTCATGGTCCCGTCGCCTGCCTTCGCTGCGAGTGACTCCCGTCCTTTCCTTCCCAGTCTCGGCGTTAGCCTCGGCCCATGCCACCTGCCAAGAAGCGCGCCCGCAGCTACGACTCCGCCCGGACCCGGGCGGCCGTCCTGGCCCAGTTCCGGAACGTACGGGAGGCGGTGAGCGCGCTGACGCCCGAGCAGTTGGAGGGGCCGACGCGGCTCGGCGAGTGGACGGTACGGGAGCTGGCGGCGCACCTGACGATGGTGCTCGCGTCCCTGGCCAGGAAGCTCACGGAGCCCGAGCCGGCGCGGCGGGAACTCGCCCTGGTCGACTGGCCCCTGGCCACGGCGACGGCGGCGCGGAGCATCGACGAGGACACCCGGGCGATCGGCACGGGCGATCTGCCGGAGCTGTACGCGCGGACGCTCGCGCGGTACGAGGAGGCGATCGCGGGCGTGTCGGACGAGCGGCTCGTCCCGACCCGGTTCGGCGCGATGCGGCTCGGCGACTTCCTGGTCACCCGGACCGTCGAACTCGTCGTCCACACCGACGACCTGAACGCGGCGACCGGGCCCGACGTCCCGGACGTCCCCTTCGACCGGCAGGCGCTCGCCGCCTGCGTCCGCCTCCTCGCCGACACCCTCGCCGCGAAGGCCCCCGGCGGCGCGGTGGAGGTGCGGATCCCGCCGTACGCGGTGGTGCAGTGCGTCGAGGGCCCCCGGCACACCCGGGGCACCCCGCCGAACGTGATCGAGACGGACCCGCTGACCTGGGTGCGGCTCGCGACCGGGCGGGCGGACTGGGCGGTGGAGCTGGACGCGGCGCGGGTCAGCGCGAGCGGGGAGCGGGCCGATCTGGGTGGGCTGCTGCCGCTGATGGGCTGACCCGGGGCCGTGGACCGGAACCGTATGGCTGCGGCCTCCGTCCCACCGCCATGAAGAAGCCCCGCGTCCTCGCCGGAACCGCCGGAACCGCCGGAACCGCCGGAACAGCTCTCGCTCTTCTCCTCCTTCTCTCCGCCTGCGGTACGGGACAGGGCACGGGCCCCGGCGGCGGCGCCGGCTCGCCCGATCTGCCCGTCGCGGGCACCTCGTGGACGATCGCCGCGGCCACGGTGGACGGCGTCCGCTCGGTCGCCCCGGCCGGTGCGCAGCTGGACTTCGAGAAGAACGGCCAGGCCCACGGCACCTCCGGCTGCAACGGCTTCGGCGCCGACGTCGCCGTGAAGGGCGACACCCTCACCGTCTCCCCGGGCCCGGTCACGGCCATCGGCTGCCCCGACGACCGGCAGCGGTTCGAGACGGCGCTGCTCAAGGCGTTCACCGGCGAGCTCAAGGGGAAGCAGTCGGGGACGTCGCTGGTCCTCGCCTCGGCCGACGGGCGCAACAGCGTGGAGCTGACCGCCGAGGCGGACGCGCCGCTGCTCGGCACCACCTGGAAGGTCGACGGCCTCGTCTCGGGAGGCGACGACGACGGCACGGCCTCCTCCCTGCCGGCCGGCAGCGGGTCCAAGGCGCGGCTCGTCCTCGGCGCCGACGGCCGGGCCACCGGCAACCTGGGCTGCAACAACTTCTCCGCCGCCGTCCGCGTCGACGAGAAGGCCCGGACCCTGACCGTCGAGGGCCCGACGGCGACGACCCGGATGATCTGCACGGGCCCGGAGATGGCCCTGGAGACGCGGCTGTACGAGCTCCTGGACGGCCCGCTCTCGTATCGGCTGAACCACCGAACGCTGACCCTCACCGACGCCTCGGGCGAGGGCCTCACGGCGACCGCGACCGCCCGCTGAGCGGACGCGGACTGCGGCGTCCGTCACATCGCGGGGCGGCCCCGGGCCTGGTACGAGCGTCCGCTCGCCGGGTCCCGTGGGCCGGAATCCCTTACCCCGCCTGCTTCGTAGCCCTCTCCGAGCCGGAGTTGATCTCCTCGTGCGATCGCACGAGTATCCCCACCTCCGCATTTCCTCAATTCGGACCAGTGGGCGAGCCCGTCTACACTCGGAAACGTGCCACGCGGAGACGGTCGACTCAATCACGATCTGCTCCCCGGTGAGAAAGGCCCCCAGGACGCTTGTGGCGTCTTCGGTGTCTGGGCTCCGGGTGAAGAGGTCGCAAAGCTCTCGTATTTCGGGCTCTACGCCCTCCAGCATCGGGGTCAGGAATCCGCGGGAATCGCGGTGAGCAACGGCTCCCAGATCCTCGTCTTCAAGGACATGGGACTTGTCTCCCAGGTCTTCGACGAGACTTCTCTCGGTTCCCTTCAAGGTCATATCGCGGTCGGTCACGCCCGCTACTCGACCACCGGGGCTTCCGTGTGGGAGAACGCGCAGCCGACGTTCCGGGCGACCGCCCACGGCTCGATCGCGCTCGGCCACAACGGCAACCTGGTGAACACGGCGCAGCTCGCCGAGATGGTCGCCGACCTCCCCAAGAAGGAGGGCCGGTCCACCCAGGTCGCCGCCACCAACGACACCGACCTGGTCACCGCGCTGCTCGCGGGCCAGGTCGACGAGGACGGCACGCCGCTCACCATCGAGCAGGCGGCCGCGAAGGTCCTCCCCGAGGTCCGGGGCGCCTTCTCCCTCGTCTTCATGGACGAGCACACCCTCTACGCGGCCCGTGACCCGCAGGGCATCCGCCCGCTGGTGCTCGGCCGGCTGGAGCGCGGCTGGGTGGTCGCCTCCGAGTCCGCCGCCCTCGACATCTGCGGCGCCAGCTTCGTCCGCGAGGTCGAGCCGGGCGAGCTGATCGCGATCGACGAGAACGGCATCCGTACCTCTCGATTCGCGGAAGCGAAGCCCAAGGGCTGTGTCTTCGAGTACGTGTACCTGGCGCGCCCCGACACCGACATCGCAGGCCGGAACGTCTACCTCTCCCGCGTGGAGATGGGCCGCCGGCTCGCCAAGGAGGCGCCCGTCGAGGCCGACCTGGTGATAGCGACGCCGGAGTCCGGCACCCCGGCCGCGATCGGCTACGCGGAGGCCTCCGGCATCCCGTTCGGCGCCGGCCTGGTCAAGAACGCGTACGTCGGCCGGACCTTCATCCAGCCCTCGCAGACCATCCGCCAGCTGGGCATCCGGCTGAAGCTGAACCCCCTCAAGGAAGTCATCAAGGGCAAGCGCCTGGTGGTCGTCGACGACTCGATCGTCCGCGGCAACACCCAGCGCGCGCTGGTCCGGATGCTCCGCGAGGCCGGCGCCGCCGAGGTCCACATCCGGATCTCCTCCCCGCCGGTCAAGTGGCCCTGCTTCTTCGGCATCGACTTCGCCACCCGCGCGGAGCTGATCGCCAACGGCATGTCGGTCGAGGAGATCGGCACGTCGCTCGGCGCGGACTCGCTCTCGTACATCTCGCTCGACGGGATGATCGAGGCGACCACCATCGCCAAGCCCAACCTCTGCCGGGCCTGCTTCGACGGCGAGTACCCGATGGAGCTTCCGGACCCCGAGCTGCTCGGCAAGCAGCTCCTGGAGACCGAGCTGGCCGCCGGCCCCGCCGCCACCGCGGCCGCCGACGCGCTCCGCCGCCCGTAAGACCCCCGCAGTACCGCAGTAACGACACGAAAGCTCTGAACCCATGTCTCAGACCACCGGTGCCTCCTACGCGTCCGCGGGCGTCGACATCGAAGCGGGCGACCGCGCCGTCGAGCTCATGAAGGAGTGGGTGAAGAAGACCCAGCGCCCCGAGGTCCTCGGCGGCCTCGGCGGCTTCGCCGGCTACTTCGACGCCTCCGCCCTCAAGCGCTACGAGCGCCCGCTGCTCGCCTCCGCCACCGACGGTGTGGGCACGAAGGTCGACATCGCCCGTCAGATGGGCGTGTACGACACCATCGGCCGCGACCTGGTCGCCATGGTCATGGACGACATCGTGGTCAGCGGCGCCGAGCCGCTGTTCATGACGGACTACATCTGCGTCGGCAAGGTGCACCCCGAGCGGGTCGCCGCCATCGTCAAGGGCATCGCCGAGGGCTGTGTCCTGGCCGGCTGCGCCCTGGTCGGCGGCGAGACCGCCGAGCACCCCGGCCTGCTCGGCCCGGACGACTTCGACGTCGCCGGCGCCGGCACGGGCGTCGTCGAGTACGACCGGCTGCTCGGCTCGGATCGCATCCGTACGGGTGACGCCGTCATCGCGATGGCGTCCTCCGGTCTTCACTCCAACGGGTACTCGCTCGTCCGGCACGTGGTCTTCGACCGCGCCGGCATGGCCCTCGACCAGCAGGTCGAGGAGTTCGGCCGGACCCTCGGCGAGGAGCTCCTGGAGCCCACCAAGATCTACTCCCTGGACTGCCTGGCGCTCACCCGCACCACCGAGGTGCACGCCTTCAGCCACATCACCGGCGGCGGCCTGGCCGCCAACCTGGCCCGGGTGATCCCGGACGGCCTGCACGCCGTCGTGGACCGCTCGACCTGGACCCCGGGCGCCGTCTTCGACCTGGTCGGCACGGCCGGTCAGGTGGAGCGCCTGGAGCTGGAGAAGACCCTGAACATGGGCGTCGGCATGATGGCCGTGGTCCCCGCCGAGTCCGTGGACGCGGCCCTGACCACGCTGGCCGACCGCGGGGTCGACGCGTGGGTGGCCGGCGAGATCACGGAGCGCGGCGACAAGGCGACGGGCGCCGAGCTGATCGGCGACTACGCCAAGTAGGAGCAGCTACGGAAAAGGGGGCCCTCAGGGGCCCCCTTTTCCGTTGGTCGCATGCCGTTCCCGATGGTCACGGACAGCGCAGAAACCCGGTCCGGTTACCCCGGACCGGGTTTCCATGTTCAGAAGGTCAAGCGCGACGCTGAGTGGACGCCGGACCGGACTCGTCGTCCTCGTCCTCGTCGTCCGTGTTGTAGAGATCCGCGTACTGCGCGTACGGGTCGTCTTCCTCGTCGTCGTCCTCGAACGGCTCGCCATTCGGCGGCTGGCTCGAAGTCGAAGCGCCCAGCTCGTTGGCCAGACGCGACAGGTCAGTCCCGCCGCTGCTGTACTTCAGCTGGCGGGCGACCTTGGTCTGCTTGGCCTTTGCCCGGCCGCGCCCCATGGCTCGACCCCCTCGGTGACGGGGCTCTCTGGCCCCAGAGTCTTGACACGCGTTCATGATCCGGAACGGACTCTCGAAAGAGAGACCGGTCCGTAGGGCTTCAACGGTACCTGTTTCCGTCGGTCTACGGTACGCCGCGCGCATCACATACCCCGGTACAGAACCATCGAGGTGCCCCGTCCTCGCTGGTCAATCGCGATTTTAACCTCTTCTTGAGGTCCGACCCGCCGAACGGCGTGAGCGAAGTCTCGCGAAAGCCCCGCGAATCGCCCACGCCGTTTGATCGATCATCGGGCCGGACCTGTCAAGCCCGGGCCGGGCTCAGGCCTGACGTGCCTCGGCCATCCGCTGCTCGGCGATCCGGTCGGCCGCCGCGGCCGGCGGAATTCCGTCCGACTTCGCACGTGCGAAGATCTCCAGGGTGGTGTCGAAGATCTTCGTGGCCTTGGCCTTGCAGCGGTCGAAGTCGAAGCCGTGCAGCTCGTCGGCGACCTGGATCACGCCACCGGCGTTGACCACGTAGTCGGGCGCGTAGAGGATGCCGCGCGCCTCCAGGTCCTTCTCGACGCCGGGGTGGGCCAGCTGGTTGTTGGCCGCGCCGCAGACGACGGTCGCGGTGAGCACCGGGACGGTCGTGTCGTTGAGCGCGCCGCCCAGGGCGCACGGGGCGTAGACGTCCAGGCCCTCGACGCGGATCAGCGCGTCGGTGTCGGCGACCACGGTGACCTGCGGGAACTTCTCGGTGATCCGGCGCACCGACTCCTCGCGCACATCGGTGATCACGACCTCGGCGCCGTCGGCGATCAGGTGCTCGACCAGGTAGTGGCCGACCTTGCCGACACCCGCGACGCCGACCTTGCGGCCGCGCAGGGTGGGGTCGCCCCACAGGTGCTGCGCGGAGGCGCGCATGCCCTGGAAGACGCCGAAGGCGGTGAGGACGGAGGAGTCGCCGGCGCCGCCGTTCTCGGGGGAGCGGCCGGTGGTCCACTGGTTGGTCCGGGCGACGACGTCCATGTCGGCGACGTAGGTGCCGACGTCGCAGGCCGTCACGTAGCGGCCGCCGAGGGAGGCGACGAAGCGGCCGTAGGCGAGGAGCAGCTCCTCGGTCTTGATCTGCTCCGGGTCGCCGATGATGACGGCCTTGCCGCCGCCGTGGTCGAGACCGGCCATGGCGTTCTTGTACGACATGCCGCGGGAGAGGTTGAGCGCGTCGGCGATCGCCTCGGCCTCGGTGGCGTACGGGTAGAAGCGGGTGCCGCCGAGGGCGGGGCCCAGAGCGGTGTTGTGGAGGGCGATGACGGCCTTGAGGCCCGTGGTGCGGTCCTGGCACAGCACGACTTGCTCGTGGCCGCCCTGCGCGGAGTGGAACAGGGTGTGCACTACGTCGGGCACGCCGGTCACATCGGTCACGGTGGTGACTCCCAAGTAAGAAGCGGCGGAAGGTCCCCCCTGTGGGTGGGGGTGGGACCAGGTCGCCATGAGGGTAAGTCCTACCTGGCCGTAGCAGGGGCGCAGTGCTGAGGATCACCCCCTCGCGGAGTACGCGCGTGGAAGGATTTGCGACATGTCGGTCCCCTCCTCGGTGCTCGTCCCCTATGCCGCCTATCTGCGGGTGTACGAGCCGCTGGCCGCGTTCCCGGAGCCGGAGCGGGGCCACTGGGCGCGCTACGCGCGGCGGGCGGACCCGCCGGGCGTCCAGGACGAACTGCGCCGCTCGCTGGCGGACTTGGTGCCGGTGCCGCCGGTCCCGGTGCCGGTGCACGAGAGCGCGGACGCCTTCGTGGCGGAGGTCGACGGGGTGGTCCTGGTGTGTCCGTGGCGGACCCGGCTGCGCGGCTGGCTGGCGATGGAGGAGCTGGTGGGCGGCACGCTGCCGGCGCCGGTCCTGGACGCGATGCTGCCGCCGGTGGTGCGGGCCCAGGCGGCGGCGGACCACGAGCGGTGGCTGGAGCGGAACCCGGACGCGCGGCCGTGGATCCGCAGCGCGGTGTGGCGGGTGCCGCCGGCCTGGTTCGCGCTGTTCGCGGACGAGGAGCGGGAGTACGAGCCGGGTGCGGGCGCGGGTGCGGGGGAGGGGGCCGGGCCGGTGTTCCGTTACCGGACGCCGATGGTGCAGGCGCGGCGGCGGCTGGCGCGGGCGCTGAAGGCGCTGCGCGCGGCGATCGCGGAGGGGCCGATGACGGAGAGTCTGATCGAGGTGGGGCGCTGGCTGGAGGAGTTCCATCCGCGGGCCCTGGTGGAGCTGGACTACGGCGGTCTGGTGCACGTCCTCCCGGCGGAGGCGCTGGACGCGGACCGCTCGGCGGCGGACGTGGCGGCCGGGATCGAGGCGCTGCGGGCGGGTGACGGGCCGGGCGCGCAGGAGGCCTACGGGCGGTTCGCGGAGCGCTGGAAGGCCGTGCACAACCTGCAGTTCGCCAATTGATCATCGACAGGACATGTCGACCTGATGTAAATGATCTTCATGGCTGGACGCCGGCTCCTGCCGTCGGGTAGGACGTTGGTCCCGATCCGGGCCTTTGACCCAAGCGTGACGGACAGCACTTAACGCACCCTTGCGCCCATCGCCCACCCTCGTGCCAAAATAGGACAAGGAGTCCGGGGAGGGTTCCTTCCGTCCAAGTATGGGCGGAACGCTCGACATTGCACTCTATGGGGGGTCTGAGGACTCCTGATCGCTCTGTGACTGATCGTCACAGTGGCGTGACTGTCCGTTATGGCATGGTCCATCGACTTCCGCCGCTGATGAACACCTGCGAGGGCAATTCCATCGGTTTGGCCGACGTGGCTGGACGGATGGTGTAGTTGTAGTGCCGAGGACAAGCCGTTCGTCCTATAACCGACTCGACCCGCTTCCGCCATTTCGGGCAAGGCGGGTCAAGGTGCAGAATTTAGAGGAAAGAACCGAGATGGTTCGGTTCTCCCGAGGAGGCCGCTCATGACCGCTCGCACCCCTGATGCCGAGCCGCTGCTGACCCCTGCCGAGGTTGCGACCATGTTCCGCGTGGACCCGAAGACGGTGACTCGCTGGGCCAAGGCCGGCAAGCTCACGTCCATCCGCACCCTGGGTGGACACCGCCGGTACCGCGAGGCCGAGGTCCGCGCCCTGCTGGCGGGCATTCCGCAGCAGCGCAGCGAGGCCTGAGGCGCCCGCGACACGCGCAACACCCCGTAACACCCTGCAGTACCGGGCACTTCCGGGTCCCCCAACCCGGGCCGCTCACCCCAAGCTCTGCCGACGCGCGACCTGCCCCAACAGGTCCCCCGTCATCGATCGCACTGGACTCCGCCGGGTCCGGTGCGATCTTTTTATGTCCCGGTTCACCCGCGTAGACCGGGTGCAATTGCACATATTAAATCTGGGGCATGTAGGAGGGGTGTAAGTTCGGCCGTTCCGAAAACTGATTGAGTGACACCCGTCACATCGTCAAAGCCTTGCCCCAGAACAGCCTTCCACCCCAAGGGGGCCCGCCGCCACGGCGATGGTCACTCCTTGGGGGGACCTTGGTCCCTGGCTCCCGGGAACGCAAGAAGGCCCGCACCGATCGGTGCGGGCCTTCTCGTTTCTCTGCTGCGACTCTGACGGGACTTGAACCCGCGACCTCCACCTTGACAGGGTGGCGAGCTAACCAACTGCTCCACAGAGCCATCGCAGCCGGTGAACCGTGGCTGCGAGGAAAAGAGTACAGCAGGTCAGGGGGTGCGGTCGAACCGGCTGCCGGACCGGCTTACCGCCCGGGTCTACCGGGCGGGCTGCGGCACGGCCGCGTCGATCGCCTTCACGATCCGCTTGTCCGACACCGGGTGCGCCGTGCCGAGCGCGTGCGCGAAGTAGCTCACCCGCAGCTCCTCGATCATCCAGCGGATGTCCGTGACCGAGGACGGCACCGGGCGCCCCTTCGGGAGCTGTTCGAGCAGCCAGGCGTACTCGTCCAGCATCTCGTGCACCTTCTCCATCCGGGTGGTGTCCCGCTGCACGCCCGTCGGCATCTGCTGCAGCCGCCGGTCCGCCGCCACCAGGTAGCGCATCAGGTCCGGCAGCCGCTTCAGACCCGTACGGGTCACGAAACCGGCCGGCATCAGCCAGGAGAGCTGCGTACGCACGTCCTGGAGGTTACGGAGCAGGGCGGGGCTGTTCGTGGCCTTCAGGCGCCGCTCGCAGGCCTGCCAGGCGGCCAGCACCTGCTGGACCTGGCTCACCGTCCGTACGGTCAGCTCCACCAGATCGGCGCGCACCTTGTCGTACAGCTTCCGGAAGGACTCCTCGTCCCACACCGGGCCGCCGTGGTCCGCGATCAGCCGGTCGGCGGCGGCGGTGGCGCAGTCGTCGAAGAGGGCCTGGATCGAGCCGTGCGGGTTGGCCGACAGGGCGAGCTTCTGCTGGTTGGTCAGCCGGTCGGAGGCGAACTTCGCCGGGTTCACCGGGATGTTCAGCATGATCAGCTTCCGGGTGCCCCGCCACATCGCCTCCGCCTGCTCCTCCTCGGTGTCGAAGAGCCGCACGGCGACGCTGTCGCCCTCGTCGACCAGGGCCGGGTAGGCCTTGACCGGCTGCCCGCCGCGCTTGGTCTCGAAGACCCGGGTGAGCGTCCCGATCGTCCAGTCCTTCAGGCCCGTGCGCTCCAGGGAGGGCCCGGAGCCGTCCCGGCCGCCCGTGGCCGCCGCGGCGGCCTTGGAGAGCGCCTGGCGGGCCTTCGGGCGCAGCTTCAGCTTCAGCGCCTCCAGGTCCTTGTCCTCGGCCAGCTTGCGGCGCCGCTCGTCGACGATCCGGAAGGTGATCTTGAGGTGCTCGGGGACCTTCGCCCAGTCGAAGTCCTCGGCCGTCAGCGGCACGCCGACCATCCGCTGCAGCTCGCGCGTGAGCGCCGACGTGAGCGGCTCCTGCACGGGCACGACGGCGTCGAGGAACCGGCCGGCGAAGTTCGGCGCCGGCACGTAGTGGCGGCGGATCGGCTTCGGGAGGGAGCGGATGAGCTCCGTGACGACCTCTTCCCGCAGACCGGGGATCTGCCAGTCGAAGCCCTCGTCGGTGACCTGGTTGAGCACCTGGAGCGGTACGTGCACGGTCACGCCGTCCGCGTCCGCGCCCGGCTCGAACTGGTAGGTCACCCGGAACTTCAGCGCGCCCTGCCGCCACGAGTCCGGGTAGTCGGCCTTGGTGACCGCCCCCGCCTTCTCGTTGATCAGCATCTCGCGCTCGAAGTCCAGGAACTCCGGCTCCTCGTGGCGCTTGTGCTTCCACCACGAGTCGAAGTGCGCCCCGGACACGACGTGTTCGGGCACCCGCTTGTCGTAGAAGTCGAAGAGCGTCTCGTCGTCGACCAGGATGTCCCGGCGGCGGGCCCGGTGCTCCAGCTCCTCGACCTCGGTGAGCAGCTTGCGGTTGTCGGCGAAGAACTTGTGGTGGGTGCGCCAGTCGCCCTCGACGAGCGCGTTGCGGATGAACAGCTCGCGGGAGACCTCGGGGTCGATCCGGCCGTAGTTCACCTTGCGGTCGGCGACGATCGGCACGCCGTACAGCGTGACCTTCTCGAAGGCCATGACCGCGGCCTGGTCCTTCTCCCAGTGCGGCTCGCTGTACGTCTTCTTCACCAGGTGCTGGGCCAGCGGCTCGACCCACTCGGGCTCGATCCGCGCGTTGACCCGGGCCCAGAGCCGCGAGGTCTCCACCAGCTCGGCGGACATGACCATCCGCGGGGCCTTCTTGAAGAGCGCGGAGCCGGGGAAGATCGCGAACTTGGCGTTGCGGGCGCCCAGGTACTCGTTCCGGCCGCCGCCGCCCTCGCGCTTCGGATCCCGGCCGCCGTCCCTCTTCGCGCCGTCCTTGGACTCCTTCACGTCCTTCAGACCGACGTGGGAGAGCAGGCCGGAGAGGAGGGAGACGTGGATGGACTGCTCGGGCGCGTCCTCCTCGTTGAGGTGGATCCCCATCTGCTTGGCGACCGTGCGCAGCTGGGAGTAGATGTCCTGCCACTCGCGGATCCGCAGGAAGTTCAGGTACTCCTGCTTGCACATCCGGCGGAAGGAGGACGATCCGCGCTCCTTCTGCTGCTCGCGGACGTAGCGCCAGAGGTTCAGGAAGGCGAGGAAGTCGCTGGTCTCGTCCTTGAAGCGGGCGTGCAGCTGGTCGGCCTGCGCCTGCTTGTCGGACGGCCGCTCGCGCGGGTCCTGGATGGACAGCGCCGCCGCGATCACCATGACCTCGCGGACGCAGCCGTTGCGGTCGGCCTCCAGGACCATCCGGGCGAGCCGCGGGTCCACCGGCAGCTGGGACAGCTTGCGGCCGGTGTCCGTGAGCCGCTTGCGCGGGTCCTTCTGCGCCGGGTCGAGGGCGTGCAGCTCCTGGAGGAGCTGGACGCCGTCCCGGATGTTGCGGTGGTCCGGCGGGTCGATGAAGGGGAACTTCTCGATGTCGCCGAGGCCGGCCGCGGTCATCTGGAGGATGACGGAGGCCAGGTTCGTCCGGAGGATCTCCGCGTCCGTGAACTCGGGACGGGTGAGGAAGTCGTCCTCCGAGTACAGCCGGATGCAGATGCCGTCCGACGTACGGCCGCAGCGGCCCTTGCGCTGGTTGGCGCTGGCCTGGCTGACCGGCTCGATGGGCAGCCGCTGCACCTTGGTGCGGTGCGAGTAGCGCGAGATGCGCGCGGTGCCCGGGTCGATCACGTACTTGATGCCGGGGACGGTGAGCGAGGTCTCCGCGACGTTCGTCGCGAGCACGATCCGGCGGCCGGAGTGCGCCTGGAAGACCCGGTGCTGCTCGGCGTGCGACAGCCGGGCGTACAGGGGGAGGATCTCCGTATTGAAGAGTTTCTTCTTGGTCAGCGCGTCCGCCGTGTCACGGATCTCCCGCTCGCCGGAGAGGAAGACCAGGACGTCGCCCGGTCCTTCCTTCTGCAGCTCGTCGACGGCGTCGCAGATCGCGGTGATCTGGTCCCGGTCCGCCTCGTCGCTGTCCTCCTCCAGGAGCGGGCGGTAGCGGACCTCGACCGGGTACGTACGCCCGCTGACCTCGACGATCGGCGCGTCGCCGAAGTGGCGGGAGAAGCGCTCGGGGTCGATGGTCGCGGAGGTGATCACGACCTTGAGGTCGGGGCGCTTCGGCAGCAGCTGGGCCAGATAGCCGAGCAGGAAGTCGATGTTGAGGGACCGCTCGTGGGCCTCGTCGATGATGATCGTGTCGTAGGCGCGCAGCTCGCGGTCCGTCTGGATCTCGGCGAGCAGGATGCCGTCCGTCATCAGCTTCACGAAGGTCGCGTCGGGGTTCACCTGGTCGGTGAACCGCACCTTCCAGCCGACCGCCTCGCCGAGGGGCGTGCGGAGCTCCTCCGCCACGCGCTCGGCGACCGTGCGGGCGGCGATCCGGCGGGGCTGGGTGTGCCCGATCATGCCCCGGACGCCCCGGCCCAGCTCCAGACAGATCTTCGGGATCTGCGTGGTCTTGCCGGAGCCGGTCTCACCGGCGACGATCACGACCTGGTGGTCGCGTATCGCCTCGGCGATCTCGTCCTTCTTCTGCGAGACCGGGAGCTGTTTGGGGTACGTGACGGGGGGCACGCGGGAGGCGCGCCCGTCGACGCGCTCCTTGGCCTTGGCCGCCTCGACGGCGATCTCGTCCAGGACGGCCTCGCGGGCCTCGGGCTTGCGGATGCGGCGGGCGCCTTCGAGACGGCGGCCGAGCCGGTGCGAGTCCCGCAGCGAGACCTCGGCCAGGACGGTCTGGAGGGCGGCGAAGGAAGTAGACATACGGGATCCAGGATCGCACCTGCGGCGGAGAAGCGGCGAACCGATTTACGAGGGCTGCGCCACGCCTCTGCGTAGTATTTCGGACACACCGCCCAGCACCGCCCCGAAAGGTTTCCGCATGCCTCGCATTCCGGTCCCGCGCGCCGTTGTGGCGTTCGCGGCGCTCGCGGGGCTGGTGCTGGGGCTTGTGGTGTGCGGGGCGGTGAGCGCGGCTGGGGCGATGGGCGTCGCGGAGTCCGTGCAGGCCGGTCCGGTGCTCTCGGGCCCCGCCGCTCCCGGCTGCGGCCAGAGCCACGGCGCCGAGGAAGGCGCCGCCGCCCCCGCCGTACCGCCGCGCGGGCACGCCTTCGGCGAGCTGCTGCCGGCGCTCGCGGGGGAGCGGACGCCGTGCGGGGCCTGGGGCGCGGACCAGGACGTGGTGGACGTACGGGCGGGGCGGGCGCCGCCGGAGCTCGTACCGCCGTCACCGATGGAGCTGTCGATCCTGCGGGTCTAGTCGGGCGCCTTTCCTTCGCCGTCCGTCCTTTCTCTCCCGTCTCAGGAGCGCTTCAGCATGCCCAAGTCCAAGACCAGCAAGTCCAAGCCCGTGGTGATCGTTGCCGGTGTCGTCCTTGCCGCGACGCTGCTCGGCCTCGCCTCGTACGCCACCACCAAGCCGTCATCGCCCTCCGCGTCCTCCGGGGCCTCCGGGAGCGGTGGCGCGGTCGCCGAGGTGTCCGCCGACCCGGCCGACGGCGTCTACCCGGAGCTGGAGGCGTACGCCCGCCGGGACGCCGCCGACAAGCTCGCGATGGGCCGGGCCGACGCGCCGGTGGTCCTCATCGAGTACGCCGACTTCAAGTGCGGCTTCTGCGGGAAGTTCGCCCGTGACACCGAGCCGGCGCTGGTGAAGAAGTACGTCGACGCGGGCACCCTGCGCATCGAGTGGCGCAACTTCCCGATCTTCGGCGAGGAGTCGGAGGCGGCGGCCCGCGCCTCGTGGGCGGCCGGGCAGCAGGGCCGGTTCTGGGAGTTCCACAAGGCGGCGTACGCGCCGGGGTCCAAGGAGAAGGGCTTCGGCAAGGAGCGCCTGACCGCCCTCGCGAAGGAGGCCGGGGTCGCCGACCTCGCGCGCTTCGCCCGCGACGCGGACGGTTCGGCGGCCCGCGCGGCGGTGAGCAAGGACCAGGAGCAGGGCTACTCCATCGGCGCGACGTCGACCCCGTCCTTCCTGATCAACGGCCGCCCGATCGCCGGCGCCCAGCCCATGGAGGCCTTCACCCAGGCGATCGAGGCGGCGGCGAAGGCGGCTGCCAAGAAGTCGGCTGCCGAGAAGCCTGCCGCCGAGAAGCCTGCTGCCGAGCAGGGCAAGCAGTGACCTCCGGCATCGGCTACTTCGCCGCCTTCCTCGGCGGGCTGCTCGCCCTGCTCAGCCCGTGCAGCGCCCTGCTGCTGCCGGCCTTCTTCGCGTACTCCATGGACACCCGGGCCAAGCTGGTGGCCCGGACCGGGATCTTCTACGCGGGCCTGGCCACCACCCTCGTCCCGCTCGGCGCGGCCGGTTCCTTCGCCGGCCGCCTCTTCTACGGCCACCGCGATCTGCTTGTGGCCCTCGGCGGCTGGACGATCGTGGCCCTCGGCGTGCTCCAGATCCTCGGTCTGGGCTTCGCGTCCCGCCGGATGAGCGAGGTCAGCGGCCGGATCCGCCCCACGACGGCCTTCTCCGTCTATGCCCTGGGCCTGGTCTACGGCCTCGCCGGCTTCTGCGCGGGCCCCATCCTCGGCAGCGTCCTCACCGTGGCCGCGCTCGGCGGCAACCCGGTCTACGGCGGTCTGCTGCTCGCCGTGTACGCGCTCGGCATGGCCGTCCCGCTGTTCGTGCTCGCGCTGCTCTGGGAGCGTTACGAGCTGGGCCGGCGGCGCTGGCTGCGCGGCCGCCCGATCCGTATCGGCCGCTTCGAGGCCCACTCGACCTCGCTGCTCTCGGGCTTCTTCTTCATCGCCCTCGGCACTCTCTTCCTCGTCTTCGACGGCACCACCGCGCTGCCCGGGCTGCTGTCGGTCGACGATTCCTTCGCCGTGGAGGAGCGCGTCTCCGACCTCGGCCGTTCGGTCCCGGACTGGGCCCTGCTGGCGGCCGTGGTCGCGGTGGTGGCGGGCGCGCTCGCGTGGCGCGCCCGGCGGGGGACTCGGCAGGAGGAAGACGCCGAGGAGGCCGAGAAGGCTGAGGAGGCCGGGAAGGCCGGGAAGGCCGGGAAGGTCTAGGAACGAGGAAGGCCCCGTTCGTGAGAACGGGGCCTTCCGGTTGTGGCTGGGGCCGGGGTCGAACCGGCGACCTATCGCTTTTCAGGCGATCGCTCGTACCAACTGAGCTACCCAGCCACGAAGCTGTTTCCAGCTTCAGCGACTCTGACGGGACTTGAACCCGCGACCTCCACCTTGACAGGGTGGCGAGCTAACCAACTGCTCCACAGAGCCAAGCTTGTGCGCGATCACTAGTGTCGCACACGGTAATGCGTGCCCCCAACGGGATTCGAACCCGTGCTACCGCCTTGAAAGGGCGGCGTCCTGGGCCACTAGACGATGAGGGCTAGAGGCTCACCTGCGCACTTCTCAGTGCGTCGGGGACGTGAGAAGCATATGGGATGGCAGCCGCTATCGCCAAAACGGTTTCCCGGAGGGGGAGAATGGGCGCGTGCTGGAGATGACGCGCGAGGAGTTCGAGGAGCTCGTCGCCGAAGCCCTGGACCGGATCCCGCCCGAACTGACCCGGCTGATGGACAACGTCGCCGTGTTCGTCGAGGACGAGCCCTCGCCGGACGACCCCGAGCTGCTCGGCCTCTACGAGGGAACGCCGCTGACCGAGCGCGGCGAGTGGTACGCCGGGGTGCTGCCGGACCGGATCTCGATCTACATGGGGCCGACGCTGCGGATGTGCGAGTCGCGCGAGGACGTGGTCGCGGAGACCGAGATCACCGTCGTGCACGAGATCGCCCACCACTTCGGCATCGACGACGAGCGGCTGCACGCGCTCGGCTACGGCTGACCGGGGCCGGGGCCGGACCGGGACCGGGCAGGCGGGCGGGGAGCCGACTGGCGCGTACCCGGGCGAGAGGGGTGCTTTTCGGGCGTGTCCCTTGCGGCGCCGGGGGAGTTGGGCAGGGCGACGCGTTCGACCAGCGTCCCGTTCCTGCCTGTCATGTCCTGGAGGTGCCTCCGTGCGCCATTTGCCCACCCCCGTTCGATGGGCCGCCGCCGCGTTGGCGGTCGCCGCCTGCGCGGGCCTGAGCGGCTGTATGAGTGTGAGCGACGACGGGGCGAAGCCGGCGCCCAGCACGTCCGCGGGGAAGCGGGGCGAGGCGGCCGGGACCGCGGCCGACGGCGGTCTGTCCGGCGGCCACAGCGGGAGCGGTTACGACCGTACGGGCCGCAGCGGCCCGGACCCGGACGGCGAGGGCACGGAGACGCCGGTGCCGAGCGGCTCGCCGAGCGCGTCGGTCACGCCGTCCGGTGCGCCGGGCGTGCAGGGCCCCGGCGGGGCGCCGAAGCCGCAGCAGCCGCCGGGCGGGGAGCCGGGCGCCACGACGGCGGGCGGCGGTTCGGGCGAGCCGGGCGGGGAGACCCCGCCGCCGGTGGACCCGACGCCTTCGCCGACCCAGGAGCCGACCCCGGAGCCCACGCAGGAGCCGACGCCCGAGCCGACCGTCTCCGAGACGCCGACGACGACGCCCGGCGCGGACACCCATCTGGGTGCGATGCGGGCGGCCGACGGGCCGGGTCGGGCCAAGGAGCCGGAGGCATCGCCGCAGGCCGGACCGGTGTGACGGGGATCGGTTTGCCTTGGGTGGGGGAGAGTGCGTATGGTGGTAGATCGTTTGATCCCATTTGCCCGGCGCCAAGACCGAAGAGCGCCGTGACTGGCGCGTACTCTCCCTTGCCGTGGCTGACCGCATTGAGGCGGTCCGTAGTGCGAAACACGGAGTTGACGGGCGCGTGCCGAGACTCCGGAAGGTTTCGCATTTCGCATGTCCATTTTTTCTGATCACGCCGTCATGCCCGAGAACGACGAGATCGTCGACACGGCCGCGGCCGTCGAGGCCGACCTCGACGCCGAGCTCGACACCGATCTCGACCTCGACGCCGAGCTCGACGCCGACACTGACACCGACGCCGACGTGACCGACGCCGACGAGACCCCCGAGGTCCCGGAGATCACCTTCGGTGACCTGGGTCTCCCCGAGGGCGTCGTGCGCAAGCTCGCCCAGAACGGCGTGACGACCCCCTTCCCGATCCAGGCCGCGACCATCCCGGACGCCCTGGCCGGCAAGGACATCCTCGGCCGCGGCCGTACCGGCTCCGGCAAGACCCTCTCCTTCGGCCTCCCGCTGCTCGCCACCCTGGCCGACGGCCAGACCGAGAAGAAGAAGCCCCGCGGCGTCATCCTCACCCCGACCCGTGAGCTCGCGATGCAGGTCGCGGACGCCCTCCAGCCGTACGGCGACGTGCTCGGCCTCCGTATGAAGGTCGTCTGCGGCGGTACGTCGATGGGCAACCAGATCTACGCCCTGGAGCGCGGCGTCGACATCCTCGTCGCCACCCCGGGCCGGCTGCGCGACATCATCAACCGCGGCGCCTGCTCCCTGGAGCAGGTCCAGGTCGCCGTCCTCGATGAGGCCGACCAGATGGCCGACCTGGGCTTCCTGCCCGAGGTCACCGAGCTGCTCGACCAGGTGCCGGCCGGCGGCCAGCGCCTGCTGTTCTCCGCCACGCTGGAGAACGAGATCGACAGCCTGGTCAAGCGCTACCTGGTGAACCCGATCACGCACGAGGTCGACCCGTCCGCCGGCGCCGTCACCACCATGACCCACCACGTCCTGGTCGTGAAGCCGAAGGACAAGGCCCCGGTCACCGCCGCCATCGCCGCCCGCAAGGGCCGCACCATCATCTTCGTCCGCACCCAGCTGGGCGCCGACCGCGTCGCCGAGCAGCTGCGCGAGTCGGGCGTGAAGGCCGACGCGCTGCACGGCGGCATGACCCAGGGTGCGCGTACCCGCACCCTGGCCGACTTCAAGGACGGTTACGTCAACGTCCTCGTCGCCACCGACGTCGCCGCGCGCGGTATCCACGTCGACGGCATCGACCTGGTCCTCAACGTGGACCCGGCCGGCGACCACAAGGACTACCTGCACCGCTCGGGCCGTACCGCCCGCGCCGGCCAGTCCGGCACGGTCGTCTCCCTGGCCCTGCCGCACCAGCGCCGCCAGATCTTCCGTCTGATGGAGGACGCGGGCGTCGACGCCTCGCGCCACATCGTCGGCGGCGCCGGCGCCTTCGACCCCGAGGTCGCCGAGATCACCGGCGCCCGTTCGCTGACCGAGGTCCAGGCCGACTCCGCGAACAACGCCGCCAAGCAGGCCGAGCGCGAGGTCGCCGACCTGACCAAGCAGCTGGAGCGCCTGCAGCGCCGCGCCGTCGAGCTCCGCGAGGAGGCCGACCGTCTGGTCGCCCGCGCCGCCCGCGAGCGCGGCGAGGACCCGGACGCCGCCGTCGCCGAGGTGGCCGAGGCCGCCGAGGCCGAGCTCGCCGCGGCCGCTGCCGCCGCCGAGGCCGAGCGCGCCCGCCAGGAGCGCCGCGACGCGGAGCGCCGCGAGGAGCGTCGCGATGAGCGCCCGCCGTTCCGCCGGGACAACGACCGTCGTGACGACCGTGGCGGCTTCCGCCGGGACAACGACCGTCCGTCGTTCAACCGCGACCGTCGTGACGACCGCGGTGGCGACCGTGGCGGCTTCCGTCGTGACAACGACCGCCCGTCGTTCCGCCGTGACGAGCGCCGGGACAACGACCGCGGTGGCTTCCGTCGCGACAACGACCGTCCGTCGTTCAACCGGGACCGTCGTGACAACGACCGCCCGTCGTTCAACCGCGACCGTCGTGACGACCGCGGTGGCGACCGTGGCGGCTTCCGCCGCGACAACGACCGCCCGTCCTTCAACCGCGACGAGCGCCGCGACTTCGACCGTCGCGACGACCGCGGCGGCTTCCGCCGCGACGACCGCCCCTCCGGCGGCCACCGCGGCAGCGACCGCCCCTTCAACCGCGACCGCCGCGACGAGCGCCCGTCGTTCAACCGCGACCGCCGCGACGAGCGCCCCTTCGGCCGCCGCGACGACCACCGCCGCGACGACCGCAACGGCTTCCGCCGCGACGACAAGCCTCGCTGGAAGCGCAACGGCTGACGCCTCGTAGCCCACGCCCGAACGCCCGCGTCCCCCACGAAGGGGGGACGCGGGCGTTCCGCTCTTCCGGCGCCGCACGGCGCTCCGGGGCCGATACCCGATCGGTTTCGGGAAGCTCTCCGGCTATGCTGCACGGGAGTGCCCGTGCCACGGGCCGTTAGCTCAATTGGCAGAGCAGTGGACTTTTAATCCATTGGTTGTGGGTTCGAGTCCCACACGGCCTACGCGAGGCAGGCGAGGGGATCCCCTCTGACCTGCTACGGAGCGCCCCGACCGGATTCTTCCGGGCGGGGCGCTCCGTCGTTCGGGGGCTCGTGCGTGAGCGATGCGTGAGCGGACGGGCCGGTACTCCGGGCAGAGGCCGAATACGTTCAGGACGTCAGGTCGAACTGCTTGAGCCAGTTCGGGTCCCCGTCGCCGACCGCGGCGACCAGACCGCCGGACAGCAGCACCATGGAGAGGACGAAGGCCATCGGGTCTCCGTAGTGCTCCACCGCCTGGTTCAGGGTCAGGTCGGGGGCGTCCGGGTGGCCGATGAACCCCGACACCTGGAGAAGGTCGGCGTGCTGGATTCCCAGGTTGTCCGACACCCAGAGGACGGTGTCCCGGGCCTGATCCTCGGTGATCTGCTCCCTTGCCCCGACGAGCCAGGCCATGAGGATCGCCATGACCATGGTGGGGTCGGAGGGATGCTCACCTTCGAGGAAGGACCCTCCGGGGCCCTTCGAGGGGTTCTCCATCCAGGTGGCGATGTCCGCCCGCAGGCGCTTCTGGGTTCGGACCCGGGAGATCTCGGAGAGGTCGGGCCTCAGGTCGTGTGCTGCCCGAGCGGCGCGTGCGCTCCGGCGGCGCTGGCTGTTTCTTCCCATGGCCCTGAGCATGCCGCTCGGGATCGTCAGGGGGAGGGAAAACAGCCAATCACCCCACCGCTCTTGGCGGTGAGGTGATTGGGCGCTACAGGAGTCCGATCTACCCTTTAGCGGGCGGCTCTTGGCGCCGACGGGGAATGAGCGCTGCCGCCGCCTCGGCCACCGCGCGGTCGACCTCCGGGAGGAGGCTCGTGTACGTGTCCGAGGTCAGGGTGATCGTGGAGTGGCGGAGGGTCTCCTTGATCGTGTGGATGTCGCCGCCCGCGCCGTGGGTGAGCGTGGCCGAGACGTGGCGGAGGTCCCGCAGGGTGATGGGCGGGAGGTCGGTGGTGGAGAGGATGCGGCGGAAGGTCTCCGAGACCGTCTCCGGATGGAGCCAGGAGCCGTCCTCCTTGGTGAAGACCTTGCCCGTGTCCTGCCAGGCGGCGCCGGCTTTCTTCCGCTCCTTCGCCTGACGGGCCTTCTGGGCGCGCAGGACCTCGATGTTCACGCTGTCGAGCGCGATCGTGCCCGCGCTTCCGTCGGTCTTCGGCTCGGACTCGTACGGGTCCCAGCCGTCGACGACGATCTCCTTGGCCGGGGTGATGAGGCCGGCGTCGAGGTCGGTCTCGTGCCAGTCCTGGCCGACCGCCTCGCCGCGCCGGAGTCCGCGGGTGCCCATGAGATGGAAGACGGCGTAGAGCCGGTCCTCCTCGGCGGCGTCGAGGAAGGCGCCGAACTGCTGCGGTGTCCAGACCATGACGGGCCCGGGAACCTCGCCGGTCTCCCGCCAGCGGCGGACGCGCTCGTCGGTCCAGAGCAGGGGCTTGGGGCGCTTGCCCGACTCCAGCTCGACGTGGGCGGCCGGGTTGAAGGTGATGAGCTGCTGGGCGATGGCGGAGTTCAGGGCCGCGCGGAGGGTGCGGCGTACGGCCTGCCGGGTCGCCGGGCCGGTGATCTTCCGGAACGGCTTCATCTCCGCCAGCTTCGCCCGCTCGGCGGCGATCCGGACACGTTCGGCGGCGACAGGGCGGCCGGGCCTGCGCGGCTTGCAGCGGGCCACCTGCTCGCGCCGGGCCCGGTTCTCGGCGGCGGTCACCTCGTTGTCGTCGGCGATCCCGTCGAACATCTCCACCAGGTGACCGACGTTGAGCCGGTCCAGGCGGATGTGCCCGATGCGGGGCTTCAGATGGACGCGAATGTGCGAGGAGTAGCCGTTGAGGGTGGTCTTGCGACGCTTCTTCGAGGCGAACCACGAGTCCAGCCACTCGCCGACGGTGAGGCTGCCCCGCAGCCCGAGCCCGGCCCGCAGGCGGCGTCGGGTCTCCTCGATCTCGGGCAACGGGGCCTTCTCGGCAGCGATCTCCTCCAAGAGCGCGACCAGACGCTGGAGGCTGTCGGGATCGTCCGCGTCGGCCAGCGCGAGGAGTGAGCGGACGTGGTCGAGGTCGGCCTGGGCTTCCTTGAGGGTCTCGTAGCCGGCGCGGCTGAAGGAGCGGCGGGTGCCGTCCTCGCGGGGCGGGAGCTCCTGACGGATGGAGTACGAGCCGTGCTTCCGGCCAGCGAGCTTGGGGCAGTTCTTGCCGAGCGGCTTCCCGGTGTGGGGGTCGCGGCAGTAACAGCGGCGGTGGGTGGAGCCCTTCAAAGGCGGTCCTCCTGGATGAGGTTGGTTTCCGGCGGGTCGACGTCGCTCAGCGCGGGGGGCAGGTCGGGCGGGACGGCACCCTCTTCGCGAAGCTCGCGGCGAAGGTGGCGGAGCCTGTACTTGGCGGAGATGGCCCGGTCGGCGTAGGCGGTCTGCTTGCGTTCGGCCTCCTCCCGCTGGGCGCGGCTGGTGGCCTGCTTGGCCGCGAAGCGGGCGTTCTCCTCCTCTTCGAGCGCGGCGAGTGCGGTGCGGACGAGGCTGGCGTGGAGCTCGAATTCGGGGACGAGGCCAGCGTCGTGTCCCGGGATTTCCGTCTCGCCGGTGAAGCGGCGCAAGGCGTCCCAGGTGGGCACGAGCATCTGGAAGGGGAGCTCCTGGGTCTCCTCGACATAGCCAACCGGGAAGATCAGGTGAGCCGGGTAGGTCTCCAGGGCGGCGGCCAGGACGATGACGTCCACCAGCGGGAGGACGGCGCGGCGGCCGGACTCCATGTTGGCGATCACGTTCCGCGGGATGGGATGCCCCAGCTCCTCGCAGCGGTCCGCCAGGTCCTGCGCGCTCCACCCCATCTCCTTCCTTCTCCGCCGGACCTCTCCGGCCACGTTGGCCTTCACCCGGTCCACCCACTCGGGGAAGTCGTCCGCTTCATCGTCCACATCGCGTTGTGTCATGCAGACACATTAGCTTCCCCATCATGGTTCTTGCTGGCCTGGAGCCGGACGCGAGAGTCGTGTTCGCCGAGGGCTGTGACGAGAGGGGGCGTCGCGTGCGCGACGACATCGTGGAAACCGGTTCGAAGGGCATGAGCCGGGAGGAGCTGATGGCTCTGCCAGTGGCCATTGACCTGGATACGGGCAATCGCGCGCTGGGTCTCGGGCGGAGCAAGGGCTACGAGCTGGCGAAGCGGGGCGAGTACCCCTGCAGGGTCCTGCGGCTGGGAAAGGCGTACCGCGTGGTGACGGCGGATTTGCTCAGCCTGTTGGGGCTGGCCGCATGAAGGCGGAGAAAGGTAGCAGACGGTTCTGCGCTGAGCTGACACAGAATCGCTGGACTGTTGCCCGACGTGGACGTACGGTCCGTGTTCCCTCGCCGGGCCTGCCGCCCGCGAGAAGGAGACGGGCCCCCGGCGGTGCGACGCCGGAGGCCCGAGCAACCCCGAACGGCCCTGGAAGAACCAACCCGGCGGCACGGGCGTGCGAGCCCGCCACCGCCAGACGAGGAGCTGCCCCGTGGAACACCCCGAAACCCAGACCTATTCCGCCCCCGACAAGCCCGAATGGCCACCGACTGCCGTGCCGGGCAAGCCCGGCGAGCACACCGGCCGGCCTTCTGCGGCCGACGGCATTGAGGACGCTCCGGTAGACGAGCCCGCAGCGGAGGAGGCCCCCGAGCCGACCGTCGGATCGGCCCTCCTGGACGAACTGCGTCGGCAGATAAAGAAGTTCGTGATCCTCCCTCGCCGGAGGCGCTGGACGCCGTCACGCTGTGGGTGGCGGCCACGCACCTGCAGACGGCATGGCAGCACGCCCCGCGTCTCGCGGTGGTCGCCCCGGCGAAGCGGTGCGGGAAGTCGCGGCTCCTGGACGTGGTCACCGAGACCGTCCACGACCCGCTGATCACGGTCAACGCGTCCGCCGCAGCCGTGTTCCGGTCGATCACCGAGAACCCGCCGACCCTGCTGGTCGACGAGGCCGACACCCTCTTCGGGTCCGCCAAGGTCGCGGAGAAGAACGAGGAGATGCGCGGCCTGCTCAACGCCGGCCACCAGCGCAACCGCCCGACCCTGCGGGTCTCAGGCCCGAACCACGAGGTGTCGAAGTTCCCCACCTTCGCGATGGCCGCCCTCGCCGGGATCGGGGACCTGCCCGACACGATCATGGACCGTTCGGTCGTGATCCGGATGCGACGGCGCAGGCCGGGTGAGAACGTCGCCGAGTTCCGGACCGTACGGGACACCACCACCCTGCACGCCGTACGAGACCGGCTCGTGGAGTGGCTGGCACCGCTGCATGCCACCGCGATGGACCTCACCCCGACGATGCCGGTCGAGGACCGCGCCGCCGACACCTGGGAGCCGCTGGTCGCCGTTGCCGACCTCGCCGGCGGTGGCTGGCCCGAGGCCGCCCGCGCCGCCTGCCTGGCGATGACGAAGCACGAGGCCGAGCAGGACCAGGACAACAGCGCCCTGAACCTCCGGCTCCTCGCCGACATCCGCCGCGCCTTCGCCGCCGAGGGCAACCCGCCGGCCATCCGCACCAGTCGTCTGCTCGGGATCCTGAACGAGGACGCGGAGTCCCCGTGGCCCGACTACACCGACAAGGGCCTCACCCCGCGCGGCCTGCAACTCCTGCTGAAGGACTACGGCATCGGCTCGGCCAACCGCCGCTTCCCCGACGGCTGCCAGGCCAAGGGCTTCACCCGCCTGCAGTTCGCCGACGCCTGGGCCCGCTACTGCCCCGAGCTCGCACCGGCCGCTTCCCTGGCTGCCGAGCCGCTGCTCCTGCCGGAACCGGCACCCGGCGCCTGACCCGGCACGACCCGTCCCGACCCGTCGCCGCGCAGGTCAGGGCCGGGACGGGTCACCGGCACGCAACGAGTCGACCCGACATCGCCACCCTGACCCGTACCCGCGCTGACCAGGCATGCGACGAGTCGGGACGGTTCCCACCCGTCACCCGCCACACGCCACCGGCCGTGCGGCCAACCCCGCCTCCCCGAGCTTCCGGAGCACCCTCCCTTGACCTCTCCCAGCACCACCGCACTGCCTTCCGCCCCTCCCATATCCCTCCCTGGCCTGATCCGCCGGGTCGCCGCCCTCCCCGTCCTGATCCCCGCGGGCGTCGCCCTTCTCGCCATGGCCGCCTTCGCGCTCTCGTACGACGCCCTGCGCCAGATGGCTGCCGCCAGCCACATCCACCAGGTGCTCACGTACGCCTTCCCCCTGGTGATCGACGGCTTCATCGCCATCGGCATAGGCGCGCTCCTCATCCTGCGCACCGCGCACTGGAGGTCCCGCCTGTACGTCTGGGCCCTCGTCAGCGTTGCCACCGCCACCAGCATCTGGGCCAACGTCCTGCACGCCGTCCGCCTCAACCAACAGACACGGCGAGGCGGCCTCGCCCTGGACGACATCACCGTCGGCGTCATCTCCGCCATCGCCCCACTCGCCCTCGCCGGCGCCGTCCACCTCTACCTTCTCGTCCAGCGACGCCCCGCTGACGCAGAGCCTCCCGCAGAGGCCCGCCACGTCCCGGCAGCCACGCCTCCGGAGCCCGGCACACCGGCAGCCACAAAAGACCCGGTTCCCGCCAAAGACGTGGCCGAGGGCGCCGACGAGCAAGTGGCTGATCCTGAACCGCCGCCCGCCGCTGAGGGCGGCCAGCGCCCGCTCGCCACCTACGAACAGGTGATCGCCATCGGACGCACCGCTCCCCTGGGACGCGACGGCCGCGTCTCCCGCCGCCACATGGAGAAGGCCATCCGCGCCGAGGGCCTCAGGCCCGGCCGACGCGAACGCCTCGAAAAGGCCAAGGGCGAGCTCCAGACCGAGCTCGACCAGCAGCTCACCAAGACCGCCGCGTAGCCGCGACCCCGACCACAGGCCACTCGCCTCGGAGCCCTCCGGGGCGAGTGCCACTCCCACCCTCCCCGCCGGATCAGAGAGCCCGCCCATGCACGCACAGACCACCCCCGATTCCCCACGCACAACCCAGCAGCCGACCACCCACCCTGCCCCGGGCGGAGCAAGGTATGGCGTTGGACCGTCCAAGGGCCGGTCCCACGCGGAAGCCTCCGCCCCGGGGGTGGCGGAGGCGGGTCCCCGGCGCGAGGGCGCACCGGGGACAAGGGAGGTGCGCGCGGCGGACGAGGCCGCTCTGCACCGTGTCGCTCGCCGTCGTGCCCGCCAGGACGTGCAGCGCAAGGAGCGTGTCGACGTCCGCTACAGCACGGCCGAGAAGCTGGCGATCCGCGCCGAGGCCCGTCGCCTCGGTCTGGCCGGCGCGCACTTCGTCGGCGCCGTCGTCATGGCCCACATCAACGGCGACCTCACCCTGCCCCCCGAGCGGACCGCCGTCGACGACCTGATCGACGAGTACGCGGCCCTGCGCGAGCAGGTCGCCAGGATCGGCACGAACGCGAACCAGATCGCCAAGCGCCTCAACTCCGGCGGCGACACACACCCTGTGGACGCCGCCGTCCTCGCCGAGGCCGGACGACTCGTCGCCCTCGTCCAGCAGACGGTCAAGGCCGTCGACGCCGCAGCCGATGTGGCGGCCACGAAGCAGTGGGCGGCCTAATTGATCGCGAAGATCGGCAAGCCCGGCCACAAGACCAGGGGCGTCCTGAACTACCTGTTCGGGCCCGGCCGTGCCAACGAGCACACCGACCCCCACCTCGTCGCCTCCTGGGACGGCTTCGCCCCCGACCCCGGCCGCGACCCCGACGCGACCGTTGCCCAGCTCTCCGCCGTCCTCGACCTGCGGGTCAAGCAGGCCGGCCACAAGGCACCGAAGAGCCACGTCTGGCACTGCTCGATCCGCGCCGCCCCCGAAGACCGCCACCTGACCGACGACGAGTGGGCCACCATCGCCCGCCGCGTCCTGGACGCCACCGGCATCGCCCCGGCCGGCGACCCCGACGCCTGCCGCTGGGTCGCAGTCCGCCACGCCGACGACCACATCCACATCGTCGCCACCAAGGTCCGTGGCGACCTCCGCCCGCCACGGAACTGGAACGACTTCCTGCGCGCTGACAAGGAACTCGTCGCCATCGAGAAGGAGTACGGGCTCCGCCAGGTCCCGCGCGGCGACCGCACCGCCGCCAAGCGCCCCACCCGAGCCGAACAGGAGAAGGCCCGCCGCACGGGGAACGCCCGGACCTTCCGCGAGCACCTGCGCACCATCGTCCGCACCGCCGTGTCAGCGGCCACGACCACCGAGGAGTTCTTCCGGATTGTCGAGGGAGCCGGCGCCCTCGTCGACGTCCAGTACTTCCCCTCCGGGGACATCCGCGGCTACAAGGTCGCCCTCGACGGCGACACCAACGCCCAGGGCGATCCGGTGTGGTTCTCCGGCTCTGCCCTCGCTCCCGATCTCTCCTACCCCAAGGTCGCCGAACGCCTGACGGCCACTGCGGCAACGCCGACGGAGCGAAGCGAGGCTGCGGCTTGGCGGCGACTCGCCCTCGCCATCGACCGGACACCCGACCACCTCACCCACGATGAGGACGATGCCGGACAGGCCCACATAACCGCCCTCGCCGAAACCCTCGACGCGCTTCCCCTGGTCGCTCCCGCCGGCCTCCGGCCTCAGCTCGTCCAGGCCGCCACCGTCTTCGAGCGGGCTAGCCGGTCCCGTATCCGCGCCAGACACCAGCAATCTCAGACCACCCGCCGGGCGGTGAAGGCGATCCTGCGTGAACCCGCTCCGAAAGACGGAATCCTCCTCACCACCGTCCTCGACGCCCTGCTGCTGGCGGTCATCGCCGCCCAGCACTGGCACCGCACCCGCAATCACACCCAGCAGGCCGATGCCGCCCGCCAGGCCGCCGACCATCTCCGCGCCGCCTATCAGGCCCAGGCCGCCGAGCCGCTGGCCGTGCTCCGGCAGCGAGGAACACGGCTGGCCGAGTCACTACGCCGACGGCAGGAGTTCACCCTGCGCCGAGCCCTTCCCGAACTGGCTGAACAGATCCTCGCGGAGCCCGGCTGGCCCGCTCTCGCCGCCACCCTCGCCCGAGCCGAAGCCGCCGGCCACAAACCCGCCGCTCTCCTCACCGAAGCCACCGCCCGACGGGAGACCGACACCGCCACCAGTGTCAGCGAAGTCCTCACCTGGCGACTCCACCGTCTTGCCGACCTGACCGCCGTCACCACCACCAGCAGCGCTCCGGCACCCCAGCCGGCCGCCTACCGCCCCACGAACACCGCCACCAGCCAGCAGCGCCGCACGCGCTGAACCACACCCTCAAGGAGCACCCTGAACTCCGTATCGCCGACGGCCACACCACCCCGCCTCTGACCCAGCTCGCAGAGCAGGGAGACATCACCTGGCACCAGGCCCACCAGCAGGCCGAGCAGTACCTCACCGACCGCCGGTCCGCGATCCACCACACCCAGCAGGCCATCGAACAGGCCGCCCAGCACTGGACCACGATCCGGCCCCCCCATGACCCGTCCCGACACCGCCTTCGCCCGTGAAGTCCACGCCGGCCTCTCACCCGAAGCCCAGGAGCTGGCCGCCCACCTCACCCGACGCACCTAGCGGTGAACTCCCCAGGCCCAGCCCCCTTGGGTCTGGGCCTGGGGAGCGTAGCCATCAGCTACCGGAGGGGAGTTCCGCCGCAGGTCATGTCCCCTGAGGAGCAGGGGGTTCTTGGGACGGGAAGCACGCCCCGGGAACATGCGTCCAGCAACTCCTGCACGGGCACAGCCTCTTGGGTGCCACGTGGTGGCGGCGAGCAGCAGACGCGCCGAACACCAAAGCAGTTGTGCAAAATCTCCGACATCAACTAAAGTCAGAGCCGCTCTGGAATGCTTCGATGCGTAGTCCGACCCAAGGAGTCGTCCGCATGAGTATGCCTTCGTCGTCGTGGACGACCGACGTGCTCGGCAAGCACGCAGCAGATGCCCGCCGCCGCGTCGGGCAGGGTCTTCGCAACATGCAGGCCAACGCGCAGGCCGCCCAGGAACAAGGCTCATCCCGCACCACCCGCGTCTACGGCACCAGCCGATACGAGAATCAATACGAGCGGCTTCAGGACGAGCTCAAGAAGGTGCCTGGCGCCCGTGCGGTCAAGCCGTTCGGCTTCTCGTACGAGCTGATGCTCATCGGCAACGGGCTGATCTATCCGTTCCGGTACTCCAAGACGAAGTCAGACGTCCGTAGCGCGCGCATCCCCAGTCAGTCCCGGCTGGTGCAGGAGCTCTTCACGTTCGCGCCGGCACCGAAGCACATCCAGGATCCGTTCGACCTCGACTTCGGGCCGACCGTCCCGATCGCCGAACCGCGCGGCGCTTTGGCAACGGTCCCGCAGGGCACCCAGCTGGTCCTGGTGCCCTTCGCCTGCAACGCCTCCGAGCTCCTCGAGGCGTACTGGGGCATCGCAGCGCTCGGAATGAACCGGCAGCTGGAATGGGCCACCGATCCCGAGCCCCTTCACCTGCCTCAGGAGGTCATCTCGTACACGCTGCGGCCGATCAGCATTCCGAACCAGGTCACGGCACACACCAGCTTCGCCGACGGAATCGAGCCCACCCTTACGCTGTCCTCTCGTACCGCCTCGGACCAGGCTCTGCACGTCCCCGTGCAGACCGAGGCAGAACCTGTCGAGGACCAGACCAGCGAAGACGATGCGACCCATTAAGCATGACCTCATCCCCGGTACGGAAGAACGAGGCACCACGCCGCGTGCTATCTCCGACGGCTTCGATCCCACACGGCTGACTCAAGCCCGTCGTCTGGCTGAGATGACGAAGAAGGACGTTGCTGTCCAGCTCGGGGTGACCCCTGCCGCTGTGGGTCAGTACGAGACGGGGGTGTCGAAGCCGCGGCCTGACTTGATCCCCCGGCTCGCGGAGATCCTCGGGGTTCCGGTGACGTTCTTCCTGTTGGGGAGGCCGGCCAATCGGCTTGACGCTTCCATGGCCCATTTCCGGAGCCTGCGCAGCACGCCGAAGTCTCAGCGAGAGCGTGCGCTCGCCTTCGCAGAGCAGATTTGGGAGCTCACGTACGCGCTGGAACAGCGGATCCAGTTGCCTCTCGTCGATCTTCCAGGCTTCGCTGGTGGGGAGGTCCATCCCGGCGAGGAGCTGTCCACCGACCCCGTATCCGCAGCCCGCGAGCTTCGCAGGCGCTGGGGTCTCGGCGACGGCCCTGTCACGCATCTGGTGAGGCGGATGGAGTCCCACGGGATCGTGGTGGTCATGCCGCCTGCCAGCGATCCCTCCGCCGCGAGCGTGGATGCTTTCTCCACCCGGGCAGCACGGCCGCTCGTCGTTCTCACCGCCAACCGGGCCGACGACATCTACCGGCACCGATTCACAGCTGCCCATGAGCTGGGCCACCTTGTGCTTCACGGTGATGCCACTGGTGACAGCCGTCAGGAGAAGGAGGCTGACGCCTTCGCGGCCGAGTTCCTGACCCCTCAGGACAGCATCCTTCCGTTCTTGCCGCGGCGAATGGATTTTGCACGCCTGGCCGAGCTCAGGGGGGTCTGGGGGGTCTCCCTTCATTCGCTCGTCTATCGCTGCCGCGAGCTGGGGCTGATCTCCGATGCCACTGCCAGCAGGACGTACCAGCGCCTACGTGCTCTCGACGGTCAGCCGGGCTTCACTGCGGAATCCGTCTCGAACTTCCCTGGTGAACAGCCTTCGCTGCTTGAACAAGCCTTTGCGCTGGCTGCCAAGGAAGCGGGCCTGTCAGTTTCCCAGCTGGCTCATGAGTTGGCGTGGACAAGCACGAGGGTGCAGGACCTGCTGGGCGTGCAGGAGCAGAGGCCGGTTCTCCGACTGGTCCAGTAGTAGCGCCGCTCGACCTGAGGAGCCGCGGGCGCGGTTCGCTGTGCGGCAGACACCCGCGGTGCCGCCCTGTCGTACAAGCTCCGCCAGGGGTACATAACGGCACAGGTGGAGGGTGCCAACAGCACCCTCCACCTGTTTCGCTACGCCATGAGCTTGTGCAGGGCGAGCACCGTCGCGCCTGCGGCACCGAGCCCGGGCAGCGGGCCTGCCAGGATCAGGACGATGGCGCCCGCCAGGACGCCGGCGAGCAGGATGATCGCCCAGCGCTGCGGCAGGGGCTCGGGGTTGTGGGAATCCGACACGTACCGTTCTCCTTGAAGAGGTCCTCGAGCAGGCGGGCCCCGGCTGGATCCGGGGGCCATTGGCGTCTGTGCGAACGACGTGGCGCCGAGCCCAGGTTGAGCGGGCCTGAATCCATGGTGAGGGGCCCGGAAGAGCCTTCAATCAGGACGTGATCAACGTTTTGATCCGGGTAAAGGCTCTCTATGAGAGCCTTTACCCGGATCAAAACTGCGGGATCAAAACGCTAACCTTCCTTCGTGGCTGATGCACGGGAGACGAACGAGCGCAGACTGCGCCGACTGCAGCAGATGCGGAAGACCGGCTCGGTCACGGAAGCGTCTGAGGCCCTGGGCGGAATCTGGAAGGCCGGGAAAAAACCCGAATCGATCGTCCTGCGCACCGCTTTGCTGCGGGCCGACGGGGAACGGTCGACTCTCACCAAGCTGGTCCTTCCGCGAGGGATAGCGGTGCGTTTCTACCTGCTGGCCCTCTTTGAGGCTCAGTGCCGACTGGACGCAGGAGACCTCTGGCAGAACGTTCGCCCGCTGAAGGGCGTCGAATCGTGGTCCACCCTCGTTGCCATCGACGGTGCGTACGACACCGCATTGGGTGCGTACGACGCTGCGTTGAAGAACATGCCTCCGGAGCTCCGCGGTAGTGCGCGCGCGGAGGGACGATGGCGCACGAGGAAGCTGGAGGACCTGCGGCTTCGGCAAGTCAAGGGCGCCCTGAGAACTCTGGAAGAACTCGGCCATGAAGACGCCTTGGTCTCCATGCCCCGGGGCGCGCGTGGACAGCGGTTGTACGAGGACTTCTCGCTCATGGAAGAAGGCGGGCGGGGTGATATGCCGAACCCGGACCTCTACACCGTCCCCGTCCGTAGCTGGACAGCCGCCAGGACGATCACGCTGCCCAAGGACTTCTTCCTGAAGGGCTGGATCCAGGTGCTCAATCCTTCCGAGATCGCCACCTGGCTCATCCTGAGATGGATGAGCCAGTGGGCGCCCAAGAAGCACCGCATGTCAGGGATCTTCCTCACCACGCGGCCCCGCATGCAGGCTTTCGGCCTGCGTGACGATGCATGGGAGGACGGGTGTCAGCGCCTTCTCGAATTCGGACTCACCCGCCACGCCGAACCGCCCGAAGGGCTAAAAGCTGCCGTGGACGCGATCGCCGACCCCGTGATCAAGGCGCTCTTCTCCCAGCCGACTCGCGTCCGTCAGGCTTACGAGCCGCACTATTGGCAGATGACTGACGATGGGCTCGCCAAGGACGCCGTGCAGACGCTCGACCGGGAACTCACTCATCGGCGAGAGGCACTCGCCGATGCTGCCCTGAAGCGCGTGCAGCACGATCCCGAGCGCCTCGCCGATCATGCGCCGGCCGACGAGTAAGGAGCGCCCCGCTGCCCCGGGCTCGGCCTGCTTTGCCGAGGCGGCCCCTCGAACCTCTGCCCAGCCGTCAGCGGTTCCCGGTCGACCGATCAGCCGTTGCTGTGATTGAGGACGTTGCCATTGGTGCAGTGGTTGACGGTGTTGCCATCCCACGCGCCGCCCACCGGGACGACCGCCAACTCCTGGAAGCAGACGGCTGCGGCGCTGAAGTTCCAGTCGTTGGCGGCGTTGATCCCCGGCCCGAAGTTGCTGTCGTTGTCAGCGTGGGCAGGGGGCAGCCAGCACCAGGCTCGTGAGAGCCAGGGCGGTCACAGAGATGATCTTCTTCATGGCCCGCCAACCGGCGACGATCGTCCGCGGTTACGGCGTCACCGCAACAATCCGCCTGACGCCTCTCACTCCGGCGTCCATCTGGGTACGGTGCTGGTGACGAACTCTGCACGGATACCCGGCGATCAGCTCGGCGGTCCGGCGGCTTGGGAGGTGTCCTGATGCTGGAGGAAGCCGAGGAGATCGGTCGGCGCGTCCGCAGGGCGAGGCTGCGCCTCGGGATGCCGCAGGCGGATCTGGCGACGGCCCTGGGGAAGTCGCAGGGCTGGGTGTCGAAGATGGAGCGCGGCCTGATAGAGCTGGACCGGGTCGGGTTGCTCAACCAGGTGGCCGCCGAGCTGCACGTCCACCCGAACGACCTGATCGGACGCCCGTACAGCAGCTCCCCGGGGGACAACCAATGGCAGGTCGCTGCCTCCTCGATCCTGCGCGAGCTGCGTCGCTACGACCTCGCCCCCGTCTTCGACGGGACGCCGAGGCCGGCCCCGCAGCTGTGGCGGGAGGTGACCCGGCTGCACCGGCTCCGGGACACCGCCTCGAACGTGGCGATCCTCCGTGTCCTGCCGGACCTGTTCCGCGAGGCACGGGCGCTGGCCGAGGTGTCGGAGGGGCACGAGCGGGAGGAGGCGTACGCGATTTACGCGGTGTGCTGCAAGTTCGCCCACACCGCCGCCCACTCCCTCGGTCACCCCGAGCTGGTGGCGATGGCGTGCGAGCGGGCCGCATGGTCGGCCCGTCTGTCCGGGGACCCGGTGCTGCCGGCGGTCGCGGACTGGATGCGGGTCTGGGACATGTGGGCGACGGCCGACTGGGCGGACGCGCTGACGCTCTCGGACAAGGCCATCGGGTCCGTGCAGCAGGCGTACGAGCACGGCGAGCCGCTGGCCGTACGGGCCTGGGGCACGCTCCAGCTCCGGGCGGCGGTCTCGGCCGCCCGCGCCGGCCGCGCCTCGGAGGCGGAGGACCGGATCGGCTACGCGAAGGACGCGGCCGAGCGGATGGACGCGTACGCGGGGGCGCCGGTGTACGACCGGCACTCGCTGACGTTCTCCGCCGGGAACGTGCAGATCCACGCGATCAGCGTCGCTCTGGAAATGGGCGAGCAGGGCAAGGCCCTGGAGATAGACCGCCGCACCAGCCCCGAGCTGGTCGGTGCTCTCCCCAACTCCCGTCAGGGGCACCACCACATGGACATCGCGCGCGCGTGGCTGTGGGACGGCAACCGGGACAAGGCTCTCGTCGAGCTGGAGACCGCCGAGCGGATCGCCCCCCAGCTCGTACGCAACCACCCCATCGCCCGCTCGACCCTCCGCAGCATCGTCTACGCCGAACGGGCAGCCACACGCGAGAAGTTGCGGCGCATGTCCGACCGCTTCCACCTGGACGGATAGGGGTCGTATTCCTCCGGCTCATATTCGGGGTCTTGTGCGTCCCTAACTTCGACGGCATGACCGGACGAAGCCTCCCCCATCTCCCCGCTCAAGGAGCCGAGTTAGGAACGGCGGCTCCTTTCCTCCCCCAGCTCGGCGACCTCGCCGCCGACACGGCCCGCGAGGGCCGGGTCGGTGTCGTGGTCACCCTCCCCGGTGAGGGCTCCGCCACCACCTACCACCTGAGCCCGCCCGGCGGCGGGCCCGCCTGGTCCGCGCCGGCGGACGGCACGACGCTGCGCCCGGTGCCGGCGCAGGCCACCCACACCACGCTCCTGCCCGGCCGCGACGCGGTCTACGACCCGCGCGCCCGCCAGGCATCGGTACCCGTGACGATCCACTTCGAGGACGGCTCCGCCTCCGAGGGGGCCCTCATCCTCACCTCGGCCGAGCTGGAACGGCTTTACGCGCAGACCTGCCGTCTCCTCGACCAGCACGAGAACGCACTCGGCGAAACCTCGTGAGCCGGGCCCGTCATCGCGTCCGCCGCCCCGCACCCTTCATGGGGCCGGACCGCAGCTGCCGGAACGCCCTGACGTTCCTCGCCATCGCCGGCCTGGCCGGGCCCGCCTGGGCGCTGCGTACACAGACCGGCCAGCTCCTCGACGCCACGGGCTACCGAGTAGCCGTGGCCGTGCCGGACACCGTCCTTCCGCCCCTCGCCACCGGCCGCTGAACGGCCCTCCGCCGAGGAGACCCGGAGCCTCCCCGCACCGCTCCCGCACCACTCGGCGGAGGGCGACCAGCCCCACCCCTTGGAACCCCACCTCCCCCGACCACATGCGACCAGGAGGTTCTGATGGACCTTGCCCCTGCCCGTACGAGAGACGTCGACGCCGTCACCGTCCGCCCCGGCCGCCCGCTCACCGGAACGGTCCGAGTGGACGGCTCGAAGAACGCTGCTCTGCCGCTGCTGGCCGCCGCCGCGTCCCTGGGGCGTGCTGTCCACCTGTCCGGTGTCCCGGCCAGCGCCGACGTGCAGAGGATGCTCGGTCTGCTGGAGCAGGCCGGCCACCGCGTCGCCCGCCCGGTCGCAGAGCCGGGAGCCGTCGTCATTACGCCCCAGGAACACCCCGCCGAGGCGCCCGACCTGTCCGACGCCGCCCGAATCCGAGCCTCGTACTACCTGGTGGCGCCGCTGCTTGCCGCCTACGGGCAGGCGGCTCTTCCCTGGCCCGGCGGCTGCCGGATCGGTGATCGCGGTATGGAGCTGCACTTCACCGTCTACGAGGCATTCGGCGACACCGTCCTGCTCGACGACGCCGGATACCGCGTCCTGGCCGCCGAGCAGGCCCGCGACAAGGTCGTCCTGGTGCTGCCGTTCCGCTCGCGAGGAGCGAGCATCGCCGCGATCTGCCGCGCCGTCGTGGCGCGCAGCCGGTTGGAACTGGGCAACCCCAACCTGTCCCCGGAGACCACAGGCGTACTCCGTGCCTTACGGTCCGCCGGATGGACGGCCAACGCCGACAGCGACGAGATCACGCTGACCCCGCCGCCGGGCATCCCGGCCGGGACCGTCGCCTGGGCGGTTCCCGGTGACAAGATCGAGGCGGGCACGCTGGCCTGCGCGATCGCCGCCACCGGCGGTGCAGGCCGCGTCGAAGGCGTCGCCGGATCAGACCTCAAGGTGCTGGCCGACCTGCTGGACCGGGCCGGTATCCCCATCTCCCTCGCCCCCGACGCGATCACCGTCCACCGGGCCCGCGCCGTGAGCGGACGACCGCTGCGGGCAATCGCCTCACTGTCCCCGGACGGTCTGGACGCCGACTTCGAGCCCGCGCTGATGGCCCTGGCCCTCACCCTCCCCGGCACCCACCTGTTCGCCGACGACATCAACCCCGGCCGCCACGGCAACCTCCTCCCCCAGCTCGCAAGGCTCGGGGCCGTGATCGAGGAGCTCTCGCCCACCCGCTGCCGCCTGTCCGGCCCGCAGCGCCTGAACGGCACCACGGTGAAGGCCACCGACATCCGCACCGGCTCCGCCCTCCTGATCGCCGGCCTCGGCGCCCGGGGCACCACCACCGTCAGCGGCCTCGACCAGCTTCGCCGTGGTTACGCCGACCTGCCCGCCAAGCTCCGCGCCCTCGGCGCCGACCTCACCGACGTACCGCGATGAGCAGGACGTACGGCCAGATCGTGGCCACCACCGACCTGCACTCCGCCCTCGACCAGGCCCACAGCCTCCTGCCGCACCTGCACGACCTGAAGGCGACCTCGCTCATCGCCGACTGCGGCGACTTCTTCGAGGGCACCGGTTACTACCGGCTGGGCAAGGGCACCATCGAGCGGGAGATCCTCACGACGCTGTACGACGTGCTGGCGCCCGGCAACCACGGCTGGCCCCACTACTTCGAGCCCGGCCTGCGCAAGATGACCGTCTGCGCCAACGCCCTCGACGACACCACCAGACAACCGCTGTTCGACCGTCTCCGCGTCGTCGAGGTACACGGCCGCCGGGTCGCCGTCACCTCGGTCATCGGCGTGAGTGCGTTCCACACCATCCCCGCCGGCCAGCGGGCCGGACACCACGTCACCGACCCCCTGACCGCGCTGCGCGAGCTGATGCTGGAACACCACCATCACGTGGACTCGTGGATCGTGCTGTCCCACTCCGGCTTCGACGAGGACCTCAAGCTCGCCCGTTCCTGCCCGTTCGTGGACGTCATCTTCGCCGGCCACTGCCACAGCGAAACCTACGGACCGGTGCACGTCGGCGACACCCTCGTGGTCAAGGGCCGGGAGCTGGCCGCCGGATACGCCGCCGCCGAACCCGTAGGGTCCGGATGGGCCGCCCGTACCGCCGTCTTCCCCGCCCCTACGCCGGTCCCGGACGAACTCGCTGCCGTGGACGAGCAGATCGCTTCCACCTGCCGGATGCTCGCCACTCCCCTCGGCACCGTCAACGAGCCCTACCGCGACACCGTCCTCGACCGCCACCGGCTCCTCCAGGACATCGCCTCCCGGCTCCACACCGGCCTCGGCGCCGACGCCGTCATCCTCAACGAAACCGCCCTACGGCCTACCCACCTCGGCGACGTCCTGACGCTCGGAGACCTGCTGGCCATCGAGCCGTTCGACAACCAGCTCGTCCACGCCTTCCTCCCCGACAGGTACGTGGATTCCCCGGACACCTTGCTCAAGCACCTCACCGAGCAGACCGGCCCACTGGCCGTCGCTCCCTGGCCTCTACCCCAGGGCATCCGGTCCGTCCTGACCACCGACTACCTCGCCGACACGTACCTCGGCGGACGCACCCACCAGGCCGGCCTCCGCCTCAGCGAGGCCGTCCGCCGCACCCTCGCCACCCCGCTGCCCGACCAGGAGGAAGGCACACGATGATCCTCACCGGCCCCGAGATCACCGCCGCCGCCCACGACGGCCGCCTGACGATCAGCCCGTTCGAACCCGAGCAGGTCAACCCCAACAGCTACAACGTCCGCCTCGGCCCCACCCTGCTCACCTACACCACCCCGGTCATCGACGCCCACCAGCCCAACCCGACCGCCACGGTCGAGATCGGCGAGGACGGGTACGTCCTCCAGCCCGGCGAGCTCTACCTCGGCCACACCCTCGAACAGGTCGGCTCCGACACCTTCGTCCCGCTGCTGTTCGGCCGCTCCTCCGTCGGCCGGCTCGGCCTGTTCGTCGAGATCACCGCCCCCATCGGCGACATCGGCTTCCACGGCCAGTGGACTCTGATGCTCTCCCCGATCCGGCCCCTGCGCGTGTACGCGGGCATGAAGATCGGGCAGATCATGTTCTTCGTCTCCGCCGGCCGCATCGACCTGTACACGGGCAAGTACCAGGCCGCCGACGGCCCGCAGCCCTCCCGCTACTGGCGGGACGCCGCCCGCATCGGGGCGGTCGCCTCGTGATCCTCACCGGACCCGCGATCACCGCCGCCGTCCGTACCGGCGCGATCACCATCGACCCGTACGACCCCAACCGCGTCTCCCCGAACGCCTACGACTGGCGCCTCGGCGACACCCTCCGCGTATGCGCCGGCGACCTCGACGCCGCCGCCCCCACCACGTACACCGAGCAGACGATCCCCACCACCGGCCTGGTCCTCCGGCCCGGGCTGCTCTACCTCGGCGTCACCCACGAGCGCACCGGATCGGAGACGTACGCGCAGATGCTCAACGGCGACCGCACCATCGGAGCCCTCGGCATCTGGGTCCACGTCTCCGCCCCGCTCGGCCACCAAGGCCACGCGATCCGCTGGACCCTGGAGATCCGGGCCGCCCGCCCCGTCCGCGTCTACCCGGGCATGACGTTCGGCAAGCTGGTCTTCCTGGCCGCCCAGGGCACACCGGCCAGCTACCAGCGGCAGCTGGCGAAGTACGCGGCCACCGACGGCATCGACATCTCCCGCCTCTACGAGGAGATCGCCGGAGGCAGCCGATGAACTCCCTCGCCAGTCCTGCCCCGGGGCCTCTGGCCGCCACCTTCCTGGACCTGCCCGCCGGTAGCCCCGGCGGCAGCGTCGAACTCTTCCTGGACCTCTACACCGGCGAGAAGCCCCTCATCCCCGCGAGGGCCTTCATGCTCGCCCCGGCCGGACCCCGTCCCCGGACACCAACCGGCCTCGACCTGCTCAGCGCGGGCGGCAAGTGCCTGGAGGGACCGGCCTTCGGCCGCTACGTCGCCGCCCTGCGCAGAGCCCTGACGACGGCGATCAACCCTTCCCAGATCGACGTCCTGCACCTGCACCACCTCGCCTTCGGCGCCACCCCCGCCCTGATGAGGGCGCTGCCCGCGCATCCCCGCATCGCTCTGGTCCACGGCACCGACCTGCTCTTCGCCGAAGCCCACCGCGACCAGCTTCAGGTCCTGCGGGCGACCGCCCGGGCCGCCGACACCATCGTCGTCCCCACCGGTGCCATGGCCGACCATCTCCTCAAGCTGGCCCCGCAGACCGACCGCCGCAAGATCACCCACATCCCCTGGGGCATCCCCGACCGACTCCTCACTCACCCGCCCACCCGCACCGCCCACCGGTCCAAGAGCCATCTCCGCCTGCTGTACGCGGGCCGGCTGACCGCAGAGAAGGGCGTCGAGGCCCTGATCCGGAGCGTGGCCCCGCTCCAGGGCGTCGAGCTGTCGATCGCCGCTCCCAGCGCCCAGTTCCGCGCGCTGGCCCCACGGCTGCAACGGGCCGGGGTGAGGGCCCGCTATCTCGGCTGGCTCCGCCGTCCCCAGCTGTGGAAAACGTTCGCCGAGCACGACGTGCTCGTCATGCCCTCCACGACCCTGGAGGCCATGGGCCTGGTCGCCCTGGAAGCCCAAGCCTGCCGCCTCCCCGTCCTCTACCAGCCCGTCCCCGGCCTCAGCGAAGCCCTCGCCCGCTCCGGTATGGCCACCGACTTCACCCGCCCCTCCGCGCTCACCCGGGATCTGGACCGCCTGCGGACCGAGCCGGGTCTCCTGCCTGCCTTGCGGGAGGCGGGATACGCCAACGCCGCCCGCTACCCGCTTTCGAAGACCGCCCGAGACCTGGCCGACCTCGGCCATCAGCTCACCTGAAGAACGGGTCGGGCAACGCCTAGGCGACCACCGACACGCCGTTGCCCGACCTCCCCGGCCGACGTCACTACGCTGGCCGCTGGGATGCCCAGATGAAGAGGGAGACCATGCCGTACCGCACCGACCGCATCAAGAACCTGCTGAGCGAAGGCGTCCCCGACAAGGTCTACCCAGGCGCGGTGTGGGCCGTCGGCGACTCCGGCGGAGTCCGGGCAACGGGCGCCACCGGCGTCCTCGACCCCGACGAACCGAACGTAAGGATGCGGCCGGACACAGTCTTCGATGCCGCCAGCCTCACCAAGATCCTCGCTGTCTGGGCCTCCGTGGGAGCCCTGTGGGAGGACGGCGTCCTCGACCTGGACGCCCCGCTCGGCACCTTCTGGGACGAGGTCACCGGCCACCCCCTCGGCGCCGTGACCGCCCGGCAGCTCCTGACCCACACCGCCGGCCTCCCCCTCCGGGCCCAGCTGAAGAACCTCTACGGCACCCACCCCGCCGGCATCCGCCGCGGAGTCCTGCAGGAAGCCCTCAACCGGCCGCCCGGCGAGGCCGTCGAGTACACCGACCGGGCCGCCCTCATCCTCGGCTACCTCGCCGAACACCTCTCCGGCCAGCCCCTCGACCAGCTCTGCGAGACAAGGACCTGGCGTCCGCTGGGCATGAACTCCACCCGCTTCGGCCCGCTACCCGCCGATGCTGCGTCCCAATGCGCCCCCACCGAACTCGACCAGGACACCGGCACCCACCTCAAGGGCACCGCCCACGACTTCTCCGCCCGACTCCTCGGCGGAGTGTGCGGCATCGCCGGCACCTTCACCGTCCTCGACGACCTGGCTGTCTTCCTCCGCTACATGCTCGACCACACCACGGCCCCCGTCGAGGCCGGCTTCGGCGACAAGTGGAGCGCCTACTCCCTCACCGTGCAGACCGGCGGTCTCCAGCCCGAGCGCGGCCTGTTCTGGCACCCGGCGCCCGGCACCACCGACGAGCAGGGCGTCTGGGTCCACTACGGCTTCACCGGCACCGGCATGTGGATCTCCCTCACCCAGGACAGGTGGGCAGTGCTGCTGACCAACAAGCTCTACTACACCCGCGACCGCCAGCCTTTGACCGACGTCCGCAACGCCTTCCGAGAGCTGGCGTTCGCCTGACGCACCTGGCCTCCTTCATCACTCACTGCTCAGGGGACCTCACTATCTGCCTATCCGCGGTCCTCTTGTCAGTGCGCTCGTCCACAATCAACTCATGTGGGACAACTCTCCGTTCCCCATGCCGGATGGTGTGAAAATCACCGACCGCCAGGGAGACCAGTACAAGGTGAACGTCAGCATCCCGCTCGACGTGGACGGGTTCTTCGGACGCCAGTGCCCCGAGTGCTCGATGCTCTTCCGCATCCACGGTGACGACTACGTGGCTCTGCCCGACGAGCTTCGGCTCTGGTGCGTGTACTGCGGCCACCACGCTGACCACGGGGACTTCTGGACCGACCAGCAACGTGCGCGAGCCATGGAAGCGGCGCGGGCTCTGGGCACGCAGATCGTGCAGCAGGGGCTCGCAAGGATGGCGCGCAAGGCACGAAACTCCTCACGGCGTGGCCATGTCTCGGTGTCGTTCCGCAGCCGCTCCCGTTACCCCCGCCCCCTCCCCGAGATCGACGAAGAACGGCTCGCTCGTACGCGGACATGCGCGGGGTGCGAGATCCGCTACGGCGTCTTCGGCGAGCACCGCTACTGCCCTTCGTGCGGTCGGCTGCCTGCGGCCACCGTCGCCTTCGACGCCCTGCAGGCGGAGACGGCCCGGCTCGACGCACTGTCCTCGCTGCCCGACGAGATCCGGGCCGCGCTGCGCGAGCAGGGGGTGTTCACCCGCAGTTGGGTCGACACGATCGAGAACGTCGTGGGTGTCGTGGAGGCACTCGGCTCCTCGGTGTTCCACGAGCACGTCCCGGACGCGGAAGAGTGGCTACGTGGCAAGGGGAGCATCTTCCAGCGACTCGACGACATGGCAGACCTCTTCGTCTCGGCCGGCTTCCCCGACGTACGCGGTTCGGTGGAGTCGCCCGCCTGGCAGCGACTGCTCCGGACCTGGGCTGCGCGCCACGCCTTCACCCACAACGACGGGGTTGTCGACGAGAAGTACCTGCGCCGGGTGCCGACTTCTAGAACTCCCCTCGGCCAACGGCTCGTGATCTCGGACGCAGACTGCAGGCAGGCGGTTGGCGACGCCACCGCGCTATGCCGGGCCCTGGTGGACGTCAGGCCACAGTAGATCCCGGTCTCAGATCCTTGGCCTTCGGGACGGCGATACGCGTCGGGGGCAAGCGCTGGCTCCCCAGGGGGCGTCGCTCGGACTGTCGAAATGGGGACGCCGCCGAGGCTGGCTGCCCCGGCGGCGGCTTGGTCACTCCTCGGCGGCAGCCTCCTCTTGGCCCCGGAGACGGTCCCGTCGCCGGATGTAGAGGCGGCGGGCAACGTAGACCGTGGCAGCCGCGAGTACGCTCGCGAGGTAGTTGCCCAGGACGTCATCCCTGGCGAAGGCCGCGAGAGCCTTCAGTACCTCGGCGACCGAGTTTTCCCTATTCATCTGTCCCTTGGGCGCGCCCGAGGGGCCGATCAGCGCGCCTCGCCGTCCGTGGGAGGTGAGCTGGTCCGGTTCGGCCCTACCGGACCGACGGAGCTCGCGGGTGGCGTGTGACCCCTCTCGGCCAGGACGGCGGACCGGTCGAGTGGGCTCCTCAGTTGCTTCCTTGAAGCGCCTGCAGTGCGAGCTACGCACTGATTATTTCAGGCAACAAGGCTCACCCGTAGTGGAGTTGCCTACGTTCAGGTAGTTGCGATAATGCGGCTCGCAGCACATCTTCAGCGGGCCTCTGTCAAGCGGTGCACGGGATTCCCCCAATACCCGTTCGCCAGGCACCGGAAGCAGGCACGATCACAGGCACACCACCCGAACGCGACTGCAGGGACGAGATCACCTTGAACACATCAACGCTCCAGCAAGCGCGGAAACTGATCGCCCTGCTGGCCTCAGAGGACCCCAACCTGACGGCGGCCGAACTGCTTGAACGCATCGATGAGCTCGTCGAGGGGGTTGATGCCGCCACTGAACGGTCGACGTGTCGGAACTGCGGGAAGCCCATCGAGCAGCGCCCTAACGAAGACGGCTGGGTTCACTGCAACCCGGCGCGCAACCGCGGTTGCCGAGCAGCATCGTTCGACTATGAGGCTGAAGAGGCATGGGACAGCTCCTTGGCCCGACACTGGAAGGCTCGACCGATGGCCTGACACACCCCTCCGTCCCGATACCCGGCATCAACGTTGCGGCACCAGGGGAGGGAAGAAGACGCAACTCCATCGGCGATGTCAGTACCTCCCCCTAGTCTGCGGCCCCAGAGGATGCATAGACCTACAGCCAGACGGGGAGCCGGAGGATGGCAACCACCTGTGCGTGGTGCGGCGGCATTATTGGGCCAGACCGGGGCGTTCAGGCCAAATACTGCGGAGTTGCGTGCCGCGACCGACAGGGCGCCGCAAACAAGAGGGGCACCCGGCGCCCGCCACAGAAGCACTTTATCTGCGTGGTGTGTACCAGCCCGATCCCCTCCACTCGGCATCGCGCCTGCCAAACCTGCTCCGACGAGTGCGCCGCTGAACGACGCCGCGAGCTAGGCAACGAGAACCGCAGAGCCCAGACGCGGCGCAAACTCGCAAACCTCACCAAGACGTGCACATACTGCCAACAGGCATTCTCTCCGCAGGCCATGCCGTGGCAGAGGTACTGCTCCAAACAGTGCGCCCAGCGGGCAGGCGGAGAACGCGCTGAGCTCAAGCGGCAGGCATTGCTCTCATCAGGAGACTTCACGGAATGCGCTGTCGAGGGATGCAGCGACCCGGTCGTCGCGCGCGGATACTGCCGCAGTCACTATGCGCGCTGGCACAAGTACGGGGACCCTCTGTACCAAACCGTCCCCCGGCAGGCTCCACAATGTGCTGTCGAGGAGTGCACGAAGGCAGCCGCTGCCTTGGGGCTTTGCCCACGACACCGACGCCTGCAGAAGCTCTACGGGGATGTGGCAGGAGCCAAATGCACCCAGTGCAAGACCAGATACACAGCCTCTGGGCGACCTGGCTGGTGCGGGCGCTGCGCCGCAGAGGTGTTCGCCAACAACGGCTACCGTCCGCTGGAGCCCTTCCAAGGTAGTAACCAGCCTGTGAAGGTTGCCTGCCTGAGTTGCGGTGAGCTGTCGGCAGTGCTGCTGAGCAACGCAGTCCGAGGTAGTTCCTGCGTCCATTGCTTCCGACGGCTCCGAGCCGGCCGGGACCGAGCTATGCCCAAGTCCGAGGCGATCAAAGCCCTGGCGAGTCTCCGTCTGGCGCTGGCGGGCCCCTACGCCCGAGCCACGCTCGCAGTAGCTGCTGAATGCCTCGATTGCGGTACCGGCACAACCGTCAAGATCTCCGACATCACGCGTGGGCAGCGCCTCATCGGATGCCGCAACTGCGCAAGGGACTCCGCTGCCAAGATGACCACCTACTGCGCGGCCGGCTGCGGCCGGTCGTTCGGACAGCCGGTCGCCGGGGCACGGCGCAAGTGGTGCAGCCAGGCATGCATGGAGTACTTCAAGCAGTACGGGAAGCCCTATCCGAAGCATGTGGAAACCCGACGCTGCAAGGACTGCGAAGCAGATATCACGGCCAAACAACTGCTGGCAGTCCGCTGTGACGCCTGCCTCCCGGCCTGGAAGAACGAAGCTCGCCGCCAACGCTGGGCAGAGAATCCGGAACTGCGCCGCCGCCAGCAGGCAGACGCGGCAAACCGGCGCCGGGCCCGGATCCGGGGCAATGGCCGCGAGCGATACGAGCGACTCGACGTGTTCGAACGCGACCGTTGGCGATGCCGACTCTGCTTCTACCCGGTGGACCAGGCAGCACAGTGGCCGGACCCTCTGTCCGCCGCCATCGACCACGTGGTACCCATCGCTGCTGGCGGACCCGATACCTCCGCCAATGTTCAGCTGGCCCATCAGGGCTGCAACTGGCGCAAGTCGAGCAAAGACTCGATCGGGATCGGCCCAGAAGAGTTCATCCACCCGGCCGTGGCTGCCCGATTCCTCGGCGAGGGGGCCCCGCCCGATCGCACTGATCCGTCCGTGCCCCATCCGTGCCCTTCGGAGCGGTGAACAGCGGTCATCACGGGTGCGAGCGGAACTTCTCGGCAGGCTCGACGGAGGGGCTTGTCCGCAGGTCAGAAGCCATATCGGCAGTCAGAGCGGCGGTGATTCCCAAGCTCATAGCTCTTCGTCGTGCAGATACAACTCGGCCTCTTCGAGTCGGATGAGCCAACTGTGGGACGACGCGCGGTCCACCGTGACGCCTTCGACGCCAGCGGTGGGGTGGGTGAGGGCCGCGATGAGGTCGGTAGGGAAGGGATAGCCCCGCCATTCAAGGTCCCATCGCCCCTGGTGGCCCCACAACCGGCTCGCGGGCGCACAGCGTGCTCGCTCAGGGGCGCGGTCGAGCGGATCGATGCACCAGCCTCCCAGGTCGAAGGAGCGATCTGGATCTCTCAGGGACATGCGCACCCAGATGCCGGCAAGGAGTCGCTTCATGGAGGGGCTGATCTCGGGGATGGCGGCGAGCTTGTCGCGTTCGTCGGCAGTCAGTGGCTCCTTCCCGTCAAGACGACGGCGCAGATTTGGTAGGCGCCGCGCGCGGCCCCGACCGGCCGTGAGGGTGTCTCGCTCGGAGACGTACATCTGAGCACCGCTGGGCAGGTGCCGTAGGCGCCACACGTGGTAGCCCAAGCGCTCCTCAACCCGCATTCCTGGGATGTGGGGGTCGGTCTGGCTGCCGACGAGGCGGAGGGCGACGTTGTCGCAGGCGTTGACGATCAGCACGAGGTGATCGAATCGCGGAGAGATGACTGGGTCGTACGCGCTGATCTGCCCCACCCGCCAGCGCAGTCGAGGCGCGGCCAGCTCTCCGTGGTTGAAGCAGGCGAGGGCCAGCAGAGCGCGCAGTTCGGTCTGCTCCGGGGTGCAGTGATCCAGCCCCAGCCCGCCGGATCGAGCGATTCCCGGGAGGGCGGTGGCGGGAACCTCTCCCGTGAAGCCGGCTCGGATACGTGCGGCAGCTTTGGCCGTGGTGTGTGGCATGGCGCGATGTCCTTCGTCGCTGCCGGGTCAGCGAGGGTCGCGTCTGTGTTCGCACATCGGGAGACACGTGAGGGGACTCGCAGAGTGGGCACGCCGCACCCTGGACGAGCCAGGAAACCCGGGTGCCCCGCTACGTCCTCCCGGGCCTCCGCAGACCGGGTGCAGCCGACGGTACCGGTGAGATCGGTGGAAGAGGTGGGCTCCACACACTGAATTCATCCGATGGGGTGTTGCTCTGGAGCTGTGTTGGCCGTGGGCCGCGGCACCCCTTGTGCGTGAGCGATGCGTGAGCGGACGTTCCGGCACGTTCCAGTTTCGGTTGGATCGGGCGGTACCGTTCACCCTGCCCGACCAGGCATCCCCGGACAGAGCAGCACCGCCCGGCATCACCCGGCCGGACCCGGCCAGGACTTTTAATCCATTGGTTGTGGGTTCGAGTCCCACACGGCCTACCCGTGAGCCCCCTGTGTCGGTCCGTCAGACCGGCACGGGGGGGCTTTTGCGTTCCACCCGCGGGTGACACGGGTGAGCTCCACCGGCGCCCGGGGCTCAGTGCACGCCGAGCGCCGCCAGGCGCTCCGGGTCGGCCACGATGTCGATGGTGACGATGCGGTCCTCGACGATGGTGAAGGCCATGAGGCCGACCGGGACGCCGTTCGTCAGGGAGACGAGGCCGGCGGCGCCGTTGACGGTGACCGGGCGGGCGGAGTGGCGGAACTTGGAGAAGGTGAGGGCCTGGGCGGTGACCGCCTCGGCGCCGCGGATCAGCTTGGTGGCGGCCGCGGTCAGGACGCCGCCGTCGACGCGCAGCAGGACGTCCGGGTCGAGGACGGCGAGCAGGCCCTCGAAGTCGCCGGCCTGGGAGGCGGCGAGGAAGGCGTTCACGACCTCGCGCTGCTTGGCCGCGTCCGGCGCCGGGGCGGGGGTGGCGCCCTGGACGCGGCGGCGGGCGCGGCTGGCGAGCTGGCGGGTGGCGGCCGGGGTGCGGTCGACGATGGGGGCGATCTCGTCGAAGGAGACCGCGAACATGTCGTGCAGGACGAAGGCGAGGCGCTCGGCCGGGGCCAGGGTCTCCAGGACGACAAGGAGCGCGAGCCCGACGGAGTCCGCGAGCAGCGCCTCCTGCTCGGGGTCGGCGGCGCCCTCCTCCCGTACGACCGGGTCGGGGATGTAGTGCTCGAGCGGATCCTCGCGCCGGGCGGCGCGGGAGCGCAGCAGGTCCAGGCAGACCCGGCCGACGACGGTGGTCAGCCAGCCGCTGAGGTTGTGCACCTCGCTCACGTCGGAGCGGCTGAGCCTGAACCAGGCCTCCTGGACGGCGTCCTCCGCCTCGCTGAGCGAGCCGAGCATCCGGTACGCGACCGCCCGCAGATGCCCGCGGTCCGCCTCGAACCGTGCCGCCAGCGCATCCTGATCCAGGTCTTTCCGATCCAGGTCCTTCTCCGTCACCAGCGCTTCCCCTTCGTCGTGGTCCACACCGACATGACGGACCGGCGTCCGGGAATGTGACGGGTTCCGGTACGTGAGATCCGCGCCGCACGTCGCCGAACACCCGGGAATCCCCGGCCGAGGCCCCCGACCGCCGTGGATGATCCCTTCAGAACGATGATCACCGTCCCTAGATTGATGACCATGACGACGACAACGCCCCAGGTCAACCCCGTGAACCCCGTGAACCCCGTGAACCCCGTGAACCCCGTGCTCCGGACGCCGCCCGCCTCCCCGGCCGCCGCCGCTGCCTACTTCTCCGCCAGCCTCGCCTTCCACGCCGACGTCTCCGACGTGGCCTCCGCCCTCGCCGAGGCCCGCGCCACCGGCGGCGACCCCGGCTTCGTCGTCCTCGACTCCCGGTCCACCGCCTCCTGGGACCAGGGCCATGTGCCCGGCGCCGTCCACCTGCCGACCGCGCTCATCGCCGAGCAGGCCGAGCAGCTCCTCGACAAGGACGTCCCCGTCGTCACGTACTGCTGGGGCCCCGGCTGCAACGGCGCCACGCGCGCCGCGCTCGCCCTCGCCGAGCTCGGGTTCCAGGTGAAGGAGATGCTGGGCGGCTTCGAGTACTGGGCGCGCGAGGGCTTCGCGTACGAGACGTGGGAAGGCCCCGCTCAGCAGGCGGCGGACCCGCTGACGGCGCCGGTCGACTCCGAGGACTGCGGCTGCTGAGAGCGGCGGCCCGGATATGGATTTCCGATTCGGGGTGACCATGCCGTAAGGTTGGGTTCACCGACGCGGGGTGGAGCAGCTCGGTAGCTCGCTGGGCTCATAACCCAGAGGTCGCAGGTTCAAATCCTGTCCCCGCTACTCAGTAGCACGAAGGCCCGGATCCAGATGATGGATCCGGGCCTTCGTCGTGCGCACAGCCACAGCGCGTCCGAAGTGGAGCGCGTCCGAAGTAAACGGTGGCCAAAACCGTGCCCGTCCCTTTGCCGGTCGGCGAGCGCGCCGCGTAACCTCGCGCACACCATGAGTGACCGACGAGTGACCGTGCGCGAAGCCGGGCGTGAGGCAGGACGTGAGGCAGGACGGCGGGCTTCCGCCGTGCTCCTGCTGTTCGCGCTCTTCGCGCTGGTCGCGGGCGTCTGTCACGGCGCCCACGGGCACTCCCTGCCGCTCGCCGGCGGGCCCGGCGGTCCCGGTGTCACCGCCGCCACCGCGCCCGCGCTGCCGCACGGCTGCGAGCGACCCGGTGAGGGCTGGTCATTCGACGCGCATCTGCCCGCGCAGTCCACCGGAACCCAGCTGTCGGCGCCGGATGCCGCGGGCGCCGTCCTCCTCGCGTACGACGAGGTGTTCCCCGAGGCCCCGCACACGCGCTGCGTCCACGGGCGGGCCGGGCCCGGCCCCGAGCCGGGCGGTCTGCTCATCGCCCTCGGAGTGAACCGGAACTGAGCCGGGCCGCGCCTCCCCACGCGACCACGGCCCACCTTCCGCATGCCCGCGCGCCCGACCCGCCCCCACGCGGCGAGACGGCCCGGGACCTCACCCCTAGGGACGCAACCCCCATGACGCACCCCGCCCACCCCGCCCACCCCCTCTCCGTCGCCGGTCAGACCGTCGGCAACACGCCCGTGCTGTGGATGGACGACGGCTACTGGGCCAAGCTCGAAGGCTTCAACTTCGGCGGCATCAAGGACCGCGCCGCGCTCCACATGGTCGAGGCGGCCCGCCGCCGCGGCGAGCTGCGGCCCGGCGCGCCGATCGTCGAGTCCACCTCCGGGACGCTCGGGCTCGGCCTCGCGCTCGCCGGGATCCTGCACGGGCACCCGGTGCACGTCGTCACCGACCCCGGGCTCGAACCGATCGTGGAGCGGATGCTGACCGCCCACGGCGCGCACGTCCACGTCGTGCCGGAGCCCAGCCCGCACGGCGGCTGGCAGCAGGCCCGGATGGACCGGGTGGCCGAGCTGCTGCTCGCCCTCCCCGAGGCCTGGTGGCCCAACCAGTACGGGAACCCCGACAACCCCGAGGCGTACGCCGGGCTCGCCGCCGAGCTCGCCGAGCAGCTCGACCGGATCGACGTGCTGGTCTGCGCGGTCGGCACCGGCGGCCACTCGGCCGGCATCTCCCGTGCGCTGCGGGCCGGTTCGAGTCCGGCCCTGGAGCTCGTCGGGGTCGACTCGATCGCCTCGACCGTCTTCGGACTGCCCGCCGGACCCCGTCTGATGCGCGGTCTCGGCTCCTCCATCCACCCGGGCAACGTGGACCACGGCGCCTTCGACGAGGTGCACTGGGTGGGTCCGGCCGAGGCGGTACGGGCGGCCCGCCGCCTGGCCGCCCGGCAGTTCGCGACCGGCGGCTGGAGCGTCGGCGCGGTCGCGCTGGTGGCGGGCTGGCTGGCCCGTACCCGGCCGCGCGGCACCCGGATCGCCGCCGTCTTCCCCGACGGGCCGCAGCGCTATTTCGACACGGTCTTCAACGACGAGTACTGCGCGGCGCACGGACTGCTCGACGGTCCCGTACGGGAGGAGCCGGCCGTCTTCGCCGACGGCGAGCCGGTCAGCGGCTGGACCCGGCGGGTGCTGGAGCGTACCCGTACCCGTACCCGTACGGGCCGCGAGGAGTCGGTCCGATGAGCGAGCCGACGGACAGCGCCACGACTCGGCCCGCCCAGGGCGGGACCAAGGGCGGGATCTGGAAGCAGACGCGCACCTTCGACCCGGCCGTGCGGCTGCTCTTCCTCAACCAGCTCACCATCAACCTCGGCTTCTACATGCTGATGCCGTATCTGGCCGCCCATCTCGCCGACGGCCTCGGCATGGCGGCCTGGGCGGTCGGGCTCGTGCTCGGTGCCCGGAACCTGTCCCAGCAGGGCATGTTCCTGGTCGGCGGCGCGCTCGCGGACCGGCTCGGCTTCAAGCCGCTGATCGTGGCCGGGTGCGCGCTGCGGACGGTCGGTTTCGGCGCGCTCGCCTTCGCGCAGTCGCTGCCGGCGCTGCTCGCCGCCTCGCTCGCGACCGGCCTCGCCGGGGCGCTGTTCAACCCGGCGGTGCGGGCCTATCTGGCGGCGGAGGCCGGGGAGGAGCGGCGCGTCCAGGCGTTCGCCCTGTTCAACGCGTACTACCAGGCGGGCATTCTGCTCGGGCCGCTCGTCGGGGTGGCCCTGACAGGGGTGTCGTTCCGGCTGACGTGCGTGGTGGCGGCGTTGCTGTTCGCCGCGCTCACCGCCGTACAGCTGCGGCATCTGCCCGTACGGAGGAAGGCGGCGGAGGACCCGGAGGGGGAGGCCCTTCCGGGGGAGGCGCGCGGGCAGTTCCGTACGGTGCTCGGCAACCGCACCTTCTGGCTGTTCTCGCTGGCCATGACCGGCTCGTACGTGCTGTCCTTCCAGGTCTATCTGGCGCTGCCGCTGGCCGCGGACGGCACGGCGGCGACCACCGCGCTGTTCGTGGTGTCGGCCCTGGTGGCGCTTGCCGGGCAGCTGCGGATCACCGCGTGGTGCCGGGCGCGGCTGTCGCGGGAGCGGTGTCTGGTGCTCGGCCTCGGGCTGATGGGGGCGGCGTTCCTGGTGCCGGCCGGGCTCGGGCGGCCGCTCGCGGCGCTGCTGCTGTGCGCGGCGGTGCTCGCCGTGGCGAACGCCGTGCTCTACCCGTACGAGATGGACACCGTGGTCGCGCTGTCCCGGGGGCGCTGGGTGGCCACCCACTACGGGCTCTACAACACGGTCTGCGGGATCGGCATCACCCTGGGGAACCTGGGGACGGGCGTGCTGCTCGACGCGAACGGCTGGTCGAACGGCTCGTCGGCCGACCGGTCGACCGGCTGGTCGGCGGTGCCCTGGCTGGTGCTGTGCGCGGTCGGGCTCGGCTGCGCGGCGGCCATGGCGGCGCTGGCGCGGGGCGGGCGGCTCGCGGAGCGCCCCGCCGTGACCGCCGTACGCCAGTCGGCCGAGGAGGAGTCGCCGACCCCTACGGGCTGACGGACCCTGGGGTGGTCCCGGTGCGGTTCTCGGCCGGGCGCAGCGCATCCAGGTCAGGGAGAGCACAGGTGGGGCGAGCAGCGGGAGCGCCGGGCGGGCCCGGTGGTGTGCCGGGGGTCTGGCCGGGGGGCGACGGCGCCCCCGGCTCGTACCGCGGTGCCCGGCGCTTCCTGCGGGCCCTGCCCCCGCTGGTGATCGTCGGCGGGATCGTCTACGACCTGACCACCCCGCCGGTGTACACCGCGGCGCCGCTGTTCTCGGCGGCGCCGCTGATCGCCGCCCCGTTCTTCTCCACCCTGACGACGCTGCTCACCGGGATCGCGGCGGTCGTGGCCAGTGTCGGGCTGCACCACTACGACTCCACGGCCCACACGATCCAGTCGCTCACGGAGACCTTCACGGTCCTCACGGTCGCGGCGCTCGCGGTGTTCATCAGCCGGGTGGTGCGGCGCAGCGGGGAACGGCTTGCGTCGGCGCGGGTGATCGCCGAGACGGCGCAGCGGGCGGTGCTGCCGGCGCCGGCCGAGCGGATCGGCGGGCTGCAGATCGCGGCGCGGTACGAGGCGGCGCAGGCCGACGCGTTCATCGGCGGCGATCTGTTCGCGGTCCAGGACACGCCCTTCGGGGTACGTCTGGTGGTCGGCGACGTACGGGGCAAGGGGCTCGGCGCGGTCGAGGCGGTGGCGGTGGTCATCGGCGCCTTCCGGGAGGCGGCCGAGCAGGAGGCGACCCTGGAGGGCGTGGCGGAGCGGCTCGAACGGGCGCTGGCCCGGGAGGCCACGCGGCGGACCGGGTTCGACGCCTTCGAGGGGTTCACGACGGCGGTGCTCGCCGAGATCCCGGGGGGCGACCGGGTGGTCCGGGTGGTCAACCGGGGGCATCCGGAGCCGCTGCTGCTGCACGCGGACGGCGGGGTCGAGCCCTTGCTGCCGAGCGAGGCCGCGCTGCCGCTGGGCATGGGGGAGTTGGCGGTGTGGCCGGACCGGGTGGACGTGACCCCGTACCCGCCGGGCGCGACGCTGCTGTTCTACACGGACGGTCTCTCGGAGGCGCGGGACGAGACGGGCGCGTTCTACGACCCGAAGGGGCGGCTCGCGGGGCGGATCTTCCCCGGGCCGGAGGAGGTGCTCGACGCGCTGGTGGCGGATGTGCGCCGGTATACGGGCGGGGCCACGACGGACGACATGGCGCTGCTCGCGGTGAGCCGCCCGGCGGCCGGCCAGCCGGAGCGGCGCCGCACGATGCCGGTGGTGCCGGGCGATGACGGGTGAGGACGGCTGACACCCGGGTGATGCGCGGGGCGATGACGGGGGGTAGTCGGAGGGTCTCCCTGCGATAACAATTGACGTAACGTCAGATTCCTTCTGTGAACGGCTTGCTTTCTGAGGGGCGTTCAACTCGGGCGATTCCCTCCCAATTCAGCTAATGATCAAGAGGAACAGCTTGGAATCGAGGGGCCGTGTCTATTAACGTTCGATAACGCAGCGCGGTCGTCCCAGCCGTCGCAAGAGACGGCACCGTGCGCGTGCGCCGAATTCCGCAAGGGAACCGGGGAACCACCACTTGGGGTGAATCGGGCCCACCGCACTCGTGCGGCAGGCCCGTAGGAGACCTTCCTGCTCCGAACCCGTCAGCTAACCCGGTAGGCGAGAAGGAAGGAAAGGAGAGCGCCTCCGTGGCGTCCAACACCCCTGCTCCGCAAACCCCCTTCGCCTCCTACGACGCCGCCGGTGCGGCGGGCGCCCTGGACGGGGGCGCGGAGGAGTGGAACCCCACCGAGGACTCCCTGCGGGCGCAGAACCGATCCGGCGGACGCCACCGTGTCGTGAAGCAGCGCTCCAACTTCGCGCGTTCCTCCACCGTTCTGGGTGTCGGCGTCATCGCCGCGGTCGGTGCCGGCGGTCTGGCCACCGCGCAGCAGAAGCCCCCGGTCTCGATCGCCCTCCCGGACGTCGACCTGCCCGACGCCTCGGACCTGCCCGGTGTCGGCGCTCTGATCGGCTCCGACGACCACAAGTCCGCCGACACCGCGGGCAACACCACCCAGCCGCTCACCGCGCTGACCTACACCACCACCGAGACCGCCGCGCAGGGCGCCGCCGGCGGCGAGGCGGTGACCGGGACGAAGACGACCGCCGACGCCGGCGAGGCGCTGCGCGCCCGCATCCTCCAGCAGGCCGAGCAGCAGCAGGCCGCCGCCGACGCCGCCGAGCGGGAGGCGGCGGAGAAGGCCGCGGCCGAGAAGGCGGCGGCGGAGGCCCAGGCCCAGGCCGACGCGGCGGAGAAGGCGGCCGCCGAGGCGAAGAAGAAGGCCGAGGAGGAGGCCGCGGCGAAGGCCGAGGCCGAGCGCCTGGCGAAGCTCGCCGCCAGCTACGCGCTGCCGACCTCCTCGTACACGCTGACCTCCACCTTCGGTCAGGCCGGCTCCATGTGGTCCTCCGGCTACCACACCGGTCTGGACTTCGCCGCCCCCACCGGCACCCCGGTCAAGGCCGTGCACGGCGCCACCGTGAAGTCGGCCGGCTGGTCCGGCGCGTACGGCTACCGGATCGTCCTGGAGCTCGAGGACGGCACCGAAGTCTGGTACTGCCACCTCTCCTCCATGACCGTCGGCGTCGGCCAGTCCGTCGGCACCGGCGAGACCATCGGCCGCGTCGGCGCCACCGGCAACGTCACGGGCCCCCACCTCCACCTGGAGGTGCACACCCCGTCCGGAACCGGCATCGACCCGATGGGCTGGCTGCAGGACAAGGGCCTGTCCGTCTGAGTCCCGCGGGTCGGAATGCGGAATAGCGGCGGCGGCGCCGGGAGTTGATCTCCGTATGACTTCTCTGCGCCGACTCGGCACCTCCGACCTGCACGTCTTCCCGCTCGCCCTCGGCGGCAACGTCTTCGGCTGGAGCGCGGACGAGGCGCAGTCCTTCGCCGTGCTCGACGCCTACGCCGCCGCCGGCGGCAACTTCATCGACACCGCCGACGTCTACTCGGCGTGGGCGGAGGGCAACGAGGGCGGCGAGTCCGAGACGGTCATCGGCCGCTGGCTGGCCTCCCGCGGCAACCGCTCCGACATCCTCGTCGCCACCAAGGTCGGCGCCCACCCCGGCTTCAAGGGCCTGGGCGCGCCCACCATCAAGGCCGCCGCCGAGGAGTCGCTGCGCCGGCTCGGCACGGACCACATCGACCTCTACTACACCCACTTCGACGACGAGTCCGTCCCGGTGGAGGAGATCGTCACCGCCCTGGACCAGCTGGTGAAGGACGGCAAGGTGCGCGCCGTCGCCGCCTCCAACATCTCCCCGGAGCGGCTGCGGGCCTCGCTCGACTTCGCCCAGGCCGAGGGCCTGACCCGTTACGTGGCGCTCCAGCCGCAGTACAACCTGGTCTCCCGCGACACGTACGAGGGCCCGCTCCTCGACGTCGTCGAGCAGGGCGGCCTCGCGGCCGTGCCGTACTACGGGCTCGCGGCCGGCTTCCTCACCGGCAAGTACCGCGCGGGCAGCACCGTGGACAGTGTCCGCGCCGCCGGTGCCGGCCGGCACCTGGAGACCGAGCGCGGCCGGCGGGTGCTCGCCGCCCTCGACACGGTCGCCGAGGCCCGCGGCGCCGAGCTCGCCACCGTCGCCCTCGCCTGGCTCGCCTCCCGCCCCACCGTCGCCGCCCCGATCGCCTCGGCCCGTACGGTCGAGCAGCTCCCGGCCCTCGTCGCGGTCGCCGACCTGGAACTCACGGAGGCGGAGCTCGCCACCCTGACGGAGGCGTCGGCGGCCTGAGGGCCGGCCCATCCCCGCCCGTAGCCGCTAGGCCGTGTCTTCCGGCCCTGATCCGGAAGACACGGCCTAGCTCCGGTACGGGTTGAAGCCGCCGTAGTCCAGGTACTGCGGCGGCGACCACACCCGGCCCGTCGCGCGGGCTGCGTACGTCAGCGCGGGTGAGGCCACTTGCCGGCGCTGCCACAGGTGGTGCAGCAGCTCCTGCTCGCGGGCGGTGAAGTCCTGCGGGACCTGGCCGCGGCGGGCCCGGTGGCGCAGGAAGGCCAGGGTGGTGGCGAAGGCCTCGTACTCGCCGACCGCCTGCGCGCCCGGCTTGCCGAAGGTGCGGGCCGCATAGCCGCGGGCCAGCGAGCGGGCCCGCATCGAGGAGAGCGCGAGCGGTTCGTCGAGAGCGAGCCAGCCGGCCGTCGCGTAGGCCGGGAGCTCGCCGGATATCGTCCGCAGCTCCTTCTGCCGGCTCCATATCGCGAGCCAGGTCAGCAGGCCGAAGACCGGCACCATGAACATGCCGTAGACCAGGACGAAGGCCAGCGGGTGGAAGGTCGCCGAGCCGTTCCACATGGCGTGCAGGCCCATCGCGAGGACCAGGCCGGCCAGCGGCAGCAGCCACAGCCGGGTGCGGCGGAAGCGGGCGCCGGCCGGAAGGAGCGCGGCGAAGCCGAGGCCGAGGCCGGTGAGCGAGGTGAACAGCGGGTGCGCGAACGGGGACATGATGACCCGCGCGAAGAACGTGGCCATCGTGGTGCCGAGACCGCCCGAGCCGAGGTCCTGGTCCTCACCGAACGCGTTGCCCAGATAGAGGATGTTCTCCGTGAACGCGAAGCCGGTGGCCGTGAAGCCCGCGTAGACCAGGCCGTCGACCGGGCCCGTGAAGTCCCGGCGGCGGAAGAGGAAGAGCAGCAGCACCGCCGCGCCCTTGGCGGTCTCCTCCACGACGGGTGCGACGGCGGTCGCGCCGAGGGACTCGGCGGAGCCGGGATCGGCGGTGGCGCTGCTGATCCACTCCACGGCGAAAGAGTTCGCGAAGATCGCGACCAGCGTCGAGGCGAACGCGCCCCAGGCGAGCGCGAACAGCAGGTTCTTCCACGGGGCCGGCTCGACCCGGTCGAGCCAGCGGAACGCGAAGACGAGCAGCGGCACCGGCAGCACGGCGAGGCCCAGGCCCACCAGGAAGCCCTCGGTGCCGGTCTCCTTGCGCACGATCGCCAGGATCACCAGCGCGCACAGCGCGAGCACGGTGATCAGGGCGATCGCCCGGACCAGCCGGCTGCGCCAGACCCTGCGCGGCTTGTAGCGCCACTTGGACCGCTCCGGCACGGCGGCGAAGTCCGGTTGCTCGCTCTCGAGCTCGGGCACGGGAGCGGGCGCGGGGACGAACGCCCGGGCGGGGGCGCCCGCCTGCGCGGGGACGGATGCAGGCTCGGCGACCGGACCCGTGGCGGGTCCGGTGGCAGGTCCTGCGATGCGATTCGACGACACGCAACGACCCTAACCAGCGGCACCGACAGCGGCGAGGGGGTTCTTCCAGCCTGTGGATAACTCGATACCATCCTCGACGACGGGCCGGTGCCGTGCCTGGTGCCGTGCCCCGGGCCGTGCCCGGTGCCGGGGCTACCGGCGGTGGAACAGCAGGTCGTGGACGACGTGCCCCTTGTCCAGGCCCTGGCCCTCGAAGCGGGTCAGCGGCCGGAAACCGGGCCGGGGTGCGTAGCCGCCGTCGGCCTGGCTGTTCTCGAAGTCGGGGTGCGCGGTCAGCACCTCCAGCATCTGCTCCGCGTACGGCTCCCAGTCCGTGGCGCAGTGCAGCAGCCCGCCCTTGGCGAGCCGGGGCGCGAGCAGCGTGAGGAAGTCGGGCTGGATCAGGCGCCGCTTGTGGTGGCGGCTCTTCGGCCAGGGGTCCGGGAAGTAGACCCGGCAGCCGGTGAGGGACTCCGGCGGGAGCATCTCGCGCAGCAGGATGATCGCGTCGCCGTTGGCGACCCGGACGTTGGTGAGCCCGTTCCGGTCGGCGAGGCCGAGCAGATTGCCCTGGCCGGGGGTGTGGACGTCCACGGCGAGGATGCCGGTGCCGGGGTCGGCGGCGGCCATCTGCGCGGTGGCCTCGCCCATGCCGAAGCCGATCTCCAGGACGACCGGCAGCCCGCCGAACATCTCGTCCAGGTCGAGCACCCGCTTGCCGTCGATGTCGAGGCCCCAGTCGGGCCAGCGCTTCAGCATGGCCTCGGCCTGGCCGGCGGTGACCCGGCTGCGGCGCGGCTGGAAGCTGCGGATCCGCCGCTCGTAGTGCGAGCCCGCCGGGTCCGGCAGGGGGCCCTCGCCGGGCGCGAACCGCTGGCTGCCGAGCCGTACGACGCGCTGCTTGGCGCGCTGCTCGCGTTCTCCAGCGGAGTCGGGGGCAGGGGCCGGGACCGGGGCGGTGTGCGGGGTGTTCTCAGGCTGCTCAGACACAATGCCCCGATTCTACGGGGCGGGGCGCGGGTCCTGCCGGGCCGAAGGCTCCGGCGGGACGGGCCCAGCCGGCCGCATCCGCTGGTCGAGCGCCCGCGCGCCCTACAGCTGGGCCAGCGCCCGGCCCGCGACCTCGCGGCCGATCGGCAGCGAGGCGGTCGCCGCCGGGGATGGCGCGTTGAGCACGTGCACGGTGCGGGTGGACTCCCGGATCAGGAAGTCGTCGACCAGGGTGCCGTCCTTGAGGACGGCCTGGGCCCGCACGCCCGGGGTGGTCCGGCGCAGGTCGCGCTCCTCGACGAGCGGCAGCATCCGCCGTACCGCCTCGGTGAAGGCGCGCTTGGACAGGGAGCGGTGCAGCTCGCCCGCCCCGTAGCGCCAGTGTTCCCGGGCGATGGCCCAGCTGCCGGGCCAGGCCAGGGTGCCGGCGAGGTCGCGGGGCCGGACGACCGTCCAGCCGTAGCCCTCGCGGGCGAGTGCCGGGACCGCGTTCGGCCCGACGTGGACGCCGCCGTCGATGCCGCGGGTCAGATGGACGCCGAGGAAGGGGAAGGCGGGGTCGGGCACCGGATAGACCAGGCCGCGGACGAGGGAGGGGTCGGTCAGCTCGTAGTACTCCCCGCGGAAGGGGACGATCCGCATCTCCGGGTCGTCACCCGCGAGCCGCGCGACCCGGTCGCAGTGCAGGCCCGCGCAGTTCACCAGGACCCGGCCGCGCACCACCCGCCCGGCCGCGGTGCGCACCGCCACGCCCCAGGGGCGGCGGTCGATCTGCTCGACGGGCGAGCCGTAGAGGATGCGGGCGCCGGAGGCCTCGGCGAGCCGGGCCGCCACCTGTCCGTAGTCGACGATGCCGGTGCTGCCGACGTGGATCGCGGCCAGGCCGCGCACCCGCGGCTCGTACTCGGTGATCTGCGCGGGGCCGAGCTCGCGGACCGGGATCCCGTTCTCCCGGCCGCGCTGCACGAGCGCGTGCAGGCGGGGCAGCTCCTCGCGGTCGGTGGCGACGATCAGCTTGCCGGTGACCTCGTGGGGGATGCCGTACTCCGCGCAGAACTTGACCATCTCGGCCGCGCCCTCGACCGCGAAGCGGGCCTTGAGCGAGCCGGGCCGGTAATAGATCCCGCTGTGGATCACGCCGCTGTTCCGCCCGGTCTGGTGGCGGGCCGGGGCGTGCTCCTTCTCCAGGACGGTGACCCGGGTGCCGGGCGCGGCGCGCGTGATCGCGTACGCGGTCGACAGACCGACGATCCCGCCGCCGATCACGAGCACGTCACAGTCGTAGCGGTCCGACCTGGACACCAGCGCCACCTCCCACCCCTGATAGTGCACTGGCCCACTGACATCCCGGCTAAACCGACCGCACCGTGGGACGAGTGTCACGCCGGTGCGGGCCGGACGCGGCCCGGCCGCCGCGACGGTGTCGGGCCGGTCATGCGGGGGCCACGAGCAGCGGGCGGGCCCGCTCGCGGAGCTCCATGACGCGGGGCTCGTCCCCGTACGGTTCGAGCCGGTGCAGCAGGTCCCGTACGTACTCGGTGGTGCGGGCGGAGGAGATGCGTCCGGCCACCTCCACCGCGCGCGTGCCGGCGGCGCAGGCGGCGTCCAGGTTGCCGGACTCCAGCTCGGCGACGGCCGACACCACGAGCCGCAGGCCGTGCGAGCGCACGTACTCCTCGGTGGGCCGGGACAGCGCCTGTTCGGTGAAGCGGCGCACCTGCCGGGGCAGCTTCAGGTCGCGGTAGCACTCGGCGGCGTCGGCGCAGAACCGGTCGTACGTGTAGAAGCCGAGCCAGCTCGGGTCGGGATCGCCCTCGCGGGAGCGCTCCAGCCAGCCCTCGGCGGCCTTGAGCGCGGCGGCGGCCGCGGTGCCGTCGCCGGCCTTGGCGTGCGCGCGGGCCTCGACGAGCCGGAAGAAGGACATGGTGCGGGCGGTGGCCAGGCCCCGGTTGCGTTCGAGGGCGGCCTGGGCGAGGTCGACGCCCTCGTCGGCGAAGCCCCGGTAGGTGGCCTGGAGCGACATGGAGGCCAGGACGTAGCCGCCGAGCGGCACGTCGGCGGCGGCGCGGGCGAGCCGCAGTGCCTGGATGTAGTAGCGCTGGGCGGCCTCCTGCTGGCCGGTGTCGAAGGCCATCCAGCCGGCGAGCCGGGTCAGCTCGGCGGTGGCGCCGAACAGGGCGCGGCCGACCTCGTCGGAGTACGAGCCGAGCAGCAGGGGTGCGGCGTCCACGCGTAAGCACTCGGGGACCATGGAGGAGCGCCAGTCGCCGCCGCCGTACTTGGAGTCCCAGCGGCGGGCGTCCTCGGCGGCCTCGCGCAGTTTGGCGACGTCGCTGTGTCCCACGCGCGCGTGCTCCGCGATCTCGGCCGCCGCAGCCGCCGCAGCCGCCGCGGCTACAGCGGCGACGGCCGGGCCCGGGCCGGGGGCCACGGGTGCGGGACGCGGGGCCGGGCGCTCGACCGACGGGTCGGCGGGGGTGATCAGCCAGCGGGAGGCGGGCGTCGCGTAGGCGCTCACCGAGAAGGAGCCCGCGAGGGACTGCCATATGCCGCTGCCGCCGCGTCGGCCGGCGAGATCCAGCCGGTAAAGGTCGGTGGCGGAGCGGACCGCCTCGCCGACGTCGCGCGGGAAGGCGAGGCCCACCTCGGGCGCCGGGTCGGCGTCGGCGAGCCCGATCTCGTGCAGCGGGACGGGCCGGCCGAGCTTCTGGCCGATGGCGGCGGCGATCAGATGGGGGGCGGCGCCCTGCGGCACCATCCCCTTGGAGACCCACCGGGCCACCGAGGTCTTGTCGTAGCGGAGCGTCAGGCCCCGCTGCGCACCGAGATCGTTGACGCGCCGGGCGAGCCCGGCATTGCTGATTCCCGCGAGGGCGAGAACCGTGCCGAGCTTTTCGTTCGGCCCGCGTTGCTCCCTGGACATGACGCCACCCCTCGACAACGACACCCGGACGCCGCCACGACGCCGGGCATAGGCGTGCGGCATTCGTAAGCACAGCGTAGTTCGCCGGATCCCGACCGTTAAGGGGCGGTGTTCCGTATGGCGAGATTGTTGTGGGATGGAATGAGCGGCGGTCCGCGCCGGGTTCCTCGTGCTCCCGCCGTGTGGCCGTGCGCCCGCCCGTGCGCTCTCGTCCGTGACCCGGGGGAGCGCTTCCATGAGTGCTGCGTGGGTCGGCCCACTTGGCCGAGGACCGATGTCCCGGACCGGGTGGGCTGGGGGACACCGTCGCCCCAATCCCCGCGGGCGGCGGACGGCTCCGGGAGGCGTTCGCCTCCCGGACTGCCGTGCAAACCCCCGCCCCGCCGGGCAGTTGAGATTGGCCGAATTCCGATGGTTCGGTGAGTCGTCTCAACTGGCCCATGCCAGGGGCGCATTCGCGCTTGTCGCGATGCGACCCGTGATACCCCCTGTGCGCCGTCGGCATGGCAGCATGTCCTCCACTCGACCTTTGTGGAGGCGGCGATGCGGTGGCTGGTGGGCTGGAGCAGTGTCGCCGCGCGCTTCGGTGCCGCGCCCACCGCGCCGCCCGGCTCCCCGGGATCCGCCGGCGCGGTCGGCGACCCGGGCGAGGGGCGCACGGTGCACCCGGTGGGCGCGCAACTCCTGTGGGGCGACCCCGATCCGCTGTGGGCGGTCGGCGACTGGCGGCCCGACGAGGTGCGCCTGGTGGACGTCGACGCGCAGACCCGGCTCGCCGTCCTCGGCTGCTGCGCCGCGAGCGACGACGAGCTGCGGCGCGGACTGCTGACCGCGCGCGGGGGCGCACTGCGGCATCTGACCGCCTGGGCGGGCAGTTACACCGCCGTGGTGAAGACCGGCCGCCGGATCACCGTCACCGGTGATCTCGCGGGCGCCCGGCCGGTGTTCCACACCCCGTGGGCGGGCGGCACCGCCTTCGGCACCGCCGCACTGCCGCTCGCCGACCTCACCGAGGCGCAGCTCGACATCGGGCACCTGGCGGCGCTGCTCGCCTGCCCCGAGACCCCGGAGGCGCTGCGCGACTCCACCCCGTACGAGGGCGTGCGCCGGGTGCCGCCGGGGCACGCGCTGATCCTGCGCGAGGGCTCCCGCGAGATCACCGGTTACGAGACGGTCGCGTCGCTCGCCGTCGCCGCGCCCGAGGCCGATCCGCGGCAGGCCGTGGAGGCGGTGCGGGACGCGCTGGTCGACGCGGTACGGGCCCGGCTCACCGCTCCCCGGCACGCGCCCGAGGTGCCGCTGCCCGACCCGGGCCCGGTGCCCGGCATGGGGCCCGCCGACCGGCGCGCGGCCCGCGGCGGCGCGCCCGCGCCCGGCATCGGCGCCGATCTGTCCGGCGGCAGCGCGTCGGGCACCCTGGCGCTGCTCGCGGCCGGGCTGCCGGGGGTGCCCGGCACGGTCCTCGGGCACGGTACGGGTGCGGGGGAGCGGCTGCTGGCCGTCACCTTCAACGACCTGACCGGGCCCGGCAGTCAGGAGGAGCTGGGCCGGGCCCGCGAGATCGCCGCCAACCCGCGGCTGCACCACGTGGTCGTCGCGGCGGGCGAGGAGGCCCTGCCGTACGCCGAGCTCGAAGGGCCGCTGACGGACGAACCCGGCCCCTCTTTGGTGACGGCCGAACGGCACCGGCGGCGGCTGGCGGGCGGCAGCGCCGACCACTTCACCGGCTTCGGCGCCCGGCAGGTCCTGGACGCCCACCCGGCGCGCCTCGCCGACCTCCTGATGGACCGCCGGCGCCGCTCCCTGGTGCGGCCCGTGACCGCGCTCGCCAAGGCCACCGGGCCCTCGGCGGGCGCGCTGCTGGTGCCGCTGCAGGTCTACCGGGCGGCGCGCCGGCTCGCCCGTACGCCGTACCGGACCGGTCTTGAGGCCGCCGCCACGCGCGTGCTCGAGGCCAACCGGGCGCCCGCCGGGGCGCACGGCCCCCTGGAGGCCTCGCTGTCCGCGCTCGCCTGGTCCCGGCCGGGGCCCGCGGCGCGCTGGCTGACCGGGGAGGCGCTGGCCGAGGTGTCGGTCCGGCTCAACCGGGCGGCCACCCTGCCGGCCTCCGTGCAGCGCCCGGGCGAGGCACGCGCGCGTGCCGCCCTCGCGCGGTCCGCCGCCGACCTGCGGGTCCTGGAGCAGGCGGCGGAGATCCGCAGCCAGCGCCTGCACGCCCCCTTCCTGGACAACCAGGTGGTACGGGCCTGCCGCGACCTGCCGGAATCGCTGCGGGTCCAGCCCGACGCGCGCGCGGGCGTGCTGCGCACCGTCCTCGCCGGCGCCGGCATCCACGACCTCCCGCCCGGCTGGGGCGCCCCGCACCCCGCCGTCCCGGCGGCCGCCACCCGCGCGGGCCTGCGCGCCGCGCTCCCCCACCTGATGGCCCTCTTCGACGCGCCGCTCCTCGCCGACGCGGGCCTGATCGAGGCCCGCGTGGTCCGCCGCGCCCTGCGCGCCGCCACCGACGGCGAACCCGTCCCCCTCGACGGCCTCGCCGACCTGATCTCCACCGAACTCTGGCTCCGCCGCCTCCTCGCCCGCCGCGGCTCCTGCTGGACGGGCACCGCCGCCCCCCGGCACCGCGCGGTGCCGGGGCCGCTGATCCCGACGGCGCGGTCGCTGCCGGCGTAGGGGAGGCCCCCGAGGGGCGGGGCCGGTGACGGTGCCGGCCGGTGCCTGCACGCCCCCTTTCCCGTACGGCCAGGAGGTACGGGCCTGCCGCGACCTGCCGGAGTCGCCGCGATGTCGGCTGGAAGCCCGCGCGGGCGTCCGGCGCCCCGTCCACAGCCTGGGGACAAGCCGGCGGCGCGCGCGACCCGCGCGCCCCTGTCCGGGGAAACCCCGAGGCGATCGGCGGGGGCAGCCGCGAGAATGGGGCGGTGCGGTATCTGATCCTCGGGACCACCGATGTCCTCGACGTCCACGGCGCGCCCCTTCCCCTCGGCGGCGCCCGGCTGCGGGCGCTGCTCGCCGCGCTCGCGTTGCGGGGCGGGCGGACGGTGTCCGTGGGGGAGTTGGTCGACGACGTGTACGGGGACGAGCCGCCGCTCGACGCGCAGGCCGCGGTGCAGGCGCTCGTCGGGCGGCTGCGGCGGGCGCTCGGCAAGGAGGCCGTGGGGTCGGGGCCCGGGGGGTACCGGCTGGCGGCCGGGCCCGAGGACATCGACCTGTACGTGTTCGAGCGGCACGCGCGCGAGGCGGGCGCCCGGCTGGACGCGGGGGATCCGGAGGGCGCGGCCGCGCTGCTGCGCACCGCCCTCGCCCTGTTCCGCGGCCCCGCGCTCGCCGACCTGCCCGAGCCCGCCGGCGTCCGCCCCGAGGCCCAGCGGCTCGCCGCGCTCCGGCAGCGCGTCGAGGCCGACCTGCGGCGCGGCGCCACGACGGGCCTCGTCCCGGAGCTGACCGAGCTGACCGGCGCGTACCCCTACGACGAGACCTTCCACGCCCAGCTGATCCGCGCCCTGCGCGCGGAGGGCCGCCCGGCCGACGCGCTCGCCGCGTACGAGAGCGCCCGCCGCACCCTCGCCGACGGCCTCGGCACCGACCCGGGGCCCGAACTCGCCGCCCTGCACGCCGAACTCCTCGCCGGCGAGGTCCCAGTACCCGCACCCGCACCGGCGCCCGGACCCGCGCCCGCCCCCGTGTCCGAGACCGGCAACATCCGCCCCCGCCTCACCTCCTTCGTCGGCCGCGAGCCCGACCTCGCCGCGCTCCGCACCGACCTCGACCGCTCCCGGCTCGTCACCCTCACCGGCCCCGGCGGCTCCGGAAAGACCCGGCTCGCCGAGGAAGCCGCCCTTCAAGCCGCCGGCCCCGCCGCCTGGATCGCCGAACTCGCCCCGCTCGACACCCCCGAGGCAGTACCCGGAGCCGTCCTCTCCGCCCTCCGGCTGCGCGAGACCAATCTGATCGCCCGCGACGGCGTCCCCCTCCAGGACGACCCCACCGCCCAGCTCGTCGAGCACCTCTCCCGCCGCCCGCTGCTCCTCGTCCTCGACAACTGCGAGCACGTCATCGACGGCGCGGCCGCCCTCGCCGAGACGCTCCTCACCCACTGCCCCGGGCTGCGCATCCTCGCCACCAGCAGGGAGCCGCTCGGCGTCCCCGGCGAAGCCGTCCGCCCCGTCGAACCGCTCCCGCCGACCCCCGCCCACCGCCTCTTCGCCGAACGCGCCCGCGCCGTCCGCCCCGGCTTCCGCGCCGAGGACGACCTCCCGGCCGTCGACGAGATCTGCCGCCGCCTCGACGGCCTGCCCCTCGCCATCGAACTCGCCGCCGCCCGGCTGCGGCTGCTCACCCCGCGCCAGATCGCCGACCGCCTCGACGACCGCTTCCAGCTCCTCACCTCCGGCTCCCGCACCGTGCTGCCCCGCCAGCAGACCCTCCGCGCCGTCGTCGACTGGTCCTGGGAGCTCCTCGACCGTGCCGAACGCGACCTGCTGCGCCAGGTCTCCGTCTTCGCCGGCGGCTGGGACCTCGCCGCCGCCGAGGCCCTGAACCCGGCCGCACCCGGCGCCCCCGCGCCCGCCCCCGACACCGTCGGCGTGCTCGGCAGCCTCGTCGAGAAGTCCCTCGTGGTGGCCAGCCCCACCGAGGACGGCGAGATGCGCTACCGCCTCCTGGAGACCATCCACGAGTACGCGGCGGAGCGCGCCGCCGAGACCCCCGCCCTGCGCGCCGCCGCCGAAGCCGCCCACACCGCCCACTTCACCGCCTTCGCCGAGACCGCCGACCCCCTGCTCCGCTCCGGCGAACAGCTCCCCTGGATCGCCAGGATCGAGCGCGACCTCGACAACCTCCGGGCCGCCCTGCACCGCACCGTCGTCACCGCCCCCGACGAGGCCGCCGCCGTCCGGCTCGTCTTCGCCATCGGCTGGTTCTGGTGGCTGCGCAACTACCGCCCCGAGGCCATGAGCTGGGTCGAGCGCGCCCTGAGCCTCGGAGAGGACCCCACGGACCCGGACGACCCCCGCTACTGGCCCCGCATGCAGCTGCGCATGCTCCAGTTCTTCCTCGCCTCGGAGAGCGCGAACGCCCCCTCGCTCCGCGACGACCCGGAGGCCGCCGCCCTCGTCACCCGGGTGCGGGCCGCGTTCTCCGATCACCCCGGCCCCGAGTCCGCGCGCTTCCCGGGCATGCTCTGGCCGCTCACCAGCTTCCTCACCGACACCCCGTCCGACGTCCGGGCCCTCCTCGACCTGGCCGTCGCCAACTGCCGCCGGTACGGCGGTGAATGGGAGATCGGGGTCGCGCTGATGTTCCGCACCCACATGATCGTCGACATGCCCGGCGGCATGCCCGGCATCGACGAGGACCTCGCCGAACTGCGCGCCCTCTCCCGCCGGGTCGGCGACCGCTGGATGCGAGCCCAGGTCGCCAGCGCCGCCGGCGAGGCCAACATGATGCGCGGCCGGCTCGCGGAGGCCCGGGAGGCATACGTGGAGGGGCTGACCTTCGCCCGCGAGGTGGGCGCGCACGCCGAGGCCCCGTTCCTCCTCGCCCGGCTCGCCGAACTCGACTTCCGCGCGGGCGACCGCGCCGTCGCCCTCAAGGGACTCGACGAGGCGACGGCCGAGGCCGACCGCTATCACGTCCACGACGCCCGGACCTATGTCGGCTTCCTGCGCGCCGAGATCGCCCTGTCCGACGGAGACGTCCCCGCCGCCCGCCGCCATGTCGAGGTGGCCGGCGCGACGGTCGGCGTGGGCACCCCGCCACCGCACTTCGAGGCCGCCGTGCACGGCCTCGCCGCCCGTATCGAGGCGCACGAGGGGGCGGGGATCCCGGCCGTCGTCCACGCCGTCGCGGCGCTGCGGCTCGCCGTCGACGCGGGCAGCGCCGAGTTCGTCACCACGGGCCTGACCGAGGGCGTGGCCAGCGCCTTGTCCCTTGCCGGCGAGCCGGCACTGGCGCTCCGCCTGCTCGGCGCCACCGACGGCTGGCGCTCCGCCGTCCCGCGCGCCCTCCCCGAAGTCCAGGAGGCGACCGCCCTGGTGGAGCGAGCCGCCGCGACCCTCGACGGCCCGGCCCGCGAAGCCGCCCGCACCTCGGGCCACGGCCTCACCCTGGACGAGGTCCTGTCCCTGCTGGAGCCCTACGCCGCTACCGGCAGCTGATCTTCGACTCCGCCCAGTCCGCCATCGCCGCCTGGCCGAACGGAGTGTGCTCCTCCACCACCAGGCGCAGGGTGCGGCGGCCGGCCAGGCTGACGTGCACCGGGATCGGGGTGTCGCCGCGGCGCAGGACCGGGGAGCGCCAGAGGCGTTCGCCGTCGCCGTACACGGAGAAGCGGACGCCGCCGGGGCCGATGGGCACGGTGATGTCGTCGATGCCGACGATCGCGTCGTAGCTCGTGCACTGGCGGTTGAGGTCGATGAGCAGCGAGGACGGGGCGTGCATGCTGACGCCGTGGGCGTAGCGGGTGCCGTCCATCGTCAGGCCGGAGCGCTGCCACACGAGGCTGCTCTGGGCGAGGTTGACCTCCGGCTTGGTGCCGTCGCCGAAGACCCCGTACTGCAGCGTGTCGATCCGGTAGACCGCCGGGCCGGGCTTCGGCGGCTTCGGCTTCGGCTTCGCCTTGGGCTTCACGACCGGCCGGAGCGTCGGCTTCGGTGTGGGGCTCGCCGTCGGCGTCGGGCTCGGCGGCGGGGTCTTCCGCGGCGTCGGCTTGGGCGCGGGCGGCGGCGCCGGTACGGGGGGAGGCGCCGGCTTCGGGGTGGGCTTCGGGCTCGGCGGCGGGGGCGGCGTTTCGGCGGGCGCGGCCACCGTCGGCGTGGGGGCGGGCTGGGCGACCGGCTCCGGTTCGGCACCGGTCAGCGCCCACACCAGGCCCGCGGTCGCGGCGACCGCGGCCACCGCGGCGATGCCTGCCTTGGCGGGGATGCCCAGGCCCTCGGAGGCGGCGGCCGACGCGCCGGCGGTGGAGCCGGTCGTGGTGCCGCCCGTCGCGGCGGCCGCGGCACCGGCCGCGCCCGCCCCGGCGGCTCCGCCGGCCACCACGCCGGCGGCCTTGAGCGAGTACCCGGCGGCGAACCAGCCGATGACGGCGACCGGCAGCAGCGCGGGGATCCCGGCGTTCACATGGGCCAGCTCACCGGCGGCGAGCCGGCACTTGGCGCACTCCTCGATGTGCTTGCGCAGTCCGCGCTCGGCCCGCATCCGCAGCCCGCCGCGCGCGTACGCGCCGAGCCGGTCGGCGTAGCGGGCGCAGTCGCCGCCCGCGGTGAGCGACTGGCTGACGTGCGCCTGCAGATAGGCCTGCTTGAGGCCCTCGCGGGCGCGGCTGGCGAGGACGGCGGTCGCGTTGGCGGTGAGCCCGAACAGCGGGGCGACCTCGCTGGGCGACTCCTCCTCGACCGTGGTGTGCCACAGCACGGCCTGCCAGCGCTCGGGCAGCGAACGGAACGCCTGCATGGCCAGGGACTGTTCGGCCTCGTGCATGGCGAGGACGTCCGCGCCCAGGTCGAGCCCGGCGCCGAAGGTCGCCGACTGGTCGGAGACCTCGGCGGCCCGGGCGGCCTCCTCGGCGAACACCGCGAAGTCCTCGACCAGGTGCTCGCGCTTCTGGGTGCGGATCCAGGTCGCGGCGACCCGGCGCACGGAGGTCAGCAGATAGGCGCGCACCGCCTGCTCGGGCCCGGCCCCGCCGCGTACCGCCTGCAGGGTGCGGGCGAAGACCTCGGCCGTCAGGTCGTCGGCGGTGTCGGCGTCCCGGCAGCAGGAGCGGGCGTAGCGGCGGACGGCGGCGGAGTGCCGGCGGAACAGCTCCTCGTACGCGCTGTCGTCGCCGTCCCGCATGCGCTGGATCAGCTCGGCGTCGGACGGCGGCAGATCGAGCGGCGGCGGCAGGACGGAGCCGGATCCGGAGTCGGTGTCGGCATCGGCGCTGCCGTGGTCGAACGCCTCGGCGGCCGACGGCGGGACGCCACCGCCCTCGCGCTGCTGCGGCACGCTCGCCTCGGGAGCCGGCGCGCTCGGCGCGGAGCCGTGGGCTGCGCCCGGGCCGCCCTGGCTCGGCACCTGCCGGGACGGCAGCCCGCCCGCCTCCGCCGTGCCGGCGGCGGCCGGCGTCTCGTCCCGACTGTCACCGCTCATCGCGGAAGCCCCCGTATACACGCTCGGACCCGAACGCGGCCAAGCCTGCCACAGAGCGCGGGCATGCCGAAGCCCCGCGTCCACTTACCACCCGTCCGGGGCGACTTCCCGTCTCCGGGCGTAACCGCTCATCCGTTCGTGTCATGCTCGACGGTCCACTCGGAGCATCGAGCGAACCATCGAGAACCGCGCTCCCCCAGGGGTCGGCCTACCGCGAGCGCAGACCCTCGAGAAGGATGTCGAGGAGCCGTGCCGAGGCCGCCGCCTGCTGCGCCGCGTCCGGCAGCGCGGGAGCGGCGGTGGCTATCACCAGGAGCACGTCGGACACCGTCACGTCGGTGCGCAGCTCGCCCGCCTCCCGGGCCCGGTCCACCAGCCGGCCGACGACCTCCAGGAGCTCGGCCGCCCCCGCGTCGTCCTGCTCGGCCGCCGGCACCGCGCGCGGCGCCACGATCCGCTGCTCGCCCTGCTCACCGTAGGCAGCCGGTCCCGACGGTCCCGCGTGCCCGTTCACACCCGGAGCGGCGCCCGGCACCGAGACCCGCTGCTGCGGCACCCGCGCCTCGTCGTCCGCCGCACTGGTGGGCAGCACCACCTCGTCCACGCCCACCCGCAGTACCTGCGGCGGCAGCAGTCGACCGGCGCCCGAGGCAACCGAGGTGCGCAGGAAGCGGGAGAGCGCCGACCACGGCTCGTCCTCCTGCCCGAGCGCGGTGCGCGCCTGCTCGGTGAGCCGCGCGGTCTCCTCCTCGGCTATCCGCCGGACCAGCACGTCCTTGCTGGGAAAGCGCCGGTACACGGTGCCGACACCGACCCGGGCGCGCCGCGCCACGTCCTCCATCGGCGCCCCGTACCCGAGCTCGCCGAACACCTCGCGCGCCGCCCGGAGCACATGCTCCAGATTCCGCTGCGCGTCCACCCGCAGCGGCGCGGACCGCCCGTTCGGCGCCGACTGCGCCGTACGCACCTGCCCGTAAGAATCCTGAATCTGCATAAGCGTTCCCCCGCTCATGATGTCTCCCCCCGGAGACTCCCCGCCCTGACACGGGGGTCCGACCGGGCCGCGCCCTTGGTCCACGCACGGCGATCCGACACCCCGACGAAGTACGAACATAGTTGAGTCGGGGTCAATTCAGAAGGGGCAGTTCCGTACGGTGCGCCCCCCGATCGGAGCAAGGACCCGGACCCTCCCGATTCCGGCCCCGGACCCCACCCGGCATCCCCACCCTGACCTGCGCACTTCCCGTCCCGCCCGACCCATTCGCCACCCCACGCCTCCGCACCCCTCCGGTCACACAATTTGCCGGGCCTGTGGACAAACCCCGGACGGCGTTGCGTCATGGGACAGTGACCGAACCTGTGCGCATCCTCGTCGTCGGCGGCGGCTACGTCGGCATGTACACCGCGCTGCGCCTCCAGCGGCAGCTCAAGGCGGAGCTGAAGAGCCGCACGGCCGAGATCACGGTGGTCACCCCCGAGCCGTACATGACGTACCAGCCGTTCCTGCCCGAGGCCGCCGCCGGCTCGATCTCGCCCCGCCATGTCGTCGTCCCGCTGCGCCGGGTCCTGGACCGCTGCCGCATCGTCATCGGCGAGGTCCACTCCGTCGACCACGCCAAGCGCACCGCGACCCTCTCCACCCTCGCCACCGAGGAGGAGGGCACCGGACGGATCCGGCTCGGCTACGACGAGCTGGTCATCGCGCCCGGCTCGGTCTCCCGCACCCTCCCGGTCCCCGGCCTCGCCGACCACGGCATCGGCTTCAAGACCGTCGAGGAGGCCATCGGCCTGCGCAACCACGTCATCGAGCAGATGGACATCGCCTCCTCCACCCGCGATCCCGCGATCCGCGACGCCGCCCTCACCTTCGTCTTCGTCGGCGGCGGCTACGCGGGCGTCGAGGCCCTCGCCGAACTCGAGGACATGGCCCGCTACACCGCGCGGTACTACCACAACCTCAAGCCCGAGGACCTGCGCTGGGTGCTCGTCGAGGCCTCCGACCGGATCCTCCCCGAGGTCGGCGCGGAGATGGGCCGCTACGCCATCCGCGAGCTGCGCGGCCGCAACATCGACGTACGCCTCGGCACCCGCCTCGACTCCTGCGAGAACCGCGTCGCCGTGCTCAGCGACGGCACCCGCCTGCCCACCCGTACCGTCGTGTGGACCGCCGGCGTGAAACCCGCGCCGGTCGTCGCCGCCACCGACCTTCCGCTCGACGCACGCGGCCGGATCGTCTGCACCGCGCAGCTGGCCGTCGCCGGCACCGAACACGCCTGGGCCGCAGGCGACGCCGCCGCCGTCCCCGACGTGACGGCCGGGGAGCCGGGCAAGGAATGCGCCCCCAACGCCCAGCACGCCGTCCGCCAGACGAAGGTGCTCGCCGAGAACATCGCCGCCGCCCTGCGCGGGCAGCCCCTCAAGGAGTACGCCCACGCCTACGCCGGCTCCGTCGCGTCGCTCGGGCTCCACAAAGGAGTCGCCCACGTCTACGGCCGCAAACTCAAGGGCTACCCGGCCTGGTTCATGCACCGCGCCTACCACCTCAGCCGGGTCCCCACGTTCAACCGCAAGGCCCGCGTCCTGGCCGAATGGACCCTGTCCGGCCTGTTCAAACGCGAGATCGTCTCCCTCGGCTCCCTGGAACACCCACGCGCCGAATTCGAACTCGCCGCCGCACCACCACCCGCACCGAAGGACCCGTCCCCCGACAAGTCCCCGGACGATCCCGCGGGCTGACATCACTGTCAGTGCACTCGTCCACACTGGACGTGTGACCATAGGTGGGCTCACACCTGCACAGAGTGACTCTGCACGGCAACGACACCACGAGGCATACAGATCCGTGAACTTCACCCGTTGGAGCGCCCGGCTCCCCGGTACGCAGCGCCGCGCGGCGTCCCGCGGGACCGAAGGCTCCGTGCCCGCCGCCCGCGGTGAGTACGGGCCCCGGCCGGACCACCCCGCCGACGAGTCCGGCACACCCGAGGGCGTCCCCGCGCTCGAGGACTTCACCGTGCGGGAGATCATCGGCCGCCTCCCCGGCCTGGTCGCCCTCGTGTACGGACCGGAGCACCGCATCGCATACGTCAACGAGGCGTACGCGGCGGCGTTCGGCCCCCGCCCGGCCGGCGCCACCGTCGCCGACACCTGCCCCGAGGCGGAGGAGCTCGGCCTCCTCCCGCTCCTCGACCAGGTGCTCCGCAGCGGCAAGCCCCGCACCGTGAAGTCCCGCCGCACCCAGGACGGCGGCTCCTACACCGTCACCTGCCTCCCGGTGGACAGCCCGCAGCTCGCCGACGGCGGCGTCCTCGTCCACGCCGCCGACGTCACCGACCACGCCGAGGCCGCCGAGCGGCTCCGCGCCAGCGAGCGCCGGCACCGCGAGACCGCCGTCACCCTCCAGCGCTCCCTGCTCCCGCAGGAGCTGGAACAGCCCGACGACCTCCGCATCGCCGCCACCTACCAGCCCGGCGGCACCGACGCCGCCGTCGGCGGCGACTGGTACGACGTCATCACCCTCGGCGCCGGCCGCACCGCCCTCGTCATCGGCGACGTCATGGGCCGCGGGGTGCGCGCCGCCGCCGTCATGGGCCAGCTGCGCACCGCCGTCCGCGCCTACGCGCGCCTGGACCTGCCCCCGCACGAGGTGCTCCAGCTGCTCGACGGCCTCGCCGCCGAGATCGACGCCAGCCAGATCGCCACCTGCGTCTACGCGGTCCACGACCCCAACGAGGGCAAGCTCGTCTACGCCTCCGCAGGCCACCTCCCGATCCTCGTACGGGACGAGGACGGCACCGTCCGCCGCGCCGAGGACCCCACCGGCCCGCCGCTCGGCACCGGTGGCTGGCTCCACACCTCCGGCAGCATCGCCCTGCCGCCCGGCTCCACCGCCGTCCTCTACACCGACGGCCTGGTCGAGCGCCGCCGCGAGGACATCGACGAGGGCGTCTCCGCCCTGGAGCGCGCCCTCTCCGGCGCCACCGGCACCCCGCAGGTCGTCTGCGACCGACTGCTCCGCTCCCTCGGCGTCACCGCCGACCACGACGACGACGTCGCCGTCCTCGTCGTCCAGCACCCCGCCCGCAAGGGCTCCGACGCCGAGCTCTTCCACAACGCCGCCCTGGAACTGCTCGGCGGCATCGAGGCGGCCCCACGCGCGCGTGCCTTCGCCTCCGGCGTCCTCGCCAGCTGGCGCTTCCCCGTCGAACTGTGCGACCTCGGCGTCCTCGCCACCAGCGAGCTGGTGGCGAACTCCCTGCAGCACGGCACCCCGCCCATGCGCCTGCGGCTGCGCCGCACCGACCGGCGCCTGATCATCGAGGTCACCGACGGGGACGACCATCTGCCGCGCCGCCGCCGGGCGGAAACGGAGGACGAGGCGGGTCGCGGAATCTCGATCATCGCGACGATCGCCTCGTCCTGGGGGAGCCGCCGCACTCCGGGCGGCGGCAAAGCGGTGTGGTGCGAGTTCGCCCTGCCTGACTAGCAGCCTCAGGCGGCGGCGGTCTCCTTCGCGGGCTGGTGCTGAGCCACCACCCGCGAGGGCCGGGCCGCCAGCGCCGGCTGGTTCTGCACCGGGGTGAGCTGCCTGCCGAGCCGGACCGCAAGGAAGGTGATCCCGAGCGAGAACAGCACGAAGGTCAGGATGTACGGGCCGTGCAGCGACGCCCCCATCGGACCGCCGACCGCCGGGCCGACCGCGAGCGCCAGCTGCTTCACCAGGGCGAAGGCCGAGTTGTACGTACCGACCATCGACTCCGGCGCCAGATCGGCCACCAGCGGCGCGACCGTCGGCGACAGCATCGCCTCGCCGAGCCCGAACAGCGCGTACGTGGAGACGAACGCCGCCGTCGCCATCGTCTGGCTGCCGTGCCCCAGGCCCGCGTACCCGGCGAACAGCCACGCCACGGTCCAGATCAGACCGACGGCCGCGATCACCCGGGTGCGCTTGCGGCGCTCGACGAACTTCAGCACCAGGAACTGGGCCACCACGATGACCGCGGTGTTCGCGGCAAGGGCGATGCCGAGCGCCGACGGGTCGATTCCGGCCGCCTCGGTGCCGTACGCCGCGAGACCCGACTCGAACTGCCCGTAACAGGCGAAGAAGAGCACGAAGCCCAGGACGCACAGCTGCACCATCGCCTTGTGGGCGAACAGTGCGCGGACCCCGCCGCCCCGGCCGGAGGCCGGACGGGCGGCCGGCAGGACGGCCGACTCCGGCATCCGCACGGTCAGCACGATGCCCGCGAGCACCAGGAACATCGCCGCCTCGATCGAGAACAGCAGCAGGAAGCTGTCGGGACGGCTGGCGTCGACCAGCTGGCCGCCGATCAGACCGCCGACGCCCAGACCGAGGTTCTGCAGGAAGAACTGCATCGCGAACGACCGGGTCCGGCCCGCCGGCGTCGAGGACCAGACGATCATCGTCGCAAGCGCCGGCTGCATCACGGCCGTACCGGCACCCAGGAGCGCCGCGGCACCGATCGCCGCGGGCACGGACGCCGCCAGGCCCATCCCCACCGCGCCGAGCGCGGCGAGCAGCGAGGCCACGAGCAGCACGGGGACCGGCCCGCGCCGGTCGATCGCGCGCCCGCTGAAGGGGAGCACCAGGAGTGCGGCCATGGCGAAGACGGCCAGTACGACACCCGCGGTGCTCGCGCCCAGATCCCGCACCTGAGCCACGTACACATAGAGGTACGGCACGGTGAAGCCGAGTCCGAACGCGCTCAGCGCGCTGCCTGCCTGAATCCGGCGCATCGCTGCGCCCATCGCCTTGGTCACACTCACCCACTTCGGTCGCGGGTTCAGTGCTGTAGCCCTGAACCCTGAAGACTTCAATCCTAAAGTTCGATCCTTAACGATACACATAGAAGGACTTCAACGCCAACGAACCCCATGGGATACTCGCCGCATGTCCGACACCACCGAGCAGTCCGGCGCCACGGGCCCCCAGGAACCGAGCCTCGACGAGCAGATCGCCGCCTATCAGCGCGAGTTCCGCGACCTCGACCCCCAGGTCGAGAAGGTGGTCTCCGCCCTGGGCCGGCTGAACCGCCGGATGAACGTGGCGAACGGCCGCCAGGTCGCCGACCTCGGCATCAGCAACGCCGAGTGGGAGGTCCTCAAGACCCTCGTCCTCTCCGGCGCCCCGTACCGCCTGGGCCCCGGCGAGCTCGCCAAGCGCCTCGGACTCACCCCGGCCGCCATGACCCACCGCATCGACCGCATGGCCGGCGAGGGCCTGGTGACCCGCGACCGCGACGAGACCAACCGCGTGCGCGTGATCGTCGAGCTGACGGACGAGGGCCGCCAGAAGTGGCTGGACGCCATGCGCATGGCCACCGCCTTCGAGGAGGAGCTCCTCCAGGACCTCTCCGGGGAAGAGCGCGGCGCCCTCGGCGAGATGCTGATCCGCCTGCTGCGCCGGGTGGAGCTCACTCAGCCTGACGCCGGCGGCCGGCTGACGGACCTGGACTAGCGGACCCGGGCGGGGCCCCTGGGGGAGCCTTGACACGACCCCCGGGGATGCGTAGTGTTCTCCGAGTTGTCACGGAGCCGGAACGGTTCTTCGACAGCCATCCCGCCGCAGTAGCGGCACCTCAACTCCGCACGATCTCCCCACCGGGAAGAATTTCGGCATGCCGAAATTCATTTCGATTGACTCGATTAACGGGTCGCCGGGGAAATCCGCTAGGGTTCAGGGCGTCGGAACGGCTCAACGGCCGGGAAGACAAACCCCGCTGACTGGGAATCAGACGCCGAAAGGATCTGATAGAGTCGGAACCGCCGGAAGGGCCCGGAACGACGAAAGTCGAAAAGGGACCGGAAAGCACCGAGGAAATCGGATCGGAAAGATCTGATAGAGTCGGAAACGAAGGAAGCGCCCGGAGGAAAGCCCGCGAGGGTGAGTACAAAGGAAGCGTCCGCACC
>NZ_JAHTMW010000019.1 GCF_026236535.1 Streptomyces sp. SKN60 | reverse complement strand
CGCCGATGGTACTGCAGGGGGGACCCTGTGGGAGAGTAGGACGCCGCCGAACAATCATTGTGGGAAAGCCCCGCACCTCATGGTGCGGGGCTTTTCTGCGTTCACGGTCAGGCCGCCGGCGTGACCAGGCCCGTGTCGTAGGCCAGGATCACCGCCTGGATGCGGTCGCGCGAAGAGGTCTTGGCGAGGATGCGGGTGATGTGGGTCTTCACCGTGGATTCGGCGAGGTGGAAGCGGGTGGCGATCTCCGTGTTCGTCCAGCCCTGACCGACGACCGTGAGGATTTCGCGTTCGCGGTCGGTCAGCGGAGCCAGCCGAGGGTCGTCCTTCGGAGAGGGCAGGGGAGTGGGCGCCGCGGGCGCGGGCACGGGGCGGAGGTAGGTGGTCAGGAGGCGGTGGGTGAGCTTGGGGGACACCACCGCGTCGCCGCTCGCGACCGAGCGGATGCCCGTGAGGAGCTCCTCGGGCTGGGCGTCCTTCACCAGGAAGCCGCTCGCGCCGGCGCGCAGGCCCTCGTACGCGTACTCGTCGAGGTCGAAGGTGGTGACGATCAGGATCCGGGTGCGGGAGCCGGTGGCGGCGATGCGGCGGGTGGCCTCGATGCCGTCCAGGCCCGGCATGCGGATGTCCATCAGGACCACGTCCGGGTGGTGGCGGTCGGCAAGGCGGACGGCCTCCGTGCCGCTGCCGGCTTCGTCGACGACCGTCATGTCGTCCTGGCTTTCGAGCAGCATGCGGAAGCCGAGGCGCTGCATCGGCTGGTCGTCCGCGATCAGAACGGTCGTCACGAGGGGGAGTCCTCCAGAGGAAGTCGGAGACGTACGCGCCAGCCGGCACCCTCGGGGAGGGGGCCGGACTCGAGTGTGCCGTCGTAGAGCGCCGCACGCTCGCGCATTCCCGCCAGGCCCCGGCCCTGGCCTTGGCCTTGGCGCCGGGGACCCGGCGGCTCGGCGGCGGGCCCGCCCGTGTCGGTGACGACGAGGACGGTTCCCTCCGGCCCGTACGCCAGCGTCAGCTCGGCCTTCGCGCCTTCGCCCGCGTGCTTCAGCGTGTTCGTCAGCGCCTCCTGTACCGCCCGATAGAGCGTCAGCTCGGCTCCTGGGGAGAGCGGATGAGCCGGGGCGGGGAGGGTCGCCTCGACGGGGAGGCCCGCCCTCCGTACGCCTTCGATGAGGGCCGGCAGGTCCGCGAGGCCGGGCTGGGGGTTCCGTACCGCCGACTCGGTCTCCTCCTCGCGCAGGACGTCCAGCAGGCGGCGGAGTTCGGTGAGGGCCTGCCGGCTGGTGGTGGAGATGGCGTCGAGGGCCTGGGCGGCGCGTTCGGGGTTCTTGGCGGCGGCGTAGCGGCCGCCGTCGGCGAGGCCGGTGATGACGGAGAGGTTGTGGCCGATGATGTCGTGCATCTCGCGGGCGATGCGGGCGCGTTCGGCGGCGGCCGCGAGCCGCACCTCCTGTTCTCGTTCCTCCTTGCGGGAACGGACGGTGATGCCGAGCAGCGCGACGAGGAGGTAGCCCCAGACGGCGGGGACGACGTGCAGGTCCCAGGTCTCGGCCTGGTGGCGGAAGGCACCGGTCAGCAGGGGTGCGAGCAGCAGGGCGGCGGCCCAGAGGAGGGCGCGGGGCGGGCGGCGGAGCGCGATGTGGAACAAGGGGAGGGCCTGGAGGTAGCCGGCCTGGAGGAAGGCGCCGGAGGCCTCGCTGACGAGGACCGGGACCGTCATGACGGAGAGTACGGCGAGCGGGGACCGGCGGCGCCAGTGGACGGGGAGGACGATGGCGGTGCTGAGCGTGGCCACCAGCCAGACGGGGACGGACGGGTCGCGGGCGGTGTTCCGCCAGCCGCCGGACGCGTCGACGAGCGCGGTGATCAGGAGGACGGCGGTCACCAGGGCGTCCCAGACCCACTGGCGGCGCGCGTCGAAGGCCTGGACCCGGGCGAGCAGCCGGCGTACGTAGCGGCTCGGTGCCGTCGTTCCTGTCGCGCCTGTCGCGCCTGTCGCGCCTGTCGCGCCTGTCGAGCCTGTCGGCCCTGTCGTTCCCGTCGTTTCTGGCGTCCGCGTCGTCCCCGTTGTCACCCGGCCACGCTAGGCGGCGGGGCTCGGCGGCGTCGTCGTACCCAGGTACGACGAATCCCTGGATCGATAACGCGCTTGTCAGCGGGGTGCGGCGATGGCGAAGATCGCGGCATGGACTATTCGATTCGCCCCGTCCGTGCCGACGAGTGGGAGAAGGTGCGCGAGCTGCGGCTCGTGGCGCTTCAGGACCCGGTCGCGCACCTCGCCTTCGTGGAGACGTACGAGACCGCCGTCGCCCAGCCCGATTCCTTCTGGCAGGGGCGGACGGCCAACGCGTCCGAGGACGGTGAGGGGCGGGTGCGGCAGTTCGTCGCCGAGACGCCGGACGGGCGCTGGATAGGTACGACCACGGTGCTCGTCGAGCGGCCGTCGGACGCGGAGCCGCTGTTCGGGGAGCCGGCGAAGGTCGACCAGACGCATCTGGTGGGTGTGTACGTGCGGCCCGAGGCGCGCGGCGCCGGTGTGATCGACGCGCTCTTCCGTACGGCCGTGGAGTGGTCCTGGGCGCTGCCCGAGCCGACGATCGAGCGGGTGCGGCTGTACGTGCACGAGGACAACGCGCGGGCCGGCGCCTTCTACCGGCGCTTCGGCTTCGTTCCGACGGGCGAGCGGACGGTGATGCCGGGCTCCGGGAGCGGATACGACCTGGAGTACGAGGTGCCCCGGCCGGGGCCGCAGCAGGCCGTCTAGGGGTACGGGAGGGGCTCGGGCCAGCGGGCTCGGGCCTGCTCCTGGGAGCGCATCAGGGCGAGGGTCGGCAGGCCGAGCTCCCGTCCCGTGGCGACGAGTTCGGGGAGGCGGGGGATCGGCGCGACGGCCGCGACGTCGTCGAGGACGAGGGTCAGTGGTGGGTCGAGCCGACCGTCGGATGACCGTGCGGCCATGCGGCGGCCGTGCTCGACCACGCTTGCTGCGAGCGCGGTCAGGAGGGGCATCGCGCCCGGGTGGGTGCGCGGGTCCTCGATCGGTTCACCCACCACGTAAAGGGTGCCCTGCTCGGCGACGAAAGATGCGAGCGTGAGCGAGTCTGTTCGATTCGGGGTGCAGGCCTGGCGGATGTGGATCGAGCTGAGGGCGGAGAGCGCCCGGGCCGTCAGTTCCTGGGCGGTGGCGCGGCGTTCGGGGTGCGCGGTGAGCGCGGATTCGAGGAGGCCGGCGTGGCCGGCGGCGGCCTTGGGGTGGGTGCGGAGGATCCGTACGGGCTCGTGGGCGTCGGTGCCCTGGGCCCAGCGGTGCACCTGCTTGAAGGGCCGGCCGTCGATGGCGGCGGCGTGCAGCCAGCAGCGCATGAGCGTTTCGGCGGTGTCCGCCACGGCCGCGTCGAGCCGGGACTGCGGGCGTACGGGCGCGAGCAGCGCGGCGGCCCGGTCGCGGGCCTCCTGCGGGTCCTCGCACCCCTCGGCGGGGTTCCAGTGGAGCCGGGCGGGGGTGTCGCAGAGGTGGCCGGGGTCGTGGACGAGGACCGGACCGAGCTTGCCGCGGGCGTCCTTGGTCTCGGCCCAGAGCGTCGGGTCGGAGGTGACGACGAGTACGGCGCCCTCGGCGTCCCGGATCGCCTGGGCGGCGGTGGGGCGGCGGGTGGCGGCGGGGCCGAAGACGATCCGGGGTTCGGACACGGGGGCCGGGGTGGTCGGGGTGGCCGGGCTGTCGGGTTCCGGGCGCTCCGGCGCCGGGTCCTCGGCGGGGCGGCGCGGGGGCGGGGGCTGGGTGGTGGCCGGGGGCGCGACGGCCTTGGCCTCCTCCGTACGGGCGGCGCGCTCGTTCTCGTACAAGGCCCCCTTCCCCGCCTTCCGGTTGGCGCGGACCGCGCGCCAGCGGGTGAGGGTGCCGAGGACGAAGACCGTGAGGACGATCAGGACCATGGCCTCGCCGATGACCAGGCCCCAGAACAGGCCGTAGCCGGAGAGGGCGGCGGGCGGGGTGTCCGGCCAGGCGGCGGCGAGGTCGGTCGGGGCGCCCATCAGGGAGCGCAGGGCCAGGGGCGTACGGGTGAAGGTGACGCCCGGGGGCCAGGCGCCGTGGGAGAACAGGCCGGCCAGGCCGGTCGCCGTCCAGACCAGGACGGCGAGGCCGAGCAGGAGGGCGAGCAGCCCGACGACGAATCCGTCGGGGATGCCGCCGCCCGACTGCTTGCGCTCCTGCTGCATCTCACGCCACCGTGGACTGGGACGAGTCGTTCATCTGCGCGTTCATCTGCTGCTCGACGAGGATCGCGCGCTGTTCCGTCTCCCACTCCAGCTCCGGGTCCGCCGGGGAGGACTCGGTCATGGCGCGGTCGGTGTAGACGAGCGGGCGTTCCTTCTCGGTGATGAGGTGTTTGACGACCTGGACGTTGCCGTTGACGTCCCAGACGGCGATGCCGGGGGTGAGCGTCGGGATGATCTCGACGGCCCAGCGGGGCAGGCCGAGGACGCGGCCGGTGTTGCGTGCCTCGTCGGCCTTCTGCGCATAAATCGTGCGTGTGGAGGCCATTTTGAGGATCGCCGCGGCCTCCTTGGCCGCCGCTCCGTCGACGACGTCGGAGAGGTGGTGGACGACGGCGACGAAGGACAGGCCGAGGCGGCGGCCGAACTTGAGCAGGCGCTGGAACAGCTGGGCCACGAACGGGCTGTTGATGATGTGCCAGGCCTCCTCGACGAGGAAGATGCGCTTCTTCCGGTCGGGGCGGATCCAGGTGTGTTCCAGCCAGACGCCGACGATCGCCATGAGGATGGGCATGGCGATGGAGTTGCGGTCGATGTGGGAGAGGTCGAAGACGATGAGCGGGGCGTCGAGGTCGATGCCGACCGTGGTGGGGCCGTCGAACATGCCGCGGAGGTCGCCGTCGACCAGGCGGTCGAGGACGAGCGCGACGTCGAGGCCCCAGGCCCGTACATCGTCTATGTCGACGTTCATGGCCTCGGCCGACTCCGCCTCCGGGTGGCGGAGTTGCTCGACGATGTCGGTGAGGATCGGCTGGCGGTCGGTGATGTGCTCGTTGACGTAGGCGTGGGCGACCTTGAGCGCGAAGCCGGAGCGCTCGTCGAGGCCGTGGCCCATCGCCACCTCGATGATGGTGCGGAGCAGCGCGAGCTGGCCGGTGGTGGTGATGGACGGGTCGAGCGGGTTGAGGCGGATGCCGTCGTCGTTGGCGACCATCGGGTCGAGCCGGATGGGAGTTATCCCCAGCTCCTGCGCGATGAGGTTCCATTCGCCGACGCCGTCCTCGCCCTGGGCGTCGAGGACGACGACCTGGCGGTCGCGGAAGCGGAGCTGGCGCAGCACGTAGGTCTTCTCGAGCGCCGACTTGCCGTTGCCGGATTCGCCGAGGACCAGCCAGTGGGGGGCCGGGAGCTGCTGGCCGTACAGCTGGAAGGGGTCGTAGATGTACCCCTTGCCGCTGTAGACCTCGCGGCCGATGATCACGCCGGAGTCGCCGAGGCCGGGGGCCGCGGTCGGCAGGTAGACGGCCTGGGCCTGGCCCGTGGAGGTGCGTACGGGCAGGCGGGTCGTCTCGACCTTGCCGAAGAGGAAGGAGGTGAAGGCTTCGGTGAGGACGGACAGCGGATCTCGCATCGGTCTGTGCCCCTTCGGCCCTAGCGGCGGATGCCGGTCGCGAACGGCAAGGTGTTCACAAAGGCCCGGTGGTGCTCGCGGTCGCACCACTCCAGCTTCAGGTACGACTTTCCGGCGGAGGCCCTGATCGTGCGCTTGTCCCGGGCCAGGGCCTCGGGCGAGCGCGACGACACTGTGATGTACCCGACGAGGTTGACCCCGGCGGCGCCGCTGGCGAGATCTTCACCCCGCTGGTCGAGCCGGCCGTGGGCGGCGATGTCGCGCGGGTCGACGGTGCGGTTCATCTTGGCGGCGCGGCTGGCGTCGGCCTCGTCGTTGGTCTTCTCGGTGAGCATGCGCTCGATGGCGACCTCGGTGGGTTCGAGGTCCATGGTGACGGCGACGGTGCGGATGACGTCGGGGGTGTGGACGAGGAGCGGGGCCAGGAAGTTGACGCCGACGGGGGTCATCGGCCACTCCTTGATCCAGGCGGTGGCGTGGCACCAGGGAGCGCGGGTGGCGGACTCGCGGGTCTTGGCCTGGAGGTACGTCGGTTCCATCGCGTCGAGTTCGGCGGGCCAGGCGTTGCGCTTCGACATGGCCTGGATGTGGTCGATGGGGTGGTCCGGGTCGTACATGGAGTGGACGAGGGAGGCGAGCCGGGACTGGCCGAGGGGCTGGCGGACGCGGATGTCGGCCTCGGCGAGGCGGGCGCAGATGTCGGTGAGTTCGCGGGCCATGACGACGGCGAGGCCGGCGTCGCGGTCGAGTTTGCGGGCGCCGGAGGCGTGGCGGGCGGCGCGGGCCATGGCGTTGGCCTCGGCGGCGAGTTCGCGGGTGTAGTGCATGCACGCGACGAGGTAGGCGCGGTGCTGCTCGCTGGAGGTCGACACCATGGACTGGAGCTGGTCGTACGACTCCTGGAGCCAGGCCGGGGCCTGGTGGTCGCCGCGCTGGGCGACGTCCTTGGCGTGGGCGTCGGGGTCGGCGGGGAGGGTGCGGGCGAGCATCTGGAGGCGGGTGACGAAGCCGTCTCCGTTGGCGACGTGCTTGAGGAGGGTGCCGAAGCGGTCGACGAGGGCTTCCTGGTCCTCGGAGTCGCGCAGGCCGACGCCGGGGCCCTCGATCTCGATGGCGGCGGTGACGGTGCGGCGGTCGGCGTGCAGGAGGACGGCGATCTCGTCGGGGCCGAAGGGGGCGGAGAGCCAGGTGACGCCGCCGATGCCGGGGGGCGGGCCGATCTCGACCTCGCGGCCGTCGAGGCGGGTGCCGGCCTCGACGGCGGCGGAGCGGTAGGCGGTGCCGCGCTTGAGCATCCGCTTGTAACTGCGGTTGATCTCGAACCATTTGTAGAAGGTGCGCTGCTTGTACGGGACGTAGACGGCGGCGAGCGCGAGCATCGGCAGGCCGGCGAGCAGGGCGATGCGCAGGGCGAGGACCTGGACGATCAGTCCGCTCATCATGCCGAGGAACGCGCCGGCGATGATGAGCGCGATCTCGCCGGTCTCGCGGTTCTTGCCGACGATCGCGTTCGGCCGGGCGCGGCCGATGAGATACGTGCGGCGGGGCGAGACCGGCTGGGACTGGGTCGTCAACGCCCTGCACCTCCTGAGTTCTTGCTGTTGCTGCGGCTGGTGTGCGGGGTGCCTGCGGTGGGGCTGCTGCTACGGGGCGCGGGCGCGGCGCCGCCGCCTCCGCCCGCTCCGCCGCGGCTGTCTCCGCCGCGGCTGCTGTGGGCGGCGACGCCGCCGGAGAGGGGGTTGGCGGGGCGGGGCGCGCTGCCGCCGGAGCCCTGGGAGCCTCCGCCGCCGTCGCCGCGGGTGCTGTGGGTCTTGATGCCCTGCGAGACGAGGGAGGCGGGGGAGGAGATGACGGCGGCCGCGGTGTTCTCGCCGGCGCGGTGCAGGCGGTTGTCGCGGGAGGCGATGATCTCGTCGCCGAAGCCGGGTACGAAGCGGTAGATCATCGCGGAGGCGAAGATCGCGAGCAGGATGATCGCGAGGCCGGAGACGACGGCGGAGAACGCGTCGGGGCCGGTGCCGGAGGAGAGCGCGCCGGCGAGGCCGAGGACGATCACGATGACCGGCTTGACCAGGATGACCGCGATCATGATGCCGGCCCAGCGGCGCACGTGGCCCCACATGTTCTTGTCGACGAGCCCGGAGTACACGACGACGCCGAGCAGGGCGCCGACGTAGAGCAGGACGGCGCGCAGGACGAGTTCGAGGTAGAGCACGCCGGCGGCGAGCACGGTGACGAGCGAGACGATGATCAGCATGATCGGCCCGCCGCCGATGCTGTCGCCCTTCTCCAGGGCCTGCTTGAAGCTGCCGAAGAAGACGTCGGTCTGCTGGCCGGTGCCGGAGGCGATGACCTCGGTGATGGCGTCGGTGGCGTTGACGACGGTGTAGAGGATCAGCGGGGTGAAGGCGGAGGCGAGGACGGTCAGCCAGAGGAAGCCGACGGCCTCGGAGACGGCGGTGGTGAGGGGGACGCCGCGGATGGCGCGCTTGGCGACGGCGAGCAGCCAGAGGAGGAGGGTGAGGAAGGTGGCGGCGGCGAAGACGATGGCGTAGCGGCCGAGGAACTCCATGTTGGTGAAGTCGACGGTGGCGGTCGACTTCACGGCGGAGGAGAGGGTGTCGACGACCCAGGCGGCGGCCTTGGCGCAGCCGCTGGCGAGGGAGGAGAGGGGGTCGGTGGTGGTGGTGGGGTCGTCGAGGGTGGGGGTGGAGCCGCCCGTCTTCTGCCCGTTCTCGCAGTACTCCTTGGCCTGGCCCACGATGAGCGCGCAGGGGTCGTTGGTGGCGCTCGGCGACGGGGTGCCGGGTGACGGCGTCCCGGCGGGCGTGGGCGTCGGGGCCGCGTAGGCCCGCGAGGCGAGCAGCACGAGGGTGACCGGCAGGGCCGCCACACCGGCGGTCAGGGCACGCAGCGGGGTGCGGAGCGGGGTGCGTCGGCTAGCGGGCATAGGTGAAGCCTCCATAACCCTCGACGGCCCTGGCGATGTCGTCCGCGACCGAGGCGCGGTTGTCGCCGTTGACGGGGGTCGGGCCCTCGGCCTGTTCCGAGCTGACGACCTTCCAGTCGCCGCCGACCCACTTCAGCTTCTCGGTGATGGTGAACCAGGTGGAGGTCACCGGCTTGGTGGAGCCCTCGCCGGCGAGGCCGACGAGGCCGGTGCACCACACCTCCGCCGTGGCGGTGTTGCCCGTGTAGTCCTTCACCTTGGTGCCGACGGGGATGGTCCGGGACACGAAGGTCAGGCCGTTCGGCGCGGTCCCGTCGGGCTGCAGGCCCACGTTGGACAGGAAGCCGGCCGAGTAGGAGTCGTTCAGGCTCTTCACGAGGGCGTCGGCGACGGCCGGGTCGTGGGTGGCGCGTACGAGGGCCTCGCGCGGGCCGGGCTGGAACATGTCCACCGACCCCAGCGCCACCGCGTAATTCGCCGCCGCGCTCTGCGCCCCCTGCTCGTCGTGCGCGAAGCCCGTCGGGATCTGGCCGTTCTTGCCCGTGACGGGGGGGACGCCGGTCGCGGCGGTCGGGGCGGCGGAACGGGACGGGGAGTTCGGGCCGGCGCCCTGGTGGGGCGCGTCGGAGGGGGTGCCGTCGCCGCGGTTGGCGAGGGCGATCGCCGCGACCAGGAGGACCACCACGCCGATCACCGCGACGAGGGAGCGGGAGCTCCGGGCGGGGGGACGGGTGGTGCCGGGGGCGGCGTCGGGGAGGCGGGTGCGGGTCTGGCCGTCGTGGTCGTCGCCGAAGCTCATGCCGGGCACGCCCCTTCGGCCCTTCGCGGATACGGCGGGCTCGACGGGCTCGACGGGTACGACGACGGGAGCCGTGCTGGTTTCCGCGCGGGCGCGGCGTGGTGACTGGACATCAGGGAACGCGACCTCGGTGGTGAGAAACGGGTTAGACGGCCATCCCGTACACGATGGTGAAGAGCGTCCCCAGGGAGCCGATGATGAAGACTCCGGTCAGGCCGGCCACGATCAGGCCCTTGCCCTGTTCGGCGCTGAAGGTGTCGCGCAGGGCGGTGGCCCCGATACGCTGCTTGGCCGCGCCCCAGATGGCGATGCCGAGGCAGAGCAGGATGGCCACGGCCATCACGACCTCGATCATCACCTTGGCTTCGGCACCGAGGCTCCCGAAAGGCCCCCAGTTCGGGGCGATTCCACCGATGATGGTGGTGATGTCGCCCTTCTCGGCCGCCAGGTACATATAACTCACCGCCCCTGTTGGGTAGTTCGTCGCCCCTGCCAGACGGCATGGGTCGTCGACCTATCTTCGCTGATGAAACCGCTCGCGTGTGACGGCTTGACGGCTCTCTTTACCCGATCACCGCACAGTTGACCGATCCGACCGTCTTGACCTGCGACGGTGTGGCCGGTTTGTATGCGAAGACGCGTATGGTCACTCTGTGTATCACGGAGGGTGACTCCGGGCAATGATTGTCGTTGTGGCACCTTTGGGGCGGCGTCTTTCCGTTCCGTCCGGTTCGTCCACGCCCCGTCGGACGCCCGCCCACCTAGACTGGACGGCCGGGCGTACTGGCAGGGACCGAGGGGTGGTTGACGGTGCGTAAGGCGCGCGGGGTCTGGCTCGTGGCGGGCGGGGCGGTCGGGGTCTGCCTCAGCTTCGTCGCGCTGCTCGTCGTCGGGACGTTCTCCGCGGCCGCCGGGATGCTCGGCGCGGCCGGGAACGGGAAGGGCGGGGCCGTCGCGCTGGCCAAGGGGGCCGTGCCGGCGGCGTACCAGGGCCTGGTGCAGCAGTGGGGGAACCTGTGCCCCGCGATCAACCCCGCGCTGCTCGCCGCGCAGCTGTACCAGGAGAGCGGCTGGAACCCGACCATCGTCTCGCCCGCGAACGCCCGCGGCATCGCGCAGTTCATCCCGGGCACCTGGGCAGGGCACGGCATCGACGGGGACGGCGACGGGGACCGGGACGTGTGGGACCCGAAGGACGCGATTCCGTCGGCCGCCTCGTACGACTGCGAGCTGGCCGGGTACGTGAAGGACGTGCCGGGCGACCGGACGAACAACATGCTGGCCGCGTACAACGCCGGGGCGTACCGGGTGATCCGGTCCGGCGGGGTGCCCGCGATCAGCGAGACGCAGAACTACGTGCGGATCATCCGGTCCCTGGAGAAGAGCTTCGCCCGGCCCGTCGGCCGGGTCGATCCGTCCAAGCAGGCCGCCGGGGCGATCTACTACGCGCAGCAGAAGCTCGGCACGCCGTATCTGTGGGGCGGTACGGGCACGGCCGCGCAGAACGGGCGGTTCGACTGCTCGGGGCTCACCCAGGCGGCGTACGAGTCGGTGGGGATCACGCTGCCGCGGGTCGCCAACGACCAGTACAACGCCGGGCCGCACCCGGGCCGGGACGAACTGCTCCCCGGTGACCTGGTCTTCTTCTCGGACGACCTGACGAACTCCCGGGCCATCCGGCACGTCGGCATCTACGTCGGCGGCGGATACATGATCGACGCGCCGCGCACCGGCGCCGTGATCCGCTTCGACCGGATCGACACTCCGGACTACTTCGGGGCGACCCGGGTCACCAAGGACGGCGCCGCGGCGCTGCCCACCCATCTGCCGCAGCAATAGGCCGCGGCCGCGGAGCCGGGGACCCTCGGGACTCTCCGTGAGGCTCCGGCCCTGAGCTGCGACGGCCCGTCACCTTTCGATAACGTCGTAGTGATCTTGGGCGGAGAGCGGAACGCTGCCCTCGGGCGGATCGTTTCCGATCCGACCACTCTGACCACGGGGGTTGGACACCACCAACACGGAAGCAAGGGGCCGCAGCAGATGGCTGGACTCGCATCGGACGGTTCGAACCCCGATGTCAGCCTGCTCTACGACATCAACGGGCTGGCGAAGGCCGCCCCGCCGTGGTTCGACCGCGTCATGGAGTTCATCGGCGAGTACGGCATCGTGCTCGGCCTCCTCCTCGTGGTGCTCGGCTGCTGGTGGAGCGTGCGCAGGCGGGCCGCGACCGGTGACTCCGTCGCCGGCGTCGCCGGGCTGCTGTGGGCGCCGCTGGCGGCCGGCATCGCACTGCTCGTCAACATCCCGATCCGGGGCTTCGTCGAACGGCCCCGGCCCTTCAAGGACCACCAGGGCCTGGAGGTCCTGGTCCCCGGCAAGACGGACTTCTCGTTCGTCAGCGACCACGCGACCCTGACGATGGCCCTTGCCGTCGGCGTCTTCATCGCCCACCGGCGCTTCGGGCTCCTCGCCATCGGCCTGGCCCTCGCCGAGGGGTTCTGCCGGGTCTACATGGGCGTGCACTACCCGACCGACGTGCTCGGCGGCCTCGCCCTCGGCACCGCCGTCGCCCTGCTCCTCGCGCCGCTCGCGCTGGCCCTGCTGACCCCGCTGGTCTCCGCCGTCGCCCGCGCCCCGCGCGGCGCCCGTCTGGTCCGCTCCCGCCGTGCCGCCGAACGCCTCGCCGTCGCCGAGGCCCCGGTCGTCCCGGAGCCCCGCCTCGACGCCGGCGAGAGCGACCTCGCCGCCTGAGCCGGGCCCCCGGCTGTACCGAGACCCCCGCCACCACGGCGGGGGTCTCGTGTTCCAGGGCCTTCCAGAGCCTTTCCTACGCGGTACGGCTCCTACGCGGTACGGCCCGCCGCGGCCTGCTCCGTGTGTTCCGTCGCGTCCGTACGCGCACGGTCCCGGGATCTTCGTGCCGGGCCGCGCCAGCCGCAGCTGCAGCGGGCGAAGGCGAACGAACCGCGTTCCGTGGTCTCCGTGTGATGCGGCGCCTCGTCATGCACGTCAACACCGTACTGCGCGTGACGGGGCGTCCGGACCGTCGTTATCCGGTGGGCGGGATCCGGACAGCGGCGGCAGTTGTTGGGGGTTGGCAGGCGATGGTGGTGCGGAAGGGACACACGGGCGGGGCGTGGGCCGTCGCCGCGGCGCTGCTGGTCGGCGGCTGCGCAGGGGGCGGCGAGGACGACGCCGTCCCGGGCGGGGACGATCCGGCCGGCACCGTGCGCGCGGCGGCCGAGGGGCTGACCCGGGCCGGGTCCTCTCGGGCGAGCACCTCGATGGAGATGGCCACCGGCGGCACCCGGGTCACCATCCGGGGCGAGGGCAGTTACGACTTCCGGCGCCGCACCGGCGCCCTGCAGGTGGTGCTGCCCAAGGACGCCGCCGGGGAGAGCGAGCACCGGCCGATCACCGAACTGCTCGCGCCGGGCGCGCTGTACATGAAGAACCGGGGCGCCGGCGTGCCCGCCGACAAGTGGGTGCGGGTCGACACCACCACCCTCGACGACGGGAACCTGGTCACCGGCGGGGCCACCGACCCGGCCGCGGCGGCCGAGCTGCTGCGCGGCGCGCGGGACGTGACGTACGTGGGGGAGACCGAGCTCGCCGGCGTGAAGGTGTGGCACTACCGGGGGACGGCGGACATCGGCGAGGCCGCGCGGCTTGCCTCGCCGCAGGTGCGCGGGGCGCTCGCGGCGGCGGCGAAAGGGTTCACCACGGACACCGTGCCCTTCGACGCGTACCTGGACGCGGAGGGCCGGCTGCGCAAGGTGCGCCACCGCTTCAGCTTCAGCAATCAGGGCCGTACGGTCGCGGTCGCGTCGACCACGCTGCTCTACGGGTTCGGGGCGCGGGTCTCGGTGGAGCTGCCGGCGCGGAAGGACATCTACGCCGGGAAGATCAAGGCCTGACGGCGGGTGTCGGGCCATGGGCAAATGGTCCAGACGTGTCATGTGCGGTCCGTAGGGCCCTCCCTACGCTGGGAGACCGACGCCGGCAGGAAGAGGTGAAGGCACATGGCTCCGCCGCTCGGTACCGCGACCGTCGCGCTCGGGGATCCCGAGTGCGTGGCCCTGGCCGAAATCGAACTGTGCGGTGAGCTGATCATCGCGGCCTCCGCCGTCGACGGGGAGCGGCTGAGCGCCGACCGCATCGACGAGGTCCTCCGGGTCGGGGCCCCGGTCGGGGTTCCGGTCGGAGCCGTACCCCGCTGACCCCGCAGGTGCGCTCAGGTGCGCATCATGCGCGCGATGGCCTTCGTGGCCTCCTCGACCTTCGCCTCGATCTCGTCGCCGCCCTTGGTGGCCGCGTCCGCGACGCAGTGCCGCAGGTGCTCCTCCAGGAGCTGGAGGGCGAAGGACTGCAGGGCCTTCGTGGAGGCGGAGACCTGGGTGAGGATGTCGATGCAGTAGACGTCCTCGTCGACCATCCGCTGGAGCCCGCGGATCTGGCCCTCGATGCGGCGCAGCCGCTTCAGGTGCTCGTCCTTCTGCTTGTGGTAGCCGTGCACGCCGTGGTCGTGGTCCGTCGTCGGCTGCGCGGATTCGAGGGCGGTCTCGGGGGTGACCTCGGCCGCCGCCTCGGTGGTGGTCATCGCGTCCTCCCGCGGTCAGGAAAGAAAGGCTCAGAAAGGGTGTCTATACCCCTCGTGGGTATATGGTACCGATCCCCGCGAATCGGGGCGGGGGCCCGTGCAGATCACTGTGCCTGATGGGCGACACTGAAGGGACGCCGGTTAGCCGTGGCCGGATGATGCGCCTAGCATCAGCCTGACCGAATTCCAGCACCCCGAGGACCCCACGTGCGATTTCGTCTGACCCCCAGGGAGACGAGCTTCTACGACATGTTCGCCGCGTCCGCGGACAACATCGTCACGGGCGCCAAGCTCCTGATGGAACTGCTCGGAGCGGACTCCTCCGCCCGGGCCGAGATCGCGGAACGGATGCGGGCAGCGGAGCACGCCGGCGACGACGCGACCCACGCCATCTTCCACCAGCTGAACTCCTCCTTCATCACGCCGTTCGACCGCGAGGACATCTACTCCCTCGCCTCGTCCCTCGACGACATCATGGACTTCATGGAGGAGGCCGTCGACCTGGTCGTCCTCTACAACATCGAGGAACTGCCCAAGGGCGTCGAGCAGCAGATCGAGGTGCTGGCCCGGGCGGCGGAGCTGACCGCCGAGGCGATGCCGAACCTGCGGACCATGGCGAACCTCACCGAGTACTGGATCGAGGTCAACCGGCTCGAGAACCAGGCCGACCAGATCCACCGCAAGCTGCTCGCCCACCTCTTCAACGGCAAGTACGACGCCATCGAGGTGCTCAAGCTCAAGCAGGTCGTGGATGTGCTGGAAGAGGCGGCGGACGCGTTCGAGCACGTGGCCAACACGGTGGAGACCATCGCGGTCAAGGAGTCCTGAGGCTTCGTGGACACCTTCGCTCTGATCGTGACCATCGGTGTCGCGCTCGGCTTCACGTATACGAACGGATTCCACGACTCGGCGAACGCCATCGCCACCTCGGTGTCGACCCGTGCGCTGACCCCGCGGGCGGCGCTCGCGATGGCCGCGGTCATGAACCTCGCCGGTGCCTTCCTGGGCAGCGGCGTCGCCAAGACCGTCAGCGAGGGCCTGATCGAGACCCCGCAGGGCGACAAGGGGATGGGCATCCTCTTCGCCGCGCTGGTCGGTGCGATCCTCTGGAACCTGGTCACCTGGTACTTCGGGCTGCCCTCGTCCTCCTCGCACGCGCTGTTCGGCGGCATGGTGGGCGCGGCGCTCGCGGGCGGCACGGAGGTGATCTGGTCGGGCGTGCTCGACAAGGTCGTCATCCCGATGTTCGTCTCCCCGGTGGTCGGCCTCGTGGTCGGCTACCTGGTGATGTGCGTCATCCTGTGGCTCTTCCGCAAGGCCAACCCGCACAAGGCCAAGCGCGGCTTCCGCATCGCGCAGACCGTCTCGGCGGCCGGCATGGCCCTCGGCCACGGTCTGCAGGACGCGCAGAAGACGATGGGCATCGTGGTGATGGCCCTGGTCATCGCCGATGTGCAGGAAGCGGGCGACGCGATCCCGGTCTGGGTGAAGATCGTCTGTGCCGTGATGCTCTCGCTCGGTACGTACGCGGGCGGCTGGCGGATCATGCGGACCCTCGGCCGCAAGATCATCGAGCTGGACCCGCCGCAGGGCTTCGCGGCCGAGACCACCGGCGCCTCGATCATGTTCGGCTCGGCGTTCCTCTTCCACGCGCCGATCTCCACGACCCATGTCATCACCTCGGCGATCATGGGTGTGGGCGCGACCAAGCGGGTCAACGCGGTCCGCTGGGGCGTCGCCAAGAACATCATCCTGGGCTGGTTCATCACGATGCCGGCGGCCGCCATCGTGGCAGCGCTGAGCTACTACATCGTGGCGCTTTTTTTCGGGTGACGAGCGGCGCCACCCGGCCTTGCTGGGGGTCCGGGGGTTATCCCCCGGGGGATGCAGTATCACGATGCCGGCGGCCGCGATCGTCGCGGCGGTGAGCTACTACATCGTGGCGCTCTTCTTCGGGTAGCACCTCTGGAATGTGGTTGGGCCCGGCTCCCCTGTGGGGGAGCCGGGCCCTCTCGTTGTCGTACGGCGGCACCGCCATGCAGCGCCGTACGACGTGTTTATCCGAAGCGGCCGGAGATGTAGTCCTCGGTCGCCTGGACGCTCGGGTTGGAGAAGATGCGCTCGGTGTCGTCCAGCTCGATCAGCTTGCCGGGCTGGCCGACCGCCGCCAGGTTGAAGAAGGCGGTGCGATCCGAGACGCGGGCGGCCTGCTGCATGTTGTGCGTCACGATGACGATCGTGAAGCGCTCCTTCAGCTCGCCGATGAGGTCCTCGATCGCCAGCGTCGAGATCGGGTCGAGGGCCGAGCAGGGCTCGTCCATCAGCAGGACGTCCGGCTCGACCGCGATGGCGCGGGCGATGCACAGGCGCTGCTGCTGACCGCCGGAGAGGCCGGAGCCCGGCTTGTTCAGGCGGTCCTTGACCTCGTTCCAGAGGTTGGCGCCCTTGAGGGAGCGCTCGACGATGTCGCTGAGCTGGGACTTCTTGTACGAGCCGTTGAGCCGCAGGCCCGCCGCCACGTTGTCGAAGATCGACATGGTGGGGAAGGGGTTCGGGCGCTGGAAGACCATGCCGACGGTGCGGCGCACGGCGACGGGGTCGACCCCGGAGCCGTACAGGTTCTCGTCGTCCAGCATCACCTTGCCCTCGACGCGACCGCCGGGGGTGACCTCGTGCATGCGGTTCAGGGTGCGCAGGAAGGTGGACTTGCCGCAGCCGGAGGGGCCGATGAAGGCCGTCACGGAGCGGGGCTCGACGGTCATGGAGATGTCGTCGATCGCCTTGTGGTTGCCGTAGTACGCGGAGAGGCCGCTGACGTCGATTCGCTTGGCCATATCAATTCACATCCAGAGTGCCGCGGTCAGCGGCCGGTCTTCGGGGCCTTCCAGCGGGCGATGCCGCGGGCCACCAGGTTGAGGATCATGACGAAGGCGATCAGGACGAGCGCGGCGGCCCAGGCGCGGGCCACGGCGGCGTCGGTGCCGACCGCGTACTGCTCGTACACGTAGAGCGGCAGGGAGGACTGGGCGCCTTCGAAGGGGTTCGGGTTGATGAGCTTCGTACCGAACACGAGGAGGAGTACGGGGGCCGTCTCACCGGTGATGCGGGCGACCGCGAGCATGACGCCCGTGGTGATGCCGCCGATCGCGGTGGGCAGGACCACCTTCAGGATCGTGCGCCACTTGGGGATGCCGAGGGCGAGGGAGGCCTCGCGCAGCTCGTTCGGGACGAGCTTGAGCATCTCCTCGGTGGAGCGGACGACGACCGGCATCATCAGGATCGCGAGGGCCATCGCGCCGGCGAAACCGGAGGGGCCGAAGCCCAGGATCAGGTTCCAGGTGGCGAGGACGAAGAGGCCCGCGACGATCGACGGGATGCCCGTCATGACGTCGACGAAGAAGGTGACGGCGGAGGCGAGCTTCCCGCCGCCGTACTCGACGAGGTAGACCGCGGTCAGGAGGCCGATCGGGGCGGCGATCAGGGTCGCGATGCCGACCTGCTCGATGGTGCCGAGCAGGGCGTGGTAGACACCGCCGCCGGCCTCGGCGTCGAGGACGCCGTTCATGGAGTGGCTGAGGAAGTACGGGTCGAGGACCTCGATGCCCTTGCTGATCGTGACCCAGGCGAGGGAGAGCAGCGGGACGACGGCGAGGACGAAGCAGACCCAGACGAGGCTGGTCGCGACCCGGTCCTTGGCCTGGCGGGCGCCCTCGACCTTGGTGGTGATGGCGAAGGTGGCGAGGACGAAGATCAGCGCGGCGATCAGGCCCCACTGGACCTTGCTGTGCCAGCCGGCGCCGAGGCCGATGCCGATGCCCGCGGCGATGGAGCCGACGGCGATCGCGGCGGGGGTCCAGCGCGGGAGGTGGGCGTGGGCGAGCGGGCGGCGCGGGGCGACGGCCACCGGACGGTCCTGTACGGCGTGGCTCATGCGTTCGCCCCCGAGTACTCCTTGCGGCGCGCGATGATCATGCGGGCGGCGCCGTTGACCAGCAGGGTGATGACGAAGAGGACGAGACCGGAGGCGATCAGGGCGTCGCGGCCGAACTCGTTGGCCTCGTTGAACTTCGCGGCGATGTTCTGGGCGAAGGTGCCGCCGCCCGGGTCGAGCAGGTGGCCCGAGAGCAGGAAGCTGGGGGAGAGGACGACGGCGACGGCCATCGTCTCGCCGAGGGCGCGGCCCAGGCCGAGCATCGAGGCGGAGATGATGCCGGAGCGGCCGAAGGGCAGCACCGACATGCGGATGACCTCCCAGCGGGTGGCGCCGAGGGCCAGCGCGGCCTCCTCGTGCATCCGCGGGACCTGGAGGAAGACCTCGCGGGTCACGTTGGTGATGATCGGGAGGATCATGATCGCCAGCAGGATGCCGACGGTGAACATGTTGCGGGCGACGCCGTCGCTGGACTTGTCGAAGATGTACGTCCAGCCGAGGTACTGGTCGAGCCACTGGTTCAGGCCGTCGAGGTACGGCACCAGGAAGATCGCGCCCCAGAGGCCGTAGATGATGCTGGGCACGGCGGCGAGCAGGTCGACCACGTATGCGAGCGGCTTGGCCAGCTTGCGCGGGGCGTAGTGCGAGATGAAGAGCGCGATGCCGATGGCGACCGGCACGGCGATGAGCATCGCGATGATCGAGGAGACGATCGTGCCGAAGGCGAGGACGGCGATGCCGAAGACCGGCGGGTCGCCGGCCGGGTTCCACTCGAAGGTGGTGAAGAAGTTCGTGCTGTCGTCGGAGATCGCGAGGACGGCGCGGTAGGTGAGGAAGACCGCGATCGCGGCCATGATCACGAGGAGGGTGATGCCGGAGCCGCGGGACAGACCGCTGAAGACGCGGTCCCCGGGGCGGGTCGCGCTCTTGGCGCGCCGGCTCCTTTGTATGTCTGGTGTGGTGGAAGCCATCTGAGTTTCTCCGGTCTGCGGGGGCCGGTACGGACGGCGCGCGAGCGAGCTAGCTGCGGCGCGTACGTACGGTCCGGTCCCCTGGCGGCGGTGCACCGGATGCCGGGGACGGCCCCCCTACGGGAGATGAGGGGCCGTCCCCGGTCGGGGTCAGGACAGGGTGGGGACGATCTCGCGGACCTTGGCCGCGATCTCGGCCGGGAGCGGCGCGTAGCCGGCGGCGGGCAGGACCTTCTGGCCCTCCTCGCTGACGGTGTAGTTCAGGAACGCCTTCAGGGTCGAGAGGGTCTCGGCCTTGTTGCCCTTGTCGCAGGCGATCTCGTACGTGACGAGGGTGATCGGGTAGGCGCCCTCGGCCTTGGTGGCGTAGTCGAGGGACAGCGCCAGGTCGCTGCCGGTGCCCTTGATCTTCGCGGCGCCGATGGCCTTGGAGGCGTTCTCGGCGGTGGCGGCGACCGGGGCGGAGGCGCCGGTGTTGATGCTGACCGTGCTGATCTTGTTGGCGGTCGCGTAGGAGAGCTCGAAGTAGCCGATGGAGCCCTCGGCGTCCTTGACCGCGGTGGCGACACCGGAGGAGCCGTTGGCGGCCTGGCCGCCCTGGGCGGGCCACGACTTCGACTTCGGGTCGTACTTCCAGTCGGCCGCGGCGGCGGTCGAGAGGTACTTGCCCAGGTTCTGGGTGGTGCCCGACTCGTCGGAGCGGTGGAAGGCCTGGATGGTGGAGTCGGGGAGCTTGGCGCCCGGGTTCAGCTTGGCGATCGCCGCGTCGTTCCACTTGGTGATCTTGTTGTCGAAGATCTTGGCCAGGGTGGGGGCGTCCAGGACCAGGTTGTCCACGCCGTCCAGCTTGTAGCCGATGGCGATCGGGCCGCCGACCATCGGGAGGTTGACGCCCTTGCCGCCCTTGCAGATCTTCTGCGACTCGGCGACCTCTTCGTCCTTCAGGGCGGAGTCGGAGCCGGCCATGGCGACCTGGCCCTGGTTGAACTTGGTGATGCCGCCGCCGGAGCCGATCGGCTGGTAGTTGATCTCGACGCCGGAGCAGGCGGCCTGGAAGTTCTTCACCCACAGGTCCATGGCGTTCTTCTGCGCGCTGGAACCGGCCGCGAGCAGCTGGCCCTTGGCGCCGTCGCACTTGATGTTCGACGCGGCGGCCGAGGTCTTGCCGCCGTCCTTGGTGGGCTCGTTGTTGTTGTCCGAACCACACGCCGAGAGGACGAGCGCGCCGGAGACGACGAGGGCACCGATCGCGGAGGCGCGAAGCCCGTTCTTACGCGAAAGCTTCACTTTCGGCTGTTCCTTCCAGAAGTCGCCTGCCGTGGACCGTGGCGTCCTGAACGTTGTACGGCGGCGCGTGTCGGGGTGGTCGGTGCATCACTGGGTTCCGCACCGTGTACGACCGAAATTAGGCAGAACAGGTGAAGCGGTCGACGGAGGAGAGTGAACGGGAGGTGAACCATGCCGTAAGCCCGGGTGTGGTCGCTCGGGGGCGGATGCGGGCAGTGCCCTTTCGGTGACACGGCTCGTTGAGCTGGTACCGACCACGGTGCAAGGGGGGCAACATGCTCGACACGAGAGACCCGGAGAGGCCGTCCAGGACCTTTTCCCGCTGTTACGTGGCGCCGCAACTTCAGGTGTGGCTTGACAACGGCGGCACTGCGGAGGACTGGCTGCGTGGACGCATTCCCCTGATCTCGTATGCGCGGATCTCCGCGGACAGGCTGAGGGGTGATGCCATCGGTGTCGGCCGCCAGCATCGGAACAACACCCGGAGTGCAGAGGGCCTGGGCTGCGCCGTTGTCCTCCACTACGAGGACAACAACCTGACGGCGGCGAAGGAGACGGTCCTGCGTCCGGCGTTCCGCCGCATGTGCCAGGACATCATCCACGGTCATGAGCGGGAGACGAGGATTCCGGTCCGGGGGTGCGTCAGCGTCGAGCGCGAGAGGGTCTACCGGCTTCGGCGCGATCGCGTCGCCTTTCAGGACGCCTTGGTCATGGCCGGCGACGGGGTCTTTGTCGAGGGTGCCACGATGCTTGATCACCTTCCGGTCGGCGGTCCGACTCCGGGACCGGCGGAAGTGGACCGAGTGCGCACCCGTACGGCGAGGAGCCGCGCCGACCGTGCGGAGGAAGGCAGGGTCTTCGCGGGGCCCCGCCGGTTCGGCTGGCTGGGAGCGTCTGCGGAGCCGTACAGGCTCGGCAACAAGCACAGGGACGAGAGGGAGTGGCCATACCTGCTGGTCATGATCAAGGAACGGGCTGCGGGAAAGTCATGGCGGGGGATCGCCGGTGACCTGAACCGCCGGGGGGCCAGGACCGCAAGGGGAGGTCGGTGGTCCGAACAGGGGGTGAAGGCCCTTGTTGCCAATCCGGCCTGGTGGGGTGGCCGGATTCTCAGTGGCGCACTGGTGACGGATCCCGAGACGGGTGATCCGGTCATCGGGGAGTGGGATCACGCAGACGAAGCTCACGACGGGGTCGGCTACGAGACCTGGAACGGAATCATGAAGGAGGTACGGGCCGCCCGTCTGCACCGAGGCATGAGCCAGGGTGAAGGGGCGCATCGACCCGAGACAGCAGCGACTGCTCGAACGTACCTCTTCTCCGGCGTCCTTCGATGCGGAAGGCTCAATGACCTCGGCGAGGTCTGCCGTTCCAAGCTCTGCGGCAACAAGGCGACCGGAAGGAACGCGAAGTACGGGGACTACTACCGCTGCGGAGATCCCAACTGCAAGGGCGTCGGCCGGCGGGCGGGCGCCGTGGACGCGCACTTGGAGGATCTGGTCCTCGACCACCTCGATGAACACTTCTCGGGGGGCACGGCCGAGCCCGTCGCATGGCGCGGCGACAAGAAGCTGGCCGCGTTGCGAGGGACGCGGCAAGGCATCGAGGCGTCGCTGGCCACCGGGGATGCCGCGTGGTGTCGCGATGTCCGAGACCTGCTCGCGCGTGTCAACCGGAACATCGAGAGCCTGGAGGCCGAGTGGCGGGAGCATGTGGAGCTGCATGCCAAGGAGAACCTCCTGCGCGGCTGGAGCCGAGAGAAATGGCGCCCTCTCGAGGTGCGCGAGAAGCGGGAGGTGATCGCGCGGGTCCTCACGTCGGTGCTCGTCCTCCCCGTGCCAGAGGGTGTCAGCGACAAGGCTCCGTTCGACCCGTCCCTGCTCATCCCTTCATGGCACCGGGAGACGCCTGCCCGGCCCTCAGTGCCGTGAGCAATGCGTCGAGCAGTTCCCTGTCCCTGTCCCGGGTGACACGGGCCCGGGCGGCCTCCGGCGAGAGCCACAGCATCTGCGTGACTTCGCGGCTCGGTTCGAACGAGCCGTCGGTCGCTTCGGCCGCCCAGTAACGGACCTCCTTGGGGCGGTCCTGTACCAGGTACCGCACGGTGGGGAGCTCGATGCCCACGACGCAGGCCATACCGGTTTCTTCCCGTACCTCCCGCACCGCCGCCGCCAGCGCATCCTCCCCGTGCTTCAGCTTGCCCTTCGGGTGGGACCAGTCGGACCACTTCGGGCGGAAGACGAGGGCGATCTCGATGCCCTCGCCGGCCGGGGCCCGGCGCCACAGGACGCAGCCCGCCGCCAGGACGGGGGCAGGGGTGGTCACGGCACCGCCGCCGTGGCGCGGGTCCAGGCGCGCTGGAAGGCGAAGCGGGCGGCCTCGACCTCGTGGCGCTGGTCGGCGTGGAGGACGCCGAGGGCGTACGCGGTGGCCGGGGCGATCCGGGGGGTGCGGGCGGCGGCGGCCGCCGCGGCGGCGGCTTCGGCGGCGTCCCTGTGCCGGTCCAGGGCGCGGGCCGCCTCGTACAGCACCGGGTCGGGATCGGTGCCGCGCAGCACCTCGCCGGCGTAGCGGTGCAGCCGCAGCAGGCCGCGGGTCTGGTGCCAGGGGGCGTCCTGGGCCTCGCCGGCGGCGAGCGCGAGGGCCTCGGCGTTGTACGGGTGGGCGGCGCGGGCCAGCGGCAGGGCGCCGATCGCGTCGAGCAGCCGGTGCTCGACGACGCTCGCGGGCGCCTCAAGGACCTCTGCGGCGCGGGCGGCGCCGGCCGGGCCGAACGGCACCTCGGAGGCGAGCAGGGCGACGGCGTCGGCGACGGCGTGGAAGCGGGAGGAGCCGAGGGCCTGGAGGGCGGCGGAGTGGGCGCGGGTCCGGGCGAGGGTCAGCTGCCGTTCGAGCAGGGCGCCGGCCCGGGCGGCGCCGACGGCCAGGCCGCGGGCGGCGCTGTCCGCGCCGCGCGGGGCGGGCACGGGTCCGTCGCTCGACAGCCGGGACAGCGCGTCCACCAGGCGGACGAGCCGGGCGGTGCTGGCGTGCTCCAGGGCGAGGGTGCCGGAGAGCCAGGCCAGCTCGGCGCGGAGCTGGTCGGCCCAGCCGGGGTCGAGCAGCGGCCGGAAGGTGTGGAGAGTGCCGCTGATCCGGCGGGCGGCCGCCCGCAGGGTGCGGGCGGCCTCCTCGGAGCCGGCCGAGTCGGCGCCGCTCTCGGTGTGCAGCCGCAGGCCGCGGAGGAAGTCCGCGGCCCGCCCGTGCAGATAGGGGCCGAGCACCTCGCTCGCGGAGAGCTCGCCCGCGGCGGCCTCGGGCATGTAGACCTCGGGCGAGGTCGCGGACGGGGCCGCGGACCCGGACCGGGACCCGGACCCGGACCCGGAACCGGACGCGCCGGTGTCCGGCGCGATCGCCGCCGAGGTGATGTCAGGGTTGTGCACGCCGGCGCCTCCGCGCGTCGATGAGCATCTCCTGGACGTGCCGGAGCGGCTGGCCCTCGGGGTCGGTCGCGTGCCGCGTCCAGTTCCCGTCCGGGCCCAGGTGCCAGGAGGAGGTGGTGTCGGACATCCCGGTCTCCAGGAGCCGGGTCAGGGCGGCCCGGTGGGCGGGGTCGGTGACCCGGACCAGGGCCTCGATGCGGCGGTCCAGGTTGCGGTGCATCATGTCGGCGCTGCCGATCCACACCTCGGGCTCGCCGCCGTTGCCGAAGGCGAAGACCCGGGAGTGCTCCAGGAAGCGGCCGAGGATCGAGCGGACCCGGATGTTCTCGGACAGGCCCTCGACGCCGGGGCGCACGGCGCAGATGCCGCGGACCCAGACGTCCACCGGCACTCCGGCCTGGGAGGCGCGGTAGCAGGCGTCGATGACGGCCTCGTCGACCATCGAGTTGACCTTGATCTTCACGTACGCGGGCCGGCCGGCCCGGTGGTGGGCGACCTCCTTGTTGATCCGCGAGACCAGGCCGTCGCGGAGCGACTTGGGCGCGGTGAGCAGGCGCCGGTAGGTCTCGCGGCGGGAGTAGCCGGAGAGCCGGTTGAAGAGGTCGGAGAGGTCGGCGCCGACCTGCGGGTCGGCGGTGAGCAGCCCGAGGTCCTCGTAGAGGCGGGCGGTCTTGGGGTGGTAGTTGCCGGTGCCGACGTGGCTGTAGCGGCGCAGCGTCTCGCCCTCCTGGCGTACCACCAGGGAGAGCTTGCAGTGGGTCTTCAGGCCGACCAGGCCGTAGACCACGTGGCAGCCGGACTCCTCCAGCTTGCGGGCCCACTTGATGTTGGCCTGCTCGTCGAAGCGGGCCTTGATCTCGACCAGGACGAGGACCTGCTTGCCGGACTCGGCGGCGTCGATGAGGGCGTCGACTATCGGCGAGTCGCCGGAGGTCCGGTACAGCGTCTGCTTGATCGCGAGGACGTCCGGGTCGGCCGCCGCCTGCTCCAGGAAGGCCTGGACGGAGGTGGAGAAGGAGTCGTACGGGTGGTGGAGCAGCACGTCGCGCTCGCGCACCGCGGCGAAGATGTCGGGCGCGGACGCCGACTCGACCTCGGCGAGGTCGCGGTGGGTGCCGGCGACGAACTTCGGGTACTTCAGCTCGGGCCGGTCCAGGGACGCGATGCCGAAGAGGCCGGTGAGGTCGAGCGGGCCGGGCAGCGGGTAGACCTCGGCGTCGGAGATCTTCAGCTCGCGGACGAGCAGGTCGAGCACGTACGGGTCGATGGACTCCTCGACCTCCAGGCGCACCGGCGGGCCGAAGCGGCGCCGCATGAGCTCCTTCTCCAGGGCCTGGAGCAGGTTCTCGGCGTCGTCCTCCTCGACCTCCAGGTCCTCGTTCCTGGTCACCCGGAACATGTGGTGGGCCAGCACCTCCATGCCCGGGAACAGCTCCTCCAGGTGCGCGGCGATGACGTCCTCCAGGGGGACGTAGCGCTCGGGAGAGGCCTCCAGGAAGCGGGAGAGCAGCGGCGGCACCTTGACGCGGGCGAAGTGGCGGTGCCCGCTGACCGGGTTGCGCACGACGACGGCGAGGTTGAGGGAGAGCCCGGAGATGTACGGGAAGGGGTGCGCCGGGTCCACGGCCAGCGGGGTGAGGACCGGGAAGATCTGCTGGCGGAACAGGGTGAAGAGGCGCGCCTGCTCCTTCTCGGTGAGCTCGGGCCAGCGGATCAGGTGGATGCCCTCGTCGGCGAGGGCGGGGGCGACGTCCTGCTGGTAGCAGGCGGCGTGCCGGGCCATGAGTTCGCGCGAGCGGGTCCAGATGAGGTCGAGCACCTCGCGGGGCTGCAGGCCGGAGGCGGAGCGGGTGGCGACGCCGGTGGCGATGCGGCGCTTGAGGCCGGCGACCCGGACCATGAAGAACTCGTCGAGGTTCGACGCGAAGATCGCGAGGAAGTTGGCCCGCTCCAGGAGCGGGGTGTTCGGGTCCTCGGCGAGCTCCAGGACCCGCTCGTTGAAGGCGAGCCAGCTGCGCTCCCGGTCCAGGAACCGGCCCTGAGGCAGTTCGCCGCCGGAGCCGTCCTCCTCGTACGCGTCGAGGTCGGCGTCCAGGTCGGGCGCGAGGTCGCTCAGGGCGGCGCCGTTGACGGCGTGCGGCCGGTGTGCGGCTATGGAGCCGAGGGAGGGCTGCGTCTCGGGCTTCGCGGCCTTGTCGGGCGTCGTGACGGGCGCCGTGACGGGCGTCGTGCCGGACGCCTTCGCGGGCGTCTTCACGGGCGACTTGGCAGGCGTCTTCGCGGTCGTCTTCGTGGACGTCTTGGCGGACGACGGGGTGGACGACTGGACCGGGACCTCGGCGGGCTGCTGGCTCATGGCCCCATTCTTCCGCGCGAAGGGCTGGTCGGGCGCGTCGGAGCGGGCCGTGGGGGAAGGGAGTCTTCCTTTGGGAAGTCTGCCCCTCGGGTGGGCGGGCACGGAGCGCTTCATTGCGTGAGCGTCGCAAGCGCGTCTGAATGGTTGGTAACGGGGACGTGACGTGAGGGAATCGGGGGCGGGGCCGGGGCGGGGCCCCGCCGGGGGCGTTCCTACGGAAGCCGGGCGCGCAGGACCCGGAAGGCGGCGAAGGCCGCGAGGGCGGCGAGGGCGAGGAGGATGCCGGCCTCGATCAGCTGGGTGGGCCAGAAGTGGGAGTGCGGGTGGTAGTCGACGTACTGGCCGGTGACGTCGCGCTGGGCGAGACAGCGCTCGAACAGCTTCATTCCCCCGTCCTCCATGCTGTCCAGGCCGGGGATCCGTTCGACCTCGTCCCAGCAGACCGACTGGTCGAAGCGGGCGCCGGAGGACGTGAGCAGCCCCCCGTCCATCATCAGGCCGTTCTCCGGGGTCCACAGCGTCGGGCCCGCCGGGCCGGTGACCGTCTTCACCGGCAGGAAGGACCAGCGCAAGGCGCCCAGGACCAGCAGGACCACGCCCATGACCAGGCCGGTCACCGACATGGCGACGAGGGTGCGGCGGATCACCAGGCCGACGAGGGCGCCGACGGCGATGGCCGCGAGGACGTACGCGAAGAGCACGATGCCGTTCGCCTCGTACGGGCCGCGGTCGGCCCAGTTGAGGTTCCACACGCCGCCGACCCGGACCCAGCCGATCCGGTGGACGCCCATGAGGGCGAGCGTGGCCAGGAGAGCGACGGCGGTCGTGGTGAGGAGCTTGGCGCGGAGCCAGGCCGCCGGGCTCACCGACTGGGTGAGGGAGAGCCGGTACGTACCCGACTCGAATTCCCGGGCGACGAGCGGGCCCGCGACGAAGGCGCCGGCGAGCAGCGGCAGGAGGAGCAGGTACACGCCCGCGTACTCGATGCCCACGCGCAGCAGCTCGAAGGCGGTGTTGTCGTCGGGGGCGTAGTGCCCGCCGTCCTCGTAGTACCGGTCCGGGGTCTGGGCGTCCCAGATCCGCAGTCCGCCGATCACGCCGAGGGAGACGCCGACCGTCGCGACCGCCAGCCACAGCGTCCGGCGGTACTGGCGGACCGTCACCCAGTACGGGCCCTTGAGGGCGAGAGCGCTCACGCGGCGGCTCCTTCGGTGGTGCGGAGGTGGGCGAGGAGGACGTCCTCCAGGGAGGGTTCGCTGGTTTCCCAGGGGCCCTCGACGGGGCCCTCGTGGCGGATCAGCGCGGTGAGCTGGCGGCCCGTGGTGCGGGACTCGACGACCGTGTGCGGGGCGAGGTCGGCCACGGGGCCGGTGAGCAGGGTGTGGGCGGCGAGGAGTTCGTCGACGGCCCCGTCGAGGCGGATCCGCCCGCCCTGGAGCAGCAGGAGGTGGTCGCAGGCGCCCTCCAGCTCGGTGAGGATGTGCGAGGACATGACGACGGTGGTGCCGTGTTCGGCGGCGTCGGCCAGGAGCAGGCCCATCAGCTGGTGCCGGGCCAGCGGGTCCAGGTCCGCCATCGGTTCGTCGAGCAGGAGGAGTTCGGGGCGCTTGCCGAGGGCGAGGGCGAGGGCGACCCGGGTGCGCTGACCGCCGGAGAGGCGGCGTACGAGTGTGTCGGAGGAGAAGCCGCCGCCGTCGACGACCCGGCGGGCGGTGGTCTCGTCCCAGCGGCCCGGGTTCAGCTCGCGGCCCATCCGCAGGGTGTCCGCGACGGACAGCCGGGGGTGCAGCGGTTTGTCCTGCGCCACGTACGCCAGCTTCGCGCGGGGCGGGGCCGTGATCGTGCCCTCGGTGGGGCGGAGCAGGCCCGCCGCGAGGGCGAGGAGGGTGGACTTGCCGGCGCCGTTGGGGCCGACCAGGGCGCAGACGCGGCCGGCGGGGAGGGCGAGGTCGCAGTCGCGCAGCGCCCAGGGCCGGGCCCGTCCTCCGTACCGTACGCCGATGCCCTCCGCCCTCAGCGCGATGTCCTCACTCACATGTCCCCCTCGAAGAATTCGTTCAGTACGGATGTGAAGAGCGCGGCCACGTCGTCCCGCTCCAGGCCCGCCTCGCGCGCCCGCCGGGCCCAGTCGGCGAGTTCGCCGCGCAGCGGCGAGTCGGCGGGGCCGGTGGCGAGGGTGCCGAGGGTGGCGCGGACGAAGGTGCCGAGGCCGCGGCGGGCCTCGACCAGGCCTTCGCGTTCCAGCTCCCGGTAGGCCTTGAGGACCGTGTTCGGGTTCACGGCGGTGGCCTCGACGACCTCGCGGGCGGTCGGCAGCCGGTCGCCGGGCTCCAACAGGCCCATGCGGAGGGCCTGTTTGGTCTGCTGGACGATCTGGAGATAGGTGGCGACCCCGCTGCGGCGGTCGATCCGGTAGGCGAGCACGTGTGCTTGCACCACCCTTTCACTAATCAAGTAGTGAAAGGGTGGTGCAAAGAAGGGGGCGGTGTCAACCGCCCCCTCGCTCCGCCGTACTGACGGGGTCTCAGGACTCCGTGCGGTACATCAGGTCCACCTCGTGGGTCCGGAAGCCCAGGCCCTCGTACACCCGCACCGCCGCCGTGTTGTCGGCGTCCACGTACAGCATCGCCGTCGGCAGCGTCTCCGCCGCCAGATGCCGCAGGCCGATCGCCGTCAGCGCCTTGCCCAGGCCGCCGCCCTGCGCGCCGGGCAGCACGCCCACCACGTACACCTCGCCCAGCTGCTCCTCGGCGTGCACCTTCGTCCAGTGGAAGCCGACCAGCCTCCCCTCGCGCTCCGCCAGGAAGAAGCCCTTCGGGTCGAACCACGGCTCCGCGATCCGGTCGTCCAGGTCCCGCTGGGTCAGCGACCCCTGCTCGGGGTGGTGGGCGAAGGCCGCCGCGTTCACCGCGAGCCACGCCGCGTCGTCCTGACCCGGTACGAAGGTGCGCACCGTCACGCCCTCGGGCAGCACCGGCTCCGGAATGTCCAGCGGCACCAGCGCCCGGCGCAGCTGGCGCAGTTCGCGGAACAGGGTCAGGCCGAGCACCTGCGCGAGGTGCCGGGCCGCCGACTTGCCGCCGTGCGCCCAGACCCGCAGCCGCTTCCCGGACGCGTCGAGCAGCGCGGTGCCGAGCGCCCGGCCGTGCCCGCGGCCCCGGTGCGCCGGGTGCACCACCAACTCCGCGGCCGGCGCCTCCACCGGATCGGTCTCCTCCAGCTGGGCGTAGCCGTACAGATGCGGGCCGACCGTCAGGAGGAAGTGCCGCACCCCCTCCCGTCGCCCGTGCCGCAGATACAGCCGCCCCTGCTCCGACACGGCGTGCACGCCGTCGGCGCGGTCGGCGGCCTCGAGGAGGTCGAGGACATCACTGATCTGCTCGGGGCTCAGCTCTTCGTAACTCTTGATCTGCCGTCCGGGTTCGAGGGCCGGCGCCGCGTCGGAAGTCATGCCTCCGAGCGTACGGCGGGGGCGCGGCGGCCTGTGGGAGATCACCCGGAGACTGTCAGGTAGGGAGGGCCGGGGGCGGCGAGACGTGAGCAAAGTCAACCAGCTCGTAACCCGCACCCCCCTGTTGCGCTACGCGCGTTGACCCTAGGCTGCGCGGGCAACACCGGAGTCGTTCAGGGAACTGGGGAGAAATGGCAGCGACACGGAAGAAGAACAAGGCGGGGCGGCGGATCCTCGCCCTCGGGGCGGGACTCGCCACCGTCGGCGCGCTCGTGGCGGCGATGCCGGCCGGCGCCTCGCAGGACCGCGCCGCGGACGCCGGGTACGGCAACGGCAAGGGCTGGGGGCGGATGGTCGACGTCCAGCTCCTCTCCTTCAACGACCTCCACGGCAACCTGGAGCCGCCGACCGGCTCCTCGGGGCGCCTCACGCAGCTGAACGAGGACGGCACCACCAAGACCATCGAGGGCGTCGGCGGCGTCGAGTACCTCGCCACGCACCTGCGCCAGGCCCGTCAGGGGAACCGTTACTCCATCACCGCGGCCGCGGGCGACATGGTCGGCGCCTCGCCGCTGGTCTCCGGCCTCTTCCACGACGAGCCGACCGTCGAGGCGCTGAACAAGCTGAAGCTCGACGTCACCTCCGTCGGCAACCACGAGTTCGACGAGGGCGGGCGCGAGCTCGCCCGTCTGCAGAACGGCGGCTGTCACCCGGTCGAGGGCTGCTACGAGGAGGGCAGGACCTTCTCCGGCGCGCACTTCCCGTACCTCGCGGCGAACGTGACGGACGAGAAGACCGGCCGTCCGATGCTGGACCCGTACTACATCTGGGAGCGCGACGGCATCAAGATCGGCTTCATCGGCGTGACCCTGGAGGGCACGGCGGACATCGTGAACGCCGACGGCATCAAGGGCCTGAAGTTCGGCGACGAGGTCGAGACGATCAACAAGTACGCCAAGGTGCTGGAGCGCAAGGGCGTGAAGTCGATCGTCGCGCTGCTCCACGAGGGCGGCATGCCGGCCTCCGGCGCGTACAACTACGACTGCGACACCCCGGGCGCGGGCGCCGGCATCTCCGGCCCGATCGTGGAGATCGCCAAGAACGTCACCCCGCAGGTCGACGCCCTGGTCACCGGCCACACCCACCAGTCGTACGCGTGCACCATCCCGGACCCGTCCGGCAAGCCGCGCACCGTCACCTCGGCGGCCTCCTTCGGCCGGCTGTACACCGACACGACGCTGACCTACGACCGCCGTACGAAGGACATCGTCCGCACCGCCGTCGCCTCCGCGAACCACGTCGTCACCCGTGACGTGACCCCGGCGAAGGACATGACCGACCTGATCAGCCGCTACAAGACGCTGTCCGCGCCGGTCGCGAACCGTCCGGTGGGTCACATCTCGGCCGACATCGAGAACCCGCTCCCGGACCCCAAGAAGCCGTTCGCCGACGTCGAGAGGCCGGCCGGCAACCTGATCGCCGACGCGCAGCTGGAGGCCATGGCCCCGGCGGACAAGGGCGGCGCGCAGCTCGCGCTGATGAACCCGGGTGGCATCCGCATGCCGCTGACCTACGCGCAGTCCGGTGGTGAGGGCGACGGCGTGGTGACCTACGCCGAGGCGTACGCCGTCCAGCCGTTCACCAACATGATGACGACGGTCGACCTGACCGGCGCCCAGCTGATCACCACGCTGCAGCAGCAGGTCAGCGGCGCGAACCTGGCCGCCCCGAAGTACCTGCAGGTGTCGAAGGGCTTCACGTACACCCTGGACACGACCAAGACCGGCGCGGACCGGATCGTGGTCGACTCGGTGAAGCTGAACGGCGAGGCGATCGACCCGGCGAAGACCTACCGGGTCGCGATGAACGAGTTCCTGGCGGCCGGCAGCGACGGCTTCCCCGTGCTGAAGGAGCACAAGAACAAGCTGGTCGGCGCCTCCGACCTGGACGTGCTCGTCGCCTACATGACCGCCCACTCCTCGGCGAGCGCCCCGCTGGCGCCGCCGGCGCTCGGCCGGATCACGATCGTGAAGTAGTCACTGCAGTAGTCATCGCAGTAGTCATCGCAGCAGTCAGAGGGGCGGTGTCCGCGTGGCGGGCGCCGCCCTTCGGCGTATCTCCGGGTGCGTGTCTCCGCGGCCGTATCTCCGCGTGAACGCGTTCGAAATGCTGGTAGCCTCGGGCGACTTGGGACCACTGGGGAGGGGTTCACAGCGTGATCAGAACGTGGTCGGGCCGTCGTGTGACGACGGCCGTGGCAGCGGTCGCCTTCGGAGCGGCACTGCTGTCGGTGGCACCGGCGGGACCGGTGGGGACGGGCATGGGGACGGCGGTGGCGGCGGAGGCGGCGGAGCCGCCGGGCGAGGTGGTGATCCCGGCGGAGCTGTCGGCGGATCCGTACGCGGGGAGGTTCCCCGTGGTCGGGCTGACGGGGTTCGTCCAGGGCGGCGCCTACGGCGGATACCACTGGATCTCGTACGCCGACGGCACCCGGACGAAGCTCCCGTTCTTGTCGCCGCGGCCCACGGGCACGGACATGATCGCCATCCTGGGCAGCACCTTCGCGCGCCTCTACGATCCGGCGACGAACACCACGCAGACCGTCCAGGCGCCCAGCGGGCAGCAGACCGCCGCCATGGTCGGGCGGTCGCTCCTGACGTTCGAGACCGCCGACCGCCGGATCTGGCATCTGCTGACCCTCGACCAGGGCAGCGGCACCGTGCAGGACCGGAGCGTCTCGCTTCCGGAAGGTGCCACCGAGGCGACCGCCGAAGCGGCCCACAGCCCGTACGGATCCTTCCTGAGCTACCGGCTCGACGGCATCCAGCGGCGGGTGTGGCTGGACCGGTCCCTCACCCTGCATCCGATGCCCCCGAAGGGGACCACAGGCGACGTCGTCGCGGACCGGTACTACTTCCGGTTCACCGAGGCCGGGCGCGTCCAGGTCTGGGATCTGACCGGTGACCTCTCCGCCCCGCTCCACGAGGCCGACTGGGCCGGCGGCAAGCCGGTCGCCCTCCTCGGCGACCGGATCCTGGCCCGGGTCCCCGGCGAGGGCGGTGACCGTCTGGTCGCCCGTCCGCTGGCCGGCGGCGCCGAGCAGGAGGTCCTCGACCGGATCACCGGTGACACGGTGGCCGGCCCCGACGGGCGGGTCGTCGCGGCGCGCTCCGGCAGCGGCGACGAGCGCATGGCGTATGCGGTACGGGCCGGGGAGAACGGCGGCGCGCCCGTCGCGGGCAAGATCGCCGACATCCCGCCGGCGCCGGCGCGGATCGGGCGGATGAGCGCGGCCCAGGGCGTTTTGCTCTCGTACGAGCAGCTGCCCTACACGACTCCCCGGGTGCGGGAACGCATGGTCACGACCGGCGGGGAACTCGCCGCCGGGCCGAAGCGGGAGCTCACCGGTGACGGCGTCTGCGGGGCCCAGGTCGACTGCGAGGGGGCCCAGACGGGCGACGGCCGCACGGTGTTCAGCGGCTCGGACGGGTCCCTGCGTGTGGTCGAGGCCGGTCAGCAGCTGCCCGGCACGGCCCTCACCGGACTTCCCCGGCCCAGCGGGGTCTGGCAGGTGTCGGGCCGCTACGTCACCTACGTCACCGCTCCGGAGGCCGGCGGCGAGCGGCAGGTGGCCGACCTGGACACCCAGCAGGTCCTCCTGCGCCGACCGGGCGGCGTCCTCTCCGACCGGGCCGTCGCGATGGAGGGCGACACCTATTGGGAGGAGAGCAGCCGGACCGGTGAGGTCGAGGCGTTCGACGTGCGCACCGGCGCCTGGAAGTGGTCGCGGACGGTGTCCGACTGCGACCTGACCGATCTCCAGGTGAACGGCGGCTACCTGTACTGGCGGTGCGCCAACGGGAAGGACGGCGTCCAGCAGTACGGCCCCGCCCTCGACATCCCCCTGCCCGCGCACGACACGGCGCAGCTCGGCAACGGTTTCATCGTCCACACGAAGGGGCACGAGCTCTCCCTCACCCCGCTGCGCGAGGCCGGGCCGACCCGCCTGGTCGCCACCCTCCCGCAGGACAACCACAGCTGGACCGTGGACCGTTTCGGCGGCCACCTCTACTACGCGGACGCGCAGCAGCGGATCCACGTCGTCCCCTCCGGCGTCCCCGCCTCCGCCGTGTCCGTCATCGACGCCGACACCCCGCAGGTCCTCGACCTGGAGTCGGCCGCCGGCGCCTCCTGGACCGGCCGCTTCTGGCTGAACAAGCCCGCCGCGTCCTGGACGCTGACGATGAAGGACCGGACCGGTGCCGTCGTCCGGACGCTGACCGGGGGCGAGGCCCGGGGGCTGGTGAAGGCCGGCTGGGACGGCAAGGGCGAGGACGGGGCGGCGCTCGCCGACGGGCGGTACGAGTGGACGCTGACCGCGGCTCCCGCCGACGGCTCCGGGCCCGAACCGCGCCGCGTCGGCGAGGTGTTCCTGACGCGCGGCGGCCTCGGGACGTACGAGCCGGTCGAGCCGGCCCGGGTCCTGGACACCCGCAGCGGGCTCGGCGCGCCGAAGGCCAAGGTCGGGCCGCGCGGCACGGTGACGCTGCAGGTCGCGGGGCGCGGGGGCGTGGTCTCGGCGGGCGTCACGGCGGTGGTCCTGAACGTCACCGCGGTGAACCCGACGCAGTCGACGTTCGTCTCGGTGTACCCGTACGGGACACAGCGCCCGACCTCGTCCAGCCTGAACGCGGCCGCCGGCCGGACCGTGCCGAACCTGGTGACCGTGCCGGTCAAGGATGGCAAGGTGACGCTGTACAACCACGCCGGCGCGGTCGACCTGGTCGCGGACGTGGCCGGTTACTACACGCTGAGCGGTGAGGGCGACCGCTTCCTGCCGGTCGAGCCGGCCCGGGTCCTGGACACCCGTAGCGGCCTCGGCGCGCCGAAGGCCAAGGTGGGCGCGGCGCGGACGGTGAGCGTCCAGGTGGCGGGCCGCGGTGGGGTGCCGGCGACCGGTGTGTCGGCGGTGGTGCTGAACGTGACGGCGACCGGCCCGACGGCGTCGAGCTTCGTGTCGGTGTACCCCTACGGGTCGCCGCGCCCGAGCGCCTCGAACCTGAACGTGGTGGCGGGCCAGACGGTCGCGAACCTGGTCGTGGTACCGGTCAGGGACGGCAAGGTGACGCTGTACAACCACGCGGGCAGCGTCGATCTGCTGGCCGACGTGTCGGGGTACTTCACCGCGAGCGGGCCGGGCGACCGGTTCCGGCCGCTGCCGCCGCAGCGGGTGATGGACACCCGGGAGAACTGGATGGCGCTCAAGCTCGGCCCCGACCAGTCCGCGGTCCTGGAGATCGCCGGCATCGGCGGGGTCCCGGCCACCGGCGCGTCCGCCGTGGTGCTGAACGTGACGGCAACGAACGCGACGGCGTCGACGTACATCGCGGTGCACCCGACCCTGACCGATCGGCCGGTGAACTCGAACCTGAACCTGGGGGCGGGGCAGACGGTGGCGAACCAGGTCATCGTCCCGGTGGTGAACGGCCGGATCACCTTCTACAACCGGGCCGGTTCGACCGATGTGATCGTGGACGTCTTCGGCTACTACACGGACTGAGACGCCGAGGCCGCGGAGGCCTGAGCCGAAGGGTGGTCCACCGTCCCGCGACGGTGGGCCACCCTTCGGCGTCCCGGCGTCCCGGCGTACCCGGCGGTAAGTGGGGCGCGCACGAGTCTGGCAGGGGCACGTCAAGCGCTGTCATAGTGCCGCCATGGACCGACGACGCTTTCTCGCGGGCGCCGCCGCAGCCGGTGCCGCACTCCTCGTGGGCACCCCCTCCGCCCGGGCGGCCACCGCCCTCGGGACGCAGGACTGGATGGCTGCCCACGGCGACCCCACCCCGCTCCAGAAGCTCACGATCCCCGGAACGCACGACTCCGGGGCCCGCTACGGCGGGCTGTGGACCGAGTGCCAGAACACCACCATCGCCCAGCAACTGGACAGCGGCATCCGCTTCCTGGACATCCGCTGCCGGGTCACCGGCGGCTCCTTCGCCATCCACCACGGGTCCTTCTACCAGAACATGATGTTCGGCGACGTCCTCGTGGCCTGCTGGAACTTCCTCGCCGCACACCCCTCCGAGACCGTCCTGATGCGGGTCAAGCAGGAGTACTCGACCGACTCCGACGCCACCTTCCGGGCGATCTTCGACGACTACCTCGACAACCGCGGCTGGCGCCCGCTGTTCCGCATCGGCGACGGCGTGCCCACCCTCGGCGAGGCCCGCGGCAAGGTCGTGCTGCTCGCCGACAACGCGGGCCTGCCGGGGCTGCGCTGGGCCGACGGGCGGTACTTCGACGTGCAGGACGACTACCAGGCCGAGCCGTTCGCCAAGTGGCCCGAGATCCGCGACCAGTTCCGCGAGGCGGCCGGCCGGCCCGGCCCCTTCTACGTCAACTTCGTCTCCACCGCCGCCGGCCTCCCGCCCCGCTGGAACGCCGACCGGCTCAACCCGCAGGTGCACTCCCTCATCGACGGCGAGGGCGCCGGCTGGAAGGGCCTCGGGATCGTCCCGATGGACTACCCCAACACCCGTTCAGGACTCGTCGAGTCCCTCATCCGCCACAACTGACCCACCGGTCCCACCAACCGCTTCCGGCGGCGGTGTCGGCGCCCCCGGCAGCCGCACCGTCGCCACCGTCCCGCCGCCCCCGTCCGCCGCCGGGGCCAGCGCGACCGAGCCGCCCGCCTGCCCGACCGTACGGGCCACGATGGACAGGCCGAGACCGGAACCCGGCAGGCTGCGCGCCGACGGCGAGCGCCAGAAGCGGTCGAAGACATGCGGCAGCTCGTCCGCCGGGATGCCCGGCCCGTGGTCCCGCACGGTCAGCTCGCCGCGCATCAGCCGCACCTCGACCGTGCCGCGCGGCGGCGAGAACTTCACCGCGTTGTCCAGGACGTTCACCAGGGCGCGCTCGAGCGCCGCCGGCTCCGCCCGTACGTACCAGGGCGCCAGATCCGTCTCGAAGCGCAGCTCCGGACCGCGCAGCCGGGCCCGGTCGAGCGCCGACCGCAGCACGGTGTGCAGCGGTACGACCTCCAGGGGGCCGAGCGCCGCCGCCTCCGGCCGGGACAGCTCCTGCAGGTCGCCGATCAGCGCCGCCAGCTCCGTCATCTGCGCCTTCACCGAGGCCATCAGGGCCCGCCGGTCGTCCGGCGGCAGCGCGCGGCCCGTCTCCTCACTGCGCGCGAGCAGCTCGATGTTGGTACGGAGCGAGGTCAGCGGCGTGCGCAGCTCGTGCCCCGCGTCCGCGATCAGCTGCGCCTGCCGGTCCCGGGAGGTCGCGAGCGCCGCCGTCATCGCGTTGAACGAGCGCGAGAGCCGGGCGATCTCGTCCTCGCCCTCCACCGGGATCCGCACCGTCAGGTCCTCGGTCGCCGCCACGTGCTCGACCGCCCCGGTCAGCCGGTCCACCGGCGCGAGCCCGGTGCGCGCCACCCACAGCCCGGCCGCGCCCGCGCCGACCACGCCGATCCCGGAGACCAGCAACAGCACCCAGGCCAGGGTGTTCATCGAGTTGCCGATCTCGGACAGCGGACGGGCCAGCGACACCGCCGCGTCGGGCCGGGACGGGTCCGCGTAGGTGTAGACGCGCATCTCGCGCCCGTCGCCGTCCTTCGTCGTGTGCAGGGCGTCGTCGAGCAGCCGGCGCGCCACCCCCACGTCCGAGGCCTGCGCCGGGATCGGCGCCTTGCCCGACGTGCACACCGTGCCGTCGGTGAAGACCAGCTGCACGGTGTACGGCGGCAGCGGCGGCGCCTGGCGCCCGGTCCGGCAGCCGGCGATCACCATCGTCAGATAGCCGTTGTCCACCTTGGTGCCGCGCAGCCCCGAGTCCAGCTCGTGCTCCAGCTGCGCCCGGGTCACGAACCAGCAGGCCAGCGACACCGCGGCGACCGCGACCGCCACCGCGAGCGCGGTGAGCAGCGCGAGCCGGGAGCGCAGCGGCCGGGCCCGGAACCAGGCGACGGGGCTGGTCATTCGGCGCCTCCGCCGCGCAGGACGTAGCCGACGCCCCGCACGGTGTGCACCAGGCGCGGCTCGCCGCCCGCCTCGGTCTTGCGCCGCAGATACATCACGTACACGTCCAGGGAGTTGGAGCTCGGCTCGAAGTCGAAGCCCCACACGGTCTTGAGGATCTGCTCCCGGGTGAGCACCTGCCGCGGGTGCGCCAGGAACATCTCCAGGAGGGTGAACTCGGTACGGGTCAGCTCCACCGGCCGCCCGGCCCGGGTCACCTCGCGGGTCGCCAGGTCCATCCGCAGGTCCTCGAAGGCGAGGACGTCCTCGGCCACGGCGCCCGCGGTCGCCGCCGCCTGCTGCGCCGCGTACGAGCTGCGCCGCAGCAGGGCGCGGATCCGCGCGAACAGCTCGTCCAGCTCGAAGGGCTTCACCAGATAGTCGTCGGCGCCCGCGTCGAGGCCGGTGACCCGGTCGCCGACGGTGTCGCGGGCGGTGAGCATCAGGATCGGCACGGTCGAGCCGGACGCGCGGATCCGGCGGGCGGCGGTGAGCCCGTCCATGCGGGGCATCTGGACGTCGAGGACGACGAGGTCGGGGTCGTACGACTCCAGTTTGGCGAGCGCGTCGAGCCCGTCGACGGCGTCCTCGGTCCCGTACCCCTCGAAGGCGAGGGAGCGCCGCAGGGCCTCGCGGACGGCGGGCTCGTCGTCGACGACGAGGATGCGTTCGACATCGTTCCGTGCATCGTTCTGTGGGCCGGTCATGGGGTCAGCGTCGCACGCGGCCGGGGTGCTGTTCAGCTGTCGCCGCCAGAGCGGAGCTGGTCCAGGTCGGCCTTGACGGTGTTCACCGGGATCGCGAATCCGAGGCCGACGCTGCCGGCCGTGGAGCCGCTCGAAGAACTGGGCGAATACATGGCCGAATTGATGCCGATGATCTCGCCGTTCATATTGATCAGCGCGCCGCCGGAATTCCCGGGATTGAGGGAGGCGTCGGTCTGGATCGCCTTGTACGTGGTCTTCGAGGAGCCGGTGTCGCCGTTGAACTGCTGCCCGCCGAACTCGAACGGCCAGCCCTGGCGCGGGTCCCACTGCTGCTGACCCTGGCCGTCGCCCTGACCGCCGTCCTGGCCGCCGTCCTCCTTGGCGACGGTCACATCGCGGTCGAGCGCCGAGACGATGCCGCTGGTGACGGTGCCGGTCAGGCCCTCGGGCGAGCCGATGGCCACGACCTCGTCGCCGACCCGCACCTTGGACGAGTCGCCGAGCGTGGCGGTCTTCAGTCCGGACGCGCCCTGCAGCTTGATCAGCGCGAGGTCCTTGTCGGGGTCGGTGCCGACGACCTTCGCGGTGTACGTCTTGCCGTCGCTGAGCTGCACGCTGATCTGCGAGGCGCCGGAGATGACGTGATTGTTGGTGACGATCTCGCCGTCGGAGGTGATGATCACGCCCGAGCCGGTCGACTTGCCGGAGTTCGAGCTCGCCGAGATCTCCACGATGGACGGGGACACCGCCTGGGCCACGCCGGCGACGGTGCCCTTGCTGCTCGCGGAGACGTTGGTGCCGCTCACGGCGCCGGACGCGGTCGCGGTCCCGCCGTCGGTCCAGCGCTCGACGAGGGTCGCGGTTCCGCCGCCGACCGCCGCCGCGGCGATGGCCACGGCGGCCATGAGACCGACCCCGCGCTTGGCACGGCGGCGCGGCGAGGGCGCGGGGGCCTGGGCGTACGTCGTGTCGTACGTCGGGTACGTCGGCTCGTACGGGGGCCGCGGCGGGTAGTACGGCTGCTGCTGCGGCTGGGGCTGCTGCGGCTGGGGCTGTGTGTCGTCCGTCATGGCTACGACTCTCGGAGCCGTACATGAGAACCGTCTGAGGACGGGGTGAGAAGCCCGACAGAAGCCTGTATGCCCGAAATAAAGACTCGACGTGTACGGGTCAGGCAGGGCCGGGTTTACGGGGTCAGTGCTCGCAGCCGCAGGAGCCGCGCACGATCAGCGCCGACGGGAACTGCTTCACCCGCTCCCGCCGCGAGCCCGCGACCCGCAGCGAGTCGTCGAGCACCAGGTCCACCGCCGCCCGGGCCATCGCCGGGCGGTCGGAGTAGACGGTGGTCAGCGGCGGATCCGCGAGCGCCGCCTCCTTCACGTCGTCGAAGCCGGCCACGGCCAGCTCCCTCGGCACGTCGATGCGCAGCTCGCGGGCGGCCCGCAGCACGCCGAGGGCCTGGTCGTCGGTCGAGCAGAAGATGGCCGGCGGCCGCTGCGGCCCGGCCAGGATCTCCAGCGCGATCTTGTACGCGTCGTAGCGGTTGTACGGGGCCTCGAAGAGCCGGCCCTCGACCGGGCGGCCGGCCTCCAGCATGGCCCGCCGCCAGCCCTCGACGTGGTCGGCGACCGGGTCGCCGACGGCCGGGGTGTTCGGCACGCCGCCCATGCACGCCACGTACGGGTGCCCGTGCTCCAGGAGGTGCCGGGTGGCGAGCTGCGCGCCGCCGATGTCGTCGGTGACGACGGCGACGTCGTCGATCGCCTCGGGCCGCTCGTGCAGCAGCACGACCTTGGCGTCCCAGGCCTCGATCTCGCTCGCGGCCTGCTCGCTCATGCCCTGGCTGACCAGGATCAGACCGGACACCCGCATGCCGAGGAAGGCCCGCAGATAGTGGATCTCGCGCTCGGTGCGGTAGTCGGAGTTGCCGACCAGGACCATCTTTCCGCGCTCGGCGGCGGCCTGCTCGACCGCGTGCGCCATCTCCGCGAAGAAGGGCTGCCGGGCGTCCGGCACGATCATGCCTATGAGGTCGGTGCGCCGGGAGGCCATCGCCTGGGCCACCCGGTCGGGTCGGTAGCCCAGCTCCTTGATGGCGGCGAGGACACGCTCGCGCGTGGCCGGGGCGACCGGCCGGGGTCCGTTGTTGATCACGTAACTCACGACCGCGGTAGAAGTACCCGCCAGTCGCGCAACGTCATCCCGCGTCACCTTGGCCACGCGCGGAAGTCTACGCGGGGTGACCTACCTACCGGCAGGTCGCGCTGTGGCATACGCCACGTTAACGGTCCTCCACCGGAGTGAGTTCCCGCGTGTCCGCCTTGACGCGCGCCTCCGCGCGCCCTTCGGAACGGTCCCCCGATCGGTCCGCCGATCGATCCCCCGATCGGTCCGCCGATCGATCCCCCGATCGGTCCGCCGAACGGTCGGCCGAACGATCTGTGGACCGATCCGCCGAACGGTCGGCCGAACGGTCGGCCGAGCGGTCCGCCTTCTCCGGCGTCACGAAGCGGTAGCCGACGTTGCGGACGGTGCCGATCAGCGACTCGTGCTCCGGGCCGAGCTTGGCGCGGAGCCTCCGTACGTGCACATCGACCGTTCGGGTGCCGCCGAAGTAGTCGTACCCCCACACCTCCTGGAGGAGCTGCGCCCGGGTGAAGACCCGCCCCGGGTGCTGGGCGAGGTACTTGAGCAGTTCGAACTCCTTGAAGGTCAGGTCCAGGACCCGGCCCTTCAGCTTGGCGCTGTACGTGGCCTCGTCGACCGACAGGTCGCCGTTGCGGATCTCCATGGGGGAGTCGTCCACGCCGATCTGCTGCCGGCCCATGGCCAGGCGCAGCCGCGCCTCCACCTCGGCCGGCCCCGCCGTGTCGAGCAGTACGTCGTCGATGCCCCAGTCGGCGGTGACGGCGGCGAGACCGCCCTCCGTGACGACCAGGATCAGCGGACAGCCCGGGCCGGTGGAGCGCAGCAGCTGACAGAGCGAGCGCACCTGTGGCAGGTCACGCCGCCCGTCCACCAGGATCACGTCGGCGCCCGGGGTGTCCACCAGGGCCGGGCCCTCGGCGGGGGCCACCCGCACGTTGTGGAGCAGTAGACCGAGGGCGGGCAGCACTTCGGTCGACGGCTGCAGAGCGTTGGTGAGGAGCAGCAGAGAACTCATCGCGTCCCACCTGCCACGCTCGTCGGTCGGTCGTGCTTCGTACGGGGTCGATCGTCCATGACGTCGGTTCCTCCTCGGCCCTCGCGCCCCGAGAGCTTTTGTTCACCTGTCCGTAACAACGGTCGGAAAACACAAAAGGACCCGGGGGCTGCATTGCCCGGATCCTCTGCCAAGCACAATAGCTCACATGAGTTCCGAGGCAGAGGGCCGATTTCACATGGTGGATGTTTCCTCGCTCACTTCCGTCCCGCGCCGCGCCACCTTGCGCACGGTGTTGCGTACGGATGACGGTGTCCGGATCGAGGCGGTTTACGAACCCTCCACAGCCAGTGTCACCGATACGGGCGCCGATGCGGGTGCCTACGCGGGTGCCTCTGCGGGCGCAGGTACCGCGGTGGTCCTCGCGCACGGGTTCACCGGCTCGGCCGACCGGCCGGCGGTCAGGCGCGCCGCGCAGGCCTTCCGCCGGCACGCCGCCGTGGTCTCGTTCTCCTTCCGCGGCCACGGGCGTTCCGGCGGCCGCTCCACGGTCGGCGACCGCGAGGTCCTGGACCTGTCCGCCGCCGTCCGCTGGGCACGCGAGCTCGGCCACGCGCGCGTGGCGACGGTCGGCTTCTCCATGGGCGGCTCGGTCGTGCTGCGGCACGCCGCTCTGGAGAAGGGGACGGACGCCCGCGCGGACGCCGTGGCCGCCGTCTCCGCCCCGGCCCGCTGGTACTACCGGGGGACGCCGTCGATGCGCCGTGTGCACTGGGTGGTCACCCGGCCGGTGGGCCGGCTGGTCGGGCGCTACGGCCTCGGGACGCGGATCGACCGCAAGGAGTGGGATCCGGTGCCGCTCGCGCCGTTCGAGGCGGTGCCGCTGATCGCGCCGACCCCGCTGCTCGTGGTGCACGGGGACCGCGACCCGTACTTCCCGCTCGACCACCCCCGGATGCTCGTGGAGGCCGCGGAGACGGCCGGCAGTCCGGCCGAACTGTGGCTGGAGCGCGGCATGGGCCACGCCGAGAACGCGGCGGGCGACGAGCTGCTCGACCGCCTCGGGAACTGGCTCGCCCGGCCATAGCCCATCATGGGGGGCGGCGCGCACACGAACGAAGGGAGTGCCGCTATGGCAGCGGGAACCATCCGCTACTGGGCCGCGGCGAAGGCGGCCGCGGGGGTCGCCGAGGAGCCGTACGCCGCCGAGACCCTCGCGGAGGCCCTGGCCTCGGTCCGCGAGCGGCACCCCGGCGAGCTGACCCGGGTCCTCCAGCGCTGCTCGTTCCTCATCGACGGCGACCCGGTCGGGACCCGCGCGCATGAGACGGTACGGCTGGCCGAGGGCGGCACGGTCGAGGTGCTCCCCCCGTTCGCAGGAGGGTGAACCGCACACCATGAGCAGTGATCAGCAGTACCCGTACGACCCGCAGGGGAGCCCCCAGGGGAGCGCCCAAGGGAGCCCCCAGGGCGGTCAACCGTACGACCCGAGCATCACCCAGACGTGGGAGGGTCAGACCTGGGACACGCAGTACCAGCCGGTGGTGCAGCAGCCGCAGGCGCCCGTGTCGTACGACACCACGTATCTGCCTCCCCAGGGCCAGGGGTACGGCCGGCAGCCCGCCACGGGCGGCCACCCGCTGCCCCCGGAGATGCCGTACGGGTACGAGGGGTACGAGGGGTACGAGGGGTACGAGGGGTACGAGGGGTACGAGGCCCAGGCCCCGGCCCCCGTGGCGTACGAGCCCGCTCCCGCTCCCGCGCCCGCTCCCGAGGCGATGGCGGCCCCCGCGGAGCCCGGCCCCGCCTACTCCCCGCCGACCCTCTCCGGGAACTCCCGGGTCACCGACGCCCAGCGCGCCCGCGCCGAGGGCCGGTCGCCGATCATCGAGCCCGGGATGCAGCCGGCCGCGCTCACCGCCGGTCTCGGCGTGCTGCTCGCGGTCGGCGCGGCCGTCGGCCCGTACGCGCTACTCGTCCCACTGCTGCTGCTCCAGGGCCTCACCGCGGCCGGCTGGTTCCGGCTCAACGGCATGTGGCCCGCCCGGCAGGGCATCGCGCTGGCCTTCCTCGGCGGGGTCGTCGCCGACGCCGTGCTCCTGATCGCCGGCCGGGAGCACACCCCGGCCGCCGTCATCGGCACCCTCGGCGTGTGGGTGCTGCTCACGCTGGTGCTCCAGCTGCGCAGCCACGCCGATCCGGACGAGCGGATGTACGGCCTGATGGCGACGGTCGCCTCGGCGGCCCTGGCGATCCTGGCCGCCGGACAGCTCGGCGCCGAGGCGGACGCCGTGGTCGTCGGCGCGGTCGCCGTCGCCGCCACCGTCCTGGCCCGCGCCCTCCCGCTGCCCGGCCCGGCCTCCGTGGTCGTCGCGCTGCTCGCGGCGGCGGGCGGCGGCATCGCGGCCGGCGGGCTCACCGGACTCGGCGGCTCCGGCGCGCTGCTCGGCCTCGGCGCGGGCGTCTGCGCGCTGGTCGGGCTGCGGGTGGCGAGCTACGACTACCCGTCGCGGTTCGTGCACATGACGGCCGGTGTGGCGCTGCCGCTGACCGCCGCCGTGCCCGCGATCTATCTGCTCGGCAGGGCGCTCGCGTAGCCCCCGCACCGACCGGAGCGTGAGACTCCGGGGAACCGACCGGCCCCCTGACACGTCGATCTTGTGTCGGGGGGCCGGACTCGTGATCTGGGGGCAGAAACGCATGCGAGCACTACGGATGGTGCTGATCGTGGCCGTGGTGCTGGGCGGGCTCCTGGTCGGTGCGGACCGGGTCGCCGCGTCGTACGCGGAGTCGGAGGCCGCCGAGGGGGTGCAGGTCGGCGCGGTGCGTCCCGAGTCCACGGACGTCGACATCAAGGGCTTCCCGTTCCTCACCCAGGCCGCCGGCCGCGGCTTCGACGAGGTCGAGGTGCGCTTCACCGGCGTCCAGGTGATGGCCGGGGGCCGCCCGGTGCGGATCGACGAGATGAACGCCACGCTGCACGACGTGATCCTGACCGACGCCTACGGGATCGAGCGCGCGGGCAGCGCCGACGGCACCGCCCTGATCGCCTACCCCGACCTGGCCGCGGCCTCGGGCCGGGACGCGAAGGTGGCGTACGGCGGCGACGGCAAGCTGAAGGTGACGGGCGGGGTGCGGATCCTGGGCCGGACGCTGACCCGCTCCGTGCTGTCCACGGTGACCCTGGTGAACGGCGACACCATCCGGGTGCGCGCGGACGAGGTGCCCGGCGAGGGCATCCCGGGCCTGGAGGGCATGGTGCGCTCCCGCACCGACTTCGACCGGCGGATCGAGGGCCTGCCGAAGGGCATGCGCCTGACGAAGGTCGAGGCCCGGGAGAACGGTCTCGTGGTGACGGTGACCGGCCGGAACGTGGCGCTCGGCGCCGGCTGAGCAGCCAACTGATCACATTCTGAGACGGCGGCGTCCGATCTGTAGAAAGTGAAGGGACGCGGGCGCTCGGCGGGCGTCCGGGGGAGATCCGTACTCGCCTTCGATCTCGTATATCGGATGATCGCGTCTCAGAATACGACACACCGGTGACACGGCCGCCGGTCCGTCCCTACGATCGAGGGCATGAAGCGACAGGCGGAACTCACGAAGCGGCGGGCAGTAGACCTGTGCCGCGTCGCCGCCATGCTCTGTCGCTCGGTCTGAGCGGGACGCACATCTCCCGTATTCCCTCAGGCCCCTACGGCGTGAAATTCCCGCGTCGTGATGCCGGGGCCACCCTTGCGCAGCCGTACGCCGTCGTCCGCACCGCGAGCCGACGCGTACCCGCACCACCCCGCACGAACCGCCGCACACTGCCCCGGAGGAGAAACAGCATGGCTCGCAGCGACGTCCTGGTCGACGCCGACTGGGTCGAGGCCAACCTCGACAACCCGCAGGTCGCCCTCGTCGAGGTGGACGAGGACACGTCCGCCTACGAGAAGAACCACATCAAGAACGCCATCCGGATCGACTGGACGAAGGACCTCCAGGACCCGGTCCGCCGTGACTTCATCGACCAGGAGGGCTTCGAGAAGCTCCTCTCGGCCAAGGGCATCGGCAACGACACCACCGTGGTCCTCTACGGCGGCAACAACAACTGGTTCGCCTCGTACGCCTACTGGTACTTCAAGCTCTACGGCCACCAGGACGTGAAGCTCCTCGACGGCGGCCGCAAGAAGTGGGAGCTCGACTCCCGCGACCTGGTCGACGGCTCCGAGGTCCCGAACCGCCCGGCCACCGAGTACAAGGCCCAGGCCCAGGACACCTCCATCCGTGCCTTCCGCGACGACGTCGTGGCCGCGATCGGCACCCAGAACCTCGTCGACGTGCGCTCGCCCGACGAGTTCTCCGGCAAGCTCCTCGCGCCGGCCCACCTCCCGCAGGAGCAGTCGCAGCGCCCGGGCCACGTGCCGAGCGCCCGCAACATCCCGTGGTCGAAGAACGCCAACGACGACGGCACCTTCAAGTCGGACGAGGAGCTGAAGGCCCTCTACGAGGCCGAGCAGGTCGACCTGGCGAAGGACACCGTCGCCTACTGCCGCATCGGCGAGCGCTCCGCGCTCACCTGGTTCGTCCTGCACGAGCTGCTCGAGGTCACGAACGTCAAGAACTACGACGGTTCGTGGACCGAGTACGGCTCCCTCGTCGGCGTGCCGATCGAGCTCGGCGCCAACAAGTAAGACCTTCCTCCCCCTTCGACCGTAAGGATTACTGACATGTGCGGAGCGCAGCCCGGCGGCCCCGACGCCTCGACCATCAAGCCCGGTGAGACCACCATCCAGGGCTACGTGACCAAGGACGGCCAGCCCGTCACCGGTTACGTCCGCCTCCTGGACTCGACCGGCGAGTTCACGGCCGAGGTCCCCACCTCCGCCACCGGCCAGTTCCGCTTCTACGCGGCGGAGGGCACCTGGACCGTCCGCGCCCTGGTCCCCGGCGGCACCGCCGACCGCCAGGTCGTGGCCCAGCACGGCGGCCTGGCCGAGGTCGCCATCGCGGTGTGACGCCGCACGCTTGACCGGCCGAAGGGCCGTGCCTCCTGGGGGTTGGACGCTTTCCGGGACTTGAGGCACGGCCCTTCGGTCCATTTCCCCGACGCGCCCCTCGCACCACTCGGCGCCGGGGCGCCTCACGGGCTTCGAGGCGCTGCGCCGGACTCCGTCCGCCGACGTCGTCGGCCCGGGGCCGTGCAACGTCCAGGCTCGCTCAGGAGCATGCGTCCCGCACACCGCGCACCAGAAGCGTGCCGACGCGGCGGGTCCCGGTGCCCGGGGCCGGCAGGACGGTCGCTGCGACATCGGTGAAGCCGTGTGCCCGGAACAACTCCGTCCATGTCTCGGGGGGATGGTCCCAGCGCCTCACGACCGCCGGGTCCCTGTCGGGGCCACGGGGGATGAAGGACGCCTGACAGCCGTAGCACCCCTCGACCGCGGGATACTGCGACATCACGAAGACGCCGCCCAGCCGGAGACGGTCGCGGACTGCGGGCAGCAGGACCAGGACGGTTACTACAACAGCGCCCGGTACCACGGGGCGGTACAGATGCTGGTCGAGCCGACCGGGCGGCGGATGACCGGAAAGTGGGTCGGGTTCGGCAAGGACTTCGACGTGAGCACCGGTCCGTGGGAGCTGCGGCTGGTCGACACGTTGATGAGGAAGGCGACGCTGGAGCGGTACAGCCGGCCGCCGGAGTAGCGCCCGCGCGCTGTCCGGGGTCGGGTTCCGGTCGTACGCTGAAGATGTGTACGCACGGCGACGGCGCGTCTACTTCTGGATGATGGGCGTCTGCCTGGTGCTTTTCGTGGGCGCCTGGGCCGTCGTGCGGCTCTTTTCCGTCCCCGCCGCCATCGCCATGTGCGTGGTCGCCATGGTCATCCCGCCGGTCGCGGCGATGATCGCGAACCGGCGCGGCCCGGAGGACCGCTGGTGGGACGATCCGACGGGCGACAAGCAGTCCGACGAGTGGTGGGACGAGCTCGACGGCAAGGACAAGCGGGACCGGTGAGGGGGCTGTCCGGCCCTGGCCCACCACGCTCGGCGGACGGAGTCCGGCGCAGCGGCTCGAAGCCTGTGAGGCCCTCCGGGGCCGAGCAGTGCGAGAGGCGCGTCGGGAAATCAGTCAAGCAGTCGGACGAGTGGTGGGACGAGCTGGACGGCAAGGACAAGCGGGACCGGTAGGTCAGTAGACCAGGGCCTGGGTCTCATCCGACATCGCTTCCTGGACGAAGACCTGCGCGCCCGCGATGCGGATGCCCTTCAGGACGTCGTCCTCGGTGATCTCGCGGCGGGCGGCGCACTGGGTGCAGAGGGTGATGCGGCCGGCCGCCAGGATCGAGTCGATCAGGTCCGGGAGCGGGGCGGCGTGCGGGAGGTCGAACTCGGCCGCGCGGCCCGGGAGGGCGAACCAGGAGGACTCGCCGGTCAGCCAGAGGGACACCTCGACGCCGCTCGCGACGGCGACGGCGGCCACGGTGAAGGCCTGGGAGCAGCGTTCGGGGGCGTCCGCCCCGGCGGTCACCTTGATCACGAGCTTCTTCGCCATATACCGAACTGTAATGCGGTTCCCGGCAACCTCATGCACCCCTCGCGTGTCAGCTAGGCGCGCGGGTAACGGAATCCGCGCTTCTAGTCTCGTGGGGGGACTGCTTTGGAAGCCACAGAAGCGGTGGAATCCGCTCGAAACACCCCGGAGGCCGAGCCGACACCCGCCCCCGGCCCGGTCGTCGAATCCGCGGAACCCGCAACGGTGCCGGTTCCTGCCGAAGACGTGCCGCCCGTTCCCGCGGCCGGTCCCGTGCCCGCCGACGACGAGCCGGCGCCGCGCCGCCGTCGCGGCGGCCGCACGCTCGCGCTGCTCGCGGCCGCCGCCGTGCTCGGCATCGTCGGCGGTGTCGCCGTCGGCTACGGCGTCCAGGCCGAGCGCGAGCCCACCCCGCTGCCGCCGCTCAACCAGGTCGACCTCGCCTACCCGGCCAAGCCCGCCGCCAAGGGTCAGGAGCCGCCCGCGCTCGCCGTCGCCGACGACCGCGGCCTCAAGACCGAGGGCGACCTGCGCAAGCTGCTGCTGCCCAAGCCGGCCGGCGCGAAGGACGTGGACTACGCGCCCAAGGACCACTGGATGAGCGTCAGCTCGTACGCCGAGGACTTCGAGTCGCCCAGCGGCGCTTTCGAAGACCTCATGGACAACGGCATCCGCCGGATCGCCACCACCTCCTGGACCATCGGCGAGTTCAAGACCGTCCACATCAACCTGCTGCAGTACCGCTCCAACGACCGTCTGGGGGCCGCCGACCGGGCGACGACCCTGCGGGAGGGCCTGGAGGAGGAGAACGGTTACGGCCAGCCGCTCAAGGGCAGCGCCGAGGGCCGCAGCTACGTCCTCCCCGTCAACCGGGAGGCAGGGTTCGTCGACGTCTACGAGGCCAGGGCCGTCGTCCACCGGGGAGACGTCGCGGTCGAGGTCTACATCCTGGACACCAAGAAGATCAGCCAGAAGGAGATCACCTCGCTGGCCGAGCGACAGCTGGGGCGCCTGTGAGCGAGGAGACCACCACCGTGGAGAACCAGGACCAGAACAAGGACCGGGACCAGAACAAGGACCAGGACCAGGGCCAGAACGGGCCGGAGCTCGTGGAGCCGCCCGCCGTCGCCGAGACGCCCGCGCCCCGCGCGCCGCGCCGCCTCTTCCCGTACGTCCTCACCGGCGTCCTCGTCCTCGGCGTCGGCGCCGGCGCGACCTTCACCGGCGTCACCGTCGCGGGTGCCGACCGCCACGCGCCCACCGTCGCCTGGGAGGAGCCGCCCACCCCGGCCAAGGACCCGGCCGCGAACGCCGCCGACGGCCGCGCCTCGACCCCGCTGAGCAAGCTGCTCCTGCCGGTGCCCGAGGGGTACGGCCTCGGCCCCGACGTCGAGGAGTTCGGCAACGACGGCGAGGTCAGCGCCAAGGACGCCGTCGCCCTCGTCAAGCAGTCCGGAAAGGGCCTGTCCGGCAAGAAGCGCCGCGAGTTCGACAAGCGGATCGAGAAGCTCGGCATCCAGGGCATCGCGGTCCGCTCCTACGCCTCCGACGACGCCAACGTCGTCCTCGAGGTGCAGGTCGTGCGGATGAAGAACAAGCGGTTCGGCGCCGAGATGCACAAGATGCGCAACGAGCTCGCCGGCCTCCTGAAGTTCCCCAAGGGGCCGAAGATCGCCGGCCACAAGAACGCCACCTGCTGGGCGATGCCGAAGCCGAAGGGCGAACACGCGGAGGAGAGCCTCGACGGGATGGTCTGCTCCGCGTACGACTCCGAGTACTCGGTCACCGTCACCGCCTCCGGCAGCCGGCCCTTCGACAAGTCCGCCGTCGCCGAGCTCGTGAAGAAGCAGCTCGACCACATCAAGTCCCCGGGGGAGTACGTATGACCGTCACCGAGCCGACGGACGTCGCTCCGGACGCCACGCCAGACGCCACGCTGGACGCCGCAGTCGCCCAGGAGGCTCCGGCCGCCCCGGAGACCGCTCCGAAGAACCCCCGCTCCCGCAAGCTGCTCGGCAGCGTCCTGCGCTGGGCCGCCGCCGTCGTGGTGTGCGGCGGGCTCGGGGCCGGGACGGCCGCCGCGATCACCTCGATGGAACGCACGGACGTGCCCGGTCTCGCGACCGAGAACGACGGCCGCTGGGCGTACCCGAAGCTGAGCCTGCCGCCGCTGCCCGAGGGCTCCCCGCGCCCCTTCACCATCGGCAACGAGGGCGAGGTGCACCACGCCGACCTGCGCGCCCTACTGCTGCCCGCGCCGGCCGGGGCGACCGTCGACCCGAAGCTCGACGGCGTGTGGGTGAGCGTCGACCAGTACGTCTCCCTCTACTCCAAGGACGAGCGCCCCGAGCTGAAGCAGGCATTCGACGACTCCGCGCTGCGGCATATCACCGCCCGGGCCTGGACCATGCCGGATGGCACGAAGAGCGCCGTCTACCTGCTGCGCTTCAAGTCCGTAGCCTTCTCGGAGCACTTCAAGGACTATGCGGTGCACGCCGGCACCGCCGCGACCACGCCCCTGGAAGGAATACAGTCCGTCGGGACCGAAGCGCTCGGGAACGACGCCCGGGTGCCGGACACGGTGCAGTACGCGACGGCCGAAAAGGAGCCGTACGGCCCCGAGCAGACCCGCTGGGCCTACATCCAGGCCGGCGACACGCTCGCGCTGGTCGTCCAGTCCCGCAAGGGCGAGGCGGCGCCCGTACCGTTCCAGCAGACGGTCACCTTGCAGAACCAGCTGCTCGGCTGAGATCCCGTACGAGATCCCGTACGAGATCGCGTACGAGACCCACCTCACCGAGAGGGGCCGGTCCCCGCCCACTAAGCTGGGGGCCGGCCCGTACCGCCTTCACCGCTCACCGAGGAGCACCAAAGTGATCGTCTTTTTCGAAACCCTGCTGGCGCTCGTCTGCGTCGCGGTTCTCGCCTTCGCCGGTCTGACCGTGAAGAAGCTGTACCAGGGCCAGCGCTAACCCCCCACCACAGAGATCGCCTGAGCTGCTCATGATCCAGATCCCGTCCGACCTCAACCCGGGCCTCGTTCCCCTCGCGTTCCTGCTGGGCACGTGGGAAGGCGCGGGCGTCTCCGACTTCCCCGGCGCCGAGAAGTGCAACTTCGGCCAGACCGTGACGTTCAGCCACGACGGCCGGGACTTCATCGAGTACCACTCCCGCACCTGGGTCCTCGACGCCGAGGGCAAGCAGGTCCGCCCGCTGGAGAGCGAGAGCGGTTACTGGCGCATCGACAAGGAGCGCCAGGTCGAGATCGTCATGGTCCGCGACCAGGGCGTCGTCGAGGTCTGGTACGGCGAGCTCGCCGACCAGAAGCCGCAGATCGACATCGCGACCGACGCCGTCGCCCGTACCGCGGCCTCCGGCCCGTACAGCGGTGGCAAGCGTCTCTACGGCTACGTGAAGGGCGACCTGATGTGGGTCGCCGAGAAGGCCACCCCCGAGGTGCCGCTCCGCCCCTACATGTCGGCGCAGCTCAAGAAGGTCGTCACCCCGGAGGAGGTCGCCGAGATGGCGCGCAACCTCCCCGACATGCCCGACGACGGCATCGCCTTCTTCAAGTAGGACGTTTTCTCCAAGTAGGACGTTCGAGCAGGACGGCCTGTGTCCGCCACGCCCCCTCATACACTGGGGGCGTGGTGAGCACCGACTGGAAGAGCGACCTGCGGCAGCGCGGCTACCGGCTGACGCCTCAGCGCCAGCTTGTCCTGGAGGCCGTGGACGCGCTGGAGCACGCGACCCCGGACGAGATCCTCGTCGAGGTCCGCAGGACGGCGTCCGGCGTGAACATCTCCACCGTCTACCGGACCCTGGAGCTCCTGGAGGAGCTCGGCCTGGTCAGCCACGCCCATCTGGGCCACGGCGCGCCGACCTACCACCTCGCCGACCGGCACCACCATCTGCACCTGGTCTGCCGGGACTGCTCGGAGGTCATCGAGGCGGAGGTGGAGGTGGCCGCCGAGTTCACCGGCAAGCTCCGCGAGACCTTCGGCTTCGAGACGGACATGAAGCACTTCGCGATCTTCGGCCGCTGCCAGGACTGCGCAAGCAAGGCGAACAAGGCGAACAAGGCGAACAAGGCGAACAAGGCCGCGGACACGGCCGCGGACGACTCCGCGCACAAGGCCGCGGCCACGGAGTCGTAGCGGAGTCGTAGGCTTTTCTGCATGAAGAGCCCCTTGCTGTCCCTGCCCGGCGCCGTCCCCGCCGAAGGCCGTGACGAAGGCGTCGCCGCGCACTACGGCGACCTGTTCCGCGAGCAGCGGACCCTCGCCGACGGCACCGGTTTCGTCGACCTCTCCCACCGCGGCGTCGTCACCGTCACCGGCTCCGACCGGCTGAGCTGGCTGCACCTGCTGCTCACCCAGCACGTCAGCGACCTGCCGGCCGGCCAGGCCACCGAGGCGCTGATCCTCTCCGCGAACGGGCACATCGAGCACGCCCTGTACCTCGTCGACGACGGCGAGACGGTCTGGGCGCACGTCGAGCCGGGGACGGAGGAGGCGCTCCTCGCGTACCTGGAGTCGATGAAGTTCTACTACCGGGTGGAGATCGCCGACCGGACCGAGGACTTCGCCGTCGTCCACCTCCCGGCCGGTTCGATCGCCGAGGTGCCGGACGGCGTGGTCGTACGGGAGACGGCGCACGGCCGCGACCTGTTCCTGCCGCGCGCCGACCTGGAGGCCTTCGCCGCCTCGCACGGGCCGGCCGCCGGCATCCTCGCGTACGAGGCGCTGCGGGTCGAGGCGCACCGGCCGCGGCTCGGTTTCGAGACCGACCACCGGACCATCCCGCACGAGATCGGGCTCATCGGCAGCGCCGTGCACCTGCAGAAGGGCTGCTACCGCGGCCAGGAGACGGTCGCCCGGGTGCAGAACCTGGGCAAGCCGCCGCGCCGCCTGGTCTTCCTGCACCTGGACGGCAGCGAGGTGCTGCTGCCCGGGCCCGGCACGCCGGTGCGGCTCGCCGCGGACGGCGAGGAGGGCCGCCAGCTGGGCTTCGTCACCAGCTCGGCCCGGCACCACGAGCTGGGGCCGATCGCCCTCGCCCTGGTGAAGCGGAACGTGCCGGTGGACGCCGAGCTGATCGCGGGGACGACGGCCGCCGCGCAGGAGACCGTCGTCGAGCCGTAGCCGTAGCCGTGGTTGTGGCCGTGGCTGTAGCCGTAAGGCTGATCCCTACGGCTACACCTCCACCAGCACCGTGAACGGGCCGTGATTCGTGAGCGAGACGCGCATGTCCGCTCCGAACCGGCCCGTCTCCACGTGCGCGCCCAGCTGCCGCAGCTGCGCCACCACCTCGTCGACGAGGGGCTCGGCGACCGGGCCGGGCGCGGCGGCGTTCCAGGTGGGGCGGCGGCCCTTGCGGGCGTCGCCGTACAGGGTGAACTGCGAGATGACGAGCAGCGGCGCGTTCACGTCGGAGCAGGACTTCTCGCCCTCCAGTACCCGGACGGACCAGAGCTTTCTGGCCAATTGCGCGGCCTTCTCGGGGGTGTCGTCGTGGGTCACCCCGACCAGGACGCACAGCCCCTCGCCGACGATCTCGCCGACGGTCTCCCCTGCGACGACGACGCTCGCGCCGTCGACCCTCTGCACCACTGCTCGCATACGGACCAACCTACCGATCGGCCCAGCGGCTGACACGGGGAGGGCCGAACGGGTGCAGAGCGCCTGCGTCCGCCGGGTCCGCAGTGGCACCATGCGTGTCAGGCGGTGCGGCCGACCGCACCGGTCGAGGGGACGATTCACATGAGTGCACCTGGCACCGGGCCGACGCCGTCCGGTCCCGTACCGCTGATCACCACCACATCCACCACATCCACATCCGCATCCACCGCCCGTGGTGGTACGGGTGGCGCCGTCGGGCGCCCGCCCGTGCAGCGCTCCGCCGAGCCGGAGCTGCCGGACGGGGCGCAGCCGGACCTCGGCGGCCTCCGGCTGCCCGAGCTGCGCGCGCTGCGCCGCGACGCGCAGGGCGACGAGGCCGACCTCAGCTACGTACGGCGGATGCTGCAAGGCCGGATCGACATCTTGCGCGCGGAGCTGGCGCGGCGTACGGACCCGGAGACGCCGGTCGTCGACCGGCTGTCGGAGATCCTCGCGGACGCGCCGTCCCGGTCCGGGGCGGTGGCGCGTTCGGCGCGGCACGTGACGCTGTCGACGCCGCGCAGCGAGGAGTACCGGCGCTTGGCGTCCGACATGCTGTCGGAGGTCGAGCTGTCGGACCTCACGGCGCGTACGGACGAGGAGCTGCACCTGGCGATGGGGCGGCTCGCGGGCTACGAGCAGCAGGTCTCGCGCCGCCGGCAGGAGCTCCAGCGGACCGCCGACGACTGCAGCGCGGAGATCGCCCGCCGTTACCGGGAGGGCGAGGCGCAGGTCGACGACCTGCTGGCGTGAGCCGTGCAGCCCTGACGCACGCGCCTCACGCACGCGCGCGTGGACACTCGCGTACGGGCACGCGCGCGGTGGAGCTCGCGTACGGGCACACGCGCGTGGAGCTGGCGCGTGGAAACTCGCGTGCGGCGGCCCGGCGCGCCCGCATAGCCTCGAAGGATGAGCCTTGAGGTGCGTGCGATCGACGAGTCCGAGTTCCACGCGTGGCTGGTGGCCAAGCGGGGCGGCTTCCTCAGCCCACCGGTGGTCGCGGATGAGGAGGTCGCCGACCGGCTGCCGCACACCGACCTCTCCCGTACCTTCGGCGCGTTCGACCGCGGCCGGATGGTGGCCACCTTCCACTCCTTCGACCAGAAGCTGTCCACGGTCGGCGGCGCGGACCTCGCCGCGAACGCGGTCAGCGCGGTCACCGTCGCCGCGACCCACCGCAGGCGCGGCCTGCTCAGCCGGATGATGGCGGACGACCTGGCGCTCGCGAAGGAGCGGGGCGACGCCTGCGCGACGCTGATCGCCGCCGAGTACCCGATCTACGGACGGTTCGGTTTCGGCGTCGCCAGCTGGGCCACCGAATGGCTGGTCGACGTGACCCGCTCCGGGCTCGACCGCCACTGGTCGGGGCCGTCGGCGGAGGACGGCGGCGGGCGGATCGACTTCTCCGACGCCGCCGAGATCCGCAAGGAGGGCCCGGAGCTGCACCGCCGGTTCGCTGCGCAGTGCGCCGGGATCACCGACCGGACGCCGCGCGGCTGGGACCTCGGCACCGGAAACGCGTACCACGCCCAGCCGTGGACCGAGCCGTTCTACGCGATCTACCGGTCCGCCGTCGGCGAGGTCGAGGGCTATGTCGCGTACACCACCGACGACAAGTGGAGCGACCAGAAGCAGCCGGTCAACACGGCGACCGTGCGCGATCTGATCGCGGTCACGCCGGCCGCCGAGCGCGCCCTGTGGCGCTTCGTCTGCTCCGTCGACTGGGTCACCAAGGTGCGTACGGGCTACCGCGCGCCGGACGACGTCCTCCCGCTGCTGCTGCCCGACCCGCGCGCCGCGCAGGTGCTCACCCACGCCGACATGGTGTGGCTGCGGATCCTGGACGTACCGAAGGTGTTCGAGCCGCGGACGTACGCGACGGAGGGCGCCCTCGTCCTGGAGGTGCAGGACGCGGCCGGTTACGCGAACGGGCGCTACCGGCTCGATGCCTCCCCGGCGGGTGGCAGCTGCGTCCCGACCACCGCCGCGCCCGACCTGGTCCTGGACGTGGCCGAGTTGGCGACGCTGGCGCTCGGCGACGAGTCGGCGGTACGGCTCGCCGCCCTCGGCCGGATCGAGGAGCCGGCGGCCGGCGCGGCGGCGCGGGCGGACCTGCTGCTGCGCACGTCGCGGCGACCGTGGAGCATGGACATCTTCTGATCGAGAGCGTGTGAGAACGCGTGCGAGCGTGTGAAGGGGTGACCGTGACCGTGAGCGGGCTTCGGGAGCTGAAGAAGGAGCGGACGCGGCAGACGCTCTCGGACACGGCCGTCGAGCTGTTCCTGGAGCGCGGCTTCGACGCGGTGTCGGTCGCGGAGATCGCGGCGGCGGCGGAGGTGTCGAAGCCGACGCTGTTCCGCTATTTCCCGGCCAAGGAGGACCTGGCGCTCTATCGCTTCGCCGACCACGAGGACGAGCCGGCCCGCGTGGTGGCCGCCGCGCGGGCGGCGGGCGCCGAGCCGCTCGCGGCCCTGCGCGACCACGTCCTCGCGGGGCTGGCCCGCCGCGACCCGGTGACGGGGCTGAACGACGATCCGCGGGTCCTCGCCTTCCTGCGCCTGCTGTACGGCACTCCTGCGCTGGTCGCCCGCATGGCCGCGTACCAGGGCCGTTCGGAGGAGGCCCTCGCGGCGGCGCTGGGCGGCGGCTCGGGCGCAGCCTCGGGAGATGCGGACTCCCTGGCGGCGCGGCTTGCGGCGGCGCAGATCGTGGCGGTGCTGCGGGTCCTGGCGCACGAGAACGTGCGGCGGGTCGAGGCGGGGGAGCGGGTGGCGGAGCTGCTGCCGGACGCGGAGGCGGCGACGCGGGAGGCGTTCCGGCGCCTCGCGGAGGGCCTGCCGTACTGACGGGGCGCGCGAGGCGGCGAAACTGACCGGGTAAAAAATGTTACTGAGTAACGTTCTCCGGGTATCGTCGTGTCATGAAGCTCCTGCATCACGACCTCGACCAGGCTCTCGAACGGGAGCGTGCCCACCACGACGCCTGCCGCGCCGCCCTCGTCCGGATGACCGAGGACGTCGAGGAGCAGGTGGTCATAGGTGAGGACACCGCCGCGTCCGGGGCCGACGCGGAGATCCTCGTGTACCACCTGCGCAGCCGTGCCAAGGTCTTCCGGGAGATGCCGCCGGGGCCGTTGTTCTTCGGCCGGCTCGACCGCGAGGACGGGCAGGTGCACCACATCGGGCGGCGCCGGGTCGCGGAGCATCCGGCCGCGCCGCCGCTCGTCGTCGACTGGCGGGCGCCGGTCTCCCGCGCGTACTACCAGGCGGGACCGCAGGATCCGCAGGGCGTGGTCAGGCGGCGGAGGTTCGGCTGGGCACCGGGCAGTGTGGGCGCGTCGGAGGACCTGACGGCGCTGGAGGACGAGCATCTGGCCGGGGGCCCTGGTCCTGCTGAGGACCCTGGTCCTGGTGGCACCGGCGAGGGCGCGGCGAGTGCGGTGAGCGGGATCCTCGCCGGGGAGATCGAGCGCCCGCGCGTGGGCCCGATGCGGGACATCGCGGCGACGCTCCAGCCCGAGCAGGACGATCTCGTGCGGTCCGGGCCCGCCGCGTCGATCTGTGTGCAGGGCGCCCCCGGCACCGGCAAGACCGCCGTCGGCCTGCACCGTGCCGCGTATCTCCTCTACACGCATCCGCAGCGCCTGCGGCGCTCCGGACTCCTCGTCCTCGGCCCCAACCGCACCTTCCTCTCCTACATCTCCGAGGTGCTGCCCGCGCTCGGCGAGACCGGGGTGCGCCAGTCCACGATCGGCGAGGAGATCGCCCGGCACGAGGTGCGCGCCGAGGACGGCGCCGCCGCGGCCCGGGTCAAGCACGACGCCCGGATGGCCGGGGTGCTGCGCCGCGCGCTGTACGCGCGCGTGGACCCCGCGCCCGCCGGGGACGTGACGGTGCCGGACGACTCGTACCGCTGGCGGGTGCCCGCCGCCGAACTGGCCCGGATCGTCGCGGACGTACGGGAGGAGGCCCCGCCCTACGCGACCGGCCGGGAGCGGGTGCGGGCCCGGATCGTGCGCTCCCTCCAGCTGCGCGCCGAGCGGCGGGCCGGGCCGCAGGGCGGGGCCTGGGTGCGGCGGATCGAGCGGGCCCGGCCGGTGGCGGCGGCCGTCGAGGCCTGCTGGCCCAGGACCACCCCGGAGGAGGTGCTCGCCGCCTTCCTGACCGACCCGGACGACGAGCGGTGGAACGGCGGTTCGCTCGGTTCGCGTGGTTCGCTCTCGTCCGAGGAGCGGGCGGCGATCCGCTGGGTGAAGCCCCCGCGCTCGTACCGCAGCGCCCGCTGGAGCGCCGCCGATCTCGTCCTCCTCGACGAACTCGCCGGGCTGATCGAGCGCCCCGAGAGCTACGGGCATGTCGTCGTCGACGAGGCGCAGGACCTGTCGCCGATGGAGTGCCGGGCCATCGCGCGCCGGGCGGACTTCGGTTCGCTGACCGTGCTCGGCGACCTGGCGCAGGGCACCACCCCGTGGGCGGCCCGGGACTGGCCCGAGCAGCTGGCCCATCTCGGCAAACCGGACGCGGCACTGGTGCCGCTGACCACGGGCTACCGGGTCCCGGCCGCCGTCGTCGAGCTCGCCAACCGGCTGCTGCCGGAGCTGGGCGCCGGGGTGCCGGCCGGGCGTTCACTGCGTGCGGGCGGGGCGGTGGCCATACGTCAGACCGCGGACGTGGCCGGGGGCGTGGCGGAGGCGGTACGGGCGGCGCTGGCGGAGGAGGGTTCGGTGGGCGTGATCGCGGCGGACGGGGCGGTGGCCGCGCTGGCGGAGCGGCTCGACCTCTCGGACCGGGTCTCCGGCCGGGTCTCAGTCGTCCCGGCCTCGCTCGCCAAGGGCCTGGAGTACGACCACGTGGTGGTCGTGGAGCCCGCCGCGATCGTGGCCGCCGAGCCGCGCGGGCTGCACCGGCTGTACGTGGTGCTGACCCGCGCGGTGTCCCGGCTCGACGTGGTCCACGGGGAGGCGCTGCCGCCCGCGCTCATACGGTGACGCTCACCTGGCTGGGCCGGCCGACAGGCTTCTCCCGCTTCGGCTTGCGGAGGAGGGTGAAGGCGACCGCGAAGGCGGCGACGAGCAGTCCGGCGCCGACGGCGAAGGCGAGGTGGTAGCCGCCGGTCAGGGCCTCGGCGGCGGGCCGTCCGGCGGCGGCGAGTGACTCGGTGCGTGAGGCGGCCAGGGTGGACAGGACGGCGACGCCGAGGGCCATGCCGATCTGCTGGGTGGTGTTGAAGAGACCGGAGGCCAGGCCGGCGTCCGCCTCCCGGGCGCCCGACATGGCGAGCCCGGTGAGCGCGGGCAGTGCGAGCCCGAACCCGGCGGCGAGCAGCATCACCGGCAGCAGGTCGACGGCGTAGGAGGCGCGGACCGGCACCCGGGCGAGCAGGGCGAGCACGCCGACGAGCAGGACGAGGCCGGTGAGCAGCACGTTCCGCTCGCCGAAGCGGCCGATCAGCCGGGCCGAGAGGCCGAGGGAGACGACGCCGATCACGACCGCGGCGGGCAGCATCGCCAGACCCGTCTCGGCGGCGCCGTACCCCAGCACCTTCTGCAGGTAGAGCGCGACCAGGATCTGGAAGGAGAACAGCGCGGCCACCATCAGCATCTGCACCAGATTGGCCCCGGCGACGGCCCGTGAGCGCAGGATCCGCAGCGGCATCAGGGGCTGCGCGGCGGTCGCCTGACGGACCAGGAACCCGGCGAGGAGGACGAGCGCGAGCGCCCCGAGCCCGAGCGTGCGGGCCGAACCGGCCCCGTACTCCCCGATGGTGACGACGGCGTAGATGCCGGCGGTGAGCCCGGAGGTGACCAGCACGGCGCCGATCGCGTCCGCGCGGCCCCCTGCTTCGGCTGGGCGGTCGGCGGGGAGCGCGGGGACGGCGAGGAGCAGGGCGGCGACGCCGATGGGGAGGTTGATGAAGAAGATCCAGTTCCAGGACAGGGCGTCGGTGAGCAGTCCGCCCGCGACCTGGCCGATGGAGGCGCCGGCGGCGCCGGTGAAGCTGAACACGGCGATGGCCTTGGCGCGTTCGCGGGGCTCGGTGAAGAGCGTGACGAGGATGCCGAGGCTGACGGCGGAGGCCATCGCGCTGCCGACGCCCTGCAGGAAGCGGGCGGCGATCAGAACGGCGGGGGAGGCGGCGACGCCGGCGAGCAGCGAGGCGGCGGTGAAGACGCCGGTCCCGGCGAGGAACATCCGCTTCCGGCCGAGCAGATCGCCGAGGCGCCCGGCGAGCAGGAGCAGGGCGCCGAAGGCGATGAGGTAGGCGTTGACGACCCAGCTGAGTCCGGTCGGGGTGAAGCCCAGGTCGGCCTGGATGGCGGGCATGGCGACGGTGACGATGCTGCCGTCGAGCACGGTCATGAGGAGGGCGGTGGCGAGGACGCCGAGGGCGGTCCAGGGGCGCATGGCGGTTCTCCTGTCGGGTGAGGCGACAGGTAGGACGCTAGCAGATAGTTTTGTTGCAGACCATCTATCTCGGATCGATGGTCGGGGTTCCGGTCGGTCAGGCCTTCTGCCGTGCCCGGCGGGCGGTGCGCGGCGCCTCGGCAGGCGTTTCGAGATGCCCGGTGACCAGCCGGTTCAGCGCGCTGAGCAGCACCGCGCGCTCCTCGTCCGGCAGCGCGCCCAGCGCCCCCCGGTGCACCTCGTCGACGATCTTCTGACTCCGCCCGGCGACCTTCGCCCCCTCCTCGGTCACGGCGATGATCCGCGCCCGCCGATCACTGCTGGACGGCCGCCGCTCGGCGAGCCCCGCCTTCTCCAGCGCGTCGACGGTGACCACCATCGTCGTCTTGTCCATGTCCCCGAGCTCGGCGAGCTGCGCCTGCGTCCGCTCCTCCTCAAGCGCGTGCACGAGGACGCAGTGCATCCGCGCGGTCAGCCCGATCTCGGCGAGCCGCGCGGCCATCTGCGTCCGCAGCACATGACTGGTGTGATCGAGGAGGTAGGAGAGATCGGGCTCGGTCCGGGTGGGCGCCATGGCAGTCATGCGGCCAGGGTAAGGCGAACCGTTCCGTTGCGGACGATCCCCACCCACCCGCTGCCAGGCTGGACCCCATGCGCCCCCTGATCTTCCTCGACGCGGACGGCCCCCTGATCCCCTTCGGCGGCCCCGGCCCCCACCCGTCCTACGCCCCGGAACCCCCGCCGGACGCCCACCCCCTGCTCCACCGCGTGGACCCGTCCCACGGCCCCCGGCTCGCGGCCCTCGGCGGCGAGCTGGTCTGGGCGACCACCTGGACCTCCGAGGCCAACGAGGTCCTGGCCCCGCGCCTCGGGCTGCCGCCCCTCCCGGTCGTCGACTGGCCGGACGAGGACGAGCCCGAGGACGAGGATGAGCCCGAGGGCGGGCTGCACTGGAAGACCCGCCCGCTCGCGGCATGGGCGGCCGGCCGCCCGTACGTCTGGCTCGACGACGAGATCACCCCCACCGACCGCACCTGGACCCGCACCCACCACCCCGCCCCCACCCTCCTCCACCGCGTCAACCCGCACACGGGCCTCACGGACGCGGACTACACCGCGGTGCGCGAGTGGCTGACCCGACTCGGGTGAGTACGCGGGCACCGGAAGATGAGCGCCGGTGCTCAGGAGCCTGCGCGGCGGCGCGGCAAGGATGAAGGCCTCCACCAACCCGCACCATCCAGGAGCTGAACATGCATCGCGAGGCGTACGCGCAGGCGACCGCGGCGGAGGCGCGACGCCGGCAGACCCCCGCCGCGCTCGCGGCGGGGGTCGTGTGGGCGGTGGTGCTGCTGGTGCTGGCCGCGCCGATGTCGCTGGTGTTCATCGGGGTGATCTGGGGCGCGGCCGCAGGACACTTCGACGACGGCCTGCTGCTCTACGCGGCCGGGGTCACGCTGGCCCCGTTCCTCATCCCCACCCTGCTGGCCTTCGCCCCGTCCGTGCGGCGGCGCCTCTCCGTGCCGGGGCGCTTCCTGCTCGCGGGCACGACGGCCCTCCCGATCGCCGGTGGCCTCCTGCTGTGGACGAACGCATGGGTGGGCTGAGGCACGTGGACACCGGGAGCGCGCCGATGAACGCCGAGACGTACACGCGGTTGTACGGGCCGAGCCGGGTGGCGCCGGGGTCGCGGAGCGGGAGCACGGTCGTCGCGCTCGCGGCGGGCGTGGTGTGGGGGATCGTCGTGCTCGTACTGCACTGGCTCGCCCTGCTGGCGCTCCTGCTGCTGGCCGGCGGCGAGTCCACCGACGGGCTGCTGGTGCGCGGCGCGCTGGCCGGGCTGCCCGCCGTGGCGGTGCCGGCGGTCGTGGCCTGCACGCCCGCCGCGAGGCGGCTGACCGTGCCGGGCCGCTTCCTCGCCGCCGGGGCGGTGGCCCTCCCGATCTTCCTCGGGCTCGCGCTCTGGGCCACCGTCTCAGCCGGCTGAAGGCACGCCTCAGGCACGCCTCAGGCGCGGGGCTGGTTGAAGCGGAGCATGTTGCCGGCCGGGTCGCGGAAGGCGCAGTCGCGGACGCCGTAGGGCTGGTCCATGGGCTCCTGGAGGACTTCGCCGCCCGCGGCGCGGACGCGTTCGAAGGTGGAGTCGACGTCGTCGGTGCGGAAGATGACGCCGCGCAGCATGCCCTTGGCGAGGAGTTCGGCCGCGGCCTGGCGGTCGGCGGCGGGGGCGTTCGGGTCGGCGAGCGGCGGCTCCAGGACGATCTCGACGTCCGGCTGGGTGGGGGAGCCGACGGTCACCCATCGCATGCCCTCGAAGGAGACGTCGTTGCGGACCTCCAGACCGAGCGCGTCGCGGTAGAAGGCGAGCGCCTTGTCGTGGTCGTCGACGGCGATGAAGCACTGGGCGAGATTGATGGTGTTGTTCATGCCGTCGACGCTACGAGGGCGCCGGGCTTTCCGCTTCTCCGTTCCTGACCGGTTCCGGCGCCGACTCCGCGGCGGGAGGCCTGGCCCGGGTCGGGCGGGTCAGGAACTTCGCCACGCACGCCGGGATCGGCTCCCCCGCGTCGTGGTTCCGCCCCCGGTACGCGCTCGGGCTCTCCCCGACCAGCTCCGTGAACCTCGTGCTGAACGACCCCAGCGACGTACAGCCCACCGCGAAGCAGACCTCCGTCACACTCAGGTCGCCGCGCCGCAGCAGCGCCTTCGCCCGCTCGACCCGGCGGGTCATGAGGTAGCTGTACGGCGTCTCCCCGTACGCGGCCCGGAAGCTGCGCTGGAAGTGTCCCGGCGACATCAGGGCGGCCCGCGCCAGGGCCGGGACGTCCAGCGGCTCCGCGTAGTCGCGGTCCATCATGTCCCGGGCCCGCCGCAGTCTGACCAGGTCGTCGAGGGTGGGTGGCGCCACAACCCCAAGGATGGCACGCGGCGCCCGTCCCACCCCCGGTTGTCCACAGGCGCCGGGGGACGAGCAGGCGCGATCGGGTTTTCCACAGGTGGGCAGGAATCGAGAAGCACGGCGGCGGGCCCGCGCCTAGCCTGGCTCCAGGACATGACACGGGGCCGCAGGGAGAGACGATGACCAAGCCGCACGCCGCCGACAGCCACGACCTGATCCGCGTGCACGGCGCGCGCGAGAACAACCTGAAGGACATCAGCATCGAGATCCCGAAGCGCCGCCTGACGGTGTTCACGGGCGTCTCGGGCTCGGGCAAGAGCTCCCTGGTCTTCGACACGATCGCCGCCGAGTCGCAGCGGCTGATCAACGAGACGTACAGCGCCTTCGTGCAGGGCTTCATGCCCTCCCTCGCCCGCCCCGACGTCGACGTCCTCGACGGTCTGACCACGGCGATCACCGTCGACCAGCAGCGGATGGGCGGCGACCCGCGCTCCACCGTCGGCACCGCCACCGATGCCAACGCGATGCTGCGGATCCTCTTCAGCCGGCTCGGCGAGCCGCACATCGGCGGCCCGAAGGCCTTCTCCTTCAACATCGCCTCGATCAGCGGCGCCGGCGCGGTGACCGTCGAGAAGGGCGGCCGGACGGTCAAGGAGAAGCGCAGCTTCACCGTCACCGGCGGCATGTGCGCGCGCTGCGAGGGCCGGGGCACGGTCTCCGACATCGACCTCACCGCGCTGTACGACGACTCGAAGTCGCTCGCCGAGGGCGCCCTGACGATCCCCGGCTACACGATGGACGGCTGGTACGGGCGGATCTTCAGCGGCAGCGGCTACTTCGACATGGACAAGCCGATCCGCCGCTACACCAAGCGCGAGCTGGCCGACCTGCTCCACCGCGAGCCCACCAAGATCAAGGTCGAGGGCATCAACCTCACCTACGAGGGCCTGATCCCCAAGCTGCAGAAGTCGATGCTGTCGAAGGACGTCGACTCCCTCCAGCCGCACGTCCGCGCCTTCGTGGAGCGCGCCGTCACCTTCACCACCTGCCCGGACTGCGAGGGCACCCGGCTCAACGAGGGGGCTCGCTCCTCGAAGATCGGCAAGGTGAGCATCGCCGACGCCTGCGCGATGCAGATCAGCGACCTCGCGGAGTGGGTGCGCGGGATCGACGAGCCCTCCGTGGCGCCGCTGCTCGCCACGCTCCAGCAGACCCTGGACTCGTTCGTGGAGATCGGCCTCGGCTATCTGGCGCTCGACCGGCCCTCCGGCACGCTCTCCGGCGGCGAGGCGCAGCGGGTCAAGATGATCCGGCACCTCGGCTCCTCCCTCACCGATGTCACCTACGTCTTCGACGAGCCGACCACCGGTCTGCACCCGCACGACATCCAGCGCATGAACGACCTGCTGCTCCGGCTGCGCGACAAGGGCAACACGGTCCTGGTGGTGGAGCACAAGCCGGAGACGATCGCGGTCGCCGACCATGTCGTGGACCTCGGCCCGGGCGCGGGGTCGGCGGGCGGCAGCGTCTGCTTCGAGGGCACGGTGACGGGGCTGCGGAAGAGCGGCACGGTGACCGGCCGGCACTTCGGGGACCGCGCCAAGATCAAGGACGCGGTGCGCACGCCCACCGGCACCCTGGAGATCCGCGGCGCGCACGCCAACAACCTCCAGGACGTCGACGTCGACGTGCCGCTCGGGGTGCTGGCCGTCGTGACCGGTGTCGCGGGCTCCGGCAAGAGCTCCCTGGTGCACGGGTCGATCCCGGCGGGCGCGGGCGTCATCTCGGTCGACCAGGGCGCCATCCGCGGTTCGCGGCGCAGCAACCCCGCCACGTACACCGGGATGCTCGAACCGATCCGCAAGGCCTTCGCCAAGGCCAACGGGGTGAAGCCGGCGCTGTTCAGCGCGAACTCGGAGGGTGCCTGCCCCACCTGCAACGGCGCCGGGGTGATCTACACCGACCTGGCGATGATGGCCGGGGTCGCGACCGTCTGCGAGGAGTGCGAGGGGAAGCGGTTCCAGGCCTCGGTGCTCGAATACCGCTTCGGCGGGCGGAACATCGCCGAGGTCCTGGAGATGTCGGTGGCGGAGGCGGAGGAGTTCTTCGGCGCGGGCGAGGCCCGCACTCCGGCGGCGCACCGCGTCCTGGAGCGTCTTGTGGACGTCGGCCTCGGCTATCTGACGGTGGGGCAGCCGCTGACCACGCTCTCGGGCGGCGAGCGGCAGCGTCTGAAGCTGGCCACGCACATGGGCGACAAGGGCGGGGTGTACGTCCTCGACGAGCCCACCGCCGGCCTCCACCTCGCCGACGTCGAACAGCTCCTCGGCCTGCTCGACCGCCTCGTCGACTCCGGCAAGTCCGTCATCGTCGTCGAACACCATCAGGCGGTCATGGCCCACGCCGACTGGATCATCGACCTCGGCCCGGGCGCCGGCCACGACGGCGGCCGCATCGTCTTCGAGGGCACACCCGCCGACCTGGTCGCCGCCCGTTCCACCCTCACGGGCCGGCACCTGGCGGACTACGTGGGCGCGTGAGGCCCGTCCCCAGCCCGTCCCCGGCCGGGACGGCGCGGGGGTCGGGCAGGATCGGTGGATGCCCCTCGACGTCCCCGTCCTCCCGACCCCGTCCGGCCTCACCCTCCGCCCCTGGCGCCTCACGGACCTCCCGCTGGTCCGTGAGGCCTCGGCGGACCCGTACATCCCGCTGATCACGACGGTCCCCGCCCCCTACACGGAGGCGGAGGGCGAGGCCTTCGTCCGCCGCCAGTGGGAGCGGGCGAGCAGCGGCGCGGGCTACCCCTTCGTGATCGAGACCCCCGACGCCCGCCCGGTCGGCACCATCGGCCTCTGGCTGAAGGACCTCTCCCAGGGCCGCGCCTCCCTCGGCTACTGGCTCACCCCGCGCGCCCGCGGCCACGGCGCCGCCGCCTCCGCCCTCACCACGGTCACCACCTGGGCCCTCCACACCCTCCGCATCCCCCGCCTCGAACTCCACGTCGAACCCTGGAACACCCCCTCCCTCCGCACCGCCGAACACGCCGGCTTCCACCGCGAGGGCCTCCTGCGCGGCTGGCAGCAGGTGGGCGTCGAGCGCCGCGACATGTACGTGTACGGCCTCCTGCGCGCGGACGTCACACCGCAGGCCGGCCCGCACTGACCCGGGCGCCCCGCACGGGCAGGGCCGACCCGGGGCCTACGCGTACTCGGCGCGGGGCCCGGCCAGTTGCTCGGCGACGGTGAGCAGCCACGCGCTCGCCGTGTACGGGGCGGGCGGGTCGACCTCCATGCCGAGCTCGGCCACGCCGAGCGCGTAGTCGACCTCGTCGAGCCTGAGGGCGAGCAGCTCGCGCAGTTCGCCGACGAGCCGGGCGACCAGTGTCGGGTGGGCCGTCGCGGCGTAGTCGCGGACGGCCGCGTCGTGGTCCTCGAACTCGTCCGGCATGTCCTGCGAGAACCAGCCGCCGAGGAACTGGCCGAGCTCGGGGAAGCGGGCGTGCCACTCCCAGTGCGTCTCCGGCAGGGCGGCGGGCGGCGGGACCCGCCCCTCCTCGATGCTCCGTCCGATGTGATCGGCGAGCAGGACCAGCCAGTCCTGGATCCCGGACTCGGGCAGTCCGACGTCCGGCACCGGGTAGAACTCACCGAGCCGCAGCCGGAGCCGGCCGGGCGGGTTCTGGGCGTAGCTGCGGAGCTGCTGCTCGGCGGCAGCCAGGGCCCAGGGGCGGGTGTGCCAGGTGTGGCGGAGGTAGGAGGTCAGTGCGGCGCCGGGCGCCTCGGGCGTGTCGTCGGCGGGCCGGCCGACGTAGGCGCTGACGACCTGGTCGAGTTCGCCGTACCGCCGGTCGAACTCCAGGGGCTTCATGGACATGTGCCGGTCCCTTCACACGTAGATCGGGAAGGTGCTGTGCACGATGAATCCGAGCGGACTGGCCGGGTCGCGCCGCAGCACCACCCGCGCGGCCCGCACGTCCACGGCGCCGCGCCCGGCGAGCGCCATGGCCTGGATGAGCACGCGCCCGACCGGCTCCTCACGGGACGGCCAGGAGGCCTCGACGGTCAGCCGGGGCCGGGTGCCCTGGGCGAGCCACCGGTGGATGGCCTGCTCGTTGCGGGTGACGACCTGCTGGGCGGCCCACTGGGCGGTTTCCCGGTCGGGGTAGGTGGCGGATCTGGTGAGCATGGGGTGTTCCTCGGTCGGCGGGTCGGATCAGTTGAGGAAGTTCCAGAACACGGCGACTTCGTCGTCGTTCACAGCGATCAGTCCGGCATCGCAGTCGTAATGACTGAAGGGGTCCCATCCACCCCAGACGCCCTGCTCGTAGAAGTCAGGATGGTCACCCTTCCATCCGACGTTGGAATAGAAGCGCGTGCTCTCCGGGAAGCGCGACAGGATCACGTCGGCCCAACGCTCCATGTCCGGTCTGCGTTCCTCCCAGCGCCCAGTCTTGGAGACGTCCAGGCCGAGCACTCCCAGCAGGACGATCAGCGACCTGACCGAGGATCGGGGGAGCTCGCTCACCCTTGGCCGGTAGCGTTCCGCATCGGCGGGTGTGGAGGGTGTCTCCAGCCACGGGAACAGCGGGTCTTCCCGGCGTTCCTCCTCGCCCTCGTAGGGGTCGATGGACTCCCAGCCCCGGGGGTCCCGGGTTTCGAGGCGCATGATCGCCCCGACGTCGAGCCACCAGTCCTCGTGCTCGCGCTGCGCGACGGCCACGAATGTGCACAGCCACTCGTACAGCTTCAGCGCGTCCGACCAGGTCTGAGCGTCCTGCCGACCCTCTTCCATCACTCTCTCCATTATTCGGGCGCCGATGTGAAGACGACGAACGGCGGGGTCAGGTTTGCGTCGTACTTCAGCTTGACGACTACACCGTGCGCGTCCTCAGGAGGCGTGATCTGTTCGTTCTCCACCTTCACGGTCCGGCCGGTCACGGCGGGTGTGCCGAGCGGCCCCTCGTTCGGCACCGACGGCACGCTGAAAGGCTTCGTCGGCGGACTGGGCGGAGGATTCTTCAGCCAGTCCTGAATCTCCGGGGTGTTCTGGCGAATGCAGTACTGGGTGTACTTCTGGGCCGAATTGATGTCCGAGAAGGACGAGGACGTCCGGATGTCGAACTTGCCGTTCGCGCGCTGCTCGTCCTTGATCCGTTGAAGGAGCTGTTCGTCGGTCTTGCCGACGTGCTTGTCCAGCGTGTGGGCGCCGTTCAGGCCCTCGTTCGTCGCCAGGTCCAGCGAGTACATGTACGGGGAGGGGCTCTCCCCGCCGATCTGCCAGCTGTGTTCCTTCTTGAACTCGTTGAGCGCGCGCGCGCCGAAGCCCTGGGCGCGGGCGATCTCCGCCTGGTAGGTCGGGGCGCTCTGGGCCGCGAAGTCCAGCTCCCAGACGAGGGCGTTGAGTGTGTTCGCGGCGTCGACGAACTCCTTGTGGTACGCCTCGACGACCGCGTTCACGCCCTGCTTGTCCATATGGCTCCGGAAGGTGAGCACGATCCGGCCCATGATTGCGCCGACCGCCAGCTTGGTGAGGTTCGACAGGCTGAGGTCGGTGAGATCCTCGGCCGTGGCCTTCGCCGCTTTGATGCCGGCCTGCTCGGTGAACTTGGTGGTCTTCTCGCCGACGTCGGAGAGGTGATCCAGGACGTCCGCGATCTTGTCCGCGGTCTCCTTCAGCACGTCGATGATGGGGCGGCGGCGGTCGGGGGTGACGTCCTTGCTGTGCCGCCACTGGCGGCCGTCCTTCTCGACCCGGTTGCCGTCCGTGTCCAGCTGCCTGCCCCACGCCGTGGCGCCCCAGATGCTCTGGCCGAAGGTCCGCATGGCTGCCTGCCACTCGCCCTTGTCCCTTGGGTTGGTGATGGTGGCGATGGCGGTGTTGAGCTCGTCCGATGCCTTCACGGCCTCGGAGCCGAGCTTTCGCCAGGCTTTGGCCATGGCCCGGGTCTCGTCCTCCTTGATGCCCGGGGTGATCTCGTGGACCTTGCCCAGGCGGAGGCCGTGCTCGATGGCGGGCCGGATGACGTCGGCGAGGAAGTCGGGGAACTCGCCGATCGCGCCGGTGATCCACCAGGAGTCGACGTCCTCGCCGGTGCCCGTCCATTCGATGGGGTTGACCGGTCCGTAGCGCGGAGGCTTGTTGATGACCACCGGCTCCGGCTGCTGGTGCGGCATCGCCCCCTTGCGGCCGGACGCCTCCCATTCGGCCAGCACATAGTGGTTGGCGGTGTGGTTCAGGCCGATGGAGGCACCGCCCACGCTGACCACGCTGCGGCCCCACGCGTCGAGGAACTTCTCGACCACCTCCGCGTACTTGACCGCGAACGCGTCCGCGCCCCAGCCGGTGCCGGCGGACTGGTTGTACTCGTTCAGGACGTCGACCAGGACGAACGCCCGTTCGGCATGGGCGAACTGGGCCTCCTTCACCAGGTCCGCCGCATGGTGGACGTGCACCGGCTGGACGTCGAAACCGCCGTTCGCCGCTGGGGAGGGCGGTGCCGACCCGGCCATCAGGCCGCCCCCCAGCCGCGCAGTACGGCGCGGTGGGCCGCGGCGTAGGCCAGGTGCCCGTTCACCACGATGTCGTGCAGCCACGCCTGGGCGGCCTGGAGGTCCTGCGCGGACCGGTCCCACTTGTCCAGCTGGTCGACGAACGTCTGGCGGGCCTCGCCGTCCCAGGTCAGGACGACCTTCTCGACGCGTCGGTAGAGCAGGTCGAGCTGTTCGTTGAGTGTCTTGAGGATCTCTTCCAGGTCCCCGGCCATGCCCTGCAGGGTGGCGAAGTCGACGGATATGTGGTCGTCGCTCGACGGCATGAATCCCCCTCGTTCGTTGTCGTCACAGGTCGGCGATGCGGCTGCGCGGTGCGGACGGCGCCGCGGGTTCGGTGTTCGGCGTGGACAGGGTGTCGGTCTCCGCCTGGATGTCGGTGTGGGACCGGACGCGCCGGAACTCCTCCAGGACTTCCAGGTCCTGTGCCGAGAACCCGTCCTTGCTCAGGCGGATCGCCTTGGCCAGGATCTTCATCGTCTCCCGGATGCGGACGGCGTCCTCGGCCGCCGCGCGGTGCCTGGTCCGGTAGACCTCCGAGGCCGGTCCGCGCCAGCGGTACTCGATGCGGTCGACGATCTCGTCCATGCGCAGGAGCTGCTTCTTCAGCACCTCCTGCATCGTGTCGAGGTCCCCGGCGAGTGTTTTGAGTTTGCTCTCGGTAAATGCAAGGTCTGCCGCGGAACCTGGTGTACCGGCTGTGGCGGCCGAACTCGCCGCATGAGGTGCAGCGTTCACGGTGTCTCTCCCCCGGCGTGGTCAGTGGCTGATCACTCTGCAGACGTTAGCAAACGCGGATGGTGACCGCCGTTGCAAAACTATTGCAAGCGGCTGCTTGCAATAGTTAGCAGCAGCTGGCATGGTCGGAGCATGGCTTCACTCAACGTCGGGAATCTCGGTGAGTACCTCCGTGAGCAGCGGCGCACCGCGCAGTTGTCCTTGCGGCAGCTCGCCGAGGCGGCGGGGGTGTCGAATCCGTATCTGAGTCAGATCGAGCGGGGGCTGCGCAAGCCCAGTGCCGAGGTGTTGCAGCAGGTCGCCAAGGCGCTGCGGATCTCCGCCGAGACGCTGTACGTGCGCGCCGGGATCCTCGACGAGCAGGAGCGGGACGAGCTGGAGACGCGGGCCGTCATTCTGGCCGATCCGTCGATCAACGAGCGGCAGAAGCAGGTGCTGCTCCAGATCTACGACTCCTTCCGCAAGGAGAACGCCGCCGAGCAGCAGCAGGCACAGCAGGCAGACCAGCAGGCGCAGCCCACCGATACGTAGCACCTGAACTTCCGGGAGGACCACGACCATGGCCATCATCGACGAACTCCGTACCCCCCTCTACTTCGCCGCCGGCGCCGCCGACCTCGCCGCGCAGCAGGCCAAGAAGGTGCCCGGGCTGATCGAGCAGCTCGCCGCCGACGCGCCCGCGCGGATCGAGGCCGTGCGCAACACGGACACGAAGGCGGTGCAGGAGAAGGCGCAGGCGAAGTTCGCCGAGTTCGTCGGCGGTCTGGACACCGACCTGAAGAAGCTCGGCGAGCAGGCCCAGGACCTGGCGCTGCGCGGGGTCGGCGTCGCCGCCGAGTACGCGGTCAAGGCGCGCGAGAAGTACGAGGAGCTCGCCGCGCACGGCGAGGAGACCGTGAAGGCCTGGCGCGGCGAGGCCGCCGAGGAGATCACCGAGATCGCCGTCGTCGTCGAGCCCGAGCCGGTTGTCGAGCCCGAGCCCGAGCCCGAGACCAAGAAGGCTCCGGCCGCCCGCAAGGCCACCACCCGCAAGGCGCCCGCCAAGAAGGCCGCGGCCGCCGAAACCGCCGAGTAAGGGCCGAGTAGAGCCGGGCGGGCGGTCCGGGCACCAAACCCGGTGTCCGGAGCGTTGTACCGGGTACCTTGGCCGCGAGGCGCTCCACCCACACACCTAGGCGGTGCTCAGCATGTTGGCGAACGGCTTCGACTCGATCCTCTCCCTGGTGACCTTCCTGGTCTTCACCGGCTTCGCCGTCGCCGCGTTCGCCTTCGCCGCCACGGCGCGCGAGGACGCCTACCGCGCGGCGGACAAGCAGACCAAGAAGTTCTGGCTGATCCTGCTCGGCATCAACCTGCTCCTCAACCTGCTGCTGCCGATGCTGTTCCTGCAGATCGCCGGGCTCATCGCCGCCATCGTCTTCATGGTCGACGTGCGGCCGGCCCTTCGCCAGGTCTCGGGTGGCGGCCGTCGCGGCGGCTCCAGCAGCGACGGCCCGTACGGCCCCTACAACGGCGGCCGGTAGCGGTTGCCGGCAGCGGTTGCCGGTGGCCCGCAGCAGGAAGAGCGCGATCAAGGTCCGGGCGGTTACGCCCGGGCCTTGCCGCGTTCCTTGTCCCGTTCCCTGTCCCGTTCCAGGGCGAGGACCGCGACGTCGTCCGTCAGCTCCCCGCCGTTCAGCGAGCGCACCTCCGTCACCGCCGCGTCGAGCAGCTCCTCGCCGCGCAGCCCCTCCGCCAGCTGCCGGTTGATCATCTCGACCATGCCGTCCTGACCGAGCCGCGGCGAGTCGGGCCCCGCCGAGCGGCCCTCGATCAGCCCGTCGGTGTACATCAGCAGGCTCCACGAACCGCCCAGCTCCACCTGCCGGCGCGGCCAGCGGGCGCGCGGCAGCAGACCCAGGGCCGGGCCCCCGTCCTCGTACGGCAGCAGCTCAGCCGCCCGCCCGTGCCGGGCGATCAGCGGCGAGGGGTGGCCCGCCAGGCACAGCCCGGCGCGGCGCCCGTCCGCCGAGATGTCGACGGTGCACAGCGTCGCGAAGATCTCGTCGTTCTCGCGCTCGTGCTCCAGGACCTGCTGGAGGGTGGAGAGCAGCTCGTCCCCGCACAGCCCCGCGAAGGTCAGCGCCCGCCAGGCGATCCGCAGCTCCACGCCGAGCGCCGCCTCGTCAGGGCCGTGGCCGCAGACGTCGCCGATCATCGCGTGCACGGTGCCGTCCGGGGTGCGCACGGTGTCGTAGAAGTCGCCGCCGAGCAGCGCCCGGGACCGGCCGGGCCGGTAGCGGGCCGCGAACCGCAGGTCGGAGCCCTCCAGGAGCGGCGTGGGCAGCAGCCCGCGCTCCAGGCGGGCGTTCTCCTGGGCGCGCAGCCGCGACTCGGCCAGTTTGATCTTCACGACGTCGTTGCGCTTGCGCTCGACCGCGTAGCGGATGGCGCGGCTCAGCAGCCGCCCGTCCAGCTCCTCCTTGAAGAGGTGGTCCTGCGCCCCGACCCGTACCGCCTCGGCCGCGAGCTCCGCGTCCCCGGCCGCCGCGAGCGCGAGCACGGCGTGCCGCGGCGCGAGCCGCAGGATGTGCCGCAGCGGTGCGAGCAGGTCGTCCTCGGCCCCGCGGGGGGCGGGCAGGGAGAGGTCGACGAGGACGCAGTGCACGTCGTCGGTGAGCAGCCGCTCGGCCTCGGTGAGGTTGCGGGCGGTGCGGATACGGACCCGGGTCCCGGCCGCGTCGAGCAGCTCGGGTACGGCGAGGGCGCCGGCCGGGTCGTCCTCGACGACCAGGAGCGTGAGGTCGTGGGCGGTGCCGGGCGTTCCGGGTGCCGCGGGAGAATCGATTCTCTGGCGCGGTACGGGTACGGGCATCGGTTTGGGTTTCCTTCCCTCCCCCCGAGGGCCGGGGACCGACCATAGCGGTACCGCGGGGCGCAGCGGAATGGCGATCACCGAGTGAACCGGCACGGCGGTATGGCATATGCCACGGATGGGGAGGTAGTCGCCGCTCGGAGCGTGTGACCGCGGGCCGGTGGGCGCTCCGAGCGATGAGAAACGTCACGTCGGGGTGGGTGCGAAGAGGGCGTGCGGAGGGCGTGCGGAGAGTGCGAGGAGGGCATGCGGAGGCCGCGCGGGGAGTACGTGGAGGGCGCGCGGGAGAGTGCAGGGGAGTGCAGGGGGGCACGAGGAGGGGGTACGAAGACGGGGCGGCGCGCGGAGCCGTACGGCTCCGGCGGCCCGTACTCCGGTTACTCCGGCCGCACCACGCCCAGGATCTCCATCGAGCCCGCGCCCGCGATCGTCACGTTCCGGCCGGGGCGCGGCGCGTGGACGATCGCCCCGTTGCCCACGTACATCCCGATGTGGGTGGCGTCCTTGTAGTAGACGATCAGGTCGCCGGGGCGCATGTCCTTGATGTCCACGTGCGGCAGCAGGCGCCACTGCTCCTGCGAGGTGCGCGGGATCGGATGGCCGGCCGCCGCCCAGGCGGACTGGGTGAGGCCGGAGCAGTCGTACGAGGCGGGGCCCTCGGCGCCCCACACGTACGGCTTGCCGATCTGCGCCGTCGCGAACTCCACCGCGCGCTTGCCCGCCGGGGTGGCCTTCTCGCTGAGGCCCTTGAGGACGCCGGAGTCGAGCCAGGCGGTCTGCGCCTGGTACTGCGCCTGCTCCTCCAGACGCAGCAGCCGGGCCCGCTCCTCGGCGGCGAGCTGCGACTCCAGCTTCTTCGCCGCCTCGATCTTGCCGTTGATCTCCTTCTTCGCCTTGGCCTGCTTGACCCGGTTGGCCTCCAGTTTCGTCCAGTTGAGGCTGGCGTCCTTGGCGTAGGCGGTCAACAGCGCCTGGGTGCTCGTCATCTCGGCGAGCAGGTCCTTGGTGGCCTTATGGCCCTCCTTGAGGCGGCCGGCGTTGTCGAGGAAGAGCTGCGGGTCGTTGGTGAGGACGAACTGCGCGCCGTCCGGCAGGCCGCCGTTGCGGTACTGCGCGCGGGCGGCGGCGCCGGCGCGTGCCTTGAGGTCGTCGATCTTCTCCTGGCCGGCCACGATCTGTTGGGCGAGCTTCACGATCTCGTCGGACTGTTCCTTGGCCTTCTCCTCGGCCAGGTTGTACGCGTCGGTGGCGGCGGCCGCCTGACGGTAGAGCCCGTCGATCTCCTTGCGGACCTCTTCGAGGGTCTTCTTCGGCTGCGCGGGCGGCCCGGGCGGCAGCGGGGCCGCGGCGGCCTGGAGGGTGAGCGCGGGTGAGGCAAGCACCGTCAGGGCGCAGACCACGGTGAGCGTGGCGATGGCGTGGCGGCGTCGGTTCACTGGCTCCCCCTCAGGACACCGAATCTGATTTACCGTCAGTAACTTACTGGTGACCTTGGCGATAGTGCCATGTCGGACCCGAAAGCAACAGGGGAAAGCCGGGCCTGTCGGGTCACTTCCCCCCACGGTGGACGTACGTGGCGCCGGGCGCGTTCCACAGCCCGGGGAAATTCAGAGGGAGTTCATTCATCCCGTACGGGGCGCCAGCGCGTCCCAGCGCACGCTCACCTCGCCCTGGCGCCAGCGCCGTGGCCCGTCGGTGAGCGGCCAGTCCGCCGCCAGGGCCCGCACGGAGCGGATCCAGCGCTGCCGCGCGCCGAGCGAGGCGAAGGGCGCGGCGGCGGCCCAGGCGCGGTCGAAGTCGCGGAGGAAGGCGTGCACGGGCTCGCCGGGCACGTTGCGGTGGATGAGGGCCTTGGGCAGCCGCTCGGCGAGATCGGACGGGCGGTCGAGCGAACCGAGGCGGGTCGCGAAGGTCACCGTGCGCGGACCGGAACGGTCGAGTGCGACCCAGACGTGCCGCCGCCCGATCTCGTCGCAGGTGCCCTCGACGAGCAGCCCGTCCGGCGCGAGCCGCCGGCACAGGCGCTCCCAGACGGCGGCGACCTGCTCCTCGTCGTACTGCCGCAGCACGTTCGCGGCCCGGATCAGCGAGACCTCGCCCGGCACCGGCACCTCGAAGCCGCCGTGCCGGAAGGTCAGCCCCTCCCGCTCGTACGGCTGCGCGGCCGCCACCCGGGCCGGCTCGATCTCGACCCCGACGACGACCGCCCGCGGATCGGCGGTCCGCAGCCGCCCGAGCAGTTCGACGGCGGTCCACGGCGCGGCCCCGTACCCGAGGTCCACCGCGACCGGGGCCCCCTCCGAGCGCCGCATCGCCGGGCCGTGCACGGCCGCGATCCACCGGTCCTGGCGTCGCAGCCGGTTCGGATTGGTGGTCCCGCGCGTCACCGTCCCGACGGGGCGGACGGTGGTGCGGGGGGTGGTGCGGCGGGCCATGGCACGAGCGTAAGGGGTGGGCAGTGCCGTAATGAATTGGCAAAGCGCGGCCCCGGACGGAAATGAAATTGGGCATTCCGGTGTTCTGGACGCCGGTGGGTGTTCCGCACCCTCCCTCTGCCATGCCCGACAGCGGAACCACAGCGGAAGGACCGCCGACGTGAGCCAGTACGTGTCCCGGTTCGCCGGCACCCTGGCGACGCAGTCCCGGCTCCGGCTTCCCGGCCGGCACCGCGGGCCGCGCCGGGTGGCCATGCTCAGTGTGCACACCTCGCCGCTGCACCAGCCGGGGACCGGCGACGCGGGCGGCATGAACGTCTACATCGTGGAGCTGGCCAAGCGGCTCGCCGCGATCAACGTCGAGGTGGAGATCTTCACCCGCGCCACCACCGGCGGCCTCGCGCCGGTCGTCGAGCTCGCGCCCGGTGTGCTCGTACGGCACGTGGACGCCGGTCCGTACGAGGGGCTGGCCAAGGAGGAGCTGCCGGCGCAGCTGTGCGCCTTCACGCACGGCGTGATGCAGGCGTGGGCGGGGCACCGCTCCGGGCACTACGACCTGGTGCACTCCCACTACTGGCTGTCCGGCCACGTCGGCTGGCTCGCCGCCGAGCGCTGGGGCGTCCCGCTCGTCCACACCATGCACACCATGGCCAAGGTCAAGAACGCGGCGTTGGCGGACGGCGACACCCCCGAGCCCGCCGCCCGCGTGATCGGCGAGACGCAGATCGTCGAGGCCGCCGACCGGCTCATCGCCAACACGGCTGAGGAGGCCGACGAGCTCTCCCGCTTCTACGACGCCGATCCGGCCAAGATCGCCGTCGTGCACCCCGGGGTCAACCTGGACCACTTCCGCCCCGCCGACGGCCGCGCCGCCGCCCGGGCCCGGCTCGGGCTGCCGCAGGACGCCTTCATCCCGGCCTTCGCCGGCCGCATCCAGCCACTCAAGGCCCCCGACATACTGCTCCGCGCCGCCGCGATCCTCGTCGACCGCGACCCTTCCCTCCGCTCCCGGATGGTCGTGCCGGTGGTCGGCGGCCCCAGCGGCAGCGGGCTCGCCAAGCCGGAGGGGCTGCAGAAGCTCGCCGCCAAGCTCGGCATATCCGACGTCGTACGGTTCCACCCGCCGGTCGGGCAGGACCGGCTCGCCGACTGGTTCCGGGCCGCGAGCGTGCTCGTCGTGCCCTCGTACAGCGAGTCCTTCGGCCTGGTCGCCATCGAGGCCCAGGCGGCCGGCACGCCGGTCGTCGCGGCCGCGGTGGGCGGTCTGCCCGTGGCCGTACGGGACGACGTGACCGGTTTCCTCGTGCAGGGCCACGACCCGGCGGACTACGCCCGCGCCCTGGAGCGGTTCACCGCCGAGCCGCGGCTGTCCGACCGGATGGGCGCGGCGGCGGCGCGGCACGCCGGTTCCTTCGGCTGGGACACGGCGGCCTCGGCGACGGCGGACGTGTACACGGCGGCGATGCACGACCACCGCGCGCGCCACGAGCACGGCCTGCGCGAGCTGCGCGAGCACCGGCGTCGCGTACGCTCCCACCATGGCTGAGGCAGCGGAGGCGGCGAAGGCGGCGGAGGCGGCGAAGACCGGGGACGTCCGGCGGATCGTCGAGGACACCTTCAAGGGCGCGGAACTGGAGTGGGAGTCCACCGAACCGGGCTCCTACGTCGTCAAGCTGCCGGGCACGCGCAAGCTGTTCACGACGCTTTCGCTGCGCGTGGGGCGCCACTCCCTCTCGCTCAACGCCTTCGTCATCCGGCACCCCGACGAGAACGAGGCCGGCGTGCACCGCTGGCTGCTCGAACGCAATCTGCGTCTGTACGGGGTGAGTTACGCGATCGATCCGCTCGGCGACATCTACCTCGCCGGCAAGCTCCCGCTCGCGGCCGTCACCCCCGAGGAGCTGGACCGGCTCCTCGGGTCCGTCCTGGAGGCGGCGGACGGCGACTTCAACACGCTCCTGGAGCTGGGCTTCGCGTCGGCGATCCGCCGCGAGTACGCGTGGCGGGTGTCGCGCGGGGAGTCGACCCGTAACCTCGACGCGTTCAAGAACCTGACCCAGAAGCCGGCGAACTGACGGCGAACTGACGGCGAACCAACCCCCTCTTGCCCTCTTCCCGTAAGGGCTTCGCCCTGCCATGCTCACCGCCATCGCAGATCTGAACACCGTTCATATACGTGAAGGGCTCAGGTTCATGGCACTCGGCAGGCTCAGCAGAAGGCAGTTCGTCGGCGGTGCGATCGGGGTGGCGGCGGCCGCGGCCACGGCCACGACCGTCACCGGATTCGCGGCCCCACCCGCCTCCCTCTGGGAGGAGTACCTCGACGCCCCCTACACCCACCCCCAGATCCCCTACGTGGGCTCCGCCGGCGCCCACGGCGGCGCCGCCCGCCTCCCGCGCCCGCCCGTCGTCGCGAACGTCCTCACCTACGGGGCCACGCCCGACGGCTCCACCGACTCCGCCCCCGCCTTCAACCGCGCCCTCGCGGCGGCGGGGGAGCGGGGCGGCGGCACCGTGCTCGTGCCGCCGGGGACGTACCGGATCGACGGCTATGTGCACATCGGCGACAGCGACGTCGTGCTGCGCGGCGCCGGCTCCGGCCGTACGACCCTGAGGGCCACCCGCAGCCTCACCGAACTCGTCGGCCCCTACGGGTCCCGCTACGGCGGAGACAAGTCCTCCTGGTCCTGGGCCGGCGGCCTGATCTGGCTCTCGCCCCGGGCACGGCACGCCTCCCTCCTCGCCGCGATACGGGCGAAGGCCTGGCCCTTCGAGGGCTGGACCGGCGACAAGCGCGACGAGTGGACCACCCTGACCGCCGTACGCCCCGCCCGGCGCGGCGACCGCACCGTCACCGTCGACGACCCGGCCCCGCTCCGGCGCGGCCGGTTCGTGATCCTCCGGCTCGCCGACGACGCCGGGCACACCCTCCTGGAGCACATGGCGGGCGGCGGCCCCGGCCCCGAGGCGTACACCTGGGCCGACAAGACCAAGCTGACCAGCTACGTCCCCTACGAGTGGCCCGTACGGATCACCCGGGTCGAGGGCCGCCGGGTGCATCTGGAACGCCCCCTGCCGCTCGACGTCCGCCCCGAGTGGGACCCCCGGCTGATCTCCGGGATCACCCCACTCACCGGCTCGGGGGTCACCGGCCTGACCCTGGAGGCGCCCCTGATCCCGCAGTCCCCGCACCTCCTGGACAAGGGCTTCAACGGCGTCACCTTCCAGTGCGCGTACGACTGCTGGGCCGAGGACGTGGTCGTCCGCCACGTCGACAACGGGTTCGGGCTCGTCGCCGCCTCCGCCTGCACCCTGCGCCGTACCGCCGTCGAGGGACGTGGCGCCCACCACCCGTACTTCTGCCGGGAGGGCGCGCACGACAACCTCGTCGAGGACTTCCGGATCGCCGCCCGCAGCGTCCCCGCCGTTCCCGGCACCCAGCTGCACGGCATCAACGTCGAGGGCCTGTCCAGCCACAACGTGTGGTCGCGCGGGGTCATGGAGACGGGCACCTTCGACACCCACCGGGGCATGCCCTTCGCCAACGTCCGCACCGAGATCACCGTCGAGAACGACGGCCGGCACGGCGGCGACGCCTCCGCGGGACCGCTCTACGGCGCCCGGTTCACCCACTGGAACGTGACGGTGACCAACGGCCGGGCGGGCCTGGTGAAGATCGACACGGTGGCCCCGTACAGCGCGACCGTCGGCATCAGCGAGGTGCGGGAGTTCGACCAGATCGACGTGCCCGACTTCGCGGGCGAGCTGCACGCGCGCCTGGAGGCGTACGGCGCGCCCGGCGCCGTACGCCCCCGGAATCTGTACGAGGCGCAGAAGCGGTTCAGGTCCGGGTTCGGGTTCGGGTTCGGGAGGAGCTGACCTTCTCCTCGGCCTCCTCGGAGGGCTGGGCGGTCGGCGCCGGCGCAGTCTCCTGGACCTCGTCCTCCTCGGCGTCCGCGAGGGCCGTCCGCAGGCGGGTCTGGTAGCCGAGGGCGGCGACGGCGCCGATCACGAAGCAGGAGATCCACAGGACGTCCGGGCCGGGCCCGTCCACGATCCAGCCGGCCAGGATCGGGGCGACGAAACCGGCCACCGCCCAGGACATGCCCATCACACCCTGGTAGCGGCCGCGGGCGTGCTCGGGCGCGAGCCGGGCGGTGGCGGCGGCGTTCGTCGGGACGTGGACCATCTCGCCGATGGTCCAGACGATGACGGTCGCGGCGAAGGCGACGGGGCTGCCGGCCAGGGCGGTGGCGCCGGTGCCGAGGGCGAAGAGGAGGGAGGACACGGTCAGCAGGAGCACCGGCGAGCGCTTGTCGGTGACCTTGTTGACGAGCAGCTGGAAACCGACGATGACGATGCCGTTGACGGCGATGACCGCGCCGTACGCCGAGGGCTTCAGGCCCTCGCCGGTCATGGTGAGCGGCAGGCCGATCCAGGGCGCGGTGAAGACCAGGCAGACGAGCAGGTTGAGGGTCACCAGGGTGCGGAAGGGTGCGTCGCGCAGCACGGTGAGGATGCTGACCTTCTCCTCGGCGACGGCCTTGCCGGTGGTCGCGTCGAGCGCGGCGGCCGGCCGGGTCTCCGGCAGGCGGAGGAAGACGATCAGGGCGCAGAGCGCGGTCGCGGCGGCGTCGACGAGGAAGAGGGTGCGGTAGCCGAGGACGATCGCGACGCCGCCGCCGATGGCGGCGATGGCGAAGCCGAGGTTGAGCGCCCAGTAGTTGAGCGCGTAGGCGCGGCGCACCTCGTGGGCGGGGACCATGTCCGCGATGGCGGCGTTGATGGACGGCCGGACGCCCTGCATGGCGATGCCCATGAGGAAGACGACGAGGGCGATGGCCCAGGCGCTGGTGACGAGCGCGAGCAGTACGGCGCAGGAGGCGGCCGCGAGGTGCATGGTGACCATGGTGGGGCGGCGGCCCCAGCGGTCGGTGAGCATGCCGCCGAGCGGGGAGCCGGCGACGCCGCCGAGGCCGTGCAGGGCGACGACGAGTCCGGCGAACCAGGCGGAGAGGCCGAGCTCCTGGGTGAGGTAGAGGGAGAGGAAGGTGAGGACGAAGGCGCCGGTCCGGTTGACGAGGGTCGACAGCCAGAGCCACCAGAAGCCGCCCGGGAACCCCGAGACGGTGGCGCGCGCTGATCGTCTGAGCGAATCGATGGACATGTGTGGCCCGGCCCCCTGTGAGTAAGTCCCGCTTGCAGCCCTCGTAACTTACGAATCTCATAGGCCGGACGCCAGTGAATTGACGGTGCGCGTCAATCGGCGGCCGTCGTCTAGGCTCGGACGCATGGCCGACGCACCGTACAAGCTGATCCTCCTCCGCCACGGCGAGAGCGAATGGAACGCGAAGAACCTGTTCACCGGCTGGGTGGACGTCAACCTCACCGAGAAGGGCGAGAAGGAGGCGGTCCGCGGCGGTGAGCTGCTGAAGGACGCCGGCCTGCTGCCCGACGTGCTGCACACCTCGCTGCAGAAGCGCGCCATCCGCACGGCGCAGCTCGCCCTCGAGGCCGCCGACCGCCACTGGGTCCCGGTCCACCGCTCGTGGCGTCTGAACGAGCGCCACTACGGCGCGCTGCAGGGCAAGGACAAGGCGCAGACCCTCGCGGAGTTCGGCGAGGAGCAGTTCATGCTGTGGCGCCGCTCCTACGACACCCCGCCGCCGGCCCTCGCCGACGACTCCGAGTTCTCCCAGGCCGACGACGCCCGCTACGCGTCGATCCCGCCGGAGCTGCGCCCGCGGACCGAGTGCCTGAAGGACGTCGTGGAGCGCATGCTCCCGTACTGGTACGACGGCATCGTCCCCGACCTCCTCGCCGGCCGCACGGTCCTCATCGCCGCCCACGGCAACAGCCTGCGCGCCCTGGTGAAGCACCTCGACGGCATCTCGGACGCCGACATCGCGGGCCTCAACATCCCCACGGGCATCCCGCTGGCCTACGAGCTCGACGAGAACTTCAAGCCGATCAAGCCGGGCGGCACGTACCTGGACCCGGAGGCGGCGGCCGCGGCGATCGAGGCCGTGAAGAACCAGGGCAAGAAGTAGCCTTCTTGTACGAATGGGCCCCCGTTCTGCCGGTGTACGGCAGGGCGGGTCCTTCGTTTGTCGCCGGTGCCCCTGGGACGTCTGGGATGGGTGGGATCCGGGCGTTCGGGTCGCGTGACGGGAATGTCCCGGGTGTGCGACAGAGGGTGGCCGGATCTCGCGGCTGTGGGGGGTGCGTTGCTACGTTCCGGGACGGGATGCGGCTTCGGATGGCCGCCGCAGAAGAGGGGGAGTCCCGGAATGAACATCACGCGCTTCAGATCCGCCGCCGCCGTCGCGCTCGCCGCCGTCGCGTTGACCGCCGCGCTCACGGGGTGTCAGAAGGACAAGGCCGCGGCGCCCGCGCCGGCCGCCTCGCCCGCCTCGACCACGGCGCCCGCCCCGGCCACGACCACGGACGCGCCTACGGACGCGCCCACCGCCGTGCCGGCCTCCAAGCCGTCCTCCAAGCCGTCCTCCACGTCCGGCACCAAGAAGAAGACGTCCAAGACGGGCACCAAGAAGGGCACCACTTCCGGTGGTGGCGGTACGGGGGCGCCCGGGTGCGTGACGAGCGCGCCGAACCCCGACGCGTACGACCCCGACGAGTTCGCCCTTTACCGCATCGAGGAGCTTCCCGGAAGTACGGGCAAGGTCAACCTCGTCCTTCAGCACGGTGCGTGGGGCTGCGGCACCCCGGACAGTGACGGCGCGCCGTTCGTCGTCAGCGGCGAGGACAGCCGCTGGGCCCTCGACCAGGCGGCGTACGTCACCGCCACCGACCCGATCGTCCCGAGCACCGAGAACCAGCGGATCGGTGTCCAGGAGCTCATCGACTGGGTGAACGCGCACCCGGACTCCGGGCTGGTCTTCCGTTACGAGGTGGGCGAGGACGGCGCGATCCACCGCCTGGACCAGGTGTTCATGCCGTAAGGCGTGGGGCGTGGGGCGTGGGGCGTAGTGGCGCGGGGCGCGGGCGTGGGCCGGACGGGTGACAAAGAAACCTTCCGGCTCGCGGGCGCGGCATGAGGGGCGTACGGGGAGCGGTAGAGGTCGGGCAGTGCAGTTCCGTTCCGTCCGGATCCGCCCTGTCCCGTACACCCTCTCCTCACCAAGAAACGAGACCTTCCCGTGCGCCTTCGGCACACCCTCGCCGCCGCTTGCGGTGCCCTCGCCCTCACCGCCGCCTTCGCCACCCCCGCCCAGGCCACCACCGGCGACTTCTCCTACCGCGTGGCCGGCCTGAACGGCGAGCCCATCGCCGTCACCCTGCACGACCCGGCGAGCGACCAGTGCATCACCCTCGCCGAGGTCGCGGACCCGGACGCCTCCGCACCGGCCTTCGCCCCGCACAACGACACCGACGAGTACGCGATGGTCTTCACCGAGCCCGACTGCACCGGTGACTCCTGGACCCTCCGCCCCCACGGCCGCCCGGCCTCTGACCGGCTGAAGCTGCGCTCGGTGGTCTTCCTCCTCAGGAACTGACCCGCGCCCGGCTACCGCGTACGAACCTCCGCGCCGGCCGCCGGCAGCGCCTTGGCCGCCGCCGGGGCGAGGTCCAGGCACATCAGGACCTCGTCCCGGAGGTCCTCCGGGGTCGGGCCCAGGCGGAGGGCTTGGGGCCAGCGGCCGGTTTCGGTCCAGCCGAGGGCGGTGTAGAAGGCTTCGAGGCCCTCGCCGCCGCGGGCGGCGAGGCGGAGGTGGGTGAGGGAGAGCTCGTCGCGGGCCACGCGGTGGAGCTCGCGCATCAGGGCGGTGCCCAGGCCGTGGCCGCGGAAGTCGGGGTGGGTCTGCAGGTGGTGGACCGAGCCCCAGTGCGCGACCAGCGGGTTCGGGTCGTGGCCGAGGACCACCCAGCCGGCGAGGCGCGCACCCACCGTCGCGGTGATCAGGCGGTGCCCGTCCGGCGCGAGGCGCGCGATCAGCGCGTCCGCGACCGGGGCGACCTCCGCCTCCGCGACCGGCGGGAAGGGGAAACCGGCGGCGCCACCCGCGTTGGTGACCGCGATCCAGCAGTCGATCAGCTGCCGGCGCAGCGCGGGGGACACCTCCTCGGGGGCGTTCGCCCGGGCGAGGACGGTACGGCGGAGCAGCGCGGGTACGGCAGGCATGCGCCCCATCCTGGCGCTGCCCGTACACAACGCAAGGCTTTATTGACGGGCGGCGCCGGACGTCCCTCGTCTAACGTCCGCCCATGAGTTCGTCACCGATACCGGCGCCGCGCCTGGAGCCGGTCACCCCGGCCACCGTCGACGCCGCCCTCGCCCTGAAGGTCCACCCCCACCAGCAGGACAACGTCGCACCCGTCGCCCACTCGCTCGCCGAGGCCTACGCGTACGGGAACACCGCCTGGCCGCGGCTGATCTTCGACGGGGACGAGCTGGTCGGCTTCGTCATGGCCTTCGTCGACATCCAGTGGGACGCCGAGCGCGACCCGGCCGACCTGCGCAGCGGCCTGTGGCGGCTGAACATCGGCGCCGAGCACCAGGGCAAGGGGTACGGGCGGTTCGCCGTCGACGCCGTGCGCGACGAGCTGCGGCGGCGCGGGGCCGGGCAGCTGTACGTGACCTGGCACCGCGGCGAGCACGGGCCCGGCGACTTCTACCGCCGGCTCGGATTCCGCGATACCGGCGAGCTCGCCGGCGACCAGACCGTCGGCGTACTCGACCTCAGGTAGCGCGATGGGCCCGCCGAGCGGCGGGCCCATCGCGAGTCCTACGAGGAGCAGCCCCCGCACTGGCACGGCCCGCCGGACTGGCAGCCGCAGCCGCAGCCGGAGCCGCAGCCGCAGGCGCCGAGGACGGGCAGGAACTGGGCGCCGCGCGGGGCCGGCGGCTCCTGCGGGCGGTCGGTGGTCGGAGCGGTGTCGGCCATGGGGTCCCTCCCTCAGAGGCGTACCTCGCCTCCCCCCATTGCATGCCCACCGCCCAGGGCGCATCAACGGCGCACTGTTGTGCGACGACCTTCCCCCGTCGCGCCCTACAAGCCCTACGCGCCCTCGACCGGCACGTCCGCCGGCTGCAGCTCGTCCGCGTGCTCACCCGTCACCAGGTAGACCACGCGCTTGGCCACCGACACCGCGTGGTCGGCGAACCGCTCGTAGTAGCGGCCGAGCAGCGTCACGTCCACGGCGGTCTCGATGCCGTGCTTCCAGCGGTCGTCCATCAGGTGCTGGAAGAGCGTGCGGTGCAGCAGGTCCATCTCGTCGTCGTCCTGCTCCAGCTGCATCGCCATGTCGACGTCCTTGGTGATGATCACCTCGGCGGCCTTCGCCATCAGGCGCTGCGCCAGCTGACCCATCTGGAGGATCGTCGCGTGCAGGTCGTTCGGCACGGCCCGGTCCGGGAAGCGCAGCCGGGTCAGCTTGGCCACGTGCTGGGCCAGGTCGCCCGAGCGCTCCAGGTCGGCGCTCATCCGCAGTGAGGTCACCACGATCCGCAGGTCCGTCGCCACCGGCTGCTGCCGGGCGAGCAGCGCGATCGCGCGCGCCTCCAGGTCGTGCTGGAGGTCGTCGACCTTCTGGTCCGCGGCGATGACGCTCTCCGCGAGCTTCAGGTCGGCGTCCAGCATGGCCGTGGTGGCGCGCCCGATCGCGGACCCGACCAGGCGGGCCATCTCGACCAGGCCCTCGCCGATCGAGTCAAGTTCCTCGTGGTACGCGTCCCGCATCGATGTCCCTCTCTTCACGCCTCTGCTGTACGCCTGTACGGCCGTACGTACCCCCTACGGTCGGGCCCCTACGCGTCCGGCACCAGCCCCTTGCGTGAATCACCCCTGTCACCCAGGTGAACTCTGGGCAACGGACGCCGCAGCCCCCATCAGGGCAAATGAACCCGGCCCGTCCCCTCGGTGAACTCTGGGCGACGACTGTTCGAGCAGCCACTCGGACGGCTGGGAGAGTGTCATTCGTCCCGCATAACCTGGATGGCATGGACGTGAACGCGGCGGTCGCCGCATTGGCCGCGATCGCCGGGGTGTGCACCGGCGTGATCGCCATGCTGGCATTCCGCTGGAGCGAGCGCGACCAGGCGCGACCCACCCGTACCTCCCTGCACACCGACGCCGTGCTGCCGCCCGGCGTCGACACCGTGCTGTCTGTGCTGCGCTCCTCCGCGGTCGTCCTCGACGAGAGCGACTCGGTGGTCAAGGCCAGCTCGGCGGCGTACGCGCTCGGCCTGGTCCGCGGCGGGAAGCTGGCCGTGGAGCCCATGCTCAACATGGCCCGCGACACCCGCAGGGACGGGGAGATACGACAGGTCGAGCTGGACCTGCCGCGGCGCGGCACCGGGCGCGGCGAGGCCCTCGCCGTCTCCGCCCGGGTCGCCCCGCTGGGATCCCGGCTCGTGCTCCTGCTCGTCGAGGACCTGACGGAGGCGCGGCGCATCGAAGCGGTGCGGCGGGACTTCGTGGCGAACGTGAGCCATGAGCTGAAGACCCCGACGGGCGCGCTCTCCCTGCTCTCCGAGGCGGTCATGGACGCCTCGGACGACCCCGAGGCGGTCACCCGCTTCGCGGGCCGGATGCAGATCGAGGCCACCCGCCTCACCAATCTCGTGCAGGAGCTCATCGACCTCTCGCGGGTGCAGAACGACGACCCGCTGGAGGACTCCGAGCCGGTGCGGGTGGACGAGCTGGTCGCCGAGGCGATCGACCGTTCGCGCCACACCGCGTCCACCAAGCAGATCACCATGGCGTCCGGCGGCACGGCCGACCTGTCCGTCTGGGGCAGCCGGGGGCAGCTCGCCGCCGCCCTCGGCAACCTCGTGGAGAACGCCGTCAACTACTCGCCGGCCCGCACCCGGGTGGGCATCGCCGCCCGCCGGGTGGCGGCGCCCGGCGGGGATCTGATCGAGATAGCGGTGACCGACCAGGGCATCGGCATCTCGGAGAAGGACCGCGAGCGGATCTTCGAACGCTTCTACCGGGTCGACCCGGCCCGCTCCCGTGCCACCGGTGGTACGGGGCTCGGCCTGGCCATCGTCAAGCACGTGGCCGCCTCCCACGGTGGCGAGGTCACCGTGTGGAGCACCGAGGGCCAGGGCTCGACCTTCACCCTGCGGCTCCCCGAGGCGGGCGCCGCGCGGAACCGCCGATCCGACGAGGACGGGCCCGACGCCGACCCCGACGCCGAAGGCGGCGGCGGGTTCGGCTCCGGCCACGGTGCCGCCTCCACCTCCCCCACCCCCGATCTCATGACCGAACCACTCCCCGCCCCGGAGGTCCTTCCGTGACCCGTGTGCTTGTCGTCGAGGATGAGGAATCCTTCAGCGACGCCCTGTCGTACATGCTCCGCAAGGAGGGCTTCGAGGTCGCCGTCGCGGCGACCGGGCCCGACGGCCTCGACGAGTTCGAGCGCAACGGGGCGGACCTCGTCCTCCTCGACCTCATGCTGCCGGGTCTGCCCGGTACGGAGGTGTGCCGCCAGCTGCGCAGCCGCTCGAACGTCCCGGTCATCATGGTGACCGCCAAGGACAGCGAGATCGACAAGGTCGTCGGCCTGGAAATAGGAGCCGACGACTACGTGACGAAGCCCTTCTCCTCGCGGGAGCTGGTCGCCCGCATCCGCGCGGTGCTGCGCCGCCGCGGCGAGCCGGAGGAGGTCACCCCCGCCGCCCTGGAGGCCGGCCCGGTCCGCATGGACGTCGACCGCCACGTGGTCACCGTCGGCGGCGGCAAGGTCGACCTGCCCCTGAAGGAGTTCGACCTCCTGGAGATGCTGCTCCGCAACGCGGGCCGCGTCCTCACCCGCATGCAGCTCATCGACCGCGTCTGGGGCGCGGACTACGTCGGCGACACGAAGACCCTCGACGTCCACGTGAAGCGCCTCCGCGCCAAGATCGAACCCGATCCGGGCGCGCCGCGGTACCTGGTGACGGTGCGCGGCCTCGGCTACAAGTTCGAGCCGTAAGCCGGACTCGTAGATCGGCATGCGTAAGGGGCGCCCCCTCCTCGGAGGGGGCGCCCCTTACGCATGCCGATCTACGAGTCCGGCTCAGTGGCCGGCGGCCTCGTGGCTCGCCTCGCCCGTCGGGGTGGCGGTGCCCGTGGGGGTCGCCGTGCCGGTCGGGGTGGCCGTGGTGGTGGCCGTGGCGGTCGGGGTGGCGACCGGGGCCTTCGGGAGCTCGGACGGGCCGAAGTCCTTGAAGTAGCTCTGCGCCGGGACGACGAAGGCGCGGAGCGCCACGTCGCCGGTCTGGCTCAGCTTGAAGACGACCGCCTGCTGGTCGCCGTTCTTCGCCTCGCGCAGGCCGCCCTCGATCACGGCGGACGCGTTGCCCTGGCCGCCGATGACCACGTAGCCGCCGGCGGGGACGACGATCGGGCCGTTGCCCTCGGCCGCCTTGAGCTTCACGGTGCCGACGGTGCCCGGCAGGGTGATCGACTCGAGGGTCTGGCGGGTCGTGCCGTTGTTGAAGACGGTGGCGGAGACGACCGCCGGACCGACCGCGCCCGGGTCGGGCTGGGTGATCACGAGGGCGTTCTGGACCTTGACGTCGTCCACGGTGACGGCGGCGTTGTCCGGCCGGACGCCGAGCGTCTGTGCGTCGTTGCCCGCACCACAGGCGGACAGGGCGGCGATCGAGATCACGACGGCGGTGGCGGCGAGGGCGCCGCGTCGAAGGCTGCGGCTCACGGCGGCGGCAACTCCTAGGACGTACGGACAGGCTAAGGACGGACTAAAGGTGTGTCAGCGCGCTTAGGTTACCGAGCCGCACTCTCCGTCCCGCACCCGACCCGCCCCCTGCGCACAGGTGCGTCCGCCCGGCACCTCCCCGGCCGGTCACCCAGCCGGTCACCCAGCCGGTCACGTAGCTGTCACCCAGCCGGTCGCGCACCCCACGGCGAGAACTTGCCGTCATGGCCGGAACATGACGCATTGACGTGGCGTTCACATAAGTGTCGTGATCAATTCGGCCGCCGGCCGCGCATTACGCCATGGACGGGACGCCGGCGCCATTCGAGAAACCCCTGCCGAGCAATGTTGATCAATTCGGGAATCCGTCCGTACGGGTGGTCGATCCTCGAACGGAGTACGTGAAGCAGGCCACATCGAACCCGGCAAACCGGGGCATCACCCCTCCTCCCGGCCCCCTCCGAAGCCTGTGACGTCGACGTTTCGCTGCGTCGACGCAGCCGCTCCGACCTGCGAATACCGCCTTCCGGAAGCCCGCCGCAGCACGCGGGCGACGCACTTGTCAAGCCCCGAGATATGCCCTGACCTGCGAAAACGCCATTCAGAAGAAGCCGTATCCGTGTTACCCTGGATAGCCACGGAAGGGGTACCTGTCACATGACGTTCAAGGTTGGCGACACCGTGGTCTATCCCCATCACGGGGCCGCGCTGATCGAGGCCATCGAAACTCGCCAGATCAAAGGCGTGGACAAGACCTACTTGGTGCTCAAGGTCGCGCAGGGCGACCTGACGGTTCGTGTGCCGGCGGACAATGCGGAGTTCGTCGGTGTTCGCGACGTGGTCGGTCAGGACGGGCTGGACCGGGTCTTCGAGGTGCTGCGCGCACCGTACGCAGAAGAGCCGACGAACTGGTCCCGTCGCTACAAGGCAAACCTGGAGAAGCTCGCCTCCGGCGATGTCATCAAGGTCGCCGAAGTGGTGCGCGACCTGTGGCGCCGAGAGCGCGAGCGCGGTCTCTCCGCAGGTGAGAAGCGCATGCTCGCCAAGGCTCGGCAGATCCTGGTGAGCGAGCTGGCGCTCGCGGAGAACACCAACGAGGACAAGGCCGAGGCGCTCCTCGACGAGGTGCTCGCGTCCTGACGCCGGCTCCTGTGTCGCCTGAAGCTGTCTGACGCCTGGCGCACCACCCGCCATGCCCAGCAAGCCCAGCATCAATGCCGCGGTGCCCGTCGGCGCGCTGTGAATCCGATCGATGAATCCCATCGGTTCCATCGATTCCACAGTGCCGTCGCCGGGCACTGCGGCATGTTCGTCTCTCTTCTCTCTCCCGTCCCCCATGGCTCTCGTGGCTCTCGCATGGCGACGCCTCGACCGTCGTCACGGAAGGGCCCGGTCGAGGCGTCGCCACCAGCTTGTTGACGCCATACCCACGACGCCCTCGGAAACAAACCTGCCGGAGTGGAACCGATGACAGACCAAGCGCGTCCTCCTCGCACCGCCGTGGTGATTCCCGCGGCCGGCCGGGGCGTGCGCCTCGGCCCGGGCGCCCCCAAGGCGCTGCGCGCGCTGAACGGCACCCCCATGCTCATCCACGCCGTCCGGGCGATGGCCGCCTCCCGCGCCGTCTCCCTCGTCGTCGTGGTCGCGCCGTCCGACGGCGCCGCCGAGGTGAAGAACCTCCTCGACGCCCACGCCCTGCCCGACCGCACCGACTACGTGGTCGTCCCCGGCGGCGAGACCCGCCAGGAGTCCGTCCACCTCGGCCTCAAGGCCGTCCCGGACGACATCACCACCGTCCTCGTCCACGACGCCGCCCGCCCGCTGGTGCCGGTCGACACCGTCGACGCGGTCATCGAGGCGGTACGGGACGGGGCCGTCGCCGTCGTCCCCGCGCTGCCCGTCGCGGACACCGTCAAGGAGGTCGAGCCGGCCGAGCGTCCGGGCGGCCCCGAGCAGGTCGTCGCCACCCCGGTGCGCGCCCGCCTCCGCGCCGTACAGACTCCGCAGGGCTTCGACCGGGAGACCCTGGTCAACGCCCACGCCACCGTCGCCCTCATCGGGGACGGCGCCACCGACGACGCCGGCATGGTCGAGAAGCTCGGCGCGCCCGTGGTCGTCGTGCCCGGCCACGAAGAGGCCTTCAAGGTGACCCGCCCCCTCGACCTCGTCCTCGCCGAGGCCGTACTCGCCCGCAGGAGGGCCAACGATGGCTTCTGAGCCCACCCCGCAGACCCCGGTCCTTCCCCGTACCGGCATCGGCACCGACGTCCATGCCTTCGAGAAGGGGCGGGAGCTGTGGTGCGCGGGCCTGCTCTGGGAAGGCCCCGACAGCGACGGGTACGGGCTCGCCGGGCACTCCGACGGTGACGTCGCCGCCCACGCCGCCTGCGACGCCCTCTTCTCCGCCGCCGGCATCGGCGACCTCGGCGCCCACTTCGGCACCTCCCGCCCCGAGTGGTCCGGCGCCGCCGGCGTCACGCTGCTCGCCGAGGCCGCCCGGATCGTGCGCGCCGAGGGCTACGAGATCGGCAACATCGCCGTCCAGGTCGTCGGCGTCCGCCCCAAGATCGGCAAGCGCCGCGACGAGGCCCAGAAGGCGCTCAGCGAGGCGGCCGGCGCGCCCGTCTCCGTCTCCGGCACCACGACCGACGGCCTGGGCCTCACCGGCCGCGCCGAGGGGCTCGCCGCGCTGGCGACCGCCCTCGTCTACCCGGTGCGCTGATCCCCGTAAAGCCCGGGGCAGAGCCCAGGCGGCGAAAATCGTCACCCGCGATCCCGAAGGGGTCGCGGGGCACTGCCCCCCGCCCACTACCCTGGTGTGGTGACTATTCGCCTGTACGACACCAGCGCCCGGCAGATCCGTGACTTCACCCCGATCAAGCCGGGCTGCGTCTCGATCTACCTCTGTGGCGCGACCGTGCAGGCCGCCCCGCACATCGGGCACATCCGCTCGGGCCTGAACTTCGACATCATGCGCCGCTGGTTCGACTACCGCGGCTACGACGTCACGTTCATCCGCAACGTCACCGACATCGACGACAAGATCATCACCAAGGGCGCCGAGCAGGGCCGCCCCTGGTGGTCCATCGGCTACGAGAACGAGCGCGCGTTCAACGACGGCTACAAGGCCCTCGGCTGCCTGCCGCCCACCTACGAGCCGCGCGCCACCGGCCACGTCACCGAGATGGTCGAGATGATGCGCGGCCTCATCGAGCGCGGCCACGCCTACGAGGCCGACGGCAGCGTCTACTTCGACGTGCGCTCCTTCCCCGGCTACCTGCAGCTGTCGAACCAGGACATCGACGACCTGCGCCAGCCCGCCGAGGAGGGCATCACCGGCAAGCGCGACCCGCGCGACTTCGCCATGTGGAAGGCGACCAAGCCGGGTGAGCCCGACTGGGAGACCCCGTGGGGCCGCGGCCGGCCCGGCTGGCACCTGGAGTGCTCGGCGATGGCCCACAAGTACCTGGGCTCCGCCTTCGACATCCACGGCGGCGGCCTCGACCTGATCTTCCCGCACCACGAGAACGAGATCGCCCAGGCCAAGGCCTTCGGCGACGACTTCGCGCACTACTGGGTGCACAACGCCTGGGTCACCATGAGCGGCGAGAAGATGTCGAAGTCGCTGGGCAACAGCGTCCTCGTCTCCGAGATGGTGAAGAACTGGCGCCCGATCGTCCTGCGCTACTACCTGGGCACCCCGCACTACCGCTCGATGATCGAGTACAGCGAGGAGTCCCTGCGCGAGGCCGAGGCCGCCTTCGGGCGCATCGAGGGCTTCGTGCAGCGCGCCACCGAGAAGGCCGGGGCGCCCGTCGCCCCCGCCGCCGAGGTGCCGCCGGCCTTCGCCGAGGCCATGGACGACGACCTGGGCGTGCCGCACGCGCTCGCGATCATCCACACCACCGTCCGCCAGGGCAACAGCGCCCTGGCCGCCGACGACAAGGACGAGGCCATCGCCCGGCTCGCCGAGGTGCGCGCCATGCTCGGCGTCCTCGGCCTGGACCCGCTCGACCCGCACTGGGCCGACGAGTCCGACCGCGGCGAGGAGCTGCACGGCGTCGTCGACACCCTCGTACGGCTCGTGCTCGACCAGCGCGAGGCGGCGCGGGCGCGCAAGGACTGGGCGACCGCGGACGCCATCCGCGACCAGCTGACGCAGTCCGGCCTGGTCATCGAGGACAGCCCGGACGGCCCGCGCTGGTCGGTCACCGGCCGCTAGAACCGAGAGAGTGTGCCGTCCGGGGCTCCGGGCGGCACACTTCACTTGGCGGCACACTTCACATACAGACTTCGTACGCAGCAGGCAGAGGAAACAGGTAGTAGTCATGGCCGGGAACAGTCAGCGCAGGGGACGTCGTACGTCCAACAAGAAGGGCGCGACGGTCGGCAGCGGTGGCCAGCGGCGCAAGGGCCTCGAAGGCAAGGGCCCGACGCCCAAGGCCGAGAACCGCAAGGGCCACAAGGCGTACCGCGTCTCCAACGCGATGGCCCGGAACGCGGCCAAGCGCAAGCCCGTCGCCCGCCGCGGCGGCAAGGGCCAGTCGGAGATGGTCGTCGGCCGTAACCCGGTCTTCGAGGCGCTGCGCGACGGCGTGCCCGCCACCACGCTCTACGTGCAGCAGTTCATCGACAACGACGAGCGCGTGCGCGAGGCCCTGAACCTCGCCACCGGCCGCGGCAACATCAACATCATGGAGGCGCCGCGCCCCGAGCTCGACCGGATGACCAACGGCCTGAACCACCAGGGCCTCGTCCTCCAGGTCCCGCCGTACGAGTACGCGCACCCCGAGGACCTCGCCGAGGCGGCCTACGACGACCACGAGGACCCGCTGATCGTGGCCCTCGACGGCGTCACCGACCCGCGCAACCTCGGCGCCGTCGTCCGTTCCGTCTCCGCGTTCGGCGGCCACGGCGTGGTCGTGCCCGAGCGGCGCGCGGCCGGCATGACCGCGGGCGCCTGGAAGACCTCGGCCGGCACCGCCGCCCGCACCCCGGTGGCCCGCGCCACCAACCTGACCCGCTGCCTGGAGCAGTACCAGAAGGCCGGGCTCACCGTCGTCGGCCTGTCGGCGGACGGCGACACCGAGGTGCACGAGCTGGAGGCGCTCTCCGGCCCGGTCGTCATCGTGGTCGGCTCCGAGGGCAAGGGCCTGTCCCGCCTCGTCGGCGAGACCTGCGACTTCCTCGTCCGCATCCCGATGCCCGGCGGCGCCGAGTCGCTGAACGCCGGTGTGGCCGCGGGCGTGGTGCTGTACGAGGCGGCGCGCCGCCGCATGGGCTGACCCGAACGAGTTAATCCCCCCGGCCGTGATCTTGACGGGCCTCGGACATTTCGGGGCCGTCAAGGCAGTGTCCTAACCGCGCGTCACTCGGTTAGATGAGTGTGGACACCAGAACGCCCCGGCCGGGGTTCGACGATCAGCCCGCGCTGAGCATGGTCAAGGTGGATTCCGATCCCGCCCAGGTGATCGTGAACCACGCCAGCTTCCGTGTGCGGCTCGCGGCGGCCGGCCAGCCGAAGTTCGCCGCGAACCCCCGTCTCGCGGCGCTCGCCGGAGCCGCCGGGATGACCGGTGTCGCCGCCGGCGGCGCCGCGGGCCGCCGCCGGCCCGTCGTCTGGACCGGCAAGTCGGCCCCCGGCGCGACCGGACTGCTGCAGGCCGTCCGCGCCTCCGCCGACCCCGACCGGCCGGGCGGCGTCTCCACCCTGGAGCCGACCACCCAGACCATCCCGCGCATCACCGACACGATGCCCACCCCGGTCGTGCCGTCCGGCCCCGCCGCCCCACTGCTGCCGCCGATGCGGCGCGCGGAGGGGGCGTACGACGAGGTGTACGAGCTCGGGCCCGACGGGTACGCGGACCAGGGCGCCGACCCGGACGCCCGCGGCGCCCACCGGCACGGCGCGGACGCGGTCCGGCACGCCTACTACCCCGGCCGCCGGATGAACCTCGGGGTCGTGCTCCTCCCGCTCCGGGTCTTCCTCGGCTTCATCTCCATCTACGCGGGCATGGGCAAGCTCTGCGACCCCGTCTACTTCGACGGCGGCGAGCGCGGCTCCATGGTCAAGTGGCTGAACTCGCTGCACCCCTGGGCGCTGGCCGAGCCGCTGCGCGACTTCGCCCTCCAGCACCCGGTCGGCGCCGGCCTCACCGTCGCCTTCCTCCAGGTCGTCGTCGGCGTCCTCACGGTCCTCGGCCTGTGGCAGCGCGTCGCCGCCGTCGTCGGCGGCCTGCTCTCCGCCGCCCTCCTGCTGACCGTCAGCTGGAAGACCGTCCCGGTCTACGACTCGGCCGACATCATCTACCTGGCCGCCTGGTCGCCGCTGATCATCGCCGGCGCCCCCGTCTACTCGGTCGACGGCCGCCTCGCCGGCGAGGCCTGGCGGACCCTCGGCCCGCGCTCCGAACTGTGGGAGCTGCGCCGCCGGGTGCTGCGCCGCGGCACCGTCGTCGCCGCCGTGGTCGTCGGCCTCACCCTGCTCATCGGCTCGATGCTGGGCGGCGCGGTGCGCTCGACCACCATGGTCACGGTGCCCGGGCCGAACGAGGACCCGGTCAACCACCTGCCGGGCGAGCCGCTGCCGGCCGAGCCGGGCACGACCACCCCGTCCCGTACGGCCACCAAGAGCCCGCGCCCCACGGCGACCAGCGGGGCGGCCGGCACCAAGGAGCCGACGAAGGAGGCCACCCCGTCGGAGTCGGCGCGCGAGTCGACCCGCACGCAGCAGCGCAGCCCGAGCGCCTCGACCACCACGCGGAGCCCGAGCCAGACGCGTACGACCTCGCCGAGCTCGTCGTCCTCGGACTCCACCTCCGGCGGCACCAGCGGCACCCCGACGAGCGGCAGCAGCACGGGCGGCGGCTCGTCGGACGGCGGCTCGACCTCGGGCGGGGCGCGGAACCCGATCGGCGGCCTGCTGGGCTGACGGATCCGGCCAAGCGAGAGGGGCTGCACCACGAACGCGTGGTGCAGCCCCTCTCGTATGCCCTCAGGATTCAGGCGGAGGGCTCAGGCCTGCGCGGCGAGCTCCTTGGCCGCCTCCGTGAGGTCCTTCGCGGTGTCGATGGCCCGCCAGTACGCCCCCTGGGGCAGCGGGAAACCGGCCAGGCGCCGCTCACGGGCCAGCCGGGGGAAGGTGGTGCGCTCGTGGTCGCCGCGGTCCGGCAGGAGGCCGGTGAAGGCGGGGGAGAAGACGTACACGCCGGCGTTGATGAGGTACGGCGACGGCGGCGCCTCGATGAAGTCGGTGATGTGCCCGAAGGCGTCGGTCTCGACGGCGCCCCAGGGGATGCGCGGCCGGGCCAGGGCGAGGGTCGCGGTGGCGTCGCGCTCGGCGTGGAACTCGGCCATCTCGCGCAGCGAGAAGCGGGTCCAGATGTCGCCGTTGGTGGCGTACCAGGGGCGGTCGGGGTCGGGCAGGTGCGCGGCGGCGTACTTGAGGCCGCCGCCACGGCCCAGCGGCTCGGACTCGACGACCGTGGTCACCTTCAGCGGCAGCTCGGCGGTCTCCAGCCACTCCTGGAGCACCTCGGCGAGATGGCCGCAGGACACGACGGCGTCGGTGACTCCCTCGGCGGCGAGCCAGGACAGCTGATGGCCGATGATCGGGGTCCCGGTGCCCGGGATCTCGACCATCGGCTTGGGGCGGTCATCGGTGTACGGGCGGAGCCGCGAGCCCTGGCCGCCCGCCAGGACCACGGCCTGCGTCGGGGAGGAGTTCATACCCGGAACGATATGCGGACCGGGCCCCGCTCAGCTCGCGTGCATGACGCCGTAGGCGAAGGACGTGTCGCAGACCGGGCGGGAGAACGTCTGGGCCTTGGTCGGGCCGTAGCGCTGGACGGCGGCGGTGCCGAGCGAGCGGGCGATCGACATGCAGTGCTTGGCGAGCGACGGGCGGTTCTCCACCTCGCGCTGCAGGTGGGTCAGGGCGACCGCGGGGTCCTTCTCCTGGAGCTCTGCGAGGAGCTTGTCGCGGAGAACGTCCTGCGGGGCACGGGACTTGGCCCGGGTGGAGACGTCCGTGGACGACGCGGTCAGCATCTGGGTCCCGGAGCCATGGCCGACCCACGGAACGGCGGACACCGCGAGCGTTCCGGAGAGCACCAGGACGACGGGCAGGACGAGGGCGAGAGTTCGGCCGATACGGCGGGCAGTGTGCGTCACGCAGGTGAGCGTAGCGGCCAGTAGTGAATTGGCGACATTTAGTCACTCTCGCGAGGGACGGTTCGAGGCGCCTTTTCGAATCCCGTGTTGACGCCGAGGTGGTGGCGGGTGCCCGATTGCCCAGTTCTGCCGGGGTTTTCGCCGACTTCGGGTTTCATGCCTCCTGTACGCCAACGGCCCCGCACCCGCAAGCGGGAACGGGGCCGTCAGGAGCGGCCTGGAGAGGGCGCGTGGGGGCGGGGCGGGGCGTCAGTCTGAGAGGCGCTCGCCGGTGGAGGTCGAGAACACGTGCAGCTCGGCCGGGCGCGGCACGACCTGGAGCGTGGAGCCCTTGGCCGGCACCTCGCGGCCGCCGACGCGGACCACGACGTCCTTGTCCTCGCCGCCGACGCGGGTGGAGCCGTAGACGAAGCCGTCGGAGCCGAGCTCCTCGACCACGTTCACGGTCACGGCCAGGCCGTCCTTGCTGGTGGCGCTCTGCACGTCGAAGTGCTCGGGGCGCACGCCGACGGTGACCGTCGTGTCGCCCTTGGCGGCCGCGGCGGCGATGGCCTCGCGGGACACCGGGACGACGCTCTCGCCGAACTTCACGCCGCCGTCGGTGATCGGGACCTCGATCAGGTTCATGGCCGGGGAGCCGATGAAGCCGGCGACGAAGAGGTTCGCGGGCTTGTCGTACATGTTGCGCGGGGTGTCGACCTGCTGCAGCAGACCGTCCTTCAGGACCGCGACCCGGTCGCCCATGGTGAGCGCCTCGGTCTGGTCGTGCGTCACGTACACGGTCGTGATCCCGAGGCGGCGCTGCAGGCTCGCGATCTGCGTACGGGTCGAGACGCGCAGCTTGGCGTCGAGGTTCGACAGCGGCTCGTCCATGAGGAACACCTGCGGCTCACGCACGATGGCGCGCCCCATCGCGACGCGCTGCCGCTGACCGCCGGAGAGCGCCTTGGGCTTGCGGTCCAGGTACTCGGTCAGGTCGAGGATCTTCGCCGCCTCCTCGACCTTCGTGCGGATCTCGCTCTTGTTCACGCCGGCGATCTTGAGCGCGAAGCCCATGTTGTCGGCGACGGTCATGTGCGGGTACAGCGCGTAGTTCTGGAACACCATGGCGATGTCCCGGTCCTTCGGCGGCAGGTGCGTGACGTCCCGGTCACCGATGCGGATGGCGCCGGCGGTGACGTCCTCCAGACCGGCCAGCATGCGCAGAGAGGTCGACTTGCCGCAGCCGGAGGGGCCGACGAGAACGAGGAACTCGCCGTCGGCGATCTCGATCTCCAGCTCGTTGACGGAGGGCTTTTCGGCGCCGGGGTAGACCAGCGTCGCCTTGTCGTAGGTGACAGAAGCCATGGTGATGTGTCCCTTCACCGGCAGGAACGTGCCGGACGATCCGAGTAAAGGAAGGATGTGGTGTAGTCCACCTGGGTGAACTCCGGGTGACGCTACCTGGCGATGCCCGATCTGTCAGCAGTCCGGGGGACGTGAGATTTCCGACCAGGGGCGGGCGGCGGTTCGTTACACTGCACTCGCTGCCTCCTTAGCTCAGCTGGCCAGAGCACCGCTCTTGTAAAGCGGGGGTCGTCGGTTCGAACCCGACAGGGGGCTCTGTCTGTCTCGTGTCCCGGACCCCTCAGGGTCCGGGACACTTGTGCGTTACGGGGGCGGATGCGCGCAGGGTGTCACCGGGGAGGGGTGCGGCGGATGGGTCGGCGTTCCAGTGGGTTGATCGGGGTCTGGGCCGAGGCGCAGCGGCAGGCGCAGCGGGAGCGTGAGGGGCGGCAGCAGGCGGTGCTGCGGCAGCAGCGGGACGCCGAGCGGGCGCTGCGGGCGCACGAGCGCGATGTGGCGCGGATGCACCGGGAGCAGCGGGCGGAGTACCGGCGGCACCGGGACGCGGACGCGCTGCGGCGGACCCGGGAGCTGGACGAGCGGGTGGCGGCCCTGGAGGGGCTGCTGGTCGCGGGCTGCCGGAGCCGGCCGTTCTCGGTGGAGGGGCTGCGGCAGCCGGAGGAGGTGGCGCCGTTCGCGCCGGGCCCGCTGGGCGAGCCGGTGGCGATGCCGGACCAGCGCCTCTACCGGGACCGGGCCGGGTTCGAGCGGGACTGGTACGCGGCCCAGGCGGCGGAGGCCCGGCGGGTCGAGCAGCTGGCGGCGTACCGGAGGCAGTACGACGAGTGGGCGGCGGCGCGGCTGGCCGAGATCCGGGCGCACAACGCCGGGATCGCGGGGACCGGGACGGCGCTGCGGGACGGCGATCCGGACACGGTGGTCGAGTACTTCTCGGCGGTGCTGTACGCGTCGACGGCGTGGCCCGACGGGTTCCCGCGGCAGGTCTCGGCCGCGTTCGACCGGGCGTCCCGCGGCCTCGCCCTGGAGTGGGACCTGCCGGGCTACGAGGTGGTGCCGGCCGCGAAGGGGATCAAGTACCTGCCCAGCACGGATCAGGAGAAGGAGGTCCCGCGGCCGGTGTCGCAGCGGCGGGCGCTGTACCGGGGGGTGCTGGCGCAGAGCGTGCTGCTCGCGCTGCGGGAGCTGTTCGCCGCGGATCGCTCCGGGGCGTTGGAGCGGGTGACGCTGAACGGCTTCGTGGAGGGCGTCGATCCGGCCACGGGGGTGGCGGGCCGGGTCTGTGTGGCGTCGGTGGCGGTCGAGCGGCGGACCTTCGAGGAGCTGAACCTGGAGCTGGTCAGCCCGCTGGAGTGCCTGACCGGGGCGCTGTCGGGGCGGCTCTCGGCGAAGCCCGACGAGCGGGTGGCGGTGCAGCCGCTGCTGCTGCCGGAGCAGGTGGGCTCGGGCTCGGGAGGCTCAGGGGTGGTGTCGCAGGGGGACGGCGAGGAGCCGGATCTGCTGGCGATGGATCCGATCGCCTTCGAGGGTCTGGTGGCGGAGTTGTTCCGGTCCCGGGGCCTTCAGGCGGTGACGACGCAGCGGTCGAACGACGGCGGGGTGGACGTGGAGGCGTTGGATCCCGATCCGATCAGTGGCGGTTCGATCATCGTGCAGGTGAAGCGGTACCGGAACACGGTGCCGCCGAGCGCGGTGCGGGATCTGTTCGGGACGGTGCAGAGCGCCGGGGCGAACAAGGGGGTCCTGGTCACGACGTCGAAGTTCGGCCCCGGCTCGTACGCCTTCGCCAACGGCAAGCCGCTGACACTGATATCGGGTACGGAGCTGGTGGAGCTGCTGCGGCAGCACGGGCTGCGAGGCCGGCTCGGGTCGGGGGACGCGGCGTCGGCGTCCGGGCCGGTGCCGACGCCGACGTTGGTGGAGCCGGTGCGGGCTCCGGTGGAGGCGGACGAGGACTTCAACCTGCTCGGGATGGTGTGGTCGGGGTCGGTGGCGCTCGATGTCTGCGCGCTGGTGTGCGCGGGGAGCCGGGTGCTCGGCGACGACTGGTTCGTCTTCTTCAACAACCCGGCCACGGTGGACGGTTCGGTGGCGATGGTGACACCGCCCGCGGGGGACAAGGCGGCGGTACGGGTGGGTTTCGACGCGCTGCCGGCGGGTGCCGACCGGTTGGTCCTGGTGGCCGCGGTGGATCCGGAGGTGAACCCGGACGCGGATCTGGCGGGGTTCGTGGACGCGGGGATCGTGCTGCGGGACGACGCGGGCGCGGAGTTGGACCGCTTGGTGGTGTCGGACGGGCGGCCGGGTGAGACGGCGCTCGTTCTGGGGTCGTTCCGGCGGCGGGCGGGCGGCGACTGGGACTTCGTCCTTGGCGGCAAGGGGTACGGGGGCGGGCTCGCGGAACTGGTGGGGGACTTCGGTATCGAGGTGGAGTGAGCGCCTGGGCGCGGGGGTCTGGTGGGGGTGCCCCTCGGGGACGGGGGAGTGTCAGAGCAACGGCCTAAAGTGGTATGCGGGTTGGGATCGCCGGGGAGCACTGGGGGAGGTGCGGATGGCTGTCAGGTATGTCGTTTCGCCGCGGGGCGGACGCCGGGCGTACGGGGACATCGCGTCCGCGCTCGCGGAGGCGGGGCGGCGGGGGCGGCCGGCGCGGATCGAGATCGAGCCGGGGCACTACGCAGGGCCGCTCGTCGTGCGCGGTGAGGTCGAGCTGGTGGCGCGGGGCGAGCCCGGGTCGGTCGTGGTGAGCGCGCCGCAGGGGACGGTCCTCGACGCCGCCGGTGCGGTGCGGGTGTCGGGGCTCGTCATCGAGGGGCGGGACGCCGACGTGGTGCGCTGCGAGGCGGGGACCCTCACCGTGGAGCAGGGGGAGATCCGGGCGTATCAGGGGTGTGGGGCCGTGTACGCGGCGCGCGGCACCGCTGTCACGCTGCGGGAGACCGCCGTGCTGCACGGCTGGGTCGTCTTCGCCGGGTCGGGCGGTCTGGTGGAGCGCTGTGAGTTCCGGGACGGCACGGGCAACGCGCTCGCCGCGACCGAAGGCGCTCGGGTGGTGGTGCGGGACAGCCGGTTCGCGAGGGCGCGGATCCACGGCATCCGGGTGATCGGCGCGCATGCCGAGGTGTCCGGCTGCGCGTTCACCGGCATCGGCAAGGCCGCCCTGGCGGCGGACGGGCAGGGCTGGCTGGCCGTGGCGGACTGCGCCGTGGACGACGTGCACACGGACGGCATCGCGTATGTGGAGCAGGCGGGCGGCACGGTGGAGCGCACCCGGGTCAGCGGCGCCGAGCACGGCATCGCGGTGGTGAGCGGCGCGGACCCGGTGGTGCGTGGTTGCGCGTTCGTCCGGTGCCGGGACACCGGTATCAACGTGCGGGCGGAGGGGCGCGGCCGGTTCGAGGAGTGCGAGGTCGCCGAGGCCGGGAACGTCGCGGTGTACGTGTCCGAGGGCGGCGCCCCGGAGGTGAACGGTCTGCGGGTGGTGGGCGGCAACGTCGGTGTCGTCGTCACGGGTACGGGTTCGCGGGGCACCTTCCGCGGGGTGCGGGTCGCGGACCTGCGGAGCGTGGCGCTTCGGGCGTACGAGGGCGGGAAGGCCGTCTTCCGGGATGTGCGGGTGGAGCGCTGTGCGACGCATCTGGAGACGCGGGGCGACGCGGGGACGACGGCCGAGGTGGAGGGCGGGGTGTTCCGGGACTTCTCCCTGTCGGCCGTGGAGGCCATCGGGCTCTCACGGGTGATGCTGCGTCATGTCACGGCTGAACGCGGCATGGTGGGTTTCGCCGTCGCGGAGGAGGCACAGCTGTTCGTCGCGGACTGCGGCGTGCGGGAGGTGGAGTCGGCCGGGGTGGGGGCACTGGGGAAGGGGCGTCTGGTGGCGGAGCGGCTCAGTGTGAGCGGCTCGGGGGCGATCGGTCTCTTCGCTCGCGACCAAGCCGTTCTGGACGTCTCCGACAGTGACTTCGCCGACTGCGCGGACATGGGGGCGTTCTTCATGGACAAGGCCGGCGGAAGGTTCGTGAGGTGCACCGTCTCCGGTACGCGCGGGGTGGGCGTGGTGCACAACGGGCTGGTGTCGCTGGTCGCGTTGGAGAGTTCGCTGCCGGTGAAGGAGTGGGCGGAGAAGGAGAACCCGGCGCCGCCCACGCACGTCACGTACAACAACCACGTGACGGTGCACGGTGGTGTGAGGGATGCCCAGATCGCCGTGGGCAACGAGCGGGTCGAGATGAATCAGCAGATCGCCCGGCAGCACAGTGACGAGGACGGAGCTCCCGCATGAACGATCCCCAGCACCAGACCCCGGGGCTGCACATCCACGGCTCGGTGTCCGGATCCCAGATCGCCGTGGGCAACGAGCAGGTCACCCAGAACCAGATCAACCACACCGCGGCCGCGGAGGTCGCCCCGGAGCACGCCGAGCTCGCCGAGCTCGTACGGGAGCTGCTGCTGCGGCTGCCCGAGCAGGGGCTCGGCGACCCGGAGCGCGAGGACACCGAGGCGGCGGCCCACGAGGTCCTGGACACGATCAGCGGGACCGCCGAGCCGGAGCCGGGGCGGCTGCGGCGCGCCCTCACCCTGCTGCGGGGCGCGCTCGCCCCGGTCGCCACCGGGGTGGCGGCGGGGGCGACGGCCGGGTCGCAGCAGTGGGCGCAGAACGCGATCGCGAGCCTCACCGGGATGTGAACCCGGCGCCGCCCCCGCTCGTAGGCGCTACCGGCCGCTGAGGCGGTTCGCGATGACCGCGATGCGGTCGGTGGTGGCGCTGCGCGCGGCGGTCTCGCGGCGGTCGGCGGCGCGGAAGGCGGCGTACATGGTCTGCACGCCGAGCCAGCGCAGTGGTTCCGGCTCCCACTTGCGCACCCGGTGGTTGACCCACGGCAGTGCGGTGAGGTCGGTGGGGCCGGCCTGGCCGGAGTCCTGCTGGATGAGGTCGCGCAGGGTGCGGGCGGCGAGGTTGGTGGTGGCGACGCCGGAGCCGACGTAGCCGCCCGCCCAGCCGAGGCCGGTGGAGCGGTCGAGGGTGACGGTGGCGCACCAGTCGCGGGGCACGCCGAGGACGCCGGACCAGGCGTGGGCGACCCGTACGCCCGCGAGCTGTGGGAAGAAGCGGATCAGGATCTCGCGCAGGGCCTCGACCGTCTGCGGCTGGGTGCGGCCGTCGTTGTCGGTCTTCGAACCGTAGCGGTACGGGACGCCCCGGCCGCCGAGCGCGATGCGGCCGTCGGCGGTGCGCTGGGCGTACATGTAGGCGTGCGCCATGTCGCCGAGGGTCTCCAGGCCGGTCCAGCCGATCGACTCCCACTGGGCGTCGGTGAGCGGCTCGGTGGCGATCATGGAGGAGTTCATGGGGAGCCAGGTGCGGCGCTGGCCGGCGAGGGAGGCGGTGAAGCCCTCGGTGCAGCGCAGCACGTACGGGGCGCGGACCGTGCCGTACGGGGTGACGGCGTGCTTGGGGCGGATCTCGGTGACCGGCGTGGATCGTGGATGGTCACGCCGAGCGCCTCGACGGCGGCGGCCAGGCCCTTGACCAGCTTGACCGGGTGGAGGCGGGCGCCGTGCGGGGTCCAGGAGGAGCCGACGGCGCCGGTGACGCGGATGCGGTCGGCGGTCTCGCGGGCGCCGTACAGCTCGCGGTCCTTCTCACCGAAGGCGATCTCGACGGCGTGGAAGTCCTTGAGGCGGGCGAGCTGGGCGGGGGAGGTGGCCACTTCCAGGACGCCGCCGCGGTGGAGGTCGGCGTCGATGCCCTCGGCGGCGCAGACGTCGACGACCTCGGTGACGGTGTCGTTCATGGCGTGCTGGAGGCGTACGGCGGCCTCGTGGCCGTGTTCCTTGGCGTAGCGGTCGCGGCCGGCGATGCCGTTGTAGAGCCAGCCGCCGTTGCGGCCGGAGGCGCCGTAGCCGCAGAAGGCGGCCTCCAGGACGGTGATGTTCAGGAAGGGGACGGCCTTCTTGAGGTAGTAGGCGGTCCACAGGCCGGTGTAGCCGCCGCCGACGATGCAGACATCGGCGGTCGTGTCGCCGGGCAGCGGTTCGCGGGGCGCGGGGGCGCCCTCCTGCGCGTACCAGAAGGAAATTCCGCCGTTGACGGTGCTGCTCGGGCCGGCCGGGCTGGTCGTGCTCATGTGTATCCCTCTTCCGGGTTCGTGCGCGGAGGTTACCCGGGGGCGCGGCGGCGATCCAGAGGCCTAGGCTCGGTCGGGTGATCGAGATCCCGGCGGAACTGGCGGCGTCGCAGGCGAAGTACAACGGGGAGGCGGGGCGCGCCTTCATCGCCGCCTTGCCGTCACGGGCGGAGGAGTTCCTGGAGCGGTGGGGGCTGCGGGTGACGGGCCCGTCCATGCACGGGGTCGCGTCTCTGGTGCTGCCGGTGGTGGTGGCGCGGGACGGTGTCCCGGCGGCGCTGAAGCTCCAGCTGCTCGACGAGGAGACGGCGGGCGAGCCGGTCGCGCTGCGGGCGTGGGCGGGGGACGGGGCCGTACGGCTCCTGGCGCACGACCCGGGGACGGGCACGATGCTGCTCGAACGAGCCGATGCAGGGCGGCATCTGTCGCGGGTGGCGGACGCGCGCGAGGCGGTCGGGATCCTGGCGGATCTGCTGGCCCGGCTTGCCGCGGTGCCGGCGCCGCCCGGCCTTCGGCGGCTCGGTGACATCGCGGCGCGGCTGGTGGACCGTACGCCCGCCGCGGCGGCCCGGCTCGCGGACCCGGACGAGGCGGCGCTGCTGCGGGACTGCGCGGCGGCGGTACGGGAGGTCATGGGCGAGCCCGGCGACCGGCTGCTGCACTGGGACCTGCACTACGACAACGTCCTGGCCGCCGAGCGCGAGCCGTGGCTGGCCATCGACCCCAAGCCGCTGTCCGGCGACCCCGGCTTCGAGCTGCTCCCGGCGCTGACGAACCGGTGGGACCCGGATCCGGCGGAGACCCGGTGGCGCTTCGACCTGCTCACGGAGCGGCTCGGTCTCGACCGGGCGCGGGCCCGGGCGTGGACGCTGGGGCGGGTGCTGCAGAACGGGCTGTGGGAGGTCGAGGACGGCGCACCGGCCCTCGACCCCGACCAGGTGTCCATTGCGCGGAACCTGCTGGCCAGGCACCCCTGACGGGGTGCACCCTGACCTCATGATCCGTACCGCCAGGCCTGCCGACGTCCCCCACATCCACCGCATGGTCCGCGACCTCGCGGAGTACGAGAAGGCCCTCGACGAGGCCCGCGCCACCCCCGACCAGCTCCACGAGGCCCTGTTCGGCGACCGCCCGGCCGCCTTCGCCCACATCGCGGAGACCGACACCGGCGAGATCGCCGGCTTCGCGCTCTGGTTCCTCAACTTCTCCACCTGGCGCGGCGTCCACGGCATCTACCTCGAAGACCTCTACGTCCGCCCCGACCTCCGCGGCGGCGGCCACGGCAAGGCCCTCCTCACCGAACTGGCCCGCATCTGCGTGGAGCGCGGCTACGAGCGCCTGGAGTGGTCCGTCCTGAACTGGAACAAGCCCTCCATCGACTTCTACGAGTCCCTGGGCGCCCGCCCGCAGGACGAGTGGACGGTCTACCGGCTCACGGACGGGGCGCTGAAGACGCTGGGTGCGGCGTAGCAGCAGGCCAGGAGAGGTCAGCCGGACGTGGGAACGGGCCGGTCGGGGCTGTCCAGCCAGGCCCACTCCGCCGCGTCCGGGGTGGTGGTCAGCCCGAACCGCTCCGGGCCGGGTCGGCCGACGTGCTCCCACCAGACGTACGCGGCCTCCACTTCGTTCCAGAGCCGACGAGGGCCGTGCTGCCAGACGGTGAACCGGTCGTCCGACTGGCCATCCCAGTCCACGGCCGCCCAGGACGTGGCGTCGGTCGTCGCGACCCACAACCTGGAGGCGACCCCTTCCACGTCGGGGTTGTCGTGCCATGTCCGCCAGACATCGCGGAGCTGGAGGCCGACGGCGAACTGGGCCGCCCAGTCGTCGCCCGTGACCGCCCACGGGGACAGCGTGGTCCATGACTCGTCCGGCCGGTGGTCGTCGCGGACCACATCCCGGAAGATCCTCAGGTCCGTGCGCTGGCCCCGCATGAGCATGAACGCGGAGTGGGGAGAGAACCGCCCCGACGCGTCGCCCCGGTCGGACACCTCCAAGCGCAGCAAGCCGTAGCAGATCCACGGGCTCTCCCAGGGGGTGAGGACGACCCCGCCGGGTCGGGTCTGCTGCACCCAGGCCCGAGGGACGGATCGCACGGAACAGGTGGCCTCTACCCGGTCGTACGGCCCGGAGGACGAGTGACCCCGGGCGCCGTCCCCGCAGATGACCGTCGGTGCCAGGCCCAGCTTGCGCAGACGTACGTCCGCGTCCGTCGCCAGGACCGGGTCCACCTCCACCGTCGTGACGTTCTTCGACCCCACACGGTGGGCCAGGAGACCCGCGTTCCACCCGGTCCCCGTACCGATCTCCAGGACGTGGTGTCCGTCGGCCACGTCCAGCATGTCAAGCATCCGGAACACGATGGAAGGGTCCGACGCGGACGACGAGGCCCACCGCTCCTGGTTGCCGGGGTCATGGCCGTCGTTGACCTGGGTCACCACGGAGTCGGCGGTGTACGCGGCCCGCAGCCATGTCTCGGGTGCCTCGGCACGGGCGCAGGGGGTCAGCTCCTCGCCCAGGTAGATGCGTTCCGGGAGGAAGCGGTGGCGGGGCACCGCCCAGGCAGCGCGCTCCCATTCGGGAGCCAACGGCTTCTCCAGGTCGTTGTTGACCGCGCCGAGCAGATCGCGCATGGCGATCTGCTCGGACGCCGACAGTTCGGGTGTCATCGCCTGCGCTAGTCCTTCTTGTGCTTCGGCGGGTCCTTCGGCTTGGCCGTGTCCGACGATGGCTTGGACGTGCCCGGGTCCTTCCCGCCGGAGTGCTGCCCGTTGCCTCCGCTTCCGCCCTTACCCGTTCCCCATCCCATTCCGTGCTCCTCTTGGTTGTGGACTGTCAGGTCGAGCCGTGTCAGCTCGGGATGTGCCCGCCCTGGGTGGGTGACCGCCAGGGCCGGGAGTCTCACGTGGAGCCCTCCAGTCGCTCCACCAGGGCCACGTCCTCAAACCTCCTGGCGAACGTCGCGTGGTCCTTGTTGCGGCCCGTGTGCTCCATGCACTGGTCATCCACGTGGCCCACGTCCGTGCTGGGCCTGGCTTCCCACTCGCACTCGCCATGCAGGCATCGGGCCGACGCTGTGGCTTCCGAATCGGGATGCCGCTTGATCCGGTGCGCAACGAACCGGAGAACCGTCCGGGCGGTCACTGCTCGACCGCCGGCACCGGGGTGGTGAAGACGCGGACCCGGCCCAGCTCCTCCGACGGCGGCGCCCGCAGCTCGTCCGGCGGGACCGCCCACTCCCGGCCCCCGCCCGGTGGACGGAGATACACGCTCCCCGCGCAACTGCGGTCCACCCGGCCCAGCGTTCCGTTCGAGTCCACCGCGTACCGACTGGCGCTTGGATGCCATTCCTCGGCCATGTCTCACCGTCACCTCCAGCGCTCCGAATGCCTTGAGCTCAAAGCACGTTAGGAGTCCAGAGCGCTGCGTGGCGGCGCTGATTCGCCTTGATTCGAGCGGTGCCGAGTCTTGTTCGTGGTGATTCTCAGGTGAGGTCCAGGGACCGGCGGGCGCGTGTGATCACGCGGTGGGCATCGGGGCCGTAGACGGCGGAATCGGCGAGTGTCTGCCAGACCCGCTGGTACACGCCGACGGTCGGCGCATCGTTCAGCCAGAGTTCCGCGTGCCAGTCCTCGACGATGGCCAGGCGGTCGTCGTACAGCCAGAACGCGTTGGCCGGCGGGAGCCTGAGAGGTGCCCCAAGGGGGACGATTCCCAGGGTTACGGTATCGAGCCCGAGAACGCCCATGAGCCGGTCCAGTTGGGCTGCCAGCACCGGCGGCGGGCAGACGAGGGCGTGGAGGGCCGCCTCCCACATGACGATGTGGAAGCTCTTTCCCGGGGCGTACAGCATCTCCTGGCGCCGCACGCGGGCCCGCACGGCCTCCTCCACGTCTCGGACGGACTGGTGGAGGTCGACGTGCTGGTTGAACACGTGGCGGGCGTAGTCGGGGGTCTGGAGCATCCCGACGACTATGGAGCCCTGCCAGGCTCGAAGCGTCCTTGACCGCTCGTACTCGGCGGTCAGAGTGTCTTGGACCGGCTTGTGCCCGGCGGCGAGCTGACGCTGCCAAGAGCGAGATCGGGACTCCAAAGTCCGTAGCCGGGTGATCAGCTCATCGGCGGCTTCAGGGTGCCCTGTCGCCTGTGCCCATGCGTGGAGGTCGTCGGACGTGGCGGTCTGGCGTCCGGTCTCCAGTTTGCTGACCTTCGACTGGGGCCAGTGCAGCACCGCCGACAGTTCCCGGCCCGTGAAACCCCGAGCGGCGCGCAGCTCACGGAGCCGCGCGCCGAGGGCCACCCGGGCCTGTTGGAAGTCGGTACTCACTCGGTGGAAGGTACCTGGGCCTCGAACTGGTCGTATGGGATCGCGTGGTGCCAAGCGGCGTCGCGGACCTGGCAGGCGCGCAGGACCTCCACCGGGTCCGTGATCAGTTCGACGCCGGTCATGTGGTCGTCACCATCGAAGCGAAGTCGTGCGATGACGCGCGAATCAAACAGCCAGAAGTCCTCCTCGGGGAGCTTCAGCCGCTCGGCGTCGCTCCGCCCCAGGTTCCGGATGTCCTCCCCTACGGCACTGTTCCGGCGGGCGTTGTCCAGGAGGTAGCGCTGGCCAAGGCTCGGCGGGTTGTCCACGATGCGTACCCGCTCGAACCGTTTGCCGAGTGCGGACTGTTCGCGCCGGGACACACACCACGGGGCGTCCAGGTCCCATCCGGCATCCTCGCCCCGGGCGAACCTGGCGTACGTCTCCGTCTCCTCGTCCGACGCGTACCGGCGGCGGGTCTCCAGCCGCCAGGCGGTGTGCTCGAAGGTCTCGAACATCCCGCCGAACTCCTCAAAGCTGATCACCATCGGCACCCGGTCCGCATCCCTTGGCGCGAAGTCGGCCAGGAGCACGCGAGGCACCACCACGAACCCCTCACCGGGCTTGACGTTGCGGAGTTGGGCCACGTCGTCGGGGTTGGTCACAGCGTCTCCTTGTACCAGGACCTCACCCGTGTCCAGGTCTTCGTACAGCGTCGGACAGCCGTCGTTGCCGGAGTTGGTGCCGATGAAGCGAAGTCGCCTTGCCAACGTCGTTTCCCCTCTCGCCCGGATGGCCCGATTGGGCCGCGTCCAGGATGGAACCGCCGATGGTGTTCTGTCCGCCGTGATTCTCGAATATTCGCGAATCGTTGAGAGGCTGCCCGATGCTGCGCCCCGCGGCTGTGTGCTCGAATTTTGGGGTGCTAGATGCCTTAGTGGGGCATGCGAACATTAGTGCGCAGTTCACTAGTTCTGGTGAAGTGAGGGTGAGCGGCGCCGTTTGTGAGAAGTGCACCCCATTGCTTGCAAGGCCAAGCGCGCCGGAGTTCCACTGGTGTACGTGAATCCGGCATACACCAGCCAGGAATGCTCGCTGTGCCACCACATCGACAGACGTAACCGGCCCGCACAGGCCCGGTTCGCATGCAGGTCCTGCGGCTTCGTTGAGCACGCCGACCTGAACTCGTCCCACAACATCTCCCTACGCGGTTGGTGGATGTGGGTCTGCGGGGCCGAGTCACAGGCCCCTGCGCTTACCCTCGTCGCGTGAGCGCTGGACGCAGCCGGGACCCATCACGGCCAGTGATGATCCGAGCAGCAAGCCCGGGCCGCCAGCCCTGGGCAGTTGACGGGGCACTCCTGGGACGTCCTCGGGATCTAGCATCCCGGAGAACTGACTACGGGATCAGGACCACCTTGCCGATCGTGCCCCGCGTCTCCAGCGCCCGGTGGGCCCGTGCCGCCTCCGCGAGGGGGAAGCGGTGGACCGCCGGGCGCAGGGTGCCGTCGGCCGCGGCGGCGAGGGCGGCGAGTTCGAGGTTGCGGATGTCGCCGCCGGCCTTCTGGAGCATGACGGGGCCGAGGACGGACTCCGAGGTGATGCCGCGGGCGGCGAGTTCGTCGGGGGTGAAGGTGAGCGGCTCGCCGTCGTGGAGGCCGGCGCCGGACCAGCCGAAGACGAGGTGCTGCCCGCCCTTGCCGAGCAGGTCGACGGCGGCCCGTCCGGTGTCGCCGCCCACCGAGTCGAAGACGACGGTCGCGGTGCGGTTCCCGAGGGCGTCGAGGTAGGCGCGGACCTCGGACGGCCAGTCCGGCGCCGTGTAGTCGACGGCGAGGTCCGCGCCGTTCGCGCGGACCCGGGCCACCTTCTCGGGGCCGCCGGCCAGGCCGATGACGACGGCGCCCGCGTTCTTCGCGTACTGCACGAGCAGGGTGCCGATGCCGCCCGCCGCGGCCGGGACGACGGCCACCGAGTCCGGGCCGAGCTCGGTGAACTGCAGGATCCCGAGCGTCGTACGGCCCGTGCCGATCATCGCGACCGCCTCCGCGTCCCCGAGGTGCTCGGGCAGCGCGTGCAGGCGGGCCGCGTCGGTGACGGCGAGCTCCGCGTAACCCCCGGGTGCCATGCCGAGGTGGGCGACCACCCGGCGGCCGAGCCACGCCGGGTCGGTGCCCTCGCCGAGGGCGTCGACCGTGCCGGCGACCTCGCGGCCGGGGACGGTGGGCAGGGCGGCGGGCGCCGGGAAGGGGCCGGTCCCGCCCTCGCGCAGGGCCGTGTCGAGGAGGTGCACGCCGGCCGCCGTCACCTTGACGCGGACCTGGCCGGGGCCCGGGACCGGGTCCGGGACCTCCTCGTACGTCAGGTTCTCGGCCGGGCCGAAGGCGTGGAGGCGGATGGCGTGCATGGTGGGCTCCCCGGTGATCGACGGATATGCATCGACGGATGCGCTCGACGTCGTACAGCCTCTGACCTCAAGCGGACTTGAGGTCAAGGGGTTCGATACGGAGGTGCTCCGCCCGCATCGCCAGCGACACCGCCTCCACCGCGCTCGTGAACGACACCTCCGCCAGCACGCCCGGCGCCGCCACCTGGTCGCCCGCCAGGTACACGCCGTCGCCCCGGTCCACCGCCGGCCGGTCCCGCCAGGTCGTGCCGGGGCGGTCCACCGCGCCCGTACGTCCGTTGGACACCGCCTCGCGCCGCCACACCGCGCGCTCGCGCCAGCCCGCGAAGCCCAGGTCGAGCAGCCGCTCCGCGTGCGCGACGCCGTCCGCCTTCGACTCGCCGGGGGCGATCGGCAGCTGCGCCTGGATCAGCTCCTGGCCGGCCGGGGCGAGGCCCGGGTCCTGGGTGGTGAACCGTTCCACCCAGCCCGGCGCGTCCAGGTCCGAGATCGCGAACGGGTCGCCCTTACGGCTGCGCAGCGCCAGGTCGAACAGGACCGTGCGGCCCGACTCCCAGGTCAGCGACGGGTCGCCGAGCAGCCGGGCGGCGGCGGGCAGCGCGGTCGCGACGACCACCGGGCCGGCGTCGCGGGGCAGGTCGCCGAGCGCGTCGATCCGGGCGGAGGTCTCGATCCGTACGCCCGTCTGCCGGGCGCGCTCCGCCATCCGCCCGATCAGCCGGCCCCAGCCGCCCTTGACGAAGTGCGCCTCGGGCGGGAGGGCGGCGGCCCGGTGCAGCCGTTCCTGGACGAAGCGGGCGGACAGGGCGCCCGGGTCGTGGTGGTAGAGCGCCACTCCGCTGTACGCGGCGGCGGCGCGGGCCGCCTCCGGGCCGGCGAGGCGGGTCGCCCAGGTGCGGAAGTCGACGTCGACCGGCGCCTGTTCGCCCGTACGGAGCGTCTGGCGCAGCATCCCGAGCGGCGGCACCCGGCGCAGCGCTCCGCGGTGGTGGAAGCGCAGCCTGGCCGCCTCGCGCAGCGGGAGCGGGGCGAGCTCGCCGATCAGGCCGCGCTGGTGCAGCCAGGTCCAGTGGGGGCCGCCGTTGTAGAGCGCGTGCGGGCCGTCGTTGGTCAGGTACGGGCCCTCGGCGGTGCGGGCGCGGCCGCCGAGGGTGTGGTGGGCCTCGTACAGGGTGACCCGGGCGCCCGCCTCGGCGGCGGTGACGGCCGCGGTGAGTCCGGCGAAGCCGCCGCCGATGATCGTGATCTTCCGCATCTCTCGTCTCCCTCGTGTGGGGTTACGAAGACGGGACGGGTGGCGGGGCCCTGGTTGTGACATCGGCGGCGGGGGAATGTCAGTGGCGTGCGTCACGATGGATGCCATGAAGAGGAAGAGTCAGCGGGGCGGCGTCGCGAGGCCCCGCGAGCCCGAGGTCCGGCTGCCCCCGCTGGAGCCGTACGAGGGCGGTCTGGAGCCCGACGGGGACTATGACGGCCTGGAGCTCACCGGCCTGGACCTGGCCGGCCAGGACGGCGTGGGGGCGCGCTTCCTCGACTGCGCGCTGCGCGACTGCGGGCTCGACGGGGCCCGGCTGACGGCGGCGCGGCTCCTCGATTCGGTGCTCACGGGGGTACGGGGGGTGGGCACCGATCTCGCGGGGGCGCAGCTGCGGGACGTGGAGCTGGTGGACGCGCGGCTCGGCGGGGCGCAGCTGCACGGGGCGGTGTTTGGGGGTGCCTCCACGCCCCCTGGGGCGTAGGGGGAGGGTGAGGGTGAGAGGGGGGAAGATCGACTATCTGAACCTTCGGAAGGCGAGGCTGAAGGACGTCGTCTTCGACGGGTGCGTGCTCGACGAGCCGGACTTCGCGGGCGCGGTGCTTGGGGGCACCTCCCACGCCGAAGGCTGTGGGGGAGGGTGGAGTTCCGGGACTGTGTGCTGACGGGGGCGGACTTCAGCGGGGTGCGGCTGAAGGACGTGGATCTGCGGACGGTGCAGCGGCTCGGGATCGCGCGCGGGGTGGACGCGCTGGCGGGGGCGGTGATCTCCACGGCGCAGCTGCTCGACCTGGCGCCGGTGTTCGCGGCGCAGTTGGGGGTGCGGGTGGAGGACGCGTAGGTCGAAGACCTCCTGGCCCCTGCCGGTCAGGGGAGGCGGGGGAAGCGGGCCTGGAGGTCCCAGATCGCCGGGTTGTCCGCGAGGCCCTCGTGCATGTCGGTGAGGTCGGCGATCAGGTCGTGCAGGAAGTCGCGGGCCTCGCGGCGCAGTTCGCCGTGGTTGAAGGTGAGGGCCGGTTCGTCGCCCGGCATCCAGTCGGCCTCGACGTCCACCCAGCCGAAGCGCCGCTCGAACAGCATGCGGTCGGAGGACTCGGTGAAGTCCAGCTCCGCGTACTGGGGGCGGGAGGCGCGGCTGCCCTGCGGGTCGCGGTCCAGCTGCTCGACGATGTCGCACAGCGCCCACGCGAAGTCGAGCACCGGCACCCATCCCCAGGCTGTGGACACCTCCTGGTCCTTCACGGTGTCCGCGAGATACACGTCGCCGCAGAACAGGTCGTGCCGCAGGGAGTGGACGTCCGCCGCGCGGTAGTTCGTCTGCGGGGGGTCCGGGAAGCGGCGGGAGAGCGAGTAGCCGATGTCGAGCACCCGTCGATGGTCCCACGCCGTCCGCGCCCCGGACCCCGCGCGGGTCCCGGAACCCGCCCCGGCGGTCCCGGGGCCCGCCCCGCCCCGGCCGGGGCTCAGCCCCGGTGGGCCGCCTTCGCGACCTTCGGGCCGAGCCAGCGCTTGAGGCGGCGCAGGGGTTCGAGGCTGCCGGCGGCGCGGTCGAGGCGGTAGTAGAGCTGCGGGGGGATGTGGGGGAGCAGGGGGGAGTGGCGCTGGCCGAGGAGGGCGAACATCCGGTGCGGGGGGAGGTGCATGTAGCGGGGGAGGTTCTCGTACCACTGGGCGCTGTAGCGGGCCGCGCTCTGGGCGGAGACGAGTTCGGCGCGGCGGCGCCGGCCGTAGACGGCGAAGGCGGTGGGCAGGTCGGAGCCGTGGGCGCGCAGGGCGGCGGCGAGGCCGAGGGCGTCCTCCAGGGCCAGGGTGGTGCCCGCGCCGATCGAGTAGTGGGTGGTGTGGGCGGCGTCGCCGAGGAGGACGGTGTTGCCGTCGTGCCAGGTCCGGGTGGTCAGGGTGCGGAAGTTCAGCCACTGGGCCGGGGCGCCGTCGCCGTGCTGCTCGCGGCCGATCAGCGGTTCGCCGTCGAGGAGGTCGGCGAAGATCTTCTCCAGCAGGCGGAGGGTGTCGTCCTCCTGCGTCCGGTCCAGACCGAGGCCCCGCCACGTCTCCGGGCCGCACTCCACCACGCACGTCGACTGCTCGCCGCTGAACCCGTACGCGTAACACCAGATCCAGCCGTGCTCGGTCTCCTTGAAGGCGAAGCTGAAGGAGTCGAAGACCTTCGTCGTGCCCAGCCACACATAGTGGTTGCGGCCGCCGGTGACCTCGGCGCCGAAGCGCTCGGGGCGCGCCTCGCGCAGCAGGCTGTTCACGCCGTCGGCGGCCACGACCAGATCGGCGCCGGCGAGCTCGGGGGCGTCCGGGCCGCTCACCGGGTGCTCGTGCGCGACGCGGACGCCGAGCTCGCGGGCCCGGTCGGCGAGCAGCCCCAGCATCCGGCGGCGGCCGATGCCGAAGCCGGCGTCGCCGCGGTGCACGGTCCGCTCGTCGCGGACGATCGCCACGCCGTCCGTCCAGGTCACCGACGCGGCGGCGATGGCCTCCGCCGACTCCGGGTCGCCCGCGCGGAGCTTGTCGAGGAGCCCGGCCCAGTAGGTGACGCCCCAGCCGTAGGTCGCCCCCTCCGCGTTCCGCTCGTACACGGTGATCTCGTGGGAGGGGTCCTGGCGCTTCATCAGGATCGAGAAATACAGGCCGCCGGGCCCGCCGCCGACGATGGTGATCTTCACGTGCGCTCCCACGAGGACATGACACAGTGCGCCTGAGTGGCAACGCACAGTAGCAGTCCCGACGCCCCTACGGCAGCAGCCGCTGCTCCTTCGCCACCGCCACGGCGCCCGCCCGCGTGTCGACGCCGAGCTTCGCGTAGATCCGGCCCAGGTGGGTCTTCACCGTGGCCTCGCTGATGAACAGCGCGCGGGCGATCTCCCGGTTGCCGAGGCCGTGGGCCAGCTGCCCGAGGATGTCCCGCTCGCGGTCGGTGAGCGACGGGCCGGCCGCGCCGCGCATCCGGTCCATGACCCGGCTGGCGACCGGCGGCGACAGCGTCGTACGGCCCTGGGCGGCCGAGTGGATCGCGGCGAACAGCTCCTCCGGGCGCTCGGCCTTCAGGAGGTAGCCGGTGGCGCCCGCCTCGATGGCGCGGGTGATGTCCGCGTCCGTGTCGTACGTGGTGAGGACGAGGACGTGCACACCGGTCGGGGCGATCCGGCGGGTGGCCTCGACGCCGTCGATGCCCGCGCCCAGCTGGAGGTCCATCAGGACCACGTCCGGCCGCAGATGGGCGGCCATCGCGACCGCCTCCTCGCCGCTGCCGGCCTCCCCGACCACCTCGATGCCGGGCGCGCTGCCAAGGAGGGCGAGCAGCCCGGCGCGGACCACCGCGTGGTCGTCGCAGAGCAGGATGCGGACGGGATCGGGGGCGGGCTCGCGGGCGGGGTCGCTTGCCGGCGCGTTCACGGGCGTACCTCCAGCGGGATCGCGGCCGAGAGCACGGTGCCCTCGCCCGGGGTGGACTCGATGGTCAGGGTGCCGCCCAGCTGCTGCGCGCGCACCCGCATCGCCGGCAGTCCGTGGCCGCGCACCCCCGGGTTCGCGCGCGAGACGGCCGGGTCGAAGCCGCGCCCGTCGTCGGCGACGTCGAGGACGACCTGGTCGTCCAGATAGGTCAGGGTGATCGCGGCCGAGGCGGCCTCGGCGTGCTCGCGGATGTTGGCGAGGGCGCCCTGCGCGATGCGCAGGAGCGCCGACTGCACCCGGTCGGGCAGCGGTACGGGCAGCCCGTCGACCCGGAACGCGGCCGACTCCCGGCTCGCGAGCCCGCGCAGCGCCTCCTCCAGGCCGCCGCCCTCGGCGAGGTCGGCGGGCGCGAGGTCGTGCACGAAGCGGCGGGCCTCGGCGAGGTTGCGTTCGGCGATCGACTCGGCCGTACGGACATGGCGGCGGGCGGTCCCCGGGTCGCTGTCCCAGGTGCGGTCGGCGGCCTGCAGCAGCATCTGCTGGCTGGACAGGCCCTGCGCCAGGGTGTCGTGGATCTCCATGGAGAGCCGCTGGCGTTCGGCGAGGGTGCCCTCGCGGCGCTCGGTCGCGGCCAGCTCGCGGCGGGTGCGGATCAGGTCGTCGATGAGCTTGCGCTGGCGGGCCGCCTGCCGGTCGGCGTGCACGAAGACGCCGGTGGCGATGGCGGCGACGGCCGGCGGGGCCACGATCAGATTGGGGTCCCAGCCGCCGTGCGAGAGCTGCACCTGCGCGAAGACGACGAAGGCGGTGAGGAGCGCGACCAGGCCGAACGCCGCCTTGTGCGGCAGGGTCCGCAGACCGGTGTAGAAGAGCGGGACCGCGCACCACGCGAAGCTGGGCGCGAGGACGACGAGGACCACCCACACGGCGACGACCGTGCCCAGCCAGGCGATCCGGCGCGGGGTGGCGCGGGTGCCGAGCACCGGCCCGAGGAGATAGAGCGCGGCGAGCGCGCCGGACAGCGCCACGATCCACGGGCTGCGCTCCTCCCAGGGGTGGCGGAGCAGGAAGCGGGCGAGGGAGGCGCCGAGGAGCAGGAAGAAGGCCACGTGCATGACCCGCGCCAGCCAGCGGGCGTCCGGGTCCCGTTCCATCGTCCACCTGCTCCGTGTAGCACTTGACCTGGGGATACGTATCCATCCTGGCCCGGCAGGGCCAGGGGGGCATCAACCGATCGGCTGACCTCCCTGTCGTCCACTATGCGCGCCGACGGCAGCCGGAACGCGGACCGGCGGGCACCGGTTCCGGCCGGAGGATCGATGCAGAGCGAACGCCTCACGATCCCCTCACGATCCCCTCAGGAGACCGCCATGAAGAAGAAGTTCCTCCTCGGCACCACCGTCGCCGTCGTCCTCGCCGCCGGCACCTTCGGCGCCGTCTCCGCGAACGCCACGGCCCCCGCCGCCGCCCCGGCCGCGGTCGTCGCCAAGGCGGACGCCGAGGGCGACAACACGCGCCAGACGACCCACCTGACGATCGAGGCCGCGACGAAGGCCGCGCAGGCCGCCCTGAAGGCCGCCGAGAAGGAGAACCAGCGGGTGTCGGTGGCGGTCGTGGACCGCAACGGCAACACCGTCGTGACCCTGCGCGGCGACGGCGCGGGCCCGCAGTCCTACGAGTCGGCCGTGAAGAAGGCGTACACCGCGGTCTCCTGGAACGCCCCGACCTCCGAGCTGGTCAAGCGCCTCACCAACGCGCCGACCCTGAAGGACATCCCCGGCACCCTCTTCCTCGCCGGCGGCGCCCCCGTCACCGCGAACGGCGGTCCGATCGCGGGCATCGGCGTCGCGGGCGCGCCCTCCGGGGACCTGGACGAGAAGTTCGCCCAGGCCGGTGTGGCGTCGCTGAACGGCTGAACCTCCTGAACTCCGACGGCGCCCGGACCCCCGCCAGGAGCCGTCGGTTTGTCCATAGAGGAACGCCCGGGAACGCACAGCCGACTTCTTATGTCTGCTTAGGATCGGTTCGTGAACACTCGTAGCCGCATCCGCATCCGCGTCCGGACCGGTGCCCTGGCCGTCGCCCTCGCCCTGCTCGCCGCGGCCTGCACGAGCGGCGGCAGCGGCGGGGTGAAGGGCACGCCCGGCGCGGCCGGGCTGCGCGACCCGTACTTCCCCAAGCAGGGCAACGGCGGCTACGACGTACGCCACTACGCGCTCACCCTGTCGTACGACCCCGCCTCCGGCCGGCTCGACGGGCGCGCCGAGATCACCGCCGAGGCCACCCAGGACCTCAGCGCCTTCAACCTCGCCCTCGCCGGGCTCACCGTGCGCGACGCCACCGTCGGCGGCGCGCCCGCCGCCGTGAACCGGGCCGGGAACGAGCTGACCCTGCGCCCCCGCGAGGACATCGACAAGGGGACGGAATTCCGCGCCGTCGTCCGCTACTCCGGGGTCCCGGAGACCATCACCGACTCGGACGGTTCCAAGGAAGGCTGGCTCAAGACCGCCGACGGCGCCCTCGCGCTCGGCGAACCGACCGGCTCCATGGCCTGGTTCCCCGGCAACCACCACCCCTCCGACAAGGCGGCGTACGACATCACCGTCACCGTCCCGGCCGGGCTCACGGCGCTCTCCAACGGCGTCCGCACCGCCGAGCGCAAGGAGGCCGACGGGCGCACCACCTCCGTCTGGCACGCCGCCGAGCCGATGGCCAGCTACCTCGCGATGCTCGCGATCGGGCGGTACGACACGAGCACGGGCACCGTCCCCCTCGGCAAGACCGGGTCCGGGTCCGGCTCCGGGTCCGGCTCCGGCTCCGGGATTCCGGTGCTCTCCGCCGCCGACCCGGAGGTGGCCGCGCGGACGGCCGCGCTGCGCGCCCGCGTCCCCGAGATCCTCGACTGGCAGACGGAGAACTTCGGGCCGTACCCCTTCGCCGCCGCCGGGGTGGTCGTCGAGCGCGACGACGACATCGGCTACGCCCTCGAGACCCAGACCCGGCCGGTCTTCCCCGCCTCCTCCTTCGACCCGAGCACGCTGGTGCACGAGCTCGCCCACCAGTGGTACGGCGACTCCGTCACGCCCGCGACCTGGTCGGACCTGTGGCTCAACGAGGGCTTCGCGACCTACGCGGAGTGGCTGTACGCGGAGGACTTCGGGCACACCCCGGCGCAGAAGAACTTCGAGAAGCAGTACGCGAACGAGGACGCCTGGGCCTACTCGCCCGCCCGACCGCCCGCCGCCGAGGACCTGTTCGGCACGCCCGTGTACGAGCGGGGCGCGATGGTGCTGCACCGGATCCGGCAGGTGGTCGGCGACGACACCTTCTACGAGATCCTGGCCGGCTGGCCCGCGAAGTACCGGCACGCCACCGCCACCACCGAGGACTTCACGGAGTACGTGGACTCGATGACGGAGGAGGACCTGTCGGACGTGTGGGACGTGTGGCTGTACGGGGACGGGAAGCCCGCGCACATCACCGACTGAGAGGCGGGCTAGGGCGCCACGGCCCCGAGGCTCTTGCGCATCACGACGCACGGGCGGCCGTGCGCCAGGTCGGGCCTGCGCGCGGTCTCCTCGTAACCGAGCGAGCTCCAGAAGGCCAGCGCCCGCGGATTGTTCTCCAGGACCGCGAGGCGCAGCCCGGCGCGGCCGCGGGAGCGGAAGGAGTCCTCGACGTACGCGGCGAGGCGGCGGCCGAAGCCCGCGCGGTGCGCGCCGGCGTGGACCATCAGCAGGCCCAGCCACGGGTCGGGTTCGGCCGGGTCGGGGTGGTGGGCGAGGGTGATGGCGATCGCGACAAGCCGGCCCTCGGAGCGGGCGAGCAGCACCTCGGCGTCCGGGTGCGCGAGTTCGTCGGCGAGGGCGGCGGCGACCTGCTCGGGCAGGATCCGGTCCGGGTCCGGGAAGTCGCCGCTGAGCTGCTGGAACTCCTCGTTCGACGCGTACAGGGCGGTGAGTTCGGTGAGCAGCGGGCCGGGGAGGTCGGACGGGTCCTTGGCGGTCAGGGGTTCGACGATCATCGAGAAAGCGTAGAGCCCCGGACCTCGGTGGTACCGGGGTTCGGGGCTCTGCGGATGTCCTGCGGGAGCGCTGGGGGTCAGAGGTTGACGCCGAAGTCGCGGGCGATGCCCTCCAGGCCGGAGGCGTAGCCCTGGCCGACCGCGCGGAACTTCCACTCGGCACCGTTGCGGTAGAGCTCGCCGAAGACCATGGCGGTCTCGACGGCGGCGTCCTCCGACAGGTCGTAGCGGGCGATCTCGGCGCCGCCGGCCTGGTTGACGATGCGGATGTAGGCGTTGCGCACCTGGCCGAAGTTCTGCGAGCGGTTCACCGCGTCGTAGATGGAGACCGGGAAGACGATCTTGTCGACGCCGGCCGGCAGGCCCGCCAGGTTGACGTTGATCTGCTCGTCGTCGCCGCCGCCCTCGCCGGTGCGGTTGTCACCGGTGTGGACGATGGTCTGGTCCGGGGTGGACTTGTTGTTGAAGAAGACGAAGTGACCGTCGGAGACGACCTTGCCCGCGGCGTCCACGCCGATGGCGGAGGCGTCCAGGTCGAAGTCGGTGCCCGTGGTCGTACGGACGTCCCAGCCGAGGCCCACGGTGACGGCGGTGAGGCCCGGGGCCTCCTTGGTCAGGGAGACGTTGCCGCCCTTGGAGAGGCTTACAGCCATGGGATGTCCCTTTCTGAGGTCCTGCGGGTGTCGAACTCGTCGCTCGCATTAACGCACAGGGAGCTGCTGCGGTTCCAAAAGAAGGTGACGGGCGTGCGGCGCTCCGGGACGATGGGACACATGTCCGGTCCGTATGTCATCCGCGGCTCCGTCTCGCTGCCCGAGGCCGAGCTCATGTGGCGTTTCTCGCGGTCGTCCGGGCCGGGCGGGCAGCACGTCAACACCAGCGACTCGCAGGTGGAGCTGCGCTTCGACCTGGCGGCGACCGACGCGCTGCCCGAGGTGTGGAAGGCGCGCGCCCTGGAGCGGCTCGCGAGCCGCCTGGTCAACGGCGTCGTGACCGTACGGGCCTCGGAGCACCGCTCGCAGTGGCGCAACCGCGAGACGGCCGCCGTCCGCCTCACCGCCCTCCTCGCCGAGGCCACCGCCCCGCCCCCGAAGCCGCGCCGCGCGACGAAGATCCCGCGCGGCATCAACGAGCGCCGGCTGCGCGAGAAGAAGCAGCGCGCGGAGACGAAGCGCGGCCGCCAGGCCCGCGACTGGAGCTGACGAGCCCGGCAGAGGCTCCCCCGCCCCGCTCAGCCCAGCGTCCGGTACTTCCCGCGGAAGTAGGTGAGCGGGCCGCTCTCCGCCGAGGGGAGCTTCGTGTCGAGCACCCGGCCGATGACGAGCGTGTGGTCGCCCGCGACCACCCGGCTCTCCGTGCGGCACTCCAGGGTGGCGAGCGCGCCGCCGATCAGCGGGGCGGAGCTGTGCTCGCCGCGGGTGTACGGCAGGTCGGCGAAGAGGAGACGGTCGCTGACCCGGCCCTTCATGGCGAAGCGCCCGGCCACCTGCCGCTGGTGCTCGGAGAGCAGCGAGACCGCCCAGACGGGCACGTCCGCGAGCAGGTCGTCCATGCGGGAGTCGTTGCGGAGGCTGACCAGGACCAGGGGCGGGTCCAGGGAGACGGAGAGGAAGGCGGTGGCGGTCATGCCGACGTCCTCGCCGTGCGGCCCGTCGTCCGGGTCGTGGGCCGTGACAAGGACCACGCCCGCCGCCAGGCGGGACATGGCGGCCTTGAACTCGTCGTTGCTCACCCCCTCAGCATGAGGGATGGCCAGGTCGAGGGCGGTGGTAGCCGTCACGGGCGTCTTCTGCAGCACCCTCGCACGCTAATCCGGGCCCGGCCCCGCGGGCATCGGGCCCCGGTACCAGCCGGGCTGCCCCACCGGTCCTAGGACCCGGCGGACCGGTCCCCTCACGGCCACCGCCCCCGGACCCGTACGTTCCGCACATGGAGGGCCTTTACGACCACGCCCCGCACCGTTCACCCACCGTTCGCAAACCCCTGCGACATCCTGTGACTTGAGTCACAGAGAGCAGTATTTGTTGACCCTGTGTACCGGGTGCACAGCTCGCTGTGATTCAGTGGCGGAGACAGTGCACCACGAAGCCGATGAAGCCGATGAGAACCCTGGAGTCAGCTGTCGAGGTCTCGGGGAGAGCGAGCGATGGAGACCGAGTCGGAGCCGTACGTCCGTCTTGCGACCCTGCGTCAGCTGCATCAGGTCGTGGCGGACCTCAACACCGCCCGAAGCCTTGCGGACACCGTGCAGGCAGTCGCCGACGGCATCGTCGCGGGCCTCAACTATGAGCTGGCCTGCGTCAACCTCGTGCGCCCCGACGGCGATCTGATCGTCTCCGCCTTCGCCGGCAGCCCCGCCGCCGAGGCCCTGATCACCGGCCGGGTCGGCTCCCGGACCTCCTGGGACCGGCGGCTCGCCATGGGCGAGGCCTGGGGCGACCTGCGGTTCATCCCGCACACCGAGGGCTGGGTGCTCATCGAGGACGACGTCCCGCAGTGGCACACCGAGGGCCCCGCACCCCGCTTCGAGGACGAGTGGCACCCGCACGACCGCCTCTACGCCCCCATGTACGCCTCGGGCTCCGGCCGCGAGCTGCTCGGCGTGATCTCCGTCGACCGCCCGCGCAACGGGCGGCACCCCGGCCCCTGGGGCCGCGAGGCGCTCCAGATGTACGCCTCGCAGGCCGCCATCGCCATCAGCAACGCCCGGCTCCGCTCCAACATGCAGCGCGCCCTGATACGCCTGGAGCGCGAGCAGCAGGCCCTGCGGGCCAGCGAGGAGTCGTTCCGGCAGGCCTTCGAGTACGCGCCGTCCGGCATGGCCATCGCCGAGATGGGCGGCGACCAGCACGGACGCCTGCTGCGCACCAACGACGCCCTGTGCCGGCTGCTCGGCCGCCCCGCCTCCGTGATGCGCCGCTACAGCTTCGCCGACCTCGTCCACCCCGAGGACATAGGCACCCTGCTCCGCACCTCCGCCGAGGGCGGGCGCGCCGAGCTGCGCCTGGGCCGCCGCGACGGCACGTACGTCTGGGTCTCGCTCCGCAACTCCGTCGTCGCCGACACCGCCGACGGCCCCCGCTTCCTCCTCACCCACGTCGAGGACATAGAGGAGCGCAAACGGCACGAGCTGCAGCTCGCCCACCGCGCCTCGCACGACGCCCTCACCGGCCTCCCCAACAGCGCCGAGCTGCGCTCCCGGCTCTCCGCCCGGCTCTGCGAGCGCCCCTTCGCCGCCTCCGCCCCCGAGGGCACGCCCGGCTTCGAGCCGCCGTACGGCTACGACGAGTACGACTACGAGCACGAGCACGGCTTCGGTTTCTCCCCGGCCGCCGGCGCCCCCGGGGCGTACGACGGCCATGTGCACTCCGTCGCTCCCACCGGCGGCGACGTCGACGACGGCACGAAGGGCCTCGCCGTCCTCTTCTGCGACCTCGACGGCTTCAAGTCGATCAACGACCGCTTCGGGCACCACACCGGCGACGCCGTGCTCATCGAGGTCGCCCGCCGGCTCACCACGGGCGTACGGGACGGGGACACGGTGGCGCGGCTCGGCGGCGACGAGTTCGTCGTCCTCGCCGACGGCCTCGGCTCGGCCGACGCCGCCGACCTCGCGGTCCGGCTGCGGAACGCGATCATCCCGCCGATCCGGGTGGACGGGCGGGCGGTGCGGGTCGGGGCCAGCTTCGGCATCGGCTGGGCCGAGTGCGGCATGACCGTCGAAGAGGTCCTGAACAGCGCCGACCAGCGGATGTACATCGAGAAGCGGTCCCGGTCGAAGGTCCACCGCCGGGCCGGATAGGGCCCCGCGCAGCCGTCATTCACCGGACGTACACGAAGCGCCGAACCGGTGGCACGGCCGTACGAGGTAGGCTCGGCCGGTCGGCGACGGCTGGCGAGCAGGGAAAAGGAGTGACCCGGATGGCTGCCGGTAACGACGGCACGAACAAGCCCGAGGACGACGATCCGTTCGGCTATCTGTACGCCGACGGTCAGGCGGCGGGTGCCCAGCCCCCCTCCGGCGGCGGCTACGGCTACCCGGGTCCGGCCGCGCAGCCGGGCGTGCCCCGCACCTCGTACAACCAGGTCCGCACGGTCGGCGAGCGGCAGTACGGCGGCCACCAGCAGGCGCAGGCGCCGTTCCCGCAGCAGCAGGGGTACGGGCAGCAGCAGCCGGGCTACGGCCAGCCGAACCCGCAGTACGCGGCCCCCGAGACGTACCCCGGCGGCGGTACCCACCGGCCCGGCCCGGCGCAGCCCGCCGGCCGTGGCGGCGGTGGCCGGGGCCCCAACACCAAGGGCCTGCTGATCGGCGCCGTCGCGGTCGTCGCGGTGGTCGTGGCCGGCATCACCGCCGCTGTGATCGCCAACAGCGGCGACAAGACGAACGACGCGGGCGGCACGGGCGGCTCGCCGACGGGCGCGCCGACCCAGGTCTCGGAGTCCCCCTCGGTCGACCCCAGCCAGTCCTCGAAGCCCCCGCAGGCGCTGCCGCAGCAGGACGCGGCGACCCTGAAGCTGGGCGGCTCGGCGGCGCTCGCTCGGGACATTCCGGGTGCGAAGGGCGCGGACGGCGCCTACGTGAATTTCAATGGGCAGGGCGGATCCGCGAGCTGGACCGTTAACGTTCCTGCGAGCGGCGAGTACACGCTTTACATCACGTACAGCGTGCCGGGCAAGGACGCCCAGACGTCGCTGACCGTCAACAGCGGCCAGCGACGCTCCCTGAACATGTCCAACTTCGCCAAGGCGGCGGAAGGTGACTGGGAGAAGGGTTGGACCAACACCTACGCCTATGTCTCCCTCAACAAGGGCGAAAACGCGCTGAAGATCTCCTGCGAGGCGGGTGACCAGTGTGACGCGGTACTTGACCAAGTCCTGCTGAAGGCGGGCCATGTAACGGGCTGAGGCTCTGCCCGGAAGAGGGCGGCTCATGGACAACGCAGAAGCGGACTGATGGGGGTCGGTCCTTAGTGCACCTGCCCCCGGCAGTCTGCTTATCCGGCCTTGTTCCAGCTCACGCAGGAGTTCCTGGTGCTGCCATCCTTGTTGATGCGAGCCACCTGGACCCCGATTTCGAAGAGTCCCCGGCCGTTCGAAGCGGTGGTCTGCCATTTGCTGGTGGTGCCGTACCCGCCCGCGTTCGAGCGCCACGGGTAGTGGGTCACGGCCCCGTTGACATCCAACGACATCATGCGTATCCGCACGCTGTTCCCGTCGGCCGCGTTGTCGGTCAGGCTGAAGGAAACCTTGATCGTGGCATCGGGCCCGTACCAGTTGCTGTACTGATAGTCGCCGAAGGCCCCCGTGGTGCTGCAGCTACGGAAGCCGGAGAAGCCGGCCGCGTAAGCAGGTGCAGTTGTGCCAACAGCCAGCGCGAGGGCTCCAAGCATGGTGCCGGCAGCAACGGTCAGTTTCTTCACGTAAAACCCTTTTGGATGAACTCCTCTGGAGTTTGATCATTTATTTGCGAACCAGATGATGTCCAGGTGCTTTTCGGGCGAAAATGGCCGAAATTGCACGGCTTTCAAGTGGCATGAAGGCTTCACGGCGGGCGCAGGAAGCCCGCCATCGCCTCCCGCGTCGGGCGCAGGTACCGGCGTGAAGGCCGTGTTCAGGGCCGTTCCTGCGTTGATCTTGGTCACGCCGCCGCTCGGTCGTGGACCGTGATGCGGGGGAGCAGGGACTCGTACGCCGACTCGTCGAACTCGCCGGCCACCGGCGAGAGGACGGTCGCGGCGGACAGCGCCACGGCGTGGCTGAGGCGGGTGGGCCAGTCGGTGCCGTCGACGAGGCCGGCCAGGAGCGCGGCGACGGCGGAGTCGCCGGCACCCGTCGGGTTGCCCTTCACGGGGGCCGGCGGGGCGGCCTGCCACAGGCCGTCGGGGGTGGCGGCGAGCAGGCCGTCGGGGCCGAGCGAGGTGACGACGGCGTGGGCGCCGCGGCGGCGGGCGTCGCGGGTGGCGCGGTAGGGCTCGCGGGAGCCGGTGAGCTGGGCGAGTTCGGCCGCGTTGGGCTTGATGAGTTCGGGGCGGGCGGCGATGCCGCGGCGCAGCGGTTCGCCGCTGGTGTCGAGCAGCGCGGGGACGCCGGCGGCGCGGGCGAGCCGGACGAGTTCGGCGTACGCGCCGACGTGGATGCCCGGCGGCAGGCTGCCGCACAGGGCCACGGCCCGGGCCCCGTCGAGGAGTCGGGTGAAGCGCGCGGTGAACGCGGCCCATTCCGTAGGGGAGATGGCCGGGCCGGGTTCGTTGAGCTGCGTGGTGTCGCCGCTGGCGGCGTCGACGACGGCGACCGTGCGGCGGGTGGCGCCGGCGATCGGGACCAGGGCGTCGTGGACCCGGCCGGGGAGGCCGGCGGTGGTGGCGGCGAGCAGGCCGCGTACGGTCTCGCCGGTGGCGCCGCCGGTGAAGCCGGTGACGACGGTCTCGTGGCCCAGGGCGCCGAGCACGCGGGCCACGTTGAGGCCCTTGCCGCCTGGGCGTTCGATGACCTGGGTGACGCGGTGCGAGGCGTGCGGGAGGAGCGCGGGGACGCGATAGGTGAGGTCGAGCGCGGTGTTGAGGGTGACCGTCAGGATCACCGGCCCACCTCCCCCTGTCCTGGCCCGTGTTGTCGCTAGGCGCGCCCTGATCATGCCAAACAGAAGGCGGTTGGCCCAGACCCCCGGACCAACCGCCTGGACCACGCCTGGAGAAGGCGCGGGCGAAATCAGCCCAGCTTGGGCTCAACCACCCACGCGCCCTTGCGCATCACGCCCTTGAGCTCGAAGTCCGCGTCGAGGACGACGAGGTCGGCGTCCTTGCCGGGTTCCAGGGAGCCGACCCGGTCGTACACGCCGAGCAGCTTCGCGGGGTTGGCGGAGATGGCCTGGACGACGGACTCGACGGGCAGCCCGTCGATCGTCGCGGCACGCTTGAACGCGCGGTCGAGGGTCAGGGTGGAGCCCGCGATGGAGCCGCCCTCGACGAGCCGGGCGACGCTGTCCTTCACCTCGACCTCCAGCGGGCCGAGCATGTAGCGGCCGTCGCCGAAGCCGGCCGCGTCCATGGCGTCGGTGATGAAGGCGACCCGCTCGGGGCCGGCGTGGTGGAAGGCGAGTTCCAGGGCGGCGGGGTGGAGGTGGGTGCCGTCGTTGATGAGCTCGACGGTGATCCGCTCGTCCTCCAGGAGCGCGGCGATGGGGCCGGGCGCGCGGTGGCCGAGGGCGGGCATCGCGTTGTAGAGGTGGGTGGCGACGGTGGCGCCCGCGTCGATGGCGGCCTGGGTCTGCTCGTACGTGGCGTCGGTGTGGCCGATGGCGGCGATCACGCCGTGCTCGGCGAGCAGCCGTACGGAGTCGAGGCCGCCGGGCAGCTCGGTCGCGAGGGTCACCATGCGGGCCTGGCCGCGCGCGGCGTCGATCAGCTTGCGCACCTCGGCGGGGTCGGGGTCGCGCAGCAGGGTCTCGTCGTGGGCGCCCTTGCGGCAGGGCGAGATGAAGGGGCCCTCGAAGTGGATGCCGGCCAGGTCGCCCTGCTCGGCGAGCTCGGAGAGCAGCCCGGCCCGCTGGGTCAGGAAGTCCATGTCGCCGGTGACGAAGGAGGCGACGACGGTGGTCGTGCCGTGCTGCCGGTGGGTGCGGACGCCGGTGAGGATCTCGTCGACGGTGCCGGAGGTGAAGGACGCGCCGCCGCCGCCGTGGTTGTGCATGTCGACGAAGCCGGGCACGAGCCAGTGGCCGGACAGGTCGAGCGCGGTGGCGTCCGCATGGGCGGCGCCTGCGATGCGGCCGTTCTCGACGATCACTCGTCCGTTCTCGACGGTCCCGGTCGGCAGCACCACGCGGGCCCCGGTGAGAACTGTGGAAACGGCCATCAGGCGGATACCTCCGAGTCGGATTCGGTTGAGCCCTGAGCGAGCAGGTCCCAGGCGAGGAGGCCCGCGCCCAGGCATCCGGCGGTGTCCCCGAGGGCCGCCGGGACGATGGCGGGCAGCTTCTGGAACGTGACGCGCTCCTCCACGGCGGCCCGAAGGGGTGTGAACAACGTTTCCCCTGCTTCGGCGAGACCGCCACCGATGATGAGCGTGCGGGGGTCCAGCAGGGTGAGGGCCGTGACCAGACCGTCGGCGAGCGCGTCGACCGCGTCCTGCCAGACCCTTACGGCGGCGGGGTCGCCGGACTCGACGGCCTTGGCGCAGTCGGCGGCGTCGGCCTCGGGGTCGCCGGAGGCCTCGGCCCAGGCCTGGGAGACGGCGGAGGCGGAGGCGTAGCGCTCCAGGCAGCCGCGCTGGCCGCAGCCGCACTCCGTACCGCCCGGGCGCACGACGATGTGGCCGATCTCGCCCGCGTAACCGTGCGCTCCGGCCTCGATCTCGCCGCCGATGCCGATGGCGCCGGCGATGCCGGTGCCGAGCGGGACGAAGAGGAAGCGGTCGGCGCCGTTGCCCGCGCCGATCCGGCCCTCGGCGAGGCCGCCGGTGCGCACGTCGTGGCCGAGGGCCACGGGGATGCCGCCGAGGCGTTCGCTGAGCAGGGCGCGCATGGGGACGTCGCGCCAGCCGAGGTTGGCGGCGTAGACGGCGATGCCGTTCGCGGCGTCGACGATGCCGGGGACGGCGACGCCGGCGGCCGCGGCGGGCTCGCCGTACCGCTCCTGGCCGAGCGCGCGCAGCTCCTGGGCGAACCCGAGGATCGTCTCGACGACGGCCTCGGGCCCGCGCTCGCGGGCGGTGGCGCGACGGGCCTCGTGGAGCAGGGTGCCGTCCGCCCCGACGAGGGCGGCCTTCATGCCGGTGCCGCCCACATCGAGGGCGATGACGTGTCTCACGGGGACAGTGTCGCGTGTCAGGGGTCGAAAGGTCTAGTCCACTGCGGAGGATTGTTGCGCTCGGATACAAATTCGGGCCGGCTCCGGCGGCCGTCGAAGCCGCGGCAACCCCGGCGGTGCGGCGCCAGGCGGTGGGATGCGTTGCCGAAGCGATATGCGAGTGGTGTAGACCTCCGGTGAAAATGCGGGAAACTTGCCGTCGAACATTGTCTCGACGACGAGCAAAAGGTGGGTTACGGCTGTGCAGCGGCGACGATTCCTTGGACTGGCCGCAGCGGCCACCACACTCGGGCTGACCGCCGGCCTCTCCGGCTGCGGCGTCCTCGGCGGCGACGTCACGCTGAGGCTCGTGGCCGCCGACTACGACCTGACCGGCGGCGACTCCACCAAGAAGTACTGGAACGGCCTGGTCGCCGCCTTCGAGGCGAAGAACCCCGGCGTGAAGGTCCAGGTCCAGATCGAGTCCTGGAACGACGTCGACCGCAAGGTCGCCGACATGGTCAAGGCCGGCCAGGCGCCCGACGTCGCCCAGATCGGCGCCTACGCCGACTACGCCGCCGCCGAGCAGCTCTATTCCGCCGACGAGCTGCTGTCCATCCCCGTCCAGGCCAACTTCCTGGCCCCGCTCGTCGACGCCGGCGAGTACAAGCGCACCCAGTACGGGCTGCCCTTCGTCGCCTCCACGCGCCTGCTCTTCTTCAACGAGGAGCTGTTCGACGAGGCGGGCGTCGACGCGGCCCCGACCACCTGGGCCGAGCTGGCCGCCGCCGCCGAGAAGCTGAAGAAGAAGGGCGTCACCTACCCCTTCGCGCTGCCCCTCGGCCCCGAGGAGGCCCAGGCCGAGACCATGATGTGGCTGCTCAGCGGAGGCGGCGGCTACATCGACGCCACCGGCCACTACAACCTGGACTCCGACGCCAACACCCGCACCTTCGACTGGCTGCGCGACAACCTTGTCACCCCCGGCCTCACCGGCCCCACCGCCCCCGGCAAGCTGAATCGCAAGGAGGCCTTCGCCGCCTTCGCGCGCGGCGAGGTCGGCATGCTCAACGGGCACCCCTCCCTCATGCAGGAGGCCGCCAAGAAGGGCGTCAAGGTCGGCAAGGTGCCGCTGCCCGGCACCGACGGCAAGGCCAAGGCCACCATGGGTGTCGCCGACTGGATCATGGGCTTCAAGCAGAACGGGCACCGCAAGGAGATCGGCGCCTTCCTCGACTTCGTCTTCAGCGACGAGAACGTCCTGAAGTTCGCGGGCGACAACGACCTGCTGCCGGCCACCGTCACCGCCTCCGCGACCATGCAGTCCGACCCGAAGTCGGCCGACCTGCGCGAGTTCCTGGAGGCCCTGCCGGACTCCCAGCTGCCGCCGGTCGGCAAGACGTCGTGGGCGCAGGTCAGCAGCAGCGTGAAGAAGGACATCGGCCGGGCGGTGCAACCGGGCGCGAAGCCGGCGGAGGTGCTGGCCCGGCTGGCCCGGCAGGCGACGGCGGCCGAGAACGCCGAATAAATTGGTCTGTATGACGAGCGAAAACGGGGACCCGGGACACGACGAGCTCGGCGAGCGCGAGCGGGCCGTCCTCGCCGTGGAACGGCGCTCCTGGCCCGGCCCCGGCGCCAAGGAGCGCGCGGTGCGCGAACAGCTCGGCCTGTCCGCCACCCGTTACTACCAGCTGCTCAACGCGCTCCTGGACGACCCGCGCGCGCTGGCGCACGACCCGGTCACGGTCAACCGCCTGCGCCGGGTGCGCGACGAGAAGAGTGCGCGCCGCTGACCGCGCCGCTGACCGTCCCGCTGCCCGTCCCGCTGACGGGACCGGCGACCCTGGGTAGGGTCGTGGGCATGGTCAGCAGCCTTCCGCACCCGACCACAGCCGCCGGCCGCGACGGCCTCGCCGCGCTCCTCGCGCGGCCCGAGAAGGCCGTCGTCGCCCTCGACTTCGACGGGACGCTCGCCGAGATCGTCCCCGACCCGGAACGGGCCCGCGCCCACCCGGGCGCCGTGCCCGCGCTCGCCGCCCTCGCCCCGCGGGTGGCCGCCGTCGTGGTGGTCACCGGCCGCCCCGCCGGAGTGGCCGTACGGTACGGGGGCTTCGCCGGCGTCCCCGGCCTGGACCACCTGGTCGTCCTCGGGCACTACGGCGCGGAGCGCTGGGACGCCGTCACCGGCACCGTCCAGGCCGCCGCCCCGCACCCCGGGGTCGCCTCGGTCCGCGCCGAGCTCCCCGGCTTCCTCGACCGGATCGGCGCCTGGCCCGGCGTCTGGATCGAGGAGAAGGGCCGCGCGGTCGCCGTCCACACCCGCCGCGCCGAGGACCCCGAGGGGGCCTTCGAGGCCCTGAAGGGCCCCCTCGGCGACCTCGCCACCCACCACGGCCTGGTCCTGGAACCGGGCCGGATGGTCCTGGAGCTCCGCCCGCCGGGCATGGACAAGGGCGTCGCCCTCGCCGACTACCTCCGCGAGACCGGCGCCCGCTCCGTCCTCTACGCGGGCGACGACCTCGGCGACCTCCCCGCCTACGCGGCCGTCGAGAAACTCCGCTCCGACGGCACCCCCGGCCTCCTCGTCTGCTCCGCCGCCGAATCCTCCGCGGTCCCCGACCTCGCCGCCCGCGCCGACCTCACGGTCCCGGGGCCGGCGGCGGTGGTGGGCCTCCTCGCGGGGCTCGCGGAGGCGATGGCGGAAGAGCGGACGGAGGAGTCGACGGACGGGCCGACGGACGGTCAGGGGGCGTAGAACCCCTGCACGTCGGCGACGAGGTCGACCGTGCCGGCGTTGTTGTAGAGCGTGACCTTGCCGTCGACGACGGGCACGACCACGAGGTTGGACACCGTCTGTCCGGCCGCCACGTTGAGGTTCGACGTGTTCGGCCGGGTCGTCCCGTACGGGTACACGCTCACGTACGTGCCGCTGCTCGCGTTGGTCGCCGTCACGTTCATGACGACCGCCGTCGCCCCGGTGGCCGGCACCCCGTTCCGCCCGGCGACGGTCAGCGTGAGCGTCCTGCCGCCGCCGAGCTTGGCCTTGGGGGCGCCGATGGCGGCGCGGGTGTCGAGGGAGCGGGAGGGGGCGAGGGGCTGGAAGAGCGAGCCGAGGTCGTCGTTGCGGTAGTAGCCGACGACATCGGCGATCACGTCGGCCGCGCCGAACCGGTTGAGAAGGGCCAGGGAGTCGTCGTACAGCGGGACGACCACCAGGTTGGAGGCGGTCTGCCCGGCCGCCACCTGGACGTGCGACTGCACATAGGTGTCGGCGTAGGGGGTGCCGTACGCCGAGACGAACGTGGCCGCCGAAGGGTTCGTCGCGGTCAGCTGGAGCACCACGGCGGTGACGCCCGTATTCGGCACGCCACCGCGCCCGAGGACCGGAGCCCACCCGAGCATGCCTGCCTCCAGCCGGCCCTTCGCGACGCCGAGCCCGATCCGGGAGTCCACGATCCGGGCCGGCTTGAGCGGTTCGAAGAGCGACCCTTGGCCGGTCGTGTAGTAGCCGGTCACATCGGCGACGAGGTCGACGCTGCCGGCGTGGTTGTAGAGAGTGACCTTGCCGTCCTTGACCGGGACGACGACCATCCCGGCCACGATCCGGCCCGCGGGCACGTTGAGGTTGGAGGCGTTGGGGCGGGTGGTGCCGTACGGGTGGACCGTGACGTACGTCGAGGCGCTCGGGTTGACCGCGGTCACGTTCAGCGCGACGGACGTGACGTCGGTCGCCGGTACCTGCCCCTGCCCGGTGACCTGGAGCGTGATCGAGCCGCCGGGGCCGACCTTGCCCTTGCGCGCGCCGAGGCCGCTGCGTGTGTCGAGGATCCGGACCGGATGATTCGTGGTCCCCGACACGCCGACGAACCGGCTGGAGGCGAGCGAGGCACCGCCGACCAGGGTCACGGTGCCGGACTCCTGGACGGCGGGGCCGATGCCGTCGGCGGGCGGGGCGGTGAGCGTCCATGTGTACGCGCCGTTGGCCAGCAGGGTGCCGGCCTTGTCACGCCCGTTCCAGAAGATCTCCAGCTTTCCGCGTGCGTCCACTCCGACGGCAAGGTCGCTGACCTGGCCCGTCCGGTCGTGGCGGGCCGTCAGGGTCCAGGAGCCCACCGGCTTGCTGTACCGACGGGTGAGGAGTTGCCACTTGCCGGTGGAGGCGGCGTCGACGTACGTCCCCGCCGTTCCGTCCAGCACCGCCAGTGGCTGCGCGGGGATGCCCGTCGCGACGACGTGCACCTGCTGCTCGGCGTCGACGTAGGCGAGGTGGCCGCCGAACTTGTCGACGCTCCAGCGGACATGGCGCTGGGAGACGCCGGTGTCGGGCAGAGCGCCGACGACTCGGCTCGCCGGGCCGTCGGCGGCGGCGCCGGTGAGCACGAGCTTTCCGGCTGCCTTGTCGTGGGTGACGACGTAGCCGTCGCCGAGCAGGGCCTCGCCGGACGGCACGGACCTCGACGACTTCGCCGTACGGTCGTAGACCCCGGCCGGTCCGTTCGCGCCGCAGGACCAGTACAGCCAGCGGTCAGTGGCCTGGAGTTCCGCGGGGACGCAGGGGGCACCGGTGTTCACGGTCTCGACGGCCTTGCCGGTCTTCAGGTCCTTGGCGGCCAGAGCGCCGTTCACCCCGGTCGCGCTCCACAGCGAGGTGTTCCACAGGGCCGCGGCGACGGGTGCGCGCGTTTCGAGGATTCCGCCGCTGATCGACCGGATCGTCTGCGTGCCGGGCGTGGTCGACGTGCTGGGGACGGTGTGGACCAGATAGCGGGAGGAGAGAGCGTCGATCCTGCCGCCGGCGGGCAGGGACAGGTCGGAGAAATCGTAGTTCCCGGAACCGTTGATGTAGTAGCGCCAGTTCGTGTCGTCCGTGTCCACACGGCGGATGAACCGTCCGTCTCCGAGCGCCATGTACGCGGCGCAGGCGGAGTCGTCCTCCCTGCACAGGTCCATCGGGATGTCGGAGAGCTTCGACCGGCTCCCGTATGTCAGGGCGCCGGAGAGGCTGATGTCCCGGACGTGCTCGAAGGCGTTGGGGATGCTGTCGTCGACGACGGAGAGGCGCCCTTGGGCAAGGGCGATGCCGCGGATCTTCGCGGGGTTGGGCAGCGGCTTCACCATCGTCACCACGGGCTTGCCCGAGGCGTCGGCGGTGACGTGGCGGACGCCCCAGTCGAGGGCGTCGGAGCCACCGATCACGGCGGCGGTGCCGTCGGACGGTGTGGACACCACATAGGCCTTGGGGAGCAGGGTGATGGCCGGGCCGCCGGCGATCGGTACGGCGTCGAGGGAGCTGTGGGACGACACGTAGACGAGCCAGTCGCCGACGATGGCGAACTGGTCGTTCGAGGTGCCGCTCGCCTGGTAGTTGTCCACGGTGACCTCGGTGGGCGCAGCCGAGAGGTCGCTTCGCGAGGCCACCAGCACCTTGTGGTTGGTGCTGTCGGAGCTGTACAGGGCGACGCGGTCCGGAGAGAGCTTCGCCCGGGTGAAGGATTTGGGCACGGGCGGGGTGAGTGTTCCGACGTGTCCCGTCTCGGTGGAGGCGAAGCCGTACCGGCGCGTCTCGTCCTGGACGCGCGTCGTCGTGAGAATGCCCGAACGGTCGCCGGCGGCGGATCCGCCCATGAAGGTGTCGGCGTCCGGGCCGGTCACGGGCAGGTCGCGGACCGTTCCGTCGGGGTTGAGGGACAGCAGGTGCCACGAACCGATCGTGGTCGTCCCGTCCGGCTGGAGGATTTCCGCGTAGGCGACCACCGTGGAATCGAAGACCGCGCTGGCCCGCAATCCCTCGGGAAGCTTCATCCGGCGCGAGGTGCCGTCGATGTCGCGCAGCTCGACCTCCCCCGCGCGGAGGAATGCCAGGCTGCTGGTGCCCGTGCCGACGACGGTCGTCCCGGTGCCGTCCGGCCGGGTGACAGGGGTGGTGCTGCCGTCCGCGTAGCGGGTCCAGAAAAGCTGCTGATTTGCTCCCTGGTGGAAGACGCCCTCGGTTCCTGCGGCGTCGGCCCGGGCGTACCGCGACTGGGCGGGAAGGTAGGGACTCCCAGGGGTGGGAGACGGTTTGGGGGCCGCCGGTACGACGACCTCTCCCGGCGCCGGCTCCTCCGCCGTCGCCGTCCCCGCCAGTGGCGTCAGGCCGCCGCCCACCGTCAGCGCGATCGCCGTCGCGGCGGCGAACGCGCCCCGCGTCAGGGTGTGTCGAAGCACCCGGTTCCTCCCAGGAACTCACAAGCCTGCCGTGCCCCCCACCGCAGGTGGACGGGAGCGTAACAGCGGGAAGGGGCGCCCCGGCAGGCGGGGCGCCCCTTTTTGAACAGGATCAGTGCGGCGGAACCTACGGGTTCGCCACCGTGATCGTCAGGTCGTCGCCCGCGTCGCCGGTGACGGTGATCTTCGTGCCGTGGCCCGCGACCTTCACGCTGGCCTGGGGGGCCGTCGGGTCGTAGTAGGCGTTCGGGTCGGTGTCGTCGAAGACCGGCATGCCGGGGACGGAGGGCGCGCAGGCGGCCTTCGTCGCGACGGTCTGCTGCTTGCCCTTGCCGACAAGGACCTCCTTGTGGAGGCAGGTCGCGTCCGTCGGCTCCAGGCCGAAGGTGGCGTCGAAGGGCTGACGGCGGTTGCTGGGCGCGGTGCCGTCGTCCCAGCGGAACGGGGTCGGACGGGCGTCGACCGCCATCGCCGAGCCGCCGCCGGGGTGGGAGCTGACGTTGTTGTCGTCGTACGAGCGGTCCACGTACCAGACCAGCATGCCGTTCTGGAACTTGAAGAACTCGACCCAGTCGGGGGCGGTGATGCCCTTGCTGAACTGGTACGGGCCCTCGGCGAGGAGCGCGTCGGCGCCGACGTACTCGCGGTTCTCCACCAGGTAGTAGCGCGGGTAGGTGGCCGTCTCGGTGCCGGTGGAGATCTTCCAGCGGTCCTGCGCGGTCCAGCCGTTGGTGCCCTGCTCGACGTCGTCGGAGGCGAGCGTGGTGCCGCCGGTGGCGAAGCTGATGTCGTCGAGGAAGGCGCCGGCGAAGTGCACGCCGCCGTCGGTCTGGTAGCGGAAGCGGAACAGCGAGGGCTGGCCCGCGGCGTCGTACGAGAAGCGCAGCGTCGTCCACCTGCCGGCCGAGGAGCCGGAGACGGCCGCACCCGCGCGCTGCCAGTTGGCGCCGCCGTCGACGGAGTACTCGGCGAAGAGGTAGTCGAAGTCGGCCTCGATCTCGTACCAGGCGCTCGCCTTGACCGTGACCCGCGAGGTGGCGGGGACGGAGCGGGTGAGGGACTGGTTGAGGCCGTCGGCGGAGCCGGTCCACCAGGCGTGCGTGCCGGAGGCGGGCGTCGCGTACGGGGTGCTGCTCGTCTTGTCGGGGAGCGCGACGCGGACGGCCTGCGCCTTGCCGGCGACCTGGAGGGCGGCGGGGCTCAGGGTGTACGAGCCGGTGGCGCCGAGCGGCGCGTCGGCGTAGTCCAGCCAGCCGAGGAACAGCTTCTCCTCGGCGCCCATCAGACCCGGGTGGGTGCCGATGCCCTCGTTGGCGGCGGCGCCGTGGCCGAGCCAGGAGCCGGAGCTCATCAGGGTCCAGAAGGCGGTGGAGTTCTCGCCGCCGTTGGTGTCGTAGAAGTCCGGCAGGCCGAGGTCGTGGCCGAACTCGTGGCAGAAGACGCCGAGTCCGCCGTTCTCGCCCTCGGTGGTGTAGTCGCCGAGCCAGTACTTGGACTGGCCGATGCGGGCGCCGCCCGCCTTGTTCTGGGCGCCGGAGACGTCGGGGCCGGTGAGCCCGAAGTCGTCACCGTTGACGTACCAGCGGTGCGACCAGATGGCGTCCTCGCCCTGCGCGCCGCCGCCCGCGTCCTCGCCCATGCCGGCGTGCACGGCCTGGAAGTGGTCGATGTAGCCGTCGGGCTCGTCGAAGTTGCCGTCGTGGTCCCAGTCGTTGCGGTCCCAGACGTCGAACTGCGCGAGGTACGCGTCGATCTCGGCGGGCGTCTTGCCGGCCGCGAGCTGGGCGTTCCACCAGGCGTCGCCGGTGTCCTGGATGAAGGCCCAGGAGCCGCCGGTGTCCTCGACGGAGTTGTCGCCGTAGGTGGAGGCGTTGCCGGGGACCTTGACCCAGTCCTCGACGGTGTTGGAGACGGAGTAGCGGCCGCTGGACAGCTTCTCGTAGAACGTCTTCATCGACTCGCCGGAGCCGTTGAACAGCTCCTCGTAGTGCGACTTGGAGAAGTCCGCGGTCCAGGCGTTGGAGTTGTCGGTGCTGCGGTCCGGCTGCGGTATCTGGTTGTGCAGCGGTCCGGGCACCGAGCCGAGCTTCCCGGAGCTCTGGTCGCCGAACTCGGAGAGGATCGTGAAGATCTTCTCCTGCCGCGTCTCGGTGGTGGTCTCGGTCTCGGCGAACTTGCCGGGCGCGACCTCGACGACGCCACGGGCGTTCGCCTTCGCCTTGCCCTTGGCCACCAGGTCGATCGCCTTCTTGCGCAGTTCGCTGCGCTGCTTGCTGAGCGGCCCGGGCCGGTCGTCCGCCCGGGGCGCGGCGGTGGCGCCGGGGCTGCTGTCCCTGGCCTCCTGCGCCGCGGCGGGGGTGAGTCCCGCGGCGAGAAGTGCGGTGAGCGCCGACCCGAGGGTCATGCCCACGACAATCTTGTTTCTCAAGGCTGCGCGATCCCTTCGCTCACATGCGGGGTGCCGCATGGTTCGCGTGGTTCCGTAGGAGACTTACGGATCGCCTGGGGGAACGATCGCGGCGAGTCTGGCACGGAAGGACCCGCACGAGGAGGGGGGAGACCCCGAAGAATTTCCTCCCCGTACATAGGGGTGCAGTAGGGGAGGGGCAGGGTCCGGTATCCGCTCAGGAACCCCGCAGGGCCTCCAGCTGGTTGAGGAACCAGCGTTGGGGTGGGAGGGCGGTGGCCGCGGCGGCGAGGCGCTTGGTGCGGTCGGCGCGTTCCGCCGGAGGCATCGACAGGGCGTGGTGGAGGGCGTCGGCGGTGGCGGTGATGTCGAAGGGGTTCACCGGGAGGGCGTCCGCGTGCAGCTCCTCGTACGCGCCGGCGCCGCGGGACAGGACGAGCGCGCAGCCCGCCTCGGAGACCACCGGGATCTCCTTGGCGACCAGGTTCATGCCGTCGCGGACCGGGTTGACCAGGGCCACGTCCGCGAGGCGGTAGGCGGCGAGGGAGCGGGTGAAGTCGTCCTCGACGGAGAGCAGGACCGGCTGCCAGTCCGCCGTGCCGAACTCGGCGTTGATCTCCTCGGCGAGGGCGACGACGGAGGCCGTGTACGCGCGGTAGGACTCCAGGTCCTGGCGGGACGGGTAGGCGGAGGCCAGGTGGACGACCCGGTCGCGCCATTCGGGGTGGGTGGTGAGGAGCTCCCGGTAGGCCATGAGGCCGCGCAGGATGTTCTTCGACAGCTCGGTGCGGTCGACCCGGACGATGGTCTTGCGGTCCCCGACCTCCGCGTGGAGCCGGGCCAGCCGGGCGTCCACCTCGGGACGGTGGGCGAGGGCCCGCAGGTCGTCGCCGTCGACGCCGAGCGGGTGGACGGAGACGTTGGTGACGCGCTTCTGGGCGCCGGGCCCGCTGCCGCGCCGGTGCTCCACGCCCCGCCAGGCCGTCCCCGCCGGGAAGTACGGCACCGCGGTCCCCGACTCGTTGTCGAAGGACGCGCCCTGCATGAACGCACCGCTCCACATCGCCGTGTGGAAGCCCAGCTCGTCCGCGCCGAGCATGCCCCACAGCAGCTCCTGCAGGATGTCCTCCGGCAGCATCCGCAGATACCCCGGCTCCGCCCACGGCGTGTGCGTGAAGTGCCCGATCCGCAGATCCGGGCGCAGCTCGCGCAGCATCCCGGGGACAAGCGCCAGGTGGTAGTCCTGCACCAGCACCGCCGCGCCCTCGTCGGCGGCCGCGGCCAGCGCCTCGGCGAACGCGCGGTTGTAGGCGCGGTACGAGGCCCAGCGGCGGCGGAAGGCCGCGTCGAAGACGGGCTCGCGGGGGATGTCGTACAGGTGGTGGTGGAGGAACCACAGCACCGAGTTCGCGATGCCGTTGTACGCGTCGGCGTACACCTCCGGGTCGATGTCCAGCATCCGCACCCCGGGCTCGGCCACCCCGCGCCGCACCGCCTCCCGGTCGCCCGCGCCGAGCGCCGCGCACACCCACAGGCTGTCCTCGGACGACACCGCGCTCAGGCCCGAGACCAGGCCGCCGCCGCCCCGCCGTGCGCTCAGCGAACCGTCGTCGCGCACGCTGTACGAGACCGGTCCGCGGTTGGATGCCACGAGGACAGAAGCCATACGGCGAACCTAGCCCGTCCGGTAAACGCTCAAACGTGCGGATTCCAGACGTACGGATTCGGGCCAGCCATGCACCAGCCGCCTCAGGAGTCCCGGTGGCCCCGCATCGCCGCCATCGCCACCGCGCCGGTCGCCGCCAGAGCCACGCCCAGCGCACCCAGCAGCCACAGGCGCTCCCCGGTGCCGCCGGTCCCGGCCGTCGCGTGGGGCTTGGCGCCGCCCTGGGGGCCGGGGTGCGGGGGAGGGGGAGTGGAGACCGCTGCAGAAGGGCTCGGTCCGGTCGCGGGCTCGCTTGGGCTGGGCGTGCTCGGGGTTGGGGGCGCGCTCGGGTCCCGTAGCGGGACCGACATGGTCAGGGCGGACGGCACATAGGTGTCGGCCGTGCCCGTACCCGTACCCGTGAGCAGGAGTGCCCCCGCCGCCAGCAGGATTCCCGTTTCCCTTGTGAACCGCATGGGACGGAAATTTAGGCAGAAATGCCCATTATCGGGTGTTACGCCACGCGGCGCCGCTCCGCGTACTCCGCGATCTCCACCATCGGCGGCCGCTCCTCCGTGTCCACCTCGTACGTACGAGGGGTGAAGCCGTCCTCGCTCCGCTCGAACTGCGTCAGCCGCGGCCGCACCAGGTGCCCCCGCGAGAGCCGCAGCTGGGCCGTCCGGTAGATCGCCGCCGCCATCCGGCCGAGCGCCCGCCCGTCCTGGTGCCGGTGCTTGCGCACCCCCACGTCCACCTGCGCGAGGGCGTCCAGGCCCACCGTGTGCAGCGCGTCGACGAGCAGCCCCAGCTCCACTCCGTAACCGACCGGGAACGGCAGCCGCTCCAGCAGCGAGCGCCGCGCCGCGTACTCGCCGCCCAGCGGCTGTACGAAACCGGCCAGCTGCGGCCAGTGCAGATTGAGCAGCGGCCGCGCCACCAGCTCCGTCACCCGACCGCCCTGACCGGGCGCGTCGGCGAGCGGGCGGTCGTACATCGCCTTCACGAACGCCACGTCCGGATCGGTGAGCAGCGGCCCCACGATGCCCGTGACGAAGTCCGCCGAGAAGTCCTTGAGATCCGCGTCCACGAAGCAGACGATGTCGCCGCTCGTCACCATCAGTGACCGCCACAGCACCTCGCCCTTGCCGGGCACCGCCGGTATCCGCGGCAGGATCGCGTCCCGCGCCACCACCCGCGCGCCGGCCGCCGCCGCGACCTCCGCCGTACGGTCGGTGGAGCCCGAGTCGACGACGACGAGTTCGTCCACGAGGGGCACGGACTCGCTCATCAGTTCGCCGCGGATCACCCGGACGATGTCCCCGACCGTCGCCTCCTCGTTCAGCGCGGGCAGCACGACGCTGATCGTCGTACCCCGCTTGGCGGCGAGGATCCCCTCCAGCGGGCGGTCGGCCACGGACCAGGACCGCCGGGACAGCCAGCGCTCCACTTCTTCCAGCAACGTGATCTCCATCTCGCGGATCGGACGACCGGTTCCACCGTCGAAGGCTTCGGTTACAGTCTTGAACAACGCGGATGCCCGATGCATGTCGGGGTGCCGACCGCGTCTCACAATCGAATACCGCTCATCCAGAGGGGCAGAGGGATACGGCCCGTTGAAGCCCCGGCAACCCTCCAGTCGGTCACTACTCGTCCTCCAGCGAGGTCCCCCGACTAGGGAAGGTGCCAAATCCGTCTCGTGACGAAGTGCGTCGCGAGGAAGATGAGGAGAAAGGGCCTCGCCTCCATGGCTGTTCAGACCGTCGCATCCGCGACCACCTTCGCCACCGCCTCTGTCGACCTCGGTCCCGCGTCCGGACTTTCCTGCCGCGAGTGCGGCGAGATCTTCCCGCTCGGCCCGATCTTCGCCTGCGAACTCTGTTTCGGTCCGCTCGAAGTCGCCTACGACCTGCCGACCGGCGACCCCGAGGCGCTGCGCAAGCGCATCGAGGCCGGCCCGGCGAACATCTGGCGCTACGCCCCGCTGCTCCCCGTCCCGGCCGACGTCGCCGAGAAGCCGAACCTGAACCCCGGCTGGACCAAGCTCGTGCAGGCCGACAACTTGGCCCGTGAGCTCGGCGTCGAGCCCGGCAAGCTGTTCGTCAAGGACGACTCCGGCAACCCGACCCACTCCTTCAAGGACCGGGTCGTCGCCCAGGCCATCGAGGCCGCCCGCGCCTTCGGCTTCACCACCCTCTCCTGCTCCTCCACCGGCAACCTGGCCGGCGCCGTCGGCGCCGCCGCCGCCCGCGCCGGCTTCCGCTCCTGCGTGTTCATCCCGCACGACCTGGAGCAGGGCAAGGTCGTCATGGCCGCCGTCTACGGCGGCGACCTCGTCGGCATCGAGGGCAACTACGACGACGTCAACCGCTTCTGCTCGGAGCTCATCGGCGACCCGCTCGGCGAGGGCTGGGGCTTCGTGAACGTCAACCTCCGCCCGTACTACGGCGAGGGCTCCAAGACGCTCGCGTACGAGATCTGCGAGCAGCTCGGCTGGGTCATCCCGGACCAGCTGGTCATCCCGATCGCCTCCGGCTCCCAGCTCACCAAGATCGACAAGGGTCTGCAGGAGCTCATCAAGCTGGGCCTGGTCGAGGACAAGCCGTACAAGATCTTCGGCGCCCAGGCCGAGGGCTGCTCCCCGGTCTCCGTCGCCTTCAAGGCCGGCCACGACGTCGTACGGCCGCAGAAGCCGAACACCATCGCCAAGTCGCTGGCCATCGGCAACCCGGCCGACGGCCCGTACGTCCTCGACATCGCCCGCCGCACCGGCGGCGCCGTGGAGGACGTCGACGACGAGCAGGTCGTCGAGGCCATCAAGATCCTCGCCCGCACCGAGGGCATCTTCGCCGAGACCGCGGGCGGCGTGACCGTCGGCGTGACGAAGAAGCTCGTCGAGGCCGGTCTCATCGACCCGGCCCTCACCACCGTCGTCCTCAACACGGGCGACGGACTCAAGACCCTGGACGCCGTGGCCGAGACTTCTCAGGCGACCGCCACCATCCGCCCGAGCCTGGACGCGTTCCGCGACGCGGGCCTGGCCCACTGAGACCCGCCCGATCGCTGAGAGGTTACGAAGACATGGCCGTGAACGTCCGCATCCCCACCATCCTCCGCACCTACACCGGCGGCCAGGCCGAGGTCCCCGCCGAGGGCGGCACCCTCGCCGAGGTCATCGCCGACCTGGAGAAGAACCACACGGGCATCGCCGCCCGCGTCCTGGACGACCAGGGCAAGCTGCGCCGCTTCGTCAACGTGTACGTGAACGACGACGACGTGCGCTTCGAGCAGGGCCTGGAGACGGCGACGCCGGACGGCGCCGGCATCTCGATCATTCCGGCGGTCGCCGGCGGCTGCTGAGCCGAGGCGCTGAGCCGAGTCACCTCGGCCGACTTACTGGCGGTACTACCGTTCAGTACAGATGAGTGCAGAATTGCCCCTTCCGCGAGAAGAAGCGGAAGGGGCAATTCTGCATGGTTGAGCGCGATAGAGTTGGGGAAGCCCCCTCCGCTGCTCATGCCAGACGCATATGAGAATGCGCCCCGACCTGACAAGAAGCAGCCAAAGTACCCGCGCCTTGTGCCCCATCTGCGCCGTTTGCCGGGCCCGACTTGCCCCGTAATCAAGGAAATTCTCCCCAATTCCCCTTTCCGGCGTGCCCAGAATTCTCGTCCGATTGACCTGTTGCAGAGGGCAGTTGGGCAGATACATTCAGCCGCGGTCGACGCGTTCCGGCGCAGGGTCTGACCCGGGTCCGCGAAGTGCGGATCCGCGCAAGGGCCAGTAATAGGGGAGTTAGGCATGGCTCAGGGCACCGTCAAGTGGTTCAACGCGGAGAAGGGCTACGGCTTCATCGCGGTCGACGGTGGTGCGGATGTTTTCGTCCACTACAGCGCGATCCAGATGGACGGCTACCGCACCCTTGAAGAAGGGCAGCGGGTCGAGTTCGAGATCTCGCAGGGCCAGAAGGGCCCGCAGGCGGACATGGTCAAGCTCGCCGCCTCTGCCTGAGCGCGGCGCGATCGGCCACCGACGCACTTCCGTCGAGGGGCCCGCATCCCGGTGGGGATGCGGGCCCCTCGTGCGTTCCCGGAGCGGGGCGCGCGCGGTGCCCCTCGCGCGTCCACAGGATGGGCGGATCCTCCGTAGTCGCTTGCACTCCCATAGGGCGAGTGCTAATCATTGGCGTTAGCACTCTCACGCTGAGAGTGCTTACGAGGATCGGGCAGACGAGGTCGCGGACCGAGTGGGGAAGGAACCCACGAGGAGCGCGGGCCGTCCGTCGCGGGCGTCGGCGCGGTCCTGGAGCGTTATCCACCCCATGTCCGGGAGGACCACTTCACATGGCCAAGATCATCGCGTTCGACGAGGAGGCCCGGCGCGGTCTCGAGCGCGGCATGAACCAGCTCGCTGACGCCGTCAAGGTCACCCTCGGCCCGAAGGGCCGCAACGTCGTCCTCGAGAAGAAGTGGGGCGCCCCCACGATCACCAACGATGGTGTCTCCATCGCCAAGGAGATCGAGCTCGAGGACCCGTACGAGAAGATCGGCGCCGAGCTGGTCAAGGAAGTCGCCAAGAAGACGGACGACGTCGCCGGCGACGGTACGACCACCGCCACCGTGCTCGCCCAGGCGCTGGTCCGCGAGGGCCTGCGCAACGTCGCCGCCGGTGCCAACCCGATGGCCCTCAAGCGCGGCATCGAGAAGGCCGTCGAGGCCGTCTCCGGTGCGCTGCTCGACCAGGCCAAGGAGGTCGAGACCAAGGAGCAGATCGCCTCCACCGCCTCCATCTCCGCCGCCGACACCCAGATCGGCGAGCTCATCGCCGAGGCCATGGACAAGGTCGGCAAGGAAGGCGTCATCACGGTCGAGGAGTCCCAGACCTTCGGTCTGGAGCTGGAGCTCACCGAGGGCATGCGCTTCGACAAGGGCTACATCTCGGCGTACTTCGCGACCGACATGGAGCGCATGGAGGCCGCGCTCGAGGACCCGTACATCCTCATCGTCAACTCCAAGATCTCCTCCGTGAAGGACCTGCTCCCGCTCCTGGAGAAGGTCATGCAGTCGGGCAAGCCGCTGCTGATCATCGCCGAGGATGTCGAGGGCGAGGCCCTGTCGACCCTGGTCGTCAACAAGATCCGCGGCACCTTCAAGTCCGTCGCGGTCAAGGCCCCGGGCTTCGGCGACCGTCGCAAGGCCATGCTGAACGACATCGCCATCCTCACCGGCGGCACGGTCATCTCCGAGGAGGTCGGCCTCAAGCTGGAGAACGCCGGTCTCGACCTCCTGGGCCGCGCCCGCAAGGTCGTCATCACCAAGGACGAGACCACCATCGTCGACGGTGCCGGCGAGAGCGAGCAGGTCGCCGGTCGCGTGAACCAGATCCGCGCCGAGATCGAGAACAGCGACTCGGACTACGACCGCGAGAAGCTCCAGGAGCGCCTGGCGAAGCTCGCCGGTGGCGTCGCCGTCATCAAGGCCGGTGCCGCGACCGAGGTCGAGCTCAAGGAGCGCAAGCACCGCATCGAGGACGCCGTTCGCAACGCGAAGGCGGCCGTCGAGGAGGGCATCGTCGCCGGTGGTGGCGTGGCCCTGCTGCAGGCCGGTTCGGTCTTCGAGAAGCTGGAGCTGGACGGCGACGAGGCCACCGGTGCCGAGATCGTCCGCAAGGCGCTGGCCGCCCCGCTGACCCAGATCTCCGTGAACGCCGGCCTCGAGGGCGGCGTCGTGGTGGAGAAGGTCCGCAACCTGCCCGTCGGTCACGGCCTGAACGCCGCCTCCGGCGAGTACGTCGACATGATCGCCGAGGGCATCATCGACCCGGCCAAGGTGACGCGCTCCGCGCTGCAGAACGCCGCCTCCATCGCGGCCCTGTTCCTCACCACCGAGGCCGTCATCGCCGACAAGCCGGAGAAGGCCGCCGCGCCGGCCGGCGGCGGCATGCCGGGCGGTGACATGGACTTCTGATCCTGACGGATCGGAGGTTCCCGGCTCGATGAGCCGAAGCCGAACGCCGAAGGGCGGCACCCGAGAGGGTGCCGCCCTTCAGTCATGCGGTCGTGTGCCGTGATGTGCTCAGCGCACGTCGACCCAGTCCTGACCGCTGAAGGTCTGGAAGTGGGTGCCGTCACCGTAGTAGCGGATCTGGTACCAGCCGTCGACGCCCGCCGTCGTCTTCACCGACACCGCGCCGGTCGACGAGGACTTGCCGGTCGCGACCTGCTTCCAGGTGCCCGTCTTGCCCCAGGGCTTGAACCACACGCTCACCGGCTGGTAGCCCAGACCGCGCCACGCACCACTGGTGTAGTGCTGCAGCGAACCCGTCACCGTGATCGCCGAACCCTTGGCGACCGGGTCCGGAGAGGCCTTGAGGCCGGTCACCCGCGAGTCGGTGCGGACGATGTAGAAGGGCTTGCCGGCCGACTCGCCGAAGTAGTCGTTGGCCAGGTGCCGGACCCGGAACCAACCGCCCTTGTTCCAGGCGCCGATCGTGAACGGCGTCCGCACGTTGTTGTTGTAGAAGCTGGTGGAGGCGATCTGCTTCCACCCGGTCTGCCCGTCCGGGGACTGCTCCAGGACCACCGTCTGCGAGGACGAGGTGGACATCCAGGTCTCGTACGGGGCGCGCAGCTCGCCGTACACGGTCAGCCGCGCGTCCGTCGCCAGCTTGTACCCGACCACCGTGGTGACCGAGTCGGCGGGCAGGGCCAGCGGCCCGTTCGCGTAGAAGGTGAGGAACCGGCTCTCCGACTGGACCGACCAGCCGGACGCCACGCTGCCCCACGGGTCCCGGCCCGGCGCGGCGACGAGCTGCACGCTGAACCGGCCCTCGGCGTCGGTGCGCACGGTCTTCGACAGACCGCCGCCCAGCCGCGCCGACACCGGGACGTCCGCCATCGGGGCGCCGGCGGCGTTCGGGTCGGTGACCCGGCCGCTGACGGTGACCAGCTCGCCGGAGGCCGCGCGGACCTTGTCGGCGGAGGCGGTGACCGTGGCCTGCTTCTCCTGGCCGCTGGTGTACGCGTAGTAGGTCGCGGTGCCGTGCACCTCGGCGCTGTCCTCGGTGAACCGGGCCTGGGTCGACGCGTACCGCGTCTCCACCGGGACCGGCTCGCCGGTGAACTCGCCGGTCTCCCCGGTCACCGCGGAGCCGAACGTCGTGTCCGTACCGGTGTAGTCGTACGACACGGTGCGGCCGGACAGCGGCACCTCGTCGCCCGAGCCGGGCTGGACGCCGACCAGCGCGCCCTTCGGGTGCAGGAACGGGTCGGCCCAGCTCGGGTCGCCGATGCCGAAGGCGTTCAGTCGCGGCTTCAGCGTGAAGTCCAGCGTGCCCGCGTCGGCGCGGGTCACCGTGTTGCCCAGCGAGTCCGTGGCGGTGACGTCGATCGCGTACTTGCCGAGCGACGGGATGGTGCCGCCGTCCTCGGTGAGCTTCAGCGTCGCGACCGCGGGCAGCGCGAAGGTGCCCTTGCTCGCCGCGTTCTCCTCCAGGGCCGGGATCTCGGCGAGGACGGTGTCGCCCTGCCGGACCTTCGCCGAGACGGTGGTGACGGTCGCCTCCGGCGCGTCGGTCCAGGCGGTCACCTTGAAGCTGCCGCGCTGGGCGTCGTTGGTCAGCGCACGGCCGATGCCCACCGGGCCGGCGGGGGTCGCCGGAACGTCCTCGGCGGAGGCCGGGCCGACCGCCGCGCCCAGGGTGAGCGCCGTGAGCGCCGTGACGAGGGAGACGGCCGAGAGCCGTCGGAGATCAGAGCGCATCGACATAGATCGTCCTCGACTCGCTGTAGAAGTAGCCGTTCTTTTCCTGCCAGCCGAGGGCCCACGTGCCGTCGCCGTAGTTGGTGGTGCTGAAGCTGAAGTTCCCGTACGTGTTGGTCGGGATGTCCTTCTTGGCCCAGTACCACGACGGGTCGCCCTTGGGCTTGTAGTACAGCGTCAGGCGCGCGCCCGGCATGGCCTTCCAGACCCCGTTGACCTTCTGCTGCACCAGGCCCTTGACGGTCATGCTGCCGCCGGTGCGCGGACGCGAGGGGCTGATGGTGACGTTGACGATCCGGGTCGGGATCCGGGAGAGCCGGACGGCGGTGCTGTACTTGGTGACGAAACGATCCGTCTCCGGGTGGTAGATCCGGTAGAGGGCGTTGTCGTAGCCCCAGACCTTGAACTCGTAGGAGCACCAGTCGCTGACGGCCCTGGACGTCATCTGACCCCAGGTGCGCCCGCCGTCCCGGGAGACCTGGAGGGCGACCCAGTCGGGCTTCGGGTAGCAGCTGCCGTTGGTCCCGAGGGTGCCGCGCATGGTGACCTGACCGAACTGGTCGAGCGTCTGCGAGAGCCCGGTGTACGAGAACTGCTGCGGCACCGCGAGCGCGGCCACGTCCGTCGGACGCTCATTGCCCGCGCCCCAGTACACGGAGGGACGCAGGCCCGTGTAGGCGCCGGTCGTCGTGTACTGCACCCGCGCCAGGTACGAGAAGCTGCCGTCCTGGAGCGTGGCGCCGGAGCCGATCTCGTTCCGCAGGGCGGTTTCCCACGAGTTCTGCGCGGTGCCCGTGGAGACCACGGGCGCGCCGCCGAAGCCCTGCCAGCCGGCCTCGGTCAGGCGCTCGACCTTGCCGGAGACGGTGACGTCGGTGCCCGCGTTGACGCGGTACTTGCTGGTGTCCGAGGTGATCCGGTACGTCAGCTTCTCGACGCCCACGGTGGGCAGCGGGCGCGCGTTGTCCGGGTCGACGTCGGTGGCGGCCTGCACCTCGGCGGAGCCGCCGGTGATCTCGGCGTCCGGGGTGACGGGCAGGGCGAAGGCGCCGTCGGCGGCCGTGGTCGCGGTGGCGACCTTGGTGCGCGGCAGCCCGTAGGCGTCCTTCAGGTTGAGCGTGACCTTCACCGAGGTGCCCTCGGCGGCGCTGGTGCGCTCGCCGGTGGCCGGGTTCCAGGTGGAGGCCTTGCCGGAGAGGACGACGTCCCGCTGGTCGTAACTGGTGGTCTTGCGGTCGAAGACGACCGAGGAGACACCGGTGTGCAGCTTGTAGCCGAAGGTCCCGCCGGTCCACTGGGTGAGCAGGCCGCCGGGCAGGCGGTAGTCGACCCGGAGCGGGTAGTCGCCGAGGGCGGTGCCCTCGGGCAGCTTGATCGGCGCGTCGGTGGTCCATGCGTAGGCGCCGGTCGAGGTGAGCTCGTCGGTCTCGGCGAGCACGGCCGCCCCTTCGGCGGCGGAGGCGAGCACGCTCACCTTCACCCAGAGCGCGTTGCTCGGCAGCCCCCCGAGGGTCAGCCGGCCGTCGTCCAGGGTGGTGGTGGCGGTCACGGTGGCCGCGTACGCGGCAGGGGCCGCGATCACGGCGGGCAGGGCGACACCTGCCGAGAGTGCGAAAACGGTTGCCGCGCGCACGAGGGCATGCGGCAGTGTGCGCGTTGAGCGCATCTGAGAGACCCCCCACAGGTCGGAAAGGCGGTCGCGTAGTCGATCGCGTACCGCGTGGGAGCACGATAGCGCCTGTGGGTTGAACACGTTCACCGGATTCCGCGCTCGCGTGCGCGAGTGTGTCGGGTTCATCCTGAGGAGAGAGGATCCGGTCGGTTCTGGCGGAGACCTGGCGGAGACGGCCCAGGCAGACGGGAGTGATCGAACATGATCACCTTGCTGACGACACCGGCGGACCGCGAGCTGGTCATCACCCGCACCTTCGACGCGCCGGTGACCCGCGTCTGGGAGGCGTGGACGCGCCCCGAGCACGTCCGGCAGTGGTACGGCGCCGCCGCCCTGACCATGTCCGTCTGCGACATCGACCTGCGCCCGGGCGGCGCCTGGCGCTGGGGCCAGCGCGGCCCCGACGGCCAGGAGATCGTCTTCTCCGGCACCTACGAGGAGATCGTCCCGTCCGAGCGCCTCGTCTACACGGAGCTCTTCGAACAGATGCCGGACGCCGACCCGGTCCGCGTGATCCTCTCCTTCGACGCCACCCCGGACGGCGGCACGGCCCTGACCAGCACGTCCTTCTGGCCGACCACGGAGATCCGCGACCAGGCGCTGGCGGCGGGCATGGAGTCGGGGGTGCGGGAGCAGTACGACCGGCTGGCGGGGTATTTGCGGACGATGGCGGGGGCGGCGGGGACGGGGTGACCCGTCCGCGTGGGTCGGCCCCGCGTGGCCCGCCTCAGGGCAGGTCGTAGCGCAGCAATGCGCGGGCCACGGGCTCGCCGGTGCGGCGGGCGTAGGCGGTGCGTTCCTTGACCTCGCGGAGGGTGCGGGGGCGCCAACCCGGGCCGCCGCAGCAGGATTTGTGGAAGCCGATGCCGGAGTTCAGGACGACGGACAGGGCCCGCCAGGCGTTTCGGTCCCGGCGGCGCGGCGGCTGGAAGGCCGAGCCGGCATGGATCATCACCCGCGCGCAGCGCGGGCAGTGCCGCTCGCGCCAGGCGTCGTACGGCTGCTTGTACGAGGCACGGCACGGCAGGCAGACGTACGAGGTCTTCGCGTGGCCCATGCGGACAGGGTAGGAGCCGGGCTCCCGTGCGGCCACGGAATTGCTGCCTAGGGTGGGGCTCATGGAGCTCTCCGCGATCACCCTCGACTGCGCCGATCCGCTCGCCCTCGCCGACTTCTACCACCGGGCCACCGGGCTGCCGCTGCACCCCCGGAACCACGGGGAGTTCGCCGCCGTGCAGCGCGTCGGCGGGCTGATGCTCGGGTTCCAGCGGGTCGACGACTACCGCCCGCCCCGCTGGCCGGGCCAGGAGCAACCCCAGCAGCTGCACCTGGACTTCGACGTCGACGACCTGGCGGAGGCGGAGGCCCGCCTCCTGGCCCTGGGCGCGGGTCGGCCGGAGTACCAGCCGGATCCGGAGCGGTTCGTCGTGCTCACGGACCCGGCGGGTCACCCGTTCTGCCTGAGCCCGCGCCGAGGGGGTCAGTAGCAGAGGCAGGGCTCGGGCTCCCAACCCAAGCCGATGATGTCGTCGTCCTCCAGAGCGCCCTCGTAGGCCTGGATCTCGTCGACGTCGCCCTTCAGGTACTCGCCCCAGCCGTCGGCGGTCCGGCTGCGGCCCACCGTGAGGGCCCCGGTGCTCTTCCAGCCGTTGGGAAGGTGGGTGGTCGCCCCGGCGTTGGTGTAGCCGTCGGCGAACAGCTTGAGGGTGTCGGACGCGTCGTCGTAGACCACCGCGAGGCGGGTGCCCCATCCGCTGCTGCCGGACGGCATCTCGACCTGGGAGACGACCTTCTCAGGCGCGCCGGCCTCGTCCCGCTCCGGCACGATCAGCTGCCACGAGTACGTCGAGGGCTCATAGCGCAGCTTGAACGCGTCGGTGTGCTCACCGGCCTGCGAGAGCACGGTCATCGGCCGCGTCGCGTCCTCGTCGGCGATCCGGACGAGGACGCCGATGGTGAAGCTGTTCCCGGTGTCGACGACCGGCCCTTCGGTGGCCGCGTAACCGGAGGTGCCGTCCAGGCGCAGGTTGCCGTCGCCGACCAGCGGCGGCGGCTGGTAGGTGCAGTCGGGGTCGATGTCGGGGAGGCAGTTGTTGTTCGTGTTCCGGTAGATCGTCGCGCCGGACGCGAGCTTCAGCGGCGCTCCGCCGTTCTGCTCCGGCGTGGCGCCGTCGGCCTCGGTGCTGAACGACCAGTGGCCGAGGAGCTTCGGCTTGCGGCGAGCGAGCTCGGACACCTCCGCCGGGACGACCAGCCGGTCGTACGCCCGCACGTCGCCGATCTCACCGTTCCAGCGGTGCTTGTAGCCGGTCTTGGAGAGCACCCGGCCGATCTGGAACGCGCCGTCGGACGTTGCCGGCGCCGCCTTCACCTTCGCGCCGACCTCGTGACCGTTGACGAAGAGCTGGGCGTATCCCGTCTCCACGTCATAGATCCCGAGCAGGTACGCCCACTCGCCGGTCTCCGGCGCGCCGCCCGTGACCTTGGCGTCGCCGATGGCGAAGGACCACGCGGCGGGCCCGCCCTCCGGGACGTCGAGGCCCAGGGAGTAGGCCGCCTCGTCGGTGGCATCCTGACTGGCCACGGTCATCGACTGGCCGGTCGCCGCCGGGCGCACCCACGCGCCGATGGCGAAGGTCTTGCCTGCGCCGGTGCCGACCGCCGGGGTGTCCGTGGTGAGGTGGGCGTGGCTGCTGCCGTTGAGCGTGGCGGTGGAGGTCAGCGAGGTGCCCGAGGGCACGGGGCCGCCGAAGGTCACACCGTCGCCAGCCTGCGCCGCCTTGCCGGTCTCGGCGGCGGCCGTGGTGGAACCGGCCGGGTCGGCCAGCTTCCACTCGGAGACGGGAGCGCTCGCCGCCTTCGGGTAGAAGGTGTAGTACGTGGTCCCGCTTCGCCGCCCCGAACGGTCGATGGCGTACGCCTCGACACGCTGCGGCGCGTTGCTCAGCGGTGCGTAGCGGAACGTGACCGGTCCGCCGAGCTCGGTCGGACGGAGGACGACCTCGCCCGGAGCGTCGATGAGGCTGTAGCGGTACTCCACGACGTCGGGCGAGGGAGAGTCCAGGGTGAAGCTGCCGTAGGTGCCGACCCCGCCACCCCACCACGTCTCCGCGGGAAACTCGGGCGAGCTGACGCTCGGAGCCTTGGGGCTCTCGTTGTCGTAGACGAAGCGGCAGGCCGCGCCGCTCGGGGCGTCGGAGCTCCAAGCGCCGTTCAGCGTGCCGTCGTTGGCGCGGACGCGCCAGGAGATCACGGTGTCCGCGGGGATGTCGGAGGGCACGGTGATGCGGTGGATCCGGTCGTTGTGCTGCTGGTACGTCGTGAACGAGCGACGCTGCTCGGCGCCGGCCGCGTCCGTCCACCAGATCTCGAACTCGCCGGACACCAGCTCCTGGTAGCCGATCCTGTCGTCCTCGGCAGGATCGGACAGCAGGGCGGTGAGGACCGGCGGCTGGCCCGTGTAGAACGGTTCGTCGCCCGTCGCGCACGGCTTGAAGTTGTTCTGCAGGTCCTGCACCAGCGGCTGCTTCGGCGGCAGGTTGTCCACCGCGTACGCCGCTCCGGGGACCGCCACCCCCGCCCCCACGACCGCGGCCAGGCAGCCGCCCACCACGGCGGCTCTGGCGCCGCCTCTTCTTCTGCCGGACATGTACGTATCCCTCCCCAGTGGTCGCCCGGGATCTTGTGACGGCCCGAGCGCGAGGAGGCTAACAGCGAGTACTGACGCCGCCGACCGAGTTTTCGACGGGGCGGTGGAAGAGGCCGGTCCAGAGGAACGGCTCGCCGAAGGAGGGGGAGTCGGCGGGTTCGTCGTGCATGCGGCGGAGTTCGCGTTCCTCGTAGGAGGAGAAGACCGTGCGCAGGGCGTCGGCGGTGTACGCCAGGCCGCCGTGGAGGGAGGCGTCGCGGTAGAAGGCCGGGTCGGGGAGTTCGGAGCCCATGCCGTCGGGGCCGGCGGCGAAGCAGGTGAGGGAGAAGTGGCCGCCGGGGGCGAGGTGGCGGGCGAGGAAGTCGAGGTACGTGACGCGGCGGTGCGGCGCGATGTGGTGGAAGCAGCCCGAGTCGTGGATCAGGTCGTACGGACCGCCGTCCACGAGACCGGGCGTCGTGAACGCGTCGCCGTGCAGGAACCGGATCTCCAGGCCGGACGCCGCCGCCCGCTCCCGCGCCCACGCCAGCGCGCCCGCCGACAGGTCCACCGCGTCGACCGCGAAGCCGCGCTCCGCGAGATAGCGCGCATTCCGCCCCGGCCCGCACCCGAGGTCGAGGACGCGGCCGCCGGCGGGGAGCAGTCCGGCCTCGACGTGCGCGACCAGACACTCGTCCGGCTTGTCGACGAAGAACGGCACCGGGCGCGTCCGGTCGTCGTAGAAGCCCTGCCACTTGTCGGCGTCCTCGGCGAACAGCTTGTCGAGGAGGCGGAGTACGTCGTCGGTGGTACGGGTCGAGCGGTCCAAGTGGTCCATGCGGGTCCCCTTCCGTGGAAGAGGAACGCTACGGGAGGAGGGCGTAAAAGCCCAGGTCAGGGGTGGTGGGGTGAGGTCTTGGGGGGTCGCTTGGCGGGTGTACGGGGAGTGGTCGGAGCCCAGGTACGGGAGGGATGGGGGAGGCGCGGGAAGGGGGCGCCCAGGGCCGCCTGGAGGGGTTTTCGGGCCGCGCCCGGGGTGGTTTCTTCGGCGGGTACGGGGCGGGGCTCGGGCCCTCCGGGCGGGGGTCCCGGCGGGTGGAGGTGTCGGCGGGTGGAGGTGTCGGCGGGTGGCCGTTTCTTGTGTGCTTCTGGTGCGGCCGCCCTCTCTCTCCGAGTGTGGCCCCCTCCACCACCGCGTCAAGGGCGCCTACGGCGTCGCTGCGCGATGGGCTGCGCCCACC
>NZ_JAHTMW010000018.1 GCF_026236535.1 Streptomyces sp. SKN60 | reverse complement strand
GGGCGTGTACCCGGCCGCGGGAACCGCCGGGGCGGCCGCCGGCGCCTGCGGCGGCGCCTGGGGGGTCTGGGGCGCCTGCGCGGGCTGCGGGGGCTGCGGGGGCGCCTGCACGGGCGCCGGGGTCGCGGCGCGCGCCGTGATGTCGGCGGAGACCGCGACCGGCAGCCAGTCCTCGGGGCGGCGCAGCACGGTCCCCGCGTTGGCCTCCTGGCACAGCCGGATCACCTCGGCGATCGACGGCCGCTCCTCCGGGTCCTTGGCGAGGCAGCGGGTGACCAGCTGGCTCAGCCGCTCCGGGACCGCGCTGAGATCGGGCTGCTCGTGCACGATCCGGTACAGCACCCCGTGCCCGGTGCCCTCGCCGAACGCGGGCACGCCCGTCGCCGCGTACACGGCGACCTGGCCGAGCGCGAAGACATCGGTGGCCGGGGTGACCCGGCGGCCGGCCGCCTGCTCGGGGGCCATGAAGGACGGCGTACCGATGGTGACGCCGCTGCCGGTGAGCGAGGTCGCGTCGGCGGCGTGCGCGATGCCGAAGTCGATGACGCGGGGGCCGTCGGAGGCGAGCAGCACGTTCGACGGCTTCAGGTCGCGGTGCACGAGCCCGGCGCCGTGGATCACCTGCAGCGCCTCGGCCATGCCCGCGACGAGCAGCAGCACCGTCTCGTCCGGCATCGCCCCGTGCGCGACGACGGCGTCGGCGAGCGACGGCCCCGGCACGTACGCCGTCGCCAGCCACGGCTTGGTGCCCTCGGCGTCGGCGTCGATGACGGGCGCGGTGAACAGCCCCTGCACGCGCTGCGCGGAGCGCACCTCCTGCGCGAACCGGCGGCGGAACTCGGCGTCCTCGCCGAACTCCGGCCGGATCACCTTGATGGCGACGGGGCGGCCCCCGGGCGTGTACGACAGATACACCTTGCCCATGCCGCCGGCGCCGAGGCGGGCGGCCAGACGGTAACCGGCGACGGTCGTCGGGTCGTCGGCGTCGAGCGGCTGGAAGACCCCCGCGGCGTCGCCGGCGCTGCCCGGCTGCTGACCACTCATCAGTATCTTTCTCCCCGTGCGGAACTGCGGATCCCGGTTTATCGCTCGGCACCTTATCCGTTGTGGCGCGTTCCTGTGACCCCGGAGGGTGACGGCCGGGGGAGGCGAGGGCCTGGAAGGGCTCCGGGGCGGACGAGGGGGCGACTTTCGGCCGCAGCGTACCCTCTCGGAGACGACCCCGGTGGAGGGAGGGGACAGGGGCGGAGAAGCACGGGAATGCGGGGGACGGGGGTGTGGTTACACCCCCACGAGGCTGGCCCGCCCGAGTCGACCGAGCTCGACGGCGGCAGCCGGTAAGGAGCAGCACGCATGGCACGCACCACCCAGCGCCCCGTGGTCACCCTCCGGTCCACGGCCGGCACCGGCGTCACCTACGTGACCCGCAAGAACCGTCAGAACGACCCCGACCGCCTGATCCTGCGCAAGTACGACCCCGTCCTCGGCGCCCACGTGGACTTCCGTGAGGAGCGCTGACGCCTGAGCCGTGGCCCGGCAGGGCCCGGGTCCTGAGCAGCGACTCCCCGCACTGGTCTGGACCTTTACTGTCTGCTGCCGTCAAGCTCGGCTCATGGACTTGGAGTTGAGGCACCTCAAGACGATCCGGGCCATCGCCGACGCCGGCAGCCTCACCCGGGCGGCCACCGTGCTCGGGCTCGCACAGCCCGCGCTCAGCGCGCAGCTGAAGCGGATCGAGCGGGCGCTCGGCGGCGCGCTGTTCGAGCGCGGGCGGGCCGGGGTCCGGGCCACCGCGCTCGGGGACCTGGTGCTCGAACGCGCCCGGGTCGTCCTGCCCGCCGTGTGCGAACTGCAGGAGGAGGCGGTGAGGTTCGCCCGGGAGGGCGCCGCCGGACACCGGCTCGGCGGCACCCACGGGCCGCTGCTCGGCGGCCTCGTCGACCGGTTGGCCCGCGGCGGACCGGGCGCGCCCGTCACCACGTACACCTCCTGGTCCGAGCGGGAGATCGCCGGCGGAGTGGCCGCCGGACGGCTCGACTTCGCCCTCGTCGGGGTCTGCGGCGAGAGCAGCCCGCCCGAGGCCGGACGGCTGGCCTGGACGGAGGTCGCCCGCGACCCCGTGCACGTCATGCTCGCCGCCGGCCACCCCCTCGCCCACCGCGCCGAGATCGACCTGGCCGAGCTCGCCGACGAGGCCTGGACCGACGTGCCCGGCGACGGCTGCTTCGGCGACTGCTTCGCCGCCGCCTGCGTACGGGCCGGGTTCACCCCGGGCTGCGTGTACGAGACGGACACCGCCTCCTGCGTCCACCTGGTCCAGGTGGGCCGCGCCGTCGGCCTGTGCCGGGCGACCTTCCCGGCCACCCCCGGCCTGGTCACCCGCCCCCTGACCGGCACCCCGCTGATCTGGCGCCACCTCCTCGGCTGGCACCCCGAATCCGGCGCCGCCCGCCGCGCCCCCGACGTCCTCGCCCACGCCCGCGCCGCCCACGCCGACGCCCTGGCGCGCAGCGCGGCCCGCGGCCCGTCCGGGCCATAACGCGATGGCAGGGGCCGACTGACAACTCCCGTGCAGGCCACGGGATTTCTACGGTTTCGGGAGTTCCCCCACGAAACCGAGGAGATCCGCATGCTCCGACGCTCCGTCCGCGCGGCCGGCACCGTGCTGGCCGCCGCCGGACTGGCGCTGGCCGCACTCCAGGCCGCCCCCGCCACGGCCCTGACCCCATCCGCTCCCACCGCGAAGACCGCCGCCGACACCCTCGGCGCCTCCGCCGCCCAGCCCGAAGTCCTGCAGGCCATGCAGCGCGACCTGGGCCTGAGCCGGCCGCAGGCGCTCAGCAGACTGGCCCATGAGGCGGCGGCCGGGGCCACCGCCGCCCGGGTCCGGCAGGACATCGGCGGCGCGTTCGCCGGTGCCTGGGTGGACGGGGCCGAGTCCGCCGCCCTCACCGTGGCCACGACCCGCGCCGCCGACCTGCCCGCGATACGCGCGACCGGGGCGAAGGCCCGTCTGGTGGCGCACAGTCTGACCGATCTGGAGCGCGCCCAGGCCGCGCTCGACCGGGCCGCGACCGCCGACGCGCCGGTCCGTTACGTCGACGTCCGCGCCAACCGGCTCGTCGTCGAGGAGGCGCGGGCCGGCGCCGCCGACCGGCTGCTCGCGGCCACCGGCGTGGCCCGCGACCTGGTCACCGTGGTCCGCGCCGCCGAGGCGCCCCGCCCCCTCTACGACCTGCGCGGCGGCGACGCGTACCACATGGGCGGCGGACGCTGTTCGGTCGGCTTCCCGGTCACCCGCGGCACCACCCAGGGCTTCGCGACCGCCGGGCACTGCGGCCGCGCCGGCACCACCACGACCGGCTTCAACCAGGTCGCCCAGGGCTCCTTCCAGGCCTCGATCTTCCCCGGCAACGACATGGCCTGGGTCGCCGCCAACTCCAGTTGGACCGCTACCCCGTACGTCAAGGGCGCCGGCGGCGCCAACGTCCAGGTCACCGGCTCCGTGCTGCAGCCCGTCGGCGCCTCCGTGTGCCGCTCCGGCTCCACCACCGGCTGGCACTGCGGCACCATCCAGCAGCACAACACCAGCGTCACCTACCAGGAGGGCACCGTCTCCGGCGTCACCCGGACCACGGTCTGCGCCGAGCCCGGCGACTCCGGCGGCTCGTACATCTCCGGCAGCCAGGGCCAGGGCGTCACCTCCGGCGGCTCGGGCAACTGCTCCAGCGGCGGCACCACGTACTTCCAGCCGCTCAACCCGATCCTGCAGAACTACGGCCTGACCCTGAAGACCACCGGCTCCGACCCCGGGCCCGGCGACCCCGGCCCCGGCGACCCCGAGCCGGGCGGCAGCTGGCAGGCGGGCACCGTCTACGCGGCCGGTGACACCGTCACGTACGGCGGCGCGACCTACCGCTGCCTCCAGGGCCACCAGGCCCAGACGGGCTGGGAACCGCCCAACGTCCCGGCGCTCTGGCAGCGCCTCTGAGACGCGGCGGACGCGCCGCACGGGCGGGCCGCACCACCTTCCGGTGCGGCCCGCCTCAGTCTGCTACGGGTTCGGCGTCAGCGGCGCCCGTCCGCGGCGAGCAGCACCCGGGCCGCGCGCAGCAGGACGGCGGGGCGGGTGAGGGTGCGCGGATGCTCGAGCATGTTGACCACCTTGAGGTAGGTGGTGTTGACCTCGGAGTCGAGGACCGACGCCTCCGTGAGCCGGTCGCCCGCCCAGCGCAGCAGCCGGTAGCCGGGCGGGTAGGGGCCGGTGACATGCGGCTGGGCGAGGTCGGCGGTGGTCGACAGCTGCCAGGCCGCGTCGACCACGACCCCCGCGCGCCGGAAGTACCCCCACGCGGGCGCGCCGGGGTCCGCCCCCGCCCCCGAACGCAGGTGCGCCGCCAGGGAGTTGGCCTGCAGGGCGGCCAGCGTCAGGCCCTGCCCGTACACCGGGTTGACGCTCGCGAGCGCGTCGCCGACCACGACCAGACCGCCGGGGAAGCGGTCCAGACGCCCGTAGTCGCGCCGGACGCTCTCCCGGAAGTGGAAGGTCGCCACCTCACTGGTCATCTCGCAGGTGTCGGCGACGGTCCGCAGCGGCTCGATGCCGCGCCGCATCCGGGCGAGGAACTCCTTCGGGTCGGACCCCGGCCGGTACCCGGCGTACCCCGCGAGCACCACCGACCAGCGGTCGCCCTCCACCGCGGCGAGCGCGCCGGGTTCGCAGAGCGTGGGCTGGTAGTCGCTCGCCGGACCGGGCGTGTTGTGGGCGACGACCGTCGTGCCCAGCTCGTCCCCGCGCCGGAACGCGGCGGTCGCGTACCCCAGGTCCACCCGCATCCGCTCGACCGGCGCCTGCGCCCAGCCGGACTCCGCCAGCCAGTGCCCGAGCCGGCTCGACCGCCCCATCGCGTCGACCGCGAAGTCCGCGTCCAGGACGTCCCCCTCGGCCGTGCGCACCCCGCGCACCCGCCCGCCCGCCAGGACCAGGCCGGCGGCCTGCCCGTGCACCAGGCGTACGCGGGGGAGCGCGCCGACCCGCCGGCGCACCGCCGCCTCCAGGAACGGACGGGTGACCCCGAGCATCCGCCGCCCGTCGGCCGGCGCCTTCAGCCTGCCGTCCACGTAGAACCGCACGTCGTCGCCCTCGCCGAGGCACGCCCCGGCCGCGACCAGCTCGGCCGTCAGCCCCGGGAACCAGCGCTCCAGCTGCGCGTGCCCCATGGCGAGCAGCGCGTGCAACTGCCGTCGGTGCGGCGCGCGCCAGCCCGTCCCGTCCGCGCCGATCCCGTCGGCCTCCAGGACGACCACCTCGTCGGCCCACTCGCTCAGCACGCGCGCCGCGAACAGCCCCGCGTAACTGCCGCCCATGACCACGGCCCGCTTCACACAACCCCCTGATGCTCACGGCACCGCCTGGCCCGGCGCCCCCGCCGCGACCCTACCCGCCCGCGCGGACGGGCCCCTGATCAGGTCCGCTCGGCGAACGAGGCCTCGAGCGCGGCGAGATGACGGGCCTCGGCCTCCTTGCGGACGGCCCTGAACCGGCGGTCGACGAGCAGGACCGGGAGCAGCCAGAGATAGCCCCAGAAGCTGAAGGAGTCCACCACACCCGTCTGCCGGAGCACGGTGTTGGTGACCAGGCAGAGCGCCACCGAGGCCACCCACGCCGCCGAACGGTGACGTCCGAGGAAGCGCACCGGCGCGTTCCGCGGCCCGGCGAGCGCCTCGACGGTCGCCGCCCGCACCAGGGCCTGTGCGGCGGATCATGGCCGGGTCCGCGACGCCTGGCACGGCACCTCGCCGCGTTGCCGAAGCGCCCCGATAGCTCCGCTATCGAGACGCTCCGGCGCCTTGCGATGCACCGCACCAGACGCCGCGGCCTATCCGACCCTGATCCGCCGCACAGGCCCTGGCCTCCCGGTCGGTGGGGTCGACGGGCGCCGTCGCACCGCCCCGGGACAGGTCCTCGCCGAGCGTACGGGCCTGCGCCTCGGTGGCGCGCCGCCGGTCGTCGCTCTCCGCCGCGCGCACCGCCGTACGCATCCTGATGTCGTCCCAGTAGCCGCGCCGGGTCCAGCGTTCGGCGGCCTCGACCCGGCCGGCCTGGGCCGAGTCGGGCGCGAGCTCCTTCAGCCGCCGGGTCAGCCCGGCGGCGCGGCCGGCCCGCCCGGGCCGGTCGAAGCCGTCGGCGCGCAGACAGAGTTCGGCGTAACCGGCCAGCAGGCCGAGGTGGTCCGGATCGAGCGCGAGCCCGGCCCGAAACGTCCGCTCGGCCTCGTCGTCGTGGTCGTCGTCGTCCTCGGCGACATGCCCGAGCGCCAGCCAGCAGTACAGATCGGGGTGGGGTCCGAGCTCCTCGATCCCCTCCCGGGCGGCGCGCCGGACGGCCGCGTGGCCTCCGGCGACGAACAACTGCTCGCAGCGGTCCTGCCAGTCGTCGAGCGTGCTCATGAGATTCCCCTCCCTGGATTCCCCCTCCTTTGCCGTCCCCGGGGCGTCTCCTGGGGCCGTCTCCGGGGTCGGCCCAGTGTGCGGTGGACGAAAGCGCAGGTCAAGCGGGTTCCGGGAGTGCCGCGCAGGTCCCGGAGGCGGTGCGGTGACGGGGTTTCAACTCCCTTTGCCGTTCTTCCTCTTGCGGCGCGCCACGGCGCCCCATACGCTCCAGCCTCAAGTTAGGAAGCTTTCCTAACTGTTCTTGGTCAGGAATCCGTCCACCTGAACACGGGACCACCCCGAGAAAGTGGAGCCACATGCCCCCCACCATCAACGCCCTCCGACGCCACCGCACCGCCGCCCTCGTCGCCGCCGCGGCGACCGGCCTCCTGCTGCCCGCCCTGTCCGGGCTCATGCCGTCCGCCAACGCCGCGACCGGGAACCTCGCGCAGGGCAAGTCGGTCACCACCTCGTCGAACGAGACCAGTACGCTCACCGGCACCAAGGCGGTCGACGGCTCCACCACCACCCGCTGGGCCAGCGCCGAGGGCGTGGACAACCAGTGGATACGGATCGACCTCGGCGCCGGCACCGCCGTCAAGCGGGTCGTCCTCAAGTGGGAGGCCGCCTACGCCAAGGCGTACCGCGTCGAGCTCTCCGACGACGGTTCCACCTGGCGCCAGGTGTACGCCACCACCACCGGCGACGGCGGCACCGACGACCTCACCGTCGACGGCACCGGACGCTACCTCCGCGTCTTCGGCACCCAGCGCGCCACCCCGTACGGCTACTCCCTCTGGGAGGTCGAGGCCTACGGCACCGGCTCGACCACCCCGCCCCCGTCGACCGGCACCAACCTCGACGACCCTCGGAAGAAGGAGATCGCCATGAAGCTGGTCTCCTCCTTCGAGAACTCCTCCCTCGACTGGCGCGCCCAGTTCGCCTACATCGAGGACATCGACGACGGCCGCGGCTACACCGCCGGCATCATCGGCTTCTGCTCCGGCACCGGCGACATGCTCGACCTGGTCGAGCGCTACACCGCCAAGAAGCCGAGCAACCCGCTCGCCCCCTACCTGCCCGCGCTCCGCAAGGTCAACGGCACCGACTCCCACGAGGGCCTCGACCCCGGCTTCACCTCCGCCTGGCGCCAGGCCGCCCAGGACTCCGTCTTCACCCAGACCCAGGAGGAGGAGCGCGACCGGGTCTACTTCAACCCCGCCGTCTCCCAGGCGAAGTCCGACGGCCTGCGCGCGCTGGGCCAGTTCGCCTACTACGACGCCGCCGTCATGCACGGCGAGGACGGCTTCCGCTCGATCCGCGCTGTCGCGATGTCCCGGGCGACGCCGCCCTCGCGCGGCGGCAACGAGAAGACGTACCTGAACGCCTTCCTCGACGCCCGCGAGGAGGAGATGCGCAAGGAGGAGGCGCACAGCGACACCACGCGCGTGAGCACCGCCCAGCGCCGCTTCCTCAACGAGAACAACTTCGACCTCAACACCCCGCTGTACTGGAGCGTCTACGGAGACCCGTTCTCCATCACCAGCTGAGCCGGTCCCGGTCCGGGCGCCGTCCCCGCGCGAGCTCGCTCAACGCTCGCGCCGGGTCAGCCGGAGGCGGGCGCGCCACCGGCCGCCCGGGCCGCCCGGACCGTCCGGCGAGGGCAGCGGGGTCTTGCGGCGGGCCCCGGCCGTGATCTCCTGGTACGCCTCGTAGGAGGTGATCCGGTACGCCTCCTCCCAGGCGGCCAGCGCCGCGCGGGCACCGCCGCCCGCCGTGCCGCGCCGCCGCACCCGGACGGCCAGCCAGACGCAGCCGCCGAGCACCGCGAGCAGGCCGCCGAAGATCGCCACGAGAGGAAGCACCGCACCCATGCGCCCGAGGCTAGGGCATGGCCCCGGCCCATGGTCGCGCCCTCAGCGCCAGGCCGGGTGGCCCTCCGGCAGGGTGCCGGTCGTGAGGCGGCGCTCGCCGGTGCCGTCGGCTCGCACGGCGTAGATCGCGGGCGTCGCGTACGGGCCGCGGACGAAGGCCACCCAGCGGCCGTCGGCCGACCAGGCCGGGTCCATCTCGTGCGCGGACGTCGTCACCAGCGGGCGGTCGCCGGTGCCGTCGACGGAGACCAGCCGGATGTCGCCCTTCGCCGGGCTCTGCTCCGTGCCCGCGGTGTACGCGAAGGTCTTGCCGTCCGGCGACCAGACCGGGTCCAGGGCGGTGTGCGGCAGCCGGGTCACCTGGCGCGGCTCGCTCTCCGGGGCGGACGGGTCGACGAGATGGATCTGCATGTTGCCGGGGCCCGCCTCCAGACAGATCGCGATGGAGCGGCCGTCGGGGGACCAGGCCGGGTCCTCGACACGGGTGGCGCTGTGGGTGAGCCGGCGGACCGAGCGGTCCGCGACCGTCACCTCGTAGAGCTGCTGCACGCCGTCCGACACGCGCAGCACCGCGAGCCGGGTGCCGTCCGGCGACCACGACACCCGACCGCCGGCGATCGAGGTGATCCGGCGCGCGCCGGAGCCGTCGGCCTTCGCCGTCCACACCGCGGTGCCCTCGGAGTTGCGGCGCGTGAAGGCGAACGAGGCCCGGTCCGGCGCCCACTGGGGCAGCATGTCGCAGTCCCCGGAACCGGACGAGTCGGCGCGCAGCCGCCGGGGCGTGTCCGTCGCCGCAGGTCGTACGGCGATCACCCCGTGGCACTTCCCGGGCCAGCCCGGCGCGGTGTCCTGCCGCACCAGCAGCGGGGCCGTCGGCAGCGCGGCGGGGGAGGGAGTGGAGGAGCGGGCGGACGCCTTGCCGCCCCCGCCGTTGTTGCCGGCGGCCCGGTCGCCATCCCACGGCCACCACACCACCACGCCCGCGACGACCGCCGCGCACACGACGAGCGCGGCGGCAAGCGCGACCCCGCGCCTCCGCCCCGTACCGGTACCCGAATGCGTGTCCCCGGTCGTATCCGTATCCGTGTCCGAAGGCCGTGTCGGGTGCTCCGGCCGGGGGGCCGGTTCCGGTTCCGGCGCCCATGCAGGTTCCGGCTCGGGCACGGGCGTGGGAGCCGTCTCCGGTTCCGGCACCAGCACCGGTTCCGGCTCCGGCTGCGCCGTGACCTCCGTGGTGGCTGCGGCCACCGTGGCCGGCACCTGAGGAACCTGCGGCACCGTCGCCAGGAGCAGCGTTGCCGCGTCCGGGAGCCAGCCCTCGTCGGCGGGGTGGTGGACCGTCAGGGAGTCGATGAAGGCGGTGGGCGTCGGCCGCCGCGCCGGGTCCTTCGCCAGGCAGGCGCCGACCGGGCCGCGCAGCGCGGCGGGGACGGCGGACAGATCGGGTTCCTCGTGCACCACGCGGTAGAGCCAGGCCGCCGAGGAGGCGGCCTCGCCGAACGGGGAGCCGCCCGCCGCCTGGCACAGCACCACTCCCAGCGCGAACATGTCCACGGCCGGGGTGATCGCCCCGCCCGTCAGCTGCTCGGGCGCGAGATAGCCGGGCGTGCCGACCTGGAGCCCGGTCCGGGTGAGAGCGGTCGAGCCGTCCAGGGCCCGCGCGATGCCGAAGTCGATGACCCGGGGTCCGTCCTCGGCGACCACGATGTTCGCCGGCTTGAGGTCCCGGTGCACCACCCCGGCCCGGTGGATCGCCTCCAGGGCCTCCGCGAGCCCGGCGGCGAGCACGCTCAGGGTGTCCTCGGGCAGCGCCCCGACGTGGTCGATGACCGTGCGCAGGGTGGGCCCCGGCACGTACGCGGTCACCAGCCAGGCCGGCCGCCCCTCGGGGTCCGCGTCGACCACCGGCGCGGTGTGGAAGCCGCCGACCCGGCGCGCCGCCGCGACCTCGTGGGCGAACCTGCGCAGAAACTCGGGGTCGGTGCCCAGCTCCGGGCGTACGACCTTCACGGCCACGGCCCGGCCGGACCGGGAGCGGCCGAGATAGACCACCCCCATGCCGCCCTGTCCGAGCCGCCCGACCAACCGGTACCGGCCGTCCCCGACCGATTCCGGATCCCCCGCCTCCAGCGGTCTCATGGTGCCCCCTCGCCGTACGAACCGTGCAGGGTTCTCCTACCAGGAGCGCGGTGCTCAGGTCGAGTCCGCGCCGCCCGGTCGTGGGGGACGGCGGAGCGCCCTCCACGGTTCCCGGCCCCGGAACGGGCCTCAGGCCAGGTCGTGCTCCTCCCAGGTCTCCTCGTCCGGGTCGTAGTCCGTACGCGCGGACTCCCAGGTGGCGGCGGCCAGCTCGACGCCCGGCACGGAGCCGAGGAGGGCGACCGGGTCGATGAAGTGGGCGAGGGAGCCGGACGGGTCGATGCCGATGGCCTCGATGGCCTCGGCGCGCTCCGCGTCCTCCAGGTAGGCGTCGTCCCGGACCTGGTCGAGCGCGGCGGCCTTGAGGGCCTCCTCGTCGGTGATCTCGGCGATGAGCTCGATGGTGACGCGCACGTGGCGAGAGGAAGCGGAGGAGGAAGCGGAAGAGGGGTCGAAAGTGGTCATCACGGCAGCTTAGGCGACATTCGGAGGCGCGGTGTCCGGGGCCTCCGGCAGCGGCCGCGCGACGACGGCCTGCGGCGTCTCCTGATGCCCGCCCGAGGCGAGCATCCGCACCTCGTCGCGGTCACTGATCTCGGCCCGGATGATGCCGGTCGGGTCCGTGTAGACCGGATGGCCACCGGGGCCCGCCGCCGGGGTCCGCTCGACGACCACGACGTCACGGGCCTCGCCCGCGCCGTCGGAGAACACCAGCTCGTACCTGCGTGCGCTCACCCGCCCCATTTTACGGCTCAGCCCCGATCCCGCCCGATCCCGCCGGATCCCGCCCCCTCCGGCCGCCCCGGCCTGCGCGGGGGCCGGGGCGGCCGGAGGGGGTTCAGGAAACGCCGGGGCCCGCGCTCAGCACCTCGTCCGTCACCGCGTCCACCAGCGCCGCCAGGGCCACGCCGAGGGCCCGTACGCCGGGCCCGGCCGGACCGCCCGGCTCGGTCATGTAGCCGTCGCGGCGGATCTCCACCATCAGCGCCGAGACCCGCGGATCCCGCCCGTAGTGCGCGAGCGGCACGTACGTCCCGGCGAACGGGCTGTCCGTCCCCACCCCGCCGAACCCGGCGAACGCCCGCCGCGCCGCCGACAGCAGCGCCGGCGGGGTGTGGAAGGCGTCCGTGCCGAGACACACCGGCGGCCGGGGCCCGTCCCCGTGCAGTTCGTACGGGAGCGCGGCCGTCGGGTACGAGTGCACGTCCACGATCACCGCGCGCCCGGTCGCCGCGAGCCGCGCGTCCACGGCCCGGGTCACGGCGTCCGCGTACGGCTCGAAGTACCGCCCGAGCAGCGGCGCCGGGTCGAAGCCGGCCGGGCGCAGCTCGGCGCGGTGCGTGGTGCGCGTGTACACCGCTCCCATCCCGGCGGCCAGCATCTCCTCGCGCTCGTCGGGGAACCGCTCGGGGTCGACGACGAGCCGCGACAGCCGGTTGACGAACCGCCAGGGCGCCGTGCCCGCCGACGCGGCGGCCACGGCCGCGATCTCCTCGGTGTGGGAGTCCGTGATGTGGTCGAGCTCGCGCTCCAACTCGGCGTCGCCGAGCACGATCCCGTCCCGTACCTCCGGCGGCACCACGCGCGAGGAGTGCGGCACGTGCAGCAGCACCGGGGAGTCCGGCGCACCGGCGAGCAGCACATGGGCCGGGCCGTCGGGGCCGTCGGGAGTGGTGTCGGCGGTCATCGGGACGGACTCCTCGGTGGTGGGTCGTCGTGGGGCGTGGGGCGTGGGACGTGGGACGTGGGACGTGGGACGTGGGACGTGGGACGTGGATCGTGTGCGTGGCAGGGGCCGAACCTGTAGGCCCTACGGCAGCGCGGCGCCGCGGGCCGTGATCCACAGCCGGTACCACTCCTCGTGGTCCAGACCGGGTTCGGCGACGGCGGCGTCGCGGCAGGCGCGGATCCGGCCGGGGCTGGTGGTGCCGATCACCGGGAGGATCCGGGCCGGGTGGCGCCGCAGCCACCACAGCACGACCGTCTCCGGTGTGGTGTCCTTGGCCGCGGCGAGCTCGGCGACGAGCTTGGCGGTGGCGTGCTCCTCCGGCGTCTCCTGACGCCCCGTGAAACGGCCCTGCGCCAGCGGTGCCCAGGCCTGCAGCGCGATCCCGTGGCGCAGACAGTGCTCGACCGTGCCGGCCGGGAAGCCGACGCCGGCCGCGGCGGGCGTGTTCACGAGCACGCCGTCCTCCAGCCAGTCGCGCCGCAGCAGACTCATCTCCAGCTGGTTCGCCACCAGTCGAAGGCCCGAGCCGAGCTCGTCCAGGGCGTCCTGGATCCGGGCGATCTGCGCCGCGTTCATGTTGGACACGCCGAACCGGCGCACCAGGCCCTGCCGGTGCAGGGACTCCAGGGCCGCGGCGATCTCGGCGGGCTCGGCGAGCGGGTCCGGCCGGTGGAGCAGGAGCAGGTCGAGGGCGTCGGTGCGCAGCCGGGCCAGGGACTCCTCGACCCGGCGGACGATGCTCGGCCCGCGCAGGTCGTACAGGCCTGGCCGGTCGCCGTCCGCGAGCCGGATGCCGCACTTGGACTGGAGCGTGATCCGCTCGCGCAGCCCCGGCGTACGGGCGAGCACCTCGCCGAACACCGCCTCCGCCTTGCCGCGGCGGTAGATGTCGGCGTGGTCGAAGGCGGTGATGCCGCTCTCCAGGGCCGCCCGGATCACGGCCTCGGCCGCGTCGACGTCGGCGGGGGAGTACGCCTCGCCGTCCCAGTCGCCGCCCAGGCCCATGCAGCCGAGCAGCACCCGGCCGCCGTCCGCGTCCCTGGCCACGTCCACGTCCTTGGCTCGCCGCTCGTCGTTCGTCTCGGTCGAGGTCACGCCCTCACCCTCCCACAGGCCGTCGGCCGGCCGGCCGACGGAATCCACTCGGAATCCACTCGGCGAAGATCTCCGGGAGCCGCTCCAGGTCCCGGTCGGTCACGGTCACCAGCCGGATTCCTGACACCCGCGCCAACTCCGCCTTCCGCCGCGCCTTCTCGGCATACGTCTCCTGCCCCAGCAGACCCAGCGCCTCGACGTATGTGCCGTCCGTGAGCAGCCAGTCCGCGCGCAGGCCCGTCGTGTTGAGCTCCTCGTGCCGCGGGTAGTGGGGCTCGGGCTCGTGCGGCACCCGGTGATGATGGAAGAAGTCGTCGACGTGCCGCTCGAACAGCGACCGGCACAGATGCCCGTCGCTCGCCACACTCACCGTGCCCCGCCCCTGCCGCACCCCGCCGTCCAGCACGCCCGCCAGGCGGAGCCAGTCGCTCCAGCCGCGGACCGGCCGCGCCGGGCGCGCGGTCGTCAGACGCGCGAACGGCCGCGGCACCAGGAACCGGCACAGCATCGCCTCGTCGGCGAGCCGCGGCTCGGTGACCGTGACCCGGTCCAGCTGGGCGAGCGACGGCGGCCCGGAGAACTCCAACTCCGCCAGCCGGCGCACCGCGTGGATCACCGCGTCCGTCCATGGCCCGTCCGTGCCGTTGTCCCTGATCACCCCGCGCTGCGCCAGCCGGCAGCAGCCGAAGCAGTACGCGAGGCCGGTCGCCGTCTCCAGGGCCGGGGCGGCGCACAGCCGGCAGGGCGCGGTACGGCGCGGAGCGGCGAGCGCCCCGAACATCGCGGTCAGTTCGCGCACGTAGTACGGGTCGTCGGCGCCCGCCGTCGCAGGTGGGCGCTCACCGGGGGACACGGTCCGCGCGTTCAGCCACGGTCGGTGCCGGGCCGGGACCAGCGCGAGCGTGCCCGCCGTCAGCCGGGCCGGGCTGCGCAGCGGACCCGCCTGGGTGGCCGGGGACCCGGCGCGCCGGTTGTGCTCCCGGGTGTCGGCGTCGGGCGCCCGGCGGACCACGCTCCGGGGCTCCGCGCCGTGCCGGCGGACGAGCGCCGCCATCGGCTCGGCGTACGCGTCGGCGTACACGGTCAGCGTGCCCGAACCCGGGTCGTACGTGCCCGCCTCCGGCAGATCGCGGCGCGCGACCGCGTCCATGACCACCCGCAGCGACCACACCCGGCCGCCGGGTCCGCCGCTGCCGACGGCGACGGCGACGGTGGCGTCCGGGAACCCGCCGGCGTCCGGCGCCTCGGGCGCCCGCACCCCGTGCCGGCGCAGCGCCGCCACCGCCTCGGGCCGCACCCGCTCGTCGAGCAGCGTGAGCGGCCCGTCCGGCAGATGGAACTCACCGGCCGTGAGCCCCGCCCGGTCCACGACGAGCACCGACTCCCGCCCGTGCACGGTCCGGCTGACCGCGCGCAGCTCGGCGAAGTCGTGCGGCAGCGCCCGATAGCGGGCCCAGGCCGCGACCCGCCGCTCGGCCTCCGGGTCGTGGGGGAGCGGGGCGGGGGCGGGTTCCGGTGGGGCGTCGGCGGACTCGGGCTCGGGCCGGGCGTCCGGCAACCCGGCGGGGTCGAAGGCGTCGACCAGCGCGCGCAGTCCGTCCCGGTCGGGCAGGTTGAGCCGTACGGCTCCGATCCAGTGCCCCGCCGCGATCTGCTCGGCGAGCGTGAACGGCCGGTCCCGGCCCGGCGCCCCGTCCCCGTCCGGGTCGAACTCCTGCCGGTCCGCAGCCTCTTCCGGATCGACCGGCTCCAGCTCGATCCACCCGTGACAGCCGATCGGCACGGGCGAGGCCTCGGCCAGCCGGTGGATGTCCGCACCCTGGAAGTGCAGAAAGCTGTCGTACGCGTACCCCAGGTGCCGCTCGTGCGCCGAACCGCCGTCCACCGGCGGCGCGGTGACCGACACCGCGCGCGGGTTGTACGTGTTGTCGGGTCGCGGCACGAGCCCCACGACCACCGGCACGAGCCGCGTGCACCGCGCCCCGCTCGGCGCCCGCTCCACGGCGCCGGCCCCGCCGAGGCGCGACAGCACGAAGGCGCGCAACGCGGGAACGGAGTCGTCGAACACGGCGAACGAGACGGACACCTTGGGGTCGCCCGGCGGAATCACCACCAGGCCCAGTTCCGGTCGGTGACTGATCGACTCACCCGTACGCATGTGCGGATTATGTCAGTGGCGCATGCCCCATCCGGAAGCCTCCTTCCGCCCTTCCGCGGATTCGCCCCGCCGCCGACGGGCCTCTGCTTGTCTGGGCCCATGACGAGCCTCCGCCACCCCGAACTCTCCGGCCTGGTCCGGAACCCGGCCGCCCCCGAGGACCTGCTGGTCCGCCTGGCCGCGCACGGCTGCCGGACGCGGTCGCGGAGGCGCTGCTGACGTACGGGGGAGCGGATGCCGCGACCCTGATGTACGGCAACCGCATCTCCCGGGCGACGCGTCGCCTCAGCGCCGCCCACCCCGATCCGGCGGTCCGCGCCATCGTGGCCGGCGGCAGTCGGATCGGCTTCGATCATCTGGAGGAGGCCTACGGTCGGCCGCGGACGGCACTCATGCTCGACCCGGACCCGGCCGTGCGCGCGGTGGTCGCGCGTTGCTGGCACGATCGCCCCCTCGACGTACAGGAGCGCTTCCTCGCCGACCCCGCCCCGGAGGTCCGGGCCGCCGCGACCGAGCAGGCGAAGCCGGGCGTCCCGCCGGAATCCGTGGACCGGTTTCTCGCCGACCCGGCGGTGCGCGGCCACCTGGCGGGCCGCGTGCCGCTGACCAGGGAAGCCTTCACCACGCTCGTGGACAGCGGGGACGAGCGGCTCGTACGGACGGTGGCCGGGAACCCGTACCTGACAGCCGGCATGGTCGCCCGGCTCCTCGACTCGACCGACCCGAGCGTACGGATCAGCCTCGCCCTCAGCCGTCATGTCGACGCCTCGACGCCGACCCGGACGTCGGCGTCCGGCGGATCGCCGCGCATCGGCCCGACGCGCCGCCGGAGATCCTGGAGGCGCTGCTCCGGGAGCACGGCGAGGCGTTTCACACGCGGCAGCTGATCGTCGACCATCCCCGTTTCCCACGGCACCGGCTGCGCACCCTGGTGGACGCGCCAGACGCGGGGGCGCGGTTCGTCGCGCTGAGGGACCCCGAGCTGCCGCTCGATCACCTCCGCCGGCTCGCCGCCGATCCCGAGGCCTTCGTACGTGCCGAGGCCGCCCGGCACCCTCGTCTCCCGGACACGCTGCTCGACGTACTTTTGGCTGACCAGGATCCCAAGGTGGTCGAGGCGGCGGCCGCCCATCCTGGGCTCGGGTGGGCGCGGATGGAGGGGATGCTAGTGGACGCAGAGCTGTGACCTGCGACGCATCCGTCTTGGTTTGTGGGATCCGGCTCGTCGGCGCTTCACCATTTTGTATACCATCGGGGTGGTCGTGTCGCCCGTATCGGGGCGATGCGGGCGTGGGCGCAAGGGCGGGCCGACTGTCCACCACAGGGTCTCGTACGCCTGCCCGCCGATCCCTGCCCGCCCCGCCGGCTCGAGGCCGCCTGCCCGGAAACCACACACGTCACCATGAGCACCGACACTGCCGCACCCACGACCGAGTCCGAGACCGAGTCCCGGCCCAGGCCCAGGCCCAGGCCCCGGATCATCGTCCGGGCCCCGGCCCGCCCGGGGCCGGCGGCGGCGTTCCACAGCATCGGCGCCGTGACAGTCGTCCTGCTCGGGCTCGTCGCGATCGGTGCGGTCATCCACGAGCCTGTGCTGATACCGCCGCTCGCCGCGAGCGCCGCGCTCGTGCACAGCGCTCCCACCCTCCCGCTCTCGCAGCCGCGCAGCGTCGTCGTCGGCCATCTGCTCGCCGCCGGGGTGGGCTACGCGATCCTGGCCCTGGCCGGCCCGACCGCCTGGGCCGCCGCGATCGCCACCGGCGTGACCCTTGCCCTCACCTTCCTCGCCCGCACCCCGCACGCGCCCGCCTGCGCGACCGCCGTCGTGGTCGTCCTTCAGGAACCGGCGCCGGCCGGTTTCGTGCCGCTGCTGCTGGGCGCGTCGATCGTGCTCGTCCTCATGGAGTTGGCCGTCTCCCGGCTCCGCCGCGGCGCGCCGAGGTACCCGGCCTACTGGTGGTGACCGGCGCCGCCCGGCCGGAACACCCGCAGGTCGCTCACCTCGTACGACATCTCGTCGACGTCCGGGTCGGGCGCCGGGTGGTAGCGGCCCGCGCACACCGACAGATTGACGATCAGACAGGCGTGCCAGGACCGCCCGACGCCCCGCCGGTCCGCGAAGACCTCCTCGTCGTCGACCCACCACACCACCGACCGGGCGCCGAACTCGGTGCGCAGCCGGATCGTTCCGCCCGGCCGCACCGCCGGCGAGCGGTGGTAGAGGTGGGTGCCGCGGACATGGTTGGACAGTTCGAGGAGATCCGGGTTGTCCGGGTGGTACTCGAAGACGTCGACCTCCTGGCCGCCGTCCCGCCAGGTCCAGATCGCCGGCCAGGCGCCCATCTCCTCCGGCAGCCGCACCCGCGCCTCCAGGACGTCGCCCGTCCGCACCTCGAAGCCCTCCCGGCTCCCCTCGGTGGTCAGCAGCCCCGCGTCCCACAGCCCGTCCCGGCGCCGGGTCGCCCGGAAGACCCCGGACCGGCTGTACGCGGGGTCCTCGACCAGGTGGTCCAGCTTGTTGTCCCCGGGGTTGACCGGTCCGCCGTCGGGATAGGCCCACGAACGGCCCGCCACCCACTGGTCCGGTGCGGAGAAGTCGGCGATGAAGACCGGCTCGTCGGCCGGTTGACGGCTCGGCATGGGCGCTCCTCGTGTCGGCGGCCCTGGTTCCGGCCGCGGGTTCGTTCGTGTGTGTGCTGCCCGAGGAGGCCGCAGAAATGCGGAACCCCCGCCTCCGTGTCGTGAACTCGCCATCCGCGCCACCTCCCGCCCGGCCTCGGACGCCCCGCCCGGACCGACCGGCATCACCAGGAGATGAACCGGAGGCTCACCGTGCAGGACTCAGGAGTGAGTACCAGGAGCCGATCGGATCAATCCGTGACGGGCAGGCACTCGGCGAGCAGGGCGACGATGTCACGCCAGGCTCGCTGCGCATGCTGCGGGTGGTGGCCGACACCGGGGACTGTGGGGTGGTCGACCGGCGGGTGGTGGAAGGCGTGAAGGGCGCCGCCGTAGACCACGAGGCGCCAGTCGACGCCCGCGGCCTGCATCTCTGCGGTGAACGCCTCCCGTTGCGCGGGCGGCATGATCGGGTCTTCCGACCCGACCCCGGCCCATACCGGGCAGCGAATGCGTGCCGCCTCGCCCGGTCGGCCCGTGGTCAGCGCGTTGACCGTCCCGATCGCGCGCAGGCCGACGCCATCGCGACCGAGTTCCAGTGCGACCGCGCCCCCGGTGCCGTAACCGACGGCGGCGGTCCGGTCAGGGTCGGCCCGTGGTTCGGCACGCAACACGTTGAGCGCGGCGTGACCGATGCCTCGCATGCGGTCGGGATCGGCGAGCAGCGGCATGCACCGGGCCAACATCTCCTCGGGGTCACCCAAATAGCGTCCGCCATGGAGGTCGAAGGCCAGCGCCACGTACCCCAGCTCGGCCAGCGCCTCGGCCCGCCGGCGCTCGACATCGCTGAGCCCCATCCCCTCGGGTCCGATCAGGACTGCGGGCCGGCGCTCGGCACCGGCCGGGAGCGCGAGGTGTCCGATCATCGTCAGGTTGTCGGCCGGGTATTCGACCGTACGGGTTGTGATCGTTGTCATGCGGCTGGACGGTAATGACCGTTGCGCCCGCTCGGGGTGGCGTTCACCGATGGCAGACAGCCGTCTGTCCCGGCTGCATCACCCGGACGCCGCGATGGACCTCGCCGCCCGCCACCCGCGCACCGGAGAGCTGCTGCCCATCGCGGGAACTCGCGGGTCGGTCCGTGTGCATCAGCCGGGCGAATCCGTGGGTTCGGCGGCAACCGTGGGGTGGGCTGCGAGGCGGCGGGCTTCGGCCGTGACCTCGGCATCGACCTAGTCCACGGTTCTGTCGCCGTATTCGAGGATGTCGTACTCGTCGTCGAGCTCAGCGAGGCGCTCGGTCAGGGGCAGCTCATGTCCGTAGCGCTGATGAATCCGGAAGGTGAACTCCCGAGGCGTGAGCTCTCCGGCGAGCATGCGGCGGGCGAGGGTTCGGGCGGCGGCTTCCTGACCGACCACGCTGCCGACCGGATAGAAGGCGAGGCCGAGCTCGTCGAGTGCTGCGGGAAGCAGGTCGTGGACGTCGTAGTCCGCCTCGGCGCGCGTGCAGGCGGCGAGCATGCGAAGGCCGGGGGTGTCGAGTCCGGCGACGAGCGCAGCACAGGCAGCATCCACCACGTCGCTCGCGCGGATTTCCCCCATGCTCCAGAGAGCGGCATGGTCCTGTAGAGCGATTGCTGCTGCTTCAGTCGACGTCACTCGTCCATGATTCCCTTCACGGCGCCTCCGGGTCGACCAGATTTCATCGAAGGTGCTGTTCAGCGGCCTGCTCCAGCAGGGCTCGTGCGGAGTCGGCGGAGCGCATCGCGGTCTTCTCGTCGAGCCCGAAGACCTCGGCGAGATGCAGCGGGTCAGGCCCGTGGACCCCCGACAGGTAGGGATCCGGGACCTGCCCGGCGACCGCCGCCGGCGGCAGCGTCCTCGGCGAGCACGAGCAGCACCTCGCCTCCGTCCGTACGAGCCCCACCGCGAGCCCGGCCCGTACCTCGGCGCACCGCCGCCAGAGCTGCTCCGGCTTCCCCCGCCCGACGGGGCGTGAGGTGTGGGAACGGAAAGGCGGGGCAGGAGCGACGCATCCGCCGACGGAGACGAGGGACGAGAGGAGCGGGAAGGGCCATGACCGAGCAGGCCGCCGAGGCCGGGTGGTGGTACGACGGGGGCGTCGGTACGGTCACCGTGGCCCGGGACGCCACTGCTCGCTTCCTCCGCGGGAGTGCCGGCACCGAACTGGACGTGGACACCGACACGGCGCTGCTCGTCGTCAGCGAACTGGTCACCAACGCCGTGAGGCACGCCCCCGGCCCGCTCCGCCTGGAACTCGCACGGAGTGACGCCACGCTGGTGATATCGGTGCTCGACGGATCCACCGCCGGACCGGTGCTCCGGCCGCCCGACCCCGAGCGGGTCGGCGGCCACGGCATGGAGATCGTGACCGCGCTGTGCCGGTACGTGGTGACCGAGCCCGCGCCGTGCGGCAAGCGGGTCACCGCCGTTCTCGTCGCGCCCGAACTCGCCATGCGTGCCCCCGCGCAGCGGGGGTAGGCGAAGCGCCACAGACGAACGATCCGCGAGAAACAGGAGGTTGTCCCCGTGCGGACCGAGAGGGTCAAGGCGACGACGACGGCCGGCACGTATGAGGACCTGCCCTTGCTGGAGGCACCGCGCGAGATCGCGCCCCAGGACGCACGCGCCCTGACGAAGGTCTTCCTCCGCGAACTGGCGGTGCGCGAGGAGGGCACCGAGGAGCACCAGTACGTCCGCAACACCCTGATCGAGATGAACACCTCGCTCGTCCGGTACGCGGCGCAGCGCTTCCGCGCCCGGGGCGACGAGATGGAGGACATCGTCCAGGTCGGCGTCATCGGACTCATCAAGGCCATCGACCGCTTCGACCTGGCCCGGGAGGTGGAGTTCGCGACCTTCGCCGTGCCGTACATCGTCGGCGAGATCAAGCGCTTCTTCCGCGACACCACCTGGGCCGTGCACGTCCCGCGCCGCCTCCAGGAGGCCCGGGTGGAGCTCGCCAGGGCCCATGACGAGCTCAGCTCCCGGCTGGGCCGCGCGCCGCGGGTCGCCGAGCTCGCCGAGCGGATGGAGCTCTCCGAGGACGAGGTCGTCGAGGCGCAGATCGCCTCGAACGGCTACCACACCGCCTCGCTCGACGCCGCCTGCGGTGGCGGCGACGAGGACGACGCCGACGCCTCGCTCGCCGACTTCATCGGCGAGGAGGACCCGGCGCTCGCCCTCTTCGAGAACTTCCACACCCTCGCCCCGCTCGTCGGACTCCTCGACGAGCGCGACCGGCTCCTCCTCCACCTGCGGTTCGTGGAGGAGCTGACCCAGTCCGAGATCGGCGAACGGCTCGGAGTGTCCCAGATGCACGTCTCCCGGCTGCTCGCCCGCTCCCTTGCCCGACTCCGGGAAGGCCTGCTGGCCGAGGCCCCCGCCGAACACACCTGACCGGCCCCCGGGCCGGCGTTCCTCAGCGGACCGCGCTGAGGAACGCCCGCGTCCGCTCGTGCCGGGGCGCGTCGAGCAGTTCGCCGGCCCGCCCCGACTCCACGATCCGGCCCTGGTCGAACATCAGGATCCGGTCGGACACGTCCCGCGCGAAGCCCATCTCATGGGTCACGCACAGCAGCGTGATGTCGGTGTCCCGGGCGACGTCCCGCAGCACGTCCAGGACCTCCGCCACCAGCTCCGGGTCGAGCGCCGAGGTCACCTCGTCCAGGAGCAGGATCTCCGGGCGCATCGCGAGCGCGCGGGCGATCGCCACGCGCTGCTGCTGCCCGCCGGAGAGGCGGGTCGGGCGGGCGTCGACCTTGTCGGCGAGGCCGACCATGCCGAGCAGCGCGCGGGCCCGCTCCGCCGCCTCCTCCCGGTTCTCCTTGAGCACGTGCACGGGCGCCTCGACGACGTTCTCCAGCACGCTCATGTGCGGGAACAGATTGAAGTGCTGGAACACCATGCCGATGCCGCGCCGCCGGTCCGCGAGATACCGCTCGCTCGCCGGTACGAGCCCGCCGGCCGCCCCGGCCCCGGCACCTGGCATATGGGAGAACGGCTCGCCCCCCACATGGATGACGCCCTCCGTCACCCGCTCCAGCGTCATCAGCAGCCGCAGGATCGTGGTCTTGCCCGAGCCGCTCGGCCCGATCAGGGTGACCCGCTCGCCCCGCCCCACCGCCAGATCCAGCCCGTCGAGCACCGTGTGGTCCCCGAACCGCTTGGTGACCCGGTCGAAGCGCACCGCCTCGGCGACCCCCTCCGCGACCGCGTCCCGGTCATGCTCCTTCTGCAAGGCGTGCCTCCAGTCGTCGTACGAGCACGGACGTCGGCCAGCTCGCCAGCAGGAACACCGCGGCGGCCAGCGTGAAGCTCTCCAGATAGGCGAAATGGGTGGAGCCGAAGGTGTTCGCCTCGTGCACCATCTCGTGCACCGTGATCACCGAGAGCAGCGGTGTCTCCTTGAACATCGCGACCGCGTAGTTCCCCAGCGGCGGCAGCACGTTGCGCACCGCCTGTGGCAGCACCACCGCCCGCCACACCCGCCGGCGGGGCAGCGAGAGCGCCGTGCACGCCTCCCACTGGCCCTTCGGCACCGAGTCGATGCCCGTGCGGTACACCTCGGAGAGGTACGCGGCGTAGTGCACGCCCAGGACGAGCACACCGAGCGCCAGCGCGTCGAGCGACGAGATCACCACCCACGCCGCGAAGAGCTGCACGAGCAGCGGCGTCGACCGTACGAAGGCGGCGGCGCCGTTCACCGGCGCCGCGACCCAGCGCGGAGCCGTGCGTCCCACGAGCGCGAGCACCAGACCGAGCACCGCCGCCACCGCGAACCCGAGGACCGTCGCGAGCAGCGTGATCCCGAAGCCCTTCAGGACCACGGGCAGCGCGTCCACGGCGGCCTGTCCGTCCCAGATCACGCCGCACCTCCCGCACCGAGCCGCGCCCGGGCGGCCCGCTCAAGCGCGTTCATCAGCAGACTCAGCACCCCGGCCAGGACCCCGTACACCGCGAGCAGCAGCAGATACGCCGCCGCCGTGTTCCCGGTCGCCGACCGCAACTGGTCGATCTCGAAGGTGAGATCGGGCACCGTCACCAGCGACAGCAGTGGCGTCGCCTTCAGCAGCTGCACGAGCAGGTTCTTGAACGGCGCCACCATCAGCGGGTGGGCCTGCGGCAGGATCACCCGGCGCAGCCGCTGCCCCGGGCTCATGCCCAGGGCGACGGCCGCCTCCCACTGCGCCCGCGGCACCGCCGCGATCGCGCCGCGCACCACCTCGGCCCCGTAGGCGCCGTAGTTGAGGCCGAACGCCAGCACACCGCAGGCCAGCGGTTCGAGCCGGAACCCGAGCATCGGCAGCGCGAAGAACAGCCAGAACAGCTGCACGTACAGCGACGTGCCGCGGAAGAACTCGACCACCGTGCGCGCCGCGCCCCGCAGGAGCAGCCGCCGCGAGCGCGACAGCAGCCCGAGCGCGTACGCGAGCACCAGGGCGAGCGCCGCGCCGAGCAGCGTCGCCTCGATCGTGACGAGCAGCCCCTCGCCGAGCCGCGGCAGCGCCTTCTCCAGCTCAGCCCCGAACGAGCTCTCCGCCGGAGCTGGGTTCTCCGCCAGGAACCCGCTCACGCCGCTCCCCGGCCCGCGCACAGATCCGCGGTGCGCAGGGTGCGCGGCGGAGCCTCGCGCTCGGTGAAGCCATAGCGCCCGATCAGTTGGACATAGCGCCCCGGATCACCGGTGATCCGCGCCAGCTCCCGGTTGAAGGCGTCCCGCAGACTCGTGGCGCCCGGCCGGAACACGGCGCCGCCCGCGCTCCACTGCTTGACCCCGTTCACCTCGGGCACGAACGGGGCCGTCACCTCCACCGCCGCACCCGCGTTGGTCCGCGCCAGCCAGCGCAGCGAGATGCCGGTCAGCGCGAACGCGTCGATCCGGCCGGCCAGCAGCGCGTCGAGCCCGTCCTGCTGCTTGGCCAGCGTCTTCACCGCACCGTCCGGCACCCCCGCCGCCTTGGCGTACGAGGCCTCCACCGCGGCCGACAGGACGCCCACGGTCGCACCGGCCCGCGCCACGGACGCCAGATCGCCGAGCCGCTTCGGATTGCCCTTGCGCACCATCAGCGCGGTGGGGGAGATGAACTCGGGCTCGGAGAAGATCACCTTGGCGCAGCGCTCGGGCGTGATCGACATGCCGGCGCTCACCACGTCGAACCGGCCGGCAAGCAGCCCGGGGATGAGCGAGCCGAACTCCGTGAGCGTGGGCCGCAGTTCGCGAACCCCGAGCGCCGAGAACACCTCCTGGTGGAGCGCCGGAGCCTCGCCCGCGAGCCGGTCGCCGTCCTGGAAGCCGTACGGCGCCTCACCGGCGAAGCCGACCCGTACGAAGCCCTGGTCGCGCAGCTTCGCCAGCAGCTCCGCGTCCGCCTTCGGCGCGCCCGTGCCCACCTCCGTGCGGCTGCACCCGGCGAGCAGGCCGGCGACCCCGACGGCGGGGGCCAGAGCGAGGAATCCGCGCCGGTCGAGGTGTGCGGGACGGGACATGACGGTCCTTCCGGTAGGGCGACGGGGGAATGAGCGAGGGGACAGGAAGGGAGACGAAGGGACAGGAAGAGGCAGGAAGGGGCAGGAAGGGACAGGAGGGTCAGCCGAGCGGCGTGATGTCGCGCGAGGCGATGAAGGAGGGCCGGCGGACCGGCGCCGCGAACGGCAGCTCGGGCGCGTTCTCCACGCTGTTGAACACCAGGAAGACATTGCTGCGCGGGTACGGCGTGATGTTGTCGCCCGAGCCGTGCATCGCGTTGCAGTCGAACCAGGTCGCCGAGCCCGGCGCACCCGTGAAGTGACGGATCCCGCAGGCGTCCGCGAAGGTCGTGAGCGCCTCGTCGGACGGCGTGCCGGCGTCCTGCATCTGCAGCGACTTCTTGTAGTTGTCCTTCGGTGTCTCGCCCGCGCACCCCAGGAAGGTGCGGTGCGAGCCGGGCATGATCATCAGGCTGCCGTTGGTGGTGTGGTTCGCGGTGAGCGCGATCGACACCGACACGGTCCGCATCTGCGGCAGCCCGTCCTCGGCGTGCCAGGTCTCGAAGTCCGAGTGCCAGTAGAAGCCGCTGGCGCCGAAGCCCGGCTTGACGTTGACGCGCGACTGGTGGACGTACACCTCGGAACCGAGGATCTGCCGGGCCCGCCCGACGATCCGCGGGTCGGCGGCGAGCCGGGCGAAGACCTCGCTGATCCGGTGCACCTCGAACACCGAGCGGATCTCCTGCGAGCGCGGCTCGACGATCGAGCGCTCGTCCGCGCGCACGGCCGGATCGGAGACCAGCCGGTCCAGCTCGGCCCGCAGTCCGGTGACCTCGTCCGCGGTGACCAGCTCGTCGACCGTGACGAAGCCGTCGCGCTCGAACTCCTCCAGTTCACGGGCCCAGAACGGGCCGGGCGTGCCGGGCTCGGACCACACCACGGGGTCCTTGCGGCCGATCAGCTGCTCCTCGGGGCCGCGGGTGGGATAGAGGTCGACGGGACGGGTGGGTGCGGAGGTCATGACGGGTGGCGCCTTCCAATCTCGTACGGAGGGTGTGTGCGGGGCAGGGGGAGGGGATCAGACCAGGTCCGGGTCCGGGTCCGCGTCCGGCTCGGTGAGGAGCGGGTAGACCCCGTTCTCGTCGTGGTCCTCGCGGCCGGTGACCGGCGGGTTGAAGACGCACAGACAGCGGAAGTCCTGCTTGACCTTGAGGGTGTGCCGCTCGTGCCCGTCGAGCAGATACATCGTCCCGGGCACGATGGTGTACGTCCGGCCGGTCTCGTGGTCGGTGAGCTCTGCCTCGCCGGCGGTGCACACGACGGCCTCGATGTGGTTCGCGTACCACATCGACGTCTCGGTCCCGGCGTACAGCACCGTCTCGTGCAGGGAGAAGCCGACCCGCTCACGGGCGAGCACGATCCGCTTGCTCTCCCACGTGCCGGAGGCGGCGCGGACGTGCCGCTCGGTGTTCTCGATCTCGGCGAAACTGCGGACGATCATGCGGTGGGCCTTTCGGGCGTACGGGGCGGGGCGGGCGATAGGGATGCGGTGCGGGTGGTACGGGGCGGGGCGGGGCGGGGCGGCGGCCCCCGGCGCGGGGCCCCTGGAGCGCGGCGTGCGGCGCCGGTCTGGGCGTGCCGGTCAGGCGGCGAGGCCGTCGGCGGCGTGCCGCACGGAACGGGCCAGGATGCCGAGGCCCTCGTCGAGCTCGTCGTCCGTCGCGGTCAGCGGCGGCAGCAGCTTGACCACCTCGTCGTACGGCCCGGAGGTCTCCAGGAGCAGCCCGAGCTCGAAGGCCCGGCGGCACACGGCCGCGGCCTGCTTCCCGTCGGCGAACTCCAGGCCCCAGACGAGGCCGCGGCCGCGGAACGAGACGGCCGAGCGCCCGTCCTCGCCGAGCAGGTCGCCGAGCGCGCCCTCGACGCGCGCGGCCCGGGCCAGGGTCCGGTCGCGCAGGGTGTCGTCGCGCCAGTAGGTGTCGAGTGTGGCGGTGGCGGTGACGAAGGCGGGGTTGTTGCCGCGGAAGGTGCCGTTGTGCTCGCCCGGCTGCCACTGGTCGAGCTCCGGCCGAAACAGGCACAGCGCCATCGGCAGGCCGTAGCCGCTGATGGACTTGGACAGCGCCACGATGTCCGGGGTGATGCCGGCCTCCTCGAAGGAGAAGAAGTCGCCGGTCCGGCCGCAGCCCATCTGCACGTCGTCGACGATCAGCAGCATGTCGTGCCGCCGGCACAGGTCCGCGAGGCCGCGCAGCCACTCGGCGCGGGCGACGTTGATGCCGCCCTCGCCCTGCACCGTCTCGACGATGACGGCCGCCGGGCGGTCGAGGCCGGAGCCGGGATCGGCGAGCAGCCGCTCGAACCACAGGAAGTCCGGCATCCGGCCGTCCAGGTAGTGGTCGTACGGCATCCGCGTCACATGCGGCAGCGGGACGCCCGCGCCGGCCCGCTTGGCGGCGTTGCCGGTCGCGGCGAGCGAGCCGAGCGACATGCCGTGGAACGCGTTGGTGAAGGAGACCACCGTCTCCCGGCCGGTGACCTTGCGGGCCAGCTTCAGCGCGGCCTCCACGGCGTTGGTGCCGGTCGGGCCCGGGAACATCACCTTGTAGGGCAGCGCACGGGGCTCCAGGACCACCGAGCGGAAGGTCTCCAGGAAGTCGCGTTTGGCGGTGGTCGACATGTCGAGGCCGTGGGTGACGCCGTCGCCGGCCAGGTAGTCGAGTAGCGCCCGCTTGAGCACCGGGTTGTTGTGCCCGTAGTTGAGGGAGCCGGCGCCGGCGAAGAAGTCGAGGTAGGGCCGCCCGTGCTCGTCGTACAGCCGGCTCCCGCGGGCCTGCTCGAAGACCACCGGCCAGGCGCGGCAGTAGCTGCGCACCTCGGATTCGACGGTCTCGAAGACGGACGGGGCGATGTCGGTGAGGGTCACGGTTCTCCCGTATCTCGGTTCTCGGTGTTTCGGGGGTGGTCGGGCCGGTGGCGCGGGGTCAGCGCGCCAGCGGCCCGATGCGGTACAGCAGCTCCGGCTCGTGAGCCGGTGCGGCCGTGGTGGCCTGGTCGGCCTGGTCGTGCGGGGTGCCGGGGTCGGTCGGGGTGCCGGGGTCGGTCGGGTCGCCGGCGTCCGGGAAGGCGTCGGCGGGGAACAGGACCTCCCGGGTCAGGGCCGCCCCGCGGCGGCGTGCGAACGATCGGAACAGCCGGTCCGAGGCCACGTTCCCCGGAGTGACCGTGGCCTCCAGCCGGCTCGGCCCGCGCCCCTCGGCCGTCAGCCGCTCGGCCAGGGCGTCGAGCAGTGCTCCGGCTACCCCGGTTCCGCGATGCGAATCGTCGACGGCGACCTGCCAGACGAAGAGCGTCTCCGGCGCCTCGGGCCGCAGATATCCGGTCACGAAGCCCACGGGCCGTCCCGAGGCGTCCCGGGCGACCGCCGACGTGGCCGCGAAGTCGCGGCACCACAGCAGATAGCTGTAGGGCGAGTTGAGGTCCAGGCCCTCGGCCCCCCGGGCGATCCGCCAGAGGTCCGCACCGTCCGCCGGGCGGGCGGGTCCGATGTCGACGGCGGTCTTCGGGGACGTCATGTGTGCTGCGGTCATGTGCGCCGAAGCTACCGAGCGGCAGGGCGAACTTCCTGGCGCGGCAGCCTTGCGGGGCGGCGGGAAGTGCGATAGGTGCGCGGGCGGATACCGCCGGGGAAGTCTGTCACTTCGTGCCAGGCGAACCGGGCGATCCCGGGGCGAAATGCCCGATTGTCACGACTGGGTAACGGCTGGCGGGGTCTTGACGCGGACCTCAGACTTCCGTGAGAACCTACCCCGCTTCGCGTTTGAAGCGGCGCGACGGGGTCAGAAGTACGGGTTCACCGGGCCCGCGGCACCGGGTGCCGCCGCCCGCGCCGCGGCCTGCGCATCCACCCGTATCGGAGGTCGGTCCCCGGCCGCGCCGGGCCGCCCGCCACCCTCCGCGTCCTCGCCGTCACTCCTCGTCGACCAGGTGCATCGCCGCCTCCTCGGCGGAGGCCGCGCCGCCGTCGATGCCGACGTCACGGGCGTAGCCCTCGAGGGGCGAGAGGGCGCGCCCGTCGTCCAGGGCGACCAGCCGGCCCGAGCGGCGGTTGCCGACCTCGCCGTCCAGCGGCTCGCCGTCGGTGTCCATGGTGTCCCCGACGCCGTCCCAGTCGAGGTCCGGCGCGTCGTCCGGCTGCTCCTCGGCGAGCCGCTGGTCCAGGGACTCGCCGCGCAGCCGCTCGGCCGCCGTGACTCCCGTGTGCTCCACGGCCCACGGGCGGTCCGGCGGCGCGTACCCCTCGTCGAGGGGGCTGTCGAGGGGGCCGTCCAGCGTGTCGGAGGCATCGAGCAGCCCCGCGTCGTCCTGCACCTCGCTGCCGTCGGGCTGATACACCTGATCGCCCCAGGCCTCGTTCCCGGCCTCGTTCTCGGCCGCGTTCTCGCTCATGCGGACACTCCCGCCACTCGTCGATCTCCACGAGTTGATTTCCATGCTCCGTGTCCCGTCCCCGGCCCGCCACCGCACACCGCCCGGGCGGCGGAAATGCGCCCGTCCGGGGGCCGGATCCGGCCGCCACGCGCGGTCCGAGGGGGTCCGGATGTGAACCTGTGGCGCGCACGGGGTAAAACCATGGCCAACACCCCTCTCACCTGAACGGAAACGTGCGCGTTGAGCATGCTCCCTGGATCACGTGTGCCAGGCCGGACCTGGACGATCCGCCTCACGGGTCACCCCGACCACTCGGCGACGGTCACCTGCACCACGCCGGGCTGCCGCATGCCGGCCCGATCGAAGGACCTCGCGTCCCTGCGGACCTTCGCCGCCGAGCACGTCCGCGCCCACGCCCGCCTGGCAACCGTCCGCCCGAACGCCGCCTGCGCCTGCGGGGCGAGCGACTGCCGGCACCACAGTGCCCGCACCACCTGCACGGGCCGGACGCTGCTCGTCCTCATCCACAACCCGGTGATCGCCGAGGTCTGGACCCTCGCCGAGATCTGCCAGGCCTGCGCGCCGCTGATCTCCCACGCGTCCGTCCTGGCCGGCGCCGGCGGCGCCTCCACCGGCCGTGACTCGCTCGCCGCCCGCGCCGCCGCCGCGTCGGCGTCCGCGGCGGCGGCCTCCGCGGGCCCGGCACCGGCGGTCTCGCCCGCTCCGGCCGCGCCCGGCGCCCCGGTCCCGCCCGCCGTGCCGATGATGTTCTCCTCCCCGGAGGCCGCCGGCGGTGCCGGCGCCCCCGTGCCCTCCCCGCACCGCAGGCGCTCCCGCGGCGGCGGTGGTGGCGGCGGACGTGGTGGCGGTGGCGGTGGCCAGGGAGGACGCGGCGGCCAGGGCGGCTCGGGCGGGAACCGCCGCACCCGAGGCCGCTCCTGACGCCCTCGTACCGCCTCTCGTACCGCCTCTCGCACCACCCGGCCTCCGTCGAACGACGGAGGCCGGTCTCGTCCACGAGGGCGAGGAGGCCGGGGCTGTCGGCTGCCTACGCTGAGGACACCGCCGTCCCCGTCCCACGAGAGGCTGTCACGATCACGATGCACCGCGGAACCAAGAACCTCCTCGAAGGAGGCATCACCTTCCTGGTCGGCCTGGGCCTCAAGCTGTTCACGGCCGATGTCGAGATACCCGTGTTCACCCTCACCAAGGTCGGCGTGGTGCTGATGGTCCTCGGCGGCGCGACGGCCGTCGCCGGTCTGCTGCGGACCGTGCTCGCCGGCCGCGCGGACCGCACCTCCTCCTGACACCGGGTGCCGACACCCGGTGCACGGGCGGCCACCGCCGCTTTCTAGGCTGGGGCCCATGTCCGACGAGTCCCCGCTGCTCCGCAGCCTGCGCGCCGCCGTGGCCGCCGCCCCCGAAGACGTCCCGCTGCGGCTGCACTTCGCCGAGCTGCTCCTCGCGGAGGGACACCACGACGAGGCCGTCGGCCAGGCGGCGGCCGCCCTCCAGCACGCCCCCGGCGACCCGGCCGCCCGCGACCTGATGGCCCGTGCGATGGGCCTACCGGCCCAGCCCCCGCCGCCCGCCACCCCGCCGGTGCCCGCCACCCCGGCCGCGCCCGCCGACGCGCCGGCGTTGAGCACCCCCGCCGATCCGCCCGCCTTCGACTGGGCCGCCGCCGAGCAGGAGGTCGCGGACCTCGTCGGCCCCCGGTTCACCGACGGCGGCCACGGCGACGACACGGGCACCGGCGCAGGCGCCGGCACCGGCCTGGAGGTGCCGCTGACCTCCGAGGGCTTCGGCGACCCCGGCGACGCCACCGCCTGGGAGGTCGACGCGCCCGGAGCCGTACGACTCGCTGACGTCGGCGGCATGCGGGAGGTCAAGGAGCGCCTGGAGGCGGCCTTCCTCGCGCCCATGCGCAACCCCGAACTGCGCCGCCTCTACGGCAAGTCGCTGCGCGGCGGACTGCTCCTGTACGGCCCGCCCGGCTGCGGCAAGACGTTCATCGCGCGGGCCGTCGCGGGCGAACTCGGCGCGTCCTTCCTGTCGGTGTCGCTCGCGGACATCCTCGACATGTACATCGGGACCTCCGAGCGCAACGTCCACGACATCTTCGAGACCGCCCGCCGCCAGGCCCCCTGCGTCGTCTTCCTCGACGAGCTGGACGCGCTGGGCGCCAAGCGCTCCCGCATGCACCACAGCGGACTGCGCAATGTCGTCAACCAGCTGCTCACCGAGCTCGACGGCGTCGACGGCGACCGCAACGAGGGCGTGTTCGTGCTCGCCGCCACCAACGTCCCCTGGGACGTGGACCTCGCCCTCCGCCGGCCCGGCCGCCTCGACCGCACCCTGCTCGTCCTGCCCCCGGACGCCCCGGCCCGCGAGGCGATCCTCCGCTACCACCTGCGCGAGCGGCCCATCGAGTCCGTCGACCTCGGAAAGATCGCCAAGGCGACCGAGGACTTCTCCGGCGCCGACCTCGCCCATGTCTGCGAGTCCGCCGCCGAGGCCGCGCTCCTCGACTCCGCCCGTACCGGCACCATCCGCATGATCACCACCAGGGACCTGCTGCAGGCGGCCCGGCAGATCAAGCCGTCCAGCGAGTCCTGGTTCGCCTCCGCCCGCAACGTGGCCATGTTCGCCAACGACGGCGGCATGTACGACGACCTGCTCACCCACCTGAAGAAGAAGCGCAAGCTGTGACGGCCACTGACCCGACCGGCCGGGACCTGCTCCAGGCCGACGCGCTCTACGACCTCGGGCGCTACGAGCAGGCCGCCGAGGCCGCCGCCCGGCACCTCGCCGCGCACCCCGACGACGCGACCGCGCTCGTCCTGCTGGCCCGCTGCCGGCACCGCCTCGGCGACGAGGCGCAGGCGCTCGACCTCGTCGAGCGGGCCCTGCGCGCCGAACCCGACTCCATCGGCGGCTGGCTGATGCGCACCCATGTCCTGCTCACCACCGAGCAGTACGAGCGGGCCGAGGAGTCCGCCCGCCGCGCCGTGGCCCTCGCCCCGCACTACTGGGCCACCCACTACACCCTCGGCACCGTCCTCGACCGCTCGGTGCGGCTCGAACGCAAGCGGGCCGCCTACGAGTGCGCCCGCACCGCCGTCTCCCTCGCCCCCGAGGAGAGCGACGCCCACTTCCTCGTCGGCCTCACCGCGCAGCGCCTCGGCAACCACGAGGTCGCCGAGCGGGCGTACGAGACGGCGCTGCGGCTCGACCCGGAGAGCAGCGAGGCCCACAACAACCTCTCGCTGCTCCATCTGCGCCGCCGCTGGTGGCGCCCCGGCTCCTGGACGAAGGCCGCCGAGGGCTTCGTACAGTCCGCCGCCCTCGACCTCAACGACCGGCAGGCCCGCTACAACCTGGAGACCATGGCCTGGGGCACCGTCGCCGGCGCCCGCTGGGTGGCCCTCGCCGGCTTCGTCGCCGCCTCCATGGCCTCCGTCCACCTGCGCTCCGGCGCCGAGGGCGGCTCGGCCCTCACCGGTGTGCTGCTCGCCGCCGCCGTGATGGCCGGCGGCTGGGGCGGCTGGTTCCTGTGGCTGACCCGCCGGGTGCCGCCCCGGCTGCGCCGCCCGCTGCTGCTGGTCTCGCGCGGCTGCAAGCCCGTGATCGCCATGGCCGTGGCGGTGGGCCTGATGGCCCTTCACTCGGCTCTCAGCCTGGTGCTGTGGCGGGTCTCCGCGTTCGGCTCGCTGGCCTTCCCGCTGTTCTGGGGCGCGATCATCACGTACTGGGTGAGCAGGGCCCGCCTGCAGCGCCGCGCCCCCAGGAACTGAGCCCCGCCCGCCCCGGCCCCGGTCCCGTCGCCGTCCCCGCGCCTTCCCCTTCCCCGTCGCCGCGAAAAACCGCTGTCGCGACCGGACTTCGGCTGCCTAGACTCCACCGCGTACCGACACACCACATCTGTCACGGAACGAAGGGAGACACCCATGCGCGCCACGGCCACCACCCATGCCGCCGCCCGCGTCCGTGGTGTCTCCCGTACCCGGTACGACGTGATCCTGGCCTCTTCGTCGCCCCGGTGCCGGCTGCGCGGCCGCCACCGCTGACCCGCGACGCAACACGGCAGGACCACAGGCCCCTTCAGCTTCTCAGCACCCGGCCGCCTCCTGCCCCCGTGCTTCCGCACACCCCGTCCCGGGAATCGCGCTGCCCTGCATCTCCACCGCATCGCACGCGAAGGACCACATCACCATGCGTACCCGCATCCGCAACCTCGGCATCCTGGCCCACGTCGACGCCGGCAAGACCACCCTCACCGAGCGGTTCCTCTACCTCACCGGCGCCACCCACAAGCGCGGCGAGGTCCACGACGGCACCACCGTCACCGACTTCGACCCGCAGGAACGCGACCGCGGCATCACCATCTTCGCCGCGGCCGTCAGCTGCGACTGGGCCGGCCACCGCCTCAACCTGATCGACACCCCCGGGCACGTCGACTTCGCCGACGAGGTCGAACGCGCGCTGCGCGTCCTGGACGGCGCCGTCGCCGTCTTCGACGCCGTCGCGGGCGTCGAGCCGCAGAGCGAGTCCGTGTGGCGCCAGGCCGACCGGCACGGCGTCCCGCGCCTCGCCTTCGTCAACAAGCTCGACCGCGCGGGCGCCGACCTCGACACGGCCGTCGCCTCCATCCGCGACCGGCTCGGCACCGTACCGCTCACGGTCCAGCTGCCCATCGGCCGCGAGGACGCCTTCACCGGCGTCGTCGACCTCGTGCACCTGCGCGCCCACCTGTGGCGGGCGGGCACCGACACGTACGAGACCGGACCCGTGCCCGAAGCACTCGCGGACGAAGCGGTACGGCGCCGGCACCGGCTCGCCGAGACCGTCGCCGAACTGCACCCCGGCGCCCTGGAGGAGTACTGCGCCCACGGCACCCTGAGCCCCGACACCCTGACCGCCGCGCTGCGCGACCTCACCCTCGCCGGGGAGGCTGTGGTGGTGCTGTGCGGCTCCGCCTACCGCAACCGGGGAGTCGAACCGCTGCTCGACGCCGTCGTCGCCTATCTGCCCGCCCCCGCCGATCTCCCGCCGGTACGGGGCGAGCAGCCCGCCGACCCCACGGCGCCGCTCACCGGCCTCGTCTTCAAGGTCACCACCACACCCATCGGCCGCATGACCTACCTCCGCGTCTACGCGGGCACCCTGCGAAAGGGGGACACCGTGCTCGACAGCACCACCGGCCGCACCGAACGCATCGCCCGCATCCTGCGCGTCCAGGCCGACCGCACCACCGAGACCGACCGGGCCACGGCCGGCGACATCGTCGCCGTCGTCGGACCCAAGGCGGCCCGCACCGGTGCCACCCTGTGCGCCACCGACGCGCCCGCCGTCCGGCTCGAACCGCCGGTCTCCGCCGACCCGGTGGTGTCCGTCGCCGTCGAGGCCCGGCAGAGCCGCGACACCGAACGGCTCGCGGTCGCCCTCGCCCGGCTCGCCGAGGAGGACCCCTCGCTCGCCGTGCGGACCGACCCCGAGTCCGGCCAGACGGTCCTTTCCGGCCTGGGCGAACTCCATCTGGAGGTCGCCGTGGAGAAGCTGCGCCGCGCCCACGGTCTCGACGTCACGGTGGGCCGCCCCAAGGTGGCGTACCGCGAGACCCCGGCCGGCGCCGTCACCGGTCTCACCTACCGGCACGTCAAACAGGACGGCGGGGCGGGCCAGTTCGCCGTCGTGGTCCTCGACGTCGCCCCGCTGGGCGAGGGCGAGGACCCCTCCGGGCAGGAGCTGGTGTTCCGGTCCGCGGTGACGGGCGGGCGCGTCCCGCAGGAGTTCGTCCGCGCGGTCGAGGCCGGCTGCCGGGACGCGCTGGCCGACGGCCCGCTCGGCGGCCATCCGGTCACCGGCGTCCGGGTCACCCTCACCGACGGGGCCACCCATGTGAAGGACTCCTCCGAGCTCGCCTTCCGCACCGCCGGACGGCTCGCGCTGCGCGAGGCCCTGCGCACGGGCGGCACGACCCTGCTCGAACCGGTCGTCGAGGTCACCGTCACCGCACCCGACAGCGCCGTCGGCACGGTGCTCGGCGATCTGACCGCCCGGCGCGGCCGGATCACCGACTCCACGACCCACGCGGACACGGCGGTCCTCACCGCGACCGTCCCGCTCGCCGCGCTCTTCGGCTACGCGACCCATCTGCGCAGCCGCACCCAGGGGCGGGCCGGCTTCACCACCCGCCCGGCGGGTTACGCCCCGGCGGGCTGAGCGGACCGAGCGGCCTGAGCGGACGAAGGCCGGGGCCCGGCGCGCACCTGCGCCGGGCCCCCGGCCCGGCTCACTGGCCCGCCGTCAGCCCTCGTGCCCCGCCACCGGAGCGCCGCCGAACCCGATCTCGTTCCCGTCCGGGTCACGGAACGTGGCCTTGCGCACCCCGTTCCCGTACGTCTCGCGCTGGACCGGCAGCAGCCCGCGCTCGGCGATGTCGCCGACCACCGTGTCGAAGTCGTCGACGAACAGGGTGTGCATCGCGTGACCGGCGTGCCCCGGACGGTGCTCGATGTAGAGCGAACGGTGCTCCGCCAGCTCCCACACCGCCTCGATGTCGTTCGGCAGGAACGTGGGCGGCGCGCCGAGCAGCCGCTCGTACCAGGCGAGCGCCGCCGCGTAGTCGCTGACGGCGATTCCGGCGAAGAGAGCCACAGTCATGTTTCCGAGCCTAGGTGGTGGGCGGGTGATCAGCCCGGGGGAGGAAGGCGGGGCGCAGTGACGGGTCCACCGGGTCGTAGTAGCGGTGGAAGACCGGGGTGGCCGAGCCGGAGACAGGAGGAACGATCCAGCTCCAGTCGGCCGGGGTCGGCCGGCCGTGCCGGGTCTCCTGCGCGATGTGCCGCAGGAACCGCTCGGACTCGGTGTGGTGGTCCGCCATCGTCACACCCGCCTCCTCGAAGGAGTGCAGCACCGCCACGTTCAGCTCGACCAGCGCCCGGTCCCGCCACAGCGTGCGCTCGCTCGACCGGTCGAGGCCGAGCCCGTCCGCCACCCGCGGCAGCAGGTCGTACCGCTCGCCGTCCGCGAGGTTCCGGGCGCCTATCTCCGTGCCCATGTACCAGCCGTTGAACGGTGCCGCCGGATACCGGATCCCGCCGATCTCCAGGACCATGTCGCTGATCGCCGGCACCGTGTACCAGCGCAGCCCCAGGTCGGCGAAGAACGGATGGTCCGGATGCCGCAGCGGCACCTCCGTCACCGTGCCGTCCGGCAGCTCGAACCACTCCGGCCGCGAGCCGGGCCGCTCCCGCACCATCAACGGCAGCACCTGGAACTCCTCCTGGTCCCGCTTCCAGCCCAGGGCCCGCGCCTCCGCCGTGAGCCCGGCGCCGCGCGGGTCGCCGACCCAGGACCCGCCCGCCGTGCGGTGCCCCGCGTAGCGGACCAGCTGGTCGTTGACGATCCGCGGCGCCGGCCGCCCCGGCCGGTCCGGCGCGAAGACGGAGATCACCGGACGGATCCGGCCGCCGTTCGCGGCCACCCGCAGATGCTCGAAGCACTCCTCGGCGATCTCGTCGGGGGCCGTCACCCGCCGCAGGTCGCGCACCACCAGGCTGCGCCAGTACAGACGCCCGATGCAGCGCGCCGCGTTCCGCCAGGCGACCTTCGCGCCGAAGGCCAGCTCGGCGGGGGAGTGGACATAGGTCCCGGTCCGGTCGATGTCGGCGAGCACCTCCCGTACGCGCGCCTCCGCGTCACCGGCGTGCGGCTGCTCCTCGTGGAACTGGCGGACGAACCGCTCGGCCTCCTGCCGGAGCGGCGAGGCCGTCGGCGGCGGCTGACGTACGGCCCCGGGTACGGCGGCGCCGTGCGGGTACGGACACGCGGGGGCGACGGGGCCGACGGGGGCGACGGGGGCGACGGGGGCGGACTTGCGGCGGCGACTCAGACTGAAGACCAAGGTGTTCCCTCCCTGGCCCCATGACTACCGTACGCATGCGCGCAGGTGTGGAGAGTAGTCGAAAGAACGTCTGGCGCGGCCTCTGTGCTGATATGGTGCCCGGCTCACGGGCCCCCGCCCGGCCCCCGGAGCCCCGCCCCGCCCCCCCCCGACGGCCCTTCGGCGGCGCCTAGCGCGTGGCGTCGAGCACCAGCTTGCCGCGCGTCCGGTTGGCCGCGCCGAGCCGGTGCGCCTCCGCCGCCTCGCCGAGCGGGAAGGTCCGCTCCACCTCGACCCGTACGGCGCCCGCGTCGACGAGCTCGGCGATCGCCGCCAGGGCCGGGGCGTCCGGCTCGACGATCATCGAGGCGGTCCGCACCCCCGCCGCCGCACCGGCCGCGGCAAGGGCCTCCGACACGCCCTCGGGGAACGAGATGACCAGGCCGCCCGGCCGGGTCACCGCGACCGAGCGCACATCGGTGTCGTCCACCCGGCCCATCAGATCGAGCACCACGTCCACCGGCTCCACGACCTCCTCGAAACGCTCGCGCGTGTAGTCGATCGTCTGCGCCGCGCCCAGCTCCTTCAGCCACGCGTGCCGCGGCTCCCGGGCGGTGGCGACCACCTCGGCGCCCAGGTGCCGGGCGAACTGCACGGCCAGATGCCCGACACCGCCGGCCGCCGCGTGCACGAGCACCCGCTGCCCGGCCGTCACCCGCGCCGTGTCCACCAGACCCTGCCAGGCGGTGAGCGCCGCGAGCGGCAGCGCCGCCGCCTCCACGTGCCCGACCGAGGCGGGCTTGCGGGCGAACTGCCGGGACGGCGCCGTCACGTACTCCGCGTAACCCCCGGCCGCCCGCGGGAACCACGGCATCCCGTACACCTCGTCGCCCGGCCGGAACGTGGTGACGCCGGGCCCGACCGCCTCCACCACCCCCGACACGTCCCAGCCGAGCACCAGCGGCAGCGTGTAGAGCCCGGCGAGGCCGACCTTCCCGTCGCGCACCTTCCAGTCCACCGGATTGATCCCGGCCGCGTGCACGCGCACCAGGATCTCGGTGGGTAGCGGCTCGGGCCGCCGGACCTCCGTCACGGCCAGCCGCTCGGGGCCGCCGAACTCCGCCAGGGTCACGGCCCGCATGGTCGTCTCGCTCACGCTCATGGTCATCCTTCGTCCTTCGTCTCACGTGGTCGGACCGGGGCGGAGGCCCCGGCAGACCCCAGGGTTTCCCGGCCCGGCCCGCGCGCGTGAGTGGCCGGAAGGACAGCTGTCGTACCATTCCAGCCATGGCCATCCCGGAACCGCACCGCGTCGCCGTCCTCGCCCTCGACGGCGTCGTGCCCCTCGACCTCGGCGTCCCGGCCCGCGTCTTCAACGAGGCCCGCGACGAACGGGGCGAGCGCCTCTACACCCTGGTCACCTGCTCCCTCGGCGGCCGCCCGGTCCGCACCGCCGAGGACTTCCGGCTCGTCCTCGACCACGACGAGTCGGCCCTCGCCACCGCCGACACCGTGGTCATCGCCACCCAGGAACCCAGCGAGGAACTGCTCGCCACCGGCCGGCTGCCCGACGAACTCGCCGCGGCCCTCGCCCTGATCCGCCCCGAGACCCGGGTCGTCAGCCTGTGCACCTCCGCCTTCCTGCTCGCCGCCGCCGGCCTTCTGGACGGCCACCGCGCCACCACGCACTGGGCCCTCTGCGACGCCTTCGCCCGCCTCTTCCCCGAGGTCGACGTCGATCCCGACGTGCTCTTCGTCGACAGCGGGCGCGTGCTCACCTCGGCCGGCGGCGCGGCCGGCATCGACCTGTGCCTCCACCTCGTCCGCCGCGACCACGGGGCCGCCGTGGCGGGCGCCGCCGCCCGCCGCTGCGTCGTCGCCCCGTGGCGCGAGGGCGGACAGGCCCAGTTCATCGAGCACCCCGTCCCCGCCGACGCCGACCGCTCCACCTCGGCCACCCGCCAATGGGTCCTCGACCGCCTCGCCGAACCGCTCACCCTCAAGGACCTGGCCCGCCACGCGCACATGAGCGAACGGACCTTCACCCGCCGCTTCCGCGCCGAGGTCGGCACCAGCCCGCTGAAATGGCTGATCCAGTGCCGTCTGGGCCACGCCCGGCACCTCCTGGAGACCACCGACCTCACCGTCGCCGGCATCGCCACCGCCTGCGGCTTCGGCGACCCGGTCACCCTGCGCAAGCACTTCCACAGCCACCTCGGCCTCTCCCCGCTGGCCTACCGCGCCGCCCACCGCGCCCCTGCCCCTGCCCCCGGCCTGGTCCCGTCGCCCGTCTAGGCCCCCCGCCTTGCCCCGCGTGGCCCATGCGGCCGTGCGCGGCCCGCGCCGCCGCGCCAGGATCGAGAGGATCCGGCACCACACCCGGCACCCAGGGACACGGAGGCGGCGATGAGCGCAGGTTGGGATCCCCGGCCCCCGCAGGACACCGACGCGGGCGAGTTCCGCCCGCCGCTCGACGTGCCCGCGCCCGGGCAGCAGCGCCGCTGGACGGTGTTCCTGCGCTGGCTGCTGCTCATCCCGCAGTTCATCGTGGTGATGGTGCTGTCGATCGCCGCGTTCTTCGTGACGATCGTCGGCTGGTTCGCCGCGCTCGTACTCGGCCGGCTGCCCGACCCGATCGCCTCCTTCCTCGGCGACGTCCTCGCCTATCAGACCCGGGTGACGGCCAGTTCGACGCTGCTCGTCGACCGCTACCCGCCGTTCGCCTTCGACGCGCGCGACCACCCCGTACGCATCGAACTGCGCAGCACCCCGCTCAACCGGCTCGCCGTGCTCTTCCGCATCATCCTGATGATCCCGGCGGCCATCGTCAGCGGCCTGGCCCAGTCCGGCTGGTTCGCCATCGGCTGGGTGTTCTGGATCATCACCGTCATCCTGGGCCGGCTGCCCGAGCCCGTGTTCGCCGCGACGGCGGCTGTCGTCCGCTACCGCATGCGGTTCAGCGCGTACGCGATGATGCTCACCCCCGTGTACCCCAAGGGCGTCTTCGGCGACGAGCCCGCGCCCGCAGCCCAGCAGCCCGTGTCGGCCACCCGCCCCCTGGTCCTCGGCACCCCCGCCAAGGTCCTGGTCTGGGTGTTCCTGATCCTCGGCCTCGCGGGCCAGATCACCAACGGCACGGTCACCCGCGGCGACGACGCCTCCTACGACGACCGCCCGGCCGGTCCGGTGCGGGTCGCCCCTTGACGTCCACGGCACCGGCCCGGGCCGGGTCGAGCCCCTCGATGAGCTCCGCCCGGGTGCCCCACTACGGCGCGGTGACCGTCGCCGCGTACGGCAGCGCGCCGGGACTGTCGCCCGGAGCGGGCGGAATTGGGGGAGACGGGGCCGCCCCGGTGCGTCCCGCCGGGCCCGGCGGGATCCCCGGGTTACGGTCGGCGCCATGCGCGAAGACGGAGGTGCGGATCCGGCGGCACAGCGTGGCTGGCTGCGGTGCCTGCTCGCCGGGGCGGTGTTCGTCGTCTGCATGGCCGGCACCACCCTGCCGACCCCGCTCTACCCGCTCTACCAGCAGGAGTTCGGCTTCTCCGAGCTGACCGTGACCGTCGTCTACGCGGTGTACGCGTTCGGCGTCATCGGCGTACTGCTGCTCGCCGGCAACGCCTCCGACACCGTCGGCCGGCGCCCCGCCCTGCTGTGGGGCCTCGGCTTCGCGGCGGCCAGCGCCGGCTGCTTCCTCGCCGCCGACGGACTGCCCTGGCTGTACGCGGGCCGGCTGTTCTCCGGCCTGTCGGCCGGCCTCTTCACCGGCGCGGCCACCGCCTACGTCCTGGAGCTCGCCCCGCCCGGCGGCGCCTCCCGTGCCACCTTCGTGGCCACCGCCGCCAACATGGGCGGCCTCGGCTGCGGCCCCCTGCTCGCGGGCCTCCTCGCCGAGTACGCCCCCGACCCGCTGACTCTCCCCTTCGTCGTCCACCTCGCCCTGGTGGCCGCCTCCCTGCTCGTCCTGCTCCGCCTGCCCGAGACCGTCACCGACCGGCGCCCGCTGTCCGCCGTACGCCCCCAGCGGCCCGCGCTGCCGCCACAGGTCCGGGCGGTGTTCGTGCCGTCCGCCGTCGCCGCCTTCGTCGGATTCGCGCTCTTCGGCGTCTTCACCTCGGTCAGCCCCGCCTTCCTCGCCCGCTACCTCCACGTCGACAACCACGCCGTCAGCGGCCTCGTCGTCGCCCTCGCCTTCTTCGCCTCCACCGCGGGACAGCTCGCCGTCAGCCGCGTCGGCGTCGCCCGCTCCCTGCCGCTCGGCTGCGCCGTCCTCCTCGCCGGCCTGCTCCTCCTCGCCGGCGCCCTCTACACCGACACCCTCGCCCTCATCGTCCTGTCCGCCGTGGTCGGGGGCACCGGCCAGGGCCTCGCCTTCCGCGCCGCGATCGCCGCCGTCGCCCAGGCAGCCCCCGCCGACCGCCGCGCGGCCGTCATCTCCACCCTCTTCGTCGTCGCCTACGCCGGCATCTCCGTCCCCGTCATCGGCGTGGGCCTGCTCGCCGACCCCCTCGGCCTCGAAGGCGCGGGCCTCGTCTTCATCGCCTGCATGCTGGTGCTGATCGTCCTCGCGGCCGGCTACCTGCTGCGCAGGCCGGTGCGGGCGGAGGCGAGGCGGTGACGGAGGGCGGCCGGCGCTCGAAGCCCTGGCGCGGGAATTCCGCGTGACAGGCGGCCCCGGCCTCCGTGATCATCGACCGATGCCCACGGAACGCACCCTTCGCCGGCTTCTCCACCTGCGGATCGTCCGCCCGCCCGGCGACTCCGAGCCCCGCGAGTCCAGGCCCGGAGTCGTCGAGGTCCGCCCCGTCGTCGACGGCCGGGACCTGCTGGCGGACACCACCTCCCGCTTTCGCGGTGTGAGCCCCCGCCACCTGCTGGACCCGGACGAGATGCCGCTGCACGCCGGTGCCGTGCCGCACGAGGTACGGCTCGCAGGCGGCGGATGCGGCGAGGAGAGCTGCTGCGGCGCCCTCTACGTAACCGTGCAGCAGGACGGCTACGACGTGGTCTGGGCGGGTTGGCGCGACCCGGCCGACCCCGGACTGCGGCTGCCCGACCTGCGCTTCGACGCCGAGCAGTACGCGACGGAGGTGCGGCGCGCGACCGCGGACCGCGCCTGGGAGTGGCCGGCCTGCGCGGTCGCACGGCTCCTGGAGGCCGCGCTGCGGCGGCGCGCGGACTGGCTCGCCCGCTGGGAGTGTGAACTGGAGGCGGTTCAGGCCGCCCGCCACGAACCCGACCGCATCCACGTCGTCCTGATGCACCCCGGCATCGCCCCCGAACCCGGCCGCCCCTGGCTCCAGTTCGGCCTGACCCTCCCCGTCGACGACCACGACCCCGCCCGGCAGGCCGCGCGCCTGGAGGCCCGGCTGACCGCCGGTGACCCGCGCGTCGTCGCCGAGGTGTGGGGCGGCTCGTGGGACGCGGAGCGGTTGGGCTACCCCTGGCCGCCGACACCGCCGGAGTGACGGGAGGCCGGGGCGCGCCCGTCAGGGCCGCCCGGGCACCTCGACCGGACGGAGCACCGTCAGAGCCCCCTCGCGGCGCGCCACCATCGCGAACCCGAACCGGTCCGCCTCCAGACAGAGCGCGACATCCTCCGCGTGCACCCCGCGATAGCCCCGGCGCAGCCCCTCCGCGAGGTCGGCCGCCGCGCGCGAGTCCCGCGCCCGCCGTACGTACGGAGCCACATCGGCCCCGCCCCTGGCGCCGGCGCCGGCGTCGCTGTCGTCGAGCAGCCGCGCGATGTACTCGGCGCAGGCCAGGTCCTCCGCCGCCCGCCCGTCCTCGCCGGTGACGACGAAGGTCACCCGGCCGTCGGCGTTCCGGTCCCGCAGGTACGCGGCCGTCGCCCCCGCCACCACGAAGCCGGCGCAGAGCACGAGATCGGCGCCGCCGACGGCCAGCGCGCCCACCGTCCCCGCCGTGGTCTTCTGCACGACCGTACGGCCCGTCAGCTCGGCGGCCCGGACCAGACCGGGCGAGTTCACGGCGTCGAACCCTTCCGCCGGCGCCCCGTCCTTCAGCGCCAGCCACCCCGGGTGGGCGGCCTTGAGCGCGAGGGCCTCGTCCTCCGCGGCGGCCAGGACGATCCGGTCCGCCCCGCGCGCGAAGGCCCACGCGGCGACGGTGAAGGCGCGCATGACGTCGACGACGACGGCGGTACGGGGCGGCCGGCCGGCCAACTCGGGGATGCCGAGGAAGCGGTGGCGGCGGCCGCGGTCCGTCGCCGGCGCGCCCTCGGCCGCCTCAGTCGCTGCCGCCACCGTCGCCCCCGCCGTTCCCGAGGAACCGCTGCTCCTGCGACTGCCGCCGGCGGCTCGACCGCTGCGCGCCACGGACCAGCTCACCGGCGGCGAGCGTCACCGCCGCCACACCCCGCACCCAGCGCGGTCCGCCGCGCGCCGCCCAGACGACACAGCCGCAGCCCGCGACGGCCAGCACGAGGACACCGCTCAGGACGAGCAGGATCATGCGCGTTCCCCCCATTGTTTCCCGGTTCTCCCGGTTCTCCCGGCGCTCCGGGATCTTGCGTGGTCGGTGCCATTCTTCCAGCCTGCGGGCCCGCGCTGGCAGCCGTACGCCTCCCGGTGGCACGCTGAGAGGAGGACAGAAGGGCTCCGCACCGGACGACACGCGGGAGGACCCGATGGGACGAGACGTCCCGGCGCAGACGTTCACCCGTGACGACCGCCGCCGGTTCCGCGACCGGACGCACATCTGCCTCGACGTGCTCGCCCGTCTGCTGCGCGAGTCACGCTTCGACGTCGAGCGGCCACAGGTCGGCCTGGAGATCGAACTCAACCTCGTCGACGAGACCGCCCGCCCCGCCATGCGGAGCTCAGAGGCCCTCGAAGCCATCGCGGACCCCGCCTGGTCCAGCGAGCTCGGCCGCTTCAACCTGGAGATCAACCTCGCGCCCCGCCGCTTCGCCGCCGGCGGCGGCCCCGAGGCCTGGGAGAGCGAGATCCGCGCGGCCCTCGACCACGCCGAGGAACGCGCCTCCGCGGTCGGCGCCCACCTCGTCATGATCGGCGTCCTGCCCACGCTGGAACGCGCCGACGTCGACCACCACGCCCTCTCCGAGAACCCCCGCTACCACCTCCTCAACGAGCAGATCTTCGCCGCGCGGGGCGAAGACCTCCTCATCGAGATCGACGGCGTCGAACGGCTCGTCACCTACGCCGACACCATCACCCCCGAGGCCGCCTGCACCAGCACCCAGTTCCATCTCCAGGTCGCCCCGGAGGAGTTCGCCGACCACTGGAACGCCGCCCAGGCCATCGCCGGCGTCCAGATCGCCCTCGCCGCCAACTCGCCCTTCCTCTTCGGCCGCGAACTGTGGAGCGAGACCCGCATCCCCCTCTTCGAACAGGCCACCGACACCCGCCCCGACGAGATCAGGATCCAGGGCGTGCGCCCCCGCGTCTGGTTCGGCGAACGCTGGATCACCAGCGTCTTCGACCTCTTCGAGGAGAACACCCGCTACTTCCCCGCCCTGCTCCCGCTGGTCGACGACGAGGACCCCGAAGCCACCCTCGACCGCGGCGAGATCCCGCACCTCGCCGAACTCACCCTCCACAACGGCACCGTCTACCGCTGGAACCGGCCCGTCTACGCCGTCGTCGACGGCGTCCCGCACCTCCGCGTCGAGAACCGCGTCCTGCCCGCCGGACCCACCGTCGCCGACGTCATGGCCAACGGCGCCTTCTACTACGGGCTCCTGCGCGCCCTCGTCGACGAGGACCGCCCCGTCTGGACCCGGATGTCCTTCTCCGCCGCCGAGGACAACCTGCACACCGCCGCCCGCCGCGGCATCGACGCCGAACTCTTCTGGCCGGGCATGGGCCAGATCCCCGTCACCGAACTCGTCCTGCGCCGCCTGCTCCCGCTCGCCCACCGCGGCCTGGAACGCCTCGGCCTCGACACCGCGTGGCGCGAACCCCTCCTCGGCATCGTCGAACAGCGCTGCGTCAGCGCCCGCAACGGCGCCGTGTGGCAGTCCGAGACCTTCCACCACCTCCACGACGTCACCCATCTGCCCCGCCCCGAGGCGCTGCGCCGGATGACCCGTCAGTACATCGACTACATGCACCTCAACGCCCCCGCGCACACCTGGCCGGTGGACTGACCGACCGGCGGGCGGCGGCACTGTCGGTGCCGGGTGCGAGAGTGGACGCACGAGGCCGGACCGCGGCCGGACACGGGAGGGAACAGCGGCTGTGGGGGACTACTTCGAGCGGGTCGTCGACATCGAAGCCACGGCGGAGGAGGCCGGCCCGCTCGCGGCCCGCGTCCTGGACTGGCTCGTCGCCGAGGGCATCCTGACCCGCGAACCGGACCGCGAAGGGATGTACAGCCGGTACGCGGACGAGGGCTTCGCCGCCGGCCCCGAGTGGGCCCGCGCCCTCCAGACCGAACCCGGCTGGGGCCCGGGCCCGGTCGCCGTTATCACCGGCCGCCACCACTTCGTCGGCGGCCAGGGCGAGGACGACGCCGAATACGCCGTCTGCCCGCGCTGCGCCGCCCGTACCACCTTCATCGACTACCCGAACTCCTTCGAGGCGGACGAGCGGACCTGGGCCCCCTTCCGGTCCGCCGTCGAAGCCTGGGAGGCCGGCGGTACGGGCGAGGCCACCTGCCCCGCCTGCGCCACCCCCTCCCCGGTCACCGACTGGCGGTGGGGCGACCCCTACGCCCTGGGCACGGTCTGCTTCGAGTTCTGGGGCTGGCCCCCGCTCTCGGACGCCTTCGTCGCCGACCTCACCGCCCGCCTCGGCCACCGCACGGCCCAGCACATGGGCAAGTTCTGATCGGCCCGGACGCTATGGCCCGGCGACGAGGAAGATGATCTCGACGCGGCCCGGCTCGTCGCCGACGGGGTCGTGGACGCGGTACAGGAGCGTGATGGTGAGACCGTTGTCGCCGGCCGGCAGGGTGGCGACCCGGCGCAGCTCCGCGCCCCGCACCGGCTGGGGCCGGGACTCGGCCGGGCGGGGGTCCTCGGCCAGCGCGGCCAGGGCGTCGTGGAGGGCGCGGCGGCCGCCGGGGGAGAGGTGGGCGATCTCGTTGTAGAGCCGGCGGGGGATCTCGACCATCCAGTGGGTCACGAGGCGGCGCCGCCCTTGTCGAGCTCGGCGAACAGATCCTCCACCGTCATCAGTTCCGTCTCACCGGCGAGCGACGCGCGTATCGCCTCCCGCACCTCCGGGCGCGTCCGGATCGCCACCAGCTGCCGGGCCTGCGTGATGACCGAGCGATACCCGTCCCCGAACCGGGCCGCCTCGAGGCGCGCGTCGAAGGCGGTCAGTTCGGCGGGATCGATGTCGGCGAGCGCGGCGCGCAACTCGGCGAGCGTCTGCGGACCCTCGTGGTCCTCGAGCCGGTACGGGCTGGCGTAAAGGGTGTGGCGGGGCAGAGGACTCATGAGCGTGCCTCCTCGTCTCGTACGCCTCCCACGGTACTGCCGGCCCGGCCCCCGGCGGGAGGTGCCGGACAGCAGGAATACGGCCGGAACACGGCGAGGTACGACCGGACCCGCCCCTCACGGCGGACAGGCGTCGATGACAGCTCGTCACCTCTCATCGAGTGAACCCTCACCCTCGGGTCAAGGGTGAGGGTTCTCCTCCGTCACCCGTCACTCCCCTCCGGGAGCCGGATCGGGCCGAAGCCGACCTCCCTCCAGAGCGCCCGGCGGCCCGGCGCCGTGACGTCGTCCGTCAGGTGATCTCCGGGCACGGCCCAGTGACGGACCGGCGTGGCGTCCGGAGTGAGCGCGGGCCAGCCGGGGTCGCCGGTGCCGGCGAAGTCCACCCAGGCGCGCACCATGCGCGCGGACAGGGCGCGGTCGTCCGCGTCCGGGGCGTCGCCGAGGAGGAAGTCGGCGCCCTCCGCGTCGAGGTTGCCGAAGGCGAAGGGCACGTCGGCGGTGTGCCAGGGCCGGGCCCGGCCGCCCGGGACGGGGCGCGTACGGGCGAAGCGGGAGAGGTGGGCCCGGCCGCCGGCACGGGCGTGCCGCTCGGCGAGCCGGCTACTGTACTCGCCGAACTGCGCGTCGCCGAACAGCGCCAGATAGCGGTCCCGTACCGGAGCCTGCGGCATCAGCTCCCGGTACCCGGCGGCGGGCGCGGCGGGCAGCGGGAAGGCCCGTACGAAGGCGTCGAGTTCGTCCTCGGTCGTGACGTCCCTGATCGCCCCGACCCGGTGCAGGAACCAGCACTCCTCCACGGTGTGGCACACCAGCAGGTCCACGTCCCGCGCCGCCCCGGCCGCCAATGCGTCCAGCGGAGCCGCCGCCAGCACCGTGCCGTCGATCACGGGCTGGAACACCACCGGGTTGTACGCCTGCACCGCCGCCACCGGGTCGCCCTCCCGGCAGCGCGCGGCGACCCGGTCGGCGGCCGCCACGAGCCGCTCCGGCACCGCGGACCGCAGCCCGTCGGCCGTCGCGGCGACCCCGGCCTCCGCCGCGACGGCGGCGGTCACGGCGGCGGCCACCCCGGGCGTGAAGAAGGCGCTGGGCACGCTGTGGGCGATCACCCGGTGGAACAGCCCGCGCGCCTCCTCCATCGCCATCAGGCACACCGCCGACCCGGCGCCCGAGGACTGCCCGGCGACCGTGACCCGCCCCGGGTCGCCGCCGAACGCGGCGATCTCGTCCCGAATCCAGCGCAGCGCCGCCACCACGTCGAGCAGCCCCCGGTTGTCCGGAAAACCGGGCACATGGCCGAAGCCCTCGAAACCGATCCGGTGACCCACGCTCACCACGACCGCCCCGGCACGGGCCAGCGCGGCACCGTCGAAGTCGGGCTGGGCGGGCGAACCGAAGGTGTACGCGCCGCCGTGGATCCACACGAGCACCGGCAGCGGCGCCCCGGCCCTGGGGCGCGGCGGCGTCCATACGTTGACCGTGAGGACGTCCTCGTCCCCCGGCTCCCACACCGGCGCACCCGGCAGCCGCGCCGACTGCGGGGCGATCGGCCCGAAGGCCGCGCAGTCCCGCGTCCCGCTCCACCCGGCCGCCGGACGCGGCGGCCGGAACCGGTCCGGGCCGAAGGGCGGGGCGCCGTACGGGATCCCGAGCACGGCCACGCCCCCGTCGTCCGCCCGCCGGCCGCGCACCCGGCCCTTCGACGTACGGAACTCGGTCCCTGCCTCCGACATGTCGCTCACTGATGCCCCCGTGTCTCCGGCCCCACACCCTACTGAAGATCATGTGCGGCGGACGGACGACCGAGTCCCGTAGGCCCCCGGCAGCCCTGCCGTACGCTGTGCCGCCGCCCGGCCATTCCTCAGGAAGGACCACCGATGACGTCCGGCCCCACGCCCGCGCACTCCGACGCCTCCGCCGCCCAAGGCGGTCGGGCAGCGGAGCGCCGACTCGGCCGCTACCGCGTGCTCGCCCTCCTCGACGCCCACGGCACCTTCCCCGACAAGGCCTCCACCGCCTTCCCGGACGCCACGCCGGAGGCCTGGGAGCGGGCCCGGCGGCTCGACCCGGCCGCGTTCGGAGCCGACGACGGCTGGGAGCTGGACTTCCGCTGCTACCTGATCCAGGGCCCCGGCGACCGGATCACCCTCGTCGACACCGGCATCGGCCCGGCCGGCAGCCCGGCCTCCGACTGGACTCCCGTCCCGGGCAGCCTCCCGCGCGTGCTGGCCGCCGCCGGCATCCGCCCGGGCGACGTGGACACCGTCGTCCTCACGCACCTCCACGACGACCACTACGGCTGGTCCGTGACCCTCGACGGCGTCCCCGTCTTCCCCGACGCCCACTACGTCGTCCAGCGCGCCGAGACCGCCGCGCTCGCCCCCGATCACATCGCCCGGCGCCATGTCGTCGAACCCCTGCGGCGTGCCGGACAGCTGCACGAGGTCGAAGGACGCACCCCGCTGCCGTACGCCCCCGCCGGCGGCCTCACGCTCCTCGCCACCCCCGGCCACACCCCGGGCCACCAGTCCCTGTTGGTCGAGGACGCCGGGCAGCGGCTCCTGGTCACCGGCGACGTCCTCGTCCACGCCGTCCAGCTCGCCGACCCCACCGTCTGCTACGCGTACGAAGCGGACCCGGCCCGCGCGCGCCGCACCCGTGAGGACCTCCTCGCCGACACCGCCCGCCCGGGCACCCTCCTGGCCACGCCGCACCTCAACCACCCCTTTGTCCGCTGCCCCGCCGTGCAGACCGGGTGACGGCAGGTCAGCGTCCCTGCGGCCCGGGGGCGTTGTCAGTGGCGGCCGATAGCGTCGGGGGTGTTGGAAGAGAGCGTTCCTGACAGGGGGCATCGATGACCATGGGCTGTGCGGACACCACGCTGCGGGTGGTTCTGACAGACGTCAACGCGGGTGTGGTGGAGGCCTGGCGGGCGGCGTTCGCCGACACTCCCGGGATCGAGATCCGGCGGGGCTCGATCCTCGACGAGGACGTGGACGCGTGGGTCACGCCGACGAACGCGGCGGGGCGGATGGACGGCGGCGTCGACGCCGTGATCAAGCGGCACCTCGGGGCCGGTATCCAGCTGCGGGTGCAGCGGGCGATCCGCGACCGGTTCGCCGGCCGCATGCCGGTCGGCAGCGCCGTGTGCGTGCCGTCCGGGGCGACCGTCCCGCGTTTCGTGATCTCCACGCCGACCATGGTGGGTTCCTCGCAGAACGTGAGCGAGACCCTCAACGTCGCCATGGCCTGCGCGGCCGCGTTCCAGGCCGTGCACCGGCACAACCGGAAGGCGCCCGGCAGCATCCGCTCGGTCGCCCTGGTCGGGATGGGCGCCGCGACCGGCCGTGTGCCGGCCCGGATCTGCGCCAACCTGATGTGGACCGGCTACACCCTCTTCCACGACCACTGGTTCGAGGACGACGACGAGCTGCGCGCCACCATCACCACCCAGCTCGCCGGCATCGACCAGGCCCCGGAGACCACGAGGGTGCGGATCACGCCGCCGAAAGGGCATTCCTTTCGCCGCTGAGGCCACTCCGACCACCACTTCGAACACCACGTCGGCCGCCTCCGGCGCCGCCATGACGGCCGGCGGCCACCCCCATTCCTCAGGCACCACGACCGGGAGTTCCTCCTTGAGCGACGCGACCGCCACGCCCGCGCCCCAGCCCGACCCGAACGACCCGCTGGCCCTCGCCGAGCTCTTCACCGGCGGCGGCGAGGCCTGGCTGCCCGTCCTGAAGCCTGTCATCGAGGCCCGCCACGACGCCGCCCACTTCATCGGCCCCGGCCGCAGCCCCCAGGTCGTACCCGTCCGCGAACTGACCTTCCAGGCGCTCAAGCCCCACCCGCCGCACAAGTGGAAGGTCGTCGTCTTCGGCCAGAACCCCTACCCGCGGCCGGAGAGCGCCACCGGCATCGCGATGTTCGACAACACCTTCAACGACTGGAAGGACAGCCAGTTCGGGCGGGTCGTCAGCATCCGCTGCCTCATCAAGGCGGCCGCGATGTGGAAGTACGGCATCGTCAAGAAGACCCCCATCGCCGACGTCCGCGCCCTCCTCAAGGAACGCGACACGGTCCAGCCGCCCGAGTGGTTCCAGGCCATGCTCACCCAGGGCGTGCTGCTGCTCAACGCCTCGCTGACCGCCAGCGCCGACGGCGCCATGGGCACCGACCAGCACACCACCTTCTGGCGGCCGGTCGCCGAGCGGATCGTCGAGGAGATCCTCCGGGCCAAGCAGGAGGCCGAGGACCCGGAGGACCGCGGCGTCGTCTTCGCCTGGTGGGGCGCCCACGCCCGCAGCCTGAAGCGCACCGTGCTGCGCCTGGAGAAGAAGTACCCGGGCGTGGAGGTGCGGCACATCGACCACGCCAACCCGGCGGCGCAGGGCGACATCTTCTGCGAGGGCGACCACCTCGCCACCGTCAACGACGCCCTGCTGTCGCTGGGCGCCGACCCCGTCGACTGGCTGCCCAGCAAGGGCTGGAACAAGCCGACCGTCGGCGACGGCGACGGCGACAGCGCCGGTACGGGTACGGGTACGGGCTCGGCGGCCCCGGACGCCGACGTCGCCGCGCGCATGGGCGCCTTCATCACCTCCACGATGGAACTGCACCAGCTGTATCTGGAGCGGCTCACCAGCGTTCGGGACGAGGGCCAGGTCCTGCCGCCGGTCACCGGAGTGTTCGACACTCCGCTGATGTCCTTCGAGGACGCCGTCGCCCCGGTCACCGGCGTGCTCGCCGGGCTCGCCCGGCACATCGACCGCTCGCGCGAGTTCGGCAAGCGGCGGGCCGACGAACCGGCCGGCGGCGGACTGTCCGCCGACGCCATCGCCGCGCTCTTCCTCTACACCTGCGAGTCGGGCTTCTACCGCACCATCAACGCCGTGCTGCGCTCCCCGGACCGCAGCCGCCTCCAGCCGTATCTGCCCTATCTGCGGCTGCTGTTCTCCGCGGTCTCCGGACTCCCGGCCCGCACCGAGCCGCTGTGGCGCGGTGTCGGTCTCGACCTGCGCCGCCAGTACCCGCTGGGGTCCACGGTCACCTGGTGGGGCGTCTCCTCGTGCACCTCCGAGCTGAGCGTCGCGCGGGCCTTCCTGGGCAGCCGCGGCAAGCGCACCCTGTTCGAGGTGACCCCCGCGCGTGCGGTCGGCATCCGCAGCTTCTCCGCGTTCACCGGGGAGGAGGAGTACATCCTCGCCCCGGGCACCCAGCTGGAGGTCACGGACGTGACCACCGAGCGCGGCGGACTGTGCACGGTGAAGCTCACCGAGGTGGACGCCCCGCTGGTCTCCTGACACACCGGCGCCCCGGTCCGCCCTGCGAAAGGGGCGGACCGGGGCGCGGCCCAGGGGAGGGCGGGTCAGCCGGCGAGAGACCGGTGCAGGGCGTCGAGCCCGTCGCGGTAGAGGGTGACGGTCAGGCGCCGTGGGGGAGCGGCGCGGCGGGGCTGACCAGGCCGGCGGCGCGGAGGTCGGTCCAGAACGCGGCCGGGACGGTCTCGTTCAGGGCGGCGGTGTCCTCGGCGATCCGGCTGGGGCGGGTGGCGCCGGGGATGACGGCGGCCGCGACCGGGTGGGCGAGGGAGAACTGCAGGGCGGCGGCCTTGATGGAGACGCCGTGGCGCTCGGTGAGCGCCTTCAGCTTCCCGACCCGCTCGACGATCTCGGCCGGGGCCTGCTGGTACTCGAAGTGGGTGCCGCCGGCGAGGATGCCGGAGCTGTACGGGCCGCCGACGACCATGTCGACGCCCTGCTCCTGGGCCATGGGCAGCAGGCGCTCCAGGGCGTGCTCGTGGTCGAGCAGGGTGTAGCGGCCGGCGAGCAGGAAGCCGTCGGGCTGCGGCTCGTCGAGGGCGAGGGTCAGCTCGATGGGCTCGGTCTTGTTGACGCCGAGGCCCCAGGCCTTGATGACGCCCTCGTCGCGCAGCCGGGACAGCACGCGGAAGGCACCGGTGCGGGCCTCCTCGAACTTGCTCAGCCACAGATCGCCGTGGAAGTCCTGGGCGATGTCGTGGACCCAGACGATGTCCAGGCGGTCGGTGCCGAGGCGCTTGAGGCTGTCCTCGATGGAGCGCTCGGTGGCCTCGGCGGTCCACTCGTGGACGATCCTGTTCGGGTTGCCGTGCTCGAACAGGCCGCCCTTCTCGCCGAGCTCGCGGGCGGCGGTCTCGTGCTCGTCGAGGATGACCCGGCCGACCTTGGTGGACAGGACGAACGCGTCGCGCGGCTTGCCGGCGAGCACCTGGCCGAGCCGCTCCTCGGCCAGGCCCGCGCCGTAGAACGGGGCGGTGTCGTAGAAGCGGATTCCCCGGTCCCAGGCCGCCTCGACGGTGGCGAGGGCCTCGGCGTCGGGGATGGCGCGGAACATGTTGCCGAGCGGGGCGGTGCCGAAGCCGAGGCGGCCGGGGAGGATTTCGGAGAGCGACATGGCGATTGCCTTCTCAGTTCTCTGGGGGTGAGGGGTGAGGGGTGGGGGAAAGGATGGCAGGCATCTAGATGTAGGCGCGTCTTACATGCATACAGAATATTTGCACACGCCGGTTAATGCAAGGAGGTGGCCGCGGCCGCCGTCGGGGTGGGGAAATGCGGCAGCACGTACTCGGCGAGCTCGTGCAGCAGCTCTTCCACCGGCCGGTCATTGGGCCGCAGATTGAAGGAGACGTGCGAGACGCCGAGCTCGGCCATCCGCCCCAGGTGCCCGATCAGGGCCTCGCGGCCGGTGCTCAGACCGAGCCGGATCGGCCGCGCCGGCGCGGCCGGGTCCTCCTGGAGACCGAGCACCATCGGCGTCAGATACGGCTTTTCGCCACCGGTACCGCCATCGGTCCCGCCGGCCGCTCCGCCGGTCAGCTCGCGCCACTCGCGCAGGCGCAGCCGCAGCGCGCCCAGGTCGCGCGGATAGTTGAGCGAGGCGTCGGCGTGCTCCGCGATCCAGGCGGGAGTCTGCTGCGCACCGCCGGCGACGGCGATCGGGATCCCCGCCGGGGCGACGGGCCGGGGCAGCACCTCCAGCCGCCGGTCCGCGTCGAGGCCGCGGCCGGGCAGCTGCAGCGGGCCGGGTCGCCAGGCCGCCCGCAGCGTCTCGACGCCCTCGCGGAACGCGGTGCCGCGCCCGTCGAAGTCCCGTCCGAACAGCGGGTACTCCACCGGCCGGTCGCCGCTCGCGAGACCGAGCAGCATCCGCCCGCCGGACAGCACGTCGACGGTGGCGGCCGCCTTGGCGACGAGGAGGGGCTCGCGCAGCGGCAGCACGATCGCCCCGGTCGCGAGGACCACGTTCTCGGTCACGGCGGCGAGGTGCCCGAGGTGGGTGAAGGTCTCGAAGACGCTGCCCGCGTCGCCGAAGGCGACGGGGTCGTAGAGGGGGACGTCGCGCAGCCACAGCGCGGCGAAGCCGAGCCGGTCGGCGAGCCGGGCGAGCCGGGTCTGCGCGGTCAGGTCGGGAACGCCGAAGGGCCGGCCGGCCGCACGGTCGGCGCGGCCGCGCTCGACGCCCCAGTCGTTGTCGAGGGGCAGTTCGAGACCGAGAGTGAGGCGCCCGGCGGCGGGAGCCAGCCGGGCGAGGGAGGAGTGCGGGGTGGACACGAGGGGGCCTTCCGGACGCCCGCGCCCGCGCCCGGGCCCCGGCCCCGTTCCGGACGGTCGGCCCGGAACGGGGCCGCGGCACGCGAGCGCGAGCCAGCAGGGGAGGGAACGGGGGAGGGGCGGGGACGAGGGATGCGCCCGGTGGGGCGCACGGGTCAGTTCAGCTCGTCGGGGTGCGGGCCGGTGCGCAGGCCGCGGTCGAGACCGGCGATCGACGCCATCTCCTCGTCCGACAGGACGAAGTCGAACACGTCGAAGTTGGCGCGGATCCGGGCCGGGGTCACCGACTTGGGGATGACCACGTTGCCGAGCTGCAGGTGCCAGCGGATGACGACCTGCGCCGGCGACTTGCCGTGGGCGGCGGCGATCGCGGTGATCGCCGGGTCGTCGAGGACCGCGCCCTGCGCGAGCGGGCTCCACGCCTCGGTGGCGATTCCGTGCTCGCCGTGGAAGGCGCGCAGCTCGGACTGCTGCAGCGCGGGGTGCAGCTCGATCTGGTTGACGGCCGGGGTCAGCGCGGAGCCCTCCGTCAGCCGGCGCAGGTGCGCGGGCTGGAAGTTGGAGACACCGGCGGCCCGGATCCGGCCCTCCTCGGCGAGCCGCTCCAGGGCGCGCCAGGAGTCGCGGTACAGGTCACGGGCCGGGGCCGGCCAGTGGATCAGGTACAGGTCGACGTAGTCCAGGCCGAGCTTGGCCAGGCTGGCGTCGAAGGCGCGCAGGGTGGCGTCGTAGCCCTGGTCGGCGTTCCACAGCTTGGTGGTGACGAACAGCTCCTCGCGGGCCAGCCCGGAGGCGCCGAGGGCGCGGCCGACGCCGGCCTCGTTGCCGTAGATGGCGGCGGTGTCGATGCTGCGGTAACCGGCCTCGAGGGCGGAGGTGACGGCGGCGGTGGTCGCCTCGTCGGCGACCTGGAAGACGCCGAAGCCGAGCTGCGGGATCTCGACGCCGTTGTTCAGCTTCACGGTGGGGATGCTCATGGTGGTGTGTTTCCTTACGCGGTGCGGTCGGTCAGGGTGTAGCGGACGGTCTGGGCGCTGATGAGCCCGTCGCGGAAGACGAAGGTGTCGACGCCGTCGGAGACCTCGTGGGCGCCGCCGGCGGCGGTCCACTGCAGGAACAGCACGTCCCCGGCGAACTGCGGGGTCAGCCGCCACTCGGCGTCGGGCAGATCGGCGAGCAGCCGGCCGATGCCCTCGCGGACTCCCGCGCGTCCGGTGAGGACGCCCTCGGGGGTGAGGAAGACGGCGTCCTCCGTGTAGTTCTCGCTGACGAGGTCCAGGTCGCCGGTGCCGAGGCGCCGGCCGTGGTCGGCGAAGACCTCTTGCGGGGTGCGGGTGGGGAGGGTGCTCATGGCGCGGCTCCTGCCGTGGGTATCGGGGGGGATCAGTGGTGTACGGGTACGGGGGCGGGCGCGGGTGCCGCGAGGGCGCCGGCCCGGTCCGCACCGGTGTCCTTCGCCGGGGCCCGGCGCTCAAGGGCCGCCGACCAGAAGGCGAGGAGCAGCGCGGCGGCGGCCAGGACGGCGCCGACCCAGTTCGGGGCCGTGTAGCCGAGACCGGCGGAGATGACGAGCCCGCCGAGCCACGCGGCGAGCGCGTTGCCGAGGTTGAAGGCGCCGATGTTCACGGCCGAGGCCAGCGTCGGCGCGCCGTGCGCCTGGTCCAGGACCCGCTTCTGCAGCGGCGGCACGGTCGCGAAGCCGAGTGCCCCGACGAGCAGGATGGTGAGCGCGGCCAGGACCTTGTGGTGCGCGGTCACCGTGAACAGGGCCAGCACGACCGCGAGGCCGCCGAGCGTGACGTACAGCAGCGGCATCAGCGCCCGGTCGGCGAAGCGCCCGCCGAGCAGGTTGCCCAGGAACATGCCGATGCCGAACAGCACGAGCAGCCAGGTCACGGCGCCGTCCGAGTAGCCGGCAGCGTGCGTCATCATCGGCGCGATGTAGGTGATCGCGGCGAAGACGCCGCCGAAGCCGAGCACGGTCATCGCCATCGCGAGCAGCACCTGCGGATTGCGGAAGGCGGTCAGCTCCCGGCCGAGGCGCGCGCCTTCGGGCCGCGGCATGGCGGGCACCAGCCGGGCGATGCCGAGCAGTCCGAGCACGCCGAGCGCGGCGACGATCGCGAAGGTGGTGCGCCAGCCGACCGCCTGCCCGATGAACGTGCCAAGGGGAACGCCGACGATGTTGGCGACGGTCAGTCCGGTGAACATGGTGGCGATGGCGCCGGCCTTCTTCTCGGGGGCGACGAGGCCGGCCGCGACGACGGAGCCGATGCCGAAGAACGAGCCGTGGGCGAGCGAGGCGACCACGCGGCCGGTCAGCATCAGACCGAAGGTCGGTGCGACGGCGGAGAGCACATTGCCGAGGACGAACAGGCCCATCAGCACCATGAGCATCCGCTTCCGGCTCACCTTGTTGCCGAGCACGGTGAGCAGTGGCGCACCGAGGACGACGCCGAGCGCGTAACCGGTGACCAGCAGTCCCGCGGTGGGGATGGAGACGCCGTAGTCGCCGGCGATCTCGGGCAACAGGCCCATGACGACGAACTCGGTCGTTCCCACCGCGAATGCCCCGAGTGCCAGGGCGAGGAGCGCGAGCGGCATGGCTCCGTCCTTCCGTACTTGCTTGATGGAGCTCCTTACGTGCCAAAACAATAATTGCAGACGCGCCATGATTGCAAGCGCGGGTTGATTGCTTCCGCGGGCGGTGTGGACTGCCGTCGGGCGCAGCCGGCCGCGGCACACATCGGCGTCCGTGCAGTCGGCCGGATCGAACGCACCGGTCACGTACCCCACACGGGTGGCCCGGTCGCGTCGCATGAGCGGCAGGCCGGAGCGGCCCGCATCCTTGGGCGGACGGGTGCCGCAGGGGGCCCGCCGCTCGGTCGAGGAGGCGATGGTCCGTGGTGGATGCGTGCGACGAGTGGAGCCCCCTCCGTGAGGTCGTGGTCGGTACGGCATACGGGGCGGTGTTCCCGGCGGAGGACCGGCGCATGGTGGAGGCGACGATGCCCGCCGAGCACTGGGACGCGTTCCGACCGGGGCACGCGTTTCCACCCGATGTGGTCCTGGAGGCGGATCGGGAGCTTCAGGGGCTCGCCGAGCTGCTGGAGCGGATGGGGTGTCTCGTGCGCCGGCCGCGGCGCGTGCCGTGGGCGGGGCTGGCCGGATACTGCGCGGCGATGCCGAGGGACGCGCTGCTGGTGATGGGTGACCGGGTGATCGAGGCGCCGATGGCGTGGCGCAGTCGCCGCCACGAGCTGCTCGCCTACTGGCCTCTCGTTCAGGAGTGGCGTCGCACCGGTGCGCGCTGGATGCCGTCCGGGGTGGACCTCGACGTGAATCCCGTACGGGAGGGCCCGGTGATCGAGGACAGCTGGGTGATCGGGGAGGCACGACCGGCCTGGGATGCCGCCGATTTCCTACGCCTGGGGCCGCGGACCGTCGTCGGGCAGCTCAGCCACGTCACCAACCGCTCCGGCGTCGAGCACCTGCGCCAGCGCCTCGGGCCCGACGTCGCGGTCCACCTCCTGCGCCCGCGAGACCGGCACGCGATGCACATCGACGCGACGCTGTGCCCGTTGCGTGAGCGCCTCGCCCTGTACAACCCGGAGCGGATCGATCCGGGCGATCTTGCGCGGACCCCGCTGGCCGACTGGGAACTCGTGCCCGCTCCCTGGCCCGATCCCGCGCCCGGTCCGCCGCTGTACATGACCAGCGCCTGGCTGAACATGAACCTGCTCGTGGTCGACGACCGGCACGTGGTCGTCGAGGCCGAGGACGTGAAGGTCCAAGAGCTGCTGGCCTCCCTGGGGTTCACCCCGCTGCCGTGTCCCTTCCGCCATGTCCAGGCCCTCGGCGGTTCCTTCCACTGCGCCACCCTCGACGTCCGCCGCGACCGGCACCGTACGGGTCGGTTGTCCGGGTGAGGAGAGCCGCGCCGGGCGAACGTGCGGCCGACGCGGTGGGCGGCTGGGCGGAGAGGTGTACCGCGGTACCAGCGCCCGCTCAGGATGGCACCCGGGTACCACGGGCGGCGCGGCGCGTCCTCCTAGCGTGAGCGGTGACGCGGGCCGGCGAGGGTCGGGCCGGCGGACGCGAGGGAGGACTCGATGATCGAAGCGCATCAGCTGACGAAACGGTACGGGGAGAAGACGGCGGTCGACCGGCTCGACTTCACCGTCAGGCCCGGCACCGTGACCGGCTTCCTGGGCCCCAACGGCGCGGGCAAGTCCACGACCATGCGCCTGATCATCGGCCTGGACGCGCCCACCGGCGGCACAGTGCGGGTCAACGGCCGCCGTTACGCGCAGCACACCGCGCCGTTGCGGGAGATCGGTGCGCTTCTTGAGGCGAAGTCGGTCCACCCGGGCCGTACCGCCGTCGATCACCTGATGGCGCTGGCGCACACCCACGGCATTCCGCGCCGCCGGGTGGACGAGGTCATCGAGCTGACCGGCCTCCAGGCCGTGGCCAGGAAACGCGCGGGCGCCTTCTCCCTCGGCATGGGCCAGCGTCTGGGGATCGCCGCGGCGCTCCTCGGCGACCCGGCGACGGTGATGCTCGACGAGCCGGTCAACGGCCTCGACCCCGAGGGCGTGCTGTGGATCCGCAATCTCCTCACCTCTCTGGCCGCCGAGGGCCGTACCGTCTTCGTCTCCTCGCACCTGATGAGCGAGATGGCGCTGGTCGCCGACCACCTGATCGTCATCGGGCGGGGCCGGCTCCTTGCCGACACCACCGTCGCGGACCTGGTCCGACGGGCCGGCGGCGACCGGGTGAAGGTGGTCAGCGCGGATCCGGCGCGGCTGCGGGAGGTACTGGCCGCGCCGGGAGTCGAGATCACCGGACGTGCCGGATCCGAGGAGTTGCAGGTGACGGGCGTGCCGGCGCGGGCGATCGGGACGAAGGCCGCCGAGGCCGGCATCGCCCTGTTCGAACTCACTCCCCGGGAGGTCTCCCTGGAGGACGCGTTCATGGACCTGACCCGTGACGCCGTCGACTTCCACGGCTCCACCACCTTCGACGACACCCCCGGGAGGGCGGCATGAGCGTCATCAGCGAGACCCGGACCCCCGGGCGATCGGACGCGGTGCGTCCCACCTGCAAGGTGACCGGGGCGCGGGTGCTGCGCGCCGAGTGGGCCAAGCTCTGGTCGCTGCGCTCCACCTGGATCACCTTCGGGGTGGCGCTGCTGTTCCTGCTGGGCTTCGGCCTGATCGCCGCAGCCCGTTACGAGCCCGCCACGGCCGGCACCATGGGGCCGCCCGGCGGGCACATGGACCTCAGCAGGGCGAACGCGGTCGACCTCGCACTGTTCGGAGTCGGCTTCGCCCAGCTGGCCCTGGGAATTCTGGGCGTCCTGGTCACCGCGGGGGAGTACAGCACCGGCACGATCCGCTCGACGCTCGCGGCCGTCCCGCGCCGCCTGCCGGTGCTGTGGTCCAAGGCCGCGGTCCACGGCGTGGTCGCCCTGCTCGTCGGCACGGCGGGTGTGTTCGCGGCCTTCAAGGCCGGCGGCCACATGATCGTCGGCACCCCCGCAGAGCTCGCGCTGTCCGACACCGGGGTGCTGCGCAGCCTGCTCGCCGCCGGGCTCTACCTGGGCATGATCGGCGTCATCGGCGTGGCGCTCGGCGCGCTGCTGCGGTCGACGGCCGGCGCCGTCGCCGTGCTGGTCGCGGCCCTGCTGCTGGTGCCCGGGCTCGTCTCGCTGCTGCCCAGCTCCTGGGAGAGCGACGTCAGCCGGTACCTGCCGAGCAACGCGGGCGAGTCGATGTTCGCCCTGAAGCAGGCCGCGGACACGCTCACCCCCGGAGCCGGCCTCGCCGTCCTCACCAGCTGGACCCTCCTCGCCCTGGCCGGCGCGGCCTGGCGGCTGAAGCGCGGCGACGCCTGACGAACCCCGTGCGAAAGCGGGTGACGCGACCGGGCAGACCGGGGACGTCACCCGCCCGACCGTCGTCGACACTGGACAGGTGACACCCGTGAGACCCCTGACGCCCGAGGACCCGCTGTGGGGCCACCCGCCGATCGCCCGGCTCGTCGACGCCGGGCGCCGCCTGCGGCGCGCCGACCGGCAGCGCCCATGGCTCCTCGACACCGCGCTGGTGCTGGCCGCCCTGCTGACCTTCGGCCTGCCCGACCTGCTCGTCGGCGCGAGCCACGGGTCGGTGATCCGGACCGCCGCCATCCCCCTGTACGGGATCGTCGCCCTGCAGCTGGGGCTGCTGCTGCCCCTGCTGTGGCGCCGCAGCGCCCCCTCCGCGGTCTTCGCCGCCGTCTTCGGCGTCTACCTGGTGGAGACGGCCCTGGACGTCTCGCTGCACAGCAACGTCGCCCTGCTCATCGCCCTCTACAGCCTGGCCCGGCACGGCAGGCTGAAGCACCTGGGCTTCGCCTGCGCGGCCGTGCTCGCCGCCATCGTGCTGGCGGCCGTACGCGTGACCATCCCGCTGTCCCCGCTCGTCGCGCTGTTCTTCCTCTGCAGCGCCGCGACCGCCGCCGTCGCCTCCGGTCTGGGCATCCGGCTCTGCTGGGCCTACCTCCTGGGACTCAAGGACCGCGCGGCCCGCCTGGAGGTCGAACGCGACCAGCGCAGCAGGCTCGCCACCGCCGCCGAGCGCACCCGCATCGCCCGGGAGATGCACGACATCGTCGGCCACAACCTCTCCGTCGTCATCACCCTCGCCGACGGCGGTGCCCACGCGGCCACCACCGCCCCCGAGTGGAGCAGGCAGGCCCTGCAGCTGATCGCCGGAACCAGCCGCCAGGCCCTCGGCGAGCTGCGCCGCACCCTCGCCGTACTGCGCGAGGAGACCGAGTACGCCGACGGCGCCGCCGACGAGGAGGAGGCCGCCGACCTCAGCCCCCAGCCCGGTATCGCCGACCTCGACGCGCTCTGCGAACGCGTCCGCGCGGCCGGCCCGCAGGTCACATACCGCACCGCCGGCCGGCCGGACGCCCTGGACCCGGGTGTGCAGCTGACCGTCTACCGGATCGCGCAGGAAGCACTCACCAACACCCTCAAACACGCCGGCACCGACACCCGGGCCCAGCTCACGATCACGGCGGCCGACGACGCGGAGCTCCACATCCGCCTGGAGGACACCGGACCCGCGGGCGGCCTCCCACAGCCCGGTGGGGAAGGACACGGCATCGCGGGCATGAGGGAACGGGCCGCCCTGTACGGCGGAACCGTCACCGCCGGCCCCCGCCCCGGCGGCGGCTGGAGCGTGGACGCCGTTCTCCACACCGCCACGGTCCCCGCCTCCCGCCTGTCGCGAACGGCGGAGGCGTCATGACGACCGTCCTCATCGTCGACGACCAGCCGCTGCAACGGTTCGGCTTCCGCATGCTCCTGGCCAGCAACCCCGACACCGAAGTCGTCGGCGAGGCCGCCCACGGCGCCGAAGCGGTCCGCCAGGCCGCCGAACTCCGCCCGGACGTGGTGCTCATGGACGTACGCATGCCCGGCATGGACGGCATCGAGGCCACCCGCCGCATCGTCGCCGGCGGCGGCCGCTCCCGCGTCCTGGTCCTCACCACCTTCGACCTGGACGAGTACGCCCACGCCGCCCTGCGTGCAGGCGCCAGCGGCTTCCTGCTCAAGGACGCCCTCCCCGAGGAACTCCTCGCCGGTATCCGCGCGGTCGCCGCCGGGGACGCCGTCATCGCCCCCAGCCTCACCCGCCGCCTCCTCGACACCTACGCCCGACAGCTGCCGGTACGCCCGCACGACCGGACAGCCGACGACGACCCCCGGCTCCGCTCCCTCACCGACCGCGAGCGCGAGATCCTCATCGCCATCGGCAAGGGCTGGACCAACGCCGAGATCGCCGAACGTCTCGTGCTGTCCGAGTCCACGGTCAAGAAGCACGTCGGACGGGTCCTCGCCAAGGCCGGCGCCAGGGACCGGATCCAGGCCGTGATCCTCGCCTACGACCTCGGCCTGACCCGGCCCAACAGCCCCTGACCGCCCGGCGTCCCGGTTCGATCAGCCCTCAGCGAGCGCCGTGCTCGGCAGCTGAGCGCAGGCTCGGCGGGAGACAGGGGAGCCACGGCGCGATGACGCACGGACGGCCGCAGTAGGGCCGTTCCACCGCCTCACGCGGAACTCAGCCGTCGATGGCATCGAGCACCATCTGGGTGACCTGCTCGGGGTCGTCGGACATCGGTGAATGCCCGCAGCCCCGGAGCGAGACGTGACTGGCGCCCGGCAGCAGTCGTGCCGCCCTGAGGGCCTGGTGGGGTGGGGTCATCAGGTCCCGTGTGCCCCAGCCGACCGTGACCGGGACCGGGACCTCCGGGGTGAAGGCCCGGAGCCGGTAGGCGTGCGCCGCGCGCCGCGTCGGCTCGAAGCCGGGCGAGTGGGCCAGGTTGCGCAGCGCGCCTGCGGCTGCCGCCTCGGGGATGCGCCACGGCCGGGCGACGAGCTGCCAGAAGGCCACGGTGCGCCCGATCGGGTGGCCGGCGATCCGATGGGGGCGTTCGGCGCAGGCTCGGGCCATGGCGTGGGCGACGCGGAGCGAACCCAGCGCGTAGGCGGCCTCGGGGCGCGTCCACAGGCCGATCGGGGACAGCGCGACGGCGCTGCCGACCATGCCGCCGCGGGCCAGTTCGAGCGCGACGGCCCCACCCAGGGAGTTCCCCACGACGGGCGGGCGGGTGAGGCCGGCGCCGGGGAGCCACTCCGCGACGGCGGCGGCCAGCGCCTCGACGGTCGGCGTGGTCCCTTCCGGCAGCGCGGGGCTGTCGCCGAAGCCCGGGAGGTCGACGGCCACCACCTCGTGCTCGCGGGCGAGGCGTTCCAGGACAGGCCCCCAGCCGTCCCGGTCGAGCTGGAGGACGACCAGCAGGGGTGGCCCGCTGCCGAGCCGCCGCGATGTCAGTGCCATGTCAGGCATGTCCGCAGCGTAAGAGGACGGCCCAGGACGCGCACCCGCACACGGAAGCACGCGCGCCGGTGTCTGCCCGAACGGTTCGGCAGGCAGCCAGGAACCCCCGCACCTAGGCTGGACAGCAGGAACATCCCTGTCTCGGGGCTCCCTCGGGATGGAGGGCGCGATGCTACGGACACCGGTGTGCGGAGTACTGGGCATCGAGGTGCCGATCGTGCAGGGGCCGCTCGGCGGGCCCTGGCAGCAGGGCATGCGGCTCGCCGCGGCCGTCAGTGACGCCGGTGCGCTGGGCAGCGTCCCCACCACCCTGCGCACTCCGGCACAGGTCCGTGAGGACGTGCGCCGGCTGCGCGACCTCACCGACCGGCCGTTCGCGCTGAACATGACCAGGCGCCCGTACGACCCCGAGGTCTTCGACGCGGTGATCGCCGAGGCCCCACCGGTGTTCTCCTTCGCGCTCGGCGAACCGGACGACCTTGTGGCCCGCGTCCACGACGCCGGCGCGATCTTCCTGCAGCAGGTGACGACGGTCGAGCAGGCGGAGCGCGCGGCCGCGGCCGGCGTCGACGTGATCAGCGCGCAGGGCACCGAATCCGGCGGGTTCTGCGGCGACGTCAGCACGATGGCGCTCGTGCCGCAGGTCGTCGACGCGGTCCGGCCGCTGCCGGTACTCGCCTCCGGCGGCATCGCCGACGGCCGGGGCATCGCCGCGGCACTGGCCCTGGGCGCACAGGGCGTGAACATCGGCACCCGGTTCCTGGCCTCGACCGAATGCGAGGTCAGCGACGACTGGAAGGCGGCCATCGTCTCCGCCGCAAGCCAGGACGCCGTCAAAGTGGTGTTCGCCGACCAGATTCTGCCCCCGCCGACCGAGCACGGTTTCACGACCGTCCCGCGGTCACTGCGCACCCGGTTCGTCGAGGAGGGGAACGCCCGCCCCGAAGCGGCCGCCGCCCGGGCCGAGGCGCTGCGCACCCGGGTGATGACGTCGATGCGCGAGGGCACCGCGCACGAACTCATCCCGCTGACGGGCCAGACCGCCGGCCTCGTCCGCGACATCGCCCCGGCCGCCGAACTCGTCCACCGGCTGATCACCGAGGCAGAGAAGACGCTCCGCGCTCTCGCCGACCCGGTGTCGGAGAAGAACGACGCCGACGCACCCGGGTGAAGGCACCCAGGTGAAGGCCGCCTACGAGGCAGCGCGGCCGGTTCTGCGGCCCCGTACGCACAGGCCCGGCCCGCGAGCGCGCCGGAGACGGTCCGGCTCCCGGGGGAGCGGTCGACGCTGGTCAGGGTGAAGCCGGCGGGTGCGTCTGCTCACGCGGTGTCCTCGGTGAGGCGGGGCCAGGCGGCTTCGCGCAGCAGGCGCAGGCCGTTGAGGCCCACGATGACGGTGGAGCCTTCGTGGCCGGCGACGCCGAGGGGCAGGGGCAGGGTGCCGATCAGATCCCAGGCGACCAGGACGGTGATGAACGTGCCGGCGATGGCCAGGTTCTGGATGACGAGGCGGCGTGCGGTGCGGGAGAGCTGCACGATCGAGGGGATGGTGGCGAGTTCGTCGCGGACGACGACGGCGTCGGCGGTCTCCACGGCGAGCGCGGAGCCGGCCTTGCCCATCGCGATGCCGGCGTGCGCGGCGGCCAGGGCGGGGGCGTCGTTGACGCCGTCGCCGACGACCAGGACCTTGCGTCCCTGGGCTTCCCACTCCTTGACGGCCGTCACCTTGTCCTGGGGCAACAGGTGGGCGCGGACTTCGGTGATGCCGACCTCGGCGGCCAGGCGCCGGGCGGCGCGTTCGTTGTCGCCGGTCAGCAGGACGGGGGTGCGGCCGGTCAAGCGGGTGAGCGCGGCGACCGTGGCCGCCGCGTCCGGCCGCAACCGGTCCGCGAGCCCGAGCACGCCCACCGGCTCCTGGCCGCGCAGGACGACGACCGCGGTGCGTCCGGCCTCTTCCAGTTCGGCCGCCACCGCCCGGTGCGGCTGGTGGCCGGCGGTGTCCAGGAGTCGGGCGGGGGCGCCGACCGTGAGGGTGTGGCCGTCGACAGTGGCGGTGACGCCCCGGCCGGGGGCGGAGGTGAAGTCTTCGGTGTCGCTCAGGGGCAGGCCGCGTTCGCCGGCCGCGGCGACGACGGCGCGGGCGAGCGGGTGCTCGCTGGGGTGCTCGGCCGACGCCGCCAGGGTGAGAAGCGTGTCCTCGTCCAGGCCGCTGCCGGGCAGCGGACGCAGGTCGGTGACGCGGGGAGTGCCTTCGGTGAGGGTGCCGGTCTTGTCCAGGGCGACGGTGTCGATCTGGCCGAGGCATTCCATGACGACGGCCGACTTGGCGAGCACACCGCGCCGGCCGGCGTTCGCGATGGCCGACAGCAGCGGCGGCATGGTGGACAGCACCACCGCGCACGGCGAGGCGACGATCATGAACGTCATCGCCCGGAGCAGCGCCGAGGAGAAGGTCCCACCGAAGGCGAGCGGGACCGCGAGGACCGCGAGGGTCGCGATCACCATGCCGATCGAGTACCGCTGCTCGATCTTCTCGACGAACAGCTGGGTGGGGGCCTTGGTCTCGGAGGCTTCCTCGACCATCTTCACGATCCGGGCGAGCACCGAGTCCGACGGGTCGCGCTCGACCCGCACCCGCAGAGCGCCGGTACCGTTGACGGCGCCCGCGAACACCTCGTCCCCGGCCTGCTTGGCGACGGGGAGCGGCTCGCCGGTGATGGTGGACTGGTCGACGTCGCCGGCCCCGTCCAGAACCTGACCGTCCGCGCCGACCCGCTCGCCGGGCCGGACCAGGATGGTGTCCCCGACCGCCAGTTGCCCGGTGTCGACCGTCTCCTCGGTGCCGTCGGGCAGGAGTCGGGTGGCGGTGGTGGGGGCGAGGTCCAGCAGCCCGCGCACGGAGTCGGCCGTGCGGGCGGTGGCGACGGCTTCCAGGGCGCCGGAGGTGGCGAAGATGACGATCAACAGCGCGCCGTCGAGGACCTGCCCGATCGCGGCGGCCCCCAGGGCGGCGACGACCATCAGCAGGTCCACGTCCAGCGTCTTGTCCTTCAGGGCTTTGAGGCCCTCCCAGCCCGGCTCCCAGCCGCCGGTGACATACGTGGCGGCGAACAGGGTGCCCCACAGCCACGCCGGGCCGTCCAGCAGGTGGACCGGCAGGGCGAGCAGGAACAGCACAAGCGCCGCGAGCGCCCAGCGGGCTTGCGGCACTGCGAGCAGACGGGTGCGGCGCCGCTGCGGGGCCGGACGCGGGGCGCCGGCGGGCGGCGCGGACCGCTGCTGGTCCAGGACTGAAGACATGACAAAACAACCCTTCACGGGCGGGACGGGGCCACACCTCCACCGTACAGGAACATATGAACAGCTCTTCAGGTGTCATCGCTATGATGGGGTCATGGGCCACGGACGCGACACCACCACCAGCAGCGCCAGCGCCCGCGAACGTCTCGACACGGTCGGCAGCGCCGACGTCGCCGCCACCCTCCAGGCCCTGGCCACACCCTCCCGGCTCTACATCCTGGCCCACCTCCAGGAAGGGCCCTGTTCGGTGGGTGAGCTCGCCGAGGCCGTCGGCATGGAAGCCTCCGCCTGCTCCCACCAGCTCCGCCTCCTGCGCAACCTCGGCCTGGTCACCGGCGAGCGGCAGGGCCGCTCCATCGTCTACTCGCTCTACGACAACCATGTCGCCGAACTCCTCGACCAAGCCCTCTACCATGTAGAGCACCTGCGCCTGGGCCTGCATGACACCGCGGCGCGCGCGGCTGATCTCGCCGTGCGGGAAGCAGTACGTCGGTCGTGATCGGGAAGGCGGGGCTGCCGTTACCGGCGCGAGCGGCATGAGTCACACCATGACGAACCCCCGTCCGGGGGCTCGAACGGGGGTGGATGCGCGGGCGGATGTGGTGCGGGGGTCGGTTACGCGCGCTGTGCCGGTACGTCGACGGCCTCGACCGCCGCGACCAGCGAGGCCAGCTCCGGGTTCCCGGCGGCCTCGTCCAGCGCCTGCCGCAGGGCGGCGTCATTGGTCGGCCGGGCCTCGTCGAGCAGCTTCCGGCCGGCCGGGGTGACGTCGGTGTAGATGCCGCGCCGGTCGGTCGGGCACAGGTACCGCGAAAGGAGCCCGCGGTCCTCCAGGCGGGTGACCAGGCGCGTCGTTGCGCTCTGGCTCAGCACGACCGCGTCGGCGACCTGCTTCATCTGCAGATGCCCGCCCTCGCCGTCGTGCTGCCGGCTGAGCACGTCGAGCAGCGAGTACTCCCGCACGCTCAGGTCGTGCCCCGACTGCAGGGCGCGCTCGATGTGCGACTCGATCCGGCCGTGCAGCAGGGAGAGCGCACCCCAGCCGCTGGCGAGTGCGGTGAGTGCGGGGTCCGTGGCGGTCATGGGGTCCGGTCTCCTTCCGGTGGTTCGTGAGATGGCTCGTGGAACCCAGGATACGCCACCAGGGCAAAAATCGGCGAGAGCGCATAGCGCGCGACTGCAAGCATGTGTGGGGTGTGGCCGGTCACGGCCTCGCGGGCGCCGCCCCCGCGGCCCCCGGCTTGCGGCCCCAGACCGTGAGCATCCCGGCGGACAGCGCCGCGCACGCGTCCGAGTCCAGGTAGCGGATCGCCGCGTCGATGCCGGCGCCGTCGATCAGCCCGGTGGCCACCATCGACGCCCGGCTCCGCTCCCAGGTGTCCGCCCAGAAGCGGCTGATCGGACTTCCCCGCAGCAGTGGCGGTACGTACAGTTCCGCGCCGACCGCGCGGAGCCCGGCGCCGCGCAGCAGCTGCGGATACGACGGCACCCAGGAGACGTCCGTGCCGATGGAGGCGCGCAGCCCCTGCCACATCGCGCGCATCGCCGCGGCGAACGGCGTGTCGGCCGCCGCGCTCGTACGGTCGCTGGTCAGGTCGACCGCGTCGCTGAGGACGAGGACCCCGCCCGGCGCGACCAGCCCGGCCAGCGTCGACACCATCCGCTCGGGCTCTGGCAGATGCATGAGCACGAACCGCGCGTGGACCAGATCGAACCGGCCCGGCGCGAAGTCGGGGGCGGTGATGTCGGCCTGGAGCACGTCGAGCCCGGGGAAGGGCCGCTCGGCGAGGAACCGCACGTCACGGTCGACGGCCAGCACGCCCGCCACCCCCGCCTCGCGCAACAGGCGTCGCGAGACCGTGCCCGTACCGGCGCCGATGTCCAGACAGCGCCACCCCGGCCCGGCGCCGAGGGCGCGCAGCCGGCTCAGGCTGAGGTCGTCGTACGCGAGCGCACCGAGGTCGATCCGCTCGGCCTCGCCGGGCTGCTCGGGCCGGAACGCGTCCTCGCCGTATCGGCCCCCGTCCGGCGCGCGGGGCGGGAAGTCGGGGTCGTCGAACGGATTCCGCGACGTCATGGCCGGACCCTTCCGTGGGAGGCGGGGGCGGGACGGGGGCGGGCGGCGGTGAGGGCGGTGGTACGGAAGCGGTGCCGCCGCTTCCTTCCATGCTCCGGGCCGTGCGGGCGGAACGCGCCGTGCCGGGGCCGTTCGGGTCACGGAGCGAGCGGCTCCGGCCGGGGCCCGCCCTCCGCGTCCATCATCCGGAGCTGACCGGCACCAGCAGGATGCCGTCGAGGAGCAGCACCGAGACCAGCGGCGGCAGCCAGACCGCTGCGCGCCCCAGGCCTGGCGGGCGGAGGCGTAGTACCGCCACGCCTGCGTGATCACGCGACGCGCTGCTCACGCGGCAAGGCCCGTCGAGGGCGGTGTGACACGGCTCGACACGCGTTCACGGTAGGCCGACGGCGCCGGGTCCCGTTCGGCGAGACGCGGTCGCCCGCGCGGGGCTCAGCGGCCGTCGCGGCGCCACTCGTAGCGCCACGCCGCGCCGAGGCAGGTCTCCTTCATCAGCACCAGCAACGCCTCGCGGACCTCCTCGGCGAGGGCGGTCGGCTCCGGCGAGGTGCCGAGTCCGTTGGCCACCGCATGCCGTACACGGGGGTCTGGATGGCCGGCATGGGGGAGGAGCGCCGTGGCCGCCCGCGCGTCGGCGTGCTCTCCCAGCGCGAGCAGCACCTCGATGGGGACGGCGAGGTCCGCTTCCTCCGCCGCCCACGGGACGAAGAGCTCCAGGGCGGGGACGGCGAACGCGTCCGCCTCGCTGTCGTCGAAGAGATGGACCAGCCTCAACACCCCCGCCCCCGAACAGCCGGTGTGCCGGGTCGGGAGGCGTGCGCAGGGCCAGAGCGGCGGCCCAGGTCTCCTCGTCGCGCCGGTTCCCCAGGAGGATGGTGGACGCCCACCAGGCGCTGTGGTCCTGGTCCTGCTCCAACGCCCGTGCCATGAGCTCGTCGAACGAGGCACGGATCCCGAGCAGCTCCTCCAGGCGCGTGAGGATCGCCCCGTGCCCGTCCCGTACGGTCATGCCTGCGGGCGCGAGTTCCCCGACGGTGCAGTACTCGTCGTCCCGGACCCGGGCGCGGACAGGGGCTTCCCCCGAGCCCGCACGCCGCCGGAGTTCGGCCTCGACCCCCGCCTCGTGCCGGCCGCGCGCGAACTCCCGCGCCTCGCGGAGCCGGGCCGTGGAGTACCGGCCCAGGAGCCGGTGGTCCAGAAGCGCCTCGACCAGCCCGGGCGAACCGAAGTCGACCGCCTCACCGAGCGGCACCAACGTGTCGGGTCCGCACTCGCCGTCCCCCGCACCACCCGCGCAGGCCCGCATGCCCATGGACCCGTACCCCCGTACCCCCGTGGCGTTCCCGCAGCTCAGTCGAGGGCCGAGGATTCCGCTCGACCGGAGCGATCAGGCTGGTGTCCGTCCGTGCGCTCCCGTACCGTCGGCGCGTGATGATCCACAGCAGTGCTCCCCGCCGGCTCGGTGTTCCCGCCCCGCAGGCGCGACTGCGGTTCGAGGAGGAGCAGCGGGGGGCCGGCGGCGGGCCGGGGCGCAGGTTGCTCGTGGTCGACGGGGACCCGGCCTTCGAGCTGAGCAACTGGTGCGGGACATGCCCGTTCCTGTTCCGGAGGCTGGAGACCGCCTGCCAGACGCTCTCACTGGAGACCGCGCGGGATCGGCTCACCGGCACACCGCCCGGTCTGGACGCATTGGTCGCCGACGGTGTGATCGACGCGTTCGCCGCCCTGCTGCCGGAGGGTGACTACCTTCCGATGCTGCTCCAGGTCGAACCCCGGCTCACCGTCCCCGGGCGGGACGGCGACTACTTCAGCGGCGAGCAGGTGGACACCTGGGGGCTCGACCAGTTCTGGGGGCTGCCGGAATATCCGCACACGCCGTACTACCGGACCTTCGAGACCGCGGTCGACGCGTTCGCCCACCTCTACGAGTTCGTCGTCCCCCTGGTGCCGCCGACGTGGAACGAGCGGCAGCGCGTAGCGGAGTACGCGGAGCTCATGGGCGGGGGAGCGGTCCCGACGGCAGTCGCGGTGTCCACGCTCGACGTGTGCGAACCCGCCTCCGGCTCGGCGGCCGACCACTACCGGCACTGGGGCCTCACCCACTTCCTCCTCGACGGCCATCACAAGACGGAGGCCGCTGCCGTCACCGGACGCCCGGTGCGGCTGCTGTCGCTCCTGGCGCTCGGCGCAGGCCTGGCCGCGACCGAGGACTGCGCCGTGCTGCCCACCGTGCGCGCCCGGCACGACTCGCCCCGAACACCTGCGCGCCTACCTACGCACGGTTGAGTAGCAGCGCTCAGGCGGCCCGTCCCGCCCCGCTCGTAGCGTCCTGCGCATGGACACAGACCATGCTGCTCCCGCCCCGACAACGCGCCGGGTGGGTATCACCGCGGTGGCATCCGCCCTTCCCGAGCGGGAAGTGACGTCGTGTCGGCTTCAGGACCGGATCACCGCCGCCTCCGGCCTTTCGCTGCCCGCGCGGATGCTCGAAAGGGTCACCGGGATCGAGACCCGCCGGGCGGTCGGGGAGGGGGAGTACGCCTCGACGCTCGCGGTGCGGGCCGGGCGTGCGGCGCTTGAGCGGGCCGGGCTCGTGCCGTACGACGTGGATCTGCTGGTGTTCGCCTCGGCCACGCGGGACGTCGTCGAGCCGGCGACCGCGCACATCGTCCAGGCCGAACTCGGCTCCCGGGCTCACGCGTTGGACGTCACGAACGCGTGCAACAGCTTCGTCAACGGCATCGACACTGCCCGCGCGTTGATCCTCGCAGGCCGCGCCCGACGCGCCCTGGTCGTCACGGGGGAGACCCCGAGCCGTGCCGTGCGGTACGCCCCGTCCGGCGCCGGCCAGCTCCGCGACGGGTTCGCCGGCTACACCTTCGGCGACGCCGGGGCCGCGGTGGTCCTGGAGGTGGTGGACCACGGCGGCATCCTCGACGTGGACACCGAGACGCACTCCGAGCACTGGTCGGTCGGCGGCATCTTCGGCGGCGGCTCCCGTCACCCCCGCGGCGACGAGCACACGTACTTCCACGGCGACGGCGGCGAACTGCGCGAGGTGTTCGAGAAGGTCGGCACCTCGGTGCTCGACCGGATGCGCCAGCGCACCGGCCTCGCCTGGGACGACTTCCGGTACGTGCTCGTGCACCAGGTCACCGTGCCGTACCTGGACCGGTTCGTGGAGCTCACCGGCGTCCCCCGGGACCGGCTCGTCGTCACGGTCCCCGAGCTCGGCCATGGCCAGCGCCACACTCGGCGTCCAACTCGACCGCGTCCACGAGCGGTTGCGCCCAGGCGACCGGGTCCTGTTCGTCGGACTCGGCGGCGGCGTGAGCATCATGACGATGGTCTGGGAGAAGGCATGAACGCCCTGTGGGTGGTGGTGCCCGCGCACCAGGAAGCCGCGCGCATCGGCGGCACCCTGGAGGCCCTCGCGGACCAGCACGACCGTGACTTCACCCTCGTCGTCGTGGACAACGCCTCCAGCGACAACACCGCCGACGTCGCCCACGAGTTCGCGCGCTGGGCGCCCTTCCCCGTCCACGTGCTGCGCGAACCGGAGAAGGGCGTCGGCTGCGCCGTCGACACCGGCTTCCGCTACGCGATCGAGCACGGCGCGACCCACCTCGCCCGCACCGACGCCGACTGCCTGCCGCACCCCGGCTGGACCGCCGGCGCCCGCGCCGCCCTGCGGCACGGCGCCGGACTCGTCTGCGGCCGCATCGACGCCCGCCGCGACGAGCACGGGCCGCTCGGCCGGGCCGCCTTCCGCGCACTGGTCCGCGTCGCCGCGTTCTTCGGCCGCATACGCCCCGCCCACCACCGCCGCCACGGCTACCTCGCCCCGTACCGGATGCACGCCGGCAACAACATGGCGGTCACCGCCGCCCTGTACGAAGCCGTCGGCGGCATGCCGCGCCGCCCCTCCCCCACCGACCGGCTCTTCCTCAACCGGGTCCGCCGCCACACCACCGCCATCGTCCACGCCCGCGACATGGTCGTGGAGAACTCCACCCGCCGACTGCGCGCCTACGGCCTCGTCGGCACCGCCCGCTGGTACCTCGACCGGGGCCCCGGCCACCACGGAGAGGACCCGCGCTGATGCTCGACACCCTCGCGCGCACCCTGCGCCGCCACCCCGAGCGGCCCGCCGTCCTCGGCACCACCCGCACCGGCGCCGTACGCACCAAGGCCACCTTCGGCGATCTGGCCGACCTCGCCGACCACTGCACCACCGCCCTGCACGGGCGGGGCATCGGACGCGGCAGCACCGTCGGCGTCGCCGTGCGCCCCGGGCCCCGCGCCCTCGCCGTGATGCTCGCCCTGCACCGGCTCGGCGCCCGGGCCGCGGTGCTCGACCCCGGCGCCGGACCCGACCTGCTGCGCGCCCGGCTCGCCCTGGCCCGCCCCGACCTCGTCCTCGCCGACGCCACCGCCCAGGCCGTCGCCGGCTGGGCCCGCCCGCTCGCCCGCCGCGCCCGCCTGGCCCTGCCGGACCTCGCGGAGCTCGGGCCGGTGGCCACGCTCGGGCCCCGACTGCCCGGCTGCGCCCCCGCCCTGGAGACCGGCCCGCGGACCGGGCCGCTGCCGCCCCCGGTCGACGAGGACGGCGACGCCGTCATCGTCTTCACCTCGGGCACCACCGCACGGCCCCGCGCCGTCGTCCACACCCGCTCCTCGCTGGCCGCCGGCATGACGACGGTGGCCGAGCTGGTACGGCCCCGAGCCGGGCGGCCCGTCCTCGGCGGCACCTTCTTCGTCCTGCTGCCGTCCCTCGCGAGCGGCGCACCGGTCGCGCTGCCCGCCCGCTCCGTACCCGTCCTGCGCCGCCAGCTGCATCGGCTCGCCCCGCAGGCCACCTATCTGACGCCGCCGCAGATCCGGCGGCTCCTCGCCGGCGGCGGCCGGTTCACCGGCCGCGTGTGGACCGGATCGGCCCCGGCGAGCACCGACCTCCTCACCCGCGTCAAGCGCGCCGGCGCGGACGAGGCCTGGGGCGTCTACGCGCTGACCGAACTGTTCCCGGCCGCGGCCGTCGAACAGGCCGACAAGGCCGCCTTCACCGGCGACGGAGACCTCGTCGGCACGCCCCTGCCGGGCGTGACGGCCAAGACCGACGCCTCCGGCGAACTGCTCCTGTCCGGCCCCGCCGCCCGCGACCGCTACCTCGGCGAGGACCCCGACCCCTGGGTCCCCACCGGCGACCGCGCACGCCTCGACCACGGCCGGATCGTCCTCGAAGGCCGCCGCAAGGACATGATCCTGCGCCACGCCGAGAACATCTATCCCGGTCTGTACGAGCCCGGGCTCCACGTCCCCGGCGTCGAACTGGCCCTCCTCGTGGGCGTACCCGCCGGCGACGGCGACGAACGCCTGGTCGCCGTCGTCCAGCCGAGCGCCGGCGCGGAACGCGAGGCGCTGCGGGCGGCCCTGGCCGGGCCGCTGGAGCGCATGGGCACCGCCCGGCCGGACGCGGTGCTCCTCGCCGACATCCCGCTCTCCGGCCGCTCCCTGAAGCCGGACCGCGCCGCGACGGCGCGCCTCGCCGCGAGGCGCCTGCTTGAACGGAGCCGAGGATGACCGTGCCCGTCGGTACGCCGCCGCCACCGGCCGCCGTGACCGCCGCCCTCCGGACCGCCCGCCGCCGCGACCGCCGCGTCTACACCCGCTCCCACCCCGTGCTCTTCGCCCTGCTCGCCGCCACCCGCCGCCGCGCGGTCACCCGGATCGGCGGCGCGGTCCTGGTGCACGGCCCCGACGCGTACCGCCAGGCCCTCACCCGTATCCCGCTGGACCGCACCGCCGCCGGCACCACCGGCGGCGCGGCCCGCGAACTCTCCACCGGCGGCACGCTGTTCGACCAGGAGGGCACCGGGCACCGCGCCACCCGGCGGGCGGTCGCCGACGGCCTCGGCGCCGCCGGGGTGGAACGGCTGCGCCCGGTGTGGCAGGACGTCCTGGCCCGCCGGCTCGCCCCGCTCGCCGAGGGCCGCGAAACCGACCTCGTACCGCTGGCGCGCGAACTGGCCGGGGCCACCGTCCGCGCGCTCCTGGGCACGACCGCCGACCCGGAAGCGCTCGCCGAGGCGGCCGCCCGGGCCGCGTCCGCCGCCGTACGCGACCACCTCCCCGGGCCCCGACGGCCCGGCACCGCACGGGCGGCCGCCGCGGCGACGGCACGGCTGCAGGCCCTGCTCGAACCGCCCGGCGGGCCGGACGAGGCGGGCGACACGGCCCTGCGGGCCATGCTCACCGTCGCCGCCGTCAACACCACCGTCGCCGCCCTGCCCCGCGCCGCCGCCTGGTGCGCCGACGCAGGCCTGTGGGACCAGGCGGCGGACGACCGGCTGCGCCCGGACCTGGTGGACGAACTCCTGCGCGTGGTCGCCCCCTCCCCGCTGCTGCCGCGCGTGGCGGCGGCCGACGCCGACCTCGACGGCTGTCCCGTACGAGCCGGAGACCGCCTCATCCTGGTGGCCCGCCACGCCGCCCGGGCCCACGCCGCACCACCCGACGCCCACCACCCGGCACCGCCCGCCGTGGCCCACCTCGTCTTCGGCGCCGGCAGCCACGCCTGCCCCGGCGCCCGCCTGGCCCGCGCCCAACTCGACGACACCCTCGCCGCACTGGCCCCCTACCGCCCCGTCGTCACCGGCGCCCGCGTCGACCGGACCGCGGCCCTGCCGGGCTGGCGCTCCCTCACGGTGCGGGCGACCGACGACCGTCACCGATCCCCGGAGCCCCGATGACCACGATCGCCGTCACCGGCGCCAGCGGCTTCTGCGGTTCCCACGTCGCCGCCACCGCCGCCGCTCGCGGCGCTGACGTCCTGTGCGTCGGCCGGCGCCCCGGCCCCGTCGGCCGGCACCTCCCCTGGGACGCCACGCGCGAGGACCCCGACCTGTCCGGGGCCGACCTCGTCGTGCACTGCGCGGCGGCCGTCGGCGACCCGGTGCCCGGCTCCCCGGCCGAGGCCACGCTGCACGCCGTCAACGTCGACGGCACGGCGCGGCTGCTCCGGGCCGCCGGCGGCCGGCCGGTGGTGTGGGTGAGCAGCGCCAGCGTCTACGCCCCCGGCCCGGGACGCACCCGGATCACCGAGGACCATCCGGTGCGCGGGCACCTGAACGCGTACGGCCGCACCAAAGCGGCCGGCGAGGCGCTGGCGCTCGCCGCGGGCGCCGTGGTGCTGCGGCCGCGGGCGGTGTACGGGCCCGGCGACCCGCACCTGGTGCCCCGGTTGCTGTCCCGCGTCCGCCGCGGGCTGCTGATGCTGCCGGGACCCAGCGTCCGGCTCAGCCTGACGGCCGTCGAGAACCTCGCCGACGCCTGTCTGACGGCCGCCGGCTGGCCGCCCGGCGCGTACAACATCGCCGACCCCGTCCCGTACGAGCGCGACGACGCGATCCGCACGGTGCTGCGCGCCCACGACATCCGCGGCCGCATCGGCCACCTGCCGCTGCCCCTCGCCCAGACCGCGGCGACCGCCGCCCAGACCCTCGCCCGGCTGCGCCCGCACGCCGAGCCGGCGCTCACCCGCTACGCCGTCGACCAGCTGGCGCACTCCGTCGTCCTTGACGTGTCCCGGGCACAGGCCCAGGGCTGGCGGGCGGAGCGCACGCTCGCCGACTACCGGAGCGGGAGCACCCGTTCGGCGCCGAGCCGGACCCTGTAGCGCTCCCGCGCCGCGAAGTCCGCCGCCGCCCACACCGCCGGGCGCGCAGCACCCCGCCCGCGCTGGGCTCTGGGCTCCCGGGCCCGGCGTCCTTCGCCCGCCGCCCCGGATGTGGCACGGTGAAGCCATGCCGGTTCCCGTGATTCTCGACTGCGATCCCGGTCACGACGACGCCTTCAACATCCTCCTCGCCGCCGCGAATCCCGCGATCGAGCTGCTCGCGATCACCACCGTCGCGGGCAACCAGACGCTGGAGAAGACCACGCTCAACGCCCGCCGGGTCTGTTCGGTGGCCGGGATCCGGGGCGTGCCGATCGCCGCCGGGCGGGACCGCCCGCTGCACGGGCCGCGCCGGATCGCCGAGGACATCCACGGTGCGTCCGGCCTGGACGGGCCCGGCTTCGCGGCGGGGGAGCCGGACGTGCCGCTGGATCCGCGCGACGCCCTCACCCTCGTGCGGGACACCCTGCTCGCCCACCCGGCGCCGGTGACGCTCGTACCGACCGGGCCGCTCACCAACATCGCGGTCCTGCTCCTCGCCCACCCGGAGCTTGCCGGGCGGATCGAGCGGATCGTGCTGATGGGCGGTTCGACGGAGCGCGGAAACACCACGCCCGCCGCCGAGTTCAACATCCTGTGCGACCCGGAGGCGGCGGACATCGTCTTCCGCAGCGGGCTGCCGGTGACGATGTTCGGACTCAACGCGACCCACCAGGCGCAGGCCACCCCGGAGGTGGTCGCCCGGATCGCCGCGCTCGGCACCCCGCTGAGCGGCCTCTGCGTCGACCTGCTCACCTACTTCGCGTCCACCTACCGCGAGGTGTTCGGCTTCGACGCGCCCCCGCTGCACGACCCGCTCACCGTCGCCCATCTGATCGACCCGACGCTGGTCGGCCTGGCCCGGGCGGCGGTGGCCGTGGAGCTGACCGGCACGCACACCCGGGGCGCGACGGTGGTGGACCTGCACGGGGTGACGGGCCGGCCCGCCGACGTCGAGGTCGCGATGGACGTCGACGCCGACGGGTTCTGGGACCTGATCGTGGACGCGGTTCGCGTGCTCGGCGGAGGCCCGGCCGTCTGACCGGGCCCTCCGCCGAGCAGCGGCGCGACGTCCGGCGCGCTACGGCTGGCCGTCGAGCCAGCTCAGCTTGTGCCCGTACAGCACCCGCTGGCAGTAGTCCGTGCCCACCGGATCGGCGGCGTCCCGGTTCGCGGTGCAGTCGGCCGCCGACCCCGGACGGTGCTCGGAGAGGGACCACAGTCGGCCCGTGCCGCGCTCGACGTAGAGGTCCTCGGCGCCGCGGGCGGTCTTGACGGCCTGCCCGTTCTGGACCAACTGGCCGTTGCTCCAGACGTAGCGCCAGAGGTTGCCCGGCTCGTCCGTGCCCTTCGACTCGTTCACGTACAGCGTGCCGCCCTGCGCCGCCGCGCCCTGCGCGCCGCCGTTCGTCAACGGCAGGTAGTTGGCCCAGCCCTCCGCGGCCACGTCGGCGGAACGGCCCTCGAGCTCGGCGACGGGATACGAGGCGATGCGGCCGGTGGACGGGTAGCCGCTCTCCGGGCGGCAGTACTCGCCCATGAGCAGGCGGTCCGGGGTGGTGCTGCGGTCCAGTGAGATGTACGAGGCCTTCGGCGCGCCGGTCGAGACACAGGCGTAGGAACCCGCCGGATTGCTCTGCGTCGCCTTGAACTTCCACGCGGCGACCTGCGGCATCACATAGCGGTAGCCGAAGCTGTACCAGACGTTGTCGTGCCGGCCGACCTTCGTCTTGTCCTCGACGTTGGCGGTGGTCTGCACGCCGTCGGTGTCGGCACCCATCGCGTCGTGCGTGCTCGCGTCGCCGTCCGGGTCGAGGTCCATGATGTAGCGCATGTCGAAGACGCGCAGGCCGTTGCGGGTGTCGGCGACGTAGAGGTAGTTGCCGTACCAGACGATCCCGCCGGCGTGGACGCCCTTCTGGATCGGGTACTCGGAGGCGTGCAGCCCGTCGAAGGAGACGTGGTCGGCCGAGTTGATGTACGTCCAGCCCAGGAGGACGTGCCGGTACTTGACCTCCGGGCTGCCGGTGGCCGGGTTGATCCGGCTCTGGACGAAGGTGATCCGGACGCCCTTCTGGTTGCAGGCGTCGTTCGCCTCCAGCTCGGCGGTGGTGCAGTCACCGGTCGTCGGGTCCGGGTCGGTCTCCCGGCCCGGGTCCCAGCCGTCGTACGAGGCGAACAGCTGGATGTTCCCGGCCGTGCCCCACAGTTCGTCGTCCTGGGCGTCGGACACGCCGGTGAATCCCTGGGGCACCCACTCCTGCGAGACGGAATCGTCGTTCTGCAGGCAGTACTTGATGTCCGGGTCGGCGGCGGTCCCGAACGGGTCGCGCGAACACCACGGCGTCACGGTGCGGTTCGCCCCGGCCAGCAGGTTCTGCACACCCGACTTGGGGAGCACCGAGTCGAGCCGGCTGACCCGCGAGGTGGTCTCGGCGTTCAGCGCGCCGGGCGACAGGGTGAAGTCGCCGGGCGAGGCCGCGCCGCCGGGCGAGGTCCAGGCGGTGGCCCCGAACGCCGAGGGAGCGCCCTCGTTCGCGAGGGGCTCCTGGACCGTGGGGTCCGAGACGTCCAGCGGTGCGTTCTCGGCGTGGGCGGCCGGCGCCACGAGGCCGGTGAACAGGAGCGAGGCCGCGGCGGCTGCTGTGAGCCAGGCGCGGCGTATTCGCCGTGAGGGCATGGGAGGTTGCCTCCGTCGATGCTGTGTCAGACAAGTCGAACGGAGGGTTCCAGAACGCCCGAGCGAAACGCAAGGAGGGGTGATGTGCCATCAAAACCACCTATGGACAGGGGAGTTGATGGCGATATGGGTGATTCGCGCCGCTGGGGGAGGGTGTGCGCACGGGGGGCGGGGCGGCCGCTCGGCGCAAGACCCGCCGCTCATCCGCACAAGATCCACACGGTGGGTCTCTCCGCCTTCGCCGGGACCTGGTCTCACCGGAGGCCGGTGTCGAACTAGTCTTCGGGGCATGGCCCTGCGACCTGACGAGTTCTACGACCACGCCCTCGCCGCCACGGACGACGAACGCCGGCTCCCGCTCGCGCGCATGACGGGATGGGACATCAGCCCGTTCGAGCAGGACGGGCTGCGCGTCGCGCCGCTGCGCCCTCCGGTCCTGCCCGAGCCGGCGCGGCACGGAGAGGACCCGTCGGACTGCGGGTCGTGCCGCGCCCGGGACGAGGGGATCTGGCGGAACGACCGGTGGCGGCTGACCCGGATCAAGGGCGTCGGCGTGCCGCTGGTGCTCATGCTGCACCCGCGCGAACACTACGACATGGCCGACCTGCCCGACGACCTGGCGGCCGAACTCGGCGTCCTGTCCACCCACATCGTCCGCCACGTCCAGGCCCTGCCGCACATCTCGCGCGCCCACGTCTACCGCATCGGCGACGGCGGCGCCCACCTCCATGTCTGGTTCTTCGCCCGCCCCGAGGGCCAGGCCCAGCTGTACGGCTCATGGCTGCCCGTCTGGGACGACCTGCTGCCGGAGTACCCGGCCGACGTCGCGGACGCGGACGCGGCGCTCGTGGCGGACGCGCTGGCCGCCTCCCTCGGCGGCCACCGCCCGGCCGCCCCGGCGGGGAAGTAGGGCCGGGCCGCGTGCAGCACCACGACACTCCGCGGGAGGAGCCGGCCGAACACCTTCGCTTCGCGGCCCATCTGCGCGCGCTGGAGCGGGTGAGCGACGCCGACGAGGCCGACCTGGTCGGCGAGGTCCTCGCCGATCCGGACCGGACGATGGCGCAGTCCGCCGTCCTGCGCCACCTGGACCGCCGGGCCGCCGACCTCCACCACGAACCCGCCTACGAACCGTGGGCCGCGTCGATGACCCGGGCCACCCTCCACCACCCGTTCCTGACCCGCCGGCTCCGGGAATGGTCCCTGCTGCGCGCCCTCACGCTGGGACAGCGATGGCACCAGGACGCCCTGCTCGACTCGTCCGACTGGCTCCAGCACCGAGCGGCCACCGGGTCGAACACCGGCGCCCTGGAAGTCCTCGCCGATCGCGGGCGCACCCAACGGATCCGCGCCACCGCGAGGACGACCCTCGAACAACAGCGGCGCTCACGCCGAGCCGCACCCCGGCGCACCGTGCCCTAGGCCGTGTCTTTCGGATCTTGGCCGGGTCCGCGGCCTAGCGCGCCGAGCCCGGCGCGATCAACCCCGTCTCGTACGCGACGATCACCGCCTGGGCGCGGTCCCGGAGTCGCAGTTTGGAGAGGATGCGGGCGACATGCGTCTTCACCGTCGCCTCGCTCAGCTGGAAACGGGCCGCGAGTTCGGCGTTGCTGCGGCCGCGAGCCAGTGCCTCCAGGACCTCCAGCTCGCGCGGGGTCAGCACGGCCAGGTCCCGGTAGCCCGGGGCCGTCGCCGGGTCCCCGGCCGGTGCGGCGAAGCGCTCCACGAGACGGCGCGTGATGGCCGGGGCGAGCATCGCGTCGCCCTCGCGGACCAGCCGCACGGCCGCCGCCAGGTGCTCCGGCGTGACGTCCTTCAGGAGGAAGCCGCTCGCGCCCGCGCGCAGCGCCGCGTACACATAGCGGTCGAGGTCGTACGTGGTGAGGACGAGGATCCGGGGCGCCGAGCCGCCGTCCGAGCCCGAGCCCGAGTCCGCCAGGATGCGGCGGGTGGCCTCCAGACCGTCCGTGCCCGGCATCCGGATGTCCATCAGGACCACGTCCGGGCGGGTGCGGCGGACCGCGGCCACGGCCTCGTCGCCGTCGGACGCCTCCGCGACCACGTCGATGCCGTCGGCCGTCAGGATCATCCGGAACCCCGTGCGCACCAGCGCCTGATCGTCGACGATCACCACCCGGGGTGCCTCGCTCACACGTCCTCCCTCACGAACTCCCGGCCGCCGTCCGCCCCGCGAACCGGCGAGAGCGGGATCACCGCCCGGACCCGGTAGCCGCCACCGGGGCGCCGGCCCGCCCGCAGCGTACCCCCGTACACCGCGAGCCGTTCCCGCAGACCGATCAGCCCCCGGCCGCCGCCCTCGCTCGCACCCGCGCCCGACCCCGTACGCGCCGGGCCGCCGGAGTCGGTGACCTCGACCCGCAGTTCGTCCGGCGCGTACGCCACGAGGACCGCGACCCGCACGCCCTCCGCGTGCCGCACCGCGTTCGTCAGCGCCTCCTGCACCACCCGGTACGCCGCGAGCCCCACCCCGCCCGGCAGCTCCACGGCGGCGCCCCGCACCGTCAGCTCCACCGGGACCCCGGTGGCCCGCACCCCCTCGACCAGCTCGCCGACCCGGTCGAGGCCCGGCTGCGGCGCCAGGTCCAGATCGCCGAGTCCCTCGCCGGGCACGGTGGCTGACGACCCGTCGGCCTCGGCCATGGTCAGCAGCCCCATCACGTGCCGCAGTTCGGACATCGCCGTCCGCCCCGCCGTCTCCACCGCGAGCATCGCCTCCCGCGCCTGGTCGGGAGCCCGGTCGAGGACCTTCCGCGCCGCTCCGGCCTGGATCGTCATCATGCTGACGTTGTGGGTCACCACGTCGTGCAGCTCCCGCGCGATCCGCGCCCGCTCCTCGGCCACCGCCCGCCGCAGCGCCTCCTCCTGCCGCTCGTGCAGCGTCCGGGCCCGCCGCCGCCAGCTGTGTACGGCCTGCGAGGCGAGCCCGACCGGCAGCAGCACGAGGAGCGGGACGAAGCCCGGGGACACCTCGGGGACCATGTGCAGCATCGGATAGAGCACCGTGCCGGCGAGCACGGACAGGGCCGCTGCCTTCCGGTGCGGACTGTGTACGACCGCGCTGTACGCCGCGACGAGACCCGACGCGAAGGCGAACTGGGTCGCGTCCGGCGCCGCGTCCCCCCACCGGTGCAGCACCACGGTGGCCGCCGTCACCGCCCAGTACACCGTGAGGGGGAAACGCCGCCGCAGCACCAGCGGCAGCGCGGTCAGCACCGCCACCGCCAGCTCCCAGGGCTCGGCGGCCGGCAGTACGTGCTCGACGGCGGGCACCGGCCGCGGCAGGGGCATGGTCCCCGCCCCCGGCGGCGCGGGCGGCTCCGGCAGCGGGGGAGGGACCGGCACCGGCACCAGGGCCGCGCCGCCGTCGCCCCCGTCGGGGCGGAGCTCCACGTACGAGCGGTTCAGGTCCCCGGCCACCGTGGCGACGGACAGACCCACGGTGAGCAGCGCGTCCGCCGCCCACGACCAGCGGGACAGACCCGCGACTGCCTCTCTCCAGCGCATCCGCCCAGTCTGCCAAGCGCCTCGGCGCCTTCGGATCGGCCCCGAGGCGCAGGGGCGTCATCCCCGCGCGTACATCCCGGGGATGACGTCCGCTCGCATCCGCCCTGCACGGTACGGATCTTCGTCACCACGGCCGACGCGCTCCCGCGGGGCCCGCGCCTAGCGTTCCGGAGCGTCCGGAGACGGCCGCGAGGGGAACCCGACGCGCCTCCGGGACCAGGTACGACCCCCACCCCGACATCCCGACATCCCGACATCCCGACATCCCGACATCCCGACATCCAGACATCCCGACATCCCGGAGGACGACGCATGACCGGCGTGACCGACAACGCGGCGATGCCCGAGCCCCCTGTACGGCCCGAGCCGCCCGCACCAGCCCTGGTCGACGTGCACGACGTGAGCAGGACGTACGACGCCGACCGAGCCGTTCTGAGCGAGCTCACGCTCCAGGTCGGGAAGGGCGACGCGGTCGCCGTGCTCGGCCCCTCGGGCAGCGGCAAGTCGAGCTTGCTCAACCTGATCGCCGGGCTCGACCGGCCCAACACCGGCACGGTGGCCGTCGACGGCCTGCGTGTGGACGCGATGAGCGAGACCGCCTCCGCCCGTTACCGCCGCTCCCGCATCGGCATGGTGCACCAGTTCTTCCACCTCCTCGACGACCTCACTGTCCGCGACAACGTGCTGCTGCCCGCCCGACTGGCCGGCGCGCCGCGCGCCGAGGCCGCCGCCCGCGCCGCCGAGCTCCTCCGGTACCTGGGCGTCGCCCGGCGCGCCTCGGACCACCCGGGCACCCTGTCCGGCGGCGAGCGGCAGCGCGTCGCCGTCGCCCGGGCCCTGATGAACCGGCCGCCGCTGCTCCTCGCCGACGAACCGACCGGCGCCCTGGACTCCGCCTCCGGCGCGGACGTCCGCGCCCTGCTGCGCGAGCTGAACGCCGACGGGCAGACCATCGTCCTGGTCACCCACGACCTGGCCCTCGCCGAGGCCTGCGCCACCCGCACCGTCGAGCTGGTGGACGGGCGGATCGTCCGCGACGACCCGGCGGTGGCCCGATGAACCGTCACACCGGTGGGCGCGACGCGACGGCGCTGGGGCGGGTGGTGCGCGCCGGGGTCGCGCGACGAAGGGTGCAGACCGCGGTGACGGTGCTCACCACCCTGCTGTCGGTGGCCGCCGCGGTCCTCGCGGTCGGCCTCCTGGTCGTCTCGCGCCAGCCCTTCGACCGTGCCTTCACCCACCAGAACGGCGCCCACCTCACCGTGCAGTTCGACGGCACGGCCGTGACGGCCGAGCAGGCCGCGGCGACCGCGCGCGCGAAGGGCGTCACACGGGCCGCCGGCCCCTTCGCCGTCGCCTCAGCACGGCTGTACGGGGAAGGCACGCCGCCCGGCTTCGAGCCGCCGCCGCTCACCGTGGCCGGACGCTCCACGGCCGATGCCCCGGTGGACCGGTTGAGTCTCATCGAGGGCCGCTGGGCCATGGTGCCGGGCGAGATCGTCCTGGAGCAGGGCTCCCTTCTTCCGTACATGCGCCCGGGAACGATCCTGACGGCGGGCCGTGCCACGAACTCCGGCCTTGATGCCACCGACTCGGCCGGAATCCCCCTCACCGTGGTCGGCATCGCCGAGTCCGTCGGCGAGAGCGCCGACGCCTGGGTGGTGCCCGCCCAGGTCACCGCCCTCGTCGAGGACCGCGCCGCACGGCCGGACCTCCAGATGCTCTACCGGCTCGACCGGTCGGTGACCGCCGCGGACATCGAGGCCGGCCGGACCGCCGTCGTCGCCGCCCTCGGCCGGCGTGGCACGGCCGGTCCGGCGGGCGTGGCCGGCGCCCAGTCGTATCTCGACGTGCGCCAGGCGGCACAGGAGAACACGGCCGCGTTCATCCCCTTCGTCACCGCCTTCGCCGTGCTCGGCCTCGCCCTGTCCGTCCTGGTCATCGGGATCGTCGTCAGCGGCGTGGTCGGCGCCGCGACCCGGCGGAGCGGCATCCTCAAGGCGGTCGGCTTCACCCCGCTCCAGATCGGCCGGGCATACGTCGCCCAGGCCCTGCTCCCGGCGACCGCCGGTGCCGTGCTCGGCGTGGCGGTGGCCAACGCGGCGGCCGTACCGGTGATGGCCGAGCTGGCGACGACGTACGGGACGGCGCAGGTCCTGATCCCGGTGTGGGTCGACCTCGCGGTGCCGGCCGGTGTCCTGCTGGTCGTCGCCGCCACCGCGTACGGGCCCGCCCTCCGGGCCGCGCGGCTGCGGACGGCCGACGCCCTCCGTGCGGGCGGGCCCGGCCGGCCCGGCGGCAGCGACGGACTCGCCCGCCGGGCGGGGCGGCGGCTCGACAGGCCGCTCGGCCGATGGCTCGGCGGCCTGCCGCTGCCGCGCGCCGTGTCCCTCGGCCTGGCGGGGATCGCCGCCCGCCCCGGCCGCTCCGTGGCGACGGGTGCGGCGGTCGCCCTCGGCGCGCTCGCCGTGACCTTCGCCGTGGGACTCGGCTCGACGCTGGTCGCGGTCACGACGGACGGCGACCCGGACGCGGCGGCCGATGTGACCGTGCTCAGCCTCATCAGCAGCGAGACGGGACCCACGCCGACCGACGCCGAACCCGCGGACCCGGCCGCGGTCGCCGAGGCGATCCGCTCCCTGCCGGGCAGCGACGCCTTCTACCGGACGGCCCCCGCCCACGTCGGCGTCGCCGGTCTCAAGGGCGGGGCGCTGCTCATGGGCTACGAGGGGGACTCCTCCGACGGGGGGCACACCATGGTCGCCGGCCGCTGGTTCTCCGCACCGGGCGAGGCGGTCGTCCCCACCCGCTTCCTGCAGGCCACCGGGCTGTCCCTCGGGGAGACCGTCACCCTCTCCGAACAGGGCCGCAGAGTGCGCCTGACACTCGTCGGCGAGGTCTTCGACCTGGGCGGCAAGGGCCTGACCATCCGCGCGCAGGCCGCCTCCGTCGCCGACCTCCGGGTCCGCTTCCTGCCCTCCGAGTTCCATGTGCTGCTGCCCCCGGGCAGCGACGCCCGGAGCTACGCCGAGCGGCTCGACGCCCGGCTCCGGCCGCTCGGCGCGCAGGCGGCACCGGCAGAGCAGGCCCACTCCAGCGTGATCCTGGCCATGCAGGCCCTGATCGCCCTGCTCACGATCATGCTGACCACCGTCGCCGCCCTCGGCGTGCTCGACACCGTGGTCCTCGACACTCGTGACCGGGTGCGTGACCTGGGCATTCTCAAGTCCCTCGGGATGACACCGGCGCAGACCGTCGCCCGGGTGCTCACCTCGGTCGGCGCCGTCGGCCTGCTCGCGGGCGCCGTGGGCGTACCGCTCGGCGTCGCCCTGCACCGTGCCGTCATGCCCGCGATGGGCCGCGCGGTCGGCAGCACGATCCCGCCCGTCGACCTCGACGTCTACGACGCGCCGCTGCTCACCGGCCTCGCCCTCGCCGGGGTGCTGATCGCGACGGCCGGCGCCCTGCTCCCGGCCGGCTGGGCGGCCCGTACGAACACGGCGCGGGCGCTGCGCACGGAGTGACGCCGGACGAGGACACCGGGCGACGGCAGGCTACGCGTCACGGGCCGTCGCCGGGCGGACCGAGACGAGGACGCCGACCTTGTCGATGCGGTGCTCCGGGTTGCCCTGGGCGTCCCGCCAGAAGTTGCCCGCCGCGTTGTCCTCCGGCGTCGCGCACGTGGAGAGCGTGATCATCGCCTCGGTGGGGCGCTCGCCGGGCGAGCCCGGTACGGCGGCACGCTGCTCCGCGAGGGAGCGGGCGGAGCGGAAGGAGGTCGACCGGGTCCCGGTGATCCGGTACTCGTAGATACGGCCGTCGGCCTCCACGAGCACCCGGTCGCCCTGCTTGACGGACGGGAGCTCGCGCAGCGGCCCGCCGGCCGAGAGGCGGTGTGCCGTCACCAGATAGTTGCCGATGTCGCCCGGCCCCGCGCCGCCCCGCTTCCCGTATGGGCTCGCCGCCATGCCGCGGTCCTGGATCCGGGTGCCGGCCCGGTCGTCGGTCGTCCCCTCGTACGGCACGACCCGCAGGCCGGCGACCCCGATCGACGGGATGTGCAGCTCGGCGACCCGCGGCCGGGCGGCGGGCACCGGCGTGGGCGGCGTCGGAGTGGGCGTGGGCGTAGGTGTCGGCGTCGGCGCGGGCGGCGCCGGTGGGGGAGCGGGGGCGGGCGAACGGGTCGCGGGCGCCTTCGAGGAGTCGCCGGCTTCTGTCGGGGACCCGCCCGTCAGCAGGGCAAGGACCGCCGCGACGACGGCCGCGACGACCGCCGCGAGAACCGCGACGACCTTGCGGGAGCGAGTTGACCGGGACATGGGCATCGACCACCCGAACGTCTCCGGCGGCCGGCCGGCCGCCTGGCACATCCGACCCCTCCACGCTACGTGCCGTGCCATCCCCCGCGCGCGCCCGGCGTGCCGCGCCCGCCCGAGCGCGCGGGGGATGGCACGGTCGGGCGGGAAGGCCGGGGGACCGGGCCGCGGAGCGGGAGCATGAGCGAGGCGAGGCAGCGCGTGACGAGGGAAGACGTGACGCGACACGGCAGGTGGGGCACCTGGCGCCGCGAGGCCGCGGCACGGCTGGCGCAACTGCGCCGGGACCCGTTCACCGTGCAGAGCGTGCGGTCCACGGCGGCGGCGACCCTCTCGTACGTCGTCGCGCTCTGGCTCAGCAGCGAGCCCGCGCCGCTCACCGCACCCCTGACGGCGCTGCTCGTCGTGCAGGTCACCGTCTACTCCACGCTCACCACGAGCCTGCGCCGGGTGAACTCCGTGGTCGTCGGCGTGCTCATCGCCATCGCCTTCAGCGCGCTCGTCGGGCTCTCCTGGTGGAGCCTCGCCCTGATCATCCTGGCCTCCCTCGTCGTGGGCCGTCTCGTGCGGGTCGAGGAGTTCGTGCCCGAGGTCGCGATCAGCGCGATGCTCGTGCTCGGCGTCACCCAGGTCGCCGCCACCGCCTGGGACCGGGTCCTGGAGACCCTGATCGGCGCGGCCGTCGGACTGCTGTTCAACCTCGTCCTCGCCCCGCCCGTCTGGGTGGACACGGCCGGCGACTCCATCGAGGACCTGGCCCGCCGGATGCGCCGCCTGCTGATCGACGTGGCGGAGGAGTTCGGCGGCGCGCCCCCGGTCGAGCGGGCCGCGGCCCGCCTCCACGAGGCGCGGCGGCTCGACAACGACGTGGCCGACGTGGACGGCGCGCTGCGCACGGCCGAGGACAGCCTGCGCTTCAACCCGCGGGTCAAGGAGGGGCTGCTCCACCGCATCGTGCTGCGCACGGGCCTCGACACCCTGGAGATCTGCGCCGTGGTCCTGCGGGTCCTCGCCCGTACCCTCACCGACCTGGCCAAGGAACGGGAGGGACGGGAACTGCTGCCCGCCCCGACCGCCCTCGCCCTCCGGGAGGCGGCGCAGCACACCGCCGACGCCTTCGTCAGCTTCGCCGTCCTCGTCACGGCCTCCGGCAGCGACGAGGCCGAGGCGGCGGAGTCCCGGCTCGCGGGCGAACTGCGGGCCGCCCGCGCCTGCCGGGGCCGCGCCGCCGGCCTGCTCCTCGCCCTCGCGCTGCGCGAGCCGGGCCGCTGGCAGCTGTACGGGGCGATGCTCGCCGAACTCGACCGCGTACTCGACGAACTCGACCCGGAACACCGGGGACGGCGGCTGATGGAGGAGCTCGACCGGCACACCCGCGAGAGCCGCGAACGCCGCCGCAGGCTCACCCTCCGAAACGCCCTCGGCCGCGCCCGGCGGCCCGGGCGGCCCGGGCGGACTCCACAGGCCCCGCCGAGCTAGTCCCGCTGCCCCGTGGCCCCCGGCGCGCCGCCGGCCACGATCGCCTCCCCGAGCGCCGCGAGCGCGTCGGCCAGCTGGTCCATCCACTCCGAGACGGGCCTGCCGCCGCCCTCGGACTGCAGGGCCACGAACGCGCCGTCGTAACCGGCCATCCCGAAGGCCGCGAGCGCGTTCGCGACCCGGTCGGCGGTCTCCTCACCCGCGCCCGCGAAGGACGAGCGGATCATGTGCGCCATGTAGGCGCGGCCTTCCTCACGGACCGAGATCACGGTCTGCAGCGCCTCGGGCGCCTCCGCCGCCTCCCGGCTCATCACGAGCACGAGCAGCAGGCGCAGGAACTCCTCGCCGTTCTCCATGACGTCGCCGGTCCGCCGCAGGTACCAGCGGAGCCGCTCGTGCGGCGTGCCGTCCTCGGGAGGGTTGCGGTGGGCCTCGCGCATGGCGGCGAAGAAGGCGTGCGCACCCTGCTCCATGACGGCCGAGAGCAGTCCGGCCTTGGACTCGAAGTGGTGGTAGAACGCGCTCTTCGGCAGCCCGGTCTCCTTGCTGAGCGCCGACATCGACGTCCCGGCGTAACCGCGTACGGACATCACGCGGGCGGCCGCGTCCAGGATCTCCTGCCGTGACCGGCGGCCGCGGCGGTTGGTTCGTGTCTCCGGCGCGGGCGGCTCGATCATCTCCACGCTCCGGAGTCTAGGCGACGCCGGGAAGCGGCCCCTCGGCGGTACCGGATGCGGAAAATCCGCGTCCGGAAACTCTTGACGGCTCTCGGAGGGGCGCTGCTACCTTTCGAAATGTACCGACCGATCGGTCCAAAACTTAGCTCATGCTTCTCCCACGCCTCTCCCCACGCTTCCCCCACGCGCTTCTTTCTCCCTCGCCTTACGCGTTCGAGCCTGACCCACGGAGCCAGCGCATGACCCAGCAGTACGACGCGGACGTCGCCATCGTCGGCTACGGCCCGACCGGCGTGATCGCCGCACTCACCCTCGCCCGATACGGCATCTCCGCCGTCGCCCTCGAACGGGACCGGGCCATCTACCCCCGGGCCCGGGCCGTGACGGTCAACGACTGGACGATGCGGATCTTCCAGGACCTCGGCATCGACGAGCGGATCGACAAGGTGATCGACCCGCAGCGGGCCCTGCGCTGGATGACGTACGACCGGACCGAGATCATGCGGATCGAGCACCCGCCGTCCACCCTCGGCCGCACCCCGCGCTTCTACAACATCTACCAGCCCACCATGGAGGCCGAACTGCGCGCGGCCGTCCGGGAGCGGTACGACGACCTGGTCACCGTGCACTACGGCGACGAGGTCACCGGCATCGAGCAGGACGCCGACGGCGTCACCGTCACCTCGACCGCCGACGGGACGACCCGCACGACCCGCGCCCGGTACGCCATCGGCTCCGACGGCGGCAGCAGCGCCACCCGGTCCCGGATCGGCTGCACGCTGCTCGGCGACACCGACGACGTCACCTGGGTGGTCGTCGACTGCCACGTCAAACGCTGGTGGCCCGACCGGGACTTCCTCACCTTCTGGTCCGACAAGGAGCGCCCGGTCGTCGACATCGCCCTGTCCGCGGGCAACCACCGCTGGGAGATCCCGCTCAAGCCCGACGAGACCCCGGCCGACTACCCGACCAGCGCCGAGATCTGGCCGCTGCTCAGGGCCCTCGGCGTCTCCGAGGACGACGTCGAGATCCACCAGCACGCTTTCTACCAGCACCACGTCCGCATGGCCGACACCTTCCGTCAGGGCCGCGTGTTCCTGGCCGGCGACGCGGCGCACCTGATGCCGCCGTGGGCCGGCGCCGGCATGCAGACCGGCATGCGCGACGCCCACAACCTGGGCTGGAAACTCGCCCGCGTCCTCAAGGGCGAACTTCCCGAGGCCTGGCTCGACACCTACGAGGCGGAACGGCGCCCCAGCGCCGCCTTCTACACCGGCCTCGCCGTCGGCCTCGGCCGGGTGATCAAGCAGGAGGTCTCCGCGGAGGAACAGGCCGCCATGAACGCGGTGCCCGAGAACACGGTCACCCCGTTCGAGCCGCCGCTCACCCGCCCGCCCGTACTCGAAGGCGGCTGGATCCGCGGCGAGACCGGCGACGCCAGCGTCATCGGCCGCATGATCCCGCAGCCGATCACCGGCGACACCGCCGGCCGGATGGCCCGCCTGGACGAGCACCTCGGCCACCACTTCGTCCTGCTCGGCGACGACCTCGACCCGGCGGCCCTGCTGACGGCCGAGGAGAAGGCCGGCTGGGACGCCCTCGGCGCCCACTACCGCGCGGTGCGCCCGAAGACCTCGCACACCGAGGGCCCGGACGAGCTGGTCGACCTGGACGAGGTCGTCCTGCCCTGGATGCGCCGCTACGGGGCGCGGGTCGTCGCCGTCCGCCCCGACCGGTTCGTCGCCGCCGCCGACACCCACGGCCTCGCCGTACCCGCCCTCTGAGAGCAAGGAGAAAAGTCTTGTCCGGTGTCAAGGAACTCGGATACGTCGTCTACGAGGTGAGCGGCCTCGCCGACTGGGAGCGCTTCGGCGTCGACCTGCTCGGCATGCAGCTCGGCGAGAGGACCGGCGACGGCTTCACCCTCCGTACCGACGAGAAGGCCCACCGCTGGATCATCACCGAAGGACCGGCCGACGACCTGGTCGCCACCGGTTACGAGGTCGAGGGCGCCGACGCTCTCGACGCCCTGGTCGAGCGGCTGCGCGCGGTCGGCGTCGAGGTCACCGAGGGCGACGCGGCACTCGCCGCGGCCCGCAGGGTCGACCGGATCTTCCTCACCGCCGACCCGATGGGCAACCGCATCGAGCTGGTCGACGGCCTCGCCGACGCCGCCACCCCCTTCGAGTCCGCGTCGCTGCTCGGCGGCTTCGTGACCGGCGCCGGCGGCGCGGGCCACCAGGTCCTGCTGACGCCCGGCGTCTCCCGTGAGACGTACCTGGGCTTCTACGTCGACCTGCTCGGGTTCAAGGTCAGCGACATCATCGTCGAGGAACTCGCTCCGGGCGTCTTCGCCGACCTGATCTTCCTGCACTGCAACCCCCGCCACCACAGCGTCGCGCTCGGCGACATGCCCTTCCCCAAGAGCACCCACCACTTCATGGTCGAGGTCGACGACATCCGCGACGTCGGCCTGGCCTGGGACCGCTGCCTGGCCGCCCACCAGCCCTTCCACATGACCCTGGGCATGCACCCCAACGACCAGATGTTCAGCTTCTACGTCGAGACGCCCTCGGGCTTCAACGTCGAGTACGGATGGGGAGGCATCCTCATCGACGACGCGACCTGGGAGGTCAAGACCCTCGACAAGCTGAACAGCTGGGGTCACATGCCCGCGGGTCCGGTGGCGGAGATGCTCGCCGCCGGCGCCGCCAACTCGAAGATCGGACACTGACGTGGCACTCGACCCGAACGTCATCGGCAAGGACGTCCAGACGCCGCGCTGGAAGATCCACTACTACGAGGCCGGCGAGGGCCACCCCGTCGTGCTGCTGCACGGCGGCGGCCCGGGCGCGACCGGCTGGAGCAACTACCAGCCCAACATCGAGGCGCTCGCCCGGCACTTCCGCGTCATCGCGCCCGACATGCCCGGCTGGGGCGACTCCGACGCGGTCGACTTCGGCACCATCGACCACGTCGAGGTCCTCGTCGAGCTCTTCGACGCGCTCGGCATCGACAAGGCGGCCATCGTCGGCAACTCGATGGGCGGCCACAACTCCATCCGCTTCACCCTCGAACACCCCGAGCGGATCTCGCACCTGATCACCATGGGCCCGCCGATCCAGCCCAAGCCGTTCCTGTTCGGCGCGGGCGGCCCCAGCGAGGGCATCAAGATCATGTACGGGACCTACCAGGACCCCAGCCCGGAGATGTTCGAGCGGCTCGTCGAGATCATGGTCTTCGACAAGGAGAGGTTCGCCAGCCCCGAGCTGATGCGTGAGCGCTCCGCCAACGCCCTGAAGCATCCCGAGCACCTCGAGAACGTCGCGAAGAAGATCCCCTTCGCGCCCATCCCGATCTGGGTCGACCAGTCCCGGCTCGGCGACATCACCGCACCGACCCTGCTCATCCACGGGCGCGACGACCGCGTCGCCACCATGGAGGGCTCGATGATGCTCAACGCCGCGATACCCGACTCCCGCGCCCACATCATCAACCGCTGCGGCCACTGGGCCCAGTTGGAGCACGCCGACGAGTTCAACCGGCTGGTCACGGACTTCGTCATCAACAACTGACTCGCCCGAGCCCGAGCAGGGCCTGTACGACACCGCCGACGTGAGGGCGGCGGTGCCGTACAGGCCCTCTCGTCTGTCAGGGCCCCTCGTCGCCGAGATCCCGCTCCAGGGCGTGCGCCGCCGCCTCCATGGTGGCGACCAGGGACCGCAGCCGGTGCGGGTCGTAGCGCACGCTGGGCAGTGACACCGACAGACCCGCCAGCGCGGTGCCCTCCCGGTCGCGCACCGGTACGCCGACGGCGACCAGGCCGCGCTCGGAACGCCCCCGGTTGACGGCGAAGCCGTTGCGCCGCAGCCGCCGCAGCTCCGCCCGCAGCCGGTCGGGGTCCGGCCGGTCGGCCGGGCGCTCCCGGTACCGCTCGGCGGCGTACACCTCGTCGAGCTCCTCGTCGGAGAGGTCGGCGAGCAGCAGCAGGCCCGCCGTGGTGCGGTGGGCCGGGAACACCATGCCCTCGCGGGAGCCGACCCGCAGGGCCTGCCCGCACTCGACGCTGGCGATGAACCGCACCGTGTCCCCGGTCCGCACGATCAGGTTCGCGGTCTCGTCTAGGAGGTCGACGACCCGGTGCAGATGGGGCAGGGCCGCGGTCCGCAGCCGGGAGACCAGGGACTGGGAATGCGAGGCCAGCTCCAGGACCGGGCCCGCGCGGTACTCGCGGTCGTCGCCCTGCACGGCGAAGTCCCGGTAGACCAGCATCGCCAGGATCCGGTGGGCGGTCGACCGTGCCACGCCCAGGCGTTCGGCGATCTGCGACACGCTCGCGCCGCCCTCCAGCTGCAGGATGGTCGCCGCCCGCAGCGCGTGGTCCACGCTGGCGATGGGGTAGGGCGGCGGGGTCTTGAGCGGCTTGTCGTCCATGGGCTTGCTCCGGTGTTCTCCCGGCACGGATCAGGATCTGCCCGCCATCATAGGACCGTTCTGTTGTGCAGAATCTTTCCGTTCTTCAGAGAAGAACGGCGCACGCTGAGCCTTGTGACGCACTCCTCCCTAGCCCATGACATCGCCTCGGGCTCCCCGGTACGGCTGCAGACCGTCGCCGCGGAGGGGCAGCCCGAGGTCACCCCGGCCCTCGAAGAGCTGTACCGCGGCTTCGAGAACGAGCTGCTGGTCCCGCTGTGGACCGAGATCGGCGACCTGATGCCGGCCCACCCGCGCTCCCGCGCCGTACCGCACCTCTGGCGGTGGCAGCGGCTGCGGGAGCTGGCCGACCAGGCCGGACAGCTCGTACCGGTCGGCCGCGGCGGCGAGCGCCGGGCCATCGCCCTGGCCAACCCCGCCCTCGGCGGCCGGCCGTTCGCCACCCCGACGCTGTGGGCGGCCATCCAGTACCTCATGCCCGGCGAGGACGCCCCCGAGCACCGCCACACCCAGCACGCCTTCCGCTTCGTCGTCGAGGGCTCGGGCGTCTGGACGGTCGTCGGCGGCGACCCGGTGCCGATGAACCGCGGCGACTTCCTCCCGCAGGCCGGCTGGAACTGGCACGCCCACCACAACGCCACCGCCGAGCCGATGGCCTGGATCGACGGCCTGGACATCCCCTTCCAGTACGTCACCGAGACCCAGTTCTTCGAGTTCGGCCGCGACGAGATCACGGACGCCGAGCGGATCACCCCCGAGCGGTCCCGCTCCGAGCGCCTGTGGGGCCACCCGGGCCTGCGCCCGCTGTCGGCCACCCCGACCGCTCCGGGCAGCCCACTGCTCTCCTACAAGTGGGAGTACACCGACGCCGCCCTGCGCGACCAGCTCCTCCTGGAGAAGGAGGGGTACGGCGGCACCGTCGAGCCGGGCCACGCCGCGGTGCGCTACGCCAACCCGCACGACGGCTCCGACGTGCTGCCCACCCTCCGCGCCGAGTTCCACCGCATCGCCCGCGGCGCCGAGACCGCTCCCGTGCGCGAGACCGGCTCCTCCGTCTACCAGGTCTTCGACGGCTCCGGCACGGTCACCGTCGCCGAGAAGTCCTGGACGGTCGGCCGCGGCGACCTGTTCGTCGTCCCGTCCTGGGCGCCGTTCTCCGCCCGGTCCGAGGCCGCCCGGAGCGACTCCGACTCCGGCGCCCTCGACCTCTTCCGCTTCTCCGACGCGCCCGTCTTCGAGGCGCTCAAGCTCCACCGCACCCAGAAGGACGCCTGACCATGAAGCTCGCCACCCTCCGCACCCCCGACGGCACCCGGGCGGTCCGCCTCGACGGCGACGTCCACGTCGACCTCGGCCACGCCGACCTGGGCGAGCTGTTCGCCCAGCCCGACTGGCGGGCGAAGGCCGCCACCGCGACCGGCCCCGCGTACCCCGTCGCCGGCGCCGACTTCGCCCCGGTCGTCCCCCACCCCTCCAAGGTCGTCTGCGTCGGCCACAACTACACCAACCACATCAAGGAGATGGGCCGGGAGCTCCCCGGCTACCCGACCCTCTTCCCGAAGTTCGCCGAGACCCTGATCGGCGCGGGCGACGTCATCGTCAAGCCGGCCGAGACCGACGCCCTCGACTGGGAGGTCGAACTGGCCGTCGTCATCGGCGAGCAGGTGCGCCGCGCCGACGACCGGCAGGCCGCCGCGGCCATCGCCGGCTTCACCGTCATGAACGACATCTCGGTCCGCGACTGGCAGTTCCGCACCATCGAGTGGACCCAGGGCAAGATCTGGGAGGCGTCCACCCCGGTCGGCCCGTACGTCGTCACCCCCGACGAGGTCGGCGGCGTCCGCCCCGCCCTCAAGGTCCGCACGGCCGTCGACGGTCAGGTCATGCAGCAGGACGACACCGGCACCCTGCTCTTCGACCCGGTCTTCCTCGTGAAGTACATCTCCACCGTCATCACCCTGCGCCCCGGCGACATCATCGCCACCGGCACCCCGGCCGGCGTCGGCAACGCCCGCGACCCCAAGGTCTTCCTGCTCCCCGGGCAGACCGTGGTCACCGAGATCGACGGCCTCGGCGCCTGCACCAACCAGGTGGTCGCGGGATGACGAGCAGCAGCCGTACGAGCACCGGCGCCGGCGTCCGCACCTTCGCCGACGCGCGCCGCTGGGCCGTCATCGGCGCCGAGCTGACCTTCGAGGCCGTCGCCGGACTCGACGACGCCGGCTACGCGGCGCCCAGCGCCCTGCCCGGCTGGAGCCGCGCCCACGTCGCCGCGCACGTCGCCGCCAACGCCGAGGCCCTGTCCCACCTGGTCCACTGGGCCGCCACCGGCGAACCCACCCCGATGTACGCCTCGCCCGAGGAACGCGCCGCCGGCATCGAACGCGGCCGCGCCCTGCCGGCCGCCCGGCTGACCGCCTGGCTGCGCCACTCGGCGGACGCCCTGGAGGCGTCGATGGACGAGCTCACCGACGGACAGTGGCGGCACGAGGTCGTCACCGCCCAGGGCCGTACCGTCCCCGCCACCGAACTGCCCTGGATGCGCTCCCGCGAGGTCTGCGTCCACGCCGTCGACCTGGCGACCGGCGTCACCTTCGCCGATCTGCCGGGCGACTTCCTCGTCGCCCTGTGCGACGACGTCGCCGCCAAGCGCGCCGCCGCCCCCGGGCCGGCCGTGACCCTGCGGGCCGGGGCCATCGGCGCCGGCTGGGAGCTGCCCGGCGAGGGCGAACCCGTCCTGGTCACCGGCGAACTCCACGACATCACCGCCTACCTCACCGGACGGGCCGCCGGCCTGCGCGCCGCCGACGGCTCACCCGCCCCCGCGCTCGGCGCCTGGCTCTGACCTCCAGGGGCCCGCGCCGCACCACCCGCGGAGCGCCCCGCACACGCAAGGAACGGAACATGACCACGGAAACCACCTCCGCCAGCCGGCCCGACGTCCTGGTGGTCGGCGGCGGCATCGGCGGCCTCAGCACCGCCTACGCCCTGTCCCGCCGGGGACTGCGGGTCCGCGTCCTCGAACAGGCCCCGGAATACGGCGAGGTCGGCGCCGGCCTGCAGATCGCCCCCAACTGCACCCGCATCCTCGCCGAGTACGGCCTGCTCGACGAGGCCAAGTCGCTGGGCGTCGTCCCGGAGAACATGGTCATGCGGGACGCGCTCGACTCCCGGGAACTGACCCGGCTCGACCTGCGCGACCTCGAACGCCGCTACGGCTTCCCGTACATGGTCATCCACCGCAGCGACCTGCACGGCATCTTCCTGCGCGCCTGCGAGCGGGCCGGCGTCGAGCTGCTCAACAACCAGACCGTCGTCGCCTACGAGAACACCGAGGGCGGTGCCCTGGTCCGCCTCAAGGACGGCCGCGTCGAGTCCGCGCCGCTGGTCGTCGCCGCCGACGGCCTGCACTCGGTGGCCCGCCGCGACCTGATCGGCGACGAGCCGGTCAGCTCCTCGTACGTGGCCTACCGCGCCGCCGTCCCGTTCGAGCAGGTCAAGGACAACGGCGTCGCGGAGAACGACGTCACCGTGTACGTCGGCCCGCGGCGCCACTTCGTGCAGTACGCGCTGCGCGGCGGCGAGATGTTCAACCAGGTCGCCGTGTTCGAGTCGCCCAGGGCGATGGCCGGCCAGGACGACTGGGGCACCCCCGACGAGCTGGACGCGGCCTTCGAAGGCAGCTGCGACACCGTCCTCAAGGGCATCCCGCTGATGTGGCGGGACCGCTGGTGGCGCATGTTCGACCGCGACCCGATCGAGACCTGGGTGCACGGCCGGATCGCCCTCCTCGGCGACGCCGCGCACCCGCCGCTGCAGTACATGGCGCAGGGCGCGATCATGGCGATCGAGGACGGCTGGGTGCTCGCACAGCACTACGCGCGGCTGGCCGGGGCCGCCCCGGCGGGCGCCGCGCCGGACTGGGACGGCGCCCTCGCCGCGTACGAGGCGGTCCGGGTGGAGCACTGCCGCCGGGTGCAGACCACGGCCCGCGCCTGGGGCGAGCTGTGGCACGTCGACGGGGTGGCCCGGGAGCAGCGCAACGCGATCATGCGGGCGCGGGACGCGTACGACTACTCCTTCACCGACTGGGTGTACGGTCCGACCGCGCTGACGCCGGACGAGGAGCCGCAGATGTTCACGCCGATCCCGCTCTCCTCGGCGGCCGTCGAGGAGCCGGTGGCCTGACCACCCCACGCCCGGACGGTGGCCGGGTGCGACGCGCTGTGCGCCGCACCCGGCCACCGGGCGTCTCAGGGCCGCCGGCGAGCGAGCGTGGACCCCAGTGCCGTGGCCGCGGCGCGGACGGCGTTGGCGTGCGACTCGGGGCGGAAGCGCCCGACCGGGCCGGTCACGCTGACGGCGGCGACCGCCGCCTGCCCGTCGGGGGCCAGGACCGGCGCGGCGACGCAGAGCAGACCGGGCGTCGACTCCTCACGCTCGTAGGCGACCCCGGTCTCGACCGCCTTGTCGAGCTGCCGGCGCAGCAGCCCCGGGGCGACCACGGTGTGCGGCGTACGCCGTTCGAGCGGGCCGGTCAGGACGGCGGTCCGCTCCTCCTCCCCGGCATGGGCGAGCAGCACCTTGCCGATGGCCGTGCAGTGCAGCGGCATCCGCCCGCCGGTGCGGGACGGCGTCCTGGCCTGCCGGTGGCCGCCGATCTTGGCGACGTAGACGACCTCGTGCCCCTCGCGCACGCCGAGGTGCACCGTCTCGTGGGTCCGCTCGTAGAGGTCCTGGAGGAACGGCATCGCCATTTCGAGCAGGGTCCGTTCGGCGGCGGCGCGCATGCCGAGCTCGAAGAGACCGCCGGAGAGCCGGTAGCCGTGCTCGGTCTTGTCGAGCAGCCGGTGGTGGACCAGATCCCCGGCGACGCGATGGACGCTGCCCTTGGCCAGACCCGTACGCCGCACCAGCTCGGCGAGCGGCAGCACGGAGTCGGCCGGGCCGAACGCCCGCAGGATCGCCAGTGCCTTGCCCAGGACGGTGTCGCTGTCCTCCATGAGAAGAGCGTACCGCTGAGTGGAACGCCTTCATGGAGCTCGCCCCTCCCCGTACCGCAGATTGGACGCCATGCCCCAGAACCACCCCACTGTCGGCACCGACAGCATCGCCGCCGCCGCTGCCCGGCTCCGCGCGGCCGCCGCCACCGGCACCCCCGCCGCCCCCGTACGCGACCTCATCGGCCGCGACGACGTCCGCGCCGCCTACGCCGTGCAGCGGCTGCTCACCGCCGAACGGATCGCGTCCGGCGCCACCGTCACCGGCCGCAAGATCGGCCTGACCTCCGCCGCCGTGCAGCAGCAGCTCGGCGTCGACCAGCCCGACTTCGGCTTCCTCTTCGACGACATGGCGCACGCCGACGGCGCGGTCGTGCCGTCCGACGCCGTCCTCCAGCCCCGGGTCGAGGCCGAGATCGCCTTCGTCCTCGGCGCCGACCTCGCCGAGGGACCGCTCGACGCCGCCCAGGTGCGCGCGGCCGTCGACCACGCCGTCGCCGCCCTCGAGATCTGCGGCAGCCGGGTGGCCGACTGGGACATCAGCTTCGGCGACACGGTCGCCGACAACGCGTCAGCCGGCGCCTACGTCCTCGGCACGCGGCGCGTCCCGCTGACCGCCTTCGACCCGGTCGCCGCCGAGATGACCCTGACGATCGACGGTGAGACCGTCTCCACCGGCAACGGCGCCGCCTGCCTCGGGGACCCGGTCGACGCCGTCGTCTGGCTCGCCCGCCAGGCCCGCGACCTGGGCGAACCCCTGTGCGCCGGGCAGGTCGTCCTCTCCGGCGCCCTCGGCCCGATGCGTCCCGTCCCGCCGGGCGCCGCCGTCCGCGCCACCGTCACCGGCCTCGGCACGGTGTCGGTCACCTTCTCCGCGTAAGGAACGACGATGAGCAGCACCAGCAGGACCAAGGTCGCCGTCATCGGCTCGGGCAACATCGGCACCGACCTGATGATCAAGATCATGCGCACCGCGCAGCACCTCGAGATGGGGGTCATGGTCGGCATCGACCCCGCCTCCGACGGTCTCGCCCGCGCGGCCCGCCTCGGCTTCGAGACCACCGCCGAGGGCGTCGACGGCCTCCTCAAGTCGCCGCAGATCGACGACATCGGCATCGTCTTCGACGCCACCTCCGCCGGCGCGCACCGGTACAACGACGCCAAGCTGCGCCCGCTCGGCATCCGCGTGATCGACCTGACGCCGGCCGCGATCGGGCCGTACGTCGTCCCGGCCGTCAACCTCGACCAGCACCTCGACGCGCCGAACGTCAACATGGTCACCTGCGGCGGCCAGGCCACCATCCCGGTCGTGGCCGCGATCAGCCGGGTCGTCCCGGTGGCGTACGCCGAGATCGTCGCCTCGATCGCCTCGAAGTCGGCCGGCCCCGGGACCCGGGCCAACATCGACGAGTTCACCGAGACCACCTCCTCGGCGATCGTGCAGGTGGGCGGCGCCGGGCGCGGCAAGGCGATCATCATCCTCAACCCGGCCGAACCGCCCCTGATGATGCGCGACACGGTCTTCGCCCTGGCCACGCTGCCCGCCGGCGAGGACGGCGAGACCGCGAAGGCGCAGATCACCGAGTCGGTACGGAAGATGGTCGCCGAGGTCTCGGCGTACGTCCCCGGCTACCGCATGGTCCAGGACGTCCAGATCACCGAGATCCCGGCCGACCAGCCGGTCGAGACCCTCCTCGCGGACGGCGCGGCCACCCGGCCCACCCACCAGGTCTCCGTCTTCCTCAGGGTCGAGGGCGCGGGCATGTACCTCCCGGCGTACGCCGGAAACCTCGACATCATGACCTCGGCCGCGGTGCGGATGGCCGAGCAGATCGCCGCCGCGAAGGAGGCCTGAAGTGAGCACCCCCACCCCGAGCACCCCCGTCTTCGTCCAGGACGTCACGCTCCGGGACGGCATGCACGCCGTCCGGCACCGCATCACCCCCGACGACGTCAAGCGGATCGTCGCGGCCCTGGACGAGGCCGGCGTCGACGCGATCGAGGTCGCCCACGGTGACGGCCTCGCCGGCGGCTCGGTCAACTACGGCCCCGGCTCCCACACCGACTGGGAGTGGATCGAGGCCGCCGCCTCGGTCCTCAGGCGCGCCCGTCTCACCACCCTGCTGCTGCCGGGCGTGGGCACGGTGGATGAGTTGAGGCACGCCTACGACCTCGGCGTCCGCTCGGTGCGCGTGGCCACCCACTGCACCGAGGCCGACATCTCCGCGCAGCACATCGCCGCCGCCCGCGAGCTCGGCATGGACGTCTCCGGCTTCCTGATGCTCTCCCACATGGCCGAGCCCGAACAGCTCGCGCGGCAGGCGAAGTCGATGGAGTCGTACGGCGCCCAGTGCGTGTACGTCACCGACTCCGGCGGCCGCCTCACGATGAACGACGTCGCCGCCCGCGTCCGCGCCTACCGCGACGTCCTCGACCCGGACACCGAGATCGGCATCCACGCCCACGAGAACCTCTCGCTCTCCGTCGCCAACTCGGTCGTCGCCGTCGAGAACGGCGTCCGCCGCGTCGACGCCTCCCTCGCCGGCCACGGCGCCGGCGCCGGCAACTGCCCCATCGAGGCCTTCGTCGCCGTCGCCGACCTCTCGGGCTTCCGGCACGGCTGCGACCTGTTCAAACTGCAGGACGCCGCCGACGACCTCGTCCGCCCCCTCCAGGACCGCCCCGTCCGCGTCGACCGTGAAACCCTCACCCTCGGCTACGCCGGCGTCTACTCCAGCTTCCTCCGCCACGCGGAGACCGCCGCCCGCCGCTACGACGTCGACGTCCGCGCCATCCTGCTGGAATGCGGCCGCCGCCGCCTGGTCGGCGGCCAGGAGGACATGATCCTGGACATCGCCCTGGCCCTGGCGCCGGCCCGGTCCCGGACGGGCGACCGCCCCTAGAAGGGTTCGGCCGCCCGAAGAACCGCCTGCGGCAGGTACGGCGACTCGACCCGGATGGTCCAGCCGCGGCGCCGCGCGTGGCAGGCCAGGGCGAGGATGTCGAGGTTGACCGAGGCGTCGGGGTCGTCGGCGCGGTCGGCGACCCGGTAATGGTCGCGGTGGGCTTCGAGCGCGTCGGCCAGGGCCAGGTTGAAGCTCTCCTCGTCGCCCTCCACCAGCTGCGAAAGCAGCACGGCCGGCGGCATGGCGAACCCCCAGTCCTTGGCCTTCTCCGCCTGATCCAGCGCCCGTTGCGCGGCCGCCTCCGGATCCGTGCCCTTCAGATACGCGTGGAGGGCTTCGCGGTACGCGGTGAAGGCCGAGCCGTCCGGGCGGGCGAAGGCGGGCCCGGTGAGGACCAGCGGGGCGAGATCCTGGCGTACACCGGTGATGAGGGCGAGGGCCGTGGCCGTCTGCCAGTTGCCCGCGCCGGCGTCCTCGCCCCGCTTCGCCTCGTACCGCAGCGTCCGCCCGTCGACGGTCACCTCGACCTCGGTGCCCGGCTCCGCGAGGGCGATGCGGAACAGGGCCGCCCCCGCCGCGGAGGCCAGCCGGAGCTTCGCGAGCTGGGCGTCCGTGACCTGGTCGGGGTTCTCGGCGCGCCACTTGAACAGCCGCTCCTGATCGCCCATCACGCCGGCGAGCCGCCACACGGCGAGCGGTTTCCCGGGGGACGGGGTGAACGCCTCCTGAACGTGCTCGTCGTACCTGGCCTCGATCGGCGCGCCCACCGTCCCCTCGCCGACCGGCCGGTCCACCACCAGCGGACCCGCGGCGAGCGCGGCCACCGCGTCCGGCCGCCGGTCCCTGCCGAACCCGGTGACCCGCGGGCCCCGGGACTCGAAGCCGGTGACCAGCGCGTGCGGCAGGTAGTCGGTGTGGACGGCCGGCGTCCAGCCCAGGCTCCGGTACGCGAGCGCGGCCAGGGCGATGGGCACGAGGGGGAGCAGGCTGCTCGGCCGGGCCGACACGCCGTGCACGCTGCTGTGCCGGACCAGGAGGTCGGCCAGCGCGGCATCGAAAGCGCCCCGGTCCTCGGCGGCCAGCGCGCGCACGGTGCGCAGCGCCGCGCTGTTCGACTGCTCCAGGAGCGGCTCGCCGGTCTCCACCGCGCGGGCCCGGACGCGGTCGAGGGCCGCGTCGACGGCGGCGAGCTTGGCCTGCGCGCTCGGCGGATACTCCTCCTCGTCGTCGCCGGTGTCGTCCAGGAACACGGCCGTCAGCGCGGTGGCGAGCTCGCCGAGCGGCGTTCCCTGCACCCGCTCGGCGAACTTCTGCCGGGCGAAGTGGAAGGCCTCGCCGTGCCACGTGGCCTTGTCCCTGAGGACCGCCAGACAGAGCGCGTCGATCCAGTCACCGGGCGTCACGCTCTCCGGGGGCGCGTCCTCACCCGGGTCGTAGCTCATCCCGAAGTTCACGTAGTCCAGGAAGATCTGGAAGCTGCAGTGCGGGTGGTACGCCGCGTAGGCGACCGCGCCGGCCGCGGCCTCGGAGGCGTCCTTGAGGGCGGCCTTCGCCTCCGGGGTGTCCAGGTCGGGCGTCTCGACGGACAGCGCGCCGAGATACTCGAGGAACTCCTCGGCGATCGACTGCCATTCGTAGGTGGCCATCCGGCCGCCCCGGGACATGGACCGCACCTGGCCCCCGATCCGGTTCGTGAAGTCCTCGCGCGCCGCCGACACGACGGCCCCGCCCACCTGGTGACGCTCTATCCGCACTGCCCCGCTCCTTGATCGAATCTGTGGGACAGCCTAGACGGCGGCTCTGACAGCCCGGCCGCGGTGAGCCCGGTCGCGGTCGGCCCGGCCGCTGTCAGGGCAGCGGGCGGTCGTCGACCACGTTCTTCATCACGAGCGTGGACGTCAGACGCTGGACGCCGGGCAGCCGGGCGAGCTGCCGGTCGTACAACTGCTGGAAGGCGGGGAGGTCGGTGGTGGCGACCCGCAGGAGGTAGTCGGGTTCGCCGAACAGCCGCTGGGCCTGCAGCACGTGGGGGATGGCGGCGACGGCCTCCTCGAAGGCGGTGACCGTGTCGGGGTCCTCCCAGCGCAGGGTGACGAAGACGAGCGTCTCGAAGTTCAGACCGACGGCGCTCGGGTCCACCACGGCGCGGTACCCGCGGATGGCGCCCTCGCGTTCCAGGTCGCGCAGGCGGCGGTGGCAGGGCGAGACGCTGAGCTGCACGCGGGCGGCCAGTTCGGTGACCGTGAGGCGGCCGTCGAGCTGCAGCTCGGTAAGAATCTTCCGGTCCAGGGCATCCATGGAGAAGATTCTCCCCCGAATCTCGCGATCATGGGGTAAGAACGCAAACACTTTCGGGCATATCCGCCCTAGCCTTCCCACGCACAGCAAGAAGAGTGAGAAGGAACCGAGGGAACCATCGTGGACACGACGACACTGGCGGCCTTTTTGGCAGTGGACCTGCTGCTGGTGTTCACCCCGGGTGCCGACTGGGCCTACGCGATCTCCGCGGGCCTGCGGGACCGCTCGGTCGTCCCCGCCGTCGCAGGCCTGATCGTCGGGCACACGGCGTACGCCCTGATGGCGGTCGCCGGCCTCGCGGTGATCGTGGCGAACTCGCCGAACGTGCTCACGGCGCTGACCGTCGCCGGCGCCGGCTACCTGCTCTGGCTGGGCTGGGGCGTGTTCCGGCAGCCCGCCACGCCGGCGGCCGCCCAGGCAGGGGCCCAGGGGGCGGGGGCCTCCCGTCTGCGGACCGTGATCAAGGGCGCCGGGACCAGCGGCCTGAACCCCAAGGCGCTGCTGCTGTACTTCTCCCTGTTCCCGCAGTTCATCGACCCGGCCACGGGCTGGCCGGTCACCGCGCAGACCGGACTCCTGAGCACCGTGCACCTGACGGTGTGCGCCGTCGTCTACCTCGCCGTCGGCGTGCTCGCCCGCACGGTGCTCACGACCCGGCCCTCGGCAGCCCGGGCGGTCTCGCGGGTCTCCGGCGCCATGATGATCGCCATCGGCGCACTCCTGCTGGCGGAACGCCTGATCGCCTGACGGCGCCTGTTGCCCCCTGACGGCGCCAGGCGATGCCTGTCGGCGCGGGGTGATCGCCTGGCGGCGCCGGGGCACGGGACCCGCCCCGGCGCCCGGGGCTCAGCTCAGGGTCTTGAGCGCGGCCGCGTCGTACGGCTTCAGCTCGTCACTCCGCCCCGCCAGGACCTTCGCCGCCCACTCCGGGTCCTGGAGCAGCGCGCGGCCGACGGCGACCATGTCGAACTCGTCGCGCTCCATGCGGTCGAGGAGGTTGTCGAGGCTGCCGAGCTCGGCGCCCTCGCCCGCGAAGGCGCGGATGAAGTCGCCGTCGAGGCCGACCGAACCGACCGTGATCGTCGGCAGGCCGGTGAGCTTCTTGGTCCAGCCGGCCAGGTTCAGGTCCGAGCCCTCGAACTCCGGGAGCCAGTAGCGGCGCGTCGAGGCGTGGAAGGCGTCGACGCCGGCCGCGGCGAGCGGGGCCAGGATCGCCTCGAGCTCCTGCGGGGTCTCGGCGAGCCGCGCGTCGTACGCCTCCTGCTTCCACTGCGAGTAGCGGAAGATCACCGGGAAGTCGGGGGAGACGGCCGCGCGGACCGCGGCGACGATCTCGGCCCCGAACTTCGTACGGGCCACGGAGTCGCCGCCGTAGGCGTCGGTACGGCGGTTCGTCCGCTCCCACAGGAACTGGTCGACGAGGTAGCCGTGGGCGCCGTGCAGCTCGACGCCGTCGAAACCGATGCGCTCCGCCGCCGCGGCGGCCTCGGCGAAGGCGCCGATGACGTCGTCCAGGTCGCTCTGGGTCATCGCCTTGCCCGTGCCCTCGGTGCCGTCGACGCGGATACCGGAGGGGCCCACGGCGGGGGCGTCGGCGTACGGCGCCTGGCCCTGCTCGCGCACCATGCCGATGTGCCACAGCTGCGGCACGATCGTGCCGCCCGCCTCGTGCACGGCCGCGGCGACCTTCGCCCACCCCGCCAGCTGCTCCTCGCCGTGGAACCGCGGCACACGGTCGCTCTGCCCGGCGGACTCGTGGCCGACGTAGGTGCCCTCGGTGACGATCAGGCCCACGCCGGCGGCGGCGCGGCGCGCGTAGTACGACTGCACGTCCTCGCCGGGAACGCCGCCGGGGGAGAACATGCGCGTCATCGGCGCCATCGCGATGCGGTTCGGGACGGTCAGGCCCTTCAGTGCGACGGGCCGGGAAAGGATCTCGGCGGCGCGGGAGGCGGGGGACGCGGTGACGGTCACGGGGACGCTCCTCATGGCTACTGCTTGACAACCTTGATGCTTGAGAACTTCATGCAACGGAATGAAGGTAGAGGTAGATATTTGAGGTAGTCAAGTTTCTCGCGGTAGAGTGGCCCCATGACAGAAGCTCCTCGCACCGAAACGCCCCGCGTCGACACCGCCCAGCTCATGGAGCTGCTCTCGGTGTCGCTCGGCGTCTACTACGGCGACTTCACCGTCGCGGCGGCGAGCGAGAACCTCACGGCGAGCCAGGGCAAGGCGCTCACCGTGCTGCGCCGGGGACCCGCCGCGATGCGCGCCCTGGCCGAGACCATGACCTGCGACGCCTCCAACATGACCGGCATCATCGACCGGCTGGAGAAGCGCGGCCTCGTCCGCCGCGAAGCCGGCGCGTCCGACCGGCGCGTCAAGAACGTCATCCTCACGCCCGAGGGCGAGCGCGTCACCGACGCGATCCGCGCGAAGATGCACACCACGCACGACGGCCTGGCCCGGCTCGACGACACCGACCGGGACACCCTGTACACCCTCCTCGAACGCGTCTTCGTGCCCGGACCCGCCGCCTGACCCACCCTGTCGGTCGCCCCCGCGTGCGGCCGCCTTCCGCGTGCGGGGGCGGCACGGTGCGGATAGCGTCGGCCGCGGCCTTGGACGCCATTTCCTAGGGAGAGAAGGGAAGGCGGTCGCGGTGTCGCGGGATCGTCGCTTGATCTTGAGCCCGCCGTCCACGGTGTGGAGCCTGCTGTCCGACGGCTTTCGCTACGGGGAATGGGTCTCGGGTACGCAGCAGGTCATGGCAGTGGACCCGAACTGGCCCGACGTGGGCGCCCGGCTCCGGGTCAGGGTGGGCGTCGGACCGCTCACGCTCGACGACACCTGTGTCGTCCGGATCTGCGAGCAGCAGCACCACGGACAGCAGCGCCGCGATCCGGCCGGAGTCCCGGCGGGGACCGCCGGCCGGTGACACCTCAGAGGAACGAGGAGAGCCCGTCGAGGAACCGGTCCACGTCGTCGGCGGTGTTGTACGGCGCGAGGCCGACCCGGAGCGCGGGGTCCTCCAGCTTCAGCGCGGTGAAGGGCTCGTACGCGTAGAACGATCCGGCCGGGGCCACGACGCCCCGCCCGGCCAGATGCGCCTGGGCCTCGCGGGCGTCGCGGCCCTCGAAGGACATCAGCAGGGTCGGCGTACGGTCGGCCGCCTTCGAGTGCACGGAGACGGCGTCGCCCAGGGCGTGCAGGCCCTCCTCGAGCCTGGTGCGCAGCGCCAGCTCGTGCCGGTGCAGGGAGCCCAGTGACCGCGCGAGCCGCTCGCGGCGCGAGACCGCCGCGCCCGGGTCGAGAGCGGCGAGGAAGTCCACCGCCGCGGTGGCCCCCGCCAGGATCTCGTAGGGCAGCGTGCCGAACTCGAAACGTTCCGGCACGGTGTCGGGCGACGGCAGGAGCTTGTCCGGGCGGAGGGTCTCCAGGAGTTCCGGCCGGCCGGCGAGCACACCGCAGTGCGGTCCGAGGAACTTGTACGGCGAGCAGACGAACAGGTCGGCGCCGAGGGCGGGTATGTCCACCAGGTGGTGCGCGGCGTAATGGACTCCGTCCACGTACACCAGGGCGCCGACCTCGTGCGCCCGGTCGGCGATCCGGCGCACGGGCGGCTCGGTGCCCAGGACGTTCGAGGCCGCGGTGACCGCGACCAGCCGCGTACGGGGCGACAGCGCCCGCTCGTACGACGCGAGGTCGAGCTCCGTGGTCGCCGCGTCCAGCTCGATCCAGCGGACCCTCACCCCCGCGCGCTCGGCCGCCTGGATCCAGGGCCGCACATTGCAGTCGTGATCCAGGCGGCTGAGGACGATCTCGTCGCCGGCCCGCCAGTCCTTCGCCAGGTGACGGGAGAAGTCGTACGTGAGCTGGGTGGCGCTGCGCCCGTGGACGATGCCGTTCGAGGGCGTGCCCAGCAGGTCGGCACAGGCGGCGCGGAAGTCCGCCACGGCGCGCTCGGCGTTGCGCTCGGACGGGCTCACGACTCCCCGGTTGGACAGCGGGCCGGTCAGCGTCGCCGCGATGGCCTCGGCGACGGGGCGGGGCGTCTGCGTCCCGCCCGGGCCGTCGAAGAAGGCGAGGCCGCTGTCGAGGGACGGGAAGTGGGCCCGCAGGGCGGGCAGGTCGAGGGCCATGGCCTCAGCTTTCGACGGAGGGAGTGCGCAGGCGGCGGCCTGGGTGGCGGGCGCGGAAGCGGTGGGTTTCCCAGACTCTGGCACTGGCGTACGGACACGTAAAGCGATGGATCAAGAAGGGAGAGTTCACGGTCCATGAAGACCCAGCCGGATCTGAAGCTCCTCTCCACCTTCCTGGCCGTGGTGGAGCACGGCTCCATGGCCGAGGCGGCGACAGCCCTCGGCTACGTGCCGTCCGCGGTCTCCCAGCACATCGCCGCGCTGGAGCGCGACCTGGGCATCGAAGTGCTCGTCCGCCGCCCGGGCAGCCGGCTCATCCTGACCGCCGCCGGCCGCTCCCTCGCCCAGGCGGCCCGGACGCTCTTCGAGGCGACCGCCCGCTTCAGGGACACCGCCGACGGCATCTCCAATCGCGAGATCGCCGAACTGCGCGTCGGCGCCTACCCCAGCGCCGTGAGCCACCTGCTGCCCGGCGTCCTGACCGCTCTCCAGGCCGGCGACCGAGGCGCCGCCCGTATCCGCCTGGTCATCGTCGAGACCCACGAAGGACTGCCCAGGGTCACCTCGGGCGACCTCGATCTGCTCATCGCCTACCGGTACCTGCCCGAGGACCCGCCGGTCCCCTCCCCCGAGTGGGAGATCACCTCCCTGGGGCACGAGCCACTGGTCCTCGTCGCGGGGCCCCAGCCGGGCCGTCGCCCACTCGACCTGGCCGCATGCCTGGAGAGGGGATGGACCTCAGGGCATCCGCACAACCCCGATCGGCGTCTGCTGCGGCGCTGGGCCGGAGAACTGGGCATCTCCCCGGACGTCACGCTGGAGACCGAGGACCTGCACAGCATGCTCGCCATGATCAGAGCCGGCTTGGCCGTCGGCCTGATCCCCGTCACCCTGCTCGCCGAGGAGACCGGCCGGCCCACGGTCCAACGGGTCGCCCTGCCGCCGGAGTCCACACCGCTCCACCGCGAGGTCCTCGCCGTGAGCAGAACCGGCCTCCGGCCGCCGGTCATCGGCGAACTGGTCGCGCTGCTCGCCGAGGCCTTGAAGGCCGTCCCGGCATAGCGCCCGCGAGGCGGGCCCGGGCCGATGCCCCTCCCGGCGCATGTCACCGGCCGTCCGTACTCTGCCGCCCCTCTGTCTCCACGCCCGTCCCCCGGAAGAGCGAGAACGCCTTGGTCAGGCTCTTCAGCGGCGAGGCGTTCTGCTTGGGTACCGCGGCCGCCGCCGGCGCCGCCGCGGGCGTCTGGGGCGAGCCGTTGCCCCTGGTCGCCTCGGCGAGGGCGGCGAGCGCCGACTCGGCCGCCTCCCGGTACAGGTCGCAGGACGCCGTCATGGCTTCGAGCGCCTTGGCGTACCGGGTCACCATGGCCCGGGCGTGCACCAGCTCCTCGTCCGGGGTGAGCAGGTGCCAGCCCTGGCGCAGCCGGGTCAGGACCTGCTCGGCGTCGGCCGGCATCGGCTGCGGCAGCGCCGCGAACTCCTTGATCTTGCCGAGGAGTTCGGTCGGCTCCGTGCCGTCCAGGAAGACATTGCGTACGGTGAAGCGCTCGGCCTCGTACCCCGGAACCCGCTCCGCCGGGGCCAGGACGACGGCTCCACCGCGCGGGAGTCCCGCCCCCGCCTCCTTCTTGACCGCGAAGTCGGCGATCAGCGCCTGCTCCGGCGCGGCCCGGTGCTCGACCACCCGGTGACGCAGACTCGGCGGCAGGAACGCCGTGATCGGCTGCCGCCCCAGCACGTCCGGCGTCATCGCCTCGTGCACCACGACATGGATGTACCAGCTCTGCCGCAGGCAGACCCGCAGCACGCGGCGCAGCTCGTCGTCGTCCTTGGGCAGGTGGTTCGCCGCCCGCAGGCGTACACCCGGCACCGTGTCGTGGTCGTCCCACGCGACCTGGTCGCTGTCGGGCCAGAACACGGTGGCGGGCGACGGCCAGTCCGCTTGCCACGCCCGCTCCGCCTCGGCGGCCAGGACCCAGCCGACGCCCTCACCGTCCGTACGGCGCGACTCGGGCTCGTACGTCGTCAGTTGCGCCCGCACCGTGACCCCCTCACCGACGCGCCACCGCGCCTCGAAGAGCCGACGGGCGGACGGGCCGGGATCGGCGGACTCGTCCCGCGGGTACAGATCGGTGGAGCGGGCCGCCTCCACGGGGTCGAGGTCCAGGAAGTCGTCGATCACCTGGGCCGCCTTGAGCGCGATCAGGTTGCGCCGGACGTCCCGCTCGGGCTCGGGCCCGAGGTGGCGTCCGCGCCCGAGCCAGGCGGTGTCGGGGACGGGGGTCGGTGGAGTGCTGTTCTTGGCCATGGAACCGTTCGGTGGGTGAGCAGGGCGTGACCAGTATGGTCCGCCATCCGGGCGAGGGAGGCGATACCCCGCCCACGCCGTCACCGATCGAACGCCGGCCCGACCGGCGAACGGCCCGATTCCCGGGCCGGGGGGCGTGCGGCGATCCGCCGCGCAACCACTTGCCTTCGGAATATGCCAACTCTCCTGCGACGCCGCCGTCCGCTGTCCCATCGTGGACGCGGGCGGCCCGCTCGGGCCGCCGCTCTGTGCCGCCGAGGAGGGATTCCCGCGATGTGCTGGAAGCGTGACGGATTCGAGTCGCACGAGGGCAAGGTCGGGGTGCTGCTCGCCGACGGCAGCGAGCCGGGGCCGGTCTACTTCGACATGGGCAGCGGTGCCTACTTCCACGAGTCGACGGACTGGTGGGTCTACACCGGCGACTCCCACAGGCCGGCCGCCACGGCGATGCGGGGGAGCTGCGCGTGCGGGTGGCGCGGCGAGCGGACCGTCCCGATCGACTGGAAGAAGATCAACCCCGACTACCCCCACGACTACGACGTCTCCGGGCCCGAGCGGGACTGGGAGGCCCACATGGACGACGTCGCGGCCCGCGCGGTGAAACTGCCCGAGGACGTGGACACCCTGCTGAGCCGGCTGCAGGAGCGCCTCGACCAGCTCGTCGACGAACACCCGCTCGCCGTACTGAAGGCCGTCGGCGAACTCGAATCGGCCGCCGCCGTCTTCGGCCCCCTGGCCACCCGGTTCATCACCGGCGGCCGGCAGGAGGCGATCTCCCAGGTCGCCACCGCCCTCGGCATGACCGAACAGGCCGCCGGCTCCCGCCTGCGGCACTACCAGCACCTCACCTTCTGACCGACCGCCCCGGCGGCGGCTCGGGCGGGAGCCGCCGCCGGGGCGCGAGCCCTTCCCGCCTGAAGGGAACATGGTGGTGGGAGCCCGCTGGGCGAGAACGGACGAGAGGCATGGCGTGCAGACCTTCGTGTTGATCCACGGTGCCGGAGACGTCGGCTGGTACTGGCACCTGGTCGAGGCCGAACTCCGGGCCCGCGGGCACGACGTGGTCGCTCCGGACCTCCCGGGCGACGACGACTCGCTGACCCTCGACGACTACGCCGACGCCGTGGTCGAGGCGGTCGGCGACCGCCACGGCCTCGTCGTCGTGGGCCAGTCGTTCGGCGCGTTCACCGCGCCGCTCGTCGCGGCACGCCGTCCCGTCGAGGCGCTGGTGCTGGTCGCCGGAATGGTCCCCGCGCCGGGCGAGTCACCCGACCAGTGGTGGGGCGACACCGACTACACCGAGGCCGTCAGGCGCCAGGCCGCCCGGGACGGCGGCCTCACCGGCAGTGACGACCCCTATGTCGCGTTCTACCACGACGTGCCCCGCCCACTCGCCGAGGAAGCGATGGGCAGGGAACGGGCACACCCTTCGCCGGCCGCGTCGGCCCAGCCCTGGCCGCTCGACACCTGGCCGACCGTGCCGACGGCATGCGTCCTGTGCACGGAAGACCGCTTCCTGCCGCCCGACTTCCTGCGCCGGCTCGTGCGGGAACGCCTCGGTGTGGTCCCGCACGAGATCGCCGCGAGCCATTGCGTCGCGCTCAGCCGCCCCGTCGAGCTGGCGGACCTGCTGGTCGCCTGCCTGCCACCGACGAGCCTCGACAGCCCTTGAGGCCCATGCCATGATCACCGGATGACCGCTGTCCGAAAGGCCCATGCCGCGTAAGCGGCCCGGCGCGCTCCGCGCCCAGATCACCAGGCCCCGCCGGATGTACGGGAGCATCGGCGCGCCCCCGCAGATCGACCGGCTTTCCGGCCGGACGGTGTCCGCGATCCACGCGGAAGAGTCCCGGCGCCCCCGCGACGAAGGCCTCGGCCTCGGCGACACCCGCATCGCCCTGAAGTGCCTCCGGACATTCCTGGCCCGCCCCGGAAGTCCCCTCTACCCACGGCGCACCGTCTGCGGCTGCGACGACTGCGAACGGGGCGAGAACGTGGCAGTGGCCCGCGACCTCCTCGCGCTGGTCCTGTCCCGGCTCCCGCCGCACCGTGCGCGCCGTGAACTGGCGGCCCTGGTGGCGGAGTTGGACGAGGAGCTGCGGCGCAGGACGCTGCCCGACCCCTTCGCGTACCGCCAGACATGGCGCGGGGGAGGCTGGTGGCACGGCCTGATCTACGACGAGACCTGCCACCTCTGACCGACCCCGCCCCGCTCAGACGTTCTGCTGCACGACGCCCCTGGTGGAGAAGGGGACCGGGTCGCCCCCGGTGAAGTCGCCCGGTGGAATGCCCGGATGGTGGCCCTCGTTCCCCGTGGGCTGCGCATCGCCGGCGCTGAGGGTGAGGCGGGAGACGATCCGGTACCGGTCGCCGCGGTAGAGCGAATGCACGTACTCCACCGCGCGGCCGCGGGTGTCCGTGGTGAGGCGCTCGAAGAGCAGTGCGGGGGAGAGCTCGGGCACGTCGAGGAGTTCGGCCTCGGCGCGGGTGACGACGGTGGGCTCGATCGACTGCACCGCCTCGTCGACCTGGAGGCCGTGCCGGTCGCGCAGATGCTCGTAGAGGTCGCCCTGCTCCAGTTCCTCACTGGTCAGGCCCGGGGCCAGATCCGCCCGGACGTGCAGGTGCTCGATCGCCATGGGGGAGCCGTCCACGAGGCGCAGGCGGGCGACGTAGAGGATCTCGGCGGCGGGGGAGATGCGGAGCTTGCGGCTGACCCGGGCACCGGCGGGCAGGGTGCTGAACTCGAGCAGCCTGCTGGTCCACACCCCGCCGGCCCGCGGCAGGCTGAAGGCGTGCTGGTCGGAGACCAGCTCCTGGGTGATCTTCTCCGCCGCCACGAACATGCCCCGGCCGTGCTCGCGCACGAGCAGCCCCGCCACGACCAGCTCGTCGACCGCCGCCCTCAGGGTCGGGCGGGACACCCCGAGTTCGGAGCACAGGGCGCGCTCGGACGGGATGGCGTCGCCGGGACGCCGCGCCTCGATGAGCTCGAGGATCGCGTCACGGACCCGCTCGCGCTTGAGCATCGCGCCAGAGGCCGCCGCGTCGATCTCCATACGGTGCTCTCGTTCGTCGTCGGTCGATAGCTTCTCTGGTCAACTATAACTGGTCAGCTGGTCAGGTTGCAGTAGTCGTGCAGGTCCCGTGGCCGTTTGGCCGTCTGGCTGCTTCTCCGCGCCCCGCTGGCCCAAATGTCATCTCTGCTCCGGGGGTTGACGGCGACATTGGTCCATGCCACCTTCATCCCCGCGCCAACTGGTAAACACTCGACGGCCGATTGGTCAGGTCGGACTTTACCTCCCGTTCTCAGGCTCCCCAGAGGTGAACCGTGAAGCACCGCCCCCTTGCCCTGCTCGGCGCCATGCTGCTGAGCACCGGACTCGTCGCCTGCTCCGCGTCCGGCGGCGGCGACACCGAGGACCACGCCGGCGGACCGACCGTCCTCGACGTCTGGCTGATGCGCGACAGCGTGTCCGAGGCCTTCCAGAAGGAGTTCGAGGCCGGCTTCGAGAAGGCTCACCCGGAGATCGACGTCAAGATCCAGATCCAGGAGTGGGAGGGCATCGGCGAGAAGGTCACCGCCGCCCTGGCCAGCAACGACGCCCCCGACGTCATCGAGGTCGGCAACACCCAGGTCGCCCAGTACGCCCAGAGCGGCGGCCTCACCGACTTCACCGGCAAGGTCACCGAACTCGGCGGCGAGTTCTGGCTCAAGGGCCTCGCCGAACCCGGAGCCTGGGAGGGCCGGCAGTACGGCATCCCGTACTACGCCGCCAACCGCGTCGTCATCTACCGCACCGACCTGTTCCAGCAGGCGGGCATCGACGCCACGAAGATCAAGACACGTGACCAGTGGCTCGCCGCCACCGAGAAGCTCAACAGCAACGGCACGCAGGGCATCTACCTCCCCGGCCAGAACTGGTTCACCCTCGCCGGCTTCGTCTGGGACGAGGGCGGCGACCTCGCCGTCCAGGACGGCAGCGCCTGGAAGGGCGGCCTCGACAGCCCCGAAGCGCTCCGCGCCATGGAGTTCTACAAGCGGCTCCAGGCCCTCGGCAAGGGCCCCAAGGACTCCGACGAGTCCCGCCCGCTCCAGGCCGAGGTCGTGGCCAAGGGACAGATCGCCCAGGTCATCGCCGCCCCCGGCGGAGCCAACGTCATCACCCAGAGCAACCCCGCCCTCAAGGGCAAGCTGGGCTTCTTCCCCATCCCCGGCAAGACCGCCGACACCCCGGGCGCCGTGTTCACCGGCGGCTCCGACCTCGTCGTGCCCGCCGTCGCCGCGCATCAGAAGGAGGCCTACACCTTCCTCAAGGAGCTCACCGGCGAGGAGTGGCAGAAGAAGCTCGCCCTGGCGATGAGCTACGTCCCCAACAAGACCAACCTGGCGGCCGCCGTCGGCTCCGACCCCGGCGCGGCGGCCATGGCGATCGGCGCCGTCAACGGACACGCCACGCCCAACACCCCGCAGTGGGCGGCGGTCGAGGCCAAGAACCCCATCAAGGACTACATGACCGCCGTGCTCATCGGCCGCGACGCGAAGTCCGAGGCCGCCAAGGCGTCCCGGTCCATCACCACCACCCTGAACAGCGGTTCCTGACCCATGCCCGCCGCCAGGTCCTCCCGGCGCGTGCCCCGCAGACGCCCCCTCACCCTCGGCCCCTACCTGCTGATCGCACCGGCGGTCCTGGGCATGCTCTACCTCCTGCTCTATCCGTTCGGCCGCGCCCTGCTCATCTCCTTCCAGGACTTCCGGCTGCGCGAACTGATCAGAGGCGACGCCGAGTTCGTGGGTCTGCGCAACTACCAGACCCTGTGGACCGACCCCAGATTCTGGGCCGTCGTCCGCCGCACCTTCCTCTTCATGGCCGTCAACGTCGTCACCATCGTGATCCTCTCCACCCTGGTCGCCCTGATGATCGAACGGCTCGGCAGGACAGGCAGGGCCGTGGTCCTGAGCTCGCTGGTCCTGGTGTGGGCGGTGCCGGTCGTGGCCGCCACCACCGTCTTCCAGTGGCTGTTCCACTCCGAGTTCGGCATCGTCAACGAAACCCTCACCGACCTCGGCTTCACCTCCTTCGAGGGCTACACCTGGTTCGCCGACGGCACCGCCGCGTTCACCATCCTGGTCGTCCTCATCGTCTGGCAGTCGGTGCCGTTCGCCGCCATCACCCTCTACTCGGCCCTCACCACCGTGCCCGAGGAGCTCTACGAATCCGCCCGCCTCGACGGCGCCGGCGCCCTGCGGATCTTCCGCTCCGTGACCTTCCCCCTGGTGAGACCGATCTTCATGCTGGTGGTCTCCCTGGAGGTGATCTGGACCTTCAAGGCCTTCGTCCAGATCTGGGTGATGACCCGGGGCGGGCCGGGCGACGCGACCACGATCCTGCCGGTGTACGCCGTACAGACCGCACTCGCCAACCAGCGCTACGACCTGGGATCGGCCGCCTCCATGGTCACCGTCCTGCTCATGAGCGGCGTCCTCGTCCTCTACTTCCGCCAACTGTTCCGCCAGGAAGGGGAGCACCTGTGACCACCGTGACCGCTGTGACCCCTGTGCCCACCACCCGCAGGTCCGCCCCGCGACGCGCCCTGCGCCGGATCCCGCTTTACGCGTCGGCCACGCTGACCGTGGCGATCTGCCTCTTCCCCGTGTACTGGATGGTCACCACCGCCCTCAAGCCGTCCCGGGACATCCAGTCCTACGAACCCCGCCTCATCCCCTCGGAATGGACCCTCGACCACTTCCGCGCGGCGGTCCGGGCCGACCACTTCGCCCTCTTCTGGCGCAACAGCATCCTGGTCACCCTCGGCGCCGTACTCCTTGCCCTGGTCGTCGGCCTCGGCGCGGCGTACGCGGTCGCGAGGCTGCGCTGGCGCGGCCGCAGGCAGTTCATGCTGGCGGTGTTCATCGCCCAGATGGCGCCGTGGGAGTCACTGATCATCCCCATCTACATCATCTCCCGCGACACCGGCATGCTCGACCGGCTGCCCACGCTCACCCTGATCTACTTCATGATCACCCTGCCGTTCACCGTGGTGGTCCTCCGCGGCTTCATCGCCGGCATCCCACCCGAACTGGAAGAGGCGGCGCAGGTCGACGGCTGCACCCGGGTGGGCGCCTTCCGCCGGGTCGCGTTCCCGCTGCTCGCCCCCGGCCTGATGGCCACCTCGCTCTTCGGATTCATCACCGCCTGGAACGAGTTCACCTACGCCAACTTCCTCATCATCAAGCAGCAGGACAGCCGCACCCTGCCCGTCTGGCTCTCCTCTTTCCAGACGACCTTCGGCACGGACTGGGGCGCCACCATGGCGGCCTCCACGCTCTTCGCACTGCCCGCGCTGATCGTCTTCCTCGCCCTGCAGCGCCATGTGACCTCCGGCCTGACCGCCGGAGGAGTCAAGGGCTAGGCCGACAGCCAGGGCCTGTCCGGCACCTCCGCATCACCCCCGCCCGCCCCGCGCCCCGTCGAACTCCGGGAGACACAGTCCCGTGGACCTGCTCAACCCCGCACCCCCACGCCCCGATCGCGCCCTCGTCCCCCGCCCGAGCCGGCTCGCCGCCCGCCCCGGCCGATTCCACCTCGACCACACCACGCGGCTGCGCGTCGCCCCCGGCGCCGAAGGCGCGGCCGACCTGCTGCGCACGTACCTCGCGCCCGTCACCGGACCGGGCCGCCTGGAGCACGCCGAGGACGGCGCCTTCGTCCTCGCCCTCGATCCGGCCCTGACGGCCCTGGGGGAGGAGGGGTACGGACTGACCGTCAGCTCCGGCGGAGTGCTCATGCGCGCCGCCCGCCCGACCGGACTGCTGCGCGGCGTCCAGACGGTACGTCAGCTCCTGCCGTACGAAGCCCTGTCGGTGCCGTACGGGCAAGGGGCGGAGCAGCGGGCCGGGCAGCGGGCCGGGCGGGGCGCCGAGCTGCCGGGCGTGGAGATCACGGACGTACCCGCGCACCCCTGGCGCGGCATGCTGCTCGACGTCGCCCGCCACTTCCAGCCCGTGTCCTACCTGCGCCGCTTCGTCGACCTCCTCGCCCTGCACAAGCTCAACGTCCTCCAGCTGCACCTCACCGACGACCAGGGCTGGCGGATGCCGGTCGACGCCTACCCCCGGCTCACCGAGATCGGCGGCCGGCGCGCACAGTCGATGGTCGGCCCCGTCGGCAGCGAGCACTTCGACGGACGTCCGCACGGCGGCTCGTACACCCGCGCCGAACTCGCCGGCCTGGTCGCCTACGCCGCCGCACGCGGTGTCACGGTGGTACCCGAGGTCGGGGTGCCCGGGCACGTACGGGCCGCGCTCGCCGCCTACCCCGAACTGGGCAACCACCCGGACACGCGCCTCGATGTGTGGACGCACTGGGGCGTCTGCCCCAATGTGCTCGGCGTCGACGACCACGTCCTCGACTTCTTCCGCACCGTCCTCGACGAGGTGATGGACCTCTTCCCCTCCCCGTACATCCACATCGGCGGCGACGAAGTCCCCACGGCGGAATGGGAGTCCAGCCCGGCCGCCGTCGCCCGCGCCGCACGGGAAGGGCTGTCCGGCCCGCGGGAGCTGCACAGCTGGTTCATGGCCGGCATGGCCGACCATGTCGTACGGGCCGGCCGGCGCCCGGTCGCCTGGGCCGAGGACGCCACCACCCTGCCCCTGACCTGCACCGTGATCAGCTGGCGTACGCCACGACACGCCTGGGCGGCGGCCCGCCGGGGACACGACGTCATCCACGCCGACCACCGCTCGACCTACTTCGACTACGCACGCGGCCCCGGCCCCGGGGAACCCCCCGCGCAGCCGGGCCACACCCTGGACCTGCGGAGCGTGTACGGCGTCGACCTCGTCCCGCCGGCCGGCGAGCCGCCGCTCGCCGGGAGGGTCCTGGGCACCCAGGGCCAGCTGTGGACCGAGTTCGTGCCCACACCCGAGCACATCGAGTACCTCACCTACCCCCGCCTGTGCGCCCTCGCCGAGCGGGCGTGGGCCCCCACCGGCGACTGGCGGGACTTCCGGACCCGGCTCGACGGCCACCGGGCGCGGCTCACCGCACTCGGCGTCCCGCACGACACGCTCCCGAACCGGCCGGCGCACACCCCCGCATGACGAAACGTCCCGCCGCTCCACCCGCACACCCCCACGACCCCTCCCGCGGAGCGCGGGAGCGAACGAAGAACGAAAGGAAACGCCGGATGAGTACCCGTAGCACCAGCCGTACCACCAGCCGCAGCACCCGGGCGGCCCTCGCCCTCACCGCCCTCGTCGGCAGCGCCGCCCTGGCCACCCTGCCCCTCACCACCGCGTCCGCCTCCGCCGCCTCGGGCGACGGCCTCGCCGTCCAGTACCGCACCAGCGCCGCCGGCGCCACCGCCGACCAGACCGAGCCGTGGCTCAAGCTGCGCAACACCGGCAGCACCACCGTCCAGCTGATCCAGGTCAAGATCCGCTACTACTTCAAGGCCGACTCCCCGACCGCCACCTACCGCTTCGCCTGCTCCTGGGCGGTCAAGGGCTGCTCCGTCATCACGGGCACCTTCGGCACGCTCGCGAACCCGACTCCCACGGCCGACCGCTACCTGGAGATCGGCTTCACCCCGGGGGCCGGCACCCTCGCCCCCGGCGCCGACACCGGCGACATGCAGCTGCGCTTCTACCAGTCCACCTGGCAGACCCTGACCCAGAGCGACGACTACTCCTTCAGCGGCACCCAGCTCGCCTACGCCGACTGGACCAAGGTCACCGCGCAGATCGCCGGCACGAACGTATGGGGCACCGCCCCCGCCGGGAACGAGCCGACCGACCCGCCCACCCCCACCGACCCGCCGACCCCGACCGACCCGCCCACCGGCGGCGGCCAGACCCTCTTCGACGACTTCTCCTACACCTCGCACACCGACCCCGCCCTCGCCGGCCACGGCTGGAACGTGCGCTCCAACTCCGGCGGCCCCGGCGTCCCCGGCGCCACCTGGGACCCGTCCAAGGTCACCTTCGTCAACCAGAGCGGCAACACGGTGATGAACCTGGAGACCTCCAGCGCCGGCACCGGCTCCACCACGACCCACACCGAAGTCCTCACCAAGGCCACGAAGTTCAAGAACGGCACCTACGCGGCCCGGGTGAAGTTCTCCGACGCGCCCAAGTACGGCCCCGACGGCGACCGCATCGTCCAGACCTTCTTCACCATCAACGACCTCAAGGCCCCGATGGCCGACGACTACGCCGAGTACGACTTCGAGTACCTGCCCAACGGCGGCTGGGGCGAGCCCGCGAACATCCTGTACACGACCTCCTGGGAGACCTACAACCCCGACCCCTGGCAGGCCGTCAATCAGCACAGCGAGAGCCGGCAGAGCTTCGCCGGCTGGCACGACCTCGTCGTCACCATCGACGACAGCAGGATCACCTACTACATCGACGGCGCCGTCTTCGGCACCCACGACGCCGCCTACCTGCCCGAACGACCCATGTCCATCAACTTCAACCAGTGGCTGATCGACCTCAACGGCCAGCCGTCCACCACGCCGCGCGCCTACGACCAGCAGGTCGACTACGTCCTGCACGTCAAGGACCAGGTCCTCACCCCGGCCCAGGTCACCGCGAAGATCGCCGCCCTGCGCAGCGCCGGCACGACCTTCGTCGACGAGGTGCCCGCCTCCTGAGCGAGGCCGGCCCACCGGGCCACTCCGGCCGTACGGGTGCCAGGAACCGTACGGCCGGAGCGGCCCCGCTCCGTCACGCGGGCCCGGCCCCGAGGTGGCGCAGCGCGGACGCCGCCGCCCCCGCACCGCACAAGCCGTGCGCCCCGGGACCGGGCGGAGTGGCCGCCGAGCACAGGAACACGCCGGGCACACCGGTGGCGTACGGGTCGAACGCCGGACGCGGGCCGAGCAGCAGTTGCGGGATCGTCTTGGCCCCGGTGATGATGTCGCCGCCGGTGAAGTTGGGGTTGCCGGCGGCGAAATCCGCGGGCCGGGTGACCCGCATGCCCACGACCCGTTCACGGACACCGGGCGCGAACCGCTCCAGCTGCCCGAGGATCGCCTCGGTCGCGTCCCCGTCGTACCCGTGCGGCACATGGGCGTACGTGAACACGGGGTGCACGTCGCCCGCCGAGCGCGAGGGGTCGGCCAGATACTGCTGGCCGACAAGCACGAAGGGCCGCTCCGGCATCCGCCCGGCCACCACCTCCCGCTCGGCACCGGCCACTTCGGCGAGCGGGCCGCCGAGGTGGACGGTGACGGCGCGGCGGGACGGCTCGTTCGTCCAGGGCACTCCGCCCTCGACGGCCAGGTCGAGCTTGAAGGCGCCCGGCGCCCGCCGGAAACGCCGGTACGCCCGCCGTACCCGCCCCGGCAGCCGGTCACCGTAGAGGGCGGCGACCTGGCCCGGATCGAGGTCGAGCAGCGTCACGTCGGCGGGCGGGATCTGCGCGGCGTCGGTGATGCGCACCCCCGTCCGGACCACGCCGCCGTAAGCCCGCAACGCGCCCGCCAGCGCATCGGCGATGGACCGCGAGCCGCCTTCCGCCACCGCCCAGCCGGCCGCGTGCCCGGCGGTGAGGATGCCCAGCGGGATCGCCGAGGTGAAGGGGCGGGACAGCGGACGGAAGTTGTGGGCCGCCACGCCCGCCCACAGCGCCCGCGCCTGCGGGGAGCTGAAGAGCCGGGCGAGGACCGTGGCCGGCAGCGCGGTCGGCAGACCGAAGCGGGCGACCAGCAGCGGGTGCGCCGGGACCCGCAGCAGCGGCCCCATCGTGTCCTCGGCGAGCGCGTCCCAGGCCCGTACCGAGGCGGCGAACAGCGCACGGTAGCGGCCGCCGTCATTGCCTCCGAGCAGACGGGCGGTCTCCTCGACGGAACGCAGCAGCACCCCGGCGCTGCCGTCGTCGAGCGGATGGGCGCAGTCGACCTCCGCCGTCCGCCAGCGCAGGCCGTGCCGTTCGAGGCCGAGCGCCCGCAGCGCCGGGGAGGTGACGGCCATCGGATGGATGGCCGAGCAATGGTCGTGCAGCAGCCCGGGGACGATGGCCTCGTGGCTGCGGGTGCCGCCGCCGACCTCGTCCGCGGCCTCCAGAAGCGTGACGTCCAGACCCTCCTTCGCGAGGAGGGCCGCGGCGGTGAGCCCGTTGGGCCCGCCGCCGACGATGACGGCGGAGGTCATGACGCGGTGTCCAGATCTGTGGGTGCCGCGGCGGAGGGGGCGCCGGCCGCGGCGGGTGCAGGGACCGCACATCCTAGACCGGGTGATCCGTGCCGCCAGTCGGCCACGACTGCTGGTCCGTCATGTCGCGCACCTTGACGTGTCCGCCCTCGAGCAGGCCGGTGAGCAGCCGCGCGCCCCTTCCGAGCTCCGCGCACACCCGCGCGCCGCCCGCGACGGTCACACGCGGTGCCGTTCGTCCGTCGCGTCTCCTTGTCGCGTCCCGCGCCCACCCCTAGCGTCACGCTCCGTCATGTCGTATCCGCTCCGTAACCAGGAGAGAGATCGATGAAGAAGGCTGTGTGGCGCCCCGTCGTGCTCGCCGCGGCGCTCGCCGTCCTGCCGCTCATGGCGGCCTCCGCCGAGGCCGGGGCACCCGAACCGCTGTCCGCCGACGTCGTCGCCGCGATGACACCGGAGCAACAGGGCGAGGTGCTGGAACCGCTGCGGGTGGTGGCCGATGCCGCCGCCCGGGCCGGACGCGGCGCGCAGGCGGATGTGTACACCCAGGTGGAGATGGCACCGGACTACCGGTCGGTCAACCTCTACCTCACCGACCCGGGGCGCCGCGCCGCCTTCGTCGACGCCGTGCGCGAGGTGAACCCGAAGGCCGACACGGAGCTGCTGCACGTACGCCGGAGCGCGAAGTCCCGGCAGCAGCTCAGGAAGGAGATGACGGCGCTCGTCAGCCGCAAGGACCTGCCCTTCAAGGTCGAGATGGCGAGCAGCACGGTCGACGGCGGCGCGATCGACCTCGGCGTGGACGACGCGAAGGCCGCGCGGGAGTACCTCGCCCGGCCCGCCGTCGCGAAGCAGCTCACGCAGGCCGGGGCCACGCCGGTCCGGGTCCGGCAGTCGCCTGCGATGGTGCCGCTGAGCGGCCGGTGGGACGACACCTCGCCGTTCTACGCGGGGGCGGCGCTCGGGCCCGCGACGGGTTCGCGCGCGCACTGCACCAGCGGCATCCCGGCCGTCAGCACCGTGGACAGCCGCCGCTGGCTCGTCACGGCCGGTCACTGCTACGGCCAGGGTGAGGTCGTGTTCACGGCCGGCGGCAACCGCGTCGGCCCGGTCGGGGCCGAGATCGCCGATCTCGACTCGGCGTTCATCGAGACCGGAACGAGTCCTTATACCTGGGACGGCACCGACGCGCAGGGCTACACCCGCCGGCTCAACAGCGTGCGCAACGTCGCGGTGGGCGACTTCGTCTGCCAGCTCGGCTACGGATCCAAGGTCGTCTGCAACATCCGGACGACCCACTCCGGCGACGCCACCTGGGTCACCGAAGGCGCCCACATCTTCGGCAGCGCCGGCGTCCCGCACAACGGCGGCGTCGTCGCGCGGACCGGCGACAGCGGCGGCCCCGTGATCACGATCAACGACCCGAACTCCCGGCAGCTCAACGGGATGGTCGTCGCCGGGTTCGGCTGCACGATCATCGACGGGGAGAAGGTCTGCAGCAGCGACATCGGCTGGATCGAAGTGCTGGACATCTTCGACCGGTTCGCGCTCGCTCTCGCCCCCTGACGAGCGGGCGAGGACCGGATCCGGTCCGGCCGTACGGGGCGGGCGAGGCCCGCCCCGTACGGCCACCCGTCACTTGAGGTACGGTCCGGCCGTGCCGATCCTGCCGGGGCCGTTCAGGACGTACACCCGCAGGTTGCCCTTGCCGGGCGCGGCCACGGTGAGACTGCCGTTCGTGACGGTGCGGACGTCGCCGGTGACGGCGTCGGTGTACGTGCCGTTCGGGACGCCCGCGAAGGTGGCGCCGCCCGAGACCGTGACGAGCGCGAAGCTGTCCGTCGAGCCGCTGGTGTAGCGCCGCTTGAACGCCAAGCCGCCCGAGACGCCATCGGTCGAGTACTGGCCCGTCTGTAGCGCGGGGACGGCGCGGCGGATCTGGTTGAGCCGCTGCACGTGCCGCACCAGGGGCTGCTGGAGGGTGGTCGCGACCTGGCCGCTCGCCGCGGAGACCTGGGAGAAGTCGGAGGCCGTGACGGAGCCGGCGACGTGGTCGCCGAAGTAGGCGCGGCCGGTGTCGGCGAGGGGGCAGGTCGGCCCGCAGTCGATCTTCCTGCCCTTCTGGAACTCGATCTCGGAGCCGTAGTACAGCGTCGGGATGCCGCGGAAGGTCCACATCAGGGACATGTTCTCGGCCCAGGCGTCGGTGCCGCCCGCGTACCGTTCGCTCGACTTGTTGGGGCCGTAGTCGTGGCTGTCGACGTAGACGACGTTGTAGGTGGCGTCGTTGTAACTGTCGTCGGAGTCCTTGCCGTTGGAGAAGGCGTTCTGCGCGTCACCGAAGTTCATGTGCATGCGCATGTCGATGACGTTCATGCCGGAGAACCGGCTGTGGTCGGGCGCGTGGTAGCTGTTGCCGTTCAGGAAGGCGTTGGTGGAGGTGGGCTGTCCGGCCGGGCCGAGCCCCTGCTCGTAGGCGTACATCTCCAGGCTCGCCCTGGCGTCGTCGGCGTCGTACTCCTTGCGCTCCTTCCAGGTGTAGAACTGCGCCGAGTGGTTGACCGAGCCGCGGTTCCACTTGTCGTTGACGAAGGCGGCGACCTCCCCGAAGACGAAGAAGTTCGCGGCCGCCTCGGCGCCGTGGCGCTGGGTGACCCGCTCCTGGATGGCCGGCAGGAAGCGGCGGTTCCAGGTGGTGCGGGGGATGTGCACGGCCGTGTCGACGCGGAAGCCGTCGACTCCCATGTCGATGTACTTGTCGTACGCGCCGATCAGGTAGTTCTGGACGGCCGGGTTCTCGGTGTTGAAGTCCGCAAGGTCCTCGTGCAGCCAGCAGGAGCGGGCGTCCTCGCCCTCCCAGTTGCCGATCCAGCACCGGTGGTAGAGATCCGCCGGGAACATGCCCGAAGTGGGGCTCGGCCACTGGCAGTTGTAGAGGGTGTAGCCCTCGGCGCTCCGGCCGCCGGTCGGCTTGCCCCAGTTCACGCAGGTGTTGCCGGCCGGCTCGGCGGTCGACCACAGGTCGCCGTTGTAGTACGACTTGCCGGTCTTGGCGTCGATGGTCAGGCCGTCGTACTCGAAACCCGGCTGCTGCTCGTCGTAGTACCAGCTCCACTGGCTGTCCCGCACGCCGTACACGGTCGGCACGAACAGGCCCTTGGCGCCCCAGCGGGAGGAGTGGTTGTAGACGACGTCCTGGTAGATCTTCATGCCCTTGGCGTGGGCCGCGTCGATGAGGTCCTGGTAGGAGGCGCCGGCGGACTCCAGGCGCGGGTCGACCTTGTAGAAGTCCCAGCCGTGATAGCCGTGGTAGTCGTAGTCCGAGCGGCTGAGGACCACCGGCGTGATCCATATCGCCGAGAAGCCGAGGCCCTTGACGTAGTCCAGCTTCTGGATGAGGCCCTTGAAGTCGCCGCGGAACATGGGGTCGTCGTGGGCGGCGTTGCCCGACTTCACGTGCTGGCTGCCGCCCCGGTTGTTCGACGGGTCGCCGTCGTTGAAGCGGGCGGTGAGGACGAAGTAGATCGGGTCCTTGCGCGGGTCGGTGCCCAGCGGCTTCCCGGGGGCGGGCGTGGCGGGCTTGTCGCCGGTGGTGGCGGTCACCGGGGCGGAGGCGGGGGAGACGTTCCCGGCGGCGTCCACGGCCTTCACCGTGTAGGTGTACAAGGTGCGTTCGACGAGCCCGGTGTCGGTGTACACGGTGGAGCCGACATCGGTCACGACCGTGCCGCCGCTGCCGCCGGTCCGGGTGACCTGGTACGCGGTGACGCCCCGGTCGTCGGTGGCGGGGTCCCAGCCGAGCAGTACGGAGACTCCGTCGGCGGCGGCGGTCACCCGGGCCGGGGCGGTCGGTGCCTGGGTGTCGGGCGGTGCGGCGGCGCAGGGGTCGGCGGCGTCCGCCGTCACCACCCGGTTGCGCACGGTGGAGACGCCCGTGCCGATGGTGTAGTCGGAGCCGCCGTTGTTGTCCCAGGTGCCGTTGCCGTTGTTGAAGGCGGCCTTGAGCGAGGCGGCCGTCCCCAGGTCGATCTCCCGCTTCCACCAGCCGGCGCAGGCGGCCTGCATGCCGAGGCCCGGTACGGCGGTCCAGGCGCCGCCGGCGGGCTGGTAGTGGATGTTGGCGGTGGACCAGCCGAGGGCCTCGGTGGAGTAGTAGACGGTCGCCTTCGCGGCGGGCGTGGGGGTGGGGGCGGGCGTGGTGTCCGCGCAGGGGTCGGAGTGGGCGACGACGCCGTCCTTGACGGTGATGTTCCCGGTCCCCAGGGCGTAGTCCTGGCCGCCGTTGTTGTCCCAGGTGCCGCTGCCGTTGTTGAACGTGGCCTTCAGTCCGGCGGCCGAGCCGAGGCTGACGGTCTTCCTCACCCAGTCCGTACAGGCGGGTTCCATGGCGACGCCGGGCACCGTGGTCCAGGAGCCGCCGTCGGGGGCGTAATGCAGGTTGTAGGCGGCCCAGTTCTTCGTCCGCGTCCAGTAGAAGACCGTCGCGGTGTTCTCCGCGACGGCCGCGGTGGGGGCCGTACGGGGTGAGGGTTCGCCGGGCGGCGCGGCGAGCAGGCCGAACAGGCCGGCGGCCACGGCCAGCACGGCCACCGGACGCGCAGCCGGCGGAAGGGGAGTGCGGCTCATCGGATTCTCCAGGCGGAGGCGCGCTCCCTGCGGGCTGGTTGGTTGGGGATGGGGACCAGCCCGTTGGAAACACGATCGGAAAATTTCTGAAATCTCTTGCGTCGGGCGGAAGTTACCGCCCCGGTGACTGGAGGTAAAGCCCTTAGGGTGGGTGGGTGGACATGACGCGAGTTGCGGTAGTGGGCGTGGGAGCGGTGGGCGGCGTCGTGGCCGCGGGTCTGATGTCGACCGGGCGGCTGGACGTGACCGCCTGCGTACGTTCACCGCTGGGCGGGCTGCGCATCGAACGGCCCGACGGGTCGGCCCTGGAGACGTCCGTCCCCGAAGTCACCGACCCCGCCGAACTGTCGCCCGTGGAATGGGTCGTACTGGCGACCAAGGCCTATCAGACCCCCGCAGCGGCCCCCTGGCTCAGCCGCCTGTGCGGCCCGACCACCCGGGTCGCGGTGCTCCAGAACGGCGTGGAACACCGCGAACGCGTCGCCCCCCTCGCCGGCCCCGCCCGCATCGTTCCGGCCGTGGTCGAGATCTCGGCCGAGTCGCAACGCCGCGGTCAGGCACGGCTGTTCGGCCCACCACGGCTCACCGTCCCGGGGGACGAGGACGGCGCCGACTTCGCGGCCCTGTGCCAGGGCAGCGGTATCGAGGTCACGCCGGTCGACGACTTCGTCACCGCGGCCTGGGCGAAACTGTGCCTGAACGCCGCGAACGGCGCCGTCACCGCCCTGACGATGCACCGCATGCCGGTCTTCGCCCACCCCCGCATCGCCCAACTCGGCCGTGCCCTGGTGGAGGAGGCCCGCCAGGTTGCCCTGGCCTCGGGCGCCCGCCTCCCCGCCGACCTCGCCGACCAGGTCCTCACCCGTCTCCGGTCGATGCCGCCCGAGTCCGGCAGCAGCATGCTCTGGGACCGCCTGGCCGGCCGCCAGATGGAGTACGACGCCCGCAACGGCGCAGTGGTCCGCGCCGGCGCCCGCCTCGGCATCCCGACCCCGTACAACGAGACAGTCACCGCCCTACTGGAAGCGGTGAGTGCACCGGCGAACCCTTCGTAGCCTCATCTGCCCTCCCCTGCCGCTCACCTTGGCGGGCGGGTTCTGTCGGTCACGACGAGGACGTCGGCCGCCGAGGCGGGGGTACGGCTCGCAGCAGTTCCCACAGGGGACGGGAGCCGCTCGCCCACTCACCCAGGACGGTCCGGTCGACGAGGTGCAACCGCTGGGAGCGCGCGAACTCGAGCGCGGGCTTGGAGAACTTGCCGTTGGTGACGAGTACGACGACGTCACCCTTGTGCACCGGCCGACCGGTGCCGTTGAGAACCTGCAGGTCAGGCGTGCCCACCGAGGCCCCGGACAGTCCCGCCCGGCGGTGCTTGCACTGGATGACCCACCTCCGCCCGTACGGGTCGGTGGCCTTCACGTCCGCGCCGTTGTCACCGGCGCCGCCGACCTGTACGGCATCCACACACCCGTCACGCCGCATCAGGTCCCGAACCGCGTATTCGAACTGCCTGTGGTGCAGCGCGTCGAGCTGCGTGAGCGCATACCGCAGCCCCTGCGCCCTCACTCGAGCCCATTGCGCCGCCCGCTGCCGTTTCACCGTCCAGGCCGCCGACGAGCCGACGACCGCGAGCACCAGGACGACCAGGATCACCGGATTGGCGGCGAGGAATCTCGCGATGCTCATGACCACGGCCCATAGGATCACCAGGCCGCCACCGAAGAGGACCAGCTGCCCACCACCGGATGCCCTCCTCGACCGTCGCCGGGCCGGGCGACGTCTCGCGGGCGGGCGGCGGCTCACCTCCCGGCTCCGTTCCGCTCCCACTTGATCGGGTACGACACCGTCGGCGCGGGCTTCGGGGCCGACCTCTCCCATCGAGGCCACCGGATCGGATACGACACGGCCGGAGCCGGGCGGGGCGTCGGCTGCTCCCAGCCCGGCCACTTGACCGGGTGCGTCACCGCGGATGAGGACCGCGGCGCCGGCAACCGCTCCGCACCGGCCCCGCTCCCACCCGCTGACGGACCTGAGCCTCCGAGCACGAGCACCGCCGCCACGATGCCGAAGGCGAGTGCCGTCTCCCGGCGCGTTCCTGCCGGCGCCCGCCAATGACGCCGGACCACCGTTCCGTCCCGCTTCGTATACCCCTCGATGAACGGCAAGGCCGCAGTCCCCTCCCCACGTCACCGCGCGTGATTGGCGCGACCGACCAATGTAGGCCACGATGCTGACGATCCGTCATGTCGTAATCACCATTTGTCATGTCGGGTGAGGATGTGGTCTCCCGCTCACACGGCAGCTGTTCAACCAAGTGCTCCCTCACCGGCACCACAGGGCCAGGACCGCGTGCAGCCCCCCGGGCGTTTGCCGGCGGCTGCAGCTCCCGGAACGCCATCGGAACGAGCAGCTGAGGGCTGTCGACCCGGTGACGACGGGGGAGAGGATCCGGTTCTGCTTCCCGCTCGCGCGGGGATGGTCCCGGCACCCACCGTCATCGCGACCGGCAGCCGCCCTGGCCCTGCAGCACCGCTCCCTCCGCGCGCTGACGTGGTTGACACTCACGCATTCGGGGTATTCCACGGCCGCACTCATCCGAGGGGGAACCATGAGCAGCGACGACAGCGACGATCAGGCTGAGCACGAGCACGACGAGGGCGCGCGGAAGCGCATCGAATTGCTTTGGCGTATCGGCACATCGGTCGCCTTGGTGGCCTTCGTCATCTTCCTGATCTTCATCTACGAGGACCCCGGACCGGTATGCGGCACGGGCCAGGACAAGGGCCCCTGCTGAAACACGGGCGGCGAGCGGAGAGGTTGACGTGGTCGGGGACAGAGCTGCTCCCCGCGCCCGCGGGGATGGACGCCAGGCGAGCGCGATCGGGAGACGGCGGCCCCGTCCGAAGTGAGTTTGAGCGGACGTCATGCCTGGCTGCCGCAGGCAGGAGCGGTTCAGACAGGTCCGGTGACTCAGGGCCAAAGCAGGGAAAGCCGTACTGGCCGAGCTGACCACCGTTGGATCGGTGGTTCGCGGTCTGTGTTGTCACGCTGTTGGTGCAGATTGTCGGAGATTACGTGGTACGGGAGGTGTGCTCTTCCGCCGTTGATGTTGTCGTGAGTGCCGTCCCGAGGTCGGTTCTCACGTACTGGACGATGCGGCCTCGGCGGTGTCGATCGACGAGTCCTGATCGCAGCAGGATGCCGAGGTGGTACGAGACGGTCGCGTTGCTCCAGCCGGTCTTCCGGCTCAACTCGAGCGTGGACGCGGGCATGTCGAGCGTGGCCAGCAGCGCGGCTCTGGTGGCGCCCACGAGTCCTGTCAGGGCCGATCGGTCCGCGCCCGTGGGGCGCTCCGCGAGAGCGCCTATGCCGCGCGCCCGGTAGAACAGCACGGGCGTGTGCGGACGTTCGGCAGCGAACAGCACAGGCCCGGCATGCGTCGTGGCCGGCACGAAGAGCACTCCTTCGTCGGCCCAGTCGATGATCCCGGAGTAGGTGCGTTCCAGTACGAGCTCGGTGCCGGTCCAGCGCATGCGTTCGCCGAGATCGTCGAGTACCGCCGCCGCGCCGTGCGCGGCCATCTGGTCGGCACGATTGCTGATGTCGGCATCCAGAACCGCTCGGATTCGTGGCCAGTCCGGTGCCAGTACGGACTCGAACAGGGTCGCCATCGCTGTGGCGGCAGCCGTCGCCACAGCGGCACCGCCGTCGCGCGCCAGCCTCGCAAGCGCCGGGGGCATCGGGCGCCGCCACCGTTCATAGGCTGCCTCGTTGCGATGCAGCGCGAGGACGTGGGGCCACACACGCCGGCCACGGATCGCGATGTCGAGCTGGTAGTCGACCTCCTCGCCGGGGGTCGCCGCGATACGGGCAGCCACTTGCGGCATGGACTCCCCGTGGCGCGGCACAGGCGTCAGGAAATCCGGGGCGTAGCTGTGATCGTCGGGCACCAGAGCCTCCAGCAGCGCCAGCTGCGCCGGCGGGAGTGCCCTTCGGGCACGGGCATGCCACCGCCGTGCGTGAGCGGCCGGATGCCGGCCGCGGTGCCGCAGCACGCCGAGAACCTCCATGGCAGCAGACGTGGCAAACCGCGACCTGCTCCAAGCCCGTGCGTCCAACTGCACCCTCATCGCCATCCCAGGAGTGTCCCATCGCCGCCGGGACGGGCCGACGGATTCGAAGGGCCTCGAATGCGTGGAAGCCACCGCCGTTCCCGCCCGATGGTGATCCGTGACCGTGTCACCACGAACGAGGAGGCGCCTTGAGCTCCAACCGAACCCCTACGAACTACGACCACAGCCGGCCTTCCGCCCCGGTCAGCCGACGCGGGATCGTGCGCATGGGCACCGCCCTCGGCGCGATGGGCCTCCTGGCCACCGCCACGCCGGCGTCGGCGGTCGGAGGCGCTCCGGACAGCGATTCCGCACCGCGCAAGCCGATCCTGGTCGGCGCCAACCCCGGCCTCCAGCTCTTCGACAAATCGGGCTCGTGTACGGCCTACATCTCCACCTGGCAGGTGGAGTGGTCCACCCATGGCGCGGGGAACGCTGTCGTGCTCTGGCGGCCGGACGGAGTGAGGGTTGTCGGGGAGGACCCGCACCTCGCGCTCTGGCTGGCCGATCACTTCGTCCGCCATTTCCCCGAACTCGACGGCCTGCCTTGGTCCGCTCCCCGGTTCCACCGGTCCGCGGTCCAGGTTCGGCTCGACCTCGCGTCCGGTTTGCGGGCGCGGGGTGGAGGCATCGAGGTGCGCATGGCCGAGGTGCTCGACCGGCGCGCCTTCGCCACCGACCGGTTCCCGCTGGCCGGTGTGGAGCACAGCCTGAGCCTGGTGCTCGGCCCGTGTGGACGCGCCCGGGCACTCGTCGACGGCCGTGCCCAGCCGGGCGAGATCAATAGGGGAGGAACCCCGGACCGCCCGTCGTCGTCGGCGTTCCTCGCCGCGGCCGAGGTGTGGCGCGCCTGACCCCGGAACCGAGACGGCCGCCGCAGGCATCGCCGCATGAATTCGAGGGAGCCCGTTTCGGCCTGTTCCGGAGGAGGGGACGACGAGGACGAAGGCGTATCGGCCGGCCCTATCCCGACGGCCTCGGCTTCTGTCCGCCCTGGGACGGTAGTTGTGACAGCTGAGCCGATTGTTCGCGCGTCGGAATCCCTGCCGCGAATCCGCCGGTCGGCCGGGCACGCCTCGAAGCCGACGGCCGGCGATCTCGGCCTGGTCCACGCCCCGGACGCCCGCGGTGCCGTCATCGGCACCGCCATCCTCGACGCCTGCCGCCAGGCCGCTGCCGGCTGCTGCGGCCCCTGGGGCATGGCCGACTTCTGCCACTGGGTCGTCCGTGACGTCAGGCCGCTTCCCCGCCCTGTGCCGGGCTGTCGGTCTGCTCGGCCTGTGGACGCCACCCGAGGACGTCCTCCACGATGTCCATGTCCATGTCCATGTCCATGTCCAGCTCCTGGCCCCGCCCCCACACCCCGGATCCGGCCGTCGCCCGACTGCTCGATGTGCTGACGACCAGACCGCGCTCGGCCGCGACGGCCAGCTCGCCGCCCGCGTCCACGCCGAGCGGCCCCACGGCCTGGTACCCGGAGGGAACCACGTCGCCCTGCTTGGTGAGCGTGACGCGCGTGGGACGCGGCGGATGCTGCCCTGACTGGCCCGCTCAGGCTTCGTTGAGGGCACGGCGCATCACCGCGAGGTATGCCAGCCGCAAATCGGCCACTCGTTGTGGTCCCTGCTCCCCGAAACAGTGCCGGGTCCGACCCCCCACCAAGAGACCGTTCATGTACTCCTTCGCAGCCCGAGCGACCTCGCGGGGACCTTCGATCTCGATCGCTCCCCGAGCCGTAGCAAGCCGAGGAGCCAGAGAGGTGAAGACCTCCTCGCCGCCCGAGCTCGGTACGGTCAGAAGCAGTTCCTCAGCTACCTCAAGGAACTGGACGTAGATCTGGCGCCGATGGTCCACCGCTCGGGCGCGGCGTTGGTCGTCCAACGTGGCTTGAACGGTGGCCATCAGCGCCCCGGCCTGCGCCCGGCCGGCTGCCTCCGCTCCGGTGGCTTGCCGACGCCCGGCCAGCCAGGAGAAGAAGCCGGTCACGATGCTGCCCGGAATGGCCGCCCCACCGGCGATCAGGGCGATCCCTCACTCACTCATGCCGGTGATCCTGCTACCCAGGACTGCCTGGCCGGGGTCGGTCGCACCGATCCGCGCAGGCGCGCCCTAAGACAGCACGTTGCTTGCCCTGCGCGCGGTAGCGTCGACCTCAGCAGCCCACCAGCCCGCCCCGGGACGTAGGACGGACCATGAGCACAGTCCCTGACTACCACGGCATCGACGACCCCGAACGAGCGCTTAAGTACGCCGTCCAGCACATCCGAGGCGACCGCGCCCAGATCATCGAGGGAATCATCGAGCCCGTGTCACCGACCTGGGACCACGAAGCCGCCGCCGAAGCCATCCGTGACCAGATCCGCCCCCGGGCCCGCGAACTCGGCTGCGTCACCGGCTCCGGCAACCTCGACCTGCCCGGGTCGTCGAATTGGTACGTGCCCGACATCGCCGTCGTTCCCGCCGCCCAGGCCAAGGGCGCAGCTGCGCTCTTGCCCGAGGACACCCTCCTCATCGTCGAGGTCACCTCCGAGTCGAACCGGGACACCGACCGGGTCGTGAAGCGGAAGCGGTACGCCGAGTACCACGCCCCGCTCTACCTGGTCGTCGACCGGCAGGAGCAGAGCGTCACCCTGTACTCCGAGCCCGGACGGCTCGGCTACACGCGTGTCGACGGCCCCCACCCCTTCGGCGCCCGCATCCGGCTGCCCGAGCCGTTCGACCTCGAGCTCGACACCACCGACCTGGCCTGACGTCACAGCCGCCGACTCCCATCGTTGGGGTAGTCGAGCTGCACCGACTTCGGGGCCTGATGACCAACCAGCTCGACGACGATCTACTCGCGGAGATCTATGGTCGCGGCGGTCGGCGGGCCTTGGAGAACGCCCTGCACGCCTACGCCGAGAACGACTCGGAGGACGAGTCGCGCGTCGCGTACGAGACCGCCGCGGGGGTCGTCGAGCGCGCGGCGACCTGCTTCCGGGCGGGACCGATCAGGCCGAGGCGCGGAAGGCGCAGTTCGAGGCTGAGATCGCAGAGAACCAAGCCGAGAACGACGAGCTCATCGCCGCGTCGCGTCGCTGGAGCGGTTCCTGGCCAGCCCGCCGCCCCCGGGGGGCCGGTCCGCTGCGCCAGCCCTGTCGTGCACCCGATCTCGGAGGTGGGGTCCGTTTGATCGGCGCTGGGCAGTTGGCGGAGGGAGACCCGGAGATCCTGGGGCGTGCTCGACGCCGGCTACGATGCTCCGCGGATCGCCCACCTGCCGGGCTGCCAGTGCAGGTTCTCGGTCGGCTCCGCTCAGACCGGGTGATGCTCGCCCGGCTCCGACCCGCGCGGAGTTCGCGCCGGCCAACCCGGCCGGTGGTCGCCAGCCTGCGTGACTCCGATGCGGCCGACCGCTGGACCTGGGTCGTGATCTCCTTCCACACCCAGCTCCGCCTCGCCCGGCCACTCGTCGCCGACGTCCGCCGGCCCTGGGAGCGACCGGCGGAACCGAACAAGCTCACCCCCGCGCTCCGGCCCGTACCGGGGCGCTGGCTCGAAGAACCAGCGCCCAGCTGCCCGCTACGAGGTGGACAGGTCCTCACCACTGGCGAGCCGTACGCCCGACCGGCCCTCCACCAGAAGGGCACCAAGCGTCGACGAGCAAGCGGCTCCCACCTCGTGACGCCGAAGGCGCAGCGTGGATGATGGTTCGATGATGGCAACGAATCCATCGAACGAGGACTGGGTTGAAGCGGGTTGGTGAGCGGTCCGTGCTGACGGGCGCGTGCGTCCGGAATTGCTGGACCTCGACTACGCTGAACCGAGCCTGCGGCAGCTGTTCCCGTGGACGTGCGACATCCCCTACATCCGGCCCGCAGCCGACAGCGGTTACTGGGTCTCGGGACCTCTCCGTTCGCAGGCCGTGGGGCCTGCGGAGACAGCCGCCCAAGCCGTTGCCATGGTCGTGGAACGCCTGCCGACCGGGTGCGGTCCCACCTTTCTCGGCACGCCGGATGAACTCGTCACCCACGAGAAGGCAGCCCAACGCCGCCATAGCAGTAAGACGTCGTTTCTTATGGCGTGATCGTTCGTTGATCCGTGCATGACGGCTCTCGTTGAGCGGCTGGTGCCGGACGAATTGTGGGTGCTGTTCAGGCGGGTGGTGCCGCCGACGGAAGTGATACACGTCCGCAGGGCGGTGGCCGGCGTCGGGCAGGTGACCGTGAGGCTCTGGCGGCGATCATCTTCGTGGCGACGTCGGGCTGCACCTGGCGACAGCTTCCGCCGGTGTTCGGCCCGGCCTGGCCCACGGTCTACCGCCGGTTCGCTCAGTGGAGCCGGGACCGGGTCTGGGCGAGGCTCTACCGTGTGTTCCTTGACGAACTCGGAGCACGGGGCGAGCTGGACTGGTCGCGATGCGCGATCGACTCCGTCAGCCTGCGGGCTGCAAAAGGGGGCCGCTGACGGGACCGAATCCGACCGACCGCGGCAATTCGGGATCAAAGATTCATCTGATCTGTGACCGGAACGGACTGCCGCTGTCGCTGGGCATCTCCGGTGCGAACCTGCCCGACAGTCTGGGCCTGGAGCCGCTCGTGCGCGGCATCCCACCGATCCGATCCGGCCGTGGTCCCCGGCGTCGGAGGCCGGCGAAGCTGCATGCGGACAAGGGCTATGACTACGACCATCTGCGCCGATGGCTCCGCGAGCGCGGTATCCGCCACCGCATCGCCCGCAGGGGCGTCGAGTCCTCGCAGCGGCTGGGCCGGCATCGGTGGGTGGTCGAGAGCCATGTCCTGGCTGGCCGGCTGTCGGAGGCTCCACCGCCGCTACGAACGCAAAGCCGAACACTTCCTCGCCTTCGTCGGCGTAGCCGCAGTCCTCATCGGCTACCGCCGGTTGATCCGGTGAGCCGGTCGGTCAGGAGCAGCAGTCGGCTGGCACCGGTGATGTCAGTGGCAGCTCGTAGGGTGCGCTGATATTCGACGAGGAGGTTCGATGGGCTTTTCGGGTCATTTGGTCTTTGCGCGCAGCAAGCGCCCATTGCTGGAAGCACCCATGTTCAACAGCACCGGTTCAGGGCTGAGGGACGACATGCACGAGTGGCAGCCGCGACTGGGCGGCTGGCAGAGCCTGCAGTTGGAACAAGGCCTCTGGGAGGACGAGTACCTGTCCACCTTGGTCGAATGGACCGGAGCGCCAGCCTGCGTCGCCGACGTCTCCGACAGCAGCATCGCCCTCGTGACCGGCCTGGACGCCGACGGGCACCGCTGGCAAGCATGGCTCAACCTGGACAACGCCGCCGCTCTCCTCGTCGAGGAACCGGAGGACGTAGACGACGTGAGCCTGTGGATGGCCACCCCGGAGTTCGAAGAAGCCATCGGACACAAGCGTGCAGAGCTCGATGCGGAGGTGTCGGCCGACGCCGAAGGCGCTCTCGTGTGGGCTTCAGCGGCTGGTGTCCAGGCCGCGGCGCAGCGGTCTCGGATCGAGGAACTGCTACGAGCACAGGAGGCCTTCGTGGAGGAGCTGTTCGACGCGCTGCTTGACGAGCTGGGCTTCCCTGAAGCCGTCCACTCCGCACCGCAGCCATAAGAAACGATGTCAAATGACAAGCTGAGCACCCGGGCCGCCGGGGTTGCTGGCCCTTAACGGGGGGGCGTGCTGCAGGGGAAGATCGATGCGTGATTGATCTTCTCAAGGAGCACCAGACGCTCAAACTCGCGCTCCTTCCTATCGTGGTCGGCTTCGCGGCAGCCTGGATCGGCGCTAGGATCCAGGCCAGCGGGGATGGTCCCTTGACCCAGGAGGCCGTAGCCAAGGCGATCCCCTGCTCCCCGAGCCCGCAGGGATGACCCCGGCCATGCTTCAGCCCGGAGCAGACGTGCCCTCCGCTACTCCCGCTTGCGGGTATGCCTCCTCAACCGCAAGCTTGCCAACGCTCGCATCGGCTGCCCCCGACACTCACGGGAATGGCCGCTGAGCAGTCAGGCGAGTGCCTCCGCCCGCCGGCTGCTCATGTCTGCGGGTGTTTACCACTGTGCTCACCAGGGCCGCCCCTTCTGCTGGCGCGGGGTATGGTGAGTGTCGAGGAGTTGGTGTGGTCACTCACCATGGCGCTCACCACGCCGTTGCGTTCTCACCACCGTGCTAGTGCCTCGGCTGGCAGCGTTCGCCCTTGAAGGAGCGCCCGCCGCCGAGCGGCTGTGTCCCGTGGTGCGTGCTCTGGGCGTGCCGCCCGGAAGTCCTCGTACTGAAGTGCTTGGCCTTTCGGCCGGTGGGGCGAGGGGCGCTAGCGGGTGGCGAGCCGCTCCAGCAGGGCGGTGCTCCGTGCCAGCAACGCCCGCTCCTCATCCGTGAGTTCGGCCTCGATGGCCTGCGCGAGCCAGCCGGCCCTGCGGCCCCGTTCCGCTTCGAGCGCGGCCCGGCCCGCGTCCGTCAGCTCGACCAGCGACTTGCGGCCGTCCGTGGGGTGCGCCCGGCGCGTGATCAGGTCCTGGTCCATGAGGAGCCCCACGGACCGGGCCATCGACTGGGGCCGTACGCGCTGATCGGCGGCGAGGTCGCTGGTGGTCATGGCGCCATTCCGGTCGAGGGCCCCGAGTACGGCGGCCTGGCCCAGCGGGATGCGGTCCTCGTGTTTGACGCGGCGAGTGAGCTTACCCATGGCGGTGCGCAGTTCGGCGGCGATGGCGGCGGCTTCCGGGGTGGGCATAGGGCACTTTACCCCGCTGGTCAGCCAGGTCGTGCAGCTGACCTGTACAGCAATGCTGTACAGCAAAACTGCACAGCATTGCTGTAGGGTTTGGATTGCGGGGCTCAGCGCCAGCGTTGTCGCAGCGGAGCCACGCCACACGACAACGGGGAGGAACACCCATGTCTGCAAAGGAAGCCGGCGTCGTCGACACCGGCATCGCATCCGTCACCGCCCGCCGGATCATCGACAGCCGGGGCAATCCCACGGTCGAGGTCGACGTCGTCCTGGTGGACGGGTCCCTGGGGCGCGCGGCCGTCCCCTCCGGCGCCTCCACCGGTGCCCGGGAGGCCGTGGAACTGCGCGACGGAGACTCCGCGCGCTGGCACGGCAAGGGCGTCGACCGCGCGGTGGCCCACGTCAACGGGGAGATCGCGGCGTCCGTGCGTGGCCGGGACGCGGCGGACCAGGCGGGTCTCGACGCCGCGCTCGTCGCCCTCGACGGCACGGCCACGAAGTCCCGGCTCGGCGCCAACGCGATCCTCGGCGTCTCGCTCGCCACCGCCAAGGCCGCGGCGGCGGCCCACCGGCAGCCCCTCTACCGATACCTCGGCGGCGCCGACGCGCACCTCCTGCCGCTGCCGATGATGAACATCGTCAACGGTGGCGCCCACGCCGACAATCCGCTCGACTTCCAGGAGTTCATGATCGCGCCCGTGGGCGCGGACACCTTCGCCGAAGCCGTCCGCATGGGCAGCGAGGTCTTCCACACCCTGCGCCGCGACCTGCTGGCCGCCGGGCACTCCACGGGCGTGGGCGACGAGGGCGGTTTCGCGCCCGCGATGCGTACCGCCGAGGAGGCGCTCGACTTCGTGATGGCCGCCATCGAGCGCACCGGCTACCGCCCCGGCACGGACATCGGCCTGATCATGGACCCGGCGTCGTCGGAGTTCTTCCGCGACGGGGTGTACGACTACGCGGGCGAGGGGGTGCGCCGTACCCCCTCCGAGAACGCCGACTACCTGGCCAAGCTCATCGACGCCTACCCGATCGTCTCTATCGAGGACCCGATGGCGGAGGACGATCTGGACGGCTGGCGCGAGCTGACCGCCCGCGTCGGCGACCGCTGCCAGCTCACCGGCGACGACGTGTTCTGCACCAACGAGACGCTGCTGCGCGAGGGCATCCGCACCGGCGTCGGCAACTCGGTCCTGGTCAAGGTCAATCAGATCGGCACCCTGACCGAGGCGCTGGCCACGGTGGCCACGGCCCACCAGGCGGGCTGGACGGCCGTCATGTCGCACCGCTCGGGCGAGACCGAGGACACCACCATCGCGGACCTGGCCGTGGCGACCGGCTGCGGTCAGATCAAGACCGGCTCGCTCTCCCGCTCGGACCGCACCGCGAAGTACAACCAACTGATACGGATCGAGGAAGAGCTGGGCGACTCGGCGCGCTTCGCGGGCCGCTCCGCACTGCGACAGGCGTGAACAGCAGGCGGAGGTAGAGACCGCGCGGGCCCTCAGATCGATTGGGGGCCCGCTCGCGTGCCGGGGAGGCGAATCTTCCTGGGTTGTTCACCCCCGTGTGACTGCGCTTTTCTCGGACCGGTCGGCACGGTCGGTCGAACCCTGGGTCTCTGCTCCCCGCGCCCGCTGGGATGCCCCTGCGTGCTCTCGAAGAGGAGCGGACGTCGTCTGCTCCCCGCACTCGCGGGGATGGTCCTGCGGCGGAGTACGACTCGTTGGCGGGGTTGTACCCGCTGCGCCGCTGTTCGCGGTGAGTGGGCCGGTAACCGGGATAGCCGCTTGAGGGGCTGTGGCTCGTGGGCTGTTTGGTGGCTTCACCGATCATTTAGGAGCAGCGTTTGTCGACTGGCTCCGGAGGCAGTGGGCGATCATCCGAGGCACGGATGTCGATGGAGCGATGTCGGCGAACGTACGAACGTGCCCAGCAGAAGTGTGGGCAGGTGTCTGCTGGACCTGAAGCGTGATCGAGGTTTCAGCGTGTCGCCTGCTTGATCATCTGACGACGGGACTCACGCTCATGATCCTCGTGACCGGAGCCACCGGAAACATAGGCAGTGCCCTGCTGAAGGAGCTGCACACACGCGGTGTCGGTCAGCTCAGAGGGATCACCCGTGACGCCGCACGGGCCGGCTTCCCGGCAGGGGTCGAAGCCGTGGAGGGCGACTTGTCGGAGCCTGCGTTGTTGAAGCCTGCGCTGGCAGGCGTGCGCTCGCTCATTCTTGTGCCGCGTCTGGGCTCAGACGCTGACATCCTCGATGGTGCCCGGCAGGCGGGCGTGGAACTCGTCGTGCTGGTGTCGTCCATCACCGTGCAGACCCACCCCCACCTCGGCCCTGCCGGCGAGAACCTGGCGGTGGAAGAACTGCTCAAGGCAAGCGGCATGGCCTGGACGATCCTGCGGCCGACGCAGTTCGCCTCGAACACCTTGATGTGGGCGTCCGCCGTCCGTGGGCACGGGACCGTCCGCGCGCCGTACGCCGATACCGCGCTGCCAACCATCCACCCCGCGGACATCGCGTCAGTGGCACAGGTGGCACTGACCGAGCCCGGCCACCACGGACGCACCTACGCCCTGACCAGTCCCGAGCCAGTGCCCCCCGACAGCAGGTCGAGGCCATCGCGGCAGCACTGGGGCGCCAGATCCCCTTCGCTGAGATCACCCGCCAACAGGCTCGTGCACAGATGGCCGCGGCCTTCGGGGCCGAGGCCGCGGACGCGGTGCTCGATGTCACGGGCGCAGACATCAACGACGAACTGCTGACGGTTCGCGACACGGTTTCACAGATCACCGGAACCTCAGCCCGACCGTTCTGGCAGTGGGCTACATCGAACGCCGACGCATTCCGCTGAATCGCTCCGGTCAGGCCGAGTTCAACGCCGTCCGCGCCGTCCACCACCTCACGCCATGTCTGTCCTCAAGCTCGCGCATCGACATGCCGCCACGGTGGTCACGCCGGATCGCCGCGTACAGCTCGACCTTCGACATCCGGGCATGACCCGCACCTTTCACCAGGAGCATTCCGATGCTGCCCTGACAAGAATTCGAGCGACTCCCAAACCGATCGACACGAGACGTCACTGCTGATCGATAAGGCCAGTTTGGCCTGGTGGGCGGGGGTGTTGTGTGGTTGTGAGGTACTCACCGCGGGGACCCCTTGGGGTGGTGCGTCTTGCTCCCGCCGAGGCGTGATGGTTCCGCGACGGCCCTGCTCGCCTTGCTTCCCGCTCGGGCGGGGATGCCCCGGTTGTCGTGGCATACGCGTCTGCGATTACGGTTCCTCCCCGTTCGCGCGGGGGTTCCGTTGGGGGTTCTTCGCTCCCCGAGTTGCATCCGGGGGGCTCACTTGTGTCCGGCGCTGGTCGTGTCTTTCGCCGCGAGGATTTCCGGCACGGGGCAGCCCAAGGCTGCTCCTGGCCTGTCGGGTCCGTCGAGCCTGAGTCCGCACGCGTGGAAGAAGGCTTGCCCCCCGGCCGTGTTGTCGCCGTCCTGCGGGACGAGGGCGAGGGAAGGTCAGGCCGGCGTCTGGGTCCGGCGGGCGATCTCGCCGAGGAGCGCCCGACCCGCCCCCGCTCCCGTGTCTGTCGGCGGCGCAGGCCCCGGCCGACTCGCACTGGCGACGCGTATGCCTCGAGAGGACGGGCGCCCTCCCGCCACTGCTCGAAGCTACCGAGCGCCGGGCGAACACCTGCTGGACTGGCTGGACGCAGTCCGGCAAGACGACCTGCCCAGCCTTCACACCCTCGCCGCGGGCACCGACCGTGACCGCGATGCCGTCATCGCCGGCCTCACCCTGCCCTGGATCCTCGGCGTCCTGACGTTGGCCGTTCGCCCCTATTAGGTATTGCTTCGTGCCCGTCGGCGCCGGTCTGGCGGCTGTCCAGACCGGCGCCGACGGGGCGACGTCACGCAGGGACGCCGAGCGGCGGGTGCTCGAGCACGTGGGGCTTGTACTCGACCAGCTGGATGCGGCCGTCGAAGGTGCGGTGCTCGATCATCTCGAGGGCAACGTCCGGATAGCCGTCGTAGATGCGTTCTTCGCCCGTTGCCCCGGTGATCACCGGGAACATCACGACCCGGAAGCGGTCGACGAGTCCGGCCCGTAGCAGGGACCGGCACAGGCTGAGGCTGCCGATCGTGCTGAGGAGTCCCGAGCCACTCGACTTCATGGCGCGGACCGCTTCGACGGCGTCGTCCCGGACGAGCGTGGAGTTGGCCCACGTCAGTGGCTCCTTGAGTGAGGAGGAGAAGACCACCTTGGAGGCTTGCGTGAGCTCGTCGACGGACGCCTCTTCCTCGGGCCTGAACTCGTCTTGGCCATTGGGGACTTCGCCTGCGGCGAAGCCCGACATCAGGCGGTAGGTGTTCGCTCCCATCAGGTAGGTGGCCTTGGGCTGCTCGCCGAGCCATGCGAGGTACTCCGGGCCCTCGAGTCCCCAGAACCCGGGCCATCCCTGTCCCGATGCGTAGCCGTCGAGGGAGGTGATGAAGTCGACGAGAAGCTCTGACATGGCGTTGTCCTTTCCTGGGGTGTCACGAGCTTGGACCCTCCGGGAGCCACAAACTCATCGCCGCGCTGTGGAGTGACGAGAAAACCCCTGACGCTGCAGCCGATCAAGTCGGCGGGGCGGCTTCCTGTGCGGCTCCGGCCAAGCCGCGTTCACCGCCTTGCATACCGTCCGACAGGTCACGCCGTACGTGCCCTCCACGGCCCGCATCGAGGGACCGGCCCGGTGATCGCGTCGGATGCCGGCGTACAACTCCACCTTCGACCGACGCGCCATCACCAGCACCTCTCCCTTGGAGGCCCCGCCAGTGCTCCGCCTCCGTCACCGCCGGCTTCTGCTCCCCGCACCTGTGGGGATGGTGCCAGGACAGCTGTTGTGGCAGAGGCAGGACGGGGCTGACCGGATTTGAACCGGTGTCCTCCTACATGCGGTGAAGGCGCGACGACCACTGCGCTACGAGCCCCGTCCTGTCAGGGATCATATGAACGCCGGCGCCGAGCGCCACGACAGGGATCTCGTCCGACACCTCGGGAATGAGGAAGTCTCCCAGGTCGGCCAAGGCTCATACGCCTCCGCTGCGCTGCCGCCAGGACCTTCTTCGTGTCCAGCACGGCGGGAAAGTGAAGGGACCCGAGTGGTCGACGGCCCTCCCCGTGGGCTGTGAGCCCTGGGCTCTCCTTGTTCAATCGCTGGAGCCGGAGGCAGGAGCCTGGGGCTGGCTTTGGCCCTGACGGAGTCGTGCTGCTGACCGTCGTACGGCAACACCGTCAACGCGGTGAACGGAGTGAAGGACAAACTGAAGTCGGCCTTCGGCTGGAGCGACACCACTGCGTACGCCCATGTCGGCATCTCCGGCATGAGAGGCCTCTCCGGCGGGCAGGAGACGACCAGGCCGCCGACCTGGACGAAGAGTCGAGATGGGCCAACGGCAACCACATCTCCCTGCTCGTCTTCTGGTCCGTCAACCACGGCCGGCCGTGCCCGGCGGCGTGAGCCCCAGCGGCTGTCCCAGGACCTCCACACCAACATCGCTCCCCGGCTGACGCTGGCTGTCTTCGCTGGTCACCGGTATCGAGGAGGCGTTCATCGAGTCGTACAAGGACCGCTCCTTCCCGTACGTCCAGATCGCAGCCGACCGCGTATGACCTGACGGCGGTACGGAAGAGGGGCGGGCCCGTCGTCCGGCGGGCCCGCCCCTCTGGTCATGCCGCGGCTGCCGTCGCCTTCTCGGCTTCCTTCGCGGCGGCCGGTGCGCTCACCCGCTGGGTACGGGGCGCCTGGCCGGCCGGCAGGCCGAGGCGGGCGATGACCGCGACGAGCGCGAAGGCGGCGGCGCCGATCCAGAAGGTGAGGGTGAAGCCGGACTCCGCGGGCAGGGCAGGGACGCCTGCGGGCAGGTGCTCGATCGTCTGCGAGGCCAGGATCGTGGTGACCACGGCGCTGCCGATCGCGCTGCCGGTGGAGCGCGAGATGGAGTTGATGCCGTTGGCGATGCCGCTCTGGTGGTGCGGGACGCTCGACATGATGACGGCGGGCATCGCCGCGTAACCGAAGCTGACGGCCGCGCCGACGATCACGCCCGCGCCGATCACCGAGGCGGTGTGGCCGTGGTCGAGGGTGAGCCAGCCGAAGCCCACGGCGCCGAGGACGGCGGCCAGGGCCAGCGCCGTGCGCGGGCCGCGGTGGCGGACGAGCCGGCCGCCGATCGGCGAGGCGAGCAGGGAGACGATCGCACCGGGCAGCAGGAACTCGACGGAGGCGCGCAGGATGGACGCGCCGAAGCCGTAGCCGGTGAGGGCCTCGGGCATCTGGACGAGGTACGAGACGCCCAGGAAGTTCGCGAACATGCCGAAGCCAACAAGCAGGCCGGCCAGGTTGGCCATGAGTACCGGCCGGTGCACGAACATCCGCATGTCGACGAGGGGATCGCGGACCTTGAGCTCGGTGAGGACCCAGACGGCGGTCATGACGGCCGCGGCTGCGAAGCTGCCGAGGACGCGGCCGGAGGTCCAGCCCCACTCGTGGCCCTGCGAAATCGGCAGCAGGAGCAGCAGCAGGGTGGAGCCGAGGGTGAGGGCGCCGAGGAAGTCCGTGCGTCCGCCGGTCTTGTGGCGGGTCGCGGGGACCAGGAACACGACCGCGAGCAGGGCGATCGCGGCGAAGCCGGTGGCCATCCAGAAGGCGCTGCGGTAGTCGGCGTCGGTGCCGGAGGTGAGCAGGCCGGTGGCGACGAGCGCGAGGCCGCTACCGAAGGCCAGGGTGCCGCTGACCAGGGACATCGCGCCGGGCAGCTTCTGCGGGCGGACCTCCTCGCGCAGCACGGACAGGGCCAGCGGGAAGATCGCGGTGGCGGCGCCCTGGAGGACGCGGCCGAGGATCAGCAGGGGGAGCGAGGTCGCCAGGGCGGCGATGACGGAGCCCGCGACCATGACGCCGAGGACGGCTACCAGCGTGGGCTTCTTGCCGTGCTGGTCGCCGAAGCGGCCGAGCAGCGGAGTGAAGACGGCGGCGGAGAGCAGGGTGGCGGTGGTCACCCAGCTCACGTTCGCGGCCGAGGTGCCGAGGTCGGCACGGATGAGGCCGAGGATCGGGACCGGCAGGGTCTGCATCATCGACACGACCATGGCGGCAAGGCTCAGCGCGAAGACGACGAGCGTCTCGCGCCGGGGATCGGTGGTGGGCGGGGTGATCTCGTGACTCATGGGTGGGGACCTTCTCGGTGCTTCAGCTCGTAGATGTTTGATGTCCTAAAGTAATATGACGAAGGTAGGCCCCAATGCTTGAGATGGTCAAGTAAATGCTTGAGGTGCTTAAGTAAACAATTGACAACATCAAGCATCGTGGGGAGTCGTGATCATGGCGCCCCCTGGGGCACCGCCAAGCGGTGCGCTGGGTTCACCCAGTCGTACGCGGTCCGAGTGATGAGGGAATCGGTGGTCGGAACCTCGCACCCTTCCCCGTCCCGGTCGTCGAGTCGAACGGCCGGTGCGGCGCAATCCCGCCCGCCGAGCAGCAGCCGCTCCTGCTCGGCGGGCCTTGTGGGCGGAAGGTCGACGCCGGACTTCGAGGCGAGGGCCCGCCGATACCTCGACCATGGCGACGAGGCCAAGCGCACCCTCTTCGGTGCCGACGTCGGCCGCTGCCACGAGCGGCTCCGTCGGCAGCCGCACCCGGCGTGATCGCCTGCCCGACCGGAAGGCGACCACCGTGACCGCCTGGCTGCGCGAGCATCCCGGCGTCCGCGCGGCGTGCTGCGACGGCTCGGGCGCCTTCGTCCAGGCCACCACCGAGGCCGACCCGACGATCGTGCAGGTTGGCGACTGCTGGCACCTCTGGCATGGCCTGGCCGAAACAGCACTGAAAGAGGTCGGCGCGCACGCCTCGTGCTGGAGTAGGTTCGCCCCCCCCTGCGCGAGGGCAAGCGCGCCGCCACCACCTGGGAACTGGCAGCAGGTCCATGGCCTCCTCGACCAGGGCGTCGGCAGCAGGGCTACGCCGGCAGTGCCGACCTCCTGGTCTGCTAAATCAACCAGGGCCGCGTCGAGGCCGACCACGCTGCCCTTTCACCCCGCGAGGTCACCGGTCTGCTCACCTGCCACCCCGACCGCCTCGACGAGGACCAGCACACTCTGCGCGACCAGCTCGCCCACCCCTGCCCCGAGATGGCCGGCCAGATACATGCCTTGGCCGACCTGCTCATCCCGCGCGAGGGCAGCGCCGAGAAGCGGACGGCCTCGCTCGACCGAATCGCCGCCCATGCGAAGACGCTGGCCTGCCTGGATTGCCCGGACCCGCAGAGCTGGCCTTCCCTTTTCTGCACTCCTTCGCGAACGGTCTGGAGCGCGACCGCGCCGCCGTCGATGCCTCCCTCGCTCTGCGCCACCACAACGGCCGCACTGCGGGCACCAACACGAAGATCAAGCTCCTCCAGCGCCTGATGTACGGCCGCGCCGCCACCGCCTCCTGCGTCACGTCATCCTGCTCAACTGACGCACGGTCACGGACGATCAACGCCTACGAAGATCTGGAAGAGCCTCTCGAGTTTGACAGGCCCCCCGGGGATGGCGACATGTCGGTTCCGCTATGGCGTGGACGTCAGCGGCGCCGGCATGTCGTCCGTGTTCCTGAGGGAGGCCGACAAGGCGCGGGCTTCGTGTTCGGTCATGCGGTCCGTTTCGTACGGCACGGCGTTGACCCAGCGCTGGGTAAGCCTGGCGATTCGCTCGCCATACCGCTTCGCGGTGATCAGGTCGCCGCGCGATCCAGCCTGCTCCGGACCCAGGTCGGCATGGCTCTGGCTCATCAGACCCAGCCATGAACCCAGCCGGTTCACATCGTCGCGTGTGCCACCGCTCCAGTTGTTGCCCGGCATGTCACCCACGCCGATCCACTGCATGCCCAGCTGCGCGCCGAAGACGGCCAGTTGCTCCAGAACCGCCAGTTTGTCGCCGCTCTGCGAGGCGGACATGGTGAACCCGCCGGCCAGCTTGTCCTTCCACGACTGCGTCACGAACGGCGTGAACGCCGCTTCCATGAAGGCCTTGAACACTGCCGACACGCTGCCCATCAGCGTCGGACAGCCGAGGACGATCGCGTCGGAACGATCGAGCAGTTCCAGAACGTCCGCATCGTGCCAACGGCCCGCGATGACATCCCCGGGCAGGATTTCGACGAGATGCACCTGTGCACCCGGCACCAGCCGCGCTCCGTCGGCAAGGTGCTCGGCCAGGACCCGGGTGTGCCCGTGCACCGAGTGATAGACCACGGTCACCGTTGCCGTGGGCACATCGTTCTCGACAACAGCGTCGTTCTCGAAAACAGCGTCATTGACAGTCATGTCTCTCTCTTCACTATGTCCGGTGGTCGGGAGATCCCTGCTCGCCCAGCCATCACAACCCGCACCCGGCGCGCGATCAACGCCGAACTTCGGCCCACAGCGATCGGTTGAACCGATCGATCGCGCTAGCCTCGTCCCGTGGACAGGATGGAACTGGAAGCATTCGTGGCGGTCGCGGAGGAGCTCCACTTCGGCCGTGCCGCCACACGCCTGCACCGGGGGCAGCCCACGGTCAGCGAGGCGATCAAGCGCTTGGAGAACAGCCTGGGCGGGCGGTTGTTCCACCGCACCAGCCGCCGCGTGGCGCTGACCGATCTGGGCGAGGCACTCCTGCCCGACGCGCACGCCGCTCTGGCCCAACTGCGCCGATTCCAGCAGCGCGGCCGCTCCCTGGCGGCCGGCATCGGCAGCCGCAGGACCCTCGTCGTCGCTCATGCCCAATACACCGACCACCAGCTGCTGTTGCGTTGCCTGCCGCAACTGCGCGTCCGGTTCCCCGACGTGACGATCGTGCCGCAGGCCATGCCAACGACAGCCCAGCTCACCGCCCTGCGCTCGGACGCCATCGGGCTGGGCATCGGCTGGGCGACCGGCGATGTCACCGGCGTGCGCGCAAGAGTGCTCTCCACAGAGAGGTTCATGGCTCTCGTGCCGATGACCCACCCTCTCGCCGGACACGCTGAGCTGAGCGCGTCCGAGCTGTCCACCACCGGCCTGCTCACCTGGCCCCACCAGATCAACAGCGGTCTTTGCGACCGTCTTCTGTCCGCCTTCCACATCAGCGGAGCCGACCTGCGCATCATCCAGACCGCCGACAGCGTGCGTGACATCGCCGCTCACGTCGCCGCGGGAACGGGCATCGGCATCACCGTCGAATCCGCACTCGACCACCAGCCACCTGGCCTGCGCGTCATCCCTTTGGCCGGCCCTTCGACCACCGCCGACCAGCTCGTCCTCACCGCCGCTGAGCCGCCGGACACCGCCATGGCACTGCGCGACCTGCTGCTGCACACCGCGGCGCAGGAACTCTGAAACACCGGCGGGCCTCCAGGAGTTCCTCGACCCGCCCGGTCGCCGGTCTCCGCCGGCCGAACGCGCCCGGTACCGAGCGGCCCAGGCTGGGCCGGCAGTCCGTGCAGCCGGTCCGCGGCCCTGGTCGCTTCCCCGCGACGGCGTCGCCCAATAACAGCGGTTCACGCTCGACCAGGGTCAAACCCAATCCGGCAGCCCCTCAGGTAGTCGCCACAGGCAGGCAGACCCAGGACATGCGTACATGGAAGGGCCGCACGGGAAGCGTCGGCGTAGCACTGTCAGCTTGTTGAGGGCCGGGCGCGCTCGGCGCGGGTCCACTCCGCGTATTCCTGCCGGACGTAGGCCCGGCCGGCGTCGGGTTCGTCGTCCCAGATCGGATGTTCCGCCCGGATGACGCCAGCGGCGTAGACGTTGTCGGTGTTCACGTCGAAGGCGCGTAACGTTTCTGCGGCTGCGTCGGCGTGTTCCTGGGCGTACGCGGCCTGTGCGACTGTCGCACCTCCGCGCAGATGCTCCAGTTCGGTGGCGTAGGCGCGGCGGTCGGCGAGTGCGGCCCGGCGCAGCAGAAGGAGACGGCGGGCTGCCGGGTCCGGGTGACGCTGCCCCACCGGCTTCGCTGCCGCTGTCTCCAGCGCCGAAAGCGTCTCGTCCTCGTCGCGTTCCGGCGGGGCGATCCTGTAGGCGGTGCGGTAGTCCGGGGCGGGCGAAGGAGCCGTGTCGTAGGGCCGCCAGGTCCTCCTGCAGTGCCGACACCTCAGGACTTGGCGTCCCTCAACCGCGACGACGTCGGTCTTCCTGCCCGTGCACACACGGCACACGATCGCGGGACGGGACAACGACCAGTCCACTCGGCATCTCCCTCATCTCGGTGACAGGGGCTCACTCCGCCCAAGTACCGGCAGTGGCTTCCCCATCAAGAAACGATCAAGCCCCGACCTGGGGAAACCACCCGTCCGTGGAGTCCTGGCCGGAGCACTCAACGGGGAAGACGCGGCGGCGGAGCGCTGCTCGATGCGCACGGACAGGGCCCGGGCCGCGCAGAGCGGCGACGGCTCGCACGATGCACCAAGTTCTGTGCACGCATGGCCAAGTCCGGGCCCGTTTCGGCTTCTACTCTCGCGGTGTGCGGCGCACCGCCATCCCGGCCGGCAGCGCACTTCTCGGCGCGCATGACCTGGAGCTGCGAGCTCACCGCAGGTGATCGTGCCCGCCCCCCGGAACCATCGAAAGGCGCGACCTCTATGCGGCGAAAGGCATCCGCGACCCTGCTGCTGATGGCGACCCTCTGCAGCGCGACCGGCTGCGCCGACGGGCCGCCGGCGTGGGAGAGCGTCTCCGACACGGAGGTACGGGATCTCACCTTGCCGGAGGCGATCGAGATCGAGCGTGCGGAGCAGAAGCTCATCAAGCAGTGCATGGACGGCCGGCACCTCCCGTACTGGGAGTTCCCGGTTCCGAGTGTCGACGAGCGCAAGAACGGCTCCTTCGTCATCGACGACGTCCGCTGGGCGGCGAAGTACGGCTACGGCCGTGTCTTCGACGACCTGGGTGCGAAGATCCGCTCTTCCCACCCGACCATCCTTTTCCAGAACAAGCTCGACCGGCCGGCCCGCATCGCCTACAGCAAAGCATTCGAAGGTGACCCCGATGACCGGATGGAGGTGAAGGTGCCCGGTGGCCACGGCACCCTGAGCTACCCGCGTGGCGGCTGCACCAACGAGGCGCGCGGCAAGCTCTACGGAGACGCCGAAACCTGGTACAAGTCCAGCCGGACCGTGGAGAATCTCCTCCCCCTCTACTCCCAGGACCTGCGCAGGGACAAGCGGTTCACCACGGCGCTCGGGCGGTGGGCGCGCTGCATGAAGGCGGCAGGGCGCCCGTTCGACACTCCCGAGAAGCTCCGCGAGGCGCGGCAGACCGCCATCCAGGACATGCCGGTCGCAAAGGCCGACGCCTTCGACAAGAAGCTCGCGGTCACCGAGGCGACCTGCGCCAAGCAGTCCTCACTGGCCGAAACCGCCCGCTCCCTGGAGGAGGGATACCGGGCCCAGGCCGCGAAGCCCTACCCCAAGCAGTGGGACGACTACCGCAAGATGCGCCTGTTCGCCCTGCGGCAGGCCCGGGAAGTCCTGTCCTGATCCAGACCCCGGCCGGCATACGTCCGCGCCGGTGAGCACACGCCCCTTACCGAAATCTGGAGTTCAGCATGCGCAGAATCTCGTTCGTCGCCGCCGCGACGGCCCTGTCGGCCGTCGCGATATTCGGAACCTCGCCCAGCGCTTCCGCCGCCACCGCCGGCACGTGCTCCGACAACTACGCGGGCATCGCCAGCGGCTACATGGCAGCCTACGACGGCGTCAACTGCGACGGAACCGTCCTCGGGTCGGCCAGCGACAACGACCTCAACTGGAATGACAGCTCCGGCAAGTTCCAGACCGACGACGCCTACAAGGCAAGTTCGATCCTCAACAAGGGCAACTACTCGGAGGTGCAGTTCTTCCCCGGAGCCTTCGGCACCTTCGACTACAACCACCAAATCTGCCTGCTGCGATCCGAGGGATACGCCTCCGACCTCCGGGACGACTACTGGTTCGAAGATCCGAGGTTCGGCACCGTCAACAACTCGATCGGTTCGCACCGCTGGGTCAGCCGCGACGCGTGCGCCGCATTCGCGGTGTGAGCCCACACCGTGTCCGGCCCCCGCGGGGGAGGGGCCGGACACGGATCGACCGGTGACCACCGCATAAGGACCCGTCCGTCGACCGCGCGTCCCGAGCCGTGCCCCTGCGCCGCGACGGTGCGGGGTGGTGTTGTTCCCGCCAGGCCCGCGGCGTGATCCCGTACGTCTGCTTGAACACCTTGCTGAAGTGGGTGGGGTCCATGAAGCCCCAGCTCCGGGCGATGCCCGCGATGGTCCGGGTTCGCCCGCCCGGGCCGGCCAGCTCTTTTCTGCACTCTGCCAGGCGCTGGGAGCGGACCCAGTCACCGAGGCTGATCCCCGACTGGGCCAGCACCGTGTAGAGATGCCGGACCGAGATGCCGTGCGCGGCGGCGATCCGTGCGGCGGACAGAGTCGGATCGGGCAGATGGCGGCGTATGTACTGGGTGATCCGCAGACCGAGCGAATTCTCCATCGCCGCCCGATGCAGATGGGAGGCACCGAGCTGCGAGGTCACGACCGCGCGCAGGAGCTCGATGCTCGGCTGGACGATCGCTTCGGAGAACACGCCGTCCCGCAGGTCCTGGCTGACCGCCAGCTCGGAGAAGTACGTGAAGGCAAGGCGGGAGAGGGGGTTGTCGGAGCCGAGCGAGGTCGCGGCGACATCGCGCAGGGCCCGGTCGGGCAGAGCGAGAACCGAGCGGGGGATGCGCAGGAAGTGCTGGTCGAGGGCCTGGCCGAAATGCAGGGTGTACGGCGCGATCGACTCGTACACCGCAAGGCTCCCCGGCCGCAGCACGGACTGGCGGCCGTGCTGCTCCACCAGGCTGGTCCCGGTCATCTGCAGACCGACGAAGATCACCGGTTCATCGTCCCCGCGGGCGAGCCGAGCCGTCCGGCGCACCGTGACCGCGGTCGACTGCGCCGAGCAGATCCCGATCGACCCGACGGCGCTGATCCCCATGCGGGCGGAGATGTCCCCGGCCGGCCGATGGTGATCGATGTCGACGCGCACGAAGGACTCCCACAACGCCGTGCGGAGGATCTCCTCCCGGTCCTGCTGCGGCACGAGCGAGGTGTCCAGGACCGCGTTCATCAGGCTGGCCCCCGTCTGCGTCCACCAGATCCCACGACGATCCGCACTCTCACAACTCACCTCACACCACAGGGGCATTGGACCCGGCACGGCCGTCTCATGCCCGCGCACGCCGAAGGGCAGCCCGCTGCTGAGCAGCGACATTATGCCGTGTCCATGCCAGCCGACCTGCGCGGCGGAGTTCGCCATCCATCCCGACGAGAGGCTCCCATCGAACGGTTCCCGCACTGACGAGCGGGCTCCCAACGCGCCGACGGCCGGGCAGCGGGACATCCCCCGACCGTCTCCCTCCAGGGCCCGACAACCCGAATCACGAAGCGCATTCCCGACGCCGACCTCGCCCTGGATATACGGCATCGCCGTCGGCCGGAGGCGACGGGGCGCTGCCAACCCGTCCGGGGCATGCCACAGCACCGTTGCCGGCTTGATGCCGTCCCCGCCCCGATACACCTACCGAACCACTCCACCAGAAGGAACCATGCGTATCCGAATCACCACTGCCGCCGTCGTCGCCGCGCTCGCCCTTACCCTCGTCGGCTGCGACGACAACACCAGCGACAGCAAGGCCGATGCCACTGCCGGCACCACCGTGAGCGCCGCGCCCGAGACGTCGAGCGCTCCGGCCACCGGGGCCGCCACGAGCAGTGCGCCAGCGGCTTCGAGTGCTCCGACCCCCAGCAGTACCCCGGCGCAGGACTCCACCAAGGACGCGGGCCTGCCGCCCGAGCCCACCGGCGCCGAGCGGGACGCCGTCCTCGCAGCCCTCTTCGACGTCGACGCCGGTCTCGTCCACGACGAGGACAAGGCCGTCGACGCGGCTCGCAAGCAGTGCGCCGCCCTCGACAGCGGTGTGGCCAACCCGGATCACGCCGCCGCACAGCAGTTCTCGTACGACGGAAACAAGCTGACCGATGACGCCGGGAAGCACATCAACATCGGACTGCGCAAGACGCTCTGCCCCGCATCCTGACCAGCCACCAACCACCGCCCGGACGCATCTCTACGCGACCGGGCGGTGGGAAGCGACCGGGTCGCGCCTTCGGCCACGTCGCCATCGGATCGAATGTCCGGGCTGTCACGTACGCAGTCGCTGTGTCACACGCCGGGAATGGCGGGACAGGCGGATGCCTCTTTCCAGGAGTCCTTCCGGCTGAGCAGGTCCTGCATGTCCCCGGGCAGGTACAGGTTCGCGAACAGCGGACCGCCGGGGTCGAGGACTGCCGAGTGGTCGAGATCGCCCACGGGGACTGGTAGGTACCGGGCTGAGCGCACCAGTTCACCGGCGATCGAGAGTGCGTCATCGTCGTCGGCCGCCACGGCGACAGCCCAGGTGTCCGGCTGGCGCGTCGCACGGCTCACCAGCAACTCGTCAGGGACGTGGGTGAAGGCGCGGGCCACCTTCGTGTGCGACAGGAGGTCCGCCATCCACCGTCCGTGAGGCTCGTCGAGGGCCGACCGGATCCGTCCGTCCACGACACGGACTGCGTTGGCCAGGTCGATGACAATCGTGCCCGGAGCGATGGTGCTCAGCAGGTCGATGTTGGGCTCGATCGCTACGTGCGGAAGGGCGACGAGGACGACGTCGCTTCGCTCGACGGCCTCGGCCGACCCGATCGCCGGAACGGGAGCGTCGTCCGGAGTCCGGGATCCGAGGACGACCTCGTGGCCGGCTGCCCGCAGGAGCTCAGCGAGTGCCCGCCCCATGCGCCCGGTGCCGAGAATGCCTGCCTTCATGACGTCCCTCCGTGGTTATGGTTGATTACCAGCACGAAAGTAGTAACCATGCATCCTCGGCGACAGAAGGCACTTCGATGACCGATAGGCACACGGGCGTAACCGTCCCCGCGCGCTTCCGCACCGAGGACTGTTCACTCAAGGACGTCCTCGAACGAGTCGGAGACAAGTGGTCGATCCTGGTCGTGGCAGCGCTGGCCCGTGAGCCCTATCGGTTCCGAGCCCTGCAGCGAGCGATCGACGGCATCTCCCAGCGCATGCTGACGCTCACCCTTCAACGACTCGAGCGCGACGGGCTGATCACCCGCACCGTCATCGACCTGCGCCCTCCCCGCGTCGAGTACGCGCTCAGCGCCACAGGCCACTCCCTGACCGTCCCGCTCCGGTCACTCGCCGACTGGGCGGAGGAGCACCGAGCCGGCATCGCAGCCAGCCGAGCGCGCTGGGACGCACAGCAGTCAGGATCCGGATCCTGAACGTGCGGAAGGCCTGCGGCAAAGCCGTCCCGTCGCAGCGGAACGGCTCCGCCAGGCGCGCCACCACGGCATCCCCGAGACGTCCACCCCCGCCCACGCCGCGTCGGCGGGCTCCGCGTGGACGGCTCCTCGCCGGCCGGGGCGCCTGTCACGATCGCAGCATCGACTACTTGCTCTACCCGCCGGCCGAGGCGGCCCGCATCGGCCCCTTCGACGGCGTGCGACCGAGACGCAGTACCTGGTCTTCGGCGGGGACCGGCCCTCGTCGGCGTTCACCGAGCCGGCGCTGTTCGATGCCCCTGACCTGTACCGGTGGATCCCGATGGCTACAAGATCCTCCGGAGGGCTCAGAAGGTGGCTGTCCACCGGCACGGTGATCTCGTACGCGAATGGCCGCTCCAGTACCGCGATCCTCGCGTCGACCCTGTTGCGCAGCCGTTCGGCGAGACGCTGTACCTGGACAACTGGAAGCGCAGCGTGTGCGGATACCGCGTCCTGAGATCGCCGACCGCCATGACCGTCGCCGAGGACGCCTACGACTACGCCGCCGCGACCGAGCCGGCCCGCGCGGCACCCCGTTCGGAAGGACACGCGTTGGTGCTGTACCTGTACGACGCCGAGAACTGGCACTGACGACCAGACCGTCGAAGCCGTAGGCGAAGCCCACGAACTGCCCGGCTGCCAACGTCTGCGACACCACAGATCGCCACCAGTCAGGTGCCCCGGCGAGGCGGTCGGTCTCGTTCTCGCCGAATTCCTCAGCCGCGGGGCAGTGGTACATGCCCGCATACTCATGGTCGTTGCTTACGATGACCGCTCGGCCGGCGCCGAGGTGGTGCAGGTCCAGCCCCTTCTCGCCGCCGTCGTCGAAATGCCAGACCGGCCCGCGGGCACAGCACATGCGACCCCCCACCCACGTGCCGCGCACACCGCCCCGAACGCCGCCCAGGGGCCCCGCAACTGCATGAGTGCCGGCAGGTCGAGCGTCACACGCCCCATGACTCCGCCTTCTCGTGTCAGTCCTCATTCGAGGATCCGATCGCGCTCACCCAACCATGCACCTCTGACAGTGCCCGGATGAACCCGCCACCTCGGAGCTTCCTGAGGGATTCGGCCTGTGCGGCATCCGTCCCGGGCTTTCCCGCGCCGTACCCATAATCGTTCTTGCCTGGGCCGACGCGGCAGCCCAGGCCGTCCGGACGGCGGCCGACCTCTTCGACGACCTTCAGCCGCTGTTCCTATCCGCCACGCTCCGCCAGGGTGGCTCGCCGTTCCGGCCCGTTCCCGCTGTCGTTGTGTCGATCATGAACAGACGCGGCTACACCGCACCCCTGGCCGGCCTGCATGGCGCCTACTGGCTCGACTCTCCCGTCCTCCGGCACGAACACGACGGCCGGTGCGATGCGGCTCAGGGCCGAACGTCCCACGGCACTCAGGAGAAACGTGCCCCCAGCCAGTCCCACCCCCGACGGAACGGTTCGGTGGACGGGGAGTGACGTCGGTGCACAGGACCCGATCGCGGTCCTGCGCACCGCTTCATCGCCTGCTTGGGCGACACGATTTGCCAGCCGTTGTGTGGGGCACCGTGCACAGGCGTTGGACCTGTCGGTGTGCGGGGCTCCACCGTCTGCCTTGTGCGCTGGACGAACTGGAACGGGTGACGATGCCGTTCGTCTCGCCGACCTGGCGGTGCACGGAGCGGTGGAGGCGAAGGACGTACACATGCGGGTGCTCGACTCCAGCAGCAGGAGGTAATTCGGGGAGGCGAAGCGGCGCCAGGACGACGTGGCCCGGTACGCACAGTCCGTCCGGCCACCGAGGAGCAGGCCCTGCGGGCGCCAGGCCCCGTGCCCAAGCCCGGGTACCCACGTGGCAGAGTCGATTCCACCTATGCTCCCGGTACCCGCGGGGATGGCCCCCCGCCCGCACACGGGCGTTCCGGCGTCACGACGGAGCGGCCTGCGAGGCGGACGCCGAACGCGATCGGCGCAGCACAGCGCCGCGCCGACGCTTCGACCTACGTCGCCCCCTCCGAGCCCCGTACCCCATGAACCTCCCCTTCCGGCCTTGCATTCAAAGGGGTGATGGCCATTCAGGCGAACGGAGACCACCGCTGACCGCGATCGGGCGTGATGTTCACAGGAATTCACCGTGCACTGCGTGTGATTGTGGCGAGCAGAAGGCCAAAAGGCCTTAGAGTTCAATTTCATAGGGCGGGACGCCCCGCAGGACTACGGCTGTGACGGTGGCGACACCGAAGAAGCAAAGAGACTTTCCGGAAGGGGTTGTATCGCCTGCGCCTCTCGCCCGCTCATGGCTGAGCGCCCAAAAAGGGCCCCCAGCCCACTACTTGGCGGTGAGCGGCTGGAGGCCCTGAGGCTCTGTGCCCTTCGGGTGCTTCCGAGAAAGGAACAGTCCTTGCAACGCAAGAGCAGGACAGCCACACCCCAACGCGACAGGGGACTGTAAATCGTTCGGTGTAACTCCCGATCATGGAGGATGCACCGATGACCAGTGAGAACGTGACCGAGGCCG
>NZ_JAHTMW010000017.1 GCF_026236535.1 Streptomyces sp. SKN60 | reverse complement strand
CCCCGCTCGTCGCCGACCTCAAGGAGCGCGAGCCGGCGATGAAGGCCCTGAAGAAGCGCGTCCTCGCCAAGCGGGCCGCCGCGGCCGCCAAGGGCGAGGCGCTCGACGCCGACCCGGCGGACGTGACGGACGCCGAGCCGGCCGTCGTCGGCCAGCACGGCCGCCGCGGCCGCTCCACCGGGCGGCGCGGATGACGGCCGAGGCGCAGCGCACCACCGAGCTGCTGCTCAGCCGGATCCGGGACGTCCCCGACTACCCGAAGCCCGGAGTGCTGTTCAAGGACATCACCCCGCTGCTCGCGGACCCGGAGGCGTTCACGGCGCTCACCGACGTGCTGGCCGGGCTGTGCGCCGCGCACGGCGCGACGAAGATCGTGGGCCTGGAGGCCCGCGGCTTCATCCTGGCCGCGCCCGTCGCCGTCCGCGCGGGCCTGGGCTTCATCCCGGTCCGCAAGGCCGGCAAGCTGCCCGGGGCCACCCTGCGGCAGGCGTACGAGCTGGAGTACGGCACCGCCGAGATCGAGGTGCACGCCGAGGACCTGGCCGCGGGCGACCGCGTCATGGTCATCGACGACGTCCTCGCCACCGGCGGCACCGCCGAGGCCTCCATCGAGCTCATCCGGCGCGCCGGGGCCGAGGTCGCCGGCGTCGCCGTCCTCATGGAGCTCGGCTTCCTGCCGGGCCGGACCCGCCTGGAGCCCGCCCTCGGCGGCGCGCCGCTCACCGCGCTCATCACGGTCTGACGGGCCACGTCACACCCGCACGGGAACCGCCCCGGTCCTGAGGCCCACCGCCTCGGACCGGGGCGGTTCCGCGTCGCGGCCGGCGCGTCCGCGCGGAGCCAGCCCCGTACGAGGGGCGGCCCGGGGAATCCCCGGGCCGCCCCCGTCGTTTTTCGGACAGAGACCGGAACGGGTCCCGGTGCCGTCTCAGCTCTCAGGCACGTGAGCACAGGCGCTCCCAGGTCGATACGATGGCCTTTCCGGGCCTGACCGGGGGACCCGGAAACGCACGAGGAGCGCTCTTGCCAGACGAGGCCCAGCCACTCTCCGCCGCGCAGCCCGACAAGCAGGCCGACCAGGCCGCGCAGGGCACCGCCGCGCCCCAGAACCCGCCCGCGGAGACCAAGCCCCGGCCCGCGGCGCCCGCTCCGGCCCCGTCCGCCCGGCCCACGCCGGCCCCGCCCGCCCGCTCCGGCGGCTCCTCGAGCCGCGTCCGGGCCCGGCTCGCCCGCCTGGGCGTCCAGCGCTCGTCCCCGTACAACCCGGTCCTCGAACCGCTGCTGCGGATCGTCCGCTCCAACGACCCGAAGATCGAGACGGCGACCCTGCGCCAGGTCGAGCGCGCCTATCAGGTCGCCGAGCGCTGGCACCGCGGCCAGAAGCGCAAGAGCGGCGACCCGTACATCACCCACCCGCTCGCCGTCACCACGATCCTCGCCGAGCTCGGCATGGACCCGGCGACGCTGATGGCCGGACTCCTGCACGACACCGTCGAGGACACCGAGTACGGCCTGGAGGACCTGCGCCGCGACTTCGGCGACCAGGTCGCCCTGCTCGTCGACGGCGTCACCAAGCTCGACAAGGTCAAGTTCGGCGAGGCCGCGCAGGCCGAGACCGTCCGCAAGATGGTCGTCGCCATGGCCAAGGACCCCCGGGTCCTGGTTATCAAGCTCGCCGACCGCCTGCACAACATGCGCACCATGCGCTACCTCAAGCGGGAGAAGCAGGAGAAGAAGGCCCGCGAGACCCTGGAGATCTACGCCCCGCTGGCGCACCGGCTGGGCATGAACACCATCAAGTGGGAGCTGGAGGACCTCGCGTTCGCGATCCTCTACCCCAAGATGTACGACGAGATCGTCCGGCTCGTCGCCGAGCGCGCGCCCAAGCGGGACGAGTACCTCGCGATAGTGACCGACGAGGTCCAGGCCGACCTGCGGGCCGCCCGGATCAAGGCCACCGTCACCGGCCGGCCGAAGCACTACTACAGCGTCTACCAGAAGATGATCGTCCGCGGCCGTGACTTCGCGGAGATCTACGACCTGGTCGGCATCCGCGTCCTCGTGGACACCGTCCGCGACTGCTACGCGGCCCTCGGCACCGTCCACGCGCGATGGAACCCGGTCCCCGGCCGGTTCAAGGACTACATCGCGATGCCGAAGTTCAACATGTACCAGTCGCTGCACACGACGGTCATCGGCCCCAACGGCAAGCCCGTCGAGCTGCAGATCCGCACCTTCGACATGCACCGCCGCGCCGAGTACGGCATCGCCGCGCACTGGAAGTACAAGCAGGAGGCCGTCGCGGGCGCCTCCAAGGTCCGCACCGACGTGCCCAAGGGCGGCGGCAAGGACGACCACCTCAACGACATGGCGTGGCTGCGCCAGCTGCTCGACTGGCAGAAGGAGACCGAGGACCCGGGCGAGTTCCTGGAGTCGCTGCGCTTCGACCTCTCCCGCAACGAGGTCTTCGTCTTCACCCCCAAGGGCGATGTCATCGCGCTGCCCGCCGGCGCCACCCCGGTCGACTTCTCGTACGCCGTCCACACCGAGGTCGGCCACCGCACCATAGGGGCCCGGGTCAACGGCCGGCTGGTCCCGCTCGAGTCCACCCTCGACAACGGCGACCTGGTGGAGGTCTTCACCTCCAAGGCGGCCGGCGCCGGACCCTCCCGGGACTGGCTGGGCTTCGTCAAGTCCCCGCGCGCCCGCAACAAGATCCGCGCCTGGTTCTCCAAGGAGCGCCGCGAGGAGGCCATCGAGCAGGGCAAGGACGCCATCGCGCGGGCCATGCGCAAGCAGAACCTGCCGATCCAGCGCATCCTCACCGGCGACTCGCTGGTCACCCTCGCCCACGAGCTGCGCTACACCGACATCTCCTCGCTGTACGCGGCGATCGGCGAGGGCCATGTCACCGCCCAGTCCATCGTGCAGAAGCTGGTCCAGGCGCTCGGCGGCGAGGAGGCCGCGACCGAGGACATCGCCGAGGCCGCCCCGCCGACCCGCGGCCGCGCCAAGCGCCGCTCCAACGCCGACCCGGGCGTGGTGGTCAGGGGCGTCGAGGACGTGTGGGTGAAGCTGGCCCGCTGCTGCACCCCGGTGCCCGGCGACCCGATCATCGGCTTCGTCACCCGCGGCAGCGGCGTATCGGTTCACCGCAGCGACTGCGTCAACGTGGAGTCGCTGTCCCGGGAGCCCGAGCGGATCCTGGAGGTCGAGTGGGCCCCCACCCAGTCCTCGGTCTTCCTGGTCGCCATCCAGGTCGAGGCGCTGGACCGCTCGCGGCTCCTCTCGGACGTCACCCGGGTCCTCTCGGACCAGCACGTCAACATCCTCTCGGCCGCCGTCCAGACCTCCCGCGACCGCGTGGCCACCTCCCGCTTCACCTTCGAGATGGGCGACCCCAAGCACCTGGGCCACGTCCTGAAGGCGGTCCGGGGCGTGGAGGGCGTGTACGACGTGTACCGCGTGACCAGCGCCCGCAGGCCGTAACAGCGAGTCGGTACGAGGAAGGGCCCCGGCACCAGGTGCCGGGGGCCCTTCCCCGTACCGCTACGGGGCCGGCGTCAGCCGCCGAACTCCTGCAGACCCTTCAGGGCCTGGTCCAGCAGGGCCTGGCGGCCCTCCAGCTCCTTGGCGAGCTTGTCGGCCCGGGCGTCGTTGCCGGCGGCACGGGCCGTGTCGATCTGCTTCTGCAGCTTGTCGACGGCGTCCTGCAGCTGACCCGTCAGGCCGGCCGCACGGGCCCGCGCCTCCGGGTTGGTGCGACGCCACTCGTTCTCCTCGGCGTCCTGGATGGCGCGCTCCACCGCGTGCATCCGGCCCTCGACCTTCGGGCGCGCGTCGCGCGGCACGTGGCCGATGGCCTCCCAGCGCTCGTTGATCGAGCGGAAGGCGGCCCGGGCGGCCTTCAGGTCCGAGACCGGAACCAGCTTCTCCGCCTCGCCCGCGAGCTCCTCCTTCAGCTTGAGGTTCTCGACCTGCTCGGCGTCACGCTCGGCGAACACCTCGCTGCGGGCCGCGAAGAACACGTCCTGGGCGCCGCGGAAGCGGTTCCACAGGTCGTCCTCGTGCTCGCGCTGGGCCCGGCCCGCCGCCTTCCACTCCGCCATCAGCTCGCGGTAGCGGGCGGCCGTCGCACCCCAGTCGGTGGAGTTCGACAGCGCCTCGGCCTCGCCGACCAGACGCTCCTTGATCTTGCGGGCGTCTTCGCGCTGCGCGTCGAGCGCCGCGAAGTGGGCCTTGCGGCGCTTGGAGAAAGCCGAGCGGGCGTGCGAGAAGCGGTGCCACAGCTCGTCGTCGGACTTCCGGTCGAGCCGCGGCAGGCCCTTCCAGGTGTCCACCAGGGCCCGCAGCCGCTCGCCGGCGGCCCGCCACTGCTCGCTCTGCGCCAGCTCCTCGGCCTCGGTGACCAGCGCCTCCTTGGCGGAGCGCGCCTCGTCGGCCTGCTTCGCCTTCTGGACCTTGCGCTCCTCGCGGCGCGACTCCACCGACTCGGCCAGCTTGTCGAGCCGGACCTTCAGCGCGGCGAGGTCGCCCACCGCGTGGTGCTCCTCGACCTGCTGCCGGATGTGGTCGATGGCCGCCGTGGCGTCCTTGGCCGACAGGTCGGTGGTCCGCACCCGCTTCTCGAGGAGGCCGATCTCGACCACCAGCCCCTCGTACTTGCGCTCGAAGTAGGCCAGCGCCTCCTCAGGGGTGCCGGCCTGCCACGATCCGACGACCTGCTCGCCCTCGGCCGTACGCACGTACACGGTGCCCGTCTCGTCGACGCGGCCCCACGGGTCGCTGCTCACAGCGCCTCCTCCACATGATGCCGTCGCGGGGGCCTCGACCCCCGGGCATCGTCCACGGTTTCCCGGCGGGTCTCGCCCGCCCTCCACAGCGCGGCCGTCGGCCTGCGCTGTACAACGCCAATCTAGGCGAACGGCGGCCCGGCTGTCCGCACTCAGCGCGACCGAAATTCAACGGTCGTACGCAGGTGTGGTCGCCGGGCCGCCCCCGCACTCACTTCTTGGCGACGGTCGCCTTCTCGATCGTGACCGCCTTCTGCGGCGCGCCGTCACCGGCACCGCCCTGGACGCCCGCCTTCGCCACGTCCTCGACGACCTTCAGGCCGTCCGCGTCGAAGGTGCCGAACGGGGTGTAGTTCGGCGGGAGCTTGGTGTCCTTGTAGACGAGGAAGAACTGGCTGCCGCCGGTGTTCGGGCCGGCGTTCGCCATCGCCACGGTGCCCTTCGGGAAGGTGACCGAGCCGTCCTGCCCGGCCTTGCCGAGCCCGTTCAGGTTCTCGTCCGGGATGGAGTAGCCCGGGCCGCCGGTGCCGTCGCCCTTCGGGTCGCCGCACTGGAGCACGAAGATGCCCGAGGTGGTCAGGCGGTGGCACTTGGTCCCGTCGAAGTACTTCTTGTCGGCGAGGTGCTTGAAGGAGTTCACGGTGTGCGGGGCCTTCGCCGCGTCCATCGTGACCTTGATGTCGCCGACGTTCGTCTTGAGGGCCATCGTGTACGTGGCCTTCTGGTCGATCGACATCGCCGGCTCGGGCTGACCCGACGGCGTCGGCTCCGCGCTCGGGGTGCCGCTCGCGCTCGCCGCGCTGTCGCTCTTGGTGTCGTTCTTGTCGTCGCCCGTCAGGGCCACCGAGGCCCACACCGCGAGACCGGCGGCGAGCACCACCGCGAGCGACGAGGCGATGACGGTGTTCCGGCGCGACTTGCGCTGCGCCTCGGCACGCCGCTGCTGCTGCCGCGCGTACTTCTCCCTGGCGAGCTGCCGCCGCCGCTGATCGCTGGTGACCACCGGGTCCGCTCCCTTTCGATCGAGTGTTCCTGTCCTGGTCGGATGTGCCCGTACCGTATACGGGTTGGCTGTGGAATACGCACCGCCGGTAGGCTCTGATCTGCTGCATTCCGCTGCGTTCCGCACTGGCGCAGCCAACTGCCGGACGACAAATAAGGACGATCGTGCTGATTGCCGGGTTCCCCGCCGGGGCCTGGGGGACCAACTGTTATGTGGTCGCCCCCGCCGCGGGCGAGGAGTGCGTCATCATCGACCCGGGCCACCAGGCCGCCCAGGGGGTCGAGGAGACGCTGAAGAAGCATCGGCTCAAGCCCGTCGCCGTGGTCCTCACGCACGGCCACATCGACCACGTCGCCTCCGTCGTCCCGGTCTGCGGCGCCCATGACGTACCCGCGTGGATCCACCCCGCCGACCGGTACATGATGAGCGACCCGGAGAAGGCCCTCGGCCGCTCCATCGGGATGCCCCTCATGGGCGAGCTGACCGTGGGCGAGCCCGACGACGTGCACGAGCTCACCGACGGCGCCGCGCTGAAGCTCGCGGGCCTCGACTTCTCCGTCGCGCACGCGCCCGGGCATACCAAGGGGTCGGTGACCTTCCGGACGCCGGAGACCACGGAGATCCCCTCCGTCCTCTTCTCCGGCGACCTGCTGTTCGCCGGCTCCATCGGACGCACCGACCTGCCCGGCGGTGACATGGACGAGATGCTCGCATCGCTGACCCGCGTGGTCCTGCCGCTCGAGAACTCGACCGTCGTCCTGTCCGGCCACGGTCCCCAGACGACCATCGGCCAGGAGCGCGCCACCAACCCGTATCTGCGGCAAGTGGCGTCGAGCCGCCAAGGGAGCAGTAGCGAGACCCAGGCTCCCCGACGAGGAATGTGACAAGACTTTCGTGAGCACCTTCAAGGCCCCCAAGGGCACCTTCGATCTCATCCCGCCGTTCTCGGCGACCTATCTCGCGGTCCGTGACGCGATCTCCGCACCCCTCCGGAAGTCCGGCTACGGGTACGTCGAGACCCCCGGCTTCGAGGACGTCAACCTGTTCGCGCGCGGTGTCGGCGAGTCCACCGACATCGTGACCAAGGAGATGTACACCCTCACCACCAAGGGCGGCTCCAACCTCGCCCTGCGCCCCGAGGGCACCGCCTCCGTCCTGCGCGCGGCCCTGGAAGCCAACATGCACAAGGCCGGCGGACTGCCGGTCAAGCTCTGGTACAGCGGCTCGTACTACCGCTACGAGCGTCCGCAGAAGGGCCGCTACCGCCACTTCTCGCAGGTCGGTGCCGAGGCCATCGGCGCCGAGGACCCGGCGCTCGACGCCGAGCTGATCATCCTGGCCGACCAGGCCTACCGCTCGCTCGGCCTGCGCGAGTTCCGCATCCTGCTGAACTCGCTCGGCGACAAGCAGTGCCGCCCCGTCTACCGCGAGGCCCTGCAGACCTTCCTGCGCGGTCTCGACCTGGACGAGGAGACGCTGCGCCGCGCCGAGATCAACCCGCTGCGGGTCCTCGACGACAAGCGTGCCGACGTGCAGAAGCAGCTGGTCGACGCCCCGCTCCTCAAGGACTACCTGTGCGAGGAGTGCAAGGCGTACCACTCCGAGGTGCGTGAGCTGCTCACCGCGGCGGGCGTGGCCTTCGAGGACGACGACAAGCTGGTCCGCGGCCTGGACTACTACACCCGGACCACCTTCGAGTTCGTCCACGACGGTCTCGGCTCGCAGTCCGCGGTCGGCGGCGGCGGCCGTTACGACGGCCTGTCCGAGATGATCGGCGGCCCCGCGCTGCCGTCCGTCGGCTGGGCGCTCGGCGTGGACCGCACGGTCCTCGCCCTTGAGGCCGAGGGCATCGAGCTCGACATCCCGCCGGCCACCAGCGTCTTCGCGGTGGCGCTTGGCGACGAGGCCCGCAAGGTGCTGTTCGGGTTCGTCACGCGACTCCGCAAGGAAGGCGTGGCCACGGACTTCAGCTACGGCGCGAAGGGCCTCAAGGCCCACATGAAGAGCGCCAACCGCTCCGGCGCCCGCTTCACCCTCGTCGCCGGCGAGCGCGACCTCGCCGAGGGCGTGGTCCAGCTCAAGGACATGGAGTCCGGCGAGCAGACGGCGGTCGCGCTCGACGAGCTCGTCGACGCGGTGCAGGCGAAGCTCGGCGCCTGATCCGTTCCGGCCGTACGTGAGAGAGGGCCCCCGGCACCCGGTGCCGGGGGCCCTCCGCGTTCGCTCACACCGTCCGTACGACCGGGTGCGGCAGAATGACCCTGCCCCGGTCCGCGGAGACGACGGAAACGACGAAGAGCGAGTGAGCGACATGACCAAGGCAGCGGCCGCGAGCGGGACCGCACCGCGGGAGGACTCCCGCACCATCGGCGCGAGCCGCGCCTTCGCCTGGCTCCTGGTGATCACCGGGGCGGCGGGACTGCTCGCCTCCTGGGTCATCACCATCGACAAGTTCAAGCTCCTGGAAGACCCGAACTTCGTCCCCGGGTGCAGCCTCAACCCCATCGTGTCCTGCGGGAACATCATGAAGAGCGAGCAGGCCTCGGTCTTCGGCTTCCCGAACCCGATGCTCGGCCTGGTCACGTACTCCGTGGTGATCGCGATCGGCGTCGGCCTGCTCGCGGGCGCCCGCTACCGCCGCTGGTACTGGCTCGGCCTCAACGCCGGCACCCTCTTCGGCGTCGGATTCTGCACCTGGCTGATGCAGCAGTCCCTGTACGAGATCAACTCGCTCTGCCTGTGGTGCTGCCTCGCCTGGGTCGCCACCATCGTCATGTTCTGGTACGTGACCTCGCACAACGTACGCAGCGGGGTGCTGCCCGCGCCGGCCGGGCTGCGCACCTTCTTCTCGGAGTTCACCTGGGTGCTCCCGGTGCTGCACATCGGCATCATCGGCATGCTGATCCTGACCCGCTGGTGGGACTTCTGGACCAGCTGAGCGGCCGGCCGAGCCGGGGCCGCCCGGACCGGACTGTCAGTGCGGTGACCTAGGCTTCATGACCGTGGAGCCCGACCTTTTCACCGCAGCAGCCGAAGAACGCCAGGAGAAGGACCCGACCAGCAGCCCGCTGGCCGTCCGGATGCGTCCGCGCACCCTCGACGAGGTCGTGGGCCAGAGCCATCTGCTCAAGCCCGGCTCCCCGCTGCGCCGCCTGGTCGGCGACGGCACCGGCGGACCGGCCGGCGCCTCCTCGGTGATCCTCTGGGGCCCGCCCGGCATCGGCAAGACCACCCTCGCCTACGTGGTCTCCAAGGCCACCAACAAGCGCTTCGTGGAGCTGTCCGCGATCACCGCAGGCGTCAAGGAGGTCCGGGCCGTCATCGACGGGGCCCGGCGGGCCGTCGGCGGCTTCGGCAAGGAGACCGTCCTCTTCCTCGACGAGATCCACCGCTTCTCCAAGGCCCAGCAGGACTCCCTCCTCCCGGCCGTCGAGAACCGCTGGGTCACCCTGATCGCCGCCACCACCGAGAACCCGTACTTCTCGGTGATCTCCCCGCTGCTCTCCCGCTCCCTGCTGCTCACCCTGGAGCCGCTCACCGACGCCGACCTGAGCGGACTGCTGCGCCGCGCCCTCGACGAGGAGCGCGGGCTCGGCGGGGCCGTCGGGCTCGACGAGGACGCCGAGGCGCATCTGCTGCGGATCGCCGGGGGCGACGCCCGGCGCGCCCTGACCGCCCTGGAGGCGGCCGCCGGCGCGGCCATCGCGAAGCAGGAGAAGACCATCACCCTGGAGACGGTCGAGGAGACCGTCGACCGGGCGGCCGTGAAGTACGACCGGGACGGCGACCAGCACTACGACGTGGCGAGCGCGCTGATCAAGTCGATCCGCGGCTCCGACGTGGACGCGGCGCTGCACTACCTGGCCCGGATGATCGAGGCGGGGGAGGACCCGCGGTTCATCGCCCGGCGCCTGATGATCTCTGCGAGCGAGGACATCGGCCTCGCCGATCCGAACGCCCTGCCGCTGGCCGTGGCCGCCGCCCAGGCAGTCGCCATGATCGGCTTCCCCGAGGCGGCGCTCACCCTGAGCCACGCCACCATCGCGCTGGCCCTCGCCCCGAAGTCCAACGCGGCGACGAACGCGATCTTCGCCGCCCGCGCCGACGTCCAGGGCGGCCTGGCCGGCCCCGTACCGCCGCATCTGCGCGACGGGCACTACAAGGGCGCCGCCAAGCTGGGCCATGCCCAGGGGTATGTGTATCCGCACGACGTGCCGGGCGCCATCGCCAGCCAGCAGTACGCGCCGGACGCGGTCCACGGCAAGCAGTACTACGAGCCGACGCGCTACGGCGCGGAGGCGCGCTACGCGGACGTGGTGGAGAAGGTGCGGGAGCGCCTGAGGGGCGAGGGCGGCTGAGCGGCCCTGGCGCGGGGCGCCCGGCGGACCCGGTACACTGATCCGAAGTGCTGCGTCCTGTGTCCGGCTTCGGCCGGCATCACCAGAACAGGGCGAACAGCCGGAGTCCCGGCCTTCGGGCGGGGTCTCCAGGAGCGTCGCGCACCTTCGAAGGTGTCGCGGGCAACCCACCACCACCGGGATTCCCCGGAGCGGGCGGTGGGTCGTTCGCGTGCTGCACGTATGTGCCCAGACCAGGGAGCGGCTGCCCGGCAGGTCCTCACGGACCCGACGGGTCTTCCCGGCTGCGGATGGCGACCTCCCTAACCCTGGTGAAGCCGTATTCGCAACAGTAGAGAGGTTGGTTCATGCCGAACCAGTCCCGTCCCAAGGTCAAGAAGTCGCGTGCCCTCGGCATCGCGCTGACCCCGAAGGCCGTCAAGTACTTCGAGGCCCGCCCCTACCCGCCGGGCGAGCACGGCCGTGGCCGCAAGCAGAACTCGGACTACAAGGTCCGTCTGCTCGAGAAGCAGCGTCTGCGCGCCCAGTACGACATCAGCGAGCGCCAGATGGCCCGCGCCTACGACCGCGCCAAGAAGGCCGAGGGCAAGACGGGCGAGGCGCTGGTCGTCGAGCTCGAGCGTCGTCTCGACGCCCTGGTCCTGCGTTCGGGCATCGCCCGCACCATCTACCAGGCCCGCCAGATGGTCGTCCACGGCCACATCCAGGTCAACGGTGGCAAGGTCGACAAGCCGTCCTTCCGCGTCCGTCCCGACGACGTCGTGATGGTCCGCGAGAAGTCGCGCAACAAGACCCTGTTCCAGGTGGCCCGCGAGGGTGGCTTCGCCCCCGACGGCGAGACCCCGCGCTACCTGCAGGTCAACCTGAAGGCCCTGGCCTTCCGCCTCGACCGCGACCCGAACCGCAAGGAGATCCCGGTCGTCTGCGACGAGCAGCTGGTCGTCGAGTACTACGCCCGCTGATCATCGGCGCGCAGTAGTACCACCTCCGCGGTGTTCAGCCCGCCGCTTCCCCACCCGACACGGTGGGGGAGCCGGCGGGCTTCCGCGTGTCCGGGACGGGTGCCCGGCCGGTACGGAAGGGGCGCGGGGCCGCCGCGCCCGCGCCGTTCCCGGTGGCCGGATCGCGGCGGTCGGCGAGCGCCCGGTCCACCGCCGCGTCGAGCGGGAGCCGCTCGCCCTCCCGGTACCAGGCGCCGTACGCCTCCCCGCCGAGCAGCTCGCCCGCCTGCCGTGCGCACAGCGCGCGGGCCCCGTTGAAGTTGCTCGAACCGAACAGCGGCAGCCCCACCGACTGCCACACCGGCACCGCCGCCCCCTGCAGCAGCGCCGCCTCCGCCGGATCCCCCTCGACCGCCGTCACCAGCGCGAGCAGCTCGATCCCGAGCACCAGACCCACCAGATCGTGGAAGGCGTGGTTGATCGTCACGCACTCGGTGAGCAGCTCCCGCGCCGACACCGGATCGCCGTCCGTCAGCGCCGCATAGGCGAGGACGTACAGCGCGTACGCCCGGGTCCATCGCTCCCCGCGCTCCTCGCAGACCTCCCGCACCTCCGCGCACAGCGCGACCGCACCCTCCAGATCGCCCTGGAAGGCCCGCGCCATCGCCAGCTCCACCTGCCCCATCAGCACGTTGCTGTTCAGCTCGCCCAGTTCCCGATACAGGTGCAGCGCTCTGCCGATCAGCTCCTCGGCCCGCGGCAGCTCGTCCGAGATCAGCGCCAGACACCCCATCCGGTGCGTCGCGTACGCCTCCGCCAGCGTGTTCCCGGTGATCCGGGCCCGCTCCCCGCACTCGTGCAGCGCCGCCACCGCCGCCGTCGGATCGCCCTGCAGCACCGCCACGTACCCGAGCACCCACAGCGCCTTGAGCCGGGCGTCCTCGTGCAGCGCCACCGGCTGGTGCGCACCGGCCGTCACCGCCCGGTCCAGCCAGTGCCGGCCCTCCGACAGACGTCCGCAGCCCGCCCAGTAGAACCACAGCGTCCCCGCCAGATGCTGGGCGAGCGCCGTGTCCTCCGCCGACTCCAGGCACAGTTCGAGGGCCGCCCGCAGATTGGGCAGCGCCACGTCCGTGGCCGCCGCCACCTCCGCCTGCCGCGGGCTGAACCACTCCAGCTCGCACCAGGTGGCAAGCCCCATGTACCAGTCCCGGTGCCGGCGCCGCATCCGCTCGGTGTCGCCGAGCGCCGCCAGCCACTCCGCCCCGTACGCCCCGACCGTGTCGAGCATCCGGTAGCGCGGGCCCGCCGCCGTGTCCTCGCGCGTCACCAGCGACTGCGCGAGCAGCTCGCCGAGCACGTCGAGCACCCGGTCCGCCGGCAGCTCGGCGCCCCCGCACACGTACTCCACGGCCTCCAGGTCGAAGGGACCGGCGAACACCGAGAGCCGCGCCCACAGCAGCCGCTCCTCAGGGGTGCACAGCTCATGGCTCCAGCCGATCGCCGTGCGCAGCGTCTGATGCCGGGGGAGCGCTCCGCGCCGTCCGCCGTCGAGCAGCCGGAAGCGGTCCTCGAGGCGCGCAAGGAGCTGCTCCGGCGTGAGCAGCGGCAGCCGCGCCGCCGCCAGTTCGAGGGCCAGCGGGATCCCGTCGAGCCGCCGGCACAGCTCCCGCAGGATCTCCGGATCCCCGCCCGCGCCCGCGTCCGGCCCCGCGCCCGCCTCCGCCGCCCGCCCCGTGAGCAGCTCAAGCGCGTCCGCCGCGCCCATCGGCGCCAGCGCGCACACCGCCTCGCCGTCCACCCGCAGCGGCCGGCGACCCGCCGCGAGGACCGTGAGCCCCGGGCAGCCGGCGAGCAACTCCCGCAGCAGCACCGCGCACTCGTCCACCAGATGCTCGAAACCGTCCACCACGAGCAGCAGCCGCCGCTTCGCCAGGTGTTCGAGGAGCACCTCGCGCGGCGGGCGCACCGTGTGGTCGGTCAGCCCGAGCGCCTCCACCAGGGCGTGGGCCACCAGGCCCGGGTCGCGCAGCGCGCTCAGCTCGGCGAGCCGCACCCCGTCGACGTAGCGTTTCTGCAGTGCCGCGGCAGCCCGCAGGGCGAGCCGGGTCTTGCCCACCCCGCCCACTCCGACCACCGTGACCAGCCGGAACTCGGCGATCATCCGGGCCAGTCGGTCCTGTTCGGCGGCCCGGCCCACGAACCGGTTCAGTTCCGCCGGGAGATTGCTCCGTCGCATGGCACACGGAGCGTACTCATCCGCGCGCACTCCGTACAATCGGCGTACGCAACTCCCCTCCCACAGGCGGTAATGCGGTGCGGCCGGGGAGCTCGGGCGCGATAGGGTCGGAGGACGTGTACACACGGGTCCGACGACCGACCGGGACCCGACGACAGCAGAGAGCGGTGCAGCGTGACCGGTGGTGAGGTTGCCGGGATCCTGGTGGCCGTGTTCTGGGCGATCCTCGTCTCCTTCCTCGCCGTGGTGCTGGTGAGGCTGGCGCAGACGCTCCGGGCGACCACCAAGCTCGTCGCGGACGTGACCGAGAAGGCCGTCCCGCTGCTCGCCGACGCCTCCGCGACCGTGCGCTCCGCGCAGACCCAGCTGGACAAGGTCGACGCCATCGCGTCCGACGTCCAGGAGGTCACCTCCAACGCCTCCGCCCTCGCCGGCACCGTGGCCTCCACCTTCGGCGGCCCGCTCGTCAAGGTCGCGGCCTTCGGCTACGGGGTGCGCAGGGCGCTGGGCCGGGACCGGGAGCCGGAGCGGGGCCGGGGCCGCCAGGACGCGCCCGCCGCGGCCGACCGGCGTACTGTGATCGTCGGCCGTACCGTGCCGTCCGCACGACGCCGGAAGCAGAAGGGCTGAGCACGATGTTCCGCCGTACGTTCTGGTTCACCGCGGGCGCGGCCGCCGGCGTGTGGGCCACCACCAAGGTCAACCGGAAGCTCAAGCAGCTGACCCCGGAGAGCCTGGCCGCGCAGGCGGCGAACAAGGCCGTCGAGACCGGCCACCGGCTCAAGGACTTCGCCCTCGACGTGCGGGCGACCATGCTCCAGCGGGAGGCCGAGCTCGGCGCGGCCCTGGGCCTGGACGCCCCGCCGCCCGTGGAGCAGGAGCGCGAGCTGCCCGGCCCGCGCCGCCGCGCGGCGCTCGGCGGCCGTCCCGCCGACTCCACGACCACCTATTCGTTTTCGTACAAGTCTGACAACCGGAATGAGGACCACTGATGGAGTCGGCTGAAATCCGCCGCCGCTGGCTGAGCTTCTTCGAGGAGCGCGGGCACACCGTCGTCCCTTCGGCGTCGCTCATCGCGGACGACCCGACTCTGCTCCTCGTCCCGGCCGGCATGGTGCCCTTCAAGCCCTACTTCCTGGGTGAGGTCAAGCCGCCCTTCGCGCGCGCCTCCAGCGTGCAGAAGTGCGTGCGCACGCCCGACATCGAAGAGGTCGGCAAGACCACCCGCCACGGCACGTTCTTCCAGATGTGCGGCAACTTCTCCTTCGGCGACTACTTCAAGGAAGGCGCCATCAAGCTCGCCTGGGAGCTGCTGACCACCCCGGTGGAGCACGGCGGCTACGGGCTCGAGCCGGAGAAGCTCTGGATCACGGTCTACCAGGACGACGATGAGGCCGAGGCCATCTGGCGCGACGTCGTGGGCGTGCCCGCCGAGCGCATCCAGCGCCTGGGCAAGAAGGACAACTTCTGGTCCATGGGCGTCCCCGGCCCCTGCGGCCCCTGCTCCGAGATCAACTACGACCGCGGCCCCGAGTTCGGCGTCGAGGGCGGCCCGGCCGTCAACGACGAGCGGTACGTCGAGATCTGGAACCTCGTCTTCATGCAGTACGAGCGGGGCCAGGGCATCGGCAAGGAGGACTTCGAGATCCTCGGCGACCTGCCGTCCAAGAACATCGACACCGGCCTCGGTCTCGAGCGCCTGGCGATGATCCTCCAGGGCGTGCAGAACATGTACGAGACCGACACCCTCAAGGTCGTCATCGACAAGGCCACCGAGCTCACCGGCGTCGCCTACGGCAAGGCCCACGACTCCGACGTCTCGCTGCGCGTGGTCGCCGACCACATGCGCACCAGCGTCATGCTCATCGGCGACGGCGTCACCCCCGGCAACGAGGGCCGCGGCTACGTGCTGCGCCGCATCATGCGCCGCGCTGTCCGCAACATGCGGCTGCTCGGCGCCACCGGCCCGGTCGTCGGCGAGCTCGTCGACACGGTCATCCGCACCATGGGCGAGCAGTACCCGGAGCTGGAGACCGACCGCAAGCGCATCGAGACGGTCGCCCTCGCCGAGGAGGCCGCGTTCCTCAAGGCCCTCAAGGGCGGCACCAACATCCTCGACACCGCCGTCACCGAGACCAAGGCCGCCGGCGGCACGGTCCTCGCCGGCGAGAAGGCCTTCCTGCTCCACGACACCTGGGGCTTCCCGATCGACCTCACCCTGGAGATGGCCGCCGAGCAGGGCCTCTCCGTGGACGAGGACGGCTTCCGCCGCCTGATGAAGGAGCAGCGGGAGCGGGCCAAGGCCGACGCCCTGGCCAAGAAGACCGGTCACGCCGACCTCACCTCGTACCGCGAGATCGCCGACACCACCGGTGCCACGAGCTTCACCGGCTACACCAACACCGAGGGCGAGACCACGGTCGTCGGCCTCCTGGTCAACGGTGTCCCGGCGCCGGCCGCCTCCGAGGGCGACGACGTCGAGGTCGTCCTCGACCGCACCCCGTTCTACGCCGAGGGCGGCGGCCAGCTCGCCGACCACGGCCGCATCAAGCTGCACTCCGGCGCGGTCATCGAGATCCGCGACGTGCAGCAGCCGGTCCCGGGTGTCTCCGTGCACAAGGGCTCGGTGCAGGTCGGCGAGGTCACCGTGGGCGCCACCGCCTACGCCGCCATCGACGTGCGCCGCCGCCGGGCCATCGCCCGCGCCCACAGCGCCACCCACCTCACCCACCAGGCGCTGCGCGACGCCCTGGGCCCGACCGCCGCCCAGGCCGGTTCGGAGAACTCCCCGGGCCGCTTCCGCTTCGACTTCGGCTCGCCGAACGCCGTCCCCGGCGCCGTCCTCACGGACGTCGAGCAGAAGATCAACGAGGTCCTCTCGCGCGAGCTCGACGTGCACGCCGAGGTCATGCCGATCGACGAGGCCAAGCGCCAGGGCGCCATCGCCGAGTTCGGCGAGAAGTACGGCGAGCAGGTCCGCGTCGTCACCATCGGCGACTTCTCCAAGGAGCTGTGCGGCGGCACCCACGTGCACAACACCGCCCAGCTGGGTCTGGTGAAGCTGCTCGGCGAGTCCTCCATCGGCTCCGGCGTGCGCCGCATCGAGGCCCTGGTCGGCGTCGACGCGTACAACTTCCTGGCCCGTGAGCACACGGTCGTCGCCCAGCTCCAGGAGCTGGTCAAGGGCCGTCCGGAGGAGCTGCCGGAGAAGATCTCCTCGATGCTCGGCAAGCTGAAGGACGCCGAGAAGGAGATCGAGAAGTTCCGCGCCGAGAAGGTGCTGCAGGCCGCCGCCGGTCTGGTCGACTCCGCCCGGGACATCCGCGGCGTCGCCCTGGTGACCGGTCAGGTCCCGGACGGCACCGGCGCCGACGACCTGCGCAAGCTGGTCCTCGACGTCCGCGGCCGCATCCCGTCCGACCGCCCGGCCGTCGTGGCCCTGTTCACCACGGCCAACGGCAAGCCGCTCACGGTCATCGCCACCAACGAGGCCGCCCGCGAGCGCGGCCTCAAGGCCGGCGAGCTGGTCCGCACGGCCGCCAAGACCCTCGGCGGCGGCGGTGGCGGCAAGCCGGACGTCGCCCAGGGCGGCGGCCAGAACCCGGAGGCCGTCGGCGAGGCCATGGCCGCCGTCGAGCGCCTCGTCGTGGAGACGGCGTGACGATGCGCCGAGGACGTCGGATCGCCGTCGACGTCGGGGACGCCCGGATCGGGGTCGCCTCGTGCGACCCCGACGGGGTCCTGGCCACGCCGGTGGAGACCGTGCCGGGACGTGACGTCCCGGCCGCCCACCGGCGGTTGCGCCAGATCGTCGAGGAGTACGAACCGATCGAGGTCGTCGTGGGCCTGCCCCGCTCGCTCAGCGGGCGGGAGGGCCCGGCCGCGACCAAGGTCCGCGCCTTCGCCCGGGAGATGGCCAAGGGCATCGCCCCGGTCCCGGTCCGGCTCGTCGACGAGCGGATGACCACGGTCACCGCGACCCAGGGCCTGCGGGCCTCGGGCGTGAAGTCCAAGAAGGGGCGGTCCGTGATCGACCAGGCCGCCGCTGTGATCATCCTGCAGAACGCTCTTGAGTCCGAACGGGTATCAGGTAATCCGCCCGGTGAGGGCGTCGAAGTGGTCATCTGATCGCGATACGGTAACGTTCCGCGCGATGCGGCGGTGTTCGAACAGCTGCCGCACAACGTAGAGGCGGAACGTCCGGAAGCCTCGCGGCTGTTTGGGGATCGATGACTGAGTATGGCCGGAGCCCCGGCTCCGAACCGTGGCACCCCTCGGACCCCTTGTACGGGGACCAGGGGTGGGAGGGCCAGCAGCAGTACCCGCAGCAGCAGTACCAGCAGCAGGCTCCGTACGGCCACCAGGACCCGTACGCCCAGCAGCAGACGTACGCCGGCGGCCCCTACGAGCAGCAGCAGTCGCACGATCCGCAGCAGTACCCGCAGGACTACGGCCAGCAGTACGGCGAACAGCAGTACGGGCAGTCGGCCGGTTACGACACGCCCGGCTACCCCGCACAGCAGTACGACGCCACCTGGGAGACGGGCCAGGCGGCGATGCCGTACAACGCCCCGCCCGCCGATCCGTACGGCGGCCAGCAGCCCGACCTCTACGGCACCCCCGAGGCCTACCCCCCGCCGCAGCCCCCCGGCCGGCGCCGGGCCCCGCAGCAGCAGCCGGTGACCGACTGGGACGCGGAGCCGGAGGAGGAGAACCACCCCTTCTTCACCGGCGAGGACGCTCCCGGCAACGAGTCCGAGCGCTATGACGACGACGCGTACGACGACGACTACGACGACGAGCCGGACGGCCGCCGCTCGGGCCGCCGCGGCGGGAAGAACGGCCGGGGCGGCAAGGGCGAGAAGGGCAAGAAGGCCAAGAACGGCATGGCCTGCCTGGTCGTCGCCGTGGTCCTGGTCGGCGGCGTGGGCGGCGTCGGCTACGTCGGCTACAAGTTCTGGCAGGGCCGCTTCGCGGAGGCACCGGACTACACAGGCGCCGGCTCGGGCGATGTCCAGATCGAGATCCCGCGCGGAGCCACCGGCTACGACATCGGCAACATCCTGAAGAAGAACGGCGTGGTCAAGAGCGTCGACGCCTTCGTCTCGGCCCAGCAGAAGAACCCCAAGGGCCAGTCGATCCAGGCCGGCGTGTACACGCTGAAGAAGGAGATGTCGGCGGAGAGCGCCGTCTCGATGATGCTCAACCCGGCGAGCCAGAGCAACTTCGTCATCCCCGAGGGCAAGCGCAACGTCTGGGTGTACGAGCAGATCGACAAGCGGCTCGAACTCAAGCCCGGCACGACCCAGGGCATTGCGAAGGCGAAGGCGAACGAGCTCGGTCTCCCGGACTGGGCGAAGAACCACAAGAACGTCAAGGACCCGCTCGAGGGCTTCCTCTTCCCGGCGAGCTACCCGGTCGCCAAGGGCGGCAAGCCCGAGGACGCCCTGCGCAAGATGGTCTCCCGCGCGAACCAGGAATACGCGAAGTTCGACCTGGAGGCCAAGGCCAAGGAGCTCGGCGTCGACGGCCCCTGGGAGCTCGTCACCATCGCCAGTCTCGTCCAGGCGGAGGGCACGTCGCACGACGACTTCCGCAAGATGTCCGAGGTCGTCTACAACCGGCTCAAGCCGTCGAACCCGCAGACCTACGGCGGGCTCGAGTTCGACTCGACGTACAACTACATCAAGAACCAGAGCACGGTCGACCTGTCGCTCACGGCGCTGCGCAAGTACGAGAACCCGTACAACACGTACTACGTCAAGGGCCTGCCGCCCGGCCCGATCAGCAACCCCGGCATCGAGGCGATGACGGGCACGGTCGAGCCGACGCACGACGGCTGGTACTACTTCATCTCGCTCGACGGGAAGACCTCGCAGTTCACGAAGACGAACGCGGAGCACCAGAAGCTCGTCGAGAAGTTCAACGAGTCGAGGAAGAACTGATGGCGGCAGCACGCCGGGCGGCCGTCCTCGGCTCGCCCATCGCCCACTCGCTCTCCCCGGTCCTGCACCGGGCCGCGTACGCCGAGCTCGGCCTCGACGACTGGTCCTACGGCAGTTTCGAGGTCGACGAGGCGGCGCTGCCCGGGTTCGTCGGCGAGCTCGACGACTCGTGGGCCGGGCTCTCGCTGACCATGCCGCTCAAGCGGGCGATCATTCCGCTGCTCGACGAGATCACCGACACGGCGGCCTCGGTCGAGGCCGTCAACACGGTGGTGTTCACGGAGGACGGGCGCCGGGTCGGCGACAACACCGACATCCCCGGCATGATCGCCGCGCTGCACGAGCGGGGCGTCGAGAAGGTCGACTCCGCCGCCATCCTCGGCGCGGGCGCCACCGCCTCCTCGGCGCTCGCCGCCCTCGCCCGGATCTGCTCGGGCCCCGTCACCGCGTACGTACGGAGCGAGGCCCGCGCCGACGAGATGCGCGGCTGGGGCGAGCGGCTCGGCGTGGACGTGCGCACGGCCGCCTGGGGCGACGCGGCGGAGGCCCTCGCCGCGCCGCTGGTGATCGCGACCACGCCGGCCGGGACGACCGACGCCCTGACCGGCGCCGTCCCCGACGCCCCCGGCACCCTTTTCGACGTGCTCTACGACCCCTGGCCCACCCGCCTCGCCGCCGCCTGGTCGGCGCGCGGCGGCAAGGTCGTCGGCGGGCTCGACCTCCTGGTGCACCAAGCGGTGCTCCAGGTCGAGCAGATGACCGGTCGCACGCCGGGGCCGCTGGCCGCGATGCGGGCGGCGGGGGAGCGGGCGCTCGCCGAGCGCTGAGCGCCGGCGGAGGCGCCGACCGCCCCACCCCGGCCTGCGCGACCTCACCCGATGCGTGAGACGAGCGTCCCGACTCGTGGACCGGCGATCGATCGGCCGCCGGGACGTGGGAGGATCGGGGCAGGCGGACCCGGGCCGCGCACCCAGGTCGTGCCGTCGCAGTGCCCAGGCGCGAGCATGAGGAGCATCGTTGAGCAGGTTGCGTTGGCTGACGGCGGGGGAGTCGCACGGCCCCGCGCTGGTTGCAACCCTTGAGGGACTTCCGGCCGGTGTTCCGGTCACCACGGAGCTGGTGGCGGACCATCTCGCACGGCGTCGGCTCGGCTATGGGCGCGGTGCGCGGATGAAGTTCGAGCAGGACGAGGTCACCTTCCTCGGCGGTGTCCGGCACGGCCTGTCCCTGGGGTCGCCGGTCGCGGTCATGGTCGGCAACACCGAGTGGCCCAAGTGGGAGAAGGTCATGTCGGCCGATCCGGTCGACCCCGCCGAGCTGAAGGAGACCGGCCGCAACGCGCCGCTGACCCGGCCCCGGCCCGGTCACGCGGACCTGGCCGGTATGCAGAAGTACGGCTTCGACGAGGCCCGGCCGATCCTGGAGCGCGCGAGCGCCCGGGAGACGGCGGCGCGGGTGGCGCTCGGCGCGGTGGCCCGGTCGTTCCTGAAGGAGGCGGCCGGGATCGAGATCGTCTCGCACGTGGTGGAGCTGGCGGCGGCGAAGGCCCCGTACGGCGTCTACCCGACCCCGGCCGACGTCGAGAAGCTGGACGCGGATCCGGTGCGCTGCCTGGACGCGGATGCGTCGAAGGCGATGGTCGCGGAGATCGACCAGGCCCACAAGGACGGCGACACCCTCGGCGGCGTCGTCGAGGTCCTCGCCTACGGCGTGCCCGTCGGCCTCGGCTCGCACGTGCACTGGGACCGCCGGCTCGACGCGCGGCTCGCCGCCGCGCTGATGGGCATCCAGGCCATCAAGGGTGTCGAGGTCGGCGACGGCTTCGACCTCGCCCGGGTGCCCGGCTCCCAGGCCCACGACGAGATCGTGCGCACCGAGGACGGCATCAAGCGCACTTCCGGCCGCTCCGGCGGCACCGAGGGCGGTCTGACCACGGGTGAGCTGCTGCGGGTGCGCGCCGCGATGAAGCCGATCGCGACCGTCCCGCGCGCCCTTGCCACCATCGACGTCGCCACCGGCGAGGTCGCGGCCGCCCACCACCAGCGCTCCGACGTCTGCGCCGTCCCGGCGGCCGGGATCGTCGCGGAGGCGATGGTCGCGCTGGTCCTCGCGGACGCGGTCGTGGAGAAGTTCGGCGGCGACAGCGTCACCGAGACCCGCCGCAACGTGCAGTCGTACCTCGACAACCTCCACATCCGGTGACCGGCGGCCCGCAGGTCGTCCTCGTCGGACCCATGGGCTCCGGCAAGTCCACCGTCGGCGCACTGCTCGCCGAGCGGCTCGGCGCCGTCTACCGGGACACCGACGCGGACATCGTCGCCGCCGAGGGACGCGAGATCTCGGACATCTTCGTCGAGGACGGCGAAGAGCACTTCCGCGCCCTGGAGCGCGCGGCCGTGGCCGCCGCCCTCGCTGAGCACGAGGGCGTCCTCGCGCTCGGCGGCGGCGCCGTGCTCGACGCCGGCACCCGCGCCCTGCTGCGCGGGCGCCCCGTCGCGTACCTCTCCATGGACGTCGAGGCCGCCGTCCGCCGGGTCGGCCTCGGCGCCGCCCGCCCGCTGCTCGCCGTCAACCCGCGCCGGCAGTGGCGCGAGCTGATGGACGCGCGCCGCCATCTGTACGAAGAAGTCGCGAGCGTCGTGGTCGCCACCGACGAGCGCACGCCCGAAGAGGTCGCCGAGGCGGTCCTCGACGCACTGGAGTTGAAGGACGTATGACGGACCAGGACCAGGAAGTCACCCGGATCCCGGTCGGCGGCTCCGAGGGTTCCGACCCGTACGAGGTGCTGGTCGGCCGGCAGCTGCTCGGCGAGCTCGGCGGGCTCATCGGCCCGCAGGCCAAGCGGGTCGCCGTGATCCACCCCGAGGCGCTCGCCGAGACCGGTGAGGCGCTGCGCGCCGACCTCGCCGGCCAGGGCTACGAGGCCGTCGCCATCCAGGTGCCCAACGCGGAGGAGGCGAAGACCGCCGAGGTCGCCGCCTACTGCTGGAAGGCGCTCGGCCAGACCGGCTTCACCCGCAGCGACGTCATCGTCGGCGTCGGCGGCGGCGCCACCACCGACCTGGCCGGCTTCGTCGCCGCGACCTGGCTGCGCGGGGTGCGCTGGATCGCCGTGCCCACCACGGTGCTCGGCATGGTCGACGCGGCCGTCGGCGGCAAGACCGGCATCAACACCGCCGAGGGCAAGAACCTCGTCGGCTCCTTCCACCCGCCGACCGGAGTCCTGTGCGACCTGGCCGCGCTGGACTCGCTGCCGGTGCACGACTACGTCTCCGGCCTCGCCGAGATCATCAAGGCCGGCTTCATCGCCGACCCGGTCATCCTCGATCTGATCGAGGCCGACCCGGAGGCCGCCCGCACCCCGGCGGGCCCGAACACCGCCGAGCTGATCGTCCGTTCGATCAAGGTCAAGGCCGAGGTCGTCTCCGGCGACCTCAAGGAGGCCGGCCGCCGCGAGATCCTCAACTACGGGCACACCCTCGCGCACGCCATCGAGAAGAACGAGCGCTACAAGTGGCGGCACGGCGCCGCCGTCTCCGTCGGCATGGTCTTCGCCGCCGAGCTGGGCCGGCTGGCCGGACGCCTCGACGACGCCACCGCCGACCGGCACCGCGCCGTCCTGGAGTCCGTCGGACTGCCGCTCACCTACCGCGGCGACCAGTGGCCCAAGCTCCTGGAGACCATGAAGGTCGACAAGAAGTCCCGCGGCGACCTGCTGCGCTTCATCGTCCTCGACGGCCTCGGCAAGCCCACCGTCATGGAGGGCCCCGACCCGGCGGTGCTGATCGCGGCGTACGGCGAGGTGTCCGCGTGAGCGAACCGCGCCGCGTCCTCGTGCTGAACGGCCCGAACCTGGGCCGGCTCGGCTCCCGCGAGCCCGACATCTACGGCGCCACGTCCTACAAGGGCCTGGTGGAGTCCTGCCGCGCGCTGGGCGAGCAGCTGGGCTTCGACGTCGAGGTGCGCGAGACCAACGACGAGGGGGAGATGATCCGCTGGCTGCACGAGGCCGCCGACGGTTCGATCCCGGTCGTCCTCAACCCCGGCGCCTTCACCCACTACTCGTACGGGATGCGCGACGCGGCCGCCCAGCGCACCGCGCCGCTGATCGAGGTGCACATCTCCAACCCGTACACCCGTGAGGAGTTCCGGCACACCTCCGTGGTCGCCGCGGTGGCCACCGGCACCGTCGCCGGCTTCGGCATCGGCTCCTACCGGCTTGCGCTGCGCGCGCTCGCGGAGGAACTGGACGCCTGAGCGAGCCCTCACCCCGGCGGGTGAGGGCTCGCGCCCCCGGCCGATCGCCCCGGGCCGTTTCCCCTGGGGAAGCCGGGGGCGGTAACGTTCCGGCAACGACGGAAACATCGCCGGCAGGGAACGGAGTGGGGCACCGGATGCAGCACGGAATGGGGGCTCCGCTGCCACCGCAGGAACCCGCGGGCCGCACCGGCTGGGCGCAGGGCCCGCAGGCCCACGCCCCCGGCGCCCCGGTCCAGGGCGGACACCCGCCCGTGCCGCCCCCGCCGCCCGTCCCCGGCCACGGCCATCACCCGCCCGCGCACCACCCCGCTCCTGGCCACCACCAGCCCTACCCGGCGCCGCCGGCCCCCCAGGGCCCGCCGGCTCCGCAGGCCCCGCCGGCTCCGCCCGCCACGCCGGGCCCGCCGCCCGGCTGGGGCGGCGCCCCCTCCGGCCAGGTCACCGGCCACATCACCCTGCCGCCCCCGGTCACCGGCACCGGCGGCGCCACGATCGCGGTCCTGCTCATCGGCCCGGCCGGCGCGGGCAAGACCACCGTGGCCCGCCACTGGGCGGCCCGCCGGCCGGTCCCCACGGCCCACATCAGCCTCGACGACGTCCGCGAATGGGTCTGCTCCGGCTTCGCCGACCCCCAGTCCGGCTGGAACGAGAACTCCGAGGCGCAGTACCGGCTCGCCCGCCGCACCTGCGGCTTCGCCGCCCGCAACTTCCTCGCCAACGGCATCTCCTGCATCCTCGACGACGCCGTCTTCCCCGACTGGCCGGTCGTCGGCCTCGGCGGCTGGAAGCGCCACGTCGGCCCCGGGCTGCTCCCGGTCGTGCTGCTGCCCGGCCTCGACATCGTCCTGGAGCGCAACGCCGAGCGCAGCGGCAACCGGCGCCTCTCCGACGAGGAGGTCGCCGCGATCCACGGCCGGATGGCCGGCTGGTACGGCTCCGGACTGCCGATCATCGACAACTCCACGTACGACGTGGAGACCACCGCCCGGGTCCTGGACGACGTCCTCGCCCGCGCGATATCCGGCCAGCCGCCGGCGTAGCCGCTGTGCACTGCCCGGTCGGGTGCGCACAACAGGCCGCGGCGGGCGGGCGCTCGTAGGCTCGGAACATGTCAGAGGTGTATGCGGACCGCCGGACCCGGCTGCGCGACCGGTGCGCGGCCGCGGGCAGCCCGGCGGCCCTGGTCTCCCGCCCCGCCAATGTCCGCTATCTCACCGGCGGTTCGCCCGCCGGGGCCGTGCTGCTGCTCGGGCCCGACGAGGACGTGCTGCTCTGCCCCACCGCCCCGGGCGCCGATCCGGCGGACGGGCGGCTCGACGAGCTGCTGCGCACGCTCGTGCTGCCGGCCGGCGGCGGGGATCCGGCCGTCGCCGGCGTCGACTTCGCCCGCAAGGCCGGCGCGGACGCCCTCTCCGTGGAGGAGCACCATCTGACCGTGGCCCGGCACCGGGCCATGGGCTCGGTCGCCCCCGGGCTGCGGCTCGCCGACCTGGCCTGCTCGGTCGAGCAGCTGCGGATCGTCAAGGACGAGGACGAGATCGGCTGTCTGCGGATCGCCGCAGAGATCGCCGACCAGGCGCTCGGCGAGCTCCTGGAGTCGATCCTCGTCGGGCGCACCGAGCGGCACCTCGCCCTGGAGCTGGAGCGGCGGCTTGTCGACCACGGCGCCGACGGGCCGGCCTTCGCCACCTCCGTCGCCACCGGACCGCACTCCGGGCGTTCCGGGCACCGGCCCACCGACCGGCGGGTTGAGGAGGGCGACTTCCTCACCGTCTGCCTGGGCGCCGACTACCGCGGCTACCGCTGCGAGATCGGCCGCACCTTCGTCATCGGGACCACCCCGGCCGACTGGCAGATCGAGCTGTACGACCTCGTCTTCGCCGCTCAGCGGGCCGGCCGCGAGGCGCTCGTGCCCGGCGCCGAGTACCGGGACGTGGACCGGGCGGCCCGGCAGATTCTCGTCGCGGCGGGTCACGGGGACGTCACCACCCCGCTCACCGGGCACGGCGTGGGCCTGGAAATCGACGAGGACCCGCAGCTCGCACCCGCGGCCATGGGTAAACTGGACGCTTGCGTGCCGGTCACCGTCGAACCGGGGGTCCACCTCCCGGGCCGGGGCGGGGTCCGGATCGATGACACGCTCGTCGTACGCCAGGAGGCGGACGGCGGACCCGAGCTACTCACCATCACGACCAAGGAGCTGCTCGCGCTCTAGCGCGCGCCGTGCCTCTTGGTCCACGTCAGTACCAGGAGATTCCGCAACCGTGGCTTCCACGAACGACCTCAAGAACGGCATGGTGCTCAAGCTCGAAGGCGGCCAGCTCTGGTCCGTCGTCGAGTTCCAGCACGTCAAGCCCGGCAAGGGCCCCGCCTTCGTGCGCACCAAGCTCAAGAACGTGCTGTCCGGCAAGGTCGTCGACAAGACCTTCAACGCGGGTGTGAAGGTCGACACGGCCACCATTGACCGCCGGGACATGCAGTTCTCCTACATGGACGGCGAGTACTTCGTCTTCATGGACATGGAGACCTACGACCAGCTGCACGTCGACAAGAAGGCCGTCGGCGACGCCGCGAACTTCCTCATCGAGGGTTTCACGGCCTCCGTCGCGCGCCACGAGGGCGAGGTGCTCTACGTGGAGCTCCCGGCCGCCGTCGAGCTGAAGATCCAGCACACCGACCCGGGCGTCCAGGGCGACCGCTCCACCGGTGGCACCAAGCCCGCCACCCTGGAGACCGGCCACGAGATCCAGGTCCCGCTCTTCGTCACCACCGGTGAGACGGTCAAGGTCGACACCCGTGACAGCAGCTACCTCGGCCGGGTGAACAACTAGCCGTGGCCGCCCGGAGCAAGGCCCGCAAGCGGGCCTTCCAGATCCTGTTCGAGGCCGACCAGCGCGGCACCTCGGTGCAGGAGGTCCTCGCGGACCAGGTCCGGCTGCACCGGTCCGACGACCGCCAGCCGCCGGTGAACGACTTCACCATGCAGCTGGTCGAGGGCTACGCCAAGCACGTGGCCCGGATCGACGAGCTCATCGCGACCTACGCGGTGGACTGGGACCTCGACCGGATGCCCGCCGCCGACCGGAACATCGTGCGCCTCGCCGCGTACGAGCTGATCTGGGAGGACGGCACCCCGGACGCGGTGGCCATCGACGAGGCGGTGAACCTCGCCAAGGAGTTCTCCACCGACGAGTCGCCGACCTTCGTGAACGGCCTGCTCGCGCGCTTCAAGGACCTGAAGCCGCGCCTGCGCCGGGACGCGGACGCCTAGCCCGTCCACGGCCCTCAGGCAGTCGAAAGGGGCCCGCAGCACCTGGTGTGCTGCGGGCCCCTTCGTCGTACCGCCACGCAGGCACACAGAAGCGCCGGGGCCCCGGGAGTCGAGGTGACTCCCGGGGCCCCGGCGGCACGTTTCTGCGAGTGTTCTCCGCAGGGTCAGCTGTTGTCCTCGTGGGCGACCGCGCGGCGCGCGTCCGCGTCCAGGACGCCCCAGCTGATCAGCTGCTCGGTGAGGACCGAGGGGGACTGGTCGTAGATGACGGCGAGGGTGCGCAGGTCGTCCTGGCGGATCGACAGCACCTTGCCGTTGTAGTCGCCGCGCTGCGACTGGATCGTCGCCGCGTAGCGCTGGAGCGGGCCGGCCTTCTCCGCGGGGACGTGGGCCAGGCGCTCCAGGTCGAGGACCAGCTTCGGCGGCGGCTCGGCGGCGCCGCCAGGGGTGGTGCCGGGCAGCAGCTCCTGCACCGGCACGCCGTAGAAGTCCGCAAGCTCGGCCAGGCGCTGCACCGTCACGGCGCGGTCGCCACGCTCGTACGAACCGACCACGACCGCCTTCCAGCGGCCCTGGGACTTCTCCTCCACCCCGTGGAGGGAAAGGCCCTGCTGGGTGCGGATCGCACGGAGTTTGGCCCCGAGCTGCTTTGCGTATTCGCTGGACATAACGCTCCCGGACGCTGAGACGACGTTGCGGCTGCGCCGCGCGGCTGGTAACTCACTGTGAGGTTACGCAGCGTGACACTCTCCCGTCAAGCCGAATGGTCCATACCGCCCCCTCCCGGGGGACGGCGCGCGGTGTGGCGGACGGGGGGTGAGCAGGCGTCCCGTCCGCCCCTGGTAGGGTGGATGGCGCAATTCCGACGTCCTTTAAGGTCCGTCCCGTGAGGCGGAGAAGGAGGTCCGTTTACACATGGACGCTCAGCAGCAGTACAGCGAGACGGCGCGGCCCGTTCTGGAGGCCCCCGACATCGCGCGGGTCCTGACCCGCATCGCCCACGAGATCGTCGAGCGCGCCAAGGGCGCCGACGACGTGGTCCTCCTCGGCATCCCCACCCGCGGCGTGTTCCTCGCCGCCCGGCTGGCCGAGAAGCTCGAATCCATCACCGGCGGCAAGATCCCGGTCGGCTCCCTCGACATCACCATGTACCGGGACGACCTGCGGCTGAAGCCCGCCCGCGCCATCGGCCGCACCGAGATCCCCGGTGACGGCGTCGACGGCCGCCTCGTCGTCCTCGTCGACGACGTCCTCTTCTCCGGCCGCACCATCCGCGCCGCCCTCGACGCCCTCGGCGACATCGGCCGCCCGCGCGCGGTCCAGCTCGCCGTCCTCGTCGACCGCGGCCACCGCGAGCTCCCGATCCGCGCCGACTACGTCGGCAAGAACCTCCCCACGTCGCTGCGGGAGACGGTCAAGGTCCTGCTCGCCGAGGAGGACGGTCGCGACACCGTGCTGCTCGGCAGCAAGCCCGCCTCCTGACACCTTCACCGGCCCCCTCGACGGGAGCCGGGGCACAGCCCTGCGCACCCGTCTGCCCTCATCCTCCCCACAACGGAGAAAGACCCCGATGATGCGTCACCTCATCTCGGCCGCCGACCTCACCCGCGACGACGCCGTTCTGATCCTCGACACCGCCGAGGAGATGGCCCGGGTGGCCGACCGGCCGATCAAGAAGCTGCCGACCCTGCGCGGCCGGACCGTCTGCAACCTCTTCTTCGAGGACTCCACCCGCACCCGGATCTCCTTCGAGGCGGCCGAGAAGCGCCTCTCCGCGGACGTGATCAACTTCGCGGCCAAGGGCTCCAGCGTCTCCAAGGGCGAGTCCCTGAAGGACACCGCCCAGACCCTGGAGGCGATGGGCGTCGACGCCGTCGTCATCCGGCACAGCGCCTCCGGCGCCCCGTACCGCCTGGCCACCTCCGGCTGGATCGACGCGCCGGTCATCAACGCCGGCGACGGCACCCACCAGCACCCCACCCAGGCCCTGCTCGACGCCTTCACCATGCGCCGCCGCCTGGTCGGCCGGGACGCCGGCCTCGGCAAGGACCTGGCCGGAAAGCGCGTCACCCTGGTGGGCGACGTGCTGCACAGCCGGGTCGCCCGCTCCAACGTCGACCTGCTGCACACCCTCGGCGCCGAGGTCACCCTGGTGGCCCCGCCCACCCTGGTCCCGGTCGGCGTCGAGAGCTGGCCCTGCGAGGTCTCGTACGACCTCGACAACGTGCTGCCGAAGTCCGACGCGGTGATGATGCTGCGTGTGCAGCGCGAGCGGATGAACGCCGCCTTCTTCCCCACCGAGCGCGAGTACTCGCGCCGCTACGGCCTCGACGGCCAGCGGATGGCGAGGATGCCCGAGCACGCCATCGTCATGCACCCCGGCCCCATGGTCCGCGGCATGGAGATCACCGCCGAGGTCGCCGACTCGGACCGCTGCACGGTCGTCGAGCAGGTCGCCAACGGCGTGTCCATCCGCATGGCCGTCCTCTACCTGCTGCTCGGCGGCTCCGAGCCCGCCGCCCCCGCCACCACCACCCGCACCGAGGAGAAGTAAGAACATGAGCAAGATCCTGATCCGCGGTGCGAAGGTGCTCGGCGGCGAGGCGCAGGACGTCCTCATCGACGGCGAGATCATCGCCGAGGTCGGCACCGGCCTCAGCGCCGACGACGCCCAGGTGATCGAGGCCGAGGGGCAGATCCTGCTGCCCGGCCTGGTCGACCTGCACACCCACCTGCGCGAGCCCGGCCGCGAGGACTCCGAGACCGTCCTCACCGGCACCCGCGCCGCCGCCTCCGGCGGCTACACGGCCGTCTTCGCCATGGCCAACACCCACCCCGTCGCCGACACCGCCGGCGTCGTCGAGCAGGTCTACCGGCTCGGCAAGGAGGCCGGCTACTGCGACGTGCAGCCCATCGGCGCCGTCACCGTCGGCCTGGAGGGCAAGAAGCTCGCCGAACTCGGCGCCATGCACGACTCCGCCGCCGGCGTCACCGTCTTCTCCGACGACGGCAAGTGCGTCGACGACGCCGTGATCATGCGCCGCGCCCTGGAGTACGTGAAGGCCTTCGGCGGCGTCGTCGCCCAGCACGCCCAGGAGCCCCGGCTCACCGAGGGCGCCCAGATGAACGAGGGCGTCGTCTCCGCCGAGCTGGGCCTCGGCGGCTGGCCCGCCGTCGCCGAGGAGTCGATCATCGCCCGCGACGTGCTCCTCGCCGAGCACGTCGGCTCCCGCGTGCACATCTGCCACCTCTCCACCGCCGGCTCCGTCGAGATCGTCCGCTGGGCCAAGTCCCGCGGCATCGACGTCACCGCCGAGGTCACCCCGCACCACCTCCTCCTCACCGACGAGATGGCGCGCACCTACAACCCGGTCTACAAGGTCAACCCGCCGCTGCGCACCGAGCGTGACGTGCTGGCGCTGCGCGAGGCCCTCGCCGACGGCACCATCGACATCGTGGCCACCGACCACGCCCCGCACCCGCACGAGGACAAGGACTGCGAGTGGGCCGCCGCCGCCATGGGCATGGTCGGCCTGGAGACCGCGCTGTCGGTCGTCCAGCAGACGATGGTCGAGACCGGGCTGCTGGACTGGGCCGGCGTCGCCGACCGGATGTCCGTCAAGCCGGCCCGGATCGGGCAGGCGGCCGGCCACGGACGCCCCGTCTCGGCTGGTGAGCCCGCCAACCTGACCCTGGTCGATCCGGCATACCGTGGTGTCGTGGACCCCGCCGACTTCGCCTCCCGCAGCCGCAACACCCCCTACGAGGGCCGTGAGCTGCCGGGACGCGTCACCCACACCTTCCTGCGGGGCCGGGCAACGCTCGTCGACGGGAAGCTGGCGTGACACCACTCATCCAACTGGCCGCAGCCGCCGCCGCGGCCGATCAGAAGTCCGCCGAGGTCACCGACTGGGCCGGCCGGCTCGGCTGGGTCGCCGGACTGCTGCTCTTCATCACCCTGGTCTACTGGCTGATGCGCCAGGGCTGGAAGTGGCGCGGCAGCCTCCAGTCCGGCCTCCCGCCCCTCCCCGAGGTGCCGGAGACCCCCGGTGAGCCCACGCTGGAGCTCAGCGGCCGCTACCACGGCTCCACCACCGCCGGACAGTGGCTCGACCGGATCGTCGCCCACGGCCTGGGCACCCGCAGCCGCGCCGAGCTCACCCTGACGGACGCGGGGATCAGCGTCGTACGCCCCGGCGCGGACGACTTCCTGATCCCGGCCGCCGCCCTGCGCGAGGCCCGCCTCGACAAGGGCATCGCCGGCAAGGTCCTCACCGAGGGCGGACTGCTCGTCGTCACCTGGGAGCACGGCGGCACCCTGCTCGACTCCGGCTTCCGCTCCGACCACGCGGCCGAGCACGCCGCCTGGGTCGAGGCCATCAACCACCTGAACACCGCACGTACGACGGAAGGCACCGCACGATGACGACCTCCACCAGGGGAACCACCAAGGTTCCCGCCGTACTCGTCCTGGAGGACGGCCGCATCTTCCGCGGCCGCGCCTACGGGGCCGTGGGGGAGACCTTCGGCGAGGCCGTGTTCTCCACCGGCATGACCGGCTACCAGGAGACCCTCACCGACCCGTCGTACCACCGCCAGGTCGTCGTGATGACCGCCCCGCACGTCGGCAACACCGGGGTCAACGACGAGGACCCCGAGTCCGCCCGCATCTGGGTCTCCGGCTACGTGGTCCGCGACCCCGCCCGCGTCTCCTCCAACTGGCGCGCCCAGCGCTCCCTCGACGAGGAGCTGCGCCACCAGGGCGTCGTCGGCATCCAGGGCATCGACACCCGTGCGCTCACCCGCCACCTGCGCGAGCGCGGCGCCATGCGCGTCGGCATCTTCTCCGGCAGCGCCCTGCCCGACGACGGCACCCTGCTCGCCGAGGTGCGCCAGCAGCCCGAGATGACCGGCGCCGACCTCTCCGCCGAGGTCGCCACCAAGGAGCCGTACGTCGTCCCCGCGATCGGTGAGAAGAAGTTCACCGTCGCCGCGGTCGACCTCGGCATCAAGGGCATGACCCCGCACCGGATGGCCGAGCGCGGCATCGAGGTCCACGTGCTGCCCGCCACCGCCACCGCCGAGGACGTCTACGCGATCGCCCCGGACGGCGTGTTCTTCTCCAACGGCCCGGGCGACCCGGCCACCGCCGACGGCCCCGTCGCCGTCATGCAGGAGGTCCTGCGCCGCAAGACCCCGCTCTTCGGCATCTGCTTCGGCAACCAGATCCTCGGCCGCGCGCTCGGCTTCGGCACCTACAAGCTGAAGTACGGCCACCGGGGCATCAACCAGCCCGTCCAGGACCGCACCACGGGCAAGGTCGAGGTCACCGCGCACAACCACGGCTTCGCCGTCGACGCGCCCCTCGACAAGGTCTCCGACACCCCCTTCGGGCGCGCCGAGGTCTCCCACGTGTGCCTGAACGACAACGTCGTGGAGGGCCTGCAGCTGCTCGACCAGCCGGCCTTCTCCGTCCAGTACCACCCCGAGGCGGCCGCGGGCCCGCACGACGCCGCGTACCTCTTCGACCGCTTCGTGACCCTCATGGAGGCCGAGCGTGCCTAAGCGCACCGACATCCAGTCCGTCCTGGTCATCGGCTCCGGCCCGATCGTCATCGGACAGGCCGCCGAGTTCGACTACTCCGGCACCCAGGCCTGCCGGGTGCTCAAGTCGGAGGGCCTGCGGGTCATCCTGGTCAACTCCAACCCGGCCACGATCATGACCGACCCGGAGATCGCCGACGCCACCTACGTCGAGCCGATCACCCCCGAGTTCGTCGAGAAGATCATCGCCAAGGAGCGCCCCGACGCCCTGCTGCCCACCCTCGGCGGTCAGACGGCCCTCAACACGGCCATCTCGCTGCACGAGGCCGGCACCCTCGACAAGTACGGCGTCGAGCTCATCGGCGCCAACGTCGAGGCGATCAACAAGGGCGAGGACCGCGACCTCTTCAAGGAGGTCGTCGAGGAGGTCAACCGGAAGATCGGCCACGGCGAGTCCGCCCGCTCGGTCATCTGCCACTCCATGGACGACGTCCTCAAGGGCGTCGACACCCTCGGCGGCTACCCCGTCGTCGTCCGTCCCTCCTTCACCATGGGCGGCGCCGGCTCCGGCTTCGCCCACGACGAGGAGGAGCTGCGCCGCATCGCCGGCCAGGGCCTCACGCTCTCCCCGACCACCGAGGTGCTCCTGGAGGAGTCCATCCTCGGCTGGAAGGAGTACGAGCTTGAGCTGATGCGCGACAAGCACGACAACGTCGTGGTCGTCTGCTCCATCGAGAACTTCGACCCGATGGGCGTCCACACCGGTGACTCGATCACCGTCGCCCCGGCGATGACGCTGACCGACCGCGAGTACCAGATCCTGCGGGACATCGGCATCGCCGTGATCCGCGAGGTCGGCGTCGACACCGGCGGCTGCAACATCCAGTTCGCCGTCAACCCCGACGACGGCCGGGTCATCGTCATCGAGATGAACCCGCGCGTCTCCCGCTCCTCCGCGCTCGCCTCCAAGGCCACCGGCTTCCCGATCGCCAAGATCGCCGCCCGCCTGGCCGTCGGCTACACGCTGGACGAGATCCCGAACGACATCACCGAGAAGACCCCGGCCTCCTTCGAGCCGACCCTCGACTACGTCGTCGTCAAGGCCCCGCGCTTCGCCTTCGAGAAGTTCCCGTCCGCCGACTCCACGCTGACCACGACCATGAAGTCGGTCGGCGAGGCCATGGCGATCGGCCGCAACTTCACCGAGGCCCTGCAGAAGGCCCTGCGCTCCCTGGAGAAGAAGGGCTCGCAGTTCGCCTTCACCGGCGAGCCCGGCGACAAGGCCGAGCTGCTCGCCCTGGCCGTCCGCCCGACCGACGGCCGGATCAACACGGTCATGCAGGCCATCCGCGCGGGCGCCACGCCCGAGGAGGTCTTCGAGGCCACCAAGATCGACCCCTGGTTCGTCGACCAGCTCTTCCTCATCAAGGAGATCGCCGACGACCTCGCCGCCGCCGAGAAGCTCGACCCCGAGCTGCTCGCCGAGGCCAAGCGGCACGGCTTCTCCGACACCCAGATCGCCGAGATCCGCAACCTGCGCGAGGACGTCGTCCGCGAGGTCCGGCACGCCCTCGGCGTCCGCCCGGTCTACAAGACGGTCGACACCTGCGCCGCCGAGTTCGCCGCCAACACCCCGTACTTCTACTCGTCCTACGACGAGGAGACCGAGGTCGCGGCCCGCACCAAGCCCGCGGTGATCATCCTGGGCTCCGGCCCCAACCGCATCGGCCAGGGCATCGAGTTCGACTACTCCTGCGTCCACGCCTCCTTCGCGCTCAGCGACGCCGGCTACGAGACGGTGATGGTCAACTGCAACCCGGAGACCGTCTCCACGGACTACGACACCTCCGACCGGCTCTACTTCGAGCCGCTCACCCTGGAGGACGTCCTGGAGATCGTGCACGCCGAGTCCCTCGCGGGCCCGATCGCCGGTGTCGTCGTCCAGCTCGGCGGCCAGACCCCGCTGGGCCTCGCCCAGGCGCTCAAGGACAACGGCGTGCCGGTCGTCGGCACCTCCCCGGAGGCCATCCACGCCGCCGAGGACCGCGGCGCCTTCGGCCGGGTGCTCGCCGAGGCCGGCCTGCCCGCCCCGAAGCACGGCACCGCCACCACCTTCGCCGGCGCCAAGGCCATCGCCGACGAGATCGGCTACCCCGTCCTCGTACGCCCCTCGTACGTGCTCGGCGGCCGCGGCATGGAGATCGTGTACGACGAGGCGCGCCTGGAGTCGTACATCGCCGAGTCCACCGAGATCAGCCCCACCCGGCCGGTCCTGGTCGACCGCTTCCTCGACGACGCCATCGAGATCGACGTCGACGCCCTCTACGACGGCACCGAGCTCTACCTCGGCGGCGTCATGGAGCACATCGAGGAGGCCGGCATCCACTCCGGCGACTCGGCGTGCGCCCTGCCCCCGATCACGCTGGGCGGCTTCGACATCAAGCGGCTGCGCGCCTCCACCGAGGCCATCGCCAAGGGCGTCGGCGTGCGCGGCCTGATCAACATCCAGTTCGCGATGGCCGGCGACATCCTGTACGTCCTGGAGGCCAACCCGCGCGCCTCGCGCACCGTCCCCTTCACCTCGAAGGCGACCGCGGTGCCGCTCGCCAAGGCCGCCGCCCGCATCTCGCTCGGCGCCACCATCGCCGAGCTGCGCGCCGAGGGCCTGCTGCCGGCCACCGGCGACGGCGGCACCCTGCCGCTCGACGCGCCGATCTCCGTCAAGGAGGCCGTCATGCCGTGGAGCCGCTTCCGCGACATCCACGGCCGCGGCGTGGACACCGTCCTCGGCCCGGAGATGCGCTCCACCGGCGAGGTCATGGGCATCGACTCGGTCTTCGGCACGGCCTACGCCAAGTCGCAGGCCGGCGCCTACGGCCCGCTGCCCACCAAGGGCCGCGCCTTCATCTCGGTCGCCAACCGCGACAAGCGCTCGATGATCTTCCCGGCGCGTGAGCTGGTCGCCCACGGCTTCGAGCTGCTCGCCACCTCCGGCACCGCCGAGGTCCTCAAGCGCAACGGCATCAACGCCACCGTCGTGCGCAAGCAGTCCGAGGGCGAGGGCCCGAACGGCGAGAAGACCATCGTCCAGCTCATCCACGACGGCCAGGTCGACCTGATCGTCAACACCCCGTACGGCACCGGCGGCCGCCTCGACGGCTACGAGATCCGTACGGCGGCGGTGGCCCGCTCCGTCCCCTGCCTGACCACCGTCCAGGCGCTGGCGGCGGCCGTCCAGGGCATCGACGCACTCAACCACGGCGACGTGGGCGTCCGCTCGCTCCAGGATCACGCGGCACACCTGACCGCGGCCCGCGACTAGCAGCCCACAGGGGGGACACCGGAAACGGTGTCCCCCTCTTGCTGAGGACACTCCCCATGTACAAGTTCTTCTTCACCCTGGTCTTCAAGCGGATGGACCCCGAGAAGGCCCACTACCTGGCCTTCCGCTGGATCCGGCTGGCCGTCCGCGTCCCGGTCCTGCGCACCTTCGTCGCGGCCGTCCTCGCGCCCCGCCACAAGGAGCTGCGCACCGAGGCCCTGGGCCTGCGCATGCACGGCCCCTTCGGCCTCGCCGCCGGCTTCGACAAGAACGCCATCGCCATCGACGGCATGGCCATGCTCGGCTTCGACCACGTCGAGATCGGCACCGTCACCGGCGAGGCGCAGCCCGGCAACCCCAAGAAGCGCCTCTTCCGGCTGATCCCGGACCGCGCTCTGATCAACCGCATGGGCTTCAACAACGAGGGCTCCGCCGCCGTCGCCGCCCGCCTGGCCGCCCGTAACCCGGTCTTCAGGACCGTCGTGGGCGTCAACATCGGCAAGACCAAGGTCGTGCCCGAGGCCGAGGCCGCCGCCGACTACGTGAAGTCGACCGAGCGGCTCGCCGCCCACGCCGACTACCTGGTCGTCAACGTCTCCTCGCCCAACACCCCGGGGCTGCGCAACCTCCAGGCCACCGAGTCGCTGCGCCCGCTGCTCACCGCCGTCCGCGAGGCCGCCGACCGCACGGTGACCGACCGCCGCGTCCCGCTCCTGGTGAAGATCGCCCCCGACCTCGCCGACGAGGACGTGGACGCGGTCGCCGACCTGGCCCTGGAGCTCGGCCTCGACGGCATCATCGCCACCAACACCACCATCGCCCGTGAGGGCCTCGGCCTGAAGTCCGACCCGGCGCTGATCAAGGAGACCGGCGGCCTGTCCGGCGCCCCGGTCAAGCAGCGCTCCCTGGAGGTGCTGCGGCGGCTGTACGCGCGCGTGGGCGACCGGATCGTCCTGGTGGGCGTCGGCGGCGTCGAGAACGCCGAGGACGCCTGGCAGCGGATCCTGGCCGGCGCGACGCTGGTGCAGGGCTACAGCGCCTTCATCTACGAGGGCCCGTTCTACGCCCGCGCGATCCACCAAGGCCTGGCCGCGCGGCTCGCGGCCTCCCCGTACGCCACGCTCGCCGAGGCCGTCGGCGCCGACCACCGCTCCTCCACCGGAAAGGCCGCCCAGTGACCCTCTCCTTCGGGAACCGCCTGCGCTCCGCCATGGACGAGCGCGGACCGCTCTGCGTCGGCATCGACCCGCACGCCTCGCTGCTCGACTCCTGGGGCCTCGCCGACGACATCGCCGGCCTGGAGCGCTTCACGTACACCGTGGTGGAGGCGCTGGCCGGCACGGTCGCCGTGTTCAAGCCGCAGGCCGCCTTCTTCGAGCGCTTCGGCTCGCGCGGCGTCGCCGTCCTGGAGCGCGCCACGGCCGACCTGCGGGCGGCCGGCGGTCTGGTCGTGATGGACGCCAAGCGCGGCGACATCGGCTCCACCATGGGCGCCTACGCGGAGGCCTTCCTGCGCAAGGACTCCCCGCTGTTCTCGGACGCGCTGACCGTCTCCCCGTACCTCGGCTACGGCTCCCTGAAGCCGGCCGTGGACCTGGCCCGGGAGTCCGGCGCCGGTCTCTTCGTGCTCGCGCTGACCTCCAACCCGGAAGGTGCGGAGGTCCAGCGCGCGGTGCGCGAGGACGGGCGGACCATCGGCGCGACGATGCTCGCCCACCTGGCCGAGGAGAACGCGGGGGAGACCCCGATGGGCTCGTTCGGCGCGGTGGTCGGCGCCACCCTCGGGGATCTGTCCTCCTTCGACCTGGACATCAACGGGCCGCTGCTCGCCCCCGGCATCGGCGCCCAGGGCGCGACCCCGGCCGACCTGCCGAGGGTCTTCGGCGCGGCGGTCCGCAACGTCGTCCCGAACGTGAGCCGCGGGGTCCTGAAGGCGGGTCCGGACGCCGGTGCGCTGCGCTCGGCGGCGGAACGTTACGCGAACGAGATCAGGGAGGCCGTGGGCGCCTGAGGCACCCCGGCGGACGATTTCGTCCGGTTCTCGCCAATCCGCAGGTCGGGCGGCGTGTCCTCGCCGTCTCACTCCTTGACAAAACTTGGCCCAAAACGGCGTCGTTATGTCGGAAATGTCCTGGTCGGTCGATGCTGACCAGGACTTTTCGTCTGTTCTCGCTGACTCAGGCGGCCTCGGCCGCTAGTCTCCGGGACAGAGTCGGCGTTCGACGTACTCCACGTCGGTCGTTGCTCCACTGGTGTGGCGTGCCCCGCTCGCGCGGGGCGTGCAGCTTCCCACCGGTCCGTATCCGACAGTTCGACATCCGAGGTGACGTAGGCGTGGCTCTTCCGCCCCTTACCCCTGAACAGCGCGCAGCCGCGCTCGAAAAGGCCGCCGCGGCTCGCCGGGAGCGGGCCGAGGTCAAGAATCGACTCAAGCACTCCGGCGCCTCCCTCCACGAGGTCATCAAGCAGGGCCAGGAGAACGACGTCATCGGCAAGATGAAGGTCTCCGCGCTGCTCGAGTCCCTTCCGGGCGTGGGCAAGGTCCGCGCCAAGCAGATCATGGAGCGGCTCGGCATCTCCGAGAGCCGCCGGGTCCGCGGTCTCGGCTCCAACCAGATCGCCTCCCTGGAGCGCGAGTTCGGCGGCGCCGGCGCCTGAGTGCGCCGCGGCCGCGCCGGCGGCCCGGGACCAGGCGTCCCGGGCACACCGGTGAAGCTGGAATAATCGCTGCATGGCAGCAGAGGTACGTCCGCGGCTGACCGTGCTCTCCGGCCCCTCCGGGGTGGGCAAGAGCACGGTCGTCGCTCATATGCGCAAGGTCCACCCCGAGGTCTGGCTCTCGGTGTCGGCCACGACACGGAAGCCGCGACCCGGCGAGCAGCACGGTGTCCAGTACTTCTTCGTCACGGACGACGAGTTCGACAAGCTGGTCGCCAACGGTGAGCTCCTGGAGTGGGCCGAGTTCGCGGGCAACCGCTACGGCACCCCGCGGCGTGCGGTCCTCGACCGTCTGGAGGCCGGCGAGCCGGTGCTCCTGGAGATCGACCTCCAGGGCGCCCGCCAGGTCAAGGAGTCGATGAGCGACGCGCAGCTGGTCTTCCTGGCCCCGCCGAGCTGGGAGGAGCTGGTCCGCCGGCTCACCGGCCGAGGCACCGAGTCGCCGGAGGTCATCGAGCGCCGTCTCGCGGCCGCGAAGGTCGAGCTGGCCGCCGAGTCGGAGTTCGACACCACGCTCGTCAACACCTCGGTCGAGGACGTCGCGCGCGAGCTGCTAACGTTGATGCACGTTGTCTGATCTTTTATCCGTCATGATCCGTGACCGGATATCCATCTTCGGAAGGTAGAGCGTGTCCTCTTCCATCACCGCGCCCGAGGGCATCATCAACCCGCCGATCGACGAGCTGCTCGAGGCGACGGACTCCAAGTACAGCCTCGTGATCTACGCCGCCAAGCGCGCGCGCCAGATCAACGCGTACTACTCGCAGCTGGGCGAGGGCCTGCTCGAGTACGTCGGTCCGCTCGTCGACACCCACGTCCACGAGAAGCCGCTCTCGATCGCGCTGCGCGAGATCAACGCGGGCCTGCTGACCTCCGAGGCCATCGAGGGCCCGGTGCAGTAAGCACGTTTTTCGGTTTGTCACCCAGGCCCGGCGGAACATCCGCCGGGCCTGTGGTGTCTCATGGAGTCGTACGCGCAGTCGTGCGCATCCGAGTGCGGGGAGTGACGTGACAGTGGTGACGACGAAGCCGAAGGTCGTGCTGGGCGTGAGCGGCGGCATCGCCGCGTACAAGGCGTGCGAGCTGCTGCGCCGGCTCACCGAGTCGGGCCACGACGTCCGCGTCGTCCCGACCGACTCCGCGCTGCACTTCGTCGGCGCCGCCACCTGGTCCGCGCTCTCGGGCAACCCGGTCTCCACCGAGGTCTGGGAGTCCGTCCACGAGGTGCCGCACGTGCGCATCGGGCAGGCCGCCGACCTCGTCGTGGTCGCCCCCGCCACCGCCGACATGCTGGCCAAGGCCGCCCACGGCCTCGCCGACGACCTGCTCACCAACACCCTGCTCACCGCCCGCTGTCCGGTGGTCTTCGCCCCGGCCATGCACACCGAGATGTGGGAGCACCCGGCCACCCAGGAGAACGTCGCCACCCTGCGCCGCCGCGGCGCCGTGGTGATCGAGCCCGCCGTCGGGCGTCTCACCGGCGTCGACACCGGCAAGGGCCGGCTGCCCGACCCCGGCGAGATCTTCGAGGTCTGCCGCCGCATCTTGAATAGGCGCAGTCTGGCCCGCGGCGTCGCCACCCCCGACCTGGCCGGCCGCCATGTGGTGGTCAGCGCGGGCGGCACCCGTGAGCCCCTCGACCCGGTCCGCTACCTGGGCAACCGCTCCTCCGGCAAACAGGGCTACGCCCTCGCCAAGGCCGCCGCCGCCCGTGGCGCCCGGGTCACCCTGATCGAGGCCAATACCGGCCTGCCGGACCCGGCGGGCGTCGACGTGGTCCGCATCGGCACCGCCGTCCAGCTCCGCGAAGCCGTCCTCAAGGCCGCCGGCGACGCCGACGCCGTGGTGATGGCCGCTGCGGTCGCCGACTTCCGGCCCGCCGAGTACGCCACCGGCAAGATCAAGAAGAGCGACGACGGCGGCGCGCCGACCATCGGGCTGGTACGGAATCCGGACATCCTCGCGGAGATCTCCGCCGACCGCGCGCTGCCCGGCCAGGTCGTCGTCGGATTCGCCGCCGAGACCGACGACGTGCTCGCCAACGGGCGCAGGAAACTCCAGCGCAAGGGCTGTGACCTGCTCGTCGTCAACGAGGTGGGCGAGCGCAAGACCTTCGGCTCGGAGGAGAACGAGGCCGTGGTCCTCGCCGCCGACGGAACCGAGACCCCGGTGCCGTACGGACCGAAGGAAGCGCTGGCAGAGACGGTGTGGGACCTGGTCCTGCCCCGGCTGCGCCCCCTCTCCGGGTGAATTCCGCGCCAACGGCGGGAGGCGGGCGCACTGCGCCCCGAAGACCGCGAGAATTCCCACAAAATCGGGCATAACGCCAGCTGGGAGCCCCGGTTGGCGCACAGATCACGCAATCGCCGGGCGGAAGGCCTGGCCAGATGGGCGATCGTGCCTATTAGACTGTCCATGGAACGTCGCGGGGCGCAGCCCCCTGCCGGTCCGCAATCGACAGCCAGCAGCCGCTGCAACCCCAGGGAGCGTTGTGTCCCGTCGTCTGTTCACCTCGGAGTCCGTGACCGAGGGTCACCCCGACAAGATCGCTGACCAGATCAGCGACACCATTCTCGACGCGCTGCTCAAGGAGGACCCCACCTCCCGCGTCGCCGTCGAGACGCTGATCACCACCGGCCTCGTGCACGTCGCCGGTGAGGTCACCACCAAGGCCTGGGCGGACATCCCGACCCTCGTCCGCGGCAAGATCCTCGAGATCGGGTACGACTCCTCGAAGAAGGGCTTCGACGGCGCCTCCTGCGGCGTCTCGGTCTCCATCGGGTCGCAGTCCCCCGACATCGCGCAGGGCGTGGACACCGCCTACGAGCAGCGCGTCGAGGGCGACGAGGACGAGCTGGACAAGCAGGGCGCCGGTGACCAGGGCCTGATGTTCGGCTACGCGTCGGACGAGACCCCGGAGCTCATGCCGCTCCCGATCCACCTCGCCCACCGGCTCTCCCGCCGGCTGACCGAGGTCCGCAAGAACGGGACCATCCCGTACCTGCGCCCCGACGGCAAGACCCAGGTCACCATCGAGTACGACGGCGACAAGGCCGTCCGCCTCGACACCGTGGTCGTCTCCTCGCAGCACGCCTCCGACATCGACCTGGAGTCGCTGCTCGCGCCCGACATCCGCGAGTTCGTCGTCGAGCACGTCCTGAAGCAGCTCGTCGAGGACGGCATCAAGCTCGACACCGACGGCTACCGCCTCCTGGTCAATCCGACCGGACGCTTCGAGATCGGCGGCCCGATGGGCGACGCCGGCCTCACCGGCCGCAAGATCATCATCGACACCTACGGCGGCATGGCCCGCCACGGCGGCGGCGCCTTCTCCGGCAAGGACCCGTCGAAGGTCGACCGCTCGGCCGCCTACGCCATGCGCTGGGTCGCCAAGAACGTCGTCGCCGCGGGCCTCGCCTCCCGCTGCGAGGTCCAGGTCGCGTACGCGATCGGCAAGGCGGAGCCCGTCGGCCTCTTCGTCGAGACCTTCGGCACCAACACGATCGAGACCGAGAAGATCGAGACCGCCATCGCCGAGGTCTTCGACCTCCGCCCGGCCGCGATCATCCGCGACCTCGACCTGCTCCGCCCGATCTACTCCCAGACCGCCGCCTACGGCCACTTCGGCCGCGAGCTGCCGGACTTCACCTGGGAGCGCACCGACCGCGTGGACGCCCTCAAGGCCGCCGCGGGCGTCTGACCCCGCCGCACCACAGCCTGAAGCGACCGGCGAAGGCCCGGCACCCCTGGACGGGGGCGCCGGGCCTTCGGCGTACCGCCGCCGCTGTCGGTGGCGTCTGGTAGGTATGAGGCTGTGAGCAGCGAGAACGAGAGGCCCGCAGGCGACGGGCGCGGGGGGCAGGAGGAGCCCGAGCAGCTCGCGCTCATCCGCGAGACGGTGCGCCGGGCGAAGGTGCCGCGGGCCAAGCCGCGGACCTGGCGGGGGGCCGCCCTCGCCAAGGAGCTGCCGGTCGCGCGGGTCGTGGTGAACAAGGGCGTGCTGCACCTCGACCAGTTCTTCGACTACGCCGTGCCCGAGGAGCTCGACGAGGCCGCGCGGCCCGGGGTGCGGGTGCGGGTGCGGTTCGGGGCCGGGGCGCACCAGGTGCGGGGCGGACGGCGCGAGGGCGGACGCCTGATCGACGGCTTCCTGATCGAGCGGAAGGCCGAGTCCGACTACTCCGGGCCGCTCGCCGCGCTCGCCGACGTCGTCTCGCCCGAGCCCGTCCTCGGACCCGAGCTGCTCGGGCTCGCCCGGGCCGTCGCCGACCGGTACGCGGGCAGCCTCGCCGACGTGCTGCAGCTCGCCGTGCCCCCGCGCAACGCCCGCGCCGAGGCCAAGCCCTCCCCGGAGCCGCTGCCTGCCCCCCGGCCGCCCGAGCCGGGCAGCTGGGCGCGGTACGAGCAGGGCGCGGCCTTCCTGGAGGCGCTGGCCCACGGCGCCGCCCCCCGGGCCGTGTGGAACGCGCTGCCCGGGCCGCACTGGGCCGAGGAGATCGCCCGCGCCGTCGCCGCCACCCTCGCCTCCGGCCGCGGCGCCCTCGTCGTCGTGCCCGACGGCCGGGCAGCCGGCCGGGTCGACGCCGCCCTCACCGCGCTGCTCGGCGCGGGCCGGCACGCGCTGCTCACCGCCGAGGCCGGACCCGAGAAGCGGTACGCGCAGTGGCTCGCCGTCCGGCGCGGCGCCGTCCGCGCCGTCGTCGGCACCCGCGCCGCCATGTTCGCGCCCGTGCGCGACCTCGGCCTCGCCGTCATCTGGGACGACGGCGACACCAGCCACAGCGAACCGCACGCCCCCCAGCCGCACGCCCGCGACGTCCTGCTGCTGCGCGCCGCCCACGACCGCTGCGCCTTCCTGCTCGGCTCCGTCAGCTGCACCGTCGAGGCCGCCCAGCTCGTCGAGTCCGGCTGGGCCCGGCCGCTGCTGCCCGGCCGCGAGCAGGTACGGCGGGCCGCCCCGATCGTCCGTACCGTCGGCGACACCGATCTCGCCCGCGACGAGGCCGCCCGCGCCGCCCGGCTGCCCACCCTCGCCTGGCAGACCGTACGGGAGGGGCTGAAGACCGGCCCGGTGCTCGTCCAGGTCCCGCGCCGGGGTTACGTGCCGAGGCTGGCCTGCGAGCGCTGCCGGACGCCCGCCCGCTGCCGGCACTGCTCGGGCCGCCTGGAGGCCCCCGAGCAGCAGGAGCTGCACTGCGCCTGGTGCGGGCGCGGCGCACCCGACTGGCACTGCGTGGCCTGCGGCTCGAACCGGCTGCGCGCGCAGATCGTCGGCGCCCGGCGCACCGCCGAGGAACTGGGCCGCGCCTTCCCCGCCGTACCCGTGCGCACCTCCGGGCGCGACCACGTCCTCGACCGGGTGCCCGACCGGCCCGCGCTCGTCGTCAGCACCCCCGGCGCCGAACCCGTAGCCGACGGCGGCTACGCGGCCGCTCTGCTCCTCGACGGCTGGGCCATGCTCGGCCGCCCCGACCTGCGGGCGGGCGAGGAGGCGCTGCGCCGCTGGATCGACGCGGCCTCGCTGGTGCGCGGCCAGGACCGGGGCGGCACCGTCGTGTGCGTCGCCGAGCCCACCCTGCGCCCGGTCCAGGCGCTGGTCCGCTGGGACCCCGTCGGGCACGCCCAGCGCGAGCTGGCCGAGCGGGCCGAGCTGGGCTTCCCGCCGGTCTCCCGGATGGCCGCCGTGTCCGGCCCGCCGGAGGCCCTCGGCGCCTTCCTGCACGGCGCTGAGCTCCCCCCCGACGCCGAGATCCTGGGCCCCGTCCCGCTGCCCGTCACCCGGCCCGGCGGCCCGCGCCGGCCCGGCGACACCCCGCCCGGCGAGCAGTGGGAGCGCGCCCTGATCCGCGTACCCCCCGGCAGCGGCGCCGCGCTCGCCACCGCCCTGAAGCGCGCCCAGGCCTCCCGTCTGGCGCGGGGCGGCGGGGAGCCGGTCCGGGTCCGGGTCGACCCGCCCGACATCGGCTGAGCGCCCCTGCCACGGCGCGCGAAGGGCCGCCCGCGACAGGACGGGCGGCCCTTTCGGGACGCGAACGCGATGGCGACTGCGACTGCGCGCGACGGTGCGTCAGCCGTTGCGCGGGGCCGGGAAGACCGGCGGGCGGGGCTCCTCGCGCAGCGCCTGGCTGCCCGAGGTGGGCTGCGGCGGCATGCTGCGGGCCGGCGGCACCACGGGCATGGTGCGGGTGGTGCCCGGCTCCGCCGCCCGCTCCTGCTCCAGGGCGGCGCCGCCGCCCGGCTGCGGGGCGCGGCGGGAGCCGTAACGGCGGTGGACGGCCTGCTTGGTGACTCCGAGCGCGGAGCCCACCGCGTCCCACGAGAACCCGAGCGAGCGGTCGAAGTCCACCGCGGCGGTCACCAGGGTCTCGACGCTGTCCCGGAGCTCCTGGGCGAGACGGACGGTGGGGGCGGGGGCGCGCCCGTAGACGACGAAGCCCGTCGAAGGGGCGGTGCGGCGCGGGCGGTAGACATTGCCCAGCTGGGCCGTGAGCGTGCGCAGTGCGTCCACCTGCCGCCGGACCCGCTCGATGTCCCGCACGAGCAGGTGCAGACTTGCCCGGGCCTGGGCGTCGTGGGTTGCGTGGTCGGCCATGGATGAGCCTCTCGAACCGGCGTGAAAGGGAGCGGGTCGCTGGGGGAGGGGCGACCCGATTCGGTCAATCTCTCTTGACCAACGCGCCACTTGGGGTTGGGTCACGCTGCGGGGGCGTATCCGCATATGCACAGGGCGCTCGCCCCCGCGCACACCCCCGGCCGCCCGTGTGAAGCCGCGGGCCCTGACGGCGGCCTAGACTGGTGCGCTGCCTTCCCCCGAGCTCTCGGCTCCGCTCGTGCAGGGAGGTACTCCCAACGTCCCGAGATACGAGGTTCTCCCGCGTGAAGCTGGTCTTCGCCGGCACCCCCGAGGTCGCCGTACCCGCCCTGGACGCCCTGCTCGCCTCCGGGCGGCACGAGGTGGCCGCCGTCGTCACCCGGCCCGACGCGCCCGCCGGGCGCGGGCGGCGGCTCGTCGCGAGCCCCGTCGCCGAGCGGGCGGAGGAGGCCGGGATCGAGGTGCTCAAGCCGGAGCGGCCGCGGGACGAGGCGTTCCTCGCGCGGCTCCGGGAGATCGCGCCCGACTGCTGCCCCGTCGTGGCGTACGGCGCGCTGCTGCCGCGCGTCGCGCTCGACATCCCCGCGCACGGCTGGGTCAACCTGCACTTCTCGCTGCTGCCCGCGTGGCGCGGCGCCGCGCCGGTGCAGCACTCGCTGATGGCCGGCGACCAGGTGACCGGCGCGTCGACCTTCCAGATCGAGGAGGGCCTCGACTCCGGCCCGGTGTACGGCGTCGTCACCGAGGACGTGCGGCCCACCGACACCAGCGGCGACCTGCTGACCCGGCTCGCGTTCGCCGGCGCCGGGCTGCTCGCCGCCACCATGGACGGCATCGAGGACGGCACCCTGAAGGCCGTGCCGCAGCCGGCCGAGGGCATCACCCTCGCCCCGAAGATCCAGGTCGAGGACGCCCACGTCGACTTCGCCGCCCCGGCGCTGCGCGTCGACCGGGTGATCCGCGGCTGCACCCCCGCCCCGGGGGCCTGGACCCTCTTCCGCGGCGAGCGCCTGAAGATCGTCCAGGCCGCGCTGGTCACCGACCGCACGGACCTCGCGCCGGGCGAGCTCGCGGCCGGCAAGAACAACGTGTACGTCGGCACCGGCTCCCACGCGGTGGAACTGCTCTGGGTCCAGCCCCAGGGCAAGAAGCCGATGAAGGCGGCCGACTGGGCCCGCGGCGTGCGCATCGCGCCGGGCGAGCGGGTCGGAGCCTGAGCAAGGTGCTCCCGCTGCCGGAGGGCTCCTGGTGGGACTGGACGGTCCTGCGCTACGACGGCAGCCGGCTCACCCTGGCCGCCCACTACGACCTGTCATACGGCCACGGACTGGAGGTCGTCTTCACGGACACCGTCTACGTCCGCTGCCCCATGGACTTCGCGGATCCCGAGTTCCGGGAGCCCACCGCCGACGAGCGTGACGAGATCGTCCGGCTCGTCGGCGAGGAGCCGTCCGTGCTCGTCGCCTTCGAGGCGGACGGCGGCGGCACGCGGCCGGTGACGTGCCTGATCGCCGCCGGGGACCGGGCGATCCGGCACGGCCGTTTTTCCCGGCAGGGGCCCGCGGACGTAGGCTGAGGAGGTTCGACCTCTTCTTTCGTCACGCGGAGCACCTTTGAGCGAGCAGGCACGTCGCCGCACCCCCACGTCCCCCAAGGGCGCGCCCCCCAAGGCCCCCCGGCCGCACCGGCGGCCCAAGAAGGACCCGGTCCGGATCCTGGCCTTCGAGGTGCTGCGCGCGGTGGACGAGCGGGACGCCTACGCCAACCTGGTGCTGCCGCCGCTCCTGAAGAAGGCCCGGGAGAAGAACGAGGGCTTCGACGGGCGGGACGCGGCGCTCGCGACCGAGCTCGTCTACGGGACGCTGCGCCGGCAGGGCACGTACGACGCGATCATCGCGGCCTGCGTCGACCGGCCGCTGCGCGAGGTCGACCCGCCGGTCCTCGACGTCCTGGCGCTCGGCGCGCACCAGCTGCTCGGCACCCGGATCCCCAGCCACGCCGCCGTGTCCGCCACCGTCGAGCTGGCCCGCGTGGTGCTCGGCGACGGGCGGGCCAAGTTCGTGAACGCCGTGCTGCGCAAGATCGCCCAGGACGACTTCGACACCTGGGTGGCGCGGGTCGCGCCGCCCTACGAGGACGACGCCGAGGACCACCTCGCGGTCGTCCACTCGCACCCCCGCTGGGTGGTCTCCGCGCTCTGGGACGCGCTCGGCGGGGGCCGGGCCGGCATCGAGGAGCTGCTCACGGCCGACAACGAGCGGCCCGAGGTCACCCTGGTCGCCCGCCCCGGCCGGGCCACCACCGCCGAGCTGGCCGAGGCCGCCGACACCGAGCCGGGCCGGTGGTCCCCGTACGCGCTCCGGATGGCCGAGGGCGGCGATCCCGGCACGATCGAGGCCGTACGGGAGAGCCGCGCCGGCGTCCAGGACGAGGGCAGCCAGCTGGTCGCCATCGCCCTCGCCAACGCGCCCCTCGACGGCCCCGACACCCGCTGGCTCGACGGCTGCGCCGGCCCCGGCGGCAAGGCGGCGCTGCTCGGCGCCCTCGCCGCCGAGCGCGGCGCCGCGCTGCTCGCCTCCGAGAAGCAGCCGCACCGCGCCCGGCTCGTCGAGCGCGCCCTGGCCGGCAACCCCGGCCCGTACCAGGTCGTCGCCGCCGACGGCACCCGCCCGCCGTGGCGCGAGGGCAGCTTCGACCGGGTCCTGATGGACGTGCCCTGCTCCGGACTCGGCGCCCTGCGCCGCCGCCCGGAGGCCCGCTGGCGCCGCCGCCCCGGCGACCTCGACGGCTTCGCCCCGCTCCAGCGCGGGCTGCTCACCGAGGCGCTGCGCGCGGTCCGGGTCGGCGGCGTGGTCGGCTACGCCACCTGCTCCCCGCACCTGGCCGAGACCCGGGTCGTCGTGGACGACGTCCTGAAGAAGACCGGTGGCGCCGAACTCGTCGACGCCCGCCCGCTGTTCCCCGGCGTGCCCTCGCTCGGCGACGGCCCCGACGTCCAGCTGTGGCCGCATCTGCACGGCACGGACGCGATGTACCTGGCCCTGATCCGCCGCACGGCCTGAGCGTCCGCGGGCCGCTCCGGTCCGCGGCCCAACCCCGGTACGGGGACCCGTGAGTTGTGCGTTGCGGTTGCGATGTAGTGTGGCCCGCCTGGTGATCCACATGGGTGAGACGGGGGCTTGGCGTGGCGTGGGACGAGTGGGAACAGATCAAGGCCGGGGCGGCCGGGCAGCAGCCGGCGGCCATGCAGCTCAACCATGTTCCGGTCGAGCCGGACGCCGGGCCGAGCCAGGTGACCGGCGGCCTGAAGTCCAGCCAGAAGGCGTGGAACACGGCCGGTGAAGGGGTCGGCTCCCTGCGCGGGACCATCGGCACCGCGCTGACCAAGCTGGAGGACGGCCAGGCGGGGCTCGGCGCGACCACGGGCTGTCTGACCGCGGCCGCGCAGAAGGACGTCTACGACTCCTGGAAGAAGTACGCCGAGAGCGTCAGCAAGCGGTGCGGCTCGCTCCAGGGGATCCTTCAGCAGGTCGGCCGCGACGTGCTGACGACCGACGACGCGGTCAAGGACGAGATGGACCGGCTGAACAAGCAGTACGCGGACACGGACGCCGTCGGCGGCCAGTCGAAGGGCAGGTGACGGCGCCCATGGACTACGCCACCCTCAAGGCCTTCAAGCCCACCGAGTTCGAGGGCGCCGCCGACGGGTACCGCGCGCTGGGCAACGCGGCCCAGGCGGCCAAGAGCCACATCGAGAACACCGTCGCCACCGGCATGCGCAAGTCGCTGTCGGGCGAGTCGGCGAAGGCGTCGCAGAAGCAACTCCAGGCCCTGGCGAAGAACTTCCACTACACCCTCACCGAGTGCCATGTGATCAGCACGGCCCTCAACGGGTTCGCCTACGACATCGCGGCCGCCAAGCGGAAGCTCGAAGCGGCGGTCGAGGACGCCGCTGCGGACGGCTGCACGGTGACGGAGAACGGCTCGGTGAGCTATCCCGCCGGCCGCAAGCCGGGGGCGGACAAGGACACCGAGGGCGGCACGGTGACCGGCACCCCGGGCGGCAACGCGACCTCCGACGCCTTGGACCGCCAGGCGGCGAACATCCACCCGAACCCGCACTACGGCAAGGCCATCGGGTACGCGGACCGGATAGCCGACGCGCTCAAGGAGGCCACGGACGCCGACACGAAGTGGGAGCCGAAGATACGGGCCCTGAAGGCCGATGACGACCTGACCGTCTCCGACCGGGACTGGACGGACGTCACGTCGGACACGGGGGGCGTGCGGGAGGCCGCCGACGCCTACCTCGACGCGATCAAGCCGCCGCCCAAGAACGACTGGCCCCAGGACAACGCCAACTGGTGGAAGGGCCTCACGGACGAGCAGCGCGAGGCCTACATATCCATGCACCCCGCGAGCATCGGAGCGCTCGACGGCCTCCCCTCGGACGTGCGCGACGACGCCAACCGCACCGTGCTCGCCGAACAGCGCGCCGCCAAGCAGCTGGAGTACGACGCCTGGCTCAAGAAGGAGCCGGAGCACTACAAGCCGTACATCAGCCCCGTCACCGGGCGCGAGGTGAAGGGCGCGATGGTCCCGACGGACGAGTGGAAGGAGTGGGAGGAGAAGCGGAAGAAGCTGGAGAACGGCTACAAGGGCATGGACGACATCCAGTCCCGGTTCAACAGCTTCACGAGCGAGAGCAACCGCCCCTATCTGCTCGGGTTCGACGGCGACGACATGGGCCGCGCGATCGTCTCCATCGGCAACCCGGACACCGCCGACAACGTGGTGACGTACGTGCCCGGCACGTTCGCCAAGCTGGAGTCGATCGACGGGGACCTCACCCGGGCACAGCTGCTCCAGGCGCAGGCCGAGGCCACCGACGGCTCGAAGAAGACGGCCTCGATCGTGTGGCTCGGTTACGACGCCCCGCAGGGCATCATGACCGACGCCACCGAGACCAAGTGGGCCGACAACGCCAAGGAGCCGCTCGGCAACTTCATCCAGGGGCTCGAGGAGTCCAATCACCGCCCGAACGGCGTGAACCAGACCCTCATGGGCCACAGCTACGGCTCCCTGGTGGTGGGCGAGACGATGGAGATGCACATCGACCTGCCGGTCGACAACGCGATCATGGTGGGCAGCCCGGGTGTGGGAGTGGACCACGCCAAGGACCTGAACATCCCGCCGGACCACGTCTACGCGGCCACGGCCCAGAACGACCTCATCAACGTCGCCCCGCCGATCGCCAAGGACTACCTCAGCCCGAAGGCGTACTGGGACACCTTCTTCGACGGCGACGCGATCGTGCACGGCACCGACCCGACCTCCGAGGACTTCGGGGGCAGGGTCTTCGAGGTCCCGAGCGGGAAGCTGCCGGGCACGGACTGGGAAATGATGCCCGCGCACTCCCAGTACTGGGACGACAAGCCCCTCAAGACCATGGCGAACATCGTTACCGGAGGACAGCCGTGAACCTACGGAAGGCAATCCCGGTTGCCGCACTGCTGGCCCTGACGGTCACGGCGACCGGGTGCGGGGCACAGGAAGACGACGGAGCAACGGCGAAGCAGGTCACGATGGACGAGCAGCAGGCGGTCGACCGGGCCGAGGAGATCATCCACCAGGCGGTGGACGTCATGTCGCCCAAGCCGACTCTGGAGCGCACGGGCCCCGAGAGCGTCGGCCCCTGCATCGCCAGGGACGACCACGGCCCCGACGACCGGCGGCAGGTCACCCTCTTCTACAAGCTCACCGGTGTGCCGGGCGCCGAGGCCAGGAACCTCGTGCTGCAGGCGCGGGACGCGTGGCTGAAGCAGGGCTACAAGTACCACTCCTCGGACGAGAAGGACATGTCCGGTCCCTTCCCCTGGGTCAGCATGCGCTCGGAGTCGGACGACTTCTGGATGGAAGGCATCACCGGGGTCCTGGACCGGGACAAGGGCGAGGGCATCGCCACCCTCAAGGTGCGGTCGCCCTGCTTCCTCCCGCCCGGCAAGTCCTCGGCCGCCGCGGCCGACCCCGCCGCCTTCGAGGCGCCGGCGGCCGACGACCCCGCCGGGCGCCGGGCGCTCGGCCACTCCAGCCGGATCTACGACGCGCTGGGCGTGGGCGCGGCGCCCACGCAGCCCGGGGAGGGCATCGGCCGGGTGCGGGACGCGTCCGGGGCCGAGGCGGTCCACCACACCTGGTCGACCCCGCCGCTGCCGGAGCAGGAGCGGGCCCGGGCCGTGGCCCGCGCGCAGGCGTACTTCGTCGGCGCGGGATGGCGGGTCCGCCCCATGCCGACGGCCGAGGGCGCCCCGGGCGTCGTCGCCGGCCACCCGGAGGAGCACACGGTCGCGCAGGTGGTGGTCTCGGCCACCGGCGCGGTGCGGGTCGCGGTGACGACACCCGTCGACGGCCCAGCCGGCCCGGCCGGCCCGGCCGGTTCGGATTCCGCGGCCGTGTGACGGCCGGATCCGCCGGGCCCTACCGGCGGAATCAACTGGTCTGTACCATTACGTCCCCGGCGTGAAGCGGCCCCCTCGCAATCCGCGCCGCTTCGCGGCAAAGAAGTCCTCAAGAACATGGCAGGCTTGGCACATGGCGCAGATCAATCCCAGCATCCTGTCCGCGGACTTCGCCCGGCTCGCCGATGAGGCGAAGGCGGTCGACGGGGCCGACTGGCTGCACGTCGACGTGATGGACAACCACTTCGTGCCCAATCTGACGCTGGGCGTGCCGATCGTCGAGTCGCTGAGCCGGGCCACGGACACCCCGCTCGACTGCCACCTCATGATCGAGGACCCGGACCGCTGGGCGCCGCAGTACGTCGAGGCCGGCGCCGGCTCCGTCACCTTCCACGTGGAGGCGGCGGCCGCGCCGGTGCGCCTCGCCCGGGAGATCCGCGCCAAGGGCGCCCGGGCGTCGATGGCGCTCAAGCCGGCCACGCCGATCGAGCCGTTCGAGGACCTGCTGCCGGAGCTCGACATGCTCCTGATCATGACGGTCGAGCCGGGCTTCGGCGGCCAGGCCTTCCTCGACATCATGCTGCCGAAGATCCGCCGCACCCGTGAGCTGATCTCCAAGCACGGCCTGGAGCTGTGGCTCCAGGTCGACGGCGGCGTCTCCGCCGCCACCATCGAGCGGTGCGCCGAGGCCGGCGCCGACGTCTTCGTGGCCGGTTCCGCCGTCTACGGGGCGGCCGACCCGGCCGAGGCCGTGCGCTCGCTCCGGGCCAGCGCCGAGTCCGCGACCGCCTCGGCGGCGTGGGCGTGTGGCCACTGAGCCTCCACTGACCCACCGGTACGTGAACGCGGCCCGTCGGGCCGCCGACACGGCCGTTCAGGACCCGCCGGATCTGACAGGATGAACGGTGAGTCGAGAGTGTGAACAACAGCACGTTGAATCAAGCCGCGGCGGCGCCCCGAACCGGCGCCACCGGCGGCAGCTGAGCAGCCGTACGTGAACAGCAGTGAGGAGATCGCGGTGGCGGGAATGTCGGCGGGACGGTCAGCCCTGCGGATGGGCCCCGCGGAGCTGGTGCAGGCGGCGGCCATGGCCCGCCGCTTCTACCTCGAGGGCAAGTCCAAGATCCAGATCGCCGAGGAGTTCGGCGTGAGCCGCTTCAAGGTGGCCCGGGTCCTGGAGACCGCCCTGGAGCGCGACCTCGTGCGCATCGAGATCCGCGTGCCGGCCGAGCTGGACGCCGAGCGCTCCGACGCGCTGCGCGCCCGCTACGGGCTGCGGCACGCCGTGGTCGTCGAGTCGCCGGCGGAGGGCGAGGACGAGTCGCCCGACCCCGAGAACCTCGGCGAGGTCGCGGCCGACCTGCTCGGCGAGCTGGTCACCGAGGGCGACGTCCTGGGCCTGGCCTGGGGCCGGTCCACCATCCACATGGCGGCCGCCCTCGACCGGCTGCCGCCCTGCACCGTCGTCCAGCTCACCGGTGTGTACGACGCGGGCACGGCCGAGCGCGGCTCGGTCGAGGCGGTCCGCCGGGCCGCCCAGGTCTCCGGCGGCGAGGCGCACCCCATCTACGCGCCGATGCTGCTGCCCGACGCGGCGACCGCCAACGCGCTGCGCAGCCAGACCGGCATCGCGCGGGCCTTCGAGTACTTCGACAAGGTCACCGTCGCCTGTGTGTCCATCGGCTCCTGGGAGCCGGGCATCTCCACCGTCCACGACATGCTGTCCGACGCCGAGCGCGCCCACTACGCCTCGCTCGGCGTCGCCGCCGAGATGTCCGCGCACCTCTTCGACGCCGAGGGCCGCCGGGTCGGCCGGGACCTCGGCGAGCGCTGCATCACCGTCGAGGCGGACCGGCTGCGCCGGATCCCCGAGGTGGTCGCCATCGCCGGCGGCCAGCGCAAGGCGGCGGCGATCGGCGCGGTGCTCCGCTCCGGCCTGGTCACCAGCCTGGTGACCGACCGCTCGGCCGCCGACTTCCTGCTCAGCGAGTTCACCCCCGGCCCGCGCCCGGCCCTCGACCGCGCGGACCCGGACGGCCGCTGACGGACCCCGACGGCCGCCGGCCGACACGCCGCCGCCCTCCGCCCCGTACCGGCACGCCGCCGGGGCGGGGCGGTGGCAGCATCGGGGCATGATCACCCGTTGCGCCCGGCTCGGGCTCTCCGTCCTGGCCGGGCTCGCGCTGCTCCTCGCGGGGCTCACCGGCTGCTCCGGCGGCGCCGCGGGCCCCGGGGCCGGCGCCCCCTCCCGTACCACCGCGGTCGCGCCCTCCGCCCGCCCCACCGCCTCCTCCGGCCTCCCGGTCGTCCCCGAGTCCGAGCTGCCGGCCGAGGCACGCCGGACCCTCGCCCTGATCAGAAGCGGCGGCCCCTTCCCGTACGCCAAGGACGGCGCCGTCTTCTCGAACTTCGAGCGCGTCCTGCCACGGCGCGAGCGCGGCTACTACCACGAGTACACGGTGAAGACCCCCGGCGAACGCGACCGCGGCGCCCGGCGCATCGTCACCGGCCGGCAGGGGGAGACGTACTACACGGACGACCACTACCAGAGCTTCCGGGAGGTGGCCACGGATGAGGATCGATGACGCCGTCGTCCTCGACCTGCACGGGGTCGCCGACAAGACGGCCTTCATGAACCGCTGCGTGCACGCCCTCCCGCTGCCGGTGTGGTTCGGGCGCAACTGGGACGCCCTGGCCGACAGCCTCGCCGACATGCGCGCACCCATGGCGATCGTGGTCACGCACTGGCAGGCTTATGCCGAGGCCGAACCGGACGAGTGGTCCACCGCCCAGGAGGTGTTCTCGGCGGCGGCCCGCGCCAGCTCGGCCGGCCTCGCGGTCCTCCTGTCGCTGGGCGGCGACCTCGCCCATTTGGAGGATCGGCCAAGCAGCCCCGCGCAAGACTCGGACGATTAGCCCGGGGCGGGTACGCGTACCCCCGTGGGACAATGAACTACGTGCTTTTTCCCCTGGCTGAAATGCCTAGGGGCCGATCCGAACGACTGGGATGTCAGCACGTGCGTTTCCTCAATGACGTCAAGCCGCCGTACGACCTCACGTACGACGATGTGTTCATGGTGCCGAGCCGCTCGGCCGTGGGTTCCCGCCAGGCCGTGGACCTCTCCGCCCCCGACGGAACCGGTACGACGATCCCGCTGGTCGTCGCCAACATGACCGCCATCGCGGGCCGCCGCATGGCCGAGACCGTCGCCCGCCGCGGCGGCCTGGTCGTCATCCCGCAGGACATCCCGATCGAGGTCGTCACCGACGTCATCGGCTGGGTCAAGTCCCGCCACCTGGTCCTCGACACCCCGATCGTCCTGGAGCCGCACCAGACCGTCGCCGACGCGCTGGCCCTGCTGCCCAAGCGGGCGCACGACGCCGGTGTCGTCGTCGACGCCGAGCGCCGCCCGATCGGTGTCGTCACCGACGCCGACCTGTCCGGCGTGGACCGCTTCACCCAGCTGTCCGAGGTCATGTCCAAGGACCTGCTGCTGCTCGACGCGGCCATCGAGCCGCGCGAGGCCTTCACCGTCCTCGACAACGCCAACCGGCGCTACGCCCCGGCGGTCGACGAGGACGGCAAGCTCGTCGGCATCCTCACCCGCAAGGGCGCGCTGCGCGCGACCCTCTACAGCCCGGCCGTCGACAAGAACGGCGGACTGCGCATCGCCGCCGCCGTCGGCATCAACGGCGACGTGGCGGGCAAGGCCAAGCAGCTGCTCGACGCGGGCGTGGACACGCTCGTCATCGACACCGCGCACGGCCACCAGGAGTCGATGATCTCCGCGATCCGCACCGTCCGGGCGCTCGACCCGCAGGTCCCGATCGTGGCCGGAAACATCGTCGCCGCCGAGGGCGTCAAGGACCTCATCGAGGCCGGCGCGGACATCATCAAGGTCGGCGTGGGCCCCGGCGCCATGTGCACCACCCGCATGATGACCGGCGTGGGCCGCCCGCAGTTCTCGGCCGTCATGGAGTGCGCCGCCGAGGCGAAGAAGTACGGCAAGCACGTGTGGGCCGACGGTGGCGTCCGGCACCCGCGCGACGTCGCCATGGCGCTCGCCGCCGGCGCGTCCAACGTGATGATCGGCTCCTGGTTCGCCGGCACCTACGAGTCCCCGGGCGACCTCCAGCACGACGCCCAGGGCCGTGCCTACAAGGAGTCCTTCGGCATGGCCTCGGCCCGCGCCGTCAAGAACCGGACCTCCGACGAGTCCTCGTACGACCGCGCCCGCAAGGCGCTCTTCGAGGAGGGCATCTCCACCTCGCGGATGTTCCTCGACCCGCAGCGTCCGGGCGTCGAGGACCTGATCGACTCGATCATCGCCGGCGTCCGCTCCTCCTGCACCTACGCGGGCGCGAGCAACCTCGCCGAGTTCGAGGAGCGGGCCGTCGTCGGCATCCAGTCCGCCGCCGGTTACGCGGAGGGCAAGCCGCTGCACGCCAGCTGGAGCTGAGCCGCGGCGATCTGAACGCACCGTGGGCCCCCGGGAAATCCCTCCCGGGGGCCCACGGCGTTCCCGTACGGTCGGCCGCATGGACCGTACGGAGATCACGCCCTGCCGGGCCGAGGACCTGCCCCTGCTCGGCCGCCATCTGCCCACCCCGGGGGCTCCCAGCCGGCACGCCGACCGCTTCGCCCGCCAGGAGGCCGGACACGGCACGTATCTGATCGCCTGGCACGGCGGGCTGCCGGCCGGCAACGGGCAGATCCGCTGGGACGGCTGTGCCGCGCCGGAGGTGCAGGCGGCGCTCGCCGGCTGCCCGGAGCTCAACGGTCTGGACGTACGGGAGGACCTGCGCGGCCAGGGCATCGGCACGGCCCTGATCCGCGCCGCCGAGGAGCTGGCGCGCGAGCGGGGCCGGACGCACCTGGGCCTCGGCGTGGGCGACGACAACCCGAGGGCGGCCGCCTTGTACGCCCGGCTCGGCTACGGGCCCGTGACGGCGTACACCGACCGCTACGCGTACACGGACGAGGCCGGCCTCCGGCACGACTGCGCCGACCCCTGCACCTTCCTCGTCAGGCGCCTCGCCTGACGGGGGCCGGGCGGCCCACGAAGCCCGCCTCCCGCAGCGCCCCCGCCACCGCCGCCGCGATCCGCGCGTGGCCCCGGTCGTTGGGGTGCAGGCCGTCCACGAGGTCGTCCGGGGTGAGGAGCGGACCGCCGGGCAGCAGGGCGAGCCGTCCGTCGCCCGCCGCGGCCAGGTCCCGTACGGCCGCCTCCATGGCGGCCCGCAGCTCGGTGAGCGTGGCGCCCAGGGCGTTGCCGGTGCGCTCGGCCGCCGGGCGAAGGACGGGGGAGAGGAGCAGCAGCGGGGTGTCCGGGTGGCCGCGGCGCACCAGAGCGACGAACGCCCGGGTGGTCTCGTAGAGCAGCGGCGCCGAACAGGGCACGGCCGCCCAGCAGTTGGTGCCGAAGGCGAGGGTGATCAGGTCGCCGGGGAGCCGGGCGAGGTGCTCGGCGAGCGGGAGTTCGCCGCGTGCCCCGCCCGCGTAACCGAGGTTCACCGGATCGAGGCCGAGCAGCCGGCCGGCCGCGGCGGGCCAGGAGTGGGCGGGGCGGGTCGACCACCAGCCCTCGGTGATCGAGTCCCCGTGCACGAGCCAGCGCGGACGGCGCGGGGCGGGCGCCAGAGCGCCGCCGACGGCCCGCAGACCGCACACGACGGGTGCCTGTCCCTCCGGCAGATGGACCGTGAACTCGCCGCCATCGGGCGGGAGTCGGATGCGTACGGTGCCCTCCTCGGCCGGCTTCGCGAACACCTCCGCCAGACACCGGGCGCCCTGCCAGAGCGCGAAGCCGTGCCGCAGCGCGCGCAGCGCGTCGCCGGGCGCCGGGAGCACCGCACGGTAGCGCAGCAGCACCGCCCGGGTGCCCGGCGCCGCCGTGAACTCGAGCCGCACCCCGATCGGCAGCGCGGCCCGCTGGGCGATGTCCCAGGGCAGCCGCTCCAGGTCGGCCGGGTCGGCCCGGACCGGACGGTCGCCGTCCCGCCACGCGGTGCCGCGCAGGAAGGGTTCGGGCTCCAGCCAGCTCACCGATGACCTCCGTTCGGGCGGGTGCAGCGTGGGCCAAACGCCCTGAGGAGTCAAGGGTCACGGGAGGCCGCGCATTGCCCCCGATGTGTCGTTTTTTGCGGGGGAGCGCAATGTTTCCCCGTCTGTGCGGCAAGTGCGCAATGATCATCCGGCAGTGCGCAACAACCCTGCATTACGAGTGCGAAGCTCCACCCCTTAGGCTCGTGCCCCGTACCAGGAGTGGCGGCGACCGCCTGCTCGGCGGTTCCCCTTCCCCCGTGGGCCTGCTTTTCCATGCCCACGCACCGCCGCGGTCCCCGCTCGTCGACAGGCAGCGATAAGGAGCCCCCGCAGTGCTGGACCACGGCGCAGCCCCACCGGTCGAGGACACGACCGTCCCGACCGCCCGCAAGACCTTCGGGCTCTCCGCCCTGACCCGCCTCAAGCCGGTAGAAAGCCTGGTCGCCGAGGGTGGCCAGGGCGAGGGCGGCACGCTCCGCCGCACCCTCGGCATGTGGCAGCTGACCATGATCAGCATCGGTGCGACGCTCGGCACCGGCATCTTCGTGGTGCTCGGCTCCGCGGTCCCGAAGGCCGGCCCCGCCGTCACGCTGTCCTTCGTGATCGCCGGTCTCACCGCGCTCTTCTCGGCCCTCTCGTACGCCGAGCTGGCCGGCTCCATACCGGTCGCGGGCTCCTCGTACTCGTACGCGTACGCAACGATGGGCGAACTCGTCGCCTGGGTCTGCGGCTGGTGTCTGGTCCTGGAGTACGGCGTCTCCGTGGCCGCGGTGGCGGTCGGCTGGGGCGAGTACCTCAACGAGCTGCTCGACGGCACGATCGGCGTCACCATCCCCGACGTGCTGTCCTCCGCCCCGGGCGAGGGCGGCATCATCAACCTGCCCGGCCTGATCGTCGTGCTGCTCGCCATGGTGTTCCTGCTCGGCGGCGCCCGTGAGTCCGCCGTGGTCAACACGATCATGGTCGTCGTGAAGATCGCCGCGCTCGCGCTGTTCTGCGCCATCGGCTTCGTGGGCTTCAAGTCCGGCAACTACAAGGACTTCATGCCGCTCGGCGTCGCGGGCGTCGGCGCCGCCAGCGCCAGCCTCTTCTTCTCGTACATCGGCTTCGACGCCGCCTCCACGGCCGGCGAGGAGGCCAAGAACCCCAAGCGCGACCTGCCGCGGGCGATCATGCTCTCGCTGCTCATCGTCACCGTCCTCTACGTGCTCGTCGCCGCCGTCGCGGTCGGCGCCTGGCACTGGAAGGACTTCGAGGGCTCCGAGGCCACCCTGGCCGCGATCATGAACGACGTCACCGGCCAGACCTTCTGGGGCACCCTGCTCGCCGCCGGCGCCGTCATCTCCATCGCCAGCGTCGTCCTGACCGTCCTCTACGGCCAGACCCGCGTGCTCTTCGCGATGTCCCGCGACGGCCTGGTGCCGAAGGTCTTCGGCAAGGTCAGCGCCAAGACCGGCACCCCGCGGGTCAACACCGTGATCGTCTCGCTGTTCTGCGCCGCCCTCGCCTCGGTCATCCCGCTGGGCAAGCTCGTCGACGCCACCAGCATCGGCACCCTCTTCGCCTTCGGTCTGGTCAACATCGCGGTGATCGTGCTTCGCTACACCCGCCCCGACATGCCGCGCACCTTCAAGGTCATGCTCGGCCCGGTCTTCCCGGTGCTCGGCTTCATCTTCTGCGCGTACAACATGTTCAGCCTCGACACCGTGACCTGGGTCGTCTTCGGTTGCTGGATGGCCGCGGGACTCGTGTTCTACTTCCTGTACGGCATTCGCCGCTCGAAACTGGCATCCGCAGAGAAGTGATCCACCCGTAGTGCGACTCAACGACCTCGACGAACGCATCGTCCACGCCCTCGCGGAAGACGCCCGCCGCAGCTACGCCGACATCGGCTCGCTCGTCGGACTCTCCGCGCCCGCCGTGAAGCGGCGCGTGGACCGGCTCCGGGCCGAGGGCGCCATCACCGGCTTCACCGTACGGGTGGACCCGGCGGCGCTCGGCTGGGAGACCGAGGGGTTCGTCGAGATCTACTGCCGCCACAACACCTCGCCGGAGGACATCCGGCGCGGCCTGGAGCGGTATCCGGAGGTGGTGTCCGCGTCGACCGTGACCGGTGACGCGGACGCCGTCGTGCAGGTCTTCGCCTCCGACATGCGCCACTTCGAGCGGGTCCTGGAGCGCATCGCGGGCGAGCCCTTCGTGGAGCGCACCAAGTCCGTGCTCGTGCTGTCGCCGCTGCTGCGGCGCTTCTCCTCGGGATCGCCCGCGTAAGGACGAGTGCGCAAGGGCGGGCCGCCCACCCCCGTGGGGCGGCCCGCCCTTTTCGCGTCCCCGGCGCTACTCGGTCGGGTACTCCAGGAGCCAGGGCAGCACGTCGAAGTCGCCGGTGCCGGCCTTGACCTTCTCGAACGGCGGCGCGCTCTGGCACGGCGGCAGCTCCGAGTCCTGGCCCCGGGTCATCCAGCTGTAGCCGAGCCGGTCGTGCCGGCCGAGGTCGTGCACGGAGACGCCGACCCGCTTGTTCCGGAAGCCGTCCACATCGGTCTCGGTGACGATGCCCGTCACCACCGCCACCTTGCCGCCGGTGACCAGGCAGTCGACCTTCGCCACCGCGTAGCCGCCCTTCCCGTCCTTGTAGTGGCTGAACCGGAAGGTGCCCGTCGCGGCCTCCGGGTCCTTGTTGTCCTTCGCCGCCAGGTGCGCGTCGAAGCTGAACGTGATGTCGTCCCCGGCCGGCCGGTACAGCTTGGCGGTGCCGGTCAGCGCCGCCGCCTCGCGCGGCCCCTTGCCCGACCAGTCGGTGTCGGCGGTGGCGGCACCGCCCGCGGCCAAGGTGATCAGCAGGGCCGCGGCCACGGCGGCGATCTTCGTACGGCGCTTCATGTCGGTCCTTTCGGCAGGTCAACCGGACGCCCACCACTCTTCCGGCCCGGGCCCGCCGGGACATCGCGCCGGGGAACGGTCCCCGCTTCCGCCGCGCGGCGGGGGAGGCGTACGACCTGCGGACGATCACGCTCCCGAGGGGTGCGCAACGAATCACCATCGAGGGGGGTGATCGCGCAACGGTTCGACGGTCGGTCCGCAACGGTCGCGCCTTGTCCCGGCCGAGCCCGAAACCGTACCGTTTTTGACAGCTTCCCCTTGAATTCCTCCCCCAGCTTCGACCTCCGAGGACGGCCCATGCCCGCGCTGCGCACCGCACTGCTCCAGAGCTCCGGCGAGCTCGGTGACGTGGCCGCCAACCTCAAGGTCCTCGACGAGGCCGCGGGCCGCGCCGCCGCCGCGGGCGCCGCCGTGCTGCTCGCCCCCGAGCTGTTCCTCACCGGCTACGCCATCGGCGACGCCATGGCCCGGCTCGCCGAGCCGGCCGACGGCCCCTCCGCCGACGCGGTCGCCGCGATCGCCGCCCGCCACGGCCTGGCCGTCGGCTACGGATACCCGGAGCGCGACACCGAGCGGCACGGCGTGATCTACAACTCCGCCCAGCTCTTCGGCGCCGACGGCAGCCGGCTCGCCCACTACCGCAAGACCCACCTCTTCGGCGGCTTCGAGGCGAAGTGGTTCACCCCCGGTGACGACGCCGTCGTCCAGGCGGAGCTCGGCGGCCTCACGGTCGGCCTGATGATCTGCTACGACGTCGAGTTCCCCGAGAACGTACGGGCGCACGCGCTGGCCGGCACCGACCTCCTCCTGGTGCCGACCGCGCTGATGCACCCGGCCGAGATCGTCCCGCTCTCCGTCGTCCCGGTCCGCGCCTTCGAGAACCAGATCTACATCGGGTACGCCAACCGGACCGGCCCCGAGGGCGACTTCGAGTTCGTCGGCCTCTCCGTCCTGGCCGGCCCCGACGGCACCGCCCGGGCCCGCGCCGGGCGCGGCACGGACCTGGTCCTCGGCGACGTCGAACCCGAATTCCTCGCGGCCTCCCGCGCGGAGAACCCCTACCTCCGCGACCGCCGCCCGGGGCTCTACGGCTCCCTCGTCTAGCGCCGTCCCCGCCCGGTCCCACCCCCGCCTCACCCGTTTCGCGCAAGGAGTCCGTACCCCATGACGTCCACCGTGCCCAACGCCGTCGAGCACGCCGACGAGCAGCAGCCGCCGATCACCATGTTCGGTCCGGACTTCCCCTACGCCTACGACGACTTCCTGGCCCACCCGGCCGGCCTCGGGCAGGTCCCGGCGACCGAGCACGGCGCCGAGGTCGCGATCGTCGGCGGCGGCCTGTCCGGCATCATCGCCGCCTACGAGCTGATGAAGATGGGCCTCAAGCCGGTCGTGTACGAGGCCGACCAGATCGGCGGCCGGCTGCGCACGGTCGGCTTCGAGGGCACCGGCGCCGAGGGCCTGAGCGCCGAGATGGGCGCGATGCGCTTCCCGCCCTCCTCCACGGCGCTGCAGCACTACATCGACCTGGTCGGCCTGACCACCAAGCCGTTCCCGAACCCGCTGGCCGAGGCCACCCCGTCGACCGTCGTCGACCTCAAGGGCGAGTCGCACTACGCGGAGACCGTCGCCGACCTGCCGCAGGTCTACCGCGATGTCGCCGAGGCCTGGAACAAGTGCCTCGACGAGGGCGCGGACTTCTCCGACATGAACCGCGCGATGCGCGAGCGCGACGTGCCGCGGATCCGCGAGATCTGGGCGAAGCTGGTCGAGAAGCTCGACAACCAGACCTTCTACGGCTTCCTCTGCGAGTCCGAGGCCTTCAAGTCCTTCCGGCACCGCGAGATCTTCGGCCAGGTCGGCTTCGGCACCGGCGGCTGGGACACCGACTTCCCGAACTCCATCCTGGAGATCCTGCGGGTCGTCTACACCGAGGCCGACGACCACCACCGCGGCATCGTCGGCGGCTCGCAGCAGCTGCCGCTGCGCCTGTGGGAGCGCGAGCCGGAGAAGATCGTGCACTGGGCGCAGGGCACCTCGCTCGCCTCGCTGCACGAGGGCGGCGCGCCGAAGCCGGCCGTCACCCGGCTGCACCGCACCGCGGACAACCACATCACGGTGACGGACGCCAACGGCGACATCCGCACGTACCGGGCGGCGATATTCACCGCCCAGTCCTGGATGCTGCTCTCCAAGATCGCCTGCGACGACTCGCTGTTCCCGATCGACCACTGGACGGCGATCGAGCGCACCCACTACATGGAGTCCTCGAAGCTCTTCGTGCCGGTCGACCGGCCGTTCTGGCTGGACAAGGACGAGGAGACGGGCCGGGACGTCATGTCGATGACGCTCACCGACCGGATGACCCGCGGCACCTACCTCCTGGACGACGGCCCGGACAAGCCGGCCGTCATCTGCCTCTCGTACACGTGGTGCGACGACAGCCTCAAGTGGCTGCCGCTCTCCGCCAACGAGCGCATGGAGGTCATGCTCAAGTCGCTCGGCGAGATCTACCCGAAGGTCGACATCCGGAAGCACATCATCGGCAACCCGGTGACGGTCTCCTGGGAGAACGAGCCCTACTTCATGGGCGCGTTCAAGGCCAACCTGCCGGGCCACTACCGCTACCAGCGCCGCCTGTTCACGCACTTCATGCAGGACCGGCTGCCCGAGGACAAGCGGGGCATCTTCCTGGCCGGCGACGACATCTCGTGGACGGCCGGCTGGGCCGAGGGCGCGGTGCAGACGGCGCTCAACGCGGTGTGGGGCGTGATGCACCAGTTCGGCGGCGCGACCGACGGCACCAACCCGGGCCCGGGCGACGTGTACGACGAGATCGCCCCGGTCGAGCTGCCGGAGGACTGATCCCGGGAGGACCGATCCCCGTGTCGGTCAGGGCCTGGCGAGGGGCGTGAGCAGCATCCGCCCCACCAGGCCCACCGACCGGTCGAGGCGTTCGGTGAACTCTTCGGCCAGGTCGGGCAGCCGCCGCAGCTGCCACAGCGAGCGGGCGGCGAGCCAGGCCCCGTCGCGGGCCCGGTCCAGGCTCCAGCAGCCGAGCAGATGCGTCAGCGGGTCCGCGACCTCCAGGAGGTCCGGGCCCGGCATCAGTTCGTCCCGGATGCGCTCCTCCAGGAGGACGAGGACGTCGCCGACCCGGTCGAACTCGTCCTCCAGGTCCCCGGGCGCGCAGTCCAGGGTGCGGCAGGTGTCGACGACGGCGAGCGCCAGGTCGTGCCCGATGTGGGCGTTGATCCCGGCGAGGGCGAACTGCAGCGGGCGGACGCCGGGATGCCGCCGGTAGTGGAAGAGCGGGCGCCAGCAGGCGGGCGCCGGGCCGCCGGCGGCGACCGAGTCGACCACCGTCAGATAGCGCTGGGCGAACCGCACGTCGAGGGTGGCGGCGGCCCGCCGGTCGGTGAAGGAGCCGGCCTCGATGGCCCGGCCGATCTCCTCGGTGACGGTCAGATAGACCCGGTTGAACACCGCGACCCCGTCGGCCGGGTGCCAGGCGGCGCGGATGGCCCGCATGCGGGCCACCACGGGGTCGACGGCCGTGAACGGCCCGAGCCGGATGTCCTGCGACCGGATGTCCTGCGACTGGATGTCCTGCGTCTGCGCCATGGGTGCAGGGTGGCAGCCGGAGGACCGGACGGTGGGGTTCCGCCGCCCGGCTTCCCCAGAACGGGCGAATCCGCCCTTACTTCGCCACGGACTCCTCGCCCGTCTCGTACGAGCTGGTGCCGGAGTCGAGCAGGGGCTCCTGCTGCTTCAGATGGGCCGGGGCGAAGGCGCGCAGCACGTGGTAGCCGGTGATGACCACGATCGTGCCGAGCGCGATGCCGCCGAGCTCGAAGGTGTCGCTGAAGGTGAGCTTCACGCCGCCGACGCCGATGATGATGCCGGCCGCGGCGGGCACCAGGTTGAGCGGGTTGCGCAGGTCGACCTTGGCGTTGATCCAGATCTGGGCGCCGAGCAGACCGATCATGCCGTAGAGGATCACGGTGATGCCGCCGAGCACACCGCCGGGGATGGCGGCGACGACCGCGCCGAACTTGGGGCAGAGGCCGAAGAGCAGCGCGAAGCCGGCCGCGGCCCAGTAGGCGGCGGTGGAGTAGACCCTTGTGGCGGCCATGACGCCGATGTTCTCGGAGTACGTGGTGTTCGGCGGGCCGCCCACGGCGGTGGACAGCATGGACGCGGCGCCGTCGGCGGCGATCGCGGTGCCGAGCTTGTCGTCCAGGGAGGTGCCGGTCATCTCGCCGACCGCCTTGACGTGGCCGGCGTTCTCGGCGACCAGGGCGATGACCACGGGCAGCGCCACGAGGATCGCGGACCACTCGAAGCTGGGGCCGTGCAGGCTGGGCAGACCGATCCAGTCGGCCTTCGAGACGCCGGAGAGGTCGAGCCGCCAGTGGTCGGTGACCTGGCCGCTCGGGGACATCGAGTGGATCCGGCCGAAGACCAGGTCGAATACCCAGGAGATGCCGTAGCCGAAGACCAGGCCGAGGAAGATCGCGATGCGCGACCAGAAGCCGCGCAGACAGACCACGGCCAGGCCGGTGAACAGCATGACGAGCAGAGCCGTCCACTGGTCCTGCGGCCAGTAGGTGGCGGCGGTGACCGGCGCCAGGTTGAAGCCGATCAACATGACCACCGCGCCGGTGACGATCGGCGGCATCGCCGCGTGGATGATCCGCGCGCCGAACCTGCGCACCGCGAGACCGACCAGGAACAGCACCGCGCCGACCGCCAGGACCGCGCCGGTCACGGTGGCGCTGCTGCCGCCGGAGGCCCGGATCGCGGCGGCGACGCCCACGAAGGAGAGCGAGCAGCCGAGGTACGAGGGGACCGTGCCGCGGGTCGCGAGCAGGAAGATCACGGTGGCGACACCGGACATCATGATCGCGAGGTTCGGGTCAAGACCCATCAGGACCGGCGCCACGAAGGACGCGCCGAACATCGCCACCACGTGCTGCGCGCCGAGCCCGACCGTACGGGGCCAGGAGAGGCGCTCGTCCGGCCGGACGACCGCACCCGGAGCGGGTGTCCTCCCGTCGCCGTGCAGGGTCCATCGCACGCCGAGGCTCATGTGCTCGCTCCAGTTCTCCGGGGGCAAAGAATCAGCCATATGGTAGGCGCCGCAGGTCAGCCGACCTTTTCGGGTGCGCCGGCCGCGGCCGCCGCGGACTTCGTGCGGCCCGCGGACCGCAGCACCCCCGCGCCGAGCACCAGGCCGAAGGCGAGCAGGGTCACCAGGCCGAAGGAGAGCACCAGCGAGGTCGCGTCGGCGATGCCGCCGATCGCCGAGGGGGCGATGAGCCCCGAGGTGTACGTGATGGTGGCGACGCCCGCGATGGCCTGGCTGGGGTTCGGGCCGCTGCGCCCGGCGGCGGCGAAGGCGAGCGGGACGACCACGGCGACGCCCAGGCCGATCAGACCGAAGCCGGCCATCGCGACCGCCGCGTGCGGGGCGGCCACCACGAGCAGCCCGCCCAGGGTGGCGGTCGCGCCCCCGACCCGTACCGTGCGCACCGCGCCGAAGCGGTCCACCACGCGGTCGCCTACCAGGCGCGCCACGGCCATGGTGAGCGTGAAGGCGGTGGTGCAGGCGGCGGCGAGCCCGGCCGAGCTGCCCAGCTCTTCCTTGAGGTAGACCGCCGACCAGTCCAGGCTGGCGCCCTCGGCGAACACCCCGCAGAACCCGATGGCGCCGATGACCAGGGCGGACTTCGGCGGCAGCGCGAAGCGCGGCGGGGCCTCCTCCTCGGGCGCGCTGTGCAGGTCGAGCACGCCCTGGCAGGCGGCGAGCCCGAGCGCGGTGAGCACCAGGGCGGCGATCAGATGGTGGATCCGGGCGTCGCCGCCGAGGTGGGCGGCGAGGGTGCCGGCCGCCGAGCCGAGCAGGGCGCCCACGCTCCACATGCCGTGCAGGCTGGACATGATCGAGCGGCCGAGCCGGTTCTCGGTCTCCACGCCGAGGGCGTTCATGGCGACGTCGGACATGCCGGCGGTGGCGCCGAAGACGAAGAGCGCCGCGCACAGGCCGTAGACGTTCGGCGCGAGCGAGGGCAGCGTCAGGGCGAGCGTCCACAGCGCGAGCAGCCCGCGCAGCGCGGTGCGGGCGCCGAAGCGATGGCTGACCGCCCCGGCCAGCGGCATCGCCAGCGAGGCGCCGATCGCGGGGAAGGCCAGGGCGAGGCCGAGCTGCCCGGCGCTGACGTCCGCGTGCTCCTGGATCCACGGGATCCGGGTGGCGAAGCTGCCGGTGACCGCGCCGTGCACGCAGAAGACGGCGGCGACGGCGTACCGGGCCCGCCGCAGCCGCTCGGTGGTGAAGACGGTCTCTGCCGCCATGGGTCCCTCCCTCGGTCCTGGTGTGTCGCGTAAACTATCAGGAACCCTGCCTGATAAATAGTGCTCCGGGGCCGGACACCCGTGATCGTCTGAGAGGATCCCCGCATGGCCGCATCCCCGAGCACCGCACGGGCCATCAACGACCGGCTCGCCCTGCGACTGCTCCAGGACGAGGGCCCGTTGACGGCGACCCAGCTGAAGACGCTCACCGGACTGTCCCGCCCCACCGTCGCCGACCTCGTCGAGCGGCTCAGCGGCTCCGGACTCGTGCACGTCGTCGGCGAGACCGGCGCCGAGCGCCGCGGCCCCAACGCCAAGCTCTACGGGATCGTCGCCGACCGCGCCCACCTCGCCGCCCTCGACGTGCGCACCCGCTCCGTCTCCGTCGTCGTCGCCGACCTCCTCGGCACCACCCTCGCCGAGGCCGCGGCCCCCGTCGGCGAGACCGGCGGCACCGGCGCCGCCGTCGAGCAGGCCGTCACGCTCCTCCAGCAGGCCGCGCGGGAGGCCGGCGCGGACCGGCTGCACACGGTCGCCGTCGGCGCGCCCGGCCTCATCGATCCGGCCACCGGCGAACTGCGCGACTCCACCGGACTGCCCGCCTGGCACCGCCGGCTCATCGGAGTCCTCCAGGAACGCCTGCCCGCCCGGGTCCTGGTCGAGAACGAAACCAACCTCGCCGCCGTCGCCGAACTGCGCGCGGGCGCGGCCCGCGACCGCGACGACTTCGTGCTGCTCTGGCTGGGCCAGGGGGTCGGTGCGGCGGTCGTCCTCGACGGGCGGCTGCGCCGCGGGGCCTCCGGCGGCGCGGGCGAGATCGGCTTCCTGCCCGTGCCCATGACCTCCGGTCTGCCCTCGGCCACCGGCTGCGACGGCGGCTTCCACGAGCTGGCCTGCGTTTCCGCCGTCCGGGCCCTGGCTGCCGCCCACGGCCTCGACCCGGCCACCGCGCTCGGCTCCGGCCACGGCCCCTTCCTCGACGCCCTCGCCCAGCGCCTCGCGGTCGGCGCGGCGGCCGTCGCCGCCGTCCTCGACCCGGGCTGTGTGGTGCTGGCCGGCGAGATCGGCCACCAGGGCGGCCCCGAGCTCGCCGCCCGCGTCGAGCACGCCCTGGCCGGGCTCTCGCCGCTGCGCACCGAGGTGCGCGCCACCGCGCTCGGCGACGCGGCGGTGCTGCGGGGCGCGCTGCTGCGGGCCCGCGACGCGGCGCAGGACGAGCTCTTCCCGTAACGAGCGGCAGTCCCGGGGAAACGGGTCCGCGCCGCGTCCCGGACAGGGGGACGCGGCGCGGTGGGAGGCCCGGCGGCGGCAAGGGCCGTGAGAACCGCCGCCGGGGGCATGTCAGGCCGTAGGGGCTAGCAGGCGCCGAGGTCCTGCCAGACGCCCCAGTCGCCGGTCGTGCCCGGCTCCTCGTTCTGGGTCCACCACTTGGCCTTCCAGTTGTGGCCCTTGTGCGAGACGACCGAGCCGCCGGTGTACACCTGGCCGGCCACGTACGCCGGGTTGGTGCAGGTGCCGCCGGTCGGCGTCGGGGTGGGGGTCGGCGAGGTGGTGGTCGGGGTCGGGGTCGGCGACGTGGTGGTCGGCGTCGGCGTCGGGGTGGCGGTCGAGCCCCCCGGCTCCACCGTCGTCGTGCCGCGCGCCAGGTCACCGGCGAGCGCGTACGTCGTGCCGTTGATGTTCACCGTCCAGTTCGACGGGGTCGACACCGGCAGGTAGTAGTTGAACGCCAGGTCCACGGAGGCGCCCGGGGCGAGCGTCTGCCAGGCCGGGAGCTTCAGGGAGACCCGGTGGAAGTCGCCCTTCAGGCCGCCCACGTTGCTGCCCGTGTGGTCGCTGCTGATCACCTTGGTGCCGAAGCCGGACTGGTCGGAGGCGTTGTTCGGCGCCGAGGTGGCGTAGTCGAACTGGAACTCCGTGCCGCCGGGCAGCGTGGTGGCGGTGTTGTTGGTGATCTTCAGCTTCGGGGTGATCGGGTAGTTGGAGTCGCCGAGCTTGAACTCGGTGAACTCCACGCCCACGTTCACGGCCTGGGCCGGAAGCGCCTTGTTCGACTTCTTGGCGCCGTAGGGGGTGGCGGCCTTGAACTTGTCGTACATCAGCGAGGTGAGCGTGGAGCCCATCTCGTACTGGCCCTTGGCCGCGTTCCAGGCGTAGTCGCCGGCCAGCTCCCAGATCATGGTGCCGCCGATGCCGCGGTCGACCACGTAGTCCGCCTTGGCGCCCACCGACTGCTCGTCCTCCGTGGAGAGGAAGACCTTCTTGTCGGCGTTCCACAGCCACGGCGCGACCAGCGTCGAGTCGTACTTGCGGGCGTAGGCGCCGGTCAGCGTGGTGTTCGCGGGGAAGCCGTACTGGGTGACGTAGTCGCCGACGATCCCCTTCTCGAGGTTCTTGGCGTGCCACATCGGGTTGGAACCGGCGGGCGACTCCTGCCCGTTGGTGTCCTTGTCGTGCCACAGGTTGTCGATGCCGACGGCGCCGTCGCCGCACTTGGTCAGGCCCGCGCCGGCCGGGCAGGTGGTCGTGGCGGCCTTGCCCCACAGACCGTCGGTGCCGCCCTGCACGTTCTTGAAGCCGCGGGTGTAGTACGGCAGGCCGATGTTGATCCGGCCGGACGGCATCGAGCCGCGGAAGTAGTGGTAGGCCCAGTCGGTGTTGAGGTAGCCGATGGAGCCGTACTGCGCGCTGCCGTAGACGTTGGCGGCGGCGAGCTCGGCGTCCTTGCCGTCGTCGAACAGCGAGGCGTTCGGGCCGACGTACTCGTTCCAGGCGCCGTGCAGGTCGTAGGACATGATGTTGACGTAGTCCAGATACTTCTGCATCTGGAAGGTCTCCATGCCGCGCAGCAGATAGCCGGAGGAGGGCGCGGCGACGGTCAGCATGTAGTGCCTGCCGTCGGTGGCGCCGGCCCGGTCGAGCTTCTCGCGCAGCGACTTCATCAGGGCCGCGTAGCCCTGGACGAGGCCGGCCCGGCGCGCGTTGGAGAGCTGCCAGTCGAGCGGGTTTCCCGAGTCCTTCATCGTGGTCGGGTACTCGTAGTCGATGTCGACGCCGTTGAACCCGTACTTCCGGATGAAGTCGACGGCCGAGTTCGCGAACGTGTCGATCCCGGCCTGGTTGACCGAACCGTCGGCGTTGGTGGCCATCGAGTAGAAGCCGCCGGAGTTCACCCGGTTGCCGCTGTCGTCGAAGTAGCCGCCGGTCTCCGCCCAGCCGCCGACCGAGATCAGCGTCTTCACGTTCGGGTGCTGCTTCTTGAACTTGGTGAGCAGGTTGAAATGGCCCTTGTAGGGGAGTGCCGGGTCCATCTCGGCGCCCGCGACACCGGGCCAGGTCATCCCGGTGGCCGCGTTGTTCGGCCCGTCCGTGCCCACGGAGAGCTTGTTGTCGCCGCCGACGTGGCCGAAGGCGTAGTTGATGTGGGTGACCTTGTCCCACGGGATGTCGGAGGCGAGATAGGCGGGCTCGCCGTTCTTCCCGGTGCGCCAGCCCGTGAAGTAGCCGATGACCCGGCGCTGGTGGTCGGCGCCCATCTTCTCGCGGCCCTCGGAGTCGTACACCGAGCAGTACGGGACGTCGACGCCGGGCGTCCTGTAGAGGCCGTCGGGGCGACAGCTCTCGTTGTCGGCCGCGTACGAGACGCCGCCGGTGGCGAGGGAGCTGATCAGCAGCCCGGCGACGGCGGCGCCGGACGCGAGCAGCGTCGCTCTCTTGTGGGTGGGGGACAACACGATCTTCCTCCGTAGAGGTCGGGATTGTTCAACGAACAAGGGGGTGGGTCGTGTTGGGCCCGTGGAGTGCGCACACCGGCGGGCCGTGTCTCGAAGGTGACACGGACATTAAGAGGACTAGACCAGTGCGTCAATAGGTCTGGACCAACGAAGGATTTCGTGGCAGGGTCATGGCGGGTTGTGAGTCAGCCCACAGGGCCTCACTCGTATGGCCGGTCGCAGTCCGTGGCATATTGGTCCTGTATCAGCAGCAGCGCACTCCGGGGTCGGTGTAATTCCGAACCGGCGGTATAGTCCGCGACCCGTCCGCAGCCAGCGGCCGGTTGACCAGGTGAGATTCCTGGACCGACGGTGAAAGTCCGGATGGGAGGCAGTGCGCGGCGGGCGACCCCTTCTCGGGGTGAGCCGGCCGTACGTCCGCTGGTCGCCGTACCGGATCCCGGTCCCGGCGCCCCCAGCGGGCATCCGGCCTCGGCACACCCTGCGCAAGGCTCTCGTACCCGCTCTCTGTCGTCATCGACAGGCCCCGGAGTCCGTGCCCGAAGAGGCAGGAGGACCCGGTGGCCACCCAGGCCGACATCACCGCCATGCGACGCGCGATCGCGCTCGCCGCCCGCGGTCTCGGCTCCACCAGCCCCAATCCGGTCGTCGGCTGCGTCATCACCGACGCCTCCGGCCACCAGGTCGGCGAGGGCTGGCACCAGCGCGCCGGCGGCCCGCACGCCGAGGTCCACGCCCTGCGCGCGGCCGGTGTCCTGGCCCGCGGCGGCACCGCGTACGTCACCCTCGAACCCTGCAACCACACCGGTCGCACCGGCCCCTGCGCCCAGGCCCTGATCGAGGCCGGGATCGCCCGCGTCGTGTACGCGGTCGGCGACCCGAATCCGCAGGCCACGGGCGGTGCCGACACCCTGCGCGCGGCCGGCGTCGAGGTCGAGCAGGGCGTCCTGGCCGACGAGGCAGAGGCGGGCAACCTGGCCTGGCTCACCTCCGTACGCACCGGCCGCCCCTTCGTGCGCTGGAAGTACGCCGCCACCCTCGACGGCCGGATCGCCGCCGCCGACGGCACCTCCCGCTGGATCAGCTCCGCCGAGTCCCGCGCCGACGTGCACCGGCTGCGCGCCGAGGCCGACGCGGTCGTGGTCGGCTCCGGCACCGCCCGCGCCGACGACCCCCACCTGGCCGTACGGGGCATCGAGGGCGCCGTCCAGCCGCTCCGCGTCGTCGTCGACACCGAGGCCACCGCCGTCAAGCCCGGCGCCCGGGTCCTGGACGACACCGCGCCCACCCTGATCGCCGTCGCCGAGGACGCCGACACCGCCCTCGAACCGGTCGTACGGCTGCCCCGCGCCGCCGGCGGCGGGCTCTCCGTCCCCGCCCTCCTGGACGCCCTGTACGCGCGCGGCGTCCGCTCCGTACTCCTCGAAGGCGGCCCCACCCTCGCGGGCGCCTTCCTCGCCGCGGGCGCCGTCGACCAGGTCGTCGGCTATCTCGCCCCGGTCCTGCTCGGCGCCGGCCCCGCCGCCCTCGCCGACGCCGGAATCACCACCATCGCGGAGGCGTTGCGCCTCGACGTCACCGAGACCGTGCGCATCGGGCCCGACCTCCGCGTCACCGCCGTCCCCACCGTCCCCGCCACCCCCAAGGGAGCCTGACCGTGTTCACCGGAATCGTCGAAGAGCTGGGCGAGGTCGTCGCCGTCGAGCAGCTGGAAGACGCCTCGCGCTTCCGCCTGCGCGGCCCGCTGGTCACGGAAGGCGCCCAGCACGGCGACTCGATCGCCGTCAACGGCGTCTGTCTCACGGTGGTCGAGTTCGGCGACGGCGAGTTCACCGCCGACGTCATGGCCGAGACCCTCAAGCGCTCCTCGCTCGGCGCCCTGGAGGTCGGCTCCCGGGTCAACCTGGAGCGGCCGATGGCCGTCGGCGGACGCCTCGGCGGCCACATCGTCCAGGGCCACGTGGACGGCACCGGCACGATCCTGGACCGCGAGCCCTCCGAGCACTGGGAGATCGTCAAGGTCGGCCTGCCCGCGCAGCTCGCCCGCTACGTCGTCGAGAAGGGCTCGATCACGGTCGACGGCGTCAGCCTCACCGTCGTCGAGGTCGGCGACGACTGGTTCACCATCAGCCTCATCCCCACCACCCTCGCGCTGACCACGCTCGGCATCAAGCAGAGCGGCGACCCGGTCAACCTCGAAGTGGACGTCATCGCCAAGTACGTCGAGCGGCTGCTCGGCCCGAACGGGCCCTCGAACGGACAGGAGAACGGCAAGTGAACTGGCTCAACTCCGAGGCGTTCACCCTCCTCGACCAGCACATCATCTGGTCCGACATGATCGGCAACATCTTCGGCCTGATCGCCCTCACCCTGGGCTGGCGCCGCTCGGTGTGGACCTGGCCCGTCCAGTTCCTGGCCGGCCTCATCCTCTTCGGCGCCTTCTACGGCCACCTCACCGGCAGCGCCGGCAAGCAGGTCGTCGTCATGCTGGTCGCCCTCTTCGGCTGGTGGCAGTGGAGCCGCGGCAAGGGGCAGGGCACCGACGGCCACATCTCCGTGCGCTTCGCCACCTGGCGCGAGCGCGGCGCGATGATCGCCGCCGCCGCGGCGGGCACCGTCGCCGTGGCCCTCCTCTTCAAGGCCTACCCGAGCCTGTCCTGGGACCCCTGGCCCGACGCGTACATCTTCGTCGGCACCATCGTCGCCATGTACGCCCAGGCCCGCGGCATGGTCGAGTTCTGGTTCGCCTGGCTGCTCGTCGACCTCGTCGGCGTCCCGCTGAACTTCGCCAACGGCTACGCCTTCTCCGGCTTCGTCTACGTCATCTACGGCGCGCTCGTCCTCTGGGGCATGCGCGACTGGTGGCTCCGCTCCCGCACCACCGCCCCCACCCTGGAAGGAGCCCGCGCATGAACACGCTGTCGCTCTGGGACACCTCCGACCTCTCCCTCGACCCCGTCGAGCAGGCCATCGCGGACATCGCGGCCGGCCGCCCCGTGGTCGTCGTCGACGACGAGGACCGCGAGAACGAGGGCGACCTCGTCATCGCCGCCGAGAAGGCCACCCCCGAGGTCGTCGCCTTCATGATGAGCGAGTGCCGCGGCCTGATCTGCGCCCCCATGGAGGGCGAGGAGCTCGAACGGCTCCGGCTGCCGCAGATGGTCGACCACAACACCGAGTCGATGCAGACCGCCTTCACCGTCTCCGTCGACGCGAGCCGCGCCCACGGCGTCACCACCGGCATCTCCGCCGCCGACCGCGCCACCACCCTGCGCATGCTCGCGAGCGGCGAGCACGAGCCCGGCGACTTCGTCCGCCCCGGCCACATCTTCCCGCTGCGCGCCAAGCCCGGCGGCGTCCTGGCCCGCAACGGACACACCGAGGCCGCCGTCGACCTCGCCCGGCTCGCCGGACTCCGCCCGGCCGGCGCCATCGTGGAGATCGCCGGCGAGGACGGCGTCATGCTGCGGCTGCCCGAGCTGGTCCCGTTCGCCCGCAAGCACGGCCTGACGATCATCTCCATCGAGGACCTGATCGCCTACCGGCGCTCCGCCGAACCCACCGTGCGCCGCGAGGCCGAGGTCCGGCTGCCCACCCGGCACGGCGACTTCACCGCGTACGGCTACCGCTCCACCGTCGACGGCGTCGAGCACGTCGCCCTCGTCCACGGCGAGATCGGCGACGGCGCCGACGTCCTCGTCCGGGTGCACTCCGAGTGCCTCACCGGCGACGTCTTCCACTCGCTGCGCTGCGACTGCGGTCCCCAGCTGGAAGCCTCCATGGACCGCATCACCGAGGCCGGCCGCGGCGTCGTCGTCTATCTGCGCGGCCACGAGGGCCGCGGCATCGGACTGCTCTCCAAGCTGCGGGCGTACGAGCTCCAGGAGCGCGGCCGCGACACCCTCGACGCCAACCTGGAACTGGGCCTGCCCGCCGACGCCCGCGACTACGCGGCCGGCGCCCAGATCCTCGCCGACCTCGGCGTGCGCAGCCTGCGCCTGATGACCAACAACCCCGACAAGATCGACGCCCTCACCCGGCACGGCCTCACCGTCGAGGGCCGCGAGCCCATGCCGGTCCAGGCGGGCGAGCACAACCTCCGGTACCTGCGCACCAAGCGGGACCGGATGGGCCACGACCTGCCCTGGCTGGACGGCACCTCGGCCCCCACCTGCGGCAACCAGTAAGTCAGCACGTACCGAGATCGACCAAGGAGAAACATGAGCGGCAAGGGCGCACCCGTCCTCAGCGTGAAGAACTGCGGCGACCTCCGCGTCGCGGTCATCGCGGCCCAGTGGCACGAGAAGATCATGGACGGCCTCGTCGACGGCGCCCTGCGCGCCCTGAACGAGCTCGGCATCGAGGAGCCCACCCTGCTCCGCGTCCCCGGCAGCTTCGAGCTCCCGGTCGTGGCCAAGGTCCTCGCCCAGCGCGGCTACGATGCCGTGGTGGCGCTCGGCGTCGTCATCCGCGGCGGAACGCCGCACTTCGAGTACGTGTGCCAGGGCGTCACCCACGGCCTCACCCAGGTCTCGATCGACACCGGCGTACCCGTCGGATTCGGCGTCCTGACCGTCGACAACGAGGAGCAGGCCCTCGACCGGGCCGGCCTCGAGGGCTCCAGCGAGGACAAGGGCCACGAGGCCGTCACCGCCGCCGTCGCGACCGCGACCATCCTGCGCACGGTCAGCGAACCCTGGCGCTGAAACCCTGGCGCCGAGACGCGCCTGCCCACCCCGTACTCTTAGGACATCATGGCGAACAAAACCTTCGAAGAGCTCTTCGCCGAGCTCAAGCTCAAGGCCGAGACCGGCGACCCGGCGACCTCCCGCACCGCGGAACTGGTCGGCAAGGGCGTCCATGCCATCGGCAAGAAGGTCGTCGAGGAGGCCGCCGAGGTCTGGATGGCCGCCGAGTACGAGGGCAAGGAAGCCGCCGCCGAGGAGATCTCGCAGCTGCTGTACCACGTCCAGGTGATGATGGTCGCCCGCGGGATCTCGCTCGACGACGTCTACGCCCACCTCTGACCTTAAGCGCCCGACCTTCAGAGCCCGCACCGCACCACGCAAGACACCGACATCCGAGGCAAAGGAAGCCCGTCCCATGCTGCGCATCGCCGTCCCCAACAAGGGTTCTCTCTCCGGACCTGCGATGGAGATGCTCCATGAGGCGGGCTACCGGCAGCGCAAGGAGTCCAAGGAACTCGTCACCGTCGACCCGGAGAACGAGGTGGAGTTCTTCTACCTCCGCCCCAAGGACATCGCGATCTACGTGGCGTCCGGCCGGCTCGACATCGGCATCACCGGCCGCGACCTGCTCCTGGACTCCGGCGCCAACGCCGAGGAGATCCTGCCGCTGAACTTCGGCCGCTCCACCTTCCGCTACGCCACCCGCCCGGGCACCGCGAACGGCCCTGCGGACTTCCACGGCATGACGATCGCCACCTCCTACGAGGGCATCGTCGCCAAGCACCTCGCCGAGCAGGGCGTCGACGCCTCCGTCGTGCACCTCGACGGCGCCGTCGAGACCGCGATCCAGCTGGGCGTCGCCCAGATCATCGCGGACGTCGTCGAGACCGGCACCAGCCTGCGCAACGCGGGCCTCGAAGTCATCGGCGAGCCGATCCTCACCTCCGAGGCCGTCGTCGTGCGCCGCACCGGCGCCGTCGACGACGACCCCAAGGTGCAGCAGTTCCTGCGCCGCCTCCAGGGCGTCCTGGTCGCCCGCAGCTACGTGATGATGGACTACGACTGCCGCGCCGAGCACCTGGAGCAGGCCGTCGCCCTCACCCCGGGCCTGGAGTCGCCCACCGTCTCGCCGCTGCACAACGAGGGCTGGGTCGCCGTGCGCGCGATGGTCCCCGCCAAGGAGGCGCAGAAGGTCATGGACGACCTGTACGAGCTCGGCGCCCGCGCCATCCTCACCACGGCCATCCACGCCTGCCGTCTCTGAGCCGCACGGCCGCACGGAAGAAGTCCAGGAACGCCGATGTCCTCCGACACCACCCTCCCCGCCCTCCCGGTCACCTTCCGGCCGGGCCGCACCCGGGCCGTCCTGCTGACCCTCGGCGTGGTGATGTTCCTCGTCATCACGGCGGTCGGGCTGATCCTGGAGAAGCTGAACCCGGGAGAGCGGGTCAGCTTCGTCTTCACCGCCGCCCTCTTCCTGGGTGTCCTGGTGCTGCTCAGCCGCCCCAAGGTGGTCGCCGACGAGGACGGTGTGACGGTCGTCAACATCACCCGGAAGCGCCGGCTCGCCTGGGCCGAGATCCTCAGGGTCAATCTGCGCCCCGGCGACGCCTGGGTGTTCCTCGACCTGAGCGACGGCACCAGCCTGCCCGCCCTCGGCATCCAGCCCGGCATCGCCAAGGAGCAGGCCATCCGCGACGCCCGCGCGCTGCGCGCGCTCGCCGAGAGCCGGGGCACCGGCTCCGAGTCCCGCTGACCCCGGTCCGACGCCGGTCCGACTCGGGTCCGGCTCGGGGCCGACCCTGATCCGTCCCCCATACGGGGCCGACCCCCTGCCCGTGACAGCACGGGCGTGACTAATCTGGTGGCGGTGGTGCCGAGCGGCACCACCGCCTCGCATGTGCAGGGCCGCCCGCCGGCGGCCCGCGAGGCCGCCCTTCGACCCGAGGAGTGACTCCCTCCGGCAATGGACGGATCGTCCGGTAGTACCTGCGCCGCCCCCTCACCCGAGGCGGCGGCATGATCGTCTCTCTCCTGCTGCTCGCCGCAGCCTTCCTCCTGATCCTCGCCAACGGCTTCTTCGTGGCCGCCGAGTTCGGCCTCGTCACCGTCGAGCGCGCCGAGGCCGAGCGCGCCGCCGCCGAAGGCGACCGCCGCGCCCGCGGCGTCGTACGGGCCCTGCGCGAGCTGTCCTTCCAGCTCTCCGGCACCCAGCTGGGCATCACCATCACCTCGCTGGTCACCGGCATGCTCGCCGAGCCCGCGCTCGCCGGACTGCTCGACGGGCCGCTGACCGCGACCGGACTGCCCGAAGGGGCCGTCTCCGGCATCTCCGTACTCGTCGGCATGCTGCTCGCCTCCGCGGTGCAGATGGTCGTCGGCGAGCTCGTCCCGAAGAACTGGGCGGTCTCCCGGCCGCTCCAGGTGGCCCGTTTCGTGGCCGGCCCGCAGCATGTCTTCGCGAGCCTCTTTCGGCCCGTGATCGCGCTGCTCAACACCGTCGCCAACCGGCTCGTCCGGCTGTTCGGCGTGGAGCCGGCCGACGAGCTCGACTCCGTCCGCACCCCCGGCGAGCTGGTCTCCCTGGCCCGCCACTCCGCCGAGGCCGGCGCCCTCGAACAGGACACCGCCGACCTCTTCGTACGGAGCCTCACGCTCGGCGGGCTCACCGCCGAGCAGGTCATGACCCCTCGGGTGAAGATGAGCGCCCTCCAGTCGGACGCCACCGCCGCCGATGTCCTCAACCTGACCCGGGCCACCGGCCTGTCCCGCTTCCCGGTCTACCGGGAGCGGATCGACGAGATCGTCGGCATGGTCCACCTCAAGGACGCCCTCGCCGTCGTCCCGCACGAGCGGCACCGCACCCCGGTGGGCCGGATCGCCGTCCCGCCGCTGCTCGTCCCCGAGTCGCTGCCGGCCCAGGCCCTCCTGGAGCGGCTGCGCCGCGAGCAGCCCATCGCGGTCGTCGTCGACGAGTACGGCGGCACCGCCGGCGTCGTCACCCTGGAGGACATCGTCGAGGAGCTGGTCGGCGAGGTGCGCGACGAGCACGACACGGCCGCCGACGAGCGGCCGGAGCTGGCCGCGGTGCCGTCGGAGGACGGCAGCCAGGTCTGGGAGGCCGACGGCTCCTGCCGGGTGCACACCCTGCACCGGATAGGACTCGACGTGCCCGACGGACCGTACGAGACGGTCGCCGGGCTCGTCGCCGATCTGCTCGGGCGCATCCCCGCCCCGGGCGACCGGGCCGAACTCCCCGGCTGGCGGCTCTCGGTCCGCCAGGTCGACCGCTACCGCGCCGAGCGGGTGCGGATCATGCGCACCGCCCCGGTGCCCGTCGGGGCGGAGGCGGCCCGATGAGCCTCCTTCCCCTCCTCTTCGCCGTCCTCCTGGTGCTCGCCAACGGCTTCTTCGTCGGCGCCGAGTTCGCGCTCGTCTCCGTGCGCCGCAGCCAGATCGAGCAGCGCAGCGGCAAGCGGGCCCGCCAGGTCCTGTACGGCCTGGAGAACCTGCCGCAGATGATGGCCGCCGCCCAGTTCGGCATCACGGTGGCCTCGCTGACCCTCGGCGCCGTCGCCGAGCCGACCGTGGCCTCGCTGCTCGAACCGGTCTTCCACGCCGTGGGCGTCCCGGACGGCCTGGTCCATCCGCTCGGCTATGTGATCGCGCTCGCCGCGGTGGTCTTCCTCCACCTGGTGATCGGCGAGATGGTCCCGAAGAACCTCGCCATGGCCGACCCCGAGCGCACCGCGCTCGCGCTCGGCCCCGGCCTGGTCGGCTTCGCGCGCCTGTGCCGCCCGGTCACCAGCGCGCTCGGCGCCTGCGCCCGCCTGGTCCTCAAGGCCTTCAAGGTCGAGCCGAAGGACGAGGTGGAGGCCGTCTTCACCTCCGCCCAGCTCGGCCGGCTCGTCGAGGACGCCGGCCAGGCCGGACTGCTCGACCCGGCCGAGCAGGAGCGCCTGGAGGACGCCCTCGAACTGGGCACCCGCCCGGTCACCGACGTCCTCATCCCGTCCGCCTCCCTGGTCACCGTGCCACCGTCGGTCACCCCCCGGGAGATCGAGGAACTGACCGTGCGGACCGGCTTCTCCCGCTTCCCGGTCCGCGCCCCCGGCGGCGCGGCCGGAGTCGGGGCCGGGGTCGGGGTCGGGGGCCGGGGCACCTTCATGGGCTTCGTGCACGTGAAGGACGTCCTGGACCTGGAGGACCGGGAGCGGGCGGTGCCCCAGCAGGTGTGGCGCCCGATGGCCACGCTGCGGGCCGAACTGCCGCTGGACGACGCGCTCACCGTGATGCGCCGGGCCGCGACCCACCTCGCCCAGGTGTCCGACGCCTCCGGCCGGGTGCTCGGCCTGGTCGCCCTGGAGGACGTCCTGGAGACGCTGGTCGGCGAGGTCCGCGACCCTGCCCACCGGGTGCGGACCGTGGTGCGCCACCCCGTGGGGACAGCGGGCGCGCAGCCGTCCGCCAGGGTGATTGCGAGCTGAGTTCGGCCAGAGCGTTGGGGGAGCCGCCGGTCAGATGCCCGGCGGCTCCTGCGGTCCGCGGTCCATGGGGCCGCGTCCCGAGAGCACCTCGCCGTACGCCTGCATCAGGTCCGGCAGCCGCAGCGTGGCCAGGTCCTCGCGGCTCGGCACGGTGCCGTAGCCGGACAGCCGCAGATCGCGGTAGGCGCAGGACTTCTCGTACAGGGTGCGCAGGAAGCGCCCGTTGCCGAGCTCGTCGATCCAGCCCTGCTCGACCACGTGCCCGCTGATGGAGCGCAGCTCGTCGAGGGACTCCTCGTCCCAGCCGTCGCCGTTCGCCGCGGCGAGCACCTTGCCGATCTCGGTCAGCTCCAGCGGGCGGTACGAGGGGAAGTCGACGCGGGTGGTGAAGCGGGAGGAGAGCCCGGGGTTGGCGGCGAGCAGCCGGTCCATGCCCTCCGGGTAGCCGGCCAGGATCACCACCAGGTGGTCCCGGTTGTCCTCGGCCCGCTTGAGGAGCACCTGCAGGGCCTCGTCGCCGTAGGCGTCGCCCTTGCTGTAGCCGGTGTTGGAGAGCGAGTAGGCCTCGTCGACGAAGAGCACCCCGCCGATCGCCGAGTCGATCAGCTCATTGGCCTTGACCGCGGTCTGGCCCAGATACTCGCCGACCAGATCGGCCCGCTGGGCCTCCACCAGATGGTCGCCGCCGAGCAGCCCGAGCGCGTAGAACACCCGCCCGAGGATCCGGGCCACGGTGGTCTTCCCGGTGCCCGACGGGCCGGAGAAGACGAAATGCCGCTTCGGCGGCTGGACGGGCAGGCCCTGTCCGGCGCGCAGCCGGGCCATCTCCAGCTGGGCCGACAGGGCCTTCACCTGCCGTTTCACCGGCTCCATCCCGACCATCCGCTCCAGCTCCGCCAGCGCCTCGGCGAGCAGCTCCGGGTCGGTGGTGCCGGCCGGGAAGCGGGGCGGCACCGGCTGCGCCGGGACGGCCGCCTTCTGCCGTACGACATCGGGCGGCTCCGGCGGCGCGGGCGGCGGGCCGGTCTCCGGTCTGAGCAGCAGCCCGTCGCCGCCCGGGCCCTCCGGCCCGTCCCGCTCGCCGTCCACCGTGTCCTGGCCGAGCCCGCCGTACATCGCCGGGGCGTAGCCCACCGGGTCGTCCGGGCCCTCGAAGCCGTCGTACTCGGCGATGGCCGCCAGCCGCGCCGCGGTGTCCATGAACGCCGGGTCGATCCGGTGCACCGCCCGGTAGAGCGGCAGCGCGGCGGCGGACCGGCCGGTGCCCTCGTGCGCCCGGGCCAGCCAGTAGCGCAGCTCCTTGCGCTGCGGCTGCTCGCTGCGGCAGCGCATCAGCGCCGCCGAGAGCAGCGGCTCGGCCTGCCCGTACATCTCCAGGCGCACCCGGGCCATGCCGCCGAACAGACCCGCCTCGATGCCGAGCAGCGGATCGTCGACCAGCGCCTCGGTGTGCCGGACCAGCTGCTCCCAGTCCTTGACCAGATAGGCGCGGCAGGCGTGCAGGAAGCGCACCTGGGGATCGGCGTCGACCGGCGGAAGCCCGGCGAGCGCCCGGTCCAGCTCGGGAACGTGCCGTCCGTCGAGCCAGTGCGAGGCGTGCGCGAGCAGCAGATCGCGCGGCGTCTCGAGCACCGGCTGCACCCACCAGCCCAGCCAGTACCAGGAGTTGAGGGTGCGGCGGTGCCGGGTGCGCTGCTCGCCGAAGCGCTCGCGGTTGCGGTACATCCGCAGCAGCGCCGTCGTGGTGTCCACCCGCAGCGCGTGCAGCCCGAGCCAGCCGTCGGCCATGCCGGGGTCGATGCGCACCGCCGTCCGGAACTCCTCCTCGGCCTGCGGATACGCGCCCATCGTGTAGGCGTCGACTCCGCGCAGCCAGGCGAGCTCGGCGGGGGCATGCGTGCCCTGTGTGCCGAAGTCCATCGGGTCCCCCACAACCGTCTACACGTGGACGGGAATTGACCGCACCGAGGGGCATCGTACCTGCGCAGGGGGTGCGTGATGAGGGAGAAGAGGGCGATCGGCCGTGATCGACGCGATCCGCCGGCCGTCCACCGGTCGTGACCCACGGTGATGACGGGGGCGGAACGAAGCCCCCGATCACGGGGGAACAACCGGGGGCTTCGCGTCCGCGGCGACTCCGCAGAGCCGCACATTCAGAACGTAAGACCTGTACGCCCCTTGGGTCAAGCCGAGTTGAGGCACTTGCGGAAGTGGAGTTCCGCCCACTCAGTTTGCGGCCGGGGACCCGTCACGATGGGTGATGATCTGGTTCGGGCCCGCTGTCACAGAGGGCCCTGGCAGCCACTCGTAACCCTTCCCGCGCTCCCGTACCAAGGTGTCGGCGAAGGGCCGCGACGGGTCCTCCGTGAAATGGCGAGTCTCCGCCACGGTCCAGCCGTCCCAGAAATCCGCCTGCGCCGGCCCGTCCCGGTGCCGCCCGCGCGCCCAGGACTCCTCGGCACCGCGCTCCATCCACAGCAGCCGCGCCAGGAACGGCCGCACCACCCGCCGCCCGGCCCCCACGCCCTCCAGAAGCACCACCGGCGCCGGCTCCAGCGTCCGCGCCGGGCCGAAGGAGCGCAGATTCCAGTCGTACGGGTGATAGCGCGCCGCCCGGCCCTCGGACAGCGGCACCACGACCTGGTCGAGGAGCCGGCCGTCCCACTCGAAGAGCTCCTCGTGGCTCGCGAGGTCGTCGAGATGCAGCACGGGCGCCCCGCCCAGGGCGGCGGCCAGCCGCGCGGCGAGCGTCGACTTGCCGGATCCGGCGTGCCCGTCGACCGCGACGAGCCGCACCGGGCCGCAGGAGGGCGGCAGCCGGCGCAGGGCGGTGGCGGCGCGGTCGAGGCCGGGGTCGACGGTCATGGCTTCAGGGTAGGGGAGCGGCCTTCCGGGATCCGCCCCAGGTCAGCGGGGCTCGTCCTGCCACTGGTGGAGACCAATATTGCTCGCGCGGCACGTGTCGAATCGCTGGCAGAAGGCGTCCGCGAGCCGCGATAGTGGGGCCCGCAGCCCGTCCGTTCGCCACCACCGACTGGAGGGTCACCGCCCATGCCCCCTGCCACCCCGCGCAGAACCGTCCTCGCCGCCGCCCTCGCCGCGGCGGCCGGAACGGCGGCGTCCGCCGCGCCGGCCGCGGCCACGGAAGCCCGCGCCGACGAGGCCGCCGCAGGTCGTGCCCCCGCCCCCGAACTCGTGGACAACCGCTTCTGGTCCACCTACACCGACTGGCGCTGCGGCACCGCGGCCGGTACCCGGGCCGTCGCCGGCCACCGCCCCGGCCTGGTGCTCGCCGTCCCGGCCGGCCGCACCGACTACACCGACCCGCACACCGGCCGTACCGGCACCTGGGAGTACGCGACCTGGACCTCGCCGGTCCACACCTCCAGGGTCCCCGCGACCGAGGTCATCGCCTCCTGGAACGCCCACACCCCGCCCGGCACCTGGATCCAGGTCGACCTGCGCGGCACGTACGGCGACGGCACCGACACCCCGTGGTTCGTGATGGGCCGCTGGGCCTCCGGCGACGCCGACATCCGCCGCACCTCGGTCGACGACCAGAGCGACGGCAAGGCCTCCATCTGGACCGACACCTTCTCGATCGACGACCCGGCGAACGGCCTCCGCCTCCTCTCGTACCAGCTCCGCCTCACCCTCCACCGCACCCCCGGCACGGACCTCTCGCCGGTGGTCTGGCGGCTCGGCGCGATGGCCTCCGACATCCCGGACCGCTTCGAGGTCCCCGCCTCCGCGCCCGGCCTCGACCACGAGCTGACCGTGCCGCGCTACTCCCAGAACACCCACGTCGGCCAGTACCCCGAGTACGACAACGGCGGCGAGGCCTGGTGCAGCCCCACCTCCTCGCAGATGATCGTCGAGTACTGGGGCCGCCGCCCCTCCACCGCCGACCTCGCCTGGGTGAACCCCGACTTCGCCGACCCCCAGGTCTGCCACGCGGCCCGCCACACCTACGACTACCAGTACGCCGGCTGCGGCAACTGGCCCTTCAACGCCGCCTACGCCGCCGCCTACCCCGACATGAACGCGGTCGTCACCCGCCTCGGCTCGCTCACCGACCTGGAGACCCTGATCCGCGCCGGCATCCCGGCCATAACGTCCCAGTCCTTCCGCAAGGAAGAACTCACCGGCGCCGGCTACGGCACCTCGGGCCACCTGATGACCGTCATCGGCTTCACCGCCGACGGCGACGTGATCGCCAACGACCCCGCCTCCCCCAGCAACGAGGCGGTCCGCCGGGTCTACCGGCGCCGCGAGTGGGAGAACATCTGGCTGCGGACCAAGCGTTATGACGCAAACGGCAAGGTCAGAAGCGGTACGGGGGGTGTCTGTTACATCTTCTGGCCGGTCAAGTCAGCACCAAGTCTGCACCGCGCACTGCGGTCGCTCGGCCTGGTGTGAGCATGTGCGGCCCGACGGTCGTCTCGACGACCTGACGGCAGCGCTCCTGGCCGTCCTGCGTGAGGTAAAGGAGACGCTGCTTGGCGACGGTAAATCCGTCTCCGCGCTACCACCCACCCTGAGCGGAATCCGCATCGGCGGCATCCTGGTGATCTGCCCGGACTGCGGAGCCTGGCGGCGACTGGATGGTCATCTGTGACCGCAGCGAGATCAGCATCCGCTGCCGATGCATCCACCAGTGGGTCGAACCCGAACTGACGCGTGCGGATGCGCAGCGATGATCGACGCCGACGGCCAGGACTATCCGAGCTTGGAGACCGCTGCCCAGGCCGCTGGCTACGACGGCAAGCTCGTCGGCACCTATCTGTCGGATCCGAGGTCCGAGTAGACGCTCGCGTCAGGAGCGTCGATCGATGCCCTCTGGTCGGACGGCATCTGCCTTTCATCCAAGCCCGCGCTTCAGACGCAACCGCGGGTGTGGCCACGGTTGCGGGCGATCGGTGCCCACGACCGGCGGAAGTCGTGCACCGGCGCTTCCCGTCTCTTGTGCACGGACGCGAGAGCCGTTCTTTCACGCCCGGCACTAGCTCGGCCGTCGTGACGTGCCCGGCCGCCACGTCCTGCTCTGTCTTCGCAAACGGTCACGTTCTCGGTGGCCGATCTCATGCCCGCCTGTTGATCTGCGCACGCACCTCAAGGATCAAGGCTTGCAGCTGCTGTGACTTAGGTGTGAATGTCACAGAATGATCTTCACTTCATGATCACGAAATGACTACGACTCTTGAACGCCTCATCTATATGTCGATCTACTGACCTTCTCTTGATCGTGTTCTGAGGGGGGAACCGTGCGTTTCGTGCGGCCTGTTTCCGTTGCCATTGCCTTCGTCCTGGCAGCAATCACTGGCATGGAAGGTGCGGCTGCCACACCAGCGTTTGCCGGGGCGCGTGTGACGAGCGGGGAGTCTCCCGAGCAGTCGTTGGGCTCAGCCGCCGGACGATCGCACCATGCCTCTGCCGGTGAAACCTCGGAGGATGCGAGCGGGGGGGCGTCTCGGTCATTCGCCCGCTCCCAACGAACTCCCCATCGACAGCGGCATGCTGTCTCCGCTCGTTTCCCCAGCCTCGCGTATTCCCGTAGCGAAGACTGTCCCGGTGACGGTCGGAGCGACAGAGCCGAAGGGCTTCGACTCGAAGACAAGTCGTGAGCTCGTCGCTGAGCGGAAACGCACGTCCAAGACATTCCAGAACGCGGACGGAACCCTCACCACCCGGTTCTATGAAGACCCGATCAACTTCCAGGACGCGCAAGGCGATTGGAAGCCGATCGACACGACCCTGCAGGCCCTGCCCAAGAGCGGACTGCTGGGGCGTGCCGTCAACACCTCCGGTGATGGCTGGAAGATTACTTCGGGGGAGGCGGAGACGACGTTTGGCGGCTACGCCGACTCGTCCCCTCTCGTTTCCCTGAAGACGGGTGCCGAGAGCTCTGTCGGGTTCTCCGTGCAGGATGTCGTGCACGCCGCAGGTGAGGCAGACGCGAGCACGATTACTTACCAAGATGTCCGCCCAGGTGCCGACCTGAGGTTCGTCGCTGGTGGCACGTCGGTCAAGGAAGTCATCACGCTCAAGAGCGTCGATGCTCCCACCGAGTGGCTCTTCCCTCTCCACACCCAGGGGCTGACGCCCCGCCTGGAGTCCACGGGAGCGGTGACGTTCAGAGACAACGCCGGTGGGGTGCGGGCCACCATGCCAGCCGGGTGGATGGAGGACTCGAACCTCGCCCCGAACTCCAATCAGGGTGAGATCTCCAACGGTGTCCGCTATGAGCTGGTGGACGTCGTCGGTGGTCAGGGGCTCAAGGTGTCGCTGGACACGGACTGGCTGCGCGACCCGACGCGTGTCTTTCCGGTCAAGGTCGACCCGACGGTCACCACCTTGACTTCCTTTGAGGCCAGCTCAGGCACCTACGTGCAGTCCCCATACAACGTGAATTTCGCGGGCGACACGAATATCAAGGTCGGCACCTACGACGGCGGTGGCCACAAGGCAGCAGCGTTCCTGCGGTTTGCTGGCCTTGAGAGCACGTTGAAGAACGCCTGGGTCGTCAATGCCCGGCTGGCGCTGTACAACACGTGGTCATACTCGTGCACCGCTCGACCTGTGACGGTGCATCCAATTACGTCCAGCTGGCTTGAGTCGACGACGAGTTCCTACCCGGGCCCCTCGACAGGCCCTGCCCTGGCATCCAAGTCATTCGCTCACGCCTGGCGTGCCGACGGATCGAGCTCCTGGGTCTGTGGTGGGCCGACGTGGGAGTCGATCAACCTGGGGTCGGCGGGGCGTCAGCTGGTGGATGACTGGACGCATGGCCGGAAGAAGAACTATGGCCTTGCGGTGAAGGCGTCGACGACCGATTCCAAGGCGTGGAAGAATTTCGGCTCCGATGACTTCCCTGGAGGCAAGCCGTCGCTTGACGTGACGTGGACCAAGTACGGTGCCACGTACAGGATGGGGGAGTTCGTCACTCCGATCACCACGACCGCGGAGGGCGTCTTCCATGTCACGGTGACCAATCGCGGTCAGCAGATGTGGCCTAAGAACGGCAACTTCTCCCTGCGCTACCTCCTGCTCGACAGTGCAGGCAAGGAAATCACCGACACATCGAAGATCCGTTGGTCGGCCATGCCGGCAGACGTTCCTCCCGGCGCGAGCGTGACTGTTGACGCGAAGATCGCCCCTCTTCCGCCCGGCGACTACACACTCCTGTGGACGATGAACGACAACGGCATCGCCACCTTCAGTGGTGCTGGTGTCCCGCCCGTAGGAATTAGGGTTTCGTCCACCAACATCCCGCCTCAGTTGATCCGCATCGCACCGCCCAGCGGAACTGTCACCAGCACACTCACGCCTACCCTCTGGGCTTCCGCCACAGACCGCGACCGCTACCCGAAGGCGCTGCAGTACCAGTTCGAGGCCTGCGAGGTCGAGGGCAAGGACACGCGCAAGAACTGCAAGATGGGCCCCAAGGTCGCCTCGCAGCAGTGGGCGGTCACCAGCGGTTGGCTGTCCTGGTCGAAGACGTATGCCTGGTACTCATATGCCTACGACGGCAGTGCCACCTCGGCCCGCCCCGAGCCGTCGCTACTGACTACGCAAGTGCCTCAGCCGGCCGTTACAGGCCAGCTGGGTGCCTCCGACACAACTGACGAGTTCGATGAACGGTCGGGTAACTACGGCACCGCGGCCACGGATGCTGCCGTGCCAACGGTCGGGCCTGAACTGTCGGTGACCCGTACCTACAACTCGCAGGATCCGCGGCAGAAGAATGCTTTCGGTGCCGGGTGGGCGACCCGCTGGGACATGCAAGCGGCGGCGGAGAGCACGGGCAGTGTGTTGATCACGCTGGCCACGGGTGCCCAAGTGCGTTTCGGTAAGAATGCCGACGGCAGTTACGCCGGCCCGTCCGGTTCCACGGGAGAGCTGAAGGCCGAGACCGGCGGCTGGACGCTGCGTGACGGCTCTGGGGCCCTTTACACCTTCACTGCCGCCGGACTGTTGGCGAAGATCGCTGACGGCCATGGCCGTGTGCAGGAGCTGACGTACACCAACGGTCTGCTGACCCAGGCCAAGGACGTGCAATCGGGCCGCACGCTGACCTTCACGTGGTCGAACGGGCACGTCGCGACGGCGGAGACGAACGCCGTCAACGGTGCGGGCACGGCGCTGAAGTGGAGCTACACCTACGAGGGCGACCGCCTCACGAAGGTGTGTCCGCCGTCGTCCACCACGGCCTGCACGATCTACACCTATGAGGACGGCAGCCTGTACCGGAGCACGGTGCTGGACGCTGGCCCGTCGGGGTACTGGCGCCTGAACGAGGCAGAGGGGGAGACCGCCGCGAGCGAGACCGTCTCAGGCAGCGGCATGAACGACGCCCAGTACCGCGACGTCACCCGCGGCGCCGCAGGCGTTCTGTCGGGGACCGGCAACAAGGCCGGCTCCTTCGACGGCACCGACTCCTACCTCGCCCTCGCCGATGACGCGCTTGGTTCGTCGCCGTTCGCGTCGGCGGAGATGTGGTTCAAGACCACCAAGCCCGGCGTGCTGCTGTCGCAGGCGAACGAGCGGATGGAGGACGTCGAGCCGACGGTGAGCCAGTCCACTCCGCTGCTGTTCGTCGGCACGGACGGCAAGCTCCGCGGCCAGTTCTACTACCCAGGCACTTCCTGGACCGCCCTGACCTCCACCGGCGTCGTCAATGACGATGCCTGGCACCATGTGGTGCTTTCCGGTGCCGGCACGGCGCAGACGCTGTACCTCGACGGTAAGGCAGTCGGCTCCAAGACCGGCGCGATCGACCACCTCGAGCAGCGCTACACCTACGTCGGACTCGGCTGGACCAATGTCCCGTGGCTGGGAATCGACAAGACCGACCAGCTCGGCCACTTCAACGGACTGATCGACGAGGTCGCCGTCTATGGACACACCCTCGACGCCCGGACGGTTGCTGAGCATTACACGGCCAAGGCCACCACCTCCCGAATCACGAAGGTCACCCTCCCATCGGGCCGCGTCAGTTCTCAGGTTGTCTACGACTCCGACACCGAGCGCGTCACTCAGGTCACGGACGCGAACAAGGGGATGTGGAAGGTGTCCGCGCCCCGCTTCTCGGCCGGCTCCACCGCTTACGCCGACACTGTGCGCGCGTCCGGCCCGAGCGAGTACTGGCGGCTCGGCGACCGCCGTGGCATTACTGCGGCCAGCGCCCTCCCGGAGGGGGCGGACGGTGACTACGGCGACAACGTCGCGCTCGGCACCTATGGCGCGTTCGCCGATGGCGATGACACTGCCGCCGGTCTGAACGGCGACTCCTACATTCAGGTCGCCGACGCCTCGCTGAACGGCACTGCCCTGTCCGCGGAGTTGTGGTTCCGCACCGACAAGCCTGGCATCCTGCTGACCGAGTCCAACGCCGACATCAGCGAGGACCAGGTCCCCACCCACGCCACCCCGCTGCTCTACGTGGGCACGGACGGCAAGCTCCACGGCCAGTTCTACTCCGAGACCACCAACTGGATTCCCCCGGTCTCCAAGAACACCGTCAACGACAGTCAGTGGCACCACGCCGTCGTGACCGGCAACGGCAACACCTCCGCCCTCTACGTCGACGGCGTCCTCGCCGGTCAGATCTCAGGCACGATCACTCACCTGGATCAGACCCGGATCTTCTTCGGCAAGGGCCGCACCGGCTCGCGCTGGACGGCCCTGGACTCCAGCGACCCCTGGGGCTACTTCAGCGGCGCACTCGACGAGGTCGCCTTCTACCCCAAGGCCCTCACCGCCGCAGAGATCAACGCCCACTACCGAGCCCGCTCGGGGATGGTGGCCGGCGACGGGCCGCACTACCGTGGCGCCGTCACGGCCGACGCCCCGGCCGGCTACTGGCGCTTGGACGAAGCCACCGGTTCGGTGGCCAACAGCCTGTCCGCCGCCCAGAACGGTGGCGGCTCTTACACAAACACCGCCCTCGGCACTGATGGCGTGTTCGGGACTGGCGACAACACGGCCATCAGCCTGAACGGAAACGGCTACACCGAGATACCCGGCAGCATCCTGCGCGGTTCCACCGACCTCGCGGTGGAGGTGTGGTTCAAGACCACCAAGCCGGGCGTCCTGATCGGCGACCAGTCCGCCCCCATCGGCGGCACCACCGTCACCGGCACCTACGCACCCCTGCTCTACGTCGGTACGGACGGCAAGCTCAACGGAAAGTTCTACTCACCCGGCCTCGGAACCGCGAAGGTCGCCTCCGCCGACAGCGTCAACGACGACCAGTGGCACCACGCCGTGATCACCGCGACCGGTACCGCGCAGGTCCTCTACCTCGACGGCGTCCAGGCCGCCACCCTCACCGGCGCGGTCAGCCACCAGTCCAATACTCGCACCTACATCGGTGCCGGCTTCGCCAAGAACTGGCCCGCCGCCCCCGCCGAGGTGTCCTACTTCACCGGTCAGATCGACGAAGTCGCCATCTACCAGCACGGCCTCACCGCCGACCAGGTCGCCGAGCACTACCGCTCCCGCGAGCACTCCAGCACCTCCGCGCTGGCCATGACGGTCGCCGTCACCGATCCCAAGGGGCAGACCACCAGTACCACTTACGACGCACTGCGCGGCCAGCGCCGCATCGCCTCCACCGACGTGGCGGGCGGGCGCACCACGTACGCGTACGACACCGGTGGCTACCTCCACACAGTCACGGACCCGATCGGGCATTCCACGATCACGGGCCACGACGCACAGGGCAACGCTGTCTCCCGCACGACCTGCCGGGATGCCAACTCCTGCTGGACTTCGTACGCGGAGTACTACAACAACGCCGCCGACCCGCTCGACCCGCGCAACGGAAGGCAGACCACCGCTCGCGATGCCCGCTCCTCCAGTCCGGCGGACAACCGCTACAAGACGACCACGGGCTACACGGCGCTGGGACTGCCGGACAAGCTGACTCTGGCTGACGGCCGGACGTCATCGACTACCTACACCACGGGTTCCGAAGCAGCCTTCGGCGGCGGAACCATGCCGGCTGGGCTGGTTGCGAGCACGGTGACTCCCCAGGGCGCGGTAACGGCATACGCCTACTTCGCCAACGGTGACCTCGCCAAGGTCACGGACCCCAACGGGCTCGTCACCTCCTTCATCTACGACGGCATCGGCCGCAAGACAGGCGAGACGCAGATCTCCGATACCTACCCGGACGGCGTCACCACGGCCTACGGCTACGACTCCCTGTCCAACGTGGTCACCGAGACCGGTGCCGGCATCAAGAACGAGATCACTGGCGTCACCCACACCGCGAAGACCACACGCGTGTTCGACGCGGACCGCAACCTTCTCTCCGAGACCGTCGAAGATCTCACCGGTGGCGACACAGCCCACACGACGACTCGTCACTACGACGACCGCGGTCTCAACGACTCGATGACGGATGCCGAAGGCAGCACCACCACCTACAGCTTTGATCCCCTCGGCCAGGTGATCAGCGAAAAGGACGCCCTCGGTACCGAGACCGCCTACAGTTACACGCCGCGCGGTGCCATCGCCGAGACCGTGCTGAAGAACTGGACCGGGCAACCGTCGGGCGAACCGCGCGACCTCGTACTCGAGTCGAACGCCTACGACCCCGCCGGCCGGCTCGCCTCCACCACCGATGCCCTCGGTGCGACCACGTCGTTCTCCTACTACGACGACAATCTGCTCGCCACCACGACCGCCCTCCAGGTCGAGCAGGCAGACGGAACCCGCCGGGACATCCTGCAGGAGAGCAACACCTACGACGGTGCCAACTACCTGATCAAGCAGGTCATCAACGGTGGCATCCGCACGGAAGCGTTCACCGTGGACGCCACCGGACGCATCACTCGCTCGGTTCTCGACCCCAATGGATTCAACCGCTCCGTTGACTACGTCTACGACAAGGACGACAGACTCACCGACACCACGCGATACGTCTCCGCGACGGAGTCGCAGACCGAACACGTGACGTACGACCAGGCCGGCAACGTCACAACGGCCGCGCTGACCTCGGGTGCCACTACCATCACCACCCGCAACACCTACGACCAGCGCGGACTCCTCCTCAGCTCCACCAGCCCGCGCGGCACCAAGACCGGCGCCGACCCCGCCACGTACACCACGACCTACCGGTACGACGCCCTCGGCCGACTCGTCGGGGAGTCCTCACCCACAGTCACCACCGAAACCTACGGAAACGCCGCCCAGCAGCAGAGGCCCACCACCACGCACGGCTACAACGCCTTCGGTGACCTGAGCCACTCCAGGGACGAGAACGGAGCCGTCACCAGCTCCGACTTCGACCGGCTCGGCAGGACCACTGCGCTCACTCTCCCCGCCTACACCCCGCCGGGCGGAACCACGATCACGCCGGTCTACACCACGGCCTATGACGCCCTCGGCCGGGTCACGTCCAGCACCGACCCCTTGCAGCGCACCACGCGCTACGTGTACGACCAGCTCAACCAGCTGACCCAGCGCATCGACCCCCTGGCCGGAGGAAGCAGCCAGCAGCTCGCGAGCACCGAGCCGAACCCGCTCACAGGAACATCCACGTCTCTGTCGGGTGAAGGAATCGCCCACTACACCTGGACACCGACAGGTCTGCCGCTGTCCGTCACCACACCCACCGGCGCCCGTGCGGAAGCGACCTACGACGGGCTTGGCCGACAGCTCACCGCGACCACGGTCGAGCGGTACCCGTTCCTGCAGAATCTGACGACCCGGTATGCCTGGGACGACGCCGACAATCAGACCGCTGTCACCTCGCCGACCGGACTCGTGTCGACGACGACGTACAACCCGGCCGGCGAACCCCTCACGGTGACCCCGTCCGGTGAAGGCACCACCCGGTACACCTACGACGGCCTCGGCCGCCAGGCGTCCGTCACTGACGGAACCAACCGCAAGACCACGTTCACCTACGACCTGCTCGGCAACATCACCACGGCCGCCGACTACGGCACCGGAACGACCGCCCTGCGCTCCTACACATCGGTCTTCGACGAGGAAGGCAACGAGACCTCCGCAATCACTCCCTCCGGAGGCGGCACGGCGTTCACCTACGACGCGCTCGGCCGACTCACCAAGCAGGAGCAAAAGGTCTCGGACACCAAGACCGTCACGTCCACCTTCGGCTACGACGCGCGCGGAAACCGGACGCGCTTTACTGACGGACGCGGCAACACCACCCACTACACCTTCAACACCTGGGGCCTGCCCGAGTCCACCGTCGAACCGTCCACCACCAAGCACCCCGACCTGGCAGACCGCACCTGGACCACGGTCTACAACAGCGCAGGCGAGGCCGTCAGCGATCTGCTGCCCGGCAACATCAAGCGCCAGCGCACTTATGACGGCCTGGGCCGTCTGATCCGTGAGGAGGGTTCCGGCACCAGTACCCCGACCACGCCCCGCACTTTCTCCTACGACCTCGACGGCCGTCTGACAGCAGCCGGCACGAGCGCCACTGGGCCGGCGAACACGTACACGTACAACGACCGGGGGATGCTCCTGCAAGCCCAGGGCCCGTCCGGGAACTCGCAGTACTCCTACGACGTCGACGGCAACATGACCTCGCGCAAGGACGCCGCGGGAACCACCGCATACACGTACGACGCAGCCGGCCGACTCGACACGGCCACTGACCCCCTGACAGCAACACGCGTCCAGTACGACTACGATCAGGCGGGCCGCCCCACCCAGGAGCAGTACGCCCGCACCGCCGCGGACGGACAGATCACGGTCGCATCCCAGCGGACCTATGGCTACGACAGCCTCGGCCGACAGACCACCGACACCGTTACCCGCACGGCCACAGGCACCGCAGTCGCGAACTCCACGTACGGATACGACCTCGACGACCGCCTCGTGCAGAAGACCACGACCGGTACCGCAGGCGCCGCCGACAACACCTACACCTACGACCTGGTCAGCCGCATGACCTCCTGGACCAGCGGCACCAGCACCACTACCTACGGCTGGGACGACGCCGGCAACCTCATCAAGCAGGGCGCCACCAACGGTGTGTACGACGCACGCAACCGGCTCGAGACCTGGGGCTCAGAGACGTACACCTACAGCCCGCGCGGAACCACGGACGCCGTCACGCAAACGGGCGGAACGACACGCTCGCTGACGTTCGACGCCTTCGAGCGGACCGTCTCCAACGGAGGCAGCACCTTCACCTACGACTCGCTCGACCGCGTACTCACCGACGACGGCACCCCGTTCACCTACGACGGTGCCACCAACAACCTCGTCACCGACGCCACCACCGCATACACGCGAACCCCGGAAGGTAACCTGCTCGCTAGCGCCGGCCTCACCACCGCCGGCCTCGAACGCCTGGCCATCACCGACCAGCACACCGACCTCGTCGCGGGACTCAGCGCTGACGGCACAATCATCACCGGCTCCCGCGCCTACGACCCCTTCGGCAAGGTCACCGCATCGGACGGCAGCAACCCGGCACTGGGCTACCAGTCCGGCTGGACCGACCCCACCACGGGCGAGATCAACATGGCGGCCCGCTGGTACCAGCCCGGCACCGGCGCGTTCACCTCACGCGACACCTGGCAACTCGACCCCAAGCCTTCGGGCCGAGGCAACCGCTACGCCTACGCGGAGGGTAACCCGCTGGGCGGAACCGATCCCACCGGACACGCCTTTGATCCACGGAACGGTGGAGGCGGGCCCGGCGCGGGCGGTCGCGGCGGTGCATATGGCGGTTCAGGCGGTGGCGGAAGCGTGGGACGAACGATGTTCCGGAGGCCGTCGCGAACCGGCACACGGTCCGTGACCCGGGCGAGGGACCAGGAGTGCTCCCGCTACTCTTCGCGCTGTAGCACGAAGAGCAAAAGCCAGCGGACGAGTGCGAAGCGCCCTGGCAATGCGAGAAACCAGGAATGCTCCAAGTACTCGCCTACATGTCGGGTCAACACCACACGCGGTAGGGGCAATTCGAAACCGAAGGGCTGCGCCTACTACGGCACCTGTAGTACCACGACGGGCAATCCCACGACGCCCCGAGGGAACACCGGCAACCGAGGCAACGGCACCAACCGAGGAGACGGCTCCCGTACCAACACCAACAAGCCACCACGCCCCAAGGAACCGCAGAACCCGAGCGGCGGCAAGAACCCCAAGCCTGCACCGACCCGGACCAAGCCGAAGCCGGAAGTGAAGACGACCGTGGCGGCAAACCAGCAGCAGGCCGTCGACCAGGCCGTGGTCGTACTTACGGATATCGAACGCATGGTCGTGGAGGCGGCGCAACCGCTCACCCCGGACGAGGCGGTGCAGACTGGAGGTGATGCGGGTGGCCAGCAATCCAACGATCGGCGCAACGATGACGATGTGGACTGCACCGCCCAACTCGCCGAAAGGGTGCGGCGGGCCGATCGAGGGATGTCGGGGCCGGTCTGCTTCCGGGCCCCGGAGGGCGCTACTGACGCGCAGATCGAGGAGCTGAAGGACCACATAGCAGCACTGAATGCGATTCCCGGCTACTGGTCGCCCACAGGGCGCGTTTCTCCTACTTCCAAGGTCGACACCGTTGCGGGGACACTCACGTTGAACGAGGTCGCGACGAAGTACTTGGATAAGGTTCACAGGCCAGCGGTCAAAGGAACCCCCTATGACTACGCGCAGAATGGTAAGTCGCCTGGGCATCTCCCGGACACGACATGGTCAGGGAAGTGGGCGCCATACTGCTGGCACCAGCAGGATCCGGCGGTCAATGAGCAGGTCGGGGCCTACGCGCAAAAGTATAAGGTCGGCTACCGACCCACGGGCTTCTTCTATGCGGGTGTCCGTAATAATCCGAGCACATACACGACGGAGAGAGTGGCAGGGTCAGTCAGTCGCGGTCAGTATGGTATCTGTCAGATTTCGCGCCCTTAGGAGTTCCAGTGAGAATGCAGAGGCTCATTTCTCGAGTGTTTGAGAAGGTGGTGAGGGAGTACTTTGCTGATTCTCCCCTGGGTGGATCGCGTGTGCCGGCTGTGTTCCCGCCAGTCGACGAAGGACGGCTGGATGATCTGCGGCGACGGTTTGGCGGTTTCCTGGATCCTTCCTATCGTGAATTCCTTCTCGTGACGGACGGGATGGTGGGGGGTGACATTGATATCTTCGGGTCTCGCGACTGGGAGCCGGGTGGGCGGGGTGAGAGCGCCATGGCCTATCGGGACATCCTTGAAGGCACTGGTACCGCTCAGGACGTAGGTGCACCTGAGGGGGTTTCTCTCCTCCCTGTCGCCTCCGACAAATTTTCCAGAGAGGCCATCTTTATGATCGACCTCGGCCCCGAAATTCCTTACCGTTTCTGGTGGGTGGGGGCCGGTTCTAGTCGCTTCTTTGGGGATTTCTATAATGTGCTTGAGTACATGATGGACCCGTCAGCTTACGACCCCGTCGAGGAAATCGAATGATCCGCTTGTGACTGAAGGCCCCTGCGGGCGCTCCAGTCCGAGTGGGCGGGCACGCCGAGTTTGCTCCGCTGAACATCGAGGAGGGTTGCCTCCTCGATGTTGGCCTTTCCGTGCCCCGGGTGCTGGCGTCAGTGGGGACCCTGCTGTGTGGACTAGTGAGGGAAATCGGCGCACCAAGCGGGTGGAGGACTGTCGGGCGTCGAGGGTCCCGGAGTCAGCACCGATCCAGCACGACGCACCCGAACGGACCGGAACGGATGCCAGCGGAAGTCTGCACCAGGTCAGCACCTGCGCATCTGCGGCCGATTGGGCTCGCGCGGTCCATACCTCTGACCTGCATGTTTGTGCGGGAGGGCGTCGCGTGGTAAGCGGCGCCCTCCCATTGGGAGAACATCTGGCTCCGCACGAAGCGCTACGACGCGAACGGCAAGGTCAGAAGCGGTACGGGCGGTGTCTGCTACCTCTATTGGCCCGCCAGGCCTACATCGGCCCAACTCCACGCACTGCGCTCGCTCGGCCTGCTGTGACGGGTACGGCCTCGGGGGCGAGCCCCAGGACACGGTCGAGGTAGGGATTGGCGAAGAGCCCGGTCGGGTCGAGGGTGTCGCGCAGGGCGACGAAGTCCTCGAAGTGCGCGTAGCGGGACCGCAGGGCCTCGGCGCCGAGGGTGTGCATCTTGCCCCAGTGCGGGCGGCCGCCGTAGGAGCCGAGGATGGACTCGCAGGCGTCGAAGTAGCGGCGGTACGGCATGCGGTGGTACTGGTGGAAGGCGATGTAGCAGCTTTCCCGCCCCTGTGCGGTGGACAGCGTGATGTCGTCGGGGGCCGCGAACCGCACCTCGAGCGGGAAGGACACCCGCTCGCCGGTCGTGTCGATCCACCGCTTGATCTCGCGGAGCGCGTCGACGGCGTGCTCGCGAGGGATGGCGAACTCGCCCTCGTGGAACCGTACGTCCCGGGGCGAGGCGAAGACCCGGGGGGAGAGGTCCGTGAACTCCCGCGCCGACATGGCCCGTGCCGCGAACCGGGCGATCGGCGGCACCAGGGCCGGGACCGCGGTGCCCAGCCGGAGGAGGCCCTCGAAGCCGAGGCCGCTGACCGTCTCGTCGACACGGCGGGCCAGGGCGCCGATCGGCTTCAGCGGCGTGGTCGCCGGCAGCCGACGGAAGCGCCGGGTCAGCGCGTTCTCGCTGTGCGGGAACCAGAAGAACTCGAAGTGGTCGTTCTCCTCGGTCAGTTCGTCGACCCGGTCGAGGACCTCGGCGACCGGCATCGCCGTGTCCCGGGCGTGCAGCGCGAACTGCTCCACGCACTGGAGCGTGACCTCGGTGACCACCCCGAGCGCCCCGAGGCCGACCCGGGCGGCCCGGAACAGCTCGGGCCGCTCGTCCGCCGAGCAGCGCACGACCGACCCGTCGGCGAGGACCAGCTTCAGTGCCCTGACCTGGGTGGCGATGCCGCCGAAGCGCAGCCCGGAGCCGTGCGTCCCGGTCGAGATCGCTCCGGAGACGGTCTGCCGGTCGATGTCGCCCATGATCTCCATGGCGAGGCCGTGGGAGGCGAGCAGCGGGCCCAGCCTCCACAGCGGCATCCCGGCGTCGACCGTGACGAGCCCGCTCTCGGCGTCCACGGAGCGCAGACCGGCCAGCCGGTCGAGCCGCAGCTGGACGCCGGAGGCGACGGCGGCGCCGCTGAACGAGTGCCCGGAGCCGATCGCCTTGACCCTCAGGCCGTCCCGTGCGGCATCCGCGATCGCGGCGGCCACCTCGTCCGTGCTCGTCGGCCGCAGTACCCGGACGGGGCGGGCCTGTTCGCTGCCCGACCAGTTGCGCCACACCTCGGTCATGCCGGAAGTCCTCTCGATGGAATCGAATCGAACGGGATCAAGGGGATGGACGGTCGACGGCACTCGACGGCTCTCGACGGCTCTCGACGGGGCTCGACGGGGCCGTGGTCCCCGGAAGCCTGAACTTGGACGGCTGACCAAGTCAAGAGGTGGGAACCCTTGACCTGGACAAGTGACCAAGACATGGTGGCGCCACCGAAACCGGTCCGGCCCCGAGAAAGGCACGTACGCCATGGGACGTTCCACTCATGCCACGGACACGACGCACACCGCCGACCGCGCTGTGCACCCGGCACCGGCGCCCGCGAGCTTCGCGGACCTCCAGCACGCCACGGCCGGACTCCAGCCGCCGTTCGCCGTCGTCGACCTCGGGGCGCTGCGCGCCAACGCCGCGCAGATGGTCCGCCGCGCCGGCGGCAAGCCGATCCGCCTGGCCAGCAAGTCAATCCGCTGCCGTCGCCTGATCGGCGATGTCCTGAACCTGCCCGGCTACACCGGAATCCTTGCCTTCACCCTCCCCGAGGCGCTGTGGCTGGCGGCGGACCACGACGACGTCCTCGTCGGCTATCCGACGGCGGACCTTCCCGCCCTGCACCGCCTGGCGGCCGACGAACGGCTCGCGGCGCGCGTCACCCTCATGGTCGACTCGGTGGAGCACCTGGAGTTCATCGCCGCCGCCGTCGGCCCGGACGGTCCGCCGCTGCGCGTCTGCCTCGACCTGGACGCCTCCCTCCGCCTGGCCGGCGGCCGCCTGCACCTCGGGATGCGGCGCTCGCCGCTCCACGCGCCCGAGCAGGCCCGCGCGCTCGCCCTCGCCGTGCTGGCCCGGCCACGGTTCCGGCTCGTGGGCGTCATGGCGTACGAGGGGCAGATCGCCGGCGTCGGAGACGACCAGCCCGGCCCGGCCCTGGCCCGCGCGGCTGTCCGGCTCATGCAGCGTGCCTCCGTGCGCGAACTGCGCGAGCGCCGCGCCGCCGTCGTCAGAGCCGTACGGGCCCTCGCGCCGCTGGAGTTCGTCAACGGCGGCGGAACCGGCAGCCTGGAGACCACCTCCGCCGAACCGGCAGTGACGGAACTCGGAGCGGGCTCGGGCCTGTACGCCCCCGGGCTCTTCGACCACTACCGCCGCTTCACCCCGCTGCCCGCCGCCCACTTCGTCCTGAACGTCGTCCGCAGGCCCGCACCGCGTCACGTCACCGTCCTCGGTGGCGGTTGGACGGCATCCGGTCCGGCCGGGACCGACCGACTGCCCCTCCCGGTCCACCCGACGGGGCTGCGCCTGCTGCCCCGCGAAGGCGCGGGCGAGGTCCAGTCCCCGCTGACCGGAGCCGCCGCCGATGACCTGCGCGTCGGCGACCGCGTGTGGTTCCGGCACGCCAAGGCGGGCGAGCTGTGCGAGCGGGTGAACGAACTGCACCTCGTCGAAGGCGATCGGATCGTCGACGCCGTTCCCACCTACCGAGGCGAAGGCCACGCCTTCCTCTAGCCGCCGACCACCGGCGTACGCTGCCCAGGCACACCGCCCCCACCTGACGCCCGAGGGAGACCACATGGCCCGCCAGTCGGCCGGCGAACGCCGCGAACAGCTGGTCGAGGCCGCCATCCGCGTCATGATCCGCGACGGCGTCGCCAAGGCCACCACCCGCGCGATCGTCGGCGAGGCCGGGCTCCCGCTGGGGGCCTTCCACTACTGCTTCCGCTCCAAGCAGGAACTCCTGCACAGCGTGATCGAGCGGATCATGCTCCGCTCGCTCGCCTTCCCCCTCGTGCCGCTCACCGACGGCGCCCCTGCGGCCGACGTCATCCGCGCCACCCTGCACGCCTACTGGGACCGCATCCGCGAGCGCCCCGACGAGCACCAGCTCACCTACGAACTCACCCAGTACGCCCTGCGCGAGCCGGGCCTCACGGACGTGGCCCGCCGCCAGTACGAGCACTACCTCCAGGCCAACATCGACCACCTCCAGTCCGTCGCGAGCCTCACCGGCATCGAATGGGCCACGGAGCTCCCCGTCCTCGCCCGCTACGGCCTCAACCTCCTCGACGGCCTCACCCTCAACTGGCTGATCGACCGCGACGACGCCCAGGCACTGGCCGCCCTCGACACATACGCCGCTCACCTGGCCGCACTCGCCGTGCCCCGCGCCGACGAGGGCGCGTGACCGGACTCGCGTACGGGGTGAAGCCGGTCCGGTCGCCGTGGCCGGCGAAGCGCCCGGTGACGAAGAAGCTCACCACGCGCACGCCCGCCGGCGGGTGCAGGGCGAACCACGCCATCAGGGCCGACTTGCCGGCCCAGGCGGGCGCGCGCCACCACAGGTAGCCGGTGTCTCCCGGATCCGTGCAGAAGGCCGCGAGTTCCGCCAACTCCGCCTGGCAGCCAAGGAGTTCGGACGGAGCGATGGTCCGCACCTGGTGCAGATAGGCGGAGCGGACCGGCGCCCCCACGGTGACGAAGGCGTTCGTCCGGACGCCCCCGTCGCCGATCTGCACTCCGCGCGCGTGCCAGGCGTCGATACGCACGCCGGGCCCCGGCCGGCCGAACCGCCGGGGCCCCGCCGACGCCGCAGCGCGTCCCGGAGACCGGCATACGCGTCCCGTACGGCACTGCCGGCCGACTCCGAGACGCCCGCGGCGGCACCGGTGGCCAGGGCCGCCAGGATCAGCTCGACACCCGTCATGTGCTTCTCCCTTCCGCGGGAACTCTTCTCCCGATCGGCCCAACGATCCGACCGGGCGTCCGGGCATGCGCGGAGCCCCGGGACGGTCAGGAGGTCTTCGGTACGTCGCCGACGAAGACCAGCCCGTCCGCCGCGCCCAGGTGCGCCGGGTCCAGCGGGGCGTAGCCGAACCAGGGGGAGACGCGCGCCTCCGGGAGCGTGAGGGTCGCCGCGAGGCGGCGCGCGTCGACGAGGGAGGGCGTCGGGGGGAGCTGCTCGTGCAGCAGGCCCTCCAGGGTGTCCGGCGCGGGTGTGTCCACGCCCTGGTGGCGCAGGGTGCCGAGGGCCGTGGGAAGGAAGGCGTAGTCCGCGCCGAGGCGCGCGCTCACCTGGGCGCCGGCGCTCCACCACTCCAGCGGGTCGCCGCCCATCCGCATCGTGCTCTTCTCCCGCTGGAGGTGGGAGTTGTGGGCGTACACGAGGACCGGGCCGCGGTCGGCGAGGGCGAGCAGGTTCTCGGCCATCATCCGGCCGCGGACGCCGAGGAGCCGGGGGAGCCGGGCGGGCGAGGTGTCCGCCATCCAGTGGTGGTACTGGAGCAGGCCGCGCGCCGTACGCGCGTGGAGCCGCGCCCGGTCCACCTCCTCCCGTGAGGCCGCCGCGAGCAGCAGCGGTGCCTGCTCGTCGAGCAGGGCCGCCAGGTCGTCGGCGATCAGCCGCAGTTCCACGGCCTCGGGCGAGCGGCCCACCGAACGGGTGGGGTCGTACATGACGGCCGGCTCGGTCCACCGCTCGTCGGTGCCGAGCAGCCGGTCGAGGGTGTCCGCGGTGCAGGGGAGCAGGCCCGGGTCCACATGTGCGGCGAGCCGGGCGTGGAGCGCGGTGAGGGCCTGGCGGGGGCTCGCGGCGGCGGTGATCTCCAGCGGGCCGTCGAAGCCGGCGAAGCGGAGCCGGTCGTCGGCGGGCCGCCCCTCGTTGAACGCGCGCATCCAGCGCACCAGCGCCCGGTTGGCCGCGGAGGCGCCCCAGCCGTGGCTGATCCCGCGCTCCACGACCTCGTCGAGGGCGCCCTCGGCGCCGCCCCCGGCGCCCCCGGTCACGTACGCGTCGACGAGCAGCCCCGCGAGGCAGTCGCTCTCCAGCGCGATCGTCCGGTAGCCCTCCTCCTCGACGAGCTGCCGGAAGAGCGCGTTGCGCAGGTCGAGCAGGAAGTCCTCGCCGTGGGTGGGCTCGCCGAGCGCGAGCAGCCGGGGCGGCCGGGGCGGCCGAGGCCGGTCCTGGAGCAGCTCCAGGACGGCGGCAGCGGAGAGGGAACGGGCGGTGTCCTTGATGTCAGTCGCCATGCCTTCAACCGTATCGTTGAAGCCTCGGTGGAGACTTTTCCCCGATCCCCCCGCGATATCGTGGACTTCATGGGGCAGAACCTTCAAAGCAGGGATACGTGCGGGCGGCTGCGGCCGGTCGACCTGGCACGCGCGCACGGGCTGTCCACCCAGGCGGTCCGCAACTACGAGGACGCCGGCATCCTCCCGCCCGCCGCCCGCACCCCCGCCGGCTACCGCGCCTACACCCCGCTCCACGCGAGCGCCCTGCGCGCCTTCCTCGCCCTGCTGCCCGGCCACGGGCACCCGACGGCGACCGCGATCCTGCGGGCCGTGCACGAGGGCGACCCCGACGAGGCCTTCCGCCTCGTCGACGAGAGTCATGCCCTGCTCCTGGAGGACCGCCGGACCCTCCGGGCCGTGGAGAGCGCCCTGCGCGACCTGAGCGACCTCGGACCGAACCCCGCGAGCGGGCACGACGGGTCGCCCGGGGACACCTTCATCGGGCCGCTGGCCCGCCGGCTCGGCATCCGGCCCGCCACGCTCCGCGCGTGGGAGCGCGCCGGACTGGTGCGCCCGCGCCGGGACCCCCGTACCGGATACCGGGTGTACGCGGAGGCCGACGTACGGGACGCCCGCCTCGCCCATCAGCTGCGCCGCGGCGGCTATCCGCTGGAGCGGATCGCCCCGCTGCTCGACCGGGTACGGGCCGCGGGCGGCCTCGAACCCCTGGAGGGCGCGCTCGGCGACTGGCGCGCCCGGCTCTCGGCCCGCGCCCGGGCGATGCTGGCCGGGGCGGCGGAGCTGGACGCGTACCTCCGCGAGCGCGGCTGAGCGGGCACCCGTCAGGGGCTCCGGCGCCCCGGAACCGTGAGACCGGGCCGGCGACCGGGCATAACCCTCCCTGCAGGACCCGATCCCCGATCCCCTCAGGGAGGAGTGCGCCGCCATGGTCGAGCAGGTCGAACGCCGGCTGCCCACCGACGAGGCCCGGGAGCTGCTCGCCCTGGTCCGGGAGATCGCCGCGCGCGAGATCGCGCCGGGCGCCGCCGACGAGGAGGCCGCGGGGCACTTCCCGCGCGAGCTGTTCCGGCTGCTGTCCGCCTCCGGGCTGCTCGGACTGCCGTACGACTCGGCGTACGGCGGCGGCGACCAGCCGTACGCCGTCTACCTCCAGGTCCTGGAGGAACTGGCCGCCGCCCGGCTCACGGTGGCCCTCGGGGTCAGCGTGCACAGCCTCTCCTGCCACGCCCTGGCCGCCTTCGGCACCGAGGAGCAGCGGGCCGCCCACCTGCCCGCGATGCTCGGCGGCGGCCTGCTCGGCGCCTACTGCCTGTCCGAACCCTCCTCCGGCTCCGACGCGGCCGCGCTGCGCACCCGGGCGGTCCGGGACGGCGAGAACTGGGTGCTCGACGGCACCAAGGCGTGGATCACCCACGGCGGGATCGCCGACTTCTACACCGTCATGGCCCGCACCGGCGGCGAGGGCCCCAAGGGGATCACCGCCTTCCTGGTGCCCGGCGACGCGCCCGGTCTGAGCGCCGCCGCGCCCGAGCGGAAGATGGGCATGAAGGGCTCGCCCACCGCCCAGGTGCACCTCGACGGGGTACGGGTCCCCGACGTCCGCCGGATCGGGGCCGAGGGGCAGGGCTTCGCCATCGCCCTCGCGGCCCTGGACTCGGGGCGGCTCGGCATCGCGGCCTGCGCGGTGGGCGTGGCGCAGGCCGCGCTGGACACGGCCGTGGCGTACGCGCGGGAGCGCCGCCAGTTCGGTCGGCCGATCGCCGACTTCCAGGGGCTGCGCTTCCTGCTCGCCGACATGGCCACCCAGGTCGAGGCGGGCCGGGCGCTCTATCTGGAGGCGGCCCGGCTGCGCGACGAGGGCCGGCCCTTCGGCAAGCAGGCCGCCATGGCGAAGCTGTTCTGCTCGGACGCGGCGATGCGGGTGACGACGGACGCGGTGCAGGTGCTCGGCGGTTACGGCTACACCGCGGACTTCCCCGTCGAGCGGCTGCTGCGGGAGGCGAAGGTGCTCCAGATCGTCGAGGGCACCAATCAGATCCAGCGGGTGGTCATCGCCCGTCACCTGGCCGGACCAGAGTCCCGTTGACCCGGACCGTGCGGTCCGCCCAGACGGGGCCCGCGGCGAGCCGGCTCCACTCCTGGTCGCGCAGGCCCGGGAGGGTCTTGCCGTGGCTGGCCCAGAGGTCGAGCACGGCCTTGTAGATGGGCGGGTCGGCGGGATGGGCCGGCGAGGCGGCCGGCGCCGGAGTGGGCATGGGGGCGGACACCGGGACGGGGGCGGGGGTGGCGGCTCGCGAATCGGGCCTCTGGGCGGGCGCGGGAACCGGCGCCGGAACCGCCTGCTGAACCGATTCTTCAGAACGCGGCTCGGACTGTCGATGCCGGCCGTATCCGCTGGGTGTCGTATACAGCGTGGTCATGCCCGGACCAACGCTTCGGCACGGGCCCCGGTCACCGCCGGGCGCGGTCGAGCGGGAGTTCGAGGCGTCCCCGGAGGGCTCCCGTGCGTTGCCTCCCACCGCTCCGCGGTGCACGACTCTGGCCGTCGGCCCGGCTTCTGACGTACCGTCAGATCCCTGTCGCCGCCGAGGAGGTCACACGTGTCAGACGACCGGCCCGTCCCGCTCGACGAATACCCCGTGCACCAGGCACCGCTCTCCATGAAGCACCACGTCAGCGGCGACCGGAACGCCTACGACCGGTGCATCTTCCATGTCTTCGACCACCAGGGGCGCGCCCTGCTCATCGCCGGGCTCGGCGTCTACCCCAACACCGGGGTGGTCGACGCCTACGCGACCCTGCGCACCGGCGACCGGCTGCACGCGGTCCGCGCCTCCGACGCCCTCGGCGAGGACCGGATGAACCTTGCCGTCGGCCCGCTGACCATCACCGTCGACGAACCGCTCAAGCGGCTCTCCCTGCACTGCGACCCCGATCCCGCCGACCCCGACGGGCTCTCCTTCGACCTCACCTGGACCGGTGACTTCCCGGCCGTCTGGGAGCCGCACCACACCCAGCGGCGCGGCGACCGGCTCACCCTGGAGGGCCGCCGCTTCGTCCAGGCCGGGCACTGCACGGGTGTGATCCGCGCCGGCGGCGAGGAGTTCGCCGTCACGGCGGGGGAGTGGACCGGCACCCGCGACCGCAGTTGGGGCGTGCGCCCGCTGCCCGGCGAAGAGCCGGGCCGCGCCGAGGAGTTCCGCCCCGAGGGCTTCCACTGGCTCTGGATCCCGATGCGCTTCGAGGACCGCTTCGTCATGGTCGTGGTGCAGGAGGACGCCGACGGCTACCGCACCCTCAACGAGGCCCTGCTCGTACGCGACGGGCACCGCGACAGCCAACTCGGCTGGCCCCGCACCGACATCACCTACCGGCCCGGCACCCGCGACCCCGAACGGGCCGTCGTCCACCTCACCGACCCGGCCGGCAAGCCCCTGGAGGCCGGCGTCGAGATCCTCGCCTCCTCCCCGCTCGCCATCGGCGCCGGCTATCCGCCCGCCCCCGACTGGCAGCACGGCAGCTGGCAGGGCCGCGACTGGACCGACCGCCGGGTCTACGACCTCTCCGACCCCGCCGCCCACCCCCTGGCCGCCTACGGGGTCACCGACCACGCCGCCCGCTTCACCCTCGACGGGCAGACCGGCTACGGCATCTTCGAACACGGCTCCTTCGGCCGCCACGACCCGAGCGGCTTCGCCGACCACGCCGACACCCCCCGTTGAACGCCCCGCACGACCGGCGAGTGAGCCGAAGGGGCGCGCCGGGGGAACAGTCGCGAGCGCGCGGAGGCCGCGAGGAACGAGCGGTCGAGCACGGTCGGGGCTGTGAGCCCGGCTCGAGCGCCCCGGAGGTGAACCGAGCCCTGAAAAGAAGGGAGCCGCACATGACATCAGCACCCCGCCCCCGTACCTCCACCCGCGACCCCGAGGAGCTGGGCCGCCGGCTCGCCGGATGGCTCGACGGGCGGCTGCCCGGCGCCCGGGTCACCGGCCTCGCCGTGCCCGGCTCCAACGGGATGTCCAGCGAGACCCTGCTCTTCGACCTGGAGCACCCGGACGCGCCGGTACGGGGCTGCGCCCTGCGGCTGGCCGCCGACCCCGCCGCGTACACCGTCTTCCCCGTCTACGACATGGCCCGGCAGCACCGGGTGATGCGGCTCGTCGGCGCGCACACCGACGTGCCGGTGCCGCGCGTGCTGTGGCTGGAGGAGGACCCGGGGCCGCTGGGCGCGCCGTTCTTCGTGATGGCCCGCGCCGAGGGCCGGGTCCCGCCGGACGTCATGCCCTACACGTACGAGGGGAACTGGCTGCACGCGGCGAGCGACGCCGAACGGGCCCGCCTGGAGGCCGCTTCGGTCGCCGTCCTGGCCCGGCTGCACGACCAGTTCCCCGCGAAGCAGGCGGAGTTCCTGCTGCCCGAGGGGACCGGCACCCCGCTGCGACGGCACGTGGACGCCCAACGCGCGTACTACGCCTGGGTGGTGGACGGACTCGCGCCCTCGCCGCTGATCGAGTCGGCCTTCGACTGGCTGGAGGCGCACTGGCCGGCCGACGAGGGCCCGGCGGTGCTCAACTGGGGCGACGCCCGGATCGGGAACATCGTCTACGACGGGTTCGAGCCCGCCGCCGTGCTCGACTGGGAGATGGCGGCCTGCGCCCCGCGCGAGGTCGACCTCGGCTGGACGGTCTATCTGCACCGCTTCTTCCAGGACCTGACGGTGAGCTTCGGCCAGCCCGGCCTGCCGGACTTCCTGCGCCGCGACGCGATCGAGCGCCGGTACGCCGAACTCACCGGCCACACGGCCCGGGACATGGAGTTCCACACCCTGTACGCGGCGCTGCGGCACGCGATCGTGATGCTCAGGATCGCGTACCGGCAGGCGTACTTCGGCGAGGTGGACGTCCCGGAGAACCCGGACGGGCTGATCCTGCACCACGCCACGCTGGCGGCCATGGTGCAGGGACGCTACTGGTGAAGGCCCCGGGCCCGTACGGGCTCAGGCCGCGCGGCGCAGCTGGGCCGGCTTGATCGGGCGCGAGCCCGGACCGCCCACGTGCGAGAACGGCTGCATCCGCCAGTCGAGGCCCTGAGGCAGCGTCAGGAGCAGGGCGGTGTCCTGCTCCTGGACCTCCAGGGTGTCGTCGGCGGCGCCCGCCTCGGCGGCGGCGCGGCCGGTGCCGGAGCAGACCGTGAGCACGAAGGGGTTCCACGGCGTCGGGCAGAGCGCGTGCTCCGGCAGGACGTCCTCGTCCGCGAGCAGCGCGATCGGCTGCTCGCAGTCCGGGCAGATCACCCGGTACATCTCAAAGGTGTCGTACGCGTCGAGCTCGTCGACGGTGTCGACGGAATCAACAGGCTCCTGCATGGAGAATCTCCCCCTCGGACGGGTCGGCCGGATCTGAGTGGCCTCGACCACAGCAAGCAATTCCCATGCGGCCCGTCGCATAACCGTGAGGTCACGCCCCAGACCCCGAGATGCCTGTGGCGTTCGTCACATGCCGCTCGCAGGTGCCTCCCGGATGCCCCGAACACCGGCGAACACCGGCATACGGACCGCCCCCGGCTGTGCCCCGGTCCCGCCGGGGCAATAGGGTCACCGCATGGAGGAGCTGGATCGTCAGATCGTCGAGTTGCTCGTCAAGGACGGGCGCATGAGCTACACCGACCTGGGCAAGGCCACCGGCCTGTCCACCTCGGCTGTGCATCAGCGCGTCCGCCGCCTCGAGCAGCGCGGTGTCATCCGCGGCTACGCCGCCGTCGTCGACCCGGAGGCCGTCGGTCTGCCGCTCACCGCCTTCATCTCGGTGAAACCCTTCGACCCCAGCGCCCCCGACGACACCCCCGACCGGCTCGCCGACATCCCCGAGATCGAGGCCTGCCACAGCGTCGCCGGCGAGGAGAACTACATCCTCAAGGTGCGCGTCGCCACCCCGCTGGAGCTGGAGCACCTGCTCAGCCGCATCCGCTCCCAGGCCCATGTCTCCAGCCGCACCACGGTCGTGCTCTCCACCCCGTACGAGGCCCGCCCGCCCCGTATCTAGGGGCACCCCGGTCATTTCGTCTCCCACCAGGTCCTAGCCTGGTGGGATGAGCGCGAACGAACACCGCACCGTGCTGCTGCGCGGTGGAGAAGTCCACAGCCCCGCCGACCCCTTCGCCACCGCCATGGTGGTGGAGCGCGGGCACATCGCCTGGGTCGGCTCGGAGGGCGCGGCCGACGCCTTCGTCGCCGGCGTGGACGACGTGGTCGACCTGGACGGCGCGCTCGTCACCCCCGCGTTCGTCGACGCCCATGTGCACACCACCGCCACCGGCCTCGCGCTGACCGGCCTCGACCTGTCCGCCGCCGGCTCGCTCGCCGAGGCCGCCCAGCGGATCCGCGGATACGCCGAGGCCCGCCCCGCCGACCGGATCCTCATCGGGCACGGCTGGGACGCCGCCCGCTGGCCGGAGCGCCGCCCGCTCACCCGCGCCGAGCTCGACGAGCTCACCGGCGGCCGGCCGCTCTACCTCACCCGGATCGACGTCCACTCGGCCGTCGTCACCACCGCGCTGCTCGACCTGGTGCCGGGCGTCCGCGCGCTCGACGGCTTCCACGACGGGCAGCAGCCGCTCACCGGCGACGCCCACCACGCCGTACGGGCCGCCGCCTACGCCGCCCTGTCACCGCGCCAGCGCACCGAGGCCCAGCGGGCCGCCCGGGAGCACGCCGCCTCGCTCGGCATCGGCACCCTGCACGAGTGCGGCGGCCCGGATATCTCCTCCGAGGAGGACTTCACCGGTCTGCTCGACCTGGCGCGCAGCGAGCCCGGCCCGCGGATCGTCGGCTACTGGGCCGACCTGGACGTCGAGCGGGCCCGCGGTCTCGGTGCCCTCGGCGCGGCCGGCGACCTGTTCGCCGACGGTTCCCTCGGCTCGCACACCGCCTGTCTGCACGACCCGTACGCCGACCACGCGGGCGCCGGGCACACCGGCACCGCCCACCTGGACGCGGCCGCCGTCGCCGCCCACATCGTGGCCTGCACCGAGGCCGGCCTCCAGGGCGGCTTCCACGCCATCGGCGACGCCGCCGTGGACGCGGTCGTCGAAGGCGTCCGGACGGCCGCCGAGAAGCTCGGCCTAGCCCGCGTCCGGGCCGCCCGGCACCGCGTCGAGCACGCCGAGATGATCAGCCCCGAGTCGATCGCCGCCTTCGCCGAGCTCGGCCTCACCGCCTCGGTGCAGCCGGCCTTCGACGCGTACTGGGGCGGCGAGCAGGGCATGTACGCCGACCGCCTCGGCGTCGAGCGGGCCCGCGGCCTCAACCCGTACGCGGCGCTGCTGCGGGCCGGTGTGCCGCTCGCCTTCGGCTCCGACAGCCCGGTCACCCCGCTGGACCCGTGGGGGACCGTGCGGGCCGCCGCCTTCCACCGCACGCCCGAGCACCGGGTCTCGGTGCGGGCCGCCTTCACCGCGCACACCCGCGGCGGCTGGCGCGCGGTCGGCCGCGACGACGCCGGCACCCTGGTGCCGGGCGCCCCGGCGGACTACGCGATCTGGCGGACCGGCGAACTGGTGGTGCAGGCGCCGGACGACCGGGTTGCCCGCTGGTCGACCGACCCGCGCTCCGGAACGCCCGGACTGCCCGATCTGTCCCCCGGTGGCGATCTTCCGGTCTGCCTGGAGACGGTGGTGTCCGGGCAAACGGTGTTCGTACGGCCGAACGTGTGACGTAAGGACATTTCGTACCGCCGCTCGAACCCCGCCGGGCTCGCCCGCGACCTGCGGATCTTCCTGGACCGGCTGCAGAGACGGTTCATCACCGCAGGTCAAACGGGTGTTGACAGCGGGCGGGGACCGGCCGGTAGGTTCGGCGCGTCCACCAAGGACGTCCGACCGGTTTCAAACCTCCACGCAGGCACCGAACGCCGCCCGCGCCTCGGGGGCGAGGGAAGGTTTTTCCGGCGGAGGGTGCGACCCGGGTGGGGCCCCGGCGTTCAGTAGACAACGGCCTCGGTCGATCCGCAGCCAGCGGATCCCGGGTCGGCCCGAAGGACGCCGGGCCCCGATCCCGCACCCCGTGCGCATCGCTCGCTATGGTGGGGGCTCGCGTATGTATCCGAAGGGGCAGTAGTGAACGACGGTGGCCAGAGGCGTTACGGCCCGCTCGGCGAGGCCTTGGTGATCATCCCGACCTACAACGAGGCGGAGAACATCAAGCCGATCGTCGCGCGCGTACGGGAGGCCGTACCGGAGGCGCACGTACTCGTCGCCGACGACAACAGCCCCGACGGCACGGGCAAGTTCGCCGACGAGATCGCGGCCGAGGACGACCACGTCCACGTCCTGCACCGCAAGGGCAAGGAAGGACTCGGCGCCGCCTACCTGGCGGGCTTCCGCTGGGGCATGGAGCACGGCTACGACGTCCTCGTCGAGATGGACGCCGACGGCTCCCACCAGCCCGAGGAGCTGCCCCGGCTGCTCACCGCCCTCAAGGGCGCCGACCTGGTGCTCGGCTCCCGATGGGTGCCCGGCGGCCGGATCGTGAACTGGCCCAAGTCCCGCGAGTTCATCTCGCGCGGCGGCAGCCTCTACTCCCGGCTCATGCTCGACGTGCCGATCCGCGACGTCACCGGCGGCTACCGGGCCTTCCGCAAGGAGACCCTGCTCGGCCTCGGCCTGGACGACGTCGCCTCGGCCGGCTACTGCTTCCAGGTCGACCTGGCGCGCCGCGCCGTCGCCGCCGGCTTCCATGTGGTCGAGGTGCCCATCACCTTCGTCGAGCGGGAGATCGGCGACTCCAAGATGAGCCGGAACATCGTCGTCGAGGCGCTGTGGCGGGTCACCGGCTGGGGTCTGAGCGCCCGGGCCGAGAAGGTCGGCAGGCTGCTCGGCCGCAAGCCCTGATCGCCCCTGTCCGGTCCTGATCTCTCCTTTACGACGTTCCTGCGGGCCGCCAGGCACACTGGGATCCATGACGACCGGCGCACCGACCTCTCCCGCCCACGCCCCCCGGCGCTCCCGCGCCCGCACCTTCCTCCCGCTGGGCCTCGCCGTCTGGCTGGTCCTGGAGATCTGGCTGCTCACCGTCGTGGCGGACGCGGCGGGCGGGTTCACCGTGTTCCTGCTCCTGGTGGCCGGCGCCGTGCTCGGCGGCACCGTCATCAAGCGGGCCGGCCGGCGGGCCTTCGCCAACCTCACCGGCACCTTCCAGCGCGCCCAGGAGGCGGTCCAGCGCGGCGAGGCGCCGCAGGCGCCCGACCGGGCCGCCGCCGAGGACCGCAACGGCTTCCTCATGCTCGGCGGACTGCTCCTGATGATCCCCGGCCTGATCTCCGACGCCCTCGGCCTGCTCCTGCTGATCCCGCAGGTGCGCACGGCCGTCGGGCGGTACGCGGAGCGGACCGTGGAGCGCCGGATGAGCGCCGCGCCGCCCGGCAGCCTCCAGGACGCCTTCCAGCAGGCCCGGATGCGCCGTCCCGACGGGAAGGTCGTCCAGGGCGAGGTCATCCGCGAGGACGCGCCCCAGGGCCCCTCGCGGCCCCAGGAGCCCCGCCCGCCCCTGATGCCCTGACCCGCCCGGGGTGCGTACGCACACGCCGAGGGGCCCGGTACACGACATCGTGTACCGGGCCCCTCGGCGTATCTCTCATGGCCGTGCCACCGGCCTGGTGTCAGCCCGTCAGGCGGACTTGCGGCTGTCGCGCGGATGCACGGCGATGTTCATGGCGCCGGACCGAAGGACCGCCAGCCGCTCGGCCAGCACCTCCTCCAGCTCCTCGCGGGTGCGCCGCTCCATGAGCATGTCCCAGTGCGTACGCGCCGGCTTGCCCTTCTTCTCCTCGGGGCCGTCCCCGTCCACCAGGAGCGCCTGGCTTCCGCAGACCTTGCACTCCCACTCCGGCGGAATCTCCGCCTCGACCGAGAAGGGCATCTCGAAACGATGGCCCTTCTCGCATGCGTACTCCACCGCCTGGCGCGGGGCCAGATCGATGCCGCGGTCGGTCTCGTAGCTGGTCACCACGAGGCGCGTGCCGCGAAGAGCTCGCTCACTCATGAATCGTGCCTCCCGGGCTTGTCGCCCACAGGACAGGTGTCGCTGTCGTCGTCATCCGGTCAACGTCCGGTCGGCGGTAAAGATTCCCGTTCCGGGTCATGCGTCGCCCGTCGTGCCGCCCCTTTTTGTACCCACCAGTGCCCGTTTTGTCACATCTGGCATGAGATGTCACTCAACGTCTTCACCAAGTCAGTACGCAGTAACGGTCCGCCTGGCAGGCCAAACGCGTACACTACCGCCCTTTCACTCCCGCGTCTAAATCCGGGCCGGAACGGGATTGCCCGCGGCCGCCACCGCGGCCCGAACCGGCACCCGCGCCAGGAGCACGAAGCCGATCGCGAAGAAGATCACCAGGGAGATGATGGCATCCCGATAGCTTCCGGTCAGCTGATACGCGAGACCGAACACCAATGGCCCCAGCCAGCTGAGCCCGCGGTCGCTCATCTCGTACGCGGAGAAGTACTCCGCCTCCTTGCCGCGCGGCACCAGATGCGAGAACAGCGAGCGCGACAGCGCCTGGCTGCCGCCCAGGACCAGGCCGATCGCCGCCGCCAGGCAGTAGAAGAAGACCGGCGCGCCGGCCGGCAGGAAGTAGCCAGCCGCCAGGATCAGCGTCCACACCGCGAGCGAGCCGAGGATCGTGCGCTTCGCGCCGTACGAGCGGGCCATCCGGCCCATCCCGAGCGCCCCCGCCACCGCGAGCACCTGGACGAGCAGCACCGCCGTGATGAGCGTCGTCTGGTCCAGGCCCAGCTCCTCGGAGCCGTACACCGACGCCTGCGAGATCACCGTCTGCACGCCGTCGTTGTAGATGAGGTACGCGAGCAGGAAGGACAGCGTCAGCGGGTGCCGCCGCATGTCCTTCAGGGTGGCCCGCAGCTGCTTCCAGCCGCTGCCCACCGCGCCCTCGCCGGGCGCGCCGCCGGCCCGCTCGACCCGCCGGTCCCGCAGCCGGCGCAGCGGCACCAGGGTGAAGGCGCCCCACCACAGCCCGGCCGAGGCCAGACAGATCCGCACCGCCGTGCCCTCCGACAGGCCGAAGGACTCGTGCCCGGAGTACACGACCAGGTTGAGCACCAGGACCAGGGCCCCGGAGGTGTAGCCGAAGGCCCAGCCGCGCGAGGAGACCGCGTCCCGCTCGTCGGGCTCGGCGATCTGCGGCAGATAGGCGTTGTAGAGCACCATCGACACCGACAGCGAGGCGTTCGCCACGATCAGCAGGAACGCGCCGAGCAGATAGCGCTCCCCGCCCAGGAAGAACATCCCGGTCGTCGCCGCCGCGCCCACGTACGCCGCGGCCGCGAGCAGCGGCTTCTTCCGGCCCGTGCGGTCCGCCGCCGCGCCGACCAGCGGCATCAGCAGGACCGCGACGACGATCGACGCGGAGACCGCGTACGCGAAGAGGGAACCGGCCCGCACGGGGATGCCCAGCGGGTGCACGAAGCCCTCCGGGTCCGCCGCCGCCTTCGCCACCGAGGTCAGATACGGCCCCAGGAAGACGGTGAGGACGCTGGTCGAGTAGACCGAGCAGGCGAAGTCGTAGAAGTACCAGCCGCGCTGCTCCCGGCGCCGCTCGGCCGGGTCGGCCGCCCGGCCGTCCGGCTGTCCGTCAGTGTCGACGTCGGTCAAGGCCGCGCCCCCTCGCTCGTCCCCGTGGTGCCTCGTGGCGCCACGGGGTGCCCCGTTGTGGTGTGTGCTGCGTGCTGCTGAGCGCTCAGGCCCACAGTCCCCGGTCGGTGAGGACGGTCCGCAGCGTCTCCAGATGATCGGTCATGATGCCGTCCACGCCAAGGTCCAGGAGGGCGTGCATGCGTTCCGGCTCGTTGACCGTCCACACGTGCACCTGCAGACCGCGGGCGTGCGCCGCGCGCAGGAAGCGGCGGTCCACCACCGGGATGCCGGCCTGGCTCTCCGGGACCTGGGCGGCGACCGCGCCCGCGCGCAGCGGTACGGGGACGCCGAGGGAGCGCAGCCGCAGGGCGGCGACGCCGGTCATGCCGTACGAGGTGGCGAGCCGCGGTCCGGCCAGCTGCTGCGCCCGGGCGATCCGCGCCTCGGTGAAGGAGCTCACACAGACCCGGTCCCAGGCGTCGGTCCGGCCGATCAGGTCGAGCAGCGGGACGAGCGCCGACTCGGCCTTCATGTCCACGTTCCAGCGGGCCTCCGGGAACTCCTCCAGGAGGTCCTCGAAGAGCGGCAGCGGCTCCTTGCCCGCGACCCGGGCCTCGGCCACCGCCGCCCACGGCAGGTCCCGGATCCGGCCCCCGGTGTCGGTCACCCGGTCCAGGGTCGCGTCGTGGAAGGCGACGAGCCGGCCGTCGGCGGTGGTGTGCACATCGGTCTCGAAGTACCGGTATCCGGCCGCGGCGGCCCGCCGGAAGGCGGCCGCGGTGTTCTCCAGGCCGTCCGCCGTGCCGCCGCGGTGGGCGAAGGGCAGCAGCGGTGCCGGGTGGTCGAGGTAGGGGTGGCGTACGCGAGTCACCGCCGCAGTATGGCCTGCCCCGGTGTCCCCGAGGCGACCGGAGTGCTGCCGGAGCCCTCCCCGGGCACGGCGAAGAAGCGCAGGAAGAACTGGGCGAGGGGGCCGATGGCCAGGGCGTACAGCACCGTGCCGACGCCGACGGAGCCGCCGAGCAGGAAGCCGGTGGCGACGACGGCGATCTCGATCGCCGTCCGCACGAGCCGGATCGACCGGCCGGTGAGCCGGTGCAGACCCGTCATCAGGCCGTCGCGCGGGCCCGGGCCGAAGCGGGCCGCGATGTAGAGGCCGGTGGCCACGCCGTTGAGCACGATGCCGAGCAGCATCAGCGCGATCTCGGCCGGCAGCCCGTCGATCTCCGGCACCAGGGCCAGCGTGCCGTCCATCGCCAGGCCGATGACGAAGACGTTCGACACCGTGCCCAGGCCCGGCCTCTGCCGGATCGGGATCCACAGCAGCAGCACGACCGCGCCCACGATGATCGACACCACGCCGATCGTCAGCCCGGTCCGCTCGGCGAGCCCCTGGTGCAGCACCCCCCAGGGCTCCAGACCGAGCCCGCCGCGCACGAGCAGCGCCGAGCTCACGCCGTAGAGCGCCAGACCGGCGTAGAGCTGGACGAGCCGGCGGGTGAGGTGCCGGCCCCGGAGGCCGGAGGCGAGGGACAGCCGGCCGCGAAGACCGGAGGCGACGGACAAAGGAATGCCCCCTTGTGTGACGGCTCGGACGGAGCCTGGGTGGTGCAGGACGGAGCCTGGGTGGTGAAAGTGGACTGGCTCATGACACTCTGTGGCGGGGGACGACATGCCAACCATGGCCAATTCGCGGAAGGTGGACTGATTTCCATGGCCCAGTGGACCTCGGCCGTGGGGCCGGCCCAGCTCGCCCGGCAACTGCAGGCCCAGCAGCCCCGGCCCGCCGCCCCGGGCACGCGCAAGCCGCCCGCCTACCGCGCCCTCGCCGACGGCATCCGGCTGCTCGTCCTGGAGGGCCGGGTCCCGGTCGCCGCCCGGCTGCCCGCCGAACGCGAACTGGCCCTCGCCCTCACCGTCAGCCGCACCACCGTCGCCGCCGCCTACGAGGCGCTGCGCACCGAGGGCTTCCTGGAGTCCCGGCGCGGCGCCGGCAGCTGGACCGCCGTCCCGGCCGGCAACCCGCTGCCCGCCCGCGGTCTGGAACCGCTGCCGCCGGAGTCCCTCGGCTCCATGATCGACCTCGGCTGCGCCGCGCTGCCCGCGCCCGAGCCCTGGCTCACCCGCGCCATCCAGGGCGCCCTGGAGGAGCTGCCGCCGTACGCCCACACCCACGGCGACTATCCGGCCGGACTGCCCGCGCTGCGCCAGATGCTCGCCGACCGGTACACCGAGCTCGGCGTCCCCACCATGCCCGAGCAGATCATGGTCACCACCGGCGCGATGGGCGCCATCGACGCGATCTGCCACCTCTTCGCCGGCCGCGGCGAACGGATCGCCGTCGAGTCCCCCTCGTACGCCAACATCCTCCAGCTGATGCGCGAGGCCGGCGCCCGGCTGGTGCCCGTCGCCATGGCCGAGGGGCTCGGCGGCTGGGACCTGCCCCGCTGGCGCCAGGTGCTGCGGGACGCCGCGCCCCGCCTCGCGTACGTCGTCGCCGACTTCCACAACCCCACCGGCGCCCTCGCCGACGAGGACCAGCGCCGGCAGCTCGTCGAGGCCGCCCGCTCGGCCGGCACGGTGCTCGTGGTGGACGAGACGATGACCGAGCTCTTCCTCGACGAGGACCTGGACATGCCCCGGCGGGTCTGCGCCTTCGACCCGGCCGGCGCCACCGTCCTCACCGTCGGCTCCGCCAGCAAGGCCTTCTGGGCGGGCATGCGGATCGGCTGGGTGCGGGCCGCGCCCGACGTCATCCGCTCCCTGGTCGCCGCCCGCGCCTACGCCGACCTCGGCACCCCCGTCCTGGAGCAGCTGGGCGTCAACTGGCTGATGCGCACCGGCGGCTGGGAGGAGGCCGTCGGCCTGCGCCGCGCCCAGGCCCGGGAGAACCGCGACGCGCTCGTGGCCGCCGTCCGCAAGGAGCTGCCCGACTGGGAGTTCGAGGTCCCGCGCGGCGGGCTCACCCTCTGGGTGCGCACCGGCGGCCTGTCCGGCTCGCGGCTCGCGGAGGTCGGCGAACGGGTCGGCGTCCGGGTGCCCTCGGGCCCGCGCTTCGGCGTGGACGGCGCCTTCGAGGGCTATGTCCGGCTGCCCTTCACCGTCGGCGGCCCGGTCGCCGAGGAGGCCGCCGTCCGGCTCGCCGCCGCCGCCCGCCTGGTCGAGTCCGGCGCGGGCGCGGGCAACGAGGCCGGCCCACGGTCGTTCGTGGCGTAGGGCCCCGGACAGCTCCCCGGACAGCAGAGGGCGGCCGCACCCCGGTGGGTGCGGCCGCCCTCCTTCCGTATGCGCCGGTACGGGGCTCAGCCCTCCGCCGGCACGGGGGAGGGGAACGCCGTGGTGCCCGGCTCCTTGCGCACGGTCGGCGCGGTGTCCGTGTCCAGGTGCGTCTCCGGGTGCGTCGCCGGCTCCGGCTCGGGAGCCGAGCCCGGCACCGTCTCGACCGCCGCCACCGCCGCGACCGTCGCCGTGCGGCGCTCCGGCAGCAGCTCCAGGACCGCCCGGCGGTGCGCCTCGCTGGTCGCGTCGTCGTACGGGTCGGGGGTCGCCGGCACCTGCAGGCGCAGCACCGGGCCGGCACCGAGCCGGGCGTAGCCCCGGCCGGGCGGGACGTCCGGGACCGGGGTGGTGTGCGGGGCGGTGCCGAGGACCGCGGCGACCTGGTCCGGCGCGGCGGGCCCGAGCACGATCCGGGCGCGGGTGTGCGTCCGTACCGTCTCGCCGAGCCCCTCCACGCTGTCGAACTGCTCCGCGACCACGACCGTCACCGACGCGGCCCGGCCGTGCCGCAGCGGCACCTGGAGCAGGTCCTGCGGATCGGGGCGGCCGTCGGCGGCGGCCAGGTGGCCGAGCACGCTGGGCCGGTCGAGCAGCAGCCACAGCGGCCGGCGGGTGTCCTCCGGCGCCGGCCGGCCGGCTTGCCGGGCCCGGTTCGCGGCGATCAGCCGCCGCTCGGTCTCGTGCGCGGCCCACTCCAGGCTGGCCAGCGCGCCGGCCAGACCGCACTCGACGGCGAGCACGCCGTCCCGGCCGACCAGGCACGCGTACTCGCCGGTGCCGCTGCCCTCGATCACCAGGACGTCGCCGTGCGGCAGCGCCTGGAGGGCGATCGAGCGGAGCAGGGAGCTGGTGCCGCTGCCCGGCTGGCCGACGGCGAGGAGGTGCGGCTCGGTGGAGCGGGGGCCGGTGCGCCACACCACGGCCGGGGCGTCCTCGGTGCCGTCGGAGGCGCGCACCGGCACGGTGCGCTGCACCGCGTCGGCGTCGGTGAAGCCGAGCACCGTCTCGCCCGGCACCGTCACGAAGCGCTGGGCGGCGATCGTGGTGGGCAGCGGGGACAGCACGCGCATGGTGAGCCGGTTGCCCTCCTCGTCCCAGTCGAAGAGGTACTCGCGGCCCCGGCCCGACTTGGCGTGCAGGAGCTGCTCGATCCGGGCCCGGGAGGCGGGCTCGCCGTCGGTGAAGTAAGGGGGGTAGGAGATCCGCAGCCGGGTGATCCGGCCGTCCTCGTCGAAGGCGTGGTCGCCGAAGACGGCGGCCCAGTCGCCACCGTGGGCGAACAGCGGCTCGGGGTCCTCCGGGTGGGACAGATACGGCACCAGGGCCTCGTAGAGACCCTTGAGCCGGGCGATCTCGGCGTCGTCCGGCCCGGTCTTGACGACCGGGCGCTCACGTCCCTGCCAGGCGGCCGCGCCCATCAGCGCCACGAGGGCGAGCAGCGGACCGTACGGCACGAGGGCGACGACCAGGACGCAGGCCGCGACCAGGAACAGCGTGGGACCGCGCCGCTCCTTGGGGGTCGCGGCCCACTTGGCGCGCGCGGTCGCGGCCAGCTTCCGCAGACCACGCGAGAGGGTGATCAGCGGATGGAGCACGTCGGTGGCGCTGTCGGCGGCCGTTCGCGCGATCTCTCGGCTGCGCGCGAGCTGCGCGCCGCCGCTGCTCAGAATGCGGGGGAGTGGGCGCCGGGCCACGTCGTACTCCTGAAGGGGTGGAGGTGGAAGGGGCTGGGGGACGTCAGAACTTGATCCCGCCCAAGAGACTGGCGAGGCTCTGGCCGCCGGCGGTGATGCTGGGGGCGATCGCGGTGCCGGCGAGGTAGAAGCCGAAGAGCGCGCAGACGAGCGCGTGCGAGGCCTTGAGCCCGTCCTTCTTGAAGAACAGGAAGCAGATGATGCCGAGCAGGACCACGCCTGAGATGGACAGGATCATGAGGTGTTCTCCTGGTTGAGGGGACAGTCACCTTGAGTCCTTCCAGGTTCACAGCAAGTATCTATGTGACTAAAGGTGCATACGGGTGAATCGCTGGCGTTTTCACTTGACCGGCCGACGCCGGGTGCCCCTCCGGGTGGCGAAACGCGCGCGCTGAGGTAGTGCACCGGTCCGGGGGAGGACCGCGATCATCCTTGCCGCGGACGGGGCCCCTCATGTGCTCCGGCGGGCAGTACCCTGTCGATTCACTCGTACGGCCGCCGTCGCCGTGCGCGGTCGGGCACGTCGTGCGGGACGGGCCGAGGCAAGGAGAGGCAGGCACCACCATGAGCGAGCAGCCGAGCGAGCAGCCGAGCGAGCACGAGACCCCGGACCCCGAGGTCGTCGAACTGGCCGGCAAGGTCTTCGACCTGGCCAGGACCGGCGACGCGGCGACCCTCGCCGCCTACCTCGACGCGGGCGTCCCGGCGAACCTGAGCAACGAGAAGGGCGACTCGCTCGTCATGCTCGCCGCCTACCACGGGCACGCCGAGGCCGTCACCGCCCTGCTCGCCCGCGGCGCCGACGCCGACCGCGCCAACGACCGCGGCCAGACCCCGCTGGCCGGCGCCGTCTTCAAGGGCGAGGACGCCGTGATCCGCGCCCTGCTCGCCGGCGGCGCGAATCCGGAAGCAGGAACTCCGTCCGCCGTGGATACCGCGCGGATGTTTGGGAAGACGGAACTCCTGGAGCTCTTCTCCGGATCGGTGAACGAGGGCTGAACCCCAGGTGAGACGGCGCCGTAAATGTGGTCGCGGTGGCGAAATGGGTGGGTCATCATGACGTCGGGCCCGCAGGGGGCCACCGACGAGAGGCAGAGGAAGATGGTCACTGGCAAGCGCAGGACGACGGGCGGCCCGACATGTTGCCGCACGGCCTAGGCGAACAGCCTGCCCCGGTTCATCCCGGGAATCCCCCCGGTCGTGTCGACAGCTTGATGTGAGGCGTCTTCCATGTTCGATCCAGTCATAGCGCCGAGCGGCACCTTGCTCGGTCTGCTGCAGAGGGGCCGCGGCGACGGCACCCTCCACGCGCTCGCCGCGCCACGCGCCGAGGCCCTCGCGGCCCTCAACCACTGCGTGCTCGACGACCCCCGCCACGACTGGCGGGTCGAGAACCGCTCCCTCTACTACGCCCGGCTCTACCTGGACCTCCACGGAGGCCTTGAGGAGATCGAGGCGCACCTCTTCGGAGCCGAGGACCACCTCGACACCGAGGAGTCCCGGACCGGGCTCGCGCTCGCCGTCCTCGGCCACCTCGCGTCCTACGGACGCCGGGACGCCCTCGCACTGCTCCGGCGGTACGCGGCGGGCGGCGCCAACTGGGCCTGGGCCCTGGACGAGCTCGCGCTGCGCGACGACGACGCGGGCCTGCGCGCCCTCGCCGAACCCGTGCTCGCCCGCTTCCCGGCCACCCCCGAGGGCGAGGCCGAGCTGGCCGCCACCGTCCGCGACGCCTACGAGCCCCGGCCCTGGCGCCTGTGGGCCGAGGACCCGCGGCCCGCCGTCGGCGCCCGCATCACGGCCGCCCGCGAGCAGGGCTCCTTCGACCGCTGGCAGCGCCAGCTCAGCCCCGCCGGCCCCCGGCCCGGCTGGAGCGTGCGGGCCGTCCTCGACTGGGCCCAGGAAGGCCACGAGCGCGGCGCCGAACTGCACGGGCCCGCCGCCCGCTGCCTGGTCGCCGTCGCCGGACCCGAGGACCGCGAGACGATCCTCGACGCCGCCCGCGGCGGCCCGGACGGCGCCCGCTGCGCCGCCCTGCACTACCTCGCCGAGGCACAGGACCCCGCCGTCCTCGACCTCGTCGAACGCGCCGTCGGCGACGGCTCCCGCACCGTCGCGGACGCCGCCGTCGCCGCCTACGGCCGGATGTGCGGCGAGGCCGCCGTCGACCGCGCCCGCGGCTGGATCCACCGCCCCGACGAGCTCGGCGCCGCCGCCGCCGGGACGCTCGCCTGCCGCGGCGGCTCCGAGGACTCCCCCCTCGTCCTCGGCGCCCTCCGCGAGACCGTGCGCTCCCAGGGCCCCGACGCGCCCGCCCTCTACCCCCTGGTCGACGGCGCCGGCCGCCTCGGCATCGTGTGCGCCGCCCCCGTGCTGCGCCACGTCTACCGGGAGACCTCCTCCTCCCAGCTGCGCGGCCGCGCCGCCCAGGCCCTCGCCGCCACCGACGCCGGCTTCCCCACCGGCTTCGCCGTCGAGTGCCTCTGGGACTGCGAAGAGACCACCCGCGAGGTCGCCGCCCAGCACGCCGCGACCGGCGACGCCCGCGTCGCCGAACGACTGCGCCGGCTCGCCGCCGACCCCGCCGAGGAGGCGGAGGTCCAGACGGCGGTGCGCAACCGGATAGGACCGGACCTCGACCTGCAGGTCTGAGGTCGCGGCGCAGGAGTGGTACGACGGGGGTGGCCGGATGACGGCCACCCCCGCGTGCGTGGGCCGCCGAGCGGCCGGGCGGTCATGTTCGGGGAAAACGCTCATGGGACGTTTTCCGGACGTCCAGATCCACTTTGACGGGGACACGCCGGGTCCGACGACAACACGGGTATGCGTGTCGTCATCGTCACCGAGTCCTTCCCGCCCGATGTCAACGGCGTGGCCCACACGGCCCTGCAGACCGCCCGCCACCTCGTCCGCCGCGGCCACGACCCCCTGGTCGTCGCCCCCGCGGTCCCCGCATCCGCCCCGGGAACGGACGCCGACGCGCCCTGTCCCGTCGTCCGCGTCCCCTCCCTGCCGCTGCCCGGCTACCCCCAGGTACGGGTCGCCCTGCCCAGCCGCCGCGTGGCCGCCGCCATCGCCGCGCACCGCGCCGACCTCGTCCACCTGGCCAGCCCCTTCGTCCTCGGCGTGCGCGGCATGACCGCCGCCACCCGGCTCGGCCTGCCCGCCGTCGCCGTCTACCAGACCGACCTGGCCGGCTACGCCCGCACCTACATGGGCGCCGGCGAGTCCGCCGCCTGGCGCCGGCTGCGCACCGTGCACGGCGCCGCCGACCGCACCCTGGCCCCGTCCACCGCCGCCGTGGCGGACCTGGAGGCGCACGGCATCGGCCGGATACGCCTGTGGGGGCGCGGCGTCGACACCGCGCGCTTCCGCCCGGAGCTGCGCGACGAGACCCTGCGCCGCGAACTCGCCCCCACCGGCGGGACGATCGTCGGTTACGTGGGCCGGCTCGCCCCCGAGAAGCGCGTCGACCTGCTTGCCGGGGTGTGCGGGCTGCCCGGCGTACGGGTCGTGGTGGTCGGCGACGGCCCCAGCGAACCGGGCCTGCGCGCCGCCCTGCCCGGCGCCGTCTTCCTCGGCCGGCGCACCGGGGCCGACCTGGCGCGGATCTTCGCCTCGCTCGACGTGTTCGCCCACACCGGACCGTACGAAACCTTCTGCCAGACCGTGCAGGAGGCCATGGCCAGCGGCGTTGCGGTGGTCGCCCCCGCCGTCGGCGGCCCCCTCGACCTCGTCGACCACGGCACGACCGGCCTGCTCGTCCCGCCCTCCGACCCGAACGCGCTCCGCACCGCCGTCGCCTCCCTGGCCGCGGCGCCCGCGCTCCGCGCCGCGTACGGCAGGGCGGGTCGTGCCGCCGTCGAACGGCGCACCTGGGAGGCGATCGGCGACGAACGCCGCGTGCGCGGTGGGGGACGCCGATGCCCGGCCGGCGTCTGACGCGCCGCCCGCCTCGGCGGCGGCCGCCGAACCTTTTCCTGGTCCGGTGGACGCCGGCACACTCGTGGGCCCGGCCGGCCGACCGCGCATGCCCGCGGTGCCGATGCCGATGCCGGTGTCGCCTGACCTGCTGCCCGGACCGGCTGATGGCGGTGGACCCGCAGCCCCGGGGGGTCTGGAGTGCCGCCCGGCGGCGGGGACCGCGCCTGGCACCGCTCGCTTGACGGAGGCCGCCGAGCTACTGCCCGGCCCGGCGTGCCGGCCGGCACCCGGCGTTGCGCCTGCTCCGGCGGCTCGGGCCGAGCCGGGCCTGGCCCGCCCGGCGGCGGCCGGCGAGCTTGTGCCCGGTCCGGAGGAGGCAGGCGTGCTCGTGGACCCGGGCGGTCCGGATCGCCGGCCCGCGTGTGGCGTGGCGCCTGTCTCGACGGCGCCGCCCGCGGCACCGGGCGCCGGAGGGCCCCCGGCCCCCGGTTTCGCCGGGTGGGCCGCCCTGCTCGCCGAAGGGCTGCGGCCCGGCGGCGAGGACGTGGCGTTCACCAATCTCGCCGTGAGCGGGGCACAGAGCCGGGATGTGGTCGAGACGCAGTTGCCGGCCGCGCTGGCCCTGCGGCCGCAGCTGGCGTCCGTGGTGGTGGGGGTCAATGACACGCTGCGGCGGACGTTCGACATCGGGCGGCTGGCACGGCGCCTCGACCGGGTGTGCGGGGAGCTGACGGCCGCCGGGGCCGTGGTGCTGACGGCGTGTCTGCCGGATCCGGGGCGGATGCTCGGGCTGCCCGGGCCGCTCGCCCGGCCGCTGGCGCGGCGCCAGCGGGCGGTGAACGCCGTCGTCCACGCGCTGTCCGAGCGCTACGACGCGGTCCACCTGCACCTGGCCGCCCCCGGCTGGACCGAGGACCGGGCGCTGTGGAGCGCCGACCGGCTGCACCCGGGGGAGCGCGGGCACCGGGCGGTCGCCGCCGCGTTCCACCGGCTCCTCACGGAGCGCGGGCTCGCGCTCGGCCCGGCGCCGTCGCCCGAGCCGGAACAGCCGCCGCCGACCCGTACGGACGCCGTGCTGTGGCTGGCCACCGCCGGCTCCGCCTGGGTGGTGCGGCGCTGCGGAGACCTGCTGCCGCAGCTCCTCGGGCTCGCCGCCGCCGAGCTGCGGCACTCCGCGGCCGGTACCGGCGCCCTTCTCGACGCCCGCGCCGAGGCCGCCCTGGGGCGCGCCCTGCGCACCGTTCGGCCGGGCGGGGGCACCACCGACGACGCCAGGGCGTCGTCTCCCCTGGGCCCGGAGGGCCTGGGGAGCCCCGAAGCCGAAGCGCTCCGCTAGCCCCGCTCCCGGTGCGCCCCGGCGCGCCGCCCCGGACCCACGGCCCTGGTGGGCCTCGGGTCCGCCGGTACGCCTGGGCCTGGCGAGGCCTCGGAAGGGGGCACCCCGGCGGCGCCGGCGAGGCCCACGCTCAGACACCCCGGGGCCGGGGCCAGGCATGCCCAGGGCAGCCCCACCCCCTCGCGCCCCCGGCGACCCGGGCGGGAGCCCGAACACCGCCCCCGCCCCGACTCGTAAGACCCGCCCCGACCCCACCCCCGCCGCCACAATGAAGGCATGACCGGACGCTGGGAGTTCTGGATCGACCGGGGCGGCACCTTCACCGACGTCGTGGGCCGGCGGCCCGACGGGCGGCTCGTCACCCGGAAGCTGCTGTCGCACGACCCGGGCCGCCGCCACGACGCCGCCGTCGCCGGCATCCGGCTGCTCCTCGGGCTCGGGCCCGAGGAACCCGTGCCGGCCGAGCGGATCGCGGTGGTCAAGATGGGCACCACCGTCGCCACCAACGCCCTCCTGGAGCGGCGCGGCGAGCCGACCCTGCTGCTGATCACCGCCGGGTTCCGGGACGCGCTGCGCATCGCGTACCAGAACCGGCCGCGGATCTTCGACCGGCACATCGTGCTGCCCGAGGCGGTGTACGAGCGGGTCGTCGAGGTCCCCGAGCGCGTCGACGCCCACGGCCGCGTCGTCACCCCGCTGGACGAGACGGCGGTCGCCGACGCCCTGGCGGACGCCCACCGCGACGGGCTGCGCTCGGCCGCCGTGGTCCTGATGCACGGCTACCGGCACCCCGGCCACGAGACCCGGATCGCGGCGCTCGCCCGCGCCGCCGGGTTCCCGCAGGTCAGCTGCTCGCACGAGGTCAGCCCGCTGATCAAGCTGGTGCCGCGCGGGGACACCACCGTCGTGGACGCCTACCTCTCGCCGATCCTGCGCCGCTACGTCGACGAGGTCGCCCGCGAACTCGCCGGGATCCGGCTGATGTTCATGCAGTCCAACGGCGGCCTGCGGGAAGCCGCGCACTTCCGCGGCAAGGACGCCGTCCTGTCAGGACCGGCCGGCGGGGTCGTCGGCATGGCCCGCACCTCCCGGCAGGCGGGCTTCGAAAAGGTCATCGGCTTCGACATGGGCGGCACCTCCACCGACGTGTCCCACTACGCGGGCACCCTGGAGCGCGAACTCGGCACCCAGGTCGCCGGGGTGCGGATGCGGGCCCCGATGACCAGCATCCACACCGTCGCGGCCGGCGGCGGCTCCGTCCTCCACTACGACGGGCAGCGCTACCGCGTCGGCCCCGACTCGGCCGGCGCCGTCCCCGGCCCCGCCTGCTACCGGCGCGGCGGCCCGCTCACCGTCACCGACGCCAACGTGATGCTGGGCAGGATCCAGCCCGACCACTTTCCCGCCGTGTTCGGCGAGCACGGTGACCAGCCGCTCGACGCCGACGTCGTGCGCGAGCGGTTCACCGCCCTCGCCGCCGAGATCGGCGGCGGGCGCGGCCCCGAGGAGGTCGCGGCCGGCTTCCTGGAGATCGCCGTCCTCAACATGGCCAACGCCGTCAAGAAGATCTCCGTGCAGCGCGGTCACGACGTCACCCGCTACGCCCTCACCAGCTTCGGCGGCGCCGGCGGGCAGCACGCCTGCGCCGTCGCCGACGCGCTGGGCGTCGACACCGTGCTCGTACCGCCGCTCGCCGGTGTCCTCTCCGCGTACGGGATCGGGCTCGCCGACGCCACCGCCATGCGGGAGCAGTCGGTCGAGGCGGAACTCGACGCGACCGGCACGCCCGAGCGCGTCGACGGGCTGTGCGCGGACCTCGCCGACCGCACCCGGGAGGAGCTGCGCGCCGACGGACTGCCCGAGGACGCGATCACCACCCACGCGCGCGTGCTGCTGCGTTACGCGGGCACCGACGCGAGCCTGCCGGTACCGCTCGCCGCACCGGAAACGATGAAAGCCGAGTTCACAGACGTTCACCAGGCGCGGTACGGCTTCATCATGGACACACCGGTCGTCGTCGAGGCCGTCTCCGTGGAGGCGATCGGCACCGCCGGGCCGCACGGCCCCGTCACCGTGCCCGAGGGAACCCGCGACGGCGACCTCGCGCCGCGCGCCACCGTCACCACGTACAGCGGCGGCCGCACCGTCCCCACCCCGCTGCACCGCCGTGAGGACCTGCGCCCCGGCGACGCCGTCGCCGGCCCCGCGATCCTCGCCGAGGCCGACGCCACCACCGTCGTCGACCCCGGCTGGGAGACCACCGCCACCGACACCGGGCACCTGCTGCTGCGCCGCGTCACCCCGCGCCCCGCCCGCACCGCGGCCGGCACCGACGTCGACCCGGTCCTCCTGGAGGTGTTCAACAACCTCTTCATGTCCATCGCCGAGCAGATGGGCGTGCGCCTGGAGAACACCGCCCACTCCGTGAACATCAAGGAGCGGCTCGACTTCTCCTGCGCCCTCTTCGACCCCGAGGGCAACCTCATCGCCAACGCGCCCCACATCCCCGTCCACCTCGGCTCCATGGGCGAGTCCATCAAGGAGGTGCTGCGCCGCAACGAGGCCGGGGCCGAGGGCGGGGCGGCGGGCGGGCTGCGCCCGGGCGACGTCTACGCGGTCAACGACCCGTACCACGGCGGCACCCACCTGCCCGACGTCACCGTCGTCACCCCCGTCTTCGACCCCGACGGCACCGAACTCCGCTTCCTCGTCGCCTCCCGCGGCCACCACGCCGAGATCGGCGGCATCACCCCCGGCTCCATGCCCGCCTTCAGCCGCACCGTCCACGAGGAGGGCGTCCTCTTCGACAACTGGCTGCTCGTCCGCGACGGCCGGTTCCGCGAGGCCGAGACCCGGGAACTGCTCACCGGCGCCCCGTACCCCTCGCGCGACCCCGACACCAACCTCGCCGACCTGCGCGCCCAGATCGCCGCCAACGAGAAGGGCATCGAGGAACTCCACAAGACCGTCGACCAGTTCGGCCTCGACGTCGTCCACGCCTACATGCGGCACGTGCGCGCCAACGCCGAGGAGTCCGTCCGCCGCATCGTCGCGCGCCTGAAGGACGGCGCGTACCGCTACGAGACCGACGGCGGCGCGGAGATCCAGGTGACCGTCACCGTCGACCGCGAACAGCGCTCCGCCGTCCTCGACTTCACCGGCACCTCCGCCCAGCTGCCCGGCAACGCCAACGCCCCCACCTCGGTCGTCATGGCCGCCGTCCTCTACGTCTTCCGCACCCTCGTCGACGACGACATCCCGCTCAACAGCGGCTGCCTCGCCCCCCTCGACGTGCGCGTCCCCGCCGGCTCCATGCTCGCCCCCGCCTACCCGGCCGCCACCGTCGCCGGCAACGTCGAGACCTCCCAGGCCGTCACCGGCGCCCTCTACGCGGCCCTCGGCGTCCAGGCGGAGGGCTCCGGCACGATGAACAACCTCACCTTCGGCAACGACCGCGTCCAGTACTACGAGACCATCGCCAGCGGCTCCGGAGCCGGGGACGGCTTCCGCGGCGCCGACGCCGTCCAGACCCACATGACCAACTCCCGGCTCACCGACCCCGAGGTCCTGGAATGGCGCCACCCCGTCCGGGTCGACGCCTTCACCGTCCGCGAGGACAGCGGCGGCCGCGGCCACTGGCACGGCGGCGCCGGCGTCGAGCGCCGCATCCGCTTCCTCGAACCCATGACGATCGCCCTCCTCACCGGCCACCGCCGCATCCCCCCTTACGGCATGGCCGGCGGCGAACCGGGCGCCCTCGGCACCAACACGATCGAACGCGCCGCCGGCACCGTCGACCACCTGGCGGGCGTCGACACCACCGACGTCGGCATCGACGACGTCCTCGTCGTCCGCACACCGGGAGGCGGGGGTTACGGCCCGCCGCCCCTGTGACGGGGGTCGGGCAAAACTTCAGCCTCGCCGGCGTTTGAGGCGCGGGGGTCCGGGGGCGGAGCCCCCGGTTTCGGCAAGGGGCGGGGTGGGGGAACAGCCCCGCGGGCCCCCCGCCGCTACGCGTACGGCACGAACCGCACCGGTGTTCCCGGCGCCGCCTGGGCCGTCGACGGCAGGTCGTGCTCGTGGACCACGGCCACCACCGGGTAGCCGCCGGTGGTGGGGTGGTCGGCGAGGAAGATGACCGGGCGGCCGTCCGGGGGGACCTGGACGGCGCCCAGGGGCATGCCCTCGCTGGGGAGTTCGCCCGGGACGGCGCGTTCCAGGGCGGGGCCCTCGGTGCGCAGGCCGATGCGGTTGCCGGCCGGGGACACGCGCCACGCGCGCGTGGCGAGGGCGTGGAGCGCCGCAGCGGTGAACCAGGAGTGGCGCGGGCCGAGCCGGACGCGCAGGACCAGTTCGTCGGGCGGCCCCGGCCACGGCGGGGCGTCGACCCGTCCCCGTACCGCCGCCGGAACCGGCGCGGGCCCCAGCGGCAGCACCGCGCCGTCCGTCAGCGGCGCCGGGCCGAGGCCGGAGAGGAGGTCGGTGGAGCGGCTGCCGAGGACCGGGTCGACCGCGATCCCGCCGCCGAACCCCACGTACGAGCGCACCCCGCGCACCGCCGCGCCCACGTCCAGGAGTTGTCCGGCGCCGACCCGTACCGGGGCGCCCCACGCGGCGGGCCGCCCGTCCACCCGTACCGGACAGGGGGCGCCGCCCACCACGACCGTCACCGCCCGGCGCGGCCGTACCGCGCAGCCGGTGAGCGTGGTCTCCAGGACGGCCGCGGAATCGGCGTTGCCGAGGAGCCGGTTGACCAGGCGTACGGCACCGGGGTCCAGGGCCCCGGAGCGCGGCACGCCCAGGTGGGCGTGGCCCGGGCGGCCGAGGTCCTGCACGGTGGTCAGCGCCCCGGCCCGTACGACGGCGACGGCACGGTCGGTCATCGGCCCGCCACCGTGAACCGGACCCGGGTGCCGGGGGAGAGCAGCGCGGCCGGCTCGCGCGCCGTGTCCCACAGCGTCGCGTCGGTCCGCCCGATCAGCTGCCAGCCGCCCGGCGAGGAGCGCGGATAGACCCCGGTGTACGGCCCCGCCAGCGCGACCGAACCGGCCGGCACCGCGGTGCGCGGGGTGACCCGGCGCGGCACCCCGTACCGCTCGCCGAGCCCGGTCAGGTAGCCGAAGCCCGGCGCGAACCCGCAGAACGCCACCCGGAATTCGGTTCCGGCATGGATCCGTACGGCCGCCTCCACCGACACTCCCCACAGGGCGGCGACCTCGGCCAGGTCGGGCCCGTCGTAGCGCACCGGAAGCACCACGGACGCCGCCACGCGCGCGTGGAGCGGCGGAACGTCCCAGGAGCGCAGCTCGGCCGCGAGCCGGTCCGGCGCGGCGACCCCCTCCAGGAGCACGGTCCGGGCGGCCGGCACGATCTCCCGCACCCCGCCGAGCAGACCGGCTGCCCGGCGGCGCAGCAGCTCGGCGTGGAAGGCCTCGGTGGCCTCCCCGCTCACCAGCTCGACGAGCAGCCCGCGCTCGCCGACCCGGAAGACCTCACGGGCCCTCATGCGAAGGCCTCCACCCGGACCCCGGCGGACTCCAGGGCCGACCGCACCCGGTGCGCCAGGTCCACGGCACCGGGCGTGTCGCCGTGCAGACACAGCGAGCGCGCCCGTACGGCGACCGGGCTGCCGCAGTGCGCGCCGACCGTCCCGAACCGGGCCATGGACACCGAGCGCTCCACCACCTCGGCCGGGTCGTGCAGCACGGCGCCCTCCTGCCCCCGGGGCAGCAGCGTGCCGTCCGCCCGGTAGGCCCGGTCGCCGAACGCCTCGCCGACCACCGGCAGTCCGGCCACCGCCGCGGCCTCGTGCAGCCGCGAGCCGGGCAGGCCGAGCACCGGAAGCCCGGGGGAGGCGAGCAGCACCCCGGAGACGACCGCCGCCGCCTGCTCCGCGTCGCGCACCACCCGGTTGTAGAGCGCGCCGTGCGGCTTCACGTACGCCACGGTGGCGCCGGCCGCGCGGGCGAACACCTCCAGGGCGCCGATCTGGTACGCGACCTCCGCGGCCAGCTCGGCGGGCGGCACGTCCATGGCGCGCCGCCCGAAGCCCGCCAGGTCGCGGTAGGAGACCTGGGCCCCGATCCGTACCCCGCGCTCCGCGGCCAGCGCGCACACCCGGCGCATGGTCGCCGCGTCCCCGGCGTGGAAGCCGCAGGCCACGTTGGCGCTGGTGACCACCGAGAGCAGCCGCTCGTCGTCGGTGAGCGTCCAGCGGCCGAAGCCCTCGCCGAGGTCGGCGTTGAGGTCGATCGAGACCCGGGTCATCAGAGGTTCTCCTTCCTTGGCCCCGCGTGCGGGCACTGTGCGGGTGCGGGTGCGGGTGCGGGTGCGGATCCGGGGGTGGGGGTGTTCAGGTCAGTTCCCTGCCGCGGGTCTCGGGCAGGCCGAGCAGCGCGAGCACCGCCAGGCCGTAGCCGACCGCGCCGAACACCAGGGCTCCGCCCACGCCCCAGCTCTCCGAGAGGAAGCCGACGAGGGTGGGGAAGAGGGCGCCGACCGCGCGGCCGGTGTTGTAGGTGAGGCCCTGCCCGGTGCCGCGCACCGCCGTCGGGTACAGCTCGGCGAGGAAGGAGCCGAAGCCGCTGAAGATCGCCGACATGCAGAAGCCGAGCGGGAAGCCGAGCACGAGCAGCAGGTCGTTCGCGCCGGGCGGCAGGTGGGTGTAGGCGAGGACGGCGGCCGCGGAGAGCACGGCGAAGAGCGCGATGTTCTTCTTCCGTCCGAGTACGTCGGTGAGGTGCCCGCCGGTCAGATAGCCGAGGAAGGCGCCGGAGATCAGGAAGGCGAGGTAGCCGCCGGTGCCGACCACGGTGAGCCCGCGCTCGGTCTTGAGGAAGGTCGGCACCCAGGTGGCCAGCGTGTAGTAGCCGCCCTGCACGCCGGTGGACAGCAGCACCGCGAAGAGCGTGGTGCGCAGCAGCGGCCCGCGCAGGACGGCGGTGAACGAGCCCCGGTCGGCGCTCGCCCGGCGCACCGCGGCCGCCTGCGGCGCGTCCTCGACATGGCGCCGGACGAAGACCACGAGCAGCGCGGGCAGCGCGCCGGTCCAGAACATGACCCGCCAGGCGGTGTCGGCGTCCACGAAGCGGAAGACCAGGGTGTAGACGATCACCGCGAGCGCCCAGCCGGCCGCCCAGGCGCTCTGGACGCCGCCGAGGGTACGGCCCCGGTGCCGGGCGGAGGCGTACTCGGCGACCAGGATCGCGCCGACCGCCCACTCGCCGCCGAAGCCGAGGCCCTGCAGCGCCCGGAAGACCATCAGCGTCTCGTAGTTCGGCGCGAAGCCGCACAGCACGGTGAAGAGCGCGTACGTGACGACGGTGACGAGCAGCGCCCGCACCCGGCCGACGCGGTCGGCGAGGATCCCGGCGAGCGCGCCGCCGACCGCCGAGACCACCAGCGTGACGGTGGTGAGGAGTCCGGTCTGGCCCTTGTCGAGGCCGAAGTACGCGGCAATGGCCACCATCGACAGCGGCAGTGTGAAGAAGTCGTACGAATCCAGGGCATAGCCGCCGAAAGCGCCGGCGAAGGCGCGCCGGCCGCGCGGGCCGAGCGCGCGCAGCCAGGCGAACGCGCCCTGGTCGTCGGGGCGTTCGCCCGTCGTCTGGCGTGGGGTCTGGGTCGTGCTCATCTGCACCTCGCAGGAGGAAGGGGAGGGTGCGGGAGAGACGTGCCGAAGTCGTCGTTCAATGTAGGGATCGTTCAACAATCCGACAAGCCTCGCGGAGGCACGTTCTTGTCTCGCGGGAGCTCCTGCGCTTGACTCGGCGGCGTACGACGCGGAGGAGACGAGGCACGATGGACCCGATCGGCGAACTGGCGGACGACCGCGCCCTGCTGGGCCGCACCAGCACGGCGGAGCGGGTCGCCGACATCCTGCGCACCCGGATCGCCGAGGGCTTCTTCCCGCCCGGCACCCGGCTCTCCGAGGACGGCATCGGCGGCGCCCTCGGGGTGTCCCGCAACACCCTGCGCGAGGCCTTCCGGCTGCTCACCCACGAGCGGCTGCTCGTCCACCGGCTCAACCGGGGGGTGTTCGTCCGGGTCCTCACGGTGGACGACGTGGCCGACCTCTACCGCACCCGGCGGCTCGTCGAATGCGCTGTCGTACGGGGTCTGGGCCTGGGCCTGGAAGAGCCGCTGTTCGTCCTCGACGCGCTGGCCGCCGCCGTCGCCGAGGGCCAGGAGGCGGCGCGGAACGGCGACTGGAAGGGGGTCTCCACCGCCAACATCCACTTCCACCGCGAACTGGTCGCCCTGGCCGGCAGCGCCCGCACCGACGAGCTGATGCGCGGCGTCCTCGCCGAACTCCGGCTCGCCTTCCACGTCGTGGACGACGCCCGCGCGCTCCACGAGCCCTACCTCCAGCGGAACCGGGAGATCCTGGACGCCCTGGAGAGCGGCCGGTTCGACCGCGCCGAACAGCTCCTCGCCGGTTACCTCGACGACTCCCGGACCCGGATCGTGGCGGCGTACGCGAAGGCGGTCGACGCCCCGGAGGTGTGATGGGCGCCACAGTTGTTGTGGTGGGCGGGGCCGACCGCACAGGCGGTACGGGTGGGGTGCCCCGGTACCCGGACCCGCGCCGGGTCCATAGCCGCCCGCCGCGCGCCCGTTCCGGCCCGGCGCCCGTTCCGGCGCGGCGCCCCGCCGAGGGGCGCACACCCCCGGTCGTATAAGCGCCGTTTCGACCGTTGTCAGTGCGAGGACCTACTCTGTGCACCGTGACTTCGCCTGCCTCGACGGACCTCGCTCCGCCCCAGCTCAGCGCGGGGCCGCGGCCCGCGCAGGGCCCGGCCGCCGACGAAGGGCTCGCGCGGCGCCTCCGCGCGCTCGCGTGCACCGCTCCGCTGCACGACCTCGACGCGCGCAAGGCCAACCTGGCCGGCGAGTACTCGGTCTACGCGATGGCCGAGGTCGCCCTCGCCGCGATCGACCTGGTCACGCTCAACATGGACTTCGACACCGGCGCCGACCACGAGCAGATAGTGGCCCGCCTGCTGCCCCGCGTCGCCGCCCAGGCCCCCGAGCGCCCCGCCGCCGAGCACGAGCGGGTCGCCCGCTGGGTCCTGGAGAACCTGATCAACGTCGGCAGCGTCGACCGCGGCTTCCGCGCGGTCTACGGCACGTTCGGCGCCGACGGCGTCTACACGCGTCGCGACTACGACTTCAAGCTCATCGAAGAGGTCCCCGGCTACGGCGGCGGGGTGTACCTGCGCACCACCGACGAGGCGGTCAACGTCCTGGTCGGCGCCCTCGACACCGACGTCACCAGCGCCCAGATCGCCGCCGAGGTCAAGCTGGAGGTCCTGATCAGCCGGGGCCGCCTCGCCGACGCGCAGCTCGCCGCCGAGCAGGCCCGCTACCGCACCGTGCAGTACGCGGAGACCCTCCGGAAGACCCTGGAGGCCACCCGGCGCAACGTCCGCGCGGTCGACTGGCTCAACACCGTGCCCGACATGATCGCCGAGGCGCTCGACCACGTCGCCGACCGCTACCGCCACGAGAACGCGATCCTCACCAACATCCGCAAGGCCCGCGACGAGGCCGAGGCCGCGACCGACGCCAGGACCGCCGAGCACAAGCGGCGCGCCGCCGAGCTCGTCGACATCGTCAAGGACTGCATCCGCCGCCACACCCAGCTGCAGTCCCGCCTCCTGGAGGCCGGCCCGCTGTTCCGCGCCGAGCAGGACCGCCAGGCCTTCGCCGCGCCCACCGCGTACACCGGACTCGACCTCTACGGACAGCTGGTCGCCCCGGTCCTCCCGCTCCCCGTCGAGCAGGCCACCCGGGTCACCGACGCCTTCTTCGCTCGCGGCACCGGACTGCGCACCCCCGCCGCCGTGCGCGTCGGCGACCTGGTCGACCTGCTCCTCACCCCGCCCGTGGAGCGCCAGCACCTCGGCGCCGAGATGCCCGAGCCGGACCTCATCGCCACCCCCGACGACAGCCGCTTCAGCGACGAGCAGCTGGCCGCCGCCATGGAGCTGCTCGACCTGGAGCACGACGCCCCGCGCCGGCTCTCCGGACTCCTCGCCGAGGCCCGCCGGGGCGGCGACCCCGACCTCGCCTACCTGGTGGCGCTGCTCGCCGTGCACGCCGCCAGCCCCCCGGTCGGCACCGCCTACCGCCAGGGCGAGGAGCGCCTGCTCTTCGCCGTCGACGACGGCACCCCGCTCGACGACCCCGAGTTCGGCGGCGCCGACCTCATCGTGGGCACCGCCCTCCTCGACGCCGTGGGCATGGCCGCCGACCGCACGGAGGCTTCGTGACGCCGCCGGTCCCGGAGGACGACACCTCCGCCGCGCCGCCCGTGCCTGCCCCGCCTGCCGCGTCCGGGCCGCGCGTGGCCCGGGTGGTCGTCGCGCGCCCGAGCGCCATGGACGGGCCGCCGGCCACCGCGGCGCCCGAGCCCACGCCCCAGAACGGCCCGCTCGTCCGCCCCATCGACCTCGGCGCCCCGCCTCCACCCCTCACCCGCATCCACGTCCGCCCCGTCCCACTCCCCGGCACCCGCCGCCCCACCCCCGCTCCGTCCGCCCCCCTCCCACCCGTCAGGGTGACACCCGTACGCCTCCCCCTCCCCGAAGCCCGCCCCAAGCCCGCGGACCCTACGCGGCCCGGCCGGACGTCGACCGTCCCCGCCCCGACCGCCCCAGCCACCCCCGCCGAGTACGCAACCCCCGCCCCCACCGACCCCGCGTCACCGAACAACCGCACCGAGGAGCCCCAGCCGTGAGCGAACACCACGTCGAGCACGCCGACGCGTGGAGCGAGCCGGAGGCCCCCCGGACGCCGGCCGCGCCCGCCGTGCTGACCCCGGCCGACGCGGCCGACGCCGCGCGGCTCGTCTCCTTCGGGCTTCAGCCCAAGCTGTTGCCGGCCCGCGACCACGAGTACGCGGAACTGCTGCGGCGCTACCGCGAGGACCCCGCGTTCGCCCGGCTCGCCGATGCCGTCGCCACCGGGCTCGGCCTGGTCGTCCTGGAGGTGTCGCCGCGGGCCGGGATGGCCGTGACGGCCGGCGAGGACTCCGTGTTCGCCGTCCGCATGGGCGACTACGCGCGCCGCGCCTCCACCGACTCCGCCGACCGGTTCCTGCACGGCCTCGCGCACCTCGCGGTCGCCGCGATGGCCTTCCCGCGCCCCGAGGACCTGGCCGACGACGGCTACATCGGCCGGCTCACCGTCAACGGCGTCGACGCCTTCGTCCGCCAGGCCTGCCGCCGCCTGGAGGAGCGCGCCGAGCAGGACGGGGAGAACACCGACCCGGCCACCGACGCCCCCGGCCTGGAGGCCGCCTGGCGGATCTACGCCCGGCGCAGCTCCACCGGCGCCACCAAGGACGCCCGCCGCCTGGCCGGCTCGACCACCGGCATCGTCGGGAAGGCCGTCGCCTTTCTCACCGACTCCGGCTTCCTGCAGCGCACCGGCGACGAGTCCGGCGGTTCCTACCGCACCACCGCCCGCTACCAGCTCCAGGTCCGTGACATGGCCGGCAGCGCCGCCCTGGCCGAGCTGCTCGACCTGGGCGTCGTCCCCGTCAGCGACGGCTCCGCGACCCTCCTGCCGCCGCCCGAGGGCGACGACCTGGAGATCGCGGCTGACGCCGGCCTGCCCTTCCACGGCTGACCGCCCCCGTAATCGACCACTCCCAGCACGAGAGTCCGCCGCAATGTACGAGCTGTCCCGGGTCCGCCTCTACTCCATCGGACCGGCCGGTGCCCGCTACGCCGACACCGTCCTGGACCTGCGCGGGGTCGGCGCGCCGGTGCCCCACCCCGCGCCCACCCAGGCGGAGTTCTTCGAGGAGGAGCCGGTCGGCCCGCCGCGCCGCCCCGCCCCCGCCGGCGTGCTCTTCCTGGAGAACGGCGGCGGCAAGTCCGTCCTGCTCAAGCTGATCTTCTCGGTGATGCTCCCGGGCCACCGCAACACCCTCGGCGGCGCCAGCTCCGGCGTGCTGCGCAAGTTCCTGCTCGCCGACGACTGCGGCCATGTCGCCCTGGAATGGCAGCACACCCTCACCGGCGAGCTGGTCGTCGTCGGCAAGGTCAGCGAGTGGCGCGGCCGCCAGGTCTCCAACGACCCGCGGAAGTTCGCCGAGGCCTGGTACTCCTTCCGCCCCGGCCCCGGCCTCAGCCTGGACAACCTGCCGGTCGCCGAGGCCACCTCCGTGCGCCCCGCCGCCGAGGGCGCCTCCGGCGCCACCGGCCGCCGCCGCACCATGAAGGGCTTCCGCGACGCCCTCACCGAGGCGGGCAAGGCCTACCCGCACCTGGAGGTGTACTGGGAGGAGATCCACGACCGCTGGAACGAGCACCTCGGCGACCTCGGCCTCGACCCCGAACTCTTCCGCTACCAGCGCGAGATGAACGCCGACGAGGGCGAGGCCGCCGGCCTCTTCGCGGTCAAGAAGGACTCCGACTTCACCGACCTGCTGCTCCGCGCCGTCACCGACACCCGCGACACCGACGGCCTCGCCGACCTGGTCAGCGGCTTCGGCAACAAGCTCGGCCGGCGCGCCGAACTCACCGCCGAACGCGACTTCACCGCCGGCTCCGTCGACCTCCTCGGCCGCATCGTCGAGGCCGCCGGCACGCGCGCCCGGGCCCGCGACGTGCACGCCGGCGCCGAGCGCCGCACCCGCACCCTGGCCCGCCGGCTCTCCGCCCGTGCCGCCCAGGAGCGCGGCCGCACCGCCGAACTCGCCCAGCAGGTCACCGAGGCCGCCCACGCCGTCTCCGAGGCCGAGACCGCGCGCGGCCGCAGCGCCCTCGTCGCCGCCGAACTCGCCTACCGGCACGCCTCGCTGGCGCTCACCGCCGCCGAGAAGGGCGCCGCAGCCCAGCGCCGCGAGCTCACCGACGCCCGCACCCTGCACTCCGCCTGGCAGGCCGCCGAGTCCGTGCTCCGCCACCGCGCCGCGAGCGACCGCTCCGCCCGCGTCGCCGCCGCCATCCGCGAGGCCGAGCGGGACGCCGCCCCGGCGCTCGCCGCCCGCGCCAAGGCCGCGGCCGATCTCGTACGGGCGCTGGCCTCCGCCGCCGAGGAGGGCGAGCGGCAGGCCGCCGAGGAGGAGGAGCGTTCCGCCGTCCTCCAGGAGACCGGCGAGGCCGCCCACCGCGACGCCACCGCCGCCGCCACCGACGCCCAGCGGGCCCGCAGCGAGGCCGGCCATCTGCGCCAGCGGCTCGCCGAGGTCGAGCAGGAGACCGCCGAGGCCGTCCGGGCCGGCTGGCTCGACGACACCGCGCCCGACGCCGACCCGGCCCGCGCCGCGCTCGCCGCCAGCGACGCCGAGAAGACCACCGTCGCCGCCTGGGACGCGGCCCGCGAGGCCGCCCGCAGCGCCACCGAGCGGGCCCGCGAGGCCGCCGCCGCCGAGTCCCGCGCCGAACTCGCCGCCGCCCGCGCCGCCGACGCGGCCGAGGCCGCCGAGAACGCCTACGACGCCGAGCGCCGCGCCGCCGAGTCCCTGGCCGCCGACCCGCGCCTGGCCGAACTGCTGAGCCTGCCGGGCGCGACGCCCGACGCGGGCGGCTCGTCGCTGCCGGGGCAGCGGAGCGGCGCCTCCGGCCCTGACGGCTCGGCCCACGGCCAGTCAGATCCGGGCACGGCCGGCAGCGGGCCCGCCGCCGGCAGGGCGAGCGGCCACGAGCCCGACGGTCCCGGCACGGGCCGCACCGAGGACGGCCACGGCCGCCGCGCGCCCGCGACCGGCGCGGCCTTCGGCCTCGCCGCCGCCTCCGACCGCGCCCAAGGCCCCCTCACCGTCACCGACTTCGACCGCTACGCCGACGAACTGCGCGGCCTGCTCGACCAGTCGATCGCCTCCGCCGAGCGCCAGCTCTTCGACCTGCGCACCGCCGCCGCCGACGACAACCGCATCCTCGGCGCCCTCGGCGACGGCGGTCTGCTGCCGCCCGGCCCCGACGTGCTCGCCACCGTCGAGTACCTCGGTGAGCACGGCATCCCGGCCCTCCCCGGCTGGCGCTATCTCGCCCAGGCCGTCGACCCCGCCGACCACGCCGCCGTGCTCGCCGCCCGCCCCGAGCTCGTCGACGGCGTCGTGATCACCGACCCCGTCTCGTACACCCGGGCCCGCGAAGTCCTGGGCGGCGCCGCGCTGCTGCCCCGCTCCACCGTCGCCGTCGGCACGGCCGCCGCGCTGCTCGCCCCCGTACCCGCGCCGGAGACCGGCCAGGAGACGGACGTCTTCCTCGTCCCGCCGAACCCGGCCATGCACGACGAGCACGCCGCCGACGAGGAACGCCAGACACTGCGCGCCCGCGCCGCCGCCCGTGACGAGGAGATCCGCACCCTCGCCGCCCGGCTCACCGGCGACCGCTCGCTCGCCGCCCGGATCGGCGCCTGGCGCGCCGACTGCCCGCCCGGCATGCTGACCGAGCTCGCCTCCGTGGCCGCCGCCGCCCGCACCACCGCCGAGACCGCCGACGCCACCCTCGCCGAAGCCCGTACGGTACGAGCCGAGGCCGACGAGGCCGCCGCCGACGCCACCCGGGTCCGCGACGAACGCCAGGAGGCCGCCCAGCGCGCCCGCCGCGCCGCCGACGCGCTGGCCGGACTCGCCTTCCGGCTCCGCGAGCGTTCCGCCTGGCAGGCCAAGCTCCGCGAACTCGCCGACGAGGCCACCGAGTCCGAGGCCCGCGCCCAGACCTGCCTGGAGCGCGCCCGCGCCGCCGACGAGGACCGCCGCGCCGCGCAGCGCGCCGCCGACGACGCCCACCGCACCGCCCGCGCGCTGCGCGCCGAGCGCGCCGAGATCGCCGGCGCCCCCGAGAACCTCCCCGAGGAGGACGCCGACGCCCCGCGCGCCGCGCTCCCCACCCTCCGCGAGGCCTACCGGGCCGCCTCCCAGGTGTACGAGAAGGTCGGCGTCGGCGCCGACCTGCGCGCCGAGCAGGCCCGCGCCGAGAGCGACGAGTCCGCCGCCCTCGCCGAGCTCGACCGGCTCACCAACAAGGTCCGCACCCGCGCCGAGCAGCTCCTGGAGTCCACCGACGGCGCCGACGGCCCGTCCCGCCAGGCCGCCGCGGCCCGCGCCGAGGCGCTGGTGCAGAAGCTGGAGACCCGTGCCTCCGAGGCCAGCGAGAAGCTGGGCCGGCTGCGCGGCGAGGCCGAGCGGCTCGCCCCCGAGGACGGCGAGGCGCACACCGAGCTGCCCGAGGAGCTCGTCCCGGCCGACGCCGAGCACGCCCAGACCCTGCTGCGCGGAGCCACCACCGAACTCGCCGCCCGCACCGACGCCCTGGAGGCCGCGCGCGCCGCGCACACCGGCCTGCTCCAGGCCCACCGGGCCGCCGAGGACGCCGCCGGCGGCTTCGACGAGACCGCCGCCCTGCTGCGCGACCTGCTCCGCGACCACGCGGAGGAGGATCAGGAGGAGCCCGAGCCGTACCCGGGCCCGCTGGCCGAGGCCCGTACCTCGGCGGCGGAGGCCCGCCGTTCGCTGCGCGGCTGCGCCGCCGACCTGTCCGCCGCGGACGCCGCCGTCCGCGAGGCCGGCGACATCCTCGTACGGCATGCCAACGCGACCCGCTTCGAGCAGGTCCGCACCCCGGCCCGGCAGCAGATCCGCGAACTGCCCGCCGCCGCGCTGCCCGAGCACGCCGCCAAGTGGGCCGAGGCCTTCGCACCGCGCCTTCGGGTGCTCACCGACGAACTGGCGCAGCTGGAGCGCAACCGCGACTCGATCGTGGACCGGCTGCGCGGCCTGGTGGAGTCGGCGCTCACCACGCTGCGCTCCGCCCAGCGCCTGTCCCGGCTGCCCGAGGGCCTGGGGGAGTGGTCGGGCCAGGAGTTCCTGCGGATCCGCTTCGAGGAGCCCGACCAGGCCACGCTCACCGAGCGGCTCGGCGAGGTCATCGACGAGGCCACCCGCGCCGCCGTCAAGAAGAACTCCGACCTGCGCCGGGACGGCATGTCCCTGCTGCTTCGCGGCGTCCAGGCCGCCCTGGAACCCAAGGGCATCGCCGTGGAGATCCTCAAGCCGGACGCGGTGCTGCGCGCCGAGCGCGTCCCCGTCGGACAGATGGGCGACGTCTTCTCCGGCGGCCAGCTGCTCACCGCCGCCATCGCCCTCTACTGCACGATGGCCGCGTTGCGCTCCAACGACCGGGGCCGCGACAAGCACCGGCACGCCGGCACCCTGTTCCTGGACAACCCGATCGGCCGCGCCAACGCCACGTATCTCCTCGAACTCCAGCGGGCGGTGTCGGACGCGCTCGGCGTCCAGCTGCTCTACACGACCGGTCTGTTCGACACGACCGCGCTCGCCGAGTTCCCGCTGGTGATCCGGCTGCGCAACGACGCGGACCTGCGGGCCGGTCTGAAGTACATCAGCGTGGAGGAGCACCTGCGGCCGGGTCTGCCGCAGCAGCGCACCGAGGGCGAGACGATCCACGGCGAGATCACGGCGACCCGGGTGTTCCGCCGTACACCGGCGGAGCAGCCGGCGCCCGACGCCGAGCAGTAGAGCCCCCGGACGCACGACGGCCCGGCATCCCCCGAAGGGGAGCCGGGCCGTCGGCCGTTCTCGTGCGCCGCTCAGGCGGCGTCGGTGAGCACCCGGCCGTCCTCGGCGGCGCGCTCCGCGGCCGGCTCCCCGCCCGCCACCCGCTCACCCTTCTTCACGCTCGCGGTCTTCTCCGCACGCGCGGTCTTCGTCGCCCTCGCGGACTTCTTCACGCTCGCGCTCTTCTTCGCCTCAGAGCGGGCGGCCCGCTCCTGGCGGCGCCGCTCGCGCCGCGCCTGGCGCGCCACGCTGCTCGGCTCCGACACGACCCCGTTGCGCTGGCGCCAGACCTGACGGGTCACCCACACGTCCAGGACGCTCCACGTGGCGACGACCGTGCTGGCGACGCTCGACACGGTCAGCGGGAAGGCGAGCCAGGAGCCGGTCACCGAACAGAAGAAGGCGACCATCGCCTGTATCAGCGTCACCGAGGTGAGGAGCACCGCGCGCACCGCGGCGGTGCGCACCGGATCCGGTAGCCGGTTCCGGCCCCGGTCGTCCTCCACCCACAACTGCCGCACCGGCCGCGCCTCGTGGCCCATCGCGCCCTCACTCCCCACCACGGATGTCTCCAGGGTGACTGCTGCCCGTCTTGGGTCGCTTTACGCGGACACAACCCCCCCGGTACAGAATGACGTACGCGTGGGGGAAAAGGTTTCGCCGGGGTCCCCTTCACCCGCTTCCGGAACGAAAAGTTCCAGCCATCTGCCCGGAGCCCGGAATTGTCCCGTTGTCAGGTGTCCTACGCCACACTGCCGGAACTCAACTCCCCGAATACCGGGACATCTCATGATCAACGCTCACTCGACCGGCTGAAAATCGTCCGGACACGTCTTCGAGATGGCTGTGATGCAGTAGTAGGCTCGCGCGCGGTTTGTTGAAGATGAAGGTTGACGCCACGAGTTGACGCCGGGCGTGACGACGTGAGGGACCTCCGTGGCCGCGGAGGCCGAGCTGGGGGAGGCCATGCGCTTTCGCGGGAAGTCCATCCGCAGGAAGATCGTGGCTCTGTTGCTCGTGCCGCTCGTCTCCCTCACCGGACTGTGGGGGTTCGCGACCGTCCTCACCGGGCGTGAGGCACGCCAGCTCCTCGACGTCGGCTACATCGTCGAGAAGATCGGCTATCCGATCGAGGACACGGCCCGCGTCATCCAGAAGGAACGCCGCCAGTCCCTGATCTACCTCGCCGACCCGCGCGCCGCCGACGCCCAGACCCGGCTGCGCGAACAACGCGAGGCCACCGACCGGCAGATCGAGCTGATCCGCCGCAACGCCGCCGACAGCGGCGTGCGCGCCGACATGAACCCCGTCACCGGTCAGCGCCTCGACTCCTTCCTCACCGCCCTCGAAGGCCTCTCCTCGCTGCGCCGCTCCGTGGAGAACCGCAGCATCGGCCGCATGCAGGCCCTGGAGTTCTACAACCGGCTCGTCGACCCCTGCTACGGCTTCCTCATGACGCTCCACGCCCTGGAGAACGTCGAGATGGACAAGCAGGGCCGCGCCCTCGTCGGCGTCACCCGCGCCCGCGAACTCCTCTCCCGCGAGGACGCCGTCATCGCCTCCGCGCTCATCGCCGAACGCGTCACCGGCGAGGAGGCGCGCCTGGTCACCGACCTCGTCGCCGGCCGCAAGCTGCTCTACGAGACCAGCCTCGAAGTGCTGCCCGGAACCGAGCGCGACCGCTTCGAGAAGTACTGGTCCGGTGCCGACACCGCCCCGCTGCGCAAGGCGGAGGAGGCCTTCATCACCGAGGGCGCCACCGACCGCCCGCACTCCGTCACCGCCGAACGCTGGCAGGAGCAGTCCGGACTCGTCCTCGACAGCCTCGCCCGCGACAACTACGCGGCCGGCGACCGCTATCAGGACCGCGTCCAGCCCGCCGCGTACAGCGTCCTCCTCAAGGCGGGCGTCGCCGGCGTCCTCGGCTTCGTCGCCCTCCTCGTCTCCGTCATCGTCTCCGTCCGCATCGGCCGCGACCTCGTCCGCGACCTGCGCCGGCTGCGCAAGGAGGCCCAGGAGGTCTCCGGCGTCCGGCTGCCCAGCGTCATGCGCCGGCTCGCCGCCGGCGAACACGTCGACGTCGAGACCGAGGTGCCCCACCTGCGGTACGAGGACGACGAGGTCGGCCAGGTCGGCCAGGCCCTCAACACCCTCCAGCGCGCCGCCGTCGAGGCCGCCGTCAAGCAGGCCGACATGCGCCGCGGCGTCTCCGAGGTGTTCGTCAACCTCGCCCGCCGCAACCAGGTCCTGCTGCACCGCCAGCTCACCCTGCTCGACACCATGGAGCGCCGCACCGAGGACACCGAGGAACTCGCCGACCTCTTCCGGCTCGACCACCTCACCACCCGTATGCGCCGGCACGCCGAGGGCCTCGTGATCCTCTCCGGCGCCGCCCCCTCACGCCAGTGGCGCAAGCCCGTCCAGCTGATGGACGTGGTCCGCGCCGCCGTCGCCGAGGTCGAGGACTACGAGCGCATCGAGGTCCGCCGGCTGCCCCGGCTCGGCGTCGGCGGCCCCGCCGTCGCCGACCTCACCCACCTCATCGCCGAACTCCTCGAGAACGCCACCGTGTTCTCGCCCCCGCACACCGCCGTCCAGGTGCTCGGCGAGCGCGTCGCCAACGGCTTCACCCTGGAGATCCACGACCGCGGCCTCGGCATCAATCCCGACGCCCTGCTCGACGCCAACCTCCGGCTCGCCGAGACCCCCGAGTTCGAGCTGTCCGACACCGACCGGCTCGGCCTGTTCGTCGTCAGCCGCCTCGCCCAGCGCCAGAACGTCCGCGTCTCGCTCCAGCCCTCGCCGTACGGTGGCACCACCGCGGTCGTCTTCATCCCGGCCGCGCTGCTCACCGACGCCCCCGAGACCCAGGGCGCCGGCTTCCGCCTGGACCGCAAGACCCCCGACCGCACACCCGGCGGCACCCTCGACCGCAGCACCCTCGACCGCACCGGCGGCACCGGCCCGGACGGCCTGCCGTCCCGCCGCCCCGCCCTCACCAAGGTCCCCGACCCGGCCCTCGAACCCGCCGCCCCGCTCCTCGACGGCCCCGTCGAACTCGAGGCCCCGCTCGGCGCCGAGGGCTTCGGCGCCCTGCTCGGCGGCGCGGACGACCTGCTCGACACCGAAAGCGAGCGCGGCGGCCTGTTCCGGGCCCGCGAGCACCGCCGCCGCGGCGAGCAGCACCAGCAGACCCCGGAGCACTCCGGCGGCCGCGCCGCCGACGGCACCCCCGCCCGTCCCGTACCGCTGCCGCGCCGCCGCCCGCCGACGCTCGTCGTCGACCACGGCCGCCGTCTCGACGAGGACGGCCGCGCCCACCCGGCCGGCGGCCCGGCCGACGACGACTCCGCCGGCACCCGGCCCGACGACACGATGGAACTGGCCCGGGTCCGCCCCGCGCCCACCCTCGTGCCCGTACCCGTGCCGGTGCCCGTCGCCGAGGACGACGGCCCCGCCCCCTTCGCCGGACTGCCCCGCCGGGTCCGGCAGGCCAGCCTCGCGCCCCAGCTGCGCGACACCGGCGACCGCACCGGGGACCGCGCCGACGACCGGCCGGGCCGCCAGGCCGGCCCGGCGCCCGCCGACCGCACCGACTCCTTCGAGCGGGACGCCGAGGAGGTGCGCAGCCGCATGGCCTCGATGCAGCGCGGCTGGCAGCGCGGCCGCCGGCAGAACGCCCGAACGACAGCACCCGGAACCACAGCACCCGACACGACCGCACCCGGAACGACAGCACCCGGAACGACAGCACCAGGAACGACACCCGAGGGGGACGGTCGATGACCGCACCGAACGCCGCAGCCCACAGCTCCGCCCACGGCAACGGGGAGCTGAACTGGCTCCTCGACGAACTGGTCCAGCGCGTCGGCTCCATCCGCAAGGCCCTGGTGCTCTCCAGCGACGGCCTGGCCACCGGCGCCTCGCAGGACCTCACCCGCGAGGACGGCGAGCACCTCGCCGCCGTCGCCTCCGGCTTCCACAGCCTCGCCAAGGGCGTCGGCCGCCACTTCGAGGCGGGCCGCGTCCGGCAGACCGTGGTCGAGCTGGAGGACGCCTTCCTCTTCGTCACCGCCGCCGGCGACGGCAGCTGCCTCGCCGTGCTCGCCGACGCCGACTCGGACGTCGGCCAGGTCGCGTACGAGATGACCCTGATGGTCAAGCGGGTCGGCGCGCACCTCGCCACGGCCCCCCGGTCCGGACTGACCGCCGGAGGATGAGGAGAGGGGGGACGGCATGACCGACGCAGACACCGACCAGTCCCGCGAGGAGCCGGTCGCCCGCTGGTTCGACGACGAGGCGGGCCCGGTGGTCCGCCCGTACGCCATGACCCGCGGCCGCACCAGCGCCGCGACCCGCCACCGGCTCGACCTGATCGCGCTCGTGGTGCTCGACCCGGCCGCCGACGACCCGGGACGTGACCAGACGCTGTCCCCCGAACACGTGGAGATCGTCGAACGCTGCGCCGAGCAGCCGCAGTCGATCGCCGAACTCGCCGCCGCCCTCGACCTGCCCGTAGGCGTGGTACGGGTGCTGGTCGGCGACCTCGTCGACGACGAGCTCGTACACGTGACCCGCCCCGTTCCGCCGGCCGAACTGCCGGACGTGAGCATCCTTCGCGAGGTGATCAATGGCCTTCGGGCGCTCTAGCTCCACCCGCCAGCAGCCGCCGGTCGAGCCGGTCACGCTGAAGATCCTCGTCGCGGGCGGATTCGGGGTCGGCAAGACCACTCTGGTGGGCGCGGTCAGCGAGATCCGGCCGCTGCGCACCGAGGAGATCCTGAGCGAGGCGGGCCGGCCGGTCGACGACCTGCACGGCGTGGAGGCCAAGTCGACCACCACCGTCGCCATGGACTTCGGCCGGATCACGCTCCGCGAGGACCTGGTCCTCTACCTCTTCGGCACGCCCGGCCAGGACCGCTTCTGGTTCCTGTGGGACGAGCTCGCGCAGGGCGCCCTGGGCGCGGTCGTGCTCGCCGACACCCGGCGCCTGGAGGACAGCTTCGCCGCCATCGACTACTTCGAGCGGCGTGGCATCCCGTTCACGGTCGCCGTCAACTGCTTCGAGGGCGCCCGCCGTTACCCGGCGGAGACGGTCCGCGGCGCGCTCGACCTCGACCCCGAGGTCGAGCTGGTGATGTGCGACGCCCGCGACCGGGAGTCCGTGAAGAACGTCCTGGTCGCGGTCGTCGAGCACGCCCTGGTGCTCGCGGACGCGCCGAAGGCGCTCGCGCCCTGAGGGGGCGGGTGCGCTGTGCTCAGCGCACCGCCACCACCGCCGACCCGTGCCCGAACAGGCCCTGGTTGGCGGTGATCCCGGCCCGCGCGCCCGGCACCTGCCGGTCGCCGGCCTCGCCGCGCAGCTGCCGGGTCAGCTCGCAGACCTGCGCGATGGCCTGCGCCGGCACCGCCTCGCCGAAGGAGGCGAGCCCGCCGCTCGGATTGACCGGGACCCGCCCGCCGAGCGCGGTGACCCCGTCCCGTACCAGCTTGGCGCCCTCGCCCGGCGCGCACAGGCCGATGTCCTCGTACCACTCCAGCTCCAGGGCGGTGGACAGGTCGTACACCTCGGCGAGCGACAGGTCGCCGGGCCCGAGCCCGGCCTCCTCGTACGCGGCGCGGGCGATCGACGCCCGGAAGGAGAGCGGCGCCGGGGAGACGGAGACGGCCGAGTCGGTCGCGATGTCGGGCAGGTCCAGGACCGCCTTCGGATAGGTCGGGGTCACGGTCGACACCGCCCGGATCCGGACCGGATCGGGGTGCCCGTGCCGCCGGGCGAAGTCCATGCCCGACAGGACGAGCGCGGCGCCGCCGTCGGAGGTCGCGCAGATGTCGAGCAGCCGCAGCGGATCGGCGACCACGGCCGAGGCCGCCACCTCCTCCGCCGTCACCGGCGTGCGGTAGCGGGCCAGCGGATTGAGCGCGCCCGCCGCCGCGTTCTTCACCTTGACCAGGGCGAAGTCCTCGGGCGTGTCCCCGTACAGGGCCATCCGGCGGCGCGCGTAGAGCCCGAAGTAGGCCGGGTTGGTCGCCCCGAGCACCCGGAAGCGCAGCCAGTCCGGATCGTCCGGCCGGTCCCCGCCGGCCGGTGCGAAGAAGCCCTTCGGCGCCGCGTCCGCGCCCACCACCAGGACCACGTCCGCAAGGCCGGCGAGAATCTGCGCCCGTGCGGTGTTGATGGCCTGGGCGCCCGAGGCGCAGGCCGCGTAGACGCTGCTGACCCGCGCGCCCTGCCACCCGAGCGCCTGCGCGAAGGTCGCGCCCGCCACGTAGCCGGGGTAGCCGCCGCGCACGGTGTCCGCGCCGACGATCGAGCCGATGTCCCGCCAGTCGAGCCCGGCGTCGGCGAGCGCGGCCCGGGCGGCCGCCACACCGTACGAGACGAAACTCCGGCCCCACTTGCCCCAGGGGTGCATTCCGGCTCCGAGGACGGCGATGTCGTTCATGCGCGGGCCTCCGGGGATCCGGCGGCGGCGACGGGCCGCCAGTGCCAGGTGGTCCAGATGTGCTCGTCGTCCTCGTTCAGCACCCCCGGCACGAGCTCGACCTCGGCGCCGACCGCCAGATCCGCCGTGCGCACCCCCGGCGCCGCCTGCCCGAGGACGACCATGGCCTCCGCCGCCAGCTCGACCGCGACCAGGGTGTACGGCTCCCAGGGCGCGTCCGGGTCGGAGACGTACGGCGCGGGCGGCCGGTAGCGCCCGTCGGTGTACGACCAGATCCGGCCGCGCCGGGACAGCGGCGTCTCGGCCAGTTCGCCGCCGCCGGGGCAGCCGGGGTTGCGGCACCAGTCGTCCACGCGCGGGAAGAACACGGAGGAACAGGCGGTGCAACGGGTCCCGAGGAGCCGGAAGCCGCCCTCCCCGGATTCTCCGGATTCTCCGGTGTGTTCGGTGTGTTCGGTGTGCTCGGTGAACCAGCCGGCCACCACCGGCTTGCGCGTCCGTGCCATCTCCCGGCCCCTCCCGCCGCCCGCTCCACGTAATCTGACGAAGCGTCAGAAGTGTGCCACGGTCACGGACCGACGTGCCACCGGGAAGTCGAAGAAGGTCGACGGGAACGGCTCCGGCTTGAAGGTGAAGTGCCACCACTCCTCGGGCAGGTTGACGAAGCCCTGCTCGGCGAGCGAGCTTCGCAGCAGGTCCCGGTTGGCCCGCTGGACGCCCGTGATCCGCGGATCGTCGGTGTGGGAGAGGGTGTCGAAGCAGTCGAAGCCGGTTCCCATGTCGAGGGAGTTGTCGGGGAAGCGCTGGTCCTGCGGCGCGAAGCACGGTACCTGGGGCTCGCCCGGCACCGGCACGTGCGGGCGGGTCGGCGCGGCCGGCAGCGGCACCACCGTCACATCCACCGTCGAACCCCGGCTGTGCCCCGACTTCTCCGCGATGTACCCGTCCGCGAACAGCCGGTCCTTCTCCACCAGCGGATAGAACTCCTGCTTCATCCGCTCGTCGTCCAGGTCCTTCGCCCAGCGCACGAAGTGGTCCACGGCCCGCTGCGGCCGGTAGCAGTCGTACACCTTCAGGGTGTAGCCGCGCGCGAGCAGCTTCGTCTGCGCCCGGTGCAAGGCCTCGGCGGCCGGCCGGGTCAGGATGCACACCGGCTGGTGGTAGCCGTCGATCCGCTCGCCCACGAAGTTGTGGGCGGTGGTGTAGCGCATCTCCTGAAGGATCGTCGGGTCCACCCGGTCGAGCGCCACGAACTCCTTCGGGGCCTTCGGCTCGGGGGCGGCACTGGCGGAGGGGGCCGCGGCGGTGGCCGCGAGCAGCCCGGCGGCGGCGAGCGCGCCGAGGGTACGGAGAGCGGAGGCGAGTCCTGTCAGTCGCTTCAGTCCTGTCATGCGCACCGTCTATCAGTAACGGCAGCGCCGGGAAAGGGTGATCGCGTACGGTCGGCCGCGTGACCGACTCCGTCTCAGACCCCGACTCCGGCTCCGCGTCCGCCCCCGCACCGCACTCGCACTGCTCCTCCTGCGGCGCCCGCTACCCGGCCGACGCCGGCTGGCCCCGCACCTGCCCCGACTGCGGCACCACCGCCTACCGCAACCCGCTCCCGGTCGCCGTCGCCCTGCTGCCCGTCACCCACCCCGACGGCACCGCCCTGCTCGTCATCACCCGCACCATCCCGCCCCAGGCCGGCCGGGTCGCCCTGCCCGGCGGCTTCATCGACTTCGCCGAGGACTGGCAGGCGGCCGTGGTCCGCGAACTGCGCGAGGAGACCGGCATCGAGGCCGCCGCCGAGGACGTCCGCCTCGCCGACGCCCTCAGCTCCCCGGCCGGCCACCTCCTCCTCTTCGGTCTCCTCCCGCCCCGCCCCGCCGCCGCCCTCCCGCCGTCGACCCCGACGGACGAGACCAGCGGCCACCACCTCCTCCACGCCCCGGAGGAACTGGCCTTCCCCCTGCATACGGAGGCGGTACGACGCTTCTTCGCGGGGGTGTACGGGTAAGGGGGCGGGATTACGCGGGAGGGTCGGCGGCCCGGCCGGCGCCGGCCGCGGCCGGCGGGACCCGGAGGAGGCCGGGCCGGGCAACCGCGCCCGGGCCCCGGCACCGCCCCCGCCGGGGTGCCTACGCCCCCAGCCCCCGCACCCGCACCGGCAGGTCCGGCTCCGTCACGCCGTCGTCCGTGACCCGCTCCACCACCACCCGGCCGTCCACCAGGCGGGACTGGTAGCGCTCGATCTCGCCCGGCTCCCAGCCGTCGCCGGTGTCGCGGACCACCAGGCCGCCGCCGGTGCGGCCCGGGGCCGGGGCCCACACCTCCAGGACCAGGTCCTCGCCGTCCTCGCCGCGCACCGGGAGGACCGCGCCCGCGCGGGCGAGCACCGGGATCCGTGAGAGCGGTGCGTCGAGGAGCACCTGCCCGGGGCCCTCGTACGCCTCGCCGGTCGCCGTGTCGTACCAGCGGCCGCGCGGCAGCCGTACCGCCCGCCGGTCCGTGCCCCGGGACAGCACCGGCGCGACCAGCAGCGAGTCGCCGAGCAGGAAGGCGTCCTCGCAGTCCCGCAGCGCCCGGTCCTCCGGCGTCCCCCACCACAGCGGCCGCACATAGGGCGCGCCGGTCATCCGCGCGAGCCGCGACAGGGTGACGAAGTACGGCCGCATCCGCTCGCGCTCGGCCAGCGCCACGCGCGCGTGCGCGAGGACGTCCGGGCCGAACTCCCACGGCTCGCGCCGCCCCGCGTCGATCGCCGCGTGGGTACGGAAGAGCGGCAGCCAGGCCCCCAGCTGGTACCAGCGCAGGAACAGCTCAGGCGACGGGCTCCCGTCGAAACCGCCCACGTCCGGCCCCGAGTACGGCACCCCGCACAGCCCCAGGCCGAGCACGAGCGCCAGCGAGGCGCGCAGCCCCGGCCACCCGGTCGACACGTCGCCGGACCAGGTCCCGCCGTACCGCTGCATGCCCGCCCAGCCCGACCGCGAGAAGAGGAAGGGCCGCTCCTCGGGCCGCAGCCGGCGCAGCCCCTCGTATCCCGCGCGGGCCATCGTCAGGCCGTAGACGTTGTGCGCCTCGCGGTGGTCGCCGCCGCGGCCCTCCAGGCGGTGCCGGGCCGAGCGCGGCAGCGTCCGGTCGCCGAACGCGGCGAAGGACACCGGCTCGTTCATGTCGTGCCACACCCCGGAGAAGCCCTGCTTCAGGCGCTCCTCGTACAGCGCGCCCCACCACTCCCGCACCGCCGGATCGGTGAAGTCCGGATAGACGCACTCCCCGGGCCACACCACCCCGTGGACCTCCTCGCCCCGGTCGTCCCGGACGAACGCCCCGGCGGCCCGCCCCGCCTCGTACACCGGCTCGCCCGGCTCCGCCTTCACCGCGGGGTCGACGATCGACACCAGCCGCACGCCCCGCTCGCGCAGCTCGTCGGCGAGCCCCGGCAGGTCGGGGAAGCGCTCCCGGTCCACCGTGAACACCCGGTGTCCGTCGTAGTGGTCGATGTCGAGGTGCAGCACGGACAGCGGAAGGCCGTGGTCCCGGTAGCCGTCGACCACCCGCCGCACCTCGCGCTCGCTGCCGAAGCCCCAGCGGGCGTGCTGCGGGCCGAGCGCCCAGGACGGCGGCAGCGCGGGCGCGCCGGTGAGCGCCGCCCAGCCGTGCAGCACGCGCGCGGGGGTGCCGACCACCACCCAGCAGCGCAGCGGGCCGCCGTCCATCCGCACCTCGCTGGTGCCGGGCCGGTCATGGCCGGAACCGGCGCCCTCCTCGCCCTCGGCGAGCACCACCCGCCCGTCCCAAGAATTGTCGTAGAACGCCAGATGGGTGCCCGCGTCCGCGACCACCAGCTGCACCGGCATGGTGATGTACAGCGGGTCCTCCGCCGGGCCGAAGGGCGCCTTGGGGTCGGTGTTCCACAGCCGGTACGAGCCGTCCCGCAGCCGCGGCCCCGCCGCCCGCCCGCCCAGCCCGAAGAACCGCGCGTCGGCCGGCACCTCACTGCGCTGCACCCAGCGCGCCGCACCCGCCTCCGCCGCCCCGTCGCGCACCGGCTCCCACCAGCGCGGCGGCAGATCACGGCGCAGCACCACCCCGCCCGGCGTCCGCACCTCCACCGCCCCGTGCCGGGACACCGCGACCGTCACCCGCTCCGACACCACCCGCCAGCCGCCGTCCGTGTCCGGCTCCAGGACGGCCCGCGGGTCCGGCTCCGGCGGCTCCCCGGCCAGGCCGTACGAGGGCAGCGGCCCGGCCCCGTCCCAGCCCCAGAACACCGTGCCGCCCGCCGACACCGAGATCCGCAGCTCCGAACGGGCGAACCGGACGGTCCCGCCGCCCGGCGCCGGCTCCACCTCGCCCACCGGCCCCGGCACCCGCGCCCGCTCCGCCCCCCGGCGGGGCAGTGCCCGCGCGTCCGTCCGCCGCTGCCGCCACGCCGCACGCACCCCCCGCAACCCCTGCACCGAACCCATCACCCGCACCGAGCGCACCAGCCCACGACCGTCCATGCAGCTCAGCCTGCCATCCGCGCCGGGCCGTGCGAGCCCCGTTCAACTGCCGTTCACCCGTGGTGGGAGCACATATTCAGCTACCCGACCATGGGCAGGGAACCCTGGACCGAACGAAGATCACATGGCATCGTCCCTGTCAGCCGCGTCACGCGCACACCCCGCACGTGCGCGCGACACACGCAGACCCGCGTACAGCCAGGGAGCCGACCCACATGACATCGCAGACCGAGCCGCTGTGGCAGCCCGACGAGGACCGCGTCGCCGCGGCCGCCGTCACCCGCTTCCAGGCCTGGGCGGCCGAGCGCCACGGAGCGCCCGCCGAGGGCGGCTACCCGGCCCTGCACCGCTGGTCCGTCGAGGACCTGGAGGGCTTCTGGGCGGCCGTCGCCGAGTGGTTCGACCTCCGCTTCGCCACCCCGTACGAGCGCGTCCTCGGTGATCGCTCGATGCCCGGCGCCGCCTGGTTCCCGGGCGCCACCCTCAATTACGCCGAGCACGCGCTGCGCGCCGCCGACGAGCGCCCCGACGACACCGCGCTGCTGCACGTCGACGAGACCCACGAGCCGCGCCCGATCACCTGGGCCGAGCTGCGCCGCCAGGTCGGCTCGCTCGCCGCCGAGCTGCGCCGCCTCGGCGTCGAGCCCGGCGACCGGATCAGCGGCTACCTGCCCAACATCCCCGAGGCCGTCGTCGCCCTCCTCGCCACCGCCGCCGTCGGCGCCGTGTGGACCTCCTGCGCCCCCGACTTCGGCGCCCGCAGCGTCCTCGACCGCTTCCAGCAGGTCGAGCCCGTCGTCCTCTTCACCGTCGACGGCTACCGCTACGGCGGCAAGGAGCACGACCGCCGCGACACCGTCGCCGAGCTGCGCGCCGAACTGCCCACGCTGCGCGCCGTCGTGCACATCCCGCTGCTCGGCACCGCGGCCCCCGAGGGCGCCCTGGAGTGGTCCGCGCTCACCGCCGCCGACACCGAGCCGGTCTTCGCGCACGTGCCCTTCGACCACCCGCTGTGGGTGCTGTACTCCTCCGGCACCACCGGTCTGCCCAAGGCGATCGTGCAGTCCCAGGGCGGCATCCTGATCGAGCACGTCAAGCAGCTGGGCCTGCACTGCGACCTCGGCCCCGAGGACGTGTTCTTCTGGTACACCTCCACCGGCTGGATGATGTGGAACTTCCTCGTCTCCGGCCTGCTCACCGGCACCACCGTGGTGCTGTACGACGGCAGCCCGGGCTATCCGGACACCGGCGCCCAGTGGCGCGTCGCCGAGCGCACCGGCGCCACCCTGTACGGCACCTCCGCCGCGTACGTCATGGCCTGCGCGAAGGCAGGCGTGCACCCCGGCCGGGACTTCGACCTGTCGAAGGTGAAGTGCGTCGCCACCACCGGCTCGCCGCTGCCGCCCGACGGCTTCCGCTGGCTGCACGACGAGGTCCGCGAGGACCTGTGGATCGCGTCCGTCAGCGGCGGCACCGACGTCTGCTCCTGCTTCGCCGGCGCCGTCCCCACCCTCCCGGTGCACATCGGCGAGCTCCAGGCCGCCTGCCTCGGCACCGACCTGCAGTCCTGGGACCCCTCGGGCAAGCCGCTGGTCGGCGAGGTCGGCGAGCTCGTCGTCACCAACCCGATGCCGTCCATGCCGATCCGCTTCTGGAACGACCCCGACGGCAGCCGCTACCGCGACAGCTACTTCGAGATGTTCCCCGGCGTCTGGCGGCACGGCGACTGGATCACGATCACCGACCACGGCTCGGTGATCATCCACGGACGCTCCGACTCCACCCTGAACCGCCAGGGCGTCCGTATGGGTAGCGCCGATATCTACGAGGCGGTGGAACGGCTCCCGGAGATCCGCGAGTCCCTCGTCATCGGCCTGGAGGAGCCGGACGGCGGGTACTGGATGCCGCTGTTCGTGCACCTCGCCGACGGCGCAACCCTGGACGAGGAGCTGATCGGGCGCATCAAGAGCACGATCCGCGCCGAACTCTCCCCGCGCCACGTGCCCGACGTCATCATCGAGGTCCCCGGCGTCCCGCACACCCTGACCGGCAAGCGCATCGAGGTCCCGGTCAAGCGCCTCCTCCAGGGCACCCCCATGGCCAAGGCGGTCAACCCCGGCTCGGTCGACAACCTCGACCTGCTGCGCTTCTACGAGGAGCTCGCCCGCACCCGCAAGTAGCCCCGCACCCATGAGAGAGGGCCCCGCGCACCATGCCGGTGCGCGGGGCCCTCCCGCGTCTTGCGCCGACCGCCCGCTAACCGCCGTACGTCGCCTGCGCGTCGCCGAGCACGGCGGCGAAGTCCGCCGCGAGGCGCTCCGCGTCCGCCGGGTCGAGCGCGGCCGTCGTGATCCGTACGCCGGTGGGCGCCGCGATCCGGAACCGGGCACCGGCCGCCACCCACCAGCCCTGCGTCCGCAGCCCGTTCACCACCGCCGACTCGTCGCGCACCGGGACCCACAGGTTCATCCCGGTGCCCTCGGCGCTCCGGATGCCGTACGTGCGGAGTGCGCCGGCCAGCGCCCCGCGCCGTTCCGCGTACGCGGCCTCGCCGGCCGCCACCAGCCGGACCGTCGCCGGATCGGTGAGCAGCCCGGCGACCGTCTCCTGCAGGACGTGGCTGACCCAGCCGGAGGTCATCAGCATCCGCCCGTCGTGCCGGGCGATGGTCACCGGATCGCCCGCGACCCCGGCCCAGCGCAGGTCGACGCCGAGCCGCTTGGAGACCGTGCGGACCTGCGCCCAGCGGTCGAGCCCGGCGGCGGCCAGGGTGGGCGCGGCCGGTCCCGAGAGCTCGGCCGTGTAGTCGTCCTCGACGACCAGGACCTCGGGGAACTCGCGCAGCAGCTCGACCAGCGCGTCCCGCCGGGCGGGGGAGAGGGACGCCCCGGTCGGGTTCTGGGCGCGCGGGGTGCACACCACCGCCCGGACCCCGGCCCTGAGCGCCGTGCGCAGCGCGTCCGGGGTGATGCCCTCCCGGTCCACGGCCACCGGCACCATGCGCAGCCCCAGGGCCGGGACCAGATCGAGGAGATGGTGGAAGCCGGGGTCCTCGACCGCGACCGCGTCGCCGGGACGGAGCTCCACCGAGAGCAGCCTGGCGATGCAGTCGAGCGCCCCGTGCGCGAAGCTCACCCGCTCCGCCGGGACGCCGTCCCGCGCGTACCAGGCGCGGGTCAGCTCCTCCAGACCGGCGAGCCGGGGCGCGGCCCGGTGCGAGCCGAACACCGGGCGTACCTCGGCCGGCGGGTGCAGCACCGGCAGGAACGCGGGGTCCGGGTGCCCGCCGGCCAGGTCCACGAGCCCTTCGGGCACGCGCGGCGGCCGGCGCGAGGCCACCGAGGGCGCTTCCGCGACGACCGTGCCGCCGCGCCCGCGCGTCACCACCAGTCCGCGCCGCCGGAGCTCCTTGTACGCGGTCGCCACCGTGCCCGGGCTCACGCCGAGCTCGTCGGCGAGCCGGCGTACGGGCGGCAGCGCGTCGCCCGGCGCGAGCTCGCCCTCGGAGACTCCGCGCTCGACGGACGCGGCAATCCCCTTGGCCGTCGTCCCACTGATCGAATATTGTGTTGCCACGTACTGAACTATGTATCAATACATAACTCGCGTCAAGGGGGAACCGAGTGAGCCGCCCGACTTCATGGCACCGCACCGCGCTCGACCGCATACCCGGCGGCCGCGACGGCCGCCGCATGCTGATCGTCAGCATCATCGACAAGACCGGCACGGGCCTCTGGGCCGGCTGCACCGCGCTCTACTTCACCTACGTCTCCGGACTCGGCCTCGGCCAGGTCGGCCTCCTCATGACCGTCTCCGGCGGCGTCGGCATCGCCGGCGCACCCCTCGCCGGCCGACTCGCCGACCGCTTCCCCCTCGTCCGCGTCATCGCCGCCACCCAGGTGATGCGCGCCGTCGCCCTCCTCGCCCTCCTCACCACCGACGACTTCCTCCTGCTCACCCTCTACTCCGCCCTCGGCGCCCTCCCCGACCGGGCCGGCAGCGTCCTCATCAAGCTCTACGCCGCCCGCCTCGCCGGACCCGAACGCGTCCGCTACCAGGCCATCCAGCGCACCACCGTCAACATCGGCTGGTCCATCGGCGGCCTCGGCGCCGCCGCGGCCCTCGCCACCGGCAGCGTCCACGCCTACCCGCTGCTCCTCGTCGGCAACGTCCTCTCCTACGCCGTCATCGCCGCCCTCACCCTGCGCTGCGCCGAACCCCCGGCCCCCGCCCACGTCGCCGTCGTCTCCGCCGCCCGGGACGGCAAGACCGCCGGCGCCCCCGCACCACGCCGCGCCAACCCCTGGCGCGACCGCACCTTCCTCGGCTACACCGCCACCGACGCCGCCCTCTTCCTCGACGACACGATCCTCCAGGTCGCCGTCCCCCTCTGGATCGTCCACGCCACCGCCGCCCCCGTCGGCCTCGCCCCGCTGCTCCTCGTCCTCAACACCGTCCTCGTCGTCCTCTTCCAGGTCCCCCTCGCCCGCTTCGGCGCCACCACCCCGGCCGCCCGCCGGCTGATCGTCCCGCTCTGCGGCCTCTTCGTCGTCGGCACCCTCGCCCTCGCCGTCTCCGCCGCCGGCGGCCGGGCCCTCGCGATCGGCGCCCTCGCCGTCGCCGTGATCGCCCTCACCTTCGCCGAGATCATCCACGCCACCGCCTCCTGGGAACTCTCCGTCGCCCTCGCCCCCGCCGACGCCCAGGGCTCCTACCTCGGCGTCCACGGACTCGCCCAGTCCACCCAGCGCTTCGCCGGCCCCCTCCTCGTCACCGCCGTCATGACCGCGGGGCCCCTGGCCTGGCCGGTCCTCGGTCTGGCCCTCGTCGGCGCCGGAGCCGCCCAGCACCGCCTGATCCGCGACCGCGTCACCAAGCCCGCCCAGGCGTCACTGTCAGTGCCCACGGTTACGGTGAGTGAGTAGTCAGTCGCAACGACGACAGCACCCAGGGGGACCCATGACCGACCGCCGCACCACCGACCGCACGAACAACCGCACCACCAGCGCGGCCCTCCGCCGCGCCCTGCGCCGCGAAACCGCCGGCACCGTCGCCCTCCTCGCCGACGAGGAGGACTTCACCGCCATGCGGCAGTACCCGACCTTCGCCTTCGACGACCACCGCCGCTACCTCGCCCACGCCGAAGCCCTGCTCAAAACCCTCCACGCCCGCGGCGGCCACACCTCCGTCGCCCTCTTCGACCCCGAGGACTACGCCGAACACTGCGCCGCCACCGGCCGCGACCCCGACCACCCCGCCAGCCGCGCCGCCTACACCGCCGAACGCGCCGCCACCGGACCCCGCGTCACCTACACCGGCCAACCCCTCACGACCCTCGTCCCCACCCTCGTCGACACCGCCGTCCGCCACGCCACCTGGGAGTACGCCACGATGCTCCTCACCGACGCCGGACCCTGCGCCGACTGCGGCCAGGACATCGGACGTGCCTCCTTCGACCGCGCCTCCCACCTCCTGCTCCGCCTCCTCGACGGCGCCGGACCCGGCACCCACCACCTCGTCTGCAGCGTCCCCGCCGAGGACGACCAGCTCATCGCCGCCCTCCACACCACCCGCGACACCGACGGACCCGCCCGCCTCGACACCGCCGAAGGCGCCGAGTTCCTCAGCGTCCTCGCCGCCGGCATCGCCCTCGGCAGCCCCGGCGGCCTCGTCCTGCGCACCACCACCCCCGGCGCCCCCGACCGACTCCACGGCTGGCGCCTCCACGACGGCCGACTCCACCCCCTCACCGAGGCCGAGGTCTTCGACGCCTACTGCACCGACGCCCGCACCGGCGACCCCATCGCCCCCGAACCCCACGTCGACTACCGCGCCGGCTTCCCCCTCGGACCCACCGACGACCCGCACCCCCACCCCCACTGACACCGAAGGGGCCTCCCCGCCACGAACGGCGGGAAGGCCCCTTCGACTTCGCTGCCGTCCGGTTACTCCCCGGACAGCACGGCCTGCGCGGCGATCCGCGCGTCGTGCGCCGTGTCCGCGGCACGCGCCGCGGACGCCGCACGCTCGCACTGCGCCAGCGTGTACTTCGCCAGCGTCGCCCGCACATACGGAATCGACGCCGCACCCATCGACAGGGAGGTCACGCCCAGACCCGTCAGCACACACGCGAGCAGCGGATCCGCCGCGGCCTCACCGCAGACACCACAGCTCTTGCCCTCGGCCTTGGCCGACTCGGCCGACAGCGCCACCAGGTCGAGCAGCGCCGGCTGCCACGGGTCCTGCAGCCGCGACACCGCACCCACCTGACGGTCGGCGGCGAACGTGTACTGCGCCAGGTCGTTCGTGCCCAGGGACAGGAACTCGACCTCCTGCAGGATCGAACGCGCCCGGAGCGCGGCGGACGGAATCTCCACCATCGCACCGAACTTCGCCCGCAGCCCCGCCTCACGGCACGCGTCGGCGAACGCCTTCGCATCCGTGCGGTCGGCCACCATCGGCGCCATGACCTCCAGATACACCGGCAGACCCTCGGCGGCCTTCGCCAGCGCCGTCAGCTGCGTCCGCAGCACCTCCGGGTGGTCGAGCAGCGTCCGCAGCCCCCGCACGCCGAGCGCCGGGTTCGGCTCGTCGGCCGGCGTCAGGAAGTCCAGCGGCTTGTCCGCACCCGCGTCGAGCACCCGCACGACCACCCGGCCCTCGGGGAAGGCCTCGAGCACCTTGCGGTACGCCTCGACCTGCTTCTCCTCCGACGGCGCCTTGGCGCTGTCGTCCAGGAACAGGAACTCGGTACGGAACAGACCCACGCCCTCGGCACCGGCCTCGACCGCCGCCGGCACGTCCGCCGGACCACCGACGTTCGCGAGCAGCGGCACCTTGTGCCCGTCCGAGGTCGCCCCCGGACCACTGGAAGCCGACAGCGCCGCCTTCCGCTCCTCGGCGGCCTTGGTCAGCGCCGCCTTCTTCTCCTCGCTCGGGTCCACGAAGATCTCGCCCGTGGAACCGTCCACCGCGATGACCGTGCCCTCGGCCAGCTCACCGGCACCGGGCAGCGCGACCACGGCCGGCACGCCGAGCGCACGCGCCAGGATCGCGCTGTGGCTGGTCGGCCCGCCCTCCTCGGTCACGAAGCCGAGCACAAGCGCCGGGTCGAGGAGCGCCGTGTCCGCCGGCGCCAGGTCCCGGGCGATCAGCACATACGGCTCGTCGCTGTCCGGCACACCCGGCATCGGCACACCCAGCAGCCGCGCCACGATCCGGTTCCGCACGTCGTCCAGGTCGGCCACCCGGCCGGCCATGTACTCACCGGCACCCGCGAGCAGCTCCCGGTAGTGCGAGAACGCGTCGAAGATGGCCCGCTCGGCCGTACTGCCCACCGCGACCCGGCGGTCCACGTCGGCCATCAGCTCCGGGTCCTGCGCGATCATCGCCTGCGCCTCGAGGACCGCCTGGGCCTCGCCACCGGCCAGATTGCCGCGCGCATTCAGGTCCGCGGCCACGGCCTCGACGGCCTGACGGGCGCGCCCCTGTTCGCGCTCCGCCTCGTCGGCGCCGATCTGCTTGGCAGGCGGCTCCAGGACCGCCGTGCCCATGTGCCGGACCTCGCCGATCGCCACCCCGTGGCTGACGCCGACGCCTCGCAGCGTTGTCTCCATCTCACCCGTCTCCGATAGAGCGGCGGCCGGGCCGCCGCGTTGAATGTCGTCTGCGCGCTCGTCAGTGGGACGAGCCGACGGTCAGCTCCAGGAGAAGAGCTGGTCGCCGGCCTTCACGTCCCCGTCCTCGCGGAGGTCGGAGAGGGAGTCGGCGGTGGCTTCGAGCGCCACGATGGGACAGATGGGGGACTTGCCGGCCTCTTCGACCGCGGCCGGGTTCCACCGCACGACCGCCTGTCCGCGGGTCACGGTGTCGCCCTTGTTCACGAGGAGCTCGAAGCCCTCCCCGTTGAGCTGAACGGTGTCGATCCCGAGGTGCGTCAGCACCCCGTGACCCTCGGCGTCCACGACGACGAACGCGTGCGGGTGCAGAGAGACGACGACCCCGTCGACGGGCGAGACGGCCTCGCCGGGCTCACGGACGGGGTCGATGGCGGTACCGGGACCGACCATCGCGCCGGAGAAGACCGGGTCGGGAACAGCGGCGAGACCGATGGCGCGTCCAGCGAGTGGCGACGTCACGGATGTCATGGGAAGCCTCCCAGGGGCGGAGATATGAGGCGCCGTCACTACCTGTCCTGGACGGCGTACTGTTCAGAAGCGTATGTCATGGGAAGTCCGGGTTCCGCCCGGGACGTACCGGTTGGCGGACCTAGGGACTACCCCGAAACGATTTGCTTCCAGTGGTGGTGGGATGTACTGTCGTACTCCTGCCTGACCCCAACGCGGCTTTGAGTCGTGGGTCGGCAGCACCTATCAAGCCAGATCCTAACCCCAGTGGTCTACACCTCTGCGTGCTCTGCTCGCCGAGGGGTGGTCAGGGGGAGCGGAAAAGCCTGGTAGTGTTTGACCCCGCCGAAGGAACCCCAGGTGAATTCCTGGAAAAGGGACCGGAAAGCGCCGAGGAAATCGGATCGGAAAGATCTGATAGAGTCGGAAACGAAGGAAGCGCCCGGAGGAAAG
>NZ_JAHTMW010000016.1 GCF_026236535.1 Streptomyces sp. SKN60 | reverse complement strand
CACCTTCGACGGCCGGCTCTCCGCAGCCCGTCAGTAACCCCGAACACCCTCGTTACACCGTTCGATTGACAGACCCCACTGTCGCCCTTGGAGAACGCCCAGAAGAGCTGAGTGTCGGCGAGGCGACCCTTGGGTTGTTCTAACGGAGGTTGGCGGACACCAACAAGGACAATGCCAACCGTCAGGTTCGCTTGTCGTTCCTTGGGTAGCGGATACCGCGGACTGGGGCTGTAGGCGCGCTGTCCGGCCGTACCAAGTGATGGTCCCGTGTCGGCCACGCGCGCGGATCGCGGCGGCGTGAATCAGCCAGGCACTTCGGTCCCTGCCGGCGAGCGCGGCGTCTGAGGGAGAAGGGTCGGCGGTGACAGTCACCGCTTTCACCGCCTCGGCCGTCCCGGATCCCGAGCCGGCGGGCTTCGACCCTTTCACGCACCTCACCGTACCGAACACGACGCCACCGCCGTCATCCGGCTCGACGTCCTGCAACCGGCCGACTGGCTGACCCTGCTCACCCACATCGTCCGGTTCGGCGGCGGTGCCCGGGACATGGACGGAGCGGCCGAACTGTGCGCGGATCTAGGCCATCTCCCCCTCGCCGTCGAACAGGCCGCCGCCTTCCTCGCCCAGAACCCGCTGCTCACCCCGCGCGCGTATCTGGGGCTGGTCCGGCAGAGACCCGCCCCGCAGTACGACCAGGGTGGCGAGGGCTTCACCGCTGCGGAGCGCACCATCGCTCGCATCTGGCGCGTGACCCTGGACCGGATCGGCGAACTCCAGCCACACGCCTCCGACATGCTGCGCGCCCTGGCCTGGTACGCGCCTGACGGCATTCCCGCCGACCTGCTGGCCGACGAGGAACAACCGGCCGCGGTCGCGGGCGCGATCGGCGCCCTCACGCATACAGCATGATCACGGTGGACCCCGCCGCGCGAGCCCTCTCCGTGCACCGGCTGGTCCAGTCTGTCGCTCGTGCCCCCGACGGCGACGACCCGCACCGCACACCCGGCCTCGTCACCGCAGCGCGGACCCGCGCGACGGCCGTGCTGGAGGCCGCCGTCCGGCCGATCGACTGGAATGACACACCGGCACCTGGCCCACCGGGCGCGCCCTGCTTCCGCATAGGGACGCCATCGCCGAACACACGCCCTAGGCCGAGGATACCGGCGCTACGGCGCGGCTCCTCCACCACGCCGGCGTGTTCCTCCGCGGCCAAGGCCTCGCCACCCGGGCCACCGCGCACCTCTGCCGAGTACTCGCCCACTACGAGCGAGAGTTCGGCCCGGACGACGTTCACACGCTCGCCTGCCGCCACAACCTGGCGCACGCCCGCGAGGCCTCGGGACACGTGAAACAGGCTGTCCCGCTGTACGAGCGGGCGCTCGACGATGCGCACCGCGTGCCGGGGCCGAAGCATCCCCTCACCCTCGCCGGCCGCGACAACCTGGCCGACGCCTACCGTGCCGCGGGCGACCCGGACAAGGCCTTCGCCCTGGCCGGACCGGACAACGCGCCCGGCACAGGCGTCGACGGAGCCACGGGCGACGAGGACCTCAGCACTCTCGCCGCGCGCAACACCCGGGCCCGCGCACGTCTGGTGGCGGGCGATCACGCGGAAGCGGTGCGCCTGTTCACGGAGAACCTCGGCGCGTGCCGCCGATTCCTCGGCGAAGACCATCACCTCACCCTCGTGACGCGGAGCAAGCTGACGGCAGTTCGTGTGGCACGCGAGGACCCGGCCCGGGCCGTTCCTCTCTTCGAGGGCATCGTCCGCGACATGGAACGCGTCCTGGGCGAGGAGCACCCAGACACCCTCCTCGTGCGGGGCAACCTGGCAGGCGCGTACCGGGAAGCGGGTGAGCCGGACCGGACCGTCGCCCTGTTCGGCGAGGTCCTGCCCGCCATGGAGCGTGCGCACGGCGAGCAACACGGCATCACCCGCGCCCTTCGGGTCGCCTTCGCTCTCGCTCTCCGGGCGGCCCGAGATCTGGAGCGGGCTGTTCGCCTCGGCACTCCCCAGCAGGGGGACATGGCCCCGCAGGACGGGAGCCGTCCCGATACCCGTGGCGTCGACATCGGCTACGGGTGCCTGGCCGTCGGGGATGCGCACCAGGCCCTTCCGCTGTTCGAGCAGGCCGACCTCGAGCACCAAGACCGGCTCGGCTCCGACGACCCCGCGTCCCTCACCGTGCGCCATGACCCGGCGGTCACCCATCTCATGGAGGGAAGCCCCGCGCACGCCGTTCCGCTCTTCCAGGAGATCCTCCGAGTACGTGAGAGCTCCCTGGGCGAGGGCCATCCCGACACTCTCACCAGTGGGCGCCACCTCGCTGACGCCCACCGCGAGGCGGGTGATGTCGGCCTGGCCATCCCGCTGTACGAACAGACATACCTGGCCCGAACTCGCACCCTAGGTTCGCGTCACACAGACACCCTCGTCGTCCTCGGCATGCTCGCGCACACCTACCGGCTCGCGGTGAGGCCGTCGCCAAGGTTGGGGTGCGAGCTGTCTCGCCGTCCTGCCCCGAACATGCAGGGACGGCGACCCCAGCCATGGGGCCGCCGCCCTCCCGGTTTCGGATGCTGTCTACGGCTTGCGTCCGCACCACGCTACGAGGCGGTCGATGGCCGGCGCGTCCGCGTCGACGTCCACCGCGGCCCCGAACGGCGCACCGTCACGCGGCCCGGTGGGCAGCCCGCGCCTCATGGCGGCGTACGAAATCGCCACGAGTTCGGGGTCCCAGTCCGGGAGCTGTCCGGTCGCGGTGGCCATGTCCCACGTGTGCACGGTGAATTCCGACGTCCAGACGGCCGCGGCGGCAGCACCCGGAAGGTTACCGAACGGCAGTGTCAGTATCCGGTCCAGGATCGCGGGATCCGCCCACGCCGCCTCGACCTCGCGCACTGCGGCGTCCCACGCCGCTTGCCATTCGGTGTCCACGAGGTCGTCGGCGAGCGTGGGGAGGCTCGTCACGTCGCCGCCGCGTCCGGCGAGGGCGATCCGGCGCAGCACGGCGACGAGGTGCCCGGCCAGCCGCCGGACGGTGAACTCGGTGCAGGGCGTGGGCCCGTCGAACTGCTCGGGCCGGACTGCGGCGACGGTGCGTCCGGCCAGCGCGATTGCCTTCAGCAGGGCCTGACGAGGGTCGTGGGTGGCGTCAGGGGTGACAGTGGACCGCGGGGTGTTCTCGATGTGCGTCATGATCTCATCCTGGAAGCCGAACAGGTCATCTCCTGGCCACTTTTCGAAAGAGAATGGCCGCCATGAAAGCCGATCGCCTGGTGGCAACCCTGCTGTTCCTCCAAACACGCACACGTGTGACCGTGGCCGAGGTCGCCGCGGAACTCGAAGTGTCGCCACGAACCGCACGCCGCGATCTGGAGGCCCTGTCCACCGCCGGCATCCCCGTCTACTCGCAGCGTGGCCGCGGCGGCGGCTGGTCGCTGGTCGGCGGGGCCCGTACGGACCTCAGCGGGCTGACCGCCGAGGAGATCCGGGCACTGTTCCTGCTTGCGGGACCTTCGGCAACCACGCCCGAACTCCGTACGGCGTTGCGCAAGCTGGTACGTGCGCTGCCCGCCCCCCTGCGTGCGGGAGCCGAGGCCGCGTCGCGGGCCGGCCTCACCGACGGCACGGACTGGTCACGGGTCGATGTCACCGCCACCGGGCCGCACCTCGACGCGCTCCGGCGGGCCGTGGTGGACGGCATCCAGGTGCGGCTTGCATACGCCGGGCCCGGCAAGCCCGTCGGCGTGCGAACCGTCCATCCGCTCGGGCTCGTGACCAAGGCCGGTCACGAATACCTCGTTGCCGAGACGGAGCGGGGCTTGCGTACCTTCCGGCTCAGCCGGGTCGCCTCGGTCCAGGCAACCGGCGAGCCCGTCGTACGACCGCCCGGCTTCGATCTCCCCACGGTCTGGCGTTCGTTCGCCGCGCGCCTGGAGGAGCGGCTTTACGCGGCGACGGTTCGGGCCAGGGCCGAGCCGGGTGCCATGGCGATCCTGGAGCGGCTGTTCGACGGACGCCTGCACGTCGGTCCGATGCTCCCCGACGGGTGGACGGAGATACGGGTCGACGGGCCGACGCCGGAGGTCGTCGCGACACAGCTGGCCGGGCTGGGGGCACGCATCGAGGTGCTGGATCCGCCGGAGGCACGGGAGCGGCTCGCACGTCTGGCGGCCGAGCTGGCCGGTGTGTACGGGCCGCCGGGCTCCTTCTGAGTAGAGGCGGCGCGCTGACGCTGCAGGAGCGGGTTCACGAAGTCATCGAGCAGGCCCTTGTTGTGGCTCCCCGACTCAGTGCTCTGGATTTTGCCGAAAGGTTGGATGTGAGGGATGGCGGTACGAAAATCAAGCGGTTCATGGCTCACCCGGGCGTCTTCTATGTGGCCGGTTGGTCCGATGCCAGGTCCGGCCGTACCGAGTGGCGGCGTGGTGCGCGTACCGGAGGGCAGAGCCGTCACCGTGACTCCTCCGTGTCCGGCTGCGAGAAGGGGTGCCCGTAACGTGAGTCCGGGCTTCCGTTACGTCGGCTGATGATCGGTCGTTCACCGTGCGTGACTGAGGCTGGGCCGGTCGGATCGTCGGTTACGGGGTCGGAGGGGAGTGGTTGCCTCCTTCAGACACCGGCTTACCCGGGGGGAGCCTCGGGTAAGGGTCTCGCCGCGAACTCGTGCACATGTGCATTGTCTAGGCCGCGACGGACTCCTCTCGACAGGGTGCCCGGCGGTGGAGGGGGTCTGCATCGTGCCTGAGACGGATCTGAGGGCCTTTCGGCTCACATTGCTCGGCATGTTCCGGCTGACCGGGCTTCAGGGGGATGTCCGGCTGCCGGGCTCGGTTCAGCGCGTCGTCGCGTTCCTCGCCCTTCGTGGGGGGTCCGGCCGGAGCCGGCTGGCCGGTGCGTTGTGGCCCGACCAGGGCGAAGGGCAGGCTCTTGGCAACCTGCGCACCGCCGTCTGGCGGGCGAACCGTGCCCTTCCGGGGCTGGTGCTCACCGAGTCGCGCGCGCTCTGGCTGAGCCCCGAGGTCCAGGTCGACGCGCAGCGCTTGACGGCCCTGGCCCACGCGACGCTCTCCGGTGCCGGTCCGAGCCGTGATCCGATCGAGCTGCTCGGGCTGGACGGCGAGCTGCTGCCGGACTGGGAGGACGAGTGGCTGGTCGTCGATCGTGAGCGGCTGCTTCAGCTGCGCCTGCATGTGCTGGAGGCATTGGCGGAACAGCTCGCGGTCCAGGGAGCGTACGGGCTGGCCATGGAGGCGGCGATCGCCGCGCGGCGTGGGGACGAGCTGCGTGAGAGCGCCCACCGGGCGGTGATCAAGGTGCACGTGGCCGAGGGGAACGCGGGGCTTGCCGAGCAGGCGTACCAGCGTTGCCTCGCCGTCCTCGGCCGCGAACTCGGCATGAGACCCTCGGCCGAGACCTCAGCGCTGGTCGCCGCGGCCCGCCGGTCCGTCATGAACTGACTCGGTGTCGCGTACGTGGTCGGCCGCGGCGCGGAGTGCGGCCGCCGCCCGGGCAGCGAGGGGCGCGCCTGGCGTGGGCGCCCTGTCGAACCGGGCGAGCAGCCGCGTTCGGCGCAGCTCGGCGTCCGCACGGACCGCGGGATCTTCGGAGACGATGCCCGCCGCGATGTCCAGGCACGCGCGCGTCGCGGAGGTGACCGCCGCGACGATCCCCGCCGGGTCGGCCAGCAGTTCGGCGGGAGGCCGCCCTGTCCGCTCGGCCAGCCAGGACACTCCCGGTCCATAATCGGGGGACCGCTCACCGGGCCCGTCGGGAGCAGTGGTCATCGGGTGCCTCCGGCGAACAGCTCGTCCGCATGCGCGCTCCCGATCGCCCGGTTCACCTGCTCGGCGGTGACGACCGGGTGCCCCGCCTCCGGCGCCCGTGACCCCGTCAGCCCGGTCCACGCCACGCGCAGCAGCCCACGGTCGTCGCGGTACACCACCACCGGCACACCGGCCGCCAGGAGGCCGGCGCACAGCCGCCAGGCGTCCTCGTCGTCCACCCGGACCGCCGGTGCGGCGTACGCCCAGGCGTACGCCGACGGGCTCAGCGGATTGCCGCGCAGATCGACCGTCTGGAGCGAGGCGAGCCCGGCCAACGGGCCCGGATCGGTGATCCGGTTGCAGCGAAGGGACACCACGGTCAGGGGCAGTCCGCGCACCCAGTCGAGGTCGGTCAGGTCGGAGTACTCGACGGCGATTACCTCCAGGCCGTGCAGCGTCGCAAGCAGGGACCAGTCGTCGAGTTCGCAGCCGATCAGTGACAGGGTGCGCAGACTCGTGAACTCCTCGATGCCGGCCAGGTCCCGCGCGTGCCGGACGACGAGGTCGACCACGTCGCCCGGCTTCGCGCCGGAGTCCAGCTCGCCGATCGCGGTCAGCTCGGCGATCGCCGAGCGCAGTGCCTCGTCCATGGAATCCTCCGGTGCGTCATCGCGACGTCTCGGCCAGGGCGGCCGCGAACTGTTGCTGGATGCGTTGCCAGTTGAGCCGCTGACGCAAGGCCAGCTGATTCAGGGTCAGGGCGACGTCCACGCCGGGCGCCACCCGGTAGAGCATCCCGACGGGCTGGTCGAGCGCCTCGTCCGGCACGTCGGCGACGCTGCCGTCCCACACGTGCAGCGACAGCCGTCCCTGCAGGTACGAGATGAAGCCGGCCGGGCCAAGACCGCTGTTCGCGGTGAACTCGGCCCGCAGCCAGTCGTGGAACGCCTCGGTGCCGATTGTTCCGGCCGTCACCATCCGCGTGGGGTCGTCAGGGTCGGGTACCCGGAACGCGCCCACGTGACCCGAGACGGTGACTTTGGTCAGCCTGCTGTCGCGGGCGGACACCCCGCGAGCAGCGCGCGTGGGGACGATGTCGAGCTTGTGGAGCACGTAGTTCGTCGGGGAACGCAAGCTGGTGTGCGCGGTGATCCAGCGCAGTGCGTTGTCCACGTCCCCCCGTGCGAAGACCGCCATCGCGGTCTCCACCACCTGGGGAATGAACCCGGTGGGAATCCACTCGTGCGAGCCGGAAGCGACGTCGCGGAACCGGTCCTTGACCCAGTTCTTGGTCGCGGGACTGCTCGTCCAGAGGGCGCTCAGCTGTGCCCACGTCACACCCCCCGAGGAGCCGCGCACCATCTCGCGCAGGAACGGGACGATGCCGCCCGCGGCCGTCACCGCCGTGCTGACCATGGGGTTCACCTCGTCGGCCGGCCACGGCTCGAACGTGCCCCAGCGCCCGCCAGTCATCGAGAACGCGATCTGCCCGACGACGGCGCGCAGCCCGGCGTTCTCCTCCTCGGTCACCTCGGCGAGCCCCGCGTCGCGCAGGCTCTGCGCCGCGGCGGTGCCCAGGGCGGTGACGAACATCGTGCGCACGGAGTGCGGTGGGTCGGGGCTGTCCGACTGCAGGGCCTGCGAGAAGAACGGGCCGCCCGAGGCCTGTCGCGGGTTCGACTGGCTGCCGACGAGGAACCACGGCAGCAGCATCCGGTGGGTCGAGTCCTGCGCGATCAGGTCGAGCGCGCCGGTGGCGGAGCCCGCGAGGACCGTGTCCGGCCACACCCGCTCACCGCCCGGGCCGCCGGGGGGAGTTCGCTCCACCCGCCGGATCCGCGGCAGCCACTGGTCCCGTACCGTCCCGGCGTAGCGTGCCGCGTGCCGGGGCAGGTGTGCGGCGATGTCCCGGACATACTCCTCGGGGTCCTTCTGCTCCATCAGCTCGAAGAGCCGGCGCAGCATCCCGGCGAGGGCGCGTTCACGGTTCTCCAGGACATCGTCGGACGGCGGCCGGACCTCGTCGTCGGCGCGCGCCGCGGCGGCCAGGAACTCCGCCGCGAGAGCGTCGCCCGTGGCGTTCGTCTCGTCCGCGACGGCCTCCGCCTGCCCGATCAGGCTCGTGGCCTCCGTACGCGCGTCGTTCGCCGCCGGCTTTCCGGCGGCGAGGTCGTCCTGCCATCGACCGAGCACCTCGGCCACCGATTGCGGCGCCGAGGCGACCATGACCGTGGCGTCGGTGCCCGCGGTCGCCACCCAGACCCGGTGCTGGTGCCCGGCGGCGGCGAAACGCACGGTCGTGCCGAGCTCGTTGTCCTCGCGGCCTTCGGCCTCCTCGTCGCCGCCCAGGCCGAGCGTGCGCAACAGAGCCCGCCCGCGTTCGGCCAGCGCGCCGATGACCAGGTCCATCACCTCGAAGACACGGGCCTGCAGGGCGCCGATCACCTCCGCGACCTCGTCGGGAAGGTCACCCAGGTGGAGCAGACCGGCGAGGAAGTCGATCACGGGTGGGATCAGTGAGGCCAGCGCACGCTCGACCGCGTTGGCGAGGCCGGTGATGTTGCCGGCGATCACGTCCGCCATGCCGTTCACGACGGCTTCGACGAAACGGAAGATCCGTGCCGCGTTACGGAAGATCCACGCGCACACCTGGTAGATCAGGTCGATCGCCTGGGCTACGGCGCCGACCGGGTTGAGCAGCCCGACCACCCGGACCACGACCTGCTGGATCAGCGTCTCGACCAGGTACTCGACGGCGGCTTCGAGGATCGCCTGGACCAGGACCTCGGGGGTGAGCCGCTCCTTGATCATCTCGACCAGGCCGTCCGGGCCGCGCTCGATCAGCGTCGTGATCAACTGCCAGGCGGCCTCGATGAGTTCGACGTTCTGGGCGCCGATGTGCCGGACGAGGATCTCCCGTACCCGGGGCCAGGTGATCCCCATCAACTGCAGCGCGAAGGAGAACAGCGACCGCGCGGAGAGGTCGGTCGGCATCGGGATCGGGGTCTGCAGACCGGAGAACAGCCAGTCCCAGAAGCCCTGGAGCACATGGCTGCCGAAGTTGTCGAAGAACTGCAGGAAGCCCTGCTTGACCCCGGCGACCAGGTTGTTGACGAAGTTCTCCGGGTCGTCGGCGATGTCCGAGATCACCTGCTGGATGCGGTCGACCAGGGCCCAGAAGGCGGCGGGCGGGATGCCGACCAGCGTGAGCAGGCCGTTGATGATCGCCCGTACCGGGTCGTCGAGGAACGCCTCGATCGCGGCGACGATCCGCCCGAGCACTCCGCGGGCGGCCTCGCGGCGCTCCTCGACCGCGGTCTGCGCCTCGGCGACCGCCTGCGTGGCACGCCGGGAGAGGTCCTCCACGAAGCTCGTACGGGCGGCGGTCACCCGCTCGGTCAGGCCGTCCAGCATCCCGCCGAACCGGGCCCGTTCCCGCGCCACGAACTCCGGGAACTCGGCCTCCATCGCGGTGAACGCGGCGTCGATGTCGTCCCGGGCCTGCTGGATGATCGCCTGCGCCGCCGCCAGCACGCCGTTCACCTCGGTGGAGATGGCAAGCAGCAGCTCGCACACGCCGTCGCCGAAGGCCCGCTCGGCGCGGTCGTACTCCTCGGTGACCCAGTCCGGCAGGCCGAACACGGCGTCGCCGATCCCGACGATCCAGCCGCCGACGCCCGAGTGCCGGTCGTCGATCCACCGCTGCACGCGGTCGAGCGCGTCGTGGAACTCCCGCGATTCCCGCGCGAGACCGGTCTCCCAGCGGGACATCGCCGTACGGGACAGCGGTTCGAGCAGACCGCCGACCCGGGTCCGCGCGGCGTCGAAGATGCCCTGGGCGCGCCGGGACACCGCCTCCCGCGTCTGCTCCTCCGAGGTCACCGCGGCACCCTGACCGGCGCCGACCGACTCCACCGTGCCGGCGCGCGCGGTACGCAGCGCCTGCGTGGCCCGCGCCTGCAGCGAGGCCATGTCGGCCTGGGCCGAGGCGATCGCGGCGGCCTGCTGCTCGGCGAGCTGCTGCGGGGTGGTCTCGGCCATCTCGCCGAGCTCGCCGCGGCCTTCGCGCACGGCGGAGAACGGCTCGGTGGGGATCTCCCGGGTGACCCGGGTGTCCACGCCGGATCCTGCGATCCGCGCGTCGGTGGCCGCGACGTCGCCGTCGAGGGAGAGGTTCTCCGTCGGGATCGGGTCGGGCGTGGCGCCCGCCGCGTCCGCTCCCATGCCCGGCGCGCCCGCCGGCGGCGGCGTGATCTGCCGGGGCGTCAGCGCGGGCGTTCCGGCGGGCGGGCTCGCCATGCCGTCGTACGTCGAGCCGACCTGCCGCACCTGCGTGTCGACGGACCCCGAGACCGTCGCCCCGGCCGCCGCGGCCTCCCTGGTGGGGTCGGAGCGCAGCAGCGCGTCCTCGTCCACGGGCCGGTGCTCCCGGATCGCGGTACGGATCCGCTCGCAGAGTTCGACGATCTCCGGGCTCGGTGCCGGCTGCGCGCCGAGCTCGGCGGCCAGATCCTGCTGGGCGCGGGCGGCGGTCTCACCCGGCGGCTCGGCCACCGCGCCGCGCGCCGCGTCGACGGTCTCCTGGGCGGGCGGCAGATCGCGGGCGGCCCGCGCCGCGCCGCCCGCGGCCGCGCCGATCGCGTCACCGCGGGCCAGCGCCGCGGGCCCGGGGGCACTCGGGGCGGGCGGCATCAGCAGCTCGACCGGCGCCGCGGGAGCCCCCGCCGTGGTGGGTGCCTCTTCCCCGGCCGCGGCGGGGGAGGGCTCGGCGGCGGGCTCCGCGGTGGGCTCGACCGACGGTGCTTCGGTGGACGGCGCTTCGGCCGGCGGGGCTTCGGGCGCTGTGGTCGCCGCCGCGGGCGCCGGGACGCCCGCCGGTACGTTCGCCGGGACCGGGGTCGTGTCGGCAGACGGAGGGGATCCGGGTTCGGCTGCCCGGGGCGGCGGCGCGGGCGGGGTCGGCGTCACCGGACCCATGAGCCCGGCGAGGGCCGCCCGTAGCGCGGCGTCGAGCAGGGCCACCGTCTCGGGGCTGTCGGCGCCGTACGCGCCGGGGGCGAAGAAGAGGTCCTGCCGGGTCACGAAGGCCGGGGCGCCGTTGACCGGTGCGTCGGGGTGGACCCGTACGCCGGAGAGATCCCACCCACGGATCCCCCGGAAGAGCTCCGCCACCCGCGGCTCGACCGGAAGCCCCGGCGGCAGCGGCCCGGCCGGAAGGGCGACGGTGAGCGCCTCGCCCTCGCGGACGACGGGCAGGGCGGAGCCGACGCGAGTCGTCACATCGGCCCCGACCGGACCCAGGTCGATGCTCAGGGCGGACCCGCGCAGCGTGACCGCGGGCGCCGCGAGGGGCTCGCCCGCCCAGCCCGCCACCGTCCACTCGGCCTCCGCGACGTCGAGCCCGAGCAGCCGTACGACGGCCCGCATCGCCACCGTGCCATCGAAACTCCCGTCGGCACGGACCCCGGCGCGACCCGACAGCTCGACGAACGGCGCGGCGCCGGTGAGCAGGACGCGGGCGCCGTCCACCGACCACTCGACATGACGGGCCGTCAGACCACCGGCCGGCCTGCCGCCCAGGTCGACGAGCGCCCCGGCCTCGGCCACCGGCACCCGGTCCAGCGGTACGGCGGCCCTGGCCGCTTCGGCGGCCTCTGCGGCCTCCTGCTTCGACACCGCCGCCGTACCGGTCGCCGTACCGGTCGCCGGACCGTGCCGGGCCTCGGCCTCCGGCCCGGTCACAGCCGTACGAGCCGCGGCGGTCGGGGTCATCGCGGCGCCGTCCGCCCGGACTTCTCGTACTGGCGCCGGATCCCCGCGAGCAGATGATCCTCGCGCACTCGCTGCCCCTCGGCGGCGGCGCGGTAGGCCGCGTCCAGGCTCGCGTCCCGGATCTGCGCCCCGGTCAGGTCGTATCCCTGGGCCAGCCGGTCGAGATCGACCGCCGTGTCCACCGGGAGCTGCTTGGGCAGGACGGTGCGCCACAGCCGGGACCGCTCCGCGGGCCCTGGGCTCGGGAACTCGACGGCCACATGGATCCGGCGCAGGAACGCCTCGTCGATGTTGGCGAGCAGATTGGTCGTGAGGACCACGACACCCGGGTGCCGCTCGACCCGGGACAGCAGATACGAGACCTCCTGGTTGGCGTACCGGTCGTGCGCGTCCGACACCTCGGTGCGCTTGCCGAACACCGCGTCGGCCTCGTCGAACACCAGCACGCACTGCTCCCGCGCGGCCCGGTCGAAGACGGCCGCCAGGTGCTTCTCGGTCTCCCCGATGTACTTCGAGACCAGGGCGGAGAGATCGATCACGTACGCGGGCAGCCCGCAGGTGCGCGCGAGCGCCGCGGCCGTCATCGTCTTGCCGGTGCCGGGCGGGCCGTGGAAGAGCGCGATCAGCCCCGACACACCGTCGTGGTGAGCCCCGAACCCCCAGTCCTCGACGACCAGGTCACGGCAGGCGATCCGGTCCACCAGCTCGGCGACGCGCCGCCGCGCCGACCCCGGCAGGACCACGTCGTCGAGGGTGTGCACGGTGTCGAGCGGGCGGGCCGGAGAGCCCGCGGCCGTCGCCGAGCCCACCACGGGCAGGCCGAGCAGCCAGGCGCGCAGCTCCGGGGAGAGCACGAGCCGGCCCGTCAGGTCCCCGGGCGGCTCCAGGGTGAGCAGACCCGAGGCCCGCAGCGGCGCCGTCGGTCCAAGGAGGGCGGTCGCGTGCAGCCGGCCGGCGAAAGTCCGGGCCATGAGGGTGCGGGCCACCTCGCCCGTCAGGCCGGTGGATCCCGGCCGGTCGGTGAGCCGGCCGAAGAGCACGTCGAACTTCTCGTCCACGCACGGGGCCAGCGCCGCCAGCAGCACCAGCGCCTCGGGCGAGGTGAGCCCCGCCCGGGTCACCGCCGTCGCGAGCGGCCCGTCGCGGCCGTAGCGCTCCAGCGGGGGCAGCGGGTCGTCCGCGGCGGTCTCGAGCGGCCGGTCGGCCGCGTCGGTACGGCGTTCCTCCAGCCGGACCGAGATCAGCGCCTCCAACGCCTCCAGCGCGGCACGGAGTTCGTCGACGGCCGTCACCGCTGCCACGCCAGGGCCATCGGCGGCGTCCAGGGCAGCCGCACCAGGCCCAATGGGTAGGGCAGGGAGGGCAGCAGGAGGTCGAGCGGCAGGGCCCGCGCGGCGATCCGGACCACTGGCCCCTCGGCCTCGATCAGCCCGTCGCGGCGCAGCCAGGCGGACCGTACGAACTCCGGGCTCGAGCCCCCGAACCCGGGCAGCAGCGCCGCGAAACCGCGCAGCACCCGATCCGCGGCTGCCTCCGTCGCGGCGTCCGGCCCCTGGTCCGCGTCGAGCGGCCGCGGCTCACCGGCCAGCGGTGCCCCGGCGAGCAGAAGCACCAGCGGATCGTCCACCAGGGCCGGGTCGGCCGGGTCGGCGAGCCGGGCGAGCGCCCGCCGGCGCAGGTCGACGACGACAGGGTCGCTGCCCTCCGCGTCGCCGCCCTCCACGGCGTGGCCCTCCGCGTGGCTGCCCCCGGCGCCGGTGACCCACTCCCGGCACAGGTCGCGCAGCCACGGGTAGAGCAGCAACAGGCCCGCCACCCGGGTCACGTGGCGCAGGCCGACCGTGGCGCCCGGCGCCGCGACGGCCGCGAGCGCCCGCAACGGCTCCGCCGACAGCGCCAGGGACATGGACAGGTCCGGCGCGGTGGCATCCGGGCCCGGCGGGGCGGAGGCGGTGTGCGACGGCCGCCCCGCCGCCCGGTCGTCCGCGCGCGGGGACGGGGCCGGGGCACCGGCGGACGCCTCGGCATCGGGGCCGCCGGCCGACGTCGACGGGAGAGCAGGCGCCGGCGTGCCGGGGCGCCGCAGGTCTTCGAAGCGTGCGACGAGCGAGCCGCCCGCCGCCGGGCCCAGTCGCTCCAGGACCGCCCGTGCCACGCCGGGTTCGGCGGCCCGCAGCACGGCGACGGGGACCGCGGACGGCGGTGCTCCCGCGCCGAGCCAGGACAGAGCGGCGGTGACCGCCTCCTCGACCGCACCGTCGTCGGGCGCGGCGGCGCCCTCTCCGCCGGGCGCCCGGGCCGTCTCCGGGCGTACCGGAGGCTCGCCGGATCCGTCGGCGGCGCCGGACCGCCCGTCCCCGTCCGGCTCCCGCCCGGGCTTCCGGCGTACGGCGATCGCGGCTCCGGCCGCGATGGCGCTGCGGCGCACCGCGTCCGCCCAGAGCACGGCCACGGTCCGGTCGTCGTAGCCCGTCACATCGAGCTCGATCCGTACGTGCAGCCGGCCGAGCTCGACGTCCTCCAGATCGCCGAGGGCCTCCTCCAGGGCGGCCGGTAGGGACCGCGCGGCGATGGCCGCGAGGCGGCGTCCCGCCGGTCCGCGGATGCTGAGCCGGTCGACGACGATGTCGGTCATCACAGCAGCCCCTTGACCACCTGGAACTGGGCGTCGATGGCACGCGCCTGTTCCGGCGCGATCCCGGCGGCCTTGATCGCGGACCGCATCGTGCCGAGCAGGGCGACGGTCGCCGTGCCGATCTCCGCCTCGCCGCCCGTGGCCGTCACCACGTCGAGCGCGGCGGCCGCCTTCGTGGCGCTTGCGACGTAACGGCCGAGGGTCTGTTCGTTGTCGGGGGTGACCAGCTGCTTCAACCCTTCGGTGACGAGGCCGGCGAAGCCGACCAGACTGCGCCCGCTCTCGGCGCCGAGGCGCCCCCCGGCCGCCGCACCACCGGCCCTCCCGGCCACCGAGGTGAGCGTCGTGACTGCTCCCTGGAGGTTCTTCGTCAGCCCCTCGACCTCGCCCAGGCGACTGTGCAGCGTGTCCACCAGCGGGGTGATCTTCTCCTGGGCCTCGCCCAGGTGGGCGAGCCCGTCGGTCAGCGTGGCGAACTTCTCGGTCGCGGTCACGGTGAAGGCGGTGAAGTCCTCGATCTGCCCGGAGAACTCCGTCACCGTCGCGGTGAGCGCCCCGATCGACTCCTGATGCCCGGTGGACAGGGCGATCGCCTGCTCGGCCTTCGCCGTCGCCTCCGGGAGCCTGGTGCCGATCTCGCGGGCGCTGTGGGCCGCCGGGATCCGTCCGGTCGCCACCACGGTGCCCTGGCTGTTGGTGACAAGGACCGCGGTGTCGGCGACGTTGAGGTTGCCGGCGGGCTCGAACCCGGCGAGGTCCTCCGCCTCCGACTGCGTCACGGTCACCACGTTGGCCGAGCCGGACAGTTCGGTGAGCCGTTCCGCGAGGATGGGCCGGACGGTCTCGGCGGGGCGGCCGAGCGTCGCGGTCTGGTCGATCACGCCGGTGCCGAAGAAGGTGAACGTCTCCTGCCGGTAGACCTCCTTGACGATCTCCTCGAAGCGCTCGGGGTAGTCCGGTGGATCCCACAGCGGGTCGATCGGCCTGATGAGGATCTCGGGGGGCCAGACCTCGGGGAAGACCTTCGGCGGGACGTAGATGGTGCCTTTCCCGTCCGGGTAGAAGTCGAAGTCGTCCGGCACGACGACGATCGGTCCGGTGCCGCCACCGCCCGTCGACGGCGGCGGGTTGGGCGGCGCGTAGGTGGCGATCAGGGCCTCGATCGCGTCCCGGTACCGCTTCGCCGGGTCGCCGCACCCGCCGCCCAGCAGGGAGCGCACGAGACCGGTGGGCGGCTCCCAGGCGTGCCGGAACTCGCAGTCCCACACCCACTGCGTGCCCACGAGGTGCAGCCACCCGAGGACGACACCGGGCCGGGTCACGCCGGTGCGCTCGGTCGGCGTCGCGAGGAGCCGCGAGATGCGCAGCAGGTCCAGGGCCGCGAACAGGACGTGGTCGAGGAAACCGGCCTTGTACGCCTTGACACCGGGCAGGTCGCCCGACTCCAGCGAGGTGGCGCGCAGCGCGGTGATCGCGGCCGGGGAGATCAGCACGTCGCCGGGGGAGTTCGTCAGCCGGTCGGCGATCGCCTCGCGCAACGTCGCGTACGCCGTGGGAGTCGCGTCCCGTGTCAGCGGGTTCGCCGCGAGCAACGGCTCCTGACCGAAGTCGAACCGGGGCCCGGTGACCCGGCCCGCGACGACACGCAGCTTCGCGCTCCGGGTGTGCGGCACGGCGTGACCGGCGCAGTCCGGGTCGTCGCAGTCCGTTTCCTGTCCCGGCTCGTCGGTGCCCTCGAGGACCACGCTGAAACCGCCCTGCGCGGGGTCCACGAACGGGAAGGTCTCCGGGCCGGCGGTGGGCGGCAGCGGGACCGGGATGACGGCGTCCACCAGATGCGCCTCGCCCGCCTGGTCGACGCACAGCCCCGGCTGGACGAGCGCGACGCTCCCCTCGACCGCGCCGGTGAGCCCCGTGTTGATCCCGAAGCCGGCGAGCAGGCCGAGCAGCCGCTCCCGGTCGCGGTGGTAGGAGCCGAGCCGGTTGAGGTCGTCCGCCCTGAGGGTCTGTCCGCCCTCGAACACGGGGTAGCTGGTCTCCACGTGAGGCTCCTCGGTCATTCCTCGCCGGGCAGGTGCCCGACGTCGAGACGGTCGATGATGCGTGGCCTGCCGGCGAACTCCCGGAGCCGGAGGGCGTCTCCGTGCCCGACGTAGGAGGTGGTCGAGCACAGCAGGGCGCGCAGGTCCCTGCGGTACTGGTCGACCTCGGCGTCGAACGCGGCCCGTTGCCCCGGGGTGAGGTCACCGTCCGGTCCCGGCTCCGGAGGGTCCGGCGGCTGCGGCGGGGCCCATCCGCACTCGGTCCAGCAGACCCGCAGAGCCACGTGCGCCGGGGCGTACCGGTCCACGAAGCCGACCGCCTCGACCCGCCGACGGTGCTCGGTGAACGGGTGGGCGGCCGGCACGAACAGGGTGCCGGTGAGCTCGGGTTCGGCGATCCGCGGCCCGGGCACCTTGAAGTGCTCCAGGAGGTAGGGCCGGTTCACGGGGGCGATCCCGAAGGCCAGGCAGAACCAGTCGAGGAAGCCGCGGGGAGTGCCGCGACGGCGCCAGATCCGCCCCGACCGGGCCAGGAACCGACGCCGCAGCACCACCCCCTTCTCGTCCCGCCTCCAGCTGTCCGGGAACGTGAAGGCCGCCCGCCGGGCGATCTCGTCGTAGACCGCGAGATACGCGTCGATCAGCGCGTCGCCGCCCGCGTCGAGCGGCAGGCCCGCAGGCCAGCGCAGCGCCGCGTCCGGGCCCAGGACGAGACCCAGGTCCTCCAGCCGTTCGAGGTACGCGTGGTTGAGTTCGTCCACCAGGCCGAGGAAGGCGTCCAGTTGCGCGAAGGACAGGGCGTCCTCCTGGTAGACCGGCGGCAGCAGCGAGGCGATCCGCGTGTAGTCGGCGCTACCCATGGCCGCACCCCGCGGTCGGCACCAGGTGCACCCGAAGGTACGACACGTCGGTCCGCCCGGGCACCGCGTCGGCGGGGACCGGAACCCAGCCGGCGCGCGACGGTTCCTCGCCGGCGGTCTCCGGCCCGGCCGGTTCGGTGGGCACCGGCACCGGCACCGGCACCGGCACCGGCACCGGCACCGTCGAGGCGGGCGCCAGCACCGCGCCGGCCGAGAAGGCGACGGGCGGTGCGCCGTCCACCCCGATCGCGAGGTCCTCCACACCCAGCACCTCGGCATCGTCGGCCAGCGCCTCGACCACGTCGGAGAACCGGATCGGGTCACCCGGCGTCCACCCGTCCTGCGGCTGGTCCTCGCGCGGCCACGGTCCCTCGACCTCCACCGCGCCCGCCGCACCGGGCGTGCGCTCCCGCGGACCGGCCGTGCCCCGTGATTCCGGGCGCCGTGACTCCGGGCCCCGTGTGAACAGCGCCGTGAGCCGTGCCTCGGCACGCCGTACGAGCTCCGCGCAGTCGGCGCCCACGTCGGCGACCAGCCATCCCCGCACGGCGACGGGGACCTCGCGCAGCAGCGCGGCGCCCACCTCGTCGCCGATCACCCGGCGCGGGTCGAGCGCGTCCAGGTCGTCGCGCCAGGTTGGGTGCGGCTGGACCACCTCGGAGCCGATCGCGGTGGCAAGCACCTCGCGCAGGAACCTCTCCACGGACCCGGTGCCGGCGGCCCGTTCGACGACAAGGGTCAGCGTGCCGGCCCGGTCCTCCGCCTCCACGGTCTTCCGGCCGTCCCAGCCGATGCCCGGCAGCCTCCCGGGCACCGCCCACGCCCGGCCCACCTCGTCGTGGGCGCGGGCGCGGCGGGCGTAGTCGTCGGCGGTGACCGGTTCGCAGGTCAGGGCCTGCACCGGGTGCGGAGGCCACAGCCGGCTCTCCCCGTCGGTGCGCTCCAAGTCCTCGGGTGTCGTGCCCGGCGGTGTCCGGACGGCCGCCATCGCCGCGTCGACCTCGCCCGGCGTGAGTTCGTACGGTGCTGCCGAGAGCCGCGCGCGGACGGCGGCCGCCGTCCCGGGCGTGGCGGCGGCCACCTCGGAGAGCCGGTCGAGGACGGTCGCGACACCACGCCGACGGCGCTCCCGGCGCACCAGCGCCGCGACTTCCCCCGGCCACAGCGGGAGCACCCGCTCCAGCGCCGCCGCCGCGCGCGCGTCCCGCTCGGCCACGGTGCCGCCCGTGCCCCGCTGCTCCTCGACCGCGTCCGCGACCGGGCCGGTGAACTCGTGGGCCGTCGCACGGACCAGCCGGGCCCGCAGCAGCGCGATCACGACGGGCACCTGCGCCGCGTCGAACACCCCGGCCCAGGGGGCCCGTACGAACAGCGCGGCGGCTTGGTCGGGCGAGCCGCACCGCCGGACCTCGCGTTCGAGGACCGCGGCGGTGCTGCCTGTACCGGCGTCCTCCGGCGCGGGCGCGCGCAGCCGGTCGGCGAGGGCGCCCGACGCACCCGGGGGCAGCGTGGCGTACCAGTGGCGTTCCTCCTCGGGCAGCCAGGCGGGCACCTCCACCGGCCACACGGGCAGCCGGTGCGCCGTGCGGTGGTGCAGATCGGCCAGCGCGAACGCCGCGGCCTCGGCCAGCGTGGTGCCGGGGTCGACGGCGCTCTGGTCGCTCCAGCCCGGGGCGGGCGCACCGCAGGCGGCGAGGATCCGGTCGCGCAGCGTCGCCCAGTCCGCGTCCGGCGCCACCGGGCGCGGCAGCCGGATCGGACGCACCGTCAGCGGATCGACGGTCGGCTGCCCGGAACGGGCCGCTTCCTCGCTCACAGGTGCTCCCGGACGTCGAGGGTGTGCAGGGCGGACGAGCAGTACAGGCCCCGGCAGGCATCCACCGGCAGGGACTGGACGGGCGCTCCGTCCGGACCGCTCAGGACCAGCGAGTCGAGCGTGCCGACCCACGGGAGACGGTCCAGGAAGGCCACGAGCGAGGAACGGTAGAGGCCGACGCCCCACCGCACCGGCGCGCTGTTCAGCGGGTGCAGCCAGGTCTCCAGGGCGGCCGTGATCTCGCGGAGCCCGGTCAGCGCGGCGAAGCCGGGCCGCAGCGTGATGACGGCGTCGACCGTCGCGGCCACGTAGAGCGGGCACATCACGGCGGGCGAGGCGTGCACCGGCAGCCGGGGCGCCAGGGCCTCGGCGATCCGTCCGGAGAGGCTGACCGACGGGCGCGGGGCCGGACGCGCGGGCTGGTCCGGGAGGACGACGAGTCCCACAGAGCCCGGCCGGCGGGTGCCGTCGGCGGCGGTGTGCGGCAGACAGCGCACGGCCGCCACCTCGGGGAAGGCGACGGAGACCAGCTCCTCGTAGTCCCAGGCGGTCAGGGCCCGGCCACGGTGCCGGGTGAGCCCCGAGGCCCGGCGGCGGTACGCGGTGTCGCTCTCCGGCTCCCGGCCCGCGACGCCGGCGAGGTTGGTCACCTTCTTCACCCCGGCGACCTTGGCGACCGTCCCCCGGATGGTGCCCGGGGGCAGCGCCGCACGGGAGCTCGGGTCCAGCTCGGGCGTGGCGGTGGTGCTGACGTACGCGGCGGTCACCGCGTCCGGCACCACGGCCTGCAGCCCGCCGATCCGTTGCGGGCTCCCGGTCACCAGCCGGATCCAGCGCCCGGTGTCGGCGTCGGCGTCCGGGCAGCCGTCCGGCCAGCCGGACGGCGCGAGGAACCGGAGCAGGCCGGATTCCCGCAGCAGCGAGGACCCGTCGGTGACGGCGAGCGGGCGCCACCGGCCGCCCGCCCACCACTCCCACCGGGCGTCGGGGTCCTCCGTACTGTCGCAGGGCGCCGCGGAGTCGACGTCGAGGTACAGCGAGACGGTCGATCCGGCGGCGTTCGCCGGGAGGCCCAGACCGATCGCGACCATGCCGGTGTCACCCCGGTCGGACACCGACCGGGTGAAGGGCCGGAACGGCACGTCGTCCGCGAGCTTGACCCGCCTCGCCCAGCCGTTGAGGACCTCGACGCGTTCGGCGGGCACCGCGACGGTGGTGTAGCGCAGCGCGATCCGTGAGCAGACCGGCGGCACGGGCGGCACCGGCATGGTGGGTTTGCTCCCGGCCACGGCCTTGGTCGCGAAGTCGGCGACCGCCTCCTGGTAGTGCGTCCAGCCGAAGTCGCCCTCGGCGAGGAAGGCCCGGACGAAATGCCCCTGCTTCCCGCCCGCCGCGCTCGGCGAGGAGCTCACCCCGCCGAGGTCGGTACGGCCGAAGCCGCTGAAGGTGTTCTCCACCGTGGCGATCGTGACCCAGCCGTCGGCCTCGTGCCGCTGCCAGTGCACGCTCGGACCGGAGCGCGGCGCGAGGAAGCGCCGGATGTTCCTCAGGGTCAGCCAGATCTGGTCGGAGTCCTCGACCGAGCTGGTACGGGAGAACTCCTCGATCTCGCGCGTCACGGCCTCGCTGAGATAGGCGGGGACCCCGCTGCCACCGAACGCCGAGCTGAGCACGGTGCCCTCCTCCTGCAGCACCTCGACGGTGACCTCGAGCGCCGCGAGCGGTTTGCCGAACGCCTCGTCCGAACGCAGATAGAGGGCGTCGCCGCGCTTGGCGACCGCGCCGAACGGCTGGAACTCCTTGGTCACGTCCAGCGCGCCGTCGTTGAAGAAGCCGGCCTGAGGCAGCACCGCCCGGCCGACCACCTTCACCTCGACGCGCTCGAAGACCAGGTCGACGGGGAGCTCCGCCGTGTCCGGGATCCGGGCCTCGATCCACGGAACCCGGCCCGGCGCCACGGTGCACCCCCCGGTCAGCACGACGGTCACCGTGGCCGCGGAGACGGCTCCGGTGACCGCCCCCTCAGTGCCGTCGGGGCGCGGGAAATGCCACAAGGCCGGGGCGAGCCCGGCCGCGCCGGCGGCACCGGCGAAGCCGAGCTCCACCGTCATCGAGCCGCCCTCGAAGGCGAGCAACGGACTGTGCACCCGCAGCCGGTGCGGTGCCGCGGAGCCCGCGTGCGGGTCGAGGGGGAACTCCGGCGCCGCTCCGGCCAGTCCCGGCAGGGCCGGTGACGGACCGCCGGGAACCAGCGTGCGGACCCCGACCAGGGCCGCGCCGTGCGCGGTGAGGGCCTCCTCAGTGGCGTACCGCCGCTCCGCCCCGGTGGCGTCCTTCCCGCCGCGCAGCAGCGTGCCGCGCTCGACCACGGCGGGCGCCGACCGGGGGTCGACGGTGGCCCGGGCGACCACCCGGTCGGGCAGCACCGGCAACCGGGGAATCCCGAGGATCCGCTCCAGCCAGTCGAGGTGCGCGCGTTCGGGCAGGGTGGCGGCGTGCCGGTCGAGCACGGGGTACTCCGCCAGCAGCGCGGCGAGCAGCTTGCGGTCGGGGTCGTCGGGCCGGGAGAAGCCGCCGTCCGCCGCGAACAGCACGTCCCGCCAGCTCCGTTCGCCCGCGAAGGGCGTGAGCGCGGCGACGGCCGCGAGCTCGGCGCGCGGTCCCGCCGTCGCGTCGTCCCGCCCGGCGCCCGTGGTGGCGGTCATGCCGGACTCCCGACCCAGAACGGCAGCACGAGGTTGTCCGGCCGGCTGTGCCGGTCGGTGCGGTAGACGATCCGTACGTCGATCCGGTCATCGGCCTCGGCGGACGGCACGGCCTGCGTCTCCTCGACGATCACGCGCGGCTCCCAGAGCATCAGCGCCCGCTCCACCGCGGACGCCAGCCGGTGGCAGACATCGCCGGTGCGCGGCTCGAAGACGTACCGCTCCACGCCCACACCGAAGGTGGGACGCATGACGCGGCTGCCGAGCTCGGTGCGCAGCAGCAGCCGGAGCGCCTCCTTGACCCGGTCCGCGCCTTCGCTCGGCGCGACCCGGGCTTCGCCCTCGGTTTCCTCCCAGCGGGGCGGGAAGGCCCAGCCGCGGCCCAGCTGGGGTTCGGTGGACCAGGTCATCCGAGCACCACCGTCGGGCAGCCGACCGCGACGCTCGCGCCGCAGCCGCAGGGGTCCGCCATGCGGAGGGCGGGTCGGCCGCCGATCAGCACGGTCGCCGAACCGGCGACGAAGGGCGCGGAGGGCACGTGGGACGGCGGAGGGATCGGGCAGGCATGCATGTCGCCCAGGACCGCGGCCGGCATCCCGCCGATGAGCACGGTGGTGACACCGGGGCCGACGACGGTCCCGCCGTGGACGGTCGGATCCCCGACCCGGGCAGCGGCAGACATGATCCCTCCTCAGTTGATGGTGACGAGGGCGCCGGAGACCTTCACGGTCGCGGAAGCCGACAGGTCGAAGGTGGCGGAGCTGGCGAACTTCGAGGGGCCGGTCGACGCGCCCTCGATCCGTACGCCGTCGAGCTTCACCGCACCGGAGGGGGCCTTCAGCACGATGTCGCCCCGGGCGGCCTCGATCGTGATCCCGTCGGCGGACAGCGTCAGACTGTTCCCGCTGTCGCCGTGGGTGAGCGACACGGTCGAGTCGGACTCGGCCAGCAGGAGGCGGTTGCCCGCGGGTGTCTCGACGGTCACGGCCGAGGAGTCGCCGTCCTCCAGCCGTAGGGTGTGCCCGCCCGGTGTCACGATCGCCCGGACCTGGTTGGCGTCGTCCGTGACCGGCACCGGCGGCTGCTGGGTGCCGTTGTAGAGCGAGCCGAGCACCACCAGTTCCGAAGGGTCTCCGTTCAGCCGCCCGACCAGCACCTCCTGGCCGACGGACGGCGAGAACACCGTGCCGAAGCCGTCCCCCGCGTCGAGCGTGGCGAGCCGGGCCCAGACCCCCTCGCCGTCGTCGCCGCGCCACGGCATCGTCACCCTGGCCCGGTTGAGGCCCTCGGGGTCCTCCAGCGAGGCCACCACGCCGATCACGAGCCCTCCCGCGCAGGCGCCGCCCCGGCTCTCCCGCGGGGCGAGCACCGGCGGACTCCCCACCTGGATCTCCGTACAGTAGCCCTGGTCGGAGAGCCGGTGCCGCACCGCGGTGAGGTAGTGCGGGCCGGACATCCGCTCGCCGACCCCGGACACCGAGATCCACTGGTCGCAGCGCAGGGCGGCGTTGCCGACCAGCCGTGCGGTGCCGTACAGGTGGCCCAGGGCCGCGCGGCGCTGCGCGCCCGTCGCGAGCGCGTCGACGGCCTCCGCCGAGCCGATGGCGGGGTCGGCCGGCCGGGCCGCGCGCAGCGGCCAACCGGCGTCGGCGAGCGCGGCACCGTGGTCCGGACGGCCACCGAGGTCCAGGCCGGCCTGGGACGGGCCGGCCTCCTGCTCGATCACCTCCAGCGTGGCCACGTCCCAGCCCGCCGCGACCACCGGGTCGACCGCCCGCGTCAGGTCCTGGGTGAGGTGCAGCTCGGTGATGTTCAGGCCGTACTCGAGGGAGTGCCGCGCGGACTCGCCGGCCGGCGCGCGGAAGACCAGGGTGGTGTCGCGCACGTAGGTGACCCAGCCGAGCTCCGCGGCACGCGCCGTCAGCCAGTCCCAGTCGCCGGTCCGGTCGAACACCACCGCCGGGCGGGTCACCCCGGTCGCGGCGTCCGCGGTGAGGCCGTGGTCGGCGGCGATGGCGGCGACCACATCGGCGTCGGTGACCTCGGTGAACTGCCTTGAGTGCGGCGGGTGGTCGAGCAGCACCGACCGGGACCGGGCCTCGACCCGCAGCAGCGGCCGGCCGCCGTGCGGGAAGTGCGCCGTCAGCGAGGTGATCACCCCGGCGAACACGGGGGAGAGGTCGCTGTGGTAGCCGAGCAGCACCTCCACCGCACGGCCCGGTGCGAAACCGGCCCCGTCGCTGTGCCGCACGGTACGGGTGTCCGCGTCCCAGTTCTGCATCACCAGGCTGAGCCTGCCGTGCCGGCCGACCTCCTCCGAGACGTCGATCTCGACCACGTCGCGCTGGACGAGCGGCGCGAGCGCCGTCCCGCCGATCCGGACCTCGAACTCCGGCCGGTCGGGCGTCGCCCCGTCGCCGTAGCGGCTCACCGGTCCGCCGCCTTCGGCGGCAGCAGCAGGACCTGCCCGGGCACCAGGCCGGCCGGGTTGACGAGCCGGTTGACCTCCGCGAGCGGCCGCCAGAACGCCGGGTCGCCGTAGACCCGGTAGGCGATCGTGTCGAGCCGCTCCCCCTCCCGTACCTCCCACGTCTGATAGAGGTCGGGGGACTCGCGACGCTCCTGGGCGGCGGCCTCCTGCGGGGCGACGACCTCCTTCAGGGTCAGCTTCGCCGCGGCGCGCAGTGGCTCGCCCGCCCGGTCGAACAGCTTGTACGTGACGTCGACCTGGGTCAGCACGCCGCGGAAGTCGAACCGGCCCCAGTACGCGTGCACGTAGTACGGCTGATGGGTGTCGGACTGGAACTCGGTCAGCGCGAGCAGCGCGTCGAGCCGCTCGCCCACCGACTCGTCGGACTCGATCACGCCCGTCCCGTCCAGGAGCAGGTCGATCTGCACCTGGTCGGGCTCGCCGCCGCCGAACGACTGCTGCGGCGCCGACGACCCGGCGGACGGCGTTGCCTGGTAGGTGTTCTTACGGGAGAACGCCAGCTCGGTCGGGTTGAGCATGGCCCGCCACGGCGTCCCGGCCGGCTCCTGGAACTCCTGGTCCCGGTAGGGCTCCAGCGTGAGCTTGGTGAGCAGTGCCGCGTCGAGGATCACCGGTCCCACTCCCGTCGCAGGATCTCGAGCACCCGCTCGGCCGCCCGCCGGACGATCAGGTCCACGACCTCCTCGGGCACCGCGGCGGCTCCGGCCGGCGCGCCACCCGCCTCCTCCGGGCGCGGCGCCACCACGAACTCCGTGACGATCTCCGAGATCACCACCGCCATGTCACACCCCCACCGGTGCGAGGACCAGCCCGTGGTGCGCCAGTTCCAGCGACTCCACCGCGACCGCGCTCGCCTGCGCGTCCAGGTCGGGGCCGGTCAGCTTGACCGGCCAGGCGCGCCGGAACGCCCACACCCGCACCGGAACCATCGCGCCGTCCACATGCGACAGGAGCGAGACCTGGCCGGCGCGCGGCCTGACCTTCCCGGTCGTGTGGTACTCGAAGAACCAGCTCCACAACTCTGTGGACGGGCCCGTCCCCTGGGTCAGCACCAGGTTCGGGAACGAGGCCCGCGTCGGCAGCCGGTGCGCGAAGCGGTTCTCCCCGCCCTCCGCGTACTCCTCGACGCCGACCTCGCCCGCGAGTCCGGAGCACTTGGAGAAGGAGACGGCGCTCAGCCCCTCGACGGCGAGGACGAAGTGCGCCGCGAGGTAGGGGCGCGCCTGCGGGGCGGTGACGGGCAGCATCGCGTCACTTCACCTCGATGGTGATGTTCTCGCAGGCGAACTCGAGCGTCTCCAGGGCGATGTCGGTGCCGGTCGCCTTCAGTCCGGGACCCTCGATCTTGGTCGGCCACGCCGCCTGGATCTTCCAGGTCATGACCGGACGGCGCTCCTCGTTGAGGAGGCTCACCGAGACGTCGCGGCGCTCCACACCGCCCGCGACGATGGTGTTGAACCAGGCGAAGAGGCCGTTGCCCGACTCCGACGGGATGATTCCGCGCTTGAGGGTGACCGGGCCGAACTTCTTCAGGCCAGGCTGCTTCTGCACGGTCAGGGCACGGTCGTTGCCGCCGCGGTACTCGACCACCTCCGCCTCCATGGTCAGGCCGCTGACCTCGGAGAAGCTCGACGTCTGGTTGTTGTCCCACTGCACCTCGAAGTGGAGGGTGGTCAGCGGGTAGTTGATCGCGGGACTCATCTGGGGCTCCTCGGGTACGGGTGGCGGTGCGCGGTCACTCGGACTGCCGCTTGTGGCTGAACCGGAAGATCACGAACTCGGCGGGCTTGGCCGGCGCCAGCGCCACCTCCGTGATCACCAGACCCAGATCGATGTCGGCCGCGGTCATCGTCTCGCCGAGCCCCACGGACACCCGGTACGCCTCCTCCGGCTTGCCGCCCGCCAGCGCACCGGCCCGCCAGAGCTGGTCGAGGAACCCTTCCAGCGAGACCTTGATACGGATCCAGGTCGAAGCCGTGTTCGGTTCGAACACCACCCATTGGGTGGCGTTCTCCACCGACCGCTCGACGAAGTTGAACAGCCGCCGCACATTGACGTAGCGCCAGGTCACGTCGTCCGTCGCCGTCCGCGCGCCCCAGATCCGGATGCCCCGCCCCGGGAAGGCGCGCAGCAGGTTGACGGCCGCCGGGTTCAGCAGGTCCTGATGCCGGGGCGTGAACGTCCGCGACAGTCCGACGATGCCGCCCACCTGCTCGTTCGCCGGGGCCTTGGCGACCCCTCGCTCCCGGTCCGTACGGGCGAACACACCGGCGACGAATCCCGACGGGGGGACGGTACGGAACCGCTCGGTCGCGTAGGGATCGATGGCGACCATCTTCAGATGCGGGGCGTACACCGCCGCACAGGTGCTCGCCACCGTCTGGTTGCGCCATGTGACGAGCGCGGTCTCGTCGAAGTCGGGTGCGTCGAGGATGGCGAACCGCCGGAACGCCTCGCAGTGGTCCACCACCGCGCCGACCAGATCGGCCTGCAGCAGCGGATCTTCCAGGGTGACACTGTCCGGGCAGATCACCTGCGAGGGCTCCTGCTGTTCCTCCAGCTTGGTGAGCGCCTTCCTGAAGTCAGCGTTGGCCGGTGCGACGTCGACACCTGCCTGTGCCGAGAGTGCGTAGGCGGGTGTCGTGGTCTCGCCGATCGCCGCCGCCCCGGCGGCCCGGGGTGCCACGGTGACATAGGCCGAGACTCCGTTGACCACGCCGTCGCGGGCGAAGTAGCGCGGATGCGACGGGTCGAGGGCCAGCCCCGTGTGCGACTCGGCCACCGCACCGCCGTCCGTCACCGTCAGGTTGAAACGCACCGGGAAGAACGTCGTCGGGCTGAACGCCACCAGCGGGAACCGGCTCGTGGCGATCGCCGAGAGGTCGGTCGCCTCGGCGAACTTCAGCACGTACACGGCGCCGCTCGCCTTCGTGACCTTCGTGATGCGCAAGCGCTTCGTCGCGGCGAAGTCGACGAACTCGCCCACCTGCGGGGGAACGGCGCAGCGCACGACCACACCGTTCGAGGCGTTCGCGGGCAGCACGAACCGCGCGCTCGTGAAGGTCTGTGGCAGGTCGTCGCCGGACTCGGTGCCGGTCGTCTCGTCGGTACGGGTGACCGTGGTGGTATGGACGCCGTCGGTGAGCTCGAGACTGGTGCCCACCGGCAGGAACGCGAAGCGGGCGAGCACGTCCTCGACCGTGCCGGCGGCGAAGTCGATCGCCTCGGTGTACACGGCGACGCTGACCTGAGCGTCGACCAGAACGGTCCCGGCCGGGGCGTTCTGGCCGCCAGGCATCGCGAATTGCGTTCCGGCGAATGCCGCCACGACGCCTGAACTCACCGTCGCCCGGGCGTTGGACATCTCGGAGTCCACCGGAGCCAGCGCCGGGTCCACCTCCCAGGTGATCTGCCCCAGGGTGAAGGTGGCGGCGCCGCCCGCGATGGTGCCGCGGAACCGCGCGATCCGCCGGGCGAGACCGGCACCTAGCACGGCCGAGCCGAGCGGTGCGCTCAGCGTGACGGCAGTGCGCGGGCCCTGCTTGACCACAGCGGCGATCACCCCGGTGACCCGCGACCCGTCCGCGCTCTGGATCGCGAGCAGGTCGCCCTGCTTCAGGCCGGAGCCGCTGGCGAGCAGGATCGTGGTCGGTGACGCGGCGGTGCGTGCGGCAACGACGTCACCCGTGGCCAGCTCGATCGCCGTGCCGGCGGTGACGTTCAGAGTGGTGGCGGCGACCGTGTTGACCGTAGCGTCGACGGAGGCACCCGTGCCCTTCATCAGCGTGACGGTGTCCCCGGCGAGGAACCCGCCCGAGCTGCGCACCGGGATGTCGATCGGGTTCGTCTGAACACTCACCGGGCTGGAGACCACCGCCTGCGCCATGGCCCCCGCGCCGCCGGTCAGATCGGGGGAGACGCCGAGCGTCACACCGTTCGCCCAGGCGCCGGGAGACGTCGCGGTGGCCTCGAAGGAGAGTGTGGCCGTGGTCGCGCTGTCGTAGATCTTCCACGTTGCGGCGACCGAAGGATCGGCCCGGACGACCCAGGCCGCCGTACCGCCGTTCTCGAAGAACCCGTACAAGGCCTCCGGCGTGAAGCCACGCGCGTGCGCCGTACCGAAGGTGCGCACGAAGTCCGCCCATCCGGTGACTCGGGTGGGCACCCCGACGGGTCCCTTGCACAGGCTGCCGATGGCGGCGACCACACTGGTGGACGCGGCTGCGATCGGCTGGGGCCCGGAAGGGACCTCCTCGATGTAGACGCCGGGAGACTGGTAGCTCACGGTGGGCTCCTTCGATGAACGGTTCAGGCAGTGGCGACGAGCCGGACCCGGGGCGATCCACGGGTGACGTCGATCGTGATCTCACCGAGCGAGGCTCCGTCGACGAGCAGCTCCAGCGGGCGGAACGCCGCGGTCCACACGACCGGGGCCGACACGTAGACCCCGGGGACGGTCTCGGGCAGCGCGACGGTCGGCCGCGGTGACGGCCCCGACTTCGCGCTGGCGACCATGGTCCGCCCGGTCGCCGTGTGGTCCTCCGTGGCGAGCAGCTCGACGCTCAGCGTCATCGGCACGGGAGCGAGCCGCAGTTCCAGCTCGGCGCCGGTCAGCGGGACGGTCATCGCCGGTGTGGCCAGGGCCGCGGCGAGCACCGGGTCGGCCACGGCGATGCTCAGCACCGGCGGGCCGGAGGGCGCCGGTGCCCCGTCCCGGACGGCGACCGCCACCGTGTTCGCCCGGGTCCGCACCGACCAGCCGGGGCGCGGTCGGTCCAGCCGCGCGCTCAGCGGCTCGACCGGCTCACCACTGACCGCGTGCAACACCCGTACGGTGTGGGCGAGTCGCACCGTGGTGCCGGCGGCGATCCGGCCCGGGAGTCCGCTCATGAGGCGTCCATGTAGTCGATCCGGTGGGTGACCACGGTGCCGTGGCCGTCCTTCACCAGCAGCTCGACCGGCGCCACGTCGACCTCGTAGTACAGCGCCAGCCGGCCGGGCCGGCCGAGCGCGCCCCAGATCTGGTTGCGTTCGTCGTCCGTCGGGCTGGTCAGCCGGACGGTGACCGACTGGACCTTGCCGGCGAGGGCCGGCGGCAGACCGGTGCCGCTGATGACCGGCGTGGTGTGGAAGGCCGCCGCGACCAGCGAGAGCCGGGTCTGCGCCTCGTCGTGCGCGCCGATGAACGTCATCAGATAGTGCAGCCGCAGCGCGAGCGGCGGGCGCACGTGTCCCTCCGGGGAGCTGACCAGCGGCCGGTTGCGCAGGTGGGGGTGCTCTTCGACGGCGTACAGCGCGACCGCCAGCTTGGAGCTCGTCGGGTCGGGATCGGCCGCGGACAGCGACGACAGCTCGGCCCATGGCGGGTGGGCCGGCCTGGCCTTGTTGACCACGCCGACCAGCAGCTCGGACACCTCCCTGATCACGCCGGTCATCGTGACGGGACGCCATCACCGGACCGTCACGCTTCCATCACCGGATCGTCGCGAGGCCGGTGACGGTACGGGGTCGACGCGGGAACGCGGCGCCCGTAGCGTCGAGTTCCGTACGAGGCGAGAGCTTCGGGGCCGGCCGTGCGCCGTTGACGCGGCGGTGACGGCGCGGAGACGCAGCCCGGTCGATCGTCCTCCCATGACGCTGCTTCACACCCGCCCCGAGGCCGCCATGAGCCTGCGGCTGCTCGACGGCTTCGCGCTCGAAGTCGAGGGTCGCGCTCACGAGGTCACCCCGGCCGCCGCCCGGCTCATCGCCTATCTGGCCCTGCGGGGCAGCGCGCTGACGCGGTCACAGGTCGCCGGGGCGCTGTGGGGGGACCGCACGGAGGAACGCGCGGCGGCCTGTCTGCGTTCGGCTATCTGGCGCGCCAACTGCGGGCTCGAACAGCCGCTGGTGCGCGCGGGGCGTACCACCGTGGCCCTGTGCCCGCACCGCCTCGACACCCGGGCGGCCGCCGCGGCGGCGCACGACCAGTTCGTCGGCCGGCCTCCGGTCGATCCCGCCGTGCTCGGCGGCAACCTGCTGCCCGGCTGGGACGACGAGTGGGTGCTGGTCGAGCGCGAGCGGCTGCGCCTGCTCTGCCTCGGCGGTCTGGAACGGATGGCCGAGTCGCTGCTCGTCGCCGGTGAGTACTACCGGGCGATCGAGGCCGCGTGCGCCGTGCTCGCGGCGGATTCGCTCCGCGAGGCGGCCTACCGGATCGTGATCGAGGCGCACGCGCACCTGGGCAACCGGGCCGAGGCGCTGCGCCAGTTCAAGCTGTGCCGCACGATGCTGCGCCGCGAGCTCGGCCTGGATCCGGGGAGTGAGCTCATCGCGGTCGTCCAGCGGCTCCTCACAGAGTCGAGAGTCGAGTCGAGAACGGACCTGCCCACCTCGGCCGCGTGATCGGCTGCGCCGCACGCCGATGAGATCGCACACTTACTGAAGTCCGTGGACGAGCAGCCGGTGACCGGCGGCGGCCCAGGCCCGGGTGCCGCCGGTGAGGCTCGCCGCCGCGATCCCGTGGGAGGCGAGAACCGCGGCGACCTGCTCGGAGCGGGCGCCGGAGGCGCACACCAGGAGCAGCCGTCCGCTCTCGGCAGCGCTCCGCAGCTCCGCCAGGCTGCCCTTGACGAGCTCCAGGGGAACGTTGACGGCGCCCGGCACGTGGCCGGAGGCGAACTCGCCGGGAGTGCGGACGTCGACCACATGCAGCTCGGGAAGCCGAGGTTCGGCCTCGTCGACGCTGAGGATGCTGGACATGCCCATGAGAAACCTGCCCTTGGCAGAGACGGGAGCGGCCCCGTAACCACCAGCACGGGGCCGTCCCCAGAGGTTAGGCGTTGACGGGCGGCTCCACCCGTAGCCGGACGGCATCGCCACGAGGTGGCCATGACGCCGTCACATCGCGGCAACGATCCCAGCCGCCCCCTTCCGCCGGCCCGCTAGGAGACCGGGCCGCGCTCGAGGGGGATCTTCTCGCCGGTCTCGATCGCGACGGGCAGCCGGTTCTCGGCCGGCGGCAGCGGGCAGGTCGCGAAGTCGGTATAGGCGCAAGGGAGGTTGGTGGCGCGGTTGAAGTCGAGCAGCACCGCGCCGTCGGGGCCGGGCGCGGCTACCGCGAGCTGACGGTTGGCCGCGTACGTGGTGACACCTGAGGTCTCGTCGGTGAACAGAACCGTGAGGCTCCCGGGCGTGTTTCCGTTGAACGCGGTCAGGGCCAACTCCTGTCCGTCCAACCGGAAGACGACCCGGCCCGGAGCGTCGTACACATGCCGAAGGCCCTCGACGGAGGCGCCCACTGTGGTCGGTCGCGGCTCGTCGAAGGCTTCGTAGCGGCCGGCGATCACCCAGCGCGGATCGGGCGCGTATGCGGGCGTGCTGGTGAAGGCGACCCTGAGCGGGTGGTCGGGGTGCCGCGGCCGGACCACGTCGAGGCCGCCGCGCTTGGCGACCTCGATCACCGTGTCGCCCCAGACGGCGTCGACGCCGCCGCGCTCCGGAATGACGCCGAAGAGGTGCCGCCCGCGTACCACCGCGCCGTCGACGACGAGCTCCGTCCCCTCGTCGAGCTCCACGACGACGCCTTCGGGCCCCGTCGACCAGGTCCCCGGTACGCCGGGGAAGCTCTGCGGCTCGACGGAGAGCCAGTGCAGACCGGTGACCGCGAGGAAGCCGTGCTCCGAGGCGAGCCGGGCGTCCTTGTCCCGGTGCCACTCCTGCCATTCCGCGGCGAAGACCTCCGGATCCGGTACGTCGGCGGTGCTGGTGCGGCCGTCGGGGGCGTGGTCGACGGCTTCGGGGATGTCATGGACGCTCATGTGTCGTCTCCTTCTGGTGCAGTGGATGGATGGATGGATGGATGGATGGATGGCGTGGTGTGCGCGGCCCTGCGGCCGGGGCCGGGAAGCCGAAGGCCCGAGGCGGAGTTCGGGAGGCAGGAGGCACCACGGGGGGGGAACGCGACGGAGGGCGCCGCCGCGCACCACCTCGGCGGCGCAGGCCGCCTCGTGCAGGGTCAGGCCGATGACGGGTCGAGCAGGTTGACCGTCTTGACGGTGGCCAACTCGGGTCCGAAGGGGATGCCGAGTCCGAGCGTCGGCTAGAGCGCGCCGATGTCGAACCAGAACAGCAGCTGCACCGGCAGCGGGGCGGACCGGGAGATCCACAAATGCGGGAGATCGGCCTCAAAGCCCCGGCCGCTGGGGGCGCTCGGGTGTCGTGAGGTGGTACGGACGCGGGGACGCGGGAGGGGACGTGGACGTCGGACGGTGAGGCCATCAGAAGGCTCTCCAGGCGAGGGAGGCGCGGGCAGCGGTGACCACCCGGCGGCGCACGTACACGGACTCCGGGGAGACACAGCGTGGGCCAGGGGGGTGGCCGGTTTTCCGGCGTCGTCACACTCGCCGCGTCCCTCAACGCGGCCGGTCCGGTCGCCGCGCGAGGCGGAGCCGGTCCGGCCTCGATCGTACGGGCATGCCGCGAGCAGGTGTCAACCACGCCACCTCCAGGAACGGCCAAACGCCGGTCCGGCATCCGGGCCGTGGTTGACGGGAAGCGCGATGTACTGCTCAATTGGTCGCATGAATGCCGAGCAGCGCCTGGTCACCCGGGACCACATCGACTTCGGTCGGGTGTGGTCCGCGGCGTGTTGCGCCTGAAGCGGCAGCGGGCCGTCTGACCGGCCCTTCCCTCCCTCGGTGACCCCGTTGCGGGCCGAGATCCTTCCCTCGTAGCACCGTCGTACGCATGTGCTCGGCACACGCCGAGTCCCCGTACGGACCGTTCTGCGAGAGCTGCCCCGTGCCTGCCGCTGCCCTCCTTCGTCCGAGGCCCCTGCCCCGGCGTCGTCACACCCTCCCCGACCTGTTTTCCCAGCACCCTGAAGCGCCGGCACACCGTCCGCGCCGAAGGCTGCTCCGCCCTGCCGCGCCTGGTCCGTGCCGCTACCCCGGCATACGGCCCAGAGGACTTGAGGAAAGGCCATCTCCCCATGCACGTGGAGTTCCTTGGCATCGCCGCCACCAACGCCGGCTCCGAAACCACCCCGCACTCCGGCGCCGCCGTCGGCCGGTACGTGATTCCGATCGTCCGTGAGGAGGTCGCCGAGCGCGACGCCGAACGCGACGCCGAGCGGGCGGCGCGCGGAACGCTCGCGGTGGTCAGGTGATGACGCACGCCACGGAACTGACGGTGATTCATGTCCCCGTCTCCGACCCGAGAGTTCGACCCCTGCTGCAGGAACTCGGCGACGAGTACTCCCGGCGCTACGGCAAGGACGCGCACGGCGAGATCTCCCGCTACCCCGACGAGGAGTTCACCGCCTCGCACGGCGGCGTTCTGCTCCTGCTCCTGGAACACGGCGAGCCGGTCGCGGGTGGCGCCTTCCGCCGGTACGACGCGACCACGGCCGAGCTGAAGCGGATCTGGACGCACTCCGCCCATCGGCGGAGGGGTCTCGCCCGACGTGTCGTCACCGAACTGGAGCGCGAGGCGACGGCCCGTGGCTACCGGCGGATCCACCTGACCACCGGCCCGCGCCAGCCCGAGGCTCGCGGCCTGTACCTGGCCACCGGTTACACCCCGCTGTTCGACACGGAGGCCGACCCGGAGACCATCGGCCCGCTGCCTTTCGAGAAACACCTGCCGGCAACCGCGACACACCGAGCGACTCACCGAGGAAAGGCAGCACAACCGTGAGCGCCCGTGCCATCGGAACACGCCTGCGCATCGCCGCCGCCGGCAAGGCCGACTCCGCCGTCGCGCCACCGGGCGCGGCCTCCCCGGGCACCGACCCCGAATCACGGCCGGACCCGGACGACCCGGCCTCCCTCGAGGTCGTGCCCGCCCGCCACTACGCACGCTGGGCGGCGGCCGCCGCCGTGATCGTGCTGGTCGCCCAGTTCGTGCACGGACTGGCCACCAACCCGGTCTGGGAGTGGGGCGTCTTCCGCGCCTACTTCCTGTCCGAGACGATCGTCCAGGCGGTGTGGGTGACCCTCCAGCTCACCGCGTACGCCACCGTGCTCGGCTTTCTCCTCGGCACCGTCCTGGCCTTCATGAGGCTGTCGAGCAGCCCGGTGCTGCAGACCGTCGCCTGGTCCTACATCTGGATCTTCCGGTCCATCCCGATGATCGTCCAGCTGGTGTTCTGGTTCAACCTGAGCGCCCTGTACGAGGAGTTGGGCGTCGGCATCCCCTTCGGACCGGTGCTCTGGTCCGTCGACAGCAACAGCCTCATCGGCACGATCGGCGCCGCCGTCATCGGGCTCACACTGCATCAGGCCGCCTACGCCGCGGAGATCGTGCGCGGCGGCGTGATCGCCGTCGATCACGGGCAGCTGGAGGCCGCCGCCGCACTCGGCATCCCCCGGCTGCGGCAGATCCGCCGGATCGTGCTGCCGCAGGCCATGCGCGCCATCCTGCCCACGGCCGGCAACGAGATCATCGGCCTGCTCAAGGGCACCTCGGTGGTCTACGTGATGTCCATCGGCGAGCTGTTCTACCAGGTACAGGTGATCTACGGCCGCAACGGCCGGGTGATCCCCCTCCTGCTCGTCGCCACCGCCTGGTACGTGGTCCTCACCACCCTGCTGTCGGTCGCGCAGTACTACGTGGAGCGCCGCTTCGCCCGGGGCGCCGACCGGACCCCGCCGCCCACCCCGCTCCAACGGGCCCGGCGCTCCGTACACGACCTGCGCGCGGCGGCCGTACGGCGCGACCAGCCCGTCGTACCCCTGAAGCCCCTGGGAGGAAGCCGATGAGCGACGTGACCGCGGCCGCCAAGGACGCGAAACAGACGCACAATGACGATGACGACGGCGTGATGGTGGACGTCCACGGCGTCCACAAGAGCTTCGGCCCGCTGGAGGTGCTGCGCGGCATCGACCTCAAGGTCCGAGCCGGCGAGGTCACCGTGATCCTCGGCCCGTCCGGCTCCGGGAAGTCCACCCTGCTGCGCACCATCAACCACCTGGAGAAGGTCGACCGGGGCTGGATCAGCATCGACGGCCGGCTCATCGGCTACCGCCGCTCCGGCGGAAAGCTGCACGAGCTGAAGGAGAAGGACGTCCTGAAGCAGCGAACCGATATCGGGTTCGTCTTCCAGAACTTCAACCTCTTCCCGCATCTGACGGTGCTCGACAACCTCGTCGAGGCACCGGTCTCCGCACTGCGCCGCCCGCGCAGGGCGGCGGAGGAGGCCGCCCGCCGGCTCCTCGACCGGGTCGGCCTCGCCGACAAGGCGGACGCCTATCCGCGGCAGCTGTCCGGAGGCCAGCAGCAACGCGTGGCCATCGCCCGCGCACTCGCCCTCGAACCGAAGGTGCTGCTCTTCGACGAGCCCACCTCGGCGCTCGACCCGGAGCTGGTCGGCGAAGTCCTCGACGTCATCAAGGACCTGGCCCGCACCGGAACCACCATGATCGTCGTGACCCACGAGATCGGCTTCGCCCGCGAGGTCGCCGACACCGTGGTGTTCATGGACGGCGGCGCCGTCGTGGAGCAGGGCCCGCCGGCGGCCGTCCTGGACAACCCGCGGCACGAGCGCACCCGCGCCTTCCTCTCCAAGGTCCTCTGACCACCCCGACCGACCCCATACGCCCGATCCCCCGATCCCCCGATCCCCCGATCCCCCGATCCCCCGATCCCCCGATCCCCCGATCCCCCGATCCCCCGATCTCCCCGAGCAAGGAGCACGACCATGTCCACCTCGATCAACCGCCGCACCACCACTGCCGCCGCGCTGGGACTGGCCGCAGCCCTCGTCCTCGCCGCGTGCGGCAACCCCTCCGACGGCGGGACGACCGAGGTCGCGGCCGCGTCGGGCGGCACGGTGAAGATCAACCTGAGCCCGGACCAGAACCGCGTCACCACGGGCAAGGTCGACTCCATAGCCGCCGGGGTCCCGGAGGAGATCCGCAAGCGAGGCACCCTGGAGATCGTCGACTCCTCGGGCTCGGCCGCACCGCTGACGTTCTTCGCCACCGACAACAAGACGGTCATCGGTGTCGAGCCGGACATCGCCTACCTGGTCGCCGACGTCCTCGGCCTGAAGCCGCACCTCAACACGGTCTCGTGGGAGAACATTTTCGTCGGCCTGGACAGCGCCAAGTACGACGTCGGCTTCAGCAACATCACCGTCACCGAGGAGCGCAAGGAGAAGTACGACTTCGCCACCTACCGCGAGGACAACCTGGGCTTCGAGGCGAAGAAGGGCAGCGGCCTGAAGATCACCGGTCCGCAGGATGTGGCGGGCAGGACCGTCGCCGTGAGCAGCGGCACCAACCAGGAGAAGCTGCTCGTCGAGTGGAGCAAGGAGAACGAGAAGGCCGGTCGCAAGCCGGTGAACATCACGTACTACCAGAACGACAGCGACACCTACCTCGCCCTCCAGTCCGGCCGCATCGACCTCTACCTCGGCCCCAACCCGACCGCCGCCTACCACGCCGCGACGACCGGGAAGACCGAGGTCGTCGGTACCTACTCCGGCGCAGGCTCCACCCTCCAGGGCCTCATCGCGGCCACCACCAAGAAGGACAGCGGACTGGCCAAGCCGCTCGCCGACGCCCTCGACCACGTCATCGAGAACGGCACGTACGCCAAGGTGCTTCAGCGCTGGGGCCTGTCCGACGAGGCCGTGACCACGTCCGCGATCAACCCGCCTGGTCTGCCGAAGACCGACAAGTAGCCGTCACGGGAGTCGGGGGCCGCGTACGCCGCGGTTCGTCGCGTACGCGGCCCGGACCCCGCACCCGTCCCACGCACATGCTCACTCACGCTCCCGAAGGAGTCCCGCCATGGCCACCGTCCTTTCCGTGTCCGAGCGCGCAGCCGAGTCCGCGGCTCCGCCCGACGGTGTCACCCGTACGGGCCCGACACTCGGTGAACTGCTCGACTTCGCCCGCCGCACCGCCTCCGACAGCGAGCTGGTCGCCACCCTCCCGCTGGACCCCGAGGGCCGTACCTGGATCCGACTCGACGGTCCAGGCGGCAGCGAGGCGTGGCTCATCGGCTGGCCACCGGGCACCGGCACCGGATGGCACGACCACGGCGGCTCGCGGGGTGCCTTCGCCACCGCGGACGGCGAGTTGACCGAACAGTCCCTCGCCGCCCAGCTGCCCACGGAAGGATGGCGAACGCTCGAACTCGCCGACGGTATCGACCGCGAGCGGCGGCTGGGCGCAGGGCAGGGGCGCGCCTTCGGCCCCCACCACGTCCACCAGGTGGTGAACTTCTCCGCCGAGGCGCACGCCGTCTCCGTCCACGTCTACCACCCGCCACTGCCGCTGATCCGGCGCTACAGCCGTACGGGGCCCGTGCTGCGGCTGGAGACGGTCGAGCGACCGGAGGCATGGACGTGACGCGCCCACCGGAACGGGGAATCGACGAACTGCTGGCCCGGGCCCGCGCGGAACTGGACCGGCTCGGACCACTGCAGGCAGCCGAAGCCGTCGCTTCCGGCGCGCTGCTGGTCGACATCCGCTACGCCGCGCTGCGGGAGCGCGACGGCACCATCCCCGGCGCGCTGGTCGTCGAGCGCAACGAGCTGGAATGGCGGCTCGATCCGCTCTGCGATCACCGGTCGCCGGAGGTCACCGACCATGACCGAACCGTCGTGGTGGTGTGCAACGAGGGGTACGCGTCCAGCCTCGCAGCGGTGTCGCTGCGGCAGTTGGGGCTGCACCGGGCGACGGACCTGGACGGCGGGTTCCAGGCATGGCGGCGGGCCGGCCTGCCCGTGGAGCCGCCCGGCACTCGCCGAGGCGGCGGCCACCTTCCAGGAGGTGAGACAGCGAGCGCAACATGAGAAGGCCCTCTCTTGACGACGGCCGAAGGGCCGCCTGACGCTCCCTCACGTATCCCGGACGGTTTCATGGAGCCGCAACACGCTCTCCACCTTCGTCCGTCCGGCTCCGCCTAGGCTGCGAGGACATGAAGACCTGCCGTGGCGGAGCGTACGGCAGGCCCCGGCCCGAGCGGACGAGCAACCGGAAGAGCGGAGGCGACGGTGTCGTCCCCCGTCCTCCGCACGAGGGCCGATGACCCGTACGGTCGACCAGGAAGGCCCCCTTCGCCATGTCCGCACATCCCCCTCTTCATCTCGCCGTGGCGCTGGACGGCACCGGCTGGCACCCGGCCGCGTGGCGCGAGCCGGACGCCCGGCCCCACGACCTGCTCACCGCCGGCTACTGGGCCGACCTCGTGGCCGAGGCCGAACGCGGCCTGCTCGACTTCGTGACGTTCGAGGACGGGCTCGGGCCGCAGTCCTCGCACCCCACGGAACCCGACGAGCGCACCGACCAGGTCCGGGGCCGACTGGACGCCGTCCTCGTCGCTGCCCGGGTCGCACCGCTGACCCGGCACATCGGGCTTGTGCCCACCGTGGTCGCGACCCACACCGAGCCGTTCCACATCTCCAAGGCGATCGCCACCCTGGACCACGTCAGCGGCGGCCGCGCGGGCCTGCGCGTCCAGGTGACGGCACGACAGAACGAGGCGGCGCACTTCGGACGACGCGCCTTCCCGGCCCTCCGCATCGAGGACCGGGACACCCCGGCCGGCCGGGACCTGATCGCCGAACTCTTCGAGGAGGCCGCGGACCACATCGAGGTGGTGCGCCGCCTGTGGGACAGCTGGGAGGACGACGCGGAGATCCGTGACGTCGCCACCGGACGCTTCATCGACCGCGACAAGCTGCACTACATCGACTTCGAGGGCAAGCACTTCAGCGTCAAGGGCCCCTCGATCACCCCTCGGCCCCCGCAGGGCCAGCCCCTCGTCAGCGCCCTCGCGCACGACAGCGTGCCGTACCGACTGGTGGGCCGTTCCGCCGACATCGGGTACGTCACTCCGCACGACACCGCCCAGGCCCGCGCCATCGTCACCGAGATCCGTGCCGCCCAGGCCGCCGCAGGACGGGCGGAGGAACGACTGCACATCTTCGGCGACCTGGTCGTCTTCCTGGACGACGATCCCGAGGCGGCGGAGTACCACAAGGCTCGCCTGGACGACCTGGCGGGTGACGCCTGCACCAGCGACGCCCGGGTGTTCACCGGCACGCCCGCGCAACTGGCGGATCTGCTCCTTGAGCTGCGCAAGGCGGGCCTGAGCGGCTTCCGGTTGCGCCCCGGAGCGATCGGCCACGACCTGGCACAGATCACGCGGGGCCTGGTGCCCGAACTCCAACGCCGAGGCGCCTTCCGGCACGCCTACGAGGCAGACACCCTCCGGGGGCTGCTCGGTCTCTCCCGCCCCACGAACCGCTACGCCGCCGCCGTCTGAGCCGCAGGAGCCGTACCACCATGACGAACCCGAACACCGGCAAGCCCCCGAAGCAGATCCACCTCGCGGCCCACTTCCCCGGCGTCAACAACACCACCGTGTGGAGCGACCGGCGGGCGGGCAGCCACATCGAGTTCAGCTCGTTCGCGCACTTCGCGCGGACGGCCGAACGCGCCAAGTTCGACTTTCTGTTCCTCGCCGAGGGACTGCGGCTGCGCGAACAGGGCGGCCGGATACACGACCTGGACGTGGTGGGCCGGCCCGACACCTTTACCGTCCTGTCCGCGCTCGCCGCCGTCACCGATCGTCTCGGCCTGACCGGCACCATCAACTCCACCTTCAACGAGCCCTACGAGGTGGCCCGCCAGTTCGCGAGCCTGGACCACCTGTCGGTCGGACGTGCCGCCTGGAACGTCGTGACCTCCTGGGACGCCTTCACCGGCGAGAACTTCCGGCGCGGCGGCTTCCTCCCGGAGGACCAGCGCTACTCCAGGGCCAAGGAGTTCCTGTCCACCGCCACCGAGTTGTTCGACTCCTGGCGCGGCGACGAGATCCTCGCCGACCGGGAGTCCGGCATCTTCCTCAAGGACGCGCGAGCCGGAGCCTTCGTCCACCAGGGGCAGCACTTCGACATCGCCGGCCGGTTCAACGTCCCGCGCAGCCCCCAGGGCCGTCCGGTGATCTTCCAGGCGGGCGACTCCGACGAGGGCCGCGAGTTCGCTGCCGCCGAGGCCGACGCCATCTTCAGCCGGCACAGCACGCTGGAGGCCGGCCGGGCCTTCTACACCGACGTCAAGGGACGCCTGGCCCGCCACGGCCGATCCCACGACCAGCTCCTGATCCTGCCCGCTGCGACCTTCGTACTCGGCGACACCGACGCCGAGGCGCAGGAGCTGGCCCGTGAGGTTCGACGCCAACAGGTCAGCGGCCAGACGGCGATCACGTACCTCGAACACGTGTGGAACCGGGACCTGTCCGCGTACGACCCGGACGGCCCGCTCCCCGACATCGACCCGGACCCCGGCGAGCACACCATCGCCCGCGGCCGGGCGAGCGTGCGGTCGTTCCGCGACCCGGTCGCCGTCGCCCGGCAGTGGCGCGAGCGCGCCGCCGCGGAGAATCTGTCGATTCGTGAACTGGTCATCGAGACCACCGGCCGCCAGTCGTTCATCGGCTCCCCGGCCACCGTCGCCGAGACCATCGACCACTTCGTCCAGACGGACGCCGCCGACGGCTTCATCCTGGTCCCGCACCTCACCCCCGGCGGCCTCGACGAGTTCGCCGACACCGTCGTCCCGCTGCTCCAGGAACGCGGCGTGTTCCGCCACGACTACACGGGCACCACGCTCCGCGACCACCTCGGCCTCGCCCACCCCGACCACGTGCGCGACGAGCGGGTGGCGTCGTGAAATTCCTCGCCATCACCCTCATCGTGCACGCCCCTGATCCCGTGACCGGCGTACAGAAGTCCACCAGCGAGCGCTTCCGCGAGGTGGTCGACAACGCCCTGCTGGCCGAGGAGCTCGGATTCGACGGCTTCGGCGTCGGCGAGCGTCACGAGCGGCCGTTCATCTCCTCCTCACCACCGGTCGTGCTCAGCCACATCGCCGCGCTCACCTCCAGGATCCGGCTGTTCACCGCCGTCACCACCCTCAGCCTGCTCGACCCGGTGCGCGCGTACGAGGACTACGCGACCCTGGACCACCTGTCCGGGGGCCGCCTCGACCTGATCATCGGCAAGGGCAACGGCACCGCACAGCGCGAGCTGTTCCACGTCACGCCCGAGGACCAGTGGGACCGCAACGCCGAGGGCTACGATCTGTTCCGCCGGATCTGGCGGCAGGGCAAGGTGAGCGCCGCGCCGCGCTTCCGCCCCGAGCTGACCGACGCGGAGGTCTGGCCGCGACCCCTTCAGCAGCCCGTCCGGGTCTGGCACGGCAGCGCGACCAGCCGGGAGTCGGTCGACCTCGCCGCCCGCTACGGAGACCCGCTCTTCTCGGCCAATGTCACCCACCCCATCGAGCCGTACGCCGCACTCATCCGCCACTACCGGGAGCGCTGGGAGCACTACGGCCACGACCCGGCGCGAGCCGTCGTCGGCGCGGGAACGGCCGGCTACCACGCGGCACGCACCTCGCAGGAAGCCGTCGCCGCGTACCGGCCGGTGTTCGAGGGCCAACTCGCCTTCCAGAAGAGCCAGGGCCTGGAGCCGGTGTTCACCACCCTGGAGGACTTCGTCGAACGCAGCTCGGCGCTCATCGGCAGCCCGCAGCAGATCATCGACAAGGTGCACCGCTACCACGAGCGGTTCGGGCACAGCGTGCTCCACCTGCAGGCCGACGCGAGCGGTCTGACGCACGCGCAGCACCGAGCCTCGCTCGAACTCTTCCAGTCGGATATCGCTCCGGTGCTGCGACGCGAGATCCCCGATCCGCCGTTCCCCTGGACCCCGGTCACAGCGGCACCCGAGCCCGACCCCAACTGACTACGGCGAGCAGGTCGACGACATCCTCGACTTCAGCCGAGGGGCCGCCGGCGGGCCGCGGGGTCGCGCAGGGCCGGCGGCACGTGGCCCGCGTCCCGTGCCGAGAGGGTGGTGCCCGGCGGGACGATCCTGTCGATCTCGTCCAGTACGTCCGGAGGCGGTGACCGCCGGGTGGGCGAGCACGAAGCCGAGGGCCAGTTCGATCAGAGTGATCCCGGCCTGCTCGGCCAGGACGGCGAGCGCCTCGACGGCCTCCACCTTGGCCGAGTTCTCGGCGTTGTCGATTTAAGGGGCAACGACGGTTCTGCGAAGCGCTCTCGGCCTGCGTGACGTAACGGGCCGTCACGGGGCACAGGTCGTGCCGGGCCGGACCTTCGTGAGGGACACCAGATAGGTCTCGACGTTCCGGTCGACGCAGGCGTTGCGGCCGTAGCCGGTGTGGCCCGCCGCCCGGAAGGACAGGAGCATGCCGCCGGGGAACTGCCGTGCCAGGCTCACCGCCTCGTCATACGGGGTCGCCGGGTCGCCCGCCGTACCGACGACGAGCACCGGCGGCACGCCGGGGGCGTCGACCCGGTGCGGCCGCTGGGTGCCGGCCGGCCAGTCCTTGCAGACCAGCTCGCCCGTCAGACCGGAAGTCCCGTAGACACCGGCGGCCTTGTCGGCGGGGGCCAAGGCGTCCCAGTAGGCGCGGTCGTCGCGCGGGTGGGGGACGTCGAGGCAGTTGACGGCGATCAGGGCCGCGTCGCTGTTGTCCTCGGGCACGGTGGTTCCGGAGTCGCCACCGGGATCAGACTCCGCATGCGCCTCGTCCTCGGACTCCTCGCCATCCGTGCCGTCTTCCTCTCCCCACGCCAAGGCCGCCAGCTTCGTACCGTCCCCTCCTTCCGCCTCGCGCAGCGCCTCCGACAGGACCTCCCACTGCGACTCCGGGGTGTACATGGACAGGCTGAGCGCGGAGACCACGCCGGCGGCATCGAGACCGTCCTCGGAACCGTCGACCGTGAGCGGCTCCCGCTGCGTCCGCTCCAGCAGGCGGTCGATCAGCGCGCGTATCTCCCCGGGGGTGGATCCGGGGCAGCCGTCGCCGACCGCGGCGGCGCAGGATTCCGCGTAGTCCGCGACCGCGTCCCGGAACCCCGTGGCCTGGCCCAGCATGCGCTGCCGCCAGTCCAGCGACGGGTCGACCGCCCCGTCCAGAACCATCGCGCGCACCCGCCGCGGGAACTGCTCGGCGTACGAGGTCCCCAGGCTCGTCCCGTACGACCACCCGACGTACGTCAGCTTCCGGTCGCCGAGCGCCGCCCGCAGCACGTCCAGGTCCCGGGCCGCGTCCTCGGTTCCCACGTGCGGAAGCAGCGGACCGCTGGCCTTCCGGCAGGCGTCGGCCGTCGCCCGCGCTCCCGCGAGCGCATCGGCGCGTTCGGCGTCGGTACGGGGGTAGAGCGGCGCTTCGGCGGAGGCCGGGGACTCGCCGTCCGCCTCCTCCCCGGTGAGACAGGTCAAAGCCGGCTTGCTCTCCCCGACACCCCGCGGATCGAAGGACACGATGTCGAACCGCTCCCGCACCCCGCGCCCCAGGGTGTCGGCGAGCCCGTCCTTCAGCGCCTGCACACCGCGCTCGCCGGGGCCGCCCGGGTTGTAGAGAAGCGAGCCGATCCGCTTTCCGGCGGAGGCCGTGCCGGCCTTCGCCACCGGCAGGACGAAGGTCTTGCCGTCGGCGGGGTGCGCGTAGTCCATCGGTACGGTGAGCTCGGCGCACCGGTAGGCGCCGCAGGCGTGCCAGGCGAGCTTCTGACCGTAGAAGCGCCGCAGGTCCGGCCGGTCGGCGGGGTCCGCGGAGGCGGCCGCCGAGCTCGGACGTCCCGATGCCGAGCCGGGCCCGGCCGTGCAGGCGGCCAGGGAAGCGGAGCCGAGGACGGCGAGGGCGATGACGAAGGCCTGACGGCGGCGTGCGGCGGCGCGGATCACGAGGTACTCCCGTAGCTGGTCGGTCCAGGGAATGATCACGCGCGGATGCTGAGGATTTGCTGAGGCGGCGGGCCGCCGGCGGCAGCCCTCGGCCACCGCGGCCCGACACGGCCCCGCCTGAGCCCGTCCGGCCCCTCAGTCCTGCGTCGGCAACCGCAGGACGAACCGGGCACCGCCGCGTTCCCCGCGCCCCGCCGTGAGCGTGCCGTCGTGCGCGTGGGCGACCCACGAGGCGATGGACAGACCGAGGCCCGTGGAACCCGAACCGCTGCGGAACCGTTCGAACAACGCGCCCGCGATCTCCGGAGGAAGCCCGGGACCGGCGTCCTCGACCGTCAGCGTGCCGTCCCGGCTCACCGTGATCAGGACGTCCGCGGGCACCCCCGGAGCGTGCCCGTGCGCGAGCGCGTTCCCGAGCAGATTGCCGACGGCCCGGCGCACCAGATCGGGATCGGCCACCACGACCGTGTCCTCGACGTCGACCCGGACCCGGTGCCCCGCCACGGGCGCCTCGTCGACGACCGCCTCCACCAACTGGTCGAGCCGCAGCGGCTGGCGCGCCACCGTGGCCGTGCCGGACATGAGCCGGGCGCGGGTCAGCAGCCCGTCGACCAGCTCGCCCATGCCCTCGGCCAGGCGGAGGGTACGCCGGTGCACGTCCGCGCTGTCCGTCTCGCCGCGCAGCGCCGTCTCGGCGAGGGTCCGGAGCGAGGCGGCCGGGGTCCGCAGATCGTGCGCCGCGTCCGCGAGGAACGCCTCCTGCTGGCCCAGCGCGGCGAGCGCGGGCCGTACCGCGCGCCCGGACAAGACGTGCCCGACGGCCGCGGACAGCAGGACGAGCACGGCGCAGCCGCCCGTCACGGCCCAGACGAGCCGGTCGTGGTCGGCGCGCGGGCCGGAAGCGTCGGCCAGGGCGACGAGCACGCCCTGCGGGCCCGCGTCATCGGCGGCTTCGGGTGCGTAGAAGGGCTGCGCGAACACCCGTACCGGCCTGCCGTCCCTCGTCCGCCGGTCGAACGCCCGGGTGTCGTCGGCGTGCACGGAGGCGCGCCCCGCCTCCAGGACCACCGCACGGCTCACGTCCAGGCAGGCCTTGGCCGGCGCGTGCTGGACGCTCACGCCGTCGGGGTCGTCCGCGTCGACCAGGAGCACGGTGAGCGGCGGGCAGTCGGTGTTGACCGTCTCCGCCAGGACGCCCGTGTCGAGCCGCCCGTCCTCGTCGGTCTCCAGCAGCCCGAGGGCCCAGCTCGTGTCCGCGTCCATCGAGTGGTCGAGCTGCTCCCGCCAACGGCTGCTGTCGCTGCGCACGGCCAGCAGGGCCATCGCGACCAGCCCGACGGCGCTGGTGAGCGCGAACAGCAGACTGATCCGCCGCCGCAGCCGCAGCACCCGAGCGGTGGGCGTGAGGGCGTGCTCCCGGGACCGCCATGGCGAACGCCGACGGCGAGGAGAAGTCACCGGGCATCGTCCGAGGCGAGCCGGTATCCGACCCCGCGCACGGTGTGGATGAGCGCGGGCTCCCCGAGCTTGCGCCGCAGCTGGGAGACGAGCACTTCCAGGACGTTGGACTGCGGCTCGGCCATCTCGTCCCAGCAGCTCTCGATCAGCTCGGCACGGGAGACCGCCTGGTCGGCGCGGGTCGCGAGCACTTCGAGCACCGCGAACTCCCGGCTCGTCAGGGTCAGCAGCACACCGTCCCGCCGGACCTGCCGCCGTGCCGTGTCGACCTCCAGGCCGCCGACGCTGTGCACCGGGGGCCGCACCGCCGCCGACCGCCGGCACAGACTCCGTACCCGCGCGACCAGCTCGGGCACGGCGAACGGCTTCACCAGATAGTCGTCGCCGCCGCTCGCGAACCCCTCCACCCGGTCAGCCACCGTGTCCCGCGCGGTCAGGAACAGCACGGGCACGCCCTGGCCGGCGCGTCGCAGCGCGTCGACGAAGACCGCCGCGTCCCCCGAAGGCAGCATCCGGTCGAACACCGCGCAGTCGTACGCGGTCACGAACAGCGCCTCGTCCGCCTGCGGCAGATCGGCCACCTCGTCGACGGCGAGCCCGGCCGCCCTCAGGGCGGCGGCCACACCGAATCGGAGGTTTTCGTCATCCTCGACGAGCAGTACGCGCACGCCGCTCACCCTAACCGGCGGACGCGGACGGGCCCGGAGCCGGTCGGACGGGCAGGTCTGCTGCGACCCAGGCGGCGACGTCGGGGCGGGCGAAGTTGAGGACGAGCTGGTTGCGCATGGTCGTCCGCTCGCGGCTCGGCATGTGCAGCATCCAGTCCGGGTGGCGCCGGTAGAGCTCGCTGTCGGGGTTGACCATCTCCGGTTCCACTTACGGCCCGAAGCGCATGCCCAGCCAGTGGACCTCGCGGATGAGCGGGTTCAGCCCGTACGGGAACGCCTTCGGGTTCGGTGTCCAGTCGCCGAGACCCGCGGTGTCGTCGCGGCGGGCGCCGAACCAGCCGTCGTCCATCACGAACAGCTCCGCACCGATCCCCGAGGCCGGCGCCGCGAGGTGCGTCTGGCCGGCCTCGTCGACGTCGAAGCCGGTCGGGAGCGCCGGGCGGTGATGTGCCGGCTGCCGCTCCAGGCGAGGGCGGGAGCGGCACACCTCGCCGCCGTCCACGGTGTGGTCGAGGTACCGCCACTCGACGCCCTGCCGCCGTCGGCGAACCGGATCCGCAGCGCGGGGGCGGCGGGGGTGTGGTCAGTCGGGGCAGCGCAGGTTCCCGACTCCCTGGAATTCAATTATCGACGGAGGTAATCAATACCCCTACGGTACGGCGCATGCCTCCGACCCCAGAGTCCCGTGCCCCGATCACCACGCCCGCCGCGGCGGCCGTGTTCACCACCGTCCTGACGCGTGGCCCGGTCTCCCGGGTGGAGATCGCCCGACGGACCGGGCTCTCTTCGGCGGCGGTCACCAGAACGGCCCGTCCGATCATCGAGGCCGGCTACCTGGAGGAGCTGGAGGCCGAGGAGCGCAACGCCCCGGGCGCGGGTCGCCCGGCCAGCCCGCTCTCGATCCGGGCCGACCGCGAGTTCTTCATCGGCGTCAAGATCACCGGCGAGGACCTGATCGGCGTCGTCTGCGACCTGCGGGCCGAGACGCGCGCCTCCCGCCACCACGTCCTGACGGACCGGACGGTGGACGGGGTCGTCGCGGCCCTCGCCGAACTGGTCGAGGCGCTGCTGTCCGAGTCCGACGCCTACCGGGAGCGCACCCACTGCCTCGGCGTCGCCGTCTCCGGCGATGTCGACCGGGCCTCGGGCGTCGTCCGGTACTCGCCCCTCCTCGGCCGGCGCGACGTCCCGCTCGCGCGGCTGCTCACCGAGGCGACCGGCCTGGTCACCACCCTGGAGAACGACGTCAAATCCCTCACCGTCGCCGAGCAGTGGTTCGGCGAAGGCGTCGAGGCGTCCTCGTTCGCCCTCGTGACCGTGGGCGCCGGCATCGGCTGCGCCCTCGTCCTCAACGGCGGCCTGGTCGCGGGCGAGTACAACGTCGCGGGCGAACTCGGTCACCTACGCGTCGCCGCATCGGGGCCCGTCTGCCACTGCGGCGGCAGCGGCTGCATCGAGACCCTGGCGTCGACCGAGGCCATCGTCGCCCACGCCCGCCGCGCCTCCGGCGACCCGGAACTGTCGATGACGCAGGCCGTCGAGCGTGCCCGCGCGGGCGACGAGGCGGTACGCCACGCCTTCGACCGGGCCGGGCACGCCATCGGCCTCGGCCTCGCGGCCGTCGCCAACCTCGTCGGGCCCGGGCGGATCGTCGTCTCGGGGGCGGGGCTTGCCGCCTACGACCTCCTGGAGCCGCAGATCCGGGAGTCCTTCGCCGAGCAGGCGTTCGGAGCGGCGGCGCGCTGTGTGCTGGTCATCCGGCCGCTGCCCTTCGAGGAATGGGCGCGCGGCGCGGCCGCGGTCGCCCTCCAGACCCTGTTCACCGCCGAGTCGATCTGACCACGCCCGCCCGCTGAGCGATGTCCCGTACGGACACGCCCGGCTGCCCGCCTCCGGAGCCGCCACGGCGGTGCCGTGCTCCTGCTGACCGACCGGGACAGGAGCTCGGGGACCTTGTCTGTGCGCTCGTCCTGAAAAGGTAGGGGTGCAAGGTTTTCCCGGTGGAGTCCGGCTAGAGTGATGCGGTGACGACACGACGCGCCCGGGGCCCGTACGCCAAGACCGCCGCCAAACGGCAGGAGATCCTCGACGCCGCGCTGGCTGCGTACGCGGAGGCGGGCAGCCGGGGCGTGTCCGTACGGGACATCGCCCAGCGGGTGGGGATGACCGACGCGGGCGTGCTGCACCACTTCGGGAGTCGCGAGGCGCTGCTCACCGCGGTGGTGGAGGCCCGCGACTCGGCGGCGTCGGCGGCGTACACCCCTGAGACCGTGCTCTGGCGGACGGAGCTGCTGGCCCAGAACGCCGCCACGCCCGGACTGGTCAAGCTGTTCCTGGACATCGCCGCCGCCTCGGCCGACCCCGACCACCCGGGCCATGCGTTCTTCACCGAGCGGTACCGCGGCCTGAGGCTCCAGATCGCGGCGCTGCTCGCCGGGGGGCCGCCGGCGGGGCTCGGCTCCGAGGAGCCGGGGGCGGGGGCGGGGGCGGGAGTGGATGTCGACGCCGACTGGGCCGCGCGGGTCCTGCTGGCCGCGACGGACGGCATCCAGCTCCAGTGGCTGCTCGAGCCGACGATCGACATGGCCGGGGACATCGGTCGACTTCGGGACGTGCTGCTGGACGCGCTGGAGGGGCAGCGGCAGCCGGGGTCCGAGGACAGCCCCGCCCACTAGGGCCTGTCCGGCCCCGCCGGCCGCCGGCCGATCATCACGTCGGCGGCGAGCGTCACGGCCACGCGCGTGCCGCGCGCCGTCCGTACGATCGCGCAGTCCTCCGCGTACGCGCGGACGAGCTGCAGGCCGCGGCCGCAGCACGCGGCGTCGTCGTCACCGGCGAGACGAGGGCGCCGGGCGCGCCACCTGCCGGTGTCCTGGACCTGGAGGGTCGCCGTGCGCCCGGTGGTCGTCAGGAGGACGGCCACGTCCGGGCTGCCGCTGTGCCGGACGACGTTGGCGACGAGCTCGGTCACGATGACGCCGAGCGCCTCGTCGACCTCGTCCCCGAGTTCCCACGGGCCGGCCGTCTCCCGGACGAAGCGGCGCAGTAGCGGGACCGCCTCGACGGTCGCGCGCATCACGCACAGGGCTCGATGGTCGGTGGTGGTGAACATGGGGCTCCTCGGCGCCTGGGGGGCGGGGCGCGGTGGCGGCGAAAACCGCCGGTCATGCCACGGTAAGCATGAAAACTTTGGAAGTCTAGGTTTTTGAGTGAGGGGCCTCAGGGAACTCATGGCCGCGCCCCCGACCGATGCCGGCCGGGGGCGCAGCTCCCCTCCTCAGGTGGTGGCCGTCAGGCCGTCGGCGTCCAGCGCTGGGCCGCCGTGCCCGAGCAGGTGGCGAGCGTCAGCTTCGTGCCGTTGGCCGTGCCCGATCCGACCGGGGCCAGGCAGCGTCCGCCGCTGGTGATCGTCGCCTGCGCGCCGAGCTGCCACTTCTGACCCGCCGAGCCGTTGCACGCCTGGACGGTCACGCTGGTGCCGGAGCCGTCGAGGCAGACGCCGTCCTTGCCGGTCAGGGTGCCGGCCGTGGTGAACGTCCAGCGCTGATTGGCGCCGCCGTGGCAGGCGTACAGCGTCGGTTCCGTGCCGGGGGCCGTGGCGCTGTACGGCAGGTCCACGCAGGTGCCCGAAGCCCCGTTGACCAGCGTTGCGTTCGACGGGAGCGGGGTGGGCAGGCCGGACGCGGAGATCTCGGCGGCGCTGGTCCACGGGCCGCTGTCCCCGGCCTCGCTGAGGGCCTTCAGGCGCAGGTAGCGTCCCGTCTTCGGCGCGAACGAGGCTTTCTTCTCCGTGGCGCTGTCGGCCCACGTGCCGGTCGCGACCGGGCTGCCCCAGCTCGCCGTGGTGTCGGAGACGTACACCTCGTACGACCCGACGCGTCCGTTGCTCCCGCCGTCCTGCCGCGGCAGATACGACAGGCTGTCGACGTCGTAGCGCGCCCCGAGGTCGATCTGGACCTCGTGGGGGAGCTGTGCGGCCGTGCCGCCGGAGTAGGCGGTGTGCCACGTGGTGGCCGGGTCGCCGTCGATGGCGTTGGCGGCGGCCCCGTCCTCGTACGCCGTCTCCTGGCTGTCGGCGTACGCGATCTTCCAGGCGGACTTGGAGATCGGCGCGCCCGTGGCGGGGACCTCGGTGGCCGGGAGCAGCGTCACACCGGACGCGGTGACCGTGAACGCGCCCGACTTCGAGCCCGTCTTGACCCGCAGGGTGCCGGAGCGGTCGGCCGGGTCGAAGTACCAGCCGGTCGTGGCGGAGTCGTACGCGGCCTTCGACGTCAGGGCCGGCAGGGCCGCGCCGTCGACGGTGACGCCGGTGGGGGCGGCGGCCGCGTGGACGGTGAACTCGTAGCCGCGGCTCGCGGGCTTGCCGGTGTACGTGCCGGTGCTCGCGCCGACGCTGATCTTCACGTCGCCGGTGCCGGAGGTGGGTGCCGTCACGTCGACCTTCTGCTTGGCGTACGCGCCGGTCTGGTACTGGCGGGTGACACCGTCGTCCTCGTACAGCGTGAACGTCGACGAGCCGCGCGGGTACACGTCGTACGTGAGGGTGTCGACCGGCTTCTCGCCGGTGTGGTTCATCTGCGGCCACATCGGCACGATCCCGCCGCCCTTGACGAACATGGGGAGCCGGTCGAGCGGGGCGTCGTAGCCGTTCAGCCAGCCCGGACCGCTGTACGTCCGGCCGCTCCAGTAGTCCGTCCACGTGCCGGCGGGCAGGTAGATGCCGTCCCGCTTCGTCGTGTCCGTCACCACGGGAGCCACCAGGAGCGAGTCGCCGGACATGAACTGACCGCTCGTCTGGTTGCCCCGCGCGACCGGGTCGTCCGGGTACTCCAGGACCATGGCCCGCAGCGTCGGCGTACCGGTCTCGGTCGCCACCCGGCTCATGGAGTAGAAGTACGGCATCATCCGCATCTTCAGCTTGAGGTACGTGCGGTTGATGGACAGGTACGGCTCGGCGAAGCGCCAGGGCTGCTTGTCCTGGTAGCCGGCCTCCGGGCCGGTGGCGCCCCAGCCGGACATCGTCATGAAGACGGGTGTCATCGCCTTCCACTGCAGGTCGCGGACGTACGTCTTGGGGCTGCCCTGGAAGATGCCGTCCACGTCCCCGGAGGCGTAGTTGAGGCCGGACAGGCCCGCGCCGGTGATCGCCGGGACGTGCCAGCGCATGGCGTCCCAGGTGCCCGGCGTGTCGCCGGTCCAGACGATGGCGTTGCGCTGCGTGCCGGCCCAGCCGTCGACCGTCCAGACGTAGCGGCGGGCGTCGGAGTTCTTCTCGATGCCGTCGACCGCCTGCTGGACGCCGTCGAAGGCGTACTTGTAGCCGCCGCCGATCCAGGCGACGTCGGTCTTCACCCCGCGCGAACCGGCGGTGCCGACCTCCTCGCCGATGTTCGCCAGACCGGTCGAGGTCCACAGGCCGGTCTGGAAGCCCTTGGCCTTCAGGGCGTCGACCGTGCTCTTCAGGGGCGCGGTGTAGCCGCAGCCGTAACCGTCGTTGGGCAGGAACCAGCCCGACGGCATGTCGGCGGCGCGCGCGTCGTTCGCGTAGCCGACCACGTCGGGAGTGGTCTGGTGACGGAGCCGGCCGTGGTCACCGGTGTAGTCGGGGTTCGAGGCGTTCCAGCAGTCGGCGTTGCCGAGCTCGAAGCCCCACATCGGCGCCAGGAACGGCTTGCCGCTCACGTCCGTGTACGCGTCCAGGACGCCCTTGAGGGAGTCGGCGACGAAGTACCAGGCGTCGAACCGGTTCTCGTTGTGTGTGAACGTGCCCGGCGCCCCGAAGTTGTACGTGCCCGGCGCCCAGGTGTTCCGCATGACGCCGTAGTTGTTGGTCGACATGTAGAAGGGCGCGGGGCTCGCGTTGTGGTTCTCCAGCCACTTGTTGCTGCCGGAGACGGGCACGGTCTTGCCGCGCAGCGCCCACTCGCCGAGCCGCAGGCCCGTGCCGTAGAACTGCTCGTCGGCACCCTGGGTGAGGTACTGGCTGGCCTGCGTGCCGGTCCAGGAGAGCGGCTGGGACTCCGCCCACACGAGCGTGGAGTTGTCGGCCCGGTAGACCGAGAAGCGCAGCGGGGACTTGTTGACCCGGATGTTCAGGGCGGGAGTGGCGATCTTGTAGTACGTGCCGGCGTCCGTGACGCTCGTGGTCACCGCGCCGAAGTCGGTGTCGATCGCGAGGGCGTTGCCCGCCGGGTCGTCGGTGAAGCCGCCGTTCGGCGACAGCCAGATCCGGAAGATGTCCTGGCGGGCCACCTGGACCCGGGCCTTGGCCGCCGTCGAGGTGCTGATCGTGAAGGTGTTGCCGGTCTGGCTGACCCCCGTGGCGTCCCCGGCGGTCGCCGCCGCGGCCGGCGACACCGGTCCCGCGACGGCGAAGACCGCCGCCACCAGGGCCACCACCAGGCCGAGGACGGCTGGTCGCCGCCCTCGGCCCCTGATCCGTACTGAAGAGCGTGCTCGCATCGCTGTCGCCTTTCGCTCGCCGACACTGCCGAGAGTGGTCGCGACATGACAGCAGCCGCCGTCGAATGACGTCAAGTGCGCGCTTAGTGCACTCAACAATCAAAAGCAATCAGATCTGCGCACGAAGTCTCGGCCCCGACTTCGCGGTCACAAGTCCATAACCGAGCGGGGCTCTCGGGTGACATCGGGCAGGTTGAGTGCTCTAAGTTGAGCAATACGCGCCGACCTGATCAGTTTCGCGCGTCAACCTCTCACCTCGTGAACCAGGCGGTAGTTGCCATGAAGCGACGTCTCCTCACCCTGTCCACCGCCGCGGTCGTCGGCGCGCTCGTGCTCACGGCATGCGGGGGCGGATCCGGCGCCTCGACCGGCGCCGGCGGGGTCACCACGCTCACGTTCGTCGCGGCCGACTACGGCTCCAACGGCGACAACCCCAGCCAGGCCTACTGGCAGGACGTGATCAAGGCGTTCGAGCAGAAGAACCCCAAGGTCAAGGTCGACCTCCGGGTGATCAACTGGAACGACATCGACGCCCAGGTCAAGACCATGGTCCAGAACGGGAACCAGCCGGACGTCCTCCAGACCGGCGGCTACGCCGACTTCGCCAAGAGCGGCCTGCTGTACTCCGTCCCGGAGGTGCTCTCGGTCTCCACCGAGGGCGACCTCATTCCGGCCATGGCCGACGCCGGCGCCCAGGACGACACCCGGTACGGCATCCCGTTCGTCTCCAGCGCCCGGATGTTCCTCATCAACAACGCGCTGTTCCGCAAGGCCGGCCTCGATCCCAGGAAGCCGCCGCAGACCTGGGCGGAGGTCACCGCCGCCGCGACCGCGCTCAAGAAGGCGGGTGTCGAGGTGCCCCTCGGCGTCCCGCTCGGCAAGGAGGAGGCCCAGGCCGAGGCGTTCATCTGGATGATGGGCAACGGCGGCGGCTACCAGAACTCCAGCGGCACGTACGCGATCGACTCCTCCGCCAACGTGGAGACGTTCACCCAGCTCAAGAAGTGGGCCGACGCGGGCCTCACGGAGAAGAGCCCGGCCGCCGTCAACCGCACCGACCTCACCAAGAACTTCGCCTCCGGCAAGGTCGGCATGCTCAACGGCTTCCCCGGCCAGCTCGCCGAGCTCAAGGGCATGGACGTCACCTGGACCGCCATGCCGGGCGCGCACCAGAAGAGCCCCAGCACCCTCGGCGTCGCCGACTGGGTCATGGCCTTCAAGAAGGGCGGCCACAAGAAGGAGATCAAGGCCTTCCTCGACTTCGCGTACGGCAAGGAGAACACGGTCAGGTTCGCCAAGACCTACAACCTGCTGCCCGTGACCCAGTCGGCCCGCGCCGCGCTCGTCGAGGACCCCGCGACGAAGGAGCTCAAGCCCTTCCTCGAGATCCTGCCGACCGCGACCTTCTACCCGCTCAGCGACCCGACCTGGCCCGGCGTCTCCGCCCAGATCAAGACCCAGATCGGCAGCGCCCTCGACGACCCGCGGAAGGGCCTCGACGCCCTCCAGCAGGCGGCCGAGCAGGCGGGGCGGTGACGGGCCGAGGCCGTACCTCCCAAAGCACCTCCGAAACGAGAACGCTCGTGGCCACCAGCACCCCACCCCGTAAGCGCCTCGGCGCCCTGCCCTGGATCGCGCCCTCCGTCCTGCTCATCCTGGCCGTCGTCGTCTGGCCGGTCGTCGAGATGATCCGCACCTCGCTGCGCAGGATCGACACCTCCGGCGTGGACCAGGGACCGGCCGGGCTCGACAAGTACCGCAAACTGTTCGCCGACCCCCGGCTCCCCGACGTCCTGACCTGGACCGCCGTATGGACGGTCGCCGTCGTCGCGCTGACCATGCTGATCTCGCTGGCCCTGGCCCAGCTGTTCAACCAGCGCTTCCCGGGCCGCCGGATCACCCGCTGGGCGCTCATCGCGCCCTGGGCGGCCTCCGTCCTGATGACCGCCATCGGTTTCCGCTGGATGCTCGACCAGGTCGCCGGCGTCCTCAACCGGCTCCTGCTCGACCTCGGTCTGATCGACTCGGCCGAGGCGTGGACCGGCGACGCGGCGCACGCGAAGCCGTGGCTGGTGGCCGTCGCCGTCTTCGTCTCCCTGCCCTTCACCACGTACACGCTCCTCGCCGGGCTCCAGACGGTCCCCGGCGAGGTGTACGAGGCCGCCCGTGTCGACGGCGCCTCGCGCCCGCAGACGTACCTCCGGATCACGCTGCCGCTGCTGCGGCCCGCGTTCCTCGTGGCGTTGGTGATCAACCTGATCAACGTCTTCAACTCGTTCCCCATCATCTGGGGCATGACCCAGGGCGGCCCCAACGCCGACACCGCCACCACCACGGTCTTCATGTACATGCTGCGCAGTTACGACGTGGCCGAGTCGGCCGCCCTGTCGGTGGTCAACTTCGCCGCCGTCATCGTCATGGTCCTGGTCTTCCTCAAGGTCAGCGGCTGGAAGGAGACGGACCGATGAGCACGGTGACCCTTCGCCCCCGTCCACGTCCCCGTCCCCGTCCCCGTACGAAGACCGTGCTGCTCACCGGCACGGCCTGGGCGCTGGCCGCGCTCTTCCTGCTGCCGTACGTCCAGATGGTGATCACGGCCGCGCGGCCGGCCGACGAGCTGCGCGACAACGCCTATCTGCCCTCGCACTTCGCCTGGTCGGCCTTCACCCGGGTGTGGAGCGACACCACGCTGGGGCAGAACCTGGGCAACACCCTGCTGATCGCGGCCGGTTCGACGCTGCTCGTGCTCCTTGTGGCGCTGCCCGCCGCGTACTACACGGCGAGGGTCCGTTTCCGGGGCCGCACCGCCTTCCTGCTGCTCGTGCTCGTCACGCAGATGTTCCAGCCGACGGCGCTCCAGGTGGGCCTCTACCGGGAGTTCCACGCCCTCGGCCTGCTGGACACGACGACCGTCCTGATGGTGGCCAACGCGGCCTTCAACCTCGCCTTCGCGGTCTGGATCATCAGCGCCTACATCGGCTCGATCCCCGTCGAGCTGGAGGAGGCCGCGATGATGGACGGCTGCGGCCGGGCCCGCGCGCTGTTCCGGGTGACCCTGCCGCTCGCCATGCCCGGCATCGTCACCGCCGTGATCTTCACCTTCATCGCGGCGTGGAACGAGTTCATCATGGGCCTGACGCTCACCACCTCACCCGAGCGGCAGCCCCTCACCGTCGGCATCAACAACATGATCGGCGCCTACAGCGTGCAGTGGAACCAGGTGTTCGCCGCGTCGCTGGTGGCGATCGTGCCGGTGATCGTGCTGTTCGCGGTCATCGAGCGCCATGTGGTGTCCGGGCTGACGGCCGGCTCGGTCAAGTAGGCCCGGGAGCCGGGGCCCTGTTCCGCCGGACAGGCCCTACACGCAGTGGACGTCGACGCCCTGGGCCGTGAGCTGCTCGACGAGCTCGTCCGGGGCGTCGTGGTCGGTGACCAGGGTGTCGATCTCGGGGATCGTGCAGACCCGGGCGAACGCGCGCTGGCCGAGCTTGGTGGAGTCGGCGACCACGATCACCTTCTCCGCCCGTTCGGCCATGGCGCGGTTGGCGCTGGCCTCGCCCTCGTCGTGGGTGGCGGCGCCGAAGCGCGGGTCGACGGCGTTGACGCCGAGGATCGCGTAGTCGAGCGAGAGGCCCTGGAGCACCGCCGTCGCCAGCGGGCCGGTCAGCTCGTACGACTGGGGGCGGGCGACCCCGCCGGTCACCACGGTCTTCACGTACGGGCGGACCGCGAGCTCGTTCGCGATGTTCACGGCGTTGGTCACGATCGTCAGTGCCGTGGCCCCACCGTGCTCGGCCAGGTCGGCCCGGGTCGCCAGCTCGCGCGCCACCTCGGACGTCGTGGTGCCGCCGTTGAGCCCGACGACCGCGCCGGGCGGGATGAGCGCGGCGGCGGCGCGGGCGATGCGGTGCTTCTCGTCGGCCTTGCGCGCCGTCTTGTACCGCAGCGGCAGGTCGTACGTGACGCCGGACAGCACCGCCCCGCCGCGGGTGCGGGTCAGCAGCTGCTGACGGGCCAGCTCCTCCAGGTCGCGGCGCACGGTGGCGGGGGAGACGTCCAGCAGTTCGGCCGCCTCGCCGACCTCGATGCTGCCGCGCTCGCTCAGAGCGTCGAGCAGCCGCGTCCACCGCTCGTGCGTGGCCATCGCCGTTCTCCTCGTCTCGTGTTGTCGCCTCGCGACATGACGTGCAGGAGCCGAGGGTATCCCGGTTCGCAGTTGTGTGATCAACCCCTGCGCATGCTTGCTCAAAGCTGAGCGAAGAAGCTATAAACGAGTCATGTTCAATCATTCGGCTGGGCATAGGCCGGCCGACGCGCCTTCTGGGAGGCCCTGTGAGTCACGTCGAGGTGGAAATAGCCGAGCAGCCCTCGTGCTGGCGCCGGGCCCTGGAGGCCCGGCCGGCCGGGCTGCCGCAGGCCGGTGAGCGGGTCGCGGTCGTGGGCTGCGGCACCTCGCTGTACATGGCGCAGGCGTACGCGGCGCTGCGCGAGGGCGCCGGGCTCGGGGAGACGGACGCGTTCGCCGCGTCCGACTTCCCCGCCGCGCGCCGCTACGACCGGGTCGTCGCCATCACCCGCTCCGGCACCACGACCGAGGTCCTCGACGCCCTCGAACGGGCCGGCGACAGTGCGACGGTGGCGCTGACCGGCGACCTCGACACGCCCGTCAAGGACGCCGCCGACACCGTCGTGGACCTGTCCTTCGCCGACGAACGCTCCGTCGTGCAGACCCGCTTCGCGACGACCGCGCTCCTCCTGCTGCGCGCGAGCCTCGGCCCCGTACCGCAGGACCTGCTGCGGCAGGCCGACGACGCCCTGGCGTCCCGGCTGCCCGAGAAGCTCCTGACCGCCGGTCAGTTCACCTTCCTCGGCACGGGCTGGACCACGGGCCTGGCCCACGAGGCGGCGCTGAAGCTGCGCGAGGCCTCCGGATCGTGGACGGAGTCGTACCCGGCCATGGAGTACCGGCACGGCCCCATCAGCGTCAGCGGCCCCGGCACGGTCGTGTGGTTCTTCGGCGAGCCGCCGGCCGGCCTGGCCGACCAGGTCCGCGCGACCGGCGCGTACCTCACGGCGTCCCCCGGCGACCCGCTCGCCGACCTGATCCGCGCCCAGCGCCTGGCCGTCGCCCTCGCCGAACGCCGGGGCCTCGACCCCGACCAGCCGCGCAACCTCACCCGCTCCATCGTCCTCACCGGCTCATGACCACCGCCACGGGCGCCGGAAGCACCACCGGAAGCACCATGGGCACCAGAAGCACCAAGAGCACCGGAAGCGCCATGGGCGCCGCGAGGACGGCCGCACGGACGGTCATCGCCCTGGACGTCGGCGGCACCTCCATCAAGGGCGGCACCCTCACCGACGGCGCCACCACCCTCGAACACACCGACCGCTGGTACACGCGCGCCGACCGCGGCCCCGAGGCGGTCCTGGAGACCGTCCTCGCCTGCGCCGAGGAACTCGCCGGGCGCTGCCCGGACGCGGACGCGGCCGGGATCGTCGTCCCCGGCATCGTCGACGAGGAATCGGGCCTCGCCGTCCTCGCGGGCAACCTCGGCTGGACCGACGTACCCGTCCAGGACTGGCTGGCCGAACACCTCTGTCTCCCCGTCGCCTTCGGCCACGACGTACGCGCCGGGGGACTGGCCGAGGCGCGCGTCGGCGCGGGCCGCGGCTGCGCCGACTTCCTGTTCGTGCCGGTCGGTACGGGCATCGCCGCCGCCGCGTTCCGGCACGGCCGCGCGCTCACCGGCGGGCACGGCCGGGCCGGCGAACTCGGCCACGTCGTCGTCCGGCCCGGCGGCGAACGCTGCCGCTGCGGAGGACGCGGCTGTCTGGAGACGGTGGCGTCGGCCGCGGCCATCGCCCGCCGCTACGCCCGCGCCACCGGCTGGCACGGCATCACCGCCCGGGAGGTGCAGGCCCGCGCCGACGCCGGCGACGACGTGGCCACCGCGATCTGGACCGATGCGATCGAGGCGCTCGCCGACGCCCTGGCGACGGCGGTCACGCTGTACGACCCCGAGCGCGTCGTCGTCGGCGGAGGCCTGGCCCGCGCGGGCGAGGCCTACCTGGCGCCCCTGCGTGAGGCCCTCGCCCACCGGCTGACCTTCCAGGCGGTACCGGAGGTCACCGAGGCCCGGCTCGGCGACCGGGCCGGCTGCCTGGGCGCGGCGCTGCTCGCCCACGACCTCCTGGAACGGGAGGCGACAGGACCGTGATCCTCACCGTCACCCTCAATCCGGCCCTCGACATCACCCACCGCGTCGACCGCCTCCGCCCCCACTCCGCGCACCGCGTCCGCGACGTCGGCGCCCGGGCGGGCGGCAAGGGCGTCAACGTGTCGCGCGTCCTGCACACCCTGGGCCTCCCCACGCTCGTCACCGGCCTGGCCGGCGGACCGACCGGCGAGGCGGTGCGCCGCGAACTGTGCCGGGCGGAGCTCCCGGAGCTCCTCACACCCGTCGACGGCGAGACCCGCCGCACGGTGGCCGTGGTGGACGAGCACACCGGCGACACGACGACGCTCCTCGAACCGGGCCCCGTCGTCCGGCCGGAGGAATGGCGGAGCTTCCTCGCCGATTTCGAGGCGTGCGTCGAACGGGCCACGGTCGTCGTGCTCTCCGGCAGCCTTCCGCCCGGCCTGCCCGAGGACGCGTACGCGACCCTCGTCCACGCCGCCCGGGCCCGGGCCGTCCCGGCGGTCCTCGACACCAGCGGCCCGGCGCTCCGCGCCGCCCTTCCGGCGGGCCCGGCCCTCGTCAAGCCGAACGCCGACGAACTGACCGAGGCCACCGGCGAGTCGGACCCCCGCCGGGCGGCGCAGGCCCTGCGCGCCGCCGGCGCCGAAGCCGTGGTCGCCTCCCTCGGCCCGGACGGCCTCCTCGCCGTCACCCCGGAGGGCGCCTGGCGCGCCGTGCCGCCCGAGCGGCTGCGCGGCAACCCGACCGGCGCCGGTGACGCGGCGGTCGCCGCCCTCGCCCGGGGCCTGGCGGCCGGCGTCTCCTGGCCGCGGCGGCTCGCCGAGGCGGTGGCGCTCTCGACCGCCACCGTCGCCGCGCCGCTGGCGGGCTCGTTCGACCCCGCCGTCCACCGGCGCCTTCGCGATGCGGTGGACGTCCACCCCGTCCCGTCCCTCCCGCCGCTCCCGCCCCTCTCGTAAGGAACCGTCATGCCTCTCGTCAGTACGGGGGACATCGTCGCCCCCGCAGCGCGCGCCGGCCACGGCGTGGGCGCCTTCAACGTCATCCAGCTCGAACACGCCCAGGCGATCGTGGCCGGCGCGGAAGCCGCCGGCGCGCCGGTCATCCTCCAGATCAGCGAGAACGCGGCCCGCTACCACGGCGGCCTCCAGGCCATCGGCCCGGCGACCCTGGCCGTGGCCCGCGGCGCCCGGGTCCCGGTCGCGGTCCACCTCGACCACGCGACCTCCGACGCCCTGGTCCACGAGGCCGTGGAACTCGGCTTCACCTCCGTCATGTACGACGCCTCGGTCCTCCCGTACGAGGAGAACCTCCTGGCCACCGCGGCGATCACCGCCCACTGCCACGCGGCCGGGGTCTGGGTGGAGGCCGAGCTCGGCGAGGTCGGCGGCAAGGACGGCGTCCACGCCCCCGGCGCCCGCACCGACCCGGCCGAGGCCGCGGCGTTCGTCGCGGCCACGGGAGTGGACGCGCTCGCCGTGGCCGTCGGCACCTCCCATGCCATGCGCACCCGCGACGCCGTCCTGGACTTCCACCTGATCCGTACGCTGCGCGAAGCCGTCCCCGTACCGCTGGTCCTGCACGGTTCCTCCGGCGCCGCGGACGACGCGCTGACCGCCGCCGTCGACCACGGCATGACCAAGGTCAATCTCGCCACCCACCTGAACCGGGTCTTCACCACGGCCGCGCGCGAGGTGCTCGACAGCGACCCGTCGCTGGTCGACACCCGCCGCTACCTCGGCGCGGGCCGCACGGCGATGGCCGGCGAGGTGACGCGGCTGCTCGGCGTGCTCAGAGCTCAGGCCGTGTCCGCGACGCCGGTACGGTGACGGGCCGAGGCGGGCCTGCGTCGGCCGGGACGCCGATGCGACGAGATCCGCCACATCGGCGTCCACCACGTCCGATTCGGACGAGTCAGGCAGGTCAGGCGCAGGTGCCGCCGTTGAGCGTGAAGGCGGTGGGGGCGGGATTCGCACCCGTGTGACTCCCCTGGAACCCGAAGCTCGCGGTCGCGCCGGGGGCGATCGAGCGGTTCCAGCCGGCGTCGCGGGCGGTGACCGTGGTGCCGTTCTGGGCGACGGTGGCGTTCCAGGCGCTGGTGACGCGCTGGCCGGCCGACCAGTCCCAGGTCAGCTGCCAGCCGTCCACGGCGGTCGGACCGGTGTTCCTGACCGTGACGGTCGCGGTGAAGCCGGTGCTCCAGACGCTCCCCGCCGTGTACGTCACCGCGCAGGCCGCGGTGGGCGGTTCACCGCCGCCGGAGGGCCGCTCGGCGGCGTAGGCGGCGAGCCAGGCCAGCGGCGCGTTCCAGTTGATCGCCACCTCGTTGGTGGAGTACGAGCCGATGTCGTCGATGTAGCAGGCGGCCGGCGCGCACCCCGCCAGCTTCTCCTGCGCCACCGGGTCCTGGAGCCCGCTGTTGGCGCCGCCCGCGAGCGAGCCGGCCGGCGGGTGGGGCAGCGAGGCGTCCAACTGGTGTGCCCAGACGCGGTGGTGCTGGTTCTGGGCGGACGTCTCGCCGTAGCCGGTCACGTACGACCGGCCGAGGGCGTTGCGGCCGAGCAGGTAGTCCATCGCCTCCAGGGCGCCGGTGCGGTAGCGGGTGTCGCCCGTCAGCTCACCGGCGACGGCCATGACGATCGCGTTGTCGGCGATGTTGCCGTTCGAGCCCCAGAAGTAGCCGTCCGCCGGGGTCGGCACCGCGTAGCCCTGGGCGGCCATCCGGGACAGGTGGCCGTCGGCGGCCGAGGTCACCGAGGCGCGGACCCGGGCCACGTCGGTGGCGGGCAGTCCGTTGGGGACCGTGGCCAGGGTGAGCCGCCCCAGCGCGGCCGTGTCCGCCCAGCCGAAGCCGTACGCGCTGAAGGCGTCGGACGAGGTGTGCCAGGGCGAGGAGGTGACCGCGTCCCGGTAGGCGCTCTCGCCGGTCGTCGCGTACAGCTCGGCGGCCGCCCAGTAGAACTCGTCGGTGACCCGTGTGTCGTCGTAGGCTCCGCCGCCCGTGCTGTCCGAAGCGGGTGCGTACAGGGCGGGGTTGGCCTGCGCCGCGGTCCAGGCCCGCCGGGCGGCCGACAGGCAGCGGTCCGCGTAGGCGGAGTCGTACGGGCGGAAGACCCGGGCGCACTGCGCGGCGGCCGCCGCGAGGTTGAGCGTCGCCGCCGTGGACGGGCGGTGCAGCTCGCGGGCCTGGGGGTCCTGGTCGGGGCGCATGGGCATGCCGGTCCAGGCCGCGTCGTGGACCTTGTGGAAGGCCATGCCCGCGTACGGCCGGCCCTCGGGCACCTGCATCCGCATCAGGAAGTCCAGCTCCCAGCGCGCCTCGTCCAGGACGTCCGGCGTGCCGTTGCCGCGCTCGGGGACGCGCAGGGTCGAGTCGCCGACTGCCTGCTCCTGCCCCGCCCGCTTCGCCCGCTCGAAGGAACTGACCATCAGCCAGGCGGAGATGCCGCCGTTCACCACGTACTTGCCGTGGTCGCCCGCGTCGTACCAGCCGCCCCTGACGTCCTGGGTGTAGTCGCACACGGTGGCCTGGCAGGGGACGGAGACATCGCCCTTGTTGGGGGCGACGCCGAGATGCCCGGCGGGACGGGCGTAGGCCGAACCCACCAGGGAGGCGTCGATGGCGATGCCGCTGCGCTGGTGGTGGAAGAACGCCATGGAGTCGGAGCGCAGCGCGTCGTAGAGGTCCGCGCGGATGTCGAAGGGCACGCTGCTGCTGCCGTCCACCGCCAGGACGTATCCCGCGCCCGTCTCCCGGTACGAGGAGAAGTCGGCCACCTGGAGGGACTGGCCGGAAGGGGTGTCGGCGCCGTGCGGGACGGTCGAGCCGGAGGCCACGACGGTCCCGGAGGCGTTGCGCAGCTGCCAGGTGAGCGACTGCGCCGCCGTGGTGACGACCGTGGCGCGCTTCGGGCCGTCCGGCAGATAGCCGACCTGGTTGACGCGTACGGCGGCGGTCGCCGCGGCGGCGGCTTGGACGTCCGCGACGGCGGGTGCGGTCGTGAGGCCGCCGAGCAGGAGGACGCCCGTCAGCAGGGCGGCGGAGCGGCGTAACGAGCGAGAGGGTGGCACGAGGAGCTCCTTCGAGGGCTATGAGATGAGCATGACAAGCATGGGGTGGGAGCGCTCCCACTCGATCTGGAGCGCACAGTAGTAACGGCTGAGGGCACCGTCAACGGGCCCGGCGCGCCTCGCGACGCCGGACTCTCCCGCGTGCGCGGGACGCGATCTTCGAGGGGGTAGCGTTCCGTGCGATGGTGCGGGCGGTCGGTCCGCCGCCGAGGAAGGATCGGATCCTGAACCCCCAGCTCGCGGAGACGCTGTCCGCGGCCCTGCTCGTCCTCGTGCTCGCCTGCGCGGTCATCCGCCCCTTCGGCTGGCCGGAGGCGGTCGTCGCCGTGCCGGCCGCGGCCCTGGTGGTCGCCACCGGGGCCGTCTCCCTCGACGACGCGCTGGCCGAGGCGGAACGGCTCGGGCCGGTGATCGGCTTCCTGGCGGCCGTACTGGTGCTGGCTCAGCTCTGCGACGACGAGGGGCTGTTCCAGGCGTGCGGGGCGTGGATGGCGCGTACGGCGGCGGGCCGGCCACGCCGGCTCCTCGCCCAGGTGTTCCTGGCCGCGTCGGCGATCACGGCCGTGCTCAGCCTGGACGCCACGGTGGTGCTGCTCACCCCGGTGGTGTTCGCCACCGCCGCCCGTATCGGCGCCCGTCCCAAGCCGCACGTGTACGCCTGCACCCACCTGTCGAACACCGCTTCCCTGCTGCTGCCCGTCTCCAACCTCACCAACCTGCTCGCGTTCGCGGCCAGCGGGCTGACCTTCACCCGGTTCGCCGCGCTGATGGCCCTGCCGTGGGCGGCGGCGATCGGCGTCGAGTACCTGGTCTTCCGGCGCTTCTTCGCCACCGACCTGGACGCCGGGGCGCAGGCCCCCGCCGCCGTGGAACCACCGCCGCTGCCGCTGTTCGCCCTCGTGACCGTGGGGTGCACGCTGGCCGGCTTCGTGCTGACCTCGGCGGTCGGCGTCGACCCGGCGTGGGCCGCCCTGGCGGGGGCCCTGGCCCTCGCCGTACGGGCCCTGATCCGGCGCCGCACCACGCCCCGGGCGCTGGTCCGCGCCGCCTCCGTGCCCTTCCTCGCCTTCGTCCTGGCCCTCGGGATCGTGGTCCTCGCGGTGGTGGACAACGGACTCGACGACGCCCTGGGACAGCTGATCCCCGAGGGCACCGGACTGCCGGCGCTGCTCGCCCTCGCCGCGCTGGCCGCCGTCCTCGCGAACGTCATCAACAACCTGCCCGCGGTCCTCGTGCTGCTGCCGCTGACCGCCCCGCTGGGCCCCGGGGCCGTCCTGGCCGTCCTGCTCGGGGTGAACATCGGGCCCAACCTCACCTACGCCGGCTCCCTGGCCACCCTGCTGTGGCGGCGTATCGTCCACGCACACGACGGCGAGGTGGAGCTCAAGGAGTTCACCCGGCTCGGCGTGTACGCGGTACCCGCGAGCCTGGTCGCCGCCGTGCTCGCCCTGTGGCTCTCGCTGACCGTCATCGGAGGAGGCTGACACCCATGGCCGTGGTCGTCTGGATCGTCGAGGGCACCTGGCCCGCCTGTGTGGACGCCGCCCGCGCGCACACCCCGGCGGACGCCGACGTCGTCCTCCTGCACGTCACCCCCGCCGACGTTCCCGGCGCGGCACACGGCGCCTTCGCCGGACTCCTCGGCCGCGGCCACCCCGAGGAGCACCGCCCCGGCGAGGGCTGGGGGAGGGACCCCGGCACGCGCCTGGAGCAGCTCGCCGCCGCCTCCGCGCGGCAGCTGCTCCAGGACGCCGCCGACCGGCTCGGCCGCCCCTGCACCCGTACCGAGCGGACCGGACGGGTCGAGCACGAGGTCGTCGCCGCGGCCGAGGGCTGCGAGCTGCTGATCCTGGCGCGGGACGGCGACCGCACCCATCTGGGGCCGCACAGCCTCGGCCCCGCCGCACGCTTCGTCGTCGACCACGCTCCCTGTCCGGTCCTGCTCGTGTGGCCCGAGCCGCCGCCAGGGCTCCCGGCCATGCCCCCGGCCATGCCGCCTCCTCCGCCCCACACCGCCTGAGGGGCGGCGCAGGCGCGCAAGGGCGAGCTGCCGGGGAGCGGCCCGGGCCGCCGTTCGTACCGGGGCACGAACCGGTCGGCGTAACCTCGTCCGTACGCACCACATCGCAGGGCTGCGCACCTCCTAACCTGCGGAGATGATCAGGCACATGTCGACGCGTCCCGGGCGGAGCCTCGGCCGGGTGCTCGAGGACTTCGGGCACACCCTTCTGGACCTGCTGTACGGAGACCCCGACGCGGCCGGTGGGATCGGCGGGGTCGGCATCCACGATCCCCACGACGAACAGCACTACCCCGAGCGCGCCATCGTGCTCGGCGTCGGGGTGCACGGCACCCAGGAGACCGCCCGGCTGCTGCGGCAGCTCGCCGCGACCGGTGCCACCGCCCTCGTCGTCCGCGGTCCCGTCGACGAGGCCGGCGCGCTGGAACCGGTCGTGCGTGAGACGGGTGTCGCGCTGCTCGCGCTGACCCGTGGCGCCTCCTGGGCCCAGCTCGCGGCGATGCTGCGCACGCAGCTCGCCGAGGGCGATGTGGGGGAGGGGGAGGAACAGACCCTGGGCGGGGTGCCGTCCGGGGACCTCTTCGCCCTGGCCAACGCCGTCGCCACGCTGCTCGACGCCCCCGTGACCATCGAGGACCGGCGCTCCCGCATCCTCGCGTTCTCCGGCCGGCAGGACGAGGCGGACGCTCCCCGGGTGGAGAGCATCCTGGCCCGCCAGGTGCCCGAGCGCTATCTGCGCCTCCACGAGGAGCAGGGCGTCTTCAAGGAGCTGTATCTGAGCCGGGGTCTGGTGCACGTCCCCGCGCCGACCCTCGACGACGAGGTGGCGCTGCCGCGCGTGGCGGTCGCCGTCCGGGCCGGGGACGAGTTCCTCGGATCCGTGTGGGCGGCGCTGCGCGAACCCCTCACCCCCGAGCGGGAGAAGGCCTTCCTGGAGTCGGCCAAGCTCGTCGCCCTCCACATGCTCCGCTTCCGGGCGGGCACGGACGCCGAGAACCGGCTGCGCGCCGACCTCGTCACGACCGCGCTGGAAGGCGGGGCCGGGGCGGTGGCGGCCCTCGGCCGGCTGGGACTCGTCGACGGCCCCACCCTCGTCCTGGCCATGGGCCTCGCACCCGAACAGGGCGAGGACCACGCCCACGTCACGGCCGAGCGCCAGCGCCTGGCCTCCGCCCTGGCCGTCCACCTCGCCGCCGTACAGCCGCGCTCGGCCGTGGCGCTGCTCGGCGACGTCGTGTACGCGCTCTTCCCGGTGCCCGACGACACCCCGGCGGCCCGGGAGCGTGCCCTGCAGGTGGCCTCCGACTTCCTGGCCCGTACCGGCGACCGGGCCGGCGCGGTCATCGGGATCGGCTCGGTCGCCGAGGAGCCGGCCGCGCTGCCGCGCTCCCGCTCCAACGCCGACCGGGCGCTGCGCGTCCTGTCCGACGGCCGGAACGGCAGGCGCGCCGCCTCCATCTCCGACGTGTACGTCGACGCCCTGCTCCTCGAACTGCGGGACCTGGCCGTCGCCAACCGGGACGAACTGTCGGGCCCGCTCGCCCGGCTCGTCGCGTACGACGCCCGGCACAACGCCCACCTGGTCGAGACCCTGCGGGCCTGGCTGGACGCCTTCGGTGACGTGATCACGGCTTCGGCGAGCGTGTTCGTCCACCCCAACACCTTCCGCTACCGGATCCGCCGGGTGGCCGAGGTGGGCGAGCTGGACCTCCAGGACCCGGCGGCGCGGTTCGCCGTGATGCTGCAGCTGCGGCTCCTCGGCCCGGAGGCGTAGGCCGTGTCCTTCGGATCTCGGCGGCCTGTCCGGCCCTGATCCGAAGGACACGGCCTGGCGCGCCGGCCTTGGGTTCCCCGTACGAACCGGGCCTCCACGTTCCTCACCGTGACACCAACCGCGGTGATCGCGGCCTGCCTAGCGTGGCGTCCATCCCACCAGGAGGAACCACCGTGCCGGTTGACCAAGAGCCCCTGCCCGCCCGGGCGCGTCCAGCGCCCGGCCTCGGCGCCATGCTCGCCGACCTCGAAGAGCTCGTGACCTGTGAGTCGTACTCCGCCGACCACGCCGCCGTCGCCCGCAGCGCGCGCGTCGTCGCCGACCAGGGGAGCCGGCTGCTCGGCGCCCGCCCCGAGACACCGGTCGTCCACGGCGTCACGCACGTCCGGTGGACCTTCGGCGCCCCGCGCGTCCTGCTCCTGGGACACCACGACACCGTGTGGCCGATCGGCTCCCTCAAGACCCACCCCTGGTCGGTGGAGCAGGGCATCGCCCGCGGCCCCGGCGTGTTCGACATGAAGGCCGGCCTGGTGCAGATGTTCCACGCCCTGGCCTCGCTGCCGTCCCTGGACGGGGTGTGCGTGCTCGTCACGGGCGACGAGGAGGTCGGCTCGGACACCTCCCGTCCGCTGATCGAGGAGCTGGCGCGACAGTGCGAGGCAACCCTCGTCCTGGAGGCGTCCGCGCCCGGGGGAGCCCTCAAGACCGCCCGCAAGGGCGTCTCCCTCTACGACCTCACGGTCCACGGCCGCGCCGCCCACTCCGGGCTCGAACCGGAGAAGGGCGTCAACGCGGCGACCGAACTCGCCCACCAGCTCCTGGCCCTGGGCCGGATCGCCGACACCGTCACCGCGCGGACGGGGCCCGGGACGACGGTCACACCCACGCTTGCCTCGGCGGGCACCGCGAGCAACACCGTGCCCGCCCGGGCCGACCTCAGCGTGGACGTACGGGTGCCCAGCGCGGCCGCCCAGGACGCGGTCGACCAGCTGATCAGGACCCTGCGGCCGCACGACCCGCAGGCGCGCCTCCTGGTCGCGGGAGGCCCCAACCGCCCGCCCCTGGACCCCGAGGCCTCCGCCGAGCTGTTCGCCCTCGCCGGGGACGTCGCCGCGCGGCTCGGCCTCGGCCCGCTGCGGCAGGCGGCCGTCGGCGGCGCCTCCGACGGCAACTACACCGCCGGAGCCGGCTGCCCCACCCTCGACGGTCTCGGCGCCGTCGGCGACGGCGCCCACGCCGCCCACGAACACGTCGTCACCACCACGATGCCGGACCGCGCCCGGCTCCTGGCCCACCTCGTCGGAGCGCTGCAGTGAACGCACCAGGCCTCGATCTCGAACTCAGAGAACTCCACGCGATGGAGGACCTCGACACCGTCAGCCGCCTCTACGCGGGCATATGGGGGACCGACGCGGGCAGCCCGCCCGTCTCCGCCGAGGTGATGCGCGCCCTGTCCCACGCGGGCAACTACGTCGCCGGGGCGTACGAGGGCGGGCGCCTGGTCGGCGCGTCCGTCGCCTTTTACGGCGACCCCATCGGCACCACCCTGCACTCCCACATCACCGGCACGGCCATGGGGCGCGGCATCGGCCTCGCCCTCAAACTGCACCAGCGCGACTGGGCCCTCGCCCGCGGGATCAAGCGGATCACCTGGACCTACGATCCGCTGATCCGCCGCAACGCCCACTTCAACCTGGTCAAGCTCGGCGCCCGCCCGGTGGAGTACCTGCAGTCGTTCTACGGTGAGATGGGCGACGCCATCAACGGCGGCGACGAGTCCGACCGCGTCCTGGCCGCCTGGGACCTGACCGCGCCCGTGGCGCCGTACCCCCCGGACCCGCCGGCCGGTGCCTCGTACGGCGTCCGGAACGACGACGGCCGCCCCGTGATCGGCCCGGCCGACACCGGCACCGTCCTCGTCGACCTCCCCGACGACATCGAGTCCCTGCGCCGCACCGACCCGGGCGCCGCCCGGGACTGGCGCCTCGCCGTACGGCACGTGCTCGGCGGCCTGCTCGCCGAAGGCGCCCGTGTCGCCGGCTTCCACGACCGCCGCGGCTACGTCGTCCACCGCACCGCAGCCTGAACCAGCCCCAGGAGCCACCCGCACATGAAGACCAAGATCTCCGGCGTCGAACTGCGCCGCATCGCGATGCCGCTCGTCGCCCCGTTCCGCACCTCCTTCGGCATCGAGACCAGCCGCGACGTCCTGCTCGTCCGCGTCGTCACCTCCGACGGCACCGAGGGCTGGGCGGAGTGCGCGGCCATGTCCGAGCCGCGCTACTGCTCCGAGTACGTCGACGGGGCCCAGGACGTCCTGCGCCGCCACCTCGTCCCGGCCCTGCCGAAGGACGGCGTGGACGCGGCCGGCGTCGGCCGCGCCCTCGCACCCTTCACCGGCCACCACATGGCCAAGTCGGTCCTGGAGACCGCCGTCCTCGACGCCCAACTCCGGCTGACCGGCGAGTCCTTCGCCTCCCACTTGGGCGCGTCCCGCGACCGCGTCCCCTGCGGCGTCTCCGTCGGCATCATGAACTCGATACCCGAGCTCCTGGACGCGGTGGAGGGCTATGTCGCCGAGGGCTACGTCCGGATCAAGCTGAAGATCGAACCCGGTTGGGACATCGCGCCCGTCCGCGCGGTCCGCGAGCGCTTCGGCGGCGACCTCCTCCTCCAGGTCGACGCCAACGCCGCTTACACCCTCGTCGACGCCCAACACCTCGCCAAGCTCGACGACTTCGGGCTGCTGCTCATCGAACAGCCCCTCGCCAACGACGACATGGTCCAGCACGCCCAGCTCGCGAAGCTGTTGCGCACACCGATCTGCCTGGACGAGTCCATCGAGTCCGCCGCCGACGCCGCCGCGGCCATCACCCTCGGCGCCTGCTCGATCATCAACATCAAGCCGGCCCGGGTCGGCGGCTACCTCGAAGCCCGCCGCATCCACGACATCGCCCGCGCCCACGGCGTCCCCGTCTGGTGCGGCGGCATGCTGGAGACCGGCATCGGCCGCGCCGCCAACGTCGCCCTCGCCGCCCTGCCGGGCTTCACCCTCCCCGGCGACACCTCCGGCTCGCACCGCTACTTCGCCACCGACATCACCGAGCCGTTCGTGCTCGCCGACGGGCATCTCGACGTCCCGACGGGCCCCGGTCTGGGCATCGAGCCGCTCCCTGACGTCCTGAACGAGGTCACGACGTCCACGGAGTGGATCGTGCTCTAGAACGTGTCGCGGGGCCGGCCGGAGCGGGCGCGGCCCCGGGAACACGTTCGTTCCGCGAGCCTTGTCAGCCCTCTGCGGGACCCCTATCGTGCGACGGGCAGAAAGCGCTTTCTGCCTTGCGGGGTAAGGAAATCGACAACGAATCAGAGATTCGGAGACGGCGATGAGGCGATCGACGGCAAGGCGATCGACAGTAGAGCGATCGGCGACGGTGCGACGATCGACGACGGCGCGACTCTCGGCGGGTCTGGCCGCGACGGCGCTGGCCGCCGCGGCCGGCGTGGTGGTGGCGATGCCCCAGGCCTCGGCCGCGACCGGGAGCGCCACCGGCTACGCGACGCAGAACGGCGGGACCACCGGCGGCGCCGGCGGGCAGACCGTACGGGCCACGACCGGCACCGCGATCCACGCCGCCCTCTGCGGGCGGGCGAGCAGCAGCACACCGATCACCATCGAGGTCGAAGGCACCATCAACCACGCCAACACGTCGAAGGTGTCGGGCGCGAGCTGCAACACCGCGGACGGCGTCATCGAGCTCAAGCAGATCAGCAACGTCACCATCGTCGGCGTCGGCAGCGGCGCCGTCTTCGACCAACTCGGCATCCACATCCGCGAGTCGAGCAACATCATCATCCAGAACGTGACCGTCCGGAACGTCAAGAAGTCCGGCTCGCCCACGTCCAACGGCGGCGACGCCATCGGCATGGAGAACGACGTCCGCAACGTCTGGGTCGACCACACCACCCTGGAGGCGTCCGGCGGGGAGTCGGAAGGGTACGACGGCCTCTTCGACCTGAAGGACAACACCCAGTACGTGACCATGTCCTACAGCATCCTGCGCAACTCCGGCCGGGGCGGCCTCGTCGGCTCCAGCGAGACCGAGCTGTCCAACGGCTTCCTCACGTACCACCACAACCTGTACGAGAACATCGACTCCCGCACGCCCCTGCTCCGCGGCGGGACCGCGCACATGTACAACAACCACTACCTGCACCTCAACGAATCGGGCATCAACTCCCGTGCGGGCGCCCACGCCAAGGTCGACAACAACTACTTCGAGGACTCCAAGGACGTCCTGGGCACCTTCTACACCGACGCGGCCGGCTACTGGCAGGTGAGCGGCAACATCTTCGACGGCGTGACCTGGTCGGCGCCGGAGTCGGACTACCACCCGGCCGGCCCCGACGTACGGTCGAACACCACGGTGAGCATCCCGTACGCGTACCCCATGGACGCGGCCGCCTGCGTACCCGACGTTGTGAGCCGGACGGCGGGCGCGGGCAAGGGCCTGCTCGTGTCGGACGGCTCCTGCTCGCCGCAGACCCCGGCCCCGACGCCCACCACGACCACCCCGGCCCCCACCCCCACCCCGACGGCGACCCAGCCCTCCGGGACCAACCTCAGCATCGGCGCCGGCTCCGACGGCTCCAGCAAGGCCGACGGCACGAGTTACGGCAACGTCCGCGACGGTGACCTGAGCACATACTGGTCGCCGGCCGGCTCGACCGGCTCGATCTCCATCAAGTGGGGCTCCGCAGTCTCCGTCTCCTCGATCGTCATCCGGGAGGCGTCCGGCTCCGCGGGCACCATCGGCACCTGGCGGGTGACCGACGCCGACACCGGCACCGTCCTGGCCACCGGCACCGGCACCGGCGCGGGCCCCATCAGCTTCCCCCGGACCTCGCTGCGCAAGGTCACCTTCGAGATCACCGGCGCGACCGGCACGCCGAAGGTCGCCGAGTTCGAGACCTACGCCGGCTAGCGGGCGGCGACTGCGGAAAGAGGGCCCGGCCCCGTCTTCGGCGGGGCTGGGCCGGACGGCGCAGCCGCGGTGGGCCCTCGTGCGGCGAGCGTGGTGGGGTGGGCGGGGAGACACGGTACGACGACTACGACCGCCTACCCGGGGCCTCGCTCATGCTCACCACCATCACCATCCTCATCATGGCCGCCGCGCTCGCCGCCGGCCTGCTCGCCAACTGGCTGCGGCGCCGCCGCGCGGCGGCCGGACCCGAGGACGAGGAGGCGTCGATCAGCGACCTGATCAGCCCGCTGGAGACGCTGGCCGTGCTGCTCGTGGCGTTCGTGATCGTCGTGGCGGCCGAGTCGTACGGGGCGGCCGGCGCGGCCGTGGAAGCCGAGGCGCACCGGGTGGACCAGTTGTACGAGGTGGCCGACTACGCTCCCGAGCCCGAGCGCGAGCGGATGCAGGGCGCGGCGGTCTGCTACGCGCAGGCGATCATGTCGTACGAGTGGCCGGCGATGAACACCGGCGAGAAGGCGCCCGAGGCGTCGGTCTGGTCCTCGGAGTTCCGCAGCCAGTTCAAGGCCCTGGCCCACAAGGACGCCAGCGCGTTCGAACTGCTCGTCGAGGCGGACGACGAACGTTCCGTCGCCCGCCAGACCAGGCTCTCCGAGGCCACGCCGACGATCCCGACGGTCGTGTACTGGTTCATGGTGATCTCGCTGGCCGCGACCATCGGCGGCTTCGCCTTCGGGCTGCCACGCAGGCGCGGGCCCTCGCACTTCGTCCTGCTCTTCGTCCTGGCGGGCCTCTTCACCGGGTCGCTGCTGCTGATCGAGGACATCGACAAGCCGTTCTCCGGGCAGATCCGCATCACGAGCGAGGCCATGGAGGAGACCGCCGACGACATCGGCGAGGACTTCGCCGCCGACCACCCGGGCCGTCCCCTTCCCTGCGACCCGACCGGCCGGCCCAGCCGCACCTGACCCCGGGCCCTCAGCCCGTGCCCTCGCCGAGGGCGGTCATGATCTCGTCGACCACGCGGGTGAACAGGGGCTCCGCGTCGGTCAGAGCGAAGTCGAGGTGGCCGAAGGCCTCCACGGCGACCGTCCCGAACAGCCGGGTCCAGCAGGCGACGAAGACGTAGAGGACCTCCAGCGGCACGGGCTCGCCGGCCAGGTGCTCCCTGACCTCCTCCAGCTGGGTGATCCAGGCGGGGTCGAGGTCCTCGGGGGGTGTGACGCCGCCGCGCTGCCAGAGCCGGACCATCAGCTCCAGGACGACGCCGCCGAAACGCCAGCCGGCGTCGTGGGCGGGCCGGTCCGGGTCCGTGGCGGCGTCGGTGAGGGGTTTGGCGAACAGCAGGCCGAACTCCCTGGGGTGGGCCAGCGCCCAGCGGCGCAGTTCCGCGCACACGGCCCGCATCCGCGGCCCCGGGCCGTCCTCCGGCTGCCGGTCGCGCGCCGCTGCCAGTGAGGTGGCGAGCTCGTCGTACAGATGCGAGGCCAGCGCCTGGATCAGGTCCTGGTGGTTGGCGTAGTAGCGGTACAGGCCCGGCGCCGTCATGCCCATCTCGCGGGCGATGGCACGCAGGGTGACGGCGGTCTGCCCCTCCTCGACCAGCAGCCGGCGCGCGGTGCGCAGGATCTCGCCGAGGGCCTGTTCGCGGACCCGGTGGCGACGGGTGGGCGGGGGAGCGTCAGAGCGGGTCACGGTGGCCTTTCGCGGTGGGGCTGGTGGTGGCAAGGGTGCGACAACGGATCCGCGGGCGACGCCGCTTGACAAAGTTAACACGTATCACTTTAGTTCTCACCCGAAAGTAAACGGTGTTAGCAAACGGGGGATCCCTTGAAGTACGGCATCGTGCTGACCTACCGCGTCACTCCGCGCTGGCTGGCCCTGTCCCGGCAGGAGCGGAACGCCCGGCGCGCCACCCACCTCGACCCGCTCTTCGCCGCGCACGCGCCCCGGGTGACGGCCCGCTTCTTCGACGCGGAGGCCTTCCACGCGCAGGTGACCGACTTCGCGGTCCTGGAGACGGAGGACCTGCGGTCCTACTACTTCCTCGTCGAGGCACTGCGCGACACCCCGCTGATCAGCGAGGGCTACCTGGAGTTCGGCGAGATCTTCCTGGGCGTCCAGGACGGCTTCCAGGCGTACGAGCGCGCCCTCGCCGACCCGGCCGGCTCGGTGGAACGGGGGGACCGGGCGTGAAGTCCCTTCCCCGCCAGGCCCGTTGGCCGCTCCACGTGCTGAGGGCGAGCGCCGCGCTCCTGCTGCTCGACACCCTCCTGCAGGCGGCGCTCGCCGGCCTGTTCGTCACGGGGGACCTCGACCTCCTCGCCTGGCACGCGGCGAACGCGGAACTCCTCGGCGCCCCGCCGCCCGCTACCGCTTCCGTCTCCTCAACGCCTCCAGCGCCCGCCGCTGCCGGCTCCGCCTCGACGGCGACGGCGGCGGCCACCCGCCCTTCGTCCAGATCGGCAGAGACGGCTGCCTGCTCGCCGCGCCCCGGCCGCTGAGCACCGTCGGCATGGCGCCGGCCGAACGCTTCGACGTCGTCGTCGACTTCTCCGCCCTCCCCCTCGGCGGCCGGGTCACCCTGGTCAACACCGCGGCGAGCGGCCCGATGCGGCACGTCACGCGCTTCCGTGTCACGTGAAGGGCGAAGGACGACAGCCGCGTCCCCGCCCGCCTCTCGGCGTATGCCGCCCTCACCCCCACCGAGGCGATGTCGGTCCGCACCTTCGACTTCCGCCGCACCCACAGCGGTGACGAGCAGTCCATGTGCACCTGGCCCACTCCCAGGCCGTCGCGCGCGGCGGCAGGCGGCCTCGTCCGAGCGACGCGGGCTGGAAGGGCACCGTCGACGTCCGGCCGTACGAGGTCGTCGAGGTCCTGGTCCGCTTCGACGGCTACCAGGGCCGCTCCATGCTGCACTGCCACAACCTCGAACACGAGGACATGGCCATGATGGCCACCTTTCAGGTGATCTAGAACGCGCCACCGTTGAACTATCTTGGGCAGCAGCGAGACGAGAAGGAGCCACCCCGTGTCATCTGGGCCCGTGCCATCCGAGCAGCAAGCGCGCGCACAGGCGGCCGCGATCACGCCGGGCAGGCGCGCGCCGGAGGAGGAGGGGGAGACCGCGTCCCCCGCCGAGCGGCTGCAGGTGCTGTTCGGCGGGCACCGGCTGTCGCCCGCGCAGCGGCGCATCGCCCAGTTCCTGACGGACCACCTCACCGAGGCCGCGTTCCTGTCGATCACCGAGCTCGCGGAGCGGGTGGGCGTCAGCCAGCCGTCGGTGACCCGCTTCGCCTCGTCGCTGGGGTTCAGCGGGTACCCCGCGCTCCGGGAGGCCCTCCAGCCCATCGCGCTCAGCGCGGTCGCCGGTGCGCCGGACGAGCGGCGGCTCCGGAACGAGCTCCAGTCGGCGGTCGACGCCGAGATCGAGAACCTGACGTCGCTGCGGCGAGTGTTCGCCGACCCCGACCGGATCCTCGACATCGGCCGTGAGCTGGCCCGGTCCGTCCCCCTGACCGTCCTCGGCCTGCGGATCTCGGTGTCCCTCGCCGAGTACTTCGCGTACGCGGCGCGGCGCATCCACCCGGACGTACGGGTGGTGACCCGGGGCGGCAGCGTCGCGTACGACGGGCTGCTGCAGGCGCGCGAGGCGGGCGGGGAGTGGGTGCTGGCCTTCGCCATGCCCCGGCACGCCAAGGAGACGCTGGCCGTCGTACGGGCCGCGCGCCGCGTCGGGCTGCGCGTCGCGCTGATCACCGACCTGACGCTCGGGCCGCTGGTCGACGAGGCCGATGTGGTGTTCAGCGCCGGCACCGGGGCCCGCCTCGTCTTCGACTCCTACGCGGCGCCGGGCGTGCTGTCCGCGGCCATCCTCCAGGCCATGGCGGACGCGGATCCGGAGCGGACGCAGACCCGTCTGGAGAAGTACGAGCAGGCGGCGGAGCAGTACGACTTCTTCATGGACGACTGAGGGCGCTCCGGGCACGTCGGTGCGCACGGTCGGTGCATGAAAATTTTCATTCTCTTGCTTTCTCGACCGTAAGAATATTTACTGAGTGCGCCCCCACGGGCCCGAACAGAACACTGCAGGGTCGCCCCCTCCTCCTCAGACGGCCCTCGTGTTTGAACGGCGTGCACCGCCTCTCCACGCGCGTGCACTGTGGCGGCTCCGGTCAACCCCTGGACCGGAGCCGCCACCTTTTTGCGCACGACCGACTGATGGGAAGGGACGATGAGCCGCATCACCGATCTGTGGCGGGCCGGCCTGGCACCCGCCCGCAGCGGCCTCTACCGGGCCGACGGCTCGGCGCGCGAGGCGGCGACCGACGGCGCCGCGCTGTCGTGGTTCGAGCTCGGAGCGCCCCTCGACCTGGACGCCCTGCTGGCGGAGGATCCGGAGGGCGTGACGCAGATCGACATCCACCGACGGTGCTTCGCGAAGCTGCCGGACGCGTCCGGCTATGTGTGCGGGGGAGACGGCGCACACGGCTCGGAAGGGTTCGCGGCCCGCCTCGACACGGACCGGAACCTGGTGTGGGTGGTGTTCATGGCCGACTCCAACCCCTTCGAGAGGGTGGCGACGCGCGGCACGACCGCGGTGTTCTTCAACAACCTCGGCAACTCGCTTGCGATCGACCTCACGCACCACGACTTCCGCGCCTGACGCCGGCGGTCCTGGCCGAGGCGCCGCGGGACTCCTTGCCCTCCCCGCCCCGGCGGTCCGGGCGGCCGGCCGAGCGGGCGGTGCCCGACGCGCCGGCGGCGGTCCGGCGGCTCGCGGTCCGGTCCTTCGCCACCCGCTCCTTCGCCACCCGGTCCTTCGCCACCCGGTCCTTCGTGCCGCGCTCCTTCGTACCGGTGGCGGCCTCCGCCGCCCTGGTGCCGGTGCCAGTGGCAGCACCAGCGCCGGCACCGCCACCGGCCCTGCGGCGCCGTCGGGCGGGCCGCGCGCCCGTGCCGCGCTCGGCGTCGGTCCTGCGCTCGCGGCGCGGCGCCGGCGGGGTCGCGGGCTGGGGGACCTCGACGACGACGGGGACGCCGGAGGGCTCGCGGGCGCCGGTGATGTCGGTCAGTTCCGCGTCGGTGGACTTGATGCGGGCCGTGCTGGGACGGATGCCCGCGTCGGACATCAGCCGGGAGACGTCCCGCTTCTGCTCGGGCAGCACCAGCGTGACCACGCTGCCGGTGCCGCCGGCGCGGGCCGTGCGGCCGCCGCGGTGCAGGTAGTCCTTGTGGTCTGTGGGGGGATCGACGTTCACGACGAGGTCGAGGTTGTCGATGTGGATGCCCCGGGCCGCGACGTTGGTCGCCACCAGCGCGGTGACCTGGCCGTTCTTGAACTGGTCCAGGGTCCGGTTCCGCTGCGGCTGCGAGCGGCCGCCGTGCAGCGCGGCGGCGCGGACGCCCACGGACAGCAGGCGCTTGGCGAGCCGGTCGGCCGACCGCTTCGTGTCGAGGAAGAGGATGACCCGGCCGTCCCGGGCCGCGATGCGCGTGGTGACGGCCTTCTTGTCGGTCTCGTCCATGAGGTGGAGCACATGGTGCTCCATGGTGGTCACCGCGCCCGCGGACGGGTCCACGGAGTGTACGACCGGGTCCGTCAGGAACCGCTTCACCAGCCGGTCGATGTTGGCGTCCAGGGTCGCCGAGAAGAGCATGCGCTGCCCGTCCGGCCGCACCTGCTGGATCAGCTTGGTGACCTGCGGCAGGAAGCCCATGTCGGTCATCTGGTCGGCCTCGTCCAGGACCGTGATGCGGACGTCGTCGAGCACGCAGTCCCCGCGCTCCACGAGGTCGTTGAGCCGGCCGGGGCTCGCCACGAGCACCTCGGCGCCGCGCCGCAGCGCGGAGGCCTGCTTGTTGATCGAGAGCCCGCCGACCACGGTGGTCATCCGGAGGTTCACGGCCGTGGCGTACGGGGTGAGCGCGTCCGTCACCTGCTGGGCCAGCTCCCGCGTCGGTACGAGCACGAGGGCGAGGGGCGCCTTGGGCTCGGCCCGCAGTCCGGCGGTACGGGCGAGCAGCGCGAGACCGAACGCGAGGGTCTTGCCGGAGCCGGTGCGTCCGCGGCCCAGCAGGTCGCGGCCGGCCAGCGAGTTCGGCAGCGTGGCGGCCTGGATGGGGAAGGGGGTGGTGACCCCCTGCGCGGCCAGGGTCTTCAGGAGCCCCCCGGGCATGCCCATGTCGGCGAATTCCTCGACGGCGGGAAGCGCGGGCGTCGTGCTCTCCGGCAGCTGGAACTCCCTCGGCGACGAGGGGGCCGGTGACGGCTTCGAGGCGCGTCGGTTCGACTTCTGGGGCCTACGGGACATGCGGAGGTCTGCCTTCCTGGAAACAGCGCAAACCGGGGCCCGCACCATGACGGTGCCGACCCCGGTGTACCGATACGCGTACGGCGATCAGGCGGGAACGATGTTCTCCGCCTGCGGGCCCTTCTGGCCCTGCGTCACGTCGAAGGACACACGCTGGCCCTCCTGGAGCTCACGGAAGCCCTGGGTGGCGATGTTCGAGTAGTGGGCGAAGACGTCCGGGCCGCCGCCGTCCTGCTCGATGAAGCCGAAGCCCTTCTCGGAGTTGAACCACTTCACGGTTCCCTGCGCCATGACTTTCTCCTTCTGTAGGCAGAGGCCCCATCCGGAGATGCCGGAAAACAAAATATGCGCCCGATGAGAAGCATTCCCGTCAGGCGCACATAGGTTCATGGGTACCGCAACTGCAACCTCGCAAGGCTAACACGGCCCGGCCGCGGCTCGACGGGGTACCGCGCGTCCGAAGCGTTACGTCTCCTCGGCTGCACCGTGTCCTGCCGCCGGTAGGTTGACCCGGCCCACCGCACCGAGCAACGCCAGGGAGAACCACATGCGCCGTACCCACGCCGTCGTCGTCGGCACGGTGAGCGCCGTGCTCCTGGCGGCGGCCGCCACCGGCTGCGGCCCGGAGGCGACCGGGAAGGCGACGACCTCCCCCTCCCCGGCCTCGGCGAGCCCCTCGCCCACGGCCACGGCCGCGCTCACCGCCACGCCCACGCCGACACCCGAGGCGAGCGTCACCACCCGCCCCGCCTCGCCCACCGCACCGACGTCGCCCGCGTCGTCCTCGAAGGCCGCGACCAGGCTGCCGACGCCGGCGCCGGCGCCGACCTCCCTCGCGATGCGGGTGGCCACGCCGGGCGGCGGGCTGAGGCTGAGGGCCGGCGGCGCCGCGCAGGAGTTCACCGTCACCCTCCGCAACGGCAACACCCGCGCCTACCGGCACCTGACGCTCGCCCTCCAGATGGAGATCATGCCGGGCGCCACCGCCGACCCCGCCTACCGCCTGGAGCGCTGGGACGCCTCGGCCGGCACCTGGCGCGCGGCCACGCTGCGGATCGCCAACGACGTCTATCCGTACGAGCTCGCCACCGGCGGCACGGCCCTGGCCAAGGACGCGGTGGTCACCCACCGCTACCGCATCCGCGCCGCCACCGGTGCCGCGCCCGGCCCCAACCCGCTCATGATCGGCCTGATCGACACGGACGCGGACACCCGCGTCCAGCGGGCCTCACTGCCCCAGACCACGCTCGCCCCGTAGCCGTAGCCGTAGCCGTAGCCGTAGCCGTAGATCCCCACGTGGGAGACTGTGCGCATGGCAGCGGCAGGGGAGTGCGAACCGGAGTCGGAACGGGTCGCACGGCACCTCCGGGACGAGATTCTCGACGGGGTCCGCCCGCCCCCGGGAGCAAGCTCGTGGAGCTACGGACTCGCGCGGCTCCGCGCCCACCTCGACGAGGAGTTGGCCGTCCGGCACCTCGAACACAGCCGCCGCGCGATCGCCGACCACCGCCGCGAGGCCTGACCGTGAAGATCCACCGGCACCAGGAGCTGACGAGATGACCGCAGGACGCCACGCAGGACGCCTGCTCAGGGCACACGACCGGCCGGCGACGCCCTGGCGGAACGGCGGAGGTGTGACCCGCGAGGTGGCCGCCGGGCCCGCCGACGCGGGTCTTGACGACTTCACCTGGCGGGTCAGCCTCGCCGATGTCGCGGCCGGCGGCCCGTTCTCCGCCTTCCCGGGCGTGGACCGGATCATCACGGTCGTCGACGGCCCCGGCATGGAGCTGACGGTCGACGGGACCCCGCACCTCGTCGACACCGCCTACGAACCGTTCGCCTTCTCCGGCGACGCGGCGACGGACTGCCGTCTCCTGGGCGGCCCGCTCGTCGACTTCAACGTGATGACCCGGCGTACGGCCGCCACGGCGGAGGTACGGCCGACCCGCGAGCCGTTCGAGGTCGCCGCCCCGGCGGCCGGCGCCGTGACCCTGGTCGTCGTGCTGTCGGGCACGGCCACCGAGACCGGCTCCGGCCGCACCCTGGAGCGCTTCGACGCGGTCCTGTACGAGGAGGGTGAGGCCGGATCGTTCCGCGTGGACGGTGTGACGGCCGTGGTCACGGTGACGCCCGCAGCGAACTGAGGCCTCAGTTGCCGCCGGGCTCGTAGTTGGTCAGGACGCACCCGTCGGCACTCGCCTTCTCCAGACGGTAGCCCGCCGGGGCGGCGAAGCCCGGCTCGCAGTTCAGGTAGAGGAACTGGAGCTGGTACAGGCCGTTGCGGACGGCCGGGTCGTTCGTCTCCACCGCGATGTTCTGGCCGACGAGCAGCCGGCTCGCGGTGGAACTGAGCCGGTTGTCGTCCTTCAGGTCCTCGCGCTGGGCGTCCCTGGCCCGGTTCTGAAGGAGCGTCATGTCGTAGACGGTGTCGATCCAGTTGAGGTCGTGCGCGCGTTGCTCGCCCGCCGGGTAGCCGCACAGCGCACGGTCCTCGACGCCCCAGGCACGGTGGTCACCGGTGATGACGGGCCGGTAGTCGATCGACTCGACCGCGAGGGTGTCGGGGTCGGTCGCATAGTTCGCGCAGTCGATGTAGTTCGGGTGGAGCATCCTCTTCAGCTCGTCCAGGCTCTCGGCGCGCGGCAGCCCCAGGCTTCCCTCGGTCGGCTGCCCCGGCTTGTCGGACGGCTCGTCGCTCGCGGCCGGATCGCGCGGCGCCTCGAAGTTCGGGCTGCCGGAGCCGTCCGCGCTGCCGACGAAGTCGCTCAGGACGCAGCCGTCGACCAAGGCCTTCTCGCGCTTGTACCCCTCCGGCACGGTCGCCGTCGGGTTGCAGGTGAGAATGCGTAGATCCGAACGGGACAGCTTGAGCGCGGTCTTGGTCTCCGTCGGCGTGACGGCGAAGTTCTTGCCGACGAAGACCCGGCTGAAGAGACCGTAGGTGGCCTCGCCCGCCGTGATCTTGTCCAACACCCGCTTCTTGTAGCTCTCCTGGAACGCCTTCATGTCGGACGTCATGTAGAAGATCAACTCGCCGTGCTCGACCCGGTCGCTGCACACACCCCGCTCGGTCACCGCCCACTTCCCGACCGTCGTGAGGTCGGTGAGCGGCAGTCGCGAGTCGTTCGGATCCGTCCCCATCTTCTCGCAGGACGCGTAACCCTGCACGTACGCCTGCGCCTGCTCCAGTGACGAGACGTCAGTTCCCTTGCCCGGAGCGGCGGTCGGACTGGTCACCTCGACGGTGCGGTCGTGGCCGGTGTCCTCGCAGGCCGTGAGCGCGGTCAGCGCGGCGATGGTGGTGAGGGCGGTGGTGATCCGCTTGAAGTACATGGTCCCGTTCCGTCGTGACTGTTTCGATGCAGGGCAGTGCAGTGCAGTGCAGTGCGGTGCCGTTGGCGTGTGCGATGGCGTGCACATGCTAATCCTGTGATCGAAAACCGCGTCGCCTCGCACGCTCACCAGTCGGACGTGAACAGCGGTACCGCCGGGCGCAGGATCATCCGGTCATTTGACCGGCGTCGGCGGGGCCTGGCCGTCCTCGAAGAGGAGTTTCGGGGTGCCGGTGCCGTCGGCGGGGACGGTCCAGGTGTCGTTGCTGTTGGGGCGGGTGTCGGCGGGGAGGGCGTAGGCGAGGGTGTGGGCGTCGAGCCAGACGGCCTGGTCGTCGACGCTGCGGCGCTCGGCGAGCGTGGTGGACTTCAACGTGCGCAGATCCAGAACGTGTTCGCGCCAGAGAGCGGCCGTACCGAGGACCCGCTTCTTGTACGCGACGCGGGTGCCGTCCGGGGACAGCGAGGGGCACTCGACGTTCCGCGTCAGGGTGGTCACCGCGCGGGCCCGCACCGACCCGCGCACCAGGTAGGTGTCGTCGCCCGTGGACAGGGTCGCGTAGAAGGTGTCGTCGTCGGTCGCGAACGTGACGCCCCAGAAGTTGACGTCCTGGTTGCGGTACGGGCGTCCCTCCAGGGTGATCGCGAACTCCTCCAGGTTCGGGATGAGTTGCCAGCCCCGGGTGTCCAGGATCGAGGTGCGGGTGGAGAAGAAGGCGGTGCCGTACGACTCGCCCTTCACGAACACCGTCCAGGCGGCCAGCTTTCCGCTGGGGGAGACCCGGGCGCGGCTCGGGATGCCGGCGAGGGGGTAGCTCTTCACGGTGCGCAGGCCCGCGTCGAGGATCTGCGCGCGGTACGCGGGGCGGCCGAGGGCCGTCGTGGACTGCAGGCACACACCGGTGCCTGCGGCCGAGTGGAAGCGCAGACAGCTCAGGTCCGAGGCGGTACGGACGGAGCCCGCCGCCCGGTCGGCCGGGACCGACACCAGGTGGTCGCGCTGCGGCCCGGCGGCCGTGTTGCGGAAGACAAGGCGGCCCGGCTCGTCGAGGGTGACCCGGCCCGCGGTGAACGCCGGGCCGCCCGGGCGCGGCTTGTTCTCCTCCTCGGCCCGGTCGGCGGCGGACAGCACCGACCAGGCGCCGACGCCCCCGAGCAGCAGCACCCCGACAGCCAGGATCAGCAGTCGGCGCAGCGGGGTCAGGGACATCACTCTTCTCCCGGGGACGAGGACAAGGCAGGAGCGGTCGGGCGCAGGGCCACGCCCGCCGCCGTCGCGCAGCACGCGAGCCCGGCCGCCGCCGCGGCGAGCGCGGGCCCGTCGCCCCACGCCGCCCACGCCGCACCGAACGCCAGCGAGCAGCAGAACCGGGCGAGGGCCTGACCGGTGCCGACCAGGGCGAGCCCGCTCGCCCGCAGCCGCTCCGGCACCACCGCGCCCACCGCCGCCGGCAGCACCCCGTCGGTCGCGGCGTAGAACGCGCCGTGCAGCACGAGCACCAGGTACGGCAGGGCCGGCGTCGCCGGGGCCCACAGCAGCAGCGCGTACGCGAGGAGCAGCCCCGCGTGGCCGGCGAGGAAGACGGTGCGCCGGCCCACCCGGTCCGCGAGCCGCCCGAGCGGCAGCGCGAGCAGCAGGAAGACCGTCGCCGTGCCCAGCGGCAGCAGCGGGAACAGCTGCTCGGCGACTCCGGTACGGCGCTGCACCAGGAGGTAGAGGAAGGCGTCGCTGACCGTCGTCAGACCGAGCAGCACCGCGCAGCCGAACAGCACCCGAAGCCGCCGGGTGCGCAACAGCCCGAAGGCGGCCCGCAGATCGACCTTCTCGACCGGCGCCGCCGCGGACGCGGCCGCCGACGCCGCAGACGCCCGCTTCCCGCCCGGTACGAACAGCAGCAGGACCAGGACACCCAGCGCGGCCACGCACCCGCTGACCGCGAACACCGCGTCGTACCCCCCCGCCGCCACACCGAGGATGAGGAAGGCGAGCACCGGACCGAGCAGCGCTCCGGTGGTGTCCATCGCCCGGTGCACACCGAACGCCCGGCCCTGCCGCTCCGGCGGCGCGGACAGCGAGATCAGCGCGTCGCGCGGGGCGGTGCGCAGACCCTTGCCCGTACGGTCCAGGGCGAGGGCCGCGCCCAGGGCGCCCATGTGGTGCACGAGGAGCAGCGGCTTGCACAGCGCCGACAGGCCGTAGCCGATCCCCGCCACCAGCTTGTGGTCGCGCACCCGGTCGGCGAGGTGGCCGCCGGTGAGCTGGACCAGGGCGCTCACCCCGTTCTGCACGCCGTCGAGCACACCGAAACCGAGCGGGCTCAGGCCAAGCCCGAGGACCAGGTACAGCGGCAGGACGGCGGTGACCATCTCGGTCGAGACATCGGTGATCAGGCTGACCGCGCCGAGCGCGAAGACGGTCGGCGAGACCGCCCGCACCGTGCCGCGGACACGGTCCCGCGCGGTGGCGGTCCCGCGCGGGGCGGAGCGATCGGCCAGGTACACGGTCAAGGACTCCAGCCTCGTCGAACGGGTGGACGCGCGCCCACTGTAACGGCTGGCGCCCGGCGGAACGGCAGGATCGGTGCGGCTTCGCGGCTGCTTGCCACCAATTCCGCGAAAGGCCTCATCGTCACCGTGTTGTGCGCCTATCTTCCCGTTGTACGCTGCGAGTTGAGCACAGCCGTCGCGCTGTGCCCAGGGGGTGTTCGAGGGGGACTTGTCGGCACGTCCGGAGGATGGGGATCCACCGGGTGACCGAGCGGACGCGTGGGCGCGGTGCCGCCCGGGGGGTTGGAGGAGACCCTCCCGGCCTGCCGTGCCGCGCTCCCGCACACATGAAAGGCCGTCCCCCTCACCTCACCCCCGCCGCTCTCATCGCTCAGCGCCGCACCACAACGGCCCGCCCACACCGGGCCGTTCACACGCCGACCCGGACCAGCCGCTCTGGACCGGACCGACCCGAGGGGGGTGGGTGTGTCAGATCGTCCTGCCAACACACCCGACATTCCACACAGTTCACGGCTGACGGAGCTCTCCCGAGCCGACGGAACGCTCCATGAACTCGCCACCCGACTGCTCACCGTGGCGGAGCGCGGACTTCCGCGGATGCTCCTGCCGGACGGCGCCGGATTCGTCTTCACCCGCGCCGGGCGCCCCTCGGGCGCCGGCTCCTTCGTCCTGGAGCAGCGCGGCACCAGCATCCGCTACGCGGCGATCACCGCCCTCGGCGCGCGCTTCCTGCCCGCCGACCGGCAGCGCGCGGTGCTCGGCGGCCACACCGCCGAGGAGTTCACCGGGCTCCTGATCGAGCGGCTGCCCGGGGTGCGCAACCTCGGCGACGCCGCGCTCATAGCCTGGGCCGCCGCCGAGACCGGGCACCCCAAGCTGTCCGACGCCCTCGACCGGGTCGCCCTCCTCGACCCGCCCGGCCGGCCCCAGTACACCGTCGAGGCCGCCTGGGTGCTCTCGGCGCTCGCCGCCGCCCGCCCCCTCCTCGACGTCGAGCAGCGGCTCGCCGCCGCCCGCGACCGGCTGCTGCGCGCCCGGATCGGCCGCAGCCCGCTCTTCCCGCACGCCACAGGCCCGGGCCTCAACCCCTGGTTCCGCGCCCACATCGGCTGCTTCGCCGACCAGACGTACCCCCTGCAGGCCCTCGCCCGCGCCCACGCGAGCGGCGACGACCCGCAGGCGCTGGCCGCCGCCGACGCCTGCGCCACCCGGATCTGCGCCCTCCAGGGCGAGGGCGGCCAGTGGTGGTGGCACTACGACGCCCGCCGCGGCACCCTCGTCGAGGGCTACCCCGTCTACAGCGTGCACCAGCACGCCATGGCCCCCACCGCGCTGCTCGACCTCGCCGAGGCCGGCGGCACCGACTTCGGCGAGCCGATCCGGCGCGGACTGCGCTGGATGACCGAGGTGCCCGAGCTCGCCCGCGCGGGCGCCACCGAGCCGATGATCCTCGACGAGCTCGGGGTGACCTGGCGCAAGGTCTACCGCGGCGACCCGAAGAAGGCCGTCCGCGCCGCCCGCGGCCTGAGCACCCGCCTGCTGCCGGGCCTGCGGCTCGGGGCGCTCGACGCCGTGTTCAAACCCGCCTCCGTGGACCGCGAGTGCCGCCCGTACGAGTTCGGCTGGATGCTCTTCGCCTGGCTCGGCTCGCTCCCCGGGGGTGGCGAGAGATGACCCCGCGTCAGAACCTCTTCGGCGTCACCCTCGACGCCCTCACCATGGACCAGACCGTCGCCCACTGCCTCGCCGCGATCCGGGCCGGCGAGCGCCTGGAGATCGGCGTCGTCAACGCCGCCAAGCTGGTCAACATGCGCCGCGACCCCGCCCTCGCCCGGGCCGTCTCCGGCTGCGACCTCGTTCTCGCCGACGGCCAGGCCGTGGTCTGGGCGAGCCGGCTGCTCCGCCGCCCGCTGCCCGAACGCGTCGCCGGCATCGACCTGTTCACCCGGCTGCTCGCCGAGGCCGAACGCGAGGGCCTGTCCGTCTACTTCCTCGGCGCCAAGCAGCACGTCCTGGACGAGATGCTGCGCCGGATCGCCGTCCGCCACCCCCGTCTGCGGGTCGCGGGCAGCCGCAACGGCTACTTCGCCGACGCCGAACAGCCCGCCGTCGCCGACGCCATCGCCGCCGGCGGCGCGGACCTGCTCTTCCTCGGCATGACCTCGCCCAAGAAGGAGATCTTCACCGCCGGCTACGGCGAGCGCAGCAAGGTGGCGCTCGTGCACGGCGTCGGCGGCTCCTTCGACGTGCTCGCCGGCGTCACCCGCCGGGCCCCCGAACGCTGGCAGCGGCTCGGCCTCGAATGGCTCTACCGCACGCTCCAGGAGCCGCGCAGGCTCGGCCGCCGCTACCTCACCACCAATGTCTCCTTCGCCCTGATGACCGGCCGCGAGCTGCTGCTCGGCCGTACCGCCTCACCGTCGATCAGCACCGCCAGCAGGGGGGAATCGTGATGCGCCGCGTCGTCGTCGTGGGACAGGGATACGTCGGACTGCCGCTCGCCATCCGCGCCGCCGAGACCGGTCACGAGGTCATCGGCTACGACGTGGACACCGAGCGGGTGAAGAGCCTCGCCGCCGGGGAGTCGTACGTCGAGGACGTCTCCGCCGAGCGGATCCGCGCCGCCCTCGACGCCGGGACCTACCGGGCCAGCGACTCCGTACGGGACTGCGGCGGCTTCGACGTCGCCGTCGTCACCGTGCCCACCCCGCTGCACGAGGGCACCCCCGACCTGCGCTACATCGAGGAGTCGGCCCGCGCCCTCGCCCGCTATCTGCGCCCCGGCGCCACCGTCATCCTGGAGTCGACCACCTACCCCGGCACCACCCAGGAGCTCTTCGGACCGCTCCTCGAAGAGGGCTCCGGACTCGTCGCGGGCGCCGACTTCCACCTCGGCTACAGCCCCGAGCGGATCGACCCCGGCAACCCGGTCTGGGGCTTCGAGCAGACCCCGAAGATCGTCTCCGGAGTGGACGCCGGCTCCCTCAAGGCCGTCCAGGAGTTCTACGACGCCCTGGTGGAGACCACCGTGCCCGTGGGCTCGCCCAAGGAGGCCGAGCTCGCCAAACTCCTGGAGAACACCTTCCGGCACGTCAACATCGCCCTCGTCAACGAGATAGCGATGTTCGCCCGCCACCTCGACATCGACGTCTGGCAGGCCATCGACGCCGCCTCCAGCAAGCCCTTCGGCTTCATGCGCTTCACCCCCGGACCCGGCGTCGGCGGCCACTGCCTGCCGATCGACCCCTCCTACCTGTCCTGGCGGGTGCAGCGCGAACTCGGGCAGAGCTTCCGATTCGTCGAACTCGCCAACGACATCAACAACCACATGCCCGACTACGTCACCCGGCGCCTGGTCAACGCCTTCAACACCCGCAAGCGGTCCGTCAACGGCTCCCGCATCCTGCTCCTCGGCCTCGCCTACAAGAAGAACACCGGCGACGCCCGCGAGTCGCCCGCGCTCCGCATCTCCCAACTCCTCCTGGACATGGGCGCCGAGGTCCGCGCCGCCGACCCGCACGTCGTCGAGGGCCAGCGGGTCGACAACCGGCTGGAACGGGTCGAACTCACCGAGGCCGAGCTCGCCGCCGCCGACGCGGTGGTGCTCCTCACCGACCACGACGCCTTCGACTACGCCCTCGTCGAGGCCCACGCCGACTACGTACTCGACTGCCGCCGCCGGCTGAGCGGTCCCCGGATCGAGGTGCTCTGACCCCCATGCGGACCCCCATGCGGATCATCTGTGTCGCCGGCGCGCGACCCAACTACATGAAGATCAAACCGGTGTTGGACGCCCTGGAGGCACACGGCGCCGAGACCTTCCTCGTCCACACGGGCCAGCACTACGACCCGGCCATGAACGACGTGTTCTTCCGCGACCTGGGCCTTCGCCCGCCCGACCGCTTCCTCGGCGTCGGCTCCGGAAGCCACGCCGCCCAGACCGGCCGGGTCATGACCGCCTTCGAACCCCTCGTCGACGAACTCGCCCCGGACCTCGTGGTCGTGGTCGGCGACGTCAACTCCACCCTCGCCTGCGCCCTCGTCACCGCCAAGGCCGGACCCCTGCTCGCCCATGTCGAGGCCGGCCTGCGCAGCCGCGACTGGTCGATGCCCGAGGAGGTCAACCGGCTCGCCACCGACCGGGTCAGCGACTATCTCCTCGCCCCGTCCGAGGACGCCGCCGACAACCTGCGCGCCGAGGGCTACCACGAGGACCAGATCCACGTGGTGGGCAACGTCATGATCGACACCCTCTTCGCCAACCTCGACCGGGCCAGGGCCTCCGGCACCCTGGCCGGCCTCGGCCTCACCCCCGGCTCGTACGGCCTGGTCACCCTGCACCGGCCCGCCAACGTCGACGACCCGGAGATCCTCGCCGGCCTGCTCAAGGGCCTCGGCGAGGTCGCCGCGCACTGCCCGCTGGTGCTGCCCGTGCACCCCCGGGCCGCCGAGAGGATCGACGCGATCGGGGCGCCCGGCGGCATCCGGCTCGTCCCGCCCGCCGGCTACCTCGACTTCATCGCCCTCCAGGCCGGCGCCCGGATCGTGCTCACCGACTCCGGCGGCGTCCAGGAGGAGACCACCGCGCTCGGCGTGCCCTGCGTCACCCTGCGGGACAACACCGAACGCCCGATCACCGTCGAGCAGGGCACCAACGTGCTCGCCGGCCGCGACCCGGACCGGATCCTCGCCACCGCCCTGAAGCTCCTCGACGCCCCGCCGCCGCCCCGCCGCCCCGCCCTGTGGGACGGCCGGGCGGGGGAGCGGATCGCCCGGGTGCTCCTCGACGGCGGCACCGCCACCACCCGCCCCAGGCCCACCGACGGCCGCTGAACCGCCGCACGTGGTGATCGCGAAGGGGTCACGCCCGCTCGCGATCCCACCTATTCTCATCTGCGGTACGGCAGTTGAGCAGCCGCCGCCGAACGGGGGCGCGCAAGGGGGAATGCCATGGACCTCGCAGAGATCTTCCGGGTCATGTGCCGGCGGTGGTACGTCCTGCTGCCCGGCCTTCTGCTCACCGCCGGGCTCACGGTGGGCGCGTGGCTGGTCGTGCCCGTGACGTACGAGTCGCAGAGCACCGTCGCGATGCTCAACTCCCGCAAGGGCGCGGAGGCCGACGGCAACCCCTTCCTCAGCATGGAGCCCTCGCTCACCGGCATGGCCGACAGCCTCGCCCGCAACGTCAACTCCGACGCCTCTGTCGCCGAGTTGAAGACCCAGGGGATGCGTGAGAAGTACGAGGCGAAGATCGCGGACAACGCGCAGGGCCCGCTGCTCTGGCTCACCGTGACCGGCCAGGACCGGGACGCGGTCCTGGCCGGGAACAAGACCCTCATGGCGTTCACCGCGCAGCGGCTCAAGGACCTCCAGGCGGACCAGAAGGTCTCGCCGGACGCCATGATCCGGATCACCACGATCGTCCCGCCGCAGGACCCCGAGCCCCAGGTGAAGTCCAAGGTCCAGTACCTGATCATGGCCGCCGGCCTCGGCATCGTGCTCAGCCTCGTGGCGACCTTCTTCGCCGAGGCGCGGCGCCGCGCCAAGGACAGGGCAAAGGCCCGGGCCGCCGCCGAGGCGCCTACGGAAGCGGCGGAAGCCGGCCGGGACGCGGACGCGGATGCGGTTGACGACGACGAGGAGGACCTGGACGGGGACCGGGCCGCCGTACCGCAGCAGCTCGACCAGCCCACCGTGCAGCTGCCCGTCCTGCCCGTCTCCGAGCGCCGCCCCGCCAAACGACCCCCCTCCTGGGCCAAGTGACGGGACACCCACCACCCATGGCGAACGACTCCGCCGCCCCTGCCGCAGGACCCGCCTCCCTCGGCACCAAGGTCCGCTCCGCGACCCGCTGGAGCCTGATCAACACCGTGGTGATGCGGCTCGGCAACTTCGCCACCGGCATCGTCCTGGTCCGCTACGTCCTCGACCCGGCCGCCTGGGGCGTGTACGGCGTCGCTCAGACCGTCCTCATGGTGCTGCTCGCCGCCAACGAGCTCGGCGTCACCCTCGCCGTCGTGCGCTGGGAGGGCGACGTACGGCGCTTCGCGCCCACCGTCCTCACCCTCGGCGCCCTGTCCAGTTCCCTGCTCTACGTCGCGCTGTTCGCCGCCGCCCCCGGCGTCGCCGCGCTCCTCGGCGCCCCCGAGGCCACCGCCGTCCTGCGGGTGATGTGCCTCTGTCTGATCCTCGACGGCCTGTCCCAGGTGCCCGCCGGAGTCCTCACCCGCGAGTTCCGGCAGGGCCGCCGGATGATCGTCGACGCCCTCAACTTCGTCGTCAGCACCACCGTGACCCTGGTCCTCGCCCTCCAGGGCTGGGGCGCCATGAGCTTCGCCTGCGGCGCCGTGGCCGGCAACGTGGTCGCCCTGGCCGGCTGCGCGCTCGCCGCGCCCGGCATGCTCCGCTTCGGCTGGGACCGCGAGCAGGCCCGGGCGCTGCTCCGCTTCGGACTGCCGCTGGCCGGCGCCAGCCTGCTCTCGCTCGCCGTGGTGAACGCCGACGCGATGATCGTCGGCGCCGTCCTCGGCCATGTCGCCCTCGGCTTCTACATGCTCGCCTTCAACATGGCGGGCTGGCCGGTGCGGGTCATCTCCGAGACCGCGCGGCGGGTGTCCTTCGCCGGCTTCTCCCGGCTCGCCGACACCCCGAAGGCCCTCTCCGACGGCTTCGCCCGCGCCCTCGGCGCCCTGATGACCGCCACCGTGCCCGCCTGCGTCCTGCTCGGCGCGCTCGCCGGACCCCTGGTCGAGCTGGTGTACGGGGCGAAGTGGCGGCCCGCCGCCGAGGCGCTGCCCTGGCTGATGGCCCTCGGCCTGGCCAGGATCGCCGCCGAGCTCACGTACGACTGTCTCGTCGCGATCGGCCGCCGCCGCGCCCTGCTGCTCATCCAGGGGCTCTGGCTGGTCACCCTGGTGCCCGTGCTCGTCCTCGCGGCCCGGGCCGGCGGCATCGAGACGGTCGCCGCCGGCCATGTGGTCGTCGCGGGCGCCGTCGTCCTGCCCGTCTTCGTGCTCGCCCTGCGGCGCGGCGGCGTGGCCGTCCGGGCCCTCGTTCGGGTGTGCGTACGGCCGGTGCTCGGCGGCCTGGTGATGGCCCTGGTCCTGGTGGTGCTGCGGCAGCGGCTGGGGGAGGGGGCGCCGGCCGTGTGCGCCACCAGTGTCATCGGCCTGGTGTGTTACGCGGTGTGCGCGCTGCCCGCCCGCACACTGGTGCGCGGCGCACGCGCCAGGCTCGGCCGCGACCGGACCGGGCAGCCGGAGGACACGGGCGCCGCCCCTTCCGTACCGGCACCGAAGCGGCCGGCCGAGCCGGCCCGTGAACGATGAGGTGAGTTCCCTGGCCCGACCCCGTCGCCGCAAGGCCCTCGGCGCGGCGCTGCTCGCCGCCGTCCTGCTGTTCGCCCTGTTCACCTTCACCGGGCTCGGCCAGCAGGCGCTCTGCCTGGGCGGCGCGGCGCTGTGCGACTCGCGCGCCATCACCGCCCCCGGCGCCGACGGCGGCCCCTCCGGGAAGGCCGACGACGGCAAGCCGGCCGCGCCGAAGGGCTGCGCGCGGCCCCGCGACTGCGGCTACCCGGACGAGACCACCACCGGCCCCCGTACCGCCACGCTCACCCCGCAGAGCACCGGCAACGCGGCCATCCGCACCGACGGCACCGTCATCCGCGGCTGGGACATCACCGGCTCCCTCGACGTCTACGCCAACAACGTCACCGTCGTCGACAGCCGGATCACCTCCACCAACTGGTGGGGCATCAACCTGCGCCCCGGCTTCTCCGGCCTGAAGATCCTCCACACCACGATCACCGCCGTGCCCGGCAAGGGCCTGAACAACGGCGGCTCGGACTACGCGGTCTCCAACATGTCCACCAGCTCGATCGAGATCGGCTACTGCGACATCTCGGTCTTCGGCGACGCCCTCTCCATGGGCCAGGGCGAGATCCACGACAACTACGTGCACGACATCGTCCCGTTCAAGAACCTGGACGGCGAATGGCAGCACACCAACGCCGTCATCAGCAACGGCGGCGGCAAGGGCAAGCTGACCATCCGTCACAACACGCTGCTCAACCCGACACCGGTCGAGAAGGGCGCCTCCGCCGCCGTCGGTCTGTTCGCCGACAGCGCCCCGGTCACCGGGACCGTCGTCCACGACAACTGGCTGGCGGGCGGCGCCTATACGCTCTACGCGGGCGGCAAGGACTCCTCGGGCATCGAGGTCACCGACAACGTCTTCTCGCCGCAGTACTACCCGGCGGGCGGCAAGTACGGTGCCGTCTCCTACTGGAACCCCACCGGAAAGGGCAACGTCTGGCGGGGCAATCGGATGGCCGACGGCACGCCCGTGAACCCGCCACCGCCGAACTGACCGATGCCAGCCGGTCGTTCGGAAAGTGCGAGGTCACGTTCCGGGCATCGACCTGATAAATCCCCTCATCGGGCACTACGGTGGGCCACGACCCCACCCCGCCTTCCCGAACACCAGGTGGTTGATGCGATGTCCGGCATCCGTGCCCTCCGCAACCGATTCGTCGACGCGCCCGACTCGCTCGGCGAACGTTTCCGCGCGGCCCGCTGGGAGCGGTTCCGGTCCTGCTTCCCGGGCATCGCGGAGCTGCGGGTGGTCGACCTCGGGGGCACGGCCGACAACTGGCTGCGTTCGCCGCTGCGTCCGAAGCACGTGCACCTGGTGAACCTGGAGGTGCACCCGGCCGAACTGCCGGACTGGATCAGCGCGGAGATCGCCGACGTGACCGAGCCGGAGATCCCGGACCGGCTCGGCACCTTCGACCTCGTGGTGTCCAACTCGACCATCGAGCACGTCGGCGGCCCGAGCCAGCGCCGCCGCTTCGTCACCGCCATCGAGAAGCTCGCCCCGCTGCACTGGGTGCAGACCCCCTACCGCTACTTCCCGGTCGAACCCCACTTCCTCGCCCCCGGCTTCCAGTTCCTGCCGCTCGCCGCCCAGACCCGGCTGATCCGGCACTGGCCGCTCACCCACAGCCGCCCCGGCAACGCCGAGGAGGCCATGGACGCCGTCGTCAACATCGAGCTGCTCACCCGCACCGAGATGCGCCATCTCTTCCCCCGCTCCGTGATCCTCAGCGAGCGGGTCGCGGGCCTCACCAAGTCCCTCACGGCCGTCCGCGTCCGAGCCTGATGCGCCGGCTCCTGCGCGCGCCCTGGGAGCTGCTCAAGCGGCGCTTCGGCTGGCTCGTCCTGTACGAGCTGCGCAACAAGGTGCTGCTCGCGCCCACGGCCCGCCGGCTGCGCCGGATCGAGGACGCCGAGACCGCCCGGCTCGCCCGGCGGCTCGGCCACCGCCCGGCGGCCCGGGTCGCCACCGTCATCGCCACCCATCGGCGCCCCGAGGCGCTGCGGCGGGCCGTGGTCTCCGCGCTCGGTCAGACCGTGCGGGACCAGGTCGTCATCGTCGTCGACGACGGCGCCGGACTGCCGCCCGAACTCCCGGACGACCCCCGTCTGTTCGCGGTCTCGCTCGCCCGGAACACGGGCGTGGCGGGGGTGGTGCGCAACGTCGGGATCCGGCTGACCTCCTCCGCGTACGTCGCCTTCCTCGACGACGACAACCTGTGGGAGCCCGACCACCTGGAGTCGGCCCTCGCCGCCCTGGAGGAGCCGGGCGGCCCCGACGGCGTCTACACGGCGCTGCGCCGGGTCCGCCCGGACGGCACCGACATGGACGTCCTGTCCGTGCCCTTCGACCGGCGCGACGCGGCCCACCGGGCCTTCCTCGACACCAACGCCTTCGTCGCCCGCCGCACCCCGGCCCTGCGCTTCAGCCGGCTCCGCCGCACCCCCGAGGTGCTGCCCCGCGAGGACTGGGAGCTGATCCGGCGGTACGCGCGCGGGCACCGGGTGGCCCATCTGCCCCGGCCCACCGTGCGCTATCTGGTGAACCCGGGCAGCTTCTACACCTCCTGGACCGACCGAGGAGCCTAGGACCGAGGAGCCCCGAGCAGGGCCCCGACGGCGGCCCGCGCGGGCGCCCGTCCGAGGGCCGCCCGGGACAGCTCGCGCAGCAGCACCGCGCCCCGGAAGGCGGCCGTCGCCGCCGCGCCGTGGCGCCGCCGGTAGAGCCGCACCCGGTTGACGCAGAGCAGCGACCAGAGGCGCGGCGACACCCGGGAATCCCCGCCCAGGTGGGTGGCGAGAGCCGTCGGTTCGAGCCGGGTCGCGAGACCGCGGTCGCGGGCCCGCAGGCAGTACTCGGTCTCCTCGGAGTAGAGGAAGAACGACTCGTCCCAGGGCCCGCAGGCCGTCACGCACTCCCGGGAGAGGGCCATCAGGGCGCCGGTGGCCCAGTCCGCCGTGGTCCGGGCCCGGTAGGCGGCCGGCGCCGTGACCAGCTCGCTCAGGCGCGGGAAGCGCCCGGCCCGCCGGTTGCCAAGGACCGCCTCGCCCAGGGCGCGGCTCAGGCTCGACTCACGGCGCAGCGAGTGGATCAGGGCGCCGTCCTCCTCGTACAGGAGCGGCACCGAGATCCCGACCCGGGAGCCGTCCGGCAGCGGGGTGCCCAGGGCCTCGACGAGGATGGCCGCGCAGCCCTCGGCCATCCGGATGTCCGGGTTGCAGATCAGCACCGCCCGGTAGCGGTCCTCCCAGCCGTCCGCGGCGCGCAGGGCCGCGTTGACACCGAAGGCGTAGCCGCCGTTCCGGCCGGTCTCCACGACCGTGGCGTCCGGGGCCAGGGCACGGACCACACCGACGGTGTCGTCGGAGGAGGCGTTGTCCGCGACCACCAGCCGCCAGTCGAGCCCCTTCATCCCGGCCGCCAGGGAGTCGAGGAAGCCGGGCAGGACGGCCGCGCTGTTCCAGGTGACGACCAGAACGGCGACGGGCCCGGCGGCGGCGCGGGCGTGAGGGGACATCAGATCTCCACGAGACGAGGCGAGTCAGGGGTACGGGCGGAAGGCGCGGGCGACGCGGACGGCGGGGGCTCTGCCGGTGACGCGGGATCCGCCGGTGACGCGGGTTTCGCGTCCGCCTCGCGCCGCACGAAGCCCAGAGCGCTGCCGCCCAGACCGATCAGCAGGAAGAACACGCCCGCGAACATCGGGAAGCTCAGCGTGTCGAAGGTCGCGCTGATCACCAGGGCGACCATCGACGAGGCGAAGAAGGCCTGCCCCAGCTCCCGGTCCGACTCGGTGCGCGCGAGCCGCCGCAGCGCCCCGCCGTTGTGCACCCCGGCCAGGCCCAGGAGCAGCAGACAGGCGACGCCCAGGGCGCCCAGCTCCGCCACCGTCAGCAGATACTGGTTGTCGGTGAAGAAGTAGCGCTCCGGAGTGAACGTGCCGAAGCCCCGCCCGAACACCGGGTCCTGCACGAAGTACTCATAGATCTTCGGGTACTTGATGGTGCGGGCCTGGGTGCTGCTGTCCGCGTTGTTGAGGCTGCCCGAGAACAGCCCCGTGATGGTGCCGATCAGGCCCGGCACCAGCACCTTGAACACCGCGACCGCCCCGAACAGGATCCCGATCGCCGTCCAGCGCCGCTGCGGCCTCCAGCGCGGCACCATGATCAGCACCACCACCGCGACCCCGATGATCGAGGTCCGGGACACCGTCAGCGGCAGCCCGCCGCCGAGCAGCACCACCGGCGCCCAGCGCTTGAACCGGCCCAGGTGCTCGCGCGCCGGGTCGAAGGCGTGCCAGATGGCGAACGGAAGCAGGATCGCCAGCATCCCGCTGAACTCCAGCGGATGCGCGGTGAGCGAGCGCGGCCGGGTGAAGGAGCCGCGGTCCATCACGCTCACGCTCGCCGTGCTGGAGTTGAGGCCCGGGATGCGCAGCGAGTCGGCGATGTTGGTGCCGGTGAAGAAGTCGTACAGACCGAGCGCCGCGACCACCGACCCCATCACCACGAGCCGGCGGAGCAGCACGTCCAAACGCTCCCGGTCCTGGATCCCGGCCGTCGTCAGGACCACGAGCGACACCCACACCAGAAGCACGATCAGCCCCCGGTCGGCCGCCAGGATCTCCTTCTGGGTGCTGATCCGGTCCTGGTTCGTGATGTACGACAGCAGCATGGTGACGGTGAGCACCAGCATCACCACCCGCATCGGACGGGTGCCCGGCGCGGGCGCGATCCGGCCCAGACACCAGGTCGCCAGGTACCAGAAGAGGCCGAGCAGCGCGAACACGTTCGCCGGGGTGCCCGCGCCGCCGAGCGCCGGAAGGGCCAGATTGGACGGCAGGAACAGCGCGAGGGCCAGATAGCCGGTCAGCACCGCCGTCGCGTCCAGCGGCCGGTCGAGCAGCCGTCGCAGCCGCCCCGCCCCGGGCCGCGGCACCGGCGGCGCGTCATGGAAGCCGGCGAGCCCCCGAGCCCGCCGCCGGGCCGCCGAGCAGATCTCCACCACGAAGGCAAGGACGAAACCGCCCGCGACGCCGAACACGACGACCGCGGCGACCTTCTGATAGCGGGACTTGGGCTGCGACACCGGCTTCTGCGCCGGCACGATCCGCGCCGACTCCACGTAGTAGCCGTCCGGCACCCGGGCCTGCTCCTGCAACTGCTGCAGCTGCTCCGCCGCGTAGTCGGTGAGCCGGCGGGTCTCGGCGAGCACCCGGTCCCGGTCGTCGCCCTTGACCGTCAGGGTCAGCAGCGGCCCCTCCGCCTGGGCGGCGAAGTCCACCGCGTACTCGTCGGTGATCCCGTGCCCGCGCAACTCCTGTACGGTCTCCGCCGATTGCAGCGCCCGGATCAGGACATCGGCCGTCCCGATCAGCGAACCGCTCGCGTACGCCAGGGTGTTGCCGTAGCTCGGCGCGGGCCGGGCCACCCGGCTGGAGTTGAGCAGCGCGAGCTGGCTCTGCGACTCGTACGTCACGGGGACCGTCGTGTAGAGGTAGCCGCCCGCGAGCAGACTGAGCAGCACCATCGGCACCGTCACGTACCAACGCCGGCCCAGCACGCGGAAGATCTCGGCGATGCTCACGAACCCTCCCCCGGTTCCCCTCGGTGCTGCCAGTATCGGTGCTGATGGACAGAGACGTGCTGACACCCGAGGGACTGGCCCGCGTGCTGCTGCGCCGCTGGTACGTCCTGCTGCTCGCCGCGCTCGTCACGGCCGCCGCCTGCTACCCGGCGCTGCGGCCCGCGCCGCGCTACCAGAGCTCCGCGGTGCTCGTGGTGAAACCGCCGCGCACCGACAACCAGCCCAACCAGCTCACCAACCTCCAGCCCTCGCTGGCGATGGTGTCCTACGCGGTCGTGCAGCGGCTCCAGTCGCCCGCCGGGCGCGCCGAGCTGAAGGCGGCGGGGGCGCACGGCAGTTACCGCCTCACCCCGCGCAACAGCGGCACCAGCGCCACCCCGTACTACTCGATCCCCACCCTGCAGGTCGAGGCGGAGCAGACCGCGCCCGAAGAGGCCGACCGCGTGGTGCAGGTGGTCATCGACGTCTACGAGCGGCATCTGCAGGCCCTCCAGGCCGAGCAGAAGGTGCCGGCCGGCACCCTGCTCACCGTCGACCTGGTCAACCGCCCCGGCACCGTCGCCCTGCCGCCCAACCGCACCCGGGCCTACGCCGGGGTGGGCGCGCTCGGCACCCTCGCCGGGGTGGTCTGCGCGCTGTGGACCGAGCGGTACGCGGCCGGCCGGCGCCGCCGCCAGGAGGCCGGGCCGACCGGGCAGGGCGACCAGGGCGGGGGCGGGCAGGGCGCTAGCGCCCGGCACCGTGCTCCGTGAGCCGCCCGTCCCGCTCCTCGTACAGCGCGCCGGTCTCCGGGCACTCCCACAGGCCGGGCGCGTCCGGGCGCGCGGTCAGCCGTACGCCCGCCTTCCCGACCCAGCCCGCCTGACGCGCCGGGACGCCCATGACCAGGGCGAAGTCCGGGACGTCGGCGGTCACCACCGAACCGGCCGCGACGAGCGCCCAGCGCCCGATCGTCACCGGCGCCACGCACACCGAGCGGGCCCCGACGGCCGCGCCGTCGCCGATCACCACGGCGACCGGCTCCCAGTCGCCGCCACGCTTCAGCTTCCCGTCGGGGTCCACGGCGCGCGGGTTGTGGTCGTTGGTGAGCACCGCCGACGGGCCGACGAAGACGCCGTCGCCGAGCACCGCGGGCTCGTACACCAGGGCGTAGTTCTGCAGCTTGCAGTTGTCGCCCAGGGTCACGCCGGGACCGACGTAGGCGCCCCGGCCGATCACGCAGTTCTCGCCCAGGCGGGCGTCCTCGCGGATCTGGGCGAGCTCCCACACGCTGCTGCCGGCGCCGACGACGGCCTTCTCGTCGACCTGCGCGGTGGGCTGGACCCGGTAGTTCACGGTGCTGCCTTTCCTCGGTGTACGGGGTGGTGTACGGGATCGTGACGGGGCTCAGATGCCGCGGCGCTTCCAGGACCGCCACCACAGCCACTCGCGGCCCCGCTCGGCCACGGCGGACAGGATCAGCGGCTGGAGGTACGGCATGACGCGGGCGCCGATCCGGCGGCGCAGCCGCAGCGCCCGGAACTCCGGGAGCGTCTCGGCGTCCGGCCGGCACTCGCGGGCGAAGGCCACCAGCTCCTCGACGGGCACGACGTCGGTGCGGCCCCGGTCGTAGGCCCGGTAGGCCCGCCGCAGTGCCTGGCGGGCCAGGCGGGTGTCGACGAGCCCGGCGAGCCGGCGGGCCTGGGGCAGCTGGTCGGCGCACTTGTCGAGGACCGCGGTGAAGGCGGCCCGGCGCTGCCGGATGTCGTCGAGCTGCCCGCCGAAGTCGGTGGTGGACATGTTGTTGCCGTGCACCCGGTAGTAGGCCTGGTCGGCCCCCCGGACATAGCCCACGTCGGCGTGCGAGGCGAGCCGCATCCACATCTCGATGTCTCCGGCGTGCGGCAGCTCCGGGTCGTAGCCGCCGACCTTCCGCTGGAGGCTGGTGCGGACCACCACCTCGGGGGAGGTGATGCAGCCGGTGCCCTCGCGGAAGCGCCGCTCCAGCCACCAGTGGCCCGGGTAGACCACGGAGCCGGTGGACTCCGTACGGGCCGCGGGGAGCGGCCCGCCGTGTTGGAACCGCAGCGGCCGGCCGTAGCAGAAGCCAGCCTCCGGGTGGGCGTCGAGCAGGGCGACGGCCCGCACCAGCGCCCCGGGGACCAGCCGGTCGTCGGCGGACAGGAGGACGACGTAGTCGCCGTCCGCCCATTCGAGCAGGCCCTCGTTGTAGGTGGCGATATGGCCCTTGTTGCGCTCGTGGACCCGCACCTCGATCCTCGGGTCGGAGGCGGCCAGCTTCCTGGCCGCCTCCGCCGAGTCGTCGGGGGACGCGTCGTCGATGATCAGCACCCGCACGTCGAGGCCGGGCTGCTCGTCGAGCACGCTGCGTACGCAGTCGGCCAGGAAACGGCCGTACTTGTAGCAGGGGATCACGACGCTGACAGAGCTCATGTGGTGCGTTCCCCGATTTCGTTCGTCGGTCGTTCGGTCGGTCGTTTCGGTCGGTCGGTCGTTTCGGTCCGTCGGTGGGTCAGTTGGTCGTGAAGACCGGAGCGACCCAGTAGTTGGTGGAGTTGTAGGAGCTGTTCGGGAAGGCGCTCGAAGCGCCGTACCGGTACAGGCCGTTGGCGCTGCCGCCACCGTCCGCGAGCCCGGAGAGCGGGTAGTTGAGCCGGGCCCCCGTGAAGTACTGCGGATCGGCGGCGTAGTTGCCGTTCGGCGCGTGGTACGACACCACGTAGGTGGTGTCCGCCGTGATGTCCACCGGGGTGGTGAAGGTCAGCTTCTGCCAGCCGGAGGCGGTCTCGCCGGTGAAGGTGCCGGTGGCGAGCAGGGTGCCGTCGTCCGTCCACAGGCTGCCGGTGTGGGTGCCGGTGTTGGTCGCGCCCTTGTAGAAGGTGACGCCGGTGACCTTGCCGTTCAGCGCCGACCGGAAGCGGGTGCCCAGCTCCAGGGAGTTCCCGTCACCGGTCTCCGCGGTCTTCGCGGGCACGGTCTCCGGGCTCCACAGGGTGCACGGGCAGTTCGCCGCCGGCGGGGTGGCGCTGGTGGTGAAGGTCCAGGTCACCGGGTCGGGCATGGCGTTGCCCCACAGGTCGGCGGCCTGCACCGACACCGTGTACGCGGTGCCGAGGGCGAGCTGGCTGCCGAGCGTGAAGGCGGCGGTCTTCCCGTCGCCGTCGAGGGCGGCGCTGCCCGGGACGGCGGTGCCGCCGGGGCCCTTCACGGTGAACACCAGGGTGCTCGCGTCGATGCTCTGGTTGAAGGTCGCCGACAGCGGGCTGGTGATCGCCACCCCGGTCGCGCCGGCCGCGGGGGTGCGGGCGGTGACGACCGGCGGCGCGGTGGAGGCCGAGCCGGTCTCCAGGATCGCGTCCACCCAGTAGTTGCTGCCCGCCGACTCCTGCGACGGGAACAGGCTCGCGCCGCCGTACTTGTAGACGCCGTTCCCGCCGTCCGTGCCGGACTGCAGCGCCGTCAGCGGGGCCAGGCCCGCGCCCTTGTCGGTGAAGTAGTGCGCGTCGTAGGAGTAGCCGCCGTTCGGCGCGAAGTACGAGGCGACATAGGTGGTGTTGGCCTTCACCGGCACCGGGTTGGCGAACTTCAGCTCCTGCCAGCCCGACGCGGTCTCACCCGTGAAGGTGCCGGTGGCGAGCAGCTGCCCGCCGGCCGACCACAGGCTGCCCTTGTGGGTGCCGGTGTTGGCGGCCGACTTGTAGAAGCGGACGCCGGTGATGGTGCCGGGCACCGAGCTGCGCACCTTCACACCGAGCTCGACGGAGCTGCCGTCGCCGCCGTTGACCAGGTCCGGCGCGGCTGAGGCGGGCCACACCGTGCACGGGCACTCCTGCTCGGACACGGTCAGCGGCACGGTGGTGACGGCGCCGATGTTGACGCTGTCGTCGACGGCACGGACCTTCAGCTGGACCGGGCCCTGGGCGATCGGGGTCCACTTGTAGCTCCAGGAGCCGGTGCCCTGGGCCGCCTTCCAGGTGGTGCCGCCGTCGGTGGAGACCTCGACGCGGGCCACGACGCCGCCGCCGGTGTCGGCCGCGGTGCCGGTCACGGTGATCTGCCGCAGGGCCGGGACGGAGGCGTTCGGCGCGGGGCTGGTGACGGTGACCGCAGGTCCTGTGGCGTCGGTGGAGGCGGTGGCCGCGACCAGACCGGACTGCAGGGTCTTCGGCTGGATGCCCATGTCGGCGAGGATGTTCACGGTCGCCTGCTGCATCCGCTTGTCCTCGGTGACCACGCCGCCGCCCGGGTCGGCCGTCGGCACGTTGGTCAGGCCCCAGGACCACTGCACGGTGCCGGTGCCGAAGACCAGGGCGTGGGACGTCTGGTCGCGGAAGGCGACCAGGCTGTGGGTGGCGGTGCCGTTGCCGTAGGTGTTGCCCCAGTCCATCAGGTACTTGCCGTCGGCGATGTCGACGGTGGTCGAGGACATCCGGATCTCACCGGACGGGCGGCTGGCGTTCTCCACGTCGCTGTCCCACTCGTAGCCGAGGGTGCCGGCCGGGAAGGTCGCGACCTGGCTGCCGGTGAGCCCGGCGACCGAGGTGTTGCGCCACAGACGCATCTTGCCGTACGCGGCCGGAACGGTGATGGCGTCGTTGCGGGAGCCGTTCACCTGGAACATCGAGCCGGTGAGGATGTTCTGCGGCCGGTACGGCTCGCCCTCCTTGGTGCTGTCCGGGTCCATCCAGGTACCGGTCCACACATTGCTCGGGTCCGGAACGCCGTTCGGCACGGGGAACTTGAGCTTGGTCTCCTTGTAGCAGACCAGGGTCCGGTTGGGCGTGTTGCTGCCGTCGATGCTCGGTTCGAGACGGGTCTTCCAGAAGATCTCGTTGCCCGCGAAGAAGGTCTGGTGCTGGCCGGCCTTGCGCGCGTTGAGGACGTTGGTGAACTGCTCCTGCGTCCAGTACTCGTCATGCCCGTGGGACATGAACATCTTGTGTCCGGCGAGGAGTTGGGCGCCGTGGGTGGCGGTGTCCAGGCCCGTGACGTAACTCAGGTCGTAGCCGTTGCGCTCCAGCCACGCGATCATCTCGTACTCGGAGCCGTAGATGCCGTTCTCGCCGCCGATGTCCATCGGCCGGTTGTAACTCACCTTGTAGGCACGCCCGTCGGGCGCCGGGCCCTGCCCGTCGTACAGATTGGTGCCGCCCCAGTCGTTGTACGCCTGCCAGGTCTGGTCGGAGGTCTGCACGAGCACCTCGGAGTGGCTCGCGTCGTTGCGCACCACGAAGGGGTACGGCATGAGGCCGTTGCCGTCGGCCTGGTCGAAGTTGGCGACGTAGAGTCCGGAGACGGCGTCGGACGGCACCGTCCAGCTCGCGTTGGCCGCCCAGTTGCCGCAGTCCATCAGACCCGTCGGCGCGTCCTGCGTACAGCTCGGGCGGGTGTTCGTGTACGTGGCCGGGTAGGTCTGCGCGGCCTGCGCCGGCGTGGAGACCAGCCGGGCGCCGTCGCCGCCGTACCAGCCGAGCCGGTAGATCTTCACATGGAACGAGGACGGCGACTGCACCTTGAACTGCAGGGTCTCCCCGGCCTGCAGGCTCGCCTTGGTGGGGAAACCGGCGATGTCCCCCCACGAGCTGCCGGCGAACCAGTCGGACATCGGCGTGCCCGGCTTGGAGTTCTCGCAGACGATCGGGTTGCTGCCCGTGCCGCACGGGTCGGCGACGGCACTCGCCTGTCCGCTCGCCGGCAGGAATATCGCGGTCAGCGCCGCGGCCAGGGCGAACACGGCGCCTCTGGCCCGGCGGATGGGGTTCTGCATCGCTGTACGTACCTTTCACGGGCAGTGCAGGTCCCGGCCCGAGCGGCCGGGGGTGGGGGAGCGGGCCCCTGGGGACCGGTCCTCGGGGATGCGGAGCGGACCGGCCCGGCAGGAGCCTGGTCTGTCCGGGCGGACCATGGCCGGGGCCGCGACGCCTGGCACGGCACCTCGCTGCGTTCCCGAAGCGTCCCGATAGCTCCGCTATCAAGACGCTCCGGCGCCTTGCGATGCACCGCACCAGACGCCGCGGCCTGTCCGACCCTGGTCCGCCCGGACAGACCCACGCCCTGACGTCAGTCCAGGGCATTCACCAGTGCGTCCACGACCCTGCGCTGCTGGTCGTGGGTGATCTGCGGGAAGAGGGGCAGCGACAGGATCTCGTCGGCGGCCCGTTCCGCGTGCGGGAAGTCCCCGCGTCCATGGCCGAGATGGGCGTACGCGGGCGTCAGGTGCACCGGCTGCGGATAGTGCACGCCCGCCCCGATGCCGCTCGCGTTGAGCTTGCCCACCACCGCGTCCCGGTCGGCGCCCGGCACCCGCAGCACATACAGGTGCCAGACGTGCGTGTTGCCCCCGGCGGTGACCGGCAGGACCACCCGGCCGGCCTCCGCGAGCGGGGCGAGCAGCTCGTCGTAACGGGCCGCCGCCGTCCGCCGGGCCTCGTTGCCGGCCGCGAGCCGGCGCAGCTTGGCCCGCAGCACGACGGCCTGCAGACCGTCGAGCCGGCTGTTGAACCCGGGCACGTCGTGCCGGTACTTCGCCACCCCGCCGTGATTGGCGATCGCCCGCACCAGGGCCGCGGCCTCCGGGTCGTCGGTGAGCACCGCGCCCGCGTCGCCGTAGGCGCCGAGGTTCTTGCCCGGGTAGAAGCTGGTCGCGGCGATGCCGCCGCTGCCCGGGGTGCGCCCGGCGCGGCTCGCGCCCTGGCTCTGCGCGGCGTCCTCCACGATCCGCACCCGCTCCGGCAGACCGGCGGCGAGCGCGGCGACGTCCGCGCACTGCCCGTACAGGTGCACCGGCACCACGGCCCGGGTGGCCCCGCCGACCGCGGCGAGCGCGGCGGCGGGGTCGATGAGCAGGGTGTCGGGGGCGCAGTCGACCAGGACCGGCCGGGCGCCGGTACGGGCCACCGCCCCGGCGGTCGCGATGAAGGTGTTCGCGGGCAGCACGACCTCGTCGCCCGCGCCGACCCCGCTCGCCCGCAGCGCCAGCTCCAGCGCGTCGGTGCCGTTGGCGACGCCGACCACCTGCGCGATCCCGCCGAACTCCGCGTACTCGCGCTCGAAGGCGGCGACCTCCTCGCCGCCGATGAACGCCGTGTCGGCGAGGACCCGGTCGAAGCCGGCGCGTATCTCCGCCTCGACCTCCGCGTGCGCCGCCTTCAGGTCGACCAGGGGAATGTGGTTCATCAGCGGTTCGCTCCTCGAGCCGGTACGGGTGGGGCGGCGGCGACGTCGTCGTGAGCCGCGAGCTGTTCGAGCGCGGGCGGCGGCGCGGTGCGCAGGCGGCGGGCGGGCGAGCCCGCCCACACCTCGCCGGGCGGCACGTCGGCGAGGACCACGGAGCCCATGCCGACCAGCGACCAGGCGCCGACACCGGTGCCCTCGCGGACCATCGCGCCCGCCCCGAGATAGGCGCCGGTGCCGACCCGGACGGTGCCACCGAGCCGTACGCCCGAGGCGAGGGTGGCGAAGTCGCCGAGCACGTCGTCATGGGTGAGCACGGTCTGCGGCATCACCGCCACATGCCGGCCCACCGTCACCGCGGCGGTCAGGACGGTGTGCGCGAGCAGCACCGTGCCGGCGCCGAGCACCGAACTCGCCGAGACGGCGGCGGTCGGGTGCACCACCGTGGTGTAGCGCTCCTCGGGCAGGCCGAGGCGGGCGACGATCCGGGCCCGGGAGGCGTAGTCGCGGGGGCTGCCCACGCACACCACGAACGAGGCGTCCGGGAGCTCGGGCACGAGCCCGGTGCCGCCGAGCACCGGCACCCCGTCCACCTCGGCGCCGTGCAGCGCCGGATCGTCGTCCAGATGACCCGCGAGCGGCAGGCCGGCGGCGCGGGCGGCCTGCGCGGTCTCCCGCGCGAACCCGCCCGCACCGATGATCACGAGCCGTGCGGTCACCGACCCGCCGCCGCTTCCCGCAGCGCCGCGACCACCCGGTCCTGCTGCTCCTCGGTCATCGTGTGGAACAGCGGCAGGATCAGCGAATCGCGGCTGATCCGCTCGGTGACCGGCAGCGGCCCGGCCGGGTGCCCGGCGTAGGCCGGTTCGAGATGGCTCGCCATGATGCCGCGCCGCGCCGAGATCCCCGACTCGGCGAGCCGGGCGAGGAGTTCGTCGCGGCCGACCGGGAAGCGGGTGTCGAGCAGCACCCAGTACGACTGGAAGTTCCCCGTCCCGTGCTCCGGGTCCCGCACCGGCCGCAGACCCGGCACGTCCGCGAGCAACTCCGTGTAACGGGCGGCGAGTTCCCGGCGCCGGGCGACCAGCGCGTCCAGCTTCTCCAGCTGGGCGAGGCCGACGGCCGCCTGGATGTCGGTCATCCGGTAGTTGAAGCCCGTCTCCAGATAGCTCTCCAGGACGGGCTTGCCGCTGGCGTGCCGGTCGGCCGCCGACACGTTCATGCCGTGCTCGCGCAGCCGCCGCAGCCGCGCCGCCCACTCGGCGTCGTCGGTGGTGACCATGCCGCCCTCGCCGGTGGTGAGCAGCTTGCGCGGATGGAACGACCAGGCGGCGAGCAGCGCGCCCCGGCCGACGGACCCGCCGTCGACGGTCGAGCCGATCGCGCAGGCCGCGTCCTCGACCAGCGGCAGCCCCCAGCCCTCGCAGGCCGCCCGGAGCTCCGTGACGTCGGCCGGCACCCCGGCCTGGTGGACGACGAGCACCGCCCTGGTACGCGTGGTGCGGACCGCGTCCACGGTCGCCGCCGTGAGGTTGCCGGTGGCCAGGTCGACATCGGCGAAGACCGGTTCGGCGCCCACGTACCGTACGGCGTTGGCGGTGGCGATGAAGGACAGCGAGGGGACGATCACCTCGTCCCCGGGGCCCAGGCCGAGCGCCACGAGCGCCAGGTGCAGGGCGGTGGTGCAGGAGCTGACCGCCACGCCGTGCGCGGCGCCCACCCGCTCGGCGAAGGCCTGCTCGAAGGCGGCGACCCGCGGCCCCTGCGCGACCCAGCCGGAGCGCACGGCGTCGGCGGCGGCCGTCGCCTCCTCCTCGCCCAGCCACGGCACCATCACCGGGATCTTCACCGGCTGCGCGGCCGCCCGGTCGGCGTCCGTGGCGGTCGCGCCCTTCTCGGCCCGCCACCAGTCGACCAGGTCCTTCAGGCCCGTCCGCAGATCGATCTCGGCCTTGAAGCCGAGCCGCTCCTCGGCCAGCGTGGTGTCCGCGAGCCGCCGGGTCACTCCGTTGACCGCGCGCGCCGGGCCGTGCACCGGCTCCAGGTCGGAGCCCATCACGTCGAGCAGCGCGTCGGCGAGCTCCCGCAGCGAGGTCTCCGTCGCCGAGGCCACGTTGAACACCTTGTTGGTCAACTCGGGCCGCGCGGCGAGGATGTTGGCGCGCGCGATGTCGCGGACGTCCACGAAGTCCATCGTCTGGGTGCCGTCGCCGAGGATCAGCGGCGGCTCGCCCGCCTCGATCCGCTCCATCCAGCGGATCAGCACCTCGGTGTACAGGCCGTGGATGTCCATCCGCGGCCCGTACACGTTGAAGTAGCGAAGGGCCACGTAGTCCAGGCCGTACATCGCGTGGAAGCTGCGCAGCATGCCCTCGTTGAAGGCCTTCGCCGCCCCGTAGAAGGTGTCGTTGTTGTACGGGTGATGGCGTTCGGTCGTCGGGAACGACTCGGCGAGGCCGTAGACGGAGGCCGAGGACGAGGCGATCACCTTGCCCACCCCGGCCGCCGCCGCGGCCTCCAGGACGTTGAACGTGCCGTCGACCATCACCTCGTTGGCGAGCCGCGGCTCCTCCGCGCACTGGGTGATCCGGATCGCCGCCAGGTGGTACACGAGGTCGGCGCCCCCGGTCACCCGGCGCACCGTCGCCGCGTCCCGGATGTCGCCCTCGACCAGCTCGACCCGGCCGCTCGCCATCGCCCGGGCCAGATTGGCCCGCCGGCCGCGCACGAAGTTGTCGAGCACGACCACCTCGCGCGCACCCCCCTCGACCAGCAGGTCCGTCACATGCGAGCCGATCGTCCCGGCACCGCCGGTGACCAGGATCCGCTTGCCCTCGAAGTCGCTCAACGCCGTTCTCCCGCCGCTTCGTTCACGTTCTTCGCAGACCCGTTCCGCGGTGTCGGCGGTGCGGGCAGTGCCCGGTCACCCCCGGTCCGCAGACCGACGACCGCACCGCGGAACTCCAGGCTCCGCGAGGCCGCCTCCAGAATGTCCAGGACCCTGAGGCCCGCCCGCCCGTCGGTCAGCGGCGCCCGGCCCTCGGTGATCGCCGCCGCGAACTCGTCGACCATGCCGCGCAGCGCCTCCTTCTCGCCCAGCGCCGGCGCGACCATGTCGCCGCTGCGGTACGAGATCAGCGCCTCCCGGCGCTCGTCCGCGCCCAGGTCCTGCGGCGTCGCAAGGTCGACGCCCCGGTCGAAGACCGCCACCCGCTGCGCCGGGTTCATGTCGTCCCAGACCAGGGTGCGCTTGGCGCCGCCGACCATGGTGGTGCGCACCTTGGTGGGCGACAGCCAGTTCACGTGCACATGCGCGATGGCCCCGGTGTTGAGCTGCAGCGTGAGGTACGTGATGCAGTCCCGGCCCGCGCCGATCGGGTCCGCGCCGTGCGCGGCGACCGCCACCGGCTCCACGTGCTCGGGCAGGATGAAGTCCAGGATCGACAGGTCGTGCGGGGCCAGGTCCCACAGCACGTCGATGTCCTTCTGCACCAGGCCGAGGTTGATCCGCACCGAGTCCACGTAGTGGATCTCGCCGAGCGCGCCCTCGTGCACCAGCTCGCGGATCTTCGCCACGGCCGGGGTGTAGCAGTACGTGTGGTCGCACATCAGGGTCAGCCCGCGCTCCTCGGCCTCCGCGACCAGGCGCGCCCCGTCGGCGTAGGTGGTGGCCAGCGGCTTCTCGACGAGCACGTGCTTCCCGGCGCGCAGCGCGGCGAGCGCCACGTCCAGATGGGTGCCGGCCGGGGTGGCGACGGCGACCGCGGCGACCTCCGGGTCGGCGAGCACCGCCGCGTAGTCGGCGGTGGCCCGCACCGTGGAGTACCCGCCGAGGACCCGCTCGGCGCGCGCGACGTCGAGGTCGCACAGCCAGCGCAGCCGGAACCGGTCGCTGGCCTGGAAGTTGCGCACCAGGTTGGGCCCCCAGTAGCCGGCGCCTATGACGGCGACTCCCAGCCGCTCGTCGGGTCGGTCGGCGTCGTTCAACGTGTTCCCCTCCATACAGGGTGGGCGGATCGGGGTGTGGCGGGACTTCGGGACGGTCTTCAGGGCGGGTATACGGGCGGGGCGCGCGGGGGTCAGTAGGCGCCGGTGCCGCGGACCACGGCGGGGCCGGTGCGCAGCAGGATCTCGGCGTCCAGACGGAGCGACCAGTTGTCCACGTACGCGAGGTCGAGGCGGACGGCCTCCTCCCACGGCAGGTCGGAGCGGCCGCTGACCTGCCACAGACCGGTGAGCCCGGGCTTCACGAGCAGCCGGCGGCGCACCTCGTGGGTGTAGCCCGCGACCTCCTCGGGCAGCGGCGGCCGCGGACCGATCAACGACATGCGCCCGCTCAACACGTTGAACAGCTGCGGCAGTTCGTCGAGCGAGTAGCGGCGCAAGGTGGCCCCGATCCGGGTCACCCGCGGATCGTCGCGCACCTTGAACAGCAGACCGTCGCTGTTGTGATTGGCGTGCGCCAGCTCCGCCCGGCGGGCCTCCGCGTCCGGCCGCATCGTCCGGAACTTCAGCATCGTGAACTGCTTGCCGTGCAGCCCCACCCGGACCTGCCGGAACAGCGCCGGACCCTTGCTGCCGAGTCGTACGGCGAGCGCCACCCCGCACATCAGCGGGGAAAGCAGCAGAAGCAGCACCGCCGCCACCAGCCGGTCGGCCAGCTCCTTCGGGAGCCGGGAGAGCCGGGACATGCGCGGCGCCCGTACGTGGATCAGCGGCACCCCGCCGACCGGCCGCACCTCCAGGCGCGAGGCGGCCACGTCGCCGAAGGCCGGGGCCATCAGGAAGTCGCCCCCGGCGGCCGCCGTGCTCCACGCGAGCCGGCGGAGCAGCGGCGCGTCGATCTCCGCCGACGGCAGCACCACGACGGCCGTCGCGTCGCCGAACATCCGTATGGCGCCGGGCACTTCGTCGACCCCGCCGAGGACCTGCACGTCGAAGAGGTCCACCTCGGCGGCGTTCACCGGGTCCGTCAGGCACACCCCGGCGATGTCCATGCCCTGGAGCACGGAGCCCGGGGACGCGCCCGGCAGCCGGTCCCGGAGCAGGGCGGCGAGCAGCTCGGCCACCCCGGCCGACGGGCCGACCAGGACGGCGGTGGTACGGCCCCGGCCGCGCGCCCAGTGCCCGCGCAGCCGCCGCCGCAGGGCGTACCGGACGCCCAGCGAGAGCCCCGCGGCCACCGGTGCGGCCAGGATCATCTCGTACATCAGGTCCGGATCGCGGCCCAGGCCCAAGCCCAGGACGGCCGCGAGCGCCGGAAGGACGAGCGCGCCGCGCAGCACCCGCCGGTACACCTCGGTTCCGGAGCCCAACGGGCCCCGCGCGTAACCGCCGTGGGCGTGCAGCACCGCCGCCCAGGCCGGTGGCAGCGCCGCCACGGCCGGCCAGTGACCGCCCGCGCGCAGCACGAACAGTGCGGCGACGCCCGCCGCCGCGGAGTCCGCGGCGAGCAGCGCGAGCTGGTGTCTTCTCCGCCGCCACGGGCGGAGAGGAAGGTCGACATGTGTGGATTCGACACGGTGCCGCTCATGCGTGACCGGCAGGACGGTCATCCATTCCCCCCAAGGGCGCTTCGCGCGCACCCCGTTGAACCCCCGCGCCACTTCCCCCCGATTCGCCCGGCGAGCGCACGACTCACGGGCAGGGGAAGGGCGGCGACGGTCGACGAGGGTGCGCGGCTCTTCCGCCTGACTGAACGGTGCGGACCGAGGTCGCAAGTCTCCCCAGCCACGGCCGGGTCCGCACAGGACGCAGAATCCGCCCGGGACGATTGTTTCGACCGAGCGGATCCGGCAGCGCTCAATCTAGACCAACTGGGGCAGGCCATCCAGGAGTTGTGTGAAACTCCTACCGATAGTTGAAGGAAATGTAAGAGTGGGAAGAGTGGGACTCCTTGGTCATACTGTCCCCGTGCCCAGCATCGTGATCCCCGCGCACAACGAGGAACGCACCCTCGGCCGGCTGCTCGACCGCCTTCTGGACGGCGCCGGCGAGGGGGAGTTCGACATCCTCGTCGTGGCCAACGGCTGTACGGACGGCACCGCCGCCGTCGCCACCGCCCGCGGCCCCGGAGTCCGCGTCGTCGAGACCCCCGTCCCGTCCAAGCACGAGGCCCTGCGCCTCGGCGACCGGCACGCCCAGGGCTTCCCCCGGGTGTACGTGGACGCCGACGTGGAACTCGGCGCCGCCGACGTACGCGCCCTGACCGCCGCGCTCTCCGGCCCGGGCCCCGGCGCCGTGCTCGCCGCCGCGCCCGAGCGCGAGCTGCCGATGAACGGCTGCTCCTGGCGGGTGCGGGCCTACTACCGGGTCTGGCAGCGGCTGCCCGCCGTGCGCGAGGGGCTGTTCGGGCGCGGGGTGATCGCCATGACCGGCGAGGGCCATGCCCGTATCGCCGCGCTCCCGCCGCTGATGGCCGACGACCTCGCCGCGTCCCTCGCCTTCGCGCCCGCCGAACGCGCCGTCGTCCCGGCCGCCAGGGTCGTCGTCCGCCCGCCGCGCACCTGGCCCGACCTGATCCGCCGCCGGATCCGCGCGGCCACCTCGACGGCGCAACTGGAGGAGCGGCAGCGGGAGTCGGCGGAATCCCCCACTCCGGACGTTGCCGCCCCCACCACCCCGGCCCCGCCGCCCACCGCCCGCACCGGCCTCGGCGACCTGCGCGCCCTGCTGCGCGCCGACCCCACCCTGCTCCCCGCGATGCTCGTCTTCCTGTCGGCGGCGCTCACGGCGCGCAGGGGCGCGCGCAAGGCGATCAGGGCGCGCGACTTCGACACCTGGCTGAGGGACGAGAGCAGCCGGCAGGACTGAGCAGCCCGCGCGCCCCCTCGCGCCGGAGGAGGCCCGCATTCCGCCACCGTCGAAGATCGAAAACACCTAGGCTGCTCGCGACCGCGTCGGGGGAGGCCGAGGGAGGCCAGATGCAGACGGATCGGAAGACGGATCGGAAGACGGACCGGAGACCGGGACGGCGGCGGCGCACCGCCGGACTCGTGACGGCACTCGCCGTCTGCGCCGCCTGGGCGGCCGGCGGCCCGGCGGCGCGCGCCGAGGAGCCGGTGGCGCCCACCCTCACGCCGACGACCCGGTTCTATGTGGAGCCCGACAACGGCGCCGCCCGGCAGGCCGTCGCCGACGCGGCGGCCGGGGACACGGACGACGCCGCCCGGATGACCCGCCTCGCCGCCCTGCCGCAGGCGGCCTGGTTCACCGGCGGGACGCCCGAGCGGGCGCGCACGGACGCCGCCGCGCTCGGCGCGCGCGCCGGCGCAGCCGGGCAGGTGCCCGTCCTCGTCGCGTACAACGTGCCCGGCCGGGACTGCGGCCTGTACGACGGCGGCGGCGCCGCGTCCTCCACCGCCTACCGGGAGTGGGTCACCGCGCTCGCCGACGGCATCGGCGACGGCCCCGCCGTCGTCCTCCTCGAACCCGACGGACTCGGCGCGCTCCCCAAGGACTGCGCCGGCACCGGCGACCCCACCGGCGAGCTGACCAGGGCCCGCCTCGCCGACCTCGGCTTCGCCGTCACCGCGCTCAAGCGACACCCCCGCACCCTCGTCTACCTCGACGCCGGCAACAGCCAGTGGCGCGCCGTCGGCGACATGGCCCAGCGGCTGATCGACGCCGGCGTCGACCGCGCCGACGGATTCGCGCTCAACGTCTCCAACTTCCAGCCCACCGACCACCAGACCCGCTACGGCGGCTGGCTGGCCAAGTGCGTCTGGTTCGCGACCCAGGGCCCCGACTGGGGCCGCGGCCACACCGACTGGTGCGCCGGCCAGTACTACTCCGCCGCCGCGCCCAACGACGGCAGCCCCGGCAACGCCGTCTCCGCCGACGACCCCACCACCTGGCACTGGACCGACGCCTGGTACGACCAGACCGTCGGCCTGCCCGCCACCACGGAACTCGCCCACTTCGTCGTCGACACCAGCCGCAACGGCAAGGGCCCCTGGAAGCCCGCCGCCGGCACGTACCCCGACCCCGAGACCTGGTGCAACCCGCCCGGCCGCGGCATGGGCCCGCGCCCCACCGCCGACACCGGTCAGCCGCTCGTCGACGCCTATCTGTACGTGAAGACCATCGGCGACTCCGACGGCAGCTGCACCCGCGGCACCACCGGCCCCGCCGACCCGGTGTACGGAGTGGTCGACCCGCCCGCCGGCGCCTGGTGGCCGGAGTTCGCCCACGCGCTCGCCCGCGACGCCGAGCCCGCGCTGCTGCCCTGAACCCGCGCCGCCGCCCCGCACCGCGGCGGATCTGTACGCCTCAGGCCCTCGACGCGGGGTGGTGCCGTGCGCGATGATCACGGCCGCACGACGGCACCACCCCCCTACCCTCACCTCGCATCCCACACCGGGAGGACGTTGATGGCTCGCCGCACATCCCGCGGCCTGATCGCCGCGGCCACCGCCACCGTGGCGCTGATCGCCCCTGCGGGATTGGCCGGACCGGCCGCCGCCGCGGACACCGCCCCGCACTCCGCCGGGCCCCAGGCCCGCATCTTCATGGTCAACCCCGTGCAGTCCACGGGCGACCAGTCGCTCACCGACGCCAAGGACTCCGCCACCGCGGTGCCCGCCTCCGCCTACACGCTCGCGGAGCTGCGCAACCTCGACGGCAGCGGCGGCCTCTCCGGCCGCTGGGCCTCCGTCCGGTCCGACACCGGCGCCTCGGCCAAGACCGCCGACGCGGGCGGCTACGACCGCCACGACGACCAGTTCGAGCAGGTCATGGCGTACTTCTGGGTCAACGAGGCGCAGGACTACCTCCAGAGCCTGGGCTTCGGCAGCGAACTGCCGGGCGCCAACGACCGGGTGCAGCCCGTGCGGATCAACCAGTGGGGCGCCGACAACTCCTTCTTCACCGACAAGAAGGACGAGATCCGCTTCGGCAAGGGCGGCGTCGACGACGCCGAGGACGCCGAGGTGATCGTCCACGAGTACGGGCACGCCGTGCACGAGGCCCAGGTGCCCGGCTTCGGCGCCTCCGCCGAGGCCGGCGCGATCGGCGAGGCCTTCGGCGACTACCTCGCCGTCGCCGTCGGCACGAACGCCGCCAATCGCCACGGCTGGCCGGTGCGCACCGACCTCGCCTGCGTCGGCGACTGGGACTCCGTCATGTACAGCGGCGCCCCGCACTGCCTGCGGCGCCTGGACGGCACCAAGGTCTACGCGGACCGGGTCGGCGAGGTCCACGCGGACGGCGAGATCTGGTCCCGCGCGCTCTGGGACATCCGCACGGCGCTCGGCGCCCGTACCGCCGACCGGATCATCGTGAACGCCCAGTTCGGCTTCGCCCCCGACACCTCCTTCTCGGCCGCGGCGGCCCAGACCGTCGCCACCGCCCGGAGCATGTACGGGCAGGCCGCCGCCGACGCGGTCCGCGACGCCTTCCGGGCCCGGGAGATACCCGGCGTCTGAGTCATCGGCCGAGCCGGGCCAGCGGGACGCGCCGGAAGGCGATCGACTCGTACGGGCCGCGCACCCCCGTCTCGTACAGCACGCCGACCGTTTCCGCGTCCACCCGCACCAGGTCCGAGTACGCGGCGGGGCGCGGTGACAGGGTGAGCGCCCGGGTGAAGGTGCGGCCGCCGTCGGCGCTGGTCCACAGCGCCTCGGCGGCGCGCCGGTCCGGCACCGACGGCGCGGAGAACAGCAGCAGCCCGGGCCGCCCCGGCCCCGGCCCGGGCACGTACAGCAGACTGCCCTGCACGACGGGTACGACGGCGAGCGCGGGCTGCGGCGCGTACGGGTGCTCCAGGCTCGCGCCGCCGTCGGCCGAACGGCTGTCGGCGCGCTGGCCGGGGGCGTCGCCGAGCTGGTCGCGGGTGCTGAAGTAGAGGCTGCCGTCGGGGAGTTCGGCCGCCGTGGTCTCGTTGCTGTTGACGCGTCCGTCGTAGGACTCGTCCACGGAGCCGATCCGCCAGCTGTGGCCGCCGTCGTCGCTGAGCAGGGCGTGCGCGCCGTAGTGGCGCGGCTCGCGGCCGGTGTCCGTGGAGCCGGGCGGCGGCGCGGCCGAGTGGTCGGCGGGGACGACGAGCCGGCCCGCGTACCGGCCGTGGGTGAGGGCGAGCGCGTGCCCTGGGCCGGTGGCGTACCAGCGCCAGTCGGGCCGCCTTACCGAGGCGGTGATGTCCTCGGGCGCGGAGAAGACGCGCCCGTCGTCCGCGCTGCGCTGGACGTACACCCGCCGTCCGCGCGCCGGGTCCACCCGCCCCTGGAGCACGGCGCGTTCGGTCGACGTACCGGCGTTGCCCGAGGAGAGCAGCACGACGTCGCCGCTCGCCGGGTCGACCACCGGGGCCGGATTGCCGCGGGTGTCCCCGTGTCCGGCCGCGACCACGATCAGCGGCCCCCAGGTGCAGCCGCCGTCGCCCGAGCGCCGCAGCACCAGATCCACGGCGCCCGCGTCCCCCGCCCCGTGCACCCGGCCCTCGGCGAAGGCGAGCAGGGTGCCGACGGGGGTGCGGACGACGGCCGGTATCCGGTAGACCGCGTAGCCGCCGGTCCCGGCGGCGTACGGCACCGAGCCCGTGCACCGCGCAGGCCCGGGCGGCTCGTCCGCCGCCAGGGCCGCCGCCGTCAGCGCGACCGCCGCCGCCACCCGTCCCCACTGCCGCCATCGCCCCCGTCGCATGCCGCCCACCGCACCTCGCCCCGGCGACACGACCCCCAACAGCGGGCCATGGGACGGGAGTCGGCGGGCGAAGACGAGGTGAACGCGGCAGCGGTACGGGCGGTGGGTCAGCTGTCGAAACCGAGGCCCGCGCGGTCCAGGGCGCGCAGCCAGAGATTGCGGCGCCCCTCGCGGGCGTCGGCGCGGGCGAGCGCCCACTGTGTGATCCCGATGCCGACGGACCGCACCGGCTCCGGCGGGAACGGCAGCGGCTTGCGGCGCACCAGCTCCAGCGAGGTGCGCTCGGTGCGCGCCCCGGCGAGCAGGTCGAGCATCACCTCGGCGCCGAAGCGCGTGGCGCCCACGCCGAGACCGGTGTAACCGGCCGCGTACGCCACCCGGCCGCGGTGGCTGGTGTCGAAGAAGACGCAGAAGCGGGTGCTGGTGTCGATCGCGCCGCCCCAGGCGTGGCCGAAGCGGACCCCGGCGAGCTGCGGGAAGGTCTCGAAGAAGTGCCGGGCGAGGGTCGCGAAGGTCTCCGGGCGCTGGTCCCGCTCGGCCCGCACACCGCCCCGGAAGCGGTGGACGGCGTCGAAGCCGCCCCACAGGATCCGGTTGTCGGCCGACAGGCGCACATAGTGGAAGCGGTTGGCGCAGTCGGCGAAGCCCTGCCGGTTCCGCCAGCCCACGGAGGCGAGTTGATGATCCGTCAGGGGCTCGGTCATCAGCGCGTAGTCGTAGACGGGGACGGTGTACGGGCGGTGCCGGCGAAGCAGCGAGGGGTACGCGTTGGTGGCGAGCGCGACCTTGCGGGCGCGCACCCGGCCGTAGGGCGTGGTGACGGCGATCCGGGCGCCGTCCTCGGTGAGCCGGATGCCCGGCGTGTGCTCGTACACCCGCACGTCGAGCTCCTGGCAGGCGCGCTTGAGGCCGTGGGCGAGCCGGGCCGGGTCGACCATGGCGACCCCGTCCTTGTTCCAGAGCCCGCCGAGGAAGGTGGCGGAGTCGATCTCGGCCCGCACCGCGGCCTCGTCGAGCAGCGCCACGTCCGCGCCGTACCGCGCGGCGGCCTCGGCCTCCTCCTTCAGGCCCGCGAGCTGGTACGGCTCGGTGGCGACCACCAGGGAGCCGCTGCGCCGCCAGTCGCAGTCGATGCCGTGCCGGGCGACCGTGTCCTCGATGGCCTGCAGATTCTCCCGGCCGAGCCGTTCGAGCCGCCCGATCTCCCCGGGCCAGCGGGCAAGGCCGTTCCCCAGTCCGTGCGTCAGGCTCGACTCGCAGAAGCCGCCGTTCCGCCCGGACGCGGCGCCGCCGACCCGGCCCGCCTCGATCAGCACGACATCGGCCGACGGATCGCGCTCCTTGGCGATCAGCGCGGTCCACAGCCCGCTGTAACCCCCGCCGACCACGAGCAGATCGCAGTCGGTCGGCCCGACGAGAGCCGGCGCGGCGGGCGGCCGGCGGTCGGCGTCGTCCAGCCAGAAGGGGGTGGGCGAGGCGTCCCGGAGCGCGTGCAGGGGGTCCATGGGCGGTGCTCCTTCGGATCGCGGAGGCGGGGCCTCGGGGCCGCACGCCTTCGAAGTGCCGCCATGAGACCGGGCACGGCCGATTTCCGTCAATGGTGTTGACGTAAGCGCCGCCGACCCGGGCCCGCGCCCGGGACCGGGTCCCCTATCCCTCGCCGAGCGCCGCAAGGCGCGCCGCCAGCCGCGCCCCCACCGCGTCCAGCATCAGTTCCAGCGCGAAGGGGTGGCCGCTGTCCCGCATGTCCGCCGCGAGCAGCGGGTAGGTCGCCGCCACGTTCGGGTGGGTGTCGGGCGAGAGCTTGCCGTAGGCCGCGTGCCAGACCTGCTCGTCGGCCTCGCGGGCCGGTTCCGGCAGGGCGAGGGCGGCGGCGTCGAGGGCGGCGAAGGCCAGGGCCTGGTCGACGAAGGCGTGATAGATCCGGACCGCCTCCGCGTCCGGGAAGCCCGCGCGGCGCAGCACGCCGAGGATCGCCTCCACCGCGCGGGTCTCGTGCGCCCGGCCCGTCGTGCGGTGCGCGGCGAGCGCCGCGACCTGTGGGTTCGCCAGGTAGGCGGCGTGGATGCGCAGGGCGATCTCGCGCAGGTCGGCCCGCCACTCGCCGGTGGCCCGCCAGCCCGCCTGCGCCCGGCCGACCATCTCGTCGGCGAGGGCGAGCAGCAGGTCGTCGGTGTTGCGGAAGTAGCGGTAGAGCGCGCTGGGATCCGAGCCCAGGGCGGCGCCCAGACGCCGTACGGACAACGCCTCCGCGCCGTGCTGGGCGACGAGCCGCAGCGCCGTCTCGACGATCACCCGCTCGGAGAGCACGGTGCCCTGCTTGGTGGGGCGGCGGCGCTGCCGCCGGCCCTCCGGAACCACTCGTTCGGCCATGGCCGGACCCTACCGGGGGAGCGCTTACGACAACACCCTTGACGTTCGAACGGCGGCGGCGGTTGCATGGCGCACCTCCCTCCCCAGCCCTCTTCCGGGGCTCCCTCACCCTCCAGGAGTACGCAGATGACCACGGCCGACCTGGTCTTCACCGGTGGTCCCGTCTTCACCGGCGACCCGGCCCGCACCCGGGCCACCTCGCTCGCCGTCACCGGCGAGCGGATCGTCGCCGTCGGCCACGACGAGGTGCGCGAACTCGTCGGCCCGAAGACCGAAGTCGTCGACCTCACCGGTAAGTTGCTGATCCCCGGCTTCCAGGACTCCCACATCCACGCCGTGTACGGAGGCGTCGAGCTGGCCGAGTGCGACCTCAGCGGCACCACCGGCGTCGACGACTACCGGCGGATCATCGCCGGCTTCGCCGCCGCCCACCCCGACCACGCGTGGATCACCGGCGGCGGCTGGTCCATGGAGAGCTTCGAAGGCGGCCTGCCCACCCGGCAGTTGCTCGACGCGCTCGTCTCCGACCGTCCGGTCCTGCTTGTCAACCGCGACCACCACGGCGCCTGGGCCAACTCCCGCGCCCTGGAACTCGCCGGGATCACCGCCGACACCCCCGACCCGGCCGACGGCCGGATCGAGCGGGACGCCGACGGCCACCCCACCGGCGTCCTCCAGGAAGGCGCGGCGGCCCTGGTCTCCCGGCTGATCCCGCCCGGCACCACCGCCGACCGCGTCGCCGGACTGCTGCGCGCCCAGACCCTGCTGCACTCGCTCGGCATCACCGGCTGGCAGGACGCCATCCTCGGCGAGTTCGCCGGCCGCCCCGACCCCTCCGACGCGTATCTCGCCGCCGCCCAGGACGGCACCCTCACCGCCAGGGTCACCGGCGCGCTGTGGTGGGACCGGGCACGCGGCGCCGAGCAGATCCCCGAACTCGTGGAGCGGCGCGCGAAGTCGAGCCACGGCCGGTTCCGCGCCGGCTCGGTGAAGATCATGCAGGACGGCATCGCCGAGAACTTCACCGCCGCCCTGACCAGCCCCTACCTCGACGGCTGCGGCTGCGCCACCGCCAACACCGGGATGAGCTTCGTCGACCCCGAGGCGCTGCGCGGCCATGTCACCGCGCTCGACGCCCTCGACTTCCAGGTGCACTTCCACGCGCTCGGCGACCGCGCCGTCCGGGAGGCCCTGGACGCCATCGAGGCCGCCGTCACCTCCAACGGGCGGCGCGGCAACCGCCACCACCTGGCCCACCTCCAGGTCGTCCACCCCGACGACATCGCCCGCTTCGCCCGGCTCGGCGCGCTCGCCAACATCCAGCCGCTGTGGGCCGCGCACGAACCGCAGATGGACGAGCTGACCATCCCCTTCCTCGGACCCGAACGCGCCGCCTGGCAGTACCCGTTCGGCGCCCTCCTCCGCGCCGGCGCCACCCTGGTCGCGGGCAGCGACTGGCCGGTCAGCAGCCCGGACCCGCTCGCCGGCCTCCATGTCGCCGTCAACCGCGCCGAACCCGGCGCCACCGACGGCCGGGTCTTCCTCCCCGAGCAGCGCATCGACCTCACCACCGCGCTCGCCGCCTACACCGCGGGCTCCGCCCACGCGAACGGCCACGACGACACCGGCAGCCTCCGCCCCGGCCACCTCGCCGACCTCGTCGTCCTCGACCGCGACATGCTCACCGCCCCGCCCGAGGAGATCGCCGACGCCCGCGTCGAGCAGACCTTCGTCGGCGGCACCCGCGTCCACGGGGCCTAGGCGATGTCCGTCACGTCTCCCACCGGGCTTCGCCCGGGTGAGGGTGCCACCGGCGAAACCGGGGGAGCGTTCCGGCCGGCTCGCCCCCGCCCGGCCCGTGCGCTCGATACTTCCCCTCGGCCCCGGCGGGCCTGGGGAGACCCCACCCCCTCGGCCCGGCCGGCCTGGGGATGCCTCACCCCCTCGGCCCTCGCGGGCCCGGGGACGCCCCATCGCGTCGTGCTACGGGAGTCACGACGAGGCCCGCACCCGGAGCCGGGCGGTGAGCAGCACGCCGGGGGGCGTGCTGCTCCCGTCCTCCAGGGCGGCCACGAGCAGGGCCATGCCCTTCTCGGCGACCTCGACCGGGCGCAGGCTCAGCGTGCTGACCGGCGGATCCGCGTGGGCGGCCGACTCGTCCTCGCTGACGCACACCACGCGTACGTCCCGGGGCACGGCCAGGCCGAGTCGCCGGGCCGCGTCCATGACCAGCGGCGGGCTGGCCTCCGCGACCACGAACAGGCCGTCCGGCCGCGGCTCGGCGGTCAGGGCCCGCTCGACCGCCCGTACCACCGGGCCGTTGCCCGGCTCGGGGACCAGGGTCACCAGCTCCTCGGCCCCGTGGGCGGCGCACCAGGCGCGATACGCCGCGAGCATCTGCCGGTGGAACCGTGTGGTGCTGTCGGGCAGTACCAGCGCGGTCCGCCGGGCGCCGCCCGCCCGCAGGTGCTCCAGGCACTCCCGTACCGCCGCGTCGGTGTCCAGGTCGACCCAGTGCGCGCCCTCCCGGCCCGCGACCGAGGCGTCGCTGAAGACCGGGATCCGGGCCGCCAGGAAGTCCTCGACCAGCGGATCGTCCTCGACGGGATCGGCCACGATCACCGCCTCCAGGGGCAGATCGGCCCACTCCCGCTGGAGCGTTCCGGCGGGCAGCATCACCAGGGCGTAGCCGTGCCGCAGCGCGGCCGCGGAGGTCGCGCCGGTGAGCTGGGCGAAGTACGGCGAGTCGAGATACGTCCAGGGCTCGCCGGCGAACTCGCCGACCACGTAGCCGATCAGCCGGGCCCGCCCGGCGCGCAGCTGGCGCGCCGTCGCGTTGGGCCGGTAGCCCATCCGCCGCGCGGTCTCGACCGCCTTCTCCCGCACGGCGGGGGAGAGCCGCCCGGTGCCGTTGAGCGCGGCGGACACGGTGGTCTTGGACAGGCCCGCCTCGCGGGCGACGTCGACGAGCCGCACCCGGGGCACGGCCGCCCCGCCGCGGCTCGCCCCGGCATGCCCGGCATCGGGTTCGCGTGTGGTCACAGCCCGATGCTGCCACCTCGCTGACCTCAGCAGAACCGTTCCCGCAAAGTCTCCGGAAAGGTCTCGGAAACCCTTGTGCGGGAACGTTCCCGCATCAATACTCGCTCCATTCCTCCCCCACAGCCCCAAGCCCCCCGTCACTACACCCGTAAAGGGGTGGGTCTCCTTGCGCACGCCCAGACTCGGTCTGCTCCTCGCCGCCACCGCCGCCCTCGCCCTCACCGCGACCGCCTGCTCCGGCGCCACCAAGCCCACCGGCACCGGCCCCGGCGACTACACCGTCACCCCGCTCGCGCCGCCGGCGAAGGGCCCGCTGCCCTCCCTCACCTGGTCGCTGTACGCCGAGCCGTACACCCTCGACTACGCCCGGGCCTTCGACTACCCGCCCAACACGGTCCTCGCCAACGTCTGCGAGCAGCTGCTCCGGGTCACCCCCGACCTGAAGATCGAGCCCGGCCTCGCCGTGAAGTGGGAGAACCCCGACCCGCTGGTCTGGGTCTACACCCTGCGCCCCGGCGTCACCTTCCACGACGGCACCACCCTGACCGCCGACGACGTCGTCGCCTCCCTCAAGCGCCAGATGGACCCGGCCACCGGCTCCCCCTGGGGCTCCGCCTTCAAGAACGTCAAGGCCGTCGAGAAGACCGGCCCGCTCCAGGTCACCCTGCGCCTGATCAAGCCCGACATGCTGCTCAACGAACTCATGGCCGCCTCGCCCGGCACCATCGAGAGCGCCGCCTTCCTCGCCAAGGCCGGCAAGGAGTACGGCGTCCCCGGCGGCAAGGTCAACTGCACGGGTCCGTACGCCCTGGAGAAGTGGCAGCAGGGCGAGTCCATCACCCTCACGAAGCACCCCGGCTACTGGGACAAGAAGCTCACGCCCAAGACCGACACCGTCCGCTTCACCTTCACCGAGGACTCCGCCGCCCGCACCAACGCCTTCCTGACCGGCACCGCCGACGGCGGCTACATGGTCCCGTCCTCCTCGCTCGCCCAGCTGCGGGCGAGCGACAAGGGCAAGGTGCACTTCGGCCCCAACACCGCCGCCGCCAACCTCGCCGTCCTGAACTTCCAGGGCACCCTCGGCGACCTCAAGGTGCGCAAGGCCCTCTCCATGGCCCTCGACCGCGAGAACATCATCAAGGCCGCCGCCGGCGGCGTCGGCATCCCCGCCAAGGCCCCCGCCGCCCGCGGCGCCTGGGCCCTGCGCCCTGAGCGCACCGAGGGCTACTACAAGGAACTGCCCGACCCGGTCCGCGACGTCGCCGCCGCCAAGGCCCTCGTCGAGGAGGCCGGCGCCACCGGCAAGCCCGTCACCCTCGTCACCAGCAGCCTCGCCCCCGAGATCAGCGTCGTCGCCAACGCCGTCCAGGCGGCCGGCCGCGAGATCGGCCTCGACGTGCGCCTCAAGGCCGTCGCCCCCGAGGCGTACAGCAGCATCTTCGTCGACCCGAACGCCCGCAAGGGACTCGACCTCGTCATCACCAACGGCTACGACAACACCCCCGACCCGCTGGAGTTCTACCAGTACCTGCGCACCGGCGACTTCGGGAACTACGGCAACTGGTCCGACCCCTCCTACGACGCCGCGTTCGACCGGGCCATCGCCGCCGCCGACCCCGGCCCGCGCAGCGACCTCACCAACGAGCTGCAGAAGATCGCCGTCCGCGAACTGCCGATCATCCCGGTCTACGAGGCGCCCTACTCGGTCTTCCTCGGCAACCGCGTCACCGGCGCCCCCACCGGCATCGCCCAGCTCTACTACCCCTGGGCCGCGACGATCGGCGCCGCACGCTGATGAACGGACTCACCCGCTATCTCCTCGGACGGCTCGCCGGCCTCCTCGGCGTCCTGCTCGTCACCTCCTTCGTGGTCTTCGCGAGCATCCACCTCGCCCCCGGCGACCCCGTCTCCTTCCTGCTCCACGGCCGCCCCGCCACCCCCGAGACGGTGGCCGCGCTGCGCGCCGAGCACCACCTCGACGACCCGCTCGCCGCGCAGTACGCCGACTGGCTCGGCGACGTCCTGCGCGGCGACTTCGGGCGCTCCGCCCAGTACCACCAGGACGTCTCGGCCCTGCTCGGCTCCCGCTTCACCGGCACCGTGCTGCTCGTGGCGTACGCGGCCCTGCTCGTCGCCGTCGGCGGCGTCACCGCGGGCGTGCTCGCCGCCCTGCGCCCCGGCCTCGTCGACCGGCTCGTCCTCATCGGCACCGGCATCGCCACCGCCACGCCGTCGTTCGTCAGCGCGATCGCCCTGGTGTCGCTGTTCTCGGTCCAGCTCGGCTGGTTCCCCGGACCCGGCGGCACCCCCGACGGCCTCGGCGACCGCCTCTACCACCTCACCCTGCCCGCCTTCGCCCTCGCCACCACCTTCGCCGGCCTCCTCGCCCGCGTCACCCGCTCCGCGATGCTCGACGAACTCGGCCGCGACCACGTCGAGGTGGCCCGTGCCCGCGGCGTCGCCGGCCGCACCGTCGTCCGCCGGCACGTACTGCGCAACAGCCTCGGCCCCGTCGTCACCGTCGGCGGCACCATGCTCGCCGGACTCCTCGTCACCACCTCCGTCGTCGAGACCGCCTTCGACGTCCCCGGCCTCGGCTCCCTCCTCGTCCAGTCCGTCACCGCCAAGGACTTCGCCGTCGTCCAGGCCATCACCCTGCTCAGCGTCGCGGCCTTCGTCCTCGCCAACCTCGCCGTCGACCTCCTCGCCCCGCTCATCGACCCCCGGCTCAGCCTGCTCACCCACGGGGAAGGCCCCTCATGACCCTCACCGCACCCACCGGGGCCGCCGACCCCGCGGCCGCGCTGCGCAGACGCCCCGGCCTGCGCCGGCTGCGCGCCCTCGGCGGACAGGGCCCGCTGTTCACCACGGCCCTCGTCGTCCTCGCCGCACTCGTCCTCGTCGCCGCCCTGGCCCCGCTGCTCGCCCCGTACGACCCCGAGGCCATCGACCTGTCCGCCAGCCTCGTCGGCACGAGCGGCGACCACCTCCTCGGCACCGACCAGTCCGGCCGCGACATCCTGTCCCGGCTGCTGCACGGCGCCCGCACCGGACTCCTCGGACCGCTGCTCGTCGTCGCCGTGTCCACCGTCCTCGGGCTCGTCCTCGGCGTGATCGCCGGCTGGCGCGGCGGCTGGGCCGACACCCTGCTCTCCCGCTCCATGGACCTGGTCTTCGCCGTCCCCGGACTGCTCCTCGCGATCATGCTGGTCGCCGTCGTCGGCTCCGGCATGACCGCACCCGTCGCCGCCATGGCCGTCGCCTACACCCCGTACGTCGGACGGCTCGTGCGCGGCATCGCCCGCCAGGAGAAGGCCCGCCCCTACATCGAGTCGTACGTCGTCCAGGGCTGGTCCGGCTGGACCATCTGCCTGCGCCACCTGCTGCCCAACATCGCGCCCACCGTGCTCGCCCAGTCCGCGATGAACTTCGGCTACGCGCTGATGGACCTGGCCGCCCTCTCCTTCCTCGGCTTCGGCGTGCAGCCGCCCACGGCCGACTGGGGCGCCATGATCAACGACGGCCAGTCGGCGATCCAGCAGGGCGCGATGCTGCCCGCGCTCGCCCCGTCGTTCTGCATCGTCCTCGCCGTCGTGGCGTTCGGCATCGTCGGCGAGGGCCTCGCCGACCGGATCGCGAAGCGGGAGCGCTGACCCCACCCATGACCCCACCCATGAGCCAGCACAGCACCGGCGGCGACGTCCTGGAGATCGACGGCCTCACCCTCGAACTGCCCGACGGCCGTGCCGCCCGCCCCCTCCTCGACGGCGTCCGGCTCACCGTCGCCCCCGGCGAGACCGTCGGCCTCGTCGGCGAGTCCGGCTCCGGCAAGTCCGTCGCCTGCCGCAGCGTCCTCGGCCTGCTGCCCGCCCGCGCCCGCGTCACCGGCGAGGTGCGGGTCGCCGGCCGCGACGTCCTCGGCCTGGACCGCGCCGCCCTCGCCGACCTGCGCGCCCGGGAGGTCGCCATGGTCTTCCAGGACCCGCGCGCCTCCGTCAACCCGCTGCGCCGCGTCGGCGACTTCGTCACCGAGGGCCTGCGCGCCACCGGCGTCCCCGCCGCCCGGGCCACCGCGCGCGCCGAGGAACTCCTCGCCGCCGTCGGCATCCGCGACCCGCGCGGCGCCCTGCGCCGCCACCCGCACGAGTTCTCCGGCGGCATGCTCCAGCGCGTCGTCATCGCCGCCGCGCTCGCCGCCGACCCCGCCCTCCTCGTCGCCGACGAACCCACCACCGCGCTCGACGTCACCACCCAGGCCGAGATCATCGCGATCCTCACCCGCCTCCAGGCCGAACGCGGCACCGGACTCCTCTTCGTCACCCACGACCTCGAACTCGCCGCCGCCATCTGCGACCGGGTGTACGTGATGTACGCCGGCCGCATCGTCGAGACCGGCCGCACCGGCGAGCTCTTCGACCGGCCTCGCCACCCCTACACCGTGGGCCTGCTCTCCTGCACCCCCCGCCTCGACCCCGGCACGCCCCCGCCCGCCCCCATCGCGGGCCGCCCCGTCTCGGTCGCCGAGGCCCCGCCCGGCTGCGCCTTCGCCGCCCGCTGCCCGTACGCGGTGGAGCGCTGCACGGCCGAAGTGCCCGCCCTCGTGGCGCACGGCGCCGGGTACGCCGCCTGCCACCGCGCCGACGAAGGGATCCTGCTGTGACCTCCGCCCCTGGACTCGTGGTGCGCGGACTGCGCAAGACGTACGGCGCCCACACCGCCGTCGACGACGTCTCCTTCACCCTCGCCCCCGGCTCCTCCCTCGGCATCGTCGGCGAGTCGGGCAGCGGCAAGACCACCACCGTCCGCATGCTCGTCGGCCTCGAACGCGCCGACGCCGGCACCGTCACCCTCGACGGCCGCGACCGCTCCGCCCGCCCCCGCGGCCGGGCCGAACGCCTCGCCCGCGCCCGCGAGATCCAGATGGTCTTCCAGGACCCCTATCTCTCGCTCGACCCGCGCGTCACCGTCGGCGGCTGCGTCGACGAGGTGCTGCGCCTGCACTTCCGCCTCGCCCCGGCCGCCCGCCGGGCCCGGGTCACCGAACTCCTCGACCAGGTCGGCCTCGGCCCCCGTGAAGCCGCCGCCCTGCCCCGCGCCCTCTCCGGCGGTCAGCGCCAACGCGTCGCCATCGCCCGCGCGCTGGCCGCCGAACCCCGGGTCCTGGTCCTCGACGAGGCCGTCGCCGCCCTGGACGTCTCCATCCAGGCCCAGATCCTCGAACTCCTCACCCGCATCCGCCGCGAGGCCGGCGTCGGCTATCTCTTCGTCACCCACGACCTCGGCGTCGTCCGCCACGTCACCGACGACCTCGTGGTCCTCCACCACGGCCGCATCGCCGAGTCCGGCCCCACGCCCCGCGTCCTCACCGCCCCCGAACACCCCTACACCCGCCTCCTGCTGGACTCCGTCCCCCGCCGCGGCTGGGACCCGGCACGGATCGCCCAGCAGCGGGCGGCGGCGAGCGGCTGACCCGGCCCGGTCAGCCGGCCGGCACCACCGCCCGGCCCGAGCGCAGCTCGAGCAGTGTCCCGCCGAAGGACTCTCGGAAGCGGTCGTCGTGCGAGACCGCCACGACCGGGCCCGCGAAGGCGGCCAGCGCGGACTCGAGTTCCTCGATCAGGGACAGCGCCAGGTGGTTGGTCGGTTCGTCGAGGATGAGCAGGTCCACCGGGCGCGACACCAGGCGGGCGAGCTCAAGGCGGCGGCGCTGGCCCACCGAGAGGGCGCGCACCGGGACGTGGAAGTCGTCCGCGCGGAAGAGGCCGAGGGCGAGGAGTTCGTCGGCGTGGTCCTCGGGCAGGCCGGGGCGGCCCTGGGCGTAGGCGGCGAGCAGCGGCAGGGGCGGGGCGACGGGGGGCAGTTCCTGGGCGAGGTGGCCGATGCGGGCGGGCAGCCGTACCGTGCCGGAATCCGGATCGAGTTCGCCCGCCAGGACCCGCAACAGGGTGGACTTCCCCGCCCCGTTGGGGCCCGAGACGAGCAGCCGGTCACCGGGCTCCAGGCGCAGCTCGTCAACGGCGAGCCGGTCACCGACCGTGATCCCGCTCAGCTCGGCGCCGGCGTCCGCGTCCGCTGGGGAGCCGCCGAAGTGGGCGCGGAAACGCAGGGGTTCGGGCGGCGGTGCGACCGGGTGCGCGAGGAGATCGGCGAGCCGCCCGCGGGCGGCCCGTACCTGGCCCGACAGCTTGTTCTCGCTGGACCGCCGGTGCTTGCCGAAGCCCTGCTTCGGGTCCCGCCCGGTCGCGGCGAGCCGCTGCCCCGCCGCGGCCACCAACTCCTCGGTGCGGGCCACCTCGTCCCGCCACTCCTGGTGCTCCTGCGCCTGGCGCCGCCGGGCCGCCGCCCGCGCCGCGCGGTAGCCGGCCCAGCCGTCGCCGTACCGCGTCACGCTCCGGCTGTCCCGGTCGACCTCCAGGATGCTCGTGGCGGTCGCCTCCAGGAACGCCCGGTCGTGGGTGACGGCGACCACCGTCCCGCGATGGGCGCGCAACCGGTCCCGCAGCCAGCCGACCGCCGCGCGGTCGAGGTGGTTGGTGGGTTCGTCGAGCAGCAGCAGTTCGGCCCCGGAGGACAGCACACAGGCGAGCGCGAGCCGGGACTGCTCGCCGCCGGACAGGGTGCCGATCCGGCGCTCGTACGGGACGTGCCCGAGGCCGAGCCCGTCGAGTGCCGCGGCCATCCGGGCATCGGCCTCGTAGCCGCCGCGTTCCTCGAAGCGTTCGAGCAGCTCCCCGTACGCGGTGAGCTGTTCGGCGTCTGCGTCGGCGAGGGTCTGCTCCGCCTCCCGCAACGCGGCTTCGAGCGTGCGGAGTTCGGTGAGCGCCGCGTCGACGGCGTCGCGGACGGTGTGGCCGGGACCGACGGCGAAGGTCTCGCCGAGCGTCTGGGCGAGCCGTGCGCTGCCGCCGGGGAAGCGCACGGTCACCTCCCCGGCCTCCGGGGCCTCGGCCCCGGCGATCAGCCGCAGCAGGGTGGACTTGCCGGAGCCGTTCTCGCCGACGACGGCGACCCGCTCGCCGGGCCGGACGGTGAAGGAGACGTCCTGGAGGACCTGGCGGTCGCCGTAGGACTGGGAGACATGGAGCAGCGTGAGCTGGGCGCGGTCGCGCATGGTGGTATTCCCTGGGGGATGGGTTCGACTGATCGGGGCGTGGCGCGCCGTGCGGGCGCGCGCGGACACCGGCGGCCTCCTGCCCGACGCGGCTGCGCGTCAGCGGTTCACGCCGTGTCCCTGTCCTGGATCAGCGGAAGAAGTAGTACGCGTACGAACCCATGCGGCCCACCGTAACAGGGCACCCCGACCGGCCGCCCCCGGATTTTCGGCGGGCTGCCGAAGGAGCCGGGCGGTCAGGGGTAGAGGCCGGCCCGGAAGGTGAACGAGACGAGCTGTGCCCGGTCGCGTGCGCCGACCTTCGTCATGGCCCGCACCGCGTGCGTCTTCACGGTGAACGGCGACACCGACATCTGGGCCGCGATCTCGTCGTTGCCGAGCCCGCTCGCGACGAGCACGACCACGTCCCGCTCCCGCGGGGTCAGCGCGTCGAAACGGCGCAGCAGCTCCCGGTCGACCACCGGGGGCGGACTGTCGGTCATGTGCCCGATGAGCGCGGCCGTCGCGGCGGCCGACAGCGCACCGCCGCCGCCGACGACCTCGGTGATGCCGGCGACCAGTTCGGCGGGGCTCACCGTCTTGCTCAGGAAGCCGTTGGCGCCCGCGCGGAGGGCGGCCAGCACGATGTCGTCCTGGTCGAACGTGGTCAGCACGATCACCCGGGTCTTCTCCGGCGGGTGCTCCTTGCGGATCCGGCGGGTGGCCTCGACCCCGTCGATGCCGGGCATCCGGATGTCCATCAGGACCAGGTCGACCGGGTGCTCGCGGAGGAAGGGGACGACCTGGAGCCCGTCGGAGAGGTCGCCCACGACGACCAGACCCGGGTCGAGCCGGAGCATCGCCTTGATGCCGGCCCGGATCTCGTCCTGGTCGTCGACGATCAGAATCCGCGTCGTCATACGGCGGCTCCCAGCGGGCTGAACTCGGCATGGACCCGGAACCGGTCGTCGTCGCTCTCGATCGTCAGCCGCCCGTGGGAGGACTCGACGCGCTCGCGCATTCCCACGAGTCCGAGGCCGCCGCCGTGTCCGCCGCCGTGTCCGCCGCCCGGCCCGGCGCCGCGGGTCGCCGAGCGGCCGACACGGTTCTCCACGGTGAGACAGATCCTGCCGTCGTGCTCGCGCAGCTCCACCGTCGCCGCCCCCTCTCCGTGCCGGTAGGCGTTCGTGAGCGCCTCCTGAAGCACCCGGTAGACCGCCACGCCGACGCTGGGCTCCACGAAACCGGCGGGGAGGGCGAGGGACGGCCGGACGTCGAGGCCGATGCTCTCGAAGGAGGCGATCAGTCCCTCCAGACCGCTGAGCGCCGGGGTCGGCCGGAGCGCCTCGCCGTCGGAGCTGTCGTCGCCGAGCCGGAGGAGCGCGAGGATCCGCTGCGTCTCGACCACGACGGTGCGGGCGCTGGACCTGGCCGAGACGAGGGCCTGACGGGAGGACTCGGCGTCCTCGGGCAGCCCGATCTCCGCGGCACCCAGATGCATGCTCAGCATCGCCACTTGGTGGCCGATGACGTCGTGGAGGTCCCGGGCGATGCGGAGGCGTTCCTCGGTCACCCGCCGGGTGGCCTCGATCTCGCGGGTGGCGAGGGCGCTCTCGGCCCGTTCCTCCAGGGTGAGCCAGTGCTCCCGGTGGATGCGCAGCGCGGCCCCGGTCGCGCCGCCCGCGATGGCCGAGAAGAGCGCGGCGGATCCCACGATCGCCCCGCCGCGGAAGCCTCCCACGGTCATGAACGCCCCCAGGAAGAACGCCGCCACGATGCTGATGCCTACCAGCGGCTGTCTCCCCCTGAGGGTGACCGAGAACAGGACGAGCACCGCCATCATCCACACCGACAGGGGATCGTGGCCCACCGCCGTGACGGCGAAGGACGCCCCGCTCACCACGACAAGGCCGGCCCACGGCCGCCACCAGGAGAGGGCGACACCGCCGCCGGCGAGGAGCACGGACAGGACCGTCGGCCCGTCCGACCCGCGCAGGACCACGGCCACGATCTGGCCGGTGAACACCAGCGCGGCCACCGCGTAGGCGGCGAGGTGCAGCGCCTCGGGGCGGCGGACCCACAGGGGCGCCACGGGCCCGTCCTGACTGTTCTGCGCCTTGACCATGGTCCGATTCTCGGCCACCTGTGCCGCCGCCGTGTACTTCGAACGAAGTAGACGGCGGGCCCGGAACCCCTCCGGCGCGAAGGAGTCGGCGGAACTACTTCGTTCGAAGTACACGGACCGTCCCGAGGCCGCCAAGACTCCTCGTCGAGGCGACCGCCTCACACCATCACGCTCACACCACGGGACACCCGATGACGCAGACCTCCGCGACTTCGCACACGACCACGACCACGACCGCGACCCCGGCCGCGGCGACGCCCTCCGGGCTCCGCTCGCTCCATCTGATCCGAGTCGTCTTCTCCCTGATCTGGGTGGCACTCGTCCTCACGACCTCCGCCTCACTCGACTCGACGGACCGGCCCACGGCGATCGCGGCCGTGCTGCTCGTGATCTACCCCCTGTGGGACGCCGTCGCCACGCTCCTGGAACGGCGCCTGGCCGGCACCGGCCCGATGGACCGGGTCGGCGCCATCAACGTGGCCCTCGGCCTCGCCACCGCCGCCGGGATGCTCGGTGCGACCTTCGCCACCGTCGGGACGGCCCTGCTCGTGTTCGGGGTCTGGGCCCTTCTCTCCGGAGCGATCCAGCTCGTCGTCGCGATCCGGCGCCGGCGCACCGTCGGCGCCCAGTGGCCCATGATCATCAGTGGCGGGCTGTCCGTCCTGGCCGGCGGCTCCTTCGCCGCCATGTCCGCCTCGCCGACGAGCGGCCTGTCCTCCGTCGCCGGCTACTCGGCCTTCGGCGCCTTCTGGTTCCTCGTCTCCGTCGTCGCCCTGACCGTCCGCGGCCGCCGCGACCAGCACGCTTCCTAGGTCCGGGCCGCCGCCACCGCGGTCAGCTCCGGGCGCTTCGCGGTACGCCCGTCGCCGGAGGAGCGGCCGCGCAGCCGGCGCCCGAGCCAGGGGCCGAGGAAGGCCGTGGCCCAGGCCAGCTCCGTACCGACGGCGCGCAGTCCGGTCGCGGGGCGGCCGGCGGGCGGCGGCAGCGGGCGGCTCCAGCTGTCGTCGCTGCCCGGGAGGCCGAGGAGGTCGGCGAAGGCGGCGGCGATACGGGCGTGCCCGAGCGGCGAGGCGTGGAGCCGGTCGCGGCTCCAGAGCCGCGGGTCGGTGACCACCGGGTGGGCGCCGCTCTCCAGGACGGTGACGCCGTGCGTACGGGCGGCCTCCCGGATCCGCGCGTTGAGCGCGGCGATCCGGGGCGCGACCGGGCGGGCCGCCGGGATCAGCACGGTGAGGTCGGGGAAGGTCAGGGTGGCGACCCGGGCGCCGCCCGCGCCGAGCGCCGCGAACATCGCCGCCAGGTGCCCCGCGACCTCGTCGGCGTCGAAGCGCGGCCGCAGCAGGTCGTTGACCCCGGCGACCACGGTGGCGAGATCGGGCGCCAGAGCGAGCGCGGGACCGAGCTGCTCGGCCCGCACCTGGCCGGCGAGCCGTCCGCGTACGGCGAGATTGGCGTACCGCAGCCCCGGGTTCGACCCGGCTGCCAGCTCGGCGAGCCGGTCGGCCCAGCCGCGCAGCCCGGTGGTGTCGTCGCCGTCCCCGACGCCCTCGGTCTGGCTGTCGCCGAGGGCGACGTACCGCAGGTAACGGGTCTCGGAGGACGCCACCTCATCGCGCCGTTCATTATTCATATTGTTGAGTATAGGGAGAGTGGGCAGCGGGGCTGGTCAGCCCACGTGGACGCGCGGCCGGAGCTCCCGGTCCGGCTCCGCCTCGCGCAGCACCTCACGGGTGGTCGGCGCGACCTCGCCGCGGCCGAAGAGGAAGAAGCGGAAGAAGTTGGCGAAGGGGTTGCCCTCGGTCCACTCGAAGTAGATGTGCGGGCGGACCCCGGTGAGGTCCCGGGCGTGGAGCAGCAGGGCCGCGAGCGCGTTGGGCACGGAGGAGCTCTCCACCGTCAGCACCCGGTAGCGCTCGTGCAGGACCTCGCCGCGGACCGTCAGACCGGCCTCGAACTCCGACGGGTCGGTGACCGTCACCTCGACGAACACGAAGTCCTCGGTGCCGGGGATGTCGTTGTCGGCGCGGATCTGGTCCTTCTTCGACCGGTACTCCTCGGCGTCCCGGTTGTCCGGCTCGTTCGCGATGAAGCGCGGGGTGCGCCGGGAGATGTCCTGGATGAACCGCTCGGCCATCTCGTCCAGCTCGACGTGCGTGACGCGCAGCTCGAAGGCGCGGCCGAGCCGGGAGAGCAGCGAGATGAGGATGATGCCGGCGATGAAACAGGCACCGATCTTCACACCGTCGGGGCGCTCGATGACGTTCACGACGGTGACGTACAGCAGGACCGCCGAGATGGTCGCGAAGCCGATCGTCCAGCCGCGCTGCCCGGCGCGGCGGGCGGCGATGGTCACCGCGATGGCCGCCGAACTCATCAGGACGAGGACACCGGTGGCGTAGGCGCCGCCCTGGGCGTCGACGTCGGCGTCGAAGATCCAGGTGACGAGGAACGCGACCAGGGTGAAGGTGATCACCATGGGGCGCACGGCGCGGGCCCAGTGCGGGGCCATGCCGTACTTCGGCAGGTAGCGCGGCATCAGGTTGAGCAGGCCGGCCATCGCGGACGCGCCCGCGAACCAGAGGATCGCGATCGTCGAGACGTCGTAGAGGGTGCCGAAGGCGCCGCCGAGGTACTCGTGCGCGAGGTAGGCGAGCGCGCGGCCGTTCGCCTTGCCGCCGGGCTCGAACTCCTGGTGCGGGATGAGGACGGTGGTGATGAAGCTGGTGGAGATCAGGAAGACGCTCATGATGAGCGCGGCCGTGGTCAGCAGCTTCTTCGTGCCCCGGATCCGGCCGGCGGGCTTGGCCTCCGTGTCGTCGGCAGCACCCTGGACGTGCGGCATCACCGCCACACCCGTCTCGAAGCCGGACATGCCGAGCGCCAGCTTCGGGAAGACGATCAGCGCGACGCCGACCATGACGAAGATGTTGCCGTGCTCCTGTGTGAGGGCGGAGGTCCAGTCGGTGACGACATGGCCCTCGGTGAGGACGTGGTACAGGCCGGTGACCACGACGACGGCGTTGAGCGCGAGATAGACCGCGACCAGGGCGACGGCGACGCCGATGGCCTCCAGGAAGCCCTTGAGGAACACCGCGCCGAGCAGCGCGATGAGGATCATCGTGATCAGCACCTGCTTGTCGTGCAGGGCCGATTCCAGATGCGGGTTCTCCACCAGGTGGGTGGAGGCGTCGGCGGCCGACAGGGTGATGGTGATGAGGAAGTCGGTGGCCGCGAAGCCCAGCAGGGTCAGGACGAAGAGCTTGCCCTTCCAGAAGGACAGCAGCCGCGACAGCATCGCGATCGAGCCCTCGCCGTGCGGGCTCTCCTCCGCCACCCGCCGGTAGACCGGCAGCGCGCCCGCCAGGGTCACGATCACGAGCACGATCGTCGCGATGGGGGAGAGGAGCCCGGCGGCAAGGGCCGCGATGCCCGGCTGGTAGCCGAGGGTCGAGAAGTAGTCGACACCGGTCAGACACATCACCCGGTACCAGGGCTGCCCCTTGTGCCCGGCGTCCGGAGCCGGCTCGGCCGGCCGGGAGGGCTTGCCCTTGCCCATGTCGGACAGGCCTTCCAGCATCCACGCCCGCAGGCGACTGGAACGGGTGGCGGGGGGCGTGGCCATCGGGGGACTCCTGCTGTCCGGTACGGCGGAGAGATCGGTTTTCAGCCATCGACGGACGGCAGCCGAGTCAGCGTACGCAAGGGCTGCGTAGGGAACCGTCCGGAGCGCGTATGGATACCGTCAAGATCCCCGCGTCGGGCGTTGCCCTCGTCACAGTGGACGCGGCCAGGCGTATCGGGGCTTCCGGTTCAGTGCGCCGGCGGCACCGCGCGTCCCGCCCGTGGCCCGCGCCCAGCCGCAGGACATCGACCGTGCGGCGTACGGGCGCAGGCCTGCCCGCCGCCGCCATTCACCCGACCGTCAGCAGCTCCGGGCCGTGGAACACCCAGTCCGGGGCGTAGCGCACCTCCACCGCCGGCCGGGCCCCGGGCCGCAGCGCCGGCAGGCCGGTCAGGAGCACGGCCAGCGCGGTCTCCGCCTCCGCCCGGGCCAGGGCGGCGCCCGCGCAGTAGTGGATGCCGAGCCCGAAGGCGCAGTGCCGGAGCTGGTCCCGGTGGATGTCGAGCCGCTCCGGATCGGGGAACCGGGCCGGGTCGCGGTTGGCCGCGCCGAGGACGAGGACGAGCCGGTCGCCCCGGCGTATCGGGTGGCCCGCGAGCGCGCAGTCGCGCTGTGCCCAGCGGGTGACCATCTGCACCGGCGGGTCGTGCCTGAGGAACTCGTCCACCGCGTCCGGCAGCAGCGCCGGATCCGCCCGCAGCTCGGCCGCGAGCTCCGGACGGGCAAGGAGCGCGAGCACCGCCTTGCCGAGCAGCCCCGTCGTGGTCTCGTGGCCCGCCGTCAGGAGGTGGATGCAGGTGGCCGACTGCTCCCGGGGCGTGAGCGCCGTCCGCTCGTCGGCGGCCCGCGCCAGCGCCGAGAGCAGGTCGCCCCGGTCCCCGCCCGGCCCGCGCCGGGCGTCCAGCTCCCGCCGGAAGTACGCGGTCAGGTCGGCCGCCGCCCGCTCCGCCGCCGTCAGCCCCGCCGCACTGCGGTCCGCCCGCGTGCCGCCCGCCCGCTGCAGCGCCAGCGCCCGGTCCCGGAACCAGCCGTGCCGCTCCGCCGGCACGCCGAGCACCCCGGCGATCACGAGCAGCGGGAACGGCGCCGCGAACTCGGCGACCAGATCCACCGATTCCCGCGCGGCCAGCGGCGCGACGAGCCCGCGCGCGATCCGGCGGACCTCCGGGCGCAGCGCCGTCACCGGACCGGTGCCCAGGGCGGGGGTGACCAGGGCCCGCACCCCGGTGTGCCGGGGCGGATCGAGGAACACCAGCCAGTTCTCCACCACCTGCCGCAGCACCTCGTACCCCGGCGGCAGCGGGGCCGCGCAGCCCGTCGCCGGGTCCGTCCGGCCGAACTCCCGGCGCGCGAGCACCCGCGCCACCTCCGCGTACCCGAAGACGTACCAGGTCGTCGGCGCCCGCCCGGGACCGCGCACGGCATGCACCGGGCCGGCCTCCCGGTAGCGCCGGTAGACGGGGTACGGATCGGCCAGGTCGAGCAGCGCCGGGTCGAACGGCGGCAGAGTGCCGTACGCGGCGGGCTCGGCGCTCATCCCGCCGCTCCCCGCACCCGGTCGGCCAGGGCGCCCGGATCGCGGGGCGGCGCCGCGCCCCGCCAGGCCACGTGCCCGTCCGGGCGGACCAGGACGTACGGCCGCTCGTAGCGCTGCGCCGCCGCCGGATCGGCGCACCGCTCCACCCGCAGCGGCACCCGTCGGTCGGCGAACGCCCGTACCGTTCCCTCCGTTCCCTCCGTTCCGTCCATACCGTCCATCCGCCCGCGCCCGCCGGGACCGGCCTCGAAGCACAGGAGGACGAACTCCCGGCCGTACAGGTCGAGCGTCGAGCGCCCCGGCGCGAGCCACGCGTGCGGTGCCCGCGCCCCCGGCAGGGTGGAGGCGTTGAGCACGGGCATGGCGTCCGGCTCCTCGGTGGCCAGGAGAGGGGAGGAGTAGCGGTACGCGAAATGCATCTCCGGCCGGTCGAACTCCCGCCGTGCGTCCGAGGCCGCCAGCTCCTCGGCAAGCGCGGCCCGGGCCCGGACGCCCACCGGGGTGTCGTCCAGGAGGGCCGGTGAGATCCGCCGCTCCTGGGTGCGCCGCAGATTGCGGTGGGCCTCCGCCACCCCGGCGAGGGCCACCGGCCGGCGCTCCGTGCCGTACGCGTCGAGCAGCCCGGGTCCCGCCCAGCCGGCCAGCGTCGCGGCCAGCTTCCAGCCGAGGTCGGCGGCGTCGCAGACCCCCGTGCTCATCCCGAAGCCGCCGGACGGCGACAGCGTGTGCGCCGCGTCCCCGGCAAGGAAGACCGGCCCGGACCGGTAGCGCTCGGCGACCCGGTGGGCCAGCCGCCACACCGCGTCCGAGACCACCTCAAGAGGCGTGGCCAGGGCCACCGCCCGGCGCACCACTTCCAGCGGGGCGGCCGGGCCGGCGGGCGCGGTCAGCCGGTAGAGCCCGCGCCCGTCGATCGAGCGCAGCGGATAGCGCAGACCGGTCGGCGAGGTGAGGAAGTGGACGAGCGGCGCGCGCGGTCCGAGCAGCTTCGGCAGCTCCGGCGCCCGGAACACGATGTTCCGCAGCGTCCGGGCCGCATGCAGCTCCGGCGAGGCGATCCCGCAGGCCTTGCGCACCGGCGAGGAGGCCCCGTCGCAGCCGACCAGGAACCGCGCCCGGACGGTGACGGCGGCACCGTCCGGGCGACCGACGCCGGCGACGGTCGCGACCACCCCGTCCGGCCCGGCGGTGAAGCCGAGCAGTTGGTGGCGCAGCCGGACCGGCCCGGCGGGATGGCGGCCCACCCGGTCGAGCAGCAGCGGCACCATCCAGTGCTGGGGGCAGATCGCCTCCGGCTCCGGCGTGTGCGCGGGCGGCGGCCGGGTCGCCACCGTGCCGAACGCGAGCCGGTGGATCTCGTGCCCGCCGACCGCCGTCACCCACGCCACGTCAAGCGCGTGGTCGTCCGGCCAGCCCGCGCGGCGCAGCGCCTCGGCCGCGCCCCAGCGGCGGAACATCTCCATCGCGCGCGGCCCCACGGTGGTGATCCGGGGCTCGACCGAACCGCCGTCCCCCGCCTCCACCAGCACGAAGTCCACCCCGCGCGCGGTCAGATCGAGCGCCAGGGCAAGGCCCACCGGCCCGCCGCCCACCACCAGGACATCCGTCTCCCACACGCCGGCTCCTCCAGGGGCCGCCGGGCTCGCGTACCCGCTCATCGGTTCACCGCCCTCCCTCGGCACGGAACTGCTCGGCATAGAAGGTCATCAGCTCCGGCACCCGCCCGGGCACCCCCGCGCACTCCCGGGCCATCCGCGCCAGATGCGCGAAGCGCATCGCGAACGCCCGGCGCGCGACGTCCGGCCGGGCCAGCGCCACCGGAGGCTCCTCCAGCTCGAAGGACGGGCCCGCCGTCCGCCCCCGCCAGCCCGAGTCCAGCGTCACCAGGAGCTCGGCCAGCGGACGCATCATCCCGGTCATCACGTCGATCGCCGCGTTCATCAGGCGCGAGCGCCGCAGACTCGCGTCCGGGCTCTCCGCGAAGTGCTGCACCATCAGCTGGAGCATCAGGAAATAGGCCCGGTTGAACAGCCGCATCACCTCCCGGGCGTGCGGATCGCGGACCGCCGCCCGGCCCGGGTGCGCCGGGTCGAGGGTCGGATTGCGCAGCGCCGGATAGGCCGGGCTCCACGGCGCGCCCTGCCCGCCCGGGCCGTCCGCCCGCTCCGTCATGAGCAGCTCCCCGATCCGTACGAAGGTGTCGTGATGGGACTCCGGCACCGGCCCCGGCGCGTCGAGGACCCCGCCCTCGCCCTGCTCGGTGACGAAGTCGATCGCGAACAGCGCGCTCGACAGGTCGTCCACCTCCAGCTGGTAGTCGGGATGGCGGGCGTCGACCGCCCGGCCGAGGAAGAGATGGTGCTCGCCGCCGCCCCGGCCCCGGTCCACCAGGAACAGGTCCGGCACCCGGGTCAGCCCGTCGCGGATCGCCGCGTACAGCTCGCTCGGCGACCCGAACGGCGCCGCCCCCGCCGCCCCCGCCGCGCCCGTCGCCCCGCCCTGCGCCTCCTCCGGTCCGGCGGCCGGCCGGGTGTCGGTGCCGCCGGCCAGCCGCTCCGGCCGCTCGATGGCCACGAACCGCTGCACGCTGCCCAGGTGCAGCGGCTCCAGGGCGAAGTCCAGCGGCAGCGGCAGCAGCCCCGGCGTCCCGAAGTCGATCGCCGGGACGTGGAACGGCTCGCCCATCGCCATCAGGACGTTGTTGACCACCAGGAAGTGCACCATCTCCTCGCGGGCCACCGCGAAGAGGCTGTCCCGGATGCCCCGGCTCAGCGTCTCCCCGCCGTCGCCGCAGGCCAGCCGCAGCTGCCGGGGCGTCCACACCCCGCGCTGCACATACGTGAATCCGGCGCCGTGCGTCGGCAGCGCGTACCCCGCGTAGAGGTACTGCAGACAGGTCGCCAGCTCCACCGTCACCGCCTGCCACAGCGCCGCCCGTAACTGGGCGCGGCTGGTGATCCGGGGCCGCGCGGCGGCCGGCGACGGCGAGGGGGAGGCCATCGGAAGGACCGCGTCGGCGGAGCTCCGCGCCCGCAGATGGCTGAGCAGCAACCGCGCCTTGGGCAGCGTCAGTTCCCGGGTCGGCGGCATGTAGTAGGTGCGGTCCTTGTTGGCCGGGTCGCACATCTGCCAGATCAGCTTCACGTACGTCTCGACCTTGCAGCGGTCGGCCAGGCTGAACACCTCGTCCCGCATGAACGGGAACAGCTGCTCGTAATAGGCGAACACCTCCCGGTGCAGCAGCTCGAAGCCCACGTCCTCCTTCAGTACGGCGTCCAGCGCCCAGTCGTCGGGCAGCACCCGCACCTGCGCCCCGCCCGCCCCCGCCCACCAGCCGAGCGCGTCCCCGTCGTCGTACGCCGCCACCGCCGAACCGGGCGCGTCCAGCGGGCACGGCGGCAGCTCGTCGGCCTCGGCGGTCAGCAGCAGCCGCGCCGTCCCCGGCCGGGCGCCCCGCACCGTGAACCAGCCCCGTCCCCGCTCGTCCGTCAGCAGCCGGCAGACCGCGTCGTAGGGCCCGGGCTCCTGGACGCCCGCCGCACCCTCCGCGTCGGCGGGCGCCTCCTTGTCCTCGGCGAGCCGCCCGGGCCGCAGCTCCACGATCCGCAGCTCCCCGGCGCGCGCCTCGGGGGAGGCGGCGACCGGATCGCGGGGCAGCGCCCGCGGATGGGCGAACTGCCGGACGACGACCGGCTCCAGGGCCGCCGGCCGCCCCCGTACGCTCGCCCGTACGGCGACCTCCACGGCATGGTCCTCGCCGCGCTCCCGGTCCGGGTGCTCGACGAACAGCGCCGCGTCGTCGGTGACCACCACCCGCTCCCGCTCCCGCAGCAGCACCCGCCGGCCCGTGCCGTGCGGGCCGACCAGACACAGGCCCTCGTCGGCGGCCCAGGCGGCGCCCGGCGCGCTCGCCGGGACCCGGACCACCGTCCCGCCGTCCGGCGCGCCTTCGCCCTCCGGGAGCACCGCGACGAGTTCGTCCGAGACCACCGTGCGCAGCTCCAGGGCGCCGGAGCCCGGCCGGCCGAACGGCAGGTTGAACACCGCCTCGTCGGGCGTCACCCGCACCGAGCAGATCCGGGCCCGCGGCCCGCCGCCGGCCGGGTCCGCGCCGTACGGGACGAGGAGCCGGCCTGCCGGATGGGTGCGCGGCTCGTCCGGGCCCCAGGGCGCGATCACCCCGCGCAGCCGCCACTGCTGCGGGGCGTCGCCCGGCCCGTCGTACCCGTGCCCCGGGTCACCGGGCGCGCCCGCCGCCTCCAGGGTGAACTGGACGAGCAGCCCGCCCGATGCCTCGGCCGCCGCCCGCAGCGCGGCCGCGATCGGCGAAGCGCCGCCGGGCCCGTCCGGCCAGTCCAGGGCGGGTCCGGCGGGCACGGCGAACTGGTGGAGCACCGAAGGCGCCGGGGCGAAGGACTGCCAGCGCGGCGGCTGGAAGCCGGTCACGTCCCCGAGGCACACATGCCCGGAATCGTGGGAGCGGCCCTGCCTGCCCAGCGCGAACCGGCCGATCATCAGCGTCGTCGACCAGGCGGAGGCCGGATCGACGTCGAACACCCGGGCCCGGTTCACGGTCGTCCCCAGATACGGGTTGTAGTGCCCCCACAGATCCACGGCCCGGCCCAGCAGCGGATCCCCGGCCGCGGCCGGCACCGGTGCGCCGTCCGCTCCCTCGGCGGCGGTCACCCGGGCGTCCACCGAGAAGTGCCCGTTGCCGGAGAAGTGCCCGCCGAGCGCGCCTCGTTCGCGCAGCAGCGCATGCAGCTCGGCGGCCGGCCGGCCGTCCGGGAACGGCGCGGCGACACCGGCTCCAGATCCGGTTCCGGGCCGGTCCTGCGGTGCGAGGACGGTGTTGGTCGCCAGGTCCAGGAGACCGGCCGCGGCGGCGGCCCGCGGTCCGGTGGGCAGCTTGGTCACCGCGGTGCCCGCGAAGTGCAGCCGGGGCGGGTCGAAGACGCTCACGCCGCCTCCAGGAAGGCCGGGGCCGGACGGCCGAGCCGGTGGGCGGCGGCGAAGCGGTCGATGCCGGCGACCGCCGACAGGGCCGACTCCACCGCGCCCTCGATCCAGGCGGGTTCGGAGGAACAGTGCTCGCCGGCGAAGAACAGCCGCCCCACCGGGCGGGCCGCCCGGCGCCGCTCCTCGGCGCAGGCCGCCGCGTCCTTCCCCCAGCGGATGGCGCAGCCGCCGGCCGTCCACGGATGCTCGCCCCAGGCGATGCCCGCGACCCCGCGCACCATGCCACGGCGTAGCAACTGCGGGTGCATCCGGCCCAGTTCGTCGATCACCACCGCGTGCCGCTGCCGGGCGGGCATCCGGCCGAGCAGATCGGCGTCCTCGCCGATCGTGTAGCTGGCGAGCAGCGCCGCGCCCCGCCGCCCGCTCGCGCCGCCCGCTCCGTTCGCACCTCCGGCGCCGTCCGGGCCGCCGCCGTCCTCCGCCGGGGCCGGATAGTAGGTCTGGCGGATCAGGCCGCCGCTGAAGGAGGCGCCGCCGCGGATGCCCTCGCGCTCCCAGAAGGGCTCGCGGACGTGCACCGCGACCTTGGTGGCCGGGCAGTAGTCGACCTCGCGGACGACGGCCCTCTTGTCCTCGTCGAGACCGGTCAGCCGCATCCGGCGCAGCACCGGGAACGGCACGGTGCACAGCACCAGGTCGGCACGGCGCAGCACGGCGAGCGGCCCGCGCCCGATGCGCAGCCGGACGTGGTCGGGCGCCACGTCGAGTCCGGTGACCTCCTGGCCCAGCCAGATCGGGCCGCGGACCCGGGCGGCCAGCCGCTGCACCAGCTGGTCCATGCCGCAGGCCAGACGGATCAGCCGGGGGCTGGTCTCGGTGAGGATGTCGTCGAGGAAGCTGTTGAGGCGGGTGCCGCAGCCGGCCCGGACGCCGGGGTGGGCGGCGAAGAGCCCGTGCACGTCGACCCGGTCCTTCCCGTCGCCGAGGAGATGCGGCGTCAGGTCGATCTGCTCGACCCGGTCGAGCAGATCGCGGGCCAGATCGGCGCGCAGCCCGGTGCGCAGCGCGGGCGGGGCGACCGCGTCGACGACGGCGGCGAGCCAGGCGCCGAAGACGACGGTCTCCTCGCGGTAGTCGTCGCGGGCGAGCGCGGACCGCACGTCCGCGATCAGCCGGCGCGGCGCCTCGCGCAGCCGGACGTGGCCGGTGCTGGTGGCGAGGAAGGCGTTCTCCTCGGAGAGCAGGGTGGTGAAGGGGCGCACCTGGTCGGCGAGACCGAGGTGGTCGATGTAATGCATGGTGCGGTGGTGCGCGGTGGGCACGCGCATCGCGCCGAGTTCGACGAAGGGGGCGCCCTCGTGGGCGCCGAAGCGATGGGTGCGGACACGTCCGCCGAGCCGGCGGCTGCCCTCCAGGATCTCCACGCGGTGGCCGAGGCGTTCGAGCTCGTAGGCGGCGACCAGGCCGGCCATGCCCGCGCCGATGACGGTGACCGTGCCTCGGGTGCGCGTCAGGTGCTTGGACAAGGGACTCCGACTCCCGTCACTCTGCGCTGACTGAAGGGGACATGGGTGAGGGCGCCGGTCCGAGTGCGGTGAGGTAGGCGTCGAGGTCGGCGGTCCGGCCGGCCGAGGCGACCAGGCCGACATGGCCGTCGGGCCGTACGAGCCGGAGCTCGCCGGGCCGGCCGACCAGCCGGGCCTCGGCGGCGTCCGCCGGGGTGACGGACAGCACCCGGACCGGCACGGGCCCCTGCGCGCACCGCTCCAGGACCGCTTCCCGTACGGACTGCCGCACGGACTCCGGTACGGCTTCGCCCCCCGGCCCGCCGGGCCCGCCGGCGAGCAGGACCAGCGTCCAGGTGTCGTAACGGAGCAGGGTGTGCAGCCGCACCGGCCCGGTGCCGGGGTGGCCGGTCGACACCAGGGCGTCGGGCATCCGGTCGCCGGCCCGCGGCCCGCGGCCCCGCCCGAGGCCGGCCGGGGCGCGCTGCCAGGACAGGGCGCTCGGGCGGTGATTGCGGCCGAGGTCGCTCAACTGCCAGTCCAGGCGCCGCTGGAAGCCGCGCAGCGCGAGCGCGAGCGGCACGGTGGCGGAGAAGACGTGGTGGCCGAGCGGCGGCAGCGGCAGCTCCATGAAGTTGCACCGCATCTCGCGGATGTAGCGCAGGGCGAGGGCGCGCTGCTCGGTGTCGTACGTGTCGAGGAGCCGGACGTCGGCCTCGCCGCGGTGCACGGCGGCCAGCTTCCAGGCGAGGTTGTGCGCGCCGAGCATCCCGACGTTCATGCCGTGGCCGCCGACCGGCGCCCAGGCGTGCGCGGCGTCGCCCGCGAGCAGCCCGCGCCCGAGCCGCAGCCGGGCGGCGACCCGGTCGCCGAACCGGGCCCGGTTGAGCCAGGGCGGATCCGTCGGGGTGAGCCGCAGCCGGGGGAGCCGGGCGGTGTCGGCGACCAGGTCGCGCAGTTCGCCGAGGGCGGGCGGGCCGGTGAGGGTGGGGTCGGGGTCGTCGCGGAAGCAGAAGAAGCGGAAGCCGCCGCCGGGTAGCGGGAAGACGAGCAGCGAGCGGCGCGGGGCGAGGAAGATGTGCCCGTGCCCAGGATGCCGGCCGTAGGGCCAGTCGGCGTGCGCGTTGCCCTGGACGACCTGGAGCCCGGTGCGGCGGCGGCCCTGGAACGGGATGCCGAGCCGGTCGCGGACCACGCTGCCAGTGCCGTCGCAGCCGACGATCCAGGCGGCGGTGGCCGATTCGGCGGAGCCGCCGGGGCGGCCGACGGTGAACTCGGCCCGGTCGTCGTGAATCTTGACGTTGGTGACCTCGCTGTCCCATTCGACCTCGGTGCCGAGCCGGGCCAGCTCCGCGCACAACAGGCGCTCGATGTCATGCTGTTCGATGTTGAGCGGACGGCTGTGGGCGGAGCGGTGCCAGCCGGTGGAGAGCGCGCCGAGCCGGCGTCCGCCGGCGTGGATCGTCACCTCGCCCAGCTCCACGCCGTGCCGGGCGAGTGTGCCGGCGACCCCGAGCGCCTCCAGGGCCTCCGCCGCCCTCGGCCAGACGACGAGGGCCCGCGCCTCGTGCTTGGCGGCCGGCGCGCGGTCCACCACCCGCACGTCGAGCCCGAGTCTGCGCAGGGCGATCGCCAGCGTCAGGCCGACCGGCCCCGCACCGACCACGCACACGTCCACACCCGGCATCCGGCCCCAACTCCCCACCCGTGTCCTGCCCTTGCGCACCATCCGCCGGAACCAGCGACTCCGGCATGTTCTCCAAGGGTGCGCGCCGATGATCACGTCCCGCCAGGGCGTACGGCCCGGCGCGAGAAGCATTCGACCTGCCGATATGACTCCCTGTGCATCACATCGTCGGTTTGAGTGACGGCATGCGCAGAAGATCCGGAAACGATCCGGAGTACGACCCTCCGGACGACTTGAAGATCATTTTGGGTCGGCGGACCTTGTGAGCCCCCGCGCGCCCGACCTACCGTGCCGGGTGCCGCACCGACCGCGGCTCATCGGAGCAGGTCGTTTCAGGCATTCATTCAGGCAATCGACTCATGCGGCTCATGCAGCTCATTCGGGCCGTCCATCAGGGCGGCCCATTCAGGGGGAAACCATGTCCGCGACCACCGCGCAGCCGGGCCCGCCGGCCCGCTCCGGCGCCGCCACCGCCATCGGCTGGGTGCTCACCATCGGCCTCAATGTCGTGGCCCCGACCCTCACCTACAACGCGCTCGTCGACCACGGCTGGAGCGAGTTCGGCGCCCTGCTCCTCAGTGGCGCCTGGCCGGTGCTCGACACCCTCGTGCACCTGGTCTGGCACCGCAAGCTCGACGAGTTCGCGATCGTCACGATCTTCTTCCTCGTCCTCACCGCCGTCGTCTCGCTCGTCGGCACCCACTCCACCCGAGCCCTGCTCGTCAAGGACTCGGCCGTCACCGGCCTCTTCGGCGTGCTCTGCCTCGTGACCCTCCTCGCGCCCCGGCCGCTGATGTTCTACTTCGGGCGCCGCTTCTCGACCGACGGCACCCCGGAAAGTCACGCCTGGTGGAACGGCCTGTGGCAGTTCGAGGGCTTCCGTGGCGTGATGCGGACGATGACGATCGTCTGGGGCGCCGCCTATCTGATCGAGGCCGCCGCGCGTGTCGTCCTGTCGTACGTGCTGACCGTCGACGCCATGGTGGTCGTCAACCCGATCCTCATCTACGGCACCCTCGGCCTCCTCGTCCTGTGGACCGTCCGCACCGCCAAGCGCTCCCGCGCCGAGGGCGAGGCCCGCGCGGCGGCAGCGGCGGCGGCCGCCGCCGGCGCCTGATCCGGCGCCCGCCACCCGACCGGGGGAAGGGTCGGGTGGCGCACGGGGGAACGCCAGGGGCTGGGCGCGGCCCCGGTGCGCGGCGGCGACGCCGCTGCCGGCCGCACTGCGGAGCGCCCGCCCCTTATGTCTCAGATAGGGTGATTCGGTAGGAATCGCGGATGCGCCCCTCGGGGCCCGGCCGATGCGTAGGTCGATGCGTTGGACACTCACCAGTCGCCGAGCAGGGTCCCGCAGCCGCCCCGGGCGGCCGTCGGGTACGCGGGCGTGCTCAACGACCTGCTGCCCATCGCGCTGTGGCGCGAGGACGCGCGCGGCCGCATCGTCGAATGGTCACTGGCCGCCCAGGACCTCCTCGGCTACCGCCCCGAGGACGTCATCGGCCGCCTCGCCACGCCCCTCCTCGTCCCCGACGCCAACCGCGAGCTCGCCGACCGGCTGACCCAGAAGGTGCAGTCCGGCGAGACCGTGGTCGGCACCCTCCCCGTACGCCACCGGGACGGCCACTCGGTCGCCATGGAGATGTGGATCGTGCCCGCCGCCGACCCGGACGGCCTCCCCGGCGCCATGCTCATCGCCTTCGAGACCTCCCAGGTCCTGCGCATGCGCGACAGCCTCGCCGCCCTCGAATCGCTCTTCACCCAGTCACCCATCGGCCTCGCCACCCTCGGCCCCGACCTGCGCTTCCTGCGTGTCAACGACGCCCTCGCCCGGATGAACGGCGTCCCCGCCGCCGACCACATCGGCCGCCGTCTCACCGAGGTCGTCCCCGGCATCAACGCCGGCGCCCTGGAGGCCCTGATGCGCCAGGTCCTGGAGACCGGCACCGCCGTCGTCGACGCCCGCCGGGCCGGCCGCACCCCCGCCGACCCCAGCCACGACCACATCTGGTCCAACTCCTACGCGCCGCTCCTCGACCACGGCGGCCACCCGCTCGGCGTCATCGCCTCCCTCATCGACATCACCGAGAGCCAGCAGGCGCACATCGAGGTCGAACGCGCCCGCCACCGCTTCGCCCTGCTCGCCGAGGCCGGCGCCCGCATCGGCACCACCCTCGACCTGCGGCAGACCGCCGAGGAGGTGGTCGACTTCCTCGTCCCCCAGCTGGCCGACTCCGCAGACGTCCAGCTCCTCGAATCCGTCCTCGACCCCGACGAGTCCACCGCCGCCACCCGCGGCATCCTGCGCCGGCTCGCCGCCCGCTTCCCCGATCCCAGTGCCCCCACCGCCCTGCTCGCCCCCGGCCAGACCTTCCAGATCCCCCTGGACTCCGTCTACGAGGAGGTGATCACCGAGGCCCGCCCGATGGACCTGTACGTCACCGACGTCCCCGCCCTCATCCGCGACCCGCGCCTCGAAGCCCTGCGCCGCTATCTCGCCACCCGCATCGGCGCCGCCCGGCTGATCCCCCTGGTCGCCCGCGGCAAGGTCCTCGGCACGGTCTCGGTGACCCGGCTGCGCCGCCGCGAACCCTTCGACGAGGAGGACCGGATCCTGATGGACGAGGTGGTCGCCCGCGCCGCCACCAACATCGACAACGCCCGCCTCTACACCACCCAGCGGCAGGCCGCCCTCACCCTGCAGCGCAGCCTCACCAACAACGCCCTCCCCGACGTCCCCGGCCTCGAACTCACCGGCCGCTATCTGCCCGCCAGCGACCACGACGTCGGCGGCGACTGGTTCGACGTGGTCCCGCTGCCCGGCGGCCGCACCGCGCTCGTCATCGGCGACGTCATGGGCCACGGCATCCACGCGGCCGCCGTCATGGGCCAGCTCCGCACCGCCGTGCGCACCCTCGCCCGCCACGACATCCCGCCGGCCCGGATGCTCAGCTCCCTGGACGCCGTCGTCGACGACCTCGGCGAGGACGAGATGGCCACCTGTGTGTACGCGGTGTACGACCCCGCCGACGCGCGCTGGACCGTCGCCCGGGCCGGCCATCCGCCGCCGGCCGCCGTGACCCCCGACGGCACCGTCACCTTCCTCGACGGCCCGCCCGGAACCCCGCTCGGCACCGGCGCCCACGAATTCGGCACCCAGGAGGTGACCCTGCCCGCGGGCGGCCTCCTGGTGCTCTACACCGACGGCCTCATCGAGGCCCGTGACCGGGACCTCGACCAGGGCATGGCCCGGGTCGCCGCCGCGCTGCGGGCCATGGACCGCCCGCTGGACGCCGTGTGCGACGAGCTCCTGGCCGGGCTGCCCGAGGGCCCGGCGCAGGACGACGTGGCCGTCCTGCTCGCCCGTACGACGGTGTGAGCTCGTACCCCGTACGACGGTGTGAGCTCGTACGACGGCGTGTGTGGGGGGTGCCGGTCAGCCGGTGGAGCCGGCCTCCAGGATGCCCTTCAGGTGCTCCTCGTCACGTGGCATCTCCTTGCGCGCGCGGGGCTTCACGACAAGGGGCACGAGGGCCTTCCCGATGCCGTGCCCCTCGAAGTCGAGGGAGAGCGTCAGCCGTGAGCGGGTGCCCTGGTCCAGTGGCTCGATGCTGCCCTGGACGTCACCGCGGACCGGTCCGTCCACGCCGTGGATGTGCCAGCTGCGCGGCGGGTCGAGCTCCATGACCTGCATGGTCATGTCGAAGTCCCGCTTGCCCATGTGCCGGGTGACGGCGACCTGCGAGCCGACCGTGCCGGGGGTGCCACGGCGAGGCGTCACCTTCACCGCGCTCTCCTGCCAGTCGGGCAGATGGCTGGGGTCGGTGATGTAGGCGAAGACCTCTTCGGGCGGACGTGCGATGTCGATGGAGGCATTGATCCTGGACATGTCGCCTTCTTCGCTTGCGAAGGATGGATCACCTCCATCGTCCCACGCGGGCCCTCGCCCGTCGCCCCCTCGCCCCTTGCCCGGAGGGTCAGCCGCGGGACCGGTACAGGTCCCTGAGCAGGGCGATCTCCGCGCCGTGCGCAAGCAGTTCCTGGTTCATCCACCACACGACGTCGACGAGCGCGTCCTCGGGATCGCTGCCGTGTGGATAGCTGCAGTATCCAATGGTGTCGAGATCCGTGTCGGTCAGCCCCAGCAGCATCGCGTGCCAGCCCGCCATCGCCCGCTCCAGATCGGCGACGGCCGTGGCCGCGTCCCCGTGGCTGCGGAAGTCGTCCCGGGTGAGCGTCCGCCCACCGGCGGTGTGGTCGGTGCGCAGCGTGAACATCTCCGCCAGATGGCTGGTGCGCCAGGCGATCGTGGTGAACGGCGCCGGCACCGGATGCGGCGCCGGCGTCGCGTCCCGCCCCCAGTCCCCGGCCCCGGTCAGCACCGTGGCCCGCGCCCCGGGCCCGTCCGCCTTCCGGCGCACCGACCAGCAGTCCGGCACCGGCTCCCACCGGTACTCGTCGTCCGTCAGCGGCGGCACCGGCACCTCGGTGCCGTTCCCGCTGTCCACCACCGGCCCGCGGAGCCGGTTCACCAGCCGGTCGCGGGTGAACTCGAACTGTTCGAGGAGGGGTACGAGGCGGGCGGGGACGGTCATGGGACGCTCCGGATCCGGGGTTGGGGACGGGCGGCTGGCACGCTGCCACAGAACCCCCGGGCGGGCCACGGGATTTCGGACCCGCCGGGAACCCCGGTCACAGGGTGACGACGGTGACCTCGGTCGCCTTCACGCCCGTCCACACCGGCGCGCCGTCCGCCAGGGCGAGCTCGGCGGCCGCCTGCGGGGTGATCTCGGCGACCAGCGGCGGCACCTGGTCCGAGGTGACGAGGACCCGCAGCCGGCTGCCGCTCGCGGTGATCTCGCGGACGGTGCCGGGCCAGACGTTCCGGGGGCTGCCGCCGGGGCGCTCGCGGTGCACGGCGACCGCCTCGGGCGGGATGATCGCGAGGACCTCCGCGCCCGCCGGCACCGGATCGGCCGCGAGCAGCGAGCCGCCGCCGGCCAGGGCGAGCCGCCCGCCCGCCCCGCTCGCCGTCGCCGGCCAGGCGTTCCGGCCGAGGAGGCGCGCGACCCACGGCGAGCGCGGGTGGCGCGAGACCTCGGCGGGGGAGGCGTCCTGCAGGGCGCGCCCGTCCTCCAGGACGAGCACCCGGTCGGCGAGCGACACCGCCTCCACCGGGTCGTGGGTGACGATCAGACATACCCCGCCGAAGGCCGCGAGATGGCCGCGCAGGGTGTGCCGTACCTGGGCGCGGGTGGTCTGGTCGAGCGCGGCCAGCGGCTCGTCGAGCAGCAGCAGCCGGGGCCGGGCGGCGAGCGCCCGGGCGAGCGCGACCCGCTGCGCCTGCCCGCCGGACAACTGGGCGGGCCTGCGCCGGGCGAGGTGCCCGACGCCCAGTCGGTCGAGCCAGGCCTGCGCGGCCGCGCGCGCCTCGGCCCGCGGCACACCCCGGGCTCGCAGCCCGTAGGCGGTGTTCGCGAGCGCCGACAGATGCGGGAACAGCGCCCCGTCCTGCGGCACCCACGCGACCTGCCGCCGGTGCGGGGCGAGGTCGGTGACATCGGCGTCCCCGAGGGTCAGCCGCGCGTGCGCCCGGGGGGTCAGCCCGAGCAGGGCCCGCAGCAGGGTGGTCTTCCCGGCCCCGTTCGGCCCGACGACGGCGATCGTCGTGCCGGGCTCGGCGTCCAGCGTGAGCCGGTCGAAGCCGCTGACCTCGGCGTGCAGCGCCCAGCGCGCCCCGTCGCCGACCGCGTCCCCCGGTCCGGCCACCCCCTTCTCGTACGAGACGGGGTCATACGGGACCGGGGCGTACGAGGTGGGGTCCGTGCCCGTCGCGCGCTCCGGCTCCGCCGGGGCGGCGGCCGCGCGCACCGGGCGCCCGCCCGCGGGCGAACCCGTCCAGCGCCCGCGCAGCGCGATCAGCACCGCCATCGCGATCACCAGGAGCAGCAGCGAGACCGAGGTCGCGGCCTCGGGCTCGTCCTGGAGCAGGAGGTAGACCTGGAGCGGCAGGGTCTGCGTGGTGCCCGGCAGATTCCCCGCGAACGTGATCGTCGCGCCGAACTCGCCGAGCGCCCGCGCCCAGGTCAGTGCCGCGCCCGCGACCAGACCCGGGGCGACCATGGGCAGCGTGACCGTGAAGAACACCCGCAGCGGCGAGGCGCCGAGCGAGGCCGCCGTCTCCTCGTACCGCGGCCGGAGCCCGCCGAGCGCGCCCTCCAGGCTGATGACCAGGAACGGCATGGCGACGAAGGTCGCCGCGAGCACCGCGCCGGAGGTGTGGAAGGGCAGGGTGATGCCGAAGGTGTCCTCCAGCCACGGCCCGAGCAGCCCGCGCCGCCCGAAGGCGAGCAGCAGCGCGACTCCGCCCACGGTCGGCGGCAGCACCATCGGCAGCAGCACCAGGGACCGTACGAAGGCCTTGCCCGGGAACGGCACCCGGGCGAGCAGCCACGCCAGCGGCACGCCGAACAGCAACGAGAGCCCCAGCGCGCAGAACGAGACGATCAGCGACAGCCGCAGCGCCTCGACGGTCCCGGCGGCGGTCAGATGCGCGCCCAGCTCGCTCCACTCGGTGCGCACCAGGATGCCGAGCAGCGGCAGCAGCAGGAACGCGACCCCGAGCAGGGCGGGGACGGCGAGGGCGATCGGGGTGCGGGACCGGTTCGTCGACACGCGGGGACCAGGTGCTCAGGTGCGGTCGATGTGCACGCTGGTCGACTTCACCCGGGCGGTGGCCTGCATACCGACCTCCAGGCCCAGCTCCTCCACCGCCTCGCGGGTGAGCAGCGAGACGAGCCGGTGCGGCCCGGCCTGGATCTCGACCTGGGCGGCGATGTCGCCGAGCTTGACGGCGGTCACGATGCCGGGGAAGGCGTTGCGGGCCGAGGTGTACGGCTCCTCCTCGTCCCCCGTCCCGGCCGCCTGCGCGAGCTCGACCGAGAACGCGGCCAGGTCGCGCCCGTCGATGAGCCGCCGGCCGCCCTCGTCGCGATGCGTGGCGACCCGCCCGGCGTCGGCCCAGCGGCGCGCGGTGTCCGGGCTGACGCCGAGCAGCCGCGCGGCCTGACCGATGGTGTAGGACTGCATGTGCGCCAGCCTAGGTGGGACGGGATCTCATCTGCAATCAGCTGTGGGACATCCTCCTGGCAGCTGCCCTCCCTCCTGGAGGAAACACCAAGCCCGTCACGTGCTGCTCCCGCGGCCCACCGCCTCCACCAGCGGCAGCAGTCGGTGCGCCACGCGCTCGCGCAGCGCGATCTCGGTGCGGGTGCGGACCACGCCGGGAAGCTGGATCAGACGCTGGATCACGTCCTCCAGATGTCCCGCGTCGCGGGCCACCACCCGGGTCAGCAGATCGCCCCCGCCGGTGATGGAGAAGGCCTCGACGATCTCCGCGACGCCCGCCAGCGCGTCCCCGACCTCGTCCAGATGCCCCTGGGTGACCTCGATGTGCACGAAGGCCAGCACGGGGTGGCCGAGCGCCGCGGGGGACAGCACCGGGCCGGTGGCCGTGATCACGCCGTCCCGCTCCAGCCGGTCGATCCGGGCCTGCACGGTGCCCCGGGCCACGCCCAGGATCCGCGCGTACTCGCGCACGCTGGTGCGCGGCTGCTCGATGAGCAGCCGCAGGATGCGGGTGTCGAGCTCGTCCACCGCCATGGTCCGTTGGCCTCCTTCTGGCCGTGTCACCGACCCTTCGACTGTACCAATGGCCCACCAGTCGGGGAGTCGGTTGAGCCAGTGAGCCGATGGATGTTTTCCTTCGAAGGAGAAATGCACAGATGGCGCCGCGCACGCGCCGGACCGGCGAGGTGGCCGGACCCCGGACCCGCGGCGCCTTCGTCATGTGTACGTCCATGAGTCCATGAGTACGTCCGGGACGCGGGAAGCGTCCGTGATGCGTGAAGAGGGTGTGTGTACCACAGCGGGGGCGGAACGACCGTCATGAAGAAGGCCCTGGCGGCCACCGGCAGACTGCTGCGCCATGTGTGCGTGGCGCCGGACCCCGGCAAGGTCCGGCTGCGGGTCGCGAGCCGCGCCGTCCTCGGCGTCGGCCTCGCCGTGGCCGTCGCCGAACTGGCCGGCCTCTCCCTGACCGCGTCCATCACCGCCGGCCTCGCCGCGCTGCTCGCGCTCTTCACCGTCGCCGACCCCACCGTCCGCCGGCAGGCCGTCACCACGGCCCTGCTCCCGCTGGCCGGCTTCCCCGTGCTCGCGCTCGCCACCGTGCTGCACGGCGCGCCGCTGCTGCGCGACCTCGCGTGGCTCCTGGTGGTCTTCGCCGGGGTGTACGCGCGGCGCTGGGGCCCGCGCGGCCACGCGCTCGGCATCTTCGCCTTCATGCAGTTCTTCGTGACCCAGTTCCTGCACGCCGTGCCCGCCCAGCTGCCCGAGCTCTTCGGCGCGGTGCTGCTGGCGCTCGGCACGGCCGGCGCGGTCCGCTTCGGCTTCTGGTGCATCGAGCGGCGCGTGCCGCCGCCCGCCGCGCCCGCACCGCTGCCCGGCACCGGCCTCGCCCGGCCCACCACCCGGCAGGCCTTCCAGGCCACGGCCGCCTGCGCCGTCGCCCTCGCCGCCGGCCAGATCCTCTCCGAGGAGCGCTGGTACTGGGCCGTCGGCACCGCCTGGTGGATCTTCGTCAACACCGCCTCGCGCGGCGAGACCCTGGTCCGCGGCTTCCGCCGGGTCGTGGGGACCGTCACCGGCATCGCCGCCGGACTGCTCGTGGCGATCCCCCTTGGCGGCGCCCCCGCCCCGACGGCCGCGCTCGTCGCCCTGTGCGTCTTCGGCATCTTCTACACCGCGCCGCTCTCGTACAGCTGGATGATGTTCTTCGTGACCGTCATGGCCGGTCTCCTCTACGGGCTCCTCGGTGTCCTGCACCCCGGGCTGCTGCTGCTCCGCTTCGAGGAGACCGCGGTCGGCGCCCTCGGCGCGGCCGTCGGCGTCGCCCTGCTGCCGGTCACCACCCACGCGGCCACCAACGCCTGGATCCAGCGCGCCGTCGGCTGCGTGCACGCCTGCACCAGCGCCGCGGCCCGCCGCCTCGCCGGCGACCCGCACGCCGACCCGGCCGCCCACGCCGCCGAACTCGACCTGCTGCTCTCCCGCGCCCGGCTCACCCTGGCCCCGCTGGTCCACCCGCTGAGCCCGCTGCGCGCCCGCAAGGCCCGCGCCCGGCACGTCCTGGACCTGCTCGACGCCTGCGCCCGCGAGAGCCGCGGGCTCGCCGCCGTCGCCGCCGACCCCGACGCCTCGCACGACGCCCGCCTCGCGGCCGCCGCCTGGCGCGTCGAGGCAGCCGTCCACGCCCTCGTACCGCCGGTCGCCCCGAACCGACCGCAGACCCCCACCGAGGCAGCCCTGCCCGCCCACCACCCCGGCGCGGAAGCCGCCCTGACCCACCTCCACGCCCTGGAGCACGCCCTCACCGCCCTGGCGACCCCGCTGCGCACCGCGCCCGGCTCGCCCCTGGTCCCGGCGGCCTGATCCCCGCTTCCCCCGGTCGCCCACCTTTGGTCTAGACCGCCTGCTAACGTCACCTCGGACGGCGGCCGGTCGGTCGTGGCTGGCCCCAGGGACAGGGGAGGCGCCGTGAACGACACGCGGACAGGGCAGACGGGCGCACGGCGCCCGGGGCGGGCGTACATCGGCTCGTTCACATCGGCCGGCGGGCAGGGGGTGCTCGCCGCCGACGTGGATCCGGATACGGGCGCGCTCGCCGTCACCGGTTCGAGCGACGCGGTCGACGACCCGTCGTTCCTCGCGCTCGACGGAGACGTGCTCTACGCCGTCTCCGAGACCAAGGACGGCGCCGCCGCGGCCTTCGACATCACCGGGCCCACACCCCGCCCGCTCGGGCCGCCCGTGCCGGTGGGCGCCGCCGGCCCCACACACCTCGCCGTCACCGGCGGACACCTGCTCACCGCGAACTACACCTCCGGCAGCGTCTCCGTGCTGCCCGTCGCCGCCGACGGCTCCCTCGGGCCCGTCACCGGGCAGGTGCGCCACGAGGGCGGCGGACCCGTCGCCGGCCGGCAGGAGGCTCCGCACGCGCACCAGGTGCTGCCCGACCCCGGCGGACGCTGGGTGCTCGCCGTGGACCTCGGGACCGACTCCGTGACCGTCGGCGCCCTCGACGCCGCCACGGGCACCCTCCGGACGCACGGCAGCACCGCCCTGCGCCCCGGCACCGGGCCGCGCCACCTCGCCTTCCACCCGGCCGGCGGGCACGCGTACGTCCTGAACGAGCTGGAGCCCACCGTCACCGTGTGCCGCTGGGACGCCGCGGCGGGCGTGCTCACGCCGCTCGGAGAGACGCCCGTGGTGCCCGAGGGTGCCCAGGGGGCCTGCTACCCCTCCGAGGTCGTCGTCGCTCCCGACGGACGCTTCCTGTGGGCCGCCGTGCGCGGTGCCGACACCCTCGCCGTGCTCGCGCTCGCCGAGGACGGCGCGAGCGCCCGGCTGACCGCCTCCGTGCCCTGCGGCGGCGACTGGCCCCGGGATCTGACCCTCGCGCCCTCAGGACGGCACCTGTACGCGGCGAACGAGCGCTCCGGCGACGTCACCTGGTTCACCGTCGACCCGGAGACCGGGCTGCCGGAGCGGGTCGGGTCGATCCCGGCGCCCGCCGCCTCCTGCGTGGTCTTCGCCTGACGGCCGCCCGTGCGCGGGACCGCGCACGGGAAGGGCCCGCACCGGATCTCTCCGGTGCGGGCCCTTCCCGTCACGGTCGTACGTCGCGCGGTACCGCTCCCGGTTCCGCTTTCGGGTTCCGGTTACGGGCGCCGAGGTGCGGCTAGCGCACCGAGGCGCCCGGCTGCGGGGCGATGCCGAGGGTCGACATGAACTGCGAGAGCACCAGCCGGCCGATCGCCGGGTACGCGCCGAGCGGCTCGGCCGCCGCGCAGCCCGCCTCCTTGGCGGCCGCGTCGAGCAGCCCCTCGGACAGCTCCGGGCCGATCAGGTACGGGGCGAGCGCGAGCTGCTCCGCACCGGCGTTGCGCAGCTGCTCGGCGATCGAGGCGATCGAACCGTCCTGGTCCAGCGCGGCCGCCATCACCGGCACCGCGAGCCGGGCCGCGAGCAGCATGCCCGTGATGCCGGCGGCCTGCACGGCCTCCTCGCCGCCCACGGTGGCCAGGATGATGCCGTCGGCCGCCGTGGCGACCGTGAAGAGGCGCGCGCGGTCGGCGCGGGCCAGACCGGCCTCGGACAGGCGCACGTGCAGCGCCTCGGCGAGCAGCGGGTGCGGACCGAGCACATCGGTCAGCTCGGCGTTGTTGCCGGCGTCCATGACGGCCTGGCGGATCTGGCGGGTCAGCGCGCTGTCCGGGCCCGCGAGCAGCGGCACCACGACCGCGGCCGGGCCCTCGGGGGCGGCGACCTCGCGGCCGGCGGCCACGGCGATCTCGTAACGCTCGGTGCGCAGGGCGGAGACCGCGGTGAGGACCGACGTCAGGGTCGGGTACTCGGTGTCGTCGCCGTCCAGGTAGCCGATCACGGCCTCCAGGCCGGGCAGCTCCGAGCGGGCGATGCTCACGACCTCCTCGGCCAGCGAGCGTATGGCGGCCGACGGCACGCCGGGAACGGCGAGCACCAGGGTCGGAGCGCCCTCGGGCGCCGCCACGGGTTCAGGGCGACGGTGCCGCCCGGACTGGCGGGGTCGCGGCATTCGTACAGGCAGCCCGGGAGTGGGCCCAGTGGGGGAGCTCATGGCGCCGCATGCTACTGGTTTCGTGCGCCGCCCGGCTCGCTGAGGTGCAGTCGGGCGACTTCTGCCCCGCTATGTCCGAACTGGCCGGGAACTGCTGTTACCTGGTGACTTGGAGCATGCGCGGGTCCTCCGGCAGCCGGAGCGTTCCGCCCGCGAGCGCGGCCGCGATCGTCACCGCCCCGACCAGCGGATCGCCCGCCGCGGGCACTTCGCGAACCCCCGGAGCCATCCTGCCCAGTTCGGCCCGCAGCGGCCCGAGCAGGGCCTCGCCGATCCTGAACAGCCCCCCGGTGAACGCCACTTCGCCGTCCGGGCCGTCGGGACTCGCCGGGAGGACGGCCGCCGCTGCCTCCGCGATCCGCCGGCCGGCTTCGGCGAGGATTCCGCTTGCGACCGGATCGCCCGCCCCGGCGGCCGCGGCCACGTCCGGCGCGAACGAGGCGAGGACGGCCGGCCGGTCGGTACGGGGGTAGAGCGCGGCCGGCAACCCGGCGGCCGGCCCGAACCGTTCCTCGGCCCGCGCGAGCAACGCCGCCGAACCACCGCGCCGTCCGTCGTACGCCCGCATCGCCGCCTCCAGACCGGCCCGGCCGATCCAGGCGCCGCTGCCGCAGTCGCCGAGCAGATGACCCCAGCCGTCCGCCCGGCGCCAGCCGGACAGATCGGTGCCGAGAGCGATCAGCCCGGTGCCGCCCGCGACCACCGCGCCGGGCCGCTGTCCGAGTGCCCCGGCGTACGCGGTGACGGCGTCCGCCGCGAGCGCGAGCCGCCGCACGCCCCAGGCCTCGGCGAGCGCGCCCGGCAGTTCGGCCCGCAGCCGGTCGCCTAGCGTCGCCATCCCGGCCGCCCCGACGGCGACCGCGCGGACCGCCCCGCCGCCGGCCCGGGCCGCCATCGCGTCCACGGCCGGCAGCAGCCGGCCGAGCAGCTGCCCGGCGTCGATCCCGCCCGGCCCGGTACGCACCGGCTCCCCGGACGTGACCGTCTCCAGGATCCGCCCGTCCCGTTCGCCGTCCCCGGCGCGCGCGAGCGCGACCCGGAGGCCCGAGCCGCCGGAGTCCACCCCGACGACGAAGGCCCGCTCCGCGCCGGCCGCTGTCACGGCAGCTGCCAGTCCACCGGCTGGGCGCCCTGCCGGAGCAGCAGCTCGTTGGTGCGGCTGAACGGACGGGAGCCGAAGAAGCCGCGGTCGGCGGACATCGGCGAGGGGTGCGAGGACTCGATGGCCGGCAGATTGCCGAGCAGCGGGCGCAGATTGCGCGCGTCCCGCCCCCACAGCACCGACACCAGCGGCTTCCCGCGCGCGGCGAGCGCCCGGATGGCCTGCTCGGTGACGGCCTCCCAGCCCTTGTCCCGGTGCGCCGCCGGACGGCGCGGGGCCGTGGTGAGCGCCCTGTTGAGGAGCAGGACGCCCTGCCGGGTCCACGGGGTCAGATCACCGTTCGAGGGCCGGGGGAGGCCCAGGTCGGTGTTCATCTCCCGGAAGATGTTCTCCAGGCTCGGCGGCAGCGGGTGCACCTCCGGAGCCACCGAGAAACTGAGCCCGACGGCATGGCCGGGGGTGGGATAGGGGTCCTGGCCGACGATGAGGACCCGCACCTCGTCGAAGGGCTGCTGGAACGCCCTCAGGACGTTCGCCCCCGACGGGAGGTAGGTCCGCCCCGCGGCGATCTCCTGGCGCAGGAAGTCGCCCATCGCGGCGATGCGTTCGGCCACCGGCGCAAGGGCGTTCGCCCAGCCGGCCTCGACGATTTCGTTCAACGGTCTTGCTGCCACGCCGTCACTCTACTGGCGCACACCGACAGCGCCGCCCGACCGCCGCCGGACCCGATCCCCACTGTTCAGCCGATCACCGCCGCCCGTACACACAGCACGTCCGGCAGGTGCTCGGCGAGCAGCTGCCAGCTGTCGCCGTCGTCCGCGCTCGCGTACACCTCGCCGTTGCGATTGCCGAAGTAGATCCCGGCCGGGTCGGCGTCGTCGGTGCACAGCGCGTCGCGCAGCACCGTCCCGTAGTGATCGCCCTCCGGCAGGCCCTTGGACAGCGGCTCCCAGCTCGCCCCCGCGTCCGTGGTCCGGTAGACCCGGCAGCGGCGGCCGGCCGGCACCCGGTCGGCGTCCGCGTTGATCGGGAACACATAGGCGGTGTCCGGGCGGTGGGGGTGGGCGGCGACCGCGAAGCCGAAGTCGGACGGCAGCCCCTCGCCGATGTCCGTCCACCGGCCGCCCCCGTCGTCACTGCGGAAGACGCCCCAGTGGTTCTGCAGATACAGCTGGTCCAGGTCCCCGGCGTCCTGGGCGATCTTGTGCACGCACTGCCCGAACTCGGGGTTGGGATCGGGCAGGAAGACCGCCGACACCCCCTGGTTGGCCGGGTCCCAGCTCGCGCCGCCGTCCCGGGACCGGAAGACGCCGGCGGTCGACACCGCCACCGTCACCGCGTCCGGGTCCCGGGCGTCGGTGACCACGGTGTGCACCGCCTCGCCGCCCCCGCCCGGCACCCAGCGGTCCCGGGTCGGGTGCTCCCACAGCGGGCGCACCAGCTCGAAGGACTCGCCGCCGTCGGCCGACCTGAAGAGCGCGGCAGGCTCCGTCCCCGCGTACACGACGCCGGGGGAGTGCGCGGGTGCCGGATGGAGCTGCCACACCCGCTCCAGTGAAGCCCCGGTGTCCTGCGGGAACTTGACCGCCGGCCGGGGCGGCTCGGTCCAGCTCGTGCCGAGGTCGTCGGAGTGGAAGACGGAGGGTCCCCAGTGGGAGCTGTCCCCGCCGACCAGGATTCTCGGGCGATCACCCCGGGTGTCGATCCCGATCGAATAGATCGCCTGCGCGTTGAAGTGGGGGGCGTCGAACTCCCATCGGCCGTCTCGCCCGCGGCCGATGAAGAGCCCCTTGCGGGTGCCCACGGTCAGTACTACGTCGGTCATGCCGACACCTCCAGGACGCCGTTGTCGCGGATACGGGCCAGTCTGCACCCCACCACTGACAACGGCGTCCGGAGCCTGCTCCGCCCCTGGTCAGAGGCGTGTTGGCGGGCTCAGATCGCCCAGGCGTACGGCGCGGGCGCGGAGATCTCGGCGCCCAGTTCGCGGGCCGCGCGGCGCGGCCAGGAGGCGTCCCGCAGCAGCTCGCGGCCGAGGAGCACGGCGTCCGCCTCGCCGTTGGCGACGATCTTCTCGGCCTGCTCGCTCTCCGTGATCAGACCGACGGCCGCGACCGGCAGTCCGGTCTCCGCCTTCACCCGGGCGGCGAAGGGCACCTGGTAGCCGGGGCCGACCGGGATCCGGGCCGGCCCGCCGTTGCCGCCGGTGGACACGTCGAGCAGGTCGACGCCGTGCTCGCGCAGCAGGGCGGCGAAGCGCACGGTCTCGTCCGCCGTCCAGCCCTGCTCGTCCAGCCAGTCGGTGGCCGAGATCCGGAAGAACAGCGGCAGTTCCTCCGGCCAGACGGCGCGCACGGCGTCGACGACCTCCAGGGCGAGCCGGGTGCGGTTCTCGAAGGAGCCGCCGTAGGCGTCGGTGCGGCGGTTGCTGTGCGGGGAGAGGAACTCGCCGATCAGATAGCCGTGGGCTCCGTGCACCTCCAGGACCTGGAAGCCGGCGGCGAGCGCGCGCCGGGCGGCGTCGGCGAACCGCTCGGTGACGGCGTGGATCTGGTCGACCGTCAGCTCGGTCGGCTCCTGGTGGTCGTCGGCGTAGGCGACCGGGCTCGGGCCGACCGGCTGCCAGCCGAGGCCGGTGGCGGGGTCGACCGGCCCGCGGCCTTCCCAGGGCTGCTTGGTGGCGGCCTTGCGCCCGGCATGACCGATCTGGATGCCCGGCACGGTGCCGTGCTCCGTCAGGAACGCGGCGATCCGGCGCAGCCCGTCGATCTGCGCGTCGTCCCAGAGCCCGAGGTCGAAGGGGCTGATCCGGCCCTCGGGAGCGACCGCGGTCGCCTCGACCAGGATCAGCCCGGCGCCGCCGGTGGCCCGGGAGGCGTAGTGCGCGAAGTGCCAGTCGCCCGCGACGCCGGCGCCCGGACCCGTCGGCTCCGCCGAGTACTGGCACATCGGGGCCATCCAGACCCGATGGGGCACGGTGACGGACCGCAGGGTGAAGGGCTCGAACAGGGCGGCGCTCATGACGGACTCCTCGTCGGCGTGACGGATGCTGCCTCGGGCTGACGCTCGTACGATACGCATCGTAGTACGGCATCTGTCAAACTACGAGAACTCTCGTACAATGAAGTCCCCCGACCCCGACAGCCGTGGAGCCGCCGCCGTGACCACCGCGACCAACCCCCGGGTCCTGGAGCACCCCGAGCGCGCCGAGATCCGCCTCGAAGCCGTGCTCCACGCCCTCTCCGACGCGGTCCGGCTCCGGATCGTCCGGGACATGGTCCGCGGCGAGGGCGAGGAGTTCGCCTGCTCGTCCTTCGTCCTGCCGGTCACCAAGTCGACCACCACCCACCACTTCCGCGTCCTGCGCGAGAGCGGCGTGGTCCGCCAGCTCTACCGCGGCACGACCAAGCTCAACACCCTCCGCCGCGACGACCTCGAAGCGCTCTTCCCCGGCCTCCTGGACAGCATCCTCACCGCCACCGAGGCCCAGTCCGCCCGCCTGGGCGAGGAGTAGAGCCTCAGCCCCGCAGCGGATTCGCGAGCTCCGCGAAGCCGCGGCGCTCGGCGTGCGTGAGCGGGGTGACGCCCTTGCCGTCCGCGAGGTTCCGGTCGGCGCCGGCGGCGAGCAGCAGCGCCACCACCTTCTGGTGGGCGCGGCCGCCGTCGCCGAGGATGACCGCCTCCAGGAGGGCCGTCCAGCCCAGGTCGTTGACGTGGTCGACGTCGATGTCGGTCTCCCGCAGCAGCGGGGTGCTCAGCTCCTCGTCCCGGGCCTCGACGCGGGCGCCCTCGTCGAGCGCGGCGCGCACCTCGGCCGGATCGCCCCGGCGAGCGGCGGCGAGCAGGCTCAGGTCGGCGGGACCGGGCATGTGGGGGCTCCTCGGGGATCGGGGTTCGGGCCGTCGGGACGGTGGGGCGCGGGCCGGTGCGCGGCCCCTGGTCCATCCTCGGCCCCGTACCCCCGGCGGCGACTCCGCCCGCCGGCCCGTTCCCGACGGCCGCCCGGCCGACCCCGGGGTCAACCGATCGGCTGACCCCGGTACTCAAGCTCCCCTCGGTGCCCTACAGCGACCGCATCCGGTCGATCTCGGCCGACTGCTGCGCGATCACATCGCTCGCCATCTCCTCCACGAGCACGTTGTTGCCCTGGCTCAGCACGTCCGCCGCCATCGTGATCGCCCCGTCGTGGTGGGTGATCATCAGCTTCAGGAAGAGGCTGTCGAAGGCCGCCCCCTTGGCGCCCCGCAGCTGCGCGAGCTGCGCCTCGGTGGCCATGCCCGGCATCGCGTGGTGGTCATGGCCGGTCATCGGACGCGGACCGCCGTTGTTCTTCAGCCAGCCCTCCATCGCGCCGATCTCCGGCCCCTGCGCCGCCGAGATCCGCTCGGCGACCTTGCGGACTTGCGGGTCCTTCGCGCGCTGCGGGGCGAGCGCGGTCATGGTGAGGGCCTGGCGGTGGTGCTCGATCATCATCTGCACATAGCTGTAGTCGGCGCCGTTGGGGCGCTCGTCCGGCATCATCCGGGCCGCCTCCTCCGGCGAGACCCGCCGGGCGGGCTCACCGGGCTTGCCGGGTGCCACGATCGCCGGGTTCTTCCCCGAACTCCCGGACCCGGAAACCGGCTTGTTCTCGTCGGACCCCGACTCGCAGGCTCCCAGGGCGAATACGGCACAGGCGGCGAGCAGCACGGCGAGGGCACCACGGACACGGCGGTTCGACAACGCGACCTCCCAAGGCACTTCGGCGACTTCGGTCACTCGGACAACTTCGGTCACTCGGTCAACGGCGGCGGTTCGAGGAAAACTCATTACTTCTCTGTTGCCATCTGTTGAGATGTGCACGCTAAGGAAGATACTGCCGGGGTCCATCCGTCGTTCAACTGCGAACGAGATCCAGAGAGGACGGAGTGACTTCGTGCGTACCACGAGTACCCCGCGTGCACGGATCAGAGGCCTGGGCGCGGCGACCGCCGTGGCGGGGCTGCTGATCGGACTGCTCGCCGCAGGACCCGCGGCCGCCACACCCGACCCGGGCGACGCGCCCGTGCGGAACGACGTCACCGCGGAGCAGGCGGCCGACGCCCGTGCCGCCATCGCAAACGGTGAGATACCCGGCGTGGACGAGATCGTCCACAGCGCCAACATCGAACATCTCGTCAACATCCCCAAGGACGCCCTCAAGGGCACCAACTCGGACCTGGCGTTCCAAGGCAAGTACGCCTTCGCCGGGAACTACGACGGCTTCCGGATCTTCGACATCAGCAACCCGAAGGCCCCGAAGACCGTCACCCAGGTGCTCTGCCCCGGATCACAGAACGACGTGTCGGTCTCCGGCAATCTGCTCTTCCTCTCCACCGACTCCTCCCGAAGCGACAACTCCTGCGCGAGCACGTCGCAGCCCGCCTCGGTGAAGGAATCCTGGGAGGGCATGAAGATCTTCGACATCAGCGACATCGCCAACCCGAAGTACGTCGCCGCCGTCGAGACCTCCTGCGGCTCGCACACCCACACCCTGGTGCCCGACCGCAGGAACGTGTACATCTACGTCTCCTCCTACTCGCCCAACGCCGCGTTCCCGGACTGCCAGCCCCCGCACGACGGCATCTCCGTGATCAAGGTCCCGCGCAACGCTCCCGAGCAGGCCAAGGTCGTCGGCTTCCCCGTGCTGTTCCCCGGCGAGGGCCCCGACGGCGGCGGCAACCCCGGCGCGCCCACCAACCCGGGCGTCTCCAAGACCACCGGCTGCCACGACATCACCGTGCTCCCCGGCAAGGACCTGGCCGCCGGCGCCTGCATGGGCGACGGCATCCTGTTCGACATCAAGAACCCCGAGCAGCCCCGGGTGATCGACCGCGTCCAGGACAACGTCAACTTCGCCTTCTGGCACTCGGCGACCTTCAACCAGAAGGCCGACAAGGTCGTCTTCACCGACGAGCTCGGCGGCGGCGGCGCGGCCACCTGCAACGCGGCCGTCGGCCCGGACCGCGGCGCGGACGGCATCTACGACATCGTCGGCAAGGGCGACAAGCGCAAGCTGGTCTTCCGCAGCTACTTCAAGATCCCGCGCCACCAGGCCGACACCGAGAACTGTGTCGCCCACAACGGCTCGCTGATCCCGGTCAGGGGCAAGGACATCATGGTCCAGGCCTGGTACCAGGGCGGCATCTCCGTCTGGGACTTCACCGACTCCCGCCGGCCCCAGGAGATCGCGTACTTCGAGCGCGGCCCGATCTCCGACACCACCCTGGTCGGCGGCGGTTCCTGGTCCGCCTACTACTACAACGGCTTCATCTACTCGAACGACCTGGTCAAGGGCTTCGACGTGCTGAAGCTCAGCGACAGGCGCACCGACAAGGCGCAGCGGATCCGGATGGACGAGCTCAACGTCCAGACCCAGCCGGACTACTTCGAGGACTTCGAGGACTGACGTCCGACCCTCGCCGGTGACGGACCGATCGCACGCGTGCCGCCGGGCGGACCCCCGCCCGGCGGCACGCCGAGCTCCCAGTCCAGGCCGTACCGCTGGAACAGCTCCGCCCGCAGCCGGGCCGCCGGCATCGGCGCCCCCGGCAGCAGCAGCGCGAACACCGCGCCCATGAGCAGCGCCCGCAGCAGCGGGTAGTCGGTCTCCACGTCCTCGGAGCCGTACCGCTCGACGGTGTCCCGCAGCAGCGTCGCGAGCCGCTGCTGCTCCGGGCAGCGCACGAAACCCTCCGCCTGCAGGATCCCCGCCATGTGCGTGCGCATGAGCACCGGCCGCTCCTCGGCGAGCCCCAGGATCGCGTCGATCGCCCGGGCGAGCCGCTCCCGGCCGTCCTCCGGGCGCGGCTCACGCTCCAGGGCCGCCTCCAGGGTCCGGTGCATCAGCCGGTGCACGGCGGACTGCAGCAGCTGGCGCTTGCCCGGGAAGTAGTACGAGACCAGGCCACGGGCCGATCCGGCCCGCTCGGCGATGTCCCCGAGGGTCGTCGCCTCGTAACCGCGCTCCGAGACGAGGTCCACCGTGGCCGCAAGGATCCGGTCACGGGAGCGCCGCCGAAGCTCTTCATTGACCGATGCGCTACGCGGGGACATGCTGGACTCCTGCGTTGACTGGCTCCGAGCCAATATACTCAGCGCGTCCTGTCGTCACGCCCTCGTGGCCGGCGACGGGACCTGCCGTCTGTTCTGGGCGACGCGGGGGATCGTCCAGGACAGGCGGCTTCATCGTGTGCCTTCCATTCTGCTCCCGGCACCCGGCTCCGCGGCCGGCGGCCCACCCGCCGCCACCAGGCGGTACGTGATGATCGTCACGGCCGCGCAGCACCAGCCGAACAGCCAGCCGGCCAGGACGTCCGAGGTCCAGTGGACGCCCAGATAGACCCGGGTCCAGCCCACGCCGAGCACGGACACCAACGCCGCCCCGGCGAGCGTGCCCCAGCCCCGCCACCCCTCCTTCCAGTGCAGCGCCAGCACCCAGAGCAGCAGCCCGCAGGCGACCGCCGCCGTCATGGCGTGGCCGGAGGGGAACGCCGCGTACGGCGCCGAGTCGACGGGATCCGGCCACCGCGGGCGGGCCCGCCCCACCGCCGTCTTCAGGCCCTGCTGGAGCAGCCAGGCCAGCAGGGTGGCGCCGGTGATCCACAGCGCGAGCAGCCGCTCGCCCCGGCGCAGCAGCCAGACCACCGCCAGCAGGGTCAGTGCGCGCATGGTCCACGGGTCCCAGACCCAGTCCGTCAGGATCCGGTTGACCTGCGTGAAGCCGGGATGGGCCACCGCGTGGCGATGCAGGGCGTCGGACACCTCCCGGTCGAAGGAGAGCAACGGGGACCACCCCACCGCCACGAGGACGAGGAGCAGCACGCCCAGGGCGCCGGACACGACGGCGGAGATGCGCATGGCCCGCATCCTGCCCGACGGCGGGCCGGCGGCGTGCGCGCGGGGTCGGCCGCGTCGTGCACGGCGGTCGGTCGCGGACCGGGGGCAGGGGACCGTGGACAGCGGTCAGCCGAGGGCGCGCAGCGCCGGCACGAAGGCCACGAACACCGGGACCACCGGGACGAGCGCCGCCGCGGCCGTGAGCCGCAGCCGGCGGCCCGCGGTCAGCCGCGGAGTGGCGCTGAGCAGCCGGTTCACCCGCTCCGGAAGCCCGGCGTCCGGAGCCGTGCCCGGGCCGAACACGCCCCGGTCCTCGTTGAGTTCCACCAGGGCCAGGGCCACCGTGAGCCGCCCGAAACGGCGCGAGGCCACGTCGTCGGCCGCCAGCTCCACCAGCCGGTGCATCTCGCCGCGGAAGGCCGCGAAGACCGGCACGCCCGGGAAACCGTCCGCGAGCGCCGCCGCGCAGTGCAGCAGCCAGTCGTGCCGCGCCCGGGCGTGTCCCTGCTCGTGCGCGAGCACCGCGTCCAGCTGCCGGCCCTTGAGCCGGCGCAGCGCGGCCGTGGTGATGACGAGCCGCGGCGTCCCGCCGGGCAGCCACCAGGCATCCGACCGCTCGCCCTCCAGGACCACGAGCCGGGCGCTGCCCGAGGGCTCCTCGCCGGGCAACAGCGGCGCCCGGACGAGCAGTTCGGCACGGCGCTGCCGGCGGCGGGCCCGCGCCCGGCCGATCTCCCGGCCCAGCATCGCCCCGGTCCACAGCCCGCCGGCCGCGAGGACCACGGCGAGCGCCGCCGACCACGGGCCGCTCGTCCCCAGCTCGTACGCCTCGATGACGGCGCGCGGCGCGGGCGCGAAGACCTGGCCGCGCACCTCCTGCCAGGCCGCCGCCGCGCTGAACGTCATCGACAGCGCGAAGCTCAGCAGCACGCCGGCCACCACGCACTGCCACACCCACAGCGCCACCACGGGTTCCCGTTCCACCCAGTCGGCCCGCGCGAGAAGTCGCGGGGCGACGACGGCGGTCAGGACGCCGAGCACGAGCAGCGCGAGGGAGACCAACATGACGTCAGCCTATGAGTGCGGTACCAGGCCGGGGTATGGCCTCGCACGGCAAGTGACGCACGCCACGGTTTGATTCGCCCCCGAGGTCAGAGCGCGAGGAGCATCGCCAGCATCGCGAGCCCCATCGACAACCGGCACACCAGCGTCAGTTCCCCGGCGGCGGTGCCCGTGGTGCCGGTCCGTATGCGCGCCGCCCCCGTGGCAGCGGCCACCGGCACGAGCCGGGCGCCCGAACGCAGCACGTACACCCCGTAATAGGCGAGCAGTACCCCCGTGAGCACGGGTATGCCGCCGCTCGCGCCGGCCGCCCCGCCGTGCCCCGCGTGCCCGCCCGCCCCGGCGGGGGCCGCGGCCATCGCGAGCGCCATGTAGACCATCGCGAGCGAGCCCACCAGATGGTGCAGATGGTGCCCGCCGTGGCGCACCGCCGCGACGAGCCCGTGCAGCGCGGCGAGGCCGAACACCCCCGCGTACAGCACCCAGCTCCACTCGGGCGGGGTGAGCACCGCGGCCGGCAGGGCCATCGCGGCCATGCCGAAGCCCATCACGGCCTCGCTCCCGGCCGCACCCCGCTCAGCCGCCCCGCCCGCCCGCATCCGCAGCAGGCAGTACGCCCCGCTGGCCGCGCACAGCGCCACGAGCAGCCACCCGGACAACGCCGGTCCGTGCACGCCGCACACCCCCCTCCTCGCGGTCCCGACGCTCCGTGCATGCCCGCAGGTCCCCACGGTCACGCGGGCGTACGGGCGCGCACGGGTGTACGAGGGGGAGTGCGGGGGCGCGCGCCAGGCGTCGCGGACCCGGCCGAGATCCACAAGCCATGCCCTAGGCTCGGGAGCGATCGCGTCCGTCGATCGTCCGCGCCCGAGGGGAGACCCGCACACCATGGACACCGCCGCGCCCCGGCTGACCGCCGCCCCCGTGACCTACCGCGACGCCGTCCTGGACGACGTGCCGGCCCTCGTCCCGCTCGTCGAGTCGGCCTACCGGGGCGACTCCAGCCGGGCCGGCTGGACCACCGAGGCGGACATCCTGCAGGGGCAGCGCACGGACGCCGAGGGCGTCGCGGCGGTCATCACCACGGCCGGCAGCCGACTCATGGTCGTGGAGCGGGACGGCGTGATCGTCGCCTGCTGCCAGCTGGAACACCGCGGCGAGGCCGCCTACTTCGGCATGTTCGCGGTCAGCCCCGAGCTTCAGGGCGCCGGTCTCGGCCGGCAGATCATCACCGAGGCCGAGCGCCGGGTGCGCGAGCTGTGGGACGTGCGCGAGATGCACATGACGGTGATCTCGGTGCGCGAGGAGCTGATCGCCTGGTACGAGCGGCGCGGCTACCGCCGTACGGGCCGGATGACCCCCTTCCCGTACGGCGACGAGCGCTTCGGCGTGCCGCAGCGCGACGACCTGGAGTTCGAGCTCCTGGTGAAGCCGCTGGGCTGAGCCCCGCCCCGGCGCCCCGGACCGGCGGCCCCGCTCAGGCCGTGAAGCGGCCCGTACGGCGGATCTCCGGGCGGTCGGTGGTGGCGCCGTCGAGGCCCAGGGCGCGGGCGAGCCGCAGCTCGTCCTGGCTGTTCACCACCCAGCCGATCACCCGAAGCCCCGCCCGGTGCGCCGTGTCGACGGTGTGCAGGGTGACGTGCCGGATGTTGAGGACGAGCGCCGCCGCGCCGACCGCGAGCGCGCGCTCCGTCACCTCGTCCTGTTCCCGGTCGGCGACCAGCGCGGTGCGCACCCCGGGGACCAGGCCGCGGATCTCCGCGAGGGCCTCGTCATGGAAGGACAGCACCTCCACCCGCCCGGTCAGCCCGCGCCCGTCGATCACCTCGGCCAGCGCCCGGGCCGCCGCGACGTCCTTGATCTCGGCCTGGAGCGGGGCCCGGACCGCCGCCAGGACCTCCTCGAAGACCGGGATCCGCTCCCCGGCGCCCGCGTCGAGCTCTTTCAGCTCCGCGAGCGTCTTTCCGGCGATCGGTCCGGTGCCGTCCGTGGTCCGGTCGACGTCGGCGTCGTGCATGACGACGAGCGCGCCGTCCTTGCTGAGGTGGAGGTCGAGTTCGATGGCGTCCATGCCGGCCCGCTCGGCCCGGACGAAGGAGAGCAGGGTGTTCTCGGGCGCGACGCCCATGACTCCGCGGTGACCGATGGTGAGGAAACTCAAGATCTTCTCGCTTCCGTCGAGGTCCGCAGCCCCGGCCGTGCCGGGCGCCGATCGGCTCCTTGGCGCAGCCTAGTAGCTGAGGACGAAACGGGAAGCGGGCGCGCGGAACCCCGCATTTCTCGGCTTCACACCCCGCCAGACAGGAAAATTAGCGGTGACACCGGGGGTGTGGCAGGAGAATTTTTCCTGCTCCCCTTGTGAGGCGGGCCCGTCCCTGGTTACGGTGGGTTGACGCAAGGTTCTCCTGTGGAGGAAGAGAAATGACGGAAATTCTTGTGCAGGACGTGACCGGTGAGGGGATAGCCGCCGACACCGTGGTGGTCGACCACCCTGCCTGGACCGAGCTCAAGAATGCCGTGGAGGAGCTCCGCCCCTGGCAGAGCGCGGACGGCTCCATCGACTTCGCCGCCGAGGGCGCCCCGGCCCGTGCCCTCGCCGAGAAGACCGTCGAGCGGATGGTCGCCGCGGTCGAGCAGCTCTCCCCGCTGCTCCCGCACGACGCCGCGTACCACCGCGCCCTCGTCGCCGACCTGCGCAAGTGGGCCGCCGCGGGCTTCGAGGTGCCGGACTTCCTCGACGCGCTGATGGCCTTCCACCCGGCCGCCGACCGCCGGGACGGCCTGCAGCACCTCGTCGTCTTCCCGATGTACACCCAGAACGGCAACCCGGACCGCAACTTCGAGGCCGTCGTCCTCCGCATGGTGTGGCCGGAGTGGCTCTCCGAGCTGGAGGCCGCCCGCTTCGACAACCCGGGCTACATCGGCATCACCTTCGAGGACTTCACCGCCGGGTACGACACCAACTCGGCCGTCCTCTTCCCGGAGACCGTCGCGGTCCGCGAGGTCCCGGAGCGCTTCACCTGGGGCGGCATCTTCTGCGACCGCGAGGCCGCGCGCTTCCGCAAGGTGACCGAGGCCGCCGTCGACACCCTGGGCCTGGAGCTGCCGGCGGACATCGCCGCCATGCTCGGCGACCAGAAGCGCTGCGAGCAGGCCTTCGCCCTGTGGGACCTGGTCCACGACCGCGCCCACAGCCGCGGCGACCTGCCCTTCGACCCGTTCATGATCAAGCAGCGCCAGCCGTTCTGGATGTACGGCCTGGAGGAGCTGCGCTGCGACCTGACCGCGTTCAAGGCGTCGGTGCAGCTGGAGGCCGAGGGCAACGAGCACGGCCGTGACGTGCAGTACGCGGTGCTCTTCGACCGGATGTTCCGCTTCCCGCTCACCGGCGACCGCACCCGCAACTACGACGGCCTCGGCGGCCAGCTGCTCTTCGCCTACCTCCACAAGCACGACGTGGTGCGCTGGACCGACAACACGCTGACCATCGACTGGCAGCGCGCCCCCGAGGTCACCAACCAGCTGTGCGGCGAGATCGAGACCCTCTACCGCGACGGCATCGACCGCCCCAAGCTGGTGCACTGGTTCAAGGCGTACGAGCTGGTCTCCACCTACCTCGCCCCGCACCCGGGCTCCAAGTGGGCCAAGGGCCCCGACGCCCTCGACGTCTCCCTCCCGCCGCGCAAGCTCGTCGACGACGTGCTTCCGGACGAGTTTCCGCTCAGCATGTTCTTTGAGGCACTCTCCAAGAAGATGAAGGGCGTGATCGCCGACACCAAGGGCATCACCGCCGCGGACATGCCCGAGCGGGCCGCCGCGTGACCGACGGTACGGAGCTCACGGAGGAGTCGTCCATGAACGCCAACGGAAACGGTGGGCCGCTCGACGGCGCCGTCATCGCGGTCGCCGGCGCGGCCGGCCCGGCCGGCCGCGCGACCCTGCTGCGGCTCGCCGAGGCGGGCGCGACCGTGGTCGCCTCCGACGCCGACCCGGCGCGGCTCGCCGAGGCCGTCGACGCCGCCCGCTACGCCCACGGCGGCGCCACGGTCACCGGCGACACGGTCGACCTGCTCGACCTGGAGGCCACCCGCGAGTGGGCCGCCAAGACCGAGAAGGAGTTCGGCCGGGTCGACGGCCTGGTCCACCTCGTCGGCGGCTGGCGCGGCGCGCCCTCCTTCGCCGAGACCGACCTCAAGGACTGGGACTTCCTGGAGAAGCTCCTCATCCGCACGGTCCAGCACACCTCGCTCGCCTTCCACGACGGACTGCTGCGCAGCGGCGGCCGCGGCCGCTACGCGCTGATCAGCCAGGTCGGCGCGCACAAGCCGCAGGCCAACAACGCCGCGTACAACGCCGGCAAGGCCGCGGCCGAGGCCTGGACGCTCGCCATGGCGGACTCCTTCCGCAAACTGGGGGGCGACGAGGGGCCGCAGGCGGCCGCTGCGATCCTGGTGATCAAGGCACTGGTGCACGACGCGATGCGCGCGGAGCGCCCCAATGCGAAGTTCGCGGGCTTCACCGACGTCAAGGAACTGGCCGACGCCGTCGCCGGACTCTGGGACCGGCCCGCACAGGAAGTGAATGGACAGCGCCTGTGGCTGACCCCCAAGCCCTGACCGCGGCCTCGCGGACCGATGCCCGTCGTCACCACGACCCCTCGGTCCGCGGCTTCGCCAGCGACAACTACGCCGGAGTCCATCCGGAGGTCCTCGCGGCCATCGCCCTCGCCAACGGCGGCCACCAGGTCGCCTACGGCGAGGACGAGTACACCGATCACCTGCAGCGGATCATGCACAGCCACTTCGGCCCCACGGCCGAGGCGTTCCCCGTCTTCAACGGGACCGGGGCCAACGTGACCGCGCTGCAGGCGCTCACCGACCGCTGGGGCGCGGTGATCTGCGCCGAGTCCGCGCACATCAACGTGGACGAGGGCGGCGCGCCCGAGCGGATGGGCGGCCTCAAGCTGCTCACCGTGCCCACCCCGGACGGCAAGCTCACCCCCGAGCTGATCGACCGGCAGGCCTGGGGCTGGGAGGACGAGCACCGGGCGATGCCGCAGGTCGTCTCGATCACCCAGAACACCGAGCTCGGCACCGTCTACACGGTCGAGGAGATCCGCGCGATCGTGGACCACGCCCACGCCAAGGGCATGAAGGTCCACCTCGACGGCGCCCGGATAGCCAACGCGGCCGCGTCCCTGAACGTGCCGATGCGCGCGTTCACCAACGCGGTCGGCGTCGACGTCCTCTCGTACGGCGGCACCAAGAACGGCATGATGTTCGGCGAGGCCGTGGTCGTCCTCAACCCGGACGCGGTCAGCCACATGAAGCACCTGCGCAAGCTGTCCATGCAGCTCGCCTCCAAGATGCGCTTCGTGTCGGTCCAGTTGGAGGCGCTGCTCGCCAAGGACCTGTGGCTGCGCAACGCCTCTCACGCCAACGCGATGGCCCAGCGCCTCGCGGCCGGCGTGCGGGGCGTGGACGGGGTGGAGATCCTCTACCCGGTGCAGGCCAACGCGGTCTTCGCCCGGCTGCCGCACGAGGTCAGCCGGCGCCTGCAGGAGCGTTTCCGCTTCTACTTCTGGGACGAGGCGGCCGGCGACGTGCGCTGGATGTGCTCCTTCGACACCACGGAGGACGACGTCGACGCCTTCCTCCAGGCGCTGAAGGAAGAGATGTCGCGCTAGCCGTCCCTGGCGCGACGCTGCATGGATATGCGGTCGGGTGGAAAGTCATTGACTTCCGTCCGGCCGCATTCCTATGCTCGCGACGCATGGAACTCATCCAGCAGAACCCTGACATCTCTGCCTACTTGGTTGCCGACGAGGCGGTCGACCATGTCCACCCGCTGGTACGGGAGACTGCCGACCGGCTCTGGATGGAGCACCCCGACGCATACTCATACGCCGAAGCCGCCTACGCGTTCGTCCGCGACACCATCCCGCACTCCGCCGACTCCGGAGACTCGAGGGTCCCCTGGCGCGCCTCCGAGGTCCTCGCGACCCGCAACGGCATCTGCGTCTCCAAGTCGCACGCCCTCGCCGCGCTCCTGCGCGTGCGGGGCATCCCCACGGCCTTCTGCTACCAGCGGCTCACCGAGGACGGCGCCGACCCGATGGTGCACGGCCTCGTCGCCGTCCTGCTGCCCGGGCGGTCCCGGTGGTCCCGGCTGGATCCGCGGGGCAACAAGCCCGGGGTGGACGCGCGGTTCTCCCTCGACGAGGAGCGGCTGGCCTGGCCCGTACGGGCAGAGTTCAGTGAAGTGGACTACCCGGTGCTTTATGATGGACCACATCCGGTCGTGCTGCACGCCCTGCAGGCTGCCGCCGACCGGCCCCACCTCTGGGCGATCTTCCCCACCGCACTCCCGAACGCACTCCCGACCCCGAACGGCGGATCATGACCCTGACGCTCACCGTCTCCGACGAGGTCCGCACCCTCGTCCCCGGCTTCACCCACCTCGCCGTCGAGGCCCGCGGACTCGTCAACGGGCCCAGCGACGCGACCAGTTCGGCCCTGCTCGACGACGCCGCCCGGCGGCTCGCGGCGCGGCTCGACGGGCGCACCCCGGACCAGGACCCGCACGTGGCCGCCTGGCGCGCCGCGTACACGGCCTTCGGCGCCAAGCCCTCCCGTACCCGCAACTCCGCCGAGGCGCTCGCCAAGCGCGCGCTCGCGGACGGCGGACTGCCCCGGATCAACCGGCTCGTCGACGCCTACAACGCGATCAGCGTCGCCCATCTGATCCCGGTCGGCGGCGAGGACCTGAACCGGATCCAGGGCGGCATGCGGCTGATCCGGGCCACCGGCGAGGAGGAGTTCGTCACCGTCTCCGGCGGCGAGCAGACCGTCGAGCACCCCGAGACGGGCGAGGTCGTCTGGTGCGACGAGGCGGGCGTCACCTGCCGTCGCTGGAACTGGCGCCAGGGCCCGCGCACCCGCATCGACGACGACACCACCGACGCGCTCTTCCTGCTGGAATCGCTCGCGCCGATGACCCTCGACGAGCTCCGCGCGGCCGGCGACGAACTCGCCGAACTGCTCGTGAAGGTCAGCCCCGGGGCCCGGATCACCGTCCGCGACCCCGAGTGAACTTGCCGGTGAGCTGCTGAGGGCGCGCCCCGGGGGGCTACTGCTGCTCGCGGCGCTCCGCGGCCTTCAGCTCCTCCGGCGTCGGCGCCGTGCCCCCGAGGTGCGCGGGCACCCACCACGTGTCGCTCGCGTCCTTGGGACGCACCGGGTAGGCCCGCTGCGCCGCCTCCAGGAGCTCCTGCACCCGTTCCCGCAGCCGCCGGGTGATCGCGCCCGCGTACTGGTCGGCCGGCGCCTCCACCGGCTCGCCGACCCGGATCGTGATCGGGATGTGGCTGCGCCTGAAGTTCCGCGGCCGGCCCTTGGTCCACACCCGCTGGGTGCCCCACAGCGCCATCGGGATCAGCGGCACACCGGCCTCCTGAGCCAGGCGCGCCGCACCCGACTTGAAGCTCTTCAGCGTGAACGACTGCGAGATGGTCGCCTCGGGGAAGACACCCACGATCTCGCCCGAGCGCAGCGCGCTCAGCGCGTGCTGGTAGGCGTGCTCGCCCTGCGAGCGGTCCACCGGGATGTGCTTCATCGCGCGCATCAGCGGCCCCGACACCTTGTGCCGGAACACCGACTCCTTCGCCATGAAGCGCACCAGACGCTGCTGCGGCAGCGCGGCCAGACCGGTGAAGATGAAGTCCAGATAGCTGATGTGATTGCTCACGAGCACCGCGCCGCCCTGGCGGGGGATGTGCTGCGACCCCTGGGTGTCGATCTTCAGGTCCAGCGCCTTGAACATGGTCTTGGCGACGCCGATGACCGGCCGATAGACGAGCTCTGCCATCTGGGAGGAACCCCTTACGTCTGTGCCCGGGGAGGGTTCTCCCGGCGAAGTTACGCGGCCGTAGGTTTTCGGCTTTGGGCAGATCGTGCCCCATGTGGGAGCCGGTGACCAGTCCTGACGGCTTCGTACGGGGAGATTCTCGTCACTCCGGGTGGTCGTGGCGGGAATGCGACGGTCCCGCGGGGCGCTGGACCAGGCAGAACGGCTCAGCGGATACGAGGAGGAGCAAAGCGGATGACCGAAGTCCCGGGCGAGGCCCTCGGCGTGGCGGAACTGGGCGCCGAACTGGGGGAGAAGGCCACCCTGGTCCAGTTCTCCACCGCCTTCTGCCAGCCCTGCCGGGCCACCCGCCGCACCCTCACCGAGGTCGCCGCCATGGTCGAGGGCGTCGGCCACGTGGAGATCGACGCCGAGGAGCGGCTCGACCTCGTACGCGCCCTCGGCATCGCCCGTACGCCCACCGTCCTGGTCCTCGACCGGGACGGCCGGATCGTCCGCCGCGCCACCGGGCAGCCCCGTAAGGCCGATGTCATCGCCGCGCTCGGCCACGCGGTCTGACGCCGTGACGCCGCTCGCGGAGGGCCGTGACGCTGCTCCCAGATACCGGTACGCACTTGACTGCACACGTCAACGATCGTCAGTCTGGCGTAATGGCTCAAGAACTCCTTCTCTACGGCCGGGCCCACGTGGACCTGGCCCGCAATGCGAGCGCGCGCTGTCCGGGTGTCTGACGAACCCCCGACCTCTCGCACCCCGCCCTCGCAGAAGGACAACTCCATGACGGTCTCGCCCGAGCTCCGCACGCTCCCGCCGATTCCCTCCGCCGCCTCCGCCACCTCGGCCCCCTCCGTCCTCGCCGGCGCCCCGCGCCCCGGCTCGCCCGAACTGCTGCGTTCCGTCTTCCGCCGGCACGCCGCCGGCGTCGCGGTCGTCACCGCGTACGGCGACGGGCGCCCGGTCGGCTTCACCGCCACCTCGCTCAACTCCGTCGCCGCCGAACCCCCGCTGATCTCCTTCGGCGTGGGCACCGGCTCCTCCAGCTGGCCCGTCCTCGCCGGGGCCGAGCACATCGGCGTGCACATACTCGGCGACCACCAGGGGGACCTGGCGGCCACCTTCGCCCGCAGCGGCGCCGACCGCTTCGCCGCGCCCACCCGCTGGAGCCACGGCCCCGAGGGCGTGCCGGTCCTGGACGGGGTGCTCGCCTGGCTGGTGTGCCGGGTGGTGGCCAGGGTCCCGGCCGGCGACCACCGGATCGTCATCGCCGAGGCCGTGGCCGGCGACCCGGACGGCGCGGGCCGTCCGCTGCTCTACCACCAGGGGCGCTTCAACGCCCTGCGCGACTGAGAGTTCCCGTACGGCCCGGTCGGGGGCGTTGGCAAGGTCACACGGCTGAGCGCTTGCTCACTGGTAACGAACTGGGTGTACTGACGAGTAATATTTCGCTCGGGGCGTCGGACGCCCCGACCGGAAACCCGCCCTTCAGGCGCCTATGCTGCGAGCAACAAGGCAGCCCAGTTATGACGATGCAGTAGGAGAGCCGGCGTGAGCTTGAGGATCGTTGTCTGTGTGAAGTACGTGCCGGACGCCACGGGCGACCGGAAGTTCGCGGACGACCTGACGGTCGACCGCGACGACGTCGACGGCCTGCTTTCGGAGCTCGACGAGTACGCGGTCGAGCAGGCGCTGCAGATCGCCGAAGAGGCGGACGACGCCGAGGTCACCGTCCTCACGGTCGGCCCCGAGGACGCCAAGGACGCGCTGCGCAAGGCGCTCTCCATGGGCGCCGACAAGGCCGTCCACGTCGAGGACGACGACCTGCACGGCACCGACGTCATGGGCACCTCGCTGGTGCTCGCCAAGGCGATCGAGAAGACCGGCTACGACGTCGTGATCGCCGGCATGGCCTCCACCGACGGCACCATGGGCGTCCTCCCGGCGATCCTGGCCGAGCGCCTGGGCGTCCCGCAGGTCACCCTGCTCTCCGAGGTCAAGGTCGAGGACGGCGTCGTGACGGGCCGCCGCGACGGCGACACCGCCTCCGAGCAGCTTCAGGCCGCCCTCCCGGCCGTCGTCTCCGTGACGGACCAGTCGGGCGAGGCCCGCTACCCGTCCTTCAAGGGCATCATGGCCGCCAAGAAGAAGCCGGTGGAGTCCCTGGACCTGTCCGACCTCGACATCGAGGCGGAGGAGGTCGGCCTGGAGGGCTCCTGGACCAAGGTCGACGAGGCGAACGAGCGCCCCGCCCGCAGCAAGGGCACGATCGTCACGGACGAGGGCGAGGGCGGCAAGCAGCTGGCCGAGTTCCTCGCGGGCCAGAAGTTCATCTAAGGCCCGCGCGAACCCCGCCGTTCGCTGTTTCCCCGACCTCCCCCGTTTCTTCCGCAGGAGATTGAAGTCCCATGGCTGAGATTCTCGTCTACGTCGACCACGTCGACGGAGCCGTCCGCAAGCC
>NZ_JAHTMW010000015.1 GCF_026236535.1 Streptomyces sp. SKN60 | reverse complement strand
ACCCGGAAGCTAAGCCTTTCAGCGCCGATGGTACTGCAGGGGGGACCCTGTGGGAGAGTAGGACGCCGCCGAACAATTTTTAGCCTCAACCCCCGGACCACGTCCGGGGGTTGAGGCATTTTTGCGTTGTGCGCACCCCTGTGCCGCAGGCCCGCGGGGCTGAGGGTAAGGTCAGGGGGCTATCGTCAGCTCGTTCCCACAGGAGGCCCCCGGGTGGAGGTCCAGGAGACCCGCGTTCAGACGGACCGGGTACTCACCATCCCCAACATCCTGAGCATGGCTCGCCTCGCCGGCGTACCCCTGTTCCTGTGGTTGATCCTCCGGCCCGAGTTCGGTGGGCCCAACAGTGACGGCTGGGCGTTGCTCGTCCTGGCGCTCAGCGGTGTCAGTGACTATCTCGACGGGAAGCTGGCCCGGCGCTGGAATCAGATCAGCAGCCTCGGCCGGCTGCTCGATCCGGCCGCCGACCGGCTGTACATCCTTTCCACGCTGGTGGGTCTCACCTGGCGGGAGATCCTGCCGCTCTGGCTCACGATCGCGCTTTTGGCCCGTGAGGCGATGCTGCTGGTCATGGTGGGCATCCTCCGCCGGCACGGCTATCCGCCGCCGCAGGTGAACTTCCTCGGGAAAGCTGCCACTTTCAACTTGATGTACGCGTTCCCGTTGCTGCTCCTCAGTGACGGAGACACCTGGGTGGCGTCACTCGCTGAAGTTTTCGGGTGGGCCTTCGCCGGATGGGGTACAACTCTGTATTGGTGGGCAGGGATCCTCTACGTGGTCCAGGTCCGTCGACTCGTGAAGGCGGATACCGCGGCCGATTGAGCCCGTCCGTCCTGTGCCGAGCAACGACGCCGGCCGGAACGAGGACGCCGAAGGGCCATCGAGTGGACAGGTGAAGTCGGCAGGACCGTCGTCTCTTCAAGGAGGACGCTTCCGACATGAAGGCCGTCGTGATGGCCGGTGGCGAAGGCACACGCCTTCGCCCCATGACCTCGAGCATGCCCAAGCCTCTTCTGCCGGTCGTGAACCGGCCGATCATGGAGCATGTCCTGCGACTGCTCAAGAGGCACGGTCTCAACGAGACCGTCGTCACCGTGCAGTTTCTCGCCTCTCTCGTCCGCAATTACTTCGGGGACGGCGAAGAGCTCGGAATGGAGCTCACGTACGCGAACGAGGAGAAGCCGCTCGGCACCGCGGGGAGTGTGAAGAACGCCGAGGAGGCGCTGAAGGACGACGCCTTTCTCGTCATCTCGGGGGACGCGCTCACCGACTTCGACCTCACCGATCTGATCCGCTTCCACAAGGAGAAGGGCGCTCTCGTCACGGTCTGTCTGACCCGGGTGCCCAATCCGCTGGAATTCGGCATCACGATCGTCGACGAGGAAGGACAGGTCGAACGATTCCTGGAGAAGCCGACCTGGGGCCAGGTCTTCTCGGACACGGTGAACACGGGCATCTACGTCATGGAGCCCGAGGTCTTCGACTACGTCGAGGCGGATGTTCCGGTCGACTGGTCGGGTGATGTCTTCCCGCAGCTCATGAAGGAGGGCAAGCCGATCTACGGCTATGTCGCCGAGGGCTACTGGGAGGACGTGGGCACCCACGAGAGCTATGTGAAGGCCCAGGCGGACGTCCTGGAGGGCAAGGTCCAGGTCGACATCGACGGCTTCGAGATCTCGCCGGGCGTCTGGGTCGCCGAGGGCGCGGAGGTCCATCCCGACGCCGTGCTGCGCGGGCCGCTCTACATCGGCGACTACGCCAAGGTGGAGGCCGACGCCGAGGTCCGCGAGCACACCGTCATCGGCTCCAACGTCGTCGTGAAGACCGGAGCCTTTCTTCACAAGGCCGTCATCCACGACAACGTCTACATCGGGCAGCAGAGCAATCTGCGCGGCTGCGTCGTCGGCAAGAACACCGATGTGATGCGGGCCGCCCGGATCGAGGACGGCGCCGTCATCGGCGACGAGTGCCTGATCGGTGAGGAATCGATCGTCCAGGGGAATGTGCGGGTCTACCCCTTCAAGACGATCGAGGCCGGCGCCTTCGTCAACACCTCCGTGATCTGGGAGTCCCGCGGCCAGGCGCATCTCTTCGGCGCCCGTGGTGTCTCCGGCATCATCAACGTGGAGATCACGCCGGAGCTGGCCGTGCGGCTGGCCGGTGCGTACGCCACCACCCTGAAGAAGGGCGCGACCGTGACCACGGCACGCGACCACTCCCGGGGTGCGCGGGCGCTGAAGCGGGCGGTGATCTCGGCGCTGCAGGCCGCCGCCATCGACGTACGGGACCTGGAGAACGTACCGCTGCCGGTGGCTCGGCAGCAGACGGCGCGGGGGTCGGCCGGCGGGATCATGGTGCGGACCTCGCCCGGGGTGCCGGACTCGGTCGACATCATGTTCTTCGACGAGCGGGGCGCCGATCTCTCGCAGGCGCGGCAGCGCAAGCTGGACCGGGTCTTCGCACGTCAGGAGTACCGGCGGGCGTTCCCGGGAGAGATCGGTGACCTGTCCTTCCCGGCCAGCGTCTTCGACTCGTACACGGGCTCGCTGCTGCGGAACGTGGACACCTCGGGCATCGCCGAGGCGGGTCTGAAGGTGGTCGTGGACGCGTCCAACGGCAGTGCCGGGCTTGTTCTGCCCAGTCTGCTCGGGCGGCTCCAGGTGGATTCGCTGACGATCAATCCGGGTCTCGACGAGTCGCGGCCGACGGAGTCGGTGGAGAGCCGGCGGGCCGGGCTCGTACGGCTCGGGGAGATCGTGGCGTCGGCGCGGGCCGCGTTCGGGGTCCGCTTCGACCCGGTCGGCGAGCGTCTTTCGCTGGTGGACGAGCGGGGCCGGATCATCGAGGACGACCGGGCGCTGCTTGTGATGCTCGATCTGGTGGCCGCCGAGCGCAGGTCGGGCCGGGTGGCGCTGCCGGTGACGACCACGCGGATCGCCGAGCAGGTCGCCGCGTACCACGGCACGCAGGTGGAGTGGACGACGACCTCGCCGGACGATCTGACCCGGGTCGGCCGGGAGGAGTCGACGATCTTCGGTGGTGACGGGCGCGGCGGCTTCATCGTGCCGGAGTTCAGTTCCGTCTTCGACGGGGCGGCGGCGTTCGTGCGGCTGATCGGTCTGGTGGCGCGGACACAGCTCACGCTGAGCCAGATCGACGCGCGGATCCCGCGGGCGCATGTGCTCCGCCGGGACATCGCCACGCCGTGGGCGGTCAAGGGTCTGGTGATGCGCCGGGTGGTGGAGGCGGCCGGTGACCGGTCGGTGGACACCACGGACGGCGTGCGGGTGGTGGAGGCCGACGGACGCTGGGTGATGGTGCTGCCGGACCCGGCGGAGGCCGTCACCCATCTGTGGGCGGAGGGTCCCGACGACACCTCCGCGCAGGCGCTGCTCGACGAGTGGGCGGCCGTCGTCGACAGCGCAGGTCACTAGGGGAACGCCGGGCCGGTGAGGCCTGTGGGCCGGGAGGTACCTGTCGGTACCTCCCGGTTCTCCGGTGGGGCCATTCGGCGGTACGGCGTGCGACGTGCGACGATGTGCGGCATGCCGCAGCAGCCCCCCGTTCGGAGCACAGGATCGCCCCCTCCGCGCCCGGACGCGTCCATGTCGCTGCTGAACAACGTGATCGACCACGCGCTGGACGACGGATACGCGGAGGCGACGGCCCGGCGGGCCGCGGCGGGCGGTGCCCTGCCCCGTACGGTACGGGCGAAGCTCGGGCTCGCGTTCGGTCTGGTGCTCGCGGCTGCCGTGGTGACGCTCGGGGCGGCGGAGGCGCGGGTCTCCGCGCCGGTGGTCGCCAAGGAGCGGCAGGACCTGATCGACCGGATCGAGGCGGAGACGTCGACGGCGGACGATCTTGAGCAGGACGTCGAGCGCATCCGGGCCGCGGTCGGGGAGCGGCAGCGCAAGGCGCTGCAGCAGCACGGCGGTGACCAGGCGGAACTGGTGGCGCTGCTTTCCGGGGCGACCCCGGTGCACGGGCCGGGTGTGAAGCTGGTCGTGGACGACGCCAAGGGCACCGACACCGGTGGCGGCGGTCCGCGCGAGAGCAGTGGGTTCTCGGACACCGGGCGGGTGCGCGACCGCGACATGCAGCGGATCGTGAACGGGCTGTGGGAGTCGGGCGCCGAGGCGGTCGCGATCAACGGGCAGCGTCTGACGGCGCTGTCGGCGATCCGGGCGGCGGGCGACGCCATACTGGTCGACAACAAGCCGCTGGTGCCGCCGTACACCGTCCTCGCGATCGGTGACGGGAAGCGGCTGAGCACCGCGTTCCAGGACAGCGCCGACGGCCAGTACCTGCATGCGCTGCAGGAGAACTTCGGGATCCGTACGAGCATCTCGGCCGAGGGCGACGTACGTCTGCCGGCCGCGCCGAGCCTGATCGTACGTACAGCAGAGCCGAGGGGAGCCGGGGCCGCGAAGGCGACCGGGCGGGCCACGGCCGACACAGGGAAGGGCACATCTTGATCGCCGTACTGGGCCTGATCGTGGGAGTCGTGGTCGGACTGTTGGTCCGGCCCGAGGTTCCGGCGGTGGTCGAGCCCTATCTTCCGATCGCCGTGGTCGCCGCCCTGGACGCGGTCTTCGGCGGCCTGCGGGCCATGCTCGACGGGATCTTCGTCGACAAGGTCTTCGTGGTGTCGTTCCTGTCGAACGTGGTCGTGGCCGCGCTGATCGTCTTCCTCGGCGACAAGCTGGGCGTGGGTGCGCAGTTGTCGACCGGTGTGGTCGTCGTGCTCGGCATCCGGATCTTCTCCAACGCCGCTGCCATCCGGCGGCATGTGTTCCGGGCGTGAGGCCGATGAGCGAGAACGAGAACACGCCGTCCGAGGGCCGGGAGCAGGGCGAGGGCGCGGCCGCCCGCGAGCCGAAGCCTGGTCCGGAGGGGGCACCCAAGCCCGTACCGGAGGCGCAGCAGCCCGGACAGCCCCAGCCTCAGCAGCCCCCGGCACCGCAGCCGCAACCGCAGCCTCAGCCGCGGCCCGTGTACCGGCCGCAGGCCGGGCCCCAGCCGCCGGCCGCCGCGCCGGTGCCTCCCGCGCCCGCGCCCGCTCCCGAGCCGAAGGACGAGCCGTCGGAGACCGGGCGGCAGCGGCTGGCGGCGAGCCTGTGGCCGCCGCGGGTCTCGCGGGCCCAACTCGTCGTCGCCCTGCTGCTGTTCGTGCTCGGTCTCGGCCTCGCCATCCAGGTCCGGTCGACCAGTGACAACAGCGCGCTGCGCGGCGCCCGCCAGGAGGACCTGGTGCGGATCCTCGACGAGCTCGACGACCGCACCCAGCGCCTGGAGGACGAGAAGACCCGGCTGGAGAAGCAGCAGTCGGAGCTGGAGTCCAGCTCGGACCAGGCCGAGGAGGCCCGCAAGCAGACCCAGGAGAAGGAGCGGCAGCTCGGCATCCTGGCCGGCACGGTGGCCGCCGAGGGCCCCGGGATCACGCTGACCATCACGGACCCCACCGGCGCCGTCGAGTCGGACATGCTGCTCGACGCGATCCAGGAGCTGCGGGCCGCGGGCGCGGAGGCGATCCAGGTCAACGACGTGCGGGTGGTGGCGGACAGCTATTTCTCGGGTGGCGGACGCGACATGAAGATCGATGGAACGCAGGTGACCGCTCCGTACGTCTTCAAGGTCATCGGCAAGCCGGAGGATCTGGAGCCCGCGCTCAACATCCCCGGCGGAATCGTTCAGACACTGGAGAAGGAGCAGGCCACGGCCACGGTGGAGCGTTCCGGGAAGATCGTCGTCGACGCCTTGCGACCTGCGAAGCGGCCTGACTACGCTCAGTCGTCCTCGCAGTGAGGCGGGGCTCGATGACGGTCGCGCGGCAAGGGCATGACCTTGCGGGGGGTCGCCGCACCACATGGGTGGTGCGTGGTGGAAACTGTCGAGTGGCCACGGACGTTGTGAAGGTGTCCGGGTCGGCAGGTGTGTTCAGTCAGGGTTCGTCCTGCCCCACGGGCGGGTCTGTTTCGGTCAAGGGGAATCGCCCGTGAAGTTGTTTGCGAAGTTGTTCGGCAAGAGCGGACGCGAGGACGGCGGCAACGCCAGGCATCGCGCGCCGCGTCACGCCCAGGATGAGGAACAGGGCGCCGAGCGCCCGCTCTTCCGTGACGAGGTCGGTGGCCAGGGTGGCGACATTCCGGGCACACAGGGCGCGTCTTCTGTTGACCCTGCGGGTGCCGCGCGCATAGGTTTCGGAGAACCATCAACCTCAAGTACGGGTGGAGGGTTTGTCCCCGACCCGTACGCGACCCAGACCTCCGCGGGGCAGCCGCGGCAGGAGGACGCGTCCATGCCGGTGTGTACGAGGTGCGGTCACCGCAACACTGCGGACAGCCGTTTCTGCTCCCACTGCGGCGCGCCGCTGCGCGGCGGGGTGGTGCCGGAGCGCGCTTCCGAGACGACCTCGACGATCTCCATCTCGGGGCTAGAGGCCTACGACGCGGAGGTCACCGGCCAGATTCCGGCGCTCTCTCAGGAGGCCCTGGCGGCGGTCGAGGCACTGCCGTCGGGTTCGGCGCTGCTGATCGTGCGCCGCGGCCCCAACTCGGGCAGCCGCTTCCTGCTGGACGGCGAGCTGACCACGGCCGGCCGCCACCCGCAGAGCGACATCTTCCTGGACGACGTGACCGTGTCGCGCCGTCACGTGGAGTTCCGGCGCCAGCCCGACGGCACCTTCACGGTGGCGGACGTCGGCAGCCTCAACGGCACCTACGTCAACCGCGAGCCGATCGACTCGGTCGTGCTCTCCAACGGTGACGAGGTGCAGATCGGCAAGTACCGGCTCGTGTTCTTCGCGAGCCAGCGGGGCGTGTGACGCTCCGGAGCACCTTCAGGGAAGGTCCATGCTGCGTACACCGACGGGCGGTGCCGGGCTCGGCACCGCCTCCGCGGGGGAGCGGCTGGTCAGCATCGGCACGGTGCTGAGCCAGCTGCGCGACGAGTTTCCCGAAGTGACCATCTCCAAGATCCGGTTCCTGGAGGCCGAGGGGCTCGTCGAGCCCCGCCGCACGGCCTCCGGCTACCGGAAGTTCAGTGCCGAGGACGTGGAGCGGCTCGCCCAGATCCTGCGGATGCAGCGGGACCACTACCTCCCGCTCAAGGTCATCCGCGAGCACCTGGACGCCCTCGCCCGGGGTGAGGAGGTGCGGCTGCCGGCCCCGGCCGGCGGCCGGCGCGACCTGCTCGACGGGACCTTGGACACCGAGGGCGACCGGCCCACCGCCGCCCGGGTCGGCCGGGCCGAGCTGCTGGCCGCCGCCGAGGTGACCGAGGCCGAGCTGGCCGAGTGGGAGTCGTACGGGCTGATCGCCCAGGTGGAGGGCGGCGGCTACGAGGCCGAGACCGTCACCGTCGCCAAGCTCGTGGCGGACCTGGGGAGGTTCGGTCTCGAACCGCGCCACCTGCGGGCCGTGAAGGCCGCCGCCGACCGGGAGGCCGGTCTGGTCGAGCAGGTGGTGGCGCCGCTGCGCCGGCACCGCAATCCGCAGACCAGGGCCCATGCCGAGGCCACCGCGAAGGAGCTCGCGGGACTCGCCGTACGCCTCCACGCGGCACTGGTACAGACCGCGCTCGGGGTGCGCCTGCAGTGATCCGCGAGGGATCCGTCGGTGATCTTCCGCCGGCCTTAGGACGGCCTTAGGACGGCCCGACTACCCAAACCGGTCGGGCACGTCCTAGGGTTGCTGTGTGAACGAGCTCGACGTTGTGGGTGTCCGGGTGGAAATGCCCTCCAACCAGCCGATCGTTCTCCTGCGCGAAGTGGGGGGCGACCGGTACCTCCCGATCTGGATCGGTCCGGGCGAGGCGACCGCGATCGCCTTCGCCCAGCAGGGCATGGCTCCGGCCAGGCCGCTGACGCACGACCTGTTCAAGGACGTCCTGGAGGCCGTGGGCCAGGAGCTCACCGAGGTCCGCATCACGGACCTGCGCGACGGGGTGTTCTACGCCGAGCTGGTCTTCGCCAGCGGGGTCGAGGTGAGCGCCCGCCCGTCCGACGCGATAGCCCTCGCCCTGCGCACCGGGACGCCGATCTACGGCAGCGACGGGGTGCTCGACGACGCGGGGATCGCGATTCCGGACGAGCAGGAGGACGAGGTGGAGAAGTTCCGCGAGTTCCTCGACCAGATCTCCCCGGAGGACTTCGGGACCGGCAACCAGTAGCCGGCGGGCCGGGAGGCAGACCGGGAGGCGGCCGGGAGGTCGTCCGTTCGGGCGACACCTCGACGGGCCGTCGGGACGGAGAGCCCCCGGAGCATTCGAGTAGCCTTTCCCCAAAGAGGGGCACGGGAAACCACTCTTCGGGTGATTATCACTCGGCGTGCCGAGTGTGGCGATCGTTGACGCACCCCGAGTGACTGCCTACCTTCGTGTGGGCAGGTCAAGGACGGAGGGTCGGCGTGATGAGCAGCGGCGACGGTACGGCAGGGGGCTTCCTGGGGCGTGCTCCCGGGGAGAAGGGCCCGTATCCGCTTCACGGCAGTGTGGGCGACTTCGGTACGGACGCGAGCGCGGGCCCGGCGGGCCCGGCGACGGAGACCGTCGGCTATCGCGGCCCCACGGCCTGCGCGGCGGCCGGCATCACCTACCGGCAGCTGGACTACTGGGCGCGCACCGGCCTCGTCGAGCCGAGCGTGCGGCCCGCGTACGGCTCGGGCACCCAGCGCCTCTACAGCTTTCGGGACGTCGTCGTCCTCAAGATCGTCAAGCGCTTCCTGGACACCGGGGTCGCGCTCCAGAACATCCGCGCCGCCGTGCAGCACCTGCGGGCCCGCGGCTTCCGCGACCTCGAGCGCATGACGCTGATGAGCGACGGCGCGACCGTCTACGAATGCTCCTCGCCGGACGAGGTGGTCTCGCTGCTCCAGGGCGGGCAGGGCGTCTTCGGCATCGCGGTGGGCGTGGTCTGGCGCGACGTGGAGGCGGCGCTCTCGCAGCTGCACGGCGAGCGGGTCGACACCGGCGAGACCCTGATCGGGCACAACCCGGCGGACGAGCTGGCGCGCCGGCGCCGCGACCGGGCCGTCTGACCGCCCCCGTACCCCCGTACCTCCGTCTCGGACGCCGTCCGGCGACACGGCCCGCACGCGCGTGCGGGCCGATTGTCAGTGGTGTGCGGCAGCATCGGAACCGTGAGAGCCGCGCCCACGATCCTGCATCTCGACATGGATGCCTTCTTCGCCGCCGCCGAGCAGGCGTCGAAGCCCAGCCTGCGCGGAAAACCCGTGGTCGTGGGCGGGCTGGGGCCGCGCGGAGTGGTCGCCACCGCCTCGTACGAGGCCCGGCGCTTCGGCGTGCACTCCGCGATGCCCATGGGGCAGGCGCGGCGGCTCGCGCCGAACGCGGCGTATCTGGTGCCGCGGTTCGCCTTCTACCGGGCGATCAGCGGACAGGTCATGGAGCTCCTCGGGCGCCTGTCGCCGCTGGTGGAGCCGCTGAGCCTGGACGAGGCCTTCGTCGATCTGGAGGCGGGCGGCCTGGCCGAGGACAGTGCGGGCGCGCGGGCGGTGGGGGAGCGGCTGCGGCGGGACATCCTCGCCGCCACCGGGCTGACCGGGTCGGTGGGCCTGGCCGGCTCGAAGATGCTCGCGAAGATCGCCTCCGAGGAGGCCAAGCCGGACGGTCTTGTGCTGATAGAGCCCGGGACGGAGCGGGAGCTCCTTGGGCCACGTTCGGTGCGGATCATCCCCGGGGTCGGCCCGGCCACCGGGGAGCACCTGCGGCGGGCCGGGATCACGACGGTGGCCGAGGTGGTGGAGGCCGGCGAGGACGAGCTCGTACGGCTCCTGGGGCGCTCGCACGGTGCCGGGCTCTACCAGATGGCGCTCGGGCACGACGACCGGCCGGTGGTGGCGGAGCGGGACGCGAAGTCGGTCTCCGTGGAGGACACCTTCGACGTGGACCTGCACGACCGGCTGCGGATCCGCCTGGAGGTGGAGCGGCTCGCGGAGCGGTGTGTGGCGCGGCTGCGGGGCTCGGGGCACTCGGGGCGGACGATCGTCCTGAAGGTGCGGCGCTACGACTTCTCGACGCTGACCCGCTCCGAGACGCTGCGCGGGCCGACGGACGACCCGGTGGTGGTGCGCGAGGCCGCCGGGCGGCTGCTCGACCTGGTGGACACCACGGGCGGGGTGCGGCTGCTCGGCGTGGGCGTGAGCGGGCTCGCCGACTACACGCAGGAGGACCTGTTCGCGCAGGCCGAGGCGGAGCAGGCGGAGCCCGTACGGGACGAGTCGGCCGAGTCCGCACCCGCGCAGGCCACGCAGCCCGCGGCCGCCGTGCCGGAGGCCGCGCCGCCGACCGCCACGGAGACCGCCGAGCGGCGCTGGTCGCCCGGCCACGACGTGCGGCACGCCGTGCACGGCGCCGGGTGGGTGCAGGGCAGCGGCCTGGGCCGGGTCACGGTCCGCTTCGAGGAGCCCGGCTCCGAGCCGGGCCGGGTCCGCACCTTCTCCGTCGACGACCCCGACCTGACCCCGTCCGACCCGCTGCCCCTGGTCCCGGGCGGCGCGACGGGCGCCGCCGCCTAGCCGCCCTCGCGTCGGCCGTCAGCGCCCCGTCAGGCCTCCTCCTGGCCCGCCAGGCGGCCGAAGTCGCGGGGGCCGGGGTCCTGGGGCGGAGGGGGGAGGGCGAGGCTGTAGTGGCGGTAGAGCTGGAGTTCCTGGTCCGGGGAGAGATGGCGGCCGACCCCGAAGTCCGGGGCGTCCTTGATGAGCGCGCGTTCGTAGGGGACGTGGAGGCCGTCGCCCGCGAGCTCGCTGGGCTCCAGGGGGACGAACGCGTCCCGGCTGAAGAGGCCGGTGCGGACGGCGGCCCATTCGGGGACCCCCGTCGCGTCGTCCAGGTACACCTCGTCCACGGTGCCGATCTTGTGTCCGTTCCGGTCGAACGCCTTGCGGCCGATCAGGCTGCGCGGATCGATGTCGGTCTGCACGGTCCCTCCAACTGGTCGCAACTGCTCTACAAGCACTACGAAAGTGCACATCTGGGATGTCGGCCACTTGAGCGATGGGAGCGGGAACCGCGCTGGTAGGCTGGCTGTGGCTGCGAACCCCGCGCGGGAGAGTCCTCCGGAGAAAGCTTTCGGAGGCGCCGAAGGAGCAAATCCTCCCCGGAATCTCTCAGGCACCCGTACCGCGCGGACGAGGTCACTCTGGAAAGCAGGGCGGGCGTTCCATGTCTCCCGCCCTCACCGACGGTGAAAGCCGGCCCGCCGCGAGGCACGGCCGGTGAAGCTCTCAGGTTGAGATGACAGAGGGGGAGGCCGTCCGGGCACCAGCGCCGTGGTGCCCCTCGCAGGTCGTGACGACCAGGAGGCCCCCGTACATGACCGCCAACCGCATCCCGCTCTCCGAGCTCGAGCAGGGCATTCCCTTCGAGCAGCGGCACATCGGACCCGACGCCGAGGCGCGGGCCAAGATGCTCGCCCAGGTCGGTTACGGCTCCCTCGACGAGCTCACGGCCGCCGCCGTTCCGGACGTCATCAAGAACGCCGAGGCCCTCGCGCTGCCGGCCGCCCGCACCGAGGCCGAGGTCCTCGCCGAGCTGCGCGAGCTGGCCGACCGCAACCAGGTCCTCGCCCCGATGATCGGCCTGGGCTACTACGGCACCTTCACGCCGCCGGTGATCCTGCGCAACGTCATGGAGAACCCGGCCTGGTACACGGCCTACACGCCGTACCAGCCGGAGATCTCGCAGGGCCGCCTGGAGGCGCTGCTCAACTTCCAGACCATGGTCGCCGACCTCACCGGTCTGCCCACCGCCGGCTCCTCGCTGCTCGACGAGGGCACCGCCGCCGCCGAGGCCATGGCGCTGTCCCGCCGTATCGGCAAGGTCAAGAACGGGGTCTTCCTCGTCGACGCCGACGCCCTGCCGCAGACCGTCGCCGTCATCGAGACCCGCGCCGAGCCGACCGGCGTCGAGGTCGTCGTCGCCGACCTGTCCGCCGGCATCCCGGCCGAGATCGCCGAGCGCGGTGTGTTCGGCGTGCTGCTGCAGTACCCGGGCGCCTCCGGTGCCATCCGTGACATCAAGCCGGTCATCGACCAGGCCCACGAGCTCGGCGCGATCGTCACCGTCGCCGCCGACCTGCTCGCGCTCACCCTGCTCGCCTCGCCGGGCTCCCTCGGCGCCGACATCGCCGTCGGCACCACCCAGCGCTTCGGCGTCCCGCTCGGCTTCGGCGGCCCGCACGCCGGCTACATGGCCGTCCAGGACAAGCACGTCCGCTCGATGCCGGGCCGCCTGGTCGGCGTCTCCGTCGACGCCGACGGCAACAAGGCGTACCGCCTGACCCTGCAGACCCGCGAGCAGCACATCCGCCGCGAGAAGGCCACCAGCAACATCTGTACGGCGCAGGTCCTGCTCGCCGTGATGGCCGGCATGTACGCCGTGTACCACGGCCCCGAGGGCCTCAAGGGCATCGCGCGGCGCACCCACCGCTACGCCGCGATCCTCGCCGCCGGTCTGCGCGCCGGGGGCGTCGAGCTCACCCAGGGCGCCTTCTTCGACACCCTGACCGCCCGCGTCCCGGGCAAGGCCGACGCGGTCGTCGCCGCCGCCCGCGAGGCCGGCGTGAACCTCTACCGGGCCGACGCGGACACCGTCTCCGTCTCCTGCGACGAGACCACCACCCGCGCCAACCTGGCCGCCGTGTGGGCCGCCTTCGGCGTCGAGGCCGACGTCGAGGCCCTGGACGCGAGCACCGAGGACGCGCTGCCGGCCGACGCGCTGCGCACCGACGCGTACCTGACCCACCCGGTCTTCCACGCGCACCGCTCCGAGACCGCGATGCTGCGCTACCTGCGCAAGCTCGCCGACCGCGACTACGCGCTCGACCGCGGCATGATCCCGCTCGGCTCCTGCACCATGAAGCTGAACGCGACCACCGAGATGGAGCCGGTGACCTGGCCCGAGTTCGGCCAGATCCACCCCTTCGCCCCGATCGAGCAGGCCCAGGGCTACACCACGCTCATCACCGAGCTGGAGGAGCGCCTCGCCGAGGTCACCGGCTACGACAAGGTGTCGATCCAGCCGAACGCCGGCTCCCAGGGCGAGCTGGCCGGTCTGCTCGCGGTCCGCGCCTACCACCGCGCCAACGGCGACGCCCAGCGCACCATCTGCCTCATCCCGTCCTCCGCGCACGGCACCAACGCCGCCTCCGCGGTCATGGCCGGCATGAAGGTCGTCGTCGTGAAGACCGCCGACGACGGCGAGGTCGACGTCGCCGACCTGCGCGCCAAGATCGCGCAGCACCGCGACGAGCTCGCCGTGCTGATGATCACCTACCCGTCCACGCACGGTGTGTTCGAGGAGCACGTCGCCGACATCTGCGCCGAGGTCCACGAGGCCGGCGGCCAGGTGTACGTCGACGGCGCCAACCTCAACGCGCTGGTCGGCCTCGCCAAGCCGGGCCACTTCGGCGGCGACGTCTCGCACCTCAACCTGCACAAGACCTTCTGCATCCCGCACGGCGGCGGCGGCCCCGGCGTCGGCCCGGTCGGCGTGCGCGCCCACCTCGCCCCGTACCTGCCGAACCACCCGCTGCAGCCCACCGCGGGCCCGGAGACCGGTGTCGGCCCGATCTCGGCCGCCCCGTGGGGCTCCGCCGGCATCCTGCCGATCTCGTGGTCGTACGTGCGCCTGATGGGCGGCGAGGGCCTCAAGCGCGCCACCCAGGTCGCGGTGCTCGCGGCGAACTACATCGCCAAGCGCCTGGAGCCGCACTACCCGGTGCTCTACACCGGCCCGGCCGGTCTGGTCGCCCACGAGTGCATCGTCGACCTGCGCCCGCTGTCCAAGGCGACCGGCGTCACCGTCGACGACATCGCCAAGCGCCTGATCGACTACGGCTTCCACGCGCCGACGATGTCCTTCCCGGTGGCCGGCACGCTGATGATCGAGCCCACCGAGTCCGAGGACCTGGCCGAGCTCGACCGCTTCTGCGACACGATGATCGCCATCCGCGCGGAGATCGAGAAGGTCGGCTCCGGCGCGTGGCCGGCCGAGGACAACCCGCTGCACAACGCCCCGCACACCGCGGCGGCGCTGGGCGGCGAGTGGGACCACCCGTACACCCGCGAGGAGGCGGTCTTCCCGGCCGGCGTCTCGGCCACGGACAAGTACTGGCCGCCGGTCCGCCGCATCGACGGCGCGTTCGGCGACCGCAACCTGGTGTGCTCCTGCCCGCCGCTGGAGGAGTACGACAACTGAGCATGACGCGAGGGCCGGTTCGGAGACTTTCCGTCTCCGGGGCCGGCCCTCGGCATGTGCTCCGCGTTTCCTCGTACCGTTCCTCGTACTGCCCCTGGTACTGCTTCAGGCCGCCGTCGTCACGCCGGCCGCCGTCAGCGGGCGGTGCGGGGCGATGATCTGCCCGTCCGGCAGCAGCTCACCGGTGTCCTCGAACAGCAGGACGCCGTTGCACAGCAGACTCCAGCCCTGCTCGGGGTGGTGCGCCACGAGTCGGGCGGCCTCCCGGTCCGCGGAGTCGGCGTTGGGACAGGCAGGCTGGTGCTGGCACATGGATGGATTCTTTCGCTGCGTCGTGGTGGATGTCCTGCGGCTCTTCGTGGTCATCGCCGCCCCCGTCGGTCGGTTCGGTTCCGGTCCCCAGTCTTGCCCTACGGACGGCGTTCCGCAGGTATTTCGCGGCAGCTCGTCCTCTCCCGGGAAGACGCATCACCCGCAGGGGCGGTTCGGGTCAACTGCACCATCTCTTCGGGGGGTTCGGGGTGGTCCCAGTGGGCTAGTCCGAACGTGCCCCCACTCGGACAGCAGTGCGCCCCGGGGGTCCGTACGGTCCCGGGGCGCGTGTACGGGGCGGGGCTCAGGCGCCCGCCGCGGAGCCGAGCAGCGGCGGCGGCCCGAGGCGCAGGCCGATCACCGGCAGCAGGTCCGCCACCCGGTAGGGGCGGTGGGAGGCGATCCCGGGCGGTGCCGGTGCGAGCGGGACCAGCAGGTCCTCCGGTCCGGGCGCGGTGCTCGCGCCGTCCGCGTCGGTGTCGGTGTGCAGCCACAGCGTCAGCATGTACAGCTCCGGCACCGAGAGCAGCCGCGGCTGGTACGGGGTGACCAGCGCCTCGGCCTGGATCAGGGCCCGCTCGGTGGCCGCCACGTACGGACCCTCGAAGAAGTGCGAGAAGGCCCAGCCGTCCGGGGTGAGCATCGTGTCGGCGGCGGCGATCGCCCGGTCCCCGTGCCGGACCAGGAAGCGCCAGCCGGCCAGGTGGGTGCGCGGGGGCCGCGGTCCGGTCGCGCCGACGACGCCGGGGGCGGCGGCCACGCCGAGCACATGGACGGGCAGCGGCAGTTCGGGGCTCAGCGGTCCCTGTGCGGCCCGCAGAGCCGGTGTGCGCGCCTCGCTGACCGCCGAGGGCGAGCCGAGGGCGGCGAGGACACTGCGGAGGGCCGGCGCGGGGGCCGGGGAGGGTCGGAGCATGATGGGTCGCCTCTCACTCAGGAGACACGGTGAAGCGTGGGCAGGTAACGACGGCGCTGTCAGCGACGGGGCCAGAGAGGGGGGCCATGGGTGCATGGCCGTGCGCCAACACTCTGCCTCGTTCGCGAAGTTTATACGACACGTGTTCACACAGTGTTTCCGCTAGGCGCCGCCGATATTCCTGACAAGGCGTCATCCGGACTTATTCCCAGGGCGATCGCTCGGAATGCCGGGCTCCGACGGATCGCCTGCCTGCACTTTCTCCGTCCGGTGGGGTCGGCCGAATCCCGACCCCCGCTGCGCCGGTGCGGCGCGGACAATATGACATTGGTATATGTCCATCGCACTCCGCCCCCGGGATCCACCGCCGGACAAAGCCGTTCCAGCCTATCCGCCGCGACCTCGCTCCCGCAGGCGTTGTCGATCAGCCGACGGGGCATCATCGTCCGTGACGCTCGCGGCCGTCGCGGCGGCCGCCCACTCGGGAGGGACGCTTCGATGGGGGAGAAGGTCGTGGCCGACGGGTTCGGCCCGTCCGACCGGCAGCGCTACCGCAGAAAGCTCCAGCAATGCCTCGCGGCACTCGCGCGGCTGCTCGCGGAGAAGCGGTTCGACCGGCCCCGCAATCTCATGGGCCTGGAGATCGAACTCAATCTCGCGGGCCCGGACGGGCTGCCACGGATGCTCAACGCACCGGTGCTCGACCGCATCGCGAGCCCCGATTTCCAGACCGAACTCGGAATGTTCAACCTGGAAGTCAACATCGCCCCGCACCGGCTCGACGGGCATGTATTCGACCGGCTCGCCGAGGAACTCCGCACCGGCCTCGGATATGCCGACCGCAAGGCCGCCGAGCTCGGCGCCGGAGTCGTGATGATCGGAATACTGCCGACCCTCACCCAGGACGACGCGGTCTTCGACAACCTCTCCGCCGCCGACCGCTACACGCTGCTCAACGACCAGATCCTGGCCGCCCGCGGCGAGGACTTCACCCTCGACATCCACGGCGTGGAGCGGCTGCTCTGCACCTCGGCCTCGATCGTGCCCGAGGCCGCCTGCACCTCGGTGCAGCTGCACCTCCAGGTCACCCCGCCGCGCTTCGCCGCCGTGTGGAACGCGGCGCAGGCCGTCTCCGCCGTCCAGACAGCCGTGGGCGCCAACGCGCCCTTCCTCTTCGGCCACGAGCTGTGGCGGGAGTCCCGGCCGCCGCTCTTCACCCAGGCCACCGACACCCGGCCGCCGGAACTCCAGGCGCAGGGGGTGCGCCCGCGCACCTGGTTCGGCGAACGCTGGATCGACTCGGTGTACGACCTCTTCGAGGAGAACCTGCGCTACTTCCCGGCGCTGCTGCCGATCTGCGAGGAGGAGGACCCGCTGCGCGTCCTGGACGCGGGCGGGGTGCCGAAGCTGCAGGAGCTGGTGCTGCACAACGGCACCGTCTACCGCTGGAACCGGCCGGTGTACGGCTGGGTCGACGGCGTCCCGCACCTGCGGGTGGAGAACCGGGTGCTGCCGGCCGGACCGACCGTCACCGACGTCGTCGCCAACGCCGCCTTCTACTACGGGCTCGTGCGCACGCTCGCCGAGGAGTCCCGGCCGATCTGGCGGCGGCTCGACTTCGCGGACGCCGCCCACAACTTCGACACCGCCTGCCGGTACGGCATCGAGGCCGAGCTGCGCTGGCCGCGGCCGGGCCGCTCCGGCGCGGTGGCGACCGTGCCCGCCACCCGCCTCGTGCTCGACGAGCTGCTGCCGCTGGCCGCGGCCGGGCTCGACGCCTGGCACATCGAGCCGCGCGACCGGGACTTCTACCTCGGGGTGATCGAGCAGCGCTGCCGGCGGAAGGTGAACGGCGCCTCCTGGCAGGCCGACACCTTCCACCGGGCCCTGGAGTCGGGCCTGGACCGGGCGGCGGCGCTCGCGGCCACCACCCGCCGCTACCGCGAGCTGATGCTCACCGGGGAGCCGGTGCACAGCTGGCCGGTCGGCGTGACCGTCGGCAGGGAAGGGGACCGGGCCGTGGATCCGGCGGCGTAGGTCCCCCGGCCGCGTAGGTCCGGCCAGGTCCTTGCCGGCCAGCAGGCCCTGGCCGGGCAGGTCCGGGTCGTGCAGGTCCCGCCGGGCGGCTCCGGAGCGTAGGTAGGGTTTCCCGTACCCGTACGGCCGTGGGGAATGGGAGACAGGTGTGGTGTCGGAGCAACATGTGGTGGACGCTTCCCTGCCTCCCGGCGGCCCCTCGCGCCGGATCCTGCGCTCCGAGACGCTGCTCGTGCTCGCGCTCTCGCTCGGCGCGAGCGGCGTCTCCGCGCTGATCAGCTTCATCGGCTCGCTGACCAAGCCGGGCGCCCTCAAGGAGCAGGCCGCCACGCTCAACGGCTCGTACGCGCCGGGGCGGCCCTGGCTCGATCTGGCCTGGCAGCTCTTCGGCATCGCCACCGCGCTCGTACCGGTCGCCCTGGTCGCGCATCTGCTGCTGCGCGAGGGCGCCGGGGTGCGCGGGCTGCGGGCGATCGGCTTCGACCGCACCCGGCCCTGGCCGGACCTGGGGCGCGGCGCGCTCGTCGCGGCCGGCATCGGCAGCGCGGGACTGGCCTTCTACCTGGCCGCCCGGGCCTCCGGCTTCAACCTCACCGTGGTGCCCGAGTCGCTGCCCGACGTGTGGTGGAAGTACCCGGTGCTCATCCTCTCGGCGATCCAGAACTCCGTCGTGGAGGAGGTGATCGTCGTCGGCTATCTGCTGCGCCGGCTCGACCAGTTGGGCTGGTCCCCGAAGGCCTCGATGGCGGCCAGCTCGGTGCTGCGCGGCTCGTACCACCTCTACCAGGGCATCGGCGGCTTCCTCGGCAACATGGTGATGGGTGTGGTCTTCGTCTGGCTGTACCGGCGCTGGGGGCGGGTCGGGCCGCTGGTGGTGGCGCACTCGCTGCTCGACATCGTGGCCTTCGTCGGCTACGGGCTGCTCGCCGGGAAGGTGGGCTGGCTGCCCACGGTGTGAGCGACTTCGGCGGAAGAAGGGGCGTACGGCATCGGCCGCACGCCCCTTCCGCGTCTCGGGGTCCCCGGGGTTCTCAGGCGTGCAGCTCGCCGTCGATCACGGTCACCGCGTGGCCGGTCAGCAGGGTGCGCTCGCCGCGCAGCCGGGTGCGGACGAGGCCGGTGCGCGCGCCGCCCTGGAAGCCGGTGAGCTCGGCGCGGCCGAAGCGGGCCGACCAGTACGGGGCGAGCGCGGTGTGGGCGCTGCCGGTGACCGGGTCCTCGTCGATGCCGACGGCCGGGAAGAAGCCGCGCGAGACGAACTGGTACGGACCCTCCGGGTCCTCCGCGGCGGCCGTCGCGATGATCCCGCGGTCGGACAGGGTGCTGAGCAGTGCGAAGTCCGGGGTCAGCCGGCGCACGGTCGCCTCGTCGGCCAGCTCAACGACCAGGTCGCCGATGTGCGCGGCGGTGTCGTGCACGGCGACCGGCTCCGCGCCCAGCGCCTTCGCCAGGCCCTCGGGCGCGGCGACCGGGGTGAGGGACGAGGTCGGGAAGTCCATGGTGATCGTGCCGTCGGCCCCGGCGGTGGTGATCAGCAGGCCGCAGCGGGCGGCGAAGCGGACGGTGCCGGTGGCGGTGCCGGTGCTGTGCAGGACGTGGGCGGTGGCGAGGGTGGCGTGGCCGCACATGTCGACCTCGGTGGTGGGGGTGAACCAGCGCAGCGCCCAGTCCGCGTCGCCGCCCGGCGGCAGGGGGTGGGCGAAGGCGGTCTCCGAGAGGTTGACCTCGGCGGCCACCTTCTGGAGCCAGGCGTCCTCCGGGAAGGCGTCCAGGAGCAGGACGCCGGCCGGGTTGCCGGAGAAGGGGCGGTCGGTGAAGGCGTCGACGATTCGAATCCGCATGACCCGGAACGTACCGGACGCGCAAAACCCCAGGCCAAGGCCAATCGCGGACCACTGGACCGATCGGTGTGCTGTTCGGTGCTTGCTCGGCGAACAGTTCCGATATATCGTTGAGGCATCGCGACAGTTCAGCGATGAATCTCGATGAATCTCGACGGAAGGAGCGTTGCGATGCGTACCTACGGACATGAATTCGGACACGGAAGCGGGAACGGCCCCGGTGCCGGACGCGGGCACTGCGGCCCCGGACCTCGTGGTGACTTCGAGGGGCGGCGAGCGGCCTTCGGGCAGTTCGGGCCCGGCTGGGGCGGCGGCCCGTGGGGCGGTGGGCCCTGGGGTGGGCGCGGTCGCGGTCCCGGAGGGGGGCGTGGGCGGGCGCGGCGCGGCGATGTGCGCGCCTCGATCCTGGCCCTCCTCACGGACCGCCCGATGCACGGCTACGAGATGATCCAGGAGATCGTCGAGCGCAGTGGCGGGACCTGGAAGCCCAGCCCGGGCTCGGTCTACCCGACCCTCCAGATGCTGGAGGACGAGGGGCTGATCACCAGCGAGAGCGAGGGCGGCAAGAAGCTGTTCACGCTCACCGACGCCGGGCGCACGGAGGCCGAGGCGGGGCCGGACGCCCCGTGGGAGGAGGCCGGGCGCGGTGTCGACTGGGAGGCCCTGAACGAGATCCGGCAGGCCGGCTTCGGTCTGATGGAGGCCTTCGGGCAGGTCTGGAAGACCGGTGACGCCGAGCAGCGGCAGAAGGCCGTGGAGGTCATCAACGAGGCCCGCAAGAAGCTGTACCTGATCCTGGCCGACGAGCACTGAGCGGCTGACGGTCACGAGGGGGCCCCACGGCATGCGCATGCCGCGGGGCCCCCTCGCGTACGGAACGGGTCAGCCGGTCGGTCAGCCGACCAGGCCGGCCAGCTTGCGCAGCGACTCGGTCAGCGCGGCCGTCGCCGAGTCCCTGAGCTTGCCGGCCATCAGGGAGACGGCCGCACCCGTGAACTCCCCGTCGATCCGTACCGTGGTGGCCTCGCCGTCGGCGGTGAGGGAGTAGCGGGTGCCGACGACGACGCCCATCGGGCCCTTGCCGCGGATCGCGAACACCCGGGCGGTCTCCAGCTCCTCCACCGTCCAGGTCACCTCGGCGGGGAAGCCCATCAGCTTCATGTTCTCCGCGAAGGTCGCGCCCGCCTCCAGGGCGGCCGGGCCGCCGTTCGGGAAGTCGGTGTGGGTGGCGTTCCACTCCCCGTACGAACCGAAGTCGGTGAGCCGCGCCCACACCTTCTCGGCCGGTGCCTCGATGCGTGCCTCCGCGCTGACTTCGGCCATGGGACCACCCCTTCACGCGTACCAGTCGACTATCGGTGTCGCGGAACGTAGCCGCAGGGGCGTGAACATTCAATACTGATGAACCGTCAGTTCTGCGGGCTCGCCGTCGACGCCGTCGAACCACCAGATCTGCGCGGAGTCGAACCAGTCCGAGGCGCGCGGGCCGCCGCCCTCGTCGTGACAGTGGAACGCGGCCCAGAAGAGGTCGGCCGGCAGCGCCTTCCGCGGCGCGTACACGCGGTAGACGTACTGCCGCCCGTCTTGCGCGAGCAGGGCCACCATCCAGAACATGTCTGAAAGGACGGTGAAGGGCGGCCGTGTGGTTGCGCGGAGGGCGCGGGGCAAGGCGGCGCGCGCCCCGGGAGGCGAACTCGCGCGATCTCATCCGCAAGGAGGAGGAATCGACCGCCCGTACCCGACCCCGGTGGGATGCGCACATGCTCCTCGCCGAGGATGACCGCGCGCTCCGGGGCTGATGAGGTGGAAGGGTGCACGCTCCCGTCCCTCCGGTCCCGTCGCCCGACCGCCGTCCCGACCGCGCGCCCGGCCGGCTCACCGGGCGCCCGCCCGCGCCCCTGGTGCCCCGGCTGCTGCCCGCCGAGCGCCGGGCCGACCTCGCCGACCGGCTGACCGCACAGCTCATGCGCGCCCTCGACGGCGCCCGGCGGCGGGCCCTGCGGGACGGCGACCGGCAGATCGACACCGCCCACCTTCTGCACTCCCTCGTCGAGGCCGACCCCGAGGCGGCCGCCGCGCTCGGTGACGCCGACCGGCGCGCCCGCGTCCTCGGCTACCTCGTCCAGCGCTCCATCGGCTACGGGCTGCGCTGGCAGCGCTCCGTCGAGGACACCGGCGCCACCCTGCCCGTCCTGCGCGGGGCCGAGACCGGCGCCGCCGGCTGGTCGCCCGCGGCCGCCGCCGCCCTCGCCGGCGCCTTCGACCGCGCCGCCCACCGCGGTGCCCTCCGCGGCGACAGCCGGGTGCGCGGCCTCGATCTGCTCGCCGCGCTCGCCGTCGACCGGGACAGCCGGGCCGCCGAGGTGCTGCGCCGGGCAGGGGTCGATCCGGGCGCGCTGACCGCCCGGATCGAGCACCCGTCTCAACAGGTGTAACGGGGGTTACGCACCTGACCGGGTCCTGTCATGATGGCCCGATGCACGCGTCTCAGGGGAGAAGCGCCGGCCTGGGACTCGCCCTGGCCTCGGCCTTCGCATTCGGTGGTTCGGGAGTGGCGGCCAAGCCGCTCATCGAGGCGGGACTCGACCCGCTCCATGTGGTGTGGCTCCGGGTGGCCGGCGCCGCCCTCGTCATGCTGCCGGTGGCCTGGCGCCACCGGGACCTGGTGCGCCGCAAGCCCGCGCTGCTCGCCGGCTTCGGACTGCTCGCCGTCGCGGGCGTCCAGGCCTGCTACTTCGCCGCGATCTCCCGGATCCCGGTCGGCGTCGCGCTGCTCATCGAGTACCTCGCCCCCGCGCTCGTCCTCGGCTGGGTCCGCTTCGTCCAGCGCCGGCCGGTCACCCGGCGCGCCGCGCTCGGCGTCGTCCTCGCCGTCGGCGGTCTCGCCTGTGTCGTCCAGGTCTGGTCCGGGCTGAGCTTCGACCTGCTCGGACTGCTCCTCGCGCTCGCCGCCGCCTGCTGCCAGGTCGGCTACTTCGTCCTCTCCGACCAGGGCAGCGACGAGGCCGAGCCCGCCGACCCGCTCGGCGTCATCGCGTACGGACTCCTCGGCGGCGCGCTCGTGCTCACCGCCGTCGCCCGCCCGTGGGGCATGGACTGGTCGGTGCTCGCCGGCACCGCCGACATGAACGGCACCCAGGTCCCGGCCGGACTGCTGATCGGCTACGTGGTGCTGATCGCCACCGTCCTCGCGTACGTCACCGGCGTCATCTCCGTGCGCAGGCTCTCGCCGCAGGTCGCGGGCGTGGTGGCCTGCCTGGAGGCGGTCATCGCGACCGTGCTCGCCTGGGTGCTGCTCGGCGAGCACCTGGCGGCTCCGCAGATCCTCGGCGGCGCGGTGGTCCTCGTCGGCGCGTTCATCGCGCAGTCGTCCACGCCCAAGGCCGCGGCCGCCGAGCCGGTGACCGGATCGGCCGCCGCGTCCGCCACGGCGGACACCGAGGTGACGGCCGGGCGGAACTCCGCGTAGGGTGCCGCTCATGCATGCGACCGTTCTTCCGCCTCCCGCCGCCTAGCGCGGGCGGCACCTTCCGCTGACGAAGACCGGGCCCGGGCGTGCCGACACATGGCCCCCGGGCGGTTCGTCGCTGCCCGCCCGCGGAGCCCAGCGACCACCACCCTTCCTGTCTTCACACGGAGAAGAACGCACGTGTCGAACTCCTTCGGCCCCGCCCTGTCCACCGGGCGGAGCCTCACCTATCTGATCGTCGCCGGAATCGCCTGGGGCACCGCCGGGGCCGCCGCCTCGCTGGTCTTCCGGGCCAGCGACATGGGCCCCCTCGCCCTCTCCTTCTGGCGCTGCGCCGGCGGGCTCGTCCTGCTGCTCGGCGCGCTCGCGCTGCGGCGGGGACCGAGGACTCCGGCCGCTCACGAACCGCGGCGCCGCAGGCTCGTCCGCATCCTCGGCACCGGCATCGGCCTGACCGTCTTCCAGAGCGCCTACTTCGCCGCCGTGCAGGCCACGGGGCTCGCCGTCGGCACGGTCGTCACCCTCGGCGCCGGGCCCGTGCTCATCGCCGTCGGCGCGCGCCTGCTGATGGGCGAGCGGATCGGCGTGGGCGGCGCCGCCGCGGTCGGCGGCGCGCTCGCCGGGCTCGGCGTCCTCGTCCTCGGCAGCGGCGGGGCGGAGGTCCGCCCGCTCGGCGTCGCCCTCGCCGTCCTGTCCGCCGCCGGATACGCGGCGATCACTCTGATCACCCGCTGGCTCGGCCGCACCGGAGGCAGTACTGGAGGCAGTACTGGAGGCAGTACTGGAGGCGGCACCGGCAGCGGCGACGCGCTGTCGACCACCACCTGGGCCTTCGCCGTCGGCATGGTGGGGCTGCTGCCCATGGCCTGGGCGGAGGGCCTGCTGCCGCACACCGACGCGCCGCTGCGGCTGCTCGCCCTGCTGCTTTACGTCGCGGCCGTGCCGACCGCCCTCGCCTATGCGCTCTACTTCGCCGGGGCGGCCGTCGTCCGCGCCGCCACCGTCTCCGTGATCATGCTCCTGGAGCCGGTCAGCGCGGCGGTCATCGCGGTCACCCTGCTCGGCGAACAGCTCACCGTCGCCACGGTCGCCGGGACGCTCCTCCTGCTGCTCGCGGTGACCGGTCTGGCCTTCGCCGAGACCAGGGGGACGGTGGCGACCCCCGCCTAGGGGGTGTCTTGACTGTCGGCGGGCGTGCGGCGGGCCTTGTGGGCGAGGGCCGCCGCGTCGCCCGGGCCCCGGCGGTCGGACAGGCGGTCGGTGACGCGGTCGCGGATGTCGGCCGACTTGTTGCCGCCGTACTTGAACTTGGCGCGTACGTCGGTCACTTCGAGCCGCAGCATCCGGATGCCCGGGAGCATCCGGCCGAACGGCGCCTCGCCCGGGGCCGCCGGGGCCGTGCCGCCCTCCGGCTGGAAGTGGGCGACCTGGCGGTTGAGCAGCTCCGCCTTCTCCGCCGGGTCGTCCACGATGTGCGCGGTGCAGCGCAGCTGGACGGCCGCGTAGAAGGAGGTCGGGGTGCCGTGCGCGGACGGCGCGCCGTCCGGGGCGGTCCAGTGGCCGGGCACGTAGACGTAGTCGTCGACCACGCTGAGCAGCACGGTGGACGAGCGCTCCAGGTCGCGCCAGAGCGGGTTGGGCCGGGCGAGGTGGGTGAGCGCCTGGCCGTACGGGCCGGGCTCCGGCTCGTAACGGAAGTGCAGCGGCTGCACCCACGGCGGCTCACCGGGCGCGCCGTTCACCGCGAGCTGGCCGAAGTCGTGGCGGGCCAGCCAGTTTCGCCACTCGGCCTCGTCGAGGGCCGCGTCCCAGGGGTGGATGAGCATGGCGGTCCTCCTACAGGGCGGCGAGGTAGTCGGGCAGCGGCAGCGCGTCGGGCCGGCCGTCGGCCGGGACCGGGGTGCCGTAGCCGCGCTGTACGGGGACCACGCCGGCCCAGTGGGGGAGCGCGGCGTCCTCGGGGTCGTCGTTGGGGCCGCCGGTGCGGACCTTCGCGGAGACCTCGGCGAGGTCGATGCGGAGCACGGCGGTGGCGGCGAGCTCCTTGGCGTTGGCCGGCCGGGAGTCGGCGGCGCGACCGGGCACCACGTGGTCGACGAGCGCGTCGAGCGCGGTGCGCAGCTCCTCGGGGTCGGTGACCTGGTGGGCGACGCCGTGCACCACGACCGAGCGGTAGTTGATCGAGTGGTGGAAGGCGGACTTGGCGAGCACCAGGCCGTCCACGTGGGTCACGGTCAGACAGACCGGCAGGCCCGGCGCGTCCTCGCCCCGGCCGGCGGACCGCAGCGGCCGGGAGCCGGTGGACCCGTGCACGTAAAGGCGCTCGCCTATCCGCCCGTAGAGGGTCGGGAGCACGACGGGCGCGCCGTCGCGGACGAAGCCGAGGTGGCAGAGGTAGGTCTCGTCGAGGATCGAGTGCACCAGCGCGCGGTCGTACGAGGCGCGCTCCCGGGAGCGGGTGGGGACGGTGCGCTCGGTGGGGGCGTACTCCCCGGCCCCGGCCCCGGCTGTCCCGGATCCGGCCTTGGTCCCGGTCCCGGCGGCGGTGGCCGTGGTCGCCTGTGTCTCCGGCATTGCGAACTCCATTGCACTAGTGCATAATCTGCTTTGTGCTAGGAGAGTATCGGATCGAAGGTCGTCGCGCATCGGAGATCGCCGCCAGCGTCGAGCGCGGGGTCGGTGCCGGGCAGCTCAAGCCCGGACAACTGCTGCCGCCGATGCGGGAGTTGGCCGCCGGGCTCGGAGTGAACCCGAACACCGTGGCCGCCGCCTACCGCACCCTGCGCGAGCGCGGGGTGATCGAGACCGACGGGCGGCGCGGCAGCCGGGTGCGCGCCGCGCCCGCGACCACCGCGCGCGGCTCGATCCGGGTCGACGCCCCCGAGGGCGTGCGGGATGTCAGCAACGGCAGCCCGGACCCCGCGCTGCTGCCGCCGCTCGGGGAGGTGCTGGCCGCCGTCGCGCGCGAGTACGCCGAGCGGGCCCCGCTGTACGGGGAGGCGCCGGTCGACGAGGAGTTCGCGCGGCTCGCCCGGGCGGCCTTCGACGCGGGCGGTGTGCCGGCCGGGCCGGTCGGGGTCGCCTCCGGCTCGCTCGACGCCGTCGAGCGGGTGCTCGCCGCGCATCTGCGGCCGGGCGACGCCGTGGCGGTGGAGGACCCCGGCTGGGGCAGCCTCCTCGACCTCGTGCCCGCGCTCGGCCTTCGGCCGGTGCCGGTCGCCGTCGACGACGAGGGGCCGCTGCCCGAGGCGGTGGCCCGCGCCCTGCGCGCCGGCGCGCGCGCCGTGATCGTCACCGACCGCGCCCAGAACCCGACCGGCGCCTGCGTCACGGCCGAGCGGGCCGCCGCGCTGCGCGCGGTCCTCGCGGCGCACCCGGACGTGCTGCTCGTCGAGGACGACCACGGGCACGGCATCGTCGCCCAGCCGCTGCACCCGCTGGCCACGGGGGAGGGCAAGTGGGTCTTCGTGCGCTCGGTCGCCAAGGCCTGGGGCCCCGACCTGCGGATCGCCGCCTTCACCGGCGACGCGGAGACCGTCGACCGGGTGCTCGGCCGGCAGCGCCTCGGCCCCGGCTGGGTCAGCCGGCTGCTCCAGCGGGCCGTGGTGCACCTGTGGACCACGGGCGCGATCGATCCGGCGGCGGTGGCCGCCTCGTACGGGGCGCGGCGCGACGGCCTGGTCCGGGCGCTCGCCCGGCGCGGCGCCGAGGCGCACGGGCGCAGCGGCATGAACGTCTGGGTTCCGGTCGCCGACGAGACCGGCGCCGTCGCCCGCCTCCTCGCCGCCGGCTGGGCCGTCGCCCCCGGCGCCCGCTTCCGCATGGACGCGGGCCCTGCGGTCCGGCTCACCGTCTCCGGCCTCGCCCGGACCGACCTCGAACCGCTCGCCGACGCGGTGGCGTACGCGGCGGGGCCGGCGCCGGCGCGGAGCTACGGCTGAGGGTGTGGCCCCGCGCTACGAGCGGGTGCCGGCGGTCTCCGGGCGCGGGGCTTCGGCCGGGGCGGCGGCCACGGGCGGCGTGGGCTCGGTGCGGCGCGGGCCGCGGGTCTGGGTGAGGGCGGCGCCCGCGAGGACGATGACCGCGCCGACCGGGGTGTTCCAGGACAACTGCTCGCCGAGGAGGGCGACGCCGGCGGCGGTCGCGATGACCGGGATGAAGTACGTGACCATGGAGGCCGTCGTCGGGCCGACCTCGGCCACCACGCCGTACTGGAGCAGCATCGCGCAGCCCGTGCCGAGCGCGCCCAGGGCGATCACGGAGAGCAGCGGAAGGACCGCGAAGGACTCCGGCCGGCTGGTGAACAGTGGGGTGACCAGGGCCAGTTGGATCGTGGCCAGGCCGACCTGGGAGCCCGCGAGGGAGAGGTTCGAGGCGCCGGTGCCGGCCAGGGTGCGGCGGACGTAGATCCAGCCGACCGCGTAGCTGAAGGAGGCGAGCAGGGCGAGCGCCGTGCCCGTGACGTCCAGGCCCGAGAAGCCCTGCCAGGCGCCGAGCACCGTGAGCACCCCGACGAAGCCGATGCCCAGGCCCGCCGCGCGCACCCGGGTGGGACGGTCCTCGGAGAGCGCCACCAGGGACAGGAGCATGCCCCACAGCGGGGTCGTCGCGTTGCAGATGCCCGCCAGCGTCGACGGGATGGTCAGCTCCGCGTACGAGAACAGTGAGAAAGGCAGCGCGTTGAGCAGGAACGCCGCCACCGTCAGATGGCCCCAGGTGCGCGCGCCGCGCGGCAGCCGGTCGCGCTTCACGACCATGGCGACGGCGAGCACCGCCGTGCCGAAGAGCAGCCGGCCGAAGGTCACCTGGAACGGCGCGAAGCCGTCCGTGCCGACCTTGATGAAGAGGAAGCTGAAGCCCCAGATCAGGGCGAGGACGCCGAAGCGGACGCGCCAGTCGACCTGCGGCCGGCGGGGTGCGGAAGGGGTGGCGGGGCTGCTCATGGAACTCAGGGTGACCGAGCCGACCTCGTAGTACAAGCGAGAATCATTGGAGACGACCTCTTAGAATCGCTTACATGTTGAATCTGGAGCGCCTGCGGACCCTGGACGCCGTCGCGCGGCACGGCTCGGTGAGTGGCGCCGCCGAAGGGCTGCACGTCACGACCTCCGCCGTCTCGCAGCAGCTGGCCAAACTGGAGCGCGAGATCGGACAGCAGCTGCTCGCCCGCAGCGGCCGGGGGATCCGGCTCACCGACGCCGGACTGCTGCTCGCCGAGCATGCCTCCCGGATCCTCTCGCAGGTGCAGCTCGCCCAGGCGGACATCGAGGCGCAGCGCGGCCAGGTGGTCGGCGAGGTGCGGATCGCCGCCTTCCCCACGGCGATGCGCGGCCTGTTCCCCGCCGCCATCCGTTCTCTCCGCTCGGCCCACCCCGAACTGCGGGTGCACACCGCCGAGTTGGAGCCGGACTTCGGGACCCGTGACGTGCTGCGCGGGGACAGCGACCTCGCCGTCGTCCTCGACTGGAACAACAAGCGGGCCCCTGTCCCCGCCGGCCTCGAACGGGCCCATCTGCTCGACGACTCGGCCGATGTCGCGCTGCCCGCCGACCACCCGCTGGCCGGGCGCGCCTCCGTCGAGCTCGACGACTTCGCCGACGAGGAATGGGTCTCCTGGCCGGCCGGCGAGTTCTGCCACGACTGGCTGATGTTCACGTTGCGCGGCAAGGGCATCGAGCCGCGCATCGCCCATGTCGCCGGCGACCACCACACCCAGCTCGCGCTGGTCGCGGCCGGGCTCGGCGTGTGCGTCGCGCCCCGGCTCGGCCGCCCCGCGACCATGGACGGGGTGTCCTTCGTGCCGGTACGCCAGCCGGTGCGCCGCCACATCTACGCGACCTGGCGCACGGACGCGGGGCGCCGCCCCTCGATCCGCGCGGTCGTCGAGGCGCTGCGGGAGGCGGGCGCGGCGCACGAGAGCTGAGCCGCGCACCCCTCCGGCGTGCGGCTCAGATCTTGCGGAAGTCCCAGGACGCGACGGCGTCCGGAGTGAGCCGCAGCCAGGCGTGGCGGCCGTCGTGCGGCATCGCGTCGAGGCCGAAGTTCTTCGCGGCGAAGAGGCGCTCGACGGCGTCGAGTTCGGGGCACGGCTCACCCGTGCGCGGGGCCTCGCCGACGAACTCCACGGTGCCCGAGAGCTCCACGCCGCGCAGCTCCCCGTACTCCACCCCGTCGTCGACCACCACCGCCACCTGCGGCCGGGCCCGCAGCTCGGCCCAACGGCGGCTGCGGGTCAGCGAGTAGAGCCAGAGCGAGGCGCCGTCCCAGGCGAACCAGAGCGCGCTGACGTGCGGGCGGCCGTCGGCCGAGACGGTCGCGACCCGGCAGGTGCGCTGTTCGGAGAGGAAGGTGTCGAGCTCGGCCGGGGTCATCATGATCCGGCGTCCGCGGCGCTGTGCGACGCTCATCGTGCGCACCCTTCTGGATTTCCTGGAATTCTGATGGAGTGTCAGAAATCATGGGGCCTACGGGCAGCCGGGGGCAAGGAGGAGGACGTCATGGGCGAGGGGAACCGGCGCAGGGAACCGCTGAGGGACCAGCTCAGGGAACTGCTCGCACCCGACGGGGCCGTGCTGCTCACCGTCGAGTGCCAGCAGGGCGTCGTGGGCGCTGACAGCGCCCTGCCCGAACTCGCCGCCGTGGCCCGCTCGTCGGGCGCCCTGCACAACGTCGCCCGGCTGGTCGCCGCCGCCCACGAGGCCGATGTGCAGGTCCTGCACGCCGTCGCCGAACGGCGCCCCGACGGGCGCGGCGCCAACCACAACGCGCGCCTGTTCCGCGCCGCCGCCCGGCTCCCCGTACAGCAGCACACCGGCAGCACCGCCGTACGGATCGCCGCACCGATCGAGGTGGCCGAGCAGGACCTCGTGGTGCGGCGGCTGCACGGCCTGTCGCCGATCGCCGGCACCGACGTCGATCCGCTGCTCCGCAACCTCGGCTGCCGCACCCTGGTCGTCACCGGCGTCTCCGCCAACGTCGCCATTCCCAACGCCGTGTTCGACGCCGTGAACCTCGGCTACACGGTGGTCGTTCCCGCCGACGCCATCGCGGGCGTGCCGGCCGACTACACCCCCGCGATGATCCGCAACACCCTCGCCCTGGTCGCCACCATCGCCACCACCGACGACGTGCTCGGCTGCTGGAAGGCGCCGCGGCGAGCGGCCCCGGGGGTCAGGCGAGCCTGATCGCCTCCCCGGCCACCTCGATCGGCATCGGCTCCAGGGGCTTCGTCGCCGGTCCCTGCTTCACACTGCCGTCGTTGGCGTCGAAACGGCTCTGGTGGCAGGGGCAGACGATCACGCCGTCCGCCACGCTGCCCACGGCGCAGCCCTGGTGGGTGCAACGGGACGAATAGGCCTTGAACTCGCCCTGCTTGGGCTGGGTGACGACCACGCCCTTGTCGGCGAACACCTTCCCGCCGCCCACCGGGATGTCGCCGGTCGTCGCGAGCGGCGCGTTCTCCTCGTGGACGTCCGAGCCGCCGGAGCCGCCGGAGCCGTTCTTGCCGCCGTTGTCGCCGCCGCCGCAGGCGGCGAGGGCCGCCGTCAGACCCGCTCCGCCCGCCGCCGCGACGACCGTCCTGCGCGCCACACCGCTCATCTCGTACCTCTCCCATCGATCAGAATGCGCCTTGATCCGCATGCGCCGCCCATGCTGTCGGACACGGGCGCTCCGCGTCAGCCGTACGCGGGGACGCGATCCGTTCGGCCGTCTCAGCCGTGGCGCGCAAGCGCCGCCGCGCAGGCCTCCCGGGCCGCCCGGTGCACCGCGCGGGCGATCCGCGCGCCCCACAGGGAGCGTGGCCCGGCGAAGGCCTCCGGTTGCCGCCCGTCGACCGTGCCGGGGGAGGGGCAGGCCACGCATACGGCGTCGGTGGGGGTGCCGGAGGCGTCCGCGCCCAGTTCCACCAGGGCCTGCGTCTTCGCCTCGGTGGCGGTGGCCACCGCGTTGACGAGGGCGGCGTCGGTGAGCGGCACGGGCAGCGAGACGAGGATGTTGATGGTGCCGGGGCGGCGCGGTGCGGTGAGGGCGCCGTCGTCCGGGACGGCCGCCCAGCCCCGTACGCCGATGCCGGCCGTGACCACGGCCTCGGCGCCGCCGTCCGCCGCGTGGCACCGCTCGGCCACCGGAGCCGCCGTCATCAGGCCCACGCCCGGCCCGTCGAGCCCGGCGTCCACGGCCAGCGCGCGCAGATGGGCGACCGGGTCGAGCCGCCCGTACCCGGGCGGCACCTGCGCGTTCAGCACCCAGCCGCGTTCCCCGATGCCCCCGCCCAGCACGGCGCTCGACACCATCCGCGTCCCCGGCCCCGGCGCCCACACGAGCATCGGCCACCGCTGCCCGTCCTCCTCGTGCGCGAGCAGGACGGCCTCGCGGAGCGGGCCGCGGGTGACGAAGGGCGCGGGAGGTGCGGGGGGTACGGCGGGTGTGGCGGGGGCGGTTCGCAGAGGCACGCCGCACCCTAACGCGGGCCGGGACCCCCGTTCTGGGCGGGCCTCAGTGCGCCGTCCGTTCCCGCAGGGTCGTCCGCCAGGCAGGCTGGGCCCCGGGAGCCTCCGACTCCGGGGTTTCCGGTTCGGCGCGGCGGCCGCCGTGGGCGAAGAAGTCGGCGAGGGGGAGGATCGCGGCGCCGATCGTGACGGCCTCCGGGCCCAGGGTGCCGAGGCCGATGGTGACGCGGGCGGCGGGGTGGTGGAGTGCGTAGGCGCGGGCGTGGGCGCGGACCTGGGCGAGGAAGGCGTCGCCGAGCTGGAGGCCGGCCCAGCCACCGACCAGGATGCGTTCCGGCTGGAAGAGGTTGATCAGGTCGGAGACGCCCGCGCCGAGGTACTCGGCGGTCTCCTCCAGGACGGCGACCGCCGTGCGGTCGAGGGCGTCGGCGGCGGTGAGGAGGGCGGCCAGGGCCGTCTCCTCGTCGGCGCCGGCCGGAGGGTTGCCGCCCGCCTCGCGCCAGCGCGCGACGAGGGCCTCCGCGCCCGCGTACGCCTCCAGGCAGCCCAGCGCGCCGCAGCGGCAGCGGCGCCCCCGGACCCGTACCGTCAGATGACCCCACTCCAGCGCGCGGCCGGGCCCCATCGGGTCGGTGGCCACGCAGGCGCCGACGCCCGAGCCGACGAGCACGAAGACCGCGCTGCGCGCGCCGCGCCCGGCGCCGAACCAGAGCTCGGCCTGACCCATGGTGCGGGCGCCGTTGTCGATCCGGTACGGGACGGCGGCGGGCAGGGCGCCGGTCTCGCGAAGCAGGCGCTCCAGCGGGACGGCGTCCCAGCCGATGGTCTGGCCGTGCACGACGGCGCCCTCGGGCCCGCCGTGCGCGACGATCCCCGGGACGCCGACCCCGACGCCGAGCAGCCGCTCCGGGTCGACACCGGCGGTGCCAAGGACCTCGGCGATGCCGTCGCGGATGTGGCCGACGACCACCCCGACCTCGTACCGCGCGGGCGGCTCGGCGGCGTCGACGGCCAACGGGCGTTCGGTGCGGGCGAGTTCGGTGAGGGTGAGGTCGAACAGCTCGATCCTGACCCGGGTTTCGCCGACGTCCACACCGATCATGCAGCCGCTGCCGGGGCTGATCCGGAGCAGCGTACGGGGCCGGCCGCCGGCCGAGTCGACGCTGCCGGCCTCCTCGACCAGGCCCTCGGCGGCCAGTTCGGCGACCACGTTGCTCACCGAGCCGGAGCTCAGACCGGTCGCCGGTCCGAGCGCGAAGCGGCTCATCGGACCGTCGAAGTAGAGTCGCCGCAGCACCGTGGTGCGGTTCTCGCGTCGCAGGTCGCGTACTGTGCGGCCACTTGTCGCTCGCACCGTAACCCCCGTTCTCTCGCGCCTGTTCCGCAAGATACACCGGGTGCGAGGCCTTGACACGCTCTTCCCTTGTTGTTTGACTCACGTCATAAATTAAGCCTGGGTCGAAAGCCTCGATCTCCGGGCTCCGAACGCCCGCCACGGGGTGAGGGACGTCCCGCCCGCCCCCGTACTGTCCCGGCGGGTGACGTGCCGGGCCCAGCCGGTCCGCCGACTCCGAGGCGAGCCCGGCCGGGTCCGGCTCCATCATGGTGCCGGGCGAGGTCCGGGGCGAGGGTTGCCGCGTGCGTCGGGCCCGGCGTGCCTCAGGCCGCCGCGTCCACCCGGACGTCGCCGCCGTCCGTGGTGGCGGACAGCCGGTCCGGCGCCGTGTACGCCGAGAGCAACGAGGTCGACACGCTGAAGGGCCGCGCCAGCATCACCCTGAAGCAGCCGAAGACGACGGACGGCTCCCTGGTCCACTCCAAGTACCTGCTGGGCAACGCACCGCACGACGCGTACGCGGGGGACTTCGCGTCGCTGCTGACGTACGCGGTGCCGGCAGTCTGCCCCGTAGGCAGGTCGCACGCAACGAGATAGGCGCGCTGTGCCCCTCCGGGTCCCTGGAGGGGCACAGCAGCGATCGGCCGGACAACCTCGGGCTTGAGGTCAGTCAGTCCCCGATGAACCAGAGAAATCTATGTGATCCCGGAGTCACCATGCGGCACAGGGTGTTGAGCTCCTCCATGAATTCGGCCGAAGCTGAGCACGTCGATGTGTACGAGTCGAGCTCGTTCAGAAGCTGCCGTACCTGAAGGCCATTGAAAATGGTATCCCCGTAGGGGTCGATTCCACTCAGGTACGGGTAGCGTGCGGCATCGATCCCGAAGAGTACCGGATTGAAATCGGGATCCGCAATGATCTTCCGGAGTACCTCGCCCCGCGCCTTTCGGGCCTGAATGGAAATCATTCCTACTCGCTTCCGATGGTTCGGATTCACCCTGACCGGCCCCAGGCGATTCGCATCGCCTGGAGCCGGCCGTCGATCAGTGGGCGAACGGTTTTGTCAGATCGCGTGGCAGACCTGGGTGCATGGTCACGAGATTACCCGCGTCCCATCCTTCGTTAGGCCTTCGGACGATCGTCAGAATCGTCGTTGGGAGGCCCTTTTCGTCAGTCCCCATGTGCTTGCCGGTGTCGATTACCCATCGAACGTTTCCAGTGGCTTCCTGAACTCGTCCGATGAAACGCTTGGATTGAGATGCCAGGTTCAGAAGAGAGTCACGGTCGCTGAGCTCCGGGGCGAAGGTCGACTTGCCTTCGACGTTCTCGGCTCCTCCCGCGACATGGCGGGGCTCGACGTGGTCCTCGATCTGGAAATCGTCTTCGTCGCCACAGTTGTGGACGAGGATCGGTGCGGAACCCGCCAGCACGTAGTACGTGTGCTCGCCGGCAACCGTGAGGTTGCGGACCTTCTTGTGCTGGGTCCACCGCTTGACCTCCGTGACCTGGACCCAGGTGCCCGAGGAAGTGCGGAGCACATCACCCGCGGTGAGGTCGGTGGCCTTCAACCAGGAGTGCAGGGACGGGACCCAGATGGGATGACCGTCGGTGGCGGTGATCTTCTCGGACGCGTCGCCCTTGGCGCCGTCGGTGTCGATCGTGATCTCGACGAGGTTTTTTCGACCCTCGCCGATGATCTGGGCCACGACCGGTCGGGCCTGCGTGCTGCCGGACTGCTCGTCCGTCGCGACGACCTGGTCCCCGATTTCGACGTCCTCGATGGCCTTCGAGGAGCCGTCCGCCATCAGGACCTTCGTGCCGGGCACGAAGCTGTTGCAGGTGCCCTTCTCCTGTCCGCCGGTGTCGGTTTCCTTGCCACCCGACTTCTTCGGCTCGTCCGCCTTCTTCGGCTCAGAGGACTTCGACGCCTTGCCGTCGCCGTCAGCCTTCTTCGCCTTCTGCGCCGAGGACTTGCCCTGCTTCGCCGCCGTTGCCGCGGCCTCGTCGGCCTTCTTTGCGGCTGCGGCAGCGGCCTCCTGGGCGGCTCTGCGGGCCGCCGCGGCCTCTTCCTCCAGTTTTCTCGCGCGTTCGGCCGCTTCTTCCACCTGGCGTTTCCACTCGGCCAGGTCCTCGGCGTACTTGGCCATGGCCTGCTGGTACCGCTCGACCTTGCGCATGATGTCGCGCGCCATAGCGATCTTCGAGGCCCAGCTGTTGAATGCCTCCCAGGCCCGGTCGAGGGCCTTCAGGATGCGCTTGGCGCGGCCCGCGAAGGGCAGGGCGGCGTCAAGGGCGAGGCTTGCGCAGGCCCAGCCGTCGCCACTGAGGCAGGACTTGATGTCGTTGTAGCCCGAGACGTCCTTGAGGATGCCCAGGGCGACTTCGAGGGCGACGTCCAACGCGCTCTTGCCCTGGACCATGCGGGCCCAGGCTTCCTCCGCGGCCGTGAAGTCCATGACGGGCATCACGGGCGGTGCGATCGACAGACCGCTCGGGTCCGCGTACGTCACCGGCGAGTTGTTCGCGTAGGCGTACGGGTTCATCTGCTTGGGTTCGTTGTAGTCGACCACGGGGTCGACGGAGAGGAACCGGCCGAGTGCAGGGTCGTACTCGCGCGCTCCGAGATGGACCAGACCGGTGGTCTCGTCGACCTCTCCGCCGACGAAGCCCTTCTTGCCCGGCCACAAGGACGGGACGGTCCCCCGCGCTTCGCCGAAGGGAGTGAACTTGCGGCGGGTGATGGCCGAGGTCGACGCGTCCACGGCTGTGGTGGCCGTGCCGTTCTGGTCGCCCATCAGGTACGACGTGGTGATCACGCCGTCCTTCGCCGTTTTGACCATCGCCGGGCCGGCCGGGTGGCTGTAGTACCGCGTGCCCTCCAGCTTGCCCGCTGCCGTCAGCTTGACCTCGGTGCTCGGCAGATACAGCGTGGTGCCGGTCTTGTCGCGCTTGATCAGACGGTTGCCGCCGGCATCGTAGACGTACTCCGTCGACTCGGTGCCCTTGGTGATCTTCGCGAGCTGGCCCGAGATGTCCCAGTCCAGCGTCTGAGTGTTGCCCTGGATGGTCCGGGTGCGGGTGTTGCCCGCCTCGTCGTAGGTGTACGACTCGGTGCGCGAGCCGCCCGGCCCGGAGGTGTCGACCTTCGTCAGCTGGTTGGAGCGGGGCTGGCCCGCGGTGCCGTACGTGTAGAGACGGGTGACGTCCTGGGTGAGGTCACCGGTCGGGGAGTGCTGGATCTCCTTCGTGCGGTTGCCGGCCGCGTCGAAGCTGTATGAGGTCCAGTACGGGTTCGGGCCGCCCACCGAAGGGGTGGACCCGGGACCGGCAGATCCGGGCTTGGCAGCGCAGTCGTCCGTGGCGGTCCATGCCTCGTTCATCCGGCGCAGGTAGTCGTACGTGAAGCACTGGACGTCGGCCGTGGCCTCCGACCCCTCCTTGTCCGTGATCTTCAGGATGTTGCCGACGTCGTCACGCTCGAACGTCGTGTCGTTGATCCGGCTCGGCGACACCTCACGGTCGTTGACCGTACGCAGGAGGTTGCGGGTCTGCTCGTCGTAATAGTGCGTCGAGTAGACCTGGGATCCGGCCGGTCCCGACTCCGTGCGCAGCACGTCGCCCATGGGCGAGTAGTCGACCTTGCCGACGAACGTCTTCCCTCCGACGCCCATGATGGTGGGCAGCTCGAAGTGGTTGTACGTCTGCGTGGTGATCTCGCTGGGCAGGCCGCCGGCCGCCGGCTGCATCGTCCACGCGGTCAGACCGGTATTGGGGCGGTAGCCGGTGGAGAAGCTGTACGTGCCGGCCAGAGCGCCCTCCGAGGCCGGGATCGTGATCTTCGACCCGGTCGGGCGGTACTCGGTGTCGTAACCGGTGACCTCCTGCTTGTAGGCGTTGCCGTCCACATACCGAGTGGAGGCGACAGGCAGGCCCTTCGCCCCGGGAAGGGTGTCGTACGTCGTCGAAGCCAGCACCGGGCCCGTCACCGAGCCCTCGTGCGTGGCGACGACCCGGCCCACCACGTCGTACTCGGGGGCGAGGGTCTTGCCGCGCGCGTCGGTCACGGACTGAAGCCGGTCGCCCGGGCCGTACGTCATCGTCGACGTACCCTTGTCCGGGTCCGTCTGCTTGACCTGCCGGCCACGGATGTCGTACTCGAACCCCCAGCGGTCACCCGCCTGGTTGACGACCGACTCCAGCATCCCGCGCCGGTTGTACGTGTACCGCGTCGTGTCGTACGCCCCCGTCGGCGAGTCCGCCTTGAAGAAGCGCAGCTCCGTCTTGCGGCCCGCGCCGTCCAGGAAGGCCCGGGTCGGGGTCTCGCCCTTCGGCGGGTCGACGGTGATGTTGTCGCCGCCGTACGTCGTCGTGGTCCGGGAGGTCTCCACGCCGAACTTGCGGGAGATCTGGGCGGTCGCACGGCCGGAGCCGTCGTACGTGGTCATCGTCGAGGACGGGACCTCGTTGTCCTTCGGGTCCCACTGGACGCCGGAGGCAGTGCCCTCGGTGTAGTAGGCGCCGTTGGACTTCCAGACCTGACCGAGGCTGTTGTAGAAGGTGTCCGAGATGACCCGGCCACCGCCCAGCGCCTCCATCTGCGTCTGACGGATGCGCAGGCTCGCGTCGTAGATGTCGTAGCTGGTGCGGTAGGTGCCGTCGTCCAGGAGGGCCTTGTTGGTGATGACCACCGGGCCGTCGGTGCGGATGTCGTACGAGAACTCGCCGTCCGGCGACTTGCTCAGCGGGTCGCGGTCCGGGGACCAGACCTTGAGGAGCCGGCCGAGGGCGTCGTAGCGCATGACCTGCTTGCGGCCGTTGGCGTCCGTCTCGGTCAGGACCGAGCCGCGGGCCTGGTCCGTCTCCGTGGTCTTGGTGTGGCCCAGCGGGTTGGTGGTGGCGACCTTGTTGACAATCTGGCCAGAGGCCGGGGTGTAGGCGGTACGGGTGACCTTGCCGAACACGTCCGTCGTCGCCGTCGGTCGGCCGTACGCGTCGTACTCGGCGCTGCCGTCCGTGGTGTACTGCGGCGTGCCGCCCGAGTAGCCCGAAAGCGACTCCGTCGACTGCACGTTGCCCGCCGCGTCGTAGTGCATCCGCACGTCCGACGTCACGTCCTCGGGGCGCGCGACGTTCGTCGCGTCGCACGCCTTCGCGACCGACTCCACCCGCTTCTGCCGCGCGATGATCCAGCGCGCCGGGTCCTCGTCGTACTCGTAGCGGGTGCAGCTGTCGTCCGACGGGTCGGCGATGTCGCCGCGGTTCGAGACCGACTGGGCGAAGCCCCGGTCGTCGTAGTCCGTGTGCATCGCGGTGCGGCGCCAGCCGCGGCCGTCGGAGAGGAGGATGCGGGAGGCGACGTCCGAGGTCTGCTGGACGTACGACTCCTGCGGCTCGATGTCCTCCTCCGGCACCGCGCCCTTGCGCAGGCGGGTCGCCGTGGGGCCGTGCAGCCACGGGGTGTAGGTGGTGGCCGCCTCCAGCGGGCCGCCCTCGCCGTCGTAGGCCAGGACCTCGCGGGTCTGGCCGGCGAAGAGGCGGTGGTCCGGGATCTCGTTGCCCTCGGAGTCCTTCACCTTGACCGACTTGGTGCCGCCGGAGGGCGTCGCACGGTCGCCGTCGAGGCCGCGGAAGAAGAGCGTCTCCGTCTGCGAGCGCCGGTCGGGGGCCACGCCGATGTAGGTGCGGACCCGCTCGTAACCCCGCCACTGCGACCAGGTGCGGGTCTTGGGCCGCATCATCTCGGTCTCGTCGTCGAAGGCCCATGCCGGGTCGCCGATGAACTGGTACTCGGTGCGGCGCGTCGGCGAGTTGCCGTTGCGGTCCTCCTCCTGGACCCAGTCGACGACGTGCTTGTGGAACCAGTCGGTGACGTAGAGCTTGCGCTCGCGCGTCGGGTCGTTCGGGTCCGGGATCTCGGAGATCACCGGGTAGCACCGCATCGTGTTCGTCTCGGGGGACGAGGGCAGCGCGGTGGCGGAGCACTGGGTGTCGGCGTAGTGCGCCAGGATCGTGGAACCGGTCTCCGTGTCGATCGCCTCGACGCGGTAGCGCTTGTACGGCGGCTTGCCGTCCGAGGCGCCGTCGACCCGGTTGTCGAGCTGCTTGCCGCGGAACTTCACGGGCGGCAGCGGCAGGTCGCCGCCGTTGCGGCCGGTGTGCCGGATCTCGGACAGCCACAGCGGGTAGTCCGTGCCGTCACCGGTCATCGGGAAGTCCTGGGTGAGCTTCCAGGTGTCGACGGGCTTGCGCCCGGTGCCGTTCCAGACCGTGGTGGTGACCTCGGTCAGGCGCTTGCGGGTGAAGAAGGTCGGGGTGAACCGGCCCTTGCACTCCTCGTCCTTGGCGCACAGCTGGTCGCCGGGGGTGTCCGGCCACTGCTTGGCGATGGTCCAGTCGGCCTCCGGCTTCAGCTTCGCCGGGTCGCAGTCGAACTCGGTCGTCGTCAGGCAGCGCTCGGCGACCTCGAAGTCCACCTGGGCCGGGGGCTCGGCGAACAGGTCGTCGCTGCGCAGGCCGTACGAGATGTGGTCCAGCCAGCCGGAGCGGTCGTACGGCCGGGCCGTCGAGCCGCCGGCGATCTGGTAGTTGGAGCCGTAGTAGTTGGTCTCCTTCTCGTACCAGTACGTCATGGCGTTGCCGCGCGGGTCCACGACGTAGTCGAGGTTCCAGCGGTACACCTGGTCGCACACGGAGTCGGCGAAGGCGGCCGTGTAGCAGGGCTCACCGGGGTGGTTGCCGTAGACCGGCACCGTCCAGGCGGAGTTGGTGACGGACCTGCCCGTGGTCCAGCCGGGGACCTTGTTCAGGCCGAAGTAGAACTGGATGCCCTGCGGGTTGGTGAACCGCCAGTGGTCGCCCTCCTTGTCCCCGTTCTGGGCGCCCTGGAGCAGCTCGACCCGGGAGCCGTCGTCCTTGGCCGGGCGCCACTTCTTGGTGGCGTCGTCCAGGACGAGCTGGGTGGAGCCGCCGTTGAGCGACAGGGTGACCATCGGGGCGCCGTGGCAGAGGTCGCCGGTGTCGTCCTTCGGGTTGTTGTACCCGGAGTTCGGGCGCTTGTCCTGGCTGCACGGGACGTAGGACCGCTCGATGTAGTTCGAGGCCAGGTCCCAGCCGTCGCCGACCCAGGAGGTCTGCTGCGCGGAGGCCGAGGTCCGGCCGTCGATCGTCGAGCTGGAGTAGCCGAGCGTCAGCGACGGGCTGGGGCCGCCGAGCGAGGCGGGGATGTCCAGCGGGTACGACCAGGAGAAGTCACCCGCGGAACCGCCGGCCTGCCAGGAGCCGGAAGGGTTCAGCGAGGTGGCCTTGTACGTGCCGTTGGAGCCGTCGGCGCCCGCGGTGGCGGCCAGCGTCACGGACTGCGTGCCGGCGGTGGCCATCGAGCGCAGGGCGCCCGTCGCCGTCGTCACCGGCTGGGCCGGGGCGTCGAAGGTGGCGACGAGCTTGCCGGTCTTCGGGTCGTTGACCGTGGTGACCGGGGTGCCGCTCCGGCAGCCCGGCTTCTTCGGCGTGGTCAGGGCACAGGCCGGGAGCGCGGTGAAGCGCAGCCGGGAGCCCCAGCCGCCGCCGTAGGCGTTCTTGAAGGCGTTGTAGTCGAGCTCGACCGAGACGGGAGCCGAGGCGCTGCCCGCGTCGGTGCGCTGGACCGACAGGAGCAGGCTGTTGGCGAGTCCGGCGCGGCGGGCCGCGGCCCGGTCGAGCAGGCCGACCTTCACCTTGATCGGGGCGGTGTTCGCACCGGCGGCCGGCTGCTTGACGGCGCGTGCGGCGGGTCCGCCCGCGGTACGGGGCGGGAGCGCGGCGACGTTCACCGGCAGGGTGCCGGCGCGGACGGCCTTGCCGGCCTTGCCGGTCTTGGCCGACTTGGCGGCCGCGCTGCCGAGGGCGCCCCGGGTGGCCGGATTCCGCTGCCCGGAGGGCGCGGACTCGGGGGCGGGAAGGGTGATTTCGGCGGAGCCGGCCTTCGGCCAGGCGATGGCCGGAGCCTTCTTCCAGCTCTTCTTCTGGGACTCGGCGGGGCCGGGAGCCGGCTTGCCGGTGACGGGCGCGCCGCCGACCTTGGTGAGCTTCTGCGTCTCCAGGAGACGCAGGTCGGAGGGGGCCGCCGTCGCGTCCACGGTGGTGAGACCGGCGGTCATCAGACTCAGTGCCAGCAGCGGTATCGGCCACCGCCAGGCACGCCTGAGAGGCGCACGCCAGGCGTGCGCCTTGGATCTTCTCAAGATTCGAACACTCCGTGAGATCAAGATGAGAGAAGCGTGAAACATGTCATGATCACGCTTCAGGTGACGGCGCTGAACCTAACAGTGGATCCGTCGGGGCGTCGAGGCGGCGCGAGGACGGCCTCTTGAGGGAGTGTCAGGGATCAAGGCGCTGGTCGTCCTGGAGAAAACCGCATTCGGGGGAACGGATGTGAGCCTCCGTCAACCTGGTTGCGACCCGGGCGTGGTGCGACAGGCCCGAGGGCGGGAACCCGTCACACGAGAGCCGCCGCTGCTGCTACAAATAATCGAACGCCAACGGCCGATCGTCGAGGTGGCCGGGAAGCGGTCATCGGCGAGCGGCCGGAACCGACGATCTCGGCCACCCGCTCCGGCGCGGCGGCCGAGCCGAACCCCGAGGACCCACTCCGTGAGACCCAACCCGACGCGTGTCCGCGTCGACGATCCGCCACGCCGCCGCGGCACGCTCCGCGCCGCCGCCGGCACGGTGCTCGCCGCCCTGCTGCTCGGCACGCTGCCCGTCGCCGAGGCAACCGCCGCCACCACCCCGACGGGCCCGGGCGGCACCACCACGGGCCGCGCCGCCGCGGACGCCGGCGCGTCCAAGGCCGACGCCGCCAAGACCGCGGCCGACGCCGCCGTCCACGCCAAGGCGACCAAGGAGGCCAAGCGCACCGGCAAGCCGGTCGAGCTGCCCTCCAAGCGCACCGAGACCGACGACGTCTGGGCCAACCCGGACGGCACGTTCACCCAGAACCACGCCCTGGCTCCGATCCGCGTCCTGCGCGGCGGGAAGCTCGTGGACGCGGACACCGGTCTGAGCCGGCAGAGCGACGGACGGATCGCCCCCCGCGCCACCCGTGTCGGGCTCACCTTCTCCGGCGGCGGAAGCACCCCGCTCGTCACCATGCGCAAGGACGGCCGGGACATCTCCCTGAGCTGGCCGAAGCCGCTGCCCGCCCCGAAGATCGAGGGCGACAGCGCCACGTACCCCGAGGTGCTGCGCGGCGTCGACCTGCGGGTCACCGCCGACGTCACCGGCTTCTCGCACCAGCTGATCGTCAAGAACCGCGCGGCCGCCGACAACCCGGCCCTCGCCTCCCTCGACTTCGGCCTCAAGGGCAAGGGACTGACCCTCCGCAAGGAGGCCAACGGCGAGCTGCGGGCCCTCGACCCCGCGGGCAAGGCGCTGTTCAGCTCCGGCAAGCCGCAGATGTGGGACTCCGGCGCCGACCAGCCGGCCGTGCAGGCCACGACGCCCAGGACGGCAGCCGCCAAGCGCGCCGCCGCGGTCGCCGACCCGGTGGAGGCCGTCGACGGCATCTCCATGGGCACCCGCCAGGCGGACCTCGGCGTCGCGCTGAAGGGCTCCACCCTCACCCTCACGCCCGACCACAAGCTGCTGACCGCTCCGGGTACGAAGTACCCCGTCGTCATCGACCCGATCTGGCGCGACGACTGGAAGTCGGCGTGGACGCTGGCCTACAAGCACAACGCCTTCCCGAACTCGGCGAACACCAACTACTGGAACGGCGGCACCCTCAGCAAGGAAGCCCGCGTCGGCTGCGCCAAGGACTCCGCCAACAACTACGCGGTCGTCTGCGCCAAGACCTTCTTCCAGGTCGGCATGGGCAGCCTGTGGGACAAGCAGATCCTGTCCTCCACCTTCCGCATCCAGCAGAAGTACGCCGGGTCCTGGAGCTGCCAGTCCGGTGACCTCCAGATCTGGGACACCGGCACCATCGGCTCCTGGGTCACCTGGAACAACCAGCCCAACTGGCAGCGCCTGGTCGACTCCTCCGGCCAGTCCTTCGGCGGCCGCAACTGCCCCGGCGACGGCGACACCATCGAGCTCAACGTCACCTCGGCGGTCGCGGACGCGGCGCGCTGGCACTGGCCGGCCTGGACCATGGGCCTGAAGTCGGCCACCGACACCGTCGACGTGTCCTGGCGCAAGATGAACCCGGACAGCGCCCGCATATCCACCCAGTACAACACCGTGCCGAACTCCATCTGGGAGCGCGGCTCCGACCCCTCGGTGTCCTGTGGCGGCGGCATGATCGGCACCACGGACGAGGTCGTGCTCCGCGCCCGTGTCTCGGACGCCGAGGACAACGCGCTCCGGGCCGAGTTCAACTACTGGAACGACAAGGACTACTGGGGCACCATCAAGCGGCCCCAGGTGTGGGTCACGAACGGCAACGTCGCCCAGGTGCGCATCCCCGCATCCGAGCTCCCCACCGGCACCTACCGATGGGACGTCCGCGGCCTGGACGACTACGCGGCCGGCCCCTGGGCGGGCCAGTGCGTGTTCAGCATCGACGCGACGCGGCCCAGCCATCCGCCGGTGGTCAGCTCGGTGGAGTTCCCCGAGAACGATCCGGACAGGACCGCCGAGGCGCGTACGAAGGGCATCTTCACCTTCGGCGCCAACGGCGAGACCGACGTCGAGAAGTACCAGTGGTGGACCGAGTCCGACCCGAAGGTGCGTGAGGTCCCGGCCTCCTCGATCGGCGGCAACGCGACCGTGGAGTACACCCCCTCCACGACCGGTCCGCAGACGCTGTTCGTCCGCAGCCTCGACGGGGCGAGCAACCGGTCCGACCTCAAGGCGTATCTCTTCTACGCCAAGCGCAAGGCGACCCGTGACAAGCCCGGCGACCTCAACGGCGACGGGACCGTCGACATCTGGAGCGTCGACCCGGGCTCCGGCCAGCTGTGGATGCACCCCGGCAAGGGCGACGGCACCTTCGACCTGTCCAGGAAGCTCGACCGCGGCTCCTTCGCCGACGTCGTGTCGCTGTCCCACCGCGGCAGCTGGAACGAGGACTACTACGAGGACCTCGTCGCCCTGCGCCCGTCGCCCGACGGCAGTCGCAAGGACCTGTACGTCTACCCGGGCAACGGCGGCGGCGACCTCCAGCCGATCGACGCCAACCGCACCCCGGTGGCCACCCTGTCGCCCGACAACGACCACTGGGCGCAGGCCGACCAGATCCTCGTGATCGGCAGCGTCAACGACGACAACGGTGACCAGAACGTCGACGACGCCGACCAGCCCGACCTGCTGGTCAAGACGGGCGGCGAGCTCTACCTGTACTTCGGGAACACGATCGGTTACCTGGACCTGGGCCCCACCGGTGTCCGCCCCCCGGTCCTGCTCGGCAACGCCGACTGGCAGGACATGACCCTCATCGCCCCCGGTGACCTCAACGGCGACAAGCTGCCCGAGGTCTGGGCCCGCGACAAGGTCAGCGGAAAGATCCACCAGTACACCAGCAAGGTCACCACCGACACGTCGGCGACCACCGTCGCCGACCTCGCGGTCTACGGCGACGCCACGGTCCGCTCCACCTCCATCGCGACCGGGTTCACCGGCACCGCCCAGCCGAACCTGACCAGCGACGGCGACTTCGAGGCCGACGGCTATGTCGACCTCTGGTCGCGCGACGCCAGCGGCGAGATCACCGAGTACCCGGGCCGCGCCGCGAGCGGCGGTTCGGTCTTCGGCGCCGGTCGCCGTCTCGTGCTCGGCGGCACCCCCTGGTCCGAGTGCCAGAGCTTCACCTCGGCCGACACCGGCACGCACACCCTGTGCGGCCCGATCCTGGCGAAGTACCTGGCCAAGGGCGGCCCGAGCGGCTTCGGCCACCCGACCACGGACGTCCTGGTCCCGCAGGACGGCGAAGGCCGGTACGCGCACTTCCGCCAGAACGGTGCCGGCGGGGAGAACTCCTCGATCTACTGGCACCCGACGACCGGTGCCTGGATGGTCTTCAACGCCATCCGCAGCTACTGGGTCTCGCTGGGCGCCGAGAAGAGCTTCCTCGGCTACCCGACCTCCGACGAGTCGACCACGTTCGAGAGCGACGCCTGGGTCACCACCTTCCGCGGTTCCGGCGGTGACGGCGCCATCTACTGGACGTACGACTTCGGCGGGCGCTCCATCCACGGCACCATCTACAAGAAGTACCTGGCGCTCGGCGGCCCGGCCGGCTTCGGCTACCCGACCACCGACGAGACCAACGTCGACGACGGCGTCGGCCGCTACAACCACTTCCGCCGCCGCGGCGAGACCTCCGACTCCCGCTCCATCTACTGGACCACCAGGACGGGCCAGGCCTGGGGCGTGTGGGGCAGCATCCGCAACAAGTGGCTCGCGCTGGGCGCCGGCAAGAGCTGGCTCGGCTACCCGCAGTCGGAGGAGTACGACGTGGCGGGCGGTCCCCGGACCGACTTCGAGAACGGCTACATCCGCCACAACCGCTACACCGGCGCCACGGACGAGCACCACTGGGGCGACCGCACCGACAGCCTCCGCAAGGAGCTGGCGGGCGACTTCAACGGCGACGGCCGCTCCGACATGGCCACCGTCTACGACTACGGCGCCGACGCCATGCAGGTGTTCACGCACCTGGCCAAGACGGACGGCGGCTTCGCCGCCCCGAAGATCGCCCACACCAACCCCGCCTGGACCTGGCGGGTCTCGCAGTCCCAGTGGGTGTCGGGTGACTTCAACGGCGACGGCCGGGACGACCTGGCCGCCCTGTACGGCTACGGCGACGGCTCCAGCGGCATGTTCACCTTCCTGGGCCAGACCGACGGCACCTTCACCTCGCTGCCCCGCAGCGCCTACACCGGTCCTGGCAACTGGGACACCGCCAAGGGCAAGATCGTCGCCGGCGACTTCAACGGCGACGGCCGGGACGACGTCCTCATGATGTACGACCACGACAACAGCACCACCGGTGCGTACACGTTCCTGTCGAACGCGGACGGTTCGTTCAAGAACATCTTCGTGAGCTGGTGGTCCGGCGCGGGGACCTGGAACCAGAGCAGCGCCAAGTACGTGGCCGGTGACTTCAACGGCGACGGCAAGGACGACGTCGTCGGCGTGTACGGCTACGGCGACGGCGCGGTCTCCGCGTTCACCTTCCTGGGCAAGCCCGACGGCGGCGTCTGGCCGGGAGTGAAGTCCTGGACCCGTACGCCCGGCCAGTGGGAGTGGTGGCGCAGCAAGGTCACCGCGGGCGACTACAACGGTGACGGCCGCGCCGACCTCGGCATCATGTACGACTACGGCTACGGCAACTCCTCGCTGTTCACCCTGACCGGCAAGACGGACGGCACGATCAACGAGGACTTCCGCAGCTGGCAGGCGCCCTCCGGCACCTGGCACGTCCAGAACGCGTCGTTCCCGGTCTCCGGCGACACCGACCACGACGGCCGCGAGGACATCGCGATCATGTACAACGACGATGCCGGCACCACCGCGGCCCACACCTTCAAGGCCCGCACCGACGGCGGTTTCGACAACCCGCTGAAGAGCTGGCAGTCGGAGCCGGGCACCTGGTGATCCCGGACTGCCCCCTCTGAGCAGGTCATCGCCCTCCGGGACCCCAGCGGTCCCGGAGGGCGACGCCGTTTTCCCGTAGGGCCGGACGATGGCGAGGTACTTCGGCGTTCACCCGCAGACCCGCACCATCGGCCCCGCGCCACCGATCCCGGCACCCCTCGCCGGTGATCACCCTCGGTTACTATGCTCTCTTCATTCGTCCATGGCTCGTAAGGCTGAAGAGATGGGTGGCCTGGGAAAGTGTTGGAAGAGGTCGTAGCGACCCGCTATGTCACGCCTTTGCGTGAGGGCGGCTCGCTCCCCGGGATCGTCGAGGCCGACGATCTCGGCACGTACGTCATGAAGTTCACCGGCGCCGGGCAGGGGCGCAAGACCCTGGTCGCGGAGGTGATCTGCGGGCAGTTGGCCCGGCGGCTGGGGCTGCGGGTGCCGGAGCTGGTGACCATTCAGCTCGATCCGGTGATCGGTCTCTCCGAGCCCGATCAGGAGGTGCAGGAGCTGCTCAAGGCGAGCGGCGGGCTGAACCTCGGGATGGACTTCCTGCCCGGCTCGCTCGGCTTCGACCCGCTCGCGTACGAGGTCGACCCGAAGGAGGCCGGGAAGGTCGTCTGGTTCGACGCCGTGATCAACAACGTCGACCGGTCCTGGCGCAACCCGAACATGCTGGTCTGGCACGGCGACCTGTGGCTGATCGACCACGGCGCCACCATGATCTGGCACCACAACTGGCCCGGCGCCCAGGCCTCCGCCGCGAAGCCGTACGACGCCTCCGACCACGCCCTCGCGCCCTTCGCGCCCGACGTCGCCGCCGCGGCCGCCGAGCTGGCCCCGCTGGTCACCCGCGAGCTGCTGACCGAGGTCGCGGCGGACGTGCCCGACGAGTGGCTGGTCGACGAGCCCGGCTTCGACAGCACCGACGAGCTGCGCGCCGCGTACGTGGAGGCGCTGCTGCCGCGCGCCGCGACCATCCACGAGCGGATCACCCTCGGGCCGCGCACCGAGCGCCGCCCGCAGCAGCCCCCGGGCTGGCTCGCCGACCGTCTCGCCCCGCGCCCCACCGAGAAGGACAGCACCACGTGACCGACCGCGACGTCTTCGAGTACGCGCTGCTGCGCGTGGTGCCGCGCGTGGAGCGCGGCGAGTGCTTCAACGCGGGTGTGGTCGTCTACTGCCGCGCCCGGTCGTACGTGGCCGCCCGCACCCATCTGGACGAGGCCAAGCTGGCCGCGCTCGACCCGGGCGCCGACGTGACGGGCGTACGGGCAGCGCTGCACGCCGTCGAGGGCGTCTGCACCGGCGGCGAGGCCGCGGGGCAGGCGTCCCGGGACGACGCGGGCCGGCGCTTCCGCTGGCTGATCGCCCCCCGCTCCACGGTGGTCCAGCCCGGACCCGTGCACACCGGCCTGACCGCCGACCCCGAGGCCGAGGTGGAGCGGCTGCTCGACCTGCTCGTCCGCTGAGCCCGGCCCCGGCCCGCCCCGGCCGGGTCAAGGCGCGCGCCGCGTGATCCGGTGCACCCGGTGGGGCGTTGACACCGGGTGCCAGGGCTTCTAGCGTCTCGTCTGCGGGCAATACTAAGCGGTCGCTCACCTCCCGGCACGAGGGTCACCGGGTGAGAGCGGGCGGGCCGCCGGGTAGGCACCGCATCCAAGGGACGAGCCAAGGGCGAGGAGAACAAGCATGTCCACCACCGAGCAGCGGGTAGCCGTCGTCACCGGTGCGGCGCGGGGCATCGGCGCCGCCACCGCGATCCGGCTGGCGGCCGAGGGCCGCGCCGTCGCCGTACTCGACCTCGACGAGGCGGCCTGCAAGGACACCGTCGAGAAGATCACGGCCGCGGGCGGCACCGCGCTCGCCGTCGGCTGCGATGTCTCCGACGCCGCCCAGGTGGAGGCGGCCGTCGCGCGGGTCGCCGCCGAGCTCGGCGCGCCCACCATCCTCGTCAACAACGCCGGCGTGCTCCGCGACAACCTGCTCTTCAAGATGTCCGAGTCGGACTGGGACATCGTGATGAACGTGCACCTCAAGGGCGCGTTCCTGATGGCCAAGGCCTGCCAGAAGCACATGGTGGACGCGGGCTTCGGCCGGATCGTCTCGCTCTCCTCGTCCTCGGCCCTGGGCAACCGCGGCCAGGCCAACTACTCCGCCGTCAAGGCCGGTCTGCAGGGCCTGACGAAGACCCTGGCCAAGGAGCTCGGCAAGTTCGGCATCACCGCCAACGCCGTCGCCCCCGGCTTCATCGTCACCGAGATGACCGCGCAGACCGCCGAGCGCGTCGGCATGGGCTTCGAGGACTTCCAGGCCGCCGCCGCCTCCATGATCCCGGTGCAGCGGGTCGGCCGCCCCGAGGACGTCGCCAACGCCATCGCGTTCTTCGCGGGCGACGACGCCGGCTTCGTCTCCGGCCAGGTCATGTACGTGGCCGGCGGCCCGCTCAACTGACCGGCGGGGCGAGAGAAGAGGCGGGAGGAGCATCCCCATGAGCAGCAAGGAACTGCCCGAGCCGTCGGGCAAGGTCGCGCTCGTCACCGGCGCGAGCCGGGGCATCGGCTACGGCGTCGCCGAGGCCCTGGTCGCCCGCGGCGACCGGGTCTGCATCACCGGCCGCGGCGAGGAGGCCCTGAAGGAGGCCGTGGAACGGCTCGGCGCCGACCGGGTCATCGCCGTCCCCGGCAAGGCCCACGACGAGGCCCACCAGGCCGCCGCGGTCGAGGCGACCATGGAGGCCTTCGGCCGGGTCGACTTCCTGATCAACAACGCGGGCACCAATCCGGTCTTCGGCGCCATCGCCGATCTCGACCTGAACGTCGCCCGCAAGGTCTTCGAGACGAATGTGGTCTCGGCGCTCGGCTTCGCCCAGCAGACCTATCGCGCCTGGCAGAAGGAGCACGGCGGGGCGATCGTGAACATCGCCTCGATCGCCGGCGTCTCCGCCTCGCCGTTCATCGGCGCGTACGGAATCAGCAAGGCCGCGATGATCAATCTCACCCTCCAGCTGGCGCACGAATTCGCCCCGCTGGTGCGCGTCAACGCGATCGCGCCCGCCGTCGTGAAGACGAAGTTCGCGGCGGCCCTGTACGAGGGCCGGGAGGCCGAGGCGGCCGCCCGTTACGCGCTCGGCCGGCTCGGCCAGCCCGAGGACATCGGCGGCGCCGCCGCCTTCCTCACCTCGTCGCAGTCGGACTGGATCACTGGTCAGACGCTCGTCGTCGACGGCGGTCTTTTCCTGAACGCCGGTGTCGAGTGACCGGTATCCGGACACTCTGCTGAATTCTTGACCGGTTTGGCCCCGGTTATCCATCGAATGCCACAAGTGCCCCGCCAGGGTCGAACATTGACCTGGCGGGGCGCTGCGGTATGGTCGGCCGACCCCAGGCTGAACGAGGAGCGTGCACGTGTTCAACCGGACCAGTCTGCAGGCCGCTGCAGCCCTTGCGTCCATATCCCTCCTGTCCGGATGCGGTGTGTTTTCGGACAGTGAATCCGCAGCGGACCAGAGAATCGTCGTGGGGACGACGAGTTCTCCCAGCACCCTCGATCCGGCGGCCGCCTGGGACAATTCCTGGGAGCTTTTCCGGAATGTCTTCCAGACGCTCGTGGCATTTCCCACCGGGAGTACGACTCCGCAGCCGGACGCCGCCGACTGCGCCTTCAAGCAGGGCTCGTCGAGCCGGGTCTACGAGTGCCGGATCCATGACGGCCTCACCTTCTCGAACGGGCACAAGCTGGACGCCGAGACGGTGAAGTACTCGATCGAGCGGATCCGCACGATCAACGTCGAGGGCGGACCGAACGGCATGCTCGGCTCGCTCGACAAGATGGACGTCACCGACCCCCAGACCATCGTCTTCCGGCTCAACAAGCCCGACGCGACCTTCCCCTTCATCCTCGCCACCCCGGCCATGTCGATCGTCGACCCGGCCGAGTACCCCGCGGACAAGCTCCGCGAGGACGGCAAGCTGGTCGGCTCCGGCCCGTACACCCTCGACTCCTACACCGAGGGCGACAAGGCCGAGCTCACCCGCAACCCCAGCTACAAGGGCTTCGCCGACCGCAAGAACGGCGGCGTGACCATCCGGTACTTCAAGGAGTCCGAGCCGATGGTCGCCGCCCTCAAGAAGAAGGAGATCGACGCCACCTACCGCGGTCTGACCGCCGAGGAGGTGGTCGACCTCCAGGCCGACAAGCCGGAGAACCAGAACCTCCAGCTCGTCGAGTCCACCGGCGCCGACATCCGCTACCTGGTCTTCAACGCCAAGGACCCCTCGGTCGCCAAGCCGGCCGTCCGCCGGGCCATCGCCCAGCTGGTCGACCGCGACGAACTGGTCAACAGGGTCTACCAGGGCACCGCCGAGCCGCTGTACTCGATGGTCCCCAAGGGCATCGCCGGCCACACCACCAAGTTCTTCGACCGCTTCGGCTCGCCCGACGCGGCCAAGGCCAAGAGCATCCTGCGCCAGGCCGGCATCACCGACACCGTGAAGCTGGACTTCTGGTACGCCACCGACCGCTACGGCTCCGCCACCGGGCCCGAGTTCATCGAGCTCAAGCGCCAGCTGGAGGCCTCCGGGCTGTTCGAGATCACCCTCCACGGCAAGCCGTGGAAGGAGTTCCAGGCCGCCTACCAGAAGGGCCAGTACCCGGTCTTCGGCCGTGGCTGGTTCCCCGACTTCCCGGACGCCGACAACTTCATCGCCCCCTTCGTGGGCAAGAAGAACGTCCTCGGCACGCCGTACGTCAGCCCGCGGATCACCGACGAGCTCCTCCCCAAGTCCCGGCGCGAGAGCGACCGCGGCGCCGTCACGGACGAGTTCACCGAGGCCCAGGAGATCATGGTGCAGGACGTGCGCCTGCTGCCGCTGTGGCAGGGCAAGCTCTACATCGCCGCGAGCGAGGACATCGCGGGCGGTGAGCGGGCCCTCGACCCGCAGACCGTCATGCAGATGTGGGAGCTCAGCCGCCGTACCAGCTGGTAGACGGTGGCCGGAAGTCGCCCGGGACCCGGGCGGCGGACGGTGTTGTCAGTGGGGCCCGGTAGGTTCTCGTGGAGATCAGACGAACGCCCACCGGAGGTTCCCGACGTGACCGACACCGACCTGCTGCCCGAGTCCTGGCGCGGCGTCCTCGGCGAAGAGCTGGCCCAGCCCTACTTCAAGGAGCTGACCGAGTTCGTCGAGGAGGAGCGGGCCAAGGGGCCGGTCTACCCGCCGCGCGAGCAGGTCTTCGCCGCCCTCGACGCCACGCCGTTCGACCAGGTCAAGGTCCTGATCCTGGGCCAGGACCCGTATCACGGCGAGGGCCAGGGCCACGGCCTGTGCTTCTCCGTCCGGCCGGGCGTCAAGACCCCGCCCTCGCTGCGCAACATCTACAAGGAGATGCAGGCCGAGCTCGGCCACCCCATCCCCGACAACGGCTATCTGATGCCGTGGGCCCGGCAGGGCGTCCTGCTGCTCAACGCGGTGCTCACGGTCCGCGCCGGCGAGGCCAACTCGCACAAGGGCAAGGGCTGGGAGAAGTTCACCGACGCCGTCATCCGCGCCGTCGCCGACCGCCCCGACCCGGCCGTCTTCGTGCTGTGGGGGAACTACGCGCAGAAGAAGCTGCCGCTCATCGACGAGGAGCGGCACGCGGTCGTGAAGGGCGCCCACCCCTCGCCGCTGTCGGCGAAGAAGTTCTTCGGCTCGCAGCCCTTCACCCAGATCGACGCGGCCGTCGCCGCGCAGGGCCACGCGCCGATCGACTGGCGCATCCCGAACCTGGCCGGCTGACCCCTCGGGGCCGGATCGGAGCCGGCTCGGATCCGGCGCGCCGAAGGCACACCTCGGGCGCCGGATCCGGCAGGCTCGGAGCGGGACCGAACACGGGGAGGCCGTGATGACCGGGCAGCAGGTGGCGGACGACGCCGTCATGACCAGGATCGGGCAGGCGGTCATGCTGCTCCACGGCGGCGACCGGGAGGAGGCCCGCAACCGCTTCGGCGCGATCTGGGACCAGCTCGGCCCCGAAGGGGACCCGCTGCACCGCTGCACCCTCGCCCACTACATGGCCGACGCGCAGGACGACCCGGACGTCGAGCTGGCCTGGGACCTGCGCGCCCTGACCGCCGCCGAGAGCCTCGACGAGGACCGGCTCGCCCGCCACGACGCGTCGGTCGCGCTGCGCGCCCTGGCCCCCTCGCTCCATCTCAACCTGGCCGCCGACTATGTGAAGCTGGCCCGCCCCGACGCCGCCCGGATCCATCTGGACCGGGCCCGCGCCGCCGCCGAGTCGCTGGACGACGACGGCTACGGCAACGGGGTGCGGGCCGCGATCGACCGCCTCGAACGGCGGCTGCGGGGCGGTTTCCCGGGCCCGGCCTAGCGGGATAGCGGGCTCAGCGCCCGTACACGCCCTTGCAGATCCGCGCCTGCGGACTGTCCGGGCTCCACCCGCCGTACGACTGCCCGAGGGTGCACACACCGGCCCGGTCGCGCGGGACCTCCGGCACCTTCGGACCCTTGGGCCCCTTCGGCAGATGGAGCTCGGGCGTCCGGTGCCGCTGCTGCTGCGGTACGGCGGAGGGGCGCGGGTGTTCGGTGCGGCGCGGCCGGGCGGGGGCCGGCGGACTGTCGTCGGTGCGCCGCCGCTCCACCGCCGTCTGCGGCTCCGGGGGATCGGGCAGAGCCGCCTCCAGGGCCTCGCGGGCGGGCCCCTGCACGATCTGCGGGGCCACGTCCTGGCCGTCGGGGGAGGCGGCGCTGCCGGCGGAGGCGGCGGGCGCGGGGGCCGTGGGCGGCGGGTCGACGGCGACACAGCCCGTCAGGGCGGCGGCCATGGCCACGCCGGCGAGCAGCGTCACTGTGGTTCGGGTTCCATGCACCCGCGCAACTCTGCAGGTCGGGACGGCTTTCGCGTACCCCTACTCGCGGGGAATGCCCCGCATGAGTGATCACCCCGGCCCGGGCTGACCGGGACGGCGCCGGTGGCGCGCGGGGCCGGGCGCGACCGGTTGCGGTCAGGCGCCGGTGGCGCCGTCGATGCGCTCGCGGATGAGGTCCGCGTGGCCGTTGTGGCGGGCGTACTCCTCGATCATGTGGAGGTAGATCCAGCGCAGGTTGATGAGCTCGCCGGTGCGGTGGTGGGTGCCCGCGCAGAGGTCGTCCAGCGCGCGCCCCTCGGCCAGCTTCCGGGCATGGGCGATCTCTGCCTGCCAGGTGGCGAACGCCTCCGCGTAGCCGTCGCCGTCCGTCGTGTGGATGCCCCGGTCGAAGTCCTCGTCGGTGGCGTAGAGCCACGGGGCCGTCTCGCCGCCGAGGACCTTGCGGAACCAGCCGCGCTCGACGTCGGCCATGTGCCGGACCAGGCCGAGCAGATTGAGCTCGGAGGGCGGCACGGACACGGTGCGGAGCTGCTCGTCGGTGAGGCCCGCGCACTTCGCCGCGAGGGTCGCGCGGTGGAACTCGAGCCACTGCTCCAGGGCCTGGCGCTCACCCGTGGTGGTGTCCGGGTAGACGCGCTCGGGTGCTGCCGTGTGATCGGTCGTCATGAAGGGCATCGTCGCGGACGGCCGGGCCCGGGTGCCAGCGCTTTAGGACTGCCCGCCCCGCCCGGCACCCAGCATGCCCCGCAGCAGTTCGTCGAAGCCGGTGCGCAGTTCCGCGCGGCTGGGCACGGCGGCGTGGAAGGAGCCGGCCGCGCAGGAGAACATCAGCCCCTCGCACCAGGCGATCAGGGAGAGCGCGTGCCGCTCGGGCTCGGCCGAGCCGGCCGCGCGCATCATCGCGGTCACCGGGCCGTGGAAGACGGCGCCGGCGGAGTCGAAGAAGGAGCGCAGTTCGGGCCGCCGGGTCGCCTCCAGGGCCAGTTCGTAGCGGGAGACGAGCAGCGACCGGTGGTCCGTCAGATAGCGGTGCAGCGCCAGCGCGAGCGCGTCGACCAGGGCCTCGGGCGCGGCGCCCGGCGCGGGCAGCTCGTGCGGGGCGAGGACGCCCGACTCCCGCTCCACCTGGCGGCGCACCGCGGTCTCCAGGAGCGCCTGGCGGGTGCGGGCGTGGTTGGAGGTGGAGCCCTGGGGGAGGCCGGCCCGTTCGTCGACGGCGCGATGGGTGAGCCCGCGCATCCCGCGCTCCACGAGCAGATCGAGCGCGGCGTCGCCGATCCGCTGGGCGCGGGTGGGCGGGGCGCCGGGGGCCGGGGCCGGGGCGGGTGCTGCGGTCATGGGGACAACCTATGCGACCCGTGCCGCCCCCACTGCCCACGCGACTACAGCTGTAGTACGGTGAGGGTGCGAGCGCACTACAGCTGTAGTGCGGGCTTGTGCTCTGCCGTCCGCCGTCCTCATCTGCCGTCCCTTCGAGGGGGAGTCATGGAACAGCACCGCGCCGTCGTCGTCGGAGCCGGCATCGGCGGTCTCACCGCCGCCGTCGCCCTCCGCGCCCACGGCTGGGACGTCACCGTCCTCGAACGCGCCGCCGACCTCGCGCCCGTCGGCGCCGGCATCGGTCTCGCCCCCAACGCCCTGCGCGCCCTCGACGTCATCGGCCTCGGCACACCCGTCCGCGCACTCGCCGCCTGGCAGGGCGACGGCGGCATGCGCCGCCCCGACGGACGCTGGCTCGCCCGCACCGACGCCCGGGCCGCCGCCGCCCGGTTCGGCGACCCGCTCGTCCTGCTGCACCGCGCCACCCTGGTCGGACTGCTCACCGCCGCCCTGCCCGACGGCACCGTCCGCACCGCCACCCCCGCCGCCCTCGCCCACCCCGGCGACGCCTCCCAGCCGGCCCGCGTCACCACCCCCGACGGCGAGATCGACGCCGAACTCGTCGTCGCCGCCGACGGCATCCGCTCCGCCACCCGCGCCGCCCTCTTCCCCGCCCACCCCGGCCCCCGCTACTCCGGCTACACCACCTGGCGCACCGTCATCCCCGCCCCCGAACGCCCCTTCGCCCCGCACGAGACCTGGGGACCCGGCCGCCTCTGGGGCAGCCAGCCGCTCAAGGACGGCCGCGTCTACGCCTACGCCATGGCCGCCGCGCCCGAGGGAGCGCACGCGCCGGACGGCGAGAAGGCCGCCCTTGAGCGCCTGTTCGGCAGCTGGCACCACCCCGTGCCCGCGATCCTCGCCGCCACCGAGGAGAGCGCCGTCCTGCGCCACGACGTGCACCACCTCATCGACCCGCTGCCCGCCTTCCACCACGGGCGCACCGCGCTCCTCGGCGACGCCGCCCACGCCATGCAGCCCACCCTCGGCCAGGGCGGCAACCAGGCGATCGAGGACGCGATCGTCCTCGCCCACCACATCGGCGCCGGGCGGCCGGTGCCGGCCGCCCTCGCCGCGTACACGGCCGACCGGCTGCCCCGTACCACCGCGCTCGTCCGCAAGGCCGCCCGCACCGGACGGCTCGCGCTGCTCTCCGCCCGGCCCGCCGTCGCCCTGCGGGACGCGGCCGTGACCGCCGTCTCCCGCTTCGGCCCCGGCCTCGTCCTGCGCGGCTTCGACGGCATCGCCGACTGGCGCCCGCCCACCGACGCACGCCCGAACACCGGGCGCCCGGAAGGGAGTCCGGCCGCCGGCCCCACGGGCGATCCCGCCGCGAGCCCGACCCACAGCCGCCCCGCGTAAGCTGACCCGCGCCGCGCAGGCCCGACCGCCGCGCGCGGCGACGACGAGGCGACAAGGGCAAGGAGAACCCCCGTGAAGGTTGGCTGCATCGGACTGGGCGACATCGCGCGCAAGGCCTACCTGCCCGTCCTGACCGCCCTTCCCGGCGTCGAACTCCACCTGCAGACCCGCAGCCGCACCACCCTCGGCGAACTCGGCGACACCTACCACCTGCCCGCCGCCCGCCGTCACGCCGACCTCGACTCACTGCTCGCCGCCGGACTCGACGCCGCCTTCGTGCACGCCGCCACCTCCGCCCACGCCGAGATCGTCACCCGGCTCCTGGAGGCCGGCGTGCCCACCTACGTCGACAAGCCGCTCGCCTACGAGTACGCCGACTCCGAGGCCCTGGTCGCCCTCGCCGAGAAGCGCGGAGTCGGCCTCGCCGTCGGCTTCAACCGCCGCCTCGCCCCCGCCTACGCCCAGTGCGCGGACCACCCGCGCGAACTGATCCTCATGCAGAAGAACCGCATCGGACTGCCCGAGGACCCGCGCACCTTCGTCCTCGACGACTTCATCCACGTCGTCGACACCCTGCGCTTCCTCGTCCCCGGCGAGGTCGAGCACACCGATGTGCGCGCCCGGGTCCGCGACGGACTGCTGCACCACGTGGTGCTCCAGCTCTCCGGCGACGGCTTCACCGCCATCGGCATGATGAACCGCCTCAACGGCTCCACCGAGGAGATCCTGGAGGTCTCCGGACAGGACACCAAGCGCCAGGTCCTCAACCTCGCCGAGGTCGTCGACCACAAGGGCCAGCCCAGCGTGCGCCGGCGCGGCGACTGGGTGCCGGTGGCCCGCCAGCGCGGCATCGAGCAGTCCGTGACCGGCTTCCTCGACGCCGTGCGCGCGGGCCGGACGCTCAGCGCCCGGGACGCCCTGCGGACCCACGAGCTGTGCGAGTACGTGGTGCGCCAGGTGCTCGCCCAGGCCTCCTGAGCACCGGCGCCCGGCGCCACGGCCGCCCGCCGAGGCAGGCCAGGACGATCACGGCGAACGCCCCGTACACCGCCCAGTCGCCCGTCCGCTCGTACAGCGTCGGACCCCCGCCGAGCGGCAGCGCGTAGACGGCCGACGTACTGCTGGCCATGCCGAGCTCGGGCCCGATCCGCCGCCCGTCGGGACCGTACGCGGCGCTGATCCCGGTCAGCGTCGCGTGCACCACGGGGCGGCCCGTCTCCGCCGCCCGCAGCGCGCCCAGCGAGGCGTGCTGCGCGGGCGCCCAGGAGTGCTGGAAGGTCGAGGTCGAGGACTGGGCGACCAGCACGTCCGCGCCGTCCCGGGCGAGCCGCCGGCTCATGTCGGGGAAGGCGGTCTCGAAGCAGATCAGCGGCCCGATCCGCAGCCCCGCAGGCCCGGGCCCGGCCGCCGCCGGCAGCGTCATCACCACCGGCGCCGTGCCGCGGTGCCGGTCCTCGCCGGCCGCCTTGCCCACCGAGGTCGCCCAGCCGAGCACCGGCCGGGCCGGGATGTACTCGCCGAACGGCACGAGCCGCATCTTGTCGTACCGCTCGCCCGTCGGCCCGTCCCGGTCGATCAGGATCGCGCTCTTGAAGATCCCCGGCCGGTCCGAGCGGCGCGCGTCCACGTTCACCAGGATCGGCGCGTCCACGGCCCGGGCGAGCGTGGTCAGTCGCGCCGTGAGGTCCGGCCGGGCCGACAGGTCGGTGCCGACGCTGCTCTCGCCCCACACCACCAGGTCGAGGCGCTGCCCGGCCAGCGTCCTGGTCAGCTCCTCGCTCCGGTCGAAGCGCTGGCCCGGCGGCGGGATCAGTCCGGGCTGCACCACCGCGATCCGCACCGTGCCCGCGCCGCGCGAGGGCGCGCCGGCCCACCACGCCAGGCCCACGAGGAGGGCGCAGCACAGCAGCCCGGCCACGGCGGTACGGCGCAGCGGCGGTACGGCGAGGAACAGGGCGACGGCCGTGTTCACGGCCACCACGAGCAGCGTCACCAGCCACACCCCGCCGACCGAGGCGAGCCGCAGCCCGGCCGGCACCTGCCACTGGCTCGCCCCGAGCAGCCCCCAGGGCCCGCCGAGGCCCTGCCAGGAGCGGACCAGCTCGACGAGCAACCAGCCGGAAGGTACGACAAGCAGCGCGGCCGCCGCCCGGCGCGGCGACGACGTCCCGCCCAGCATCGCCCGTACCAGCCGCCCCCAGGGCAGCCACAGGAGTCCGAGCAGTGCGGCGATCACCAGCAGGAAGACATGCAGGCTGGGCAGCAGCCAGTGGTGCACGGCCACCATGAACCCGATCCCGCCGCACCAGCCGTCCAGACCGGCCCGGCGCTGGTCGGGCGCCGTGCGGATCAGCAGCAGCCAGGGGACGAGCGCCAGATACGCCCACCACCACAGGCCGGGCTCGGGGAAGGCGAGGGCGGGCAGCGCCCCGAGGAGGAACGCGAGCCCGGACCGCCCGAGCCCGTGGAGCCGGCCGCCCGGCGGGGCCCCGGCGCCGGGAGGAGCAGCCGGAGCGGTCCCGGTGCCCGTACCCGGGCCGAGCCTCGTGTCCGTACCCGGGCCGGGCGCGGTGTCCGGCCCCGTGTCCGTACCCGGGCCGGTCCCCGCGTCCGGCCCGGTGCCCGTGCCCGCTCCGGGCGCCGTCCCGGCCGCCTCCGGCCGGTGCGCGAACGGGATCCGCATGCCCTGCCTCCAGGTGTCGCCTCCAGTGTGCGCGCGCCGGTCCCGGCGGGCCTCACATACGGCGCCACCTCTCCTCGACCACCACGCCGCGCAGCCGCCAGCCGGCGTCCGTGCGGAGCGCGGTGAAGGCGTACCGCCCGCCGCACACGAAATCCTCGCCCGACTCGAAGCGCATCGGGTTCACGTAGTCGGCGCGCACGCTGGCCGTGTCACCCGGAAAGCCCCCTCCGTCCGCCACCCGGAACCGGCGGTTGACGATGAGGTGCTGTCGTACGGGAAAGAGCCGCATCGTCCCGGCCAGCCACTCGGCGACCTCCGCGGCCGGCCCCTCCATCCCGCCCGAGCCCCGGTAGTCGGCGCGGCCGCCCGGGGCGAACAGCGCCCGGTACGCGGTCCAGTCGGAGTCGTCCACGGCCACGGCGTAGCCGGTGACCAGGTCGTCGAGGGCGAGCCGGTCCATCACGCCGGCGAGATCCACGCGCTGCGTCATCGGCTCAGTGTCGGGCAGCGGACGCGAGACGCCAAGGGCCCGTACGGCTTCAGCTGTACGGGCCCTCGGCGTCGGTGCCGGCGGTTCCGGTGCGGTCAGCCCGCGGACTCACCGGCGTGCGGGCTGAGCACACCGGTGGCGACCAGCACGAGGAGCACGATGCCGAGCAGGATCCGGTAGATCACGAATGGCATGAAGGACTTCGTGGAGATGAACTTCATGAACCACGCGATCACCACGTAGCCCACCACGAACGCGATGATCGTGGCGAAGATCGTCGGGCCCCAGGAGACGTGGCCGCCCTCGGCCGCGTCCTTGAGCTCCAGGCCGCCGGAGGCGACCACCGCGGGGATGGCGAGCAGGAAGGAGTAGCGGGCGGCGGCCTCACGGGTGTAGCCCATGAGCAGACCGCCGGAGATGGTGGCGCCGGACCGGGAGACGCCCGGGATCAGGGCCATCGCCTGGCAGACGCCGTAGATCAGGCCGTCCTTGATGCCGAGCTCTGCCAGCGTCTTGCGCTCGCGCGCGGCCCGGTGCCGGCCGCCCAGCTCGTCGCGGGCCGCGAGCCGGTCGGCGACGCCGAGCACGATGCCCATGACGATCAGCGTGGCGGCGGTGAGCCGCAGATCACGGAACGGGCCCTCGATCTGGTCCTTGAGCGTGATGCCGAAGACGCCGATCGGGATCGAGCCGACGATGACCAGCCAGCCCATCTGGGCGTCGTGGTCGGAGCGCATCGCCTTGTCGAAGAGCGAGCGGAACCAGGCCGAGATGATCCGCCCGATGTCCTTGCGGAAGTAGATGATGACCGCGGTCTCGGTGCCGATCTGGGTGATGGCCGTGAACGCGGCGCCCGGGTCCTCCCAGCCGGCGAAGGCGGCGGTGAGCCGCAGGTGCGCGCTGGAGGAGATGGGAAGGAACTCCGTGAGCCCCTGGACGAGCCCGAGGATGAACGATTCGAACCAACTCATGGGGCCAGGGCCGTCCCGAATGTGCTTGTGCGGTCATAAGGTCGGTGCGCAGCGTACCGTCCCGAGATGACGCGCCCGCCACGGGGCCTGAGCCCCCCGGGTCAGCCCTCCACCGGGCCCGCCGTGGTCCAGCCCGGGGCCTGCATGTGGTGCTTGAGGGTGGTGGGGTCCGGCGCCGCGCCGCAGTGCCCGCACACCACCCGGGGGTCGAGGACCTCGCCGCAGCTGTGCTCCAGGAGCACCGGCCGGGCGTCCGGGTTGAGGTGGCGGTCGCCCCAGGCCATCAGGGTCAGCAGCACCGGCGCCAGTTCCTCGCCGGACGGCGTGGCCCGGTACTCGTAGCGCTTCGGCCGCTCGCTGTACGCCACCTTCTCCAGGACCCCGGCCTCGACGAGGCGCTTGAGGCGGGCGGTGAGGATGTCGCGCGGGGCGCCGGTGTTGCGGGCGATGCGGTCGAAGCGGCGGACGCCGAGGGAGATCTCGCGCAGCACGAGGAACGAGTACTTCTCGCCGACCAGCGCGAGCGTGTCGGCGATGGAGCAGGGGCGGGGAGCGGCCTTCATGGGCCCAAGCCTAAGGCAGCGAGGGGTGGGAGGGTTTGAAAATCCAACTCACTGGGTTATGTTACCGACGAGTGTTGGTCCAGTTATCCAACCCTGCACCCCAGGAGCCGTGTCATGCGCGACGCCGTCATCGTCGAAGCAGTCCGAACGCCCATCGGGAAGGGCAAGCCCGGCGGATCCCTCGCCGACGTCCACCCCGTCGCCCTCCTCTCCCACACCCTGCGCGCCCTGATCGACCGGGCCGGGATCGACCCCGCCCGCGTCGACGACGTCATCGGCGGCACCGTCGACCAGGTCGGCGAGCAGGCCATGAACACCACCCGGTACGCCTGGCTGGGCGCCGGCCTCCCCGAGACCGTGCCCGCCACCACCGTCGACCGGCAGTGCGGCTCCTCCCAGCAGGCCGTGCACTTCGCCGCCCAGGGAGTCATGTCCGGCGCGTACGACATCGCCGTGGCCTGCGGCGTCGAGTCGATGAGCCGCGTCCCGATGTGGTCCAACGTGCCGCCCGGCGCCGACCCCTTCGGCCCCGGAGTCGCCGCCCGCTACCCCGACGGCCTGGTCCCGCAGGGCATCAGCGCCGAGCTCATCGCCGCCAAGTGGTCGCTGAGCCGCGCCGCCATGGACGAGTTCGCCTCCGCCTCGCACACCAAGGCCGCGCGCAGCTGGGCCGACGGACTCTTCGACGATCAGGTCGTGCCGTACGGGGACGTGCGCCGCGACGAGTCCGTGCGGCCCGCCACCACCCCCGAGATCCTCGCCGGACTCCGGCCCTCCTTCGAGGACCCCGGCTTCGCCGAGCGCTTCCCGCAGATCGACTGGTCCGTCACCGCCGGCAACAGCAGCCCGGTCAACGACGGCGCCTCCGCCGTCCTCGTCATGGCCGCCGAGACCGCCCGCGCCCTCGGCCTGCGCCCGCTCGCCCGGCTGCACTCCTTCGCCGTCACCGGCTCCGACCCGCTGCTCATGCTCACCGGCGTCATCCCCGCCACCGAGAAGGTGCTGCGCCGCGCCGGCCTCGACCTCGCGGACATCGACCTCTTCGAGATCAACGAGGCCTTCGCGAGCGTCGTGCTCGCCTGGCAGCAGGAGACCGGCGCCGACCCGGCCAAGGTCAACGTGCACGGCGGCGCCATCGCCCTCGGTCACCCGCTCGGCGCCAGCGGCACCCGGCTCACCACCACCCTGGTGCACGCCCTGCGGGCGCGCGGCGGCCGTTACGGCCTGCAGGCGATGTGCGAGGCGGGCGGCCTGGCGAACGCGATGATCGTCGAGGCGCTGTAACCCCGAGCGGCTGAGGCTCAGGCCGACACCGGCTCCCGCTCCTCCTGCGGAGCCGGGTCGGCCGGGGCTGCCGCGCCCCCGCCCGAGGCCGCCGCCCGGAGATGGTGCCGCTTGCGCCAGCCCACCACCGCGGCGACCGCCGCCGACAGGACGATGAAGCCCGTCGAGATCAGGAAGGCGGGGGAGGTCGGGGACGTCGCCTCGCTGCCCGCGATCACATACGCCACCGTGTTCGGTACGGAGCCGAGCGCGGTCGCGAGAAGGAACGGCAGGCACCGCATCCGGGAGACGGCGGCCGCGTAGTTCGCCACCACGAACGGCATCCCGGGGAAGAGGCGGATCGCCAGCATCGACCGGAACCCGTGCCGGCTCAGCTGGCCGTCCGCCGCCTTCAGCCACCGGCCCCGTACATAGGGGCGCAGCGCCTCCTGGCCGAGCGCCCGGCCCAGCGCGAACGACAGACCCGCGCCCAGGACCGTGCCGCCGAGCGCCGCCGCGAAGCCCGCCTGGGTGCCGAACAGCGCCCCCGCCGCCAGATTCAGGATCGGCCGCGGCACCAGGGCCGCCGTGCACACCCCGTACGCGAGCCCGAAGACCAGCACGGCGCCCGCGCCGCTCAGCTGCGGCGGCCAGCCCGCGGACAGCAGCCGCTGCGGTTCGAACAGCAGCACCGACACGCCCGCGGAGAGCAGGATCAGGGCGAGATACGCCAGCCGGGCCTTGGGCGAGAGCAGCATTCGGGGAGCGTAACCGACACCGGCCCGTGATCGCCGTCCGAGCGCCGCCGCCAGGGCTTTCGGAGTCCACGGCTTCTAGAGTGAAACGGTGACCACGACCGCCGTCCCCGAGAGCACCCTCGCCGACACGGTGCTCACCCGCCTCACCGAGGTGTATCCCGCGGCCGGCGACCCCTTCCGGGCGCAGGAGATGATCGCGTACATGAAGGGCGTCGCGCCCTTCCTCGGCGTGGGCACCCCCGAGCGGCGGGCCCTGTCCCGCACCGTCCTGGCCGGCCTGCCCGCCCCCGCCGAGTCCGACTGCTCCGCCGTGGCGCTGCGCTGCTTCGCGCTGCCCGAGCGCGAGTACCACTACTTCGCCGTCGACTACCTGCGCCGCCACGTCAAGCGCTGCTCCTCCGGCTTCCTGCCGGTGGCCCGCACGCTCGTCACCACCGTCTCCTGGTGGGACACCGTCGACCACCTCGCCGCGCACGTGGTCGGCGGCCTGGTCGCCGCCGACCCGGAGCTGGCCGGGACGATGGACGAGTGGATCGCCGACGAGGACCTGTGGGTGGCCCGCACCGCCCTCCTCCACCAGCTCCGCCACAAGGCGGACACCGACGCCGACCGGCTCTTCTCCTACTGCCTGCTCCGCTCCGGCCACCCCGACTTCTTCATCCGCAAGGCGATCGGCTGGGCGCTGCGCGAGTACGCCAAGACGGCGCCGGGCGAGGTGCGGGCGTTCGTCGCGCAGAACGGCTCGCGGCTCTCGCCGCTGTCGGTGCGCGAGGCCCTGAAGAACCTCTGACCTCCGACCTCCGACCTCCGACCTCCGACCTCCGACCTCTGACCTCTGACCTCCGGCCTCTGACCCCCGAGTCCTGAGCGGGGCCGCGGTCGTGTGAAGTCGGCGCGGCCGCACCGTAATTCGTTCGACGGCGGGAACCCGACCGGCCATCATCGGACGCATGTCCCGGTACGCCTTCCCCGCAGCGCCGTCCGCAGTCGCGGACGCGCCGAAGGCTGCCGTCTGCGCGCTGCCCGGCGGCGACCGAAGCTGACCCTCCCCGGACCGTCCGGCGGACCCCTCAGGGGGAGGGTCGGTTGAGCCCCGGGGTCCCCACTCACGCTTCGAGCAGGGAATCGAGCGACATCGTCATGTCCAAGCAGGTCTACGCCCGCACCAAGCCGCACCTCAACATCGGCACCATGGGTCACGTCGACCACGGCAAGACCACTCTCACCGCCGCCATCACCAAGGTCCTCAGCGAGCGCGGGGCCACCCGCTACGTGGCCTTCGACCGGATCGACCGGGCCCCGGAGGAGGCCCGGTGCGGCATCACCATCAACGTGGCGCACGTCGAGTACGAGACGGACACCCGTCACTACGCGCACGTCGACATGCCCGGCCACGCCGACTACGTCAAGAACATGATCACCGGCGCGGCGCAGCTCGACGGGGCGATCCTCGTCGTGTCCGCGCTCGACGGGATCATGCCGCAGACCGCCGAGCACGTCCTGCTGGCCCGTCAGGTCGGCGTCGACCACATCGTCGTGGCGCTCAACAAGGCGGACGGCGCGGACGACGAGCTGACCGACCTGGTCGAGCTGGAGGTACGGGAACTGCTCACCGCGCACGGCTACGGCGGCGACGCGGTGCCCGTGGTCCGGGTCTCCGGGCTGCGCGCCCTGGAGGGCGACCCGCGCTGGACGGCGTCCGTGGACGCGCTGCTCGACGCGGTCGACACGTACGTGCCGGTGCCGGTGCGCTATGTGGAGGCGCCGTTCCTGCTGCCGGTGGAGAGCGTGCTCACCATCACCGGGCGCGGCACCGTCGTCACCGGAGCCGTCGAGCGCGGCACGGTCCGGGTCGGCGACCGCGTCATGGTCCACGGCCCGGACACCGAGACCGTGGTCACCGGCGTGGAGACCTTCGGCCGCCCGATGGAGTCGGCCCAGGCCGGCGACAACGTCGCCCTGCTCCTCCGCGGCGTCCCGCGCGGCGCCGTCCGCCGCGGCCACGTCGTCGCCGCGCCCGGCACCCTCGCCCCCCGCCGCCGCTTCACGGCGCGCGTGTACGTCCTCTCCACCCGCGAGGGCGGCCGCGCCACCCCGATCACCACCGGCTACCGCCCCCAGTTCTACCTCCGCACCGCCGACGTCGTCGGCACCGTCGACCTCGGCCCCACCACCCCCACCGCCCGCCCCGGCGACACCCTCACCATGACCGTCGAACTCGGCCGCGACCTCCCCCTGGAGCCCGGCCTCGGCTTCGCGATCCGTGAGGGCGGCCGCACGGTGGGCGCGGGCACGGTGACGGAGGTGCTCTGAGGCCGGTACGGCGTCGCCGGGGCCCGGAAGCACTGCTTCCGGGCCCCGGCGGACAACCCGTCCCAACCCCTCCGTAAGACTCCTCCCATGATCGACACAGCGAGGCGGACGGCACTGGTTCTGGGCGCGGGCGGGATGACCGGGGCCGCTTGGGAGATCGGGGTGTTGTGGGGGCTGGCCGAGGCGGGGATGGACCTGAGCGAGGCCGATCTGGTGGTCGGGAGTTCGGCCGGGGCGGTCGTCGCGGCGCAGGTGGTGGGCGCGGGGATGGCGCTCGGGGAGCTGTACGAGGGGCAGTTCGGGGAGGCGGAGGGCGAGCTGCCCGCGCGGCTGCGGCCCGGGCAGGTCCTGCGTTACGCGCTCGCCGTGCTCGGGTCCCGTACGCCCGAGGAGTACGGGCGCAAGCTCGGCCGGCTCGCGAGCGCGGCCGACACCGTGGCGCCCGAGGCGCGGCGGGCGGTCGTGGCCGGCCGGCTCGGGGGCGAGGCGAAGTGGCCGGAGGAGCCGCGGCTGCTGATCACCGCCGTGGACGCCGACAGCGGCGCACTCACCGCCTTCGACCGGGCCGCGGGCGTCCCCCTCGTCGACGCCGTCACCGCGAGCTGCGCCATCCCCGGCGCCTGGCCGGTGGTCGAACTCGCCGGGCGCCGCTGGATCGACGGCGGCCTGCACTCCACCGCCAACGCGCACCTCGCCGCCGGCTACGAGCGCGTCGTGATCGTCGCGCCCAGCGCCGCCCGCAACAGGGCGCTGCACTCCCCGGCCCGCCAGGCCGCCGCGCTCGCCGCCGCCGGCGCCCGCGTCGAGGTCATCACGCCCGACGCCGAGTCCAAGCGGGCCTTCGGCCGCGACCGGTTCGACCTGACCCGCCGTGGTCCGGCCGCGCGGGCGGGCCGGGCGCAGGCGGCGGCCCACGCGAACGCGGTCGGCGTGCTGTGGGCGCTATGAGTGGGTGAGTGACCGGGTTCGCGTCGTCCGCGTGACTCGCCGTGGTCCGGCCGCGCGGGCGGGCCGGGCGCAGGCGGCGGCCCACGCGAACGCGGTCAGCGTGCTGTGGGCACAATGAGCAGGTGAACGACCAGATTCCCGTCATCCGTGACGTCGACGGCGGCACCGCCCGCCTCATGCCCGACGTGGACACCGAGCACGGCTGGCTGCTGACCGTCGACGGCGCGCCCCAGTCGTACGTCGACCTCGACGACCCGGCCCACCTGGAGTTCGAGTACGCGCAGCGGCTCGCCCACCTCCTGGACCTGGTCGCCGACGAGGGCGCCCCGCTCGACGTCGTCCACCTGGGCGGCGGGGCGCTCACCCTGCCCCGCTACGTGGCGGCCACCCGGCCCGGCTCCCGGCAGCGGGTCGCCGAGGCCGACCTGGGGCTGCTCGACCTGGTCGCCGAGCAGCTGCCGCTGCCGCCGGACTCCGGTATCGCCGTGCACGGCGCGGACGCCCGCGCCTGGCTGGCGGACGAGCCGGCGGACTCGGCCGACGTGCTGATCGCCGACGTCTTCGGCGGCTCGCGGGTCCCCGCGCACCTCACCTCCGTCGAGTACGCCCACGAGGCCCGCCGCGTCCTGCGCCCGGGCGGCGTCTACGCGGCGAACCTCGCCGACGGCGCGCCCTTCGACTTCCTGCGCGGCCAGCTCGCCACCTTCGCCGCCGTCTTCCCCGAGCTCGCGCTCGTCGCCGAACCGGCCGTGCTGCGCGGGCGCCGGTTCGGTAACGCCGTCCTGATCGCCTCCGACCGGGAGCCCGACCTCGCGGGCCTCGCCCGCCGTACCGCCGCCGATCCGTTCCCGGCGCGGGTGGAGTCGGGCGAGGACGTCGTCCGGTTCATCAGGGGCGCGCAGCCGGTGCACGACGCGGACGCCGTGCCGTCACCCGTCCCGCCGGACGGCACCTTCGGCATCGGCTGAGGACGGAGAGGGAGGAGAAGGAGGAGAAGGAGGAGCAGCCGGCCCGGCCCCCGCCTCCGCGACCGTCACCCGCTTCGTACGCCGCGTCAGATTCCGTACGTCCGGCACCAGCAGCACCAGCGCCGTGACGAGCACGATCAGCGCCGCCGACCCCCACAGCGCCGTACCGCGGCCGAGAACGGTCTCCGCCGGCCCCGCGAGGGCCGTGGAGAGCGGCAGCATCGCCGTGGAGCCGAACCAGTCGTAGGCCGAGACCCGGGACAGCTTCTCCTCGGGGATCTCCTGGTGCAGCGTCGTCATCCAGGACACGCCGAACACCTCGATGGCGACCCCGCTGACGAACATCGCCGCCCCGAGCCCGACCACGTCGAGCGGCACCGCGAGCGCCGCCGAGGGCAGCGCGATGGGGAAGACGCACAGGGTGCCGACGAGCAGCATCCGGCGCGGTTTCCAGCGGGCCATCAGAAGCGCGCCGGCCAGCGTGCCGACGCCGAACGCGGCGAGCGCGAGGCCCCAGGGCCGGGCGCCGCCCAGCTGATCCCGGGCGACCAGCGGCCCGTACACCGACTCGGCCGCGCCGACGAGCGCCACCACGATGGAGAACTGGGCGACGATCGACCACAGCCAGGGGCGGCCGGCGAACTCGTCCCAGCCCTCCCGCAGATCGGCGAGCAGCCCGCCGCCCGGCGCCCGCTCGGGGATGTGCCGCACGTCGAGGAAGGCGCGCAGCGCGCCCGCGACGGCGAAGGCGCCGGCGTCGATGGCGAGCACCCAGCCCGGTCCGACGGCGGCGATCAGCGCGCCGCCGAGCGCGGCGCCGCCGATGCCGGCGCCGTTCATCGCCATCCGGAAGAGGGCGAAGGCGCGGCCGGCCTGCTCGCCGTCCACGCTGGACATCAGCATGGCCTCGGCGGCCGGGTTGAAGAACGCCTGCCCGGTGCCGCACAGCGCGGTCAGCAGCATCATCTGCCACAGGCGTGCCTCGCCGGTGAGCACGAGGACCGCGAACACGGCCTGCGAGACGCAGTTGAGGGCGTTCGCGGCGACCATCACCCGGTGCCGGGGCACCCGGTCGGCGACCGCGCCGCCGATGAGCAGGAAGAGCACGAGCGGGAGGGTGCGGGCCATCGCCACCAGGCCCACGTCACCGCCGTCGCCGCCGGACTGGAGGACGGCGAACGCCGCCGCGATCAGGGCACCGTGGGTGCCCAGGTTGGTGACGATCGCGGCGGCGGTCAGCAGCAGGTAGTTCCGGCCCGCCCAGCCGGGTATGCGAGCGGGGATCACGACTCCGGCGACTCGGGGGCCAGCCGGACGGTGGAGACGATCTTCTTGATGGTGTCGTCCGACAGCTCCTCCTTCACGCCGTCCGCGGCGTAGAGCACGAAGGAGGAGAAGTCGCCCTTCGCGTTCTTGAAGGAGAAGGCGACGGACTTGCCGTCCGACTCGCACTTGTTGCGCTTCTTGATGTTGGGCGCGACGGCGGTCGCCATGCTGCCCTGCAGGCCCGAGGCGGAGGTGAACGGCACGGCCTTGGTGATCTTGATGGTGCCCTTGGGCATGTGCTGGGCGTAGCCCGCCCACACCCAGTTGCCGGCCTCGTTGTACGCCGCCTCCGCGGTGTCCTTGGCGCCCTGGCCGCCCTTGGTGCCGGCGGTGCTCAGGCCCCAGGTCTCCTCGGAGCCGTTCTTGTCGGTGTCGTACGCGCACCAGTTGCTCTTCAGGTGCGCGGGCGCCGACATGGTGACGACGGGGGAGCCGTCGCCCTTCTTCTCGTCCTCGAAGTACGTGACCACACCGGGCTTGGAGAGCTCCCAGTCCGGCGGGACGTCGAAGAGGGTGCCGTACTTGGGGTTGTAGACGACCTTCCAGCCGGGGATCGTCGGCTGGTGCTCGGCGCCGTTGCGCGGGTTGTCGAGCGGCGGCGTGGAGGTGCTGCCGCTCGGCGTGCTGCTCGACGACTGCGAGGCCTTCGGGTCGGCCGCCTGGTCCTTCTTGTCGTCGTCCTTGCCGACGACGAGGAAGGCGGTCACGCCGGCGGCCGCGAGGACCGCGACGGCGGCGACGATCGCCACGATCGTCGTCTGCTTCTTCTTCCCGCCGTCACCGCCGCCGGGCTGCGCCGGGCCGGGCATCCCGTACTGCGCCACCGTCGGCTGCTGGTACGGGTTCGGCTGCCCGTAGCCGGGCTGCTGCCCGGGCTGCGCGTACGGGTTGGGCTGCTGGCCGTACGCGGGCTGCGGCACGGTCGGCTGCTGGTACGGATTCGGCTGTCCGTAGCCGGGCTGGGCGCCGGGCTGGGCGCCCGGCTGCTGTCCCGGCTGCGCGTACGGGTTCTGACTCTGGTCCTGCGGGTTCTGCTCGCCCCCGGGCGGCTGCTGTCCTGGCCACATGGGCCGTAACGATAGAGGGGTGGCGGGTGCGGGGCTACGGCCGCCCCCGTGCGGGGATGGCGAAGACTACTACTGGTGGGTAACATCACGGCCCATGAGCGCAGACCAGATGACCGTCGGCGAGATGCTCGCCGCCACGGTGCCCATGGCCCGGACCCTCAACCTGGAGTTCCTGGAGACCACCCCCGAGCGCGCCGTCGTGCGTCTCCCGGACCAGCCGGACTACCACAACCACGTCGGCGGCCCGCACGCCGGCGCCATGTTCACCCTGGCCGAGTCCGCCAGCGGCGCCATCGTCCTGGCCGCCTTCGGCGACCAGCTGGGCCGCGCCGTCCCGCTCGCCGTGAACGCCGACATCGCCTACAAGAAGCTCGCCATGGGCGTCGTCACCGCCACCGCGACCCTGGGCCGCCCGGCCGCCGAGGTCGTCGCCGAGCTCGACGAGGGCAGCCGCCCCGAGTTCCCCGTCCACATCGCGATCACCCGCGAGGACGGCGCCGTCACCGGCGAGATGACGGTCCTGTGGACCCTGCGCCCCAACGGCCAGGGCAAGTGACCTCCTGACGTCCCCCGCACCGCCCGGGCCGCGACGGGGCCCGGACCGCCCCGGGGGCCGTCACCCGGCGGACGCTCCTGCCGAGCGCTCCGCCTTCTTCCACGGCCGGACCCCGAGCCGGCCCGTCGTGCCGAGATCGAGCTCCGGCGTCACGATCACCGGAGCGGCGCCCGCCTTCGCCCGGACCCGCACATGGGGCACGGTCACCGGCGTGCCCGCCTCCGTCGTGTTGCGCCAGACCAGGGTCGCGGTCGCCGCCTCGGCGGGTCGCAGCACGACCCGCCGCGGCGGCTCGTCCGGACCGGCGCCGGTGGTGATCTTCCCGCTGCCCTTCAGCACCTCGATGCCGCCGACCGGCTTCATCCGGGAGTCGAGCAGCTCCAGGAGCGGATAGCCCTCCACGGTGTAGTCGCGGGTGCCGCAGTTCTCCAGGTGCAGCCCCACGACGCGCAGCCCCATGGCCGCGTCGCCCCGGTCCGCGTAGACCCGGATGCCGGACGCGGGGCAGGCGCCGTCCTCGGCCGGGGCCTCGCCCGCCGGCACCGTGGTCACCTCGAAGACCTTCGCCCCCGTCACCCGGGGCGTGCTCGGCGGCAGTTCCCCGGCCCGTACCGTGCCGTGCACCGTCTTCCCCGGGCCGACGTCCCGCACGGTCACGGTCTGGTTGGACATCGCCCCGCCGGCCGCGTCCGTGAAGGTGACGATCACCGTGTAGGTCAGGGTCTCGGTGCCGGTGTTGGTGACCTCGTACGTGGCGGAGATCCCCGAGTCCGAGGACGACGGCGAGGACGACGGTGAGGGCGAGGGCGAGAGCGGCGGCAGGGTCAGCGAGGTGATCCGCACGCCGTCCTTGCCCGGGTCGTCCACCGGTCTGGCAGACGGCGCGCCCGGTGCGCGTCCGCCCGCCTCGACGTCCCCGATGCCGGCCGGCTGCGTCCCGCAGGCGGTGAGCAGCAGGGCGGCCGCGGCGAGGACCGGCAGGACAGGGGTGCGCTTCGTCATCCGGTCATCCCATCAGCGCCGACACCCGACGCCTGTGAGGGAAGCCATAGTTCCGGTCACAGGGATGTCACAAGCGGAGCCCCGGCCGCCCTCCGGGGCTGAGAGGCCGCTCAGCGCCGCCAAGGTAGGCTTCCCTGAATCGCGCCACCCAACGGGAGAGGAACCCGCGTGCACGTCCAGGAATGGCTGGAGACGATCCCCGCGGTCGCCGTCTACGCACTGGTCGGGGTGGTGATCGGGGTCGAGAGCCTGGGCATCCCGCTGCCCGGCGAGATCGTCCTCGTCAGCTCCGCGCTGCTCGCCTCCCAGCACGGCGACATCAACCCGTACGTCCTGGGCGCCTGCGCCAGTGTCGGCGCGATCGTCGGCGACTCCATCGGCTACGCGATCGGCCGCAAGGGCGGCCGGCCGCTGCTCACCAGGCTCGGGAAGAAGTTCCCCAAGCACTTCAGCGAGGCCAACATCGGGCTCGCCGAGCGCTCCTTCGAGAAGTGGGGCATGTGGGCGGTCTTCTTCGGCCGCTTCGTCGCGCTGCTGCGGATCTTCGCCGGCCCGCTCGCGGGCGTGCTGCGCATGCCGTACTGGAAGTTCCTCATCGCCAACGTGCTCGGCGGCATCCTCTGGGCCGGCGGCACCACGGCCGTCATCTACTCCGTGGGCATCGTCGCCGAGGCCTGGCTCAAGCGCTTCTCCTGGCTCGGCCTGGTGCTCGCCGTACTCATCGGGCTCGCCTCGATGCTGATCATCAAGAACCGGGCCAAGAAGGCCGCCGCGGCCGCCGAGACCCGGTCGAAGACGGAAACGGAGGCGGCTGCGACGGCGACCGCCGCAGCCGAGTAGCGGCCGTTCCGCCGCGCTACGCGCCGAACGCCTCGGCGTGGCCCTTGGCCAGGTGCAGGTACATCTCCGCATTCAGCCGGATGCCCGCCTGCTCCTCCTCGGTCAGGGGCCGCCGCACCTTCGCGGGCACGCCCGCGACCAGCGAACCCGGCGGCACCTCCATGCCCTGCGGGACGAGCGCCTGCGCGGCGATCAGTGAACCCGCGCCGATCACCGCCCCGTTGAGGACCGTGGCGCCCATGCCGACCAGCACGTCGTCCTCGATGGTGCAGCCGTGCACGGTCGCGTTGTGACCGATCGTCACCCGCGCGCCGATCCGCACCGGGAAGCCCGGGTCGACGTGCACGGTGCAGTTGTCCTGGACGTTCGCCTCCTCGCCGACCTCGATCGGCCCGCAGTCCGCCCGCAGCACCGTGTGGTACCAGACGCTGGCGCGCGGCCCGAGGGTGACCTCGCCGAGCACCACCGAGGTCGGCGCCGTGAAGGCGGTCGGGTCGACCACCGGCTCCTTGCCGCCCACGCCCTTGATCAACGCCCCGGTCACGTCCGTCGCCTCTGCCATCGTCTCGCTCCTGCTTCGCTCTTCAGTCGTTCGATCGGGTCGGCCGATCGGTCGGTCGCGCCTGCCTGCGAAGCGTAGCCGCGGCCCATGACGGACATCACAGCGCACCGCACTGATCAGCGACGACACCGCCGACTACGGTGTCCGGGTGCCCCGGAACCGAAACACGTTCTCTTTCTCCTCGCTGACCGCCTGGCGGCGCCGCGCCGTCGCCCGCGCCCTGCAGGGCGGCTGGCGCCGGATCCAGCAGGCGGGCGCGGTCACCGCCGAGCACCCGGGACGGCTGCGCTTCCGCGCGCTCGGCGAGGGCACCCGGCTCGCGTTCCCGCAGGGCACCGTGTTCGGCGAGCAGTGGATCGAGATCGGCGCCTGCTGCATCATCGCCGAGCAGGTCACCCTGACCGCCGGCATGCTGCCGGACCTCGACCTCGGCACGGAGACCGTGCTGACCCTCGGCGACGGCGTCGTCCTCGGCCGCGGCAGCCATGTCATCGCCGACGCGCCGATCAGCATCGGCTCCGACACCTACTGCGGGCCCTACGTCTACATCACCTCGACCAACCACAGTTACGACGACCCCGACGTGCCGATCGGCCGGCAGTGGCCGCGCTCCGAGCCGGTCCGCATAGGCCCCGGCTGCTGGCTCGGCACCGGCGCGGTGATCCTGCCCGGCGCCCGGCTCGGCCGGAACGTCGTGGTCGCCGCCGGCGCGGTCGTACGCGGCGAGGTGCCCGACCACGCGGTGGTGGCCGGCGCCCCGGCCAAGGTGGTCCGCTCCTACGACCCCGAGAAGGGCTGGCAGCCACCGCTGCGCACCCCCGCGCCCCGCCCGCTCCCCGAGGGCATCACGCCCGAACAGCTCGCCGCCCTCGCGGGCCTGGGCCTCGACGAGCTGGACGAGCTGGCGAACCTGGAGAGCTGACGGGCGCCCAGGCCGTCTCTTCCGGACACGGCCCAGTCCTCTTGCGGGCCCGTGGCCTCGCGGCCCGGCGCCTGCCGAGGCCGGCACCTCGTCGGGGCCGACGCCCTGCGGGCGCGGCGGTCTGCGCCTGGCACCCTCCGGGCCCCGGCACGCGCGCGGAGCTGTCTTCGCGCCGTCAGCCCGTCGCGAGCAGGACCGTGCCGACCAGGGCCAGTCCCGCGCCGGCCGCCTGCACCGCGCGCAGCCGTTCCTTGAGCACGCCGCGCGCGGCGAGCGCCGTCACCACCGGGTAGAGGCTCGCGAGCACCGCGGCCACGGTGACCGGGCCGCGCTGCGCGGCCAGCGCGTAGGTGCCGTTGGCGGCGACGTCCGCGAGACCGATGAAGGCGAGCGCGGGGAGCGAGGCGGCGATCGCCCGCAGGCCGCCGCCGTCCTCGGGCAGCGCCCGGCCGCCGCGCCGTACGGAGACCCACAGGGCCGCCCCGCCGACCGCGACATTGGCGACGCGCTGCACGAACAGCGCGAGGAAGAGGCCGGTCAGGGTGGTGGACGCCTCGGAGATCAGCGCCATCACGGCGCCGAAGCCGAAGGCCGCGACCAGGGTGAGCAGCACCGCCTGCCGCTGCACCGGCGCGCCGCGCAGTTCGGGGCCGCCCGCGAGGACCACGCCGAGGACGGCCACCGCGATGCCCGCGAACTGCAGAAGCCCGGGCCGGTCGCCGAGCATCAGGCCCACGCCGACCGGGACCACCACGCCCAGCGAGCCGAGCGGCGAGACCACGCCCATCGGGCCGAGGGCGAGCGCCTTGTAGAAGGCGAGCATCGCGACGGGACCGACCACGCCGGCCGCCACCGCGTACCAGAGCCGCGGACCGGCCTCGTCGAAGGCGCCGGTGGCGAGCACCACGGCGCCGAGGACGACGACGGCGATCGACTGCGAGACCACGACCACGGTCAGGGCGGGGAAGCGGCGGGTCAGCAGACCGCCGCCGAAGTCGGCGAGCCCCCAGAGCAGACTGGTGCCCAGGGCGAACAGCGCCGTCAGTGCGGTCATCGGGGGTGCCTCGCAGTACAGTGCGGTGAACAATGGGGTGCACCACACGGTAGTACAACCTGTTGGACTCTGTCATTCAGAATATTGGACGGTACGTGTCGGACCTCGACCAGCTCACCCAGTCGCTCGCCCGCAACCTGAGGCGCTGGCGCAACGAGCGCGGCTTCACCCTGGACGCGCTCGCCGCCCGGGCCGGAGTCAGCCGCGGCATGATCATCCAGATCGAGCAGGCTCGCACCAACCCCAGCGTCGGCACCACGGTCAAGCTCGCCGACGCGCTCGGCGTCTCGATCACCACGCTGCTCGACTACGAGCAGGGCCCGCACGTCCGGCTCGTGCCGCCGGAGCAGGCCGTCCGCATGTGGTCCACCTCCACCGGCAGCCAGACCACCCTGCTCGCCGGCACCGAGGCCCGCGGCCCGCTGGAGCTGTGGCACTGGACCCTGATGCCCGGCGACGGCAGCGCCTCCGACCCGCACCCCGACGGCACCACCGAACTCCTGCACGTCACGGCCGGGACCCTCACCCTGGAGGTCGACGGCGCGGACCACGTCATCCCGGCCGGCACCTCCGCCGTCTTCGAGAGCAACGTGCCGCACGCCTACCGCAACGAGGGCACCGAGACCGTCGAGATGACCATGGCCGTCTCCATCCCGCCCGTACGCTGAGACGAAGAGCCGCGCCCCGGCGCGGAGTTGTTACGGTGCCGGGCATGCGCGCACCCATCGGCACCTTCGACGACGTCCGCCCCGCCCCCGACTGCCTCGACCTGCTCACCGACCCCGTCGCCGCGGCGGTCCGCGCCTGGACCGGCGCCGTGCCCGCCGACCAGCTCCTCTACGTGGACACCGACCCGGCCGTGGCGGACACCGCGGTGTTCATCGAGCACTACGGCCCGCGCCTCCTGGACGAGTCCGCGAACTGCGTCATCGTCGCCGGCAAGCGCGGCGAGACCACCACCCTGGCCGCCTGCGTGGTCCGCTCCGCGACCCGGATCGACGTCAACGGCGTGGTCCGCAAGGAGCTCGGCTCGCGCAAGGTGCGCTTCGCGCCCATGGAGACCGCCACCGGTGACACCGGCATGGAGTACGGCGGCATCACCCCCATCGGCCTCCCGGCCGACTGGCCCGTCCTGGTCGACGCCACCGTCGTCGACACCCCGTGGGTGCTGATCGGCAGCGGCCGCCGCCGCGGCAAGCTCATCGTCCCCGGCAAGGCCTTCGCCGAGCTCCCCGGCGCCGTCGTCCTCGAAGGCCTCGGCGTCGAGGTCTGACGGCCGACAGTTGACGGCTGACGGCTGACGGCCGACGAGCCGTGGCGGAGCGGGGCTCAGACCCCGTCCACCGAGTCCCCGTGCCGGTGCGCGACCCGCCACCGCCCGTCCTCACGGCGGTAGACCTGCGTCACCCGCAGCGTGTAGCGGGAGGGCTCGCCCCGGACGGAGGCGGCGGTCTGCTCGAAGCCGACCGTCCAGGCCGCGTCGCCCACCACGTCGTACGCCTTCAGCTCGAAGGCGTACGACGTGCAGTCCGAGAAGCTCTCCGCCAGATGGGCGAAGAGCTCATCGACCTCCCGCTGCCCGAACGCGTTGCGCCAGGCGCCCAGCACCGTCACCGGCTCCTCGCGCGACCACAGGGCCCGGCGCGGGCCGGCGTCGCCGTTGTGGATCGCCAGCTCCGCCTCGTACAACTCGGTCCGGACCCAGGCCAGGAAGTCTTCGCGCTCGCTCATACCGGCCATCGAACCGCCGGAGCGCGGCGCCCGCCTCCCGGCGCGGGCCGGCCGGGTCAGCGGCTCAGCTTCGGGATCTCTATCGCCGGGCAGCGGTGCATCACCATGTCGAGACCGGCCGCCCGGGTCCGCTCGTAGGCCGCCTCGTCGATCACGTCCAGCTGGAACCACACCGCCTTGGCGCCGATCTCGACGGCCTGGTCCGCGACGGCCCCCGCGAGCTCGCTGTTCACGAACACGTCGACCACGTCGACCGGGAACGGGATGTCCGCCAACGACGCGTACCCCTGCTCCCCGTGCACCGTCTCCGCCTTCGGGTGCACCGGTACGATCCGCTTGCCGAAGCGCTGGAGGGTCTGGGCCACCCCGTACGCCGCGCGCATCCGGTTGTTGGACAGGCCCACCACCGCCCACGTGTCGCCGCTCTCGGTGAGGATGCGGCGCACGGTCTCCGCCTCGGTGGTCATGGACTCGACGCTCATCACACACTGCCCTTTCCGTGAAACGATCCGAACTACGAGGGTGAACACGCCGTGACCCTCGGTCATTCCCGCCCGCACCGGAGATCCGCGCGGACCGGGGCGTGCGCGGGCGGCGCCCGCAGGGCGCATAGGCTGGCGGGATGCAGGAGCAGTACCGCACGCTCGCCGGCGAGGGCGTCCACGAGTCCGAGATCAACCGATCGCGCTTCATCTGCGCGCTCGCGCCCGTCGCCACCGAGGCGGAGGCACAGCAGTTCGTCGCCCGGATCCGCCGCGAGCACCCCACCGCCACGCACAACTGCTTCGCATACGTCATCGGCGCCGACGCCTCCGTGCAGAAGGCCTCCGACGACGGCGAGCCCGGCGGCACCGCGGGCGTGCCCATGCTCCAGATGCTGCTGCGCCGTGAGATGCGCTACGTCGTCGCCGTCGTCACCCGCTACTACGGCGGCGTGAAACTCGGCGCCGGCGGCCTCATCCGCGCCTACGGCGGCGTGGTCGGCGAGGCCCTCGACGCCCTCGGCACCATCACCCGGCGCCGCTACCGGCTCGCCACCGTGACCGTCGACCACCAGCGCGCCGGCAAACTGCAGAACGACCTGCGCTCCACCGGCCGGTCGGTGCGCGAGGTCACCTACGGCGCCGCCGTGACCATCGAGATCGGCCTCCCCGACGCGGACGTGACGGACTTCACGGCCTGGCTCGCCGACGCGACCGCCGGCGAGGCGAGCCTCGAACTCGGCGGCGAGGCGTACGGCGATGCCTGACCGGCACCCGCACGGGCACCCGGGCCGAGGCGTGCGCCCGTACCCGCTCCGTACCCCTTTCGCCGTTCCGGCCGGGTCTGTCACACCCCACCGATACGCTCAGGGATCATGAGGCTTCTGCACACGTCGGACTGGCACCTGGGACGCTCGTTCCACCGGGTCGCCCTGCTCGACGCCCAGGCCGCGTTCCTCGACCACCTGGTGGCGACGGTGCGCGAGCGCGAGGTGGACGCGGTGCTCGTCGCCGGCGACGTCTACGACCGCGCAGTGCCGCCGCTCGCCGCCGTCGAGCTCTTCGACACCGCCCTGCACCGGCTCGCCGAGGCGGGCGTGCCCACCGTGATGATCTCCGGCAACCACGACTCGGCCCGCCGCCTCGGCGTCGCCGCCGGCCTCATCCAGCGCGCCGGCATCCATCTGCGCACCGACCCCGCCGGGGCCGGCACCCCCGTGCTGCTCGCCGACGCCCACGGCGACGTCGCCCTCTACGGCCTGCCCTACCTCGAACCGGCGCTGGTGCGCGAGCAGTTCGGCGCCGCCAAGGCCGGACACGAAGCGGTCCTCGCCGCCGCCATGGACCGGGTCCGCGCCGACCTCGCCACCCGCCCCGACGGCACCCGCTCCGTCGTTCTCGCGCATGCCTTCGTGGCCGGCGGCGAGGCCAGCGACAGCGAGCGCGACATCACTGTCGGCGGCGTCGCCGCCGTCCCCGCCGGAGTCTTCGACGGCGTCGACTACGTGGCCCTCGGCCACCTCCACGGCAGCCAGACCCTCACCGAGCGGGTGCGCTACTCCGGCTCCCCGCTCGCCTACTCCTTCTCCGAGACCGACCACCGCAAGACCATGTGGCTGATCGACCTCGGCCCGGACGGCGCCGTGGACACCGCCGAGCGGGTCGACTGCCCCGTGCCGCGCCCGCTCGCCCGGATCCGCGGCCGCCTCGACGACCTGCTCGCCGACCCCGGCCTCGCCCGCCACGAGGACTCCTGGATCGAGGCCACCCTCACCGACCCGGTGCGCCCCGCCGAACCCATGGCCCGGCTCGCCGAGCGCTTCCCGCACGCCCTGCACCTGGTCTTCGACCCCGAGCGCACGGACGACGACCCCGCCCTCTCCTACGCCACCCGGCTCCGCGACCGCAGCGACCAGCAGATCGCGGAGGACTTCGTGGCCCACGTACGCGGCGGCGCCGGCCCCGACCGCGCCGAACGTGGCGTGCTGTACGGCGCCTTCGACGACGTCCGGGTCGACTCGGCCCGCCGCGAGCGCGAGGTGGGCCGGTGAGACTCCACCGCCTCGTCGTCACGGCCTTCGGCCCGTTCGGCACCGCCCAGGAGATTGACTTCGACACCCTGTCGTCGGCCGGCCTCTTCCTGCTCCACGGTCCCACCGGCGCCGGCAAGACCTCCGTCCTCGACGCGGTCTGCTTCGCGCTGTACGGTTCCGTCCCCGGCGCCCGCCAGAGCCCCGGGTCCGTGCTGCGCAGCGACCACGCGGCCGGCGGCACCCCCACCGAGGTCACCCTCGAACTCACTGTGGGGGAGCGGCGCCTGGAGATCACCAGGCGCCCGGCGCAGCCGCGCCCCAAGAAGCGCGGCGGCGGCTTCACCACGGAGAAGGCCCAGAGCACGCTGCGCGAGTACGACGCCGGGACCGGCACCTGGAAGGGGCTCAGCAAGTCCCACCAGGAGATCGGCGAGGAGATCACCCAGCTCCTCGGCATGAGCCGCGACCAGTTCTGCCAGGTCGTGCTGCTGCCCCAGGGCGACTTCGCGCGCTTCCTGCGCGCCGACGCCGAGGCCCGCGGCAAGCTCCTCGGCCGGCTCTTCGACACCCGCCGCTTCGCCGCCGTCGAGGACCGGCTCGCCGAGCTCCGCAAGGCCGCCGAGCGGGAGGTCGGCGCCGGCGACGAGCGGCTGCTCGCCCTCGCCCACCGGATGGCCGAGGCCGCCGGCCCCGGCTCGCCCGCCGCCGTCCCCGTCGAGGAGCGCCCGGGCGAACCCGGCCTCGCCGAGGCCGTCCAGACCCGCGCCGCGCTCGCCCACAGCGAGGCCCGCGAGGCCCTCGACATCGCGCGGATCCGGCTCGCCGCCGCCGAGGAACGCCAGGCCGGCGCGCGCGCCGCCTTCGACGCGGCCCGCGAGCTCGCCGACCGGCAGGCCCGGCACGCCGACGCGCTGCGCCGCCAGGACGAGCTCGCCGCCCGCCGCCCCGAGTGCGAGCGATGGCAGCAGGCCCTCGACCGCTCCCTCAAGGCCGACCGAGTCGCGCCCGCGCTCGCCCTGCGCGAGGACGCCGAGCGCGCCCACCGCACCGCCGACGCCGCCCGCGACCGGGCCCGCGCCGTGCTGCCGCCCGAGCTCGCCGACGCGGGCACCGAACAGCTCTCCGCCGTCGAGCGCCGGCTGCGCGAGGAGCTCGGCGGCCTGGAGGCGGCCCGCCGCGCCGAACAGCGCGGCGCCGAACTCGCCGCCGAGCGGGCCGTCCTGGACCGCGAGGCCCGCGCCGACGAGGAGTTCCTCCAGGACGCCGCCGTCTGGCTGGCCGGCTGGGACGCCCGCCGCGAGGGCCTCAAGCGGCACGCCGAGGCCGCCCAGGACGCCACCGCCCGCGCCGAACAGCTCGCCGGCCGCCTCGAACCGGCCCGCCGCCGCCTCGCCGCCGCCCGCCGCCGCGACACGCTCGCCGCCGAACTCACCACCGCCCGCGACCAGCTGACCGCCGCCCGCGAGCGCCGCAACGACGCCCACGAACACTGGCTCGACGTCAAGTCCCGCCGCCTCCGCGGCATCGCGGCCGAACTCGCCGCCGCCCTCACCCCCGGCGCCCCCTGCCAGGTCTGCGGCTCCGACACCCACCCCGCCCCCGCCCGCACCACCGCCGACCACGTCGACCGCACCGCCGAGGACACCGCCTACGCCGCCTACACCCGGGCCGACGAGGCCCGCACGGCGGCGGAGACGGGCGCGGCGGCGACGGCGGAGGCCTGGGAGGCGGCGCGGAAGGAGGCACTGGCGGGGCCGGACGCCGCCGATGCCGACGGCGGCTCCGCCGCCGAACCCACCGTCGCCGACCTCACCCGGCTTGTCGACGAGCTCTCCCGCGCCCACGCCGAGGCGCACGCGCTCGCCGGGCAGACACATGCCGCGCGGGAGGCGCTGGGCGCGGCCGAGCGGGAGCACGAGGAGCGGGTCGCCGCGCAGCGGGAGGCCGAGCGGCGGGTGGCGGCGCGGACGTCGCGGCGGGAGGCGCTGGAGCAGCAGCAGGCGGATCTGGAGGCCGAAGTGGCGGCCTCGCGCGGCGAGTCGGGCAGCGTCGCCGAGTACGCCACGCTGCTGGAGCGGCGGATCGGACTGCTGACCGGGGCCGCCGAGGCGGTGCGCAGCGCCGAGGTCGCCGCGCGCGGCATGAAGGACGCCGACGACCGGCTGGCCGACGCCGCGTTCCGGGCCGGGTTCGCGACCCCGGCGGAGGCGGCCGCCGCGCTCCTCGACGAGCCCGCCCGGCGCACGCTGCAACAGCGCGTCGACGCCTGGCGGTCGGAGGCCGCGGTCGTCGCCGACCGGCTCGGTGACGAGGCCACCGCGGCCGCCGCCGCGCTCCCGCCGGCCGACCCGGCCGCCGCCGGCGCCGCGCACAGCCACGCCGAGCGGGCGCTGCGCGAGGCCGCCACCGTGCTCTCGGCCGTAACGGAGCGGTGCGAGGCGCTTGACCGGCTGTCCGGCCGGGCAGGCGAGGAGGTGCGGCGGCTCGGGCCGCTGCGCGAGGAGTACGAGCGGGTGGCGCGGCTCGCCGGACTCGCCGCCGGGACCTCCGCCGAGAACGAGCGCAAGATGCGCCTGGAGTCGTACGTGCTCGCGGCCCGCCTGGAGCAGGTCGCGGCCGCCGCCACGGCCCGGCTGCAGCGGATGTCCTCCGGGCGCTACACGCTGGTCCACTCCGACGCCCGCAGCGGCGGCCGGCGGGCCGGACTCGGCCTGCACGTGGTCGACGCCTGGACCGGCAACGAGCGGGACACCGCGACCCTGTCCGGCGGCGAGACCTTCTTCGCCTCCCTCGCGCTGGCGCTCGGCCTCGCCGACGTCGTCACCGACGAGGCCGGCGGCGTCCGCCTGGACACCCTCTTCATCGACGAGGGCTTCGGCAGCCTCGACGACCAGACCCTCGACGAGGTCCTGGACGTGCTGGACTCCCTGCGCGAACGGGACCGCAGCGTCGGCATCGTCAGCCACGTCGGCGACCTGCGCCGCCGCATCCCGGCCCAGCTGGAGGTCACCAAGGCCCGGCACGGCTCGGCCGTGCGGCTGCGCACGGGCGGCGACGCGCTCAGCGGCTGATCGGACGCCGGGGGAGCGGCGAGGAGTAGACGACGCTCGTCGTGACCGAGCCGAGCGCGCCGATCTTTCCGGAGACCTCCTCCAGATGCCGCATGGAGCGGGCGGCGACCTTCAGGACGAAGCAGTCGTCGCCCGTCACATGGTGCGCCTCAAGCACCTCGGGGGTGGCGGCGATCAGGTCGTGGAAGGGCTTGTAGTTGCCGTTGGGGTAGCGCAGCCGGACGAACGCGAGGATCGGCAGCCCGAGCCGCTCCTGGTCGACGATCGCCGAGTACCCGGCGATCACCCCCGCCTCCTCCAGGCGCCGCACGCGTTCGGTCACCGCCGACGCGGACATGGACACGGCCCGCGCGAGCTCGGCGAAGCTGGCCCGGCCCTGGGCCTGGAGGGCGTCGAGGATCCGCCAGTCCGTGGCGTCCGGGAGGTATCCGCTGGTCATGGGCGTGACCTTGCAGGGAAACCCCCGGGAGATCAAGTCCTCCCGGGGGTATCTCACAGTCCGGCCGGTCGATCGGACGCCTGCCCCCCCCGCCCGGCCTCCGCGCCGCGCCGCGCTCAGAGCCGCGAGATCTCGTCCACCAGGTCGTCGAGGCCCAGCGGGCCCTGCGACAGGGCCGCCATGTGCCAGGCCTTCGCGTCGAACGCGTCGCCGTGCTTGGCGCGGGCGTTGGCGCGGCCGAGCAGCCAGGCCCGCTCGCCCAGCTTGTAGCCGATGGCCTGGGCCGGCACCGACAGATAGCGGGTCATCTCGCTCTCCACGAAGGCCGGCGGCCGGCTGCTGTGCCGCTGGAAGAACTCCTGCGCGAGCGCCGGCGTCCACCGCTCGCCCGGGTGGAACGTCGAGTCCGCCGGGATCTCCAGGCCCAGGTGCATGCCGATGTCCACGATCACCCGGCAGGCCCGCATCATCTGCGCGTCGAGATAGCCGAGCCGCTTCTCCGCGTCGCCCAGGAAGCCCAGCTCGTCCATCAGCCGCTCCGCGTAGAGCGCCCAGCCCTCGGTGTTGGCGCTGACCTTGCCGATCGTCGCCTGGTAGCGGGAGAGCCGGTCGGCCACGTGCACCCACTGGGCGATCTGCAGGTGATGGCCCGGCACGCCCTCGTGGTACCAGGTCGACACCAGGTCGTACACCGGGAAGCGGTGCTGCCCGTCCACCGGCAGCCAGGTGCGGCCGGGGCGCGAGAAGTCCTCCGACGGGCCGGTGTAGTACGGGGCGGCGGCGCCGCCGGGCGGGGCGATCCGGGACTCCACCCGCCGCACCCGGTCGGCGAGTTCGAAGTGCGTGCCGTCCAGCGCGTCGATCGCCTCGTCCATCAGGCCCTGCAGCCAGTCCCGTACCGCGTCCACGCCCTCGATGTGCGCACCGTGCACGTCGAGGTGGGCCAACGCCTCCCACGGATCGGAGCCGGGAAGAATGCGGTCCGCCTCGTGCCGCATCTCGCCGAGCAGGCGGTGGTATTCGGACCAGCCGTACGCGTAGGCCTGGTCGAGGTCCAGGTCGGTGCCGTTGAAGAAGCGGGCCCAGCGGCGGTAGCGCTCGCGGCCCACGGTGTCCGGGGCGTCGGCGACCGCCGGCGCGTACACGTCGCGCATCCAGTCCCGCAGCGCGAGCACGGCCGCGTCGGCCGCCGCGCCCGCCGCCGTCAGCTCGGCACGCAGCCCGTCCGGCAGCCCGCCGTCGCCGTCGCCGCCCGGCCCGGTCGCCCGGATCGCCGTGTCGGCGCCGGCCGCGAAGCCCGCGAACCAGCCGCGCGGCGCGCCGTCCGGGCCGGTGCCGCCGCCGACCGACCACTCGGTGAGCTGCCCGACGAAGGTGGCCGTGGCCCGCGGTCCGCCCCGCATGCCGCGTTCGAGCCCCAGGGTGAGCGAGGCGCGATAGCCCTCCAGAGCCGCGGGCACGGCCCGCAGCCGGGCGGCGGCGGCCGTCCAGTCGGCCGCGGTCGCCGTCGGCAGCATGGTGAAGGAGAGGCGCACGCTGTGCGCGGGCGAGCGCAGATTGCTCACCGCGCACAGACCCTCGTCCGCCTCGTGCACCTGGAGCTGGGCGGTCAGCCGCTCGCGCAGCAGCCGGCCGCAGCGCTGCTCCGCCTCGTCCTGGGCGCCGTCCTGCCGCTCCGCCGTGTCGAGTCGTTCGAGCGTGCGCCGCGCCAGGTCGGCGAGGGCTTCCTGACCGGCGGGGGAGAAGTCGGGGAGGCGCCCGGCGCTCTCGCGGACTCCCAGGAACGTGCCGGTGATCGGGTCGAGTTCGATGAGCGCGTCGACGTAGTCGTCGGCGACCTGGCGGGGAAGAGCGGTGCTGGAAGACTCTGGCATGGAGCCAATCCTGGCCCGTGCACGGGGCCCGCGTCACCCTCAATCGATCTCAGTCGGCTGACAAATGAGCGCCCGGGACGGGCGGGAGCAGCGGACCGCACTCCCACTGCTGGAAGATCAGCCGGGTCTCCACCCGGGCCACCTCGCGCCGTGAGGTGAAGGCGTCCAGGACGAGTCGTTGCAGGTCGGCGGGGTCCGCCACGGCCACGTGGACCAAGTAGTCGTCGGGGCCGGTGAGATGGAACAGCGCCCGGGACTCCGGCAGCGCGCGCACCCGTTCGACGAACGGCCCGATGAGTTCCCGGCGGTGCGGGCGCACCTGGACGAGCAGCAGCGCCTCAAGGCCCCGGCCGAGTTTGGCCGGATTCAGCTGTAGCCGGTGTCCGAGGATCACGCCGGTGCGGCGCAGCCGTGCCACTCGGTCGAGACAGGTGGACGGAGCCACCCCCACCTCGGCGGCGAGCTCCCGGTAGGTGGTCCGGGCGTCGTTCTGCAACAGGCGAAGAATGTGCAGATCGACCGGGTCCAGTACGACAGAATCAGCCATTGGCCGAACGTAACACGGCGATTTCCCGCTACCCGGCGGTATCCGTTCAGAGTGCGCCGCATGGACATGACCAGGAACGCCCATGCGTCCTCCGCCGAGTCCGCCCCCACCCGGGCACTCGCCACCGAAGCCGTGCACGCCGGCCGCGACGACCTCGCCGAGCTCGGTCTGCACGCCCCGCCGCTCGACCTGTCCACCACCTACCCGTCCCGCGACGCCCGGGCGGAGGCGGCCCGGATCGACGCGTTCGCCACCACCGGCGTCCTCCCGGACGGCCCGCCGGTCTACGCCCGCCTGGACAACCCCACCACCGGGCGCTTCGAGACCGCCCTCGCCCGCCTGGAGGGCACCGACTCCGCGGTCGCCTTCGCCAGCGGCATGGCGGCGCTCAGCGCCGTGCTGCTCGCCCGCGCGAGCCAGGGCCTGCGGCACGTGGTGGCGGTCCGCCCGCTGTACGGCTGCAGCGACCACCTGCTGAACGCCGGACTGCTCGGCACCGAGGTCACCTGGACCGACCCGGCCGGCGTCGCGGACGCCATCCGGCCCGACACCGGCCTGGTCATGGTCGAGACCCCGGCCAACCCGACCCTCGCCGAGGTGGACATCCGGGCCCTGGCCCACTCCTGCGGCGAGGTGCCGCTGCTCGTCGACAACACCTTCGCCACCCCGGTGCTCCAGCGGCCCGCCGAGCTCGGCGCGCGGATCGTGCTGCACAGCGCCACCAAGTACCTCGGCGGCCACGGCGACGTCATGGGCGGCGTCGTCGCCTGCGACGAGGAGTTCGCCCGTACCCTGCGCCAGGTGCGTTTCGCCACCGGCGGAGTGCTGCACCCGCTGGCCGGCTATCTGCTGCTGCGCGGCCTGTCCACGCTTCCGGTACGGGTACGGGCCGCCTCGGCGACCGCCGCCGACCTGGTCCGGCGGCTGGCCGCCGACCCGCGGATCGCGCGCGTGCACTATCCGCGGATCGGCGGGGCGATGATCGCCTTCGAGGTGTACGGCGACCCGCACGACGTGATCGGCGCGGTACGGCTCATCACGCCGGCGGTCAGCCTCGGCAGTGTCGACTCGCTCATCCAGCACCCCGCCTCGATCAGCCACCGCATCGTCGATCCCTCGGACCGGCGCACCGGCGGCATCAGCGACCGGCTGCTGCGCATGTCCGTGGGCCTGGAGGACGTCGAGGACCTGTGGCGGGATCTCACGCAGGCGCTCAGCGCCGGGTCCGCCACCCCGTCGGAGAGCCGGCGGAGTCCGCAGCGGGCCGCGCGGGTGTAGCCGCGTCGGACTCCGCCCGGGGCCCGGCGGCGCTCGCCGGCCGGCCGGCCAGGCGGGCGGTGATGACCAGGGTGCCCTCCTCGATCTGGTAGTCGAGGGGCAGGTTGAGCGCCCGCATGGCGGCCACCATGCCGGTGTTGGAGGACTGGGTCACCGCGTAGACGCTGTCGCAGCCGGCCTCCTCCGCGAGCGCCACCAGACGGCCGAGGAGTTCGGAGCCGATGCCGCGCCGCTGCCACTCGTCCTCGACGAGCAGGGCGACCTCGGTCTCGTCGCCGTCCCACAGCAGATGGCCCAGGGCGACGACCCGGCCGGAGGCCGTCTGCACGGCGAGCGTCCGGCCGAACCGGGGGCTCAGCAGGTGGTCGAGGTAGCGGTCGGCGTCGCCGACCGGGCCGTGGTAGCGCAGCGCCAGGGTCCGCTCGGAGCAGCGGTCGTGCATGGCCCGCGCGGCGGCCAGGTCACGCTGGTCGGCGCGGCGCACGGTGATGTCGTTGCCCTCGGGCAGCGTCAGCACGTCCAGGCTGCGCGGCAGCCGCGGCCCGAGCCGGGCGTCGAGCTCGACCAGGGCGCGGGCCCGGGCGAACTCGGTGGGCGTGAACGGCAGATACGGCCGCTCGATGACCAGCGTCCCGCCGTTCGGGTCGCGCAGCCGCATCGCGGTCTCCTCCAGGACCCCCTCCACCGGGGCGTGGTCTCCGGTCGGACGGCCGGAGAGGGAGACCGGCGGTACGGAGCGCAGGGTGCAGCGGCCGAGCAGCTGGCGCAGCGCCAGGGGCAGTTCGGCCGCGTCGAGCGCGGTGCGGGTGGCCAGGCCGAGCACCCGGGTCGGGGTGTCGACCAGGTCGTGGGCGTCGGCGCGCTCGGTCCACGTGTCGGTGCCGCCGGCCGCGGCGATCTCCCGTGTGAGCACGCCCGCCTCCAGGCCGGCGGGCGCGCGGAGCAGGAACTCGTCCACCGTGCCCTCGGCCAGCGGGTGCGTCTGCAGGGTCAGGATGTCGACCCCGTGCCGGGCGAGCACCGCGCAGAGCGCGGCCAGGCTGCCCGGGGCGTCGCGGACCGTGGTCCGCAGCCGCCACAGGCTGGTGGCCGTTCCGGCGGAGTCCCCCACGGGGGTGGGGGCCTCGCCGGAAACCGCGTCCGGCGGCAGCGGGGACGTCACCCCGCTGCCGCCGGGATCGTCGGCGGGCGGCGCATGACTGTGCCGCCGGGCCCACCACGTGTGGAAGGCGGCCGTGGCGACCAGCGCGATCGCCGAGAACACCAGCAGATAGGGGCCGTCGGGGCCCTTCACCACGGTCTTGGCGATCGAGTCGGCCACCACCACGGCGGTGAACAGGGCCGCCAGCTCGATCAGGTCGTGCCGCCAGTGGTGGAGCCGGCGGGCGTTCTTCCGGTGCGTCATGTCGGGCGTCATATCGGGCGTCATGACCTCACTGTGAACCAGCGGTGTTGCGTGATCACGAACGCCTTGTGACTGACGGGTTAAGCGCCGATCCGGGGCATTGGTGGCGATTTCAAGCACTTTCCGATCGGGTCTGACCGGCCCGCTGTCCGAGCGCGACCGCGAGTCGGCGCGCCTGCGTCACCAGCTGCGTGGTGCCCTTGCGCGCCGCGAGCTCCGCGAGCCCCGGCACCTCCTTCCCGGACCAGCCGGCCCGCTCCGCGCACTCCGCCGCCACCGCGAGCAGCTCCCCGGCCCCACGGGCCGGCTTCGCGTCGCCGAGCACCGACGGCAGCAGCGCGAGCAGCACGTCGCGCACCGTCCCGTACGCCCCGGTCGCCGCCGCCGTACGAGCCGCGTCCGCCAGCCGGTTCGGCTTCACCGACCCCTCGGCGAGCAACTCCGCGAGCCGCGCCCCGAGCAGCGCCGCGTCCAGCTCACCGCGCGACGCGAGCACGAGCAGCGCGTCGACGGCGGTCAGCCGGTCCTCGGCGTGGAAGCAGCCGAGCCCGATGGCGAGCGCGAGGTGGACGGCGGGCCCGACGGGGCCGTCGGACTCGGCGAGGGCGGTGAGCGCCTGCGCCGCACCCCGCTCCTCCCGCTCCGCTGAACTCGCCAGCGACGGCAGGAGCCAGGCCGCGAGGGTCTCGCGGTCGTCGGGGAGGACGGCGGGCCAGAGGGAGCGCTGAGCGGCCCAGTGGTACGAGCCGCAGCCGCGCGGGATCTCGGTGGGTTCGGTGCCGAGCCAGCGGAACGCCGGCGGGAACTCCTCGCGGATCACCCGGCGGTCGCGCACCGCGAGGATCACCCGGTCCGCCAGCCACCACTGGCCGCCCCGCTTGTCGCGGCTCCGGGGCATCAGCCGCACCCCGGGCGCGAGCGAGGCGTCGGCCGTCAGCCACTCCGCGAGCCGCTCGCCCGCCCGGGTGCCGAGCGCCGCCGCCTCGACTGCCGCCCCGGCTGCCGCCGGATCACCCTTCCGAACCCGGAGCAGCGCCTGCGCCAGGTCCAGGGGCAGCGGCTCCACGCCGCTGTCCCGGTACTCCCGCAGCCGCTCCACGAGCACGGGTGCGTCGATGGACCCGGTGTGCCAGGTCGGTGCGGCCAGCAGGAACGGCACGCGCTTGCCCTGGGCGAGCTGCCAGGCCGCCTCACGAACCCGGGACTGGAGCACCCAGGTCAGCGACTCGTGCGCACAGGACGGGCGGTGGCCGGCATCGGTGCGGGTGACCCGAGCCGTGCCCACCACGGTGGCGAGCATGTCCGTCAGGCCCCGCGTACCGTCGCCGAGGCGACTCCCCGCCTCCAGCCAGTACGCCCCCGCGAACGCCTCCCGCACCGCCGCCCGCAGCGCCTCGCGGTCCCGGTGCGCATGCCGTACGAGACCGTCGAGCGCCCGCTCGAACTCCTCCGGCGCCATGTCGTGCGGCCGTCGCTCCAGGGAGACCAGGTCCTCCACGAGTTCCGCCAGCTCGGCCGGAGGCGGCACCGGGCGGCGCTCCGGCGCGGGCGGCAGGACCTCCTCGTACGGCGCGGCGTCGGACACGGCGGCCACGCCGAAGAGCTCGGCCGCGGCCTGCCGGTGCACGGGGCTCAACAGCTCGACGGCGCCGGACAGTTCCGTCCGGGCCGACTCGTCCACGTGCTTCAGATGGCGGCCCACCAGGGCGAGCGCCCGCTCCTGGAGGGAGGTGTCCTCGTGGCCGAAGGCGTCCGTGACCACCGGAAGGAGCTCCGCCGCCGCGCCCGGCTCGCGTCGCAGCACCTTGCCGAGCAGCGTCAACTGCGCCCGAACCAGCTTCTTCTCGCTGCGGAACAGCACCGAGCCCGACATCTCCGCCAGCTCGGTGACCGAGAGGCCGCCGTCCAGCGCGAGCTCGGTCAGGACCGCCTGGGCGTGGCCGGCCACCGGGGACGGCCCGTCCGCCGCCATGCCCAGCCAGTCGGGGATCCGCGCCCGCCGCTCCTCGTCCGTGGTGCCGAGGGTCTGGAGCAGGGTCAGCGGGAAGCGCAGGTCGCGGGCCCGGCCGCCGCGCAGCAGCCGGGACACGCAGCCGTCGACCAGGACCGCGCGGTCGAGCACGCCCTCGTCGGCGAGGGTCTTCAGGGCCGTCGGCCAGTGCGTGGGCGCGTCCGGCCCGACCGACCAGGTCAGCCGGTCCGGGGTCTCGGTCAGCGCCAGGACGTGCGGCAGCAGCACCGGCGTCTGCGGGTCCTCGCGCAGCCGCGCCACCAGCCGGTGGTCCGTCACCGTCCGGGTCCAGCCGCGCAGATAGCTCTCAGTGGTCGGCACCGGGCGGCCGGAGCGCTGCACCAGGGTGTGCACCAGGCGGTAGTCGTCGTCGGCGACGCCCGGGCGGTCGGCGAGCCGGCCCGCCACGTCCCCGAGCCACGCGGGGTCCCGGTCCGCCAGGACCTCCAGGACGCCGTCCACGGTGTGCTGCCCCCAGCCGGTCAGATCGCGCGAGGCGATCCAGGCCGCCGCCGGGGCCGCGCCCGTGTGGCAGCCGGCGCCCGCGACCCGCAGCGCCCGGCGGGCCTCCGTCTGCGCGTTCCATTGCTGCCAGTCCCAGCCGCGCACCTCGGTGCGCAGCTCCTTCAGGCGCGGCAGCGCCTTTTTGCGCGCGGCGGCGTCCAGCGGCTCCAGGAGCGCGGGCACCTCGCGGTGCCGCCCCTCCCGTACCGCCGTGAGCAGCGCCTCCGTCGCGGTCTCCATGCCGGTCATGGCCGCAGTCCCCGTCCCCGTCATCGTCCCCGTGGTCATCGCACACCCTCCGCGACCGCCTCGGCCGTCCCCGCCGCCTCGACCGTCATCGCCCCGCGTCGTGCCATCCGCACCGCGAGCGCGTGCTTGCACGGCCCGCGCCGGCCCCGGTAGTCCGCCCACCAGGTACAGGTGCAGGTCAGGCGTCCGTGCGCCGTCTCCCGTACCTGATAGCGGCGCTCGCCGGACGCCACCGTCGCGAGCTCGCCGTCCAGCGTGACCGCGCCCTCCGCGAGCAGGGCGCGGGCGGACAGCAGCCGCGGGTTGTGGCGCTCGGCGCGGTCGGCGTCGTAGGGGAGTTCACGGTGGAAGTAGGCCGCCTCGGCGACGTCGTAACCCACCCGGCCGGCCGTGCCGAGCCGGGTCAGCGCCGCCCGCACCCGGTCCACGGGCAGGCCCGACTGCTCGGCCAGGTCCGCGAGGTCGATGCGCGGCTCCCAGGCGAGCAGCACCGAGACCAGCTCGGCGTCCCGCGCCGCCTCCTCCGTGGCCAGTGCCTCCAGGACGCCGCCCTCGCCGGAGAAGCCGCGCGCCGGGTCGGGGGAGAGGGTGAGCGTGAGCCGCATGCCCGGCAGCTCCACCTCCCAGGCGCTCGGCGCGGCCGCCGCGCCGTCCGGCACCGGCCCGTACACCCGCAGCGCCGTCGCGTGCCGCAGCACCCGTTCCAGGGCGACCAGCCGGTCGGGGCCCGCGAGGCAGACGGCACCCGGCACCGGGCGGGTGGTCGGACGCAGCGTCCGGCCCTGCTGCACCACCCACATGGGGCCCCGGCCGCGCGCCTGGGAGCGCGGCAGCGAACGCAGGAAGCGCACCGCCTCCGCCCCGGACAGCTCGGCCCGCAGGTCGAAACCGGCGGACGAGACCTGGGCCTCGGCGAAGCCGCGCAGCCAGCGGTCCGGCAGCGGCACCTTCTTCTCGACGACCGGCCCGTCCAGGGTGGTCACCGCCAACTCCTCCGGGCCGACCCGCAGATGCAGCGGGTCGCCGCCGGTCAGCCGGGACAGGGCCTCCCGCAGCGGGTTGTTCACATCGACGTTCGTCGTGCCGTGCCCGGTCTCCGCCCCGTCGAGACCGGCGCTCAGCACGTCAAGACGCGCGTACACCCCGCCGCAGCCGGAGAACGACTCGAACCGCAGCCGGTCCCCGTTGCCCGTCACCACCGGGTCGAGCGACCCCGGTCTCATCCGCTGGTAGTAGCGCGCCGCCGCCACGTCGGCCACGGCGAGCAGCCCGCGCGCGGCGACCTGCGGCGAGGTGAGGAACCCGGAGAAGAACCGGGGCCGGGCCTCGGCGCCGTGCGGCGTGAGGCCCCCCGAGGTCTCCAGTCCGAGCAGCCGCCCGGAGCCGGTGGGCTCGAGGGCGGAAGGGCGTGCGTAGGCCAGCGCCTGTACGGATCGCGTCATGTGAAAGACCGTAGGACCCGCCACTGACAATCGACCGGACGGCGGAGGCGGCCCCGCGCCGGGACTCGTACCCCGCCGACGCCCGGACCGGCACGCTCCGCCGCCCCGATTCCGGGACCTACTGCCCCACCCGCCCCGGCTGGAGCGTTCTGCTGAACAGCACAAGACCGCCCTCCGCCCGCAGGCGGACCGTCAGTTCGCCGCTGTCGCCGTCGATGGCGACCTCGCCGAAGTACTGCGGGGTCTCCATCGGCGAGAGGTTCGCGCGGTCCGGGGCGCGGACGAAGACGCGGTCCGGGCCGAAGGTGGCGTCCAGCTTGTTGGCCGGGAAGCCGCCCGCCGCCAGCGGGCCCGAGACGAACTCCCAGAAGGGGGCGAAGTCCTTGAAGGCCGCGCGCTCCGGGGCGTAGTGCTGGGCCGAGGTGTAGTGCACGTCCGCGGTGAGCCACAGGGTGCCGGTGATGCGCCGGTGCTTGATGAACCGCAGCAGCTCGGCGATCTGCAGCTCGCGGCCGAGCGGCGCGCCCGGGTCGCCCTGGGCGACGGCCTCGAAGTCGGTCGCGCCGTCGGTGACGACCAGGCCCAGCGGCATGTCGGCGGCCAGCACCTTCCACACCGCGCGGGACCGGGACAGCTCCCGCTTGAGCCATTCCAGCTGCTCGGCGCCGAGGATGCCGGTGGTGTCGTCGGCCTGCCGGCCCGGCGAGTTGGCGTTGCGGTACGAGCGCATGTCCAGCACGAACACGTCGAGCAGGGGGCCGTAGTTGACCACCCGGTGCATCCGGCCCTCGGCGCGGGTCTCGCCCACGCGCGCGTGCAGCGTGGAGACGGGGAAGTACTCGGCGAAGGCGCGCGAGGCACGGGCGGCGAGGACCTCGGCGTCCTTCTCCGTGTAGCGGACGTCGTCGAGGAGCTGTCCCGGGTACCAGTTGTTGCGGACCTCGTGGTCGTCCCACTGCACGATCGACGGCACCTGGGCGTTGAAGTCCCGCACGTTGTGGTCGAGCAGGTTGTAGCGGAAGTTGCCCCGGTACTCGGCCAGGGTCTCGGCGACCTTGGACTTCTCCGGCGTCGTCACGTTCCGCCAGATCCGCCCGTCGGGCAGCGTCACGGACGGCTGGATCACCCCGTCCGCGTAGATCGTGTCGCCGCTGCACAGGAAGAAGTCCGGGTCGAGCCGGCGCATCTCCTCGTACGCGCGGAAGCCGCCGATGTCCGGGTTGATGCCCCAGCCCTGTCCGGCGATGTCGCCGGACCACAGGAACCGCACCCCGTCCCGGCGCCGCTCGGGCGCGGTGCGGAAGGTGCCGGTGACCGGTTCGCCGGTACGGCGCGGGTCGTCCGGGTCGGCGAGGGTGACCCGGTAGTGGATCTGCTCGCCGGCCGGAAGGCCGCGCAGCGCGGTGGTGCCGGTGAAGTCCGTGCCCGGGCCGAGCAGCGGGCCGTGGTGGCGGTGCACCCGGCGGAACGATTCGCTCGCCGAGGTCTCCGTGATCATGCGGGCGGGCCGGTCCGAGCGGACCCACACCAGGCCCGCGTGCGCGGTGACATCACCGGTCTGCACGCCCCACGCGGCCGACGGACGCCCCGACAGGGCGAACGCCGGGCTCGCGAACGCGCCGCCGCCGACGGTGAGGGCGGCCGCCGACGCGGCGAGCGAACCGCGCAGAACGGTACGGCGGGCGGGCGCCGGGCCGCCGGCCGCCGGGCCGGGGGTGGGCTGGGACATCGAACGCCTCCAAGGGGGTGGGCGGAGCGGGACCGTCGTCTCGTTTACGGACGGCTCCGAGGCCCGCGCCCCGGTGCCGCGCCCCATGCCTAGCGCCCGGGAACGGCGCCCAGCCGAACCCCGCGTGAACAACCCCCGCGTGAACAACCCCCTGCCCCCGCAGGCAGGTTCAGCCCACGCCGCTTCGCGGGCCGGCCGCCGCCACCAGCGCCACCCCGCGCCCGATCTCCGCCGGCGTCAGATGCGCGTAGCCGATCACCAGCCGCACCGCCCCGTCCGCCGGGCGCACCGTTCCGTACTCCTCCAGGGGCCGCAGGGCCACCCCCGCCGCCTCCGCGGCCGCGAGGAGGGCCGGCGTCGGCCCGTACGCGGCGGGAAGGCGCGCGATGACGTGCAGACCGGCCGCGATGCCGCTGGTCACCGTGCCGGGGAAGTGCCGCTCCAGGGCGGCCACCAGGGCGTCCCGGCGCTCCCGGTAGGCCCGCTGGCAGCGCCGCAGCTGCCGGTCGTAGCCGCCGCCCGACACGTAACGGGCGAGCACCGCCTGGTCGATCACCGGATTGCCGAGGTCCATCGTGCGCTTGCGCTCCACGACCTCCTCGACCAGCTCACCCGGCAGCAGCAGCCAGCCCAGACGCAGTCCCGGCGCGAGCGATTTGCTGACCGAGCCCGTATACACCACCCGCTCCGGATCGAGCCCCTGGAGCGCGCCGACCGGCGCCCGGTCGTAGCGGAAGTCCCCGTCGTAGTCGTCCTCGAACACGAACCCGTCCACGGACCGGGCCCAGTCGAGCAGTTCGGCCCGCCGGGCGGCCGCGTAGGAGATCCCGGACGGGAACTGGTGCGAGGGCGTCACCACCACCGCCCGCACCCCGGACGCCGCCAGCGGCCCCGGCACCAGACCCTCCTCGTCGACCGGCAGCCACACCGTGTCCAGACCGGTCGCGGCGAACAGCCGGCCGTGCTCCGGGCTGCCCGGATCCTCCACGCCCACCGCGCCGTGCCCACGCGCGCGGAGCGCAAGGCCGAGCAGCGTGGCCGCCTGCGCCACCCCCGAACACACCACCAGACGCTCCGGATCCGCCACCACTCCGCGCCGGCGCGCGAGCAGCGCCGCGACCGCCGTCCGCAGCTCGGGAAGACCGCGCGGATCCGGGTAGCCGAGCCGCCGATGGGCCAGCTCGGACAGTACGGCCCGCTGCGCCGCGCCCCACGCGGCGCGCGGGAACAGCGACAGGTCCGGCGTCCCGGGCCGGAAGTCCACGCGTACGCCCGGGGCGCGCGGCGCGAGGTCCCGCACGCCGGGCGCGGCGGCCCGCGCCGCCCCGCCCACCCAGGTGCCCGACCCCCGGTCGCTGCGCAGATAGCCCTCGGCGGTGAGCTGTTCGTACGCCTCCGTCGCCAGGCCCCGGGACACCCCGAGGTCGGCGGCGAGCGCCCGGCTCGACGGCAGCCGCGTCCCGACCGCGAGCCGGCCCGTGCGCACGGCCTCCCGCAACGCCTCCTGGAGCGAGCGCCCCCGCTGCCGCGCAGGCGCCGCCGCCGCGGGCAGCAGCAGCTCCCAGGCCGGTTGGCCGCGCATCCCCGTACCCCCTTCGTGCCGACGTCCTTCGTCCCGACGTCCTTCGTGCGTCGTCGCCGTGTCCCGGGCCACCGCGAGAAGTGGTCCCCGATGACGTACGACAAGTGGACCTCAAATCAAGCCGCTCCGGTTCCTAGCGTCGACACCATGAACGCGAACCCCCTGCGCGGCGTGCTCCTCGTCACCGTCGCCTACGCCCTCGTCGGGGCCTCCTTCACCGCCAACAGCCTGCTCGGCTCCTACCCGTACGCGGGCGGTCAGGCACTGCGCTACGGCGCCGCCTGCCTGCTCCTGCTCCCGCTGCTCGGCGGCCGGGCCGCGCTCGGGCCGCTGCGCGCCCTGACCGTGCGCCTGTGGCTGCGGATCGCACTGCTCGCGGCGGTCGGCATGGTCGGCTTCAACCTGGCGGTCCTCGCCGCCGAGCGCACCGCCGAGCCGGCCGTCCCCGGCGTCCTGGTCGGCTGCGCGCCCGTCGTGGTCGCCGTCCTGGTGCCGCTCACCGAGGGCCGGCGGCCGACCAGGCCGGTGCTGTACGGGGCGGTGCTCGTCGCCGCCGGGGCCTTCACCGTGCAGGGCTGGGGCCGCACCGACCTGGCCGGGCTCGGCTGGTCGGCGGCGGCCCTCGCGGGCGAGGTGGGCTTCACGGTGCTCGCGGTGCCGGTGCTGCGGCTGCTCGGGCCCAAGCTCCTGACGGCGGTGGTGTGCGGGGTCGGCGCCGTCGAGGCGGCGTTCGTCGGGTTCGCCGTCGACGGCACCGCGGCGCTGCGGATGCCGACGGGCGTGGAGGCCGGGGCGCTGGTGTGGCAGGCGGCGCTCGCGACCGTCGTCGGTTTCGTGCTCTTCTACATGGGCGCCCAGCGGATCGGTATGGAACGCGCCACTCTCTATACCGGTGCCATCCCGGTGGCCGCCGCGCTGACCGCCGTGCTCGTCGGGGAGGGCACCTTCGGCCCGGCGCAGGCCGCCGGCGGCCTCCTGGTGGGGGCCGGGGCGGCGCTCGGCACCGGACTCTTCGGGCTGGGCGTCCGTCGCGGCCGCACCGTCCGCGCCGACGCGCCGTCAGGCCGCGACGGCGGCACTGCCGTCCAGGATCACCCGGGCCACCAGGGCGGGGTCGTCGTTCATCGGCACATGACCGCAGCCGGGCAGCCGGACGAGCCGGGCACCCGGGATGACCTGCTTGGCGCGGACGCCCTGGCGGCGCAGCAGCAGCCGGTCGCGGCTGCCCCAGGCGATCGTCACGGGCAGCGCGGTGACGTCCTCGCGGAACAGCACGGACCGGCCCGCCGCGAGGGTCTGCTCGAAGCCGGTGGCCGCGCGCAGGGACAGCGTCTCGGCGACCGCCGACTCGGGTGAGAGCCGGGCCGGGCGGGCGTAGATGGTGCTGGTGAGGACGGTGCGGCCGGCCGCGCTGCGGGACAGGCGCTCGATCAGCGGCAGCGGCATCGCCCGCGCGGCGCCCCGCATCGCGCGCAGCGTGGTGAAGGCGTAGCGGCGCTCGGCCTCCGACCAGAAGCCGGCCGGGGAGAGCGCCGTGACCGACCGCACCAGCTTCTCCCGGCCCAGCTCCAGGGCGAGGAGTCCGCCGAGCGAATTGCCCGCCACGTGCGGCCGTTCCACCCCGAGCGCGGCGCAGAAGGCGTCGAGCACCGGCACCACCGTGGTCAGGTCGTACGCGAGCGGCGCCGGCAGCGCCGGGGAGGCGCCGAAGCCCGGGAGGTCGACGGCGATCACGTCCCGCTCGGTGGCGAGCACGTCGATGACCGGCTCCCAGGCCTGCCAGAGGTGGCCGATCCCGTGGAGCAGCAGCAGGGGTTCGCCCGTGCCCCGCCGCTCGTACGTCACGGTGACCGTGCGCGGCCCGGCCGCGGACTCCACGGGGAACGAGATCTGTGCGGACATGGCTGCTCCCTGTCGTACCGACACGCCCTGCAGGACACCTGCGAGACACCCTGTCAGCAAGAATTACCGGTGAGTAGAGTCGAGTTCAAGAGGTGCGGGCGGACCGGTCCGGACCGAACTGGACACGGCTGACGCCGTGGGCTGGGATGGGGACGTGCCGACCGAGATGCTCACCGACCCCACCGACGTCTTCGAGGAGCACCGCGCGCTGCTCACCGGTGTCGCCTATCGCATGCTCGGCCGCGCCGCCGACGCCGAGGACGTGGTGCAGGAGGCCTGGCTGCGCTGGACCGCCGACGACCGCGCCGGGGTCCGCGAGCCCCGCGCCTTCCTCGTCCGGATCACCACCCGGCTCGCCATCGACCGGCTCCGCCACGTCCAGTCCCGCCGCGAGTCCTACGTCGGCCCCTGGCTGCCCGAGCCGATCGTCACCGACTTCGGGCCCGCCGTGCCCGACACCGCCGAACGCGCCCTGCTCGCCGACTCCGTCTCCCTCGCCCTGCTCGTCGTCCTGGAGTCGCTCTCCCCGCTGGAGCGCGCGGTGTTCGTGCTGCGCGAGGCCTTCGGCCTCCCCTTCGCCGAGATCGCCACCACCCTCGACCGCAGCGAGGCCGCCGTGCGCCAGCTCGCCGGCCGGGCCCGCAGACACGTCGACGAGGGCCGCCCGCGCTACGACGTCGACCCGGCCCAACGCCGCGACCTCACCGAGCGGTTCCTCGCCGCGGCCGCCGACGGCGACCTGGCGGGACTGCTCGCCCTGCTCGCACCCGACGTGCGCCTGGTCGGCGACAGCGGCGGCAAGGCCAAGGGCCCGCTGCGGATCATCGAGAGCGCCGACAAGGTCGGGCGCTTCCTGCTCGCCGTCGCCCGGGGCGCGCGGGACTCCTACGAGTTCCGCTTCGAGGAGATCAACGGCCGGTCCGCGCTCGTCGCCCTCGTCGGCGGGAAGACCGACGCGATCTTCCAGATCGAGGTCAGGGACGGCCGGATCGCCTGCCTGTACATCCTGCGCAATCCGGACAAGCTCCAGGGCCTCGACCTCGGCTGACGATCAGCCGTCCGCCGCCCGTGCGACCGCCCCGCTCGACCCGCCCCGCCCCGGAACCTCGTGTTCCGCGGCGGGGCACTTTGCTGCGCCGGCATCGCACGTACGCGAACGTCCTGTGAACGATCTAGGTCAGAGGGTCACATTCCAGGACCTCTGACGCAGGATTGGTCTTGACCAAGGGTGTGCCGCGCCTTATGGTCGCAGAGTTAGTGCAGGAACCTTTAATAAACAAGGGCGCGGAAAAACGCCGCGGGACACGGCGAATGTGCGGAGGATCAGGGTGGGGACCACGCAGCTCGAAGCAGCACCGGAGCCGAAGTACTGGCACCTCAAGACCGTGATCAGCGAAGCCCTCGACACGGACTTCGCGGTCGGCGAGATCCTGCCCAACGAGCGCGAGCTGGCCGCCCGCTTCGGCGTCGCCCGCGCGACCCTCCGGCAGGCCCTGGAGCAGCTCGAACTCGAAGGCCGCCTGCAGCGCCGCCGCGGCGTCGGCACCACCGTCGCCCCGCCGCGCGTCGGCGTCGACGTCTCCACCACCCAGCACGCCTGGCCCGGTGCCGGCGAGGAGAGCTGGCAGGCCGTGGACTCGGCCGCCGACACCACCCCGGCCGCCGTCCTGCGCCTCCTCGACGCCAAGCCCGGCGAGACCGTGCACGCCGTGCGCCGGCTGCGCGTCACCGACGGGACCCCCGTCGCCGCCGAACTCCTCTACGTGCCCGCCGGTTCCGTGCCCGGCCTCGACCCGGCCGCCGCCCCCGAGGGACCCGCCCGCGCCCGCGCCGTACTGCGCGAACTGCGGCAGCTCGCCCTCGACGGCCAGGACCGCTCCGTCGAACTCGGCTCGGCCCGCGCCGACGACGCCAAGGAACTGGACCGGCTGCCCGGCTCCCCGGTCCTCGTCGTCACCACCCGCTACCTCTCCGGAGGCCGCACCGCCGCCGTCTCCGTGGCCACCTACCGCGCCGACACCTGCCGCCTCACCTTCGGCGACTCCGGCGACCTGGCCATGGCCTCCTGACGACACCTCGCTCGTACGAGGACGGCCCCGGGCTCACCGCCCGGGGCCGTCCTCGTACCGGAGCCGCTCAACGCCGCGCGGACACCGTGCCGTCCACCACGAACAACTGCTCCTCCACATGGTCCAGGGCGCGCCGCAGCGCACCCGTCGCCACCGCCGCCTCGCCGAGCAGCGAGAGCACCACCCGCGGCGGCCGCAGGCAGAACCGGGCCAGCTCCTCGCGCAGCGGCTGCAGCACCCCGTCCAGACCGGCCGCCCAGCCGCCGATCACCACCAGCTCCGGATCGAGCGCGAGCACAAGGGCCGCCACGTCGTGCACCAGGCGCTGGATGAAACGCTCCACCGCCGCCTGCGCCGCCGCGTCGCCCTGCCGGGCGAGCGCGAAGACCTCCGCCACCGCCTGCTCGTCCAGCGGGTGCAGCGGCTCGTCCGTCGGCGACAGCAGATGCTCCGGCGTCACCCCGCGCCCCAGCAGGTGCAGCGCGCCGATCTCGCCGGCAGCGCCGCCGTAACCCCGGTGCAGCCGCCCGCCGATCAGCGAACCGGCGCCCGGGCTCAGCCCCGCGAGCACGAACACGATGTCGTCGGAGTCGGTGGCCGCGCCCTTCCAGTGCTCGGCGACGGCCGCCGCGTTCGCGTCGTTCTCCACGATCACCGGGCAGCGGAAGGAGCGGCGCAGCCGCTCCCCGAGCGCGAGGCCCGTCCAGCCGGGCAGCGCCGTGCCGAGCCGGACCGTGCCGTCCGCCTCGACGATCCCCGGCGTGCCGACGCCGACCGCCCGCAGATTGGACCGGGGCACCCCGGTCCGGCGCAGCACGTCCGCGACCACGGCCCGCACCTTGTCCAGGCGCTCGTCCTCGGGTGCGGTCTCCGCCACCTCGCGCGAACCGGCGCCGATGATCCGCCCGTCGAGGCCGGAGATCAGCGCGGCGACCCGGTGCGGACCGATCTCGATGCCGAGCAGATGCCCCGCCTCCGCCCGGAAGCGGAACCTCCGGGCGGGCCGGCCCTGGCGCCGGGTCTCGCCCTCCTCGGGCGCCGCCTCGACGACCAGACCGCCCCCGATCAGGCCCTCGGTCACCCCCTCGACCGTCGGCCGGGAGAGGCCGGTGATCCGGGTCAGGTCCGTGAGCGTGAGCGCGTCGGAGCCCCGCAGCGCATGGAGTACCACCGCGGAGTTGATCCGCCGCAGCAGCGACGGATCCCCGCCGGTCAGCCGCCCCACCGTGTGTCCTCCCAGCTCGTACGCATCTTTGGCCGGATGTTACTCAATGGACCCGGGCCCGGCGAGCGCCGACCGCGGGCCGGTCCGGGCGCCGCCGGGCAACGGCGCCTGACGGGCCGCCAACTGTCAGTGGGGCGCGCTTTACTGGCTCCATGGACAGGGCACAGCATCTCGTGGCCGTCGACGAGCTGGTGGGCCGGGCCTTCCCGGCGCGCGCCGAGCGCTCCGGGTTCCGCGACAGCGGCCCGGACCACCACGTTGTCGCGCTCGCCACGAGCGAGGAATTCTGGGAGGACGACGGCACCCGCCGGTTAGCCGTCGAGGAGCAGTACGAAGCGGAGCGGGACGGGCTCTCCACGCTGCTTGCCGCCCTCTGGGGCCCGCCGCAGGTCTTCAGCCTGTGGTCGGTTTTCGACCGGAGCATGTCCGGCGAGCACATACCCGAGCCCTGGGGCGTCCTGAGCAACCACACACCCGACCTGCATCTGTGGCGGACGGGGGAGCGGTGGGTCGCCCTCGGGGTCTCCCAGTGGGACAAGGAGCTGCCGTTCCAGCTCCTCGCCGTCGTCACCACCGTCGACCCGCCCTGACCGCCGCTGCCGACCGCTGCTGCCGACCGTCTCTCCGACGGTCGCTCCGCCCGTACGGAGTCAGCCCGCGCGCCGGTCCGGCACGCCCGCCGCCTCCCGCAGCCGGGCGAACTCCTCGGCCATCGTCTCGGCCGTCCAGTGCGCGTTCAGGCCGCTCGGATTGGGCAGCGCCCAGATCCGGGTGATCGAGCCCGCCGGGCCCTCGATCGTGCGCTCCTGCGGCCCGATCGCGGCACGCTTCTTGCCGAAGGCCGTGCGGTACGCGGTGACCCCGACGACCGCGAGCCAGCGCGGGGCGAGCCGCGCCACCTTCTCGGTGAGGATCCGGCCGCCCTCCCGGTACTCCTCGGCGGTCAGCTCGTCGGCCCGTGCCGTCGCCCGCGCCACCACGTTGGTGATCCCCAGGCCGTACGACAGGAGCTCGCCCTGCTCCGCCGGGGCGAGGCGGCGCGGGGTGAACCCGGACAGGTGCAGCACCGGCCAGAACCGATTGCCGGGGCGGGCGAAGTGGTGCCCGGTCGCCGCCGTCATCAGACCCGGGTTGATCCCGCAGAGCAGCACCGAAAGGCCGCCCGCGGCCACATCGGGCACGATGCGGTCGCGGGCGGCCTGAAGCTCCTCGGCGGAGAACCGGGGGGACCGGGTGGTCAGAGGATCGCCCCGGGGGTGTAGCCGGCGGCCTCCGGGTGCTGCTTGACGATCTCCTCGACCCGGGCCACCACGGCGGCGACCTGGTCGGCGGCGGCACCGGTGAAGGACAGCTTGTCGGCCATCAGCGCGTCGAGCTGCGCCCGGTCCAGCGGGATCCGCTCGTCGGCGGCCAGCTTGTCCAGGAGCTCGTTGCGCTCGGCGCCCTGCTCGCGCATGGCGAGCGCGGAGGCCACCGCGTTCTCCTTGATGGCCTCGTGGGCGACCTCGCGGCCGACACCGGCGCGGACCGCGCCCATGAGGACCTTGGTGGTGGCCAGGAAGGGCAGGTAGCGGTCGAGCTCGCGGGCGATGACGGCCGGGAAGGCGCCGAACTCGTCGAGCACGGTGAGGAAGGTCTCCAGGAGGCCGTCGAGCGCGAAGAAGGCGTCCGGCAGGGCCACCCGGCGGACCACCGAGCAGGACACGTCGCCCTCGTTCCACTGGTCGCCGGACAGCTCGCCGGTCATCGACGCGTAGCCGCGCAGGATGACCATCAGGCCGTTGACGCGCTCGCAGGAGCGGGTGTTCATCTTGTGCGGCATCGCCGAGGAGCCGACCTGGCCGGGCTTGAAGCCCTCGGTGACCAGCTCGTGGCCCGCCATCAGCCGGATCGTCTTGGCCAGCGAGGACGGCGCGGCGGCCAGCTGCACCAGGGCGGTGACCACGTCGTAGTCGAGCGAGCGCGGGTAGACCTGGCCGACCGAGGTGAAGGCGTGCGCGAAGCCGAGGTGCCCGGCGATCCGGTGCTCCAGGTCCGCGAGCTTGCCGGCGTCGCCGCCGAGCAGGTCCAGCATGTCCTGCGCGGTGCCGACCGGGCCCTTGATCCCGCGCAGCGGGTAGCGGCCGAGCAGCTCCTCCAGGCGCGCGTACGCCACGAGCAGCTCGTCGGTGGCGGTCGCGAAGCGCTTGCCGAGGGTGGTGGCCTGGGCGGCCACGTTGTGCGAGCGGCCGGCCATGACCAGCTCCGCGTACTCGCCGGACAGCTTGCCGAGGCGCGCGAGGACGGCGACCGTGCGGTCCCGCACCAGCTCCAGGGAGAGCCGGATCTGCAGCTGCTCGACGTTCTCGGTGAGGTCGCGCGAGGTCATGCCCTTGTGCACGTGCTCGTGGCCGGCGAGGGCGTTGAACTCCTCGATCCGGGCCTTCACGTCGTGCCGGGTGACCTTCTCGCGCTCGGCGATCGACGCCAGGTCGACCTGGTCGATCACCCGCTCGTAGTCGGTGAGCGCCGCGTCCGGCACCTCGATCCCGAGGTCCTTCTGGGCACGCAGCACCGCGAGCCACAGCCGGCGCTCCAGCGTCACCTTCTGCTCGGGGGACCAGAGGACGGCGAGCTCCGCGGAGGCGTAGCGGCCGGCCAGGACGTTGGGGATACGGGGCTTCGCAGTCACAGCAGTCACGTGTCCAGATTCTACTGGCGGTTTCTGCAGGCCAGCGCCACGGTCCGGGCTGGAGCTTGCTACGAGACGGGCGTCACGTCCTTCACCGACCGCGGCGCGGTCCCTCAGAGCGCGGGCTCCTCGTACGGCAGCAGCTCCGGGCGCTTCGGCGGGCGGCCGTCGCCCGAGGAGCGGCCGGTGAGGCGGCGGCCGATCCACGGGGCCAGGTGCTGCCTGGCGAAGCGGGCGTCGGCGGCCCGGCGGCTGGCCCAGCCCGGGCGCGGGGCCGGGGCCAGCGGGGCGCGCCAGTCGAAGGCGGGCGGCAGGCCCAGGGTCTCCGCGACCGCCTCGGCCACCCGGCGGTGCCCCTCGCCGGTGAGGTGCAGCCGGTCCACGTCCCACATGCGCGGGTCGGCGAGCGCCGGGGCGCCGTACAGGTCGACCACCAGGGCGCCGTGCCGGGCGGCGAGCTCGTCCACGTACCCGAAGAGCTCCTCCATCCGGGGCCGGAAGCGCTCCAGGACGGGGCCGTTGCGGCCGGGGCTGCGCATCAGGACCAGCTGCCCGCAGGAGGGCGCGAGCCGCTCGACGGCCTCGCCGAGCAGGGCGCGCACCCGGCCCATGTCGCATTTCGGGCGCAGGGTGTCGTTGAGCCCGCCGACCAGTGTGACGATGTCCGCATTCATCGCCGCGGCGGCGTCGACCTGCTCGTCGACGATCTGCCCGATGAGCTTGCCGCGCACGGCCAGATTGGCGTAGCGGAAGCCGGGCGTGCGGGCGGCGAGCCGGCCCGCGAGGACGTCGGCCCACCCCTGGTAGGACCCGTCCGGCCGCAGATCCGACATACCCTCGGTGAAGCTGTCGCCCACGGCGACGAGACTGGTGTAGGTGGCATTGATCTCCATGGCCCAGCGATCGTACCGCGCGGTATGGTCCCGGCGCCGAGTGGAGAACCGGGAGGGGAAACCCATGAGCGAGGCGCTGCTCAGCGCGCTGACCGAGGCCCTGGCCGAGCTGGTCACGGCGGTCGAGACCGCCGGTGACGAGGTGCTCGACCCCGACACGGCCGTGAAGTGGCTGGAGGGCACGGCGTACGTCCTCGGCGGGCTTCCGGCGGCCGACCGGCGCAGACTCGACGGCCTCTTCCGGGACGCCGCGCTGCGGCAGCCGCCCGGGGCGTGGCGCGACGAGCTGCTGAAGGTGTCGCAGGGCTTCGGGCTCACCGAGGACGTGCATCCGGCCCGGCTCGACGCCGTCGCCGCCCGCGTGGAGAGCTTCGTCACGCTCGTCCGCGGCGCCGACCCCGCCACCCCGGTGCCCAGCTGCCCGGGCTGGACCCTCGCCGACCTGATCAAGCACCACGGCACCACCCACCGCTGGATCGAGCACCTGGTCCGCACCCGCGCCACCGAACGCGTCTGGTCGAGGGACGTGCCGCTCGACCTGCCGGACGACCCCGCCGCGTACCCCGACTGGCTCGCCGCGAGCGCCGCCGCGAGCCTGCGGACGCTGCGCGCCGCCGACCCCGACACCCGCATGTGGTCCCACGGCGCCGACCCGCACGTGCGGTTCTTCCCGCGCCGGCTGCTCTTCGAGGCGGTCGTCCACCACGCCGACGCCGAGCTCGCCCTCGGCCGCGCGCCCGGCCCGGTCGACCCGGAGACGGCCGCCGACGGCATCGAGGAGTTCCTGGAGAACCTGCCGTACTTCTCCTGGGTCGCCGAGCCGGTCGCCCAGCTCGACCGGGACGGCGCGAGCATCCGGCTCGCCGCCACCGACTCCGGCGCCGCCTGGACGCTCACCCTCGGCGGGGGCGGCTTCGGCTGGCAGCGCCGGGCCGAGGGCGCGGTGACCGCGACCGCGACCGTGACCGTCGAGGGCACTGCCGGCGACCTGCTGCTGCTCGTCTACGGGCGGTACGGGGCCGACGACCCGCGCTTCACCCGCCACGGCGACCGGACCGTGCTCGACGCCTGGCAGGCCGCGACGGCCCTGTGAGGCACACCGAAGGGCCCCCGGACCGTCGCGGTCCCGGGGGCCCTTCGCGTGTCCGCCGTACGGCGTTACGAGCCCGCCGGCCGGCCCACCAGCTCGCGCAGCACGTCCTCCATCGTCACCAGGCCGGCCAGCTTGCCGTCCTCGTCGATGACCGCCGCCAGATGGGTCCGGCTGCGCCGCATCGCGGTCAGCACGTCGTCCATCGGCGTCGCCGCCCGCACCCGGGCGATCGGCCGCAGCGCCGTCACCGGGAACCGCAGATCGCGCGGGGTGACGTCCAGGGCGTCCTTCACATGGAGGTAGCCCAGGATCCGGCGGCCCTCGTCGACCACCGGGAAGCGCGAGAAACCGGTCCGCGCGGAGAGCGCCTCCAGCTGCTCGGGGGTGGTGTCCGTCTCCGCGTACACGACCTTCTCCAGCGGCATCACGACATCCCGCACCGGGCGCCGGCCCAGCTCCAGGGCGTCGTGCAGCCGCTCGGCCGCCCGGTCGTCGAGCAGCCCCGCGTCCCCGGCGTCGGTGACCATCCGGGCCAGCTCGTCGTCCGAGAAGGTCGCCGCGACCTCGCCCTTGGCGTCCACCCGCAGCAGCTTCAGGATCCCGTTGGCGAAGGCGTTGATCGCGAAGATCACCGGCTTCAGGGCCCGCGCCAGGGTCACGAGCGGCGGACCGAGCAGCAGCGCCGAGCGGGTCGGCTCGGCGAGCGCGATGTTCTTCGGGACCATCTCGCCGAGCAGCATGTGCAGATACGTGGCGAGGGCCAGCGCGATCACGAACGAGATCGGGTGCACCAGGCCGTGCGGCACACCGACCGCGTCGAACAGCGGCTCCAGCATGCTCGCGATGGCCGGCTCGGCCACGATGCCGAGCACCAGGGTGCACAGGGTGATGCCGAGCTGGGCCGCCGCGAGCAGCGCGGAGACGTGCTCCAGGCCCCAGACGACGCTGCGCGCCCGGCGGTCGCCGGACTCCGCGAGCGGCTCGATCTGGCTGCGGCGGACCGAGATCAGGGCGAACTCGGCGCCCACGAAGAAGGCGTTGACGACCAGGGTCGCCAGGCCGATCAGCAACTGGACCGCGATCATCGGCCGGCCTCCCCGTCCGTGTCACCGGAGTGCGGGAGCGGGGCGTGCAGCAGCACGCGAGCCGCCCGGCGCCCGGAGGCGTCCACCACGTCGAGCCGCCAGCCGGCCAGCTCCACGCTGTCGCCGTTGGCCGGGATCCGGCCGAGCACGGTGGCGAGCACGCCCGCCAGGGTCTCGTACGGGCCCTCCGGCACCCTCAGGCCGATCGACGCCAGCTGGTCGGTGCGGGCGGCGCCGTCCGCCGACCACAGCGCGCGACCGTCGGTGTCCTCGCCCGCCGGCGCCAGGTCGGGCGTCTCGTGCGGGTCGTGCTCGTCGCGGACCTCGCCGACGACCTCCTCGACGATGTCCTCCAGGGTCGCGACGCCTGCCGTGCCGCCGTACTCGTCGATGACGACGGCCATGGTCTGCTTTCCGGACAGGCGGTCGAGCAGCCGGTCCACGGTCAGGCTCTCCGGCACGAGCAGCGGCTCGCGCACGATGTCGCCGACCGAGCGGCGCGGCCGCGCGTCGGCCGGTATCGCGAGCACGTCCTTGACGTGCGCGATGCCGACGACCGAGTCGAGATTGCCGCGGTAGACGGGGAAGCGGCTCAGACCGGTCGCGCGGGTCGCGTTGAGCACGTCCTCGGCGGTGGCCTGCACGTCCAGGGCGGTGACCTGGACGCGCGGGGTCATCACGTTCTCCGCGGTCAGCTCGGCCAGGTTCAGGGTGCGCACGAACAGCTCGGCGGTGTCCGCCTCCAGGGCGCCCTCCTTCGCCGAGTGCCGGGCCAGGGCCACCAGCTCCTTCGGGGAGCGGGCGGAGGCCAGCTCCTCGGTGGGCTCCAGGCCGAGCCGGCGCAGGATGCGGTTGGCCGAGTTGTTCAGATGGCTGATCAGCGGCTTGAAGGCGGCGGTGAAGTACCGCTGCGGGGTCCCGACGACCTTGGCGACGGCCAGCGGCGAGGAGATCGCCCAGTTCTTGGGGACCAGCTCGCCGATCACCATCAGGACCACGGTCGAGAGGCCGGTGCCGATGACCAGGGCCACCGAGGAGGCGACCTCGGGGGACAGGCCGAGCGCCTCCACCGGGCCCTCGATCAGCTTCGAGATCGACGGCTCGGAGAGCATGCCGACGACCAGATTGGTCACGGTGATGCCGAGCTGGGCGCCGGAGAGCTGGAAGGTGAGCGACCGGACCGCCTTCAGGGCGCCGGCCGCGCCGCGCTCGCCGCGCTCCGCGGCGGCTTCGAGCTCGCCCCGCTCGACGGTCGTCAGCGAGAACTCCGCCGCCACGAACGCGCCACAGGCGACGGCGAGCAGCAGCGCCACCAGGAGCAGCAGTACCTCGGTCATCGGTTCACCTCCGTCCCCGGGTGAGTCCCATGATCAGTCAGGGAGGGGAGGACCGCGCGGTGTCGGGCGCGGGGGCGGAACGGGGAACGGCTACTGGGAGGCTCGCCCATGGGCGGACGCTCACACCTTTCAGTCTGACGATTCCTGCGGTCGGATGACCGGATGATCGGGTACGAAGGATCGGTTACGGACACCCATGGTAAAGGACCGGCAAAGGGGGGTACGGCCGCTCAGGCCGGCAGCGGCTTCACCCAGCGCGTCCACTGCTCCTCCGGGCCGTACTCCGCCGCCCGCCACGCGGCCCGCCCCAGCTCGTTCCGGTCGAGCACCATCGCGTCCGCCCGCCGCCCGCCCAGCCGTACGAAGCGCTCCTCCGCCGCGCGCAGCAGCGCGCCCCCGATCCCGCGCCGCCGGTGCTCGGGGTGGACGGCGAGCCGGTAGAGGTGACAGCGCCAGCCGTCGAAGCCGGCGATCACCGTGCCGACCAGCTCGCCGTCCGCGCGCTCGGCGAGCAGCAGGGCCTCCGGGTCGCGCTCGACGAGCCGGGTCACGCCGGCCGGGTCGTCGCTGATGCTGGTGCCCTCGGCCGCGGCCCGCCAGAAGGCGAGCACGGCGTCGATGTCGGCCGCGACCGCGGCCCGTATCCGAAGATCGTCCATGACCGCCATCCCACCACCGGCCGCCGCGCGCCGTCGACCGCGTTTCGGTCCGTGGTCCGCTCAGTCCGTAGTCCCGCGCAGCTCCGCGAGCACCGGGCCGAAGGCCTCCATCGCCCCGTCGAGCACCGTGAAGTACGAGAAGCCGTAGCGCTCGCGCAGCGCGTGCAGCCGGTCCACGATCTCCCGCACGGTGCCGATCAGCACGATCGGCAGCTCCAGGACCTGCTCCTCGGTGAGGTACGGCACGACCGTCGCGAACCCGGCCGCCGCCGCGGCCCGGTCCTCCGTCACGAGCACCCGCTGGATCAGCAGATTGCGCTCGGCCGGCACCGGGCGGCCCGCCTCCTTCTCGAAGCCCGCGAAGGCCTCGACCGGCTCCGCCAGCTCCCCGGCGGTCAGCACCGTCGGCGCGTCGCCGTCGAAGCGGCCGCCGGAGAAGGCCATCACATCGGCGTGCCGGGCCGCCAGCCGCAGCACCCGGTCGCCGTTGCCGCCGATGGTCAGACCGACCCGAGGCGTCCCCTCGGCGCCTGCGAGCGCCCCCGCCAGCTCCTCGACCACCCGGGTCAGATGGTCCACCCGCTCGCGCGGCGGCAGGAACGGGATGCCCGCGCGCTCGTGGTCGGCCGGTACGTAGCCGGTGCCCAGCCCGAGTTCGAGCCGGCCGCCGGTGAGCGCGGCCGTGGTCGTCACCTCGCGGGCGAGGAGGACCGGGTTCCAGAAGGCCGCGTTCAGGACGAAGGTGCCGAGCCGCGGCCGGGCGGTCGCCGCGGCGGCCGCCACCAGGGACGGGAACGGCGCGGGCATGCCCAGGTGGTCGGCCACCAGGATCAGGTCGTAGCCGAGCTCCTCCGCCCGGCGGCAGCGGGTCCGCCACTCGTCGGCGGAGCCGGGGGTGAGCATGTTGACGGCGAAGCGGAACGGCAACTGCACGGCGGAATCCCCTCGTTGACGGCCTCTCGGCGGCGCGGGCCGTCACCGAACCTACCCCGGTGCACCTACCCCGTCACGAAGCAGAACTCGTTGCCCTCCGGGTCGTGCATCACCTGGAACGAGCCCTGCTCGTCGGTCACGATCCCGCCGGAGCGGCGCGCCCCGAGCGCCAGCGCCTCATCGGCCGCAGCGGCCGGATCGTCCACCTCGACGTCCAGATGGAGGCGGTTCTTCACCGCCTTGCCCTCCGGCACCCGCTGGAAGGCGATCCGTACGAACCCGGGCGGGTCGACGTACGACCAGTCGGGGCTCCGGTCGACCGGAGCCCCGCCGAGGAGCGCCGCCCAGAACCGCACGAGGGCGGCCGGAGCGGCGCAGTCGAAGACGATTTCCTGAACACGGGCGCGTCGCATGCCGCCCAGGGTAAGGAGGTCAGGGCCGCGCCGTCGCCGCGAACTCCGCCGCGGTCCAGGTGCCGCCCAGCACGGGCGCCAGCCAGCCGGCCGCCGCCGCCCGGAAGGCCTCCGGGGACAGCGCGCCCGCGCCCGACGGGACCGCGCCGAGGAGTGGTGCACCCGCGGCCTCCGGCAGGTCCGCGAGGTTGCACCGGGCCGCCAGGTCCGGGTCGGCCGGCCAGCTGCCGACCACCACGCCCAGCTGCGGGATGCCGCGGGCCCGCAGCGCCTCCGCCGTCAGGGCCGTCGAGTTGAGCGTGCCGAGCCCGGCCGGCGCCACCACGAGCACCGGCGCGCCGAGCAGCCCCGCCGCGTCCGCGAGCGTGCCGCCCTCCTCGTCGAAGCGCACGAGCAGTCCACCCGCGCCCTCGACCAGCACCAGGTCGTGCTCCTCCGCCAGCTTCCGGGCCACCGCAGCGACCTCGTCCGGGCGCACCGGTGCCATCCCGGCCCGCCGGGCCGCGGTCCCCGGCGCCAACGGCTCCGGGAACCGGGCCAGTTCCACCCCTGTCACCGCGCCCGAGAGCCGTACGACCTCGTCCGCGTCCCCCGCCTCGCCCGGCGCGACGCCGGTCTGAGCGGGCTTGAGCACGGCGACGGAACGCCCGTCGGCGGTGGCCACCGCGGCGAGCGCGGCGGTGACGATCGTCTTGCCGATCTCGGTGCCGGTGCCGGTGACGACGATGACGGTCATGGGGGTGGAGCCTTTCCTGGTTGTACGTACCCGAGCTGAGGGGCGGGTCCTATCCCGCCGCGGCCGCCGCCCGGACCGCCGCGCAGATCCGGGCCACGTCCTCGTCGCCCGTCACGAAGGGCGGCATCGTGTAGATCAGGTCGCGGAACGGGCGCAGCCACACGCCCTCACGGACCGCCGCCCGGGTGGCGGCGGGCATGTCGACGTCGTGGTCGAGCTGGACCACGCCGATCGCGCCGAGCACCCGCACGTCCCGGACGCCGGGAAGCGCGGCGGCCTCGGCGAGGCCCTCGCGGAGACCCGACTCGATCCGCTTGACCTCGACCTGCCAGTCCTGGCCGAGGAGCAGGTCCACCGAGGCCAGGGCCACGGCGGAGGCCAGCGGGTTGCCCATGAAGGTCGGGCCGTGCGCGAGCACCGGGACCTCGCCGCGCGAGATGCCGTCGGCGACCCGGCTCGTGCAGAGCGTCGCCGCCATCGACAGATAGCCGCCGGTCAGCGCCTTGCCGAGACACATCACATCGGGGGAGACCCCGGCGTGGTCGGCGGCGAACAGCGCGCCGGTGCGCCCGAAGCCGGTGGCGATCTCGTCGAAGACGAGGAGCACGTCGTGCGCGTCGCAGGCCTCCCGCAGCACCCGCAGGTACTCCGGGCTGTGGAAGCGCATGCCGCCCGCGCCCTGCACCACCGGCTCCACGATCACCGCGGCCAGCTCGTCGGCGTGCCGCCCGATCGCCTCGCGCAGCCGCTCGGCGTACGACTCCTCGTACTCCGCCGGCGGCGCGTCTACGAAGACCTGCTTCTGGAGCACCCCCGACCAGAGCTCGTGCATGCCGCCCTCGGGGTCGCAGACGGACATCGGCTGCCAGGTGTCGCCGTGGTAGCCGCCCCGCCAGGTCAGCAGCCGCCGCTTGGCGGGCCGGCCGAGCGAGCGCCAGTACTGCAGGCACATCTTCGCGGCGACCTCGACCGCCACCGAACCGGAGTCGCTGAGGAAGACGTGCCGCAGCGGCTCCGGGGTGATCTCCACCAGGCGCGCGGCGAGCCGCACGGCCGGCTCGTGGGTGAGCCCGCCGAACATGACATGGCTCATCCGGTCCAACTGGCCGCGCGCGGCCTCGTTGAGCACCGGGTGGTTGTAGCCGTGCACGGCCGACCACCAGGAGGACATGCCGTCCACCAACTCGGCGTGCCCCTCGGCGGGTTCGGCGAGCCGGAGCCTCACCCCGGACGCGGACGCGACGACCAGCGGTTCCGTACGGCCGGGCATCGGGCCGTACGGGTGCCAGACGTGCGCCCGGTCCAGGGCGAGGAGTTCGGTGGTACGGGTGTTACGCATTCGGCGCGAGGTCCGTACCGGCGCCGCGGCGGCGCACCGCCACCAGGTCCGTGCGCGCGCCCGAGGCGTCGGCCGGGGCCGCCTCCTCGGTCTGGGCGTCCGTCCCGGCGTGCCCGCCGCACGGCCCGCAACCGCCCCCGGCCTCCGCGTGCGAACCGCAGCCCGCACCCGCACCCGCTCCCGCCTCGGCGTGCGAACCGCAGCCTGCGCCGGCCGCAGCGGCGGCGACGTCCGCCCGGTGCGCGGGCAGCGTGGTCGTGCCCGCGCCCTCCACCTCGAAGCCGGCGTCCGCGATCATGTCCAGGTCGGCCTGGCCGGCCTGGCCCTCGCTGGTCAGATAGTCGCCCAGGAAGATCGAGTTGGCGATGTTCAGGGCCAGCGGCTGCATGGAGCGCAGATGCACCTCGCGGCCGCCCGCGATCCGGACCTCCACGTCGGGGCAGACGAACCGCACCATCGCGAGGATCCGCAGACAGCGCTGCGGGGTGAGGTTCCACTCCTTGGCGAGCGGGGTGCCCTCGAAGGGGATGAGGAAGTTGACCGGCACCGAGTCCGAGTCCAGCTCGCGCAGCGCGAACACCACGTCGACCAGGTCCTCGTCGGTCTCGCCCATGCCCGCGATCAGACCCGAACAGGCCGACAGACCCGCGCCGTGCGCCTTCTGTACGGTGTCCACGCGGTCCGCGTAGGTGTGGGTGCTGGTGATCTCGCCGTACGTGCCCTCGGAGGTGTTGAGGTTGTGGTTGTACGCGTCGGCGCCGGCTTCCTTCAGGCGCTCGGCCTGGCCGTCGGAGAGCAGCCCGAGGCAGGCGCAGACCTCGATGCCCTCGTTCTGCTCCTTGATCGCCTCGATGGTCCTGCCGACCCGCTCCACGTCCCGGTCCGTCGGGCCGCGGCCGCTCGCCACCAGGCAGACCCGCTTGGCGCCACCGGCGACACCGGCGGCCGCCGCGGCCGAGGCCTCGTCGGGCTTGAGCCAGGAGTACTTGAGGATCCCGGCCGTCGAGCCGAGCCGCTGCGAACAGTAGGAGCAGTCCTCGGGGCACAGCCCGGACTTCAGATTGACGAGATAGTTGAGCTTCACCCGTCGCCCGAACCACTGCCGGCGCACCTTGCCGGCCGCGCTCACCACATCGAGCAGGTCGTCGTCGGAGGTCGCCAGCACGGCGAGCGCTTCTTCACGGGTCGGCGACTCGCGTCGCAGCCCCTTCTCCACCAGCGTGTTCAGCAGGTCCATAAGCGTTGATCCTGGCCTACGGCCCGCCCCCTGGCCAAGGAGGATCCGAACAAACGACGCCGATTGAGGTGTGTGCATGGCCACATCCTGACCTCGACCGGTTCCGGTTAGGGTCTGTGCGCTGCCTACAAAAGGACCCGCCATGCCGCCGTACGCCGAGGACCCCCTGGACCCCGCCGCGGGGGCGGGCCCGCGCCCGGCCGCCTTCGACTGGACCGAGACGGCGGCACGGCAGCGCGCGGCGGCCGGCCTGGTGCGCACCCTGCGGCCCCGGACCGCCGAGTCCGAACTCCTCGACCTGGCGAGCAACGACTACCTCGGTCTCACCCGCCGCCCCGAGATCACCGAGGCCGCCGCCGAGGCCGCCCGCCGCTGGGGCGCCGGCGCCACCGGCTCCCGTCTGGTCACCGGCACGACCCGGCTGCACGCCCGGCTCGAACAGGAACTCGCCGCGTTCTGCGGCTTCGAGGCCGCGCTCGTCTTCTCCTCCGGCTACGCGGCCAATCTGGCGGCGCTCACCGCGCTGTCCGTCCGCGACGGCCTGATCGTCTCCGACGCCGACAACCACGCCTCCATCGTCGACGGCTGCCGGCTCGCCCGGGCCGAGACCACGGTCGTGCCGCACGCCGACCCGGACGCGGTCGCCAAGACCCTGGCCGCGCACCCCGGCCGCCCGGCCCTCGTGGTCAGCGACGCGGTGTTCTCGGTGGACGGCGACAGGGCGCCGCTCGCCGGACTCGCCGCCGCCTGCCGCGAGCACGGCGCGGGCCTGGTCGTCGACGACGCCCACGGCTTCGGCGTGCTCGGCGACGGCGGACGCGGCACCCTCCACGAGGCCGGCCTGGCGGGCGACCCCGACGTCGTCGCGACCCTCACCCTGTCCAAGTCCCTGGGCAGCCAGGGCGGCGCGGTGCTCGGCCCGGCCCGGGTGATCGAGCACCTGGTCAACGCCGCCCGTACCTTCATCTTCGACACCGGGCTCGCCCCGGCCGCGGTCGGCGGCGCCCTCGCGAGCCTCCGCCTGATCGGCGCCGAGCCCGCCCTGCCGGCCCGCGCCGGCACCGTCGCCCGCACCCTGCACCGGCTGCTCACCGCCGCCGGCCTCACCGCCGCGCACCCCGACGCGGCCGTCGTCTCGGTGCGCGCCCCGGGCCCCGCGGAGGCGCTGCGCTGGGCCGCCGACTGCCGTGAACTCGGCCTCGGCGTGGGCTGCTTCCGGCCCCCGTCGGTGCCGGACGGCATCTCCCGGCTGCGGCTGACCGCGCGTGCGGACCTCACGGACGCGGAGATCGAGCGCGCGGTGGCGACGATCGTACGGACGGCGCCGCCCGGGGCGCTCTGAGCCCGGACGGCTACGCGTACAAGCGTCTGTGCGGTTCACCGCTTCGGGCGACAGATATCCGTATATCTGGTGGATCGACGCACGGCGCGGTGACTTCGATGGCAGGCTGACGCGCAGAGCATTCCGGGCGTGGCCCGGCGGGAGAAGGACGGCGTCGCATGGCAGACCAGCAGGAAGCAACCGTCACGCTGCCGAGCGACCCCGCCTCGGTCTCCACCGCGCGGCGGTACGTCGCGGAGGTGCTCACCTCCTGGGGGCTCGACAGCGCGGCCGAGACGGCGGACGCGGTCCGGCTGATCGTCTCGGAGCTGGCGACCAACGCGGTCCTGCACACCTTCGGCCAGTCGCCCACCTTCACCGTCGACGTGCGTCTGGAGCGGGACGAGCAGCTGCACATCGGGGTCACCGACAGCCATCCCCGCTGGCCGCAGCGGCTTCCGGCGGCCGTGCAGCAGGACAACGGGCGGGGGATGGTGATCATCCGCTCCCTGACGAAGGAGGCGGGCGGCCGGCTCTCGGTGACCCCGACGGCGGAGGGCGGCAAGACGGTGTGGATCAATCTGCCGTGGACGGCGGCGCTGACCCAGGCCTGACCGCCCGGCGGTCCGCCCGGCGGTCCGCCCGGCGGACCGGCCCGTGGTCCGCCCTCCGGTCCGGGCGGGTCACCTCACCCGGCCGTAGTAGACCTTCGAGGTCCAGATCCTGTCGAGCTTCACCCAGGACCCGGTCTTGGGGGAGTGCCAGATCTTGTTGTTACCCGCGTAGATCCCGACGTGGTACACGCTTCCGCCGGAGTGGAAGAACACCAGGTCGCCCACCTGTCGGCTGCCCGAGGAGATGTGCCGGGTCTTGTTGTACTGCTGCTGCGCGGTGCGCGGCAGCGTCTTGCCCGCCTTCTTGTACGAGTAGAGCGTGAGGCCCGAGCAGTCGAAGCGGGTCGGGCCGCTGGCACCGTACTTGTAGGGGGACCCCTTCTTGGAGGCGGCGACGTTCAGCGCCTTGCTCGCGTAGGAGGTCGCCGCCTGGGCCTCGGGCGCCGCTCCCGGTGCGAGCAGCGTGCCGCCGACGGCGGCGAGGGTGAGAGCCGAGACGGCTCCGGCCCGGGACAGCAGGGACGGGACATGCATCTGCGCAGTCATGCGCAACCCTTCGTCAGCCGCCTGCGAAGGATGACCTGTCGGGTTCGGGCTGGCGAAGATGCCCGGCCGCGGCTGCGGCTTCACCCCGAGGGACGCCCCGTACTGCTCGGGCGGCCCGTGTTGCTCGGGTCCTCCACTCCTGCCGGTCCACTCCTGTCGACCAGACGTCCGGGACGGCGGCAGGACTCGGCGTCCGCCCGGACCGCCCCGCCGTGGGTGGCGGGGGCTTGTCGTCGACAGGGATCTTGACCCACACCCAGGGCGAAATCCGAGCTGAAACGGCGATATGTGAGGCTCCTCACGACTGATCCATTCGGGTGGACAGTCAGGTTTCGCGATCGTCGGAGGTTTGGCCCATGAGTCGTTCACCAGCACCGGAACGACTGATTCCGCCAGATGCGTACACCTGTTGCGCAACTCACCTGAGCTCCATGTCGATTCGTCGACTACGCCGAACGGGGGAGCGATTCTGCGGTCCGCGTGCCCCGTGTGGACCTCGACACGACACGCGCCGGTGTCAACTCGCCCTCTCCCCGGGCAGGGTGACCCGGCCGGAGCGCCGCTCGCCGTCCAACACCCTTAGCGCACGCGCCAATGTGTCCGCGTGCACCTCGCTCTCGCCCCGCAGATGCATGACCGTCAGCGCGTCCCGGAGTGCCGTCGCCCGTCCGACCAGGGCCTGGGCCGCGCGCAGCGCCCCATAGGTATGCGAGGTCCTGGATGGATTGATTCTCCCCAGGAGATCGACGACTTCGAGGTACGCGTCCACGAACTCGCCCTCGGCGCGCGTCAGGGCGGGCAGCGGCGGAAGCTCCGGCACCACGGCGGCCTCACTCCTCCCCGGCGCCGACGGACGCCCGGCGGCTGCGAACGACGTGGTCCACCAGGCCGTACGCCCGGGCCGCCGGTGCGTCGAGCACGGTGACGCGGTCCAGGTCGGCGTCGATCCGCTCCCGGTCCTGTCCGGTGTGGTCGGCGAGCAGGCGGGCGATCAGCTCGCGCTGGCGCAGCAATTCCCGTGCCTGGACGTCGAGATCGCTGGGCTGTCCCTGCAACGGCTCGTCGAGCGAGGGCTGCTGGAGCACGATCCGGGCGCCCGGCAGCGCGAGCCGGCGACCGGGCGAACCCGCCGCGAGCAGCACCGCGGCCGGCCCGACGGCCTGGCCGAGGCAGATGGTCTCCACCTCGCAGGAGACCGTGCGGATCGTGTCGTAGACCGAGGTCATGGCGCTCACCGAGCCACCGGGGGAGTTGATGTACAGGCTGATCACCTGCCCGGGCGAGGCGTAGTCGAGGTGCAGGAACTGCGCGATGACGTCGTTCGCCGAGGTCTCGTCGACGGGTGTGCCCAGGAGGACGATCCGCTCCTGGAGCAGCTTGGAGTAGGGGTCGAGGGTGCGGGTGCCGGAGCTCGTGCGCTCGGTGAACTCCGGAAGGACGTACCGCATGGTGCTCCGCGTGCTGCCGATGCCGTTCATGGCGCTCCTCCTTCTGTAAAAAATGTACAGGACGTACAGGCCGTAAGATGAGGAGCATGACTTACGAGATTCCGGTGACGCAAGCGCGCGCCGAGCTCGCGGACCTGATCAACCGCGTCGTGTACGGCGACGAGCGGGTGGTCGTCACCCGCCACGGCAAGCCGCTCGTCGCCCTGGTCTCCGCCGCCGACCTGGAGAAACTCGAGGCGCTGCGGGAGCCGGCCGACGAGCCGGTGATCAGCTCGGTGTCGCGGATCGGCGGCTCGGCGTCCGCCGCGGGCGAACAGCGCAGGTTCGGCATCGCCGCCCACCACCAGGACCCGGGCGCGCCCCGGTCCTGAACAAGCGCTCGTTTAATGACCGCGCAAAGGCTCAGTTAACGCGCCGGAAAAACTTCCGCCCTAACGTGCAATCTCTGGCGCGGCGAACCGTCTCCGCAGGTCAACAGAGTGTTGAAGGTCGGTAGGGTCCGCTGCTGTCCGGGACACCGCCCCCGGTGACGACAGTGAGGTGGAAGCGTGCAACTCAGCCCCCATGAGCAGGAACGTCTGCTCATCCATGTCGCGGCCGACGTGGCCGAGAAGCGCCGGGCGCGCGGCGTGCGGCTCAACCACCCCGAGGCCGTCGCCCTCATCACCTCGCACGTCCTCGAAGGCGCCCGCGACGGCCGGACCGTCGCCGAGCTCATGGCCTCCGGCCGCAAGGTGCTCGCCCGCGACGAGGTCATGGACGGCATCCCCGAGTTGATCCACGACGTCCAGGTCGAGGCCACCTTCCCGGACGGGACCAAGCTCGTCACCGTCCACGACCCCATCGTCTGAAGGGGCGGACGCGCACCGTGATCCCCGGCGAGATCCTCTACGGGGACGGGCCGGTGACCCTCAACGAGGGCCGCCCCGTCACCCGCCTCACCGTCCTCAACGCCGCCGACCGGCCCGTCCAGGTCGGCTCCCACTACCACTTCGCCGAGGCCAACCCCGGCCTCGACTTCGACCGCGCCGCCGCCCGCGGACTGCGTCTGAACATCGCCGCGGGCACCGCCGTCCGCTTCGAGCCGGGCATCCCCGTCGAGGTCGAGCTGGTGCCGGTCGCCGGCCGCCGGATCGTGCCCGGACTGCGCGGGGAGACCGCGGGACCGCTGGGCGAGACCGCCGGACCCCTTGACGACGCCGAGACCGAGGGAGGCGACCGTGCCTGAGCTGCACCGCGCCGCGTACGCCGACCTGTTCGGACCCACCGCCGGCGACCGGATCCGGCTCGCCGACACCGACCTGCTCGTCGAGATCGAGGAGGACCGTTCCGGCGGTCCCGGCCGGGCCGGCGACGAGGCCGTCTTCGGCGGCGGCAAGGTCATCCGCGAGTCCATGGGCCAGTCCCGGACCACCCGGGCCGAGGGCGCCCCCGACACCGTGATCACCGGCGCCGTCGTCATCGACCACTGGGGGATCGTCAAGGCCGACATCGGCATCCGCGACGGCCGCATCACCGCCCTCGGCAAGGCCGGCAACCCCGACACCATGGACGGGGTCCACCCGGAGCTCGTCATCGGCCCCGAGACCGAGGTGATCGTCGGCAACGGCCGGATCGTCACCGCCGGAGCCGTCGACACCCATGTCCACTTCATCTCGCCGACCGTCGTCGACCAGGCCCTCGCCACCGGCGTGACCACCCTCGTCGGCGGCGGCACCGGACCCGCCGAGGGCACCAAGGCCACCACCGTCACCCCCGGACCCTGGCACACGGCCCGGATGTTCGAGGCCCTGGACACCTTCCCGGTCAACATCGGCCTGCTCGGCAAGGGCAACACCACGTCCCGGGAGGCCATGCACTCCCAACTGCGCGGCGGCGCCCTCGGGTTCAAGATCCACGAGGACTGGGGCGCCACCCCCGCCGTCATCGACGCCTGCCTGAGCGTCTGCGACGAGACCGGCGCCCAACTCGCCATCCACACCGACACCCTGAACGAGGCCGGCTTCGTCGGCGACACCCTCGCCGCCATCGCCGGCCGCACCATCCACGCGTACCACACCGAGGGCGCGGGCGGCGGACACGCACCGGACATCATCACCGTGGTCTCCGAGCCGCACGTGCTGCCCAGCTCGACCAACCCCACCCGGCCGCACACCGTCAACACCATCGAGGAACACCTCGACATGCTGATGGTCTGTCACCACCTCAACCCGGCCGTCCCCGAGGACCTCGCCTTCGCCGAGTCCCGGATCCGGCCCTCGACCATCGCCGCCGAGGACATCCTCCACGACCTGGGCGCGATCTCGATCATCTCCTCCGACTCCCAGGCCATGGGCCGCATCGGCGAGGTGATCATGCGGACCTGGCAGACCGCCCACGTCATGAAGAAGCGGCGCGGCGCGCTGCCCGGCGACGGCGCCGCCGACAACCACCGGGCCCGCCGCTATGTCGCCAAGTACACGATCAACCCGGCCGTCGCCCAGGGCATGGGCCACCTCATCGGCTCCGTCGAACCCGGCAAGCTCGCCGACCTGGTGCTGTGGGAGCCCGCCTTCTTCGGTGTCAAGCCGCTCGTCGTCCTCAAGGGCGGCCAGATCGCGTACGCGCAGATGGGCGACGCCAACGCCTCCATTCCCACCCCCCAACCCGTGCTGCCCCGGCCGATGTTCGGCGCCCTCGGCAGGGCGGCCGCCGCGGGCTCCGTCAACTTCGTCGCCGAGGCGGCGATCGAGGACGACCTGCCGCAGAAACTCGGTCTGCACAAGGAGTTCACCCCGATCCGCTCCACCCGCCGGACCACCAAGGCCGACATGCGCGAGAACGACGCCCTGCCCAGGGTCGAGGTCGACGCCGACACCTTCACGGTGACCATCGACGGCGAACCGGTCGAACCGGCACCCGCCGCCGAACTCCCCATGGCCCAGCGCTACTTCCTGTTCTGATGGGGTCTCGATGACGCGCTCGGCCCTCCTCGTGCTCGCCGACGGGCGGTTCCCCGCCGGCGGGCACGCCCACTCCGGCGGCGCCGAGGCCGCCGTCAAGGCCGGGCGCATCCGTGATGCCGCCGGGCTCGAGGCCTTCTGCCGCGGCCGGCTGCACACCACCGGCCTCACCTCGGCCGCCCTCGCCGCCGCAGCGGCCCTCGGCGCCGACCCGTACGCCCTCGACGAGGCCGCCGACGCCCGCACCCCCTCGCCCGCCCTGCGCGCCGCGAGCCGGCGCCTCGGGCGGCAGCTGATGCGGGCCGCCCGCGCCGCCTGGCCGGGACCCGAACTCGACCGCCTCGCCGCCGCGTTCCCGCGCGGCGCCCACCAGCCGATCGTGCTCGGCACCACCGCGCGGGCCGCCGGGCTCGGCCCCGAGGACGCCGCGCACTGCGTCGCGTACGAGACGGTCGGCGGCCCCGCGACCGCGGTGGTGCGGCTGCTCGGCCTCGACCCCTTCCAGGCCACCGCCGTGCTCGCCCGGCTCGCCCCGGAGCTCGACCGGGTGGCGGCCCGCGCCGCCGAGGCCGCCCACCTCGCACTCACCGAAGGCCCGGACGCGCTGCCCGCCGCCTCCGCACCGCTGCTCGACCTCACCGCCGAACAGCACGCGGCCTGGCCCGTCCGCCTCTTCGCCTCCTGAGAACCCTGGAGTCCCCCACCATGCACCTCGACCACTCCCACGACCACGGCACCGCCGTCTCCGCCGACGCCCACCGGCCCGACGGCACCCACCGCGCCCTGCGCATCGGCCTCGGCGGCCCCGTCGGCTCCGGCAAGACCGCCACCGTCGCCGCCCTCTGCCGTGCCCTGCGCGACACCCTCTCCCTCGCCGTCGTCACCAACGACATCTACACCCGAGAGGACGCCGAGTTCCTGCTCCGCGAGGCCGTCCTGCCGCCCGAGCGGATCACCGCCGTCGAGACCGGCGCCTGCCCGCACACCGCCATCCGCGACGACATCTCGGCCAACCTCGAAGCCGTCGAGGACCTTGAGGACGGCGTCGGCCCGCTCGACCTCGTCCTCGTCGAGTCCGGCGGCGACAACCTCACCGCCACCTTCTCCAAGGGCCTCGTCGACGCCCAGATTTTCGTCATCGACGTGGCCGGCGGCGACGACATCCCGCGCAAGGGCGGCCCCGGCGTCACCACCGCCGACCTGCTCGTCATCAACAAGACCGACCTCGCCCCGTACGTCGGCTCCGACCTGGAGCGGATGGCCCGCGACGCCAAGGAGCAGCGCGGCGAACTGCCCGTCGCCTTCACCTCGCTCCGCTCCGAGCAGGGCGTCGCGCCCGTCGCCGACTGGGTCCGCGAGCGGCTCGCCGAGTGGACCGCGTGAACGACCGCGCGGCCCTCACCGCGAGCGCGCGGATCGTCGCCGCCGCCGACGGCTCCCTGCCCGTCCTGGAGAGCGCCGGACCGCTCGCCCTCCGCCGGACCCGCGCCACCGGCCCGTACGGCCCGTACACCCGGGTCACCGTCGTCGGCGCGATGAGCGCCCCGCTCGGCGGCGACCGGCTCCGCCTGGACGCGGAGGTACGGGACGGGGCGCGGCTGCTCGTCGACTCCGCCGCCGCGACCGTCGCCCTGCCCGGCCGGACCGGCACCCCCGCCTCGTACGAGATCGGGCTCACCGTCGGCGCCGGGGCCGAACTGCGCTGGCTGCCCGAACAGTTGGTGTGCGCCACCGGCTCCGTGCTGCGGATGCGCACCACCGTCGACCTCGACCCCACCGCCCGGCTCGTCCTGCGCGAGGAACAGATCCTCGGCCGGCACCGGGAGGAGCCCGGCACCCTCGCCGCCCGGCTCACCGTCCGCCGCGCCGGACGCCCGCTGCTCGACCAGGAACTCGGCTGCGGCCCCGGTGCACCGGCCGGCTGGGACGGCCCCGCCGTCCTCGCCGGACACCGCGCCGCCGGACAACTCCTCGTCGTCTACCCGGAGTTCGCCGACAAGCCGGTCGGCACCCGGCTGCTCGGCGAGCACGCGGTGCTCGCCCCGCTGGCCGGCCCCGCCGCGCTCGTCACCGCGGTCGCCCCGGACGCGCTGGCCCTGCGCCGGGTCCTCGACGAGGCTCTGCGGGCACTCGCCCCGTTCTGAGCCAGATTGCGAACCCTGTTCGGGGGTTCACCTCTGAGCGGGACACCGGTCACCGCTTATCGGTTCGGCAAAGAACACGTGTACGCCCTTTAACCCGAGCCCCGGTCGACGCGAGGATCCCCCGGACGACCCACACGGCGCTGTCAAGGGGGCGGCGCCCACCGAGGGGGAGGAACCACTTGCGACGTAGTGCAGTGCTCGGCTCTGCCGGCACTCTCATAGCGGGCACGCTGATGGCGACCGCGCTCGCCGCTCCGGCGGCGAGCGCGCAGAACCGCCACGGCGGCGACGACGAGGCCCGCGGCGCTGCCGTGGCCGCCGCCCGCGCGGCGAAGGCCGGCATCGACTGGCAGGACTGCCCGGCCGACTGGGGCCTGGAGAAGCCCATCCAGTGCGGCTGGGTCACCGTCCCGGTCGACTACACCAAGCCCGACGGCAAGCAGATCAAGCTCGCCGTCGACCGCGCCCGTGCCACCGGCACGCCCCAGGAGAAGCAGGGCTCCCTGCTCTACAACCCGGGCGGCCCCGGCGGCTCCGGACTGCGCTTCCCGCGCCGGGTCACGACCAAGGCCCCGCTCTGGGTGAACACCGCCAAGGCCTACGACTTCGTCGGCTTCGACCCGCGCGGCGTCGGCCACTCGGCGCCCATCTCCTGCGTCGACCCGACCGAGTTCGTGAAGGGCCCCAAGGCCGACCCGGTTCCGGACAGCGAGGCCGACAAGCTCGCCCAGCGCAAGCTGGCCGCCGAGTACGCCAAGGGCTGCGCCGAGAAGAGCGGCGACATGCTGCCCTACATGACGACCCGGAACACCGCCCGTGACCTGGACGTCATCCGGGCCGCGCTCGGCGAGAAGAAGCTCAACTTCATCGGCGTCTCGTACGGCACCTACCTCGGCGCCGTCTACGGCACCCTGTACCCGGACCACGTGCGCCGCATGATCGTGGACAGCGTGGTCGACCCGTCGAAGAAGGCGATCTGGTACGGGGCCAACCTGAACCAGGACATCGCCTTCGAGGGCCGCCTCAAGGACTGGATGACCTGGGTCGCCCAGCACGACGACGCCTTCCACCTCGGAAAGACCTACGCCGAGGTGCAGCAGCAGTGGGTGACCCTGCGCGCCGCCGCCAAGAAGGAGCCGCTCGGCGGCAAGGTCGGCCCGGCCGAGCTCATCGGCTTCTTCCAGAACGCCCCGTACTACGACTCCATGTGGGTCCCGGTCGCGGAGGCCTGGAGCGCCTACGCCGCGGGCGACCCGCAGCCGCTGATCGACTCGGCCGCGTCGGACCCCACCGACACCGCGGGCAACATCTCCGCGGAGAACGGCACCGCGGTCTACACGGCCGTCGAGTGCGCCGACGCGCCCTGGCCGACCAGCTGGAAGAAGTGGGACCGGGACAACTCCCGCCTGCACGAGCAGTACCCGTTCGTGACCTGGGCCAACGCCTGGATGAACCTGCCCTGCGCCACCTGGTCCGCGCCGCGCCAGCGGCCGACCGAGGTGAAGACGGGCAAGGGCCTGCCGCCGGTGCTCATCGTCCAGTCCGAGCGCGACGCCGCCGCCCCGTACGCCGGCGCCGTCGAACTGCACAAGCGCTTCAAGGGCTCGCGCCTCATCACCGAGAAGAACGCCGGCTCGCACGGCGTGACCAACCTGGTGAACGCCTGCATCAACCCGCGGGTCGAGACGTACCTGCTGACCGGCAAGGTCGACAGCCGCGACGTGACGTGCGAGCCGCACGCCACGCCGAAGCCGTAACACCCCCCCCGCAGGACAAGGAGGGGCGGTCGCCGCACGGCGACCGCCCCTCCGCCGTTCACGGACTCAGCCGCGTGAGGCCAGCCAGGCGTCCTCCGCCGCGTAGTCGAACCAGTCCTGCTGGTACATGGCCAGGTTCGGGAAGGCCTCCAGCCAGTGCCGGCCCGCCAGCCGCAGCGCAAGATACTCCACCGTCCCCGGCAGCGAGTCGACGTACGACACCACCGGCCGGTAGCCCAACTCCCGTTCCGCCGCGCCCATGTCGAAGACGATCGGCCGGTCCTCGCCCCACGGCGTCGCGCCGACATCGCCCACCGGCGGCGGTCCGTCGACGATCACCGTCTCGCTCTCCACGCCGACCACGGCATCGATCGCCGCGCCGATCTCCGCCACCGTCGGCACCTCGGGGTCACCGCCGTTGAGCACCCGGCTGCCGGGCCGCGCCGCCGCGAGCCGCACCAGCTCGCCGAGGTTGTCCACGTGCACCGGGTGGAAGCGCGAGGAGCCGCCGTACGCGAGCACCCGCACCGGCCGCCCGTCGAGCGCCCGCTTGACGAACCACAGCTCACGCGGCGCCTTGCAGTACGGGCCGTGCACCGCGCCCGCGCGCAGCAGCGTCGTCGGCAGCCGCTCGCCGAGCGCGAGCAGCTCCCGCTCCAGGGCCACCTTGCGGGTGCCGTACGTGCTGTCGCCCGGTGCGACCGTCGGCTGCGACTCCGGGATCGGCAGGGGGTAGCGCGGGAAGCCGTCCGGCTCGTCCTGGGTGTCGAAGCTGCGGCCCTTGTCGTCCTCGTACACCGCGCCGCTTGAGATCACCACCGCCGAACCGATCCGGTCCGCGAGTCCTGCCAACTGCCGCCCATGCCCCGCGTCGAACGCGACCACGTCCACCAGGACGTCCGTGCCCGCGCCGAGCGCCCCGGCCAGCGCGCCGTCCTCGTCGCGGTCCACCGTCACCGACCGGACCTCCGCCGGCCACCCCTCGTCCCGCGCTCCGCCGCGCGAGGCGGCGGTCACCTCCCATCCGTCCGCGACGAGCGCCCGTACGGCCGCCCGCCCGATCTGTCCCGTCGCTCCCAGCACGAATGCGTTTCCCTTGGTCATGCAGGGGACGCTACGGCGCGCCGGCGGACCCGCCCAGCCGCTTTCGCCGTGCGCGGATCCGCCGACAGCGTGCACCGATCGGGAACTTCCCGGCACACGCCGGGTGTTCGGGCCCCTCGGCCCGCTAGGAACCCCCGGCCGCCTTCACCTTCGCCGCGTACTCGTCCACGTACTCCTGCCCGGACAGCCGCATGATCGCGTACATGATCTCGTCGGTGACCGCGCGGACCGCCGCCTTCTCACCGGCGAGGCCCGCGTAGCGGGAGAAGTCCAGCGGCTCGCCGAAGCGGATGGTGACCCGGCGGATCCGCGGCAGCACCCGGCCCGGCGGCTGGATCTCGAAGGTGCCGACCATCGCGCACGGCACCACCTTCACCCCGGCCGTCAGGGCCATCACCGCGACCCCCACCTTGCCCTTGTACAGGCGCCCGTCGTGCGAGCGGGTGCCCTCCGGGTAGATGCCGAGCAGCTCGTCCTTCGCGAGCACGCCGAGGCCCTCGCGGATCGCCGCCCGGCCGGCCTCCCTGCCCGAGCGGTCCACCGGGATCTGGCCCGCGCTGCGGAAGAACGCGGCCGTCAGCCGGCCCTTCAGCCCCGGCCCCGTGAAGTACTCCTGCTTCGCCAGGAAGGTGATCCGGCGGCTCAGCACCACCGGCATCAGGAAGTGGTCCGAGAAGGACAGATGGTTCCCGGCGACGATCGCCGCACCCTCCTCCGGGACGTGCTCCAGACCCTCCACCCGCGGCCGGAAGAGCAGCTTGAGCAGCGGCCCGAGCAGCGCGTGCTTCAGCACGTAGTAGAACATCCAAGACCCCCTTTTCCTGCCTTTGTAACCAAGGCCGCCCGCGTGGTCCACTGGTGGGGAGGAGCGGGATCCATGACAGGCGCGCGCGGGCACAGGCGTCCCGGCGCCGCCGCCACCGCCGCCGTACTGTGCGCCGTGACGGCCGCCGGTCTGTACGGCTGCTCCGGCTCGGGCCCGTCGGAGCCCCGCCCGACACCGACGCCCACCCCCGCGCCCACCACCCCGCCCGCCGGTACCTCACCGCTCACCGGGCTGCCCGCCCGGTCCGGGCCCGTGCTCGCCGTGAAGATCGACAACGTGCCGCCGGCCCGCCCGCACACCGGGCTCACCGCCGCCGACCTCGTCTACGTCGAGCAGGTCGAGTCCGGCCAGACCCGCCTCATGGCCGTCTACTCCGCGCGGACCCCGGAGCTCGTCGGCCCGGTCCGCAGCGCCCGCGAGTCCGACCTCGCCCTGCTGCGCCAGTTCGGCCGCCCCGTCCTCGCCTACTCGGGCGCCCAGAGCGCGCTCACCCCGCTGCTCAAGGCGGCGCCGCTGCACCTGGTCTCCGAGGGCACCACCCCCGGCGCCTTCCTGCGCGATCCCGCCCGCAGCGCCCCGCACAACCTGTATCTGCGGCCCGCCCGCGCGCTCGCCGCCGCACCGGACGCCACCCACGCCAAGGACATCGGCTTCCGCTTCGGTGCCGCCCCGCAGGGCGGCGAACCGGTCAACAGCCGCACCGTGAGCTTCCCCGCCGTCCGCTACACCTTCACCTGGGCGCCCGCCGCGAAGGCCTGGCACGTCGCCATGGACGGGCGCGCGGACGGGCCGCTCGCCCCGGCCACCGTCGTGGTGCAGCACATCACCGTGCGGTCCTCGCGCTTCCACGACTTCCTGGGCGCCGTCTCCCCGTACAGCGTGACCACCGGTTCCGGTACGGCGGAGGTGCTGCGCGACGGGCGGGCCTACCCGGCCCGCTGGAGCCGGCCGGACGCGGACCGGGGCACGGCCTTCACCACCCCGGCGGGCGCGCCGCTGAACTTCGCGCCGGGCCAGGTGTGGGTGCTGCTCACGGGGACGCGCTGAGCCTCAGGAGTGTTTCGGGGCGTCAGGCGTGCGGTTTCGGACGGCCGGGCGGTACGGGCCGGGCGTGCGGCTCGCCGGCGTCCGCGGCGGCCATCCCGATGGTGGCCACGCCGAGCACCACCCAGCCGAACCAGAGCCAGCCGCTGCTGCCGAGCGCCACCGTGTAGGTGGTGATCAGCACCAGGGCGGCGAAGGTGATCACACCCATCGTCTTCGTGGGACCGGACATCATCGCTCCGCCCTCCTCCACCTCCCGCCCATCGTGACCCCGGAGGAGGGGCGTGCGCCATACCTCGGACGCGCTGTGGTGCGCCCGTCGCGCGCTGTGTACGAATCCGCCGACCGGCTGCTGCTACTGCCCGCGCGCCTGGAGCGAGGCCAGGTACGCGTTGTACGCCTCCAGCTCCTTGTCGCCGTCCCGGTCCGCGGCCCGGTCCTTGCGGACCGCCTGCCGCTGCTCGGAGTGGTACCACTGGTAGACAAGGGCGATCAGCACCAGGACCGAGGGGATCTCGCTGAACGCCCAGGCGATGCCGCCGGCCGCGTGCTGGTCGTCGAGGGCGTCGATGCCGAGCGAGGCGGGCGGGTTCGTGTACACCTTCACCAGTGGCTCCGACGCCATCATCATCGCGATGCCGAAGAAGGCGTGGAACGGCATGCCGGCGAACAGCTCCAGCATCCGCATCACATAGCCCGGCCGGTGCGGACCCGGGTCCACGCCCATGATCGGCCAGAAGAAGACCAGGCCCACGGCGAGGAAGTGGACCATCATCCCGACGTGACCCGCCTTCGAGCCCATCAGGAAGTCGAAGAGCGGCGAGAAGTACAGCGCGTAGAGGCTCGCGATGAACATCGAGATGGTGAACGCCGGGTGCGTGACGATCCGCATGTAGCGGCTGTGCAGCAGCTTCAGCAGCAGCTCGCGCGGGCCCGTGGACCCGCGGCCGGCCACCGGCAGCGCCCGCAGCGCCAGCGTCACCGGCGCGCCGAGCAGCAGCAGGATCGGCGACAGCATGGAGATCACCATGTGCTGCACCATGTGCACGCTGAACATGACCATGCCGTAGTCGTTCAGCTTGGTGCACATCACCAGGGCGATGGTCAGCACGCCCACCGTGAAGAACACCGTCCGGCTCACCGGCCAGGCGTCCCCGCGCCTCCGCAGCCGCGCCACGCCCCAGCCGTAGAGCCCGAGACCGGCGACGCAGCCGATCAGGAAGAACAGGTCGGGAGAGAACTCCAGGCCCCGCCCCAGCGTGAACGGCGGAAGATCCATGGGCATGCCGTGCCCGCTGTGATCCATTCATCTACTCCTGGCGCCCGATTCGCGCTGTTGTCGCGCTTGATGTCCGGACCAGACTAGAACCGCCCCCGGCCGCGATCGCGACCGGGGGCGGTTCGTGGCGAGTGGACCCCGCGCCGGGAGGGCGTCAGAGCACGTTCTCGGCCTCGGCATAGCGGTCGGCCGGGACCGTCTTCAGGGTCTCCACGGCCTGCGCCAGCGGGACCAGCTCGATGTCCGTGCCGCGCAGCGCCGTCAGCTTGCCGAAGTCGCCGCGGTGCGCCGCCTCGACCGCGTGCCAGCCGAAGCGGGTCGCCAGGACCCGGTCGTACGCGGTGGGGGTGCCGCCGCGCTGGACGTGGCCGAGGATCACCGGGCGGGCCTCCTTGCCCAGCCGCCGCTCCAACTCCACGGAGAGCTGGTTGGCCACGCCGGTGAAGCGCTCGTGGCCGTAGATGTCGGTGCCGGCGGTCTTGAAGTCCATCGAGCCGTCCTCGCGCGGCTTCGCGCCCTCGGCGACCACGACGATCGCGAAGCGCTTGCCGTCCTCGAAGCGGGCGCCGACCCGGGCGGTCAGCTCGTCGATGTCGAAGGGCCGCTCGGGCACCACGATGGCGTGCGCGCCGGCCGCCATGCCGGACTGCAGCGCGATCCAGCCGGTGTGCCGGCCCATCACCTCGACGACCAGACAGCGCTGGTGGGACTCGGCGGTGGTCTTCAGCCGGTCCAGGGCCTCGGTGGCGACGGTCACGGCGGTGTCGAAGCCGAAGGTGACGTCGGTGGAGGCGATGTCGTTGTCGATGGTCTTCGGGACGCCCACGATCGGCAGCCCGGCCTCGGAGAGCAGGTTCGCCGCCTTCAGGGTGCCCTCGCCGCCGATCGGGATGATCGCGTCGATGCCGAGGTCGGCGACATGGCCCTTGGCCCGCTCCACCCCGTCGACGAGATGGGCCGGCTGGACCCGGGACGAGCCGAGGATGGTGCCGCCGCGGGCGAGGATGCCGCCCACCGCGTCCAGGTCCAGCTTGCGGTAGTCCGCCTCCAGGAGGCCCTTCCAGCCGTCGTGGAAGCCGATGACCTCGTCACCGTGGTCGACGACGGCGCGGTGCACGACGGACCGGATGACGGCGTTCAGACCGGGACAGTCTCCGCCGGAGGTGAGCACACCAATGCGCATAGCCCAAAAACCTTTGCAACGTGGGCCGACTCCCGGACCACGTCGTCCGGCTGGATCCCCGCCACCCTATCGGTGGAAAGTGGCGGGGCCGAACCGGATGTCCGCAGATTGGACACCGTCTTTACTTACGAATCCAATGTGCGCTAGCCCGCTCAGACGTGCGGGCCTGGCGGGGCGTCAGGCGGGCTGCGAGGCCGCCGCGATGCGCTCGGCGCGCAGCGCCTCGTACCACCGGTCGTCGGTCGGCGGCAGCGCGTTGACGTCGAGCGCCAGCTTCAGCATCAGGTCCGCGATCTGCGGGTTCCGCGCCATGACCGGGCCGTGCATGTACGTGCCGAAGACCGTGTCGTTGTACGCGCCCTCGGTGCCGTCACCCGTGCCGTTGCCGTTGCCGAACACGGTCCGGGCGAACGGGCGGGCGGTCGGGCCGAGGTGGGTGACGCCCTGGTGGTTCTCGAACCCGGTGAGCTGGGGCAGGCCGAGCCGCGGGTCGATGTCGGCGAGCACGTCGCCGACGCAGCGGGCGCCCTCGCCGCGGACCGTGGTGACGTCGAGCAGGCCGAGGCCCGGCTCGCGCTCACCCAGGTCGTTGATGAACTCGTGGCCCAGGATCTGGTAGCCGGCGCACACCGAGAAGATGATCGCGCCGTTGGCCGCCGCCCGGTTCAGCCCGCCGTCGCGGCGCAGCCGCTCGGCCGCGAGCCGCTGCGGGCGGTCCTCGCCGCCGCCGACCAGGTAGATGTCGCCGGAGGTCGGGATGGGCTGGTCGCTGCGCACGTCGAGGCGCTCGACGCTGAGCCCGCGCTGCCGGGCGCGGCGCTCGACGACGAGGACGTTGCCCTGGTCGCCGTAGGTGCTGAGGAGGTCCGGGTAGACCCAGACCACCCGCAGGCTGCTGTCACTCATGCTGCAAGTCCTTCTGCGAGTCGTGTCGGGGCCGGGGTCAGTTGCCGACGCGGCGGCGGACGTCCTGGAAGGCCGTGTAGTTGGCGATCAGCTCGATCTGCCCGGGCGGGGCCACCGTGACGGCCTCGTCGAGGGTCTCGCAGACGCGGAAGTCCACGCCGGCGACCTCCAGGCGTACGGCGAGGTCGAGCTTGCGGTCGCCGATCACCATGATCGGGTGGCCGGCCAGGCGTCCGTAGTCCACGTCCCACAGCCAGGAGGTGTCGGTGCCGTCGGCGCCGCGGGCGTTGACGGAGAGGATCACCGGGGCCGGCGGCTGGTCGATCAGGGAAAACGTTTCGAGCCAGCCGGCCGGGTTCTTGGCCAGGAGCAGCCGCAGCTCGCGGCCCTGGAAGGTGACCACGTCATAGCGGCCGGCGACGGCCTGCACCTGGTACATGCGCTCCAGGGCGACCTGCGGCGGCACCCCGAAGACCGCGGCGACCGCGGCGGAGGTGGCGGCGTTGGCCTTGTTGGCGCGGCCGGGCAGCTGGAGCCGGATCGGCCAGGCGGAGCCGTGCGGGTCGAGGACGTGGTCGCCGTTGAGCGCCCAGCTGGGGGCGGGGCGGCGGAAGCCGCACTCGCCGCAGAACCAGTCGTCGCCGGGGCGCTGCAGCACACCGCCGCAGGCGGGGCAGGACCAGGCGTCGTCCTTCCACTCCTGCCCGACGGCCACCCACACCACGTTGGGGGAGGAGGACGCGGCCCAGACGATCAGCGGGTCGTCGGCGTTGGCGATGATCACGGCCTTGCTGCCGTTGAGACCCTCGCGCCACTTCTCGGCGAGCATCCGGGTCTCGGCGGCGCGGTCGAGCTGGTCGCGCGAGAGGTTGAGCAGCGCGATCGCCTTGGGCGAGGTGTCCCGGGCCACACCGGCCAGGTACTTCTCGTCGACCTCGATCACGGCGTACTTCGACTCCGAGCCGCCGGCCAGGGCGGAGGTGATACCGGCGGGCATGTTGGCGCCGAGCGCGTTCGACACGACCGGGCCCGCGGCCCGCAGGGCCTCGGCGATCAGGCGCGTCGTGGTCGTCTTGCCGTTGGTCGCCGAGACGAGCACGACATCGAGGTGCTGCGCGAGCTGTCCCAGCAGATCGGGGTCGAGCTTCAGCGCCACCCGGCCGCCGATCACCGATCCGCTGCCGCGGCCGGCCGCCCGCGACACCGCGGCGGCGGCCTTGCCCGCGGTCACGGCGAGCTTGGCGCGCGCCGACAGCGGCTCTGGATTAGCGGCGTTCCCTGACATCGTCCTTGTTCCTCCTTGCGTCGGTCCGGGCTCAGCCTATCGAGATCCGGCCAGCAGCCCGAACCGCGGCACCGCCGACCAGCCATGTCGACCCCTGAACGTACCCTTGCGCCCATGCGAAACCGCCCGATCCCCGGCAGTTCCGGCCGCGTCCGGGGGATGACCCTGCTCGGCGCCCCCGTGCTGCACGCCCCCTGCGCGCCCGTGACCGACTTCGGCCCGGAACTCGCCCGGCTCGTCGAGGACATGTTCGCGACGATGTACGCGGCGAACGGCGTCGGCCTCGCCGCCAACCAGGTGGGCGAGGGGCTGCGGGTCTTCGTCTACGACTGCCCGGACGACGAGGACGTCCGGCATCTGGGCCATGTGGTGAACCCGCGCCTGGTCGAGGCCGACGGCGACGTGTTCCGTGGCCCCGAGGGCTGTCTGTCCCTCCCGGGCCTGGAGGCCCCGACCCCGCGCTACGACCACGCGGTCGTCGAGGGCGTCCGCGTCGACGGCACCCCGGTCCGCGTCGAGGGCACCGGCTTCTTCGCCCGCTGCCTCCAGCACGAGTGCGACCACCTGGCGGGCGGGGTCTACGCGGACCTGGTGACGGGCTGGTCGCGGCGCAAGCTGCTGCGGGCGATCAGGAAGGAGCCGTGGGGCACGAAGGGCGTGGCGGCGCTGGGCGAACCGAGCCCTTAGAAACCCGGCCCGTCGGCGCGGTCCTGGGCCTGGGCCAGGCGGCCCCAGAGGATGTCCGCGAGGCTGCGGACGAGTTCGGCGCGGGAGCAGGGGCGTTCGCCGAGCCACCAGTCGCCGGCCGCGTGCATCATGCCGACGATGCCGTGGCCCCAGATGCGGGCCTGGGCCTCGCCGCCGGGGCCGAGGTCGATGCGCTCGGCGATGACCTGGCCCAGCTCCTCGCCCATGCGGCGCAGCAGCGGCGCGGAGTGCCGGCCGACGTCGAAGCCCTGCTCGGCCTGGTGCGGCTCCTCGGCCGGGTGCATGAGGAAGCGGTAGACCTGCGGCATCGCCTCGATGGAGGCGAGGTACGTGTCGAGGGTCGACTCGACCCGCTGCCGCCGGTCCGCCGGCGCGTCGAGCGCGGCCCGCAGGGCCGAGAGCAGGGCGTCGGTGTGGCGGGTGGCGAGGGCGCGGTAGAGGCCGCCCTTGTCGCCGAAGTGGCGGTAGAGGATCGGCTTGGTGATCCCCGCCTCGGCGGCGATCGCGTTCATCGAGGCCTGCGGGCCGTCGCGGAGCACCACGCGGTCCGCCGCCTCCAGCAGTTCCCGTCGCCGTTGGTCGGCCGGCTTCTGCTGGTCGGTGGTGCTCCGGTGTGTGGTGGTCATCAGCGTGTCTCCCCGCCCGTACGAAATTCCTGAGGCTGTCGCAACGTAACACCCGAGCGGCACCCGGTGCCGTCCGGCCGGTGTCGGAGAGGGCCCGTCAGGAACTGCTCCGTTGCTGGTTGACAGCCTGTACCCGTCGGTAACAAAATGGTGTTACCGCAAGTAACACACCGCCGGGAGGGATCATGGCCGAGTTCACGCTCGAACTCAACGACGACCAGAAGCAGGTGCGCGACTGGCTCCACGGCTTCGCCGCCGACGTGATGCGCCCCGCGGCCGCCGAGTGGGACGAGCGTGAGGAGACCCCCTGGCCGATCATCCAGGAGGCCGCCAAGCTCGGAATCTACTCCCTCGACTTCTACGCGCAGCAGTTCTTCGACCCGACCGGTCTCGGCATCCCGATGGCCATGGAAGAGCTCTTCTGGGGCGACGCCGGCATCGCGCTGTCGATCGTCGGCACCGGCCTCGCCGCCGTCGGCGTCCTCGCCAACGGCACCGAGGAGCAGATCGGCACCTGGGTCCCGCAGATGTACGGCGACGCCGACGACGTCAAGGTCGCCGCCTTCTGCTCCTCCGAGCCCGACGCCGGTTCGGACGTCGCCTCCATGCGCACCCGTGCCGTCTACGACGAGGCCAAGGACGAGTGGGTGCTCAACGGCACCAAGACCTGGGCGACCAACGGCGGCATCGCCAACGTGCATGTCGTCGTCGCCGTCGTCGACCCCGAGCTCGGCTCCAAGGGCCACGCCTCCTTCATCGTGCCGCCGAACACCCCCGGCCTCTCCCAGGGCCAGAAGTTCCAGAAGCACGGCATCCGCGCCTCGCACACCGCCGAGGTCGTCCTGGAGAACGTCCGGGTCCCCGGCCACTGCCTGCTCGGCGGCAAGGAGAAGCTCGACGAGCGCCTCGCCCGGGCCCGCGAGCGCGCCAAGCAGGCCGGCAACGGGGAGCGCGTGAAGAACGCGGCGATGGCCACCTTCGAGGCCTCCCGCCCCGCCGTCGGCGCCATGGCCGTCGGCACCGCCCGCGCCGCGTACGAGGTCGCCCTCGACTACGCCAAGACGCGCGAGCAGTTCGGCCGACCGATCATCGACAACCAGGGCGTCGCCTTCCAGCTCGCCGACATGCGCACCCAGATCGACGCCGCCCGCCTCCTGGTCTGGCGCGCCTCCTGGATGGCCACCGCCGGCAAGCCCTTCACCTCCGCCGAGGGCTCGATGTCCAAGCTGTACGCGAGCGAGGTCGCCAAGAAGGTCACCGCCCAGGCCATCCAGATCCTCGGCGGCAACGGCTACACCCGCGAGTACCCGGTCGAGAGGATGCACCGCGACGCCGCCATCTACACCATCTTCGAGGGCACGAGCGAGATCCAGCGCCTGGTCATCGCCCGCACCCTCTCCGGCATGCCGATCCGCTGACGTGCCGATCCGCTGACCCGCTGACCGCGGCACGCCGCGCACCTGCCCCCGGGGAGTCCAGGCCCCGGGCCGCCCGGGCCCGGAGGGCTCACACGACGCAGAACTCGTTGCCCTCCGGGTCCCGGAGCACCACCGCGTAGTGGTCCATCCCCTCCGGCTCGTCCATGGTGCGCAGCACCGACGCGCCGAGCGCGGTCAGCCGGGCCACCTCCCCGTCCACCCGGGCCCGGCGGACGGCCATCGGCACCGTCCGGCCGCCGCCGACCTTCAGATCGAGATGCAGCCGGTTCTTCACCGTCTTCGGCTCGGGGACCTGCTGGAACCAGACCCGCGGGCCGACGCCCTTCGGGTCCACGATCGACTCCGGCAACTCGCCCGCGCCGTCCTCCAGTTCCTCCTCCGGCACACCCATCGCCCGCCAGTACGCCGTCCACGTCGCATGCCCCTCCGGCGGCGGCTCCGGCACATACCGCAGCGCCGCCGCCCAGAAGGGGACGAGCCGGCGCGGGTCCGCGCAGTCGATGGTCAGCTGCAGGACCGGGTCCGGCGCGTCCGTCCCCGGCGCGCCCGCTCCCGCCTCGTGGGTCTCTTCTGCGTTCATGGGGGAAGCGTCGCAGACACCACTGACAACCCGGCGGACAGCGTCGCCCGCCTGGGGCAGAATCGACGCGCCACCGAAGCTCACGAGGGGGAGACAGCACGATGGCGACCAACACGACGACCGGCACGGGCACCACTCCGCCGATTCCCGAACTCACCGGACTTCCGCTGCTCGGCTCGCTGCTCGACCTCAAGAACGACTCGCTCGGCACCTTCCTCAAGGCCCGCCGCGACCACGGGGACGTCGTCCGGATCACCGCCGGACCGCCCGGGCTGCGGGCCACCGTCCACTGCGTCTTCTCCGCCGAGGGCGCCCAGCAGGTGCTGGCCGGCGAGGCCGCCAACTTCCGCAAGGACAACGCCTTCTACCAGGAGATCCGGGAGTCCTTCGGCAACGGCCTGCTGACCAGCCAGGACGCCGACTATCTGCGCCAACGGCGGCTCGTCCAGCCGCTGTTCACCCGCCGCAGCGTCGACACCTACGCCTCCGCCGTGGCCGACGAGGTCACCCGGCTCACCGACGGCTGGCACGCCCGCGGCGCCGAGACCGTCGACGTCGTCCACGAGATGACCGGACTCGCGCTGCGCGCCGTCGCCCGCATCCTCTTCGGCACCGACGTCGACGAGGCCGTCGGCATCGTCGAGCGCTGCTTCCCGGTGCTCGGCGCCTACGTGGCGCGCCGCGGCTACTCGCCCCGCAAGCCGCCCCGGTCCTGGCCGACGCCGTCGAACCGGCGGGCCGCCGTCGCCCACGAGGAGCTGTACGCGGTCTGCGACCGGATCATCGCCGAGCGGCGCGCGGCCGGCACGGCCGGCGGGGGCCGCGACCTGCTCACCCTGCTCGTCGCCGCCGGCGAGGAGGACGGCAGCGCCTTCGACCCGGCCGAACTGCGCGAACAGGTCCTGGTGTTCCTGCTCGCCGGCCACGAGACCACCGCGACCTCGCTCGGCTTCGCGCTCCACCTGCTGGCCCGCCACCCCGAGCACCAGGCGCGCGCCCACGAGGAGCTCGACCGGGTCCTGGCCGGCCGCACCCCGGGCGCGGCCGACCTCGACGCCCTGCCGTACCTCACCCAGGTGCTCAAGGAGGCCATGCGGCTCTTCCCGGCCGCCCCGGCGATCGGCCGCCGGGCGGTGGCGGCCACCGAGATCGGCGGCCACACCATCCCCGCCGGAGCCGATGTGATCGTCTCGTCCTGGGTCACCCACCGGCACCCGCGCTACTGGGAGGACCCGGAGCGCTTCGACCCCGACCGGTTCACCCCGGAGGCCGAGGCCGCCCGCCCGCGCTACGCGTACTTCCCCTTCGGCGGCGGCCCCCGCGCCTGCATCGGCCAGCACTTCTCCATGCTGGAGTCGGTGATCGCGCTCGCGATGATCCTTCAGGGTCACGAGCTGGAGGCGATCGACACCCAGGTGCCGCTCGACTCCGCGATCACCCTCCAGGCCCTGGGCCCGGCCCGCTGCCGGCTGAAGCGCCGTACCGCCTGAGCGGCGCCGTCACGGGCGCGCTGTTACGGCCGGGTCGCCACCAGGACCGTCGCGTATAGCTCCTCGTCCGTGACGATCCGGGCCGTCAGGCCGTGGGCGGTGACCGCGGCGACGGCCCGGGCGGCCTGCCGCTCGCTCGTCTCGCACAGCAGCCGGCCGCCCGGGGCCAGCCACTCCACGGCCCCGGCCGCGACCCGGCGCAGCACGTCCAGGCCGTCCGCGCCGCCGTCGAGGGCGACCAGCGGCTCGTGCTCGCGGGCCTCGGCCGGGAGCAGCGGCACGTCGCCGCTGGGCACGTAGGGGACGTTCGCCACCAGGACCTCGATCCGGCCGCGCAGGACGTCCGGCAGCGGGTCGAAGAGGTCGCCCTCGTACACCCGGCCGCCGCGCGGTTCCACATTGCGGCGGGCGCAGCGCACCGCCGCCGGCTCGATGTCGGAGGCGTGCACCTCGGCGTCCTCGACGGACGCGAGCAGTACCGCGCCCGCCGCGCCGGAGCCGCAGCACAGATCCACGCAGACGGCGCCCGGCCGGGCGAGCCGCACCGCCTGGTCGACCAGGAACTCCGTACGCCGGCGCGGTACGAACACCCCGGCGTCGACCTCGATCCGCAGCCCCCCGAACGCGGCCCAGCCCACCACGTGCTCCAGCGGCAGGCCGGCCGCCCGCCGCTCGACCAGCGCGTCGAGCTCGGCCGGACCGGCCGCCGCCGCGCGCAGCAGCTCCGCCTCCTCCTCGGCGAAGACGCAGCCTGCGGCCCGCAGCCGCTCCACCACCCCCAGGTCAGACAAGCTGGGCCTCGATGGCGCTGACGATCTCCGCGGCCTCGGGCTCGGTGCGCGGCCGGAAGCGGGTGACCGCGCCGTCCCGCCCGATCAGGAACTTCTCGAAGTTCCACTGCACGTCGCCGGCCTCGCCGTCGGCGTCCGCGACCTTGGTCAGCTCCGCGTAGAGCGGGTGCCGCCCGTCCCCGTTGACCTCGGTCTTCGCGAGCAGCGGGAAGCTCACCCCGTACGTCGTCGAGCAGAACGTCTCGATCTCCTCGGCGCTGCCCGGCTCCTGCCCCGCGAACTGGTTGCACGGCACGCCGAGCACGGTGAAGCCGCGCTCCCCGTACTCCTTCTGCAGCCGCTCCAGGCCCTCGTACTGCGGGGTCAGACCGCACTTGGAGGCCACGTTGACCACCAGGACGGCCTTGTCGCGGAAGTCGCCGAGCGAGACCGGATCACCGGCCAGGGTCGTCAGGGGGATGTCATACAGGCTCATAGGAGCTCCTTGTCACACCAATGGGGTTTGATCTCAGCATGGGAGATGAACCACTGGCAATCGACCTCGATTCCGCGCCCGCCGAGACCCGCCGGGTCCGCTGCCGGCTGTGCGGCCGCCCCCTGACCGGCCCGGAATCCCGCCGCACGGGTCTGGGCCCGGCCTGCGACGCCAAACTCCACCCGGCGGGCCCGGACATCCGCACCCGCCGCCACGAGGTGGAACAGGACACCCTGCCGGGGGTCTAGGGCGGCGGGCCGCACCCGTGCGAACTGACATGTCCGGGTCCAGCCCGGGCACGCGTGAAGGAGTCACTCCATGTCCACTCCCGCGGCCGGGCCGGGAGCTCGGTGCGTTCTTACGGGCCCACCGCGCCCTGCTGAAGCCCGAGGACGTGGGCCTGCCCGCGACGTCCCGCCGCCGCACCCCCGGGCTGCGCCGCGAGGAGGTCGCCTCCCTCTCCGGCGTGAGCATCGCCTGGTACACCTGGCTCCAACTAAGAGCTGTCCCGTAAATGATCTCCAAGTCGTCTCGGGAAAGGCGGGTCACCATGTGGGCCGCTCGCCTATCCGGCGAGGGCGAGGTTGTGCATCCGGGCGATGCCGAGCATGGCCTGGTGGACGCCGTCGCCCTTGAGACGGCAGTCGCGGAGGATCTTCCAGGTCTTCATGCGGGCGAAGACGTGCTCGACCCGGGCCCGGACCTGCTTGTGGGACTTGTTGTGTTCCTCTTTCCAGTCCATCAGTTCGGTCTGGCCGCGCTCTCGGCGATGCGGGATGACGAGTCCGGTGCCCGGGTAGCCACCGTCGGCGATGGTGAGGGTCTTGCCGATGGCGGCCTCGGCGCCTGATTCCTCCCATGCCTTGCAGTCGTTGCGGTTCCCGGCGAGCGGCCGGCCGACCACGACGACCAGGCGGGTGTCGGCGTCGATGACGACCTGGTGGTTGGTGGAGTACCGGTAGTTCTTCGAGCGCTCGGCCACGGTGTGGTCCCGAGTGGGAACCAGGGTGCCGTCCACGATGAGCACGGTGTCCTTGGCGAACCGCTTGCGGGGCTGAAGCGCGAACATCGGCCCAAGGTGGTCGATGATCCGGTCCGCCGCCGACTTCGAGACCCCGAACAGGGGGGCGAGCTGGCGCATGGTCAGGTTCGTACGCCAGTACGCCGCGACCAGCAGGGCCCGCTCCTCCAGCGGGAGACTCCACGGCCGGCCCTTGCGGGCCGCGTCCGCACCCTTGCGGCGCAACACCGTCACAAGCTTCCCGAAGGCACGCGGGCTCAGCCCGGTGAACGGGGCTATCCAGGAAGGCTCCGACGCCGTGATCACACCAGTCACCGCGTGATCATTCCACTGCTTCAGGTTCCCCCTGCTCGAACGCGATGCGGCAGCGTTCTACCTGGTCGGCTACCTGCTCCATGAACCAGCGCATGACCTCGTAGGGGACAACGCGCTCGACAGGGCTCCAGACGCGGACGGTCGGCTGCAGATTCGAGTCCTCGTCCGGGACAAGCGCTACCAAGAAGGCAGCACCGGGCACGTGGGTCACTGCGGCGTCGGGGGTCTCGTCCCCCTCGGCCGACGCCGGCACAGCCTCGCTCAGCTCCACGGCCCAGGCATCGTCGGGCAAGGAGTAGTGAAAGAGAACGGCGTAGTGACGGCCTGCATGTTCTCGCAACTCCCATGGCATGTCAGCAGGCTGCCACAGCCGCCGTGCCGGAGGCTCGCGGATATCCCGGCTCTCACCTGGGTGCAACCCGGCCAGCATTTGCGGGACAGCTCTTAGCCGAACTGAGTCCCGTCGGCCTACCGCTGTGCCCACCACGTCCCCGCTGCCCCGCCGGCCGTGGTGATCAGGGCTACGAGCCATCCCGGGATGCGCTGCACGGTCAAGTGCAGCCCACCGACGCGGAGTTCAAGAGCGGGGCGAGTGTGGCGATCGGGCATCGCTGCGCGCTTGGACATGGTTGTGCCCTCTTTCCGGACGGGTGGGTCGACTGCCTGAACAGTAGGTCCGGCGAGGTGACGAAAGGCGAAATTACGGGAGTCGGGCGGTCAGCCGGTCGCGGAGCCGTGCCTCGCAGTGGTGGGTCTTGTCCACGTGCACTTGCTCATCGCGCTTGTGCGCGTAGAGCGGCGCCGGATGCCTAGCGCTGCGTCCACCACGTGAGTGCCGCCCCGCCAGCGAGGGACGCCAGGGTGACGAGCCATCCGGAGATGCGCTGCGCGACGACGTGGAAGCCATAGATGCGCAGTTCGAACACGGGCCGAGTTTCGGTCTTGGGAGCCATGACTTCCATTCAGCCGTACGGCGGGGGGTCATAGCTACGCCGTTGGTTCCCCACTTCTTCGCCACTTCAAATGGGGTACCGATTACCACGGCCAAAGTGGGGAAGCGACCCCGCTCGTCACCCACTTCACCCCACTTCGGTGGCTGCAAATACCACAGCGGGTAACGCCACTGCAATACCCACATTCGCCACTTCTTCGCCACTTCAAACCCGTTTGGAGGGGGACCCTCATGCCCCGCAGACCCCGCCCCCCTTGCTCGGTACCCGGGTGCCCCGAGCTAACAGCCCGTGGTGGCCGCTGTGTCGCTCACGAGCGTGAGGCGACCGCACTACGGGTGACATCGGGGACGAGTGCGTACGGGCGACGGTGGCCGAATATCCGGCGCCGCTACCTCTACGCCCATCCGTGGTGCGTGCTGTGCACGAAGCCGGCGACGGTGGCTGACCACTTCGCGGGACAGCGACTGGGAGCCCCTCGCCATGAGCGTCTTCCAGCACTTCCGGGCCCAGGCCGGAGCCGGACCCGCCGACGAGCGGGTACACGAGCTGTACCGCCGGCTCGCCGCCGACGTGCCCGAGCTGAGCCACTGGTGGGGCTGCCACTCGGTGGGCGGGCTCACCACCCGGGTCGTCACCGCCACCCCCGCCGGCGGCGACCCGATCCGGATGTCGCTGTCTTCGCTGCGCCCGGTCGACGCCCCCGCCTCCCTGATCCTGCTCTGCACGCCGAAGAGCCGGCAGGACGGCGCGGCGGTCGCCGATCTCGTCAACCGTCCGCCGCATCCTGTCGGCTCCGCACGGAAAGCGGTCTGAGGGCGCGACGGCGGGGGAGGGCCGCCGCGCCCTCAGCCGGTCACAGGGGGTGCGGGACGCCGGTGGTCACCCACCGCGCGGACCCGCTCCGGCTCAGGCGCTCTCCGGCGCGCCCACCACACCGGCGCCCGCCGTGCCACGGCGCAGCTGCGCGCTGACCGGCAGGCCACCGTGCGCCGTGACCACCGCGAACGCCACACCGATCAGCGCCGTGCTCAGCGACAGGTCGCCGAAGAGCCCCCACCGCCCAGGCGCCGATACCCGTACCGGCGTACATGGTGGAGGTCAGCCACGCGCTGGACGTCGCCCGCAGTTCGGGCGCGGCCGTGCCGGCGAGGGTCTGCCGGTCGGTGACGAAGCCGCCGCTGGCGACGAACCGGACGACCACGCCGGCCAGCGCCACGACCAGGCCGGGACCCCACACCGTCAGCGCGATGCCCACGGCGAGCAGCAGGCCCCACACGGCCAGCATCGGCTGGTCCGTGCGGCCCTGGGCCCGGGCCCTGTCGCCGAGCCGGCCGCCCAGGGTCGAGCCGACGATGCTGCCGGGGCGCGGACGCCGAGTCCGTGGCCCGGCTGGAGTGCGCCGTCGCGTCGTTCGCCCTCGAAGGGCGGGGCGCCCAGGGCTGCACCCTCTCGCCGGACGCCCTGACCGAACGCCTCGCCGCCACGTACGGCAGGGCGGGGACCGAGGCTCTGACCAGCTCCAGCTTTCAGAGCTTCCGGAACAGGCCCTCCTGCACCACCGACACCAGCAGCTGCCCCTCGCGGTCGTAGATCCGGCCCCGGGCAAGGCCGCGCCCGCCGGTCGCGATCGGCGACTCCTGGTCGTACAGGAACCACTCGTCGGCGCGGAAGGGGCGGTGGAACCACATCGCGTGGTCCAGGGACGCCATGTCGAAGCCCCGAGGGCCCCACAGCGGCTCGATCGGGATCCGGACCGCGTCGAGCAGGGTCATGTCCGAGGCGTACGTGAGTGCGCAGGTGTGCACCAGCGGGTCGTCGCCCAGCGGGCCCACCGCGCGCATCCACACTGCGCTGCGCGGGTCCGCGCCGGTGACCTCGTCCTTCGTCCAGCGCAGCCGGTCCACGTAGCGGATGTCGAAGGGCTGGCGGCGGGCCATCCGCTCCAGGGCCTCCGGCAGGGCGCCCAGGTGGTCGCGGATCTCGTCCGGGAGCTTCGGCAGGCTCTCCGGGTCGGTGAGGTGGCGCGGCGGGAGCTGGTGCTCGAAGGCGCCCTCCTCCGGGAGGTGGAAGGAGGCCGTCAGATTGAAGATCGTCCGGCCCTCCTGGACCGCCGTCACCCGGCGGGTGGTGAAGGACCGCCCGTCGCGCACCCGCTCCACCTGGTAGACGATCGGCACGCCCGGGCGGCCCGGCCGCAGGAAGTAGGCGTGCAGCGAGTGCACCGGGCGCTCGTCGTCCACGGTGCGCCCGGCCGCCACCAGGGCCTGCCCGGCGACCTGCCCGCCGAAGACCCGCTGGAGCGACTCCTGCGGGCTGCGGCCACGGAAGATGTTCACCTCGATCCGCTCCAGGTCGAGCAGATCCACGAGCCTCTCGGCGGGGTTGGTCACCTCTGGTCCTCCTTCAGGCGCCGCTACGGGACTACAGCTGGCCGACCGACGTCACCCGCACGACCGCCCGGCCCTCCTCGTCCGAGGCCGCCAGGTCCACCTCCGCGCTGATGCCCCAGTCATGGTCGCCGTTCGGGTCGGCGAAGGTCTGCCGGACGCGCCAGACGCCGTGCGCCGGGTCCTCCTCGATGGCGAGCAGCTTCGGACCGCGCGCGTCCGGACCCGTACCGAGGTCGTCGTACTCGTCCCAGTACCCGTCCATCGCCTCGCCCCACGCGTCCGCGTCCCAGCCGGCCTCGCCGTCCAGCTCGCCGAGCTCGGCCACGTTGTCGAGGGCCGCCAGCTCCACCCGCCGGAACATCGCGTTGCGCACGAGCACCCGGAAGGCGCGCGCGTTCGCGGTGACCGGCTTGACCTGGTCGGCCTTCTCCTGCGCCTCCTCCGCGGACTCCAGCTCCGGGTTGGCCAGCTGCTCCCACTCGTCGAGCAGCGAGGAGTCCACCTGGCGCACCATCTCGCCCAGCCAGGCGATCAGGTCCTGCAGGTCCTCCGTCTTCAGGTCGTCCGGGATCGTGTGGTCGAGCGCCTTGAACGCGCTCGCCAGATAGCGCAGGACGATGCCCTCGGTGCGCGCCAGCTCGTAGAAAGAGGTGAACTCCGTGAAGGAGAGCGCCCGTTCGTACATGTCACGGATGACCGACTTCGGCGACACCGGGTGGTCGCCGACCCACGGGTGCGACTTCCGGTAGACGTTGTACGCGTGCCAGAGCAGCTCTTCGAGCGGCTTCGGGTACGTGACCTCCTGGAGCCGCTCCATCCGCTCCTCGTACTCGACGCCGTCGGCCTTCATCGCGCCGACCGCCTCGCCGCGCGCCTTGTTCTGCTGGGCGTGCAGGATCTGCCGCGGGTCGTCCAGGGTCGACTCGACCACCGACACCATGTCGAGGGCGTACGAGGGGGATTCCGGGTCGAGCAGGTCGAACGCGGCGAGCGCGAAGGTCGACAGCGGCTGGTTGAGCGCGAAGTCCTGCTGGAGGTCGACGGTCAGCCGGATCGTGCGGCCCTCGGCATCCGGGGTGTCGAGCTGCTCCACGACGCCGCCGTCCAGCAGCGAGCGGTAGATCGCGATGGCCCGGCGGATGTGCTTGAGCTGGTTGCGGCGCGGCTCGTGGTTGTCCTCCAGGAGCTTGCGCATCGCCTCGAAGGCGTTGCCGGGGCGCGCGATCACCGAGAGCAGCATGGTGTGGGTGACCCGGAAGCGAGAGGTCAGCGGCTCCGGCTCGGCGGCGATCAGCTTCTCGAAGCTGCTCTCGGTCCAGCCGACGAAGCCCTCCGGGGCCTTCTTGCGGACCACCTTGCGGCGCTTCTTCGGGTCGTCGCCGGCCTTCGCCAGCGCCTTCTCGTTCTCGATGACGTGCTCGGGCGCCTGCGCCACCACGAAACCGGCGGTGTCGAAGCCGGCCCGGCCGGCCCGGCCCGCGATCTGGTGGAACTCCCGGGCCCGCAGCGTGCGCACCCGGTTGCCGTCGTACTTGGTCAGGGCGGTGAACAGCACCGTGCGGATCGGCACGTTGACGCCGACGCCCAGGGTGTCCGTACCGCAGATGACCTTCAACAGGCCCGCCTGCGCCAGCTTCTCCACCAGACGCCGGTACTTCGGCAGCATGCCCGCGTGGTGCACGCCGATGCCGTGCCGGACGTAACGGGACAGGTTCTTGCCGAACTTGGTGGTGAAGCGGAAGTTGCCGATCATCTCGGCGATGGCGTCCTTCTCCTCGCGCGAGCACATGTTGATGCTCATCAGCGACTGGGCGCGCTCCACCGCCTGCGCCTGCGTGAAGTGGACGATGTACACCGGCGCCTGCTTGGTCTGCAGGAGCTCGGTGAGGGTGTCGGTGATCGGCGTGAGCCGGTACTCGTACGAGAGCGGGACCGGCCGGGTCGCCGAGCGGACCACCGAGGTGGGCCGGCCGGTGCGCCGGGTCAGGTCCTTCTCGAACATCGACACGTCGCCGAGCGTCGCCGACATCAGGACGAACTGCGCCTGCGGGAGCTCCAGGATCGGGATCTGCCAGGCCCAGCCGCGGTCCTGCTCCGCGTAGAAGTGGAACTCGTCCATGACGACCTGGCCGATGTCGGCGTCCTTGCCGTCACGCAGCGCGATCGAGGCGAGCACCTCGGCGGTGCAGCAGATGACCGGCGCGTCCGCGTTCACCGACGCGTCGCCGGTGAGCATGCCGACGTTCTCGGTGCCGAAGATCTTGCACAGCTCGAAGAACTTCTCCGACACCAGCGCCTTGATCGGCGCGGTGTAGAAGGTGACCTGGTCATTGGCCAGGGCCGTGAAGTGCGCACCCGCCGCGACCAGCGACTTTCCCGAGCCGGTGGGGGTGGAAAGGATCACGTTGGCCCCGGAGACCACCTCGATCAGCGCCTCCTCCTGGGCCGGGTAGAGCGTGATGCCCCGGCCCTCCGCCCATGAGGAGAAGGCCTCGAAGAGGGCATCGGGGTCGGCGGTCGGCGGCAGCTGATCGATAAGGGTCACGACCCCATCTTGCCTGGATTCCGCTCGGATGAGGGAACCGGCCACCGGATCGAAGATCACGGACGATAGGCTGACCCGTCGGCCGGCCGTGCGGCCGGACTGCCGACCGGACGTCAACTGGGCGCCGGGGCACGGGAAACGGCGCGACACGGCGAGAGACGGGGCGGGAAACGACCATGATGGGACCGGCGCACTCGCTGTCCGGAGCGGCGGCCTGGCTGGGGATCGGAGCGGCCGCCGCGGCCTTCGACCACCCGATGCCGTGGCCGGTTCTCGTCGTCGGCGCGCTCATCTGCGCGGGCGCGGCCCTCGCACCCGACCTCGACCACAAGGCGGCCACCATCTCGCGGGCCTTCGGGCCGGTCTCCCGGTGGCTGTGCGAGATCGTCGACAAGCTGTCGTACGCCGTCTACAAGGGCACCCGCTCCACCGCCGACCCGCGCCGCTCCGGCGGGCACCGCACCCTCACCCACACCTGGGTGTGGGCGGTCCTGATCGGCGGCGGCTGCTCCGTCGCGGCCGTCACCGGCGGCCGCTGGGCGGTCCTCGCGATCCTCTTCGTGCACCTGGTCCTCGCCGTGGAAGGCCTGCTGTGGCGGGCCGCGCGGATGTCCAGCGACGTCCTGGTGTGGCTGCTCGGCGCCACCAGCGCCTGGATCCTCGCCGGTGTCCTGGACCAGCCCGGCAACGGCTCGGACTGGCTGTTCACCCAGCCCGGCCAGGAGTATCTGTGGCTGGGCCTGCCGATCGTCCTCGGCGCCCTCGTCCACGACATCGGCGACGCCCTGACCGTCTCCGGCTGCCCGATCCTGTGGCCGATCCCCGTCGGCCGCAAGCGCTGGTACCCGATCGGCCCGCCGAAGGGCATGCGCTTCCGGGCCGGCAGCTGGGTCGAGCTGAAGGTCCTCATGCCGGTCTTCATGCTCCTCGGCGGCGTCGGCGGGGCCTCGGCGCTCGGGGTCTTCTAGCCGTACCGGGTCTTACAGCCGTACGGGAAAGGGGCCGCACCGGATCGTCCGGTGCGGCCCCTTCTGTGTACGGGCACGGGCGCGGCGGCGCGCCCTTCGGGCTCAGCCGTGCCAGGAGCGCCACAGCGCTGCGTACGCGCCGTCCGCCGCCACCAGCTCGTCGTGGCTGCCCAGTTCGCTGATCCGGCCGTCCTCGACCACCGCGATCAGATCGGCGTCGTGCGCCGTGTGCAGCCGGTGCGCGATCGCCACGACCGTGCGGCCGTCCAGGACCCGGGCCAGCGAGCGCTCCAGATGCCGGGCCGCGCGCGGGTCGAGCAGCGAGGTCGCCTCGTCGAGGACCAGGGTGTGCGGGTCGGCCAGGACGAGCCGGGCGAGCGCCACCTGCTGGGCCTGGGCCGGGGTGAGCGCCTGCCCGCCCGAGCCGACCTCGGTGTCCAGGCCCGCGTCGAGCGCCCGCGCCCACTCCTCGGCGTCGACCGCCGCGAGCGCCGCCCACAGCTCGGCGTCCCCGGCGCCCGCCCGCGCGAGCAGCAGATTGTCCCGGAGCGAGCCCACGAAGACATGGTGCTCCTGGTTGACCAGGGCGACGTGCTCGCGGACCCGCTCGGCCGGCATCCGGGCCAGCTCCGCCGCGCCCAGGGTGACCGTGCCAGCGCGCGGAGCGTACACCCCGGCGAGCAGCCGGCCGAGCGTCGACTTCCCGGCGCCGGACGGGCCGACCAGGGCGAGCCGGGTGCCCGGGGCGACGTCCATCGACACCCGGTGCAGCACGTCCACGCCCTCGCGGTAGCCGAAGCGCACCTCGTCCGCGCGCACCGCGCGTCCCTCGGGCCGTACGGACTCCTCGCCCGCCGCGGGCTCGATCTCCCGCACGCCCACGAGCCGGGCCAGCGACACCTGGGCGACCTGGAGCTCGTCGTACCAGCGGAGCACGATTCCGATCGGGTCGACCAGCATCTGCGCGAGCAGTGCGCCCGTGGTCAGCTGCCCCACGTCCATCCGGCCCCAGAAGACGAGGAGGCCGCCGATCGTCAGGGTCCCGATGAGCACCACGGTGTGGGTGAGGTTGACGACCGGGAACAGCACCGCGCGCAGATACAGGGTGTAGCGCTCCCACCGGGTCCACTCCCGGACCCGCCGGTCCGACAGCTCGACCCGGCGCCGGCCGAGCCGGTGCGCCTCGACCGTGCGGCCCGCGTCCACGGTCTCCGCGAGGGCGGCGGCCACGGCCGCGTAACCGGCGGCTTCGGAACGGTAGGCGGCGGGCGCGCGCCGGAAGTACCAGCGGCAGCCGGTGATCAGCAGCGGCGCGGCGAGCAGCAGTGCGAGCGCGAGCGGCGGCGCCGTGACCGCGATGCCGGCGACGAGCAGCCCCGCCCACACCACGCCGATGACGAGCTGCGGCACCGCCTCGCGCATCGCGTTGGCGAGCCGGTCGATGTCGGTGGTGATCCGGGACAGCAGATCGCCGGTGCCCGCCCGCTCCAGAACGCCCGGCGGCAGCGCCACCGACCGCACCAGGAAGTCCTCGCGCAGATCGGCGAGCATCTCCTCGCCGAGCATCGCGCCGCGCAGCCGGACCAGGCGCGTGAACACCGTCTGGGCGAGCAGCGCGACCGCGAACAGGGCGGCGGTGCGCTCCAGATGGAGCTCCCGGGCCCCGGCGGTGAGCGCGTCCACCACCGAGCCGAGCAGATACGGGCCGGCCATCGACGCCGTCACGGCGATCGCGTTGACCGCGACGAGCACGGCGAACGCGCGCCGGTGGCGGCGCAGCAGCTCCCGTACGTAGCCACGGACGGTGACCGCGCCGGCGACCGGCAGGGTGGTGGCCGACCGGGGCGCGGCCGGGTCGTGGGCGGGCGGTGCCACGCGGATCACGCGCTCTCTCCTTCCAGTGCGTCGAGGGGGACGAGGCCGCCGTCGGGGTCCCCGTCGAGGGCGGCCTCCGGTTCGGTCTCGCGGGTCACGACCGCCCGGTAGCGGGGTTCGCGGGCCAGCAGCTCACGGTGGGTGCCGACGGCGACGGCCGTGCCGTCGTCGACCAGGACCACCCGGTCCGCGAGGTCGAGCAGCAGTGGCGAGGAGGCCAGGACCACGGTGGTCCGGCCGGCCCGCAGCCGCTTGATCCCGGCCGCCACCCGCGCCTCGGTGTGCGCGTCGACCGCCGAGGTCGGCTCGTCGAGCACCAGCACGTCCGGGTCGGTGACCAGCGAACGGGCCAGGGCGAGGCGCTGCCGCTGCCCGCCGGACAGCGACCGGCCGCGCTCGGTGATCCGGGTCCGCATCGGGTCGCCGCCGGTGTCCACGGAGGCCTGCGCGAGCGCGTCGAGGACGTCGGCGCAGCGGGCCGCGTCCAGCGCGTCGGCCGCCGGCACCTTGCCGGAGGACGGCACGTCGAGCAGCTCCGCGAGGCTGCCCGAGAGCAGCACCGGGTCCTTGTCCTGCACCAGGACGGCGGTCCGCGCGGTGTCCAGGGGCAGCTCGTCGAGCGCGACCCCGCCGAGCAGCGCCGAGGCGTGCCCTTCTTCCGGCTCCGCCGGATGCCCGCCGAGCCGGTCCGCGAGCCGGCCGGCCGCGTCCGGGTCGCCGCACACCACCGCCGTGAACGCGCCCGCGGGCGCCCGTACCCCCGTCACCGGGTCGTACAGGTCCCCGTCCGGCACCGCGACCACCGCGACGTCCGTCCCGTTCGTCCCGGCCCGCACGGTCGTCGTACGGGACAGGGCGAGCACCCGGGCGGCGCGCCGGGCCGACGGGCGCGAGAAGGAGTACGCCATGGCGATCTCCTCGAACACGCGCAGCGGATGATGGGTCAGGGCCACCGCGCCGTACACCGTGACCAGGGCGCCCACCGAGATCCGCCCGTCGAGCGCGAGCCGCGCCCCGTACACCACGACTCCGACGAGCAGCAGGCCCGGCAGCAGCACCTGGAGCGCCGCGATCAGCGCCCACATCCGGGCGCTGCGCACGGCGGCCCGGCGCACCTCCTGGGAGGCGGTCCGGTAGCGGCGCAGGAACAGCTCCTCGCCGCCGATGCCGCGCAGCACCCGGAGCCCGGCGACCGTGTCCGAGGCCAGCTCGGTGGCCCGCCCGGCCTTCTCGCGCTGCACGTCGGCCCGCCGGGTGGCCCGGGGGAGGAGCGGCAGCGCGGCGAGGGCGAGCACGGGCACGGCGAGCGCGACCAGCGGGCCGAGCTCCGGCTGGTACAGCACGAGGCCGACGCAGACCGCGACCAGGGCGACGGCGGCGGACGCGAAGCGGGACACCGCCTCGACGAACCAGCCGATCTTCTCCACGTCGGCCGTGGAGACCGCCACGACCTCGCCCGCCGCGACCCGGCGGGTCAGGACGGAGCCGAGCTCCGCGGTCTTGCGGGCGAGCAGCTGCTGGACCCGGGCGGCGGCGGTGATCCAGTTGGTCACGGCCACCCGGTGGACCATCGTGTCGCCCACCGCGATGGCCAGGCCGCAGCCGGCCAGCAGCCCGAGGCCGAGGGCGAACCGGCCGCCGTCGCGGTCCACCACCGCCTGCACGGACAGTCCGACGCCGAGCGGAAGCCCGGCGATGCCCAGCTGCAGCAGCAGGCCCCAGAACAGGCACGCCAGCTGTGCGCCCAGCTGGCGCCGGCCGAGCCAGAGGAGGAAGCGGAAGCCCGAGCGGACGTCCGGAACCCCTGGGTCGGCGTACGGTAGGTCTTTGATCTGCATGACGCCCCAACGGTCGTGACGGGGCCTTCGGAACCCCGGACCCTCAAGGTTTGCGCCACGCGCCACACCCCGGCAAACGATTTTCCGGCAACTCAGAACAGATCCCGCCAAGCCGGGCCCACGCCCTCTGGCGCGCCCCACCGGGCCCGCGCTTCACTGCCGACCCATGAGACAACGGAAGATCATGAGCATGATCGGCGGCCTCACCCTGGCCGCCGGACTGCTGCTCGCCGCCCCGGCGGCGCACGCGGACCAGGCGCCCACCCCGCCCGCCGAGTTCACCACCGACTGGCACGACCCGGTCACCGCCGCCCCGCCGGTCGCCGTCCCCGGCACCCGCAGCTGCGAAGTCACCCTCGCCGAGGCCCAGTTCCGCGACTTCACGCCGTACCGAGGGAGTTACGCGCCGCCCAAGGAGTGCGGCACCCGCTGGAACAAGGTCGTGCTGCGCCTGGAGGGCAAGGTGAAGGGGCGTCAGTACGACCGCCTCGGCCACCTCAGCGTCGGCGGCGTCGAGATCCTCCGCACCTCCACCCCCGAACCCTCGCCCGACGGCATCGCCTGGACGGTCGAGAAGGACGTCACCCGCTACCGCGACGTCCTCAGCCGCCCCCAGCCCGTCGAGATGCTCATCGGCAACGTCGTCAACGAGACCTACACCGGCGTCATCGACGTCCGCGTCACCCTCGCCTTCCACACCGCCCAGGGCCCGGTGAAGCCCGCCGCCGGCACCCCCGACCGCGTGCTGCCGCTCACCGACGGCACCCTCACCACCCCGCGCAACACCGAACGCGTCCTCGCCGAGGTGTACGCCACCGGCTCGGGCGGCGGCTGCGAGGAGTTCTGGTACCTCACCGTCCCCGACGCGGCGCCCTACTCCTGCAAGGCCGCCGACGGCCCGTACCGCGAGGTGCAGATCTCCGTCGACGGGCAGCTCGCCGGCATCGCCGCGCCCTTCCCGCACGTGTGGACCGGCGGCTGGTCCAACCCCTTCCTCTGGTACGTGACGCCCGCCCCGCGCGCCTTCGACGTGCAGCCGGTCGTCTACGACCTCACCCCCTTCGCCGCCGTGCTCAACGACGGGCGCGCCCATCGCGTCGAGGTGTCCGTGGCCGGCGTGCCCGCCGGGCAGAGCGGCTGGAGCGTGCCCGCGAACGTGCTGCTCTGGCAGGACGAGGGCAGCAAGGTCGTCACCGGCGCCCTCGACCGGCACGAGGCGGGAGTCCCGCGCGACTCGGTGGTGTACAAGGCCGGTTCGCCGGACGTGCTGGAGGCCGCCGGCGGGCACACGCTCACCGTCGCAGGCCATCTGAACACCTCGCACGGCCGGGTCTCGACCACGGTCACCCGCACCGTCGAGAACACCTCGACGCACCGCTGGGGCGCCGACGAGAACCCGGACGCGCTCACCGCCGCCTGGCGCGACGACGAGACGGTGACGGTCGGCCGGACCGCGACCCGCACCCACCGCGAGTACACGATGGACGGCGAGATCACCATCGACGCCGGCAACCGGCTGCGGACGGTGCTCACCATCGGCGACCGCGCCTCCGTCGACGTCGTCCGCGGCGGCGAGCGGCTGTCCTGGTCGCGGCTCGACGACACCTACACCGGCGACGCCGCCTTCACCCTCGGCGTCCCGCGCGAGCAGCGGCACGCGGTCGGCACCAGCGCCGAGCGCTACCGCACTTACGGGTCCGGCGGCTGCTACGACCGGTCCCTGAAGACCGTCCAGGGGACCCTGGTCGAGGATCTGCGGCGCTGCTGAGCGCCATGGGACCGCGGTGTGGTGTCCGGGCCGTCCGCCGAGGGCCCGGACACCGCTCTGCGGGCGCCTACTCGTAGGGCCTACTTGTAGGTGAGGTCCGCCGCCGTGTACCGGCAGTGCGTGCTGTTGGGGCCGGTGCCCAGGACCTTGGGCTCGGCGCCCGTGGTGTTGCCCCGGAAGCGCGTGCACGGCTTGATCTTCCGGCCGCCGTCGCCGCTGATGCGCACATTGCGCAGGGCCACGGTGTCGCCGTAGTTGGCGTTGATGCCGACGATCGAGTTGCCCGGCGCGGTCACGTCCACGTCGTTGACGATCACCTGGCGGTTACGGACGACGCCGACTTCCCCTTGAAGGTGGCGGCGTCCTCGCCGACGTCCTCCCACCAGACGTTCTGCAGCGTGCAGCTGCCCAGGCAGTGGATGCCGTCGGCGGCGGGGGTGCCGAGGATGACGTTCTTCAGGACCGCGCCGTCCGCGAGCCGGAACACCGGGTCCTGGCCCTCGTCCTGGCCGCTGCCGCCGAGCGGGCCGCTGCCCTGGAAGCGCCGGTACTTGCCGTCGTACGTGCCCGTCACCTTGATGGTGCCGCTGACGGGCTTCGTGCCGGTGGCCTTCGGCCAAGCGGAGGCGGAGGCGGAGGTGGACGCGGAGGTGGACGCGGCACCGGCCGAGGACAGCATCGTCGTGGTGACGATCGCCGTCCCGAGGAGGCCGAACGCGGCGGCACCGCCGATGACCGCGCGCCGCCTGGTGAGGCGGCGACGGTGCCGGCGTACGGGCCGTTCGGGCTGGACTGTCATACCCAATCCTTGAATGGTGGGGGATGGTTGCGCCCCGTGGTCGCCACCGGTGCGGAAAGGGTTGCCGAGCCGAGGAAGATCCCTTGACGAAGACCCGCCGGGGTTCGTTCAGTTGTCGCCGTGCGGTCCGAAGTCCCCCGAGACGGACGGGCGTTCGGCACCCGCGGAGGTCGTAGCCGTGACTGTGTACCGGTCGTCCGTGGCGTCCCGGCCGCCGCTCCGGTGGTCGTACTGCCCGGCGAACACCCACTCGCCCGCCGGGACCGTACGGCCGCGCTTGAGCACCCAGGTGTAGACGAGGAAGCCGTCCCGCTCCTCGACGGTGAGGGCGAAGTCCTGCTCCGGCAGCGAGCGCCAGGCGCCCGTCGAGGCCACCCCGCCGGTCTGCGCGACCCGGAGCCGGACCGTGAGCGCGGAGAGCTCCGCGGTCGTCTTCAGGGTGATGTTGCTCTGCGCCCAGTACGCGTTGCTGTGCGGGTCCACCGAGCCGTCCGACCACAGCGGCCCGTCCGCGACGCCGGAGGTCCCGCCCGGGGGCGGGGCGGACGCGGAGGAGTCGCCGCCCGGGAGCGGGGTGGTGGTCGGGGGTGCGGCGGTGGTCCGGTCGGGCTGTTTCGGGGCGTCCGTACGGCCGTCCGTCGCCCCCGGCGTCGGACCCGTCGGGACGACGGGCGGGCGGTCCGTCTCCTTCGGCGACGACGGCGCGGGCGGCATGGAGACCGTGCCCTGCGGCGGCGTGGGGACCTCCTCCTTCACCGCGGCGGCGACGGCGAAGCCGCCGACCGCGAGCACACCCGCGACCGCGGCCGTGACGCCCGCGAGCCGCAGCCGGCCGGCCGCCGGCCGCCGGCGCGCGCCACGCTCCGCGCCGGCCGGCCCGGCCATGCCGCGCTCGACCCTGGCCAGGATCCGGGCGCGGTCCGGCCGATGCGCCCCCGCCGCCTCGCGCAGCCGGGCCCGCAGCTCGTCGTCCACGTCCCGCGTCATCGGTCCCTTCCTCCGGCCTCGCCGCCGCGCGCCATCGCCGCCTGCAAGCGCTGCGGCGCTCCGCGCGTCCCGAGCAGCCGCTGCAGCTCGGCCATCCCCTTCGAGGTCTGGCTCTTCACCGTACCCACCGACACGCCCAGGGCCAGCGCGGTGTCCTTCTCCGAGAGGTCGAAGGCGTGCCGGAGCACCACGCAGGCCCGCTTGCGGAACGGCAGCCGGCGCAGCGCGGCCTGGACGTCGACGACCCCGGCGACATCCGGGTTCTCGGCCCGCTCCTCGCGCTGCGACCAGAACAGGGCGATCCGGCGCCGCTCCCGCACCGCGCCGCGGATCCGGGTGCGGGCGAGATTCGCGACGACCCCGCGCGCGTACGCCACCGGATGCTCCGCGGCGCGCACCCGGTCCCAGCGGTGCCACAGCGCGAGCAGGGCGTCCGCCGCCAGGTCGTCGGCGGCGTCCGCCTCGCCGGTCAGCAGATGGGCGAGGCGGGCCAGCTCGGCGTAGTGGCGCTCGAAGAAGGCATGGAACTCCACGGAGGCGGCGTCGTCGACGTCAGTCCCCACGGTCGGTCTCTCCTCTTGGTGGTCCCCTGGGCGTCGAACAGCCGTGCGCCGGGGAGAGATCCGGAACTGTACCAACGAATCGGCAGGTGACGGGTCAGGGGGCCGCCGGGGCAGGGGGAGGGCCGTCAGGGGACGGAGCGTCAGGGGCGGGTCGCGTGCTCCAGGGCGATGAGCGCCGAGTAGTACGTGCGGCCCGTCGCGCGGTCCATGCCGACCTCGCACATCCGGTTGGCCGAGAGGTGCAGGTCGAAGGGGTGGGCGGTCACCTCGGCGGCCTCCCGCGCGGTGGCCGAGGCGGTCAGCTCCGGATGGAGCATGCCCCGGTCGCCGGCGAAGGCGCAGCAGCCCGCGTCGACCGGGACGACGACCTCCTCGGCGCAGGCCCCGGCGAGCTCCGTCAGCTTCTCCTCGTCGCCCAGGTGCCGCATGGAACAGGTCGGGTGGACCACGGCCGAGCCGGCCCGGCGGCGCACGTCGAGGCGGGGCAGCAGCTCGTCGGCCGCCCACACCAGCGAGTCCACGACGGTGAGTTCGGCGTGCAGCTCCCGGTTCTCGTCGGTGAGGTACGGCACGACCTCGCGCGCGATGCCCAGCGTGCAGGAGGAGGCGTCGACCACCAGCGGCAGCCGGCCCCCGGCGGTCCAGCCCCAGGCGGCCGCCACGATCCGGTTGGCCATCACCTCGTCGCCGCGCTCGTAGCCCTTGGAGTGCCAGATGGTGGCGCAGCAGGTGCCCGCCACGTCGTCCGGGATCCACACCGGCCGCCCGGCGCGGGCCGAGAGCGCCACCACCGCCTCCGGCAGTGACGGTCCGTCAAGTCCCTCCGGATTGCCGAAGATCCGGTTCACACAGGCCGGGTAGTAGACGGCGACGGCGGCCGGCCGGTGGGTGCGCGGCAGCCGGCGGCCGGCCGCGCCGGGGATCTCGGGCAGCCACTCGGGCACCAGGTCCGGCCGCGCCGCCCTGCGCGCCAGGCCCGTCACCGACGCCAGGAATCCGTCGCCCATCCGGGCGGCCGCCGCCACCGCGAGCCGCGCCGAGGCCTCCACGGCCTTGAACCGGCTCGCCGCGAGCGCCGCGACCCGCTCCTCGGCCGGCGAGTGCCGCTCGTGCCGGAACGCCTTCATCATCGCTCCCGTGTCGATGCCGACCGGGCAGGCGAGGGCGCAGGTGGAGTCGCCGGCGCAGGTGTCGACGGCGTCATAGCCGTACGACTCCAACAGGGCCGTCTCGACCGGTGATCCGTCGGCCTGTCGCATCATCTCCCGGCGCAGCACGATGCGTTGGCGTGGTGTGGTCGTCAGATCGTGGCTGGGGCAGGTGGGTTCGCAGAAGCCGCACTCGATGCACGGGTCGGCGACCGCCTCCACGGTGGGGATGGTCTTCAGACCGCGCAGATGGGCCTGCGGGTCGCGGTCCAGGACGATCCGCGGGGCGAGCACCCCGTCCGGGTCGATGACCTCCTTGGTCCGCCACATCAGCTCGGTCGCCCTCGGCCCCCACTCCAGCTCCAGGAACGGCGCGATGTTGCGGCCGGTGGCGTGCTCGGCCTTCAGCGAGCCGTCGAAGCGCTCCACGGTGAGCTTGCAGAACTCGTCCATGAAGGACGCGTAGCGCTCGACGTCGGCCGGGTCGCCCGCGTCGAAGGCGAGCAGGAAGTGCAGATTGCCGTGTGCGGCGTGCCCGGCCACGGCGGCGTCGAAGCCGTGCCGGGCCTGCAGGTCGAGCAGCTCCGCGCAGGCTTCGGCGAGCCGCTCGGGCGGCACCGCGAAGTCCTCGGCGATCAGGGTCGTCCCCGAGGGGCGGGAGCCGCCGACCGCCGTCACGAAGGCCCTGCGGGCCTTCCAGTACCCGCCGATCGTCCCCGGGTCGCGGGTGAAGGCGTTGTCCACGGAGGCCACCGGCGCGACCGGCTCAAGGTCCGCCAGGACGGCGGCCGCCGCCTCCTCGTACGCCCGCAGCCCGGCCTCGTCCGGCGCCCGGAACTCCACGAGCAGCGCGGCGGTCTCCTTCGGCAGCTCCGCCCAGTCGCCCGGCACCCCGGGTACGCTCACCGAGGCGCGCAGGGTGTTGCCGTCCATCAGCTCCACGGCCAGCGCCCCGGCCTCGTTGAAGCCGGGCACGGCGGCCGCGGCGGCCGGCAGCGAGGGGAAGAAGAGCAGTGCCGTGGACACCATCCGGTCCAGGGGGACGGTGTCGAAGACGGTCTCGGCGATGAAGCCGAAGGTGCCCTCGGAGCCCACCATCAGACCGCGCAGGATCTCCACCGGGGTGGCGCCGTCGAGGAAGGCGTCGAGCCGGTAGCCGTTGGTGTTCTTGATCGCGTACTTGGCGCGGATCCGCGCCGTCAGCTCCGGGTCCGCCTCGATCTCCGCCTTCAGGGCCATGAGCCCGGCGCACAGCCGCGGCTCGGCCCGGGCCAGCTCCTCGTCGGCAGCCGGGTCGGCGGTGTCGACCACGGTGCCGCTCGGCAGCACGAAGGTGAGCGAGGCGAGCGTCCGGTAGGAGTTCCGGGTGGTGCCGGCCGTCATGCCGGAGGCGTTGTTGGCGACCACCCCGCCGATCGTGCAGGCGAGGGCGCTCGCCGGATCGGGACCGAGCACCCGGCCGTACGGCGCGAGCGCCGCGTTCGCCCGGACCACGGTCGTGCCGGGCCGGATCCGGGCCCGGGCGCCGCCGTCCAGGACCTCCACGCCCGCCCAGTGCCGGCGCACGTCGACCAGGATGTCCTCGCCCTGCGCCTGCCCGTTGAGGCTGGTCCCGGCGGCCCGGAACACCACCTCGCGGCCCTTGCCGTGCGCGTACGACAGGACGGCCGAGATGTCGTCGAGGTCCTCGGCCACCACCACGACCTGCGGCAGGAAGCGGTAGGGGCTCGCGTCGGAGGCGTAACGCACCAGGTCGGAGACTTTCGAGAGCACCTTCCCGGGGCCGAGGACGGCGACCAGCTCCTCGCGCAGATGCTTCGGGGTGCCCCGGGCCTGGAGGTCCGGCACACGGTCGGGCGCCGCCCGTCGCTTCGTACCGGCTCGCAGCGACTGCGGGTTCGGCTCCCGTACGGGCATGGCCAGCGCTCCCCTCCGGCGCGCGGCGTGCCCGGGGATCTCAGCAGGCCCGCTCAGGACCGCCGTCGACCAGGGCGGACAGCAGACCTCCGAGCACTTCGCGCTGTTCGACGGTCAGTGGGGCAAGGATGTCCTCTGCGGCGGCACGGCGCGCGCTGCGCAACTCCCTCAGCGTGTCGCGGCCGGCGTCGGTGAGCTCGATCCGGACCACCCGGCGATTGGTCGGATCGGGCACCCGGCGCACCCGGCCGGCGGCCTCCAGGCCGTCCACCAGACTCGTCACCGCGCGGGGGACCACCTCGAGCCGGGCCGCGAGATCGGCCATCCGCGGCGGCTCCTCGTAGTGCGCGACCGTCCGGAGCAGCCGGAACTGCGCAGGGGTGATCCCGACCGGCTCCAGATACCGCTTGTGATGGCGGTGCAGCCGGCGGGTGAGCCGCAGCAGCTGCTCGGCGAGGACACCGTCGGGGTCGGGGGAGTCGGGGAGGGCCGGGGTACTCATGACGGAACAATATCAGGACCACGTGCATTGTGAGTATAGGTAACAATGAGCTATGCTCTCATCGCCCCACTCTCGAACCCTCGTAGGAGCCCATGCATCCGCACGACGAGTCCGCCTGGACGCCCCCCGCCCGTGATCCCAAGGAGCCCAAGGAACCCGCCCAGCTGCGGCGCATCCTCCGGCTCTTCCACCCCTATCGCGGCCGCCTCGCCGTGGTCGGCCTGCTCGTGGCCGCCTCGTCGCTGGTGTCCGTCGCCTCGCCCTTCCTGCTCCGCGAGATCCTGGACACCGCCATCCCGCAGGGCCGCACCGGGCTGCTCAGCCTGCTCGCCCTCGGCATGATCCTCACCGCCGTGACCTCCGGCGTCTTCGGCGTGCTCCAGACCCTCATCTCCACCACCGTCGGCCAGCGTGTCATGCACGACCTGCGCACCGCGGTCTACGCCCAGCTGCAGCGCATGCCGCTGGCCTTCTTCACCCGCACCCGCACCGGCGAGGTCCAGTCCCGCATCGCCAACGACATCGGCGGCATGCAGGCCACGGTCACCTCGACCGCCACCTCGCTCGTCTCCAACCTCACCGCCGTCGTCGCCAGCGTCGTCGCCATGCTCGCCCTCGACTGGCGGCTCACCCTGGTCTCGCTGCTGCTGCTCCCCGTCTTCGTCTGGATCAGCCGCCGGGTCGGCCGCGAGCGCAAGCGGATCACCACCCGGCGCCAGAAGCAGATGGCCGCCATGGCCGCCACCGTCACCGAGTCGCTGTCCGTCAGCGGCATCCTGCTCGGCCGCACCATGGGCCGCGCCGACTCCCTGACGAAGTCCTTCGCCGACGAGTCCGAGCGCCTGGTCGACCTCGAAGTGCGCTCCTCCATGGCCGGCCGCTGGCGGATGTCGACCATAGGCATCGTCATGGCCGCCATGCCCGCCCTGCTCTACTGGGCGGCCGGCCTCGCCCTCCAGGTCGGCGGCCCCGCGATCTCGCTCGGCACCCTGGTCGCCTTCGTCTCGCTCCAGCAGGGCCTCTTCCGGCCCACCGTGAGCCTGCTGTCCACCGGCGTGCAGATGCAGACCTCGCTCGCCCTCTTCCAGCGCATCTTCGAGTACCTCGACCTGCCCGTCGAGATCACCGAACCCGACGAGCCCGTGCGCCTCTCCAAGGTCGCCGGCGAGGTCTCCTTCGACAAGGCCACCTTCCGTTACGAGCCCGAGGGCGAGGGCCGCCCCACCCTCGACGCGATCGACCTCACCGTCCCGGCCGGCGGCAGCCTCGCCGTGGTCGGCCCCACCGGCTCCGGCAAGTCCACCCTCAGCTACCTCGTCCCCCGGCTCTACGACGTGACCGACGGCCGGGTCACCCTCGACGGCGTCGACGTGCGCGACCTCGACTTCGACACCCTCGCCCGCGCGGTCGGCGTGGTCTCCCAGGAGACCTATCTCTTCCACGCCTCCGTCGCGGACAACCTGCGCTTCGCCAAGCCCGACGCCACCGACGAGGAGATACAAGCCGCCGCCCGCGCCGCCCAGATCCACGACCACATCGCCTCGCTGCCCGACGGCTACGACACGCTGGTCGGCGAGCGCGGCCACCGCTTCTCGGGCGGCGAGAAGCAGCGCCTGGCCATCGCCCGCACCATCCTGCGCGACCCGCCGGTGCTGATCCTCGACGAGGCGACCAGCGCCCTCGACACCCGTACGGAACACGCCGTCCAGCAGGCCATCGACGCGCTCTCGGCCGGCCGCACCACCATCACCATCGCCCACCGCCTCTCCACCGTCCGCGACGCCGACCAGATCGTCGTCCTGGACGCCGGCCGCATCGTCGAGCGCGGCACCCACGAGGAACTGCTCGCCCTCGACGGGCGGTACGCGGCCCTGGTGCGCCGCGACGAACACACGAACGTGGGAGCGGTTGTTCCCCAGAACGCGTGATCGTTCCGGATTTCGTTGCCCAACTCCCGTACGGCGTCGGATGATTACGGTGCGCAAGCGACGGGCTGCAGACCGCGACTGCGCAGTCCCACAGAAAGCTCTGTACGAGGAGAAGCACCACCATGAACGTCATCACCAACCTGCTCGCCGGCGTCCTCCACTTCCTGGGCTGGCTCGTCTGACCCGTAGCAGGAAGGCCAGCGCCGTCGGCCCCCGTCCCAGGGACCGGCGGCGCTGCCGCGTGCGCGGGTTCCGCGGAATCGGGTACGGAGCGGGTTAGCGTGCGCCCATGACGTACCGGACCTGGCAGCCCGACCCCCGTCGCCGCCGCACCCGGCTCACCCGGCGCGGGAAGCTCGCGTTGCTGCTCGGCGGTCTGCTCGCCACCGCCACGGCCATCACCGTGCTGCTGCTGCTGTTCACCGGCGGCGACGCCCCCGCGCCCCGCCCCGTCCCCGAGAAGCAGCGCACCCTCCTCATCCCGGAGGGCTGGCGGGACGGCGAGGTGTACGCGGCCGTCGACCGCTCCCTCAAGCTCCCCCAGGGCGCCGCGCGCAAGACCGCCCAGGCCCCGGCCACCAAGCTCGCCCTGCCGGCCGCCGCCGAGGGCAACCCCGAGGGCTATCTCTTCCCCGCCACCTACCCGGTCGACAAGGCCACCACCGTCGACGGCCTGCTGCGCTACATGGTCGCCACCGCCGCCAAGCGCTTCGGCGACCCGCGCATCGCCGACGGCGCCCGCCGCCACGGGCTGAGCGTGCACCAGATGGTCATCGTCGCCAGCATCGTCCAGGCGGAGGCCGACACCCCCGAGGACATGGGCAAGGTGGCCCGGGTCGTCTACAACCGGCTCGCCCAGGGCATGCCGCTGCAGATGGACTCCACCATCAACTACGCCCTGGGCCGGGACACCGTCGACACCAGCCACCAGGACACCCGCGTCGACAGCCCCTACAACACCTACGAGCGGCGCGGCCTGCCCCCGTCACCCATCGGCAACCCCGGTGACCAGGCCATGGGCGCGGCCGTCGCCCCGGCGGACGGCGACTGGCTGTACTTCGTGACCGTGCGGCACGGCGACACCCGCTTCACCGGCAGCTACGCCGAACACCAGGCGAACGTCGCCGACTTCAACGAGCAGCGACGGGCCGCGGGGCGTTCCTGAGCAGCCGCCGGATGTCGGCGACCGCGGCCCGGCCGGCCCGGTTGGCGCCGATGGTGGACGCGGAGGGACCGTAACCGACGAGATGGATCCGCGGGTCGCGGACCGCCCGTGTCCCCTCGACCCGGATGCCGCCGCCCGGCTCGCGCAGTCGCAGCGGTGCGAGATGGTCGATCACGGCGCGGAAACCGGTGGCCCACAGGATCACGTCGGCGTCCACCGTCCGCCCGTCGTCCCAGGCCACCCCGGTCGGGGTGATCCGGTCGAACATGGGCAGCCGGTCGAGGATGCCGCGGGCGCGGGCGTCCCGGATGGCGTCGTTGAGCGGAAGGCCGGTGACCGACACGACGCTGCGCGGCGGCAGCCCCTGCCGTACCCGCTCCTCCACGAGGGCGACCGCGGCCCGCCCCTCGACCTCGCCGAACGGGCCCTCGCGGAAGACCGGCTCGCGCCGGGTGACCCAGGTCGTCGCGGCGGCGACGTCGGCGATCTCCATCAGGTGCTGGGTGCCGGAGGCGCCGCCGCCGACCACGATCACCCGCTGCCCGGCGAAGGCCTGCGGTCCCGGGTACTGGGCGGTGTGCAGCTGGCGCCCCCGGAAGGTCTCCTGCCCGGGATAGCGCGGCCAGAACGGCCGGTCCCAGGTGCCGGTTGCGTTGATCAGCGCCCGGGTGGCGTACGTGCCCTCCGAGGTCTCCACGAGCAGCCGCCCGTGCTCCCCTTCCCGGACCGCGGTGACGTCCACCGGGCGGTGCACCCGCAGGTCGAAGGTCTCCTCGTACGTGGTGAAGTACCCGCCGATCACCTCGGAGGACGGCCGCGCCGGGTCCGCGCCGGTCAGCTCCATGCCGGGCAGCGCGTGCATGCCGTGCACCTTGCCGTACGTGAGCGAGGGCCAGCGGAACTGCCAGGCGCCGCCCGGCCGCGGGGCGTGGTCGAGGACCACGAAGTCCCGGTCGGGCTCGAAGCCGGTGCGCCGCAGGTGGTAGGCCGCGGACAGGCCGGCCTGCCCGGCCCCGATGACCACCACGTCGACAGCGCGCACCGCGCCGCCCGGCGTCGTCCGGTCAGCCCTGTCCGCGCCGTTCAGCTCGTCCAGCTCGTGCACCTCGAAATCGTTCACGATTCCACCAACCGTGGGTGGGGCCGGGATCTTCCCGCGCCCCGCCCACGGTGTCCGTGCGGCGTCCGTGCGGTGTCCGTGCGCGGATACGGGCTAGCGTCCGCCGCCCGCGACAAGCAGCGGCGCTCCGCCCGGGGCCGAGGCCGGGCGCCCGTTCGCGGCCGGGCCGCCGCCGAGCAGCGGCGAGGCGGGCAGGGTCGGCAGCAGGCCGCGCCCGGCGAGCTCCGGCGTCACGCCCTCACCGAACCAGTACGCCTCCTCCAGATGCGGATAGCCGGAGAGCACGAAGTGCTCCACGCCCAGGTCGTGGTACTCCTCGATCCGGTCGGCCACGTCCGCGTGGCTGCCCACCAGCGCGGTGCCCGCCCCGCCCCGTACCAGACCGATGCCCGCCCACAGGTTCGGCGCGATCTCCAGGCGGTCCCGGTCGAGCGCGCCGCCGCCGTGCAGCGCCAGCATCCGCTGCTGGCCCACCGACTCGCTGCGCCCGAGCGCCGACTGCGCCGTCGCCACCGTCTCCGGGTCGAGATCCGCGAGCAGCCGGTCCGCCGTCGCCCACGCCTCGCGCGCCGAGTCCCGCGAGATGGTGTGCAGCCGGATGCCGAAGCGCACTGTGCGGCCCCGCTCCTCGGCAAGGCGTCGGATCCAGTCGATCTTCTCCTTCACCTGCCAGGGCGGCTCGCCCCACGTCAGATACACATCCGCGTGCGCCGCGGCGACCGGCCCGGCCGCCACCGACGAGCCGCCGAAGAAGATCTCCGGCACCGGATCCGGCGGGAGTGCGGTCAGCCCGCCCTCGACCTCGTAGTGCTCGCCCTGGAAGTCGTACGGCCGGCCGCTCCACACCCCGCGCACGATCTCCAGGAACTCGGAGGTCCGCGCATAGCGCCGGTCGTGGTCCAGGAAGTCCCCGAAGCGCCGCTGCTCGGCCGAGTCTCCGCCGGTCACCACATTGAGCAGCAGCCGGCCCCGGGTGATCCGCTGATACGTGGCCGCCATCTGCGCGGCGAGCACCGGCGAAAGCACCCCCGGACGGAACGCCACCAGGAACTTCAGGCGTTCGGTGTGCTGGGCCAGCGCCGCCGTGGTCAGCCAGGCGTCCTCGCACCACGTACCGGTCGGCGTCAGGACGGCTTCGAAGCCCAACTGCTCGGCCGCCTTGGCGATCTGCGCCAGATACTCGATGTCCGGCGGGCGCACCCCGCTCGCGGTGCGCGAGGCGCGGCCGATGCCGCCGTCGGCGTAGACGTGCCGGTCGACCAGGGTGCGGCCGTCGCCGCCGGTCGGCAGGAACCAGTGGAGATGCACGGTCATCGGGAGGAGTCCTTTCCGTAGGAGCGCGCCGGGGTGGTGGACGGCGGCAGGTTCTTGTCGAAGCGGTTGTCGACGAAGTCCGCGAAGCGGAACGTCCGTGGAATCAGCCGGAGTTCGGCGAAGGTGTCGGCGATCTTCTGCTCGGAGGCGACGGCCGCCGGGTCGAGCGCGACGGCTATCCGGGTGCCGTTGCTGCGCTTCACCGAGGCGAGCGCCACCTCGTACGGCAGACCGGTCTCCTTCGACCAGACCCTCGCCCACGCCTCCGGGTGCCGGTACACCCAGTCCTGCGCGCGCCGCAGCCGCTCGACGAAGTCGCCGATCGCCGCCGCCTTCTTCGCGTCGGCCAGCGCGGCGGGCGCGGCGACCTGGAAGCCGAGCCCGTTGACCACCCCGCGCCCGTCGGTGAGCACCCGGCCCTTGCCGCTCTGCAGGACCTGTGAGGTGTACGGGTCCCAGACCGCCCACGCGTCGACCTTGCCGCTGGTGAACGCGGCGAGCGCGTCGGCCGGTTGGAGAAGCTTCACCTGGACGTCGGAGAGCCGGAGCCCGGCCTTCGCCAGCGAGGCGATCAGCTGGAAGTGCGCGGAGCTGCCCTGCGCGACGGCGATCGAACGGCCCTTGAGGTCGGCCGCGGAGCGCAGCGTCGAGTCGCGCGGCACCAGGATGGCCTCGCCGGCCGGATCGCCGTGGGTGGCCGCCACCACGGTGATCTTCGAGCCCGCGCCGGCCGCGAAGACGGGTGGCGTGTTGCCGACGCCGCCGATGTCGACGGCTTTCGCGTTGATCGCTTCGAGGAGTGGCGGTCCCGAGGTGAAGGTCGACCAGGTCACGCGGTACGGCAGGTGGTCGAGCTCCCCGGCGGCGCGCAGCACGGCCTCGGAGCCGCCCTTCTGGTCGCCCACGCGCAGCACGACCGAGGACGAGTCGCCCGCGGCGGCGGAGGGCGTGGGGGAGCAGGCGGAGGAGAGGAGGGCGAGCGGGAGCAGGAGGGCGGCGGCGGGGCGGAGGAAGCGGAGGCGTGTCATGACGGCGACCTTCGGGAAGTGGGGCGGATCAGACGGTCTGGGGTACGGGCGGGGCGGGGGTCTCCGCGGTCGTGGAGGCGTCCCGGAGGGCGCCCGGGGTGTCGTGGACGCCGAGTTCGGAAAGCAGCCGGGCCCGGAGGGCGCCGAAGCCGGGGTCGGCGGGGTCGCGGGGCCGGTCGAGGGCGACCGGGGTGTCGTACGCGATGACGCCGTCCCGCATCACCAGCGCCCGGTCGGCGAGCAGCAGCGCCTCGTCGACGTCGTGGGTCACGAGCAGCACCGTGCAGCCGCGCCGCCGCCACAACTCGTCCACCAGACGCTGGGCCTTGATCCTGGTCAGCGCGTCGAGCGCGCCGAACGGCTCGTCGAGCAGCAGCAGATCGGGCTCCCGTACCAACGCGCGGGCGAGCGAGGCGCGTTGGGCCTCGCCGCCGGACAGTGTCTTCGGCCAGGCACCGGACCGGTGTCCGAGGCCGACCTCGGCGAGGGCCCGTTCGGCGCGCTCGCGGTCCGGGCGGCCGGGCAGCCCGAGGAGCACATTGCGCCAGACCCGCTTCCACGGCATCAGCCGCGGCGCCTGGAAGGCGACGGCGCGCCGCTTCGCCACGAGCACGGTGCCGCTGATCTCCCGGTCGAGGCCGGCGAGGACGCGCAGCAGGGTCGACTTGCCGCAGCCGCTGTGGCCGAGGAGAGCGGTGAACTGGCCGGCGCGCAGGGTGAGATCGAGTCCGTCGACGACGGCCCGGCCGTCGAAGGAGCGGGTCAGACCGCGGACGGTCACTGTCCGGTGAAGGTCGGTCGCCATTGCAGCAGCAGCCTTTCGAGCGAGCGGACGAGGGTGTCGGCGAGGAGGCCGAGGAGGGCGTAGACGACGAGGCAGACGACGATGACGTCGGTGCGGAAGAACTCGCGGGCCTGGTTCATCAGGAAGCCGATGCCGGCGTCGGCGTTCACGGACTCGCCGAAGACCAGGGCCAGCCAGGCGGTGGCGAGCGAGTAGCGCAGCCCGGTCATGGCCCCCGGCAGCGCCCCGGGCAGCACCACGTGCCGGATCAGCCCCCAGCGCCCCAGTCCCAAGGACTCGCCCGCCTCGACGAGTTGGGCGTCGACGCCGCGGATCCCCGCGTACACGTTGAGGTAGAGATGGAAGGCGACGCCGAGCGCGATCAGCGCGACCTTGGGGGCCTCGCCGATCCCGAGCCAGATGATGAACAGCGGGATCAGCCCCACCCACGGCACGGTGCGCAGCATCTGCACGCTCGCGTCCACCAGGTCCTCGCCGAGCCGCGAGAGCCCGGACACCAGCGCGAGGGACACCCCGACCGCCCCGCCGATCAGCAGCCCCACGGCGACCCGCTGCAGGGAGACCAGCATCGCGTGCGGCAGCGTCCCGTCCCGCACCAGCTCACCGCCGGCCCGCGCGACGGTCCCGGGCGAGGCGAGCACGTCACCACTCAGCACGCCGGTGGCGCTCAGCACCTGCCAGAGGACGAGGAGAAGCACGGGCCCGACGGCGCGCCGCAGCCAGCGCGGCGGGCGCGGCAGCCGACGGGCGCGCCGGCCGGAGACGAGCGACTCAAGCTCTGAAATAGCGGAAATATCCGGCGGAGAATGCGCCGGTGCATGCCCGAGGGTCATGAAGAAGGCTCCGGGGAAGGTGGAGGGGGCGCGCGAAGGCGCGAGGGCGCGGCGGCCAGTCCGTCAGAACGCCGCGGAGAAAAGACAGAAGAAAGCGCCGAAGAAAGCGCTGAAGAGAACGCCGAAGAGGACGCCGAGGAAAACGCAGAAGGGCGTCAGCAGCCGCGGCGGGAACACGCGGCGGAGGCTACCCGCAGCAGGTCGATGTGACCGCGCGTGGTGAGCAGTGCTGTACGCAACATGGCGCGAACCTAGCGACCCGTTCGGCGGCCGGTCAACGCCGTCTCGGAGCGTGGACGCGTAATCCCGCCCCGTGAACGGCAAGATGACCCCATGTCCTTCACCAGCACCGTCCTCACCGTGACCACCGGTTCGACGGAGACGGTCACCGACCTCACCCGTGACTGCGAACAGTTCCTCGCCGACACCGCCTCCGGCCGCGACGGCCTCCTCCACCTCTTCGTCCCCCACGCCACCGCGGGCCTGGCCCTCCTCGAAACCGGCTCCGGCAGCGACACCGACCTCCTGACCGCCCTCCACCACCTCCTCCCCGCCGACAACCGCTGGCAACACCGCCACGGCTCCCCGGGCCACGGCCGCGACCACGTCCTCCCGGCCCTCATCCCGCCCCACGCGACGGTCCCTGTCCTGGCGGGCCGTATGGAACTGGGCACCTGGCAGTCGATCTGCCTGGTGGACACCAACAAGGACAACCCGCGGCGGCAGGTCCGGTTGTCGTTCCTGGGGTAGCGGCTCGCTGCCGCATGACTGTAAGTGGCATCCGCGGCCGCTCCAAGTGATGGTCCGGAGCGTGCCCCGCCGGGCATCCGCCCCTCCGGTTCGGAGCGTCGGCCCGGTGCTGTGATGCGGCGAGGGAGCGGCTTGCTTCGCCGAGGACCGCGTCTGTCTCTGAGTGATTCAGACGTCCTTCGATGCATTTTCGATGTGGAAGCGACCTTGGGACACCACCGTCTGGCGGATGCGGTTGGTGAATTCGGGGCTTCGGGCAATCCGGTCGACGCCGCCGGCCTTGTTGTTGCGTAGGGCTGTTTTGAAGCACTGGTCGAGCACGCCTGTCAGACGGTCCATGAGCTCGGTGTTGAGGTGGTCGAGGTCGATGTTCAGCAGATCGCGCGGGGTGGGCTGGCGCAGCCGCGTGAGCGCGTAGGCGGACACTGAGGCAAGGGGGTAGAGCCAGTTCTCGATGGTCTCTCCGAGAAGGGGGCGATCCTCGGTGTACGCATTCAGATGCTGCCGGATCCGGGTGTGGACGTCGAGGGACAGACGGTAGAGGTCGAGATCCACTTTCGAGGAGAAGATCTGGTGGTAGTGCTTGTCCTCGAGGAGCAAGGCCTCTGAGTGCCTGAGTGCCACGTGCGGCTCGCGGAGCGCGAAGGCCGTGAACTCGCGTGCCAACCGCGCCATGGAGACGACCTGATCAAGCGGGAACCCGAGGTTGCGGTAATAGCTGGCGCGCCGCTCGTAGTAGTAGCCGCCGCCATGCGTGAGACTCTCTTCGATGTCCTTCTGAATCGGTTCGGTGGCCCTCAGCGCACCGGCCGGAAGCTGGGTCTGACTGTTGGTGGCCCGGATGATCCTGTCGCGAGCTGTCCCGTTCTCCGGTGCGACCACGATTTTGACGAGCAGAGAGCGATCGCGGTGATGACCACCGGCTTGGAAGAAGCTGTAGACCTCGTGGCTCGTCTGAAGTCCGTTGACGATCTGTGGATCCTTGATGACGATCTTCTTGCCCGCGATCTGTGCTGCGTCGGCGACGACCGTGACACCGTTGTTGAACCACCAGAAGTCTTCGCCCGTGCCGGACTTCAAGGTCTCACCGATGGCATTGTTCACCGCTGTGGAACCGGCGTAGTCCCGCACGTTCGATTCGAACAGCTCCAGTCGGAGGGCCTGGTTGTCCGAGGTGATGAAGCGGTAGTACTCATCGAGCCGTGCCAGGCACACGTAGCCCTCCCCGAGAGACGTGCTCATGGGAGTTTCGGTGAAGACGAGCTGCGCCACCGCCTTCGCGCCACGGGCGGTTCGTTCGCGAAGGTCCGCCGCATTGAGATACTCGATCGTCGCCTGTGTGTCCGATGTGATCTTGGAGATTTCTCGACGGAGACGATCTCCCTTTGCCTTCACGTTGGGGTGAGGGCCCTCTGCCGCCTTACTGGCGTAGATCACCTTGACCCGTACCTGTGGGAACGAGGAGGCCAGGTCTTCGAGAACGCGGAGGAATCGTCGTGTGCGCTCGAGGAGTTTGGCGTTGGTGTGAGAGCCCAGCTCGTCTTCGTCGCGGCTCATGTCGAGAAGCGTGGGCAGATGGAAGTGGAGCTTCTCGAAGACCGTTTCCTGATAGCCGGGTGAGGTCTTCGCCTGAAGCACGACCAGTTCGATGGTGCCGGCACGTTGAGTGAGGTACTGGTGGGCGTCAGAAGTGACGTAGCGGCCGTCTACGAATGACCAGATGCCGTCGATGCCACAGTCGTGTGCGCCGTCAACTATGCCGTCGGTGATTTCGTCGTTGTCCAGATCCCAATCCTGCAGCGCCTTGTCGGCTGCGAAGAATGTGAAGAAGTCGTCCCGTCCCTTCTGTGGCGCCAGCCGCCGGTGCTGGTCATCCAGAATCCGGTCCAGAAGTCGCTGATCGTTGTTTTGAGCAGACGTCATCCAACACCTCCGGTGCGCAGGCGAACGAGACAAGATGGTCGCAGGCTCACCCAGCAAGAGGAAACCCCTCGAAGTGGTGTAGATCAGGTCGTAGCGTGCGCTCGGCGTGACCCAGCTGCGTGTGCGGTGCCGGATGCCCTCCCTGAGCCCGGCGGCGTCGGGGTGCGCCGGACTGGCGAGGTCGGCTCCCTCGGTGGTGGCGACACCTGCTGCAGGCGGCCGAGGTCCCAGCAGCCTCCTCCGAACCGCCTTCCCGCTGGTTTGGAGGGGCGTGCCGGCGGCCATGGGGACTTCTTCGTCCAAGCAGTTACTGCCTTGACGTGTCAGGCGGAAACAGTGATTCCAGGCGGCACCTGGGATCCTGCGATCCGGAATCGTTCCAGGTGGCCTGTGGACATTTTTCGGGGTGGAACTTGACGAAGAGGACCCGATGTGACCAGCACCATCTGTCGCCGAAGCGCTCCATGTAGCTGTACGACGGCTCCGGATCGCCTGGCCGCGCCTGAACGACCTCGGCCCATTCTCCCTGCACCGCCACCTCTCGCAGGCTGCCGGATGCCGCCTCGTCCAGCGTCGAGGACTCCGAGCTGGCGAAGAGTTCCCCCACAGCCTTGGCGCACTTGTCCGGGGCGCACACGGTCTCCCCATTTCCCCTCCGTACCGCTTCGGAGGTTGTGGTCCACGTGTCGCGCACACCGGCTTCGCCAGGCTGAGCTCCGACATCACGGACGGAGTTTCCGGTTCCCTGCGTGGCCCAGTACACGCCCCACCCGTTCCGGCCAGGAGAGGGACCACGAGCGGGATCCACCAGCGTCCTCCCTTCTTGGTCGTGTTGTTGATGTCCCGGCCGACGATGGTGCCCCGGTTGTCCCGACCGATGGACGGGCCGGTTCGGGTTCGTGATGCTGTGGCCTGCCAGCAGTGCTCCGTCACCCGCGGTGAACCGGGGGGATGAGTGGGAGGCGGCGGTACGGACTGCCGTGCCCCGTCGAGGGGAGTTGGCGTCTCGGGCACCTGTCATGAGGAGATGGCGTCCTCTCTTGCTGCTACGTCTCCAAGGCCGGCACCGGAGAGGACGGAACCGTCTCCCGCAGCGATGTGCACATCCTCACCAGCGTCGACCTGTGACGAGCCGTCACGAGGCACACGGGCGTGTGACCGCTCGATGGTCCCCTGGGCTAGGAGCGAGCTTCGTCCGGCGCGCATGGTGACCACTGCGGATGGCGTGCTCGGAGTCCTCAAGAGGATCACCGCGGCACGACAGCCGCGATGACGCCCGCGATTGCTCCGCAGACACTCGCCACCTGATCAGCCTGGTCCAGGTCTCCCAGAAGTGCCAGGAGGCGAGCCCCAGGGCAACCAGCGCTGACAGGCACACCAAGGCCCCATAAAGAACGCGCTTCCACATTTCAGCTCCCCGTTCGAGGCGGTGGGAGTTCGTGCCGCGCGGCACAAGTCCTCACCGGAGGACCAGGCCGAACTGGCAGGATCGTGTGGTCAGCCACGGCCGTCACATGCCTTGCAGTCGTCACTGCCGCGGCAGCTGGCGCACTTCCACACGCCGCGGTATTCGGTTCCGTCGCACGTGGTGCACTGAGCTTTTTCAGAGTGGCCACTGATTCCCAATGGTGTTGTCAAGGGGCGGTAGTGACCCACTGTGGTTGGGTCATATCGCTGTCGCGCCTGCGCGGGCCGCAGCGGTCTCGAAGAGCTTGTGGTCGCGCAGGAGGGCCCAGAGCACGTTCAGGCGGCGCCGGGCGAGGGCCAGGACGGCTTGCTTGTGGGACTTTCCCTCCGCGCGTTTGCGCTGGTAGTACCGCTTCGATTCAGGGCAGCACACGGTGGCGACCTGGGCAGAGAGGTAGAACATTCGCAGCAGTCGCCTGCTGTAGCGCCGGGGCCTGCGGAGGTTACCGCTGACCTTGCCCGAGTCACGGGGGACCGGGGCCAGGCCGGCCACACCGGCGAGCCGGTCGGAGCTACCGAACACAGACATGTCTCCACCGGTAGCGGCGATGAACTCGGCGCCCAGCGTCATGTCGATGCCGGGCATGCTGGTGATCACGTCTGCGTCGGGATGCTCCCGGAACCGGGCCTCGATCTGGGCTTCGAGCTCCGAGATTTCCTCGTCGAGGGCCGTCACCGCCGCGGCCAGCGTGTGGACCATCCGCGCGCAGGTCCTTTCCCCGGGAACGACGGTGAACTGGGCTTCTCCGGCGGTCACCGCGGCCTCGGCCGTGCTCCTGGCAGCGGTGCTGGTACGCACGCCGTGGTTCTTCAACCAGGTCGTGAGCCGCGACCGGCCGATCCTTCGCAGGGCTGCCGGGGTTTGGTAGCCGGCCAGCAGAATCAGCGCGCTCTTGGAGGTGCTCAGATCGAAGGCACGCTCCAGGGCGGGGAAGTACTCCAGCAGCTGCGCGCGGAGGCGGTTGATCGCGCGAGTGCGGTCGGCCGCGAGGTCGATCCGGCGCGCGGTCAGAATCCGCAGGTCTACTGCGATCTCACCGAGCTCCTGCAGAGGCTGCAGGTCACGGCGCATGCGGGCGGTGTCGGCGATGATGAACGCGTCCTTCGCGTCCGTCTTCCCACTGCCCCGATAGGCCGCTGAGGCGTGGTGCACGGTCCGGCCGGGGATATAGAACAGCTTCTGGCCGTGGTTGACCAGCAGCGCGATCCACAAGGAGGCCCCGCCGGCGTTCAGGTCGACGGCCCAGGTGACCGGACCACCGTCGGCTATCCCCAATACGTCACCAAGGAGTTCGAGCAGTTCAGCCTCGCTGTTCGGCACACGCCGCGACAGCAACGTCGTCCCGTTGGCATCGATGACCGTGCAGTGGTGCTCGGCCTTCCCCGCGTCCGTCCCGGCCCACAATTCCGGCACCGATCCTCCTCCGACGTGGTGTTGTGTCCCAGCAGACGACCTCGCCGACGCATCCACACGAGCGATTCAGTTCGCGTATCCCAATGAGCGGCCGAGTCGTCGCGGGGTGCCGGGCGGCCAATCAGTGGAAGCCACATCATCGGCTATCGGGTGACAGCCATACCCAGCACCCCTGGGTGCTCCGATCCTACGAATGACCGGAACGGCCCACGACGAACGGTATGGATCGGGTGACTCGGCCTGGGGCACTCGATCAGTGGCCACTCTGAGACCGCGTTTGAGATCTGCGACGAGTGAGGCTGGGCAGGCATCCGTACTGTCGTGGTCGGCACGTAGGGTGCGGCCATGACTTTGCCTGATCTCGTTCCCATTCGGCATGAGCCGGACTACAGAACGTCCACCATCGGACAGTGGGACGGAGGCCAGTTCTTCGCTCACGTCAGCGGTGTTGTCACAGGCCGGGAAGGTAATGGGCGGGTAGTGCGGCGGTGGTACTCCGTGCTGCACGAGTTCGACACCGACGGCCAGCACCTGGACTCGCGCATCAGGTCGGCAGGAACGGTCGCCGACGGACCGGGGAAGGTGCCGGTGGTGGAAGCCGCGCAGCGGGTTATGGGTGAGTGGTTGGACTCGCTGCCCGGTCGGCGGTTCGCCGACATCGCAGTCGCCCCGTTCGCCGTAGAGGTCGACGGCACACTGTTTGGTCTGGTCCCTGAGTGCCACGGGGAGTATCCCGATGGGGTGGAACAGGATGACTGGGCTGAGTTCTACCCGAACCGGCTTGGATTCAGCGCACCGTGGGACGGCTCGTATGACACATGAGGAGATGTGCGATGCGTCAGCCGGTGACGCGTGAGAGGGATCGCGGGTCTTGCCGGGGTGCCGGTCGGCGTCGGGCAAGGCGGCGGACCATGATGCCGATCATCGCCCAGCGGATCACCGTCTCCGAATGAGCGGGGGCTGGTCTCGTAGTCGCGGGCAAGGCGGCGGTGGGCGGTGACCCACGAGAAGGTGCGTTCCACCGCCCGCTGCTTGGGCTGAACCTGGAAGCCGCGCTGGTCGGGATCCTTGCGGACGATCTCCAGGTCACGGCCGGGGATCTGGGCAGTCCACTCGACCAGGCGGCCGGCGAAGCCCTGGTAGGCCCAGACCTTCCGGACGCCGGGATGGTCGAGCCTGGTCCACAGCAACGGTCGCTTTGCGCCGTCACGGTCCTGGATGCTCGCCGCGACGACGTGGACGGCCATGAGCAGGCCGAGGGTATCGGTGACGATGAACCGCTTGCGGCCTTTCACCTTCTTGCCCGCGTCGAAACCCCTGGTAGCAGCAGGGACGGTGTCGGCGGTGCGGACGGACTGCGAGTCGATCAGGCCCGCGCTCGGCTCCACGTCGCGCCTCCCGGATCCGGCCGCGCAGTGCGTCGTGGATACGCTCGACACTGCCGTCGTCGTGCCACCAGGTGAAGTACCAGTGCACCGTTGGCCACGGCGGGAAGTCTTTCGGCAGCTGCCGCCAGGCACAGTCGGTCCGCACCACGTAGAAGATCGCGTCCGCGATCCGCCGCCGCGGGTGTTTCTCCCGCCGACCGCCCTTCGGACCCACCCGCGCCGGCGGCAGCAACGGCTCCATCAGGGCCCACTGCTCGTCCGCCAGGTCCGACGGATACCCGCCCCCAGAGCCACTCACACAGAGCTCAACGACCCTGCCAGCCCCACGGCGCGGCAGATCTCAAACGCGGCCTGAAGAGCTCACTGATGAATCGAGGTCAAGGACGGGAATTCAGATAGTGGTCACGCCGGAACGGGGCGACGACATGGCACGGGAGGTCATTCCCAGGGACCACCTCGCTGAGATGGGTGACGTCACCGCCGACGCCCCTCCAGCCCGACCTCGTCCGTGCAGAACTTGGGAGCGGGGACCACGTCGTTCGTGAGCACCGTGAGGGTTCCGGCCGCGGAGAACGATCCCGTCAGCTCGCATCTTGTACTCTGCGTGGTTGCCAGGTAGCGGTGGTGGAGTTCTTCGTCGCCCCTCCCGTCGAGGTGGGGGCAGTAATTCTCGACATACACTCCAGAGTCGAGTCCGTTTGCCGCCTCGATCGGCGCGGAGAGCCCCGTCTTCCGGAACATCTCGTGCTTCCATAAATCTTTCTGGTAGGCCTTCAGGAGGTGGGCGTCGCAGAACAATGACGTCGTATCGGGGAATATCGCGTCGCCCTCCGACCGCGAATCGGCCGCGTCGCGACAGACGAACAACAGATTGCGGATGAGCGCCCCCACGCGCAGCAACCGGAGTGTGTTGAAGCCGTACGATACCGGAAGGATGGTCTTGGACCAGTAAGACGTCGTACCGACGGCCGGTGGTGTCTGGGGCGTCGTGTTGCCCTGGAGATCTGTCCGTGACGGCTGGGACCATGCGTCCAGGTGTATCCGGACACGCACCGACGGCAGGGGGGATGGTGCGGTGCCGTAGACGTGGTTCGCAGGGGCAAGCGTGATTCGGACCTTCCAGGAGGATGCCGCGTTCGTATTCGGGAGGCTTCCCAGCCCATCTTGCGTGGAGAACTCCACGGGAACTCGCAAGCAGAACCGGAAACCGCCGTCGGACGCTGCGACACCCGAATACATCGGGGACAACTTCGGGTCTGAAGCGTAGGCGTATCCTCCGTACTTGTTGACGAGGTACAGGTCATACCCGGAGAAGGGGCCGACGACGGGGGTTCCGTTCGTGTCGACGAGGGCGATCTCGGAGATCACACTCCACGGCGCGTCTTCCACGGCGGTAACGCCGTTGCCGGAGCCGCTGAATGCATGGACATCCAGGATGATGTTCCGGAGGTACCCGTACGCCGGGACGTCGTATGGCCCGAGGACGGTGGACGTGGGCGTGAGCGCCTGCGTGACGTCCTGCATTGGCTCAAGGTGCTCGTGGCTCGCCCGGGAGAATGGGACGAGAAAGGTGGCTGGTCCGGTAGCGGGCATTGTTCCTCCTGCAGTCATGGGGAGGTGGTGCTGGTTTCTGTTCACTAGGTGTTGCGGGTCATGAGGTTGTTGGCGGGCCGGTGAGTTCAGCTTGGTTGTCTACCGCCCAATGCGCGAGCTGCGCCAGGGGCCCGTTCGCGAACGATTCGCCAAGCGGTGAGAGTTGGTAAACCGCGCCAGGATGCTCCGACGATCGCTCGGTGCTGCGCACTTTGATGACGAGGCCACGAGCCTGCAGGCGTTGGAGCGCCTGAGTGAGCACTTTGTCGCTGACTCCCGTGATGCGCAGGAGTAGTTCGTTGCGTCGCGTTGGCCCCAGGCGCAGGGTTGAGAGCACGACGGGGTCCCACGTGTGGCGGATGAGCTCCGCTGCCACGCGCACATGACAGTCGGAGACGAACGTCTGACAAGACTCCTCAATCATGAAGTTCAGTGTCCCATCAGCTTCCTACCGAATGGTAGGAGGCGCGTTCGTAGGGTTCTGGAGGACACCGCTTCCAAACGGAGGAGACAGTTGCGAACGTAGGCATCTTGGGCACTGGAAACCTGGCCGTGACGCTCGGTCGAGCCTGGGCCGCATCCGGTCATTCGCTCTTGGTGGCAGGGCGCAATCCGCTGCACGTCAGTGAGGCCGCAAACCACATCGGCCCCTCAGCGGAAGCAGTTGCCCCCGCCGACTTCGCGGGGAGGGCCGATGCGGTCGTGGTTGCGGTCTCCTGGGAAGGGCTGGAGGCCGCTCTGCATCTCGTCGGCGGTTCCGACGGGACGCTGGCTGGCAAGACCGTGATCGACTGCACCAACCCGGTCGACTACGCGACCGGTGAACTCAAGCCGGCATCCGGCTCCGCAGCGCAGCCTGTGGCTCGCTCCGCTCCTGGTGCCCACGTCGTCAAGGCGCTGCACCTGTTCGCGGGGGCCTCGTGGCCATACGCGAGCTCGCAGGAGACGGCGCCGGTCGTGGCGATCTGCGGCAGCGAGCGCAGTGCTCTGGATCTCGCCACGGCACTGATCGGTGACCTCGGCGGGCGGGCGGCGGTGATCGGAGGGCTCGACAGCACCCGGCAGCTGGAAGAGACCGCGGGATTCGTCATGAGGGTCGTCGCGTCCGGCCACAATCCGAGGCTCGCCGCGCCCGATGTCGACCCGGCGCTGATCAGTGCAGCATCCACGACAACCACTGAGCCGGCAGACCCCTGGAGAGGGCCGTGACCCGCGCCCCGGCGCTCTCTCCACGCCGTCCGGAAAGCCCACCACGTCTCACCGCAATGCTCCGCTCTCGGCCGAGGGCCGCCGACGCCTGGTCGAGCGATGCCAGACCCGACCAATCGCCCACGTCGCCGCCGAGATGGGAATCTCCCGGGTGTGCGCGTCGAAGTGGGCCAACCGTTATCGACGCCACGGCGAGCTCGGTCTCCTCGACCGCTCCTCGACACCACACCGCCAGCCGACCGCCACGTCGGCCTGGGTGATCGCGCAGATCGAAGACCTACGCCGCAACCGCAAGTACTCGGCAGCCCGAATAGCCTTTGAGCTCACCATTGAGGGGACCCCGATCAGCCGACGTACTGTGAGTCGGCACCTGGCCTTGATGGGGCTGAACCGACGGCGCTTCATCGACCCCAATGGCGAATCGAATCGGGCACCCCAACCAATCGTCGCGAGACGCCCCGAGCACATGGTGCACGTCGATGTGAAGAAAGTCGGCCGGATCCAAGACGGCGGGGGCTGGCGTGTACACGGCCGCGGCAGCGAACAAGCCAAGGCTGTCGACAAGGCCAAGACGCAAGGCGCCCGCAGCGGGTACGTGTATCTGCACTCAGCAGTCGACGGCTACTCCCGGCTCGCGTACACCGAAGCCCTCGCCGACGAAACGGCCAGCACCGCGATCGGGTTCCTCCACCGAGCAAGAACATGGTTCGCAGCCCACGGGATCACTCGGATCGAGCGCGTAGTGACCGACAATGGCGCCTGCTACCGCGCCGACGCTTTCGCTCGCGCCATGCTGGCGTCCCGGCATCAGCGGATTACGCCGTGCACACCCCGACATAACGGCAAGGTCGAGAGGTACAACCGTATCCTGGCCGAGGAGTTTCTCTACGCCAGGACCTGGACGTCAGAGCAGCAGCGCGCGGACACCCTCGGCGTCTGGAACATCCACTACAACTACCACCGACCCCACACCGCCATCGGAAACCAACCGCCAGCCATCCGACTCGGCACCAGCGTCACCCACGTCCTGACCTCATACAACTAGCGCTGCCTGTCGGTGGGACTGGAGACGGCAAGCTCAGCAGCTCCACTGTCGGGGACTGTAAATCGTTCGGTGTAACTCCCGATCATGGAGGATGCACCGATGACCAGTGAGAACGTGACCGAGGCCGA
>NZ_JAHTMW010000014.1 GCF_026236535.1 Streptomyces sp. SKN60 | reverse complement strand
TGGGAGAGTAGGACGCCGCCGAACAATCATTGTGGGAAAGCCCCGCACCATCTGGTGCGGGGCTTTTCTGCGTTCACAGCCGGCTTGTACGGGCGCGCGCGGTAGCGGGGCGTTAGTGGGGCGACAGCAGGACGGTAAGGGCGGAGGGGATGGTGGTGTTGTGGCGCCGAGCGCGCGCCGACCGACCTTTACGCGGGGGAGAAACCACCATGCGCAGCACCCGTACGCATCGTAAGAACACCGTCCTGGCCGTCGCGGCCGTTGCCGTCCTTTCCCTGGGGCTGACCGCCTGCGGTGGCGACGACGCGGGGACGGGGACTCGGGACGAGGGGGCCGCCACCACGAGCAACTCGTCGGCCACGGCCACAGCGTCGGCGACGGCGTCGGCGACGACGACGACCGCCTCGACCACCGGCGGTACTGCTACCGGCACCGGCACCGGCACCGGCACCGGGGCCAAGAAGGCTGCCGCGACCGGCGGCAAGACGGCGTCCTGCACGTTCAAGGACGTGCGGGTCACCGCGGCCAAGGCGGACGAGACGCCGACCGAGCACATCGTGCTCACCGCCGTGAACAAGTCCGGCCGGGCCTGCCGGCTCGACGGCTATCCGCTGATCGCCTTCGGCGAGATCCACACCGCCAAGGACATCCCGCCCGTCGCCAAGAGCAAGCCGGCCGCTCCGGTCGTGTTGCAGCCCGGCGACCCGGCGTACGCCAATGTGCGGATCTCCCTCGGTGGCGTCCACGAGGACAACAAGGTCGTGAACTCCTTCGACGTGAACCTGTTCACCGGCGACGAGCCCACTGAGGGCAGCATCGTGGTCAAGGCCCCGGCCGGCGGGATCGCCGTCGACGAGGACGCCGCCAAGACCGGTTACTGGACTCAGGAACTCCGCAACGGCGCCGACGAGTTCTAGTCGGCGGGACGGGGGAGGACGGCGGAGGAGGACGGAGCAGGCTGCCCCGCGCACCCGCGCCGCCTCCCCGGCCCCCTGACGATCGGAGCAACCCATGTCGTACCCCGAAGCCCGCTACCACGGCGAGAGCGGCGAGATCAGCGCCGCGTTCCGGCCGGCCGGCACGCCCCCGGAGTTCGTCTCCCCGGGCGGCACCCGCACCCACTACCTCGCCACGACCGCCTCCACCGGCGGCGAGTTCGGCCTCTACCGCATCGACATGCAGGCCAAGGCGGGCGGCCCGGCCACCCACTTCCACCGCACCATCTCCGAGACCTTCTTCATTCTCGACGGGACGGTCCGGCTGTACGACGGGGAGCGGTGGGTCGACGCCGAGAAGGGCGACTTCCTCTACGTGCCGACCGGCGGCCTGCACGCGTTCCGGAACGACTCCGACGAGCCCTCCTCCATGCTTCTGCTGTTCGCGCCCGGCGCGCCCCGCGAGGAGTACTTCGAGAAGGTGTCCACCGTCGCCGGCATGACGGACGAGGAGCGGACGGAGTTCTTCGTCAAGCACGACACCTACTGGACCGACTGACCTCTTACGAGGTCGGCGCCAGGCCCGTCTTCGCGCCCGCGCCGCACAGCGGGACGACCGTTGTGCCCGGACGCTCCGGCGCCGCCCGTACGGCCGCCCAGCAGGCCACCCCGGTGGGCTCCACGTACAGTCCGCGCCGGGCCAGGTCGAGCTGGGCGGCCCGGATCTGGTCGTCCGTCACGGTGCGGAAGGTGCCGCCGGAGGCGCGTACGGCGCGCAGGATCCGGGCGGCGCGGGGCGGGGCCGGGATGGCGATGCCCTCCGCGAGGGTGGGGCGCGTGGCGGTGGGCGGGCCGGTGAGCTCGTCCGCGCCCGCGTGGAAGGCGGCGGCCAGTGGCGCGACCGCCTCGGCCTGGACCGCGACGAGCGCGGGGCGCCGGTCGACGAGCCCGTGCCCGTACAACTCCTCGACGGCGAGGGCCACGCCGAGCAGCAGCGTTCCGTTGCCGACGGGGAGGACCAGGGTGTCGGGGAGCCGGCCGCCGAGGTCCTCCCAGAGTTCGTACGCGTAGGTCTTCGTACCGTGCAGGAAGTGCGGGTTGTAGACGTGCGAGGCGTAGAAGACCCCCGGCTCGTCGGCCGCGGCGCGGGCCGCCCGGGCGGTGGCCTCACGGTCGCCGGGGACGACGACCGTGTGCGCGCCGTGGGCGCGGATCTGCTCCAGTTTCTTGGGGGAGGTGCCCTCGGGTACGTAGACGGAGCAGTCGAGTCCGGCGCGGGCGCAGTACGCGGCGACGGCCGTCCCCGCGTTGCCGCTGCTGTCGGCGAGCACCGAGCGGGGGCGGAGCCGGCGGGCGAGTTCGGCGAGCATCACGGCGCCGCGGTCCTTGAAGGACAACGTGGGCATCAGGAAGTCGAGTTTGGCCGAAACCGTGTCGGTGAGCGGGACCAGCGGGGTGCGGCCCTCGCCGAGGGTGATGTGCGGGTACTCCGTGGCGAGCGGCAGTGCTTCGGCGTAACGCCACAGTGAATTCGAGCGGGACGCGAGGGACTCCCGCGGCACCGGCGCGCTCGTGAAATCGAGGTCCCAGGGACCGCGGCAGCGGGGACAACACCAGGTGAGGGCGGACGCGGGGGAGTGGACGTCGCAGCGCGGGCACACGTAGGTCGTCATGATCCCCAGGATGTCAGTGGTGTGACGGGGGCGTGTCAAGGCGCTCGGAGCCCTTGTGGGATTCCTATGGATCGGTCAATCTTTCGCCAGGAAGCCGGAGATGACGAACGGCGCGGATCCCTCACGCTGTTTTGTCATGTCCCTGTTCATTCGCTCCCGCCTCGGCGGGAGCGCGGCTCCACGACCCCCACAGCAACGCACCACCTATGAGGAGGACCCCTCACATGTCCGTGATGCGTGATTCGCGGCGCAGACTCGCCGCGGCCGGTGCCATAGCCGTCGCGGCCCTCGCGCTCGGCTCCCTCTCCGCCCTCCCGGCGAACGCGGCCGGGACCACCGCCGAAGGCGTCATCCTGAACGCCGGCGCGGAGGGCACCGTCGCCAACAGCTACATCGTCACCCTCCGCGAGTCCGCCGCCCAGGCGGAGACCGCGAAGGGCCGGGCGGTGGCGACGAAGTTCGGCGCCAAGATCAAGCGGACCTACACGGCCGCGCTCAACGGCTATTCGGTCGAGCTCTCCGAGGCCCAGGCCAAGAAGCTCGCCGCCGACCCGGCCGTCGAGACCGTCAGCCAGAACCGCGTCTTCCACGTAGACGGCACGCAGCCCTCCCCGCCGTCCTGGGGCCTCGACCGGCTGGACCAGAAGGCCCTGCCGCTCAACCAGAGCTACACCTACCCGGACAGCGCGGGCCAGGGCGTCACGGCGTACATCATCGACACCGGCGTCCGCATCACCCACAGCGACTTCGGCGGCCGGGCCTCCTACGGCTACGACGCCATCGACAACGACAACACCGCGCAGGACGGGCACGGCCACGGCACCCACGTCGCCGGCACCGTCGCGGGCAACTCGTACGGCGTCGCCAAGAAGGCGAAGATCGTCGGCGTCCGCGTCCTCGACAACTCCGGCTCCGGGACCACCGAGCAGGTCGTCGCGGGCATCGACTGGGTGACCCAGAACGCCGTCAAGCCGGCCGTCGCCAACATGAGCCTCGGCGGTGGCGTCGACACCGTCCTCGACGACGCCGTCCGCCGCTCGATCGCCTCCGGCGTGACGTACGCCGTCGCCGCCGGCAACGACGGCGCCAACGCGTCCAACTACTCGCCGGCCCGCGTCGCCGAGGCCATCACCGTCGGCGCCACCACCTCCTCCGACGCCCGCGCCAGCTACTCCAACTACGGCAGCATCCTGGACATCTTCGCGCCGGGCTCCTCCATCACCTCGTCCTGGAACACCAGCGACACGGCCACCAACACCATCTCCGGTACGTCGATGGCCACCCCGCACGTCGTCGGCGCCGCCGCCCTCTACCTGGGCGCGAACCCGACGGCCACCCCGTCGCAGGTCTCCTCGGCGCTGACGACGGCCGCCACCCCGAACGTGGTGACCAGCCCCGGCACCGGCTCCCCGAACAAGCTGCTGTACGTCGGCGACGGCGGCACCACCCCGCCGCCCACCGGGAAGCGCTTCGAGAACACCGCGGACTACGCGATCAACGACAACTCCACCGTGGAGTCCCCGATCACCGTCACCGGGATCACCGGCAACGCCCCGTCCGCTCTCCAGGTTCCCGTGAACATCGTTCACACCTACATCGGTGACCTCCAGGTCCAGCTGATCGCGCCCGACGGGACGGCGTACACGCTGAAGGGCTTCGGCACCGGCGGCAGCGCGGACAACATCAACACCACCTACACCGTCAACGCCTCCTCGGAGGTCGCGAACGGCACGTGGAAGCTCCGGGTCACGGACAACGCCGCCTGGGACACCGGGAAGATCGACTCCTGGGCGCTGCAGTTCTGACGCCCACTGATCCGACGCCTGTCGAACGATGAGGGGGCGGCCGCCTGTGCGGCCGCCCCCTCATCCATGTCGACCCGCGTGTCGCCCCTGCTCCGGGACCGCGTACGATGCGCGCGGCCGTTCGATAACAGGAGCACCGTACTCGTGGACCCCTTCAAGCCGCCTCAGGATTCGCCCTCCCCGGAGCAGCCTCCACCGCCGCCCGGTCAGGGGTTCGGCCCGCAGGCGCCGGGGTCCGTGCCCGGACCGTACGCCGCGCCCGGGCCGTACACCTCGCCGCCCGCCGGACCGTACGGCCCCTACGGGACGCCCGGACCGTACGGGATGCCGCGACAGTCCACCAGCGGTCTGGCGGTGGCCTCCATGGTCTCCGGCATCGTCTGCTGTCTGCCGCCGCTCGGCCTCGTCCTCGGTCTCGTAGCCCTGCCGCAGATCAGGAAGAAGCAGCAGAAGGGCAAGGGCATGGCCGTCGCCGGCATCGTGCTCTCCTCCCTCGCCACGCTGCTCGTGATCCTCGGCCTGGTGACCGGCGGGATCGGCGAGTTCTGGAGCGGCTTCAAGAAGGGCCTGGACGACGCCGCGGCGGCCCAGTCGCCGTTCTCGCTGGACAAGGGCGACTGCTTCCGCATCAAGGGCAAGCTGGAGACCTACACGACGGACGTCGACACCGTGCCCTGCACCAGCCCCCACGAGGGCGAGGTCACGGGGAACTTCAAGCTCTCGGGCTTCAAGGAGTGGCCCGGCGAGGACGCGATCGACAAGCTCGCCGAGGTGCGCTGCGACCGCATGAACACCGGCTACGCGCTCGACACCTGGGCGGTGCCGGAGGAGGCGCTGGTCTACTACTACATCCCCAGCCGGCAGAGCTGGCGGGCCGGCGACCGCTCGGTGACCTGCGCCTTCGCGACCGAGGAGGCGCCCTTCACGGCCTCGCTGCGCAGTGACGCGAGCACCCTCGACGCGCATCAGCTGCACTTCCTGCGCACGATGAACCCGATCGACGACGTCATTGCCGAAGAGCCCGACGAGGACGCGGACGCCGACCTCGCGGCCAACAAGGCCTGGGCCGCGAAGATGCACACGGCGGTCACCTCGGCCAGCGCGGGACTGCGCGGCCACACCTGGTCCGGCGCCTCCGCCCAGCCGGTCGAGAAACTGGCCGGCCGGCTCGACGCCGCCGCGAAGACGTGGCAGCGGCTCGCCAGGGCGGAGGACTCGGACGCCTTCTGGGCGGACTACGAGGACGCGTTCGACGCCCTGTCGACCGACAACGAGTCGGAGTCGCGGTCCTCGCTCGGGCTGACCGGGACCCTGGAGGACAGCAGCGGCGAGGACGTCTGACGGCTCGACGGGCGGTCAGGGGTGTACGGCACGGGGCCGGGTCTCACGAAGAGGCCCGGCCCCGTGGCTCAGGTGCGGACATGCGCACGCGCGCGTGGTGCCCGTTCGTGGCTCAGCGGCGGCCGCCGAGGACGCCGTGCACGGCCGTGATCAGCTGCCCGTCGGGGGTGTCCCCGTCGAGCGACCAGAACATCGCGCCCCCGAGGCCCCTGGCCCGGACGTACGCAGACTTGGTGCGCAGCACCTGCGGGTCGTCGTAGGTCCACAGGGTGCTGCCGTCGAAGAGCCAGGCGTGGCCGTTCCGGCGGTCGCGGTGCACGGTGTACGCGCCGGAGTCCGCGAGCTTCCGCAGCGCCTCGTAGTCCTCCGAGCCCGCGGCCCAGGTGCCGGGCGCCGCGCCGGTGGCGGGCTGCCCGAGGCCGGTGCCGCCGCCGCTGACGCCGGTCCAGCCCTGCCCGTAGAACGGCATGCCGACCACCAGCTTGCGGGCGGGCGCGCCGCGCTTCAGCCAGTCGTTCACCGTCTGGTCGACGCTGAAGTCGCCCTTGGCGGCGAAGAGCGCGGACTGCTGGGCGGTGGTGGACTCCCAGCTGCCGTGGAAGTCGTAGCCCTGGAGATTGACGAAGTCGAAGTCGCGCATGATCTTCGCGACCTCGAAGCCGGCGTCGATCTTGGCGGGCGCGGTGGGCACGAACGCGGACAGCTCGTAGTGCTTGCGCGGCTGCCCCTTCACGGGCCTCTGGGACTTGGCGTACGCGTCGAGCTGGGTGCGGAACTCCCGTACCAGCGCGGTGAAGTTCTGCTTGTCCTCGGGGCGGAAGACGGTGTCGGTGTCGCCGGCCGAGCCCGGCCACTCCCAGTCGATGTCGATGCCGTCGAAGAGACCGGCCGCGGCGCCCGTGCCGCCCCGGGCGCCGTCCACGGGGAGGTTGCCCTTGATGTAGAGATCGATGCAGGAGGACACCAGGGCCTTGCGGGAGGCCGGGGTGCGGACGGCGTCCGAGAAGTGGGTGGACCAGCTCCAACCGCCCAGCGAGATCATCACCTTGAGGCCGGGGTGCTTGGCCTTGAGCTCGCGCAGCTGGTTGAAGTTGCCCGCCAGCGGCTGCTCGGCGGTGTCGGCGACGCCGTCGACGGAGCCGGCGGCGTCGAGCGGGCGGACGTAGTCGGCCCAGGCGTCCGCCTCGCCGGGGACGTTGCCGGTGAAGCAGGTGCCTTCCGGACTCACGTTGCCGAAGGCGTAGTTGATGTGGGTCAGCTTGGCGGCGGTGCCGCTCGTCTCCAGGTCCTTGACCTGGAAGTTCCGCCCGTAGACGCCCCATTGGGTGAAGTAGCCGACGCGCTTGTACGCGCTGTTGTACGCGCTGTTGTGTGCGGGCTTGGAGACGTGCTCGGTCGCCGCGTCGGCGGTGGGTGCGAGGGTGCCGAGGAGGCCGAGCAGGCCGAGGGGGAGGGCGGCGAGGGACAGCCGGGAATGGGTTCTTCGACGCATGGGCGGCAACGTATTGGTCTGGACCATTAACGTCAAGGATTCCGACGGGAGTTCGGTGGCTATACCTGCGAAAAGGGGCCGCGTAAAGGCATGTCATCACTTCGGGTGAAACTCTGGCCCATGCTTGCGGCTGCGCACCCTCGGTTGTCAGTCTGTTGCTGACAGTCAAGCTGAGGGGAGTGTCCAGTGACGTTCGGTGAGCAGCCCGCCTATCTGCGGGTGGCGAGCGATCTCCGCCAGAAGATCGCCAACGGCTCGCTTCCCCCGCACACCCGGCTCCCTTCGCAGGCGCGGATCCGGGAGGAGTACGGGGTCTCCGACACCGTCGCACTGGAGGCGCGCAAGGTCCTCATGGCGGAGGGTCTGGTCGAGGGCCGCTCGGGCTCGGGGACCTATGTGCGCGAGCGCCCCGTGCCGCGCCGGATCGCCCGCTCCGGGTACCGGCCGGCCGCCGGGGCCAGCCCCTTCCGCCAGGAGCAGGCCTCCGAAGGGGTGCGCGGCACCTGGGAGTCGGCGAGCGAGCAGGAGCCGGCGAGCGCCGAGGTGGCCGCGCGGCTCGGCATCGAGCCGGGGGAGCGGGTGATGCGCACACGGTACGTGTTCCGGGACGGCGGCGAGCCGATGATGCTCTCCACCTCCTGGGAGCCGCTCGCCGTCACCGGGAGGAGCCCGGTGATGCTGCCCGAGGAAGGGCCGCTGGGCGGCTGCGGCGTCGTCGAGCGGATGGCCGCGATCGACGTGGTCGTGGACAACGTGGTGGAGGAGGTCGGGGCCCGCCCCGGACTCGCGGAGGAGCTGCTGACCCTGGGCGGTGTGCCGGGCCATGTGGTGATGGTGATCGAGCGCACCTACTACGCCTCGGGGCGGGCCGTCGAGACCGCCGACGTGGTCGTCCCGGCCGACCGCTACAAGGTGGCGTACCACCTGCCGGTGCGGTGAGCGGTGCCGGGTGCCGCCTGCCGGGCGGCGTGGTGAGCGGTGCCCGAGGCGGGCTCGCGGGGCGCCCGTTCACGTCGAGTTGACGCGGTGTCCGTTCCCGTAACCGATGGGCAACGCCCGGCGGCGACGGTTCGTCATGCCCCGCCCCTACCTTCCCGGTCCGTACCCGCACCCCGGTCGGACGAGAGGGACCCTCATGACGGACACGGTCGCCCGTGACACCTCGGCGGCGCAGCCGCCGCCACCGCGCCGCCGCTACGCGAAGCTGGCCGCCGACGAGAGCCGCGAGGACTATTCGCTGCGCTACGCGCCGCACTCCTTCCGGCGCTGGTCGCCCGGCACCGTCGCCGGCACCGCGCTCGGCGGCATCGCGTACCTCGCCGACTTCGCCATCGGCGCCTCGATCGTCTTCACCTACGGCTTCACCAGCGGGCTCGCCTCGATCCTGACCGCCGCCGTGATCATCTTCCTCACCGGCATCCCCATCGCCCGCGCCTGCGCCCGGTACGGCCTGGACATGGACCTGATCACCCGGGGCGCGGGCTTCGGCTACTTCGGCTCGACGCTCACCTCGCTCATCTACGCCTCCTTCACCTTCATCTTCTTCGCGCTCGAAGGCTCGATCATGGCCCAGGCCATGCACCAGGCCGTCGGCCTTCCGCTCCCGGCCGGCTATCTGCTCACCACGCTGATCGTGATCCCGATCGTCTTCCGCGGCATGGGCGCGCTCGCGAAGGTGCAGGCGTGGACGCAGCCGCTGTGGCTGATCGGCCTGGTGCTGCCCTTCCTGGTGCTCGCGTTCGAGGCGCCGGAGGCCTGGGGCGCGTTCACGTCCTTCGGCGGCACGGAGGGCGCGGGCGCCGGCTTCTCGTGGATCGGCTTCGGACTCGGCACCGGCGTCGCGCTCTCCCTCATCGCGCAGATCGGCGAACAGGCCGACTATCTGCGCTTCATGCCCGCGAAGACCGAGCGGAACCGGGTGCGCTGGAACCTCGCCGTGCTCGCCGCCGGCCCCGGCTGGGTGGTGATCGGCGCGGCCAAGCAGCTCGGCGGCGCGTTCCTCGCCTTCGTCGCCCTGGAGGCCGTCGGCGCGACCCACGCCCTGGAGCCGATCGCCCCGCAGATCGAGGCGCTCAAGCCCTGGCTCGGCTCCTTCGCGCTGCCGGCCGCCGCGCTCTTCGTGATCGTCTCCCAGATCAAGATCAACGTCACCAACGCCTACAGCGGCTCGCTGTCCTGGTCGAACTTCTTCTCCCGCGTCACCCACCGGCACCCGGGCCGGGTCTGGTACATCTTCCTCAATCTCGCCATCGCGCTGACGCTGATGGAGATGAACATGTTCGCGGCCCTGGGCAAGCTCCTCGGCTTCTACTCCAACGTCGGCATCGCCTGGATCGCGGCCGTCGCCGCCGACCTCGTCATCAACAAGCGGGCCGGCTGGAGCCCGCCGTACATCGAGTTCAAGCGCGCCTATCTGTACGCCGTGAACCCGGCCGGCTTCGGCGCCATGACGGTCGCCTCGGTGGTGTCGATCCTCGCCTTCTTCGGGGTCTTCGGCCGGTACGCGGAGGCCTTCTCGACCTTCATCGCGGCCGGTCTCGCGCTTGTCCTCTGTCCGCTCATCGCGTGGGCGACGAAGGGCAAGTACTACCTGGCCAGGCCGAACCCGGTGGTGGGGCCGGCGGCGACGGGCGCCGCCGACGAGACGGCCACCCTGGAGTGCGCGGTGTGCGAGACCGCGTACGAGCTGCCCGACATCGCCGACTGCCCCGCCCACGCCGGGCCGGTCTGCTCCCTGTGCTGCTCGCTCGACGCCGGGTGCGACGACCTCTGCCGCAAGGACCCGGCCGCCGCCACCGGCCTCGTACTGCTGCCGCTGCCCACGGTCCGTGGGGCGGCGCCGGAGGGTGCTCCCGAGGCCGCCCCCGACGCCGGCTGAGCCCCCGTCACCGGGCGAACACCCGTCCTGCGGACGTCCCGCAGCCCGTCTGCAGCCCCCGGAAACTCCCCTTCCGCCGGTTGTTACTGGCCAGATACGTATCTCTTTGTGAAAACCCGTATCCGCTGCGTAAATGTCAGGCGTAAGGTCAGGCATATGCGCATTGCGGTTTCCAGGAGATCGTTAGAGATGGCGGCCGGACCGGCGGAGGGAGAAGCCCGATGAGCGACAGCGGTCCCGACCTTGCCTGGCTGGTCATACGGCAGGACGACAACGGCAACCGCTACCGCGTCGGCCGGTACGCGACCGAGGACGAGGCCCAGAAGGTCGCCGACAGTCTCGACGCCCGCGGTCACAAGCAGCTCTACTGGGTCGAGCGCATCGGACAGCCCGCCCTTTGAGTCTGCCCCGGTTAGGCTCCGGCCCATGACCGATCACCACCCCGACCACCGCCCCGACCCCGTCGTGGTCGTCGCCGGCGCGCTCTGCGACGGCGGCCGGCTGCTCGCCGCGCGCCGCAGCGCCCCCGCCGAGCTGGCCGGCCGCTGGGAGCTGCCCGGCGGCAAGCTGGAGCCCGGCGAGAGCCCCGAGGAGGCCCTGGTCAGGGAGTTGCGCGAGGAGCTCGGGGTGGAGACCGAGGCCGTCGAGCGGATCCCCGGCGCATGGCCGCTCAAGCCCGGCTATGTGCTGTGGGTGTGGACCGCCCGGCTGCTCTCCGGTGAACCCGAGCCCCTGGAGGACCACGACGAGCTGCGCTGGCTCGCCCGCCACGAACTCGACTCCGTCGACTGGCTCGACCAGGACCGCCCCGCCGTCGCCGAGGCCGCGCTCCGACTCCCGGCCGCGCCGTACGCCTCCTAGGGCGCGTACGGAGGCGTGAGGGGTCATCTCCTACGCCGTTCGTGCCACCGTGCGCCGACGGGCCCAACCGGCGGGATATCCCGCTCCATATTTCGGGTATGTCGTGATTAACCCCCCGAAATAGGACGTGGGCCTCGTGATCGACACCGAAGGCGACTGCGCCGAGTGGCACTTTCCCGCGGAGGCCAACGCCGTGCGCACGGCTCGTCACGCGGTCCGCGACACCCTGCGGTCCTGGCGGCTCGACCATGTGATCGGCGACGTCACCGTCCTCCTCGTCAGCGAGCTCGTCACCAACTCCCTGCGCTACGCCTCCGGCCCCATCGGCGTCCGCCTGGTCCGCGTCGGCCCCGACGGCACCGGCCCCGGACACGGCCCCGCGCTCCTCGTGGAAGTCTCCGATCCGCTTCCGGACAAGCCCACCGAACGACCCGCCGGACCCGACGACGAGGGCGGCCGCGGACTCCAGCTCGTGGCCTGTTCCGCACGCCGCTGGGGCACCCGTACCGGGCACGACGGGAAAACCGTGTGGTTCGAGCTGGCCCTCCCTGGTGAGTAAACAGGGTGGGACGACGATCAGCGGGACTCGGCCGGAAACGAACGAGACCACCCTGTGATCGTGAACGTCGTGCCGACGGGGGCCGTGGTGCTGAATACTTCGGTCATGGCCGGTCCGGTGCGGTGAGCTGGAGGGGACGGTCGCGTGAGCGAGATACCTGAGACGCCGAGTGGTGTCATGTGGCAGAACAGCCCGCCCGGGTCGATCTATGACTACATCCGGGTCGCCTCCTTCTCGATAGGCCCCGACGGGCTGGTCGACCAGTGGAGCAGGCGTGCCGTCGAGCTGTTCGGCGTGACCGCCGAGGACGCCAGGGGCAAGGACCCGGTGGACGCGTTCATGCCCCCCGACCTGCGCGACCGCGGCCACCGCAGGGTGCGCGAGATCCTCGACGGCAAGGAGTGGACGGGCCTCGTCCCGTTCCGGATCCCCGGTGAGGACCGCCCGCACGGCCTCGCCGAGATGTACGTGATGCCCAGTGAGACCGAGAGCGGTGAGCGGGCCGCGCTGTGCATCGTGGTCGACGTCCGGGCGCTGCGCCGGATCGAGACCGACCTCGCCGCCTCGCAGGCCATTTTCGGCCAATCCCCCTTCGGCTTTCTGCTCTTCGGCACCGACCTCACCGTGAAGCGCGCCAACCGCCGCTTCGCCACCGTCTTCGGCGGCAACGCCGACGACCACCGCGGCCGCACCGTCCACGACTACCTGCCGCGCGCCGAGGCCGACCGGATGACCGCCGCGCTCCGCAAGGTCCTGGAGACCGGGGAGTCCGTCACCGACCTGGAGATCGTCGGAGCCGCCCCCGGCGCCAAGGACCGCCGCCACTGGGCCATCAACCTCTACCGCGTGCACAGCGGCTCCGGCCGCCCGATCGGCGTCGCCGGCCTCGGCATCGACGTCACCCGCCGCTACAACGCGGCCCGCGAGGCCGCCAGCGCCCGCCGCAACCTCGCCCTGCTCAACGAGGCCGGCGCCCGCATCGGCAACACCCTCGACCTGGAGGCCACCGCCCGCGAGCTGCTCGACGTCACCGTCCCCGGCTTCTGCGACCTCGCCGCCGTCGACCTCTACCAGGGGCTGCTCACCGGCGACGAGGCCCCGCCCGGACGCTGGGGCAGCCCCCAGGACGTCGGTTACGGCTCCGGGAGCGCCGAACTGCGCCGGGTCGCCGTCGCCAGCGCCGTACCCGACAACCCCGTGCGCGTCGGCAAGCCCCGGCCCAGCGGCGACGACGCCGTACCGGGGCCGGTACCGGCCCCGGCCCCGGGCGCCCCCGCCGAGGCGACCGGCACTCCGGCGGCCACCGGCCTCGACCTGTGCTGCGACGAACACCCCATCCAGGTCGGCGCCGTCCACCACTACCCCTTCAACTCGGCCTGCGCCGGCGCCCTGCGCACCGGCCGGGTGCGCACCGTCCCCGGCGCCGAGGGCAGCCTCGTGCAGTCCACCCTCGTCGTGCCGATGGTCGCCCACGACACCGTCGTCGGCCTCGCCCAGTTCTCCCGCGTCAAGGGCAGCGAACCCTTCGGCGAGCGCGACCGCGCCCTCGCCGTCGAACTCGCCGCCCGCGCCGCCGTCTGCATCGACAACGCCCGCCTCTACCGGCGCGAACACGAACGCGCCCTCATCCTCCAGCGCAGCCTGCTGCCCCCCGGCGACCCCGAGGCCGCCGGCCTCGACATCGCCTGCCGCTACCTCCCCGGCACCGTAGGCTCCGAGGTCGGCGGCGACTGGTTCGACGTCATCGAACTCCCCGGCCACCGCACCGCCCTCGTCATCGGCGACGTCATGGGCCGCGGCCTGCGCGCCGCCGTCGCCATGGGCGAACTCCGCACCGCCGTACGCACCCTCGCCCAGCTCGACCTCGAACCCGCCGAGGTCCTCTCCCACCTCGACGAGATCGCCCGCGGCCTCGGCGCCCCCGCCGGCGCCCAGCAGTCCGGCCGCGCCCACAAGGCCCGCGGCCCCGAACTCTCCGAGGTCTACCTCGCCACCTGCGTCTACGCCGTCTACGACCCGGTCACCCGGCGCTGCACCTTCGCCAACGCCGGCCACCTCCCGCCGGTCCTCGTCGAACCCGACGGCGAGGCCCTGCTCCTCGACGTACCGCCCGGAATGCCGCTCGGCGTCGGCGGCGAACCCTTCGAGGAGGTGCAGGTCGAGCTGCCCGAGGGCGCACTGCTCGCGCTCTACACCGACGGGCTCGTCGAATCCCGCGACCACCCGCTCGACGAGGGACTGAGCGCCTTCCGCAGCGCCCTCACCAACCGCGGCCGGCCGCTCGAGGACGTCTGCGACCACGTCCTCAGCACCCTCGACACCCGCCACGGCGAGGACGACATCGCCCTCCTGATGGCCCGTATCCAGGGACTGCCCAGCGAGGCGGTCGGCGACTGGCGGCTGCCCAGGGAACCCCGCTCGGTCGGCCGGGCCCGCGAACTCGCCCGCGCGCAGCTCACCACCTGGAACCTCGAAGCCCTGGTCGACACCGTCGAACTCCTCGTCAGCGAACTCGTCACCAATGCCCTGCGCTACGGCGAGGGCGAGATCCGGCTGCGGTTGCTCCGCGACCGCACCCTGGTCTGCGAGGTGTGGGACGCGGGCCTGGTCCAGCCGCGCCGCCGCCGGGCCAAGGACACCGACGAGGGCGGCCGCGGCCTCCAACTTGTCGGCCTGCTCAGCGCCGCCTGGGGCTCGCGCCGCACCCCGCGCGGCAAGACGGTGTGGTTCGAACTCCCGCTGCCGGACGGCGACGGGAACGCGGAGCCGACGGTCGAGCAGCTGCTCAGCATGTTCTGACCCCGAGGGCGAAGGCCCGCTCGGCCCTTGAGGGGACTCAGCCCTTGAGGGCACTCAGCCCTTGAGAGCGGCGAGCCGGGCCTCGATCTCGGCCTGGTCGCCGAGCGCGTCGAGCTGCTCGAACTGCGCGTCCAGGGACGAGGCGGCGAGCTCCTGCTTGCCCAGCGCCTTCGCCTCCTCCCTGCGCACCTTGTCCTCGAAGCGGCTCAGCTCGCTCGACGGATCGAGCACGTCGATGTCCTTCACCGCGTCCATCATCGTGTTCTGCGCCTGCGCCGACTTCGCCCGCGCGACCAGCTCGTCCCGCTTGGCCTGCAGCTCGCCCAGTTTCGTCTTCATCTGGTCGAGGCCGGTCCGCAGCTTCTGTACGACCTCGGTCTGGGCGGCGATGGTCGGCTCGGCCGTCTGCGCCTCCTTCTCCGACTGGAGCTGGCGGCCGAGCGCGACCTTGGCGAGGTTGTCGAAGCGGTCCGCCTCGTCGGTCTGCCCGCCGGCCCGCATCTGGTCGCCCCGGCGGCTCGCGGCGAGCGCCTTCTCACCCCACTCCTTCGCCGCGGCGACGTCCTCCGCGTGGTCCTGCTCCATCAGCCGCAGATTGCCGATGGTCGCCGCCACCGCCTCCTCCGCCTCCGCGATGTTGTTCGCGTAGTCGCGGATCAGCTGGTCGAGCATCTTCTGCGGATCCTCCGCCTGGTCGAGGAGGGCGTTGATGTTGGCCTTCGCGAGCTGGGTGACCCGGCCGAGGACGGTCTGCTTGCTCATGTCGTTCTTCTCCTTGCAGGGGTACGGGAGTACGGGCGGGAGCGGGGAGGTTCAGAAGCGGCCGCCACCGCCCAGCCGGCCGCGCGTGCCCCCGCCGCCGAAGCTGCCGGGACCGCCGCCGAAACCGCCCCCGAAGCCCCCGGACCCGCCGGACCCGCCTCGGGACGGGCCGCCGCCGAACAGACCGCCCAGGATGATGCCGCCGAGCACCGCCCCGCCGAGGCCGCCGCCCCCGGAGCCCGCGACACCGCCGGTGGCACCGCCGAGGCCGTTGGGATTTCCGTACCGGCGTACGTCCTGCTCGGCGAGGTCCTGGGCGCGGCGGGCGAGCGCGTCCGCCTGCTGGGCCTCGGACAGCGCCGCCGCCGGGTCCTCCTCCGCCAGCTGCTCCGCCCGGTCGAGCCGCCGCTGCGCCTCGGCGAGGCGGGTGCGGGCCTCGGCGCCGACCGCGCCGCGGTGCGTCGTCACGTAGTCGGCGGCGGCGCCGATCGCGGAACGGGCCGTCAGGAGCGCTTGGTCGAGCAGCGCCCGGGCCCGCCGCGAGCCCGACGCGTGCTCCCGGGCGCCGGCCAGGGCCTCGTCGAGCGCGGTGTCCGCCTCCTCGACCCGGCGCAGCGCGTCGAGCGGGTCGTAACGGCCGGACTCCATCGCCGTCCGCACCGCCGCGAGCACCGAATCGGCCCGCCCGATCCGGCCCCGCAGGTCGGCCGTCGGCACGCCCTCCTCGGTGCCCTCCAGGAGACCGCGGGCGTCGGCGAGGTCGGCCTCGGTCTCGAACAGCGCCCCGGACAGCTTGCCCACCGCCTCCGCGAGCTCCTGGGCGCGCCGGTCCACGGCCTCGATCAGCCGGGCCGCCTGGTCGACGGCGCCCTCGGCGGCCCGGATCTGCACGGCGGCGCCGCCGTTGTCGCCCCGGTCGATCAGCTGCCGGGCCTGGTCGACGGTGGCGGTGGCGAACACCAGACGGTCCTTGGCCTGTTCGACGTCGCCGGAGACGGGGGCCGCGGCGGACTCGGTGTAGCGCTCGCGCATCGCGGTCAGCGCCGCCTCGGCGCTGCCGACCCGGCCGGTCTGCTCGCGGAACGCGGCCTCCACGGCGGCGAGCGCGTCCGGCGCGGTGCGCTCCAGGTCCCGCAGCCGGTCGAAGTCCGCCGCCTCGGTGTCGAGGCGGGCGTCGGCGTCCGCGCAGCGGCGGAGGATCTCCTCCAGCATGGTGCGGCGGGTCGCGTCGTCCTCGGGGAAGGCGTCGTCGAGCTGCTGCCGCAGCCGGAACGCCGCGGTCAGCTCGCCCCGCGCGTACGCCACCGCCGCCGTGAACGGCTTCACCGCCTCGTCGCCGAACTGGGCGGTCGCGAAGCCCAGTTCCTCCTCGCTGGTGCGGACGGCGTCGTCGGTGGCGACGAGCGCCTGCCGCGCCCTGCCGTCCACCTCGTCGAGCGGGGGCAGCGGGGGCAGCCCTTTCGGAGCGCCCCAGCCGGTGCCCCCGGCGGCGGAGCCCCAGCCCCCGCCGCCGGGGGTGGTGCGGGTCTGGGTCCTGCGGCGGCGTCTGGTGTACGCGTAGGCGGCGACGGCGCCCGCGCCGCCGACCAGGACCACGGGCAGGACGAGGTCGGAGGCGGAGGGCGAGTCCTCGCCGGAGCCGCTGCCGCCGCCGGGGTCGGCCGGGCCGGGGGTGATGGCGGGGGCGGGCACGGGCTGTCCGGCGAGCACGGCGGTGTAGCCGTTCGCGGCGCCGATCGCCGCGCCGGCCCAGTCGTTCTGCCGCAGGGCGGGCTCGATCGCGGTGCGGGCGACGTCGTCCAGCTGGGCCTGGGTGAGGCGGGAGCCGGGGTCGGCGGAGTAGCCGTACTGGCGGTCGTGGGTGGCGACGGCGAGCAGCACGTCGTCGGGGCCGAGTCCGTTGCGCTCGGCGGTGGCGTCGGCCCAGGTCTGGGCGGGGCTGGCGGAGAAGTCCCGTACGTAGACGACGAAGAGCTGGACGCGGCGCGCGTCGTAGAGGCCGTCGAGCGCCCGGACCACCTCCGGCCGCCGGTCGCCCAGCGCGTCGACCCGGTCGGTGATCTGGCCCTCGCGGGACAGCACGACGGGGTCGTCGGCGTGGGCGCCGTGAACGGCGGGCACGACCAGCCACCACGTCGCCACCAGGACCGAGAGCAGGGCTCGGGCGGCTATTCGCGTCACATGAGGGAGGCTATGTCCGGGTTTGCGTGGGCGCGACCGGGCGGGACCGGGTGGGGTTCGGGTGGGACGAAACCATTCTCCACAGGCTCGCGTCACTGTCAGTAATCATCGCTACGGTGGTTCCAGTGATACGACAAGCCTGGGGGGACCGGTTGAACGGACGGTTGGACGGACGGTGGAAGCGCGTGTGGCGACGGGGCCGTTGGTGGGTCCTCGGACTCGTCCTGGCGCTCGTCGTGCCGGTGCTCGTCGCGGGCACGGCCCTGCGCCTCAACGACACCGGCGATCTGCGCGAGGACGCGAAGAGCCGGGGCAAGGACGCGATATGGCTCGGGCACGCCTGGGTCGACGGCCGGAAGAAGGACGCCGACGTGGCCGCCTTCGCCGCCCGGATCAAGGGCACCGGCATCCGTGACCTGTACGTGCACGCCGGACCTCTCGAACACGACGGCACCCTGCCCGCCGCCCGCCACCCCCGGGCGCGCTGGCTCGTCGACGCCGTGCACCGCACGATGCCCGGCATACGGGTGCACGCCTGGCTCGGCGACGTCCTCGCCACCGAGGGCCCCGACGGCCTGCGCCTGGAGGACGCCGGCACCCGCGCGGCCGTGGTGACCTCGGCCCGGCAGGTCCTCGACGCCGGCTTCGAGGGCGTCCACTTCGACCTGGAGCCGCTCCACTCCGACGACGCCGACTACCTCTCCCTCCTCGACGACCTCCGCGCCCTCACCCGCCCCCGCAAGGCCCCGCTCTCCGTCGCCGCCCACCAGATAGACCCGCTCCCGGGCGCGCACACGGTGCTCGGCGCGGTCTCGTCCAACGGCAGCGAGAAGTGGTGGTCCCAGGAGTTCTTCGGCCAGGTCGCCCGCCGCGTCGACCAGATAGCCGTCATGTCCTACGACACCTGGATGCCCCTGGAAGGCCTCTACGGAGGCTATGTCGCCCAGCAGACCGCCCTCGCCCTGGAGGTCACCCCCGAGGACACCGACCTCCTCATGGGTCTCCCCTTCTTCCACGAGGACGACCTCGGCCACCACGAGTCCGCCGAAACGGTCTCGGCCGCCGTCCGCGGCGTCCGCCTGGGCCTGGGCCGGACGGACGCGGGCCGGGACCGGTTCGGGGTGGCGCTGTACGTCGACTTCGCGGCGGAGGAGGGCGACTGGCTGGCCTACCGGGAGGGCTGGCACTGACCGGCCCCGCCAGGCTCACCCCTTGCGGCGGCGGATGCGGCTGCCCAGCCAGACCACCGGGTCGTACTTGCGGTCCGCCACGCGTTCCTTCATCGGGATCAGGGCGTTGTCGGTGATGGCGATGGACTCGGGGCAGACCTCGGTGCAGCACTTGGTGATGTTGCAGTAGCCGAGGCCGTGATCGTCCTGGGCCGTGCGGCGGCGGTCGAGGCCGGAGTCCTCGGCGGCGTCGAGGGGGTGCATGTCGAGTTCGGCGATGCGCATGAGGAAGCGGGGGCCGGCGAAGGCGGGCTTGTTCTCCTCGTGGTCGCGGACGACATGGCAGGTGTTCTGGCACAGGAAGCACTCGATGCACTTGCGGAACTCCTGCGAGCGGTCGACGTCCTCCTGCCGCATCCGGTACTCGCCGGGCGCGAGGCCGGCGGGCGGGACGAAGGCCGGGATCTCGCGGGCCTTCGCGTAGTTGAAGGAGACGTCCGTGACCAGGTCTCGGATGACCGGGAAGGCGCGCATCGGGGTGATGGTGACCGTCTCGTCGCGGTCGAAGACCGACATCCGGGTCATGCAGAGCAGCCGGGGGCGGCCGTTGATCTCGGCCGAGCAGGAGCCGCACTTGCCGGCCTTGCAGTTCCAGCGGACGGCCAGGTCGGGGGCCTGGGTGGCCTGGAGGCGGTGGATGATGTCGAGGACCACCTCGCCGTCGTGCACCTCCACCGTGTAGTCGGTGAGCTCGCCGCCCTCCGCGTCGCCCCGCCAGACCCGGAACCGTGCCTCGTACGTACTCATGCGTCCAGCCCCTTCGACTCCAGCTCCTCCTCGGCGAGGTACTTGGCCAGCTCCTCCTTCTCGAACAGGGCGAGCAGATCGGGGCGGATCGGCTCCGTCCGCACCCGTTCCAGGGCGATGCCCTCGCCCTCGGTCCGGCACAGCAGGTTCACCGGGCGCCAGGAGCGGTCCATGCCGGGGCGGTCCTCCCGGGTGTGGCCGCCGCGGGACTCGGTGCGTTCCAGGGCCGCCCGCGCCACGCACTCGCTGACCAGGAGCATGTTGCGCAGGTCGAGGGCGAGGTGCCAGCCGGGGTTGAACTGCCGGTGGCCCTCGACGGCGACCCGCCGCGCCCGCTCGCGCAGCGCCGCGATCCGCTCCAGGGCCTCGGCCATCTCGCCCTCCCGCCGGATGATCCCGACCAGGTCGTTCATCGTCTGCTGGAGTTCCTGATGGAGGGTGTACGGGTTCTCGGCGGCCTCGCCGAAGGACTCGCCGTCGAACGGGGCCAGCGCCTCCGTCCGGGCCGCCGCCACCGCCTCCTCGCCGACCTGGAAGGCCTCGGCGCCCGCCGCGTACTCCGCCGCGTGCAGTCCGGCGCGGCGGCCGAACACCAGCAGGTCGGAGAGCGAGTTCCCGCCGAGCCGGTTGGAGCCGTGCATGCCGCCGGCGACCTCGCCGGCCGCGAAGAGACCGGGCACGCCCACCGTGGCGGCGGTCTCCGAGTCGACGTTGATGCCGCCCATCACGTAGTGGCAGGTCGGCCCGACCTCCATCGGCTCGGCCGTGATGTCGACGTCCGCGAGCTCCTTGAACTGGTGGTACATCGAGGGCAGCCGGCGCCGGATCACCTCGGCCGGCATCCGCGTCGACACGTCGAGGAAGACCCCGCCGTGCGGGGAGCCGCGGCCCGCCTTCACCTCGGCGTTGATCGCCCGCGCCACCTCGTCGCGCGGCAGCAGCTCGGGCGGGCGCCGGTTGTGGTCCGGGTCCTCGTACCAGCGGTCGCCCTCCTCCTCCGACTGCGCGTACTTCTCCTTGAAGACCTCGGGGACGTAGTCGAACATGAACCGCTTGCCCTCGGAGTTCCTGAGCACCCCGCCGTCGCCGCGCACCGACTCGGTGACGAGGATCCCCTTCACCGACGGCGGCCAGACCATCCCGGTCGGATGGAACTGCACGAACTCCATGTTCATCAGCGGCGCCCCGGCGAGCAGCGCGAGCGCGTGCCCGTCGCCCGTGTACTCCCAGGAGTTCGACGTCACCTTGAAGGACTTGCCGATGCCGCCGGTCGCGAGGACGACCGCGGGGGCCTCCAGGACGAAGAAGCGGCCGGTCTCCCGCTCGTAACAGAAGACCCCCGCGACCCGGCCCGAGCCGTCCTTCAGGATGCGGGTGACCGTGCACTCCTGGAAGACCTTCAGGCGGCTCTCGTGGTCGCCGGTCTCCCGGAAGTCCTCCTGCTGCAGCGCGACGGTCTTCTGCTGGAGGGTGCGGATCAGCTCCAGGCCGGTGCGGTCGCCGACGTGCGCGAGCCGCGGGTACTCGTGGCCGCCGAAGTTGCGCTGCGAGATCCGCCCGTCCGCCGTCCGGTCGAAGAGCGCGCCCCAGGTCTCCAGCTCCCACACCCGGTCGGGGGCCTCCTGGGCGTGCAGCTCGGCCATCCGCCACTGGTTGAGGAACTTCCCGCCGCGCATGGTGTCGCGGAAGTGGGTCTGCCAGGTGTCGTGCGGGTTGGCGTTGGCCATGGCGGCGGCGATGCCGCCCTCGGCCATCACGGTGTGCGCCTTGCCGAAGAGGGACTTGCAGATGACGGCGGTACGGGCGCCCCGCTGCCGTGCCTCGATCGCCGCGCGCAGCCCGGCGCCGCCGGCGCCGACCACGATCACGTCCCACCGCTGGCGTTCCACAGAAGTCATGTCAGAAGAACCTCGGGTCGTCGAAGGCGCCGGTGGCGAGCAGGTACACGTACAGGTCGCAGACGGCGACGCTGATCAGCGAGGCCCAGGCGAGCCGCATGTGACGGCGGTTCAGCCGGCCGACCCAGGTCCACAGCCGGTAGCGGACGGGGTGCTTCGAGAAGTGCCGCAGCCGGCCGCCGACGATGTGCCGGCAGGAGTGGCAGGACAGGGTGTACGCCCAGATGAGGACGATGTTGACGAGGAAGATCAGGCTGCCGAGCCCCATGTGCCCCCAGTCGTAGGAGGCGTCCCGGAAGGTCAGCGCGGTGTCGTAGGTGAGGATCCCGGCGACCGGCAGGGCGAGGTAGAAGAAGTACCGGTGGATGTTCTGCAGGATCAGCGGGAAGCGGGTCTCGCCGGTGTACGTGCGGTGGGGTTCGGCCACCGCGCAGGCCGGCGGAGAGGCCCAGAAGCCCCGGTAGTAGGCCTTCCGGTAGTAGTAGCAGGTCAGCCGGAAGCCGAGCGGGAAGACCAGGATCAGCAGGGCGGGGGAGAGGGTCCACCAGCTGCCGAAGATCTCCCAGTTGGGGCCGCCGCGCATCGGGACGCAGTTCTCGGCGAGGCAGGGCGAGTAGAACGGGGAGACGTAGGGGGCGGCGTAGTAGTGGGCGTTCGCGAAGGCCCGCCAGGTCGAGTAGGCGACGAAGGCGAGCAGTCCGACGGTGGTGGCGGCCGGTGCCAGCCACCAGCGGTCGGTGCGCAGATGGCGGGCGGCGAGGGAGGCGCGCCCGGGCGAGCGCACCCCCGTGGTCGCTGAAGGGGGTTCCGTACCTGTGGCCAACAGGGCCTCCTCGGCTCTACGGCGCGTGGCGGTCGCGTGCTCCCAGTCCCTCGTCGTCGGTGTCCGTCCACTTCTGGGAGTCGTACGGGGTGTCGGGGATCGTCACCATGGGCTCGTCGCGGGTCCCGGTCGGCGTGCCCCGTTCCGTTCCGACGCGGTGTTCCAGCTCTTCGACCGTGCGTTCCAGGTCCTGCAGACGGCGCTTGACGGCCGCCAGGTCGTCCTGAACGGACATGGTTGCCCTCACTTCCGCGAGCGACTTCCGCCGGTTTCCGCCGGTGCCTGCGGGACTCACGCGAGTGTCGCGCGTCACATCCCGCTTGGGAAGCCGTGTGCACCTGATTCCACTCGTCCGGGGCGCCCCGGTTCGGGGGCGATTGGGCCGCACGAGTGGGGTTTGCCGGCCGTGCCGCCGTGTCGCCGTCACCGGATCCGCTCCGTCCTTTTCAGTGTATGAGCAATAGGTGTGATCATCTCCAAATGGCATAAAACTGGACGAAGGGGTACAAGTCATGTCCCAGGTCGGCGCCCCTCGCGGAAGGACATGCTCCAGGAGCCCCCGCTCCCGCACGCTCCGCTCCGTCGCCTCCCTCGGCAGCGCGGTCCTCGCCCTGGCCGTGCTCGCCGGATGCAGCTCCGGAGACGGCGGCGACCAGTCGCCCGCCGCCGCCCAGGACAACGCGCCGGCCGCGCGCGACAAGGTCGCCGACGGCGGGACCGTGCGCTGGGCCGTCGACGCACTGCCCACCACCCTCAACGCCTTCCAGGCCGACGCCGACGCCGCCACCGCGCGCATCGCCGGCGCCGTGCTGCCCGCCCTGCACACCCTCGACGAGCGCGGCCGGCCGCAGCTCAACCCCGACTACCTGGAGTCCGCGCAGGTCGTCGAGACCGAGCCCAAGCAGGTCGTCCTCTACAAGCTCAACCAGCAGGCGGTGTGGAGCACCGGCCGGGAGATCGGCGCACCGGACTTCGTCGCCCAGTGGCGCGCGCTCAGCGGCCGCGACACCGCCTACTGGACCGCCCGCAACGCCGGGTACGAGCGGATCGAGAAGATCGAGCGCGGCAAGGACGACCTGGAGGTACGGGTCACCTTCGCCAAGCCGTACGCCGACTGGCGGGCGCTCTTCACCCCGCTCTACCCGAAGGAGGTGATGGGCACCCCGAACACCTTCAACGACGGCGCCCGCACCGCCCTGAAGGCCACCGCGGGACCGTTCGTCCTCAAGAGCGTCGACCGCAAGAGCGGCAGTGTCACGCTGGCCCGCAACCCCCGCTGGTGGGGCCAGGCCGCCAAGCTCGACAGCCTCGTCCTGACCGCCGTGCCCCGCGCCGACCGGGCCGCCGCGCTCGCCTCCGGAAAGCTGGACCTCGCCGAGATCGACCGGTCCGCCGCCGAGCGGATCGCGCTCGCGGTACGGGACGCCCGCGCCGGCCAGAGCGGCGCCCAGGCCGCACTGGCCCACGGCCCCGGCGCCGGCATCACCCCGGCCGCCGCCCTGCGCTCGTGGGCGCTGGCGCACGGCTCCGACGAGGAGAAGGCGGAGGAGGTACGGGCCGCCCGCGAGGAGAACGGCAAGGCGATCGCCGCGTACGCCGCCGAGCAGAACGGCCTCGCGAAGTTCGTGGTCCGCAAGTCCCTGGAGCCCGCCTACACCCAGCTCTCCCTGAACGGGGAGTCCGGGCCGCTCGCCGACGAGCGGGTGCGCCGGGCGGTCGCCCGGGCGATCGACCGGCAGGAGCTCGCCGAGACCGTGCTCAAGCCGCTCGGCCTGCCGGCCCGCCCGCCGGGCAGCCACCTGGCGCTCGCCGGACAGGCCGCCTACGCCGACAGCAGCGACGCGCTCGGCGACCAGGACACCAAGGAGGCGGCGGCGCTGCTCGCCGACGCCGGCTGGGTGCCGGGCGGCGCACTGAAGAAGCCCGCGACGACCGCGGGCACGAAGGCCGGGAGCGAGGCGGCCAAGAAGGACGCGGCCAAGAAGGACACCGAGAAGACGGACGCGGAAGAGAAGGCCGACACCGAGAAGACGGATGCCGAGAAGAAGGCGGACGCCGACAAGAAGGCCGAGGAGAAGAAGGCCGCCGACGAGAAGGCCCGCGCGAAGGACGCCGACGCCGCCTCCGACGAGGGGCTCTACATCGTCGGCGACGACAAGCCCGGCGACCGCCGCACCAGCCCGCTGATCGGCGCCGGCGGCCCCGAGAACGGCACCAACATCCTCGCGCCCGCGCCGGTCGCCGCCTTCCAGGGCGCCGCCCTGCTCCGCCAGGCCGCGGCCCTCGACACCGGTACGGGCACCAAGCCGGTGGCCGGCGCCTACGCCCCGCGCGGCTCCGCCGCCCCGGCGGCCCCGGCCGCCGTCGACGCGGCCGCCGCGAAGGCCCTCGGCAAGGACGGCAAGGCGCTCAGCCTCCGCTTCGTGCTGCCGTCCGGGCCGGGCTCGGAGTCGCTGCGGGCGGTCGGTGACCGGATCGTCCGGATGCTCGACGCGGTGGGCATCCGCACCGAGGTGACCAAGGTCTCCGACGAGAGCTTCTTCAAGGACCACATCGCCTCCGGCGACTACGACCTGGCCCTCTACTCCTGGCCCGCCACCGCCTTCCCGGCGACCGACGCCCGGCCGATCTACGCCAAGCCGGAGCCGGCCTCCGACGGCTCGCTCCTGGTCGAGCAGAACTACGCGCGGGTCGGCACCGACCGCATCGACCAGCTCTTCGACCAGGCGGCCGCCACCCTGGACGAGGAGGAGGCCCGTGACCTGGTCCGCCAGGCCGACGCCCGGATCTGGGCCGCGGCCGGCTCCATCCCGCTCTACCAGCGCCCGCAGCTGGTCGCGGCCAAGCCGGAGCTGGTGAACGCCGGCGCCTGGGGCTTCGCCGCCCCCCGCTACCAGGACATCGGCTACAAGAAGCCGCAGAGCGCGCAGGGCGCCGAGCGCAACAAGGGCTGATCCGCTCAGCAGGACCAGCACCAGCACCACCAGGACCAGGGCCCGGCCGGGCAGCCGCACCGGCCGGGCCCTCGCCATGCCCGTGCCCCGGCCCGCTCAACCGGACGGACGCCTTCCATTCGGACCGCCGCCCTCCACCCCGTACACGAAACCGCCCCATTACCCGAAAGCGGCAGAAACTCCAAGTCGCAAGCTCAGAAGCAGCTCAAGTTCCTTGCCCGGCGGAGGCCCGGGCGGGCACGATCGCAGCGGACCATTGACCCGGCCCGCGTGACTCTCCCCACACCCTGAAACCTCCCAGTAGACCCTCTCGGATCGATCCGGGGAAGCCCCTTGCACGGCGGCCCCGTACCATAGGACATAGCCGTGGCGCGTCCGCCCGGCGGGCGTAAGAGGAACTGACGCCGATTCCCACGATCCGAGAGAAGCGCAAGCCACCCATGCCCACGCGCCACGACATCCGTAACGTCGCCATCGTCGCCCACGTCGACCACGGCAAGACGACCATCGTCGACGCCATGCTCAAGCAGGCCGGTGCCTTCGCCGCCCACCAGCAGGTCGACGACCGAGTCATGGACTCGAACGACCTGGAGCGTGAGAAGGGCATCACGATCCTCGCCAAGAACACGGCGGTGAAGTACCACCCCAAGGACGGCGGGGCCCCGATCACGATCAACATCATCGACACCCCCGGCCACGCCGACTTCGGCGGCGAGGTCGAGCGCGGTCTGTCGATGGTGGACGCCGTCGTCCTCCTGGTCGACGCCTCCGAGGGCCCGCTCCCGCAGACCCGCTTCGTGCTGCGCAAGGCCCTCCAGCAGCGCAAGCCCGTCATCCTCTGCATCAACAAGACGGACCGCCCGGACTCCCGGATCGACGAGGTCGTCAACGAGACCTACGACCTGTTCCTGGACCTGGACGCCGACGAGGACCAGATCGAGTTCCCGATCGTCTACGCCTGCGGCCGCGACGGCATCGCCTCGCTGACCAAGCCGGAGAACGGCACGGTCCCGCAGGACTCCGACAACCTGGAGCCGTTCTTCTCCGCGATCCTGGAGCACGTCCCGGCCCCGTCGTACGAGGAGGACGCGCCGCTCCAGGCCCACGTCACCAACCTCGACGCCGACAACTTCCTCGGCCGCATCGCGCTGCTCCGCGTCGAGCAGGGCGAACTGCGCAAGGGCCAGACGGTCGCGTGGATCAAGCGCGACGGCACGATCTCCAACGTCCGCATCACCGAGCTGATGATGACCGAGGCGCTCACCCGCAAGCCGGCCGAGGTCGCCGGCCCCGGTGACATCTGCGCCGTCGCCGGTATCCCCGACATCATGATCGGCGAGACCCTGGCCGACCCGGAGAACCCGATCGCGCTGCCGCTGATCACGGTCGACCAGCCGGCCATCTCGATGACCATCGGCACGAACACCTCGCCGCTCGTCGGCCGCGGCGGCACCGGCAAGGGCGCCGAGGCCAAGTCGGCCGTCAAGGACCGCAAGGTCACCGCCCGCCAGGTGAAGGACCGCCTGGACCGCGAGCTGATCGGCAACGTCTCGCTCCGCGTCCTCGACACCGAGCGCCCGGACGCCTGGGAGGTCCAGGGCCGTGGTGAGCTCGCGCTCGCCATCCTGGTCGAGCAGATGCGCCGCGAGGGCTTCGAGCTCACCATCGGCAAGCCGCAGGTCGTCACCAAGGAGGTCGACGGCAAGATCCACGAGCCCGTCGAGCGCCTCACGGTCGACGTGCCCGAGGAGCACATGGGCGCCGTCACCCAGCTCATGGGTGTCCGCAAGGGCCGCATGGACAACATGTCGAACCACGGCTCCGGCTGGGTGCGCATGGAGTTCGTCGTTCCGTCCCGCGGCCTCATCGGCTTCCGTACGGAGTTCCTCACCAACACCCGCGGTACGGGCATCGCCCACTCCATCCACGAGGGCCACGAGCCGTGGTTCGGCACCCTGACGACCCGTAACAACGGTTCGCTGGTCGCCGACCGCGCCGGTGCGGTCACCGCCTTCGCGATGACCAACCTCCAGGAGCGCGGTGTCCTGTTCACCGACCCCGGCACCGAGGTGTACGAGGGCATGATCGTCGGCGAGAACTCGCGCTCCGACGACATGGACGTGAACATCACCAAGGAGAAGAAGCTCACCAACATGCGCTCCTCCTCCGCCGACTCCTTCGAGGCGATCGTGCCGCCGCGCAAGCTCTCCCTGGAGCAGTCGCTGGAGTTCTGCCGCGACGACGAGTGCGTCGAGGTGACCCCGGAGGCCGTCCGCATCCGCAAGGTCGTCCTGGACCAGAAGGAGCGCGGCCGCTCCGCCTCGCGCGCGAAGAACGGCTGACCTTCCCCGTCCGCCTCCTGAGGGGGCGAGCGGAAGATCACATTCAGGGCCCGGCCCCCCGTACCACGTACGGGGGGCCGGGCCTTTTTCCGGACGGACTCTCAACGTTTCGTCAACCTGGTTTCAGAAGCCGTCCGTCCGGTTATCGGCCGTCGCTCTCCGGAACGTGTGTTAACGGTCCGTTTCGTCGGTGTCTGTCTGTGCTCGCTTTGTCCGGATTTCGGGCTTCCCGGCCCTGGCGATGTTGTCAAACCGAGACCGCTTAAGTGTGGTTTACAGCCCGGTCGTACTTAATAGTTGGCTCCATTGAGCTCGGGTCAATGGGTCACGCACTGTGGGGAGTGCCGACTCACGAGCACACTGTGGGTACTTGGGTGAAAGGCCGTCAGGGGTGTCGGCTACCACCCGCAGTGCCCCTCTTGTAGTGACAAGTGGACTCATGAGGAGGAACTCCCATGCGCGGTGCCAAGAGCGCCAAGTGGGTAGTGGGCGCGATCGTCGTCGCCCTGGCAGCGACCGCCTGTGGCGGGGGTAAGAGCGACTCGGGCAAGGACGGCGCCGGCGCCATCGACCCGAACGGCATCTTCACCATCGAGAACGGTGAGCCGGAGAAGCCCCTGTACACGGGTGACACGATGGAGTCCTACGGCTCCGCGGTCATGAAGGGCCTCTACTCGACCCTCGTCGACTACAAGGCCGACGGCTCCCTGGAGATGGTCAACGCCGAGTCGGTCAGCACGACGGACTCCAAGACCTGGACCGTCAAGCTCAAGCAGGGCTGGACCTTCCACGACGGTACCCCGGTCACGTCCAAGTCCTACGTGGACGCGTGGAACTGGAACGCCAACGTCAACAACGCCATGGGCCTCGCGTCCTGGTTCGCTGACATCAAGGGCTTCGACAAGGTCCACCCCGAGGCCGAGGGCGCCAAGCCGACCGCGGACAAGCTCGAGGGTCTGAAGATCGTCGACGACAGCACCTTCACCATCGAGCTGTCGAAGGCCGTCCCGTACTTCGGTCACAAGCTCGCCTACATCTCCTTCGCGCCGCTGGCGGAGTCCTTCTACAAGGACACGAAGGCCGCGGGCCAGGCGCCGGTCGGCAACGGTCCCTACAAGTTCAAGAGCTGGGACCACAAGAAGCAGATCGAGGTCGTCCGCTACGACGGCTACAAGGGCCCGAACAAGGCGAAGAACGGCGGTGTGGTCTTCAAGAACTACACCGGCCTCGAGGCCGCGTACGAGGACCTGAAGTCCGGCAACCTGGACGTCATCACCCAGGTCGGCCCGAAGGACCTGCCGGTCTACCGCCAGGACCTCGGCGACCGTGCCGTCGACCAGCCGTACTCCGCGATCCAGACGATCGCCGTCGCCTTCTACGCCGACCAGTGGAGCAAGCCGAAGCCGGTCGACCCGCGGGTCATCCAGGGCCTGTCCATGGCGATCGACCGCGCCACCATCACCAAGACGGTGCTGAACGGCACGCGTGAGCCGGCGACCGGCTGGGTTGCCAAGGGCGTCCTCGGTTACCAGGAGAACGCGGCGGGCGACGTCACGAAGTACGACCCGGCCAAGGCCAAGGAGCTCATCAAGGCCGGTGGCGGCGTCCCCGGCAACAAGATCTCCATCCAGTTCAACGCCGACGGCGGTCACAAGGAGTGGGTGGAGGCGGTCTGCAACTCCATCCAGCAGGCCACCAGCATCCAGTGCGTGGGCGACAGCAAGCCGGACTTCCAGGCCGACCTGACGGCCCGTAAGACGAAGCAGGTCAAGTCGTTCTACCGGTCCGGCTGGGTGCTCGACTACCCGGTGAACGCCAACTTCATCTCGGACCTGTTCCGTACGGGTGCGGGCGGCAACCAGGGTGGCTTCTCGAACAAGGAGCTGGACGCGAAGATCGCGGCCGCCGACTCCGCGGCGACCCTCGACGAGTCCGTCAAGGCCTACCAGGCCATCGAGAAGGAACTCGTCAACTACATGCCGTCGATCCCCATGTGGTACTACAAGGTCAACGCGGGCTACTCGGAGAAGGTCTCCGGCGTGCAGTTCGGCCAGGACGGTGAGCCGATCCTGACCGGCGTCGAGGTCCACAAGTAAACCCAGAAGTAGTCCGCCTGCCGTGAACGAGCCGGCCGCCCGTCGGTCGGCCCGTCCCGGCGCCTAACGCAGTGGCTGGGGGGCCCTCCCATGACATCGCCGTGCCCGGATCCGGGTACCGAGTCACGGGAGGGCCCGTCGGCTGCCGCTGTGATATCTCAACGGAGGCATGATGGGGCGTTATGTCGCACGACGACTGCTCCAGATGATCCCGGTTTTCTTCGGGACAACCCTGCTGATCTTCCTGATGGTCTACAGCCTGCCCGGCGACCCCGTGGCGGGTCTGTTCGGCGACAAGGGCGCCGATCCGGCGACCCTGGAGGCGATCAGGCACAAGCTCGGTCTGGACCAGCCACTGTGGAAGCAGTACTGGGACTACATGACCGGCATCATCCTGCACTTCGACTTCGGCACCCAGATCCGGAACGACCGTCCGGTCACTGACGTGCTGGGTGACGCCTTCCCGGTGACGCTCCAACTGGCCGCGCTGGCCTTCGTCTTCGAGATGGTCTTCGGAGTGACGCTCGGCATCGTCGCCGGCCTCAAGGCCGGCCGCCTGGCCGACAACGTCATCCTGATCTTCACCCTGCTGATCATCTCGATCCCGGTCTTCGTCCTCGGCTTCCTCATCAAGATGGTCTTCGCCTTCCAGCTGGGATGGATGGAGCCGAACGTCAGCAACGATCAGCTGCTCTCCGAGATGATCGCCCCGGCCGTCGTGCTCGGTGGTCTATCGCTCGCCTATGTGGCCCGGCTGACTCGTACGTCCATGGCGGAGAACCTGCGCGCCGACTACATGCGCACCGCCATCGCCAAGGGCCTGCCGAAGCGCCGCGTCATCGGCGTCCACCTGATGCGCAACTCGATGATTCCCGTCATCACCTTCCTGGGCACCGACATCGGCGCCCTCATGGGCGGTGCGGTCGTCACCGAGGGCATCTTCAACATCAAGGGCGTCGGTGGTCTGATCTACGAGTCGATCACCCGCCGCGAGGGCTCGACCCTGGTCGGCCTCGTCACCATCCTGGTGGTCGTCTACCTGGTCACCAGTCTGCTCATCGACCTGCTGTACGCGGTCCTGGACCCGAGGATCCGGTATGCCTGACGTGACCAAGACCGTCGCCGCGGCTGGGGACGTCGTCGACACTCCCTCCGTCGCCGAGAACTCCACGTCCGCGCAGAAGCCGGAGAAGGCCCGCTCCCTGTGGGGCGACGCCTGGAGCGACCTGCGCCGCAACCCGTACTTCATCGTGTCGGCCGGGCTGATCGTGGTGCTGCTGACGATCACCGCGTTCCCGGGCCTGTTCACCAGCGCCTCGCCGACCGCGGGTGACCTCGGCCACCACTACATCGGCAAGCCCGAGCTGGGCAGTATCGGCTCCGAGGGCTGGCTCGGTTACGACATCCAGGGCCGTTCCGTCTACGCCCGCCTGATCTACGGCACCCGCGCCTCCATCATCGTGGGCGTAGCCGTCACGCTGATCGTCACGGTCGTCGGCGGCATCATGGGCATGATCGCCGGCTACTTCGGCGGCATCACGGATGCGATCCTCTCCCGGATCACCGACATCTTCTTCGGCATCCCGTTCATGCTCGGCGCCATGGTCATCCTGCAGGCCTTCACCGACCGCACCATCTGGGTCGTCGTGTTCGCCCTGGCCTTCCTCGGCTGGACGCAGATCACCCGCGTCATGCGCGGTGCGGTGATCACGGTGAAGCAGGCCGACTACGTGCACGCCGCGAAGGCGCTCGGCGCCGGCACGACCCGGATCCTGTTCCGGCACATCCTGCCGAACGCCATGGCCCCGGTGATCGTCGTCGCGACCATCGCGCTCGGCGGCTACATCTCGGCCGAGGCCACCCTGTCGTACCTCGGCCTGGGCCTCGCGTCCCCGACCGTCTCGTGGGGTGTCGACATCTCCGCCGGTGTCCAGGCGATCCGTACGTCGCAGCACATCCTGCTGTACCCGTCGATCATGGTGAGCATCACCGTCCTGGCGTTCATCATGCTCGGCGAAGCCGTCCGCAACGCCCTCGACCCCAAGCTGCGCTGAGGAGGGCGTACACGTGAGCACCATCGACAAGACGACGACCGTTCCGGCGCCGCGCGCCGGCGACGACTACAACGGTCCGCTGCTCGAAGTCCGTGACCTGCACGTCGAGTTCCACACCCGCGACGGTGTGGCCAAGGCGGTCAACGGCGTCAACTACTCGGTCAGCGCCGGTGAGACGCTCGCCGTGCTCGGCGAGTCCGGCTCCGGCAAGTCCGTCACGGCCCAGGCCATCATGGGCATCCTCGACATGCCGCCCGGCAAGATCCCGCAGGGCGAGATCCTGTTCCGCGGCCAGGACATGCTGAAGATGTCCAACGAGGAGCGCCGGAAGATCCGCGGTCGCCGCATCGCGATGATCTTCCAGGACGCGCTGTCCTCGCTGAACCCGGTCCTCACCGTCGGCTACCAGCTCGGCGAGATGTTCCGGGTCCACCACGGCCTGTCCAAGAAGGACGCCAAGGTCAAGGCCATCGAGCTGATGGACAAGGTCAAGATCCCGGCCGCCAAGGCCCGGGTCGGCGACTACCCCCACCAGTTCTCCGGCGGTATGCGCCAGCGCATCATGATCGCCATGGCGCTCGCCCTGGAGCCGGACCTGATCATCGCCGACGAGCCGACCACGGCCCTCGACGTGACGGTCCAGGCCCAGGTCATGGACCTGCTCGCGGAGCTGCAGCGCGAGTACAACATGGGTCTGATCCTGATCACCCACGACCTCGGCGTCGTCGCCGACGTCGCGGACAAGATCGCGGTCATGTACGCGGGCCGGATCGTGGAGCAGGCGCCGGTGCACGAGCTGTACAAGCGCCCGGCCCACCCGTACACCCGGGGTCTGCTCGACTCGATCCCGCGCCTGGACCAGAAGGGCCAGGAGCTGTACGCGATCAAGGGTCTGCCGCCCAACCTGCTCAACATCCCGTCGGGCTGCGCCTTCAACCCGCGCTGCCCCATGGCGAGCGACCTCTGCCACACCGAGGTGCCGGCCCTGGTGCCGGTCACCGAGCAGGACGGCGCCGAGCTGCCGGGCCGCAAGAGCGCCTGCCACTACTGGAAGGAGACGATCCATGGCTGAGCTCAGCAAGAACGACAACGCCGGGGGCGTGTCCGAGGCGGAGGCCGTGGCCGCCATCGAGGCTCCCGTCGAGCGCGGTGAGCCGATCCTCCAGGTGCGCAACCTGCAGAAGCACTTCCCGCTGACCCAGGGCATCCTCTTCAAGAAGAAGATCGGTGCGGTCAAGGCCGTGGACGGGGTCTCCTTCGACCTCTTCCAGGGCGAGACGCTCGGCATCGTGGGCGAGTCCGGCTGTGGCAAGTCCACGGTCGCCAAGCTCCTGATGAACCTGGAGCGGGCCACCGCGGGCGAGGTCTTCTACAAGGGCCAGGACATCACCCGGCTGTCCGGCCGCGCGCTGAAGGCCGTGCGCCGGAACATCCAGATGGTGTTCCAGGACCCGTACACCTCGCTGAACCCGCGCATGACGGTCGGCGACATCATCGGCGAGCCCTTCGACATCCACCCCGAGGTGGCCCCGAAGGGCGACCGGCGCCGCAAGGTGCAGGAGCTGCTCGACGTCGTCGGTCTGAACCCCGAGTACATCAACCGCTATCCGCACCAGTTCTCCGGCGGTCAGCGCCAGCGCATCGGCATCGCCCGCGGCCTCGCGCTCAACCCGGAGATCATCATCTGCGACGAGCCGGTCTCCGCCCTGGACGTGTCCGTCCAGGCGCAGGTCATCAACCTGATGGAGAAGCTGCAGGACGAGTTCAACCTGTCCTACATCTTCATCGCGCACGACCTGTCGATCGTCCGGCACATCTCGGACCGGGTCGGCGTGATGTACCTGGGCAAGATGGCCGAGATCGGTACGGACACCCAGATCTACGACCACCCGACCCACCCGTACACGCAGGCGCTGCTCTCCGCGGTGCCGGTGCCGGACCCGGAAGCCCGCGCGCACCGCGAGCGGATCATCCTCACCGGTGACGTGCCCTCGCCGGCCAACCCGCCGTCGGGCTGCCGCTTCCGCACCCGCTGCTGGAAGGCGCAGGACAAGTGCGCCACCGAGGTGCCGGTGCTCGCGATCCCGGAGCGCTTCCGCGGCCAGGACACGCCGGCGGCGCACGAGTCCGCGTGCCACTTCGCCGAGGAGAAGGACGTCGTCGGCGCGAGCTGATCACGTACCGAAGGCCGATGCGAAAGGCCCCCGCACCTCCCTGGAGGTGCGGGGGCCTTTCGTGTGTCCGGCCCCGGTTCATACGGACGCCGTAAAAATGCACTCTCCCGGCAAAGGGGTGATATTGGGGCCTAAGTAATACTGAGGACACATTCGGGAGGCACTCCATGCGCGGAGCCACGCACGCCAAGTGGGCCGCTCTGGCCACCGCAGTCGCCCTCGCGGCGACCGCCTGCGGCGGTGGCGACGACGGCGGCGGTGGTGGCGGTGGCGCCGAAGGGATCGTCAGCTCCTCCTGGGGCGACCCGCAGAACCCGCTGGAGCCGGCCAACACCAACGAGGTGCAGGGTGGCAAGGTGCTGTCCATGGTCTTCCGCGGGCTCAAGCAGTACGACCCGAAGACCGGCGCGGCCAACAACATGCTCGCCGAGAAGATCGACACCACCGACTCGACCAACTTCACCATCACCGTCAAGGACGGCTGGACCTTCTCCAACGGCGAGAAGGTCACCGCCAAGTCCTTCGTGGACGCCTGGAACTACGGCGCCAACCTGAAGAACAACCAGCGCAACGCGTTCTTCTTCGGCCAGATCGAGGGCTACGACCAGGTCCACCCCGAGTCCGGCGAGCCCACGGCCCAGACGATGTCCGGCCTGAAGGTGACCGGCCCCCAGACCTTCACGGTCAAGCTGACCCAGAAGTTCTCCACCTGGCCCGACACCCTCGGCTACGCGGCCTTCTCGCCGCTGCCCCAGGCCTTCTTCACGGACCACGCCGCCTGGGTCGCCAAGCCCGTCGGCAACGGCCCGTACACCATCCAGTCGTACGCCAAGGGCTCCCAGATGGAGCTGGTGAAGTGGGCCGACTACCCGGGCCCGGACAAGGCGCAGAACGGTGGCGTCACCCTCAAGGTGTACACCGACAACAACACCGCCTACACCGACCTGACGGCCGGCAACCTCGACCTCGTCGACGACGTGCCCGCCTCCCAGCTGAAGAACGTCAAGGCCGACCTCGGCGACCGCTACATCAACCAGCCCGCCGGCATCATCCAGACCCTCGCCTTCCCGTTCTACGACCCGGCCTGGAACAAGCCGGGCCAGGAGAAGCTGCGCACCGGCCTGTCGATGGCGATCGACCGCAAGCAGATCACCGAGACGATCTTCCAGAACACCCGCACCCCCGCCACCGACTGGACCTCCCCGGTGCTCGGCGAGGCCGGCGGCTTCAGCTCGACCCTCTGCGGCGACTCCTGCAAGTACGACGCGGCCGAGGCGAAGAAGCTGGTCGCCGAGGGCGGCGGCATCCCCGGCGGCACGATGAAGATCTCGTACAACGCCGACACCGGCTCCCACAAGGAGTGGGTGGACGCGGTCTGCAACTCCATCAACAAGGCCCTCGGCAACACCAAGGCCTGCGTCGGCAACCCCATCGGCACCTTCGCCGACTTCCGCAACCAGATCACCCAGTCCAAGATGCCGGGACCGTTCCGGGCCGGCTGGCAGATGGACTACCCGCTCATCCAGAACTTCCTCCAGCCGCTGTACTACACCGGCGCCTCGTCCAACGACGGCAAGTGGACCAACGCCCAGTTCGACCAGCTGGTCAACCAGGCCAACGCGGAGACCGACCAGGCGAAGGCCGTGAAGACCTTCCAGCAGGCCGAGGAGGTGCTGCGGGACCAGATGGGCGCCATCCCCCTCTGGTACCAGAACGGCAGCGCCGGCTACTCGGAGCGGGTCTCCAACGTGACCCTGAACCCGTTCAGCGTGCCCGTCTACGAACAGATCAAGGTCAGCTGACGCCGTAGCAGGTCGGCGGTGTACGGCCCGGCCGGCGGAACCCCCGCGCCGGGCCGTACGCCTTCCCTCAACCCCCGGAGCCCCTCATGGGTCGTTATGTGATCCGGCGCCTGCTGCAGATGATCCCGGTCTTCTTCGGCGCCACGCTGTTGATCTTCCTGATGGTGAACGTGATGGGCGACCCCATCGCCGGCCTGTGCGGCGACCGGGCCTGCGACCCGGCCACCGCCGAACAGCTGCGCAAGGAGTTCGGCCTCGACAAGCCGGTCTGGCAGCAATACCTGACCTACATGGGCAACGTCTTCACCGGCGACTTCGGCACCGCCTTCAACGGGCAGCCGGTCACCGAGCTGATGTCCACCGCGTTCCCGGTCACCATCCGGCTCACCATCGTCGCCATCTTCTTCGAGATCGTCATCGGCATCACCCTCGGCGTCCTCACCGGTCTCAAGCGCGGCCACCCCGTGGACACCTCGGTGCTGCTGCTCACCCTGGTCGTCCTCTCCATCCCCACCTTCGTCACCGGTCTGCTGGTCCAGCTGCTGCTCGGCGTCGAATGGGGCTGGATCAAACCGGCCGTCTCGCCCGAGGCCCCCTTCAACGAACTCATCGTCCCCGGCCTCGTCCTCGCCTCCGTGTCCCTCGCGTACGTCACCCGGCTCACCCGCACCTCGATCGCCGAGAACAAGCGCGCCGACTACGTCCGCACCGCGGTCGCCAAGGGCCTGCCGCGCCGCCGGGTCATCACCCGGCACCTGCTGCGCAACAGCCTCATCCCGGTGGTGACGTTCATCGGCGCCGACGTCGGCGCGCTCATGGGCGGCGCCATCGTCACCGAACGGATCTTCAACATCCACGGCGTCGGCTACCAGCTCTACCAGGGCATCGTGCGCCAGAACACCCAGACCGTGGTCGGCTTCGTGACCGTCCTCGTCCTGGTGTTCCTGATCGCCAACCTGCTGGTCGACCTCCTGTACGCCGTCCTTGACCCGAGGATTCGCTATGCCTGAGCCCGAGCCGTTTGAACCGCTGGAGTCGTACGGTGAGGAGGGTCGCGCCGTGGCCTCGACCGGCGCCGGAGGCGCGGCCGACTACGGCACCGCCGAGGCCGAGACCCTGGAGAGGAACCCCGCGCCGCCCGAGGAGACCGACCCCGGCGCCGCCGGCCCCGGCCCCGAGCAGAAGGCCCGCTCCCTGTGGTCCGACGCCTGGCACGACCTGCGCCGCAACCCGGTCTTCATCATCTCCGCCCTGGTCATCCTCTTCCTGGTGATCATCTCGATCTGGCCCCAGCTGATCGCCTCCGGAGACCCCCTCGACTGCGACCTGTCCAAGGCCCAGGAGGGCTCCCAGCCCGGCCACCCCTTCGGCTTCAACGGCCAGGGCTGCGACGTCTACACCCGCACCGTCTACGGCGCCCGCACCTCCGTCACCGTCGGCGTCCTGGCCACCCTCGGCGTCGCGATCCTCGGCAGCATCCTCGGCGGCCTGGCCGGCTTCTTCGGCGGCGGCTGGGACGGCGTCCTCTCCCGGATCACCGACGTCTTCTTCGCCATCCCCGTCGTCCTCGGCGGCCTGGTCTTCCTCTCCGTGGTGTCCAGCGCCACCGTCTGGCCCGTCATCGGCTTCATGGTGCTGCTCGGCTGGCCGCAGATCTCCCGGATCGCCCGCGGCTCGGTGATCACCGCGAAACAGAACGACTACGTGCAGGCCGCCCGGGCCCTCGGCGCCTCCAACTCCCGGATGCTGCTGCGCCACATCGCCCCCAACGCGGTCGCCCCCGTCATCGTCGTCGCGACCATCGCGCTCGGCACCTACATCGCCCTGGAGGCGACCCTGTCGTACCTCGGCGTCGGCCTGAAGCCGCCGACCGTCTCCTGGGGCATCGACATCTCCTCGGCCTCGCAGTACATCCGCAACGCCCCGCACATGCTGCTCTGGCCGGCCGGCGCGCTCGCCATCACCGTGCTCGCCTTCATCATGCTCGGCGACGCGGTGCGCGACGCCCTCGACCCCAAGCTGAGGTAGGGCCCATGCTGCTCGAAGTGCGCGATCTGCACGTGGAGTTCCACACCCGCGACGGCATCGCCAAGGCCGTCAACGGCGTCGACTACTCCGTCGACGCGGGGGAGACCCTGGCCGTGCTCGGCGAGTCCGGCTCCGGCAAGTCCGTCACCGCCCAGGCCGTCATGGGCATCCTCGACATCCCCCCGGGGAAGATCACCGGCGGTGAGATCCGCTTCCAGGGCCAGGACCTGCTCAAGCTCAAGGAGGACGAGCGCAGGAAGGTCCGCGGCGCCAAGATGGCGATGATCTTCCAGGACGCGCTGTCCTCCCTCAACCCGGTGCTCAGCGTCGGCGAACAGCTCGGCGAGATGTTCGTGGTCCACAAGGGGATGAGCAAGAAGGAGTCCCGGGCCAGGGCCGTCGAACTCATGGACCGGGTCCGCATCCCCGCCGCCAAGGAACGCGTCGGCCAGTACCCCCACCAGTTCTCCGGCGGCATGCGCCAGCGCATCATGATCGCCATGGCGCTCGCCCTCGAACCCGAGCTGATCATCGCCGACGAGCCCACCACCGCCCTCGACGTCACCGTCCAGGCCCAGGTCATGGACCTGCTCGCCGAGCTCCAGCGCGAACTCAACATGGGCCTCATCCTCATCACCCACGACCTCGGCGTCGTCGCCGACGTCGCCGACAAGATCGCCGTGATGTACGCGGGCCGGATCGTCGAACAGGCGCCGGTGCACGAGATCTACAAGGCGCCCGCCCACCCCTACACCCGCGGCCTGCTCGACTCCATCCCGCGCCTGGACCAGAAGGGCCAGGAGCTGTACGCGATCAAGGGCCTGCCGCCCAACCTCCTCGCCATCCCGCCCGGCTGCGCCTTCAACCCGCGCTGCCCGCTCGCCCGGGACCGGTGCCGCGTCGAGGAGCCGCCGCTGTACGACGTCACCGAATCGCCCGTACCGCGCTCCAGCGCCTGCCACTTCTGGAAGGAGTGCCTCCATGGCTGAGGCGATTCTCCAGGTCCGCGACCTGCACAAGCACTACCCGCTGACCCGGGGCATCCTCTTCAAGAAGCAGGTCGGTGCGGTCCGGGCGGTCGACGGCGTCGACTTCGACCTCACCGCCGGCGAGACCCTCGGCATCGTCGGCGAATCCGGCTGCGGCAAGTCGACCGTCGCGAAGATGCTCGTCAACCTGGAGAAGCCGACCTCCGGCACGATCAGGTACAAGGGCGAGGACCTCACGAAGATGTCGCCGCGCGCGCTGAAGTCCGTGCGCCGCAACATCCAGATGGTGTTCCAGGACCCGTACACCTCGCTGAACCCGCGCATGACGGTCGGCGACATCATCGGCGAGCCGTACGAGATCCACCCCGAGGTCGCGCCCAAGGGCGACCGGCGCCGCAAGGTGCAGGACCTGCTCGACGTCGTCGGCCTCAACCCCGAGTACATCAACCGCTATCCGCACCAGTTCTCCGGCGGCCAGCGCCAGCGCATCGGCATCGCCCGCGGCCTGGCCCTCCAGCCCGAGATCATCGTCGCGGACGAGCCGGTCTCGGCGCTCGACGTGTCCGTGCAGGCCCAGGTCGTCAACCTGCTCGACCGGCTCCAGAGCGAGTTCAAGCTGTCGTACGTCTTCATCGCGCACGACCTCTCCATCGTCCGGCACATCTCCGACCGGGTCGGCGTCATGTACCTGGGCCGGATCGTCGAGATCGGCACCGACGCCGAGATCTACGACCACCCCACCCACCCCTACACCCAGGCGCTGCTCTCCGCCGTGCCCGTGCCGGACCCGGACGCGCGCGAGCACCGCGAGCGGATCCTGCTCACCGGCGACGTGCCCTCCCCGGCGAACATCCCCTCCGGCTGCCGTTTCCGCACCCGCTGCTGGAAGGCGCAGGAACGCTGCGAACTGGAGGTCCCGCTGCTCGCCGTGCCGGCCGTCTTCCGCCTCACCGACACCCCGGCCAAGCACGACTCGGCCTGCCACTTCGCGGAGGAGAAGGTGGTGGTGCCGCCGGAGGAGCCGGGCGAGGCCGGCGAGGAGCCCGGCGTCGGCCAGGAGCCCGGCGAGGAGCCGCCGGGCTCCAAGTCGCTGTGAGGGGACCGCATTAACAGCGCCGCAACACCGGTGAATCGGTTCCGATATACGGACGCGGGACGCTGATCGGCGTACGGCCGTGCGGGTGCCGTAGGCCGGCCGGGGCGGCGCACGCGGCGCCCCGGCCGGCCGCCCGCCCCGCTCGCCGGGCCTCCCCGATGTCTCGACTTGACGCACACGCACCCCGCATATGCGGAACCGCTTGTTTCGGCCGATGGCGACCGTGAGTATCGGCCTCGTGACAGTGACACGAACGGCACGTCTCACCGGCGCCGCACTGTGCGCCGCGCTCGCCCTCGTCACCCTCGTCTGGCTGCTGCGCGACCTCGCGACCTTCGGGCCCACCGCCGAACTGCTCTGGTACTGGGCGGGCGACCACGGCTTCCGCCTCCAGCCCACCGCGGCCACCACCCTCGTCGACCCGCTGCTGCTCGCCGCCTACGCGGTCACCGCCGTCGTCGCCCTGCGCTCCCCGCTCGCCGGGTCCGCGATGGCCGTCACCGGACTCACCACCCTCGGCCTGCGCCTGCCCGGACTGTGGGCCTCCGGCGTCGAGGCCCTGGTCGGCACCATGATCGTGCTCGCCCTCGGCGGCGCCCTGGTGGTCACCGCCGCCGCCGGCCGTGAGCCCGCAGGCCGCGAGCCCGCCGGCCGGGCCCCCGGCGACCCCGCGGCCCCCGGGACCCCCGACCGTCCCCGTACCGGACCCGCCGTCACCGCCGGTGTCCTGTGCGCGCTCGCCGGGCTGATGTGGGCCGCCTGGGAGATCCGCTGGGCGACCCTGCTGCCCGTCGAGTACACCGTCGGCCGCTACACCGGCGGCCGCTCCCTGCTCCTGCCCACCCTCGCCGTCCCGCCCGGCTGGCTGAACGCCGTCCTCGTCCTGCTCCTCCTCGCCGCCGCTGGCAGCGCCTTCGCCCGCGCCCCGCACACCCGCCCGCTCGGCCTCCTCGCCGGCCTGCTCCTCGCGGGCGTCGGCGCGGGCGGCACGGCGGCCGCCCTGCGCCAGAGCTGGCACACCTACGTGCCCGAGCAGGACATCTACTCCCTGGCGTACGACATCGGCTGCGGCTACTCCCTGCTGGCCGGCCTCTCCGTGCTGCTCCTGCTCGCCCGCCCGGGCCGCCGCCGCACCCCGTACCGCCCGGTCGCCGCCCTCCCGCCGGCGCCGCCCGCGCACCGCCCGCCGGGCTGGTGATCAGCCCAGGCCCAGCGACCGCTTCAGGAAGTCCACCTGCAGCAGCAACAGGTTCTCCGCCACCTGCTCCTGCGGCGTCATGTGCGTGACGCCCGACAGCGGCAGCACCTCGTGCGGGCGGCCCGCCGCGAGGAGGGCGGAGGAGAGCCGCAGGGTGTGCGCCATCACCACGTTGTCGTCGGCGAGACCGTGCACGACCATCATCGGCCGGGCCGGCTCCCGGGGTTCGGTGAGGCCGGTGTCGGACATCAGCGAGTTCGCCGCGTAGACGTCGGCCTCCTCCGCGCCCTCCTCCGGCAGGCCCAGATAGCGCTCGGTGTAATGGGTGTCGTAGAGCCGCCAGTCCGTGACCGGCGCGCCCACCACGGCCGCGTGGAACACGTCTGGGCGGCGCAGCGCCGCAAGCCCCGCCAGATAGCCGCCGAAGGACCAGCCGCGGATCGCGACCCGGCCGAGGTCCAGCGGGAAGCGCCCGGCGAGCGCCTGCAGCGCCTCGACCTGGTCGTCGAGGGTGAGCGTGAAGTCGCCGCTGATCGCCTTCTCCCAGGCGGGGGAGCGGCCCGGGGCGCCGCGCCCGTCGGCCACGATCACCGCGAAGCCCTGCTCGGCGAACCAGCGGGACGTCAGATGCGGGTTGTGGGCCGCGACCACCCGCTGCCCGTGCGGACCGCCGTACGGGTCCATGAGCACCGGCAGCGGCCCGTCGCCCTCCCGCCACGTCGAGGGCAGCAGCACGGCGCACGGGATGCGCCGCTCGCCCGCCTCGACGAGCGTGATGTCCGCGGAGAGCGCCGGCCGCTGCGCGTACGAGACGACCTCGGCGAGCCGCTTGCCGTCCCGCAGCACGCGTACGGTGCTGCCGGGCGCGTCCGGGCGGGCCGAGGACAGCACGGTGACCGCGCCGGCACCCGAGCCGGACCGTACGGCCGAGTGCACCCCGGGCCCCTCCGAGACCCGCTCCACGCCCCGTTCACTCACCCGGTACACATGGATCTCACCGGTCTCCGGAGCAGCGTCTTCCTCCGCCGCCTCACCCTTCGACGCCGAGATCAGGACATCTTCCGCGCCGACGTCGAGCACCGCCCGTACGTGCAGCCGCGCGTCCGTCAGGGCCCGGTCGCCGACCGCCAGGACCCGCACGCCGTTCCGGTCCACGATCCGTACCAGCCGCCCGTCCGGCGTCCACGCCGGCACCCCGCCGAACAGCTCCAGCCACACCGGGTCCTCGTCCACCTGCAGCGTCCTGGTCGCCCCCGTCTCCGGATCGACCGTCAGACACGCCTGACTCCGCTGGTCCCGCGCCTGTACGAGGAGCAGCGGCGCACCGCCGGACGACCAGTGCACCCGGGCCAGGTAGGGGAAGACGGCCCGGTCCCACAAGACCTCGGTGCGATTTCCGGTCAGATCCACGACGAAGAGCCGGACGTCCGCGTTCGGCGTCCCCGCCGCCGGGTACGCGACCGCCTGCGGCTCCCGCTCCGGATGCGCCGGATCCGCGATCCACCAGCGTCGTACGGGCGACTCGTCGACCCGCGCGACCAGCAGCCGGTCCGAGCCGGGCGCCCACCAGAAGCCCCTCGACCGGCCCATCTCCTCCGAGGCCACGAACTCGGCGAGCCCGTAGACGACTCCGTCCTCCCCGTCCGCCGGCTCGGCGAGCGCCCGGTCGCCGGTGCCGTCCGCCCCGGTCACCCGCAGCGCGCCGCCCGCCGCGTACGCCACCAGACGCCCGTCCGGCGAGGGCCGCGGGTCCACCACCGGACCCGGCACCGGCAGCTCGCGGGCCGTGCCCGCCCGCAGCTCCGCCGTGAACAGGCGCCCGGAGAGCGCGAACGCCGCCAACTCCGCGGCCCCGTCCACCGCATAGCCCACGATCCCCGCCGAACCCTCCCGGCTGCGCTCCCGCCGGGCCCGCTCCTCCGCCGACAACTCCTCGGCGGCGCCGCCGAGGAGCGCCTCCGGGTCGGCCGCGAGCCGCTCGACCGGTCCGTCCGGACCGCCCGGACCGCCCGGACCGTCCAGGTCGAGCACCCACAGCCGGTGCGAGCGGTCCGTGCCCGAACCGGACCGCACGAACACCACGCGCCCGCCGTCCGGCGCCACGGTGAACGCGCGCGGTGCGCCGAGGGTGAACCGCTGTGTCCTGGCGTACTGGCGGGGGAACGAGGCCTGCTCGTGCGACGAAGTCATGTGACCGAAACTAGCGTCCGTGCGCCCCCTCATGCCTCCGTACACCGATCGATGCGATGGCACGGATAGTTATGATCCGTAGCGCTAGGTGGGTAAGCATCCATCGGGCACATGCCAACCGAACGTCCGACCGAAGAAACGTCCGACCGAAGAAGTGTGGAGGTGAACCGCCGTGGCACTCTCGATCTCGGTGGTGGTGCTGCTGGCGATCGTCGTCTTCCTGCTGATCCGGAAATCCGGACTCAAGGCCGGTCACGCGGCGATCTGCGCGCTGCTCGGCTTCTATCTGGCGAGCTCGTCCATCGCCCCGTCCATCAGCACCCTCACCACGAACGTGGCGAGCATGATCGGCGGCCTCAAGTTCTGACCTGCCGGTCTTTCCCCGGCCCCGCCTCCCAGGGCCTGTCCGGCGGATCATGGCCGGGTCCGCGACGCCTGGCACGGCACCTCGCCGCGTTGCCGAAGCGCCCCGATAGCTCCGCTATCGAGACGCTCCGGCGCCTTGCGATGCACCGCACCAGACCCCGCGGCCTGTCCGACCCTGATCCGCCGGACAGGCCCTACGCGTCTCGTAGGGTGGGGCCATGACGGTTCTCCCAGCCCGTCGTCTGCTCCTGGTGCACGCGCACCCCGACGACGAGTCGATCAACAACGGCGCGACCATGGCCAAGTACGCGGCCGAGGGCGCCCTCGTGACCCTGGTGACCTGCACCCTGGGCGAGGAGGGCGAGGTCATCCCGCCCGAGCTCGCCCACCTCGCACCCGACCGGGAGGACCGGCTCGGCGCCTTCCGGGTCGGCGAACTCGCCGCCGCCATGAAGGAGCTGGGCGTCACCGACCACCGCTTCCTCGGCGGCCCCGGCCGCTTCCGCGACTCCGGGATGATGGGCGCCGAGCAGAACCGCCGCCCCGGCGCCTTCTGGAACACCGAGGTCGACGCGGCCGCCCCGTACCTCGTCGAGGTGATCCGCGAGACCCGCCCGCAGGTCCTCGTCACCTACGACCCCGACGGCGGCTACGGCCACCCCGACCACATCCAGGCCCACCGGGTCGCCATGCGCGCTGCCGACCTCGCCGCCGACCCCGGCTACCGCCCGGAGCTCGGCCCCGCCCACGCCGTCGCCAAGATCTACTGGAACCGGGTGCCGCGCCCGGTCGCCGAGGCCGGCTTCGCCCGCCTCGCCGCCGAGGGCTCCGTGTTCCCCGCCGACGCCGTCCTCGGCGACGTGCCCGGAGTGGTCCCCGAGGAGCGCGTCACCGCCGAGATCGCGGGCGGGGAGGCGCACACCGCACGGAAGACCGCGGCCATGGCCGCCCACGCCACCCAAGTCGCCGTCGACGGGCCCTTCTTCGCGCTCTCCAACAACCTCGCGCAGCCGATCTTCACCACCGAGTACTACGAGCTGGTGCGGGGCACCTCCGGTGCGCCCGAGGGCACCCGCGAGACCGACCTGTTCGCGGGTCTCGAAGATACGGAAGGGCTGGGCGGTACGGAAGGGCTGGGCGGTGCGGAGGAGGTGGCGGGCGCATGACCGGATCCGACCTCTCCTCGGGCGCCCGATACGCCTGGTACGCGGTGCTTCTGGTCCTCGGCGTACTCGTCGGTTCCGCCGGATCCCTCGTCCAAGCCGCCTGGTTCCCGGCCGGTTTGCTGCTCGCCCTGCTCGCCTCCGGAGCCGTCTTCTACGGCGCCCGGCGCGCCACCGGAAACCAGCTCGGCGTCGCCGCGGCCGGCGCCGGCTGGCTCGTCGCCATCATCCTGCTGAGCTTCGGACGCCCGGAAGGTGACGGTCTGTTCGGCGGCGGCATCGGCGAGATGGTCTTCCTGCTCGGCGGCATGGCGGTCGCTGTGATGTGCGCCACGATGACCCGCATGGCCCGACCGGGCGCGTGAACAGGCCGACTTGACGCGAGAGTGTCTTGACTTCGGCCGGATTGCCCGTGGCGGATCCACGCCGGGCCGGGTGCGGATCGGCGGCGGCCAGTATGGTGGTGCGCGCCGTCGACCGCCCGGATCACCACGAGCATCAGCAAGAGCGGGCGGCGGAGCCAACCGGGAGATCCTGCTTTGAGTCGTGAAACTGGTCGAGAGACTGACAGTTCGTCCTCCGGCGCCCAGGGGCGCGGCGGGGCCGCGTACCCCTCGGGCACCCCGCCGTACGGTCTGCGCGGCGATCAGGAGGCTGCCCCGGAGAACGGCGCCGCCGCCGGGCCGCCCGAGGAGCCCAAGACCGAGACCACGCTGACCACCCGGATCCGGATCAACATCCCGGGTTCGCGGCCGATCCCGCCCGTGGTGGTCCGCAAGCCGGTCGGTGACGCGGACCGCGCCGCCGGCGCGGCCGAGACCCCGGCGGAGGAGCAGCGGGCCGCCGAGCCGCCGCTGCCCACCCGGCCGGCCCCGGCGCGCCAGGCACCCGCCCCGGCCCCCGCGCCCGTGCGCGAGCCGGAGGCCGCGGCCCCGGCCGAGCCGGGCGCCGGTGGTGCCGGCGAGGAGCGGCCGACCAGCAGCTGGTTCGCGCCGCGCAAGCCGTCCGCGGCCAAGGCCCCCGAGCCGCCGGCCCCGCAGCAGCCCGCCGCCCCCGCCCCGCAGGCCCCGGCCCCGTCGGCGCCCGCCCCGGCCGCCCCCGGCTTCGCGGGCTCCGCAGGCGACGGCGTCCCGTCCGTGGGCAGCACCACCCAGAGCATGCCGGTGGTCACCCCGCTCACCGGCGGCCCGGCACCCACGCCGGCGGGCGGCACCCCGCGCTACGACGGTCCCGTCCCCGGTGACCCCTACTACGGCAACGGCAACCCGCTCTACGACAACGGCCCCGGCCACACCCCGGCCGGCGGCACGCCCGTCGTCGACGCCGCCGCGCCCCCGGCCGGGCCGACCACCGGCCCGGTCACCGGCAGCAGCCCGGTCGCCGGCCCCGACCAGCGCCGGGGCGCCGCGCCGCGCCGGCCCATGGCGCCGCGGATGTCCGACGACACCGCGATCCTCACCCCGCAGCCCCCCGCGCCGGTGCCGCCCGGCGGTCCGGGGCTCGGGGAGTCGGGTTACGGGGAGCCGGGCCACGTCTCCGGCTCGACGCTCACCAGCGGCATGCCGGTCGTCCCGCCGGCCGGGCCCGACCTGACCCCGCGCATCCCCGAGCGCGCCGAGCCGGCCGCCGCCGCGCCCCGGAGCGCCGCCAAGCCCGCGCCGAAGCCCGCCCCCGCCCCGGCCAAGAAGGGCCGCTCCAAGCTCGTCCTCGTCGGCGTCGGCGTGGTCGGCCTGGCCGGCGTCGCCTACGGCGCGGGCCTGCTCCTCAACCACTCCGACGTCCCCAAGGGCACGACGGTCCTCGGCGTCGACATCGGCGGCGGTACGAAGGAGGAGGCCGTCGCCAAGCTGGACGCGGCCCTCGGCAAGCGCGCCCACGCCCCGCTGCAGCTCAACATCGGCGGCGCCAAGGCCGAACTCGCCCCGGACAAGGCGGGCCTCGCCCTGGACGCCCAGGAGACCGTCCGCGCCGCCGCGGGCAGCGACTACAACCCGGTCTCCGTCATCGGCTCCCTCTTCGGCGGTACGCGCGAGGCGAAGCCGGTCTTCCCGGTGGACGACGAGAAGCTCGCCGTCGCCCTCACCGACCTGGCCGGCACCTCCGGCTCGGTCACCGAGGGCACCATCGTCTTCGCCCCGAACAAGGTCACCGCGGTCGAGGGCAAGGCGGGCAAGGGCCTGGACATCCAGCGCTCCATGATCTCCGTCAAGGACGCCTACCGTTCCCAGGTCGAGACCGGCCGGCCCAACACCGTCGAGCTCCCCGTCGTCACCCGCCAGCCGAGCGTCACCAAGGACGAGCTGGACCGGGCGATGGAGGAGTTCGCCCAGCCCGCGATGTCCGACAAGATCACCATCAACGCCGGCACCAAGCACATCGACTTCGGCCCGGCCCGGTCCCTCCCGAAGATCCTCTCCATGAAGGCCGTCGACGGCCGCCTGGTCGAGGTCTACAACAAGCAGGCGATCACCGAGCTCCTCGACGGCGTCTTCGACGGCATCATGATCACCAAGGCCGACGGCACCAAGCACCAGGTCAACGCCGACGACGTCGCCTTCGTGATGCGCGACGCCCTGCGCGGCAAGACCAAGGCCGAGCGCACGAAGACGATCGACCTGAGCGGCGAGGGCTGACGGGCCCGACGTCCCCCGGTCTCTCGTCCGAGGAGCCCCACCCGCGCCCGCGGGTGGGGCTCCGAGGCTTCTGCAAGGGCCTGCGGCCGGTGGGGCTCGTGCGGTGGATCCGCACCCGGCCCGCCGCCTAGTTCAGCAGCGCGCGTGCCGCCTTCGCGCGGCGGCGGATGGTTTCCGCGGCGCTCGGTTCGACGGCGTCCATGATGGTCGCGTAGGCCTCCATCTCCGCCGCTCCCGTCAGGAAGTCGCCGCGCTGCACGAGGAGCTCCGCGCGCTCGTAGCGGAGGCGGGCCGGGTGGGAGGGGAGGAGCAGGGAGAGTTCGACGGCCCAGAGGGCGACGTCGGAGCGTTCGGGGCGGGGGGAGGCCCAGGCGCGGATGTTGTTGAGGACGCGCAGCACGATGGCCGGCGGGGTCGCGGGGCGCAGCATCGAGGGGTCGAGGGCCTCGCCGGTGGCGCTCGTGACGATGAGCTCGGCGTCGGTGCCGGTCATCGCGCGGCCGCCGGCGAAGGGGTCGGCGAGGTGCAGCTCCGCGGGGTCGCCGAAGCCGACCACGAAGTGGCCGGGCAGCCCGAGGCCGTACACCGGCGCGCCGGCCCGGCGGGCCACCTCCAGCCACACCACGGACAGCAGGATGGGCAGGCCCCGCCGGGTCCGCAGCACCTCGTGGAGCAGCGAGGACTCCAGCCGCTGGTAGTCCGCGGGCACGCCCTGGAAGCCCTCGCGGCGCCCGAGCAGCTCGGCGAGCGCCGCGACCCACGCGTCGGCGCCGCGGGTCCCGTACGGGACGAGCCCGGCGAGCCGGTCGAGTTCGATCTCGGCCTCGTCGAGGTCGGCCTCGGTGACGTCCGGATCGGCGACGGCGCACAGCAGCAGGCACAGCCGGGCGAGGTCGGGCCGCTCGGACCTGGCCTCCTCGGCGAACTCCCGCCGCCAGTCCGGCATGCGCCCTTCGGTCATGCGCCCGTCCATCGGTAGTGGTGGTAGTGGTGATGGGTGGTGAAGCCCATCCCGTCGTACAGCGCCCGCGCGCCGTGGTTGTCCGACTCCACCTGGAGCCAGGCCGCCGACGCGCCCTCGTCGAGGGCCTTGCGGGCGAGCGCGGTCATGACGGAGCTCGCCATGCCCCGGCGCCGCTGCTCCGGGGCGACCTCGACCGCCATGAAGCCGGCCCAGCGGCCGTCCACGACGAGGCGCCCGATCGCCGCCGGCACGGCCCCCGCGTTGTCTTCCGTGCCCGGTATGGACGCGAACCACACACTCGGCCCGCCGCCGAGCACCTTCGTGACGTGCGGGCCCGGCTCGCCGAAGCGCTGGTAGCGGCGCAGCCAGGCCTCGTCGAAGCCGCGCCCGACCCGTACCGCCGAGATGTCGGCGTCCAGGTCGCCGATCGGGGCGAGCGCCGCGATCCGCAGCCCGGCGGTGACCTCGCGGGTCCAGCCGCGCCGGTCGAGTTCCGCGCTCAGCAGCTCCTGGGTGTCCGCCGCGCCGGTCGCGGTCTGGATGTACGCGGGCAGGCCGCGGGCCGCGTACCAGTCCCGTACCCGCTCGAGCGCGGCGTCGAGCGGGAGGCCCGGATCGCCCAGCGGCAGCACGGAGTTGGCCCGGCGGGTGAATCCGGCGGCGGCCCGCAGGGTCCACTCGCCGAGCGGCTCGCTCTCCAGGGGCGGCCAGGCGCGCGCGGCGGCGCGGGCGAGCTCGGGGAAGCCGGCCGCGGGACCCCGGCGGCGGGCCGGGGCGGCGGGGACGGTCTTGCCGGCGACGAGGGCGGATTCCGCGATCCGGACGGCTTCGCCGGTCCTGCGTGTGATCAGCAGCACACCCGCGTCCCATGATGTGAGAACCCCGACCGCGTCGGTGAACTTCTCACCCGGGGCGGCCGACTCCGTCACGTACCGAACAGAGACGCGTTTTCCCACGTCAGCCGCCGTAATGCGGACCTCGAGCCGTCCTCCACCGGTGAATTCCACAGCTTCTGCGCCCCTCCTGTTCGGATCGTCCCCAAGAACGGAGATACTAGGGGCGGGCATCGACGACACCGCGCTCCCGCGCAGACCAGCCCTATCGAGGAGGAACGACAGCGTGACCTACGTCATCGCGCAGCCTTGTGTCGACGTCAAGGACAAGGCGTGCATCGAGGAGTGCCCCGTCGACTGCATCTACGAGGGCCAGCGGTCCTTGTACATCCACCCGGACGAGTGCGTCGACTGTGGGGCCTGTGAGCCGGTGTGTCCGGTAGAGGCGATCTTCTACGAGGACGACACCCCGGAGGAGTGGAAGGACTACTACAAGGCGAACGTCGAGTTCTTCGACGAGCTCGGCTCGCCCGGTGGCGCCTCCAAGCTCGGCCTGATCGAGCGCGACCACCCCTTCATCGCCGCCCTGCCTCCGCAGAACGGCTGATCGGACGATCACCACTGATCCACCACCCTCGGTCCCGTACGGCGTCGCCGCCGCTGTACGGGACCGTTGTGTTCTCCGTACGTACGAGGAAGTGAGCCCCACCGTGAGCGCCCCCGTCTCTTCGCGCCTGCCCGTCTTCCCCTGGGACAAGCTGGAGCCCTACAAGGCGACCGCCGCCGCCCACCCGGACGGCATCGTGGACCTGTCCGTGGGCACCCCGGTCGACCCGGTCCCCGCGCTGATCCAGGAGGCCCTGGTGGCGGCGGCGGACTCGCCGGGCTATCCCACGGTGTGGGGCACGGCCGCGCTGCGCGACGCGATCAGCGGCTGGTGCGAGCGGCGCCTGGGCGCGGTCGGCTTCGCCCACGAGAACGTGCTGCCGGTGGTCGGCTCCAAGGAGCTGGTGGCCTGGCTGCCGACCCAGCTGGGGCTCGGGGCGGGTGACGTCGTGGCGTACCCGCGGCTCGCCTACCCGACGTACGAGGTGGGCGCGCGGCTGTGCGGCGCCACCCCCGTCGTCTACGACGACCCGACCACGGACCTCGACCCGGCCGGTCTGAAGCTGCTGTGGCTCAACTCCCCGTCCAACCCGACCGGCAAGGTCCTCGGCAAGGACGAGCTGGCCCGGATCGTGGCGTGGGCGCGCGAGCACGGCGTGCTCGTCTTCTCCGACGAGTGCTACCTGGAGCTGGGCTGGGAGGCCGAGCCGGTCTCGGTGCTGCACCCGGACGTCTGCGGTGGCTCGTACGAGGGGATCGTCGCCGTCCACTCGCTGTCCAAGCGCTCCAACCTGGCGGGCTACCGGGCGGCGTTCGTCGCCGGCGACCCGGCGGTCCTCGGCGAGCTGCTGCAGATCCGCAAGCACGGCGGCATGATGACCGCCGCGCCGGTCCAGGCCGCGACGGTGGCCGCGCTCGGCGACGACGCGCACGTGGCGGAGCAGCGCGAGCGGTACGCGGCGCGGCGCGCGGCGCTGCGGACGGCCCTGGAGGCGCACGGCTTCCGGGTCGAGCACAGCGAGGCCAGCCTGTACCTGTGGGTGACGCGGGACGAGCCGTGCTGGGAGACGGTGGCGTACCTGGCGGAGAAGGGCATCCTGGTGGCGCCCGGCGACTTCTACGGCGAGGCCGGGGAGCGGTTCGTGCGGGTGGCGTTCACGGCGACCGACGAGCGGGTCGAGGCGGCCGTGAAGCGGCTGGGCTGACGGCGCCGAAAGCGTGGCGAAGGCCCCGGAGAGCAGTGCTCTCCGGGGCCTTCGGGTGTGCGGCGACGGTGCGCCCGTGGCCGGGGTCAGCCGCCGATCGGCAGGCCGCCCATCAGCTGGCCGGTGGGCAGGCCGCCGAGCGCGCCGCCCGTCGGGGCCTCGGCCTTCTCGGTGACGGCGCCCGTGGTCTGGCCGACGGTGTCGGTCGCCTGGCCGGTGGCGCCGGTGACCTTCTGCGCGGCGGGCACCTTGTTCGCGACGCCGGTCGCGGTCTCGGTCGCGGTGCCGAGGGCGCCCTCGGCACCGGCCTTGTCCAGGGAGGTCAGACCCGTCAGCGCGCCGGCCGGCGCGAGCGACGGTTCCGCGGCGCTCGCGGTGCCGGCCGCCGCGACCACGGGGGCTGCTCCGGCCGCGACGATCAGGGCGGCGCGGGCGATCCGACGGGTCAGGGGGAGGGACATGGTGCTCCTTCGACGAGAGGACGTGTACGCGGTGACAACCGGCCCCGGGGCGGGGGAGGTTGCGGACGCCGAAGGTAAAGACTGGGTAATGCGTACGATTGTCGGGCGGGGAGGAAACCGGACGAAGGTGGCCGGACGGACGTAGCTGCTGAACCGTCACTCCCCTTGCACCGCAAGGATCTTGCAGAGGCGGGGTGGGGGTCGGGGGCGGCTCGCTCAAGCACTCGGCGCCGCGCCGACCGCATGACACGTCCGGGGGACCGGTCGTACGGGCGAGCGATGGGGGAGCAGGTGCGGTGCGGGGTGTCGGGTGCCCGCTTCCTTCCGAGCGGCCGGCGTGCCGGTAGCGGGCTTGCCGGGAGGCACCGGCAGACCGCGCCCGTGGCGTGGCCCGGGGCGCCTGCCAGGCGTCGGCCGACGGGCCCTGCGCCGGACCGGGGCCCGGCGTCAGCGGCCCCGGCTGCCTTCGGCGGGTCAGCGGGCCAGGCGGAGCCGGACCGTCGAGCCGTCCGTGGCGTGCGGGCCGGCCGGGGTCCAGTCGCCCGAGGCGTCGTCCGCGATCCAGGTGCGGTCGCCGTAGGAGACCTCCGCGATGCGGAGGTCGTCGGCGCGGGCGACCGCCCACTGGGCGAGTTCCCAGCCGCGCTGGTCGCGCCGGGCGCCGGTGGGGCGGACCGGGACCGAGAGTTCCACGGCCGGCGGAGTGGCCGCGTCGGCCCCGGCGGCGCCGGCGCCCGCCGTGACGCCCTTGGGGGCTGTCTCCTCGCCGAAGGCGCGGATCAGCTCGGCACGGACCCGGGAGGGGTCGCCGGGGCGGCCCTCCCGGACGTCCGCCGTGCAGGCGAGCGCGGCCGGCGCGCGGCCGGTCAGGGCCGCCGAGAGGAGCGTGGCGTCCGGCTCGTGCTTCGCGTACGCCTGCGGGAAACCGCTGCGCTGCACCTTCTGCGCCGCCACCGTCAGCGGCAGCCGCGAATAGCCCGGAACCTTCTCCAGGCCTTCGTAGAACTTCCCCGAGGAGTACACGGGGTCGAGGATCTGCTCCGGCGTGCCCCAGCCCATCGACGGGCGCTGCTGGAACAGCCCGAGCGAGTCGCGGTCGCCGTGCTCGATGTTCCGCAGCCCCGATTCCTGCAGCGCGGTCGCGAGCGCGATCGTCACCGCGCGCTCCGGGAGCCCCCGGCCGGTGCCCACGGCCGCGATCGTCGCGGCGTTCGACGCCTGCTCCGGGGTGAATTCGTACCGGTTCGACCCGCTTCCGATGGTGCACCGGGGCGCCCCCTTACTGCCCGTGACGTAGTGCACCGTCACGTATGCGACCAGGCCGAGAAGCACGGCGAGGCCCGCCGTGAACCGGACGGCGCGGCCGTGGCGGGCGGGACGGGAGGGGCGGGTGGGCTCGGACACGCGCCCCACCGTACTGGAGGCCGCGTTAGGGTCGACACATGGCTGACACCGCTGCTTCGGAACCCGCTCCGGCCCCCTCGACGACCCCCGCTCCGGCTCCCTCGCTGGACCTCTCGCTCGACGGCGCCGCGCTGACCGCCGCCCTGGTCGACATCCCCTCCGTCAGCGGAACCGAGCAGCCGCTCGCCGACGCGATCGAGCGCGCCCTGCGCGGCCTGCCCCACCTCACCGTCGACCGCCACGGCAACAACGTGGTGGCCCGCACGAACCTCGGCCACCCCGAGCGCGTCGTCCTCGCCGGACACATCGACACCGTGCCGATCGCCGACAACGTGCCCTCGCGGCTCGACGCCGACGGCGTCCTGTGGGGCTGCGGCACCTCCGACATGAAGTCCGGCGTCGCCGTCCAGCTGCGGATCGCCGCCACCGTCCCCGCGCCCAACCGCGACCTCACCTTCGTCTTCTACGACAACGAGGAGGTCGCCGCCCACCTCAACGGCCTCGGCAAGATCGCCGACGCGCACCCCGACTGGCTCGCCGGCGACTTCGCCGTGCTCCTGGAGCCCTCCTTCGGGCAGGTCGAGGGCGGCTGCCAGGGCACGCTGCGGGTCAAGCTGCGCACGGCCGGTGAGCGGGCCCACTCCGCGCGCTCCTGGATGGGCGCCAACGCCATCCACGCCGCCGCCCCGATCCTGGCCCGGCTCGCCGCGTACGAGCCGCGCAAGCCGGTCATCGACGGCCTGGAGTACCACGAGGGCCTCAACGCGGTCGGCATCGAGGGCGGCGTCGCCACCAACGTCATCCCCGACGAGTGCGTGGTCACCGTCAACTACCGCTTCGCCCCCGACCTCTCGATCGCCCAGGCCCTCGCCCACGTCCACGAGGTCTTCGCGGACTGCGGCGTCACGTCGATCGAGGTCGACGACGAGAGCCCCGGCGCGCTGCCCGGTCTCTCCCACCCGGCCGCCGCGGCCTTCATGAAGGCGGTCGGCGGCAGCGCCATGCCCAAGTTCGGCTGGACCGACGTCGCCCGCTTCAGCGCGCTCGGCGTCCCCGCCGTCAACTACGGGCCGGGCGACCCGCTCTACGCGCACAAGCGCGACGAGCACGTGCACGTCGAGCGGATCCACCACTGCGAGGCGCGGCTCCGCGACTGGCTGACGGAATGATTCCCGATGATTCCTGTAATTCCGCTTTTCGTCACCTCGGTGGACCTACCCTGACCGGACCGGAAGATCGACCCCGGTGGATCAGTGGAACGGTGAGAGGAGCAGGCCATGGGCGTACCCGAAGAGCCGAAGAAGCTCGAGGAGCAGCGGCTGGGACCGGTGATCAGGCGCCGTGACCAGGTGCAGGCCGGCACCACGGACCAGCGGCTGCTCGACACCGAGGGCGACTCGGAGTGGGTGCACACCGACCCCTGGCGGGTCATGCGGATCCAGTCCGAGTTCGTCGAGGGCTTCGGCGCGCTCGCCGAACTGCCCAGCGCCATCAGCGTGTTCGGCTCGGCCCGCACCAAGCCGGACTCGCCCGAGTACGCGGCGGGCGTCCGGCTCGGCCGCGCCCTCGTCGAGGCGGGCTTCGCGGTGATCACCGGCGGCGGCCCCGGCGCCATGGAGGCCGCCAACCGCGGCGCCCGCGAGGCCAAGGGCATCTCGGTCGGCCTCGGCATCGAGCTGCCCTTCGAGCAGGGCCTCAACCCGCACGTCGACATCGGCGTGAACTTCCGCTACTTCTTCGTCCGCAAGACGATGTTCGTGAAGTACGCGCAGGGCTTCGTGGTCCTGCCTGGCGGACTCGGCACCCTCGACGAGCTCTTCGAGGCGCTCACCCTCGTCCAGACCCGCAAGGTCACCCGCTTCCCGATCGTGCTCTTCGGTACGGAGTACTGGGGCGGCCTCGTCGACTGGCTGCGCGACTCCGTCGTCGCCGGCGGCAAGGCGTCCGAGCAGGACCTGCTGCTCTTCCACGTCACGGACGACGTGGACGAGGCGGTGGCGCTGGTGAGCAAGGAGGTCGGGCGCTAGGTCCTGTCCGGAAAGTCCCGCCTGGCTCGCGGCGCCTGGCACGCACGCTCGCCGCGTTGTCGTCGGTCGCCATGGCAAGCCATGTCTCCCTCCTCCGCCTTGCGATCGCACGCACCAGACACCGCGAGCCCTGCCCTGCGGGCAGACGACGCTACTTTCCGGACAGGCCCTAGGGCCCGTACGGCTCTGAGCGGGGGCGCCCCTGCGGCGCCCCCCTGGCCCGCCCGCCTACGCCAGCCCCCGCCGGGCCACCGCCGGCTCGCGGTGCCCCGCAATGGTCGCCACCATGTCGAGCACCTGCCGCGTCTCCGCCACCTCGTGCACCCGGTACACCCGAGCCCCCAGCCACGCCGACACCGCCGTCGTCGCCAGCGTCCCGAGCACCCGCTCCTTCACCGGCCGGTCCAGCGTCTCGCCGACGAAGTCCTTGTTGGACAGCGAGACGAGCACCGGCCAGCCGGTCTCCGTCATCTCGCCGAGCCGGCGGGTCGCCTCCAGGCTGTGCCGGGTGTTCTTCCCGAAGTCGTGGCCCGGGTCGATCATGATCCCGTCGCGCCGCACGCCCAGCGAGACGGCCCGCTCCGCGAGCCCGACCGTGACCCGCAGGATGTCGGCCATCACGTCCTCGTACGCGACCCGGTGCGGCCGGGTCCGCGGCTCCGCGCCGCCCGCGTGCGTGCACACCAGGCCCGCGCCGTACTTCGCCGCCACCTCCGCGAGCCGCGGGTCGACCCCGCCCCACGCGTCGTTCAGGAGGTCCGCGCCGGCCTCGCAGACCGCCTCGCCGACGTCCGCCCGCCAGGTGTCCACGCTGATCACCACGTCCGGGTGCCGGCGCCGCACCTCGGCCACGAAGCCGACCGTGCGCCGCGCCTCCTCCTCGGCCGTGACCTCCTCGCCGGGGCCCGCCTTCACCCCGCCGATGTCGATGATCGCCGCGCCCTCGGCCACGGCCTGCTCGACCCGCGCGAGCGCCGGCTCGTCCCGGAAGGTGGCCCCCTGGTCGTAGAAGGAGTCCGGGGTCCGGTTCACGATCGCCATGATCACCGGCTCGTGCGGCCCGAATTCACGCCGTCCCAAGCGGAGCATCCCTTTTGTCCTCCCTCGCGTCCGTTCGCCTGCGACCCTAACCGTCGGTGGCGCATGGCACGATCGGCACCGGACGTTTTCCACGCGGGGAAACACGCTCGGGGAAAGGCGCGCAGGTGTTCTGGTTTCTGCTGATCACGATGGTCGTGGTCGTCGCGGCGGTCACCCTGGCGGTGGTCGGGGGCGGCGACAGCGAGGTGCTGCCCGAGGCGGCGCCCCAGCAGCTGGTCGATCCGCTGCCCGCGAGCCGCCCGGCCGACCAGGCCGATGTCGAGGCGCTGCGCCTGCCGGTCGCCCCCCGGGGCTATCGGATGGCGGACGTCGACGACGTCCTCGGCCGGCTCGGCGCCGAGCTCGCCGAGCGGGACGCCCGTATCGCCGAGCTCGAGGCCGCGCTCGCCGGCGCCCGGTCGCGCGGGGAGCAGGGCGGCGCGCAGGGTGGTACGGAGGGCGAGGGAGGCGAGGGCGCGTGAGCGAGGGCACGGCGATCCCGGGGCCCGACGGCCTGCTGCGCTGCCCCTGGGGCCTGTCCACCGAGGACTATGTGGCGTACCACGACGAGGAGTGGGGCCGCCCGGTCCACGGCGACGACGCGCTCTTCGAGCGGCTGTGTCTGGAGGCCTTTCAGTCCGGCCTGTCGTGGATCACGATCCTGCGCCGCCGGGAGGGCTTCCGCAAGGCCTTCGCGGGCTTCCGGATCGCCGAGGTGGCCCGGTTCACCGACGCCGACCGGGAGCGGCTGCTCGCCGACGAGGGCATCATCCGCAACCGTGCCAAGATCGACGCCACCCTCGCCAACGCGAAGGTGCTCGCCGGCTGGGACGCCGGCGAGCTCGACACGCTGATCTGGTCGTACGCGCCGGACCCGGCGACCCGCCCGGCCCCGGCCGTGATCTCCGAGGTCCCGGCGGTCACGGACGAGTCCACGGCCCTGTCGAAGGACCTGAAGAAGCGCGGCCTGCGCTTCATCGGGCCGACCACGGCGTACGCGCTGATGCAGGCCTGCGGCCTGGTCGACGACCACGTCGAGGGCTGCATCGCGCGCGGCGGCGGGCGCCCGGCCGTACGGAGGTCCGGGCCTGCCGACGGTCCTACCGGCCGAGGTACTTCGGCTTCTCCTTCGCGATGAAGGCCTGCACCGCGATCGTGTGGTCCGCCGAGGCGCCCGCCTTCGTCTGGAGCTCGTCCTCCTTCTCCAGGGCCTCGGCGAGCGAGTGGTCGGCGCCGTACGCGAGGGACTCCTTCAGGGCCGCGTAGGCGACGGTGGGGCCCTCGGCGAGCTTGCGGGCCAGCTTTCCGGCCTCCTCGGCGAGCGACTCGCCCGGCACCAGCCTGTTCACGATGCCCAGCTCGTACGCCTCCTGGGCGCTGATCGAGCGCGGGAACAGCAGCAGGTCGGCGGCGCGGCTCTGGCCGATCAGCCGGGGCAGCGTCCACGACATGCCCGAGTCGGCGGTGAGCGCCACGCCGGCGAAGGAGGTGTTGAAGGAGGCGTGCTCGGCGACGATCCGGTAGTCCGCCGCGAGCGCGAAGCCGAAGCCCGCGCCGGCCGCGACGCCGTTCACGGCCGCGACCACCGGCTTCGCCATGCCGGCGAGCGCCTTCGTGATCGGGTTGTAGTGGTCGCGCACCGTGTTCATGGTGTGCTGCGTGCCGGACTCCTTGTCCTGCAGGAGCAGCCCCACGTGCTCCTTGAGGTCCTGGCCCACGCAGAACGCGCGGTCGCCGGCCGCCGTGAGCAGCACCGCCCGGACCGCCGGGTCGGCGGCGGCCGCCTCGGCCGCGTCGCGCAGGGCGACCTTGGCCGCCACGTTCATCGCGTTCATCGCCTCGGGGCGGTTGATTGTGATGGTGGCGAGTCCGTCGCTCACTTCGTACAGCACCGTGTCGGCCATCGGGATCCCTTCGCGTCTTCGCGTCTCTGACGCAGCTCAGCATGGCGGAGATCACGGGGTGATCGCCCGGTCCGCACATGTGAGCTGTGTCAAAGACGGCGGCGAAGTATCGCAGGTGGATCGGCGAAATATGCGGCTTTGTGAAAGCGCGTTGCGGAAGCGATGCCTGCTGATGTTGGTCATCGGGTCCTGTGATGCGGGATAATGACCGGGAAGCAATCGTGTTCGATGCTGACGATGAGCTGGTTTTGCGGAAGGGGAACGAGCATGGCGGCCATGAAGCCGCGGACGGGTGACGGCCCGCTCGAGGTGACCAAGGAGGGGCGGGGCATCGTCATGCGCGTTCCGCTCGAAGGCGGCGGCCGGCTCGTCGTCGAGCTGACCCCGGACGAGGCGAAGGCACTCGGCGACGCCCTGAAGGACGTCGTCGGCTGACGCCCTTGTAGCGTTTTTCCCGCTTCTGCCCCGGTACGGTACCCACCGCACCGGGGCAGTGGTGTGTCGGGGGTCGGTACGGGTTCGGTCCGCGGGTGCGGTACGGGGCGGGGCCGGTCCTGCGGATCCTCGGGCGCCGCTTCTCGGGCGCTGCTTCTCAGGCGCCGCGGCGGACCGCGCACAGCAGGCCGTCGCCCACCGGCAGCAGCGTGGGCAGCAGCTCACGGCTCTCGCGCACCGTCCGCAGCAGCTCCCGTATCCGCTGCACCTCGGCCGGCTGGGCCGCCGAGTCCACCGTACGGCCGTCCGCGAAGACGCCCTCGAAGCAGACCAGACCGCCGGGGCGCAGCAGGCGCAACGATTCAGCGAGGTAGTCGAGCAGCTCAAGACGGTCGCCGTCGCAGAAGACGAGGTCGTATCCGCCGTCCGCGAGCCGGGGCAGCACGTCGAGCGCGCGGCCGGGGATGAACCGGGCCCGGTTGCCCGCGAAACCCGCGGCGCGGAACGCCGCCTTCGCGTGCGCCTGGCGCTCCGGCTCCACGTCGACCGTGGTCAGCACCCCGTCCGGGCGCATCCCGAGGAGCAGATAGATCCCGGAGACCCCGGTTCCCGTGCCGATCTCCGCCACCGCCTTGGCGTCCGCCGTCGCGGCCAGCAGGCGCAGGGCGGCGCCGGTGCCCGAAGACACCGAGGGGAGCCCCGCCTCCCGGGCCCGGTCACGGGCCCAGCGCAGCGCTTCGTCCTCGGCGACATAGGCGTCGGCGAACGCCAAACTCGTCTGCCGGTTGGCGGTAATGGCCCTCTCCTGTCCCCGTCTTGGACGTCGTGGTCGACTCAGGCGTCGACTGTATCCGCTGCGCGCGGGAACCCGCAGATGGGACCGCGCGTTCCTACTGACGGGAAGCGAGCGGGACGGCGACACGAGCCCGTCCCAAATTCGCGTAAAGATTCTTATCCGGAGCTAACGGGCGAGGTGGCTATGGTAGGGGCTCCACTGGACACCACCAGAGCCGACAGGGGAGGTGCGGCTGCGCCTGTGGATCGGAGAGGAGTGCTGCGGCGCCTTCTCGGGTCGGCGGGTGAGCCGAAATCCGTGACCGACACCGCTGACACCATCCGCCGCACTGCTACCGCACCCACCACCGCGACCTTCGCATCGGATGCGGAATCGCAGGCGTGGACTCCGCCCAGCTGGGAGGAGATCGTCAGCACGCACAGCGCCCGGGTCTACCGGCTCGCCTACCGCCTGACCGGAAACCAGCACGACGCCGAGGACCTCACCCAGGAGGTCTTCGTCCGGGTCTTCCGCTCGCTGTCGTCCTACACGCCGGGCACCTTCGAGGGCTGGCTCCACCGGATCACCACCAACCTGTTCCTGGACATGGTCCGCCGCAAGCAGCGGATCCGCTTCGACGCGCTCGCCGACGACGCCGCCGAGCGGCTGCCGAGCCGCGAACCGTCCCCGCAGCAGGCGTTCAACGACACGCACTTCGACGCCGACGTGCAGCAGGCCCTGGACACCCTCGCGCCCGAGTTCCGTGCCGCGGTCGTGCTCTGCGACATCGAGGGCCTGTCGTACGAGGAGATCGCCGCGACCCTCGGCGTGAAGCTCGGCACCGTCCGCAGCCGCATCCACCGCGGCCGCTCCCACCTGCGCAAGGCGCTCAAGCACCGCTCGCCCGAGGCGCGCGCGGAGCGGGCCCTCGCCGCCGTCGGATGGGAGGGCGGAACAGCGTGAGCGGTACCCGTCCGTCCGCGACCCCCGAGGAGCAGCGACTCGCGGAACACCATCTCGGGGACCGGCTCGCCGCGCTCGTCGACGGCGAGCTCGGTCATGACGCCCGCGAGCGGGTCCTCGCCCATCTCGCGACCTGCGCGCGCTGCAAGGCCGAGGCCGACGCCCAGCGCACCCTGAAGAGCGTCTTCGCCTCCTCCGCGCCTCCGGCCCCCTCCGAGGGGCTGCTCGCGCGGCTCCAGGGGCTGCCGGGGGGACCGCCTGACCAGGGGGGACCCTTCGACGACCTGCTGCGGGGCGGCGGCGTGCGCGCCGACGGCTTCGCCACCGCGCGGCCCGTCACCCCCGACAGCGGCTTCCCCATCCACGCGGTCGGCGACCGGTCCGCCGGGCGGGGACGGCGCTTCGCCTTCGCCGCCGCCAGCGCGGTCTCGTTCGCCGCGATCGCGCTGAGCAGCACCCTGTCGATCGACGCCCCGCGCGGCGGCCAGGGCACCGGCAGCAACATCACCCCGCTGCGGGCGCCCTCGACCTTCGCATCCGGCTCGCGCCGCGAGGCGACCCCGGAGGCCGCGCCTCCGACGGTCATCCCGGCCCGCCTCGAACTGGCCCCGTTCGTCCGCCCGATGAGCCCGGCACTCCGGCTGTCCTACGCGCCGGGGCTGCCCACCGGCTCCCCGACGCCCACTCCCGCCCCCGGGCCCTCCCACCCCTGACCCGCGACCTGGTTGAATCCAACCTGGTTGAATCCAGGGGCAGGGGCGCGCCGCCCGGCGACACGGGCGGCGCGGACAGGGCTTTGTTGCGGGGAGAGCATGAAGAACGGGAAGCCGACTTGGTGGAGCCGGCCGTCGACCACCACACCGACGGCCCCCGCCGCACCGCCCGAACGGGCGGACGACGCCGACTTCACCCTCGCGGCCCCGGCGGTGCCGCCGGCTCCGGAGCCGGCCGCCCCGGCCTCGGAACCGGCCGCCGAGCCGGCGCCTGAGCCCGTACCCGTACCGGTCCAGGAGGCCGCGCCCGAGCCGGAGCCCGTATCGGCACCCGCTCCGGCACCGGCTTCGCAGCAGCCGCTGCACGCACCCGACCCGTACCGGACGCCGCCCTACGGCGAGCCGGGCCCGTGGGCGCCCGCGCCCCCGGTCCAGCCGCCCGCGCCGATGGCGGCGCCCGCGCCCGCTCCCGCGCCCGTACCCATGGCGGCGCCGGCGCCCGTGCCCGCGTACGACCCGTGGGGCGCCCAGCCGCTCGCCCAGCCGCTCGCGCAGCCGCTCGCCGTCGAGGGCAAGGCGCCCCGCAAGCCCCGGCGCGGCCTCGCGCTGGTCGGCGCGCTCGCCTTCGCGCTCGTCACCGGTGTGGTCGGCGGCGGCGTCGGCGCGTACGTCGAGCGCAACGGCGGCCTCAGCACCGTCGAACTCCCGCAGGCCGGCCCCGGCGACACCGCCCGCGCCCCCGGCAGCGTCGCCGGGATCGCCGCCAGCGCCCTGCCCAGCGTCGTCACCATCCACGTCAGCGGCAGCGGCTCCTCCGGCACCGGCACCGGCTTCGTGCTCGACACCCGCGGCCACATCCTCACCAACAACCACGTGGTGGACGCGGCGGCCTCCTCCGGCGAGATCTCCGTCACCTTCAGCAACGGCGAGACCGCCCGCGCCAAGCTCATCGGCCGCGACAGCGGCTACGACCTCGCCGTGATCCAGGTCCGCGGCGTCTCCGGCCTCAAGCCGCTCGCGCTCGGCAACTCCGACAGCGTCCGCGTCGGCGACCCGGTCGTCGCCATCGGCGCCCCCTTCGACCTCTCCAACACGGTCACCTCCGGCATCATCAGCGCCAAGGAGCGGCCCATCACCGCGGGCGGCGAGAAGGGCGACGGCAGCGACGTCAGCTATGTCGACGCCCTCCAGACCGACGCGCCGATAAACCCCGGCAACTCCGGCGGCCCGCTGGTCGACGGACAGGGCCGGGTCATCGGCATCAACAGCGCCATCCGGGCAGCCGGCGGCGGCTCCGGCGGCGAGGGCGGCGGCCAGTCCGGCTCCATCGGCCTCGGCTTCGCCATCCCCATCAACCAGGGCAAGCGGGTCGCCGAGGAGCTCATCAACACCGGCAAGGCCACCCACCCGGTTATCGGCGTCAGCCTCGACATGGCCTACACCGGCGACGGCGCCCGGGTCGGTGACAAGGGCAAGGGCAACACCCCCTCGGTCACCGCCGGCGGCCCCGCCGACAAGGCCGGCATCCGCCCCGGCGACGTCATCACCAAGGTCGACGGCCAGCGCGTCCACAGCGGCGAGGAGCTGATCGTGAAGATCCGCTCGCACCGCCCCGGCGACAAGCTGAAGCTGACCCTGACCCGTAACGGCAAAGAGCAGACAAAGACCTTGACCCTGGGCTCCTCCACCGGCACCTGAGACCGGCACCTGAGGGCAGCCGAGGGACCGCCCAGTGGCCATGTGGAGGACACCACGCTGTACCCGCCGGACAGTTTCGGCGGGTACCGTGGAGCGGGCCGCCCGGGACCGGCGAGAAGGAGCTACAGGGTGTTCAGCGACATAGGCGCACTCGAGCTGGTGACGCTCGTGGTGCTCGCCGTGCTCATCTTCGGACCCGACAAGCTGCCGAAGGTGATCCAGGACGTCTCCCGGTTCATCCGCAAGGTCCGCGAGTTCTCCGACAGCGCCAAGGCGGACATCCGCAGCGAGCTCGGCCCGGAGTTCAAGGACTTCGAGTTCGAGGACCTCAACCCCAAGAACTTCATCCGCAAGCAGCTCGCGGAGAACGAGGACTTCAAGGAGCTCAACGAGCTCCGCTCGACCTTCGACCTCAAGAAGGAGATGAACGAGGTCGCCGACGCGGTCCACGGCCGCGAGTCCCAGCCCTCCTCCTCGTCTTCCTCGTCCGCTCCCGCGGTCACCAGCGGCAAGCCGGACCTCCTGAAGAAGCAGGACAAGCCGGACAACGCCGAGCGTCCGCCGTACGACTACGACGCGACCTGACGGGCGAGTCGACGGGCGCCTGACGCGCCGTCCCACCGGCGCCGACGACGCCCTGTCACCGAACCACCCCGCAGCGGTGGCTATCCTCCCTCTGTTGACTGAACGAGGAGGCGGCCGAGATGAAGACGACGAGTCGGGTGGAAGCCGACGGCTTTCTGCGCGCACCCTTCGCCTGGTACGGGCTCGACGAGGCGTTCACCGGACCGCGCCGGCTGATGCAGATCGGCACGGCGGCGGACGGCACCGTGCAGCACGGCTCCATGGGCCACGGTGACGAGCCGTCGATAAAGTCCGAGGCCGGCGGGGCGAGTACGGAGAAGGAGCGCTTCGCGGTCGTCGTGACGGTCGCCGCCAACCCCGTGCGCCGCACCGGCGACGGCACCGGCGTCCTGGACGCCACCACGGTCTCCTCGGCGGCCTGGCTGGCCGGCTCGGGCCTCCTGGCCCACACCTGGCCCGCCCAGCTCGACCACGCCCTGCGCGACAACTGGCTGGACCAGCAGACCGAGACCGCCTTCGAGCTCGCCGACGACCTCGACGGGCCCGCCTGGACCGCTCTCTCGCTGCCCGTGGACGGCGTCCCGGTGCCCTTCCACTACCGCGAGTCCGAGTTCGGCTGGGTCCTCGCCGGCTCGGCGGACGGCGTCCACATCGGCGCGTACGGGCGGGGCATGAGCGCGTACGGGCTCGGGTTCGCGCGGGTCAAGGACCTGGGCGCGTACGCCTGACGGCGGGTATGACGAAGGGGCACGCCGGATCGGGGTGCCCCTTCACGCTGCGCGGCCTGTGCGGCCCGCAGGCTCCGGTTGTGCCCACCCGTTCCGCCCCTGCGGAACGTATGCCCACAACCGGTGCCTCAGAACTTGTTCCGTGGCGTGATGCCCAGGCTCATGCCCGACAGGCCGCGCTGGCGGCCGCCCAGCTTGCCCGCGATGGTGCGCAGGGCCGCGCCGGCCGGGGAGTCGGGGTCGGCCAGGACGACCGGCCTGCCCTCGTCGCCGCCCTCGCGCAGGCGCACGTCGATGGGGATCGAGCCGAGCACCGGGACGGTCGCGCCGGTGGTCTTGGTCAGGCCGTCGGCGACCTTCTGGCCGCCGCCCGTGCCGAACACGTCGACCATCTCGTCGCAGTGCGGACACGGCAGGCCCGCCATGTTCTCGACCACGCCGACGATCTTCTGGTGGGTCTGCACGGCGATCGCGCCGGCCCGCTCGGCGACCTCGGCCGCCGCCTGCTGCGGGGTGGTGACGACCAGGATCTCGGCGTTCGGCACCAGCTGGGCCACGGAGATCGCGATGTCGCCGGTGCCCGGCGGCAGGTCGAGGAGCAGGACGTCCAGGTCGCCCCAGTACACGTCGGCGAGGAACTGCTGGAGCGCGCGGTGCAGCATCGGGCCGCGCCACACCACCGGCGCGTTGCCCGGGGTGAACATGCCGATGGAGATGACCTTCACGCCGTTCGCCGACGGCGGCATGATCATGTTCTCGACCTGGGTGGGCTTGCCGTCCACGCCCAGCATGCGCGGCACGCTGTGGCCGTAGATGTCGGCGTCCACGACACCGACCTTCAGGCCGTCGGCGGCCATCGCCGCCGCCAGGTTGACCGTCACCGAGGACTTGCCGACGCCGCCCTTGCCGGACGCCACCGCGTAGACCCGGGTCAGCGAGCCCGGCTTGGCGAACGGGACCTCGCGCTCGGCGGTGGTGCCGCGCAGCGCCGCCGCGAGCTCCTTGCGCTGCTCGTCGCTCATCACGTCCAGGGAGACGTCGACACCGGTGACGCCCTCGACCCGGGAGACGGCGTCCGTCACGCGCTGGGTGATCGTCTCGCGCATCGGGCAGCCGGAGACGGTGAGGTAGACCGTCACGGCGACCGTGCCGTCGTCACCGATCTCCACCGACTTCACCATGCCGAGCTCGGTGATCGGCTTGTTGATCTCGGGGTCGTTCACCGTCGCCAGTGCTTCGCGCACCGCGTCTTCCATAGCCATAGAGAGATGGTACGGCGACGACCACCGGCTCATGAAAGGGCTGTCAACGGTCGGGTACGTCACTCCCGTGCGTACCGCCGTCCGGGAATAGATCCCGCCGGTCGTCGCGCCGGTCCCCGTCCCGCTGCTCCAGGTCCTTCAGCAGGTCCTGGAGCTCCGAGCGCATCCAGTCGCGGGTGGCCACCTCGCCCAGACCCATCCGCAGCGCCGCGATCTCCCGGGTCAGGTACTCGGTGTCGGCGATCGAGCGCTCGTTCTGCTTGCGGTCCTGCTCCAGGTTGACCCGGTCCCGGTCGTCCTGCCGGTTCTGTGCGAGCAGGATCAGCGGCGCCGCGTACGAGGCCTGGAGGGACAGGGCGAGGGTCAGGAAGATGAAGGGGTACTCGTCGAACTTCAGCGGCGCCGGCGCGAAGACGTTCCACCCGATCCAGACGACGACCGTCAGGGTCATCCAGACCAGGAACCTGCCCGTCCCCAGGAAGCGGGCGATCCGCTCCGAGAGCCGCCCGAAGGCCTCGGGGTCGTACTCCGGAAGCAGCCGGGTGCGCCGCTCGCGCGGCAGGTCGAGCCGGATCCGGGGCAGGGTGCGCTCCCGTTCCCCCCGCTCCCGGTCGCGCTCGCGGTCCCGCTCCTGCGCGCGCTCAGCCACCGCCCACCCCCTCCTCGTGGAACTCGGTCTCGCGCCAGTCGTCCGGCAGCAGGTGGTCGAGCACGTCGTCCACGGTCACCGCGCCGAGCAGCGAACCGCTCTCGTCCACCACGGGCGCGGCCACCAGGTTGTACGCGGCGAAGTAGCTGGTCACCGCCGGCAGCGGGGTGGCCGGCCCGAGCGGCGGCAGATCGCTGTCCACCAGCGCGCTGACCAGCGTGAACGGCGGGTCCCGCAGCAGCCGCTGGAAGTGCACCGTGCCCAGGTACTTGCCGGTCGGGGTCTCGTCCGGCGGCCGGCACACGTACACCTGCGCGGCGAGCGCGGGGGAGAGGTCCTGCAGGCGTACGCGGGCGAGCGCGTCGGCGACCGTCGCGTCCGGGCGCAGCACGATCGGCTCGGTCGTCATCAGACCGCCCGCGGTCCGCTCCTCGTACGCCATGAGCCGGCGCACGTCCGCCGCGTCGTCCGGCTGCATCAGGGTGAGCAGCCGCTCCTTCTCGTCCTCCGGCAGCTCGTTCAGGAGGTCGGCGGCGTCGTCCGGGTCCATCGCCTCCAGGACGTCGGCGGCCCGCTCCTCCTTCAGCTTGCCCAGGATCTCGATCTGGTCGTCCTCCGGCAGCTCCTCCAGGACGTCCGCGAGCCGGTCGTCGTCGAGGGCGGCGGCCACCTCGGCGCGCCGCTTGGGGGAGAGGTGGTGCAGCGCGTTGGCGAGGTCGGCGGGGCGCAGCTTCTCGAAGGTGGCGACCAGGCTCTCGGCGCCCTGCCCGTGCTCCTCCAGGGAGAAGCCGGTGACGGCCGACCAGTCGACGGTCAGCGTCTCGCCCTTGCGGCGAAGCGCCCCGCCCTTGCCGCGCCGTACGAAGACCTTGTCGATCTCCCAGTCGCGGCGGGCCGGCAGCTGCTGGATCGCCACGTCGAGGACGGTGACCTCTTCGCCGGTCTCGACAAGGGTCACCCGCCGGTCGAGCAGCTCGCCGAGGACCAGGCGCTCGGTGGGGCGCTGTTCGAAGCGCCGCATGTTGACGACGCCGGTGGTGATGACCTGGCCGGACTCGACGCCGGTGATCCGGGTCATGGGCACGAAGACCCGGCGCCGGGACAGCACCTCGACCACCATGCCGAGCAGCCGGGGCGGGCGGCGGCCCACCCGCAGCATGGCCACCAGATCGCTGACCCGGCCGACCTGGTCGCCGACGGGGTCGAAGACCGGGACGCCGGCCAGATGGGAGACGAAGACCCGGGGGGCGCCTGCCGCCATGCCACGCGCCTCCTCCGTGCCGCACGATTCGGGCCGGTCCGTTACCGCTCGTCCCGCTTGCCGGGTTCAGGCTAGCCCGTGGCGGACGGTGCCGCTTCGGCAGAGCGCCCGTCCGGCTGCCTGCGGGGCGGTGACCCGACCCGGGTACGCTGCGGTCTGCCGCCCCCCACCGGCTCCGGATCCCACCGGCCGTCCCCCACCCTCTCGAGAGGTGCCCAGGTGACCGTGCTCCGTCCGACCTCGCGCGTCCGCGGGGCCGTCCTTCCGCTCGCGCTCTGCGTGGGCCTGGTGTCGGCGCTCGGCGCCTGCGCGGCCGACCCGGACGAGGGGACCAACGGCGTCGGGCGGCTGGACGCCACGGTGATCGAGCAGAAGGCCCGGAAGGCGGCCGACACGGCCAAGGCGGTACGGCTCTCCGGCACGCTGGTCAGCAAGGGCGGCACGTACAAGCTGAACATGCGCCTCAAGCAGGACGGCGCGAACGGCTCGGTGACCACGAAGAACAGCACCTTCGAGCTGCTGCGGGTCGGCGACGCGCTCTATCTGAAGGCGGACGCGGGCTTCTGGGAGCACGAGGACGGCGCCGGCGGCTCGGCCGCCCCGTCGGGAGCCGCGGGGTCCGACGGCTCGGGCTCGGGCTCCGGCGAGTCCGGTTCGGACGACGCCGGCTCGGAGGCCGCGGACACGCTCGGCGACAAGTACGTGAAGGTGCCGGAGGGCGACCCCTCGTACAAGCAGCTGCGCGGCTTCACCGACATGAACCTGCTGCTCGACGGGCTGATCGGGCTGCACGGCGACCTCGTCAAGGGCGACCACGACACGATCGGCGGGACGCGCACCATCAACGTCCGGGGCGGCGAGGACGCCATGGGCGGCTCGCTCGACGTGTCCCTGGAGGGCGTCCCGTACCCGCTGCGCTTCGCGCGCGGCGGCGGCGCGGGCGTGGTGATCCTGTCCGAGTGGGACAAGGACTTCCCGCTGGCTGAGCCGGAGAAGGGCCAGACCCTCGACTACGGCAAGCAGCTGCCCCGCACCTGACAGGTCCCGCACCCGAGCTCACTCGGGCGGACTCCGCGCCCCAGTCCCACAGGGCCTGGAGCACCGGGCCGAGGCGCCGGCCGTGAGCCGTGAGCGCGTACCGCACGGTCGGCGGCCAGCCGGGGAACCGGTCGCGTACGACGACCCCCGCCGCGACGAGCTGGGTGAGCCGTTCGGAGAGCACCTTGTCGGAGAGATCCGGCAGGGCCTCGCGCAGCCAACGGACAGGACCTAGCGGCGGGGCTTCCGCTTCCGCTTCAGGAGCAGCCTCGGCAGTCCGGCCGGGATGGGCCGCCGGGTGATGCCCGGGGACGGCAGCGGTACGGCGGCCAGCGAGCCGTCCGGCAGGTCGGTGGTCGAGGCCCGCGGTTCGAGCCGGACGACCCGGCACTCGCGGGCCCAGCGCTCCGGCATCGCCTCGCCGTCGGGCGCGTTCAGGCGCTTGCCCTTGAGCTCGGCGACGGCCGCCGCCCACTCCTCCGTACCGGCCGGCAGCTCGCGTACGGCGGCGGTCCAGGCGACGACCCGGCCGCCCTTGTCCTTGCTGCGCACGGTGACCTCGGCGGTGCCGCCGTCGGTCAGGCCCGGCAGCGGCTGCTCGCCCGGGCCGTCGCCGACGACGAGCGCGGCGCCCTCGTGCCACACGTGCCACAGCGCGCGGGCCGCCGGGACCTCGCCCCGTACCCAGACGAGGCCCGACTTCTTGGTGGCCTCCTCGACGAGGAACAGCTCTTCGGTCATGGTCCGAAGCCTATCGAGCCACGGAAGACCCACGGCCTGGGGCGGCTACAACCAGCCGTTGCGCTTGAGCGTGCGGTGGATGGCGAAGCAGATGACGGCGATGCCGCCGAGCACCATCGGGTAGCCGTACTTCCAGTGCAGCTCCGGCATGTGGTCGAAGTTCATGCCGTAGACGCCGCAGACCGCCGTCGGGACGGCCACGATCGCCGCCCACGAGGTGATCTTGCGCATGTCCTCGTTCTGCGCGACGGTCGCCTGCGCCAGATTGGCCTGGAGGATCGAGTTGAGCAGTTCGTCGAAGGCCACGACCTGCTCCTGGACCCGGGCGAGGTGGTCGGCGACGTCCCGGAAGTACTTCTGGATGTCGGGGTCGACGAGTCGCATCGGCCGCTCGCTGAGCAGCTGCATCGGGCGGAGCAGCGGCGTGACGGCCCGCTTGAACTCCAGGACCTCGCGCTTGAGCTGGTAGATCCGGCCGGTGTCGGCGCCGCGCGTGGAGCCCTTGGCGGCCGGCGAGAAGACGTCGATCTCCAGCTCGTCGATGTCGAGCTCGACGGCGTCGGCGACCGCGATGTAGCCGTCGACGACATGGTCGGCGATGGCGTGCAGCACGGAGGAGGGGCCCTTGGCGAGCAGCTCCGGCTCGCCCTGGAGGCGGTGCCGGAGGTTGCGCAGCGAGCCCTGGCCGCCGTGCCGGACGGTGATGACGAAGTCGGGGCCGGTGAAGACCATCACCTCGCCGGTCTCCACGACCTCGCTGGTGGCGGTGAGTTCGGCGTGCTCGACGTAGTGGATCGTCTTGAAGACGGTGAAGAGAGTGTCGTCGTAGCGCTCCAGCTTGGGCCGCTGGTGGGCGTGGACGGCGTCCTCGACGGCGAGCGGGTGCAGCCCGAACTCGGCGGCGATACCGGCGAATTCGGCCTCGGTCGGCTCGTGCAGACCGATCCACGCGAAGCCGCCGCTCTCCCGCACCTGGCGCATCGCGCCGCGCGGGGTGAGGCACGCGCGGTCGTCGACCCGGCGCCCCTCGCGGTAGACGGCGCAGTCGACGACGGCGCTCGCGGCCGTGGGGTCGCGGGTGGCGTCGTAGTTGGCGTACTGCGAGGCGGTCGCGGTGGCCGTCTTGCGCAGCGGGTGCAGCAGGGACGGACGGACGGCGGCGCGCAGGTCACGGATCATCGACATGGGCGTGCTCCTTCACGGAGAGGCCGTCGGCGACGGTGGCACAGCCCGGAATGAGGACGTGGAGCCACGTCGTCCACAAAGCGGGCGGCACCGGCGGATCGCGGTGACGGCGTTCGCTACAGACAGGGAGGCAAGAAGGTGCTCTTCCGTCGTGCGAGCTGCCGGAGACCGGGGAGATGAGGATCCGGGAAGGCCGAGAGGCTAACGGGATCCGCGGGTCACCGGAGGGAGGAGCGCACCGGGCTGGGGTGCGTGGCGGCGGAAGAGCGGCTGGTACTGCCGGGTCGACTTCGATCCATCGCAGTCCCACCTCCTCCGGCCGGTCCCTCGTGAGGGATGACGTGTGACGAGCAGTCGGGTCATCAAGCCCGACCAGTCGCCCACACTATCAGCCGACCGAGGGTCAATCCCTTACTTTGCCCGTTCCATACGCGCTTTATGCTCGCCGCATGGCAGAAATTCTCGTTCTGGTCGAGGCCCGGTTGCGCACCGCCCTCGGCGAGCCGGACGCGCGGGCGGCGATCACCTTCCTCGGCACCGACCGGATCGAGGTGCTCCGGTTCATCGACGCCGAGGCCGGCCTGGTGCGCTACGCGACCCTCGGCATGTCCGCGCAGCCGATGGCCGACCCCACCTCCGCGCTCGCCGACCCGGTGAAGGGCCCGCGCGCCGAACTGCTGCTCACCGTCCGCGCCGGCCTCGCCGACACCGACCAGGTGCTCCGCCCGCTCGCCGTGCTCGCCGCCACCCCGCAGGTCGAGGGCGTCGTCGTGGCCCCCGGCGCCTCGCTCGACGTGGGCGAACCGCTGTGGCCGGGCGCGCCCTTCAGCTCGGTCCTGGTCGCCGAGTCGGGCGGCCTGGTCGAGGACCTGGAGCTCGACGCCCCGCTGGACCCGGTGCGCTTCCTGCCGCTGCTGCCGATGACCTCGAACGAGGCCGCCTGGAAGCGGGTGCACGGCGCGCAGGCCCTGGAGGAGCGCTGGCTGAACAACGGGACGGACCTGCGCGATCCGCTGCGCAAGTCCGTGACCCTGGACTGAGCGAGGAACCGGGGCCGGGCGGACCGGCGCCGGTCCGCCCGGCGGATGATCGTCGTCCGGTCGCGGTCCGGCGGACGTGCTCCGGGCGCTCCGGGTGAAGCGCTCCGGCCGGACGGGTGATCATCGGTGATCGTCCTTGACGCGGGGCCGCGCGGGTAGGACCGTTGAGCCCTATGAGGGGCGAACCCAGTTGCCCGAAGTGCGGTGGCCGGGTCAGGGCGCCCGGTCTCTTCGCCGACTCCTGGCAGTGCGACGTGCACGGCTCGGTGCACCCGCTACAGCCCGTGATCCCACCCAGCGTCGAGGGCCTCGGTGTGGTCGTGCACCGGGCCCATGTGCCGGTGTGGATGCCGTGGCCCCTGCCCGTCGGATGGCTTTTCACCGGAGTGGCGTACGCCGGTGACGACCGCAGCGGCGGACGCGCGACCGCCGTGGCCTGTTCCGGGCCCGGTCCGCTCGGCGGCATCGGGGAGCTGCTGCTCGTCGCCGAGGAGCTCGGCGTCGGACTCGGCGCCCGGTACGCGGGCATGGACGGCCCCGATCCCGGCCCCGGCATGGCGATCGACAAACCACCCCAGGTCAAGGTGCTCGCCGCCGGCCGCCCCACCCCGCTCTGGCATGTCACCGGCGCCCCGCAGGACCGCGCCGTCTTCGCCGGCGAGGCGCGCGGACTGTGGCTGTGGGCGATCGTCTGGCCCGAGCAGTCCGGTCTGCTGATGTACGACGAGCTGGTCCTCACCGATCTGCGCGACGCCGGCGCGGAGGTCGAGCTGCTGCCGTGCGGCGCGCTGACACCGAGGCTGCTCACCTAGCGCTGCTCACGTAGCGGCGGGGCGTGCCGGTCGCGTCGTAAGGGGCGGGGGCTTCGGTGGATCCGTACGAAGGGGCTTGATTCGCCCGTTATGCTGGAGCGGTCCCTTCAGTCCGCCCCGAGCCCCCGGAGTCCCGCGTCGTGCGCATCGACCTGCACACCCACTCCACGGCCTCGGACGGTACGGACACCCCCGCCGAGTTGGTGCGGAACGCTGCCGCCGCCGGGCTCGACGTGGTCGCGCTGACCGACCACGACACCACCCGGGGGTACGGAGAGGCCATCGCGGCCCTCCCCGAGGGCCTCACCCTGGTCACGGGCGCCGAACTCTCCTGCCGCTACGACGGCGTGAGCCTCCACATGCTCGCCTATCTCTTCGACCCCGAGGAGCCCGCCCTACTCGCCGAGCGCGAGCTGGTCCGGGACGACCGGGTGCCGCGCGCCCGCGCCATGGTCGGCAAGCTCCAGGAGCTCGGCGTGCCGGTCACCTGGGAGCAGGTCGCCCGGATCGCCGGCGACGGCTCCGTGGGCCGCCCGCACGTCGCCGAGGCGCTGGTCGAACTCGGTGTCGTGCCCGATGTCTCCGGCGCCTTCACGCCCGAGTGGATCGCCGACGGCGGCCGGGCCCACGTGCAGAAGCACGAGCTCGACCCGATCGACGCGATCCGCCTGGTCAAGGCCGCCGGCGGGGTCACCGTCTTCGCCCACCCGCTGGCCGTCAAGCGCGGCGAGTGCGTGCCCGAGTCCGCCATCGCGAAGCTCGCCGAGGCCGGTCTCGACGGCATCGAGGTGGACCACATGGATCACGACGAGCCGACCAGGGCCCGGCTGCGCGGCCTCGCCAAGGAGCTGGGGCTGCTCACCACCGGCTCCAGCGACTACCACGGCAGCCGAAAGACCGTCGGCCTCGGCCACTGCACCACCGACCCCGAGATCTACGGCGAGATCACCCGCCGCGCCGCCGGTGCCTTCCCGGTGCCGGGCGCGGGCGGACGCCCGTAACCCCTCGTCAACGCCACCCCTCTCTCGACGCCTGTCGTCGATTCCCGCCTGACGGTCGGCCGCTCCGTGCGGCCCGGCCGCCGTGCCGTGGCGTCCCCGTGCTTCCCCTCCCGGCCGGCTCCGGCCTGCCCACTCCCCGGAATCCCTGATTCCGGACGTTCGTGTACACCCCTTTCCCGCAAGGCACCCACACCGTGTTCGACGTCGCCGTCTTCGGCTCGCTGTTCCTGACCCTCTTCGTGATCATGGATCCCCCGGGGATCACCCCGATCTTCCTCGCCCTCACCTCCGGCCGCCCCGCCAAGGTCCAGCGCCGCATGGCCTGGCAGGCCGTCGCCGTGGCCTTCGGCGTCATCGCCGTCTTCGGCGTCCTCGGCCAGCAGATCCTCGACTACCTGCACGTCTCCGTCCCCGCGCTGATGATCGCGGGCGGACTGCTCCTGCTGCTCATCGCGCTCAGCCTGCTCACCGGCAAGAACGACGAGCCGCAGCAGACCAAGGACGTCAACGTCGCCCTGGTCCCGCTCGGCATGCCGCTGCTCGCCGGGCCCGGCGCCATCGTCTCGGTCATCCTCGCCGTGCAGCACGCGGACGGCGCCGCCGCCCAGATCTCCGTCTGGGCCGCGATCGTCGCCATGCACGTCGTGCTGTGGCTGGCCATGCGCTACTCGCTGCTGATCATCCGCGTCATCAAGGACGGCGGCGTGGTCCTGGTGACCCGGCTCGCCGGCATGATGCTCGCCGCCATCGCCGTGCAGCAGATCATCAACGGCGTCACCCAGGTCATCCAGGGGGCCTGACGCCCGCTTCGGGCACACGGCCGCACACACCACTGCGCCCCCGTACGGATTCCGGTTCTCCGGAGTCCGTGCGGGGGCGCGGTGCGTGGTGGAGCTTCGTCTTTACGAGGCCGAGGTCTCGGCCGGGCGGATCCAGATGCGCTGACCGATAGCGGCGGCCTGCTGCACGATCCGGTTGACGGAGGCGGCGTCCACGACGGTCCGGTCGACAGGCGTGCCGTCGATGTCGTCGAGTCGCAGGATTTCGAAGCGCATGGGCTTCTCCCTTCGTCTGAGTTGATCCTCCTGATGGAGAACTGGGTGTACGCCGGCCTCTGTGGCGGCGTACACACATGTCCAACGGCATGCACCCTGCAAACATTCCCTACGCTAAGGAAATTTTTCGGGAGGCTAAATACCGCCGGGTAGACCCCTCTCGGGACCATCATCGACGAAGCGCGTTACGAGGGTGCTTCGGCCGGATTTCCGCCGATCGGCACCTCGGTACGACCCGGGACCGCCCGCTCCGGGACCGCGTCCCAGAACGCCGCGAGCCGTGCCGCCAGCTCCTCCGGGTGCGACACATTGGGGGAGTGGCCGGCCCCCGCCACCACCGTGTGGTGCGCGCCGGTACGGGCGGCCGCCGCCGCCAGGTCCGGCACCGGCCAGACCGTCTCCTCGTCCCCGTACGCCAGATGCAGCGGCATCGGCAGCGCCCGCAGCGCCGCCGTGCCGTCCGGGTCGCGTACGAGCAGCCGGCCCGCGCCCGAGAGCTGGGCGATCCGGGTCAGCATCCAGCGGCGGCGCAGGAAGTCCACGATCTCCTGCGGGTCCTCGGCGCCCGGCTCCTCGCCGCGGCTGTCCAGCCAGCGGGTCGCCTGCCACACCCGCTCCTTCGGCAGCAGCGCGAACGCGCCGCGCAGCGCGTGGATCCGGACCCGCTGCGGCCGGGCCACCCGGCCCGGGCCCGAGGAGAGCAGGGTCAGCGAGGAGAAGGCGTCCGGCGCGAGCGCGACCGCCGCCCGGGCCACGAGCCCGCCGAAGGAATGCCCGAGCAGATGCACCGGCCCGTCCCCGAGCGCCGCCGCCTGCGCCACCACGTCCAGCGCCAGCGCCTTGCGCCGGTACGCGGCCCGGCCACGCGGCCCCGGCGTCTCGTTCTGCCCCCGCCCGTCGACGGCGACCGCCCGGTACCCGGCCTCGGCGAGCGGACCGAGCAGCGCGAGGAAGTCCTCCTTGCTGCCGGTGTACCCCGGCAGCAACAGCACGGTCCCGTGCCGGGGTCCGTCGGGCACGGTGTCGAGTACGGCGAAGGGGCCGCGCGCGGTCGCCAGCCGATGGCGACGGGTACGGGGCGGCAGCGCCAGGGACCGGGGCTTGCTCATAGAGCGACTCTAACCGGAACCGGAGCGGCGCCTCCGACGAGCGCCCGCGCCCGAACGCACCGCGGCCCGGCGCCCTCCGGAGAGGGGCCGGGCCGCGGTGGTGGTGCTGCCGGCCGCTTACGCCTCGGGCTGGGCGGCGGCCTTCTTGGCGACCCGCTTGCGCGGAGCGGCCTTCTTGGGGGCGGTCTCCGCGGCCTCGGCCGGAGCCTCGGCGGCGACGGCCTTCTTCGTCGTACGACGACGGGTCGGCGTCTTCGGCTCCGAGGCGTCCGGGGCCTCGGCGGCGACGGCCTTCTTGGCCACGCGCTTGCGCGGGGCGGCCTTCTTCGGCTCCTCGGTCACCTCGGCCGCGGCCTCGGCCACGGTCTCGGCGACCTTCTTCGCGACCCGCTTGCGCGGAGCGGCCTTCTTGGGGGCCTCGGTCGTCTCGGCCGGGGCCTCGGCGGCGACGGCCTTCTTGGCGACCCGCTTGCGCGGAGCGGCCTTCTTCGGCTCCTCGGTCACGACCGGCTCGGCCACCGGGGCGGCGGCCTCGACGATCACCACGGCACCGGTGTCCGCGGTCGACGTCACCGGGCTGGAGGCCCGGCGGGTCGCGCGGCGGCGCGGCTTGGGCTCCTCGGCGACCGGCGCGGGGGCCGGCTCCGCGGCGGCCGGGGCCTCGACGGTCGGGGCCGTGCTGGTCACCGGGCGGGTGGCGCGGCGGCGCGCACGCGGTGCCGACGGGGCGGCGGCCGGAGCAGCGGTCACCGGCTCGGCGGCCTGCGCCGGGACGGCGGCCTTGGGCTCAGCGGCCTTGACCTCGGCGGCCTTCGGCTCGACGGCCTTCGGCTCGGTCGCCTGGGCCGGCACGGTACGGGCCGTGGCGGCGGCCAGCGCGGCGGCGGCCGTCTCGACCGTCTGGAAGGACACGGTCTCCTCGGCCGGACGCGGCCGGACCCGGCGCTTGCGCGGGGCCGGGGTGGCAGCCGGTGCCGGGGCAGCGGCCGCGGCGGCGGTCACCGGTTCGGCGGCCTCCGGACGCGCGCCACGGGAACGCCGGCGGCGCGGCCGGGACTCCTCGGCGGGGGCGGCCGGAGCCTCGACGGCGGGGGTCTCGGCGGCCGGAGCCTCGGTCACCTCGGCCACTTCGGTGGTCGCGGCGGCGGGGGTCCGGGTACGGCTGCGACGGCGGCGCGGCTCCTCGACGGGCGCCTCGGCCACCGGGGCCTCCACGACCGGAGCCTCGACGACCGGGGCCTCGACGACCGGCTCGGGCGCCTCCGCGACCGCGGTCGTGCTCGACGCGCCGGCGACCGGGATGCCGGCCGACGGGCCACCCGTACCGCGGGTGCGGCGGCGGCGCGGGCGGCGCGGACCGGCGGGCGCCTCGGCGGCGTCCGTACCGGAGTCCGTACCGACGGCCGGGGCGGCGGTCTGCTCGGCCGGCGCGCCGTCACCGAGCTCCGAACCGCCACGGGTGCGGCGGCGCTGGCGCGGCGTACGGGTGCGGGCCGGGCGCTCCTCGGTCTGCTGCTGCTCGCGGCGCGGGCCACGGCCGCGCTTGCCGCCGGGCTCGCCCAGGTCCTCGAGGACCTCCGCGTCGAGACCGGCGCGGGTGCGCTCGGCGCGCGGCAGGATGCCCTTGGTGCCCTCGGGGATGTCGAGGAGCTCGTACAGGTGCGGCGAGCTGGAGTACGTCTCGACCGGGTCGCTGAAGTTCAGCTCAAGGGCCTTGTTGATCAGCTGCCAGCGCGGGATGTCGTCCCAGTCGACCAGCGTGATCGCCGTACCGCTCGCGCCCGCGCGGCCGGTGCGGCCGATGCGGTGCAGATAGGTCTTCTCGTCCTCGGGGGACTGGTAGTTGATGACGTGCGTGACGCCCTCGACGTCGATGCCGCGGGCGGCGACGTCGGTGGCGACGAGGACGTCGACCTTGCCGTTGCGGAAGGCGCGCAGCGCCTGCTCGCGGGCGCCCTGGCCGAGGTCGCCGTGGACCGCGCCGGAGGCGAAGCCGCGGCGCTCCAGCTGCTCGGCGATGTCGGCGGCGGTGCGCTTCGTACGGCAGAAGATCATCGCGAGACCGCGGCCGCGGGCCTGCAGGATGCGCGCGACCATCTCCGGCTTGTCCATGTTGTGGGCGCGGAAGACGTGCTGCGCGATGTTCGCGTGGGTGGCGCCCTCGTCGTCCGGCGAGGTGGCGCGGATGTGCGTGGGCTTCGACATGTAGCGGCGGGCCAGGCCGATGACGGCGCCCGGCATGGTCGCCGAGAACAGCATGGTCTGGCGCTTCGCCGGAAGCATGTTGATGATCTTCTCGACGTCGGGCAGGAAGCCCAGGTCGAGCATCTCGTCGGCCTCGTCCAGGACGAGCGCCTTGACGTGCGACAGGTCGAGCTTGCGCTGGCCGGCCAGGTCGAGCAGCCGGCCGGGGGTGCCGACGATCACGTCGACACCCTTCTTCAGTGCCTCGACCTGGGGCTCGTAGGCCCGGCCGCCGTAGATGGCGAGGACCCGCACGTTGCGCACCTTGCCGGCGGTGAGCAGGTCGTTGGTGACCTGCTGGCACAGCTCGCGGGTGGGCACGACGACGAGCGCCTGCGGGGCGTCGGTCAGCTGCTCGGGCTCGGCCCGGCCCGCCTCGACGTCGGCGGGGACGATGACGCGCTCCAGGATCGGGAGGCCGAAGCCGAGGGTCTTGCCCGTACCGGTCTTGGCCTGGCCGATGACGTCGGTGCCGGAAAGGGCGACCGGAAGGGTCATCTCCTGGATGGGGAAGGGGGAAACGATGCCGACGGCTTCCAGGGCCTCGGCCGTCTCGGGAAGGATCCCGAGGTCTCGGAACGTAGTCAGGGTGCTGCCTCTTCTGTGAGACGCGGCGCGAGGCGAACGAAGGGGGTCTCACCGTGCCGGGAACCACTGGGGGGATCGGGAAGATCACCGTCGGGTCGGCGCGGGACCACTGCCGTCGCTCGAGCGTCGTGCCGCTGAGGGACCCTTCGGCGGGTCCGCCGGAAGGGCTGTCGGGCCGGAGCCGATCGGGCCACCGACCGGGCATCCTCATTCATCAGTCGGCCCACCAAGTACGTCCGAACGTGCGAAAGCATGTCCGCATACTCAGCAGGCGCATTACCACTGTACCCCGGAATCGCGCATGTGTGTTGGGAGAATTCCCGGGGAGGCCGCGGTCACAGGGGACGACCGGCGCCCCGGGCGTCACGGGGAGCGGGCTATTGTGCGGTTCATGGAGACGCCTGACAACGCCACACCCACCGGTATCGCCGCCCAGGACTGGGCCACGGCCTCCGCCGTGCCGCAGTACCGCGCCGCCGTGATCGACCTGCTCGGCGCGCTGGCCTACGGCGAGCTCGCGGCCTTCGAGCGGCTCGCCGAGGACGCCAAGCTGGCGCCGACCCTCGCGGACAAGGCGGAGCTGGCGAAGATGGCCTCCGCCGAGTTCCACCACTTCGAGCAGCTGCGCGACCGGCTCTCCGCCGTGGACGCCGAGCCGACCGGGGCGATGGAGCCCTTCGCCAAGGCGCTCGACGACTTCCACCGGCAGACCGCGCCGTCCGACTGGCTCGAAGGCCTGGTCAAGGCGTACGTGGGCGACTCGATCGCCAGTGACTTCTACCGCGAGGTCGCGGCCCGGCTCGACATCGACACCCGCGCGCTCGTGCTCTCCGTGCTCGACGACACCGGCCACGGCAACTTCGCCGTGGAGAAGGTCCGCGCCGCGATCGACGCCGACCCGCGGGTGGGCGGCCGCCTCGCCCTGTGGGCGCGCCGGCTGATGGGCGAGGCCCTGTCGCAGGCCCAGCGCGTGGTCGCCGAGCGCGACGCGCTGTCGACGATGCTGGTCGGCGGCGTGGACGGGATGGCCGCGGGCTTCGACCTCGCCGAGGTCGGCCGCATGTTCTCCCGTATCACCGAGGCGCACACCAAGCGGATGGCCGCGCTCGGCCTGGCCGCGTAAGCCGGCGCGCAGGCCGCTGGGGGCGCGCGCTCAGCCCGCGGCGGCTGAGCGGCGCAGCCGCCGCCGCGAGGCCGGGCGGACGAGCAGCGACAGCAGTACGGCGGTGACGGCGACGGCGCCGATCAGGGTGGCCAGGAAGTGGCCGGGCCCGAGGGCGCCGTGGGTCACCAGGGCGCCGAAGACGCCGCCGAGCGCGCCGGTCAGCAGGACGGCGGCCCGCCCGGGGAGGCGATCGGGGAGCCGGTGCGCGGCGGCCCAGGCCAGGGCGAATCCGAGCAGGGCGGAACCGAGGGCTTCCAGGAACACGGCGGATCACCTCGCGTGCGGGGCGGGGCGGGCAGTTCGGTCACTCCCGTCCTACCCGGTCACTCCGGATGACAATCCTCCCCGTACCCCCTGACGTGGGCAGACGGGGACAAGGTGACGAACTGTCGGACGTACGACGAGACGTACGGCGAGACGTACGACGAAGGGCCCGGCGGACAGCACGTCCGCCGGGCCCTTCGCTTCTGTCGTACGTCTCAGAGGGCGCCGAAGCCCACTCGGCGCACGGCCTGCTCGCCGATCTCGATGTACGCGATCTTGTCGGACGGGACGAGGACCTTGCGGCCCTTCTCGTCCGTCAGGCTGAGCAGCGGCGTCTTGCCGGCCAGCGCGTCGGCGACCGCACGCTCGACCTCTTCGGCGGACTGCCCGCTCTCCAGAACGATCTCCCGGGGTGCGTACTGCACGCCGATCTTGACCTCCACGGCTATGTCCCTCCGAACGGTCTGCTGTGCGCGAGGATCCCGCGCCGTACCTGCCACACATTAGCCCGGTGAGGGGACGGACACGGTGCGCACGGGGCACGCCAAGAGCGAACAGCGTGGGGGAACAAGGGGAGGGGCGAAAGGGGAAGGCCCCGGGCGGGGCGCCCGGGGCCTTCCTGAAGAAACGTGCGGCTCAGTGGCCCTCGGCGGCGAGCTGGCCCTCCGTGCCGTGCAGCGGGAAGCCGGCGATGCCGCGCCAGGCGAGCGAGGTCAGCAGGCCGACCGCCGTGTCGCGGGGGATCGGCGACTCGCTGGACAGCCAGTAGCGCGCGACCACCTGGGACACGCCGCCGAGGCCCACGGCGAGGAGCATCGACTCGTCCTTCGACAGGCCGGTGTCCTCCGCGATGACCTCGGAGATGGCCTCGGCGCACTGCAGCGAGACCCGGTCGACGCGCTCGCGCACGGCGGGCTCGTTGGTCAGGTCCGACTCGAAGACGAGCCGGAAGGCGCCGCCCTCGTCCTCCACGTACGCGAAGTAGGCGTCCATGGTCGCCGCGACCCGCAGCTTGTTGTCGGAGGTGGAGCCCAGGGCCGTGCGCACCGACTGGAGCAGCGCCTCGCAGTGCTGGTCCAGGAGCGCCAGGTAGAGCTCCAGCTTGCCCGGGAAGTGCTGGTAGAGCACCGGCTTGCTGACGCCGGCCCGCTCGGCGATGTCGTCCATGGCGGCCGAGTGGTAACCCTGGGCGACGAACACCTCCTGGGCCGCGCCGAGCAGCTGGTTCCGACGGGCACGGCGCGGCAGGCGCGTGCCCCGGGGGCGTGCTGCCTCTGTCTGCTCGATGGCGCTCACGCCGCCTCCAAAGTTCGATCCATGCGCGCATTGGCGTCGCGCCGCCATCGTACTTTTGGGTAACCCGGCTGTGCGCGGTGCGAACGCAGAATTTCACGGACCGGACGTTCGGGGCGAGAGGCGACGGGCAACAAGATGGTCAGGTAACCGAACAAATCGGCTGAGGGTGTTCGGTCCATTCGTGGCTACCCGTCGGTAATGGGGGATAACGCGCCGATACGGGACGGGCGCGATCCGCCCCGGGGCGCACGATCCGCCCAAGTGGTGCCGGCTCCGCCCAGGTGCCGCGCGCTTCAGCGGTAGTCGTCCTCGTCGACGCTGACCACCCGGGTCTGCTCCACCGCGTCCGCGTCGTTCGCCTGGTCGTGCGGCAAGTGCTGGGGCCGTTCGTCCTCGCGCTGCTGCAGTTCGGTGTGCTGCTCGGCCGCGTCGGCCTCCGGGATCTCCTCGTCGAGCACGACGTCCTCTTCCTCGGCGAATGTGTCCGGCTCGTTCGGGTCGACAGTCATGCGGTTCCTTCCGGCGTGGCGGGTCCGCGGGTCCTGTCCGATGACCCTCAACTCCGAGCCTAGGAGCTCCCCCGGCGCGCCGCACCCGATCCTGTGACGCCACCCACACGCGCCCGGGCGTGATCGTCTCGTAATATCGCTGCCATGTCCTCGACCGAGCTGCCGGAAACCCGGACCGCCGCACCGCCCGCGAGCCCGCCGCGCGCCGTGCGGGTCGCCGACGGCGAGAGACTGCGCTCCGTCGCGCTGCCCGGGCTCACCCTGACCGTGCGCTCCCGGCCCGGCGCCCGCCCCGGTCTGCCGCCCGCGCTGTACGTGCACGGGCTCGGCGGCTCCTCGCAGAACTGGTCGGACCTGATGCCGCGGCTCGCCGACCTCGTGGACGGCGAGGCGGTCGACCTGCCCGGCTTCGGCGACTCGCCGCCGCCGGACGACGGCAACTACTCGGTGACGGGACACGCCCGGGCGGTCATCCGGCTGCTCGACGCGGCCGGCCGCGGCCCGGTGCACCTCTTCGGCAACTCGCTGGGCGGCGCCGTCGCCACCCGGGTCGCCGCCGTGCGCCCCGACCTGGTGCGCACCCTCACCCTGGTCTCCCCGGCGCTGCCGGAGCTGCGCGTGCAGAAGACCGCGTGGCCGACCGCGCTGTTCGCCCTGCCCGGCATCGCGCCGCTGTTCGCGCGGCTGAGCAGGGACTGGACGCCGGAGCAGCGGGTCCGCGGGGTGCTCTCCCTCTGTTACGGCGACCCCGGGCGGGTCAGCGAAGAGGGCTTCCGGCACGCCGTCGAGGAGATGGAACGGCGCCTGGAGCTGCCGTACTTCTGGGACGCGATGGCCCGGTCCTCACGCGGCATCGTCGACGCGTACACCTTGGGCGGCCAGCACGGGCTGTGGCGGCAGGCCGAGCGGGTGCTCGCGCCGACCCTCCTCGTCTACGGCGGCCGCGACCAGCTGGTCGGCTACCGGATGGCGCGCAAGGCGGCCGCCGCGTTCCGCGGCTCGCGGCTGCTCACGCTCCCGGAGGCGGGGCACGTGGCCATGATGGAGTATCCGGAGACCGTCGCCGCGGCGGTCCGGGAGCTGATCACCGATGCCGCGCGGACCGCGGCCGAGGGCGGGAGCTGAGCCGGACCGTGGGACGACATAGTCGCAAGGGGCCCGCGCCCGCACCGGCGCCGGTGGCCGACACCGGACGACAGGAGCCCGCGAGGCCCGGCCCGGGAACCGGCCGCCGCCGCCGCGGCGAGGGCCCGCAGCCGCAGGCCGGCGACCGATGGCAGGCCGGCCGGCCCCCGACGCCGCAGCGGCCGCAGGCCGCACAGCAGTACCCCGCCCCCGGCCGGCCGCAGGCCGGCGGGCCTCGCACGCAGGGTGCGCCGCAGTACGCGGCCGGCGCCCGGTCGCAGAATGCGCAGCAGCCCATGGGCGCCCCGCGGCCGCAGGCCGGCGGACCCCGTACGCAGGGCGTGCCGCGGTACCCGGCAGGCGGTCAGCCGCAGTACCCCGGCGGGCCCCGGGCGCAGGGTGCGCCGCAGCCGCCTCGTCCGTACGGACCGCAAGGCGGCCCCGGGCAGGGCACCCCGCCGCAGGGTGTCCCCATGTACGGCGCGCCGAGGCGGACGCCCGCGCCGCTGTTCGACACGCCGATGCACGGCACGCCGCGCTTCCAGGGGCCGTACGACCCGAGCGCCGAGGACGCCTTCGTACGCGGCGGGCACCCCGTGCACGAGGAGACCGCGCGCCCCGCGGCGCCGTTCGTGCCCGGCCCGCGCCGTGAGGCGCCGCCGCGGCCGGTCGTCGAGGAGACGGACGAGAGCGGTACGGAGGCCGGGCCCGACGCCGGTGGCGGCAACGCGCGGCGGACCGGCGGCCTCGGGCGGGCCTTCACCGGGGTCGCCGCCGCCGCGATCACCACCGTGCTCGCCGTGGTCGTGGCCGGGCAGGTGGCCGAGCGGGAGAGCGGCGGCGCGGCGCAGTCGCGGGCGGCGGACCGGCCCACCGACCGGGCCGGCGCCGAGAACCCGGCGTCCCGTTCGGACGACCGCCCGACCCGTACGCCCACGGCGCCCGCCCCGCCGCCCTCGTACGAGGAGCTGATGGCGCGGCAGTTCCCGATCGACCCGAAGCTGCACGGCCCGGGGAGGTTCGACGCCGTGCCCGGCTTCGACAAGGCGCCCGGCAAGGGTCGCAAGATCCGCTACCGGATCGACGTGGAGCAGGGCCTCGGGCTCGACGGCGCGCTGTTCGCGCAGGCGGTGCAGAAGACCCTCAACGACCCGCGCAGCTGGGCCGGCCGGGGCGAGATGACCTTCGAGCGGATCTCCAGCGGGGACCCGGACTTCGTCATCACCCTCGCCAGCCCCGGCACCACCGGCGACTGGTGCCGCAAGTCCGGTCTCGACACCACGGTCGACAACGTGTCCTGCGACTCCGCCTCCACCGAGCGCGTGATGATCAACGCCTTCCGGTGGGCGCAGGGTTCGGAGACCTTCGGCCCGGCCGCGATGCACGCCTACCGCCAGATGCTCATCAACCACGAGGTCGGGCACCGGCTCGGCCACAACCACGTGAGCTGCCGCACGCCCGGCGCGCTCGCCCCGGTGATGCAGCAGCAGACCAAGTCGCTCGACATCGACGGCGTCAGGTGCCGTCCCAACCCCTGGGTGCACCCCGGGAGTTGACACCCCGTCGAATTACCCCCCGGGGCCTGACGGAGAGTGACGGAACCGGCCGGTAGCGCCACGGAACGCGACCGGCACGGGAAAGTCACGCGCATTCACCCCTTCCGGTGGTGCGACGGACAACCGTCCATCACACCCCCGTCATGTCCGCTTACGTTCTTCACGCTGCGGGTCGCCGGACCGAACGGTGACCGCCGTCACGGGAGAACCGTCACGGGAGAACGGGGGTGTGCTCATGCGGATCGGACTGCTCACGGAGGGTGGCTACCCGTATGCCGCCGGTGAGTCCGGGCTCTGGTGCGACCGGCTCGTCCGCGGGCTCGCCCCGCACGAGTTCGACCTCTACGCGCTGAGCCGCGACGCCCGCCAGGAGGCCGCCGGCCGGCTGCCGCTGCCGCCCAACGTGCGCGGCGTGCGCACCGCCCCGCTGTGGACCCCCGAGGACGACACCCGCGGCCCCGGCCGGGCCCGCGGCCGCGGCTACGGCCGGCGCGACCGGCGCCGCTTCGAGGACGCGTTCCGGGAGCTCGCCGAGGGCGTCTGCGCCGCCGACCCGGCCGGCGACGGCACCGACCGGCACGGCCCCGCCGACGGCCCCGAGCGCTTCGCCGCCGGGCTCTACGGACTCGCCGAACTCGCCCGCGAGAGCGGCGGACTCGCCGCCGCGTTGCGCTCCGAGTCCGTCGTCCGGGTCCTGGAGGCCGCCTGCCGCGCCCCCGGCGCCCGCCGCGGCGTCGCCGCCGCCACCGTCCCCGACCAACTCGCCTTCACCGAACAGCTGGAGCGCGCCCTGCGCCCCCTCTCGCTCGGCTGGTACGACGAGGAGGCCGGCCTCGACGGAACGGCCGGCGGCCTCGGGCTCGTCGACCTCTGCCACGCCGCCTCCGCCGGTGCCGCCGCCCTCCCGGGCCTCCTGGCCAAACGCTTCTTCGGCACCCCGCTGCTCGTCACCGAGTACGGCGTCCAGCTCCGCGCCCACTACCTCGCCGCCACCGACGCCCCCCTCACCACCCCCGTACGCGCCCTGCTCGCCGCCTTCCACGGACGGCTCGCCGGCGAGGTCTACCGGCAGGCCGCGCTGCTCACCCCCGGCAACGCGCACGCCCGCCGCTGGCAGGAGAAGTGCGGCGCCGACCGGGCCCGGCTGCGCACCGTCCACCCCGGCATGGACGCCGAGCGCTTCGCCGAGGTCGGCGAGGACGAGGAGAGCGGCGACCCGGCCACCCTCTCCTGGATCGGCCGGGTCGAGCCCGCCAAGGACCTGGTCGCCCTGCTGCACGCCTTCGCCGAGGTGCGCCGTCAGCAGCCCGACGCCCGGCTGCGGATCGTCGCCGCGCCGGTGACCGAGCCCGGCGCCGCCGCGTACCTCGCGCACTGCCGGGGCCTCGCCGAGCAGTTGTTCCCCGACGAGGCGGCCGGCGCGCACGCCATCGGCGAGAACCCGGTCTCCTTCGAGGAGCTCGGCGGACCCGAGGCGCCCAGCCTGGAGGAGGCCTACGCGGCCAGCGCCGTCGTCGTGCTCTCCAGCGTCGTCGAGGGCTTCCCGGTCGGCCTCGTCGAGGCCATGTTCTGCGCCCGGGCCACCGTCTCCACGGACGTCGGCGCGGTCGTCGAGGTCATCGGCGGCACCGGGCTCGTCGTCCCCCCGCGCAACCCCAAGGCGCTCGCCGACGCCTGCCTCGCGCTGCTGCGCGACCCGGACCGCCGGTACCGACTCGGCGCGGCCGCCCGCGCCCGCGCCCTGGAGCTGTTCACCGTGGAACAGAACCTGGCGGCGTTCCGCGGCATCTACCTCGAACTTCTCTCCCACTCACCGGTCCGCCGCCGCACCACCAGCGGCGTGCCCTTCGCCCACCCGGCCGAGTCCCATGTGCCGGGCAGCTGGGCGGACCAGCCGGTCACCGCGGCGGCCGGTGCGGGAGATCCCGATGCATGAAGGAGGCACATCCATGCGCGGCCCCGCCGCACCCACCAGCCCCGGCCCCTGGGACTCCCGCTCCGAGGCGCTGCTCAGCGCGCCCGCGCTCACGGCACCGCCCGCGCTGCTGCCGCCCGGCGGCCTCGACCTCGCGGCGGCCCCTGCCGTACCGCCCGTCCCGGCCCCCGCCGTCGAGCCGAAACCCGCCCCCGCCGCCCCTGCCGAAGCGATTCAGCAGACCGCGGTGCCGACCGCGGTCCAGGGCGCCTCCGCGCGGCCCCGGCGCGGCCCCGCCGACCCCGTCAAGGCCCTGATGCACCGCCACCGCGAGCTGTGCGAACGGGCCGTGGACCCGCTGGAGATCGCCGCCGGTCTGGAGGCGCACGGCGTCACCGACCGCACCGCCGCCCGCTTCCGGCACCGCGACGTGTTCTCGCTCGCCGAGGAGCTGTACGCCCGCGTCCCGCGCGGGGAGGCCACCGTGTCCCGTACCCCGGCCGACCGGGCGGACCGGCCCGGCCCCGCGAGCTGGGCGCTCACCGTCTGCGCGCCCGGCGCCGTCGCCGCCCTCGCCACCCTCGGACTGGCCCTCGGCACCGGCGGGCTCCGGGTCGCCGCGGGAGCGATCGGCGTCGTCGGACTGTTCGCCGGACTCGTCGTCGCCGTGCGCCGCGGCCCGCTCCGCGTCACCGCCGGCACCCCGACCGCCGCCCCCCTGTGGACCCTGGGCCTGCTCGCCCACGCGGCGGCCGGCGACGGACTCCTCGACCAGGTGCTGCGCGGCGGACCCGACACCGGGCCGGTCGTCGTCACCGCGCTCGACGGCCCGGTCGCCGCCGCCGACTGGGCGCTCGACACCGCGCCCCTGCTCGCCCTCGCCCTGTCCGTCGCCCCCGCCGCCTGGTGCGCCCACCTCTTCGCCGTACGGGCCCGCCACCGGCTCGCCGCCAGCCGCGGCCTCGCCGACTTCGCGGCCGGCGCCCGCCCGCTGCTCCTCGGCACCGTCGCCCTCCACCTCGCCCTGCTCGCCGGACTGCTCGCCCTCACCGGCTTCCACCCCGGCGCCCTCGCGCTCGGCGCGCTCCTCCTGATCGCCCGGCTGCTCGCCGTCCACGGCTTCGCCGAGACCGCCGCCCGCGCCCTCGGGGCCGCCTGCGCCGCCGAGCTCCTCGCCCTCGCGAGCGTCCTCGCCGCCCGCCTCCCCGGCCTCGACGTGCTCGGCGCCCCGGTCCGCGCGCTCGTCACGCTCGGCGGCCCCGCCGCCCTGCCCGCCCTGGTCTGCGGCTGCGCCGCCCTCGCCCTGCTCACCCACGCCACCGAGGCCCTCTCCCGCGCCTCTGCCCACGCGTAGGCGCAGGCCTGCCGCCCCCACCCCACCCCCACACCCGATCGCGCACCCGCGGAGCCGACGCCGCGGGCGCGTCACCCACGTGAGACCTCCCAAGGAGAAGAAGGACACATGACACCCGGATCCCGCACCACGGCCGGTCGGCACGTAGGGGCCGCACGATGAGGGTGCTGCTGCTCGGAGCCAACGGATTCATCGGACGGTTCGTCGCCGACCGGCTGCTCGCCGACCCGGCGGTGCACCTCACCGCCCTCGGGCGCGGCGACGACGCCGACGTACGGTTCGACCTCGCGACCGGCAGCCCCGGCGCGCTCACCCGGTTCCTCGACGCCGTCCATCCCGGAGTCGTCGTCAACTGCGCGGGCGCCACCCGCGGCGGCGCCCGCGACCTGACCCGGCACAACACCGTCGCCGTCGCCACCGTCTGCGAGGCCCTGCGGCGCAGCGGCTGCGGCGCCCGGCTCGTCCAGGTCGGCTGCGCCTCCGAGTACGGGCCCAGCCAGCCCGGCTCGTCGACCGCCGAGGACGCGGTGCCACGGCCCGGCGGACCGTACGGCGTGTCCAAGCTGGCCGCCACCGAACTCGTCCTCGGCTCCGGCCTCGACGCGGTCGTGCTGCGGGTCTTCTCGCCGGTCGGCCCCGGCACCCCGGCCGGCTCCCCGCTCGGGCGGCTCGCCGAGGCGATGCGCCGGGCCATCCAGGCCGGGGACGGCGAGCTGAAGCTCAGCGGACTCGGCGTCCAGCGCGACTTCGTGGACGTCCGGGACGTCGCCCGGGCCGTGCACGCCGCCTCCCTGTCCGCCGCCCAGGGCGTGGTCAACATCGGCACCGGCCGCGCGGTCAAGCTCCGCGACGCCGCCGCCGTGCTCGCCCGGGTCGCCGGCTACGCGGGCCAGCTGCACGAGGTCGACGGCCCGCCGCAGCGCCCGGTGATCGGCGCCCCGCGCACCGAGGCGACCATCGCCGAGCAGCTGGCCGCCGCCCCCTACCCGTACCCCGACGGCTGCGGCCCCTGGCAGCAGGCCGACGTGCGCACCGCACGGGACCGGCTCGGCTGGCGCCCCCGGATCAATCTGGAGGAGTCGCTCGCCGACATCTGGATGGAGGCGGCATGTCGCATCTGACCGCCACCGGCACCGGGACGGAGACGGGCGCGGTCACCGGGATGGGAGTGGGCGTCCCCGGCTACGCCCACCCCCTCCTCGCCCCCGTCGAGTGGGCCGAGCTCACCCGCCCCGGCGCCCCCGTGCACTGGGCCGTGCTCAACGTCGCCGACGGGCCGGGCGCACGGCCCGACCCGCACTGCCTGGAAGCGGCCGGCAAGCTGCGCAACGCCGGGGTCCGGGTGCTCGGACACCTCGACCTGTGTGAGGGGTCACGTCCCTACGACGAGCTGGTCGCCGACGCGCAGCGGTTCCTCGACTGGTACAAGGCGGACGGCTTCTATCTGGACCGGGCGCCCGCCGACCGGGCCGACCTGACCGGCGTGCGGCGGCTCTCGGCGACCCTGGAGGCGCTGCGGGACGGGGAGGCGCACCTCGTCCTGGGGCACGGCACCCATCCGTACCCGGGCTACGCCGAGGTCGCCGACCAGCTGGTCACCTTCTCCGGCGCCTGGACCGACTACCGCTGGTCGCAGGTGGCGGAGTGGACTGCCGACCATCCGGCGGGGAAGTTCGTCCATCTCGTCCACGGAGTGCCCAGGACACATCTGGACGAAGCGCTGCGGATCGCCCGCTGGCAGGGGGCCGGGACGGTCTTCATGACCGACCGCCCGGGTGGGCCGGGACAAACCGGTGCATTCCACTCGCTGCCCGGCTACTGGGACGAAATTGTCTCGCGTATCGGACGGGGTGTCTCGGAATGAGAAGGGGCGTGGCAGTGTTGTGCGGAGAACAAGCGTCGTACTGACATCCCGAACAGCTGTATTGATGAGGTCTCCGTGTCGCTGCCACCCCTGGTCGAGCCGGCTGCCGAGCTCACCGTAGACGAGGTCCGCAGGTACTCCCGTCACCTGATCATCCCGGATGTCGGGATGGACGGACAGAAGCGGCTGAAGAACGCCAAGGTGCTCGCCGTGGGCGCCGGCGGTCTCGGCTCCCCGGCGCTGATGTACCTGGCCGCGGCCGGTGTCGGCACCCTCGGCATCGTGGAGTTCGACGAGGTCGACGAGTCGAACCTGCAGCGCCAGATCATCCACAGCCAGGCCGACATCGGCCGCTCCAAGGCGGAGTCGGCGCGCGACAGCGTGCTCGGCATCAACCCGTACGTGAACGTGGTCCTTCACGAAGAGCGGCTTGAGGCCGAGAACGTGATGGAGATCTTCAGCCAGTACGACCTGATCGTCGACGGCACGGACAACTTCGCGACCCGCTACCTGGTCAACGACGCGTGCGTGCTGCTCAACAAGCCGTACGTGTGGGGCTCGATCTACCGCTTCGACGGCCAGGCCTCGGTCTTCTGGTCCGAGCACGGCCCCTGCTACCGCTGCCTCTACCCGGAGCCCCCGCCGCCGGGCATGGTCCCGTCCTGCGCCGAGGGCGGCGTCCTGGGCGTGCTGTGCGCGTCCATCGGCTCCATCCAGGTCAACGAGGCCATCAAGCTCCTCGCGGGCATCGGCGAGCCGCTGGTCGGCCGGCTGATGATCTACGACGCCCTGGAGATGCAGTACCGCCAGGTCAAGGTCCGCAAGGACCCCAACTGCGCGGTCTGCGGCGAGAACCCGACCGTCACCGAGCTCATCGACTACGAGGCCTTCTGCGGCGTCGTGTCCGAGGAGGCCCAGGAGGCGGCGCTCGGCTCCACGATCACTCCGAAGCAGCTCAAGGAGTGGATCGACGACGGCGAGAACATCGACATCATCGACGTCCGCGAGCCGAACGAGTACGAGATCGTCTCGATCCCGGGCGCCCGGCTGATCCCGAAGAACGAGTTCCTGATGGGCAACGCCCTCCAGGACCTGCCGCAGGACAAGAAGATCGTCCTGCATTGCAAGACGGGTGTCCGCAGTGCGGAAGTCCTCGCCGTGCTCAAGTCCGCGGGCTTCGCGGACGCGGTGCACGTCGGCGGCGGCGTCATCGGCTGGGTCAACCAGATCGAGCCGGAGAAGCCGATCTACTAGGCGCAGGCACAGCCGTAGGCGTAGGCATGCGTGAGGGCCCCCGGACTTGGCTCAGGTCCGGGGGCCCTCGTGCGGGTGCGTGTCCGCTACTGACAGGTCTTGCCGTACGCGGGGACCTCGGCCCGCAGCAGATACGCGTCGATCGTCTTCGTCGCGCAGGCCGCCGAGCCGTACGCGCCGTGGCCCTCGCCCTTGTTGGTGACGAGCACGCCCACGCCCGGGCCCAGCGCCTTCGCCATCCGCTCCGCGCCCTCGTACGGGGTGGCCGGGTCGCCCGTCGTGCCGACGACCAGGATCGGGGCGGCGCCCGGGGCGCTCGCCGCGGTGGTCGTGGCCTCGCCCTCGACCGGCCAGTCGGCGCACCAGCCGGCCGTGTCCCAGGCGAGGAAGGGGCCGAAGACGGGGGAGAGGCGGCGGAACTCGGGGATCAGCGTCCGCGCCTCGTCGAGGGTGGGCCGCTCGGAGGAGTCGGCGCAGGAGATCGCCCGCTGCGCGTGGGACTGCGTCGAGTAGTGGCCGGCGGCGTCCCGGTCGTTGTACCAGTCGGCGAGGGAGAGGAGTTCGGCGCCGGAGCCGTTCTCCGCCTTGGTGAGCGCCGAGGTCAGCAGCGGCCAGTTCTGCTGGGCGTACAGCGGCATGACCACGCCGGTGAGGGCGAGGGAGTCGTTGAGCTCGCGGTCGCCGACCGCGAGGGGCTTCTTGTCGAGCTTCTCCAGGAGCCGGACGATCCGCCGGGTGCCGTCCTTCGGGTCCTGGCCGGTGGAGGTCAGATAGTTGTCGAGGGCCCGCTGGAAGCCGATGGTCTGGTTGCGGGCGTGGCCGACGGAGTCGGCGGTCGGGTCGACCACCGCGTCGAGCACCATCCGGCCCACGTTCCTGGGGAACAGATGGGCGTAGGCGGCGCCGAGCTGGGTTCCGTACGAGATGCCGAAGTAGTTCAGCTTCGGGTCGCCGAGGACCTGGCGGATCAGGTCCATGTCGCGGGCCGTGTTGCTGGTCGTGGTGTACGGCAGGACGAGGCCGGAGCGGCGCGCGCAGCCCTGGCCGAAGGCGACGGCGTCGGCGCGGAAGGCCTTCTCCTCGGCCGCCGTCTCGGGCGTGTAGTCGACCGTCCGCTCGGCCTTCGCCTGCTCCTTGTCGTCCCGGCACACCACGCCCGAGCTGCGCTGCACGCCGCGCGGGTCGAAGGAGACCAGGTCGTAGCGGCTGCCGAGGGCCGTGTACTCGGCGGCGCCGCGCGGCAGGATGTCGACGCCCGAGCCGCCGGGCCCGCCGAAGTTGAAGAGCAGCGAGCCGATCCGGGCGTCCTTGGCGCCGGCCTCCTTGCGGATCAGCGCGATCGGGATCGTCGGCCCGTCCGGCTTCGCGTAGTCGAGGGGCACCTTCACCGTGGCGCAGCGCCAGGCGGAGCCGGGGGCCTCGCCGCCCTCGGGGGCGGTGCAGCGGCGCCAGTCGGGGCGCTGGCCGGTGAGCGCGGCGGGCAGCGCGGGCCCGCCGGGGTTGGTGCTGGACGCGGAGGGCTTGGCGTCGCCGGCCGCCGGGGCGGAGCTCGGGGTGCCGGCGGGGCCGGTCCCGCCCGTGGCCGTACATCCCGTGGCGAGCACTGCGGAGAGGGCGACGACGGCCCCCGTACGTATGAACGACGAGCGCACCGAGCGCCACCCCCTGATCCGAGCCGGACCGCCATCCTAGGGGGGCGGCTACGGGCGGACGGTCACGGGCAGACGGTCCCGGAGGCCGGCACCTTGCCGTTCAGCAGATACGCGTCGGTCGCGGACTTCACGCACTTGTCGCCGCTGCTGTAGGCCCCGTGGCCCTGGCCCTTGTAGGTGAGCTCCGCGCCGACGCCCTTGCCGAGCGCGTTCACCATGGCGCGGGCGCCCTCGTACGGGGTGGCGGGGTCGCCGGTGTTGCCGATGACCAGGATCGGCGCGGAGCCCGGCGCGGAGACGTTCGGGTGCTCCCAGGTGCCGGGCACCGGCCACTGGCCGCAGCTGGACAGCGCCCAGCCCATGAAGTCGCCGAAGACGGCGGAGGCCTTCTGGAACTCGGGGAGGCGTTCCTTGGCCTGGCCGAGGGTGAACCGCTCCTTGAAGTCCACGCAGTTGATGGCGGCGTTGGCGGCCTGGATGTTGCTGTAACTGCCGCTCTGGTTCCGCCCGTTCATGGAGTCGGACAGGGCGAGCAGCAGGGCGCCGTTGCCGCCGTCGGCCTCGTCGAGGCCCTGTTCGAGATAGGGCCAGAACTCCTTGGAGTACAGGGCCTGCGCGATGCCGTTGGTGGCCTGGGTCTGGGTGAGCTTGCGGTCGCCGATGCCCGCGATGGGCTTGGCGTCGAGCTCCGCGAGGAGCCCGGTGATGAACTCCTCGATCTCGGCGACGCTGCTGCCCGGCAGCCGGCAGTCGTCGCCGCGGTCCACGCAGTCCTGCGCGAAGTTGTCCAGGGCGAGCTGGAAGCCCTTCGTCTGCCCGAGGGCGCCGGCCTCCACGCCGGCCGTGGGGTCGACGACCGCGTCGAAGACCGCCCGGCCGACGTTCGCGGGAAACAAGTGGGCGTAGACGCCGCCGAGTTCGGTGCCGTAGGAGATGCCGAAGTAGTGCAGTTTCTCGTCGCCGAGGACCCGGCGCATCAGATCCATGTCACGGGCCGCGTTCTCGGTGCCGACGTAGGGGAGCCGGTTGCCGGCGTCCTTCTCGCAGCCGCTCGCGTAGGCCTTCTGCGCCTCGGAGAGGGTCTTCTCCTCGGCGGCGTCGTCGGGGGTGAAGTCGAGCGCGTAATAGGCGTCGAGTTCCTTGTCCGTGGCGCACTCGACGGGCGCGCTGCGGCCGACCCCGCGCGGGTCGAAGGAGACCAGGTCGTAGCGGGAGCGCAGGGTCTCGAAGTCGGCGGCGAAGCCGGGCAGGCCGGTGACGCCGGAGCCGCCGGGGCCGCCGAAGTTGAAGACGAGGGAGCCGATCCGCCGGTCCGGGGCGGCGGCCCTGGCGCGGATCAGGGCCAGGTCGACGGTCTCGCCGTCGGGCTTCGCGTAGTCCAGCGGCGCCGTCATGAAGGCGCACTCCCACGGTGTGCCGCCGGGCAGCGGCGTGGGGGCCGGGCCGCCGCCCTCGGCCGGGGACGGCGGCAGGCACTCCGACCATTCGAGCTTCTGTGCCGCGAGTGCGTCGAGCCCGGTGGGGCCGCTGGTCTCGGGGGCCGCCTGCCCTCCGTCGTCGGAGCACCCGGTGGTCGCGGTGAGCAGGGCGGTCGCGGTCAGCAGGGCGGCGCGCCGGGCGGTGCGCTGGGCGGCGGAGATCGGCATGATCCCATCGTGGGCCGCCCGGGAGGGGCCCGCGCGGGCGGTGGGCCAAGCGGGTGGCCCGGCACCCCTGCATCCGCGAGGCCGGTTACGGCACCCCCGCTCCTACGACACCCGCTCCCAGCCGCGCTTCGGCTCGCGGGTGGCGAGCCGGCCGGGGCGGCGGCGCCGGTAGACCACGAAGGGCCGGAAGAAATACCGCACCGGCGCGGCGAACATGTGTACGAGCCGGGAGTAGGGGATCAGCGCGAACAGCGTGAAGCCGAAGAGCACGTGCAGCTTGAACACCAGCGGCGCGCCCGCCATCAGCGCCCAGTCCGGACTGAGCGCGAACAGCGACCGGAACCACACCGAGACGCCCTCCCGGTAGTTGTAGCCGTCCGTCTGCCCCGTCGAGTTGAGGACGGTGGCGAGCAGCCCGAGCGCCATCGCGCCGAGCAGCACCGCGTACATCACCCGGTCGCTGCGCAGACTCGCCCGCCGCACCGCCGGCACCCGCAGCCGCCGGTACACCAGGATCCCGATGCCGACGACGGCGGCCACCCCGGCGACGGCGCCCGTGGACACCGCCATCAGGTGGTACGCGTGGTCGCTCAGCCCGACCGCGTCCGTCCACGACATGGGCACGAGCAGCCCGACCACGTGCCCGAGCACCACGAAGGCCATGCCGAAGTGGAACAGCGGCGAGCCGATCCGCAGCAGCCGCGACTCGTGCAGCTGCGAGGAGTGGGTGGTGATCCCGAAGCGGTCGTGCCGGCCGCGCCAGACCGTGCCCGCCACGAGCAGGACGACGGAGACGTAGGGCAGCACGCCCCAGAGCAGCAGATCCATCAGGCCGGGGTCCTTTCCGCACGGCTCACGGTGGGCCAGGGCAGGTCGACGCCCGGCCCGAAGGGTTCGAGTCCGACGAGCTCACGCGGCGGCCCCGACCGGGCCAGCGCCTTCGCCTCCTCCTTGGTCTGCGGGGAGGGGCCCGGGAGCGTTCCGCAGACCGCTTCGAGCACGCCGGTGTACGGGGTGTCCACGCCGGCCAGCGCCAGCCGCAGCAGCTCGAGCCCCGCCCGGTGCTCCTGGAGCAGCGCCGTGCCGGGCTCCTCGTGCCGGGCGGCGAACTCCAGGGCGGCGGGCAGGAAGTCGGGCAGCTCGTCGCTGTCGAACTCCAGGCCGTGGTCGCGGTAGACGCCCTTGATCCGTACGAGGGAGAGGCCGCGCCGCCGGGTGTCGCCGTCCGTCCACCAGGTGAGGTACAGACAGCGCCGGTTGTGGGTGTCGAAGGTGTCGGTGTAGTGCGCGGCCAGCTCCAGCGGGGCGGTGCGCTCCGCATGGTCGAGGAAGGCGGCGAGCCCGCCCCCGCCCCGTACCCCTTCCAAAGCTCCCCGGAGCAGCGGGAGTTCGGCGTACAGGCGCTCGTCCGGATAGGCCAGGCAGCGCGCCGCCACCAGCCGGACCACGGCGTCGGGGTTCACGGGTTCCTCCTCGTACGGCTGAGGTTGAGCAGGACCCGGCTGCCACCGCCCCCTTGTTCGGCGACCGGGCAGCCGGCGTCCAGCGGGTGGGCGTCCGCGAGCGCGTCCGCGTCGGCGTGGGCTGCCGTCGGGATCACGTACCGGTCCTCGTACTTGGCGACGGCGAGCAGCCGGAACATGTCCTCCATCTCCTCGCCGGTGAGCCCGACCGCCTTGGCGATCGTGTCGTCCTTCGCCTCGCCGAGGTTGACCGCCCGCATGTAGGAGCGCATGGCGGCCATCCGGCGCAGCACCGCCTCCACCGGGTAGGTGTCCCCGGCGGTGAGGAGTTCGGCGAGGTACTCGACGGGGATGCGCAGGGCGTCGATCGCGCCGAAGAGGTTGCCCGCGTCCTCGCCGTCGCTGCCGGTCGCGGCGACCGCGTCGACGACCGGGGAGAGCGGTGGCACGTACCAGACCATCGGCATCGTGCGGTACTCCGGGTGCAGCGGCAGGGCGACCTGGTAGGTCGCGATCAGGTCGTACACGGGGGAGCGGCGGGCCGCGTCCAGCCACTCCTCGCTGATCCCGGACGCCCGCGCGGCGGCCGCGACCGCCGGGTCGGCCGGATCGAGGAAGCACTCCAACTGGGCCGGGTAGAGGTCGTGTTCGTCCTCCACGGCCGCCGCCTCGGCGACCTTGTCGGCGTCGTAGAGCATCACGCCGAGGTAGCGCATCCGGCCGACGCAGGTCTCGGAGCAGATGGTCGGCATGCCGACCTCGATGCGCGGGAAACAGAAGGTGCACTTCTCGGCCTTGCCGGTGGCGTGGTTGAAGTAGACCTTCTTGTACGGGCAGCCGGTCACGCACATCCGCCAGCCCCGGCACTGGTCCTGGTTCACCAGGACGATCCCGTCCTCCTCCCGCTTGTACATCGCGCCGGACGGGCAGGACGAGACGCACGCCGGGTTGAGGCAGTGCTCGCAGATCCGCGGCAGATAGAAGAGGAAGCTCTGCTCGAACTCGAACCGGATCTTCTCCCCGACCTGCGCCCGCACCTTCTCCACCAGCGGGTCCTTCGGCCCGTGCTCGGGCGCCCCGCCCAGGTTGTCGTCCCAGTTGGGTCCCCACTCGACCTTGTCGAGCGGCGCCCCGGTGAGCTGGGAGACCGGGCGGGCGACGGGCAGGTCGTCGCCCGCCGGCGCCTCGGTGAGGTTCCTGTACTCGTACGTCCACGGCTGGTAGTAGTCGTCGAGCTCCGGCAGCTCGGGGTTGGCGAAGATCTGCCCGAGCCGCTTGAGCCGCCCGCCGGCCCGCAGTCGCAGCTTCCCGGAGCGGGTGCGCTCCCAGCCGCCCTTCCACCGCTCCTGGTCCTCCCAGCGGCGCGGGTAGCCCTGCCCGGGGAGCGTCTCGACATTGTTGAACCAGACGTACTCGGTGCCCTGCCGGTTGGTCCACGCCTGCTTGCAGGTGACCGAACAGGTGTGACAGCCGATGCACTTGTCGAGGTTCATGACCATCGCCACTTGAGCCATCACGCGCATGGGATCAGTACTCCACCTTCTGGTCGCGGCGGCGGATCACCGTCACCTCGTCGCGCTGGTTGCCGGTCGGGCCCAGGTAGTTGAAGGCCCAGGTGAGCTGCGCGTAACCGCCCACCAGATGGGTCGGCTTGAGCATCACGCGCGTGAGCGAGTTGTGGATGCCGCCCCGGCGGCCCGTCTTCTCCGTCTTCGGGACGCCGACCGTGCGCTCCTGCGCGTGGTTCATGTACACCGTGCCGGGCGGCATCTTGTGGGAGACGATCGCGCGGGCGGTGACCACGCCGTTGCGGTTCACGGCCTCGATCCAGTCGTTGTCCCGGACCCCGATCGCGTCGGCGTCCTGCGGCGACATCCAGACCGTCTGCCCGCCCCGGCCGAGCGTCATCATGTAGAGGTTGTCCTGGTACTGGGAGTGGATCGCCCACTTGTTGTGCGGGGTCAGATACCGGACCGCGACCTCCCGGCCGTCCCGCCCGTCGCGACCGTCCTGTACGGACCCCAACTCCGGTTCCCCGTACAACCGGTGCATGTCCAGCGGCGGCTTGTAGACCGGCAGCGCCTCGCCCACCTCGTGGATCCAGTCGTGGTCCAGGAAGAAGTGCTGGCGCCCGGTGAGGGTGTGCCAGGGCTTCAGCTGCTCGGTGTTGACGGTGAACGCGGTGTAGCGGCGCCCGCCGGACTCGCTGCCCGACCACTCCGGCGAGGTGATCACGGGGACGGGCCGGGCCTGCGTGTCGGCGAAGGTGATCCGCTTGCCCTCGGCCTCCGCCGCCAGATGCGCCATCTCCTGCCCGGTCCGCTGCTCCAGCTTCTCGAAGCCCTGGGTGGCGAGCCGCCCGTTCGACGTGCCGGAGAGGGAGAGGATCGCCTCGCAGGCCCGCTGCGCGGTGTCGAGCCGCGGCCGGCCGTCGGCGACCCCGCCCCGTACCCGCCCGTTCTTCTCACCGAGGTACGCGACCTCCTCGCCGACGTCGAAGGTGATCGCCTTCGTGGTGACGCCGAGGGTGTCGACGAGCGGGCCGAGCGCCGCGAACTTCTCGCCCACCGCGCCGTAGTCGCGCTCCACGACCGTCAGGTTGTACATGCTCTGCCCCGGCACCGCCGGGCACTCGCCCTTCGACCAGTCGAGCGCCACCCCGCCGGGCTGCGCCATCTCGCCGCCCGCCGTGTCGTGCTGGAGCGCCGTCGCCACCAGGTCCCTGCGCACCCCCAGGTGCTCTTTCGCCAGCTCGCCGAAGCGGCGGGCGAGGGCGAGGAAGGCGTCGTAGTCGGAGCGGGCCTGCCAGGGCGGGTCGACGGCCGGGGTGAAGGCGTGCAGGAAGGGATGCATGTCGGTGGACGACAGGTCGTGCTTCTCGTACCAGGTCGCGGCCGGCAGGACGATGTCGCTCAGGAGCGTCGTGCTCGTCATCCGGAAGTCCAGCGACAGCAGAAGGTCGAGCTTCCCTTCGACGTCGGCGGCCGGTGCCCGTACGTCCCTCGGCGTGCAACGCGGGCCGTCGGACGGCAGGTTGGAGTGGGTGCCGAGCAGATGCTTGAGGAAGTACTCGTTGCCCTTGGAGGACGAGCCGAAGAGATTCGCCCGCCATACGTTGAGCACCCGCGGCCAGTTCTCCGGCGCGTCCGGGTCCTCCCCGGCGAAGCCGAGCGTGCCGTCCTGGAGCGCCCGTACGGTGTCGCCGACCGGGTCGGCCTGCGCGCCCAGGTCCAGCGGATTGCGGTCGAAGGTCGGGTACGAGGGCATCCAGCCCATCCGGGCCGCCGCCGCCAGGCAGTCGGCGCCCGTCATCCCCGCGAACCGGCCCGCGCCGAGCGGCGAGGCCAGCGCGTCGGCCGGCAGCGTGTCGTACCGCCACTGGCCGGTGTGGAGGTAGAACCAGCCCGCGCCGATCATGTGCCGGGGCGGGCGCCCCCAGTCGGAGGCGCTCGCCAGGGTGGCCCAGCCGGTCACCGGCCGGCACTTCTCCTGGCCGACGTAGTGGCCCCAGCCGCCGCCGTTGCGGCCCTGGCAGCCGGTCAGTGTCAGCAGGGCGAGGAAGGCGCGGTAGATCGTCTCCGAGTGGAACCAGTGGTTGGTGCCCGCGCCCATCAGGATCATGCAGCGGCCCCGCGAGCGCTCGGCGGTGTCCGCGAACTCCCGTGCCACGCGGGCCGCCTGGGCGGCGGGGACGGAGGTCAGCGTCTCCTGCCAGGCCGGGGTGCCGGGCGCGCCGGCGTCCTCGTACGAGTCGGGCCACTCGCCCGGCAGGCCGGGGCGCCCCACCCCGTACTGGGCGAGCAGCAGGTCGTACACCGTGGTGACCAGCGGGCCGTCCTCGGTGAGCCGGCGCACCGGCACGCCCCGCCGCAGCACCTCGCCCTCCTCGTCGAACCGCGGCAGCACGATCTCCGCGGTGTCCCCGCCCTCGCCCCCGCCCTCGCCGAGCAGGCTCAGGCGCGGCACGGTGTCGCCGAGGTCGAGGTTCCACTCCGGCTTGCCGTCGGTGGCCCAGCGGTGGCCGAGGGTGCCGTTCGGGACGACCGGCTCGCCCGTGGCGTCGTCGACGAGGACGGTCTTCCAGGCGGCGTTCTCGACGTCCTGCCCGAGGTCGGCGGCGGTGACGAACTTCCCCGGGACCAGGCCCCGCTCCGTCTCCCGCAGGGAGACCAGGAACGGCAGGTCGGTGTACGTGCGGACGTAGTCCAGGAAGAACGGCGTCTGCCGCTCGACGAAGAACTCCTTCAGGACCACATGCCCCATCGCCAGCGCGAGCGCCCCGTCCGTCCCCGGGTGCGGGTGCATCCACTCGTCGGCGAACTTGGTGTTGTCCGCGAAGTCGGGGGAGACCGTGACGACCTTCTGGCCGCGGTAGCGGGCCTCCGTCATCCAGTGCGCGTCAGGGGTCCGCGTCACCGGCACGTTCGAGCCCCACATCAGCAGATAGGCCGCGTCCCACCAGTCGCCCGACTCCGGTACGTCGGTCTGGTCGCCGAACACCTGCGGCGAGGCCACCGGCAGATCCGCGTACCAGTCGTAGAACGACAGCATCGGCGCGCCGATGAGCGAGTGGAAGCGGGCGCCGGCCGCGTGCGAGGCCATCGACATCGCCGGGATCGGCGAGAAGCCCGCCACCCGGTCGGGCCCGTGCTCCTTGATGGTGTGCACGTGCGCGGCGGCCGCGATCTCCAGGGCCTCGTCCCAACTAGCCCGCACCAGACCGCCCTTGCCCCGGGCCCGCTGGTACGTGCGGCGGCGCTCCGGGTCGCGCTGGATGTCCGCCCAGGCGAGGACCGGGTCCTTCAGGCGCTGCTTCGCCTCCCGGTACATCGACAGGAGGGCGCCCCGGACCATGGGGTGGCGGACCCGGGTGGGGGAGTAGCTGTACCAGGAGAAGGAGGCCCCGCGCGGGCAGCCGCGCGGCTCGTACTCCGGGCGGTCCGGGCCGACCGACGGATAGTCGGTGGCCTGGGTCTCCCAGGTGATGATGCCGTCCTTGACGTACACCTTCCAGCGGCACGAACCGGTGCAGTTCACCCCGTGCGTCGAGTACACGACCTTGTCGTGGCTCCAGCGGTCCCGGTAGAAGGCCTCGCCCTCGCGGCCGCCGGTGCGGTGGACGGTGCGCAGGTCCTCGGAGACCTCGGCGCCGGAGGCGCGGGCGAAGAAACCGCCCGCCCGGAGGAGGGTTTCGGCGGGGTGGGGCCTCTGCTGCACGGCTGACTCCTTCACGACCGGCGGCACGTCGCTGCGATCTGCGCGATCCGTGAGATCTGTGAGATCTGTTCGATCTGTGCTTCGAGGCTAGAACCGGCGGGAGGGCGCGGAAGGGGGCCGATGGTCCCTCCGTGGGGTGACCAAATCCCGTAGTTGTCCCGGCAGATGGTGTGTGACGGTGTGAGGGTGAGCGCTGCCGGACGATGGATCCCGAACCAGCACGGTGCCTGGGCGATGCTGACCGTGCCCTACGCGGCGGGCGTGCTGCTCGGCGACCCCGTGTGGGCCCAACTGCCCCTGTTCGCCGCCTGGCTGGCCGCGTACGTGGCCGCCTTCCACGCCCAGCAGTGGCTACGGCTCCGCCGGCTGTCCCGCAACCCCCGCGCCGCCGCCCGGCACGTCCGGCCCGCCGTCGTGCCGGGAGCCTGTACGGCCGTCCTCGGCGTGCCGCTCGCCGTCGCGTACCCGTGGCTGCTGCTCGGGGCCGCCGCCATGGCGCCGTTCCTCGCGGTCAACGCCTGGCACGCGCGCGTGAACCGGGAACGCGCGCTGCTCAACGGCCTCGCCGCGGTCGTCCCCGCCTGCGGCATGCTCCTCGTCGCCCTCCGGCTCGGCGGCGGCACCCTCGCCGAGGGCCTCGCCCCGGCGCTCGTCTGCCTGCTCTACTTCGCCGGCACGGTGCCGTACGTGAAGACGATGATCCGCGAGAAGAACTCGGCCGCGTACCGGAAGGGCTCGGTCGTCTACCACGCGGCGGCGCTGCTCGCCGCCGCCCTCCTGAACCCCTGGCTCGCCCTGCCCTTCGCGGTCTACCTCGCCCGCGCGGTCGTCCTGCCCGGCCGGGGCCTGAAGGTGCCGGTGGTGGGCGCGGTGGAGGTCGGCTGCTCGCTGCTGCTGCTCGGCTTCGTGGTGGCGGTGTACGGGTAGCCGGCGCAGGGGCCGTGCGGGGCGCCCGTGGCCGCACGGGGGGCGGCCTGCCCGGCTAGAGCGCCTCCTGCTTGGTCAGCCAGTTGAAGCAGATCCAGCCCGGCAGCACCGGCAGCCACAGGGTCAGCAGACGGTAGAGCAGCACCGCCGGGGTGGCGACGTCGATGGGCAGGCCCACCGCGACGAGACCACCGATGAGCGCGCCCTCGACCGCGCCGACACCGCCGGGCGTCGGGGCCGCCGAGCCGAGCGCGTTGCCCGCGAGGAAGACCACGGCCACGCTCGCGTAGCTGATCGTCGCGTTCCCGTGCCCGAACGCGCGGATCGACGCGTCCAGGCAGAAGACGAACGCACCGGTGAGCAGCAGCATCCCGCCGATGCCGGTGACCAGCTTCATCGGCCGCTGGAGCACGTCCAGCATGCGCGGCACCACGCCCGCGAAGAGCGAGCGCACCCGGGTCGAGACGAACTTCCGCATGAACGGGATCGCCGTCATCACCAGGACGAGCACCGCGACCGTCAGGAGCCCCGCGATGACCGTCCTCGACGGCGAGAACGACTGCGACTTCTCGGTGCCCGTCAGATAGCCGAAGGCGAGCAGGAGCAGGATGTGCGCCCCGAGCCCGAAGAGCTGCGAGGCGCCGACGCTCGCCACCGCGAGCCCCGGGCGCACGCCCGAGCGCTGCAGGAACCGGGTGTTGAGGGCGACTCCGCCGACCGCCGCCGGGGCGACGATCTTCACGAACGAACCGGCGACCTGCGCCACCACCGTCCGCCAGAACCCGACCCGCTCCGGCACGAAGCCGAGCAGGCTCATCGCCGCCGCCACATAGCTGAGGGCGGAGAACACCACCGCCGCCGCCACCCACCGCCAGTCCGCCTCGCTGACCGTCGACAGCGGCGTCCGGGCGATCTGCGAGAGCAGGAAGTACGCGGCGACCGCGCCCGCGAGCAGCGAGATCAGCGTCCGCGGCTTGATGCGCTCCAGGCGGACCGGCTCCACCGGCGCCTGCGGCCGGATCAGCAGCACCTGCTGGCGGATCTGCGCGAGCAGATCCTCCTCGCGGGCCTCGTCCAGGGCCGAGTCGAGCGCCCGCTTCTCCGCCTTCTTGTCGGCCTGCTTCTCCGCCCGGGCCGCCTTCCGGTCGGTCTCCAGATTGGCCTGGGCCCGCGCCTCCGCCCGGGCCTGCTTGGCCGCCTCGGAGGCCGCGAGCACCGCCTCGCGCTCGCGCGCGGAACGCTCACGGGCCAGCCGGCGCAGCTCCCCGCGGGTCGACCGGCTCAGCGCGATCGGCTGGAGCAGCGGCAGACAGTCGGCGATCGCGTCCGGGCCGAGCATCTCCACGGCCGCCGCGACCGCCCGCTCCGCCCCGACCCGCAGACCGAGGGTGGTGAGCAGCTGCGCGATGTCCATCCGCAGCACGATGTCGCCCGCCGCGATCTCGCCGCCGCGCAGATCGGTGAGGATCACCCTGCCGGAACGATCCACCAGAATCGCGTCCCCCGCGAGCCTGCGGTGCGCGATCCGGCGCGACTGCAGCGCCTTCACCTGGCGCCAGGCGCTGCGCACCAGCTCGTCGGTGATCTCGTCGTCGTCCAGCGAGTCCAGGGTCCGGCCGCCCAGGTGCTCGTACACGAGCATCACGGCGTCCGGTCCGAGCTCGGAGGTGGCGATCAGCTTCGGCGCGTTCGCGCCCGCCGCGATCGCCGCGTACGCGAGCAGCGCCTCCTGCTCCAGGGCCTGGCGCAGCGACACGATCGACCGGCGGGTGGTGATGGTGCGCAGGGTGAGGCGGCGCCAGGCCCGGTAGAAGAAGCCGTGCGCCTGCTGCTCGCGGTCGACGACCGTGACGTCGAGCGGCGGCCCGTCCTCCAGGGTCACGATGTAGCGCCGGCCCCGGTCCCCGCTGTCGGCCGAGTCCGGCACGCCCTCGGCGCGCAGCGCCGTCACGGGCCGGAAGCCGACCCGGCGCAGGCCGGCGAGCAGGGTCTGCCCGGTCGGCCGGACGTTCGGCGAGCCGACCGCGTACAGCGTGCCGTACGCCACGGTCCAGCCGATCAGCACGGTGAGGATGATCGAGAAGGCGGTGGTGTAGCCCGCGACGAGCATGGTGAACGCGTCGAGCAGCAGCACCACCCACAGCACCACCCGCCAGCGCGGGCGCCGGGCCATGCCGACGGCGGTCATGTACGCGATGACGGGCGCGAGGTAGTTGTGCACCGGGTCGGTGAGCCCGCCGCCGGACTGCGGCTGGGTCAGCGCGTCCGCGATGGTGCCGGGCGCGGCCTTCGCCACCCACAGGTCCGTGGCGAGGGTCACGCCGTGCGCGAGGACGGCGGCGAGCACGCCGTCGGCGATCCGCAGCCCGTCCCGTTTGACCAGGCGTTCGATGGCGAAGGCGACCGGGACGAGGAGGACGGCGATCGACGACACCAGACCGGCGATCTTGACGAAGACGTCCGGGGCGCCGCCGGCGCCCTTGTTGATGTCCTGCTCCAGACCGGAGGTGGTGCCGTGGGCGAAGGCGGCGATGCCGAGGACGACGGCGATGGCGAGGACGCCGATCAGCAGCCGCATCAGATCCGACGGCCGGTGCACCCGCGCGGCGAGCAGCGGCTCGTCGCCGGACACGCGCTCGGGAGCGCGCTCCGGCGGGCTGTCGTGAGCCATCACCCTGTCCGTCTCGGTCATCGGTTCCGTCGTCTGTTCTGTCTTCGGGTCAATCTTCGTCGTTCGTTCTCGAATGTGTTCTTGATCTTGTTCTTGATCTCGTATCACCAGTCACCGCCCGGACGATGGTGGCACGAAGCGGGGCCGTTCGGAGGCATCAGGGGGTTGTCGGTGGGGTGAGGCAGGATGGGCCGAATGGAGACGCAGGAGCTGCCCGAGCTGCCCGACTATGCGGAACGGGTCCTTCAGGTCGCCGAGGAGATCCCGCCCGGCCGGGTGATGACCTACGGCGACGTCGCCGAGTGGCTGGGCGAGGGAGGCCCCCGGCAGGTCGGCCGCGCGATGGCGCTGTACGGAGGCTCCGTGCCGTGGTGGCGCGTGGTGCGGGCGGACGGCGTCCCGCTGCCCGGCCACGAGCTCCGCGCGCTCGGCCACTACCGGGCGGAGGGCACCCCGCTGCGCCAGCCGGCCGGCGGCGGCGCGCTGCGCCTCGACATGCGGCGGGCGCGGTGGGACGGCGCGGCGGTGCCGGAGTGAGGGCGCGCGATGGCGCGGGCCGGACACCGGGTTCGGTCCGGACACCGGGTTCGGGCGGGACACCGGGTTCGGTCCGGAAACCCGGCTCGGTCCGGAAACCCGGTTCGGGTCGGACACCCGGGTCCGCGCCCGGAATCGCGTAACGTCGAGGGTCGCGCTCCTCACCCGAGCGCTCCCCGTGCGGAACGACACACCGCGCGAGCACGAACCCGACAGACCCAGCAGCAGGACCGGCGACCCACGTGACTTCCTCCTCCACCCTTCGGTATACGCGGGGCACCGGCGCGTACCGGCTGGTGCGGGCCGTGCCGGCACCGGTGCGGCCCCCTGTGCTTGACGCAAGCCAGCGCGCGGTGGTTGACCACACGGACGGTGCACTTCTGGTCCTGGCCGGACCCGGCACCGGCAAGACGACGACGCTGGTCGAGGCGGTCGCGGCCCGGGTCGAGGCGGGCGCGGACCCGGAACGCCTCCTCGTCCTCACCTTCAGCCGCAAGGCGGCCGTGGAACTCCGCGACCGGATGGCGGCCCGGCTGGGCGGACGGCGCCCGCCGCAGGCCACCACCTTCCACTCGTACTGCTACGCCCTCGTCCGCGCCCACCAGGACGCCGACCTGTTCGCCGAACCGCTGCGGCTGCTGTCAGGGCCCGAGCAGGACCTGGCGGTACGGGAGCTGCTCGCCGGCCAGATCGACCTGGCGAAGCTCGGCCTCGGGCACGTCCGCTGGCCCGACGAACTGCGCGCCTGCCTCACCACGCGCGGCTTCGCCGACGAGGTCCGCGCGGTGATCGCCCGCTCCCGCGAACTGGGCCTCGGCCCCGACGCCCTCGACGCCTTCGCCCGGCGCGTCGGACGGCCCGACTGGGGCGCGGCGGCCGGTTTCCTCGCGGAGTACCTCGACGTCCTGGACCTCCAGGGCGTCCTCGACTACACCGAGCTCGTGCACCGCGCCGTGCTCCTGACGGAGTCCGCGGCGCCCGGCGCCCTTCCCGCGTACGACGCGGTCTTCGTCGACGAGTACCAGGACACCGACCCGGCGCAGGTCCGGCTGCTGCGCGGGCTCACCGCCGGCACCGCCGCCACGGTCGTCGCCTTCGGCGACCCGGACCAGTCCATCTACGCCTTCCGCGGCGCCGACGTGAACGGCATCCTCGACTTCCCCGCCACCTTCGGCGCCGCCGTCCGCGTCCTCGACACCTCCCGCCGCTCCGGCGCCGCCCTCCTCACCGCCACCCGCCTCCTCACCCAGCGCATGCCGCTGCCCCGCCTCCCCGCCGACCGCGTCCGCGCCCACCGCGCCCTCACCCCGGTCCGCGACGGCGGCCGCGCCGAGGTCCACACCTACCCCACCCCCTCCACCGAGACCGACAACATCGCCGACCTCCTCCGCCGCGCCCACCTCGAAGACGGCACCCCCTGGCACGACATGGCCGTCCTCACCCGCTCCGCCACCCCCCTCCCCTCCCTCCGCCGCGCTCTGACCGCCGCAGGTGTCCCCGTGGAGACCGACGCCGCGGACACCCCGCTCCGCCACGAGCCGGCGGTGGCGCCGCTGCTGCTGGCGTTGCGGGCGGCGGCGGGCGGAGTGGAGGCGGGGGTGCAGGAGGAGGCGGGCGAGGCGGACGCCTTGGACGAGGGCGAGGGCGAGGGCGCGGCCGCGACGGTCGGCGCCGTTTTCGCCGCGCCTGCGGGGGGAGAGGCGCCCGCCGGCGCGGGGCCGGGTGCGGGCCAGGGCCCGGAGGCCCCTGTTGTTGGCGCGGCTGCGACGGTCGGCGCCGTCTTCGACGCGCCCACCGGTTCGGACACGGGCCACAGGCCCGGTGTCCCCGGCACGGGCGGAGCCCAGGCGCCCGCCGGCGCGGCGCCGGGTGGGGGCCTGGGGTCCGATGCCCCTGCTGGCAGCCGTGTCGCCGACGGCCCGGGCGCGGGCCAGGGCCCGGAGGTCTCCGCCGACGGCACGGCCGCCGCCGTTGCGACGGTCGGCGCCGTCTTCGACGCGCCTGCCGGTTCGGACACGGGCCACAGGCCCGGTGTCCCCGTCGGCGACGAGGTGTCCGGCGGCGCTGCCGACGCGTCTGCCGATGGCAGGCCACCCGGCGCGGAGTCCCGGGCCGGCGGCGGCCCGGGTGCGGGCCAGAGGCCTGAGGCCTCGGCCGGCGGCGAGACCGCGCTCGCGGCGGAGACGGATGGCGCGGGCTTCGCCTCGCCCGCCGGCGCGGCGCCGGGTGCGGGCCGCGAGCCCGAGGGCCCTGCCGGCGGCAGCGGCACCAGCCCCGCCGCGCCCGCCGCCCCCGCGTCCTGGCTCGATACCGAGACCGCCGTCGCTCTCCTCGCCTCGCCGCTCGGCGGGATGGATCCCGCGGATCTGCGGCGGCTCGGGCGGGCGCTGCGCGATGAGGAGCGGGCCGGGGGGAACAAGGTGCCCGCGCCGTCGGACGTGCTGCTCGCGCGGGCCCTCGCGGAGCCGGAGCGGTTGGTGGCGCATGACCAGACGTATGCGCGGGGGGCCCGGCGGCTCGGGCTGTTGTTGCAGCAGGCACGGAACAGGCTGGCGGCCGGGGGGACCGCGGAGGAGGCGTTGTGGTTGCTGTGGGACGGGACGCCGTGGCCCGGGCGGCTTGAGCGGGCGTCGCTCAGGGGCGGGCCCGCCGGGCGGAACGCGGACCGGGACCTGGACGCGGTGTGCGCGCTGTTCGAGACGGCGGCGCGGGCCGAAGACCGGGTCGGCGGCCGCGGCGCGCTGAACTTCCTGGAGGAACTGGACGCGCAGGACATCGCCGCCGACACCCTCACCCGCCGCCACACCCGCCCCGACGCCGTACGCCTGATGACCGCGCACCGCTCCAAGGGCCTGGAGTGGGGCCTCGTCGTCGTCGCCGGCCTGCAGGAGGGCCTGTGGCCGGACCTGCGACGGCGCGGCTCGCTCCTGGAGGCGGACCGGATCGGCCGCGACGGGCTCGCCGAGCCGCTCACCCCCGGCGCCCTCCTCGCGGAGGAGCGCCGGCTCTTCTACGTCGCCGCCACCCGCGCCCGCGACCGTCTCGTCGTCACCGCCGTCAAGGCCCCCGCCGAGGACGGCGACCAGCCCTCCCGCTTCCTCACCGAACTCGGCGTCGAGCCGAAGGAGGTGACCGGCCGCCCCCGCCGCCCCCTCGCCGTCGCCGCGCTCGTCGCCGAGCTGCGCGCCACCACCGTCGACCCGGCCGCCTCGCCCGAGCTGCGCGCCGCCGCCGCCGAACGCCTCGCCACGCTCGCCGCCCTCGCCGACGAGGACGGCCACCCGCTCGTCCCGGCCGCCCACCCGGACCGCTGGTGGGGCCTCGCCGAGCCGACCCGCAGCGAGGTGCCGCTGCGCGACCGGGACCGCCCCGTCGCGCTCTCCGGCTCCGCGCTCGACCAGCTCGCCAACACCTGCGCCCTGCAGTGGTTCCTGGGCCGCGAGGTCAAGGCGGACGCCCCGGCGACCGCCGCCCAGGGCTTCGGCAACGTCGTGCACGTCCTCGCCGACGAGGTCGCCTCCGGCCGCACCCCCGCCGACCTCGACGTCCTCATGGCCCGGCTCGACTCCGTCTGGGACGCCCTCGCCTTCGACGCGCCGTGGAAGTCGGCGCAGGAGAAGCAGAACGCCCGGGTCGCCCTGGAACGCTTCCTGCACTGGCACGTCATGGACCGCGGCGCGGGCCGCACCCCGGCCGCGACGGAGCACGACTTCGACGTCACCCTCGGCGCCGGCCCGTACCAGGTCCGCATCCGCGGCTCCATGGACCGCGTCGAGGCCGACGAGCACGGCCGCGCCTACGTCGTCGACTTCAAGACCGGCAAGTCCGCGCCCACCAAGGACGAGGTCGCCCACCACCCGCAGCTCGCCGTCTACCAGCTCGCCGTCCGCGAGGGCGCCGTCGACGAGGTCTTCGGCGGCCGCACCCCCGAACCCGGCGGCGCCGAACTCGTCCACCTCCGCCAGGCCGCCCCCAAGAAGGAGGGCGGCGACGCCCTGCCGAAGGTGCAGGCGCAGGAGCCGCCGGACGGCGCGTGGATCGGCGACCTGCTCGCCGGCGCCGCCGGCCGCGTCCTCGACGAGCGCTTCACGCCCACCGCCGGGCAGCACTGCACGACCTGCTCCTTCCGCGCCTCCTGCAGCGCCCGCCCGGAGGGCCGCCAGGTCGTGGACTGACCGCGCACCGAGAAGTCGCGACCCCCGGCCGCCTCCGGCACCCTGGAATTTCGGGGAGAAGTCCGCGAGGAGGCTCGCATGGCGTCCCATACGACCACGCTCCGCGCCACCGGCATCGTCGCCGCCGCCCTGCTCGTCGGCGCCGCGCCCGTCGCCCTGGCACCCGCCGCCCACGCCGCGCCCCCACCCGTATCCGTACGGGCTCCGAGCCCCACCCCCGCCCCCGACCCCTTCAAGGGCCTCACCGCCGACCAGATCGGCGACAAGGCCGTCGCCGCCACCCAGTCCGCGACCTCCCTGCGCATGACCGGCCGGGTCTCCTCCGGCGGGCAGCCGCTGGACGTGGACTTCTCCGTCAGCGACAAGAGCGAGTGCACGGGCGCCATCAAGCTCCGGGGCGGCACCGCCGAACTCCGCCGCGCCGGCGGCGTCACGTACATGAAGGGCGACGAGGCCTTCTGGCGCGCCTCCATGACCTCGCAGGGCATGCCCCCGGCGCAGATCGACGCGACGATCGAGCTTCTCAAGGGGCGCTGGCTGAAGATCCCCCAGGGACAGCCCGGCACCGAGGACCTCGGCAGCGTCTGCGACCTGAAGTCGCTCCTCGCCGACCTCGGCCGGAACAAGGAAGAGCGCACCGGCCTGGTCCGCGGCCCCGACGGCGAGGTGAAGGGCACCCCCGTCGCCACCCTGGTGAAGCGGAAGACCGAGGGCGGGACCACGACCACCACCACCGTCTCCGTCTCCGAGCGCGGCAAGCCCTACATCCTGAAGACGGTGAAGACGGGCGGCACGGACCCCGGCAGCGTGGTCCTCTCCGACTACGACAAGCCCGTGAAGGTCGTCACCCCGCCGGCCGACCAGACCGTGGACCTCACCAAGCTGGACCAGGGCACCCCGGCCTGACGGCCCCCACCCCGACCGGGCACTCGGTCCGGAGTGTCAGTGCGTCCCGTTAGCCTCTTTCGGGTGACCGCACGCATCACCGACCCCGAGCAGCTCAAGGAGCTGCTCGGCATCCCGTTCACCCCGGAGCAGACGGCCTGCATCACCGCGCCGCCCGCCCCGCAGGTCATCGTGGCCGGAGCCGGTTCCGGCAAGACCACGGTGATGGCCGCCCGGGTGGTCTGGCTGGTCGGCACGGGCCAGGTCGCACCCGAGCAGGTCCTCGGCCTCACCTTCACCAACAAGGCCGCCGGCGAGCTCGCCGAGCGCGTCCGCACCGCCCTCGTCCGGGCCGGCGTCACCGACCCCGACGTCATCGACCCGGACGAGCCCCCGGGCGAGCCGCGCATCTCCACGTACCACGCCTTCGCCGGCCAGCTCCTCACCGACCACGGCCTGCGCCTCGGCCTGGAGCCCACCTCCCGGCTCCTCGCCGACGCCACCCGCTACCAGCTCGCCGCCCGCGTGCTGCGCGAGGCCCCCGGTCCGTACCCCGCGCTCACCCGCTCCTTCCCCACCCTGGTCGGCGACCTGCTCGCGCTCGACGCCGAGCTCGCCGAACACCTCGTACGGCCCGAGCGCCTCCTCGCGTACGACTCCGAGCTGCTCACCGAACTCGCCGGCGCCAAGCTCACCAACGCCGACCTGCGCAAACTCCCCGAGGCGGCGACCGCACGGCGCGAGCTACTCGACCTCGTCGTGCGCTACCGCGCCGCCAAACGCTCCCGCGACCTGCTCGACTTCGGCGACCAGATCGCGCTGTCCGCCGAGCTCGCCACCACCCGGCCCGAGGTCGGCGCGATCCTCCGCGACGAGTTCCGGGTGGTGCTCCTCGACGAGTACCAGGACACCTCCGTCGCCCAGCGGCTGCTGCTCTCCGGCCTCTTCGGCCAGGGCACGGGCCATGCCGTCACCGCCGTCGGCGACCCCTGCCAGGCGATCTACGGCTGGCGCGGCGCGTCCGTCGCCAACCTCGACGACTTCCCCGAACACTTCCCGTACGAGGACGGCCGGCCCGCCACCCGCTTCGCGCTCTCCGAGAACCGGCGCAGCGGCGGCCGCCTCCTCGACCTCGCCAACGGTCTCGCCGCACCGCTGCGCGCCATGCACGCGGGCGTGGAGGCACTGCGGCCCGCGCCCGGCGCCGAACGGGACGGCAGTGTGCGGATCGCGCTGCTGCCCACCTACGCCGAGGAGCTCGACTGGCTCGCCGACCGCCTCGCCCACCTCGTCCGCACCGGCACCGAGCCCGGCGAGATCGCCGTCCTGTGCCGCACCGCCACCGACTTCCCCGCCATCCAGGCCGCCCTGGTCGCCCGTGACGTGCCGGTCGAGGTCGTCGGCCTGTCCGGGCTGCTCCACCTGCCCGAGGTCGCCGACCTGGTCGCCATCTGCGAGGTCCTCCAGGACCCCGGCGCCAACGCCTCCCTCGTACGGCTCCTCACCGGCCCCCGCTGGCGGATCGGCCCCCGCGACCTGGCCCTCCTCGGCCGCCGCGCCCGGCTCCTCGTGCACCGGCCGGGAGCGGACGCGGACGACGCCGACCAGCGGCTCGCCGCCGCCGTCGAGGGCGTCGACCCGGCCGAGGTGATCTCCCTCGCCGACGCGCTCGACACCTTCCTCGACTCCGGCGGCACCGGCACCGAGGACGACCAGCTGCCCTTCTCCGCCGAGGCCCGGGTCCGCTTCGCACGTCTCGCCGCCGAACTGCGCGCGCTGCGCACCTCCCTCGCCGATCCGCTGATGGACGTGCTGCACCGGGTGCTCGCCGCCACCGGCCTGGAGGTCGAGCTGTCGGCCTCCCCGCACGCCCTGGCCGCCCGCCGCCGCGAGACCCTCGGCAACTTCCTGGACATCGCCGCCGGCTTCGCCTCCCTCGACGGCGAGGCCACCCTGCTCGCCTTCCTCGGCTTCCTGCGCACGGCCGCGCAGTACGAGAAGGGCCTGGACAACGCGCTGCCGGGCGGCGAGAACACGGTCAAGGTGATGACCGCGCACAAGTCCAAGGGCCTGGAGTGGGACGTCGTCGCCGTGCCCGGCCTGGTCACCGGCCAGTTCCCGTCGGCCCGCGCCCGCGAGTCCTGGACCGCCCAGCCGCAGGTCCTCCCGCACGCCCTGCGCGGCGACGCGGCCACCCTGCCCGCGCTCGACACCTGGGACGCCAAGGCGCTCACCGCCTTCAAGGGCGCCATGCGCGACCACCAGCACACCGAGGAGCTCCGCCTCGGCTATGTGACCTTCACCCGGCCCCGCTCCCTGCTCCTCGGCTCCGCCCACTGGTGGGGCCCGGCGCAGAAGAAGCCCCGCGGCCCCTCCGACTTCCTCCTCGCGCTGTACGAGCACTGCGCCGCCGGCCACGGCGAGATCGAGGCCTGGGCGGACCCGCCGGAGGAGGGCGCCGAGAACCCGGTCCTCGCGGCGGAACTCCGCGACCAGGCGTGGCCGCTGCCGCTGGACAAGGAGGGCCTGGCGCGGCGCCGGGAGGCGGCCCGGCTGGTCCTGGACCGGCTGTGGTCCCGCGAGGTTCCCGCCCCCGCCCCCGCCCCCGCCCCCGCCCCTGCTTCCGTTCCGGCGGACCCGGACCCGGGCCCGGAACCGGCCCCCGACCCCGAGGACCTCTGGCTCCCGGAGGACCTGGCGGAGCCCGAGGAAGAGCCCCCGTACGAACCGGAGTGTGACGAGCCCCACGTGCCCGCGCCGCGCGCGGAGCCGAACCCCCTCACACCGGAAGAGCGCCGCACCATCGCCTCCTGGGACCGCGACCTCACCGCCCTCACCGCCGAGCTCCGGCGCGCCCGCGCGACCACGCGGGACGTCCTGCTGCCCGCGTACCTCTCCGCCTCCCAGGTGCTGCGCCTCGCCGCCGACCCCGAGGGCTTCGCCAAGGAGCTGGCCCGGCCGATGCCGAAGCCGCCGCAGCCGGCAGCCCGGCGCGGCACCCGCTTCCACGCCTGGGTGGAGTCCCGCTTCGACGAACTGCCGCTGCCGCTGCTCGGCCCGGACGAGCTGCCGGGCGGCGAGGAGTTCGCGGGCGAGCCGGAGATCCTGGACGAGCGGGACCTGGAGTCGCTCAAGGAGGCCTTCGACCGCACCCCGTACGCCCGCCGCACCCCGTACAAGGTCGAGGTCCCCGTCCACCTCTCCCTCGCGGGCCGGGTGGTCCGCGGCAGGATCGACGCCGTGTACCGGGACCCGGACACCGGCGCGTACGAGATCGTCGACTGGAAGACCAGCCACCTGCGCAACGCCGACCCGCTCCAGCTGGCGATCTACCGCCTCGCCTGGGCCGAGCAGTACGGCCTCGACCCGGAGGAGGTGGCCGCCGCCTTCGTGTACGTACGGACCGGGGAGATCGTCCGGCCGCGGCGGCTGCCCGGCCGGGCCGAGCTGGAAACTGTGCTGCTCGGCACTCCCACCGGGGACGGCGCGGCTTCCGGCGCCGGATAGGCTCGGTGGCATGAGCGAGACCCCGGACAACGCCGTCCACGCCGGACCGACCGCTGCCGTACGCGCGTACGTCGAGCAGCACCGCAGCGCCTTCCTCGGCGACCTCGCCGAGTGGCTGCGGATCCCCTCGGTGTCGGCGCAGCCGGAGCGCGCCGGGGACGTGCGGCGCAGCGCCGAGTGGCTCGCTGCCGAACTCACGGAGACCGGTTTCCCCACCGTCGAGGTGTGGGAGACGGACGGCGCGCCCGCCGTCTTCGCCGAGTGGCCGTCCGACGCCCCGGACGCGCCGACCGTCCTCGTCTACGGGCACCACGACGTGCAGCCCGCCGCCCGCGAGGACGGCTGGCACACCGACCCGTTCGAGCCGACCGTGCTCGACGGGCGGCTGTACGGGCGGGGCGCCGCCGACGACAAGGGCCAGGTGTTCTTCCACACCCTCGGCGTCCGCGCCCACCTCGCCGCGACCGGCCGCACCGCGCCCGCCGTCCACCTGAAGCTGGTGGTGGAGGGCGAGGAGGAGTCGGGCTCGCCGCACTTCCGCGCCCTGGTGGAGAAGCACGCCGACCGGCTCGCCGCCGATGCCGTGATCGTCTCCGACACCGGCATGTGGTCCGAGACCACCCCGACCGTGTGCACCGGCATGCGCGGGGTCGCGGACTGCGAGATCGATCTGTACGGGCCGGACCAGGACATCCACTCCGGTTCCTTCGGCGGCGCCGTGCCCAACCCGGCCACCGTCGCCGGCCGGATCGTCGCCGCCTTGCACGACGCCGACGAGCGGGTCGCGATCCCCGGGTTCTACGAGGGCGTGACCGAGCTCACCGAGGCCGAGCGGGAGCTGATCGCCGAGCTGCCCTTCGACGAGGCCGGCTGGCTGGCCACCGCCAAGTCGCACGGCACCCTCGGCGAGACCGGCTACTCCACCCTGGAGCGGGTCTGGGCCCGCCCGACCGCCGAGGTCAACGGCATCGGCGGCGGCTACCAGGGGCCCGGCGGCAAGACCATCGTCCCCGCCGCCGCCCATCTGAAGCTGTCCTTCCGCCTGGTCGCCGGCCAGGACCCGGCGCGGATCGAGACCGCGGTACGGGACTGGCTCGCCGGCCTGGTCCCGGCGGGCGTCCGCCACGAGATCGCCTTCGGCGCCCCGACCCGGCCCTGTCTGACCCCGCTCGACCACCCCGCCCTGAAGGCGGTGGCCGGTGCGATGAGCCGCGCCTTCGACGGCGCCAAGGTCCGCTACACCCGCGAGGGCGGCTCCGGGCCGGCGGCCGACCTGCAGGACGTGCTCGGCGCGCCCGTGCTGTTCCTGGGCATCTCGGTGCCGTCGGACGGCTGGCACGCGCCGAACGAGAAGATCGAGCTTGATCTCCTCATGAAGGGCGTCGAGACGGCCGCGCACCTGTGGGGCGAGCTCCCCGCCGCCCTCCGCGCCACCGCCCGGCGCTGAACGCCGTCCGCCGAACTTCGCATTCACTGACACCGAACCGGGGGAGTTGGAAGCACCTGTGAGCACCTTGAACAACGCGTTCGCGGACCGCCCGATCTCGCTCACCGCCCCGAGCGGGATCGACCGCGCCGCCCACCACCGTCTCGACGAGGCGTGGCTCGCGGCCGCCTGGAGCCACCCGACGACCCGGGTCTTCGTGGTCTCCGGCGGCCAGGTGCTGATCGACGACACGCCCGACGGACGCACCGAGCTGGTCATGACCCCGGCCTTCGAGGCCCCGGTCACCGAGACCCACCGCTACTTCCTGGGCACGGACGAGGACGGCGTGTCCTACTTCGCGCTGCAGAAGGACAGCCTGCCGGGCCGGATGGACCAGTCGGCCCGCCCGGCCGGGCTGCGCGAGGCGGGGCTGCTGCTCTCGCCGCGCGACGCCGGTCTGATGACGCACGCGGTGGCCCTGGAGAACTGGCAGCGGCTGCACCGCTTCTGCTCGCGCTGCGGCGAGCGCACGGTGATCGCGGCGGCCGGGCACATCCGCCGCTGCCAGGCCTGCGGCGCCGAGCACTACCCGCGCACCGACCCGGCCGTGATCATGCTGGTGACGGACGACCAGGACCGTGCGCTGCTCGGCCGCCAGGTGCACTGGCCGGAGGGCCGCTTCTCGACCCTGGCCGGCTTCGTCGAGCCGGGCGAGTCGATCGAGCGGGCCGTGGCGCGCGAGGTCTTCGAGGAGGCGGGCGTCGTCGTCGGCGAGGTCGAGTACGTGGCCAGCCAGCCCTGGCCCTTCCCGTCCAGCCTGATGCTGGGCTTCTTCGCCCGGGCCACCTCGGCCGAGATACATGTGGACGGCGAGGAGATCCACGAGGCCCGCTGGTTCTCCCGCGAGGACCTTGCGGCCGCCTTCGAGTCCGGCGAGGTGCTCCCGCCGTACGGGATCTCGATCGCCTCCCGGCTCATCGAGCTCTGGTACGGCAAGCCGCTGCCCAGGCCCGGCGACGCCCTCTGACACGCGACAGCCCCCGCCCGGCAGGACCGGACGGGGGCTGTTTTCGGCCAGGCGGGGTCAGACGCCGACCTTCTGCTTGACCTGGGCGAGCGACGGGTTCGTCAGCGTCGAGCCGTCGGCGAAGAGCACCGTCGGAACCGTCTGGTTGCCCCCGTTGGCCTTCTCCACGAACGCGGCCGACTCCGGGTCCTGCTCGATGTTGATCTCCGTGTACGCGATGCCCTCGCGGTCCATCTGGCTCTTCAGCCGGCGGCAGTAGCCGCACCACGTCGTGCTGTACATCGTCACAGTGCCCTGCATGGCCTGGTGCTCCTCGGGTCGGGGTCGCTCGGGTCGGTGCCGAGTGGGTCGGTGCCGAGAGGAAGAACGTACGCGGTCACCCGCCCATTCCCGGAAATCGCGGTGCGTGATTCGTATGACCGGAGCCGCCCGCCTGTGGACAACCTGCCGCACCGACCCCCCGGAACCTGGCAGCATGGCGGGGTGACAGCAGCAACGCACTCCACTCTCTTCCCGCAGGTCCCCGAGTCGGCCGACGCGGTGCTCGACGGGCTCGACCCCGAGCAGCGCGAGGTCGCGCTGGCCCTGCACGGCCCGGTGTGCGTGCTCGCCGGTGCCGGCACGGGCAAGACGCGGGCCATCACCCACCGCATCGCGTACGGGGTGCGGGCGGGCATACTCCCGCCCGCGAGCGTGCTCGCCGTCACCTTCACCAACCGGGCCGCCGGCGAGATGCGCGGCCGGCTGCGCCAGCTCGGCGCGGGCGGCGTCCAGGCCCGCACCTTCCACTCCGCGGCCCTCCGCCAGCTACAGTACTTCTGGCCGAAAGCCGTCGGTGGCGAGCTGCCCCGGCTCCTGGAGCGGAAGATCCAGCTGGTCGCCGAGGCCGCCGCGCGCTGCCGCGTCCGGCTCGACCGGAACGAGCTGCGGGACGTCACCGGCGAGATCGAGTGGGCCAAGGTCACCCAGACCGTCCCCGCCGACTATCCGGCCGCCGTCGCCAAGTCGGTCCGCGAGGCCCCCCGCGACCCCGCCGAGATCGGCCAGATCTACGCGATGTACGAGCAGCTGAAGCGCGACCGCGACGTGATCGACTTCGAGGACGTGCTGCTGCTCACCGTCGGCATCCTCCAGGACCGGCACGACATCGCCGACCAGATCCGCCGGCAGTACCAGCACTTCGTGGTCGACGAGTACCAGGACGTGTCGCCGCTCCAGCAGCGGCTGCTCGACCTGTGGCTCGGCGACCGGGACAACCTGTGCGTGGTCGGCGACGCCAGCCAGACGATCTACTCGTTCACCGGCGCCACCCCCGACCACCTGCTGAACTTCCGCAACCGCCACCCCAACGCGACCGTGGTCAAGCTGGTCCGGGACTACCGCTCCACCCCGCAGGTGGTCCATCTGGCCAACGGGCTGCTCAGCCAGGCCCGCGGCAAGGCCGCCGAGCACCGTCTGGAGCTGATCTCCCAGCGCGACCCCGGCCCCGAGCCGGTCTACACCGAGTACGCGGACGAACCCGCCGAGGCCGAGGGCACCGCCCGCCGCATCCGCGACCTGATCGCCGCCGGCGTCCCGGCGGGCGAGATCGCCGTGCTCTACCGGATCAACGCCCAGTCGGAGGTCTACGAGCAGGCCCTCGCCGACGCCGGCGTGCCCTACCAGCTGCGCGGCGCCGAGCGCTTCTTCGAGCGCCAGGAGGTGCGCGAGGCGGGCGTCGCCCTGCGCGGCGCCGCCCGCGCCGGGGGGAACGACGCGCTGCTCGACGACGCCGACGACCTGCCGTCCCAGGTGCGGGCCGTGCTCTCCACCAAGGGCTGGACGAGCGAGCCGCCGGCCGGCTCCGGCGCCGTCCGGGACCGCTGGGAGTCGCTCGCCGCGCTGGTCCGGCTCGCCGAGGACTTCGCCCGGGCCAGGTCCGGCGCCACCCTCTCCGACCTGGTCGCCGAGCTCGACGAGCGGGCCGCCGCCCAGCACGCCCCCACCGTCCAGGGCGTCACCCTGGCCTCGCTGCACGCCGCCAAGGGCCTGGAGTGGGACGCCGTCTTCCTGGTCGGCCTCACCGAGGGCATGATGCCGATCACCTACGCCAAGACCGACGAGCAGGTCGAGGAGGAGCGCCGGCTGCTCTACGTGGGCGTCACCCGGGCCCGGCTCCACCTGTCGCTGTCCTGGGCGCTCTCGCGCTCCCCGGGCGGCCGGGCCTCCCGGCGCCCCACCCGCTTCCTGAAGGGCCTGCGGCCCGGCTCGGGCCCGCTCGGCGGGTCCGGCGCGGGCGGCGGCGGGGGCATCGAGCGGGGCGCGGGCTCCGGCGGCCGGCGCAAGCGCCGCGGACCGGTGCTCTGCCGGGTCTGCGGCGCCACCCTCACCGAGGCCGGCGAGATGAAGCTGATGCGCTGCGAGGACTGCCCCTCCGACATGGACGAGGGGCTGTACGAGCGGCTGCGCGAGTGGCGCTCGGTCCAGGCCCGCGAGCTCGGCCAGCCCGCCTACTGCGTCTTCACCGACAAGACCCTCATGGCGATCGCCGAGCGGGTCCCGTCCTCCGACGGCGAGCTCTCCTCGATCTCCGGGGTGGGGGCCCGCAAGCTCGACCGCTTCGGCGCCGATGTTCTCGCCATCTGCGCAGGTGAGGAGCCCGGAGGAAGCGACGAGGAGGACTGATGAAAACTCGTGGGAAAAATAGTTTGCGCCCGCCCCGTCAAGCCCCATAGGTTCTTAACCACGACACAGCGGCTTCTTTGAAGCCCTGTCTTCGTGCTGTACTTGTCCAAATGAACATGAGGGTCCGGCTCACCCCGAGCCCTCCGAGACGCCGAGAGGAGGCGATTCCAGTGATCAGCATCACCAACATCAAGACCAGCACCGCCAAAATGACCGATCTCTCGGTCGTCGCCTCCGCCTGCCCGCTCGGCCTCACCGCCTTTGCCTCGCCCGCCGCCTTTGGCACCGGTCTGTCCGGAGCCGGTCTGTCCGGAGCCGGTCTGTCCCTCGGTATGCCCAGCAGCCTGCTGATGGATCGACTTGAGGGCGCTGAGCGACCGACCAAGGCACTGGAAGCAGGAGTGGTGGGCAAGGCCAAGGCCGCTGCCTATGGCTTCGCCGCAACCGGTGCCGGCATTCAGCGGACGACGACGCAGCACCACCACACGATGTGGGCCTTCCGTGGGCTCGAACCCTGGAGTGATCCAGCCTGATCGACGATCAGGCCGGCGCCTTCAGGGCCGCGGAACCCCATCAGGGATCCGCGGCCCTTCTGTTTGTCCCCGAACGGGGACGACGGAGCGAGGGGGCCTCGGGACCAGCAACACCCGGTACCAGCCGAAACCCCGGCCCACCAGGCCGGAACGACCAGACGAGGAAGTCAGACCCGTGCAACTCGAAGCGCACGCCCCGTCCGTACCGCCTTCCGAAACGATCCCCCCGCCCGGCCTCACGAAGGACTCCGCCTTGACCCCGCTCACCACGCTCACCGCGCTCGACGACGCCATCGAGAACCTCGGCGTGCCCGTCCCGTGCCGTTCCTACGACCCCGAGGTCTTCTTCGCCGAGTCCCCGGCCGACGTCGAGTACGCCAAGTCCCTCTGCAAGACCTGCCCGCTCGTGGCGGCCTGCCTGGCGGGTGCCCAGGAGCGTCGCGAGCCCTGGGGCGTCTGGGGTGGGGAGCTCTTCGTCCAGGGTGTGGTCGTCGCCCGCAAGCGGCCCCGTGGCCGTCCGCGCAAGAACCCGGTCGCGGCATGAACGTCTCCGGAACCATCGACCGCCCCCTCACGCACGATCCCCAGAAGCAGGCCCCGATGACCTCGTCCGCCCACGAGCCCTCCGGCTCCGCGACCCCAGACGTTTCGATCAGCGGCGCGAACCGCTCGCGCCAGAACAGGACCCGTGAGATGCAACTCATCCCAGAAGCCCTGGCCCGTGCCCATATGCACGACAGGCGGCGTGAAGCCGAGGCGGAACGCCAGGCCGTGCGCCTGGTCGCCGCCCGGCGGATGCAGCGGCGCGCCGAGCGCGTCTCGCTGCGCGCCCGCCGCGCGCTCGCCATGGCCGTCATGCACTGACGACCTGAAGAGCCAGGCAGACCCTGACCCCGCGGGGGCCGGTCCGAACGGACCGGCCCCCGCGGTGCGTTGCCCCGCCGGCGGGGCTTCCTCGGGTTATCGTCACCAAGGTGAACGACGCCCCTACGAAGAAGCCCCCCGTCGTCTGCGCCCGCTGCGGCAAGACCGCCCCGGAGCTGCCCGTCACCTGGACCTGCTCGGTGGAGAACGGCACCCGTCAGTACTTCTGCGAGGACTGTGCCCGCGCCAACATCAGGGCCATCGAGGGACGCCTCGACTCCTCCTGGTGGTGAGCGCTACTCCTCCGCCGCGACGAAGCCGGGAAGCCACTCCGCGAGTTCGTCCCGCAGCCGCACCGTCGCGCCCAGCTGGCACAGCACCCCGATCGTGCTCAACGTCACACGGTGTATCAGCAGATACGAGGGCGGCAGATTCAGCTGCTTGCCCAACTGGTGGGCGGGGGAGCGCGGGTCGGCGATCCGGGCCGCCTGCGCGCGCATCCAGCCGCGGGTGAACCCGAAGGCCTCCACCTCGGCCGGCTCGATGATCGGCAGCAGGTACTCCAGGACCGCGTCCGGGTCGAGCGCCACGGACTCCTTCACGAAGCCCTCCGCCCGCAGCAGCCCGTAGACCTCCTCGGCCTCGCCCGCGAGGGCCATCCGCAGACAGGTGCCGATGGTCTCCGGCAGCCCGCCCGGCAGCCGGTCCACCGTGCCGAAGTCGAGCACCCCGAGCCGCCACGACCCGGAATCCCCGTCCCCGTCCCCGGCTCCGTCCCCGCCCGCCGGGCCGGGCAGCAGCCGGAAGTTCCCCGGGTGCGGATCCGCGTGCAGCAGCCCGGTGCGCGCCGGGCCCGAGAACAGGAACCGGGCGAGCAGCTGACCGGCCCGGTCGCGCTGCTCCGCCGTGCCGTCCGCGATCACCTCCGACAGCGGCACGCCGTCCATCCACTCGGTGATCAGCACCTGCTCCGACTGGTGCACCACCGCCGGCACCACCACGTCCGGGTCGTCGGCGAACACCGCCGCGTGCGCCCGCTGCGCCTCGGCCTCCAGACCGTAGTCCAGCTCCTCCGAGACCCGGTCCCGCAGCTCCGTGATCAGCGGCTTGATGTCCAGGCCGGGGATCAGCGGGCCGAGCAGCCGGGCGAACCGGCTCAGCTGGGTGAGGTCCGAGAGCAGCGCCTCCCCGGCGCCCGGGTACTGCACCTTCACCGCGACCTCGCGGCCGTCGTGCCACACCGCCCGGTGCACCTGCCCGATCGACGCGGCCGCCGCCGGCTTGTCCTCGAACTCCTCGAACAGCTCCCGCCAGCCCTCGCCCAACCGCTCCTCGAGCACCGCGTGCACGGTCCGGGTCGGCATCGGCGGCGCCGCGTCCTGCAGCTTGGTGAGCGCCGCCCGGTAGGGCCCGGCGATCTCCTCCGGCAGGGCCGACTCGAACACGGACAGCGCCTGCCCGAGTTTCATGGCGCCGCCCTTCAACTCGCCCAGGACCTTGAAGAGCTGATCGGCCGTCCGCTGCTGGAGCTCCCGCGCCACGATCTCCGCGGACTTCCCCCCGATCCGCTTTCCCAGGCCCCAGGTGGCCCGGCCGGCGAAGCCCAGGGGCAACGCGGCCAACTTGGCGGTCCGGGTGACCGCCTTCCGGGGAAGATCAGACATGCGCCCTCCAAGTCCCAGACTGCCGTGCCGCTCGGGAACCCTGCCCCGCCATTGTGTCGTGCGGCCCTCGGGGCGCGGTCGCATGCTCCCCCTCGGCGCCGCGGCGCGCCCCGCACGGACACGCCGGGTGCGCCCGGACCGGCGCCGAGCGCCACTCGAGCAGCGGCAGCGACACCTCCCAGCGCGCCCCCGTACTCGCCGGCAGATCCCCGTCCAGGAAGGCCAGGGCGTGCGCGGCGGCCAGCCCGGCGACCGCCGCCGCGAGCGCCACGTCGCAGGCCGGCAGGGCGTGCGGCGGACCCGAGCGCCACTGCGCCGGCAGCCGCGGCCAGACCGGCTCCCGGTCGGTCCGCTCCCGCTGCATGCAGCCCGCGCAGGCCGTGCCGCCCGGCAGCACCAACGGGCCCACCACACCGGTGGCTTCGAGCACCCCCGCATACAGATGCGGGGTCCCCGTGGCCAGCCAGGCCTCCGCCGGCAGCGGGTCCGGCACATAGGCGCCAAGACCGTCCCGCGGGGTCACCACCACGAGCGCGAGCCCCGGCTCCCCGCTCCCGTCACCCGGCCCGCCGGGCGCGCCCCGCGGCGGCCGCCCGCCCGGCGCCGACCGGCCCACCAGGCGTCGCGCCGCCACCGTCCGGCGCTCGCCGACCGCCTCGGCCGGCAGCCCGCCCGGCGCGACCTCCCACGGCGGGACCGTGCCCCGGTCGAGCACCTCGACCCCGCCGACCCCGGCCGCCGACAGGAGCGCCGCGACCGCCGCGCCCACCCGTCCCGCACCCCGAACCTGCACCCGCGCCGCCCGCCGCGCGGCCAGCGTGCGCGCCGCCCCGTCCGGCGCCGAGTGGACCACCGACAGCGAGGCCAGATCGGCGCGCACCGGATCCAGGTCCTGTCCGGAGTCGCCCCGCACCGCCGCGTCGGCGATCAGCCCGGCGGCGGCGAGCCGGTCGAGCAGCGCGTCCAGCCGCCCCTCCGGCAGACCGAGCGCCGCCGCCTCGGCCCGCAGCAGCTCCAGGCCCCGCGTCCCGTCGAGCAGCCCGAGCAGGCTGCCGGTCGTGAGGTCCATCGGCCCCAGGACCACCGCGTGCGCGGGCGTCACCCCGAACTGCACGGACTGCATGTCGCGCCAGGCGCGCCGCAGCGCCGGCTTCACCATCGGATGCATCGGTCAAACCCCCGTCGTCCCCGGTCATCGCTTCCACGGTCAGGTTGCCCGGTCCGGGCGACCGGTGCGGAAAGTTGTCCACAGGACCGAGGCATTAATCATTCGAATGCGGCGGTGCGGGACTTCCGCCGCCGCATACGGGTAACGTCGGGGCCGTGCCGGCCGACCCACAGCCCAGCGTGACAAGCAGACCGCCCCGCGGCTCGGGGACGAGCGCGGTCGAGGTGCGCAGAAGCTCCCGCCGGAGCAGAACGGTCTCCGCCTACCGCGAGGGCGACCGGACCGTCGTGCTCATCCCCGCCCGCATGTCGGAGGCGGAGGAGAAGCGCTGGGTCACCGTGATGCTGGACAAGCTGGCCGCGCAGGAGAGCAAGCGGGTGCTCGGCGACGGCGCGCTGACCGAGCGCGCCGCACAGCTGTCCGAGCAGTACTTCGGCGGCCGGGCCCGCCCCACCTCGGTGCGCTGGGTCACCAACCAGAACACCCGCTGGGGCTCCTGCACCCCCTCCGAGGGCAGCATCCGGCTCTCCCACCGGCTCCAGGGCATGCCCGAGTACGTCGTCGACTACGTGCTCTGCCACGAGCTGGCCCATCTGCTCGTGCCCGGCCACGGGCCGCGGTTCTGGCGCCTCCTGGACGCCTACCCGCGCACCGAGCGGGCCCGCGGCTATCTGGAGGGCGTGGCCGCCGCCGCACGGCTGCCGCACCCACCGGACACCACCCGCGAGGGCGACCGCGAGGAGTGACCGCGCATCGATCGCAGGGGGCGTGCTCCGCTCCGTAGTGGCCTGTTCCGCTCCGTAGCCGTGTGCTCCGGTTCTGTACCGAAAGGGCACGGCCCTGCCGCGATGTCCCGGCCACCCGTTAGCCTGGCGCGACGCAATCGTCGTAATCGGATGGGGGACGGTCGTCACTCATGGCCAGGGAATTCCAACGCGGCCACAAGGCCAAGATCAGCGATCTCACGGCGGGAACCGATCTGTACGTGGGCGTGCAGATCGCGGGGCCCGGCCTGAGCTTCGACATCAGCTGCTTCGGTCTGGACGCCGACGAGCGGCTCTCGGACGACCGCTATTTCGTCTTCTTCAACCAGCCCAAGTCGCCCGAGGAGTCCATCCAGCTGCTCGGCGCGCAGTCCGGTGACACGGAATCCTTCCGGGTGACGCTCGACCGGATCCCGGCACACATCCAGAAGCTGTCCTTCACCGCCACCATCGACGGTGCCGGGCAGATGTCGCAGGTCGGGCCCGGCTGGATCCGGATCGTCGCGGGCGGCGAGGAGGTGGCCCGCTACGCCTTCAACGGCGCGGAGTTCTCCACCGAGCGCGCCGTCATGCTCGGCGACTTCTACCTGAAGGACGTGTGGCGGTTCGCCGCCGTCGGCCAGGGCTTCGACGGCGGTCTGGAAGCGCTCCTGAAGAACTTCGGAGGCGAGGTCGCCGAGGAGGAGCCCGCCGCGCAGCCGCAGGCGCCGCAGGGTGCCGCCCCCGGCTTCGCGCCGCCGGCCCAGGCCGCCGCGCCGCCCGCCTTCGGCGCCCCCGCCGCCCCGGCTCCCGCGCCCGCCCCGGCCCCCGCCCCGGCGTTCGGTGCCCCGGCCGCTCCGACGCCGCCGCCCGCGCCCGCGCCGGTGCATTCCGCGCCGACGATGGTCGGCCCCATGACGCCCCAGGCGCCCACCCCGCCGCCCGCGCCCGCGCCGGCCCCCGCGCCGTACGGACAGCCGCCGCAGCCCCCGCAGTTCGGCCAGGTCCCGGGCCAGACGCCGCCGTACGGCGCGCCCGCGCCGTACGGACAGCCTGCGCCCGCGCCGTACGGACAGCAGGCCCCGGCCCCGTACGGCCAGCAGCAGCCGCAATTCGGCCAGGTCCCCGGTCAGGCCCCCGGCCAGTTCCCGCAGCAGGGTGTGCCGCAGGGCGCGCCGGCCGCCGGCGCCGGGCTCGCCGCCGCGCTCGCGCCGTTCAAGGAGAACGCGACCGGCGTCCGCTGGACCCCGCAGAACCAGCAGCTCATGCGGGTCGACCTCGCCATGGGCGGCACTCCCGTCCTCGCCCGCCAGGGCTCCATGGTCATGTACCAGGGCAAGGTCGACTTCTCCTACAAGGGCGCCGGCTTCGCCGGCCGCATCGTCGGCAACGCCACCGGCCAGGAGATGCAGCTGATGCGCTGCACCGGTCGCGGCCAGGTCTTCCTCGCCGAGAACGGCGCGCACCTGCACCCGATCGAGCTCCAGGGCGACGGCATCTGCGTCTCCGCCGAGAACGTGCTCGCCTTCGACGAGTCGCTGCAGTACGAGGTGCGGCGCATCGAGGGCCACGGCATCCCCGGCGGCGCGCTGTTCACCATGCAGTTCCAGGGCACCGGCACGGTCGTCGTGAAGACCCACGGCACGCCCGTGGTGCTGCCCGTCACCCCGACCACCTTCGCCGACTGCAACGCCGTCGTCGCCTGGTCGGCCGCGTCCCAGGTCATCCTGTCCAGCCAGGTCCGGCTGCGCCGCAACGCCTACCCCGGCCACAGCGGGGAGACCGTGAACCTCCAGTTCCGGGGCGCCCCCGGCAACTTCATCGTCGTCCAGCCCTACGAGGTCTGAGGGAGCCCGGAACCATGAACCAGCAACTCGCGGGCTACGCCCCGACCCCGATCGCGGCCCGGATGGAGAACCACGGCCGCGCGATGCTCAAGGTCGCCATGGCCACCGGCCAGGACCTGTACGCGCGCACCGGCTCGATGGTCGCCTACGAGGGCTTCATCAGCTACGAGCCCAACCCGCCGGCCGTCCGGCAGGTCGCCCAGCAGTGGATCACCGGCGAGGGCGCGCCGATCATGAAGTGCACCGGCGACGGCCTGCTCTACCTCGCCGACTACGGCGCCGACGTGGTCGTCATCAACCTCAACAACGACTCGCTCTCGGTGAACGGCACCAACCTGCTCGCCTTCGACGCGCACCTCCAGTGGGGCGTCGAGCGGGTCAAGGGCCTGGCGAAGTTCGCCGGACAGGGCCTGTTCAACGTCGAGCTCGCGGGCACCGGCTGGGTCGCCATCACCTCGCGCGGCACGCCGGTCGTCGTCGACTGCGGCCGCGGCGAGGACGAGACCTACGTCGACCCGGACGCCCTGGTCGCCTGGTCGCCCGCGCTCAAGGTGAAGGGCAAGCGCAGCTTCAAGGCCTCCTCCCTGATCGGCCGGGGCAGTGGCGAGGCGTACCAGATGGCCTTCTCGGGCCAGGGCATCGTCGTCGTACAGCCGAGCGAGGACAGCAGCGACCGGCTCCGGGTCCGGGGCTGAGGGGGAGCGAGAGACAGATGCAGAGCCCGCTTTTCAACCACGCCGAGCAGCAGAGCCAGGAGCGCTACGTCGTGCAGAACCCGCAGATGCTGCGGGTCTCCCTGACCGGCCAGGACGACATCCTGGCCCGCAAGGGCGCGATGGTCGCCTACCAGGGCCTGGTCGACTTCGACGGCGAGTACCAGACGTCCAACCAGCGCCGGGCCCGCGCCCGTACCGGTGAGGGCCTCGACCTGATGCGCTGCTCCGGGCAGGGCACGGTCTACTTCGCCAACCTGGCGCAGTACATCCACGTCGTGGACGTGGACCACGAGGGCCTGACCGTCGACAGCGCGTATGTGCTCGCGCTCGACTCGACCCTGCACACCGAGGTCATCGCGGTGGACAGCCAGTACGGGGTGTCCGGCACCGGCAAGTACCAGCTGAACATCACCGGCCGCGGCAAGGTCGCCCTGATGACCTCCGGCCAGCCGCTGATGATGCAGGTGACGCCCGACAAGTACGTGAGCGCCGACGCCGACGCGATCGTCGCCTGGTCCACCGGGCTCCGGGTGCAGATGCAGGCCCAGACGCACAACTCGGGCGTCCGTCAGCGCCGGGGCAACACCGGCGAGGGCTGGGAGCTCAGCTTCCTCGGTCAGGGCTTCGCCCTGGTGCAGCCGAGCGAGGTCATGCCGCCGCAGAACGCCGGGATCGGGCAGGGCATCGCCGCCCAGTACGGCGTCGGCCAGCACGGCGCGCACGCGCAGAACCAGAACAACGCCTGGAACTGACGCCTGGAACCGAGGCAGCGCCCCACGGGGCACGCGTAAGGGGCGGTCGCCATGGCGACCGCCCCTTACCGTTGCGCCGCTCAGAGGCGCTTCAGCGTGTTCTCCATCAGACGGACCACCGACGTGTCCGCCACGCCGGCCACCTCGTCGTACGCGAACCAGCGCAGGTCCAGCGACTCGTCGCTGATCTCCGCCGCCGCCCCGGCCGGGGCGATCGCCGCGTACTGCACGTCCAGGTGCCAGTTGCACGGCGCCGGAATCGGATGCCGGTCGAGCCGCACCGGGCCGCCCGGCAGCAGCGTCAGGCCCGCGATGCCGGACTCCTCGGTGCCCTCGCGCAGCGCCGCCTCCGCGACCGTCGCGTCCTCCTGCTCGCAGTGCCCGCCCATCTGCAGCCACATGTTCAGCTTCTTGTGCAGGGTGAGGAGGACCCGGCCCCGCTCGGGGTCGATCACAAGGGCGCTCGCCGTCACGTGCCCGGCCGAGGACGGCTTGTACATCCCGCCCTCGCCGTGCGCCGCGAGGTGCTCCAGATACACGTCACGCAGCTCCGGCTGGTCCGCGTACTCCTTGAGCACCAGGACCGCGTCGTCGTACAGGCTCACTTCTCGGTCTCGTCCTTGCCGTCGTCCTCGGAGCGGCCCTCGGCCGCCTCGCCCAGCATCTTGTCCAGCTCGGAGAAGTCCAGCTGCTCGCGGTGGACGAAGCCGTCCGGGTCGTCCAGGTCGGTCGCCGTCGGCAGCATGTCCGGGTGCTCCCACAGCCCGTCCCGGCCGTCCACACCGCGCGCGTCGGTGAGCGAGGCCCACAGCCGCGAGGCGTCCCGCAGTCGGCGCGGACGCAGCTCGAGACCGATCAGGGTGGCGAAGGTCTGCTCGGCGGGGCCACCGGTCGCCCGGCGCCGGCGCAGCGTCTCGCGCAGCGCGTCCGCCGAGGTCAGCCGGGTCTTCGCGGCCTCGTGCACCACCGCGTCCACCCAGCCCTCGACCAGCGCGAGCGCCGTCTCCAGACGGGCGAGCGCGGCCTTCTGCTCGGGGGTGTCCTCGGGCTGGAACATGCCCTGCTGGAGCGCCTCCTGCAGCTGCTCGGGGTGGGTCGGGTCGAGCTGGCCCACCGCCTCCTCCAGCTTGGAGGTGTCGACCTTGATCCCGCGGGCATAGCCCTCGACCGCGCCGAACAGATGCGAGCGCAGCCACGGCACATGCGCGAAGAGCCGCTGGTGGGCGGCCTCGCGCAGGGCCAGATAGAGCCGGACCTCGTCCTGTGGGACGCCCAGGTCCTTGCCGAAGGCCGCGACGTTCAGCGGCAGCAGCGCCGCCTTGCCGGCCGGGCCCAGCGGCAGGCCGACATCGGTCGAGCCGACGACCTCGCCCGCGAGCACGCCCACGGCCTGGCCGATCTGCTGGCCGAACATGGCGCCGCCCATCGAGCGCATCATGCCGATCAGCGGGCCCGCCATGGCCTGCATCTCCTGCGGCAGCACATCGCCCATCGCCGCGCCGACCCGCTCGGCGACCGGGTCCACCAGCTGCTTCCAGGCTGGCAGGGTCGCCTCGACCCACTCCGCGCGGCTCCACGCCACCGCCGTGCTCGCGCCCGAGGGCAGCGAGGTCGCCTGGTCCAGCCACAGGTCGGCGAGGCGCACCGCCTCCTCGACCGCCGCCTTCTCGGCGGGGCCGACGCTCGCGTCCTTCGTGCCGTCCGGAGTGCCCTGCGCCACGACCTGGCGGGCGATCTGCTTCGCCATGTCCCAGTTGACCGGCCCGCCCTCGTAACTGAGCATCTGGCCGAGCTGCTGGAAGGCCGCGCCCAGGTCCTGGGGGTTCAGCGAACCGAACATCGCGGCGAACGGATTGTCCGCGCCGCCCGGCCCGCCCATGCCGGGCAGCCCGCCGAAGCCGAACGGGTTGCCCCCGCCCTGGCCACCGGACCCCTGGCCACCTCCGGCGGGGTCCTTCTTCTTGCCCTCGTCGCCGTCGTCCGGCTCCTCCGGCGGAAGGCCGAATCCGAATGGGGTGTCGCTCACAGGTTTCCTCGGCTCGTAGGGCCGCCGGCGTGATGCCGACGGCGGACTCTCACCACCAGCGTAGGCGCTGGCTCGCCGGTCGGACCGGGCCGACCGGCGAGCCAGCGCCCCGACATCCGCACCGGATCCGGGCTCGGTGCTCCGCCGGGCCGTGGCCTGGGGCAGGATGGACGCCACCTGGTACGTACGCGTCATTCGGGTACGTACTGAAGACAACCGCTGGAGACGCCCGGTGAGTTCCCCAGATCCTCAGGTTCGCGGAGCGCGAAACCCCTCAACCCGGTCCGCCGCGCGCGGCCCCGTCGTCGCGGTCACCGGTGCCGCGGCCGGCATCGGTGACCTGCTGACCCGGCGCCTCGCCGCGTCCGAGGAGGTCAAGCAGGTCATCGCGATCGACGAGCGCCGCGGCGAGGTGTCCGAGGCGCAGTGGCACATCCTCGACGTACGCGATCCGGCCATCGCCGAGAAGCTGCGCGGCGCGGACGTGGTCGTGCACCTCGCGGTCGACCTCGACCTGGAGACCGACCCGGCCGCGCGCACCGCGTACAACGTGCGCGGCACCCAGACCGTGCTCACCGCCGCGGCGGCGGCCGGCGTGCACCGGGTGGTGCTGTGCACCTCGGCGATGGTCTACGGCGCGCTGCCCGACAACGACATCCCGCTCTCCGAGGACGCCGAGCTGCGCGCCACCGCCGAGGCCACCGGCGTCGGCGACCTCCTGGAGATCGAGCGGCTCGCCCGGCGCGCCCCGCGCGCACACCCCGGGCTCCAGGTGACCGTGGTCCGCCCTGCGGTCCTGGTCGGCGGTACGGACACGGCGCTCACCCGCTACTTCGAGTCGCCCCGGCTGCTCGTCGTCGCCGGATCGCGCCCCACCTGGCAGTTCTGCCACGTCGACGACCTGGTCAGCGCGCTCGAGTACGCGGCCCTGGAGAAGGTCGACGGCGAGTTCGCGGTCGGTTGCGACGGCTGGCTGGAGCAGGAGGAGGTCGAGGAGCTGTCCGGCATCCGGCGCATGGAGCTGCCCTCGGCGGTCGCCCTGGGCGCGGCGGCCCGGCTGCACCGGATCGGCCTCACCCCGTCCCCGGCGGGCGACCTCGCCTACACCATGCACCCCTGGGTGGTCAGCGTCGGACGCCTGCACGACGCGGGCTGGCGGCCGCAGTGGACCAACGAGGAGGTGCTGGCCGCGCTCCTGGAGGAGGTGCAGGGCCGGCACACGGTCGCCGGGCGCCGGCTCGGCCGCAAGGATGCGACGGCGGCGGGCGCGGCCGGTGCGACGGTGGCGCTGCTCGGCACGGCGGCCCTGGTGCGGCAGATGCGGAAGCGGCGCGGCCTGTAGGACCCTCCTACGGAGGGTCCGGCCCGCCGGTCGAAAACGCTATTCCGCGCTGTCGGCGGCGTACGGCACGATGGAGGGCATGGCAGACACGCACGCCCACACCCACGCCGGCGACCGCCCCGACCACCCCGGTGAGCGCGTCGCGGACGACCCGATCAAGCTCCTCGCGATCCGGGACGTCCCGCTCTCGCTCGACGAGGTCTTCCGCGCGGTCGGCGACGACGCGGCGGGCGGCACGACCCTCTTCGTGGGCACCGTGCGCAACCACGACGGCGGCGCCGACGTCGACGCGCTCGGCTACTCCTGCCACCCCACCGCCGAGGCGGAGCTGCGCCGCGTCGCCGAGAAGGTCGTCGCGAACCACCCGGTCCGCGCCCTGGCCGCCGTCCACCGGGTGGGTGACCTCCGTGTGGGTGACATCGCGGTCGTCGTCGCCGTCTCCTGCCCCCACCGCGGCGAGGCCTTCGAGGCCTGCCGGATGCTGATCGACGACCTGAAGCACGAGGTCCCGATCTGGAAGCACCAGACGTTTTCCGACGGCACCGAGGAGTGGGTCGGCGCCTGCTGAGCGGACCCCACGCGTGGTTCCGCATGCACAGCGCGGCGCAAGCAGCCACGCCGACGACCCGTAGTCGAACGCCCCGATTTGCGTAACCGGCCCCCGCGCGTGAGCGTTGATTCCGCGGATGAATAATCTGCTGATCAACTCACTGCGGACCATTGGGGATGGGAGGTCGGGATGGCAGCGCTGGCTTGGTTGCTGATTCCGCTTTTCGCCGTCGTCGGCGCGGCGATATGGGGAAGCTGGGCTTCGAGGAACAAGACGACAGGCGACGTCGCCGAGCTCGCGGGCTACGCGCGGTTCAGGGACGCCATGGAGCGCGCCCACGCCGTCCCCGCCGACCCCACGACCGCCGCCACTTCCGCTTCGCTGGTGCCCGAACGCGAGGCCGCGCCGGTGACCACCACCGGCTGATCACGTACGGACTGCCCCAGGGGCGCACTCACAGACCGGTCCCGTACTGTCGTTCCATGCCACGCCGCACCGCGACGATGCTCGCCTCCACCCTGGTCCTGATCACGCTGCTCTGTGTCGGCGTCCTCATTCCGGTCCCGTACGCGGAGATGAGCCCCGGCCCGACCGTGAACACCCTCGGTGAAGCCCGCGGAGAACCGGTTCTGCAGATCTCCGGGCACCAGACCTACCCGACCACCGGTCACCTCAACATGACGACCGTCCGGGTCACCGGCGCGGACTACCGGATGAACGCGGTCGAGGCCGTCTACGGCTGGCTGGCCCACGACAGCGTGATCGTCCCGCACGACACCCTCTACCCGGACGGCAAGACCGAGGAGGAGTCGAGCCAGGAGAACGCCGAGGAGTTCAGCCAGTCCCAGGAGAGCGCCAAGGTCGCCGCCCTCAAGGAGCTGAAGATCCCGGTCACCACCCGGGTCGTCGTCGCCACCGTCGTCAAGGACACCCCCGCCGAGGGCAAGCTGCACGCGGGCGACGTGATCCGCGCCGTGGACGGCACGCCCGTCAAGGAGCCCGGCGACGTCGCCAAGCAGGTCACCAAGCGCAAGCCCGGCCAGGACGTGGTCTTCACGATCGTCCCGGCCAAGGAGGCCGCCGCCGCGGAGAAGGCCCACAAGGAGGCCACCGCCACCCAGCAGGTGGTCATCAGGACCGTGAAGTCGGAGGAGGGAGACCGGGCGATCGTCGGCATCCAGGCCGGCACCGACCACGTCTTCCCGTTCACCATCGACATCAAGCTGGCCGACGTCGGCGGCCCCAGCGCCGGACTCATGTTCGCGCTCGGCATCGTCGACAAGCTCACCCCGGGGCCGCTCACCGACGGCAAGTTCATCGCCGGCACCGGCACCATCGACGACAAGGGCGAGGTCGGCCCGATCGGCGGCATCGAGATGAAGCTGGTCGGCGCGCGCCGGGCGGGCGCCCAGTACTTCCTCACCCCCGCCGACAACTGTGCCGCCGCGGCCTCCGACACCCCCGCCGGCCTCACCCTGATCAAGGTCGACACCATCGACGACGCGACGAAGTCGCTGGAGAAGCTCCGCAAGGGCGACACGAGCTCGCTGCCGAGCTGCTCCAAGAGCTGATCTCCGAGAGTCATCTCCAAGAGCAGATGCGGAAGGGGGCGCCCCGCAGGGCGCCCCCTTCCGCATACCTCGGCGGCCTCAGCCCTCGAAGGTCGCGGCCAGCGCGTCCGCGAGCCCCGGCACCAGGTCGGGGCCGGTCAGGACCTCGTTCGGCGAGTCCTTCTCGCGCAGCCGGATCGCGGCCTCCCGGGCACCGTCCCGCAGCACGGCGACGGTCATCCGGACCTCCTGGCGGTCCGGGTGCGCGGCCACCCACTTGGCGAGCTGCTTCTCGCCCATGCCCTGAGGCACCTGGGACTCGGCCGACGGCGGCAGCATCAGCCGCTCCACCGTCAGCGCGCAGCCGGCCACGCCGTCGGGCCAGGCGATGGTGCCGAGGAACTCGTCGAGCGGCTTGCCCTTCGGCAGCTCCTCCTGCTCGATCGGCGTGTAGGTGGTGGTCTGGTCGGCGCCGGCACCCAGCTGGGAGGCGAGCGAGGGCGCCTGGGCGCGCAGCCGCGCGGTGTCGACCAGGGCGAACAGGCGGGCCGGCCGGTCCCAGCCGAGACCCGAGGCGTACTCGTCGATCTCGAGCACCGCGCGGGTGAGGGGGCTCGCGGCCATCGGGGGGCCGGAGGGGGAAACGTTGGACATGAGCAATATCCTGCCTGGTCTTCTCCCGAAGACGGGAACTAGGTAAAGCCTCAGTAAGTTGCATCAGTGGGCTCTACGATCGCGGAGCCTGCTTATCGACGCATTCGACGCATCAACCTCGAGGGGCGCACGTTGGCTTTCCAGATGCCGGACCGCGGCGGCGGCACAGGTCCTTCCGGGCCGAGGATCAGAGTCGGCCGGCCGTCCCGGCGCGCCCGTACGCTGCTGATGACGCTGGGCGTCCTCGCGGTCCTCGCCATGGCGTTCGTGATGTTCGCCGGGTTCTGGACGGACTGGCTGTGGTTCCGCTCGGTCCACTACTCGTCCGTGTTCACCACCACCCTGTGGACCAAGATCGGCCTGTTCCTGGTGTTCGGCCTGCTGATGGCGCTGGCCGTCGGCCTGAACGTCTGGCTGGCGTACCGGCTCCGGCCGCCGCTGAGCGCGATGTCGCTGGAACAGCAGAGCCTCGACCGGTACCGGATGGGTCTGGCGCCCTTCAAGAAGTGGGTGCTGCTCGCGGTCACCGCCCTGGTCGGCCTGATCGCCGGCGCCTCCGCCTCCGGTCAGTGGCGCACCTGGCTGATGTGGGTGAACGGGGTGTCCTTCGGCGAGAAGGACCCGCAGTTCCAGCTCGACGTGTCGTTCTACGCGTTCGACCTGCCCTGGTACCGCTTCCTGCTCGCCTTCGGCTTCGCGGCCACCATCCTCTCGCTGATCGCCGCCGCCCTCACCCACTACCTGTACGGCGGGCTGCGGATCACCAGCCCGGGCGCGCGCGCCACCGCCGCCGCGACCGGCCACCTCTCGGTGCTGCTCGGCGTGTTCGTGTCGCTGAAGGCCGTGGCGTACTGGCTCGACCGGTACGGCCTGGCGGTGAAGTCCAGCGACTTCAAGGCCACCGGCAACTGGACCGGTCTGCGCTATGTGGACGCCAACGCGTACCTGCCGGCGAAGACCATCCTCTTCTGCATCGCCGTGATCTGCGCGGTGCTGTTCTTCGCCACGCTGTGGCGGCGCACCTGGCAGCTGCCGGTGATCGGCTTCGGCCTGATGGTGCTCTCGGCGATCCTGATCGGCGGCCTGTACCCGGCCATCGTGCAGAAGTTCCAGGTCCAGCCGAACGAGCAGGCCAAGGAAGCGCCGTACATCCAGAAGAACATCGACGCGACCCGCAAGGCCTACGCGATCGACTCGACCAAGCCCGAGGACTACTCGGGCAAGTCGACGGTCAAGGCGAAGGACCAGCTGCGCACCGACTCGGACACGGCGGCCAGCTATCGCCTGGTCGACCCGAACGTGGTCTCGCCGACCTTCCAGCAGCTGGAGCAGAAGCGGAAGTACTACCAGTTCCCGCTGACCCTGGACGTCGACCGCTACGCGGGCAAGGACACCGTGGTCGGTCTTCGTGAGCTCAACATCAAGGGCATCCCGAAGCGGAACTGGATCAACGACCACTTCACCTACACCCACGGCTACGGCGCCATCATGGCGACCGGCACCCAGACGGACAGCAACGGCTCCCCGATCTTCACCGAGCAGGGCCTGCCGACGACGGGCATGCTCCCCAAGTACGAGCAGCGCATCTACTACGGCGAGAAGACCGACCAGTACTCCATCGTCGGCGGGCCCCAGAAGGAGCTCGACTACGAGGAGAACGGCGAGAAGACCACCAGCTACCAGGGCGACAGCGGGGTCAGCCTCTCCAGCGCCTTCAACCGGGCGGCGTACGCGGTCGCGTTCAGCGAGCCGCAGATCCTCTACTCGGGGGCCATCGGCGACGGTTCGCGGATCCTCTACAACCGCACCCCCAAGGAGCGGGTCGAGGCCGTCGCGCCGTGGCTGACCATCGACGGCGACGCCTACCCGGCGGTCGTCAACGGCCGGATCCAGTGGATCGTCGACGCCTACACCACCACCAACGGCTACCCGTACGCCTCGCGCACCACCCTCGGCGAGAGCACCGCGGACGCCCTGACGGTCGGCAACCAGCAGCGCGCGGTCGTCGCCCAGCAGAACCAGGTCAACTACATCCGCAACTCGGTGAAGGCCACCGTCGACGCCTACGACGGCACGGTGAACCTCTACCAGTGGGACACCCAGGACCCGGTCCTGAAGACCTGGATGAAGGCCTTTCCCGGCACTGTCAAGGAGCGCTCCGCGATCAAGCCGGACCTGCTCGCCCACCTGCGCTACCCGCAGGACATGTTCAAGGTCCAGCGCGAGCTGCTCACCCGCTACCACGTGCAGGACCCGGCGCAGTTCTACAGCGGCTCGGACGCCTGGCAGGTGCCGGACGACCCGACCAGCAAGGACGGCAACGCGGTCCCGCCGTACTACCTGAGCATGAAGATGCCCGGGGACACCGCGCAGAAGTTCTCGCTGACGACGACGTTCACGCCGAACGGACGGCCCAACCTGGGCGGGTTCATGGCGGTGGACGCGGACGCCAACAGCAAGGACTACGGCCGGATAAGGCTGCTCAGGGTCGGCGAGAACGTGCCGGGACCCCAGCAGGTGCAGAACAAGCTCAACAGCCTCCCGTCGGTGGCGACCTTCGTGCGTGACATGAAGGGCGCCGACTCCGACATCATCTACGGCAACCTGCTCACGGTCCCGCTGGACGGCGGCTTCCTGTACGTGGAGCCGGTGTACGCGCAGGGCCGCACCGGGCAGTACCCGCTCCTGAAGAAGGTGGCGGTGTCCCATGTGGACACGGACCAGCCGAAGGGCGACACCACCACGGACACCACGGTGTTCGCGGACAACCTGACGGACGCCCTGAACGCGGTCTTCGGGGTCGAGGGCACCCAGCCGCCGGCCACCCAGCCGCCCGGCACCAAGCCCCCGACGACGCCGACGACCCCGCCGACCAACGACGCCGCCCTCAAGCAGGCCATCGCGGACGCCCAGAAGGCGTACGACGACGGCCAGGCGGCGCTCCAGAAGAGCGACTGGACGGCGTACGGCAAGGCCCAGGAGGCCCTGCAGGACGCCCTCCAGCGCGCGGCCGACGCGGGAGCGAAGCTCCAGCCCAGTCAGCCGGCCCAGCCCGGCAGATAATCGGTCAAGACCTCACCCCGCGTCGTGATACGGTTTCCCTACCGACGCGGGGTGGAGCAGCTCGGTAGCTCGCTGGGCTCATAACCCAGAGGTCGCAGGTTCAAATCCTGTCCCCGCTACTGACGACGAGGGCCCGAATCCATAAGGATTCGGGCCCTCGACGTGTGTCCGGAGCCACCTCGGGCGCGAAGGGCGGTATGGATGGGGGGAGTTGGCGTGAGTCGTGTTTGACTTGTCTCTCTGTGGGCATGTCGACAAAACGCTGAAGTGACCTCACTGGCTGCGATATACCAGGTGTACGCGGGTTGCGGGTGGTGCGACGATGGTATTTATGGGGGACAGGGCAACTCTGTTGGAGACAGGGCGGTTTGTGCAGCGGCATGCCGGAAACGCCGCAGACGAGATCATCGAGGCCGCGGGGGCCGTCGATGCGGCCGTCGACACCACCGCCGACCAGGAGAACGAGGCCGAGACCGAGGCCCGCCACCGCCTCGCCGCCGAGAAGGGCGAGGCCGCGTCGATGAGCGTGCTCGGCGCGCTGCTGCTGCGCCGCGGCGACCTGGACGGCGCCGAGCCCTATCTGCGCGGCGCCACCGGCCAGGGCGACCGCGCCGCCGCCAACAACCTGGGCGTCCTGCTGCACCAGCGCGGCTACCCGGACGAGGCCGCCGGCTGGTGGCGGGTCGCCGCCGTCGCCGGCTCCGCCCCGGCCGCCCACGCCCTCGGCCGCCACCACCGCGAGCGCGGCGACGAGCCCGCCGCCGAGTACTGGCTCCGCCAGGCCGCCGAACAGGGCCACGCCCTGGGCGCGTACGCCCTCGCCGACCTCCTGGAGCACCGCAGCGACGTCGGCGCCGAGCGCTGGCTGCGCGCCGCCGCCGAGCAGGGCCACCGCGAGGCCGCCTACCGGCTCGCCCTCGCCCTGGAGCGCCGCGCCACCGGCCCGGCCGCCCGCGGCCCGCACGCGTACGACACGGGTACGAGCACGGGCGCGGGCACCGGTGCGAGCACGGGTACGGGCCTGCGGGCCGCGGGCCCGGCGGCTGGGGGCCCCGAGCACCGCAAGGCCGCCGCCGAGGACGGGCTCGGCGAGGCCGAGCAGTGGTTCCGGCAGGCCGCCGCGCGCGGGCACCGGCGGGCCGCGCTGCACCTCGGCGCCATCCTGGAGAAGCGCGGCGACCTCAAGGAGGCCGGCCGCTGGTACCTGACCTCCGCCAAGGACGGCGAGGCCAAGGCCGCCCGCGCGCTCGGCTTCCTGCTGCGCGACGCCGGCGACGAGGAGAGCGCCGCCGTCTGGTGGCTGCGCGCCGCCCAGGACGGCGACGGCAACGCCGCCAACGCGCTCGGCGCGCTGCACGCCGCCCGCGGCGAGCAGCAGACCGCCGAGCGCTGGTACCGCGCCGCCATGGACGCCGGCGACGTCAACGGCGCCTACAACCTCGGGCTGCTCTGCGCCGCCCAGGAGCGCACCCAGCAGGCCGAGCAGTGGTACCGCAGGGCCGCCTACGCCGGGCACCGCGAGGCCGCCAACGCGCTGGCCGTGCTGCTGCTCCAGGCCGGTGACGCGGGCGGCGCCGAGCCGTGGTTCTCCAAGGCCGCCGAGGCCGGCAGCGTCGACGCCGCCTTCAACCTGGGCATCCTCCACGCCGGCCGGGACGACGACCGCACCGCGCTCACCTGGTACGAGCGGGCCGCGGCCGCCGGACACACCGAGGCCGCCCTCCAGGTCGGCATCGCGCACCTGCGCGACGGCGACGAGCAGGCCGCAGAGCGTCATCTGCGCTGCGCGGCCGGCGGCGGCAGCGCCGAGGCCGCCTACCGGCTCGCCACCGTCCTCGACGCGCGCCGCCCGGCCCCCGGGCCGCCGGTCCTCGGCGCACCGCGCGAGGAGAAGAGCGAGTGCGAGGAGTGGTACGAGCGGGCCGCCCAGCAGGGCCACCGCCGCGCCCAGGTCCGGGTCGGCATGCTCGCCGCCGCGCGCGGCGACGTCGAGGAGGCCGCCCGCTGGTACCGGGAGGCGGCCGAGGCCGGCTCCCGCAACGGGGCCTTCAACCTCGGTCTGCTGCTCGCCCGCGAGGGCGCCGAGCGCGAGGCCGCCCTGTGGTGGACCCGCGCCGCGCACGCCGGGCACGGCCGGGCCGCCCTGCGGCTCGCACTGCTCGCGGCCCGGCGCGGCGAGCTCACCGAGGGGCGCCGCTGGTGCGACCGCGCGGTCGAGCTCGGCCCGGCCGAGGTGGCGGAGCGGGCGGCGCGGCTCAGCGAGGCGCTGCACCAGGAGCTCACCGCGTAATGGATTTGCGCTGGTGAGGGCCGTCCCGTAAGGTTGTGTTCACCGACGCGGGGTGGAGCAGCTCGGTAGCTCGCTGGGCTCATAACCCAGAGGTCGCAGGTTCAAATCCTGTCCCCGCTACTCAGTAGCACGAAGGCCCGGATCCTCGGATCCGGGCCTTTGTCGTATGCGCCGGCAGCTGTCGCCGGGCGCGGAGAAGCCCCGCCCGAAGGCGGGGCTTCCGTGTGTCGCCGAGAAGCTACGCGGTCGTCGCGCAGCTCGGGCAGATGCCCCGGTAGGTGACCTCGACGTTCGAGATGGTGAAGCCGAAGCGCTCCGTGGCCGGCAGATCGGCCAGCGGGTCGCCGGCCGGGTGCACGTCACGGATCGCGCCGCAGCGGGCGCAGACCAGGTGCTGGTGCGGCCGGTGGGCGTTCGGGTCGTAGCGCTTGGCGCGCCCGTCCGTGGCCACCTCGATCACCTCGCCCAGCGTGACCATCTCGCCGAGCGTGTTGTAGACGGTCGCACGGGAGATCTCGGGCAGGCGCTCGACGGCCCGGGCATGGACCTCGTCGGCGGTCAGGTGCACATGGTCCCCGTCGAGCACCTCGGCCACGACACGGCGCTGCGCGGTCATTCGCCAGCCACGGCCGCGCAGTCGTTCCAACAGGTCGCTCATGGGGGTCAGCGTAACAGTCGTCCCCGGCGAGTCCCGAACCGGTGTGAGTTCGGACACTCCCTCGACTTGGACAAAGTCCAAGCCGGGGGAGTCCGGTCGGGGAAGTGCGGCCGAGGGGGTGTCAGGCGGCGCTGTGCACCGGGAGCCAGCAGCGGATGATGTCGCGGACGGAGACGATGCCGACCGGCCCGTGGTCGTCGAGCACCACGAGATGGCGGAAGCCGCCGCGGGTCATCGCCTCCGCGGCCTCCTCCAGGGTCCAGGTCGGGGCGGCGAAGACCACGTCGCGGGTGGTGTGGGCGTCGCAGGTCTCGTGGTCGGGGTTCCGGTCGGTGCCGATGGCGTTGAGGACGTCGCGTTCGGTGAGGATGCCGAATCCGCCGGCGTCGCCGTCCTGGACGACGGCCGCGCCGACGCGGCGCGCCGACATCAGCCGGGCGGCTTGGCGCAGCGTGTGGGCCGGTCCGATGGTGAGGATCACGGTGGTCATGGCGTCACGGACGAGCATGGAGGGAACCACCTCCGGTTCGGAGACTTCGCATGCGGAGACTTCGAGAACTTTTTCACAAGTTCACAAAGGGGGGATTCTCAGAGTGGCACCGGGGGAGGGGGTCGACAAGGGGGCGCGCGGAGCGCCCCCGGGAGCACACGAGGGGCGTGCGCCGGGGGCTCGGGGGTGACGGTGAGGCAGGTGTGACGGAACGTCAGCCCTGCTGCGGCGGTTCCGTGTTGAGGTAGCTCAGCAGCTCGCCGTGGAGCAGTCCGTTCGACGCCGCCGCGTTGCCGCTGTGCGGGCCGTGCCGCCCGTCGAGCCCGGTGAAGGTGCCGCCGGCCTCCTGCACCACGATCGCCGTGGCCGCCATGTCCCACAGCGACAGCTCCGGCTCGGCGCACAGGTCGACCGAGCCCTCGGCCACCATCATGTACGGCCAGAAGTCGCCGTACGCGCGCGTGCGCCAGACCGCGCGCGTGAGGTCCAGGAAGCCTTCCAGCCGGCCCCGCTCCTCCCAGCCGGTCAGGCTGGAGTACGCGAAGGAGGCGTCCTCCAGGCGCCCGACCTTCGAGACCCCGATCCGGCTCGCCGAGGCCAGGCTGCGGCCGGTGTACGCGCCGAGGCCCTTCGCCGCCCACCAGCGGCGGCCCAGCGCCGGGGCCGAGACCACGCCCACCACCGGCTGGAAACCGGTCTCGCCGGCCTCCATCAGCGCGATCAGGGTCGCCCACACCGGCACCCCGCGCACGTAGTTCTTGGTGCCGTCGATCGGGTCGATCACCCAGCGGCGCGGGCCCGAGCCCTCCACGCCGTACTCCTCGCCGAGGATCGCGTCCCGCGGCCTGGCGCGCTGCAACTGCCCGCGGATCAGCTCCTCGGCGGCCTTGTCCGCCTCGCTGACCGGAGTCATGTCGGGCTTCGTCTCGACCTTCAGGTCGAGCGCCTGGAACCGGTCCATCGTGGCCGCGTCCGCGGCATCCGCGAGGACATGGGCGAGACGCAGATCGTCGTGGTAATCGGCCATGCTCGAAACTCTATCCCCCGAAGACGCGTCGCCCCGCGGCGGCCCTTGACAGTGCGTGTCCGTCCGTCAACGCTGAGCGCAGAACCGATCCGGCTGGGAGGCGACGATGCCGACTGCCCGAGAGTCCCTGCTCGACACGGCCCTCGCGGCCCTCGGCACGCTGCCCTGGTCCGCCGTGCGGATGGTCGACGTGGCCGCCCGCGCCCGGGTGTCCCGGCAGACCCTCTACAACGAGTTCGGCAGCAAGGAGGGGCTCGCCCGGGCCCTCGTCCGGCGCGAGGCCGACGCCTATCTCCTGGGGGTACGGCGGGTGCTCGCCGCCCCGGCCCCGCCCGAGCGCAATCTGGTGGCCGTCGCCGAGTGGACCGTGGCCCGCGCCGCCGAACGCCCGATCCTGCGGGCCCTGCTCACCGACGCCTGGAACGACGCCCTGCCCCGGCCGCGGCCCGCCCGGGCCGGCGCCCGGCTCGCACCCGTACCGGCTCAGCGGCGCGCCGACGCCGGCCCACCCGCGCCCGGCGAGCTGGTCGCCGAGACCGCCGCCTGCGCGGGGGAGCGCTGGGCGGCCGGCTGCGAACTCGCCGTACGGCTCGCGCTCAGCCATGTCGTGGCGCCCCCGATCGCCGTCCCCGTCCCGGACGCGCGGCGCGCCGACGCTCAGAGCGCGGACGCTCAGTGCGCGGAGCCGGAGAGCTGGAGGCCGATCACACCGGCGATCACCAGCGTGATCGAGACGATCTTGAGCGTGGACACGACGTCGCCGAGGAAGACCATCCCGTAGATCGCGGTGCCCGCCGCGCCGATCCCGGTCCACACCGCGTACGCCGGACCCACGTCCAGCTTGCGCAGGGCGAGGGTCAGCAGACCGAAGCTGCCGAGGGCGAAGGCGGCGAACGCGATCGTCGGCCACAGCCGGGTGAAGCCGTGCGAGAGCTTCAGGCACACCGCGAAACCCGTCTCCAGGAGCCCGGCGACCACCACCAGCAGCCACGCCATCGTCAGTGCCTCCCACGCCCCATATGGATCACAATGTGGATCACCTGGTGCGATTATGCACTTACCAACCGTGCCCGCCCGCAAACGTGCGCGGTCAGTCGCCCTCGCGGCGCTCGCGGGTCGCGAGCAGCCGGCGCAGCGAGTACAGCCGGGCCGGGTCCGCGTGGCCCTCGGCCACCCAGGCGTCGAGCGCGCAGTCCGGCTCGTCGTGGCTGCACGCGCGCGGGCACTCCTCGGTGCCCGGCTCCAGGTCCGGGAAGGCGTGGATGACCCGGGACGGATCGACGTGGTGCAGACCGAAGGACCGCACGCCCGGGGTGTCGATCACCCAGCCGTCGACCTTGTCGAGCGGCAGCGCGAGCGCCGAGGTCGTGGTGTGCCGGCCGCGGCCGGTCACCGCGTTCACATGGCCGGTGAGCCGCCGCCGCTCCTCCGGCACGAGCGCGTTCACCAGCGTCGTCTTGCCCACGCCCGAGTGCCCCACGAACGCGGTGACCCGGTCGCCGAGGTACTCCCGCACCCGGTCCGCCGCCCCGCCGTCGTACAGCTCCTCGCGGTTCACCACCACGTACGGGATGTCCAGGGCGCCGTACAGCTCAAGGAGCATCGAAGGCGGGGCCAGGTCCGACTTGGTCAGCACCAGGAAGGGGTCGAGCCCGCCGTCGTAGGCGGCGACCAGACAGCGGTCGATGAGGCGCGGGCGCGGCTCGGGGTCGGCGAGCGCGGTCACGATCGCCAGCTGGTCGGCGTTGGCGACGACCACCCGCTCGTACGGATCGTCGTCGTCGGCCGTGCGGCGCAGCACCGAGCTGCGCTCGCCGATCCGCACGATCCGGGCCAGGGTGTCCTTCTCGCCGGACAGGTCGCCGACCAGGGAGACCCGGTCGCCGACCACGGCGGCCTTGCGGCCCAGCTCGCGGGCCTTCATCGCCATCACGGTCCGGTCCTCGACCAGACAGGTCAGCCGGCCGCGGTCCACGGTGAGGACCATGCCCTCGACCGCGTCCTCGTGCTTGGGACGGATGTTGGTCCGGGGGCGGCTGCCCTTGCGGTTGGGGCGCTGGCGGATGTCGTCCGCGTCGGTGTGCTTGCCGTAACGCCGCATGGCTCAGACTCCGAGCATTTCGGTCCACATCCTCGGGAAGTCGGGCAAGGTCTTCTCGGTCGTCCTCACGTTCTCGATCTCCACGCCCTCGACGGCCAGGCCGACGATCGCGCCCGCGGTCGCCATCCGGTGGTCGTGGTACGTGTGGAACACGCCGCCGCGCAGCGGGCGCGGGCGGATGTGCAGGCCGTCCTCGGTCTCCGTGACGTCGCCGCCCAGGCCGTTGATCTCCCGGGTGAGCGCGGCGAGCCGGTCGGTCTCGTGCAGCCGCAGGTGCGCGACGCCGCGCAGGGTGGACGGGGAGTCGGCGAGCGCGGCGACCGCCGCGATGCCCGGGGTCAGCTCGCCGACCTCGCCGAGGTCGACGTCGATGCCGTGGATCCGGCCGGTGCCGGTGAAGGTGAGGCCCGCGTCGGTGAGCTCGCAGGTGCCACCCATCTCGGTGAAGATCTCCCGCAGCGCGTCACCGGGCTGGGTGGTCCTGGCCGGCCAGTCCGGCACGGTGACCCGGCCGCCGGTGACCAGCGCGGCGGCCAGGAACGGCTGCGCGTTCGACAGGTCGGGCTCCACCACCAGGTCGCGGCCGAGCAGCGCGGACGGGGCGACCCGCCACACGTCGGGGCGCCCGCCGTGCTCCGGCTCGTCGACCTGCGCGCCGACCGCGCGCAGCATGTCGACCGTCATCCGGATGTGCGGCAGCGACGGCAGCCGGCCGCCTGCGTGCCGCACCTCCACGCCCTGGTTGAAACGGGCGCCGGAGAGCAGCAGGGCGCTGACGAACTGGGAGGACGAGGAGGCGTCGATCTCCACGACACCGCCCTCCAGACCGCCGCCGCCGTGCACGGTCATCGGCAGCGCGCCGCGCCCGTCGTCGTCGATCCGGGCGCCGAGCGCGCGCAGCGCGTCGATCACGCCGTGCAGCGGGCGCTCGTGGGAGCGGGGGTCGCCGTCGAAGCGGACCGGCCCGTCGGCCAGCACCGCGACCGGCGGCAGGAAGCGCATGACCGTGCCGGCGTTGCCGACGTCCACGGTCGCCGGGCCGCGCAGCCCGGCCGGGATGATCCGCCAGGCCTCGCCGGTGCCGTCCGGACCCACGCCCTCGTCGATCTTCACACCCAGGGTGCGCAGCGCCTCCGCCATCAGCACGGTGTCGCGCGAGCGCAGCGGGCGGCGCACCCAGCCCGGCTCGGCCGCGAGGGCGGCGAGCACCAGGGCGCGGTTGGTGACCGACTTCGATCCGGGCACGGTGACGGTGGCGTCGACGGCGCCGCCCGCGTACGGGGCGGGCCACAGGCCGGTGAGCGGATCGGTGGACGGGGTGCTGTCGGTCATGCCCTCACTTTACGGGGGCGAAGAGCAGCCGCTACACGGCGAGCAGCCAGCGTCCGCCGCCGATCAGGGAGCAGATCGAGACCGCGTGGAAGAACAGCAGCCACAGGGTCGGCGGCACGTGGGTGAGCCGGCCCAGCTGGTCCGCGTCGGAGTCGCCCGCGTCTCCGTGCCGGCGCTTGGCCTGCAGCTCGAAGGCCGGGCGCACCCCGCCGAGCAGCAGGAACCACACCACCGCGTACGCGAACACCGACTGCACGTCCGGGCCGGTCAGCCAGGAGACCAGGAGGAAGGCCGCGCCGGTGACCAGCACCGTGAAGATCCCGTACGCGTTGCGCACCATCAGCAGCATCACCAGCAGCAGCGCCGTGGCCAGCCAAAGGAGCAGCGTGATCCGGTGCGAGGAGAGCAGCGCGGCGCCGCCCAGGCCGAGCAGCGGGGCCGCGGTGTAGCCGGCGGCGGCCGTGAGGATCATGCCGAGGCCGGTGGGACGGCCGCGCGAGACGGTCAGCCCGCTGGTGTCCGAGTGCAGCCGGATCGACTGCAGCCGGCGGCCGGTGACGAGCGCGATCAGACCGTGTCCGCCCTCGTGCGCGATGGTGATCGCGTTCCGGGACAGGCGCCATATGGAGCGGGGCACGACGGCGAGCAGCGCGGCGACCCCCGTGACGATCACGATCCACAGCTCGGGGGCGCTCTGGGTGCCGAGGACGTCGGTCGTGTCGAGGGCGAGGGACAGGCCGAGGAATTCGGTCATGGTGGGGACGGGCTCCTCGGTGGGTGACGGTTGCGTGGCAGTGTGGCACGCATGTGCGGACGGTATGCGGCGAGCAGGAGCCCCGAGGAACTGGCGGCGGCCTTCGGGGTCGAGAAGTGGGAGCCGGCGGAGACGCTGGCGCCCGACTGGAACGTGGCCCCGACCAAGCAGGTCCACGTGATCCTGGAGCGTCCTCTCAAAGACGCGGAAACGCGGCGCCCGGTTCGCCAGATGCGGGTCCTGAAGTGGGGCCTGGTGCCGTCCTGGGTCCAGGGCCCGGAGAACGCCGCCCGGATGATCAACGCCCGCGCGGAGACCCTGCACGAGAAGCCGTCCTTCAAGGAGGCCTTCGCCCGGCGCCGCTGCATCGTGCCGGCCGACGGTTATTACGAGTGGGTGACCGGCGCCGACGAGCGCGACCTGGAGGTCGAGGGGAAGCGGAAGCGGGCCCGTAAGCAGCCCTACTTCGTGACCCCGGCCGACGGCTCGGTCTTCGCGATGGCCGGGATCTACGAGTTCTGGCGCGACCGGACCCTGCCCGACGCCCACCCGCTGGCCTGGTGGGTGACCTGCTCGGTGGTCACCACCGAGGCCGAGACCGCGCCGCTCGGCGTCCCCCCGGCCGAGGGCCCGCGCTCGCTCGCCGACATCCACCCCCGGATGCCGCTGATGCTCACCCCGGACCGCTGGGACGCCTGGCTGGACCCGGCCCGCACCACGCCCGGCGCGCTCGGCGGGCTGCTCGCCCCGCCGCCGGAGGGCCTGATGCGGGCCTACCCGGTGGCGACGGCGGTCAGCAACGTGCGCAACAACGGGCCCGAGCTGTTGAAGGAGCTGGAGGGCCCGGAGGAGGCGACCCTGTTCTGACGCCTCCGCCGTTCCCCGGCCTCTGCGCGGCAGGATGGGGAGGTGACCAAGGACGTGACGAAGAGCGAGACCGTTCCCACCGACGCCGGGGACGCCCGGATCACCTGGCACCCGGCGCGCAAGCCGTGGACCGTGCTCGCGGTGAGCCACGGCGCCGGCGGCGGCATCGAGGCCCGCGACCTGGTCGCCCTGGCCGCCGCGCTGCCCGCCGAGGGCGTGAGCGTCGCCCTGGTCGAGCAGCCCTGGCGGGTCGCCGGCAAGAAGGTCGCCCCCGCGCCCAAGACCCTCGACACCGGCTGGCGCGGACTGTGGCCCGCGCTCGCCGCACCCGGTCTGCCGGTGATCGCCGGCGGCCGCAGCGCCGGCGCCCGGGTCGCCTGCCGCACCGCCGGCGAACTCGGCGCCGCCGCCGTCCTCGCCCTGAGCTTCCCGCTGCACCCGCCGGGCAAGCCGGAACGCTCCCGAGCTGACGAACTCCTGGGCGCCGGTGTGCCGACCCTCGTCGTGCAGGGCGGCAACGACCCCTTCGGGAAACCGGCGGAGTTCCCGGCCGGCCCGCACACCCTCGCCGAGGTGCCGTACGCCGACCACGGCCTCGCCGTGCCCAAGCGCGCCCCGATCACCCAGGACGAGGCCCTGGACACCGTGGTGGGCGCCGTCACCGAGTGGCTCGCGTCACTCCGCTGACCGCCCGCCGGGGGCCGGGAATGCCGGGCGGGGCGGTGCTGTTGTGACGGACATCGGTGCTTGGAGCAAAGGAAGAGGGAGTCCGTCGCATGGGTTCTGCCATCTGCCGTGAGCGACCGCAGCACACGGAGCTCGACTGGACCGTGCTGCCCGCGGCGCGGGTCGCCCCTGTTCGGGCGGCGGGCGGAGCGGTTCCTCGTCTATCCTCCGAAGCGAGCGGGTCCGCGTTCGGGTTCGCCGCAGCGCTGGAGGAGGTGGGTCCGGTCACTGGGACCGACACAGGGACCGACGACGGCCCCGAGGAGACGACCGCGGAGCGCAACGCGCGCTTCGAGCGGGACGCCCTCGGCTACCTCGACCAGATGTACTCGGCCGCGCTGCGCATGACGCGCAACCCGGCCGACGCCGAGGACCTGGTGCAGGAGACCTACGCGAAGGCGTACGGCTCCTTCCACCAGTTCCGCGAGGGCACGAACCTCAAGGCGTGGCTGTACCGCATCCTCACCAACACGTTCATCAACTCGTACCGCAAGAAGCAGCGTGAGCCCCAGCGCTCGGCTGCCGAGGAGATCGAGGACTGGCAGCTCGCCCGCGCCGAGTCGCACATGTCGACCGGACTGCGTTCGGCCGAGTCGCAGGCCCTCGACCACCTGCCGGACTCCGACGTGAAGGAAGCGCTGCAGGCGATCCCCGAGGAGTTCCGCATCGCCGTCTATCTCGCGGATGTAGAGGGCTTTGCGTACAAGGAGATCGCGGACATCATGGGTACACCCATCGGTACGGTGATGTCCCGACTGCACCGGGGCCGCCGCCAGCTGCGCGGCATGCTCGAGGACTACGCTCGCGACCGCGGGCTGGTACCCGCGGGCGCCGGTGAGTCGTCGCACGATCTGAAAGGCTCGGGCTCATGAGCTGCGGAGATCCGCACGAGACGGACTGCTCGGAGATCCTGGACCATCTCTACGAGTTTCTCGACCGCGAGATGCCGGACAACGACTGCACCAAGTTCGAGGTGCACTTCGAGGAGTGCTCCCCGTGCCTGGAGAAGTACGGGCTCGAGCAGGCCGTGAAGAAGCTGGTCAAGCGCTGCTGCGGCAGCGATGACGTGCCGATCGATCTGCGCGCCAAGGTGATGGGCCGGATCGAGCTGATCCGCGAGGGCCATCTGCTCCCCGAGCAGGACGCCACCACCACCGCCGCTCCCGCCACCCCGCAGGAGCAGTAGACCGCAGGACGCAGGACGCGTACCGGGAGCCGGGCGAGCACCTCGCCCGGCTCCCGGTCTGTCTATCGGCCCATCGGCTTGTATCACCCGATGGTGCGAATCGCCCGTGCCCGGCCGCCCCGGGGACCCCAACTCGCTAGCGTGACCGGCGTGATGGTGGTCCCGCGAACGGCACGTGTGTTCATCGGCTGCGCCCTGCTGGCCGCCGCCGCGGTCACCCTGCCCGCGTTACGCCCCGCCGCCGGCACCCCCTGGCCGACCGTGCTGCTGCTCGCCGCGCTCTACCCGCTGTGCGAACTGCCCGCCCGCTGCCGGCTCACCGGCGGCGCCCTCGGCGGCCGGGCGGGCCACGACGGCGGAGCCGCGCCCCTGGGCCCCGTCTCCTTCTATCCCGTCCTCATCGCCGCCGCGCTGCTCCTTCCGCCCTCCGCCGCCGCGCTGACCGCCCTGCCCGGCGCCGTGCTCACCCGGGTCGACCAGCCGCCCGCCGCCCTCCGCCGGGCCTGGCGGGCCGCCCAACTCGCCCTCGCCGTCGGGGCCGCGGCCGCCGTCGGACGCACCCTGCGCTGCGACGAGTCCCTCGGGCTCGGCCCGCAGACCCCCGACTTCCCCTACGTGCTGCTTCCGGCCGGGGCGACCGCCCTCACCTTCTGCCTGGTCCTCACCGCCCTCGACGGCGGCATCCGCGCCACCGCCGAACAGCAGCCGCCGCGCACCGCCTGGCACGGACTGCTCGGCCGGGCCCTCGCCCCGCACGCCGTCCACGGGCTCGCCGGACTGATGATGGCGGTGCTGTGGCGCAGCGGATACGGGCCGGTGGCCGCCCTGTTCGCGCTGCTGCCCATGTACCTGTCCAGCTGGGGCTTCGCCCAGTACCACCGCGAACGCGCCGCCCACCAGGCGACCATCCGCGCCCTCGTCCACGCCGTCGACATCAAGGACCGCTACACCCGCGGCCACAGCGAACGCGTCGGTCGCGCGTCCGTCCTGATCGCCCACGAACTCGGCATGGACGAGCCCCGCCTGGAGGTCGTGCGGTTCGCCGGCATCCTGCACGACATCGGCAAGCTCGGCGTGCCCACCCGGGTGCTCCGCAAGGACGGCCCGCTCACCCCCGAGGAACGCCGGATCATCGAACTGCACCCCGAGTACGGGCACGAGATGGTGCGCGGCATCGGCTTCCTCGGCGAGGCCCGCACCGCGATCCTGCACCACCACGAACGCATGGACGGCTCCGGCTACCCGTACGGCCTCAAGGGCCACGAGATCCCCGAGTACGCGCGGGTGGTCGCCGTCGCCGACGCCTTCGACGCCATGACCTCCACCCGCTGCTACAGCCGCGCCCGGCCGGTCGGGACCGCGCTCGCCGAGCTGGAGCGGTGCGCCGGCACCCAGTTCGACCCGCGGATGGTCGAGGCCCTGGCCCGCGCCCTGCACCGGCACGGCTGGCAGACCGAGGTCACCGCCGACGAGCCGGCCGTCCCCACCCCACGCGGTCCCGAAACGGCCCCCGGACCGGCCGAGCCCGCTCCCGAAGCCGCGCTCCAGGAGCCCGCGTGAGCGGCGGACGCCTGAGCGGCGGGCGCCTCACCATCGGGCTCGTCCACGGCGCCGCGCTGCTGCTCGCCCTCGGCGGCCTCGCCGGGACCCTCTGGCAGGGACTCGACGAGCCCGGTCACGCCCTCGCCTTCGGTGTCCTCGTCGCGCTCGGCGAGCTCACCGGCCGGGGCGCCCGGCGCGTGGGGGTACCTCCCATGCTCGAAGAGCTATGGGGGAGGGAGCCCGCGCCGCTGGCCGCCGCCGGCGCCCTCGCGTACGCGCTGCTCGGCGAGAGCGCCGGCCGGCCCACCACCCACGGCGTGCTCCAGACCGTCGCCGTGGTCGTCGCCGCCGGCCTCGTCGGCAGCGTCCCGCACATCGCCCGCGGCCACGGCCCGGACCGCGACCAGCTCGCGCTCCGGGTCCTCACCGTCGGCTTCGCCGCGCTCTGCTTCCAGCCCCTCTACAACGCGGGCACCCTCACCGCCCGGATCGGCGAGGGCCCGCGGTACGCCCTCTTCCTGCTGCTCCTGCTCCTCCTCACCGCCCTCTGCGGCGCCGTCGTCGCCGCCCTGCTGCGCCGCGCCCGCCAGCACCACCCCTACGGGCCGCTGCTCCGCGACGAGCTGCGCGCCCTGCTCGGCATCGGCTCCGCCGTGTGCGCCACCGGCGCCGTGATGGCCCTCGGGGTGGCCGTCGCGGGCCTGTGGGCGCTGCCCGTCTTCGCCGTACCGCTGCTGCTCACCCAGGTCTCGCTGCGCCGCTGGGCCGCCGTGCGCACCACCAACCGGCAGACCATCGCCTCCCTCGCCCGCGCCACCGAGATCGCCGGCTGCACCCCGCCCGGGCACGCCCGCCGGGTCGCCGCGCTCAGCCGGGCGGTCGGCCGGGAGCTCGGCCTTTCCGGGCCCGCGCTGACCGACCTCGAATACGCGGCGCTCATGCACGACATCGGACAGCTGTCCCTGGTCGACCCGGTCGACGGCGGCGCCACCGCCCCGCTGCCCGCCGCGGAGCAGCGCCGGATCGCCCTGCTCGGCGCCGCCGTGGTGCGCCGGACCGGGGTCCACGAGGCCGTCGCCCGGATCGTCGAGCAGCAGGCCGACCCGTACCGCGAGCAGCCCCTGCCCGCCCGGATCGTACGGACCGTGAACGCCTACGACGACCTGGCCGGCGACCGCGCGGGCGGCGCCCTCGGGGCCCTGGAACGGCTCCGGCTCGGCACCGCCCGCGACTACCACCCCGACGTCGTCGAGTCCCTCGCCCGGGTTCTCGCGCGAGGCGGCGTCACCCCAGCTCCTCCGGGGTAACCCATGGGTAATGAGCGCGCGTCCGACCGGGCATGGTTGGATGCGAACAAGAGGGTGTAGCGACCGGCAGGCGGGAATCGTGAGGATCTTCGGGAAGGTACGGCATCGGCCCTCCGCCTCGTGGCGGCAGGCCACCGACCGCGCGTTCACGCTGATCGGCGACGGACGGTACGAGGACGCGGGCGCGCTTCTCACCCGCGCGGCGGACCTGGAGCCCTGGCTCTCCGAGTCCTGGTTCAACCTGGCCCTCCTGCACAAGTTCCGGCACGACTGGGAGCAGGCCCGGGCCGCCGGCCTGCGCGCCGTCGCCCTGCTCGACAAGGAGACCGGCGCCCCCGACTGGTGGAACGTGGGCATCGCCGCCACCGCCCTGCAGGACTGGCCGCTGGCCCGCCGCGCCTGGCAGGCCTACGGACTGCGGGTCCCGGGAGCCGCCTCCGGCACCGGCGAGCCGGCCGGCATGGAGCTGGGCAGCGCGGCCGTGCGGCTCTCCCCGGAGGGCGAGGCCGAGGTCGTGTGGGGCCGCCGGCTCGACCCGGCCCGGATTGAGGTGCTGTCCATCCCGCTGCCGTCCTCCGGCCGCCGCTGGGGCGAGGTCGTGCTGCACGACGGCGTGCCCAACGGCGAGCGCACCACCAGCGCCGGACCCTCCTACCCGGTCTTCGACGAGATCGAGCTGTGGGCGCCCTCCCCGGTCCCCACCTGGGTGGTTCTCCTGGAGGCGGCCACCGAGGCCGACCGGGACGCCCTGGAGCAGCTGGCCGCCGACGCGGGCTTCGCCGCCGAGGACTGGTCGTCCTCCGTCCGGCTGCTCTGCCGCGCCTGCTCCGAGTCGACGATGCCGAGCGCCGAGGGCGAGGGCGAGCACCTGGACCCGCACGACCACAGCGAGCCCGGCCACCCCGGTCCGCTGGGCCACCGCTCGCCCGGCGAGCTGTGGGTGCCGGAGCGCGAGTGCGGCATCGCGGCCCCGGCGGGCCTGGTCCGCGGGCTGCTCGACGGCTGGGTGGCGGACAGCCCGGACAGCCGGGAATGGCGTGATCTGGAGGAAGTCTGCTGACCGCTGCCCGTAGGCTGTACCCCATATCTACGACGGATCCCTCGGATCTCAGGAAGAAGGCGTACGGCGGACATGTCGCAGCAGGGCACTGAGCAGGAGCAGACGGGCGTGTACGCCGTGGACGAGGACGGCTTCATCGTCGACACCGAGGACACCGAGGCCCGCGAGACCGCCCACCGCGAGCGCGGCACCTCGCGCCCCATCACGGTCGTGGGCAACCCCGTGCTCCACCGGGAGTGCAAGGACGTCACCGAGTTCGACGACGAGCTGGCGCAGCTCATCGACGACATGTTCACCAGCCAGCGCACCGCCGAGGGCGTCGGCCTCGCCGCCAACCAGATCGGCGTCGACCTCAAGGTCTTCGTCTACGACTGCATGGACGACGAGGGCAAGCGGCACGTCGGTCACGTGATCAACCCGGTCCTCGTCGACCTGCCGGCCGAGCAGCGCCACCTCGACGACTCCAACGAGGGCTGCCTGTCCGTCCCCACCGCCTACGCCGAGCTGGCCCGCCCGGACTACGCCGAGGTCAACGGCCAGGACATGCACGGCAACCCGATCAAGGTCCGCGGCACCGGCTACTTCGCCCGCTGCCTCCAGCACGAGACGGACCACCTCTACGGCTTCCTCTACATCGACAAGCTGTCGAAGCGGGACCGCAAGGACGCCCTCCGCCAGATGGAAGAGGGCACCCCGCGCTACGAGACCGTCCCGAACGTCTGACCCTCGCCCCTGCGCGCACGCACGGCGCGGTGGACGGCCCAGCCGACCGCCGCGCCGATCGCGTACCAGAACAGGTCCGGCGCGTTGAACGTCGTGCCGAGCACGAGCCGCGCGAGCGTGCTGCGCGCGGCGAGCTCCGCCGGGACGGCGGTCAGCTGCGACAGCTCCACGGCGCAGCTGAACCCGAGGGCGACCCCGGCCGCCACGGCCGGCCGCACCCGGGGTGCCACCAGCACCACCAGGGCCAGGACAAGCAGCGTGTAGAGCGCGTCGCCCGCGTACTTGGCGACCACGCCCGACGCCGCGGACCTGATCCCCAGGCCCGCGGCGACGGTGAGCAGCGCGGCGCAGCACGCGACGAGCCGCGTGCCGAGCCGGGTGCGCATCTAGAAGTCCTCGTCCAGGTCCACCGAGCCCTCGACCGCCACCTGGTAGGCGGACGGGCGGCGCTCGAAGAAGTTGGTGAGCTCCTGGACGCCCTGGAGCTCCATGAAGGAGAAGGGGTTCTCCGAGCCGTACACCGGGGCGAAGCCGAGGCGGGTGAGGCGCTGGTCGGCGACGCACTGGAGGTACTCGCGCATCGACTCGGTGTTCATGCCCGGCAGACCCTCGCCGCACAGGTCGCGGCCGAACTGGAGCTCCGCCTCGACGGCCTCCTTCAGCATCTCGGTGACCTGCTGCTGCAGCGCGTCGTCGAAGAGCTCCGGCTCCTCCTTGCGGACGGTGTCCACGACCTCGAAGGCGAAGCTCATGTGCATCGTCTCGTCGCGGAACACCCAGTTGGTGCCGGTCGCCAGGCCGTGCAGCAGACCGCGGGAGCGGAACCAGTAGACGTACGCGAAGGCGCCGTAGAAGAACAGGCCCTCGATGCAGGCGGCGAAGCAGATCAGGTTCAGCAGGAAGCGGCGGCGGTCGGCGGCCGTCTCCAGCTGGTCGATCTTCTCGACGGAGTCCATCCACTTGAAGCAGAACTGCGCCTTCTCGCGGATGGAGGGGATGTTCTCGACGGCGGCGAACGCGGCGGCGCGGTCGTCCGGGTCGGGCAGATAGGTGTCGAGCAGCGTCAGATAGAACTGGACGTGCACGGCCTCCTCGAAGAGCTGACGGCTCAGATACAGCCGCGCCTCCGGGGAGTTGATGTGCTTGTAGAGGGTCAGCACCAGGTTGTTGGCCACGATCGAGTCGCCGGTCGCGAAGAAGGCGACCAGGCGGCCGATCATGTGCTGCTCGCCCGGGGACAGCTTGGCGAGGTCGGCGACGTCCGAGTGGAGGTCGACCTCCTCCACGGTCCAGGTGTTCTTGATCGCGTCGCGGTAGCGCTCGTAGAAGTCCGGGTAGCGCATCGGACGCAGGGTCAGTTCGAAGCCCGGGTCGAGCAGGTTGTGCTTACGGGTGGTGCTCATTACTGGCAGGCCTCGCAGGACTCGGGGTTTTCGAGGGAGCAGGCGACGGCGTCCGCGTCGGGCGTGGCCTGCTGGACGGGAATGGTGGTGGCCTGGGCAGCGCGGGCGATCCGGGTCGCCGGGCGCGAGCGCAGGTAGTACGTGGTCTTCAGACCCTGCTTCCAGGCGTACGCGTACATCGACGACAGCTTGCCGATGGTCGGCGTCTCCATGAACAGGTTCAGGGACTGCGACTGGTCCAGGAACGGGGTGCGGGCGGCGGCCATGTCGATCAGGCCGCGCTGCGGGATCTCCCACGCCGTCCGGTACAGCTCGCGCACCTCGTCCGGCACCCAGCCGAAGCCGGCCACCGAGCCGTTGGCCTCGCGCAGCGCCTCGCGGGTCTGCGCGTCCCACACGCCGAGCCGCTTCAGCTCGTCCACCAGGTACGAGTTGACCTGCAGGAACTCGCCGGACAGGGTCTCGCGCTTGAACAGGTTGGAGACCTGCGGCTCGATGCACTCGTACACGCCGGCGATCGAGGCGATGGTCGCGGTCGGGGCGATGGCGAGGAGCAGCGAGTTGCGCAGGCCGGTCGACGCGATCCGCGCGCGCAGCGCGGCCCAGCGCTCGGGCCAGGTGAGCTCGACGTCGTAGTGGTCGGGGTGCAGCACGCCACGGGCCGTGCGGGTCTGCTCCCAGGCGGGCAGCGGGCCGTTGCGCTCGGCGAGGTCGGCGGAGGCCTCGTACGCGGCGAGCATGATCCGCTCGGCGATCCGGGTCGACAGGGCGCGCGCCTCGGCCGAGTCGAAGGGCAGCTTCAGCTTGAAGAAGACGTCCTGGAGGCCCATCGCGCCCAGGCCCACCGGGCGCCACTTGGCGTTGGAGCGGCCGGCCTGCTCGGTCGGGTAGAAGTTGATGTCGACGACCCGGTCGAGGAAGGTGACGGCGGTACGGACGGTCGCGTCGAGCCGCGCCCAGTCGAGGTCGCCGGTCTCCGCGAGCACGAAGGCGCCGAGGTTGACCGAGCCGAGGTTGCACACGGCGGTCTCGCCGTCGTCGGTGACCTCGATGATCTCGGTGCAGAGGTTCGAGGAGTGCACGACCGTGCCGGGCTCGGCGGTCTGGTTGGCGGTGCGGTTGGAGGCGTCCTTGAAGGTCATCCAGCCGTTGCCGGTCTGCGCGAGGGTGCGCATCATCCGGCCGTAGAGGTCGCGGGCCGGCATGGTCTTGCGGGCCAGGCCGGCCGCCTCGGCCTTGCGGTAGGCGGCGTCGAACTCCGCGCCGTACAGGTCGACCAGCTCGGGCACGTCGGACGGGGAGAACAGCGACCACTCGGCGTCCGCGTTGACCCGGCGCATGAACTCGTCCGGGATCCAGTGCGCCAGGTTGAGGTTGTGGGTGCGGCGGGCGTCCTCGCCGGTGTTGTCGCGGAGCTCCAGGAACTCCTCGATGTCCGCGTGCCAGGTCTCCAGGTAGACCGCGGCGGCGCCCTTGCGGCGGCCGCCCTGGTTCACGGCGGCGACGGAGGCGTCGAGGGTCTTCAGGAACGGGACGATGCCGTTGGAGTGCCCGTTGGTGCCGCGGATCAGCGAACCGCGGGCGCGGATGCGGGAGTAGGCGAGGCCGATGCCGCCGGCGTGCTTGGAGAGGCGCGCGACCTGGTGGTAGCGGTCGTAGATGGAGTCCAGCTCGTCCAGCGGGGAGTCGAGCAGATAGCAGGACGACATCTGCGGGTGCCGGGTGCCGGAGTTGAAGAGGGTGGGGGAGGACGGCAGGTAGTCGAGCCGGCTCATCAGCCCGTACAGCGCCGTGACCTCGTCCAGGGCGCGGGTGCTCTCGTCCTCGGCCAGACCGGCGGCGACGCGCAGCATGAAGTGCTGCGGGGTCTCGATCACCTTGCGGGTGATCGGGTGCCGGAGCAGATAGCGCGAGTAAAGGGTCCGCAGGCCGAAGTAGCCGAAGCGGTCGTCGGCGGCCGGGTCGATCGCCGCGTCGAGGCGCTCCGCGTGCAGCGCGACGAAGGCGGCGGTGCGGTCGGCGATCAGGCCCTCGCGGTGGCCGACGGCGACGGAGCCGGAGAAGGACACGGCGCCCTGGCCGGCCGCCTCCTCGGCGATCGTGAGGGTCAGGAGCCGGGCGGCCAGCCGGGAGTACGCCGGGTCCTCGGCGATCAGGCCGGCGGCGGCCTCGGTGGCCAGCTCGCGCAGTTCCGCCGCGTCCGAGCCGGCGTGCCGGCCGCGCAGCGCGGCGGCGGCGACCCGGCCGGGGTCGGTGTCCGGGAGGTCGGCGGTCAGCTCGGTCAGGGTCCGCAGCAGCGCGGTCCCGGGACCGTCGCCGTCGACGGCGGAAGCCTGGGCCGAAGCCGGATCGGCGGGCGCGATGGTCACGTGGGGGCTCTCCCTCGCTCGGCTCGGGGCCAGGACGGGGGAGGCGGGAAACGACGGGCCTTTCGTGGCGTACGTACGCACACGGCGGCGCCGCGTCCACCGGCCCACTCCGCGAGGCCCGGACGTCTGTGGCACCCGGAACGGACGGACCGGGCGTGCTGTCGGCAGGTCCTCGGACTCACGTCGTACGGAAACGCACTTAGTACACCGTTGCGGGACAGTTCCGGACTTCCACCGGATTCCCCTGCGGCGACAGCGAGGATGAGCATACATGTGGGGGGCGCCGATCGTGGAACCCCCCACATGTTGTGTGTCGCCTGACGAGCCGTCTGGATTCCTACAACTCCAGGGCGTAGCAGAGCAGCAGGAAATCGGGCTTCTCCGGGATGGGGGCCCAGTCCCGTTCCGGGACGCGGCGGAAGCCCAGGCGCTCGTATATGCGGTGCGCGGTGCGCATCTCGGGCTGGGTGGACAGCACGATCGCCCCCTGCCTTCGGCGGGGGGACCCCCAGCAGCCCAGGACGGTCCGCGCGCGCTCGACACAGGCCCGGACGAGGGCCTCGCCGACGCCCCGGCCGCGGGCCGCGCGGTCGACGGCCAGCATCCGGATCTCGGTCTCGCCGGGCCGGGCGCGGTCGCCCATCACGCCGGGGGCCGGGACGAAGGTCACGCCGCCCAGGACGGTGCCGTCCGCGTCCACGGCGGCGAGCACCTCGGCCAGTTCGGCCCGCCCGGCCACGTTCCGCAGATGCCCGTAGTACCAGTCGTCCGCGCCGTGCAGGAGGAAGCCGTCGTCGAGGTAGGCCCGGCCGGTGAGCTCGCCGAGGGCCTCGTACTCCTCCGGCCGTACAGGTCTGATCGTGAAGTCCATGGCACGCAGTCTGCCCCGGACGCGGCTCCGCCCGCCCCCGGGATTCCGGGGACGGGCGGAGGTTCCGTACGGAGCGGGTCCGGGGTCAGTGACCGGCGGCGCCGACCTTCGGCAGGTCGGCGGCGACGCCCGCGTCACCCGCGTCGGCCGTGTAGTCCGCCGGCGAGGTCTCGTCCACGCCCTCGGGGGCCTTGACGGCCTTGAGGACGAAGGTGAGGACCACGGTGACGAGCACGTTGAGCACGAAGGCGGTGAGGGCGATGTAGCCCATCTCGCCGATGCCCGGGATCTCGGCGGAGGAGCCGCCGAAGTGCTTCTGGGTCGGGCTCGCGACGCCGTACGCGGCGACCGTGCCGTAGATCATGCCGACCGCCCAGCCGGCGAGCAGCGCCCAGCGGTGCATCCAGCGGGTGAACAGACCGCCGACCAGGGCCGGGAAGGTCTGCAGGATCCAGATGCCGCCGAGCAGCTGGAAGTTGATCGCGACGGTCTTGTCCATGGTGAGGACGAAGACCAGCGCGCCGACCTTCACCAGGAGCGAGACCAGCTTGGAGACCTTGGTCTCCTGGGCGGGGGTCGCGTCGCGCTTGATGAAGTCCTTGTAGATGTTGCGGGTGAAGAGGTTGGCCGCGGCGATCGACATGATCGCGGCCGGCACGAGGGCGCCGATGCCGATGGCGGCGAAGGCCACGCCCGCGAACCAGTCCGGGAACATGTTCTCGAAGAGCTGCGGGATGGCGAGCTGGCCGTTCTGCACCTTGACGCCGGCCGCGATGGCCATGAAGCCGAGCAGCGCGAGCAGGCCCAGCATCAGCGAGTACAGCGGCAGGATGGTGGTGTTGCGGCGGATCACCTCGCGGCTCTTCGACGACAGCGTCGCCGTGATCGAGTGCGGGTACATGAACAGCGCGAGCGCCGAGCCGAGCGCCAGGGTCGCGTACGTCCACTGGCTCGCCTCGCCGGGCACGAGCGCGCCCTTGGGCTTGCCGGTGGCCGGGTTGACCTGGGCGAAGGCCTCGCCGGCCTTGCCGAAGATCTCGTCGAAGCCGCCCAGCTTGATCGGGATGTAGATGATCGCCACCGCGATGACGATGTAGATGAGCGTGTCCTTGACGAACGCGATGAGCGCGGGCGCGCGCAGTCCGGACGAGTAGGTGTACGCGGCGAGCACGCCGAAGGCGATGAGCAGCGGCAGGTCCTTGACGAACCAGTTGGTGTTCTCGCCGCCGCCGACGCCCATCACGTCCAGGACGGCCTGGATGCCGACCAGCTGGAGCGCGATGTACGGCATGGTGGCGAGGATGCCGGTGACCGCGACCGCCAGCGAGAGGCCCTTGGAGTCGAAGCGCCCGCGGACGAAGTCCGAGGTGGTCACGTACCCGTGCTTGTGCGACACCGACCACAGGCGCGGCAGGAAGGTGAAGATCAGCGGGTAGACCAGAATGGTGTAGGGCACCGCGAAGAAGCCGGCCGCGCCCGCCGCGTAGATCGCCGCCGGGACGGCGACGAAGGTGTACGCGGTGTAGAGGTCGCCGCCCAGCAGGAACCAGGTGATCCAGGTGCCGAACGAGCGGCCGCCCAGGCCCCATTCGTCGAGGCTGTGCTCGTTCTCGGCCCGGCGCCACCTGGCCGCCAGGAAGCCCATGACCGTGACGGCCAGGAAGAAGAAGATGAAGACGCCGAGCGCGACGCCGTTCACGCCGTCCTTCATCGCGCGTCACCTCCCTTGCGGGCGCGCTGGTCACGCTGCCACAGCTTGTAGGCGACCATGGTGAGCACGGTCGAGATGAGCACCCAGAGCATCTGGTACCAGTAGAAGAACGGGACGCCGATGAAGGTGGGGTCCACCTTCGCGTAGGAGCTCACCCACAGCATCGCGACGAACGGTGCGAAGAGGCAGAGCGCGATCACCACCCTGATGGGGGTGATGACCGATTGGTTCCCTTGGTTCCCTTGTGCCGCTTGTGACATGGCGATCCCGTCCCACGTGCCGATGACCTGGTAATGCCGAGGAAATCTAGGGGACCGTTCGCATTCTCGGAACCCCTGTCCGTATCACGGATGTGTTCCCGTGGTGGTTCACAACCAGCCTTCCTCGGCCGCGCGGGGCCTCGCCGAACGGAGTGCCGGACGCCCAGATCCCGTCGAAGAGGACGACCAGGGCGTGCACCAGGCCGGGGCTGCGCACCTCCAGGGCGCCCGCCCGGCCGGCGGTCGGGTCGATGACGGTGGGCGGATCGTTCCGGAATCCGTCCTGGTAGATCGACCGGATCCCGACCCCGCGTTCCAGGGCGAGTTGGATTCGGTCGACCAGGTCGCGGCGGGCGGTGCGCTCGGGGCCCTCGGAGTAGCTGCCCGGCTCCGGTTCGCCCGCGGAGCGGCCCCGCCCGCTTCGTACAAAAGTCCGGAAAAAGCCTGGACGGGAGCCGGGAAGGTCCGGAGACGCGGAACGGCCGCACCCCGCTCAGGGGGTGCGGCCGTCCGGCTCCGGTGGTCCCGGGGTCAGCCGTTGGGGCGCTGGAGGCGGGCCACGAACTTGTAGCGGTCGCCGCGGTAGACCGAACGCACCCATTCGACCGGCTCGCCGTCGGCGTCCAGCGAGTGGCGGGAGAGCATCAGCATCGGCAGGCCCACGTCCGTGCCGAGCAGGCCGGCCTCGCGCGGGGTGGCCAGCGAGGTCTCGATGGTCTCCTCGGCCTCGGCGAGATGCACGTCGTACACCTCGGCGAGCGCGGTGTAGAGCGAGGTGTACTTCACCAGCGAACGCCGCAGCGCGGGGAAGCGCTTGGCGGACAGATGGGTGGTCTCGATGGCCATCGGCTCGCCGCTGGCGAGGCGCAGCCGCTCGATGCGCAGCACCCGGCCGCCGGTCGAGATGTCGAGCAGCCCGGCGAGCGTGTCGTCGGCCGTCACATAGCCGATGTCGAGCAGCTGCGAGGTGGGCTCCAGGCCCTGGGCCCGCATGTCCTCGGTGTACGAGGTGAGCTGCAGGGCCTGGGAGACCTTGGGCTTGGCCACGAAGGTGCCCTTGCCCTGGATCCGCTCCAGGCGGCCCTCGACGACCAGCTCCTGCAGGGCCTGGCGGACCGTCGTGCGCGAGGTGTCGAACTCCGCGGCGAGGGTCCGCTCCGGCGGCACGGGCGTGCCGGGCGCCTGGGTCTCGGTCATGTCGAGCAAATGACGCTTGAGCCGGTAGTACTTGGGCACGCGCGCGGTACGGGTGGCGACCCCGCTGTCTGTCTCGGTGTTCCCCGCGTCCGTGGCCATGGCCTGCCTTTCCGACTCCTGTGCTGCTGCCGTCACCGGCTCCTCCGTCTGTCGCGGCTCACATGGTGGCACGGACCGGTCACGGGTCGTCGCCCTCCCTCAGGTGTCGGTCCGATAACGGACGCGACTGCCCTTCTTATACACCCTTGACACCCCTAAAGGTCTAGGCCAAGCTCCGGGTACTGGTCTAAACCATTAAAGACCAGGTCCCAGCCCCACAGCATCACTCGACGTATGTCTTCGCGCCGTGGGAGGGGGGAGCAGGCATCCCTTGAGGAGGATGGCGTGAAGCGCAAGCTCATCGCGGCGATCGGCGTCGCGGGCATGATGGTCAGCATTGCCGCTTGTGGCAGCGAGAGCGGTGACAAGGGGGACAAGGGCAAGGCCGAGGGCGGCAACAAGACCATCACCGTCTGGGTGATGGACGGCTCCGCGCCCGACGCCTGGATGGCCGAGGTCAACAAGACGTTCGAGGCCAAGCACCCGGGCGTCAAGGTCAAGGTCGAGAAGCAGCAGTGGAACGGCATCCAGGAGAAGGTCACCACGGCCCTCTCCGAGGACACCCCGCCGGACGTCCTGGAGCTCGGCAACACCCAGACCGCCGGCTACGCGGTCACCGGCGGCCTCGCCGACCTCTCCGGCGACAAGGCCAAGCTCGGCTACGACGGCTGGAACAAGGGCATGCTCGCCTCCAACGAGCTGGACGGCAAGCTGTACTCCGCCCCCTGGTACGCCGCCAACCGTGTTGTCGTCTACGACAAGGCCGCCTTCGCCAAGGCCAAGGTGACCCCGCCGAAGACCCGCGCCGAGTGGATCGAGGGCCTGAAGAAGCTCAAGGCCGCCGACCCGAAGTCCCAGGCCATCTACCTGCCGGGCCAGAGCTGGTACGTGCTCGCCGGCTTCATCTGGGACGAGGGCAGCGACCTCGCCGTCAAGGACGGCGACAAGTGGAAGGGCAACCTGTCCTCCCCTGAGGCCACGGCCGCCATGAACTTCTACAAGGAGCTGGCGTCCTACTCCACCGCTCCGAAGGACAAGGACGAGGCGACCCCGCAGCAGTCCACCGACATCGTCCCCAAGGGCGGCGTGGCGTCCTGGATCGGCCTCGGCTGGGAGGCCGGCGGCGCGATCGACGCCATGAAGAAGGCCGGCAAGACCGCCGACTTCGGCTACTTCCCGATCCCGGGCAAGACCGCCGACAAGCCGGGCTCCGTCTTCTTCGGCGGCTCCAACCTCGCCGTGGCCGAGCGCTCCCAGAACAAGGACCTCGCCAAGGAGTGGCTGGCCCTGGCCGCCGGCCAGGAGTACATGACCAAGTACGCCGCCGCCACCGAGGGCGCCCTGCTCCCGAACAACGACGCCGCGCAGTTCAAGCCGGCCGCCGGCTCCTTCGCGGAGGCCATGGCCCAGGCCGCGCCCGTCGGCAAGATCACCCCGGTGACCCCGGGCTGGGCGAACGTCGAGACCGCCCCGAACCCGATCAAGGACTACATGACCAAGGTCCTGAAGGGCGAGGACGCCAAGGCCGCCGGCGAGGCCGCCGACAAGGTCATCGGCGAGCGCATCAACCAGCAGTGATCACCGCCCGGCGGTGCGGCCCGGTCACGCGGGCCGCACCGCCGGTGCTCCGCAGTTGTTCTCCGTAGTTCGTCTCCGCAGTGTGCGAGCGGCCCGCTCCCCCGGGCCGCGTCCCGGTGGGCCGGGAGCCCCAGGGCCTGTTCCTAGAACCGCGAGGAAGAAGATCATGACCGTGGACTCCCCGGGGGCGGCGACCGCCGGTCCCCAGGACGCGCCCGGGAGGGCGGCAGGGAAGTCACCGACCCCGCCGGCCGCGACCGGCCCGAAGGACGTCCGTCAGCCCTCGCGGGGGAGACGCTCCCTGCCCGGCGGGCTGCTGCCGTACCTGCTCGTCACCCCGGCCCTGCTGTCGATGGCGGCGCTGCTGCTCTACCCGCTGATCCGCAATGTGATGCTCTCCTTCCAGCAGCTGGGCCGCAAGGAGTTCATCACCCGCGAGACGGTGTGGGTCGGCTTCGACAACTACGCCGATCTGCTCACCAAGGCGGACTTCTGGACCGTCGTCCTCCGCTCGGTCGTCTTCACCGCCGTCAACGTCGTGGCGATCATGGCCATCGGCACCGGCATCGGCCTGCTGCTCAACCGCCTCGGCAAGAAGATGCGGCTGCTGCTCTCGCTCGCCCTGGTCTTCGCCTGGGCCATGCCGATCGTCGCCTCCGTCACCGTCTTCCAGTGGCTCTTCGACGAGCAGTTCGGCGTCGCCAACTGGCTGATGCGCACCATGGGCTTCTCCGGCTACGACCAGCACAACTGGTTCGAGACCGGCTTCTCCGCCCTCGCCATCTCCACCGTCCTCATCGCCTGGGGCTCCATCCCCTTCGTCGCCCTCAACATGTACGCCGGCCTCACCACCATCGGCACCGAGCTGTACGAGGCCGCCAAGATGGACGGCGCGAACGGCTGGCGCACCTTCTGGGCGGTGGTCTTCCCGAACCTCAAGCCGTTCTTCCTGATCACCACGTTCCTGGAGATCATCTGGGTCTTCAAGGCGTTCACCCAGATCTACGCGATGAACAAGGGCGGCCCGAACCGCGAGTCCGAGACGCTGCCCGTCTTCGCGTACATCGAGGGCCAGGGCCAGTTCCACTACGGCGTCGCCGCGGCGATCTCCGTCCTCACGATCGTGATGCTCGTCGCGATCATGTCCTTCTACTTCCGCCTGATCCTGAAGCAGGAGGAGGAGCTGTGAGCACCACCACCCCGGCCGCACCGGTGAAGTACCGCACCCGCAAGCGGATCACGGTCGGCGGCGTCGTCAAGAACCTCTCCGCGCTCGTGATCGCGGTGGTCTTCGTCTTCCCCGTCTACTGGATGCTCTCGTCCTCGCTGAAGCCGCAGCACGAGATCATGACCAAGGACCCGGTCTTCCTCTTCTCGCCCACGCTCGAGAACTACACCACCGCCACCGGCGTCGACCTGTTCTGGACCTATGTCACCAACAGCCTCGTGGTGACCCTCGGCGCGGTGCTCCTCGCCCTGCTCGTGGCCCTGCTCGCGAGCTTCGCGCTCGCCCGGATGAGGTTTCGCGGCCGCAAGGGCATCGTCCTCGTCGTGATGATGGCCCAGATGGCCCCCTGGGAGGTCATGGTCATCGCGATGTACATGATCTCGCGCGAGAACGACATGCTGAACAGCATCCCGGTCCTCACGCTCATCTACTTCGTGATGGTCCTGCCCTTCACCATCTGGACGCTGCGCGGCTTCATCGCCGCCGTCCCGGTGGAGCTGGAGGAGGCCGCCCAGATCGACGGCTGCACCCGCGGCCAGGCCTTCCGCAAGGTCATCTTCCCGCTGCTCGCCCCGGGTCTGATGTCGACCTCGATCTTCGGCTTCATCACGGCCTGGAACGAGTTCGCGATGATCCTCATGCTCAACAAGGACAAGGAGTCGCAGACCCTGACGCTCTGGCTGACCCAGTTCCAGACCGCGTTCGGCAGCGACTGGGGCGCCACCATGGCCGCCTCGACCCTCTTCGCGCTCCCCGTCCTGATCGTCTTCCTCTTCCTCCAGCGCAAGGCCGTCGGCGGCATGACCGCCGGCGCGGTGAAGGGATAACGGAGCCCCATGACCACGCTCGCAACCGGCTCGGACACCCTGACCCGGGACGCGCTCACCGTCCTCCAGCCGGGCTTCGTCGGCACCACCGCCCCCGACTGGCTGCTCCGCCGGATCGGCGAGGGACTGTCCTCGGTCGGCCTCTTCGGCCGCAACGTCGTCGCCCCCGACCAGCTGGCCGCCCTCACCGCCCGGCTGCGCGCCGAGCGCGAGGACGTCCTGGTCGCCATCGACGAGGAGGGCGGCGACGTCACCCGCCTGGAGGTGCGGGAGGGCTCCTCCTTCCCCGGCAACTACGCCCTCGGCAGCGTCGACGACGTCGAGCTCACCCGGGCCGTGGCCCGCGAGCTCGGCCGCCGGCTCGCCGAGTGCGGGATCGACCTCAACTGGGCGCCGTCCGCCGACGTCAACTCCAACGCCGACAACCCGGTCATCGGGGTGCGCTCCTTCGGCGCCGACCCCGACCTGGTCGCCCGGCACACCGTGGCCTACGTCGACGGCCTCCAGGCCGTGGGCGTCGCCGCCTGCACCAAGCACTTCCCGGGGCACGGCGACACCAGTGTGGACTCGCACGACGCGATGCCCCGGATCGATGTGGACCTCGCCACACTGCACGCCCGTGAGCTGGCACCTTTCCGCGCGGCCATCGCCGCGGGTTCCAAAGCGGTGATGAGCGCGCATATCCTGCTTCCCGCGCTCGACCCCGAGCGGCCGGCCACCCTGAGCCCGCGGATCCTCACCGGACTGCTGCGCCGGGAGCTGGGCTTCGAGGGGCTGATCGTCACCGACGGGATGGAGATGCAGGCCATCGCGTCGACGTACGGCATCGAGCGCGGATCCGTCCTCGCGATCGCCGCGGGCGCCGACGCCATCTGCGTCGGCGGCGGGCTGGCCGACGAGGACACCGTACTGCGGCTGCGCGACGCGCTGGTCGAGGCGGTACGGACCGGTGAACTGCCCGAGGAGCGGCTGGCAGACGCCGCGGCGCGGGTACGCGCCCTGGCGGCCTGGACCCAGGCGCACCGGGCCAGGGGGGCTGTATCGGGGCCGGGCGCGGCGTCACAGGAGGGGACCGCGCCCGGCACCGAGGTCGGACTCGTCGCCGCCCGCCGGGCCCTGCGGGTGACCTCGGGGGAGCGGCCCTTCGAGCCGCTGACCGCCGCGCCGTACGTGGCCTCCTTCACCCCCGTCGCGAACTTCGCCGTCGGCGACGAGACGCCCTGGGGCATCGCCGCCGAGCTGCAGCGCCTGCTGCCGGGCACCACGACCGGCTCGTACGGGGTGGAGGCCTCGGCCGACGCGGTGCTCGCCGCCGCCGGGGAGCGGCGCGTGGTCGCGGTCGTCCGCGACGCCCACCGGCACCCGTGGATGGCCGGCACCCTGGACGCCCTGCTCGCCGCCCGCCCCGACACCGTGGTGGTGGAGATGGGCCTGAACGAGTCGTCCCCGCGCGGCGCCCTGCACATCGCCACCCACGGCGCCGCCCGCGTCTGCGGCCGGGCCGCGGCGGAGGTCATCGCGGGAGCGCGAGGGCTCTGAGGAGTACGCGGAGGGGCCCGGCACCTGGATCAGGTGCCGGGCCCCTTCACGTACCCGCGGATGCGTGGGGCGTTCAGATGCCCTGCCAGGAGGGCTTGTTCGCGTAGGTGTGGCGGAAGTAGTCCGCGAGCTTCAGCTTGGAGGCGGCGGCCTCGTCCACGACCACGGTCGCGTGCGGGTGCAGCTGGAGCGCGGAGGCCGGTACGAGCGCGGCGACCGGGCCCTCGACGGTCTGCGCCACGGCCTCGGCCTTGCCCTCGCCGGTGGCGAGCAGCACCAGGTGGCGGGCTTCCAGGATGGTGCCGATGCCCTGGGTGATGACGTGGTGCGGCACCTGCTCGATGTCGTTGTCGAAGAAGCGCGCGTTGTCGACCCGGGTCTGCTCGGTGAGCGTCTTGATCCGGGTCCGGGAGGCGAGCGAGGAGCAGGGCTCGTTGAAGCCGATGTGCCCGTCGGTGCCGATGCCGAGGATCTGCAGGTCGACGCCGCCGGCGTCGACGAGCGCCTTGTCGTACGCCTCGCAGGCCGCCTGGACGTCCTCGGCCGAGCCGTCGGGGCCCATGAAGGCCTCCGCCGAGAGCCCGAGCGGCTCGACGACCTGGCGCAGCACCGTCGCCCGGTACGACTCGGGGTGCCCGGCGGGCAGGCCCACGTACTCGTCGAGCTGGGCGATCCGCGCCCGGGAGACGTCCACGGCGCCGGCCCGGACCTTGGCGGTCAGGGCGTCGTAGATGGGCAGCGGGGTCGAGCCGGTGGCCACGCCGAGCAGCGCGTCGGGCTTGCGGCGCAGGAGGCCGGCGATGCCGTCCGCGATGAGCTCGCCGCCCGCCGTGGCGTCCTTGACGATGACAACTTCCACGCTGTGCCTGCCGATCTGGTGAGGGGCTTGAAAGGAGCCGGTGGTATAGACCAATCTAGCCCCAAATCTAGCAGAGCGCAGGCCCTCGGCCCATGCCGTCCCGCCCCGCGGACGGGCTCATTTCATGGTCGGCCGCGCCCGACCCGGCGGCCACTCGAAGGGGCTGGGGAAGGGGCCCGGAAAGGGGAAGGGGGAGGGGCCCCGGAAACGGGCCCGGAAACACCCGCGGGCCGCGGCGCCGGGACGGGACCCTCAACCCGTCCGGCACCGCAGCCCGGAGCTTGCCCGGCCGGGGATGTGCGGTCCCTCGGCCGTGTGGGAGGTCTCGGCGCAGTCAGGGCAGAGAGCGCCGGGTACCTCGTCCGTCCTCCTGTGCGGGGAGGACGGAGGCTCTATGGAAGCATTGTGGACTAGACCATTCTTGTCTGTCCATCCATGCGAGCCTGGTCGTGCCCGGCCCATCCTCCAACACGGACGCCGGGAACTCCAGGTTCACTGCCCGGGAATTCCACGGGTACGCTCGCACACGTGCCCTCCATGAACGACCTCGTCCGCCAGCACACCGCGCTGAGCGAGTCCGACCTCGACTGGCTCCACCTGCTGGTCTCGGAGTGGCAGCTGCTCTCCGACCTCTCCTTCGCCGACCTGGTCCTGTGGGTCCCCACCCTGGACGGCACCCGCTATGTCTCCGTCGCCCAGATGCGGCCCAACACCGGCCCCACCTCCTACCAGGACGACATGGTCGGCCACCTGGTCCCGCGCGGCCGCCGCCCGCTCCTGGACGCCGCCCTCGACGAGGGCCGGATCGTGCGCGAGGGCGACCCCGAGTGGCGCGAGGAGGTCCCCGTACGGGTCGAGTCCATCCCCGTACGGCGCGAGGGCCGCGTCCTCGGCGTCATCGCCCGCAACACCAATCTGCTCACCGTGCGGACCCCGTCCCGCCTGGAGCTCACCTATCTCCAGTCCGCCTCGGACCTGGCCCAGATGATCGCGGCCGGCTCCTTCCCCTTCCCCGGGGAACAGGTCGACATGGACTCCTCCCCCCGGGCCGGCGACGGACTGATGCGGCTCGACGCCGACGGCGTCGTCCAGTACGCCTCGCCCAACGCGCTCTCCGCCTACCACCGGCTCGGCCTCGCCGCCGACCTGGTCGGCCAGGAACTCGGCCAGGTCACCGCGGAACTCGCCCCCTCCCGGGGACCGGTGGACGAGGCGCTGGTCAAGATGGCCTCCGGCTACGCCCCGCGCGAGTTCGAGATCGAGGGCAGCGGCGGGGTGATCCAGCTGCGGGCCATCCCGCTCAGCCCCAAGGGCACCCGGATCGGCTCCCTCGTCCTGCTCCGCGACGTCACCGAACTGCGCCGCCGTGAGCGCGAGTTGATCACCAAGGACGCCACCATCCGGGAGATCCACCACCGGGTGAAGAACAACCTCCAGACGGTGGCCGCGCTGCTGCGCCTGCAGGCCCGCCGGATGGACTCCGACCGGGGCCGCGAGGCGCTCAACGAGGCGGTGCGGCGGGTCGGTTCGATCGCCATCGTGCACGAGACGCTGTCCCAGAACCTGGACGAGCGGGTCGAGTTCGACGAGATCGCCGACCGGGTGATCGCGATGGTCGCCGAGATCTCCCCGGGCAAGGTCACCTGCCGGCGCAACGGACGCTTCGGCATCCTCGACGCCGAGGTCGCCACCCCGCTCTCCATGGTCCTCACCGAGGTCCTGCAGAACGCCCTGGAACACGCCTTCGCGCCGGGGGAGCAGGGCACGGTCGAGGTCACCGCGGTCCGCGGCGAGCCCCGCGCCGACGCCCGGCTGCTGATCACGGTCAAGGACGACGGCCGCGGCCTGCCCGAGGGGTTCGACCCGCAGCGGGCGGGCAACCTCGGCCTGCAGATCGTACGGACCCTGGTCGAGGGCGAGCTCGGCGGCAGTTTCGACATGCAGCCGGGTGCGGAACGCGGCACCCGGGTCGTGCTCGACATTCCCGTACAGCCGCAGAAGTAATACCCGGATCGGAATTCTTATGCGGCGAACTGCCTTCCGGGGGAGGGCAGTTCCTGCCGCTGTCACGGGTGGAAGAGCAGCGAGCCCCGGACCGAAAGGAATCGGTCCGGGGCTCGAATGCTGTGGGTTACTGCGCGCGCTGCGGCTCGGGGGCGGTGAATGCGTACACGGTGTACGCGCCGCTTGCCTCAGACTGTGCAGGTGGCTCAGGCGCTGGCGTTGCGCGCCCGGTTGCGGGCGGCGCGGCGCTTCATCGCGCGGCGCTCGTCCTCGCTGAGGCCACCCCAGACGCCGGAGTCCTGGCCGGACTCGAGCGCCCACTGCAGGCACTGCTCCATGACGGGGCAGCGGCGGCAGACGGCCTTGGCTTCCTCGATCTGCAGCAGCGCAGGACCGGTGTTGCCGATGGGGAAGAACAGCTCGGGGTCTTCCTCACGACAAACGGCGTTGTGACGCCAGTCCATGGCTGCTACCTCTCTCAGGTGTTACGTGCAAGTTGCTTGTGAATGTGAACGCTTTCACGAATCCCCCCGCAGGGGAAGGGCCGACTGCCAGGTGAACTGGCGTGGTCCTTGTCACTGGGGTGGGGTTCTGGCTCTCAGTGGAGGCCGGTCCTGCGGGCCGTCCCGATCGCCAAGAAGAGACTCCCAAACCCCAGCAACGGATACAACCCCTTCTGGAAAGTTTTTTTTGATTCCTCGGTGTCGGCTCCGTCACAGCCGTACTTCTAGGGGGTGGAGGGCAGCCTAAACGTTCGAGTAGAAGGACTTTCGGTCCTTCTGGTCACACAATCACACGCAGTGCACGGCGTACGCCTGTGAACGTCACGCTCGTACGCAGCCCGAGGTGGTCACCGTCCATCTGGAGCGGCAGCGGCACCTTCGAATGCAAGGTGAAGTCGGTGAGATCGTGCAGGGTCACCGCATGCTTGCCGCGGGGCCCCCGTTCGGGGGTCGAAGTGAGCAGCTGAGTGGCGTACCGGGCCACCGAAGGAGCCGACAGCCGGCTCAGTCCGAGCACGTCCAGGGCCGTCTCGAAGGAGGCCTCCGGCGACGCGTACACCGGACGATTCCCCAGGTAGGTCCAGGGGGACGTGTTGCAGATTATGGAGAGCACGAGATCCTTTACGGGATCCTCGCCGGGCCGCTCCAGGGTGATCGTGCCGTGCCGCCGGTTCTGCTCGCCCAGGAACTGGCGCACCACCTGACGCAGATAGAGCGCGTGCGTCGAACGCTTGCCGCGCTCGCGCTGCTGTTCGACCCGGCCGATCACGCTCGCGTCGAAGCCGAAACCGGCGCAGAAAGTGAACCAGCGTTCGGGAACCGCCTCGTCGTCCGTGCCCGGCGTCCCGGACGCCAGTCCGAGGCTGACCGTCCGCGCCCGCCGCTCGCGCAGCGCGTCGAGCAGCGCGCCGGTCGCCTCCACCGCGTCGTTCGGCAGACCGAGCGCCCGCGCGAAGACATTGGTCGAGCCGCCCGGCACCACGGCGAGCCCAGGCAGCCGGTCCGGATCGGGCCCCGCGTGCAGCAGCCCGTTGACCACCTCGTTGACCGTGCCGTCCCCGCCGAGCGCCACCACGAGGTCGATGTCGTCCGAGTCGGCGGCCCTGCGCCCCAGGTCACGGGCATGGCCGCGATACTCGGTCGTCACCGCCTCCAGCTTCATCTCGCTGGCGAGCGCGTGGATCAGCACGTCCCGTGTGCGCGCACTGGTGGTGGTTGCTGCCGGATTGACCACGAGAAGCGCGCGCATGTCCGCCAGCGTACCTACCCGGCGGTACCGGGCCCAGTCCCGGCCTCCCGGACGGGACCCGGACAGGCCCGAGGGCACGGCTTGAGCAGGCCTTGGGTTCGCCTCGGCCGCGCCCTGGGCGCGGCCTGTCGAACGTGGCCGGGCCGGAGGCGGGTCCGCGACGGGCCGGCCGTGCGCGCGGCGCCGGTCGCGGTCTGGCCGCCCCGACGAGCCCTGGACGCGGCCTGTCGATCTCGGCCGGGTCGGCGACGGCCTGCGGCACGGCGGCCGTGCGCGGCCCCCGCCGGATGCCGTCGCGCGGCACCGCGCACGGCCTGGCCGCCCCGTCCCGTACCCGCCCCGGCTACCCTGCCTTGCATGAGCAGTGCGAGCAGGGCGAGCAGCGCCGACGACACGAGCAGTCCCGAGCAGCCGAGGGAGCCGGTCGCCCGGCCCGGGCGGCTCACCGCCGCCGCGGTGGTGGCCGCGGTCGAGGGCCTGGCCCTCGTCGTCGGCGGCCTCGTCCTCCTGGTCACCAGCCTCGGCGACCGGCCCGACGACCTCACCTCGGCCCTCATGGGCGCGGTCACCCTGGTCGCCCTGGGCCTCATCCCGCTGGTCGCCGCCCGTGGCCTGTGGCTGCGCCGCTCCTGGAGCCGCGGCCCGGCCGTGATCACCCAGATCCTGGCGCTGCCCGTCGCCTGGCAGCTCCTCCAGGCGAACAGCGTCATGATCCCGGCCGGCATCGCCCTCGCGGTGCTCGCCGTGACCGGCCTGGTCCTCCTGGTGAGCCCGTCCACCACGGCGGCGCTCGGCATCCGGCGCCCGGGCCAGGACGCCTCGTAACGCACGGGTCGCGCATGACGGAGGGGCCGGGGGATCACCCCCGGCCCCTCCGCCGTACACCGGCGCTCACTCCTCCACGAGGAGCTTGTCCCGCAGCTGCGCCAGCGTGCGCGCGAGCAGGCGCGAGACGTGCATCTGCGAGATGCCGACCTCCTGCGCGATCTGCGACTGGGTCATGTTGCCGAAGAAGCGAAGGAGCAGGATCCGCTTCTCCCGCGGCGGCAGGTCCTCCAGGAGCGGCTTGAGCGACTCCCGGTACTCGACGCCCTCCAGCGCCTCGTCCTCCGCGCCCAGGGTGTCCGCCACCGCCGGCGACTCGTCGTCCGTGTCCGGTACGTCGAGCGAGAGCGTCGAGTAGGCGTTCGCCGACTCCAGGCCCTCCAGGACCTCCTCCTCGGAGATCCCGAGCCGCTCGGCCAGCTCGTGCACCGTCGGCGAGCGCCCGTGCTGCTGGGACAGCTCGGCCGTCGCCGTCGTCAGCGAGAGCCGCAACTCCTGGAGGCGGCGGGGGACCCGTACCGCCCAGCCCTTGTCACGGAAGTGGCGCTTGATCTCGCCCACCACCGTCGGCGTCGCGTACGTGGAGAACTCCACCCCGCGGTCCGGGTCGAACCGGTCCACCGACTTGATCAGGCCGATCGTCGCCACCTGCGTCAGGTCGTCCAGCGGCTCGCCGCGATTGCGGAAGCGCCGGGCCAGGTGCTCCACCAGCGGCAGGTGCATCCGCACCAGCCGGTCGCGCAGCGCCGCCTTCTCCGGCGAACCCTCCGGGAGACCGCGCAGCTCGACGAAGAGCGCCCGCGCGCCGCTGCGGTCGTGCGGCTGCTCGGACGCCGTTTCGGACGCCGTTTCGGAGGCCGGTCCGGAAGTCGGTCCGGACGTCGCCTCAGGAGCCGGCTCGGGGGTCTGGCCGGCCGCCCGGTCGGGGACCCGGCCGTGGGCCTCCCGCGGCCCGCCCGCGCCCGGGGCCTGTTCGTGCTGCTCGTGCTCGCTCATCTGGTCCGCCTGCTCCGTAGCGACCTCGACCTCGACCTCGACACCGGCCGCCCCCTGCGGCCGGGCCCGCTGCTGTTCAGGGATGCCGGCCGTCGCGTCCCCGCTCCTCACGCCGGGCCTGGCCCCGCGCCGCGCTGTTTGTACAGGCTGATGGAGACCGTCCGGTCCTCGGCGACCGACGACTCCACCTTCCCGGCCAGCGCCGAGAGCACCGTCCACGCGAAGGTGTCCCGCTCCGGCGCCCGGCCGTCCGTGGTCGGGGCGGACACCGTGACGTCGAGCGAGTCGTCGATCAGGCGGAACACACAGCTCAGCACCGAGCCCGGCACCGCCTGCTGGAGCAGGATCGCGCATGCCTCGTCGACCGCGATCCGCAGGTCCTCGATCTCGTCGAGGGTGAAGTCCAAGCGCGCCGCGAGACCGGCCGTGGCCGTACGCAGCACGGACAGGTAGGCACCCGCAGCGGGCAGCCGGACTTCCACGAAGTCCTGGGTCCCGGGCTCGCCTGCGATCTGGGACACCCTCACCTCCAAGGTGGCACAAGCTCTTTCGGGATCCGGGGCGGAAAGCCCCGGACCTGGCGGTACGCAGTCGGTTCTGCAGTCCGCCGAGACGCTATCGCGATCCGTCCCGCCGTGTCGCCGGGGGCCCGGCAGGACCGCCCCCGCGGGGTCCGGTCCGGAAGGACCCGCCGTACGCCACCGGCGGCCGCGGAGAACCCGCGGAGGGGTGACGTACCCAGCCGCCGGACGATCGAACCGTCCGCCGGCGGTCCGTCGCCCCGCGCCGTCAGACGATCGCGCCGTCAGACGATCGCGCCGTCAGACGATCGAACCGTCCACGAAGCACCAGCGCCAGCGCTCGTTCGGCTCGAAGGTGCGCATCACCGGGTGCCCCGAGGTGTGGAAGTGCGCCGTCGCGTGCCGCCCCACCGACGAGTCGCAGCAGCCCACGTGCCCGCAGCTCAGGCAGAGCCGCAGCTGGACGGGGTGCGTGCCGTCCGCCAGGCACTCCGGACAGGTGTCGTTCAGCGGCGCCGGTTCGGGGCGCGGCATATCGGCAACGTGCGGGCACTCACTCATGATGGCCAGGTTACGTTGTGGCGGGAGTGACGGACGGGCACAGACAGGGACCGGCATGGACGCACTGCAACTGGTGGCGCTGGTCGCGGCGAGCACCGCGGTGGCGGGCTTCGCCCGCCGGAGCCCGGTACCCGCCCCCCTCCTCCTGGTCGCCGTCGGTCTCGTCGCCGCCTATCTGCCCGGGGTGCCCGACTACACCCTCGACCCGCACGTCGTGCTGCCGCTCGTGCTGCCGCCGCTGCTCTACACGGCCGCCGTCGACTCCTCGTACCTCGACCTGCGGGCCAACATCCGGCCGGTCGCGCTGCTCTCCGTCGGGTACGTGCTCTTCGCGACCGTCGCGGTCGGCTGGCTCGCCTACGTCCTGGTGCCCGACCTGCCGCTCACCGCGGCCCTCGTCCTCGGCGCCGTCGTGGCCCCACCGGACGCGGTCGCCGCCACCGCCATCGCCCGCAAGCTCGGCCTGCCGGGCCGGATCACCACCATCCTGCAGGGCGAGTCCCTGGTGAACGACGCCACCGCGATCACCGCCTACAAGGTCGCGCTCGCCGCCGCCGTGGGGGAGGGCATCAGCTGGGCCGGCGGCCTGCGGGAGTTCGCGCTCGCCGCCGTCGGCGGCGTCGGCGTCGGCCTGATCCTCATGGTCCCCATCCACTGGCTCCGCACCCATCTGCGCGAGGCCCTGTTGCAGAACACCCTCTCCCTGCTCATCCCGTTCATCGCCTACGCCGCCGCCGAGCAGGTGCACGCCTCCGGGGTGCTCGCCGTCGTCGTGGTCGGCCTCTTCCTCGGCCACAAGAACTGGAAGGTCGACTTCGCCACCCGCCTCCAGGAGGAGGCGGTCTGGAAGATGGTCGCCTTCGTCCTGGAGTCCGCCGTCTTCGCGCTGATCGGCCTCCAGCTGCCCTTCGTGGTGCAGGGCCTCGGCCCCTACGGGATCGGGGAGGCCGCCTGGTACGCGGTCGGGGTCTTCGTCTTCGTGGTCGTCGTGCGCTTCGTCTGGGTCTTCCCCGCGACCTTCCTGCCCCGCTGGCTGTCCCCGCGGGTCCGCACCCGCGAGGTGGGGGTGGACTGGCGGGCGCCGCTGATCGTCGGCTGGGCCGGCATGCGCGGCGTGGTCTCCCTCGCCATCGCCTTCTCCATCCCGATCGCCACCGACGGCGTCCCCTTCCCCGCCCGCAACCTGGTCCTCTTCCTCACCTTCACCACCGTCATCGGCACCCTCGTCGTCCAGGGCCTCACCCTGCCGCCGCTCATCCGCCTCCTGAAGCTGCCCGGCCGCGACCGCGTCCAGGACACCCTCGCCGAGGCCCAGGCCCAGAGCGAGGCCTCCCGGGCCGCCGAGGCCCGGCTCGACGAACTCCTCGCCGACGAGCGCAACGCCCTCCCGGGCCCGCTCGCCGACCGGCTCCGCACGGTCATGGAGCGCCGCCGCAACGCCGTCTGGGAGCGGCTCGGCACCGTCAACGAGGCCACCGGCGAGACCGCCGACGACACCTACCGCCGGCTCTCGCGCGAGATGATCGACGCCGAGCGCGAGGTCTTCGTCCAGCTCCGCGACGCCCGCCGCATCGACGACGAGATGATGCGCACCCTGCTGCGCCGGCTCGACCTGGAGGAGGCCGCGGCCTACCGGGAGACCGACTAGGGCCTGTCCGGCGGATCTTGGCCGGGTCTTCCCGGTCGGTCAGGCGGTGCCCTCGGGCGAGCCGGTGACCACGGCGGCGATGCGGGTGCCGGGCGCGAAGGCGCCCTCGTCCGCGAGGGTCATCAGTCCGTAGAGCATTTTGGCGACATACAGTCGCTCGATGGCGAGTCCGTGCCGCGCCTCGAAATCCTGTGCGAACGCGGTCAGGGCGGGCGGCACGCGCGCGTAGCCCCCGCCGTGGAAGCGCTCGTCCAGGGACCAGTCCCCGCGCGGGCCGCCGAAGGCCGCCTCCTGGAGGGCACGGACCTCCCCGCCGAGGAAGCCGCCCTTGAGGACCGGGACGCCGAGGGTCCGGCCCTCGAAGCCGGCCGCCAGGCCCGCCAGGGTGCCGCCCGTGCCGCAGGCCACCGCGGCCACGTCGGCGCGTCCGGCGAGCTCGCGGCCCAGCTCCACGCACCCGTGGACGGCGAGCGCGTTGCTGCCGCCCTCCGGCACCACGTACGCGCCCGCCGGAGCCCGCTCCAGGAGCGTCGCCAGGGTCGCCGGGTCGCTCTTCGCGCGGTACGTGGCCCGGTCCACGAACTCGAGCCGCATCCCGTCCGCCGCGCACCGCGCAAGCGAGGGGTTCAGCGGGCGCCCGGCCAGCTCGTCGCCCCGGACCACCCCCACCGTCGGGAAACCGAGCAGCCGGCCGGCCGCGGCCGTCGCCCGCAGATGGTTGGAGTACGCGCCGCCGAAGGTGAGCACGGGCCGGCCGGCCGCCTCGCGCAGGTTGAGCGCGAGCTTGCGCCACTTGTTGCCGGGCAGGTCGGGATGGATGAGGTCGTCGCGCTTCAGCAGCAGGGTCAGCCCGTGCCGGGCGAAGCGCTCGTCCGCCACCGGCTCCAGGGGCGAGGGGAGCCGGGGCCGCAGACGGGAGAGATCGAGCGCGTTCACCCGGCCATTCTCGCCGCGCCCGCGGGCGGGTCCTACCGGAGCCGGTCGGCGATCCGCTCCCGCATCGACGCCATGGTGAAGCCGCGCGGGTCGACCTTGCCGGGCTGCCACTCCAGGTGGCCGATGACCGAGCGCTGGGTCCAGCCGTGCGCCCGGCACACCGCGGCCGCGGCCTTGGCGATGGCCTCCAGCTGGACCTTCGGCCACGGGTCGGTGCCGTTGCCGAGGTTCTCGCACTCGAAGCCGTAGAAGTGCCGGTTGCCGTCGGTGGTGGCCTCGTCGTCCGGCGGCAGGCGCTTCTCGGCGATCACCGCCCGCAGCACCTCGTCGTCGCCGAGACCGGCGTGGTTGGCCCGGCCGTAGCCGACCAGGTGGACGGTGCCGTCCTTGGCGATCACGCCGTGGCAGAGCGGTCCGGGCAGGGACTCGTAGCCGTCCCGGCAGATGCGGACGGTGTTGCTGGTGCCCCGGGTGACGGTGTGGTGGATCATCACGCCGTGCACGGGACCCCAGGGGCCCTTGTGGTTGCGGTTGTGGGTGCGCCAGTTGCCGACCTCGACGACCTTCAGACCTTCGTCGCGCAGCGCGTCGAGGAAACGGCTCGCGGACATGGGTGTGGCCATGACCGGCTCCTTTCGGGACGGGGGTTCCGGTTCTTCCGGTTCCTCCTGCCCTACCGGGGTACCGGAGCCGTCCGCTCCGCTGCCATGCGTTCGGTTCGTGTGCGAGCCGATCCGGACGAATCGGGGCGGCGCTGTACGTCGACTTCGCGGCGGAGGGCGGCGGGGGAAATCGTGCGCCATGCCCAGCCCCGCGGTGATCGACACCCACTCTTTTGTGTAATGGCGCGGACACGCTCCGTGCTGGAAGGCTTCCCTTCGCAGGTCTGTCGTATCGAGAGGGAGTTCCATGTCCGTTGGTTCGGTTGACGGCGAGGTGCGCGAGGGCGGGGCGCCCGCGCAGCAGAGTCTCGGCACCGCCGCCGCGCGGAACCTCGCGAGCACCACCAAGTCCGCCCCGCAGATGCAGGAGATCACCTCACGGTGGCTGCTGCGCGCGCTGCCCTGGGTGGACGTCCGGGGTGGTGTCTACCGGGTGAACCGGAGGCTCAGCTTCGCCGTGGGGGACGGCCGGGTCACCTTCGTGCAGACCGGCGGACGGGTCGCGGTGATCCCGGCCGAGCTGGGCGAGCTCCCCGCCCTGCGCGGCTTCGACGAGCCGGACGTCCTCGCCGAGCTGGCCGCCCGCTGCGTCCAGCGGGAGTACGCGGCGGGCGAGGTCATCACCGCTCGCGGCACGAGCACCGACCGGGTCCATCTGCTCGCGCACGGCCGGGTCGAGCGGCTCGGCGTGGGGCCGTACGGCGACGAGACCGTCCTCGGCGTCCTCGCCGACGGCGCCTACTTCGGCGAGGACGCGCTGGCCGCCGCCGACGCCTCGTGGGAGTGGACCGCCCGCGCCGCCACCACCTGTACGGTCCTGGAGCTGACCAGGGCCGATGTGCTCGCCCTCGCCGAGCGGGCCGGTGCGCTCGCCGGACACCTCGCCGAGTTCGCGGTCCTGCCCCCGCACCCCGTCAACCGGCTGGGCGAGGCGGCCATCGACCTCTCCGCCGGCCACGTCGGCGAACCGGTCGTCCCGCACACCTTCGTGGACTACGAGCTCTCCCCGCGCGAGTACGAGCTGAGCGTCGCCCAGACCGTGCTCAAGGTCCACACCCGCGTGGCCGACCTCTACAACCACCCGATGGACCAGACCGAGCACCAGCTGCGGCTGACGGTCGAGGCGCTGCGCGAGCGCCAGGAGCACGAGCTGGTCAACCACCGGGAGTTCGGCCTGCTCGCCAACTGCGACTACGGGGAGCGGATCCAGCCGCAGGACGGCGCGCCCGGCCCCGACGACCTGGACGAGCTGCTGTCCCGGCGGCGCGGCTCCAAGCTGTTCCTGGCCCACCCGCAGGCCATCGCCGCGTTCGGGCGCGAGCTCAACCGGCGCGGTCTGGTGCCGGACACGGTTGACGTCGACGGCACGCGGATCATGACCTGGCGCGGGGTCCCGCTCTACCCGTGCGACAAGATCCCGGTCACCGACGCCCGTACCAGCTCGATCATCTGCATGCGCACGGGCGAGTCCGACCAGGGCGTGATCGGCCTGCGCCAGGCCGGCCTCCCGGACGAGGTCGAACCCGGCCTGTCCTGCCGCTTCATGGGCATCGACGACCAGGCGATCACCTCCTACCTGGTCACCGCCTACTACTCGGCGGCCGTGCTCGTCCCCGACGCGCTGGGCGTCCTGGAGAACGTCGAGATCGCCCGCCGCCACTGACCACCGGGGTCGGGGGCCAGGCCGACAGGTCCCCGCCCCCGGTGCACGCCATCCACCAGGCGAGGCCAGGGGAGGCCAGGCCATGCCACGCCACGCCACGCCACGCCATGAGGAAAGTGACCGAGAAGATGAGCGCGATCAGCGCGGACGCCGAGACCGGGACGACCGGGGCGGCCGGGGCGGCCGGGGGACGCAGCGCCGCGCTGCTCCTGGACCGGACGCGCAGCGTCGTCGACCCCCAGCTCCGGACGACCGTCGAGTCCCTGCCCGGCTCCATACGACGCATCGCCGCCTACCACTTCGGCTGGGAGGAGGCCGACGGCTCCCCGGCCGGGGGCGGCCAGAGCGGCAAGGCCATCCGACCGGCCCTGGTGCTCGCCGCGACCCGCGCGCTCGGCGCGGACCCGGCCCCGGCGGTCAAGGCCGCCGCGGCGGTGGAGCTGGCCCACAACTTCACCCTGCTCCACGACGACATCGTCGACGAGGACCCGACCCGCCGTCACCGGCCCACCGCCTGGAAGGTGTTCGGCATCCCGGACGCGCTGCTCGCCGGCGACGCCATGAACGCGCTCGCGCTGCGACTGCTCGCCGAGGACCCGCACCCGGCCGCCGTCCCCGGCGCGGCCCGGCTCGCCGCCTGCGTGATCGAGCTGTGCGCCGGCCAGCAGGCGGACTGCGCCTTCGAGCAGCGCGACCCCCGCGAGGTGTCCCTGGACGAGGTGGTGGCGATGGCCACCGCCAAGACCGGGGCCCTGCTCGGCTGTTCCTGCGCGCTCGGCGCGCTGTACGCGGGGGCGGACGAGGAGGCGGTCGCGGCCCTGGACGCGTTCGGCCGGGAGGCGGGCCTCGCGTTCCAGCTGATCGACGACCTGATCGGGATCTGGGGCGACCCGGGGCGCACCGGCAAGCCGGCCGGCGCCGATCTCGTCGCCCACAAGAAGTCGCTGCCGGTGGTGGCCGCGCTCACCTCCGGGACCCCGGCGGGCGACGAGCTGGCCGAGCTGTACGCGCGCCCGGTCCTGGACGCCGCCGCGGTCCGGGCGGCGGCCGACGCGGTCGAGCGGGCCGGCGGCCGGGACTGGGCGCAGAGCCAGGCGGCCGAGCGGATGGCCCGCGCGGTCGAGCAACTCTCGCGGGCGGTCCCGGACTTGTCGGCGGCGGGGGATCTGCTGGCGCTCGCGGAGTTCGTGACGCGGCGCAGTCGCTGATCCTGCCGAGTCTTCGAGGAGGTCGTGAAATAGGGGCTTGCACAACCACTACGTCTGGAGCACTATAGGCGCAGTGGTTACGGCCGCTGATCGTGCCTCCTACGGAAAGAGATTCCGGCTTGCGCAAGCTCACGTACTACGTCGCCTGCTCCCTCGACGGCTTCATCGGCGACCCGAACGGCGACGCCTCGTCCATGTTCCAGTTCATGGACGAGGAGTACGCCTCCTGGATGAACACCGAGTTCCCGGAGACCGTCCCCACCGCCTTCCGGGAGGCCGCCGGCCTCACCGGCGTGCCCAACAAGCGGTTCGACACGGTCATCCAGGGCATGGGCTCGTACCGTCTCGGCCTGGAGGCCGGGATGCCCAGCCCGTACGGCCACCTCCGGGAGATCGTCGCGACCCGCTCGCTGACCGAGTCGCCCGACCCCAACGTCGAACTCTTCGCCGGCGACCTCGCCGCCCGGGTCCGCGAGCTCAAGGCCGAGGACGGCCCGCTGGACATCTGGCTCTGCGGCGGCGGTCAGGTCGCGCGACAGCTCGTGGACGAGGTCGACGAACTGGTCATCAAGTCCTACCCGCAGATTTACGGCTCCGGCATGCCGCTGTTCGGCGCGGAGTTCGCCGTCCACGACTACGTCCTGGAGAACGTCCGCAGCTTCGGCAACGGCGTCGTCGTGCGCTGGTACGCCAGGAAGCGGTGACGCCCGGCCCGGCCTAGGCTGGAACCATGGCGGAGGAGACGCCGCACACCACGCGGGACCCCAGCGCCGAGCACCCGTGCCCGGCCTGCGGGGAGCCCCGTCAGGTGCTGGCCGAACGGCACAAGGTCCTCGGGGCCTGGGTGCCGGAGTGGGTCGTGCAGCCGTGCCGCAATCCGGACTGCGAGCTGTACGAGCCGGAGGGCGACGCGGCGGCGGACGGCGCACCGCCGCGCTCCCGCGGAGGCGGCACGAGATCAGGCACGGAACCCGGCACAGAACCCGGAACGGAACCCGGCGCGGAAGCCACTACCACGCACGTGACCGGCAAGAACGGCGAGACCGGGAGAAGTCCGGCCCCTGGGTGACCGGCCGCGCGCCGGAGCCGGTCATACCGCTACAGTCCGCCGCATGTCATCGGAGTCGACAGAAGTCTGGACCGGCTGGTACCGGGACCGCCGTGGTGCGGAAGCGATCGTCATCACGGCCGCCGGGAGCCAGGTGGCCACCCGGATCAGGGGAATCGAGTACACGGGCGCGAGCTTTGCCGTGCTCAGCGCCGCGGGCGAGGGCGGGCAGGCCCTCACCGGGTGCGTTCTGGAGTGGGACCTGCCGCTCCCCGTCGTCGCGGAAGGCGTCAGCCGGCAGGCCACGCTCAGCTGCCTGTTGACCCTCGGCGAGCGCGCCGACCTCAGCCTCACGCTGCACTACGGGGGCGCCGCCTACGAGTCCGGCATCGCCGGCGGGGACTTCGAGGAGGCGCTCGGCCGGGTGCGCCGGCAGCTGCCGCCCGGCACCGAGTTCGGCCGGGGGCTGCTCCAGGCGGCCTGACCGGGGACGCGCACGGAGGGCGGGGGCGCGGGTGCGCGCCCCCGCCCTTCAGGTCGTCCCCGGCCCGTCAGCCGGCCTTGAGGGCGGTGGCGAGCCCGTATCGCCACAACTGGTCCACGCGGGACCGTTCCTGGGAGTTCGGGTAGGCGTTCTGGCAGGACGTGCCGGGCCCGCCGCCGGACATCAGCTCGCTGCACGGGCCGCTGTAGTGGTCGGGGAGGCCGAGCACGTGCCCGGTCTCGTGGGCGGTGACGCGGGTGGAGTTGTACTGCTGGTTCTGCCGGTAGTCGAGGAATATGTAGCCGCTGCCGTGCCCGTCCGTGCTCGCGTACGAACCGCGGGAGTCGTTCCCCTCGTAGTACGCGAAGTCGGGGTTGGAGCCCTCGACGAGCCGGACGTTGGCGACGGAGCTGTTCCAGATCTGCGCCGAACGGGAGATCTGGGTACGGAAACTGGGTGCGTTGGCGGTGCTGTAGACCACGGTGACGGCGGTGGCACCAGGCGTGGCGGCCCGCTTCTTCGCGACCGACTTCACGACGGCGTCGAAGAACGCCTGGTTGGCCCTGGCCTCCTCGGCCGAACCGGCGTAGCTCGCGTAGCCGGCGCGGTCGGCGGTGGGGATGGGCGCGGCGGAGGCCGGGGCGGCGCCGAGGGAGAGGGTGAGACCGGCACCGAGGGCGGCGGTGAGTAAGGACGTGAGGACCTTCGGGTGTCGCATGGGGGGCTCCTCCTGTGGGGTTGAGGAGAGTGTGGGGGAGCCGGGTGCGGGCGGGGAATGATGCCATCCGCCGATAACACCGCGCTATCGCAGGGGAGTTGACACATTCGCACCGGGGTGTACGGGGGCGGGCGGCGTGCTCTGGTGCGCGCCCCGGAGCCGCCCTAACCTCGGACCCATGGAGCTGGAGGTGAGGCACCTGCGGGCGCTCTGCGCCATCGCGGACACCGGCAGCCTGCACAAGGCGGCCCGCCGGCTCGGCGTCAGCCAGCCCTCGCTGACCACCCAGCTGCGCCGGATCGAGAACGCCCTCGGCGCCGAACTCTTCACCCGCGGCCGCACCGGCTGTCTGCCCACCCCGCTGGGCCGCTCCGTCCTCAGCCGGGCCCGCCCGCTGGTCGACGGCATGACCGCCCTGGTCACCGAGACCCGCGCGGCCGCCGCCCGGTCCGCCGACGGCCCGGTCCTCCGGGTCGGCTCCACCGCCAGCCGCGCCCTGCCCGGCTGGCTGCGCCGGCTCCGCCAGGGCCGGCCGGGCACCGACATCGAGCTCCGGGTCGACGTCTCGGCCCACACCCTGCTGCGCACGGTGGCGGCTGGCCGGCTCGACCTGGCGTTCGTCCACCAGGTGGAGGGCTGCCCGCTGCGGGTTCCGGCCGGTCTGACCGGGCGGGTCCTGGTCGAGCGCGAGCCGCAGTTCGTCTCCATGGCGAGCGACCACCCGGCGGCCGGCCACGAGGTCGTCGACCTCGCCGACCTCGCCCACGACCGCTGGACGGTCGACCCGGCCGTCGACGGCGAGTGGGACGGCCTGCGCCGGGTCCTGGGCGCGGCGGGCCTCGACCCGCCGCTGCTGCACGCCGACTATCACACGGCCGCCTCGCTGATCGCCCTCGGCGAGGCCGTCGCCCCCTGCCAGCCCACCTCGCACCCGCGCGAGGACATGGCCGTCCGCCCCCTCCGCGGCGACCCCCTCGCCGTCCGCCTCCTCCTCTTCGCGGCCCCCGGCGTCCCCCTGGACGGCCCCTACGCCGACCTCACCGCCGCCTACCGCGAGGCGGCCCTCCGGGCGGCCCCGTACCGCCGCTGGCTCCATGCGGGCGGGACGGCGGGACCGTGCATGATGTCCGCATGAGCGAACACGGGGAATGGGGCGCGGTCATGGCGCTCGCCGAGGGCCACCACGCGCGGACGGTACGGGCGTTGGGCGCCCGGGAGGTGTCCGGTCACCTCCTGAAGGTGTACGGGATCGAGGCGCCCGGCCGTACGGTCGGCGAGGCGGAGGCCGGCCCGGCGCTCGCGCTGGCCGCCGACCACCTGGCGCTCGGCCGGCACCGGGGCTCGCTCGGGCTCGCGGTGCTGCTGGTGCACGCGGGCGCCGACGGCGACTACGTGCTCGCGCACAGCTGGATCGAGGGCCACATGTCGGACCTGGCCGTCTGGACCGGCCCGGCCGGCCGGCCGGCCGAACTGCGCCCGGGCCGCGCCGGACTCGCCCCGTGCGTCTGGGAGGCCGCCGTCCTCGCCCACGAGCGCGAGGCCTTCGTCCGCCACCTCCTCGACGGCACCGGCCCGGCCCCCGCCCGGGTGGCCGCCTGGGCCGCCGACACCCTGGAGGGCGAGGTCCGGTGACCGTCCGCCACGCGCGCCCCGAGGACCTGGCGCGGGTCGCCGAACTCGCCGCCGAGCACGCCGCGTACGAGCAGGCCGCCCCGCCCCGCCCCGACCTGGCCGCGGCCCTCCACCGGCTCCTCTTCGCCACCCCCGCCCCGCGCCTGCGCTGCCTGGTCGCCGAACTCCCCGACGGCACCCTCGCCGGCTACGCCACCTGCGCCCCCGAACTCTCCACCTGGTCCGCCACCGAGTACCTCCACATGGACTGCCTCTACCTCACCGAGTCCTCCCGCGGCCACGGCCTCGGCGCCCTCCTCCTCTCCGCCGTCCGCGCCGAGGCCCGCGCCCTGGGCCTCCCTCACGTCGAATGGCAGACCCCCGCCTGGAACACCTCGGCGATGCGCTTCTACGACCGCGCGGGCGCCACCTCGAAACCGAAGGCCCGCTACACCCTCCAGGCCGCCGAATGAACCGGTCACCAGGGCACTGATCCACCGTCGTCGAAGAATCCGCCGGTCGGTCCGTCGTCGGGCAGGGTCGCGAGGCGGATCGCGATCGCCGCGCCCTGTTCGGCAGTGCGGACGCCCTGGAAGGCGTTGAGGTCGGTGGCGGTGTAGCCGGGACAGCCGGAGTTGATCAGGATGCGGGTGTCGCTCAGTTCCTTGGCGTACTGGACGGTGACCGCGTTGAGGAAGGTCTTGGACGCCAAGTACGCAGCGGGAACCCGGCCGATGTCGACGCCGGGCGTGGTCTGCAGGGTGAGCGAGCCGACGCTGCTGGACATGTTCACGATCCGCGGCGATGCCGAGCCGCGCAGCATGGGCAGCATCGCGTTGGTGACGCGGATGACCCCGATCACGTTGGTCTCCACGACGACCCGTACGGTCGTGGGATCGACCGTGGTGGGCGTCTGCGGCATCCCCCCGGTGATCGCGGCGTTGTTGACCAGGACGTCGAGCCCGCCGGCGCGGTCGGCGATCAGCTCGGCCGCGGCGGCCACGCTCGCGTCGTCCGCCACGTCGAGCGGAACGCCGAACGCGTCGGTCCCGGCCGCGCGCAGCTGCTCCACCGCGGTGTCGCGGCGCTGTCGATCCCGCGCACCCACGCCGATCCGCCAGCCGAGGCCGCCCAGGCCGGCCGCGATCTCGTATCCGATCCCCTTGTTCGCACCGGTCACCAGCGCGATCGTCTGTTCACTCATGTCCTCAAGCGTGGTGCGGGCACGGGCGGGACGTCCAAGACCGACTGGGTGGGCGGCGATACCGCACGGATATCGGTCCTGGTGAGGCCCGGATACGATGACGCGGTGGAGACGCGGGAGTTGCGGTACTTCGTCGCCGTCGCGGAGGAGTTGCACTTCGGGCGGGCGGCGCAGCGGCTCGCCATGGCGCAACCACCGCTGTCGCGGGCGATCCAGCAGCTCGAACGGCGGCTCGGAGTGGTTCTGCTGCACCGCACCGCTCGCTCGGTCGCCCTGACCGAGGCCGGGTCGGTGCTTCTGCGGGAGGCCCGGGCCGCACTCGACGCGGTCGCGGCCGCCGAGCGGCGCACCCGCCGCGCAGCCGCCCAACCGTCCGGTGTGGTCCTTGCCACGAAAGCCGGAGCGGCCGGCGAACTGCTGTCGAAGCTGCTGGACGCCTACGCCGCCGAGCCCGGCGCGGTCGCCGTCGAGGTGATGCTGTGCGGGCCCGGCGAGCAGGAAGGGCTGCTGCGCGACGGGCGTGCCGACGTCGCTCTGCTCCATCGGCCCTTCGACACGACGGCCGGACTCGACACCGAGGACCTGCACACCGAACAGCAGATCGTGGTCCTGCCCGCGGGGCACCCCTTGGCCGACCGCCCCCATCTGTCGATGGCCGAGGTCACCACCCTGACGGACCTGCCCCTGCCACGCTGGCCCCGACGGGACGGAAGCTACCCGGACGGCCCCGGCCCCCAGGTGCGCGACCACACCCAGCTGTTCCAGCTGATCGCCCTCGGCCGCGCCTGCGCGCTCGTACCCGAGTCCCTCCGCGCCCACCTGCGCGACACTCACGCGACGGTGCCGGTGCCGGACGCACCGGCCGTCACGACCGTCATCGCCTGGCCACCCCACCGCAGATCCCAACCCGTCGCCGCCCTCGTCCGCACCGCGACCCGCCTCTAGCCCACGGCAGGAGCGGGTGCCCAGGGGCTCGGTGCGCCGGCCTGGAGCTGCACCAGGCCGACCCGGTTCCCCTCGTCGGCCTTGGTGTGGGCGGCGCGGACCCTCCAGCGGCCTGGGGGCAGTGACACCGTCGCCTGTGCGGGGAATCCTCCATCCGGATACTCCACGCTCAGATCAGTCCCCGCTTCGGCGGAGTCCATGAGCACAGCGGGGCCGTCTGTGGTCCACGTTCCGCATTCCTCCCACGGGGTGGCAGGATCGGTGAGCACGGCTTCTGCCGCGGCCTTGAGCTCGGCCTCGGAGCCGGCGGCGAGCCAGCGCAGGAAGACGCGATGCTCAGGGATGTAGCAGGTGGTGGCCGGCTCGTCCCCCAGCACCAGAGCCTCCGTTCCCTCTTCACCGACCGTGATTGTGCCGGCCAGTTCGTCCACAGCGCAGGCCCTGTCGTAGTCGTCCGGGTCGGGTCCGTCCGACAGGACCATCCCGTCCTCTGTGCATCCGTGCCACGCGTCCAGCGCGGAGACGGGGATGGCGATCAAGGGGCCACCCATTGACTCCACCCAGACAGGGGGAGTCCGGGAAGAATCGGGTGCGGAGGACGAGGAGGCTCTCATGTCGGCAGTCTGCATTCCGCTACTGACAACGGTCGCTCCACAGGCGCATACCGGGCCTTGGCCATGGTGACCCACGGGCAGTGCCCCATTCGGGACCGTAGATCGTGCGGATGCCGGCGAGCTTGAGTCCTTCGGCTTCCGTCCGCCGGCCGAGGGTCGCGGCTTTCCGGCCGATGCGTCCGAGACCCTGCGAACCGAGTACGCGACCTATGGCGGCCCTCCTGACGTACACGGCACAACGTGGATCACCTGGTCCGAGCTCGCCGCCGCCGGCTGGAGCGAGACGGACCGTTCCGGAACTCGTAGCCGCGACGGTGTTGCGGGGAACGAGAGCGACTGGGGACCGGTCTGGAGCGTGATGCGAACGCTCGGCGAACTCCATGGAGAAGGTCCCCGGCCTTGCTCGGCGAGGGGTTCGGACGGGTGGAGATCGCCGAACTGCTGGGGACATCACGGTCCGCAACCCGGAGCCGGCCATCGCTCACAGTGACGGACCTGGATCCCACGAAATCACTCCGGGTACGTTGGCGTGATGTCTCTTGAACCGCGCAGCCGTGAAGAGCTGGTCTCCTTCCTCCAGGACCTGCATCAGGAGTTCCGTGCTCGCGGCGACGAGTGGGAGAACAACACGCTGGACGGCTTCCTTGAGGCGCTCGCCGCATGGGTGCACGACTCTCCAGGCGCATATCGCCACGCAGGAGAAGACATCCCGTCCGACGGGGATTGGACCTTCATGGCCCGAGCCCTCCGTGCGGCCACCCTCTACGAGTAGAGCTGCGCTCATCGCGTACATCGGCACGCTGCGGATCTCCGCGCACCTGTGGCCGGGCGAACAAGACCGCACCCGGGCCGCCGTGAACGCCGGTGACGGCGGACTGCGGACCGGGTGCGGTCTGCTGGGGTGGTGCGAGGAAGGTCAGGCCTTCTTCGTCTCCTAGTAATGGGGCGGGTCGGTGACCTGCGGGGATCTCCCCTGTGGGTCGCTGACCTGGCCTTTTGCTGATGGCTGGCGATGGGGTGCGACGGTCCTGATCGGGTGTCCTGCGGACTGTGTGCGGACTGCGAGCGCGGCTCTGGATCACGGGCTGCCAGCGGCGAGTCTCATTGCGCTGGTAGAGGGGACACCTGGTCCCCTCGGTCCCACCGGTGAGGGCGTCGCGGCCTGCTGTTCAGTGTCTAGATGTTGTTGCAGTCGGCGATGTGCACCACCGCCGTGCCGACCTCGGCAGGATCGAGTGCGCCGCTGAGTGGCAGGAAGCCGTACCGCGTGGACTCGGCGACTGGCGAGAGGGCGAAGTCGCCGGAGGCGTAGACCTCCGGGACAGGCTGCAGAATGATCACCGGAAAGTCTGTAACATGCCTGCCCACAGGCGTTCGCGACTGGGTCTTGACGTGTCGTGATCAAGACCGCCGGAGATCATTTCCCGACGCCGTGGTGATCGTTTCCCGGATAGACTCGCCGAATGTCGCTGACGCGTTCGGCCACCGTAGACGTGGGCGTGGCACTTGATCTCGCGGGTGCAGAGCCCGAGGTGTTCGCCGTAGGCAGGTCTACGGTCGTGGTCGGGGCTGCGGCTGTTGTGATCATTGGGGATGCAGCGGACGATCCGGCGGCAGGCGGCGTGTGGAACGACCAGGAGTTCCGTCTACGAGGTCTTACGCCTGCAGTAGCCGCATCCAGGCTCACTGGTCGAGAGCCGTTCGCGGGATCGGAACCGGATCTGGACCGGCCGGTGCACTTGTTCGTCCGGGTCGACGGTCTAGCCGTCTACATTGGTCCCGTCCGCCACTCGCGGAGCGCTTGGACCAACGGCGAACTCAATAGTTGCCACCTGCGCATCGACCCGCCATTGAGTCGGGAATTGCTCGACACGGTTCGGCCGCCAACAGCTGCGCCCCTTTTGCCCGGCCTGGACTGGCTCGGCAGTGTCCGCACGGACCCCGGCCTGGCCTTGGAATCCTTCGTCACCGGCTGGTATCCCGCCCAAACTGAAACCCGGCCCACTAACATCGCGATACCCGGCTCCGTCCCTTATGCCTTGGCCGACTTTTACCGTCTCGCTGAGGAGCGTCCGGCCATCCTCGGAGGCCAAAACTTCATCCAACCGCTCACAAGGCTCTCGACCGACATCCGCGGTGAGCGCCTGGTCGTCGCCATCGAGAATCAGGGCTGCTGGGACTGGTCCATCCCGTGGCAGCTCGACGCTGCCGGCACCGATCCGGACGTCTGGCTGACCGAAGACGACGCACCGGCCCGGGAGGAGGAGCCGCTAAGCCGGTTCCTGCTGCAGTTCTCGTTGTACGAGGCTTCGATGACCGCCCCGTACCAGGCATTCCTCCGCAATCTGCCCGAGCAACTGCTGTCAGAGCTGGAAACCTGCCTGCACCGCGTGCCGCTACGGCCATTTCTGGCGCCCATCGGTCCGACGAATTTTCTCGTCGGACCGGGCCTGGTCGCTCATATCTCGCCCGAGCTGAACAGCAGCAATGAGTCCGACGTCTGGATCGGCGCCCTGCACCGCAGCGCGCTGCGGCCGCTTTCCCAACTTCAGCTGCCATGGCGCCGGTTCGACGGTTGAGACAGAGGTTCCTGGCAGCGGGGGTGATCGATGTCAGGGGGTTGGCAGTGATCGCTGATCTAGGCCCAGCCGTTCAGGGAGACCTGCGGCCCGCCTCCGATATAGCGGTCGAGGGCGCTGGCGGTGGTCTCCACGAATTCCTCGGGGATGGCGTCGGCGTCGACCCAGCGGACCTGGGAATGCTTGCGGGGTTCGCGGTTTTCGGGTTCGCCGGTCCATTCGTGGGCGGCGAAGACGACCGTGAGGAAGCCGTTGGGAGCTTCGACGCCCCAGGCGCCGTGGATGATGTGGGCGACCTTGAGAGACTCGGGCTTCACCATGAGGCCAGTCTCCTCATAGAGCTCGCGGACCGCGGTTTCGGTGATGGGCTCGCCCGGCTCGCTCTTGCCGACCGGGAGGTCCCACATCCCGCGGGCGAACTTGGCGTTCTCGCTGCGCTGGAGGAGGACGACGCGGTTGGTGGCCTTGTCGTGGACGATGACGGCGGCGACCAGCAGGGTCATCGATTCGAGCGCCGGCTTGAGGGCCTTCGGCTGGTCGTTGGTCTGCTGGGCCACGGTGTTCCCTTCGTCGGGCGAGTTGTTGGGCATGTTAGGCGAGGGCCTCGCGAGCGCGACGGGCGAGATCGGCGGCGCCGGGAACGCGGCGGCGCTGGTAGACCGCGAGCGTGGAGCGGATCGACGTGATCGCCTTGCGGGTGCGGTCGGAGGTCATGCCCTCCATGAGGACGAGGGCCTGGGTCCAGGCGGCGACGGCTTCGTCGGCGCGGGCCTGGGCTGCGAGGCTGTCGCCGAGGTCGGCGTGGGTGAGGGCGTGGACGCGCTTGTACTTCGCAGGGTCCCAGCGAGTGAGGGCGTCGCGGTGCTGCTGCTCGGTACCGATGTGGTCGGCGAGATCGGTCAGGGTGCGGGCGGTGTGGCTGGCCACGGTGCCGGCGGCGGGGCCGCTCACGCGGGAGTAGCTGGGCTGGGGGCCGTCGTCTCGTAGGAGGGCGTCTTCGGCGGCGAGCAGGGCGCGTGCGGCCTGGGGGTTCTTGTCGGTAGCGGCGTAGGCGCGGGCGTGGGTGATGTGGAGGAGGGCCTCGGTCTGGCCGCCGACGTGGTCGAGACCTGTGCGTAGGACGCCTTCGACGAGGTCTACGCAGTGGTGGGGCTGTTTGAGGCTGAGGGCCTGGTGGGCGAGGGCACGCATCATCCAGGCGGCGTGGCCGTGGGGGTCGGCTTCGCAAGCGAGTCTGTAGCCGACCTGGTAGAAGCGCTGGGCGGCGCCTTCCTGGCCGAGGCCGTGGTGCTTCCACCCTACGAGGTAGGCCAGCTCGGCGACGGCGCCGAAGGCGGCCCGGCGTAAGGCCTCGCTGAGGAAGCACCCGCGCAGCATGGGGGCAGCGGTGTCGGCGAGGTATGCGGTGACGGTGGTCAGGCCGTGCCCGCCGCCGAGGCGCTCGTCGGCGGCGCTGAAGGCTGCGGTGATCTGCCGTACAACGTCCACGTCCTCGGCCCCGATCAGGGACGTGCCGGTGCGGGCGCGGAGCATGCGGGTGGTGGCTTCGTGGTCGTAGCCGAGGGGTATGGCGACGCCGTCGGTGGTGAAGGCCGCGATGGCGAGGAAGCGGCCGCGTTCGATGTCGGCGCGGCCCCGGTCGGTGGCGGCGAGGACGGGGTCGGGTTCCGCCGGCGCTTCGTCATCGCTGGCCTGGAGGCCGATCTCGGTCTGGGTGATCGTGTGTCCCGCTCGGCGGGACAGTGCTTCGGTCAGGTACTGGCCTACCCGGCCGGACGGGGCGCGGGTGCCGTTCACCCAGTGCAAGATGGCTGACATGTTGGTCTGGAGGAGCTCGCCGTTCTCGGCGGCGATGCGCCGCACGTCTCTGGCGAGGGCCTCGTAGGTACAGCCGACCGCCGCGATGACGTCGCGTAGACGGGAGTTGGGGTCTCTCAGCGCCGACACGATCGCCTCCGCTCTGGAGCTGTAAACCGTGTATACCGCTTCAACTGCCTTTCACCGTACCCACTGAGCGTGACCGCGGGTTCACTTATCAGCAGCCGCCCGGGACGGCGCGACCGTGATCCAGGCTCCCCCTTGGTCCGGGCGGCACCCCGAAGTTCCGTACGCCCACACCGGGCTCGGGCATTCCTGTGCCCGAACCCGGCCGATCAGAGACGGAGATACGGTGACCACCATCAACACCACGGCCATCACGGTCGAGCTGCCCGAGGCGTTCGACCCGCGCCGGAGCCGCCTGCCCGGCATCCAGGTCGACGGCGGGCGCATCACCATCGACCCGGCCGAGTACTTCTTCCGCTTCGAGTCGAACACCTGGCTCGTCGCCGACTGGGAGCTGGTCAAGTCCCAGCTCCTGGACGTGGACGAGACGACCGAGAGCGCGGTCGAGCAGCTCACGCTCGACTTCATCAAGCAGCACAGCGAGTCCACGTCCGACGCGTCCCGCGTCCTGGCCTACGCGTACGAGGTGTACGCGTACCTCTTCCGCGACGAGCACCTGGCCAGCCTCGGCCTGCCGCAGATCACCGCCGACCACCTGCGGATGCTCCGCGAGGCGGCCACGCTCATGGCGCTCAACAAGGTCGAGCTGGACGGGCACATCTCCAACGTCGGCCCGTGCTGGTTCTTCCCCGCCACCACGTCCGTCGTCTTCGACCTGGACGACGAGACGGGCGGGATGCTCGACGAGGTCTACCACGGCGGCTGGTTCAACGAGCACCGCCGGATCGAGTCCATCAAGGCCCACGCCGCCCTCGGCGGCCGGCTCGTGCACGGGTGCCAGTCCGTGCCGGACCAGTCCGGCGGCGTGGTCGCGCCCTACGGTGCCTCGATGGCGAACTTCCGCGACGACCTCGCCACGTTCAAGGCCGGCTGGATCGAGCAGGTCTACGCCCACCGCGTGAACCCCGCCGCGTAACCCCACCCGATCAGGCTCCGGGGCGGGCCAGCATCCCTCGCCCGCCCCGGACGCCACCATCCCCCGGAGCCCCACGTGACCACGAACCTCAGCGCCGAACTCCTCGACAACCTGCTCACCGCGACCGGCCAGACCACCGCCGTACGGGAGGAGGTACGCGTGTGGTCCATGTCTGGTGTCGAGCGCGTGACCTTCCCCGACGGCTCCACGGCCATCTTCAAGTACGCCAAGAAGCCCTTCGACAGCGAGGACCAGGCCCTCCGCCTGGCCCGCACCCTCGGCGTACCCGTCCCCCAGGTCCACGCCTCCGCCGTCCTGGACGGCTGGCTCGGCATGCTCATGGAGGACCTCGGACCCTCCGTCCGCGAGGCCGACGACCTCGACGGCGTCGCCGCGGCCCTGATCCTGCACGGCACCCGTTCGGCTCCACCCTTGCCCGTCCTCGGCCAGGAGTGCCTGCGCGCACTTCCGGCCAGGGCGCTGGAGCACCTCGAACGGCTGCGCAGGGCCGACCGGTGGCAGGACGCCGACGACGTCGAGGACGCGCTCGACCGTATCGCCAAGGCCGCCGAGGCCCGCTCGGCCGGAGCGACGCTGGAACCGTTCGGCTGGGTGCACTCCGAGTTCCACCCCACCAGCCTCCACATCGGCGAGCGCGGCTGGCGGCTGCTCGACTTCGCCCGCGCCTTCACCGGCCGCGGCCTGCTCGACCTCGCCGGCTGGCACGGCACCATCGAGCCACCGCACCCCGTGCGCCTGTGCGTCTTCCTGGAGCAGTACGTCACCGCCGGCGGCACCCCCGGACGCCCTCGCCCCGCGCGGCGGACTGACCACCGAGAACTGGGCCCTGGGCTGGCACCGCATGTGGGCCGTCGAGTGGTTCATGGAGCAGTCCGTCCGCTGGATCAGGACCCGGCCACCGACCCCGCCTACATCAAGGCTGTCCGCCGCCACCTCACCGACGTCCTCCACCTCCTGGAGATCTGACGTGCTCGCCCAGGCATCCCCTTGGCACGCCCACGCCGCTCAGCGCACCGCAGCCGGACTCGCCGAACCCCTGTCCGTACCCGCCCAGATGGAATGGACCACGAGACCCGGCCAGGGGCCCGGAGCCGACGTCCTCGGCTCCGACCTGCGCGGCAAGCGACTCCTGGAACTCGGCTGCGGCCCCGGCCACAACGCCGCCCACCTCGCCACCCGACACGGCGCCCATGTCACCGGCGTCGACCTGGTCGGTCTCCAGGTCCGCCGCGCCCGCTCCCACCACGGACGGCTGAACAACCTCACCTTCGTCGCCGGCCACGCCCTGCACTACCTGCACGCGTCCGACGAGTAGTTCGACGCGATCTATTCCGTCTTCGGCGCCGTCGGCCTCGTTGCCCCCGAGCTCCTGCTCCCGGCCATCGCCCAGCGCCTCACGCCCGGACGGGTGCTGGCCTTCTCCGTCCCCCACCCGCAGCGCGGCGGTCGAAGCCCCTCCGGCGACGACCGGCCCCGCCGCGACCACGTCACTCTTCCCGACCGCACCCGGCTCCCCATCGCCCGCTGGGAGTTCTCCACGGACCGGTGGGAGAAGCACCTCAGCCAGGCGGGCTTCTGGCTCACCTCAGCCCAGGAGTTCCACGACCCCCGCATGGGCCACTGGCCCACCACCCTGCTGATCCGCGCCCGCAAGCTCTGACCAGCCATTCGCCCCGGCTTCCCCCGGAGGAACCGATGCGCCCGCCCTACCTGCTCCTCGACATCGACGGCGTCCTCATACCCTTCCCCAACGCGGACGGCTCGGCCCCGGCCACCCACGCCCGCCACGACGTCGTCCCCACCGGCCGGAGCGCCGACAACCCGGTCACCGTCTGGCTCGACCCTGCCCACGGCCCCATGCTCATGGACGTGATCCGCACCGGCCTGGTCACCCCGGTCTGGTGCACCAGCTGGCGCCAGGACGCCACCACCCTCATCGGCCCGCTCCTCGGCCTTCCAACCCTGTTGTACGTCGATCTCCCGCGTCCGCAGATCACCACCAGCCACCCCAACGGCTACCTGTGGAAGCGCGACCACGTCGACGCCTAGCTGGGCGACGCCCCCGCCGTCTGGATCGACGACGACTTCACCGGCCTCGACCACGGTTGGGCCGCAGAGCGGACCAACCGCGGGGCCGCGACTCTCCTGATCCAACCTGACCCCTGCGCCGGGCTCCAGGCCGAACACTTGGCAGAGGCCCGGTGGGCGGCGCGGCTTCTCGCTGCTCGGTCTGTTACCCCACTGCTCCGAACGAAACCTAGGCAGCCTGAAGCGAACCCGCATAGAGGGTTGTAGTTGCCTGATGAGGCGCGTTGAGACGGCGTACTCCCGGAGTTCCAAGAGGACTTTGCCAAATATGCAACGGTGTCGCGACGGATGGAACCATCGCGGCAAAAAGTAGGAAGATGCTATTAGAGATTCTTCGCGATTTCCACTTTGAGTGCTGAGAAGGTGCTGCTTGCAGGGTGGCAGGATCCTCCTATGTCATGCTTCAATACCACGCGAAGCAGCGTCATGGAGACTCCGATGATCACAGCAATCGTAACGGCCTGTGCCAGCATCCTGATTGCCATCATTGCCTACTGGTTGAACCATCAAGGTGAGAGTCGAAGATCTCAGCGGGAGGCGCGAATCGACCGGGTGAGCAGCCAGTTAAGGGATCTCTACGGTCCACTTCTCGTTCTGACAGAAACCAACGAGAAGGCGTGGAGTGAGTACTGTAGACGCTATATCACGCCCACTGGTGTAGGCCCGGCTGCTGTTCCGTTGTCAGAATTGGAAGAAGCGCGGTGGCGCACGTGGGTGGAAGCAGTGTTCGCGCCGGCAGCCCAGAAAATGCGGGAGGTTATTACTACCCGGGGCGATCTGATCGTCGAGGGGGAGATGCCGCCCGTGGTCCTGGAATTTTGTGCGCACGCGGCGACCTATGAAGCCCTTCTGGCGAACTGGGGCGGAGCTGGGCCAAGCAAATCCACACTGGTCCGCCATCCGGGAAGCAGGTTCCTGTCTTACGTTCGCGAGTCGTACGGTTCACTCAAGGCGGAACATGCGCTCCTCCTCAAAACAGTTCGCGATGAGAACCGGATCGGATCCAGTAATAGGCGCGCTGGTTAAAATGGACGGAGGCTGCTATCAAGCTATTCCTGAGCTGGTCTGGAGAGCGCTCCAAGAAGACTGCTGAGACCTTATGGTCCTGGTTGCCGGACGTTCTCCAATATGTCGACCCCTGGCTTTCCAGTCTGGACATTTCTGCAGGGAGGAGAGGGGTACGAGAGATTACGGACGAGCTTTCTGAAACAAATTTCGGGATCATTTGCGTGACCCCGGAGAATCAAACTTCCACCTGGATCAACTTCGAAGCCGGAGCCCTTTCCAAGCAGGTCGAGGGAGGCTACGTTGTCCCGTTCCTGATCGGTATGAAAACTACCGATCTCATCAGCCCTCTCAGTCAGTTCCAGGCCGTCATTGGAAGCAGTAAGGATGATGTGCAGAAGCTTCTCTTCGACATCAATGACGTCTCGGGCGGCCTGGCAATCCCGCGTGAAAGGTTGGAGCGCGCCTTCCAGAGAAGTTGGCCTGAGTTCGAGAACAGCATTAGGGGCGTTGGGGAAATCTCGTCGAAGGACAACATTTCGAATAAGGTGCAGCGATCCGAAGCTGACATGACGGAGGAGATCCTTCTCATCTCCCGGCAGCTCGATCACCGTATGGCGGAGATCGAGAGATATGCGTTACGGTCAGACGGGGTACCGAGGCGACCATCTCGGGAAATTCGCCGGATCAGCGAAGAGAAGTTCATTGCGTCCTCATTCGCAAAGATCGGATGGGATGCTGTTCGCTCCTCCTGGGAGGGTGAAAGTGTAGTCATTGCAGCGCTGAGTTCAGGTGGGTCCGTGCAGTCGATTTCGCGCGATTTTGTCGAGCGGCTCGCCAAATCTCTGGGTCGGGAAGTAGTTGTGCTGGGTGAGGCTGAGGAAGTGATTGCTCGCAGCAATCTACCCTAACCGGAGCCTTCCTAGCGCTCAAATTTAACCTCGACCGGCATTGGCATCTTCTCCCCCTTCCTTAGGCGCCGAAGGCGCAATTCGCTGGCCTTATCCAGCTCAACCCAGGCGTTCCATGCCTTGATGTAGATTGACACCTGGTCTCGCATGCCCGTTCTGCGTCTGGAACCCCGCTTCCGTGTGTCCCTCGGTACCTCTCGCAAAGCAAGTCTCGCATCGCTAGGATCCAAATTGGCGCCCGACTTGAGACCTGAGATCCACTCGTCGACATCTGCGGCCGGCGCCACTTCAGTGGTCAGAAAGAACCCCACTGCCACGGCTGTCTGACTTGCGAACAGGTGCTTGGAAAGCTCGCGACCGATGGCCACCGCTTCCTCGTACCTGTCTTTATCACTATTGTATGCGGCCAGGATCCGGTCGTTCGATAGCTGGGCGCGGACACCACTCCAGGGAGTGTTCGGCATTGTCTTGAAGAGAATCACGTGACGGATTGTGGAGGAAAGTAGCGGCAGGTACTTCGCGCCAGTCGACAGCAGTGTATCTGCTGCACTCCGGCGCTTTCCAGTGTCAAGAACCGGAAAAATATCTCTTGACAGGCCGTCGAAAACGAGCATCTCTACTGGAGTGTTGGCCTCGATAATTGCACGGAGGCGGTGTTGACCATCGAGAAGCGTGCCAATTTCGTCGAATGCGATTCCCTGATGAGTCAACTTCCATTCGCCACGGAGAATGGTCTCGGCCAGGGCTCTCACCTGACCCATATCTAGGCGTCTATTGACCGAAGTCTGGGCCAGGAAGATCTCGGCAATCTCGGGGGTCACCTTGACGACCCGTGAAGCGAGTTTTCGCTCCGGCTCTTCCGGTTTCGTGGTGGTGTTAGTCATCCTCTGATCCTAAGGTCACCGATACCCGAACTTCTCATTTCTGATCGAAAGTGATCAGCTTTCGTCAGGGAAGAGCTATTTGGGTTCCTCTGGTGCTGTACTTGGTCGTTTCAGAACGAGTTGGGCCACAGGTCTTGTGCTGCACACCTTGGACGGCGCCAGGCCAAAATGCGTGCAAGGGCATTTGATTGGGTCAGCGGTGCCGACTGCGCTCTTTGGGCCTCGTAGCCACTGGTGTGGCCGGAGGGTGTGGCGTGGCGGACATGGGCGGTGTTCCGCTGATGGTGCTGCGGCTGCGAGCGGCTTGTGTCCGCCGGTTCGGCTGAGCGGTGATGCGCCAGTTGAGGACCTCGGCGGGGTGCTCGGCGCTGTCGAGTTCCCGCTGGGTGCCCTGCTCGGCCAGGAGGCGGCGGGGGTTGTGGCCGGTGGTCTCGGCTTGGGCGAGGGTGGTGGTCAGGGCGGTCCAAGTGAGGTCGGTGAGTATCCGGTCGGCGTGGTCGGGGAGGGCGGCGCGCCCGTCTTGCTCGAAGCGGCGGGCGGTTGCGGCTCGTGGTGCGCGGCAGGTCAGGTCAGCCAAGACGGGTACGGCGGCCTGCTGGTAGCCCGCCTGGAGGTGGCGGAAGGCTTCTTCGGCCGCTGCGGCCTGCTGCTCGTGGCCGCGTTGCTCGTGCCACTTGGCGGCGGCGCGGGCCAGGTGCACGGTGGCGAAGAGCAGGGCGATGGCGAGTCCGCCCGGCTCGTTGGAGGCGTAGGCGAGTTCCTTGGCGGCCTTGCGCAGGGCGGTGGCGGCCTGGTGATCGGCGCGGGTGGCGGAGCGGCGGGCGCGGTTGAACGCCATCGCCGCCGCCCGCAGTTCCGCCCGGGGAGGGCCGGTCGTGGCGCTGGCGATGGTGTACAGGACATCACCGAAGGCGGCCAGATGGCCTTGGGCGGCGGCATCCTCACCGGAGGCGAGGACGGAGTGTGCCGTCTGGATGGCGGTGGTGGTGTGGCGCCATGGGGCGGCGGGGTCCGCCGCATAACGCGGGTGGTCGGCCACCTTCTGGTCGGGGAGGCGTTCGCGTAGGCGGTTGATGGAGAGGTCGGGGGCGGGTTTCGATCCGCCGCCCAGACGGGTTCGCCGGCCGCGCTGGTGTCGCCTGGGGCGGCGAGGCTGTAGCCGATCACGTCGCCGGTCTCGGGGCCGAGACGTGTCTTGACCTTGATGCCGAGGGACTGCAGCACGATGAAGCCGTCGGCTTCGTTGCGTACGGCGGCGGCGACCGCGGACGCCTGCTCGCGCAGCCATTGCCCCGTGCCGTGACCGTCTGGCCCTGGCGCTCGGCCTTGGCGCGTTCGGCGCCGGTGGGGGTGCGGGGCGCGGTGAGGTCGCCGGGCTTCAGGCGGCGCAGGCCGAACTCGGCTTCGATCTTGCGGCATTCGGCTTGAGCTCGCTGTCCGTCGTGGTGGGTGCGTGGGGCGCCCGTCGGCGCGGACGGTGGTGGCCATGATGTGGATGTGGTCGTCGGCGTGGCGTACCGCGATCCACCGGCATGCCTTCTCGTCGCCTTCGGGGGCGATGCCTGTGGCGTGGACGATGCGGCGGGCGACGTCGGCCCACTCGGTGTCGGTGAGGTAGCGGTCGCCGGGCGCGGTGCGGACCGGGCAGTGCCAGACGTGCCGAGGTGGCTTCTTGCCGCCCAGCTCGCGAGTGCGCAGGTCGACATGGTGGTAGAGGCGCTTGGCGAGCTGGGTGTAGGTGGCCGCCGGGTCGGGGGCGCCGGCCATGTCCCAGGCGGCGACGCTGTGAGGGCCGGTGTATTCGTCGCGGCGGCCGGGGCCGAAGAGGTAGACGATCAATCCGCGGGTGTCGGAGCCGGTGGAGACGTCAGGAACCATGCGAGGTGCCCTCCGTCAGGAGCTGGTCGATCAGTCGGTAGCTGTTCTGAGCCGCTTGCTCGACGCGGTCCAGCACGGCCTCGGCACGTTCGGGCACTGTTCCTCGGTGGATGGCTGCGGTGATCTGGTTGAGGTTGCTGCCGAAGCGGTTCAGCGCGACGGTGTGCCTCGACGGTCCCGGTCAGCGGGCGGACCGGGTCGTCCTCCGGTTTGCCGACCAGCCCTGCCTTGCCGAGGGCGACGGCCAGGGCGGCGTCGCCGACGAATCCGACAAACTTCTGACCGCGCTGGTGAGCGGCGGCGCTGATCACGCTTACCGCGGTCCGCGTGAAGCGGATGGTTTTCTCTTGGTCGCGCTTCTCCACCGTGCGCTTGCGGTTCATCAGCGCGGGCAGGACGGGGGCGTCAAGATCCCGCCAGGAGGGCTGCTCGACGGGCGGCGGGACATCGGCCGGCGGCTAAGCATGAGGGCCGCAAGCCCGTCGAGCTGCCGCACATGGTCACTCACGACCTGCGGCACTTCTACGCCTCCGCGCTCATCGCCGGCGGTGCGAGCGTCAAGCAGGTCCAGCTCGTCCTCGGGCACGCGTCCGCCGTCATCACGCTGCGGATCTCCGCGCACCTGTGGCCGGGCGAACAAGACCGCACCCGGGCCGCCGTGAACGCCGGTGACGGCGGACTGCGGACCGGGTGCGGTCTGCTGGGGTGGTGCGAGGAAGGTCAGGCCTTCTTCGTCTCCCAGAAGATGCGGTCGATCTCGGCGATGAGCTCCAGCGCCTTCTCGCCCGTCTTCGGGTCCGTCGAGGCCTTCGCCGCCGACAGGGCCTTCAGGGTGTCGTTCACGAGCTGGTTGAGCTCGGGGTACTTCTCGAAGTGCGGGGCCTTGAAGTAGTCGCTCCACAGGACCGAGACGTGGTGCTTGGCGAGCTCCGCGCGCTGCTCCTTGATGACGACGGCGCGCGCGCGGAAGTGCGGGTCCTCGTTCGCCTGGTACTTCTCCTGGACGGCCTTGACGGACTCGGCCTCGATGCGGGCCTGGGCCGGGTCGTACACGCCGCAGGGGAGGTCGCAGTGGGCGCTGACCTTGACCTTGGGGGCAAACAGGCGGGAGAGCATTCTGCTGTCCTTCCTCGTGATCGTCTTCTCAGGTGGGACATTACTCGGTGAGAAGCGCGTTTTCGCGAGTGCCCCCTGGTGCTTAGGACAAAAGTCCAGGGTCACCATGGGACTCGTGGACGATCGGACCGGGAGGTGCCGGATGGTGGAATCGGGGCGTACGGCGGGGCGGGAGCCCGGGGCCCCGTTCGGGATCGCCGAGGTGACGGGGGTGTCGATGGTGCCCACGCTGCTCCATGGCGATCAGCTGTTCGTGCATTACGGGGCGCGGCTGCGGCCCGGGAACGTGGCCGTGCTGCGCCACCCGCTCCAGCAGGATCTGCTCATCGTGAAGCGGCTGATCGAGCGGCGCGGCGGCGGCTGGTGGGTGCTCGGGGACAATCCGGACGCCGAGGGGGACAGCCGGGTGTTCGGGGTCGTACCGGAGCCGCTGGTGCTCGGGCGGGTGCGGGCGCGGTACCGGCCCGTCACTCCCGGGCGTCAGCGGTCGGCCGGTGTGGCGCTCTCCTGGCTCTTCTCCGCCGTCAGGCCCGTGCGCTCGGCGTCGAGGGCCTCCTGACGCTTGCGGGCGCGGTAGGCGGCCACGTTGGCGCGGGTCGCGCAGCGGTCCGAGCAGTAGCGGCGGGAGCGGTTGGTCGAGGTGTCCAGGTAGGCGTTGCGGCACGGCGCCGCCTGGCACAGGCCGAGGCGGTCGGCGCCGAACTCGGTGAGGTGGAAGGCCAGGCCCATCGCCGCGATGGCGGCGTACCCCGCGGTCGCGTTCGACGGGTGATCGGCGAGGTGCATGTGCCACCGCGGCCGGCCCTCCTCGTCGAGGTAGTCGTGGCCGGAGATCTGCGGGCTGACCGGGAACTCCAGGAGGAGCGAGTTCAGCAGGTCCACGGCTCCGGTGTGGTCGCCCTCGTCGGCCGCCGTGAAGACGGCGCGCAGCCGGGCGCGCACCGAGCGGAAGCGCGTCACGTCGGCGTCGGTGGCCCGCCGGGCCATCTGGGACGCGGCGCCGAAGAGGTCCCGGACGGCCTCGACCGAGGTGAGGGAGTCCTTGTTGCGGGCCGGCTCCTCGGTGTTGACCAGGCGTACGGCGTAGTCCGAGTAATAGGCCAGTTCCACTTGTAGTCCTTACTCCGGCAGTCTAGGGTCGGGGCGGGGAAGGGTAAGCGACGCGTTCCCTTCGAGGGTATTACGAAGAGGGTGGAGGCAGAGCCATGACGGACACCGTGGACACGAACCCGACCGGAACCGGGGCCGGGACCAGGGCCGGGACCCGGGCCGACTGGGCGGCGGCCTGGCAGCGCAGCTGGGACCGTCAGCAGGAGTGGTACATGCCCGACCGCGAGGAACGCTTCCGCGTGATGCTCGACATGGTCGAGGCGCTCGTGGGACCGGAGCCCCGCGTGCTCGACCTCGCCTGCGGTACGGGGAGTATCACGAGCCGGCTGCTCGATCGGTTCCCCGGGGCGACCAGCACCGGCGTCGACCTCGACCCCGCGCTCCTCGCCATCGCCGAGGGCACCTTCGCCGGCGACGCCCGCGTCAGCCTCGTGACCGCCGACTTGAAGGACCCCGCCTGGACCGAGGCGCTGCCGTACGACACGTACGACGCCGTCCTCACCGCCACCGCCCTCCACTGGCTGCACAGCGAACCCCTGGCCGCGCTCTACGGGCAGCTCGCCGGGCTCGTCCGGGACGGCGGCGTCCTGATGAACGCCGACCACATGATCGACACCTCCACGCCCCGCATCAACGCCGCCGAGCGCGCCCAGCGGCACGCCCGGATGGACCGCGAGAAGGCCGCCGGGGTGCTCGACTGGGCCGACTGGTGGGCGCTCGCCGCCAAGGACCCGGTGCTCGCCGAGCCCACCGCCCGCCGCTTCGAGATCTACGGCGAGCACGCCGACGGCGACATGCCCGCGCCCCGCTGGCACGCCGACACCCTCCGCGCCGCCGGCTTCGGCGAGGCCCGTACCGTCTGGGCCTCGCCCTCCGACACCCTGCTCCTCGCCGTGAAGTGAGCCAGGACGCCGAGAAGGGGCGGTACGAGGCCTTGCCCGTAACCGCCCCTTCCCGTACGCCCGAAGCGCCAGGCGGCGCCTACAGCACCTTCGACAGGAACGCCTTCGTCCGGTCGTGCTGCGGGTTGGTCAGGACGTCCCGCGGGTTGCCCGACTCGACCACCACGCCGCCGTCCATGAAGACCAGCGAGTCGCCGACCTCCCGGGCGAAGCCCATCTCGTGCGTGACGACGATCATCGTCATGCCCGACTCGGCCAGGTCGCGCATGACGTCGAGGACGTCACCCACGAGCTCCGGGTCGAGCGCCGAGGTCGGCTCGTCGAAGAGCATCAGCTTCGGCTCCATCGCCAGCGCACGGGCGATGGCGACGCGCTGCTGCTGGCCGCCGGAGAGCTGCGACGGGTAGTTGCCCATCTTGTCCCGCAGGCCGACCCGGTCGAGCAGCCGCTCGGCGCGCTCGCGCGCCACCGCCTTGGACTCGCCCTTCACCTGGATCGGCGCCTCCATGACGTTGGCCATGGCCGTCATGTGCGGGAACAGGTTGAAGCGCTGGAAGACCATGCCGATGTCACGGCGCTGGACCGCGACCTCGCTGTCCTTCAGCTCGTAGAGCTTGTCGCCCTTCTGGCGGTAGCCCACCAGCTCGCCGTCGACCGAGAGCCGGCCGCCGTCGATGCGCTCCAGGTGGTTGATGCAGCGCAGGAAGGTGGACTTCCCGGAGCCGGAGGGGCCGACGAGGCAGAAGACCTCGCCGTTCTGCACCTCCAGGTCGATGCCGCGAAGGATGTGGGCCGCGCCGTAGGACTTGTGGACGCCTTCGGCCTTGACCATGGGCTGACCGGTCATGCCGTTGCCTCCGGGGAACGCTTGAAGATGATGACGTTCTTCTTGACGCGCTGCCACGGGGTGGGCGGCAGGTTACGGGTCGAACCGCGGGCGAAGCGGCGCTCCAGGTAGTACTGGCCGACGCTGAACACGCTGGTCAGCGCGAGGTACCAGATCGAGGCCACGAAGAGCATCTCCATCACGGCGCCGGCCGTGTTACCGATGTTCGAGGAGGCCCGCAGGAGCTCGGTGTACTGCACGGCCGAGACCAGCGACGAGGTCTTCAGCATGTTGATGAACTCGTTGCCCGTCGGCGGCACGATCACGCGCATGGCCTGCGGCAGCACGACCCGCCACATGGTCTTCGTCTGCGACATGCCGAGCGCGTGCGCCGCCTCGGTCTGGCCCTCGTCGACCGACTGGATGCCGGCTCGGACGATCTCCGCCATGTAGGCGCCCTCGTTCAGGCCGAGGCCGAGCAGGGCCACCATGAACGGCGTCATGACGTCCACGGTCTCGTTCTTGTAGATCGGCCCGAGGTTGATGTACTGGAAGATCAGCGACAGGTTGAACCACACCAGCAGCTGCACGTACACCGGGGTGCCCCGGAAGAACCAGATGTACAGCCACGCGACCGCGCCGGTGACCGGGTTCTTCGACAGGCGCATCACCGCGAACAGGATGCCGAGCACGAGGCCCAGCGCCATGGAGGCGACGCTGATGATCACGGTGTTGCCGAGACCGTCGATGACGGACGGGTCGAACACCTTGTCCCACACGGTGTCCCAGATGATGTTGCCCTGGGAGAACGCGTAGATGAGCCATCCGAGGAGCGCGACCACCACGACGGCGCTGACCCAGCGCCCGTAGTGGCGCACCGGGATCGCCTTGATCGCCTCGTACGGGACGCCCGAGGGGCCGGAGCCGGCCGGACGCGCGTCCGACGGCTCCTTGGAGATCTTGTCAGTCACGACGACTGCCCTTCAGTGGAACGAGGAGGTCACTTGCCGGCGTTGACGGTGGCCGACTGCACGGCGCTGCCCTCGACGTTCCACTTCTTGAGGGCCTCGGCGTAGGACCCGTCCTTGATGATCGCGTCGAGCGCGTCCTTGACGGCGTCGCGCAGCTGCGTCTTGTCCTTGGACACACCGATGCCGAAGAGGCCGACGTCGCTCTGGCTGCCGACGACCTCGAAGTCGTTGCCGCCGCCCGAGGTCTTCGCGATGTACGCGGCGACCGGGTAGTCGTTCAGGTCGGCCACGGCGCCGCCGGCCTTGACGCGGGTCTGCGCCTCGGCGTCGGTGTCGAAGGCCTGGATCGTCAGCTTGTTGGCGCCGCACTTGGTCGCCTGGGCCTTGAAGGTGTCCTCGTAGATCGTGCCGCGCTGCACGGCGACGGTCTTGCCACACAGGTCGTCGAGGGAGTTGATGCCCTGCGGGTTGCCCTTCTTGACCAGCAGGGAGACGCCGGAGCTGAAGTAGTCGACGAAGTCGATGCCCTTGCCGATCTTCTTCCCGTTGTCGTCCAGGCCCTCCTGACGCTTCTTGTTGTCCGTCATGGACGACATGATCAGGTCCTGGCGGCCGGTGTAGATCGAGGTGATCAGGCCGTCGAAGGTGCCCGAGGTGAACTCGAACTTCACACCGAGCTGCTTGCTCAGGGCCTCGGCGATGTCGGGGTCGACACCCACGATCTTGCCGCCCTCGGTGAACTCCATCGGCGCGTACGAGGCGTCCGTGCCGACCTTGATGACGCCGGCCTTCTGGATGTCGGCCGGGAGCTTCGAGAAGAGGGGGGCCTTGTCGGCGGCCGGGGCGGAGGAACCGCCCGTCTTGGTGGCGCCGCTGTCGTTGGTCTGGTCGCCACAGGCGGTCATCAGCATCGAGCCGGCGACCGCGATGGCGGCGACCGCGGCAAGACGGGACGTACGGGTCTTGGCAGCGGTCGTCGAGCGCGTGGAGCGTGCGGTCATGGTCGGGTTCCTCCGGCAGGTGAGGGAGTTGCCTTAGGCCGCGCACGCACCTTCGAGTGCCGCGACCTCGTGTGATTACGGCATCTTGCCATTCGGACTGCCTCAAACCGACGGCCACGGATGTCAAAATCGGATAACGGGTCGTGGCCGAATCGCGGCGGCCAGTCCCCCCAAGGCGAAACCTTCTGCGGGAAGGTGCCCAAGGGACCGTAAATTCTCCTGTTCATCTCGCCATTCGGACGACACGAAGACGGCTATTCGGGTGCTCGGGGCACCTATCGGACATCGAGTGACGAGTCATTCTCTATCCGTGCTCCGTTCAGGGCCGGTAGCACTCGGTATGAGTCGCGTCACCGAGGAGGTATCGACTCGTCTCCGGACCCGTCTGTCCGGTAAGAAGGATCCTTACACCCCTCATCCGGGGCTCAGGGCGCGTTGTGCGGCGCGCCCGCGCGGCTGCCAGACAAGGCGGCCGCGGGACCCACCCACCCCTCCTCAACCGGGAGTGGCCACCCTCAAATGAAGAAGACTTAAGGGGTCAACCCAATGGCAGCGGAGATCGTCAATCCTCGCAGCGAGACCGGTACGGAAGGGGCTCCCGAGGAGCCCTTCGACCCGGCGTTCGCGCTGCACCGCGGCGGCAAGATGGCCATTTCGGCCACGGTGCCGCTGCGCGACAAGGACGACCTGTCCCTCGCGTACACGCCCGGCGTCGCCAAGGTGTGCACGGCAATCGCGGAGCAGCCCGAGCTGGTCAACGACTACACCTGGAAGTCCCAGGTCGTCGCGGTCGTGACCGACGGCACGGCGGTGCTCGGCCTCGGCGACATCGGCCCGGAGGCCTCCCTCCCGGTCATGGAGGGGAAGGCCATCCTCTTCAAGCAGTTCGGCGGCGTGGACGCGGTTCCGATCGCGCTCGCCACCACCGACGCCGACGAGATCGTCGAGACCGTCGTCCGGCTCGCCCCGTCCTTCGGCGGCGTGAACCTGGAGGACATCTCGGCGCCCCGGTGCTTCGAGATCGAGCGCAAGCTCCAGGAGCGCCTGGACATCCCGGTCTTCCACGACGACCAGCACGGCACCGCGATCGTGACGCTCGCGGCCCTGCGCAACGCGGCAAAGCTGACCGGCCGCACCCTGGGCGACCTGCGCGCCGTCATCTCCGGCGCGGGCGCGGCCGGTGTGGCCATCGCGAAGTTCCTGCTGTCGGCGGGCATCGGCGACGTCGCCGTGACCGACCGCAAGGGCATCGTGAGCAGCGACCGGACCGACCTGACGGACGTCAAGCGCGAGATCGCCGGGCTCACCAACAAGGCGGGCCTCTCCGGCTCCCTGGAGACCGCCCTGGCCGGCGCGGACGTCTTCATCGGCGTCTCCGGCGGTACGGTGCCCGAGGCGGCCGTCGCGGCCATGGCGCCGAACGCCTTCGTGTTCGCCATGGCCAACCCGAACCCCGAGGTGCACCCCGACGTCGCGCACAAGTACGCGGCGGTCGTGGCCACCGGCCGTTCGGACTACCCGAACCAGATCAACAACGTCCTCGCGTTCCCCGGCATCTTCGCCGGCGCGCTCCAGGTCCGGGCCTCCCGGATCACCGAGGGCATGAAGATCGCCGCGGCCGACGCCATCGCCGGCGTGGTCGGCGACGACCTGTCCGCGGACTGCGTGATCCCGTCGCCGTTCGACGAGCGCGTGGCCCCGGCCGTCGCCTCCGCGGTCGCCGCCGCCGCCCGCGCGGAGGGCGTCGCCCGCCGCTGACGCGCAGCGCGTATCGCGCCCCGCGCCTCGTGCGCCGCGCAAGTCGAGAGGAAGCCTCGCCCGGGTTCGGCCGAACCGGGCGGGGCTTTCGCGTGGGTGGGGCTTTCGTGTACGTGCCGTGCCGGGGCCTGGATGAGGGACGCGCGTCACAGCGGGGTGTGGTTACGCGATCACCGGGTGCGCGCCTAGGGTCGGGGCCATGTTCGCTGCCTATGCCGCCCGAATCGACCGCGACCAGCCGCTGAACGGCCTCGAACTGGGGGAGCGCCCCGAGCCCGAGGCGCGGCCCGGTTGGACCACCGTCACCGTGAAGGCCGCCTCGCTCAACCACCACGACCTGTGGTCGCTGCGCGGGGTCGGACTGCCCGAGGAGAAGCTGCCGATGATCCTCGGCTGCGACGCCGCGGGCATCGACGAGCACGGCAACGAGGTCGTGCTGCACTCCGTCATCGGCCAGACCGGCCACGGCGTCGGCCCCGACGAGCCGCGCTCCATCCTCACCGAGCGCTACCAGGGGACCTTCGCCGAGCGGGTCACCGTCCCCAGCTGGAACGTGCTGCCCAAGCCGAAGGAGCTCTCCTTCGAGGAGGCCGCCTGTCTGCCGACCGCCTGGCTCACCGCGTACCGGATGCTGTTCACCAACGCCGGTGTACGGCCCGGCGACTCGGTGCTCGTGCAGGGCGCGGGCGGCGGTGTCGCGACCGCCGCGATCGCGCTCGGCAAGGCGGCCGGGCTGCGGGTCTACGCCACCAGCCGCGACGAGGCCAAGCGGAAGCGGGCCGTCGAGCTCGGCGCCGTCGAGGCCTACGAGCCCGGCGCGCGGCTGCCGCAGCGCGTCGACGCGGTCATCGAGACGGTCGGCGCCGCCACCTGGTCCCACTCCGTCAAGTCGCTGCGCCCCGGCGGCACCCTGGTCATCTCCGGCGCCACCAGCGGCGACCGCCCCGCGCACGCCGAACTCACCCGGATCTTCTTCCTGGAGCTCAAGGTGGTCGGCTCCACCATGGGCTCCAAGGACGAGCTGGAGGACCTGCTGTCCTTCTGCGCGGCCACCGGCGTCCGCCCGGTGATCGACGAGGTGCTGCCGCTCGACCGGGCCCGCGAGGGCTTCGAGAAGATGGCGTCCGGCGAGCTCTTCGGAAAGATCGTCCTGAAGACGGACTGAAGACGGACTGAAGACGGACTGAAGACGGACTGAAGACCTTCCGAAGACCTCCTGACCGACCTCTTGAACCAGGACGCTTGTCCTGATGGGATCTCCGGCATCGCGAAAAGGTGAACAACGCTCACATCGCTTGCCGGAGGTCCCCCTTGTTGCGTACCACTCTCGTGGCGGGCGCCCTCGCCGCCGCGCTCCTCGCTCCCACCGCCGCCCCGACCGCCGCCGCCCACGCCGACACCGGTGGGACGATCCCCGTCCTCACCGACGCCAAGGGCCGCGCCCTCACCCTGCGCGGCTGGAACGTCGAGGACAAGGCCCACCGCGGCGAGCAGGCCCTCTCCGCCATCACCGAGAAGCACTTCCGCGACATGCGGGCCAAGGGCTTCAACTTCGCCCGCCTGCTGGTCTTCTGGGACGACCTGGAGCCCCGCCCCGGCCAGTACAGCCAGGACTACCTCCGCAGGATCGAACGCATCCTGGACTGGGCGGAGAAGTACGACGTCAAGGTCCTCATCGACGCCCACCAGGACGTCTTCGGCCCCGCGTTCGGGCACCGCGGCATCCCCGAGTGGGCCACCCGGACCGACGGACTGCCCTTCGAGCGCAACCCCGACGACTGGTTCTCCGAGTACTTCCAGCCCGCCGTGCAACGCGCCTTCACCCACCTCTACGAGGACGCCGACCTGCGACGCGCCCAGGCCCGGATGTGGCGCGTCCTCGCCGAACGCTTCGCCGGCCACCCGGCCGTCATCGGCTACGACCCCATCAACGAGCCCATGGGCGAACTCCGGGAGGGCGAGGACCTGCCCACCGCGGCCCGCCGCATCGAGCGCGAGCAGCTCACCCCGATGTACAACCGCCTGGCGGACGCGATCCGTTCGGCCGACCGCGACGCCTGGGTCTTCGTCGAGCCGACCCCGATCGTCGGCGAGGGCGTGCCCACCGGCCTCGGCCGGATCGACGACCCCAAGGTCGTGTACGCCCCGCACTTCTACAACACCGGCATGGAGGCGGGCGCGGACTACGACCCGGCCGCCGGCTGGATCGAGAGCTACGAGCAGGCGGTGACCCAGTACCCCAAGGAGTACAAGGTCCCGGTGGTCGTGGGCGAATGGGGCCCGCTCAACAACTCCCTCCCGAACATGAACCGCTTCTACCGCGAGGCCATGGTCTCGCTCGGCCGCTACAGCTCCGGCTGGGCGGGCTACGTCTGGTGCTACGGCGGCGGCTACTGCGCGGTGAACGGCGACGGCACCTTCCGTACGAACAAGGAGCTCACCGCCGAGCCCTACGCCGAGGCCGTCGCCGGCACCGTCCGCGCCTCCTCCTACGACGCCGCGGCCGGCGTCTACCGCCTGGAGTACGACGCCGCCGGCTCCCGCGGCTCCCGCGTCACCGAACTCTCCCTGCCCCCGGGCGCGTGGCAGGTCGCGACCCGGGGGAGGGCGATCGTGCTCCGCCCCGCCCAGGGCAAGGCCCTCGTCCTCGCCACCCCGGGCACCCGGGTGACGGTCACGGTGACCGCCACCGACCGCGGCTGACGGGGTCGCGGTCGACCCGGCGGGGGAGGGGGCTACGGCCTGCGGCGGTCCGGGGCGAGCAGGGACAGGATGCCGTCCGCCGCCGTCGCCAGATGGCGGCGGGCCTCGGCCAGCTGGTCGCGGCTCACGCCGTGGTCGCGGGCGGCGTCGCGGACGTCGTCGCGGAAGCGGTCGAGCAGCCGGTCGAGCTCACGGGCCGGCTCGGCGGCGCCGTCGATGTCCTTCGCCCAGTCGGAGACGGCCTGTTCGGGCGAGCTCGGCCGGCCGGCGGCCGGGCCGTGGGTCGTGCTCGTCACCAGGTTGCCCAGCTGGGCGGTGATGTCCGAGATGCCCTCCCAGACGCCCTTCGGCCAGTCGCCGCCCTTCAGCCGGTCCTGGAACTGGTCCTGGAGCTGCTGCGCGATCCGCTGGTACTCCTTGGCCTGCCGCTTGGCCGACTGCGCCTCCGCCCGTGCCTGGCGGGCCTGTTCCTTCAGCTCCTGCTTCGCCTTGCGCAGCTCCTCCCGGGCGTCGAAGGAGGCCGAGGCGCCGGCCGTACGGGAGGCGGTCGCCGCCGCCCGCATCTCGCTGCGCAGCTTCCCGGCGGCGCCGCGCACGTCGTCGCGGATCTCGGCGGCCAGTTCGGAGACGGACTCGCGGATCTCCTCCTCCAGATCGGCCAGTTCGCCGCCGCGCCCGGCCAGCTCGGCCCGGCCGGCGTCGGTGATCGAATAGACCTTGCGGCCGCCCTCGGTGGCGTGGGTGATCAGGCCCTCCGCCTCCAGCTTGGCGAGCCGCGGGTAGACCGTGCCCGCCGAGGGCGTGTACAGGCCCTGGAAGCGCTCCTCAAGAAGCCTGATCACCTCGTACCCGTGGCGGGGGGCCTCGTCGAGCAGCTTGAGGAGATAGAGCCGGAGCCGGCCGTGGGCGAAGACGGGCGCCATGTCAGAGGACCTTTCCGGATGCGGGGGAGGCGGCGGACGAGCCGTCGCCGTCGCCGTCCGGCCCGTGCTCGGGCTCCGGCTCGGGGCGGCGCAGCAGGGCGATGGAACCGGAGACGGTGGTCGCCTTGAGGGTGCCCTGGCCGGCGCCCAGCGTGCCGGAGATGGAACGGGTGCCCCAGGAGCCGCCGATCCGCAGGTCCTCGAAGGCGCTCGACACGGAACCGCTGGTGGTGCTGGCCTCGACCCGCGCGTCCGCCGGGTGCGGCAGCCGGATCGCGACCTCGCCGGAGACGCTGGTGAGGCGGATGTCGGCGGGCGGCCCGTCCTGACCGGCCGCCGGGTCGAGGTCGATGACCATGTCCCCGCTGACCGTCTCGGCCTTCACCGCCGAGCCGGCGCCGTCGATCACGGTGACGTCGCCCGTCACCGAGTTGATCTGCAGCGCGCCGGTGACCGACTGCGCCTCCAGGTTCCCGGAGATCGTCTCGGCGCGCACCGGGCCGGCGAGGCCGACGAGTGTGGTGTCGCCGGTGACGCCGCGCACCGCCGTGCGTCCCCTGACGCCGGAGATCACCGTCTCGGCGCCGATCGCGCCGACCTCGACGTCGGTGCCGGCCGGCACGGCCACGGAGACCACGACCCGGCGCCGGTGGCCCTTGGGGTCGAGCCACTTGAGGATGCCCTTCCAGTGCAGGTCCTCATAGCTCACGACCAGCGTGGAGCCCTGCTGGGAGACGATCAGCGGCGGGCCCTCGATCTCCGAGATCTCCACCCGCGCGGAACTCTCGTCGGTCCCCACCACGTTCACCGCTCCGTTGACCACACGGACCTGGAGCCGCCGGACGGGGTCGGTCAGCGGGATCTTGCGAGGCTCGGTGACGGACCACTCTGTCATGGTGCTGCCCTCCCGTGTCACGGTCACGATGTCGACTGCGACGCAACATATCGCGTCTTCCGATAGACACGATATATCGCGGTGCGGTCAAGTCAACCCTGACTCGCCCCGGGCGGAGTCGAGCCCGACCCTGACAGGGGTGGGTGGGTGTGCACTCCGGGGCATTCACCCCTCAAAGCGGACAATTGCCCTACGTTGGGGGGATGATTGTGACATCGGGAACCCGCTCCGCCGGAGCGCTGCTGCTCTGCCGCGCCGAGCCCCCGGCGGTCCGCCCGCCGGCCCAGCTGCTCCGCGAACAGCTCCTCCTCGCACCCGCGGGCCCCGACTGGAGCGTGCTCGTCCCGGAGGGGAAACCCTGGCTCGACGACGGCGAACCCGTCGAACGCGTCGTCACCGGCTGGGCCACCGCTCTTGCCGTCGGCGCCGCCACCTGGCCGGTTCTCGCCCTCTGGTGGGACACGGACCGCGCCGGACTCACGCTGGCCGCCGGCTTCCGCCGTACCGTCGGCTACACCTGGCTGGCCGACGGCACCCCGGTCGGCGAGGACGAGGCCATGCGGACCTTCGCCGCCCGGCTTGCGCTCGACCCCGTGCTCGACGTCCAGGCCCTGGAACCGCTCACCCGGCCCGACCCGGACGCCGACGCCCACGCCCGGCTCGTCGGGCTCGTCGCCGTCCTCGCCCGCACCGGACTCGCCCTGCCCGCCGGCCTCACGCCCGGCGACAGCGCCGACCGGCTGCGCTCGGCGGCCCGCGCCCAGGGCGCCGAACTCCTCGAATGGTCCGGCTGGCGGGACGCCGTACGCGCCGAACTCGACGCCGTCGAGGACACCCGCATCGGCCCGTACCTGCGCGGTCCCCGCGCCCGCGTCATCGCCGCCGCCCAGCTCGTGGCCGGTCTTCCGCTGCTCGCCTGGGGGATCGGCCGCCGCAGCGGCGGCTGGGCGACGGCCGGCGCGCTGCTCGTCGTGCACGGGGCCGCCGGCCTCGCCTACGACCGTCTCTACGACCGCCTCTACGACCACCTGCCGGAAGCCGCCCCCTGATCGCGCGACCGGCGCCTACTCGTCGTCGTCCTCGTCGTCGAGCCGCGCCAGCCAGGTCGCGAGGCGCTCGACCGGCACCTCGAAGTCGGGATTCAGATCGACGAACGTGCGCAGCTGCTCGGCGAGCCACTCGAAGGTGACCTCCTCCTCGCCGCGCCGCTTCTCCAGTTCCTCGATGCCACGGTCGGTGAAGTACATGCGATCAGAATAGGCCGTGGTCAGCGGAGCCGACCGCGTCCCCTGTTCCTCTTGAGCACCACGGACTAGCCTCTTTCATCATCGTTTCGGGGAGCGGGGGCCGCTGTGACGGATGGAATCGCCCGGATTCGGCTGGACGACGGCACGCCCGTGTGGGCCCGGGTCAGCGGGGCGGAGGAGCTGCGCCGGGGCGTCCCCGGCGGCGCGTTCCAGGACACCGGGATCGGGGACCGGATCGGGGACCGGGTGGTCTCCATGGCCGGCGGCCTCACGGACGTGGTGCGCGGGGTGGTCGGCTCGCTGCGCGCCGGACTCGACCCGGAGGGCTCGGTCGAGGTCGCGGTCAGCTTCGGCATCGAGCTCTCCGCGCAGGCGGGCAAGGTGATCGGCGTGCTCGCCGACGGCGGCGGCAAGGCCTCGATCAACGTCTCCCTGACCTGGACGGAACCCGGCCGTCCGGCCGAGGACGGCGCCACGCGCGCGGAGGACGCCGCCGCACCCGCCACCGCGCCCGTACCCGCCTCCGTACCGCCCATGCCACCGGCCCCGCCCGCCCCGCCTGCCGCGCCCACCCTGCCCCTGCCCCCGCCCGCCGCCTCCCCGGAGAACGGCCCTGGCGCCGTATGAGCGCCTTCGACGCGCTCGTGCGCCCCGCGCTCGTGCGCATCGCCGCTCCCGGCGACGGGTATGACCCGCACGGCGACCCGTTCTGGGGCACGGGATTCTTCATCGCCCCCGGCTGGGTGCTGACCTGTGCCCACGTCGTGGCCAAGGGGGGTAGCGCGGTGTGGAGAGAGGAACCCGCCGTCGGCATCACCTGGGAGGGCGGCCGGACCACCGGCCGGCTGGTGCTCGCCAAGCCGCGCCCCGCCACGCCCGACGAGGAGCTCGGCTTCTGGGAGTTCCCCGACCTCGCGCTCGTCCGGGTCGAGGGCGCCGAGGGCGCCGCCTGCGTACGGCTCAGCGAGCGCCCGCCCACCACCCCCACCCAGGTCAGCCTGCACGGCTGGGCCCGGCAGACCGGCGAGGTCGGCGTCCGGGACGTGCTCGGCACGGCGTACGGATTCGAGGCCGGCGCCCTGCTCCTCAAGTGGGGCGTCCCCGTCGAGGGCTGCTCCGGCGGCCCGGTCGTCGACCTCACCCGGGGCGCCGTCATCGGCGTCAACAAGGGCCGCGGCCAGGACGAGGGGGCCGCCGTGCCGCTCACCTCGCTGCGCGAGCTCCACGACGTGCCCGGCGGCCAGGTGCTGCACGAGGTCCTGCGCGCCCACGACCGGCACCACCTCGCCCGCCACCGCTCGCTCCGCTCCGGACGCACCTGGACCGACGGCCAGATGGCGCTCTGGCCGGCCGCGGCCCGCGGGGTCAGCCCCGCCCGGCGCACCCAGCTGTACGGGCGGTTCGCCGAACTCCCCTCGCCCACCGGCCCCGGCGAGGTGATGGCCCTCGTCGACGCGGTCAAGCGCCGGGTCCTGCACCCCGACTACCAGGCCGTCCTGGAGACCGACGCCCGCACCTGGCGCGACGGCGTGGGCCTGCTCCACGAACTGCACAAGGGCGAGCGGGAGGACGGGCGCGGCAGCACCGACCTCGGACTCGACGCCGTGCTCCTCTACGCGGCGCACGTCGTCCGCCACCTCACCGAGCGCTACGGCGCCGAGGCCGGCCCCGGCACCCCGACCGCCCTCGGGCTCGGGAGCCTGGTCGACTGGATCACGGACGAGTCCGGCGACGCCCACGCCGCCGTGCGCGAGGAGATCGCCGCCCTGCTCGACCCCGCGCCGGCGGACCCCGTCGCCCCCGCCAGGGCGGCCGGACCGCGCGCCGACGTGCGGATAGAGATCGACTCCGTGCCCTGGGCCACCGGCGCCCCGCGCTACACCTGGCGCGTGATGCTGCTCTTCGACGGCCGCACCATGACCCCGCTGGCCGGCCACGACGAGGGACTGCTCCGGGAGCAGCTCCAGGACAGCCTGCGCGGCCCGCTCGACGAGGCGCTGGGTCACGGGGACAGCGGCGACCACCTCGCCGCCGTCGAATTCGTGGTGCCGCGCGAGCTGTTCGACGTGCCCTTCGACACCTGGCGGCTCGCGCCCGAGGACGAACCCTTCGGCGAGCGCTCCCTGCCGCTCGGCCAGCGGCGCACCGTCGTCCTCCGCGACCGCCACCGCGGCCGCCGCCGGCCCTCCCCGGAGTGGCACCGGCGCTGGCGGGGCAGCGAGGGCGGCCCGCTGCGGGCCGTGCCGCTGCGCGCCGAGGTGCTCGCCGCCGGCGCCGAGGCGCACGCCCCGCAGCTGCGCAAGGAGAGCCGGACCGCGTCGTACGAGCGCCTGGACGCGGCCCCCGACGGCAGCGTGCCGGTCTTCTGCGGCGCGGTCGGTACGGGCGACGGCCGGCGCGCCCTGGACGCCGCGCTCGCCGCCGGGCACCCGGTCGCGCTGTGGCGGCACTCGGCCCGCGAGCACGGCGACTGCCCCGAGTTCCACAAGGGCGCCGGGGTGCTGCTCGCCGGCGCCGGCGCCGCCGACGGCCTGCACCGCCCCGTGCGCACCCTGCGCCGGCGCGTGGGCGACACCGAGGCGGACCCCCGGGAGCGGGCCGAGCACGCCTGGGCCGAGGGCCTGGCGGTGCTCTACGACCCGCCCGACCGCCCGCCCTTCGAGGCCCCGCTGGAGGGCCCGTCGCTGCTCGGCGAGGACGAGCGGTGACCCGTACGGGGCGGAATGGGGGACCGGTCAGGGTCAGGGCCTGTCCGGCGGATCATGGCCGGGTCCGCGACTCCCCCAGAGCTTCGCCTGGGTGGTGCCCCCAGCACGGCACGCCCCCTGGGCCCTGCGGGCCCGGTGGGGGTACCACCGGCGAAGCCAGGGGGCGGACCCCCACGCCGCTTCCCCTCGGCCCTGGCGGGCCTGGGGAGACCCCAAGCCGAAACGTCCCGATAGCTCCGCTGTCGAGACGCTCCGGCGCCTTGCGATGCTTCCCCTCGGCCCTGGCGGGCCTGGGAAGACCCCATGCGCCAGACGCCGCGGCCTGTCCGACCCTGATCCGCCGGACAGGCCCTGGGGCGGGAGTCCTGGCGGGGGTCCGGACGGTTGTCCGAGTGGGAGCCCGTGCGAGGCCGTTCGGCGCCGCGCGGACTCAACACGGCCGCGACGGGGCAGTTTCGACGGGGAAGCCGCACGGCGCGGGCCGGCGGGTGCGGACCGGCTTCGGCCGTTCGGGTCAACTCGCGCTCGACGGGGCTGGATTGGCCGGAGACGGACCGGAGGTCCGAGCGGTACGGTCGACGGGGGTCGGCACAGGCATCACAGCCAGGAGGGGTCAGGCGTGAACGATTGGCGGATCTACCGTGGGGCCGGCCATCCGCACGACGAGATACGGCGACTGCCCGCGCCGCCGCCGTGGCGGGACTTCTCCGCGGGCGGCGCCGACGACACCCTGGCCGGCTCCGACCGGCGGCTCGGCGTGCGCCGCCGGCTCGTGCAGAACCACCATCCCCGGCCCGCCGAGACCGACGCCGTCAACGCCGCGCTCTATCTGCGCCGTCCGCTGCTCGTCACCGGCAACCCCGGCACCGGCAAGTCCACCCTCGCGCACGCCGTCGCTCACGAGCTGGGCCTCGGGCGGGTGCTGCGGTGGCCGATCGTCAGCCGCTCGACGCTCCAGGACGGCCTCTACCGCTACGACGCGATCGGCCGCCTCCAGGACGTGCAGCTGGAGCGCGCCCGCGCCGAGTCCCGTACCGCGGACGGAGCGGGGGACGGCGCGGGGGAGGGCGGTGCCGCGAGCGCGGCCGGCATCGGCTCGTATCTGCGGCTCGGGCCGCTCGGCACCGCGCTGCTGCCCTCCGAGCTGCCCCGCGTGCTGCTCATCGACGAGCTCGACAAGAGCGACCTCGACCTGCCCAACGACCTCCTGAACGCCCTGGAGGAGGGCGAGTTCGCGATCCCCGAGCTGGAGCGGCTCGCCGACCGCGAACCCGTCGTGAAGGTCCTCACCGACGACGGACGCAAGGTGCCCGTGTACGGCGGACGGGTCCGCTGCACCACCTTCCCGTTCATCGTGCTCACCTCCAACGGCGAACGGGACTTCCCGGCCGCCCTGTTGCGTCGCTGCATCCGCCTGGAGCTGGAGGCGCCCGGGGAGGAGCAGCTCAACGCCATGATCGAGGCCCACCTCGGGGCCGACGCCGCGGCCGCCGAACCCGGGCTCGTCGCCCGCTTCCTGCACCGGGAGCCGGGCGAGGTCATCGCCACCGACCAGCTGCTCAACGCCCTCTATCTGACCCAGCACGCCCCCCGCGCCGAGCGGGTGACCCGGGACCGCATCGCGGACATGCTCATGCAGCCGCTCGATCAGCCGAGGTGATGGCCGGATGCACCGGATGCATCTGGAAGAGCTCACCCGCAGACTCCGGGCCGGCGGGCAGGACCCGACGGCCGAGGAGATCGCGGACGCCGTCTGGCTGGCCCAGTGGCTGCCGCGCGCCGATCCGGCGGGCCGGGCCGGGGACCCGCCACCGGGCCCGCCGGCCGCGCCCGGCACCGACGAGGACCGCCGGGATCCGGCCACCGGGGCCGGGGCCGACGGCGGCTCCGGAACACCCGCCACCGACGCCCCACCGGACCCGGAGGCACCCGAGGCCCCGACAACGGCCCCGGGCCGGCCCGCCGAGACCGTCGACCTGCTGATGCCGAAGGACGGCGGCGGACCCGGCGACGGCCCCGGCGGACGCGCCGTCCCCGCGCGCGGCGGCGGCGCCGCGCTGCCCGTCCGCGCGCCCGGCGCCAACGCCCTGCCCGGCCTCCTCGGCCTGCAGAAGGCGCTCCGGCCGCTGCGCCACTACGCCGCCGGGCTGCCCGCCCGTCCCGGCAGCCGCCGCCTCGACGAGGAGGCCACCGCCGAGCGCAGCGCCGCCTCCGGCATCCTCACCCCCGTGCTGCGCCCCGCCGCCGGCCAGCGCCCCGACATCCAGCTGCTCATGGACACCGGGCCCGCGATGGTCGTGTGGACCCGGATGGTCGAGGAACTGCGCCAGGCCTGCCAGCAGTCCGGCGCCTTCCGCGACGTCCGGGTGCACCGCCTGCACGACACCGGCGAGGGCCCGCCGCTCGTCACCACCACCACCGATCGCGACGGGCGGCCCCGGCTCCGGCCCGGCGACCAGCTCCACGACCCCACCGGGCGCCGCCTCACCCTCGTCGTCTCCGACTGCGTCGGCCCGCTCTGGCAGCGCGGCGCCGCCCAGAAGCTCATCCACCAGTGGCCCCGGCACTCCCCGCTCGCCCTCGTCCAGCCGCTGCCGCCCCGGCTGTGGCCGCGCACCGCGCTGACCGTCGAACCCGGCACCCTGGAACGGCCCGCAGGGCCCGGCGGACACGTCCGCTTCGAGCCCGACGAGCCGGACTGGGAGCCCGTCGCCGCCGACCTGCGCGCCGTGCCCGTGCTCACCCCGACCCCCGAGGCCTTCGCCTCCTGGGCGCGGCTGCTCACCGGGCACGGCGGGGGAGCGGTACGCGGCTGGGCCGCCCGCATCGGCCCCGTACCGTCCGGATCCGCACGTCCGGCCGATCCGGCGCACCCCGGGGCCGCCACCCGGCGCGGCGACGACGAACTCCTGCGCGCCTTCCGGGCCGGCGCCTCGCCCGGGGCGGTCCGGCTGGCCGTGCACCTTGCCGCCGCCCCGCTCGCGCTGCCCGTGATGCAGCTGGTGCAGCGCGCCATGCTCCCCGACACCGGCCCCATGGAGCTCGCCGAGGTGCTGCTCAGCGGGCTGTTACGGCGGCTGCCCGGCCCCACCCCGTACCCCTGCTACAGCTATCCGCCGGCCGTCCAGGACCATCTCCTCGGCTCGCTCGACCGGGGCGCCGCCGCGCTGGTCCTGAAGCACTGCTCGGAGTTCGTCGAGCGGCACTTCGGACAGGGCATGCGCAACTTCCCGGCGCTCGCCGCCGCCCGGCTCGCCGGGCACGGCACCGACGAGGAACCGGCCGTCGCAGGCGCCGCCACCGTGCCCGTGGAGGACGACGAGCCGCAGGCGGGCGCCGCCACCGAGCTCTTCGCCCGCATCCCCGCGCGCGTGCTGCGCTTCTACCACCCCGACCTCGTCACCCCCGAACCGCTCGCCGCCGCCCGCCGGCTGCTCGACCAGTGGCGCGGCCAGTCCGACCCCTCGCTCCTCGCCTCCGCCCGCGAGCTCGCCGAGACCGCGCTCGGCGCCGACGGACCGCCCGCCCGCCCCGAGGACCTCGCCGGGGCCCGTCTGGTGCTCGGCCAGGTGCTGTACGCGCAGGCCGGCACCGCCGCCGTACGGGACCGGGGACAGCGCCGGGAACTGCTCGACCGGGCCCTGGCCGAGCTCGTACGGGCCGGGGAGCTCGCCGCGCCCGGCGGCCCGGACTGGGCCGAGGCCCGGCTCGAACAGGCCGCCGTCCAGCATGCGCTGTGGCGGCACACCGAGGAGACCGACCGGCTCGACGCGGCCCTCGCCGCGCTCGCGGGCGACCCGGCCGACTGGCCCGAGAGCCACCGGCACGCCCTGCGGGTGCGGCGCGGCCGGCTGCACCTCGCGCGTACCGAAGGCGCCGAGGCCGCCGCCGAGTTCACCGCCGCGCTCGCCCTGCGGACCACCGGCCCGGTGCTGCTCGACCTGGCCGACGCCCTCCACCTCGCCGCCGCCCCGCCCGAGGGCGTCGCCGACGCCCTCGACCGCGCCGAACCGCTGCTCGGCGACTCCCTCGCGCTGCGGCTGCGCTGGACCACCGCGCGGGCCCGGCTGTACGAGACCACCGGCGACGGCCCGGCCGCCGACGAGGCGTACGAGAGCGCCACCCTGCTCACCCCCGCCGAGGGCGAACAGCGCGGCCGGCTCCTCCTCACCTGGGGCGAGTCCCTGCTGCGCCGGGCCGCCGCCGACACCGGGACGGCGCCCGTCGACCGCGCCGAGTCCGTCCTGCGCGAGGCCCTCACCTGCCTGCCCGCCACCGCCGGGGTCCGCTCCCGGGCCATCGTCCTCATCGGCAGCGTCCTCGCGCTGCGCTTCGACCGCGCGGGCTTCCTGCCCGACCTCTTCGAGAGCCGCCACCTCCTCGACCAGGCCGTCCGCACCACCCGCGACCCGGCCGCCCGCGCCGAGGTCCGGCTCCAACTCGCCTGGGTCCGCCTCCAGCTGAGCGAGGCCGCCCGCGACGGACGCCTCGCCGACGCCCTCACCGCCTACCAGCACGCGGCCGAGGACACCCGCACCGCCCACGGCACGAACCCGGGCACGGTGACCCTGGCCCGCGCCCTGCACGGCCAGGGCGCGGTCCTCCTCCTGATGGACCGGCTGGCCGCCGCCGCGACCGCCCTGCGCGCCGCGGCGGAGCAGTGGCGGCGCCTCGACGGCGCCCTGGTGCCGGTGGACTGGGCGGACGTGGAGCGGACCCGGACGCTGCTCGCCGAGGTCACGGCCGTGCCGGCTCCGGTGCCGGGCAGGCTCACCCGGGCGGAGCGGAAGCGCATCGCCCCGCCGTGGTGGGCCTGGCGCGGCGGGGACACGTAGGCCGTGCGATCCGGAGGGGTCCGGACGCCACGGCCGGTACCGCCCTGGCGGAATCGGGACGGCTTGATAACGGGGGCGTGCATGGGCGCAGTTGAGTCGAACGGGTTTCTGGGTTCGGCCGGTCGGGAAGAACCGGTCCGCCGCTACGACCGTGGGGGACAAGGGTCGGTGAGGAGGAGCCGAGGGTGTTGCAGCACATGGAGTGGGTGGCCGGCGTCGACAGGACCGACGGGCGGCCGCGCCGCATGCCGGATCTCACCGGCGTCGACCTGCGGACCTTGCGCTTCATGGACGATCCCGACCTGTCGGCCGCGATCGAGCGGGTGCTCTGGCAGACGCAGGACCTGGCCGACTCCTGGATGGAGGACAGAGCCCGCTGACCTTAGGCGGACCGGCCGGACCGGCCCGACCGACCGGTCGTTTCCGGCCAGATGCCCGTGGGGAGCGCAGGGCCCGCAGCGGTGGGGAGGGAGGCGCGAGTGAAGACCGTGCCGCTGTCCCCGGCCGCCTTCGCGCGTCTGGCCCGGACCAGCCCCGACCCGGCCGGGCTCACCCTCCTCGGCTCCGCCCTGCACACTCGGCGACTGCTGCTCCTCAAGGCGCTCCTGGTCCGGGTGCAGCGGCACCGGGAGGCCGTCGAACCCGGCGTGCTCGCCGGGTTCGAGCGCTCCTGGGGGCTGCTCGAACGGGTCGAGCGGCAGCACCCCGCCGTGGTCCGGGGCGTCCTCGACTACCCGTCGACCGGGGTCTGGCTGGCCGCCGCGCTCGCCGAGCCCGCCGGGCCGGGCCTCGACCGGCTGCTCGCCCGCTTCGACGCGCTCGCGCTCACCGCGGCGCTGCGCTGCGGCAGTCCGCTCGACCTGACCGTCGCGACCCCGGACGGCCTCCTGTCGTTGCCCGGCGTGGGACGCCTGCGGGTGGCCGCCGGGCGGGTCCGGGTCGGCGCGGACGGCCGGACCGCGCGGTTCCACCCGGACGGCGCCCGGGCCGCGCTGCCCGCCGGACTGGCCCTCATGGACCGGCACCGCGGCGTCCTCGCCGGCCACGGCCCGGGCTGGAGGGCGGTGCACCGGCTGCCGGGCGGCACCGCCCGGCTCGACGACCTCGATCCGTACCGGGTGCCGGCCGACGCGGGCGGCCCGTCCGTCGGCACCGCCGCCGAGCACGCCGACACCGACCACGCCGCCTGGTCCGACCGCTGGCGCGCCGCCCGTGAGGTGCTGCTGCGCACCGACCCGGGCCGGGCGGCCGAGGTCGCCGGCGCCGTCCGGGTGGTCGTCCCGCTCGTCGGGCACGGCCCCCGGCACCTCGGCGCCACCCTGAGCGCCGCCCCCGGGGCCGTACTGACCTCGCTGCCCGCCGAGGGGCAGGGCATGGCCGAAACCCTCGTGCACGAGCTGCACCACAGCAAACTGGCCACGCTCCACGAGATCGTGCCGCTGTACGGATCCGGGCGGGACGCCGTCCACCGGGTCGGCTGGCGGCCGGACCCGCGGCCCATCGCGGGCGTGCTGCACGGCGCCTACGCGCATCTGGCCCTGGCCGATCTGTGGCGGCGCGCGGTCACCGCCGACGGGGTCCCGAGGGCCTGGCGGTCGGGTGCCGGGCAGCAGTTCGACGACATCCACGATCAGGTGGGTGAAGCCCTCCTGATCCTGCTTGAATCCGATGAACTGACTGCGGAGGGACGGGAGTTCGCGGACCAAATGAGGCAGCATCATGCGAGCCTGGGCGCGACTCCCCTCGCCGCCGGGTAACACTGTGCCGACGGCACATGACACTGCGTTGCGCGCGGGAGCGGGACGGGAGACACGACAGATGGCGGAACAGCGGTCGGGCGGTGCGGCGGAGCACGGAGGCAGGGGTGCGCCGGAGCACGTCCTCGTGGTCTTCCCCGGCTATCACCGCCCGTGGGCGAACTGGATCAACCAGCGGCTCGACGCCCACGGGGTGCGGGCCAGCCTGCAGCGCTGGGACCCGCCGCGCGAGGTGCCCCTGGAGGACTCGCTCGGCGACCTGCTGCTCGCCCGCGGGCACGTCCTGCTCGTCCTGGACGACTGGTTCTTCCAGCTCGGCCCGCGCGCGGCCGGCGAGTGGAACGACGTGCTCCGCGGCTTCGTCGCCGCCCACGCCGAGCGGTTCGCCGCCGTCAACCTCACCAACCGCACCCTGCTCCCGGCCACCGCCGTCCTCGAACCCGTCAGCCTCTGGGGCGTCGGCGAGGAGGAGGCCGAGGCCCGGCTGCTCAGCCGGCTCGGCGTCGAGCCCGGGCGCACCACCGGCCGCCGGCTGCCCGCCACGGCCCTGGTCCGCTTCCCGGACACCCCGCCCGAGATCTGGGGCGAGATCCCGCGCCGCAACCCGCGCTTCACCGGCCGCGACGACCTGCTCACCGAGCTCCAGGAACGGCTCATGGACGCCGAGCGGGGCAACGCCGCCTGCACCCTGCTCGGCATGTCGGGCATCGGCAAGACCCAGATCGCCGCCGAGTACGCCCACCGCTTCAGCTCCGACTACGACGTGGTGTGGTGGGTCAGCTCCGACGACCGCAACGTGCAGCGCGACCGCTTCGGCGAACTCGCCGCCCAGCTCGGCCTCACCACCGGCAACGAGCCCGGCGAACGCATCCGCGCCGTCCGCGAGGCGCTGCGCCGCGGCGCCCCGCACTCCCGCTGGCTCGTCGTCTTCGACGGCTGGGACGACACCGACGGCGCCGGGGTGATCCTGCCCCAGGGCCCCGGCCACGTCCTCGTCACCTCCCGCAACCGCGGCTGGGGCGACCACACCGACATCCTCGAAGTCCCCGGCTTCGACCGGGCCGAGTCCACCGGCTATCTGATGCGGCGCGCCCCGCACATCACCGCGCCCGAGGCCGACGAGGTCGCCGCCGAGTTCGGCGACGTACCGCTGCCGCTCGTCCAGGCCGCCGCCTGGCTCGGCGAGTCCCGCATGGAGGTCACCGAGTACCTGCGGATGGTCCGCGACGGACGCATCTCCGCCGTGGACGAGCCCTCCGGCGGCGACGGCATCCCCAACGCGTCCCTCACCTCCTGGTCGATACTGATCAACCGGCTCCGGCGCTCCCAGCCGCAGGCCATCGACGTGCTCAGCCTGTGCGCCTCCTTCGCCCCCGGCCGCATCCCGCTCGGCGTCGTCCGCGCCTATCCGCAGGCCGAACTCCCCGAGGACCTGCGCTGGATGGTGACCGACCTGGCCGCCTGGTCCCGGGCCCTGGACACCCTCGTCAACTACTCGGTGCTCAGCCGCGAGTCCCGCGGCCCGGTGGCCGGCGGGGAGCTGGGACCCCAGCAGGAGTCCGTGCACATGCACCGGCTCGTCCACGACATCGTCTCCCGGCTCACCGACGGCGAACACCGCTCGGCCCACCGCAAGGCGGTGCGCACCCTGCTCGCCGAGGCCGACCCCGGCAACCCCCTGGACAGCCGGAACTGGCCCCGGTACGCCGAACTCCTCCCGCACCTCGAACCCTCCGGCGCGCTCGCCAGCCGCAACCCGCGCGTGCAGACCGCCGTCCTCAACTGTCTGCGCTACTGCTTCCGCAGCGGCGAGTTCAAGGCCGGGGTCCGGCTCGCGGAGCGGATCCGCGAGAACTGGTCCACCTTCATGGACCCGGTCAGCCCCGAGATGCAGGAGCTCACCAACCAGGAGAGCTACATCCTGCGCCGCTACGGGCGCTTCCGCGACGCCTACCAGCTCGACCTCGCCCTGCGCGCCCGGATCGAGGAGGCGCCCACCCCCGACCCGCTCGCCTCGCTGCGCTCCTCGGTCTCCATCGCCAACGACCTCCGCTTCCTCGGCCAGTACCAGGAGTCGGAGCGGATGCAGCGCGAGATCCTGGCCGAGACCCAGCGCCTGCTCGGCGAGAACGAGTTCCTCACCCTCGTCGCCGGCAACAACCTGGGGATCGCGCTGCGCCTGCTCGGCCGCTACCAGGAGGCGTACGACCAGGACATCGCCACCCTCGCCCGCGCGGAGAACACCCTCGGCGCCCTGCACTCGCAGACCCTCACCATCAGCAACAACGTCGCCCACGACCTGCGCCTGCTCGGCCACTACCGGGAGGCACTGGCCCGCCAGGAGGCCGGCGTCCGCGTACACGTCCGGATCCTCGGCCCCCAGCATCTGCAGACCCTGTACGCCCGCGCCCAGCTGGCCCTGTGCCGGCGCCGCGAGGGCGGCTTCCAGCAGGACCTCGGCGCCACCATGGCCAGCCTCCTCGAACAGCTGGAGCAGGTGCACGGCCGCACCCACTACGTGACGCTCTCCTCCATCAACAACTACGCCAACTTCCTGCGCGAGCACGGCGACCTCGACCACGCCCGCGAACTCAGCCAGGAGGCCGAGGCGGGCTACCGCTCGCTGCTCGGCCCCGCCCACCCCGTCGCCACCGGCGTTCTCGCCAACACCGCGCTGGTGCTCCAGGCCTCCGGGCAGCGCGCCGACGCGCTCGCCATCCTGGAGGCCGCGCTCGCCGGTCTGACCGCCTCCCTCGGACCCGACCACCCCTGGGTCCTCGGCTGCGCCCTCAACGCCTGTGCCGCCCGCAACTTCAACGGCCGGGTGGCCGACGCCGCCGAGCTCAGCCGCGACACCCTGCGCCGGGCACGGCACACCCTCGGCAACGAGCACCCGCTCACGCTCTCCTGCCAGGTGGCGCTCGCCACCGACCTGCGCGGGCTCAGGGAGAACGAGGAGGCGGGCAAGCTGGAGGAGGACGCCCTGCTCACCCTCACCCGGACGCTGGGCGCCCAGCACCCGCACACCCTCTCCGCGCGCCAGCGGAACCGCCCGTACTGGGACTTCGAGGCCAACCTCGGCTGACAGCCCGTACGACCGCGTACGAGCACGCGAAACGCCGGAGGCCCGGCCCCCCTTTCGGGGAGCCGGGCCTCCGCACGCACAACCGCTCCGTACGCCTCGGATCAGGCGTCGAAGACCTCCGCGACCAGCTGCGCCTGCTCCGCCTGGTGACGCTTGGCCGAGCCGACCGCCGGGGACGAGGAGTGCGGGCGGGAGATCCGGCGCAGGCGCTCGCCCGCCGGGATGTCCGCGCCGACCGCCAGGTCGAGGTGGTCGATCAGGTTGAGCGCGATGAACGGCCAGGCACCCTGGTTCGCCGGCTCCTCCTGGGCCCACAGGTACTTCTCGGCGTTCGGGTACTTCGCGATCTCGGCCTGCAGCTCGGCACCCGCCAGCGGGTACAGGCGCTCCAGACGGATGATCGCGGTGTCCGTGACGCCGCGCTTCTGCCGCTCGGCCTCCAGGTCGTAGTAGACCTTGCCGGCGCAGAAGACGACCTTGCGGACGTCCGCCGCGTTCACCGAGTCGTCGCCGATCACCGGGCGGAAGCCGCCGGTGGTGAACTCCTCCACCTTCGACGCCGCGGCCTTCAGACGCAGCATCGACTTCGGGGTGAAGACGATGAGCGGCTTGTGGTGCGGGTTGTGGACCTGCCAGCGCAGCAGGTGGAAGTAGTTCGACGGCAGCGTCGGCATGGCGACCGTCATGTTGTCCTGGGCGCACATCTGGAGGAAGCGCTCCGGGCGCGCGGACGAGTGGTCCGGGCCCTGGCCCTCGTAGCCGTGCGGCAGGAGCAGCGTGACGCCGGAGGTCTGGCCCCACTTCTGCTCGGCCGAGGAGATGAACTCGTCGACGACGGTCTGCGCGCCGTTGACGAAGTCACCGAACTGGGCCTCCCAGACGACCAGGGAGTCCGGGCGGGCCAGCGAGTAGCCGTACTCGAAGCCCATCGCCGCGTACTCGCTGAGCAGCGAGTCGTAGACGTTGAAGTGGGCCTGCTCGTCCGTCAGGTAGAGCAGCGGGGTGTAGTCCTCGCCGGTCTCCTGGTCGACCAGGACCGCGTGGCGCTGGCCGAAGGTGCCGCGGCGGGAGTCCTGGCCGGAGAGCCGGACCGGGGTGCCCTCCATCAGCAGGGAGCCGATGGCGAGGGTCTCGCCGAAGCCCCAGTCGATGGTGCCGTCGTCGATCGAGGCCGCGCGGCGCTGCAGCTGCGGCAGCAGACGCGGGTGGACCGTGACCCGCTCCGGGATGTTGACCTGCGACTCGGCGATCCGCTTCACGACCTCCTGGGAGACCGCGGTGGTCACGGCGACCGGGAACTGCGGCTTCGCGTCCGGGACCTGCGCCTGGGCCGGCGCCGAGGTGGCCTCGCGGACCTCCGCGAAGACCTTCTCCAGCTGTCCCTGGAAGTCCTGGAGCGCCTGCTCGGCCTCTTCCAGGGTGATGTCGCCGCGACCGATCAGCGACTCGGTGTAGAGCTTGCGCACCGAACGCTTCTTGTCGATCAGGGTGTACATCTGCGGGTTGGTGAACTGCGGGTTGTCGCCCTCGTTGTGACCGCGGCGGCGGTAGCAGATGAGGTCGATCACGACGTCCTTGTTGAACGTCTGGCGGAACTCGAAGGCGAGCCGCGCGACGCGGACGCAGGCCTCCGGGTCGTCGCCGTTCACGTGGAAGATCGGCGCCTCGATCATGCGGGCCACGTCCGTCGCGTACATGGAGGAACGCGAGGACTCGGGGGCCGCGGTGAAGCCGACCTGGTTGTTGATGACGATGTGGACCGTGCCGCCGGTGCGGTAGCCGCGCAGCTGCGACATGTTCAGCGTCTCGGCCACGACGCCCTGGCCCGCGAAGGCCGCGTCGCCGTGCAGGGCGACCGGCAGGACGGTGAAGTCCGTGCCGCCCTTGTTGATGACGTCCTGCTTGGCGCGGGAGACACCCTCCAGGACCGGGTCGACCGCCTCCAGGTGGGAGGGGTTGGCGACCAGGGAGACCTTGATCTGCTCGCCGTCGAGACCGGTGAAGGTGCCCTCGGCGCCCAGGTGGTACTTCACGTCGCCGGAGCCGTGCATCGACTTCGGGTCGAGGTTGCCCTCGAACTCGCGGAAGATCTGCGCGTACGACTTGCCGACGATGTTGGCCAGGACGTTGAGGCGGCCGCGGTGGGCCATGCCGATGACGACCTCGTCGAGGCGGGACTCGGCCGCCGAGTCGATGACCGCGTCGAGCAGCGGGATGACGGACTCGCCGCCCTCCAGGGAGAACCGCTTCTGGCCGACGTACTTGGTCTGCAGGAAGGTCTCGAAGGCCTCCGCCGCGTTCAGCCGGCGCAGGATGCGCAGCTGCTCCTCGCGCTCCACGCGCGCGTGGGGACGCTCGACGCGGTCCTGGATCCACTTGCGCTGCTTCGGGTCCTGGATGTGCATGAACTCGATGCCGGTGGTGCGGCAGTACGAGTCGCGGAGCACGCCGAGGATGTCGCGGAGCTTCATCATCGACTTGCCGGCGAAGCCGCCGACCGCGAACTCGCGCTCCAGGTCCCACAGGGTGAGGCCGTGCTCGGTGATGTCCAGGTCGGGGTGCTTGCGCTGCTTGTACTCCAGCGGGTCGGTGTCGGCCATGACGTGGCCGCGGACCCGGTAGGAGTGGATCAGCTCGAAGACCCGCGCGGCCTTGGTGACGTCGTCGTCGTGCGAGGCGTCGATGTCCTTGAGCCAGCGGACCGGCTCGTAGGGGATACGCAGCGACTTGAAGACGTCGTCGTAGAAGCCGTCCTCGCCGAGGAGGAGGTTGGCGACGATCCGCAGGAACTCGCCGGAGGCCGCGCCCTGGATGACCCGGTGGTCGTAGGTCGAGGTCAGGGTCATGACCTTGGAGATGCCCAGCTTGTTCAGGGTGTCCTGGGAGGTGCCCTGGAACTCGGCGGGGTAGTCCATGGAGCCGACGCCCATGATGACCGACTGTCCGGGCATCAGCCGCGGCACGGAGTGGACGGTGCCGAGGCCGCCGGGGTTGGTCAGGGAGACCGTGACGCCGGAGAAGTCGTCCATGGTCAGCTTGCCGACGCGGGCGCGCTTGACGATGTCCTCGTAGGCCTGCCAGAACTCGAAGAAGTTCAGGGTCTCGGCCTTCTTGATGCCGGCGACGACGAGCTGGCGGTCGCCGTTCGGCTTCACCAGGTCGATCGCCAGACCGAAGTTCACGTGCTCCGGCTTGACCAGGGTCGGCTTGCCGTCCTTCTCCGCGAAGGAGTAGTTCATCGACGGCATGGCCTTGATCGCCTGCACCATCGCGTAGCCGATCAGGTGCGTGAAGGAGATCTTCCCGCCCCGGGCGCGCTTCAGGTGGTTGTTGATGACGATCCGGTTGTCGAAGAGCAGCTTCACCGGGACGGCGCGGACGGACGTGGCCGTCGGCATCTCCAGCGAGAGGTTCATGTTCTTCGCGACGGCGGCGGCCGGGCCGCGGAGCGTGATCAGCTCGGGGCCGGCGGGCGCCTCGGTGGCCGGGGCCGCGGCGGGCTTCGCCGGGGCGGCCTTCGCGGGGGCCGGGGCGGCCGGAGCGGCCTTCACCGGAGCCAGGGCGGCGGCCGCGGGCTTGGCCGCGGTGGGGGCGGCGGGCGCGGGCACGGAGGCCGGAGCGGCGGGAGCGGCAGGCGCGGCCTGTGCGGGGCCCGCCTGCGGCGCGGCGGGCGCGCTCGGGGTGGTCGGCGTGGTGGCGGCCGGGGCGGGGGTCTCCGCGCCACCGGGCTTGTAGTCGGCGAAGAAGTCCCACCAGGCACGATCGACCGAATTCGGGTCCTGGAGGTACTGCTGGTAGATCTCGTCGACGAGCCACTCATTGGCACCGAAGGCGGCGGCGGGGGACTTCCCCTGCCCGTCCTGGTCGGTCGGGGAGCTCGGGGTACTGGGGGACTGAGACGACACGGCGGCAACCGCCCTCTTCCGCTTCACAAGGTGATGGACAGCGGAAATAAAGGCTACGCCTCCCTGGCCTGGAGGTGCAGGCCGGGCACTCCAACGTCGCGCAAGTCACACTTGACGGGGTGTTTCGCCGCTGTGAATGGCGGGAAACAAGCGTGGTTCCGGTGCAGTGAGGGTACGGAGCAGCGTGGCTGCGGCCCGCTGGACCGCACCCCTGACCGGTTCCGCGCGTCACCTGTACGAATCCCGCACGGGGCAGTCGTACACGTACACGCAGAACGAGAGCTTCCGGTTCGAACCCTACGTCAATCCCGTGCGGGAAAGCTGCCCGGAAGAGTGAGCTGAATGCGGCATCCACGTGACGATTCGGCCACGCCGATGTGACCGCCGTGCAGATCCACCGCCCAGCGCGCGATGGCCAGGCCGAGACCGGTGCCGCCGTCGCTGCCCGGGCCCTGCTGCGCCGGGACCGAGCCCCGGTTGAAGCGCTCGAAGACCTTGTGCCGCTCCGACGCCGGGATCCCCGGGCCCTCGTCGGCGACCTCGAGCACCAGCGACTCGGGACACAGGCCGCGCCGCGCCCGTACCGTCACGCGCCCGTGCGGCGGGGAGTGCTTCACCGCGTTGTCGATCAGATTGGCCATCACCTGGTGCAGCCGCTCCGCGTCCGCGTGCGCGGTCAGCTCGGGCGGCGAGACGTCCAGGTGCAGATGCACGTCGGTGCGGCGGTGCAGGCCGGAGGTGGAGGACAGGCCGCGCTGGGAGGCGGCGAGATTGGCCTCGCGCAGCACCCCGGACAGATACGGCCACACCTCGAAGCGGGTGCGCCGGAGCGTGACGACACCGTTGTCGAGCCGTGACAGGTCGAGCAGCGTCTCCACCAGCCGACCGAGCCGCTCGGTCTGCTTCAGGGCCGTCCGCATGGTCTCCGGGTCGGCCTCGGAGACACCGTCCACGACGTTCTCCAGAAGCGCCCGCAGCGCGGCGATGGGGGTCCGCAGCTCGTGCGAGACATTGGCCACCAGCTCCTTGCGGTGCCGGTCCACGGCCTCCAGGTCGTCCGCCATGCGGTTGATCGTGGAGGCCAGGTCGCCCAGCTCGTCACGGCGGTCGGCGCCCCGCACCCGGCGGCTGAAGTCGCCGTCCGAGATCGACCCGGCGACATGGTTCATCTCGTCGAGCGGCGCGGTCAGCGACTGCGCCACGAACTGGGTGATCAGCAGGGTCGCGATCATCGCGAAGATCGTGATGTAGCGGAACTCGGTCGAGGTGCGGATCGCCACCAGGGCGAGGCCCGAGGTCAGCAGGACCGCCCCGACGACCAGGGCGCCCAGCTTGGTCTTGATCGAGATCGCTATCCGGTGCCGCCGCCGGCGGCGGGCGAGCGGCCCGCGGGGGGCGCTCGGCGACTCGGGGCCCGCCGGTCCTTCGGGTCCCTGTGGTCCGTCGGGTCGCTCCGACCCCGCTGGTCCCTCCGGCCCCCTGGGCCCCCGCCGGCTCACGGCGCCGGGGTCTCCAGGGCGTAGCCGACGCCATGGACCGTACGGATCCGCTCGGCGCCGATCTTCCGGCGCAGCGCCTTGATGTGGGAGTCCACGGTCCGGGTGCCGGAGGCGTCCGCCCAGTCCCACACCTCGGCGAGCAGCTGCTCGCGGGAGAGCACCGCGCGCGGGGTGTTCGCGAGGCAGACGAGCAGGTCGAACTCGGTGGGCGTCAGATGCACGTCCTCCGCGCGGACCCGGACCCGGCGCTGCGCGTGGTCGATCTCCAGCTCGCCGAGCCGCAGGATCCCGCTGCGCGGGGTGACGGCGGCGAGCGCGGCCCGCTCCACCCGGCGCAGCAGCACGTGCACCCGGGCGGCCAGCTCGCGCATGGAGAACGGCTTCGTCATGTAGTCGTCGGCGCCGACGCCGAGGCCGACCAGCATGTCCGTCTCGTCGTCCCGCGCGGTGAGCATCAGGACCGGGACGGGGCGCTGGGCCTGCACCCGGCGGCACACCTCCAGGCCGTCGAAGCCGGGCAGCATCACGTCGAGCACCATCAGGTCCGGCTGCCACGCCTCGGCGGCGTCCACGGCCGCCGGGCCGTCGGTCGCGGTCTGCACCAGGAAGCCCTCGGCCCGCAGCCGTGCGGAGATCGCCTCCACGATCGTGGCGTCGTCCTCAACGACCAGGACGCGGCGTTGAGCTCCCGGAGTCGTCGCCGCACCGTGGTTCGTGGTGTGTGTCTGCTCCATTGCCCCGCCTCGCGTCGCCAACATCGGTGCAGCAGCCTAGAGGCAGCGGCGCCGTCAAGGCTACGCAGGCGATCCGGCGGGGCGGACGGCGAGGTGGACCACGTCGGGGACGCCCCGGGCAACGGGGATCTCTTCCGTCCGTACCCCGCTGAATCCGGCATTCCGCAACGAGCCTTCGAAATCGGCGGAGGGCTGCGCCGACCACACGGCGAGGATCCCGCCCGGCTTCAGGCGGGCCGCGCAGGCCGCCAAACCCTCGGCGGAATAAAGGGATTCGTTGTCCTCGGTGACCGTCCAGTCCGGCCCGTTGTCGATGTCCAGACACAGCGCGTCGTACGTGTCCGGGGAGGTGCGGACGTACTCCACCAGGTCCGTGTGCAGGATCACGGTGCGCGGATCGGCGAGCGCCGGACCCGACACGGTGGCCAGCGGACCCTGCCGGTGCCAGTCGATGATCGCCTCCTCACGCTCGGCGACGGCGATCCGTCCCCAGCGCGGATCGGCGGCGGCGTGCGCCAGCGAGAAGCCGACGCCGAGCCCACCGATCAGGACGGCCGCGCCCGGCCGCCGCTCCTCGGGCAGCGCGTCCATCGCCGCGTCCACGAGCAGCCGCTCCGAGCGCCCGTCGGAGGTGTCCATCAGGAAGGTGCCGTTGGCGATGATCTCGTAATGGGTGCGGTCCCCGGCGTGCGCGGCGTCCCGCCGGCGCAGGACGACCTCTCCGTACGGGCCCTCGCGGCGGTCGAGGGTGACGGGGCTGGTCATGCTCACTCCCTGGCTCGGTGCGTACGTGTCCGACCCGGCCATCCTCCGGAAGGCGGGGCGGCCGGGACAAACGCTTATCGACGCTTTTCGGACGGGGCGCGCAGGCGGGGCGCAGGCGGGGCGCGGACGGGGCGCGGCGCGTCAGGGCGCGGCCTCGGGGTGCGACCTCAGGGCGCGGTCGGCGGGCCGCCGTCGGGGAGGGCGTCGAAGACCCGCTGGAGCGCGGGCGGGCGGTCCTCGCCGTCGCGGGTGAGGACGAGCCGGTGGGCGTACGTGACGGCGTACTCGAATCCGTCGGCGACCGGGCGGCCGGTGGGGCGGTCCGGGACCTGCGCGTACGCCGGGTCCTCCAGGGCGGCGCGGAGCTCGGCGACCTGGGCCGGGGTCATCCGGCCGGTGGTGGGCTCGCCGGTGCCCCTGCGGAGGGTCCAGGAGCCGTCGTAGTGGACGACCAGCTTGTTCCGGACGCCCGCGAAGCCGCCGCTGACGACCACCTCGACCAGGTCCTCCTGGGGGGCCGGCTGCTCGTCCCGGGTCGCGGTGCTGCTCGGGCCCGGGGTTTCCGGGGGCGCCGCGGGGGCCTGGCCGCAGCCGGTGACCACGACGACCGCGGCGAGGACCGCCGCCGCTCCGTACCGCTTCACGTGCTCCATGGCCCGAGCATGCCCGCACTTCGGGGTCGTCCGCAGCCGGAACGAGTGAAGGGGGCGGCTCAGGCGGTGCGGACGATGCCGGTGAGCGGGCCGCGGTAGTACCAGTCGAGGGAGTCGTAGAGCGCCATCCCGTCGGTGGTCGCCGACAGGACCCCGGTCTCGGCGCCGGCCTGCGCGGCGGCCGCCTCCAGGGTGCGCATCACATTGGCGCCGAGGCCGCGCCGCCGGTGGGCCGGATCGGTCTCTATCTGGTCCGCGACCGCCGTCTCCCCGGTCGGCGCGATCTGGCCGCGGGCCGCCAGGGTGCCGTCGGGGGCGAGGATGCGCACCCGGATCACCCCGTCGCGGGTCTCGGTGGTGCGCGCGTAGCCCTCGGGCGGCGCGGGCCGGACCGAGGGGTCGAGCCGCTTGGTCATCATGAAGCCGGGGTCGTCGGGCACCGTCCAGCCCTCGGTGATCCAGGGCGTCACCTCCTCGGGCGCGGCCATCACCTTCAGCCAGGCGCCCCGCTCGGCGATGCCCGCGCACAGCTTCCCGACGGACACCGCGTCCGGGTGCGGCAGCACGTGCCGGAAGACGTGCCCGGGGAGTCCGACGTCGATCCGGTAGCCCCAGGGCTCGACGACGGCGGGCGGGGTGCCCCGGGAGACGGTCCAGCCGGCCACCCAGGCCGATGTAATGGCTGCGATATCCATGAGGTCATTACATCTGCTGTTCACGGCCTGCGGAGAGGTGATCGCTCAGAGCGAACACGGGGTGGGGAACATTCGGGGGCGCAGATGCATTGAGTCGGCATAGCTCAACTTGACTGCCGAAGGGGAGATCATGGCTGCTGAGTCCATGGCGTCCGCGCCGATCGCTCTGCCTGTGCTGCCGCTCGACGACGAGGTCGTGCTGCCCGGAATGGTGGTGCCGCTGGACCTGTCCGACAACGACGTACGGGCCGCGGTCGAGGCCGCGCAGGCCGCCGCGCGCGGCGGCACCGGGAAGCCCCGGGTGCTGCTGGTGCCGCGGGTGGACGGCACGTACGCCGGGACCGGTGTGCTCGGCACCGTCGAGCAGGTCGGACGGCTGTCCGACGGCGACCCCGGCGCGCTGATCCGCGCCCGCGGCCGGGTCCGTATCGGCGCCGGCACCACCGGCCCCGGCGGCGCCCTGTGGGTCGAGGGCACCGTCGTCGAGGAGGTCCTGCCCGATCCGGTGCCCGGCTCCGTGACCGAACTGGTCAAGGAGTACAAGGCGCTGGCCACCAGCTGGCTGCGCAAGCGCGGCGCCTGGCAGGTCGTCGACCGCGTCCAGCAGATCGAGGGCGTCGGCGCCCTCGCCGACAACTCGGGCTACTCGCCCTTCCTCACCGTCGAGCAGAAGCTCGCGCTCCTGGAGACCGCCGACCCGGTCGCCCGCCTCAAGCTCGCCACCGCGCAGCTGCGCGAGCACCTGGCCGAGCAGGACGTCGCCGAGACCATCGCCAAGGACGTCCAGGAGGGCGTCGACAAGCAGCAGCGCGAGTTCCTGCTGCGGCGTCAGCTCGAAGCCGTCCGCAAGGAGCTGCGCGAGCTCAACGGCGAGAGCGAGGCGGACGAGACCGACGACTACCGGGCCCGCGTCGAGGCCGCCGACCTGCCGGAGAAGGTCCGCGAGGCGGCCCTCAAGGAGGTCGAGAAGCTGGAGCGGTCCAGCGACCAGTCCCCGGAGGGCTCCTGGATCCGCACCTGGCTGGACACCGTGCTCGAACTCCCGTGGAACGAGCGGACCGAGGACCGGTACGACATCCTGGGCGCCAAGGCGGTCCTGGACGCCGAGCACGCGGGCCTGGAGGACGTGAAGGAGCGCATCACCGAGTACCTGGCCGTCCGCAAGCGCCGGGCCGAGCGCGGCCTCGGCGTGGTCGGCGGCCGCCGCGGCGGCGCCGTGCTCGCGCTCGTCGGCCCGCCCGGCGTCGGCAAGACCTCGCTCGGCGAGTCCGTCGCGCACGCGATGGGCCGCAAGTTCGTCCGGGTCGCCCTCGGCGGCGTCCGGGACGAGGCGGAGATCCGCGGCCACCGGCGCACGTACGTCGGCGCGCTGCCCGGCCGCATCGTCCGGGCGATCAAGGAGGCCGGGTCCATGAACCCGGTGGTCCTGCTCGACGAGATCGACAAGGTCGGCTCCGACTTCCGCGGCGACCCGGCGGCGGCGCTGCTCGAAGTCCTCGACCCGGCGCAGAACCACACCTTCCGCGACCACTACCTGGAGGTCGAACTCGACCTGAGCGACGTGGTCTTCCTCGCCACGGCGAACGTCCTGGAGGCCATCCCGGAGGCCCTGCTCGACCGCATGGAGCTGGTCCGCCTCGACGGCTACACCGAGGACGAGAAGGTCGTCATCGCCCGTGACCACCTGCTGCCCCGGCAGCTGGAGCGGGCCGGGCTCGCCGAGGGCGAGATCGTCCTGGAGGAGTCGGCGCTGCGCAAGCTGGCCGGCGAGTACACCCGGGAGGCGGGCGTCCGCACCCTGGAGCGCTCGATCGCCCGGCTGCTCCGCAAGGTGGCCGCCCAGCACGAGCTCGGCGAGCGCGAGCTGCCCGCCACCCTCGGCGAGGGCGACCTGCGCGGCCTGATCGGCCGGCCGCACCACGTGCCCGAGTCCGCCCAGGACCCGGCCGAGCGCCGCACCTCGGTGCCCGGCGTGGCCACCGGCCTCGCCGTCACCGGCGCGGGCGGCGACGTCCTCTTCGTCGAGGCCTCGCTGGCCGACCCGGAGACCGGCGCGGCCGGACTGACCCTCACCGGTCAGCTGGGCGACGTGATGAAGGAGTCCGCGCAGATCGCGCTCTCCTTCCTCCGCTCGCACGGCGCGGAGCTGGAGCTGCCCGTCACCGGTCTCAAGGACCGCGGCGTGCACATCCACTTCCCGGCCGGCGCGGTCCCGAAGGACGGCCCCAGCGCGGGCATCACGATGACCACGGCCCTCGCCTCGCTGCTCAGCGGCCGGCAGGTGCGCACGGACGTCGCGATGACCGGCGAGGTCTCCCTCACCGGCCGGGTCCTGCCGATCGGCGGCCTGAAGCAGAAGCTCCTCGCCGCCCACCGCGCGGGCATCACGACCGTCGTGATCCCCAAGCGCAACGAGGCCGACCTCGACGACGTCCCCGCCGAGATCCTCCAGAAGCTGGAGGTCCACCCGGTCACGGACGTCCGCCAGGTCCTGGAGATCGCGCTGACCCCGGCGGAGCTCGCGGTGAGCGCGGCGGCCTGACGGCCGGTCCGGCCTGACGGCCGGCCTGGTGGGGCGCGTTCCGCGTGGGGCGCGCCCCACCGGCCGTCTCAGGCGGGGGTGGTGCGGCGTACGGCGTCGGCGACGACCGAGGCAAGACCCGGGGCGCCGTCCCGCGCGGCCCGCTGGAGGTCGGCCCCGGTGCCCCGGGCGAGCAGCAGCTCCAGTCCGCGCACGGTCCGGTCCAGGTCGCCGGCGGCCCGCAGGGCCGGGGTGACATGGTGGAGCAGGGCCTCCAGGACGGCCGCCGCCGGGGCCGGCTGCCAGGTCAGGGGGTGCAGCAGCTCGCCCCGGAGCCCGTATCGGCTGGCCCGCCAGGACGCCAGGCGCAGCACGGCGGTCGGAACGGGATCGGCCTCCCGGCCCGCCCGCCAGGACCGGGCCTCGGTGTCCACCAGGGCGCGGACGAGGACGGCCAGGAGCACCCCGTCCTCGACGTGCTGGCACACATCGCCGACCCGCACCTCCACCGTCGGGTATCGGCGGGACAGCCGGGCGTCGAAGTAGACCATGTGGTCGTCGACGAGCACCTCGCTCGCCAGCATCGCCCGCGTGGTCTCCTCGTACGCCGCGACGTCGCCGTACAGCTCGCTCGGCCCGCTCATCGGCCAGCGCGACCAGAGCTGGTGGCGCCAGCTCGCGTAGCCGGTGTCCCGGCCCTGCCAGTACGGCGAATTGGCGCTGAGCGCGAGGAGCGGCGCGAGCCAGGGCCGGAGCCGGTCGAGGACCCCGACGCCCTCCTCGGCGGAGGCGAGATGGACGTGCACGTGACAGGCGCAGGTGAGCTTGTCGTCGACGAGCCGGGCGAACCGGTCCTCGATCCGCCGGTAGCGGTCGGCCGGATTGAGCAGCGGGTCGAAGCGCACCGGCGCGGTCGCGAGGGCCGCGACGGCCGCGCCCGCCTCCTTGGCGGCGGCCGCGGCGGCGGTCCTGGCCTGCCGCAGCCGCTCGTCGAGCTCGGCCGAGGTGGCGCAGGGCGGGGTGGCGATCTCCAGCATCTCGCAGAACAACTCGGACTTCGCCGGCTCGCCCCGCTCCGCCGGCCGCAGCACATCGGCGTGCCAGGCGGCGATCTCGGTGACGGCGCCGGACAGCGGCCGGGGCATCCCGCTCTCGGGATCGACGAGGAGCAGTTCCTCCTCCACCCCGACCGTGCGCGGCCCATCTCCGCGGTGGTAGACCCACCGCTGCTGCTTCCGCATGGAGTGCTCACCTTCGCGATCGGACGACGTGCGCTGACGGCCGTTCGAACAGAGCTCTCCCGAAGCTTGTCCACGGAACCACCCACTCCCACCCGTCCTGGTGCGGATGGCGCGAAATCGACACCCGATGGAGCGACGGAGGGCACGAGGGCGACGCACACCCCGGGCGCCTCCCGCGTGGCCTGTCCGGCAGACGGGGCGGCAGGCGCTGTTACTGAGCCGCCTCGCTCACCACTTCATTGATGGGCACGCCCGCTGGTTGCGAGCTGAAACTAATGAGATTTCGCGCCTCGGCGTCGATGACTGCGAGGCCGCTCCCTCCCTTGATCTGGCCAAAGGCGAGCCAGTGAATCTTCCACTCGTCGTCGACTGATTTCGCGACCAGCTCGAGTTCGACCGGTGTACCCGAGTCGACCGCGGCTGCCTGACGGAACATTCTGGCCGCCTCTTCCCTCGTCACTCTGGGGGCAGGAAGAGCGGGATCATCGATATCGCGCATGATGAGCTGGGTCATCGCTCCGGAAGGGTCGACCTGAATGTCGAGCCGCATCGGCATCATCACGCCATCCCTGTTGTGGCGGCGCCAGCTTGTCATCCAGCCCATCTCGGCCTTGGCCCCCACGGGCGACGTGACGGGTTCGGCGCCGCCCAGGGCCCATGGGGCGTGGTCCTTGGCATACGAGAGAGCGAGATCATGTGCCGCCTGCGCGTTGATGGGGCGACCGACAGGGTTGCCGCCGAGCGGATACCCGGTGGAGCCGTTCCCGCTCGACATGTCGAGGGATGCCTTGAAGGTTCTGCGATCCGGCCAGCTCAACTCGGCGAACCCCACGTCGAGGTTGGCCATCACCGTGCCGGCATCACCACTCGGGCCTCGCGCAAAATCGATGCTGTTGATTTTGAAATGGTTGCCGAATGCGGATGCGACGGCCTTGCGAGCCGCGCCTTGCTGGTCTTCGTTTGCGTCGACGACAGCGACTGTATATGCCACTCTCTCGGGGTGAATGAACGCCACCCAAAGGCCGATGAGGAGCGCGGCAGAACCCAGCCACACGGTGACGAGTCGGCGCGTGGCGTAAAGCAGGCGCACCGAACCTTCGGAGTCGTCGATCCTTGTCGCGACCCATCCGACGGCGGCGCCGGCGGCAACTCCGAGAGTGTTCATCAGCAGGTCGCTCGTGTCGCAGCCCCGCCCCAGGAAGGTCAGTGTGGCCTGGGCGGTTTCAATGCCGGTGGTCAGCAGGAAGCCGCCGATGAGGGTTCCCAGGACGTTGCGTGTCGCCAACACGCCGAGGAGGCCGACCGGGAGGAAGAGTCCAGCGTTCAGGATTCCCTGGGATGTCGTGAGGGGCTCGGTTATGTCGCTGTTCACGATGCAGATCCGCGACTGTTCCGTGGGCGATCCGGTCGACCACAGCGTCAGAGAGACGACGGCGGTGACGGCTGCCGCGAGCAAGGCGTGGAACGCGGGGCGCTCGGTTTCTCTCGATCGCGCGATGCGAAAGCGCAGAGCTCCCACGGACAAGGCGATGAGGGTGGCCAAGAGCACGAACATCTCGTGCCCTTTGAATACCGCGTACAGCAATTCAGGGTCTCTCTAGGCGATGGCAGCGCGATGTGATGCGTCCCGGTGCGGTAGCGCACCGGGACGGGAAGCAGGTCGGACGCGAACCGTGTCAGCAGCTGCTGGAGGTGGCGGCAGGCGTCTGGTAGGTCGTTCCGGATGTGTAGAGAAGCCCGTTGGTGGGGTAGCACGGATTGGCGACCCCGCCCCACAGGGCGTAAGCCTCTACCGACGTCGTGATGGTCTGGGACGCCTTGTAATGGGTGCTGCCGCTACGGAGATATCCCAACTTCCCAGTGATGGCGCTTCCGCCCGTCTTGCGGTACACGACCGAGATCGTCTTACCACCGTCTCCGAGGTGGATCGAGAGGTAGCCGTTGGAGAGCGTGGTGCAACGATCGCCGCGCGTGATGTATCCGTCGCTGGGGCAGGTGGTGACCTGCGCGCCTGCGGTTCCGGCGCTCGCTGTGGAGGCGGCTCCCAGTACCGGTACCAGCGTGATCGCGGCCGCGACAGCAACCTTGGAGGCCGATATGCGCATGTGAGAATCCTCAACTTACTTCAAATTGGCATGAGTCTGCGATTCTTCAGCTACGCGGCCGACGAGCAGGAATGGAAACGGGGACTGTGTCAGGTTCAGGGGGGCAATGGCTGATAGGGCGTCAATGTGGCCGGAAGCGGAGCCCTCCTGTTCGCCGTTAACCCCCGTTCGGGGGAATCTCCGGGTCCGGGTGCTTTGGGTGAGGGGGAGTCCGTAGAGTCGGTGGTGGCTACGGGGGTGGCAACTGTGCTGCAGGGTTGGGGAGTTAAACCATGGCCAAGGCTAAGCGGCAGGAAGCGTGGGAGTTCTTCGGTGAGCTGCTGAAGGAGCACCGGGAGGCGGCGGGGCTCACGCAGAGCGAGTTGGGTGCGCGGGTGTTCGTCTCCGGGGCGTACATCGGGTTGTTCGAGCAGGGGGTCCGGAAGCCGCAGCTGGAGCTGGCGACGATGTTCGACGAGGTGCTGAAGACGGGGCACCTGTTTGAGAAGACCTGGCGGAGGTTGATCAACAAGTCGCCGTACGCGTCGTATTTTCAGGCGGCGGCCGAGCTGGAGGCGGTGGCGACGAAGATCTGTGCCTTCGCCCCCACCGTTGTGCCCGGCCTGCTCCAGACGCCCGCCTACGCGCGCGCGGTCACTCTCTCCAGCAACCCGCTCGCCACCGACGAGTACGTCGAGGACACCGTCAAGGGGCGGATGGATCGGGCCGCGATCCTCAAGGACGAGACGAGGCCCGTGTACTGGGCGATCCTGCATGAGACGGCGCTGCGCATCCCGGTGGGCGGCCCGGCGGTGATGGCCGAGCAGCTGGACCACATCGCGGCGTACGTGCGCGAGCGCAAGGCGCTGGTCCAGGTGCTGCCGTACGCGGCGGGCGCGTACCCCCAGATGGGGAAGATGATTCAGATGATGGAGTTCGAGGACCAGCCTCCAACGGTCTATACGGAGGCGCTGTTTTCGGGGAATCTGCTGGACGATCCGGCGGTGGTGAAGCGCAGTCAGGCGGCCTACGATCTGCTCAGGAGCGCCGCGCTGTCGCCGGAGGCGTCCCTGGCCCTGATCGAATCGGCGGCGGAGGACTACAGACGATGCGCGCCTACGACCTGAACAACGCCCACTGGTTCAAGAGCTCCTACAGCGACGGCGACGGCGGCGAGTGCGTCGAGGTCTCGTACGACTTCGCGGACGCCGGCTGGCGCAAGAGCTCCTTCAGCGACGGCGACGGCGGAAACTGCGTCGAGGTCCGGGACGACGTTCCCGGCGTCGTCCCGGTCCGCGACAGCAAGGTCCCCGCCGGGCCGGTCCTCGTGGTGGCCGCCCCGGCGTGGGAGTCCTTCGTCGCCGCCCTGAAGGCCTGACGCCTTAGCCCTCGTTGCGGCGGCGGGTCAGCAGGATGCTGCCCGCTCCGAAGGCGGCCAGGGCGCCGGCGCCCGCGAGGGCCAGGGGGAGCGGGGAGGCGGGGGACTCGGTGGTGTCGGCGGAGAGGGCCGGGGGCTGTTCGTCGCCGCCGTGGCCCGCGTGGCTGACCGTGGAGAGCGAGGCGCCCGCGGCGATCTTCGACTCGGTCGGGGCCTGCGCGGCCGTGCTGGTCGCGCCGGCCGTGCTGCCGAAGGTGACGTCCGAGCAGCTGTAGAAGGCCTCGGGGCTGTCGTTGCGCTGCCAGACCATGTAGACGATGTGGCGGCCGGTGCGGGACGGCAGGGAGCCGTTGAAGGAGTAGTAGCCGTCGGTCGAGGTGCGGGTGGTGTTGTAGACGGCGGCGGGGGTGCTGTCGAGGTCCGACCACTTGAGCGGCTGCGTCGGGTCGAAGCCCTGCTTGGTGATGTACATCGTCATCGTGCCGGAGTGCGGGGCGGTGACGCGGACCTTGAAGCCGAAGGGGCCGGAGGCGACCGCCGTGGCCGGCCAGTCGGTGCGGGCCCAGTCGAGCGCGCGGTACTTGTCGCGGTTGGCCGAGCAGAGCTTGCCGTCCGGGATGACGGCCTGGTGGTTGTCGGCGGCGTTGGCGATGTTGACCTCGTTCCAGTCGTACAGCGGCTGGGTGCCGGAGTCGGCGACGAGGTCCTTGCACACCTGCGAGTCGAGGGACTCCGGCCCCTCGGCGTAACAGGCGGCGATCCGGCTGACCGGGTTGAACACCGCGCCGTGGGCCTGCGCAGCGGTCGGGGTGAGGGAGACGAGCGCGGCGGCGGAGACCGCGGCGAGGGCGGCGGTGGTGCGGCGAGGGGACGGCATGCGGGGGCTCTCTCTCGTGCGTGGGGAGGACGGGTCGAGCAACACACGTGCGGCTCATGGGAGTTGCGGTCTCCCGGTGGCGCCGCCAAGAGGGTCGCATTGGTCCATACCAATAGGCAAGAGGTGGCCGCGAACGCGCGACGGCGGGGTCCCGGGCGTGCCGCTCGCCCGGGACCCCGCCGCCGTACGGTTCCGTCAGCCGTTTGCGAGCGCCTGCACCCGCGAGAGGTCGCCGTTGAAGTGGTTGTGGTCGCCGACCGTCGGGCCGGACGAGGTGTACTGCCACATCGTGTAGTAGCCCCAGCCGGCCGGGAGCTCGCCCACCTCGGAGGCGTACCGCGCGACCCACAGCGGGTTGGTGGTGGCGAAGCCGCCGTAGTTGCCGGTGCACTGCTTCCACCAGCTGGTGGCCGTGTAGATCACCGGGTCGCGGCCGGTCCGGTACTTGTAGCGGTTCACGAAGTCGCGGATCCAGGAGACCATCCCCGACTGCGTCTTGCCGTAGCAGGTCGCGCCGTACGGGTTCCACTCGATGTCCAGCGCGCCGGGCAGCGTCTTGCCGTCCCTCGACCAGCCGCCGCCGTTGTTCACGAAGTAGTCGGCCTGCGCCGCGCCCGTCGTGGTGTCCGGCGTGGCGAAGTGGTACGAGCCGCGGATCATGCCCACGTTGTACGAGCCGTTGTACTGCTGCGCGAAGTAGGTGTTCTTGTAGTAGGTGCCCTCCGTCGCCTTGACGTAGGCCCACTTCACCCCGCTGTTCCACAGCGTCGACCAGGCGACGTTCCCCTGGTGGCTGGAGACGTCCACGCCCTCGGTCTGCACGGCCTGGATCGAGATGCCGCCGGGCGCCGTGCCCTGGCCGTCGTGGGCGATCACGCCCATGCCCATGTAGGCGGAGCCGCGGGCGGGGACCTGCTTGGCGGCCTTGGGGGTCTTGGCGTCGGGGTCCGGCGCGGCGCTCTCGGTGCCGGAGAGAGCGAGGGGGAGGGTGAGGGTCAGGGCCGCGAGAGCGGCGCCGGCGAGGGTCGTTCCGGATCTGTGCACACGCATCGCGTGCCTCCGAGGGGCTCGGCGGGGGAACCAGGACGGGGGAACCAGGACGGAGCTGCCCGCGTCAAAGCTGGCGCGGACATGTCATGCAGTGTCGCCGGAGACGACGCTACGCACGTAGACCCGCCGGACGGAAGAGGGCCCGGCGGCTGCCGTTGGTCTACGCCTGCGAAATACTGAAAGAGCTGCGGCGATGGCCGGCGGCGTAAGAAACTTTCAGCGAGCGGAAAGCGCGCGAGGGGTGCTGACGTGCACGTAAGCGGTACGGGGAGTGAAGCCGGACCCAAGAGCGGGAGTGGTGTGGACCAGGAATTCCTCGCCCTGGAACGCGAACTGGCGGTCTTTCTGCGCCGCGCCCGCGCCCAGTCCGGCGAGATGGCCCGCGAGGTCCACCCCGAACTGGAGCCCGCCGCCTACGGACTCTTCGTCCGGCTCGACGACGCCGGACCCCAGCGCGCCACCGACCTGGCGGGCTACTTCGGCGTCGGCAAGGCCACGATGAGCCGCCAGCTGCGCGCCCTGGAGGACCTCGGCCTGGTCGCCCGCGACCCCGACCCCGCCGACGGCCGCGCCTCCCTGGTCCGGCTCACCGAGGAGGGCCAGGGCCGCTTCCGCCACGTCCGGGACGCCCGCCGCGAGCGCTACGTCCGCAAGCTCGCCGACTGGGACCGCGCCGAGGTCGCGGAACTGGCCCGGCTGCTCCACCACTTCAACGTACGGTCGGCCGAAGGCTGAGGGTGCCCCCTTTGTTTGGCCTCCCTCGCCTCCGGGCGCTTTGAGCCGGGCTCACAGCCCCGACCGTGCTCGCCTCCCTCGTGCCTCGGGAGGCTCCGCGCGCTCAGGGCTGTTCCCCCGGCGCGCCCTTTGGCTCACTCGGCGGTCACATGGGTGGTCCCGGACCAGTCAGAAAGCCGCGTAGACGACCGTCGCGTCGTCGTGGACCTTCCAGCGGTGTACGCCGCCGGCCGCCGCGTCCGCCGTCTCCAGGGCCCGCACCCGGCGCAGCAGCCCGTACGCGCCCTCCTTGTCGAGGACCGCGAAGAGGTCCGTCCAGTCGCCGGCCCGGAACAGCTCCACCCAGCGGGTCGCGCCGTCGCTGAGCGCCGCCAGCGCCCGTACGGCCGAGCGCGGGCTCGTCCCGGTCACCGCGCGGGCGGCGACGGAGGGGTCGGCGGCGGCCGTGAAGAAGCCGCCCTCCGCGTTGCGCAGCCGGTCCGTGGCCGCCAGGGAGCGGCGCACCTCGTCCGGCACCCGGTCGAGCCGGTCGTCCAGCACCGCCCGTACCGCGCCGTCCGGGGCGGCGAGGAGCAGCGCCGCGTCGGACAGCACCAGGTGCTCCACCGTCGCCTCGTCCCAGCGCGCCATGGCCACCGTCGCCTGCGGAGTGCGGACGTGAGAAAGGTCACAGGTGTTCCGGTGGGCGTCCGCGGTGCGCCGGATTGCCAAGGAGAGAATCCCGGACAGTGTCAGATCGCGCCGTGAAGCGGACAGTTCCGTCAAAGCGCCGCCCAGCCGAGCGGTGAACCAGGGCACCCCGTGCACACAACCGTCGTCGCCCGCCGGGGGCGTCACCCCGTCCAGGACCACGACCGTCCCACCCGCCCCCGCGGCGGGCAGAGCTGCGGCCGCCCAGTCCTCATTGGGGCGTTCGGGACTGCCGGGGAGGGTCACCGCTTCCGTGCGCATGATCCACAGTCTGCCCCGCACGGCCTCGTCGGACGACCCGCCTGCATCCTTCCTTCACGCCGCCTCCAGACGCCCGAAAATGGCCTGTACCAAAGGCACCTGACGGGGGCGGAGGCCCGGAAGTGAAGGCTCCGGGAAGCTGCGGGCGGGCATCCTGCCAAAGCCCGCGCGGAAGATCCAACCGGCGGTAAGCCGGACACACCCGTACCCGCGGGCGGGAGTTGTTCGCCAACTACGGAGTGTTGTTCACTCGTTCGGGTGGCGGAGCGGCCGATGCCAGACCCCTGACCAGAACCGCTGAAATGGTCGGAAGACACACCAGGGGTGGGGGCTCTTACATGTGACCGGTCGTCACCTCTGCTTCATGGGCGGACGAGTCAAGAATGCGAGCACCGGTGCAGAAGAAGCGGCCTCGGAGCAACAACGGCACGCGGAGCCAGACCCCCGGTGACCCGCAGAACCCCGGGCTGCCCGCGACCCCCGCGGCCCCCGGCGTCACGCCCCCCGGTCCCGGTGCCACGGCCGGTCCCGGTGCGACGATCCCCGGCGCCACGGCCCCGGCCGGCCGGGCCAAGCGCGTCCGCAGCCGGCTCTTCGCCGGTGTCGCCCTGGTCGGCGTCACCGTGCTCGCCGCCGGCGCCCCCATGGTCCTCACCGCCTCCGCCGACCTCGACGAGTCGGTCGACCTGGTCGCCCTCGCCGAACTCGACCGCCAGGCCGTCACCCTCGCCCACTCGCTCTCCGACGAGCGCGACGAGGTCGTCGCCTACATCGCCGCCGGCCGCGACGAGCAGACCGGCAGCGCCAAGGACAAGCGCCGGATCACCGACGCCCGCTCCGCCCGGGTCGACCGCCAGATCGACGAGATCCGCGCCGCCGCCCCCGCCGAACTCCGCCGCGACCTGGCCGGCCTGCCCTCCGTCCGGCGCACCGCGCTCACCGGCAAGGGCACCGCCCTGGAGGCCCACAAGGCCTACACCGACGTCATCGGCAAGCTCCAGGCCCTCGCCGACGCGCTCGCCGAACGCACCCCGGCCCGCGCCGCCGAGGCCCTGCGCGCCCCCGCCGCCCTCGGCCGCGCCACCGAACAGGCCTCCGCCGAGCGTGGACTGCTGCTCGCCGCACTCGCCGTCCCGCGTCCCGAGTCCGGCGGCACGACCCACTACGACCCGGCCACCGGCACCTACGTCACGGACAAGCCCGAGGGCGCGGAGGAGGCCGACCGCGCCCGCAACGCGCTCACCGCCGCCGCCCAGCAGGCCAGGGTCCGTGAACTCGCCGCCCTCGCCGACTTCGACCAGGCCGCCGCCGCCCCGGCCCGCGACTCCCTCGCCGCCACCGTCGCCGGCCCCGACGTCAAGAGCGCCGAGCGCTACCTCGGCAAGCTCACCGACCGGCCCGAGCTCTCCGAGTCCGAGCTCGACACCGACCCGGTCAAGCTGGACGCCGCGCTCTCCGCCCGCATCGAGCAGATGCGCGGCGTCGAGTCCACCCTCGCCACCCAGCGCGTCGACGCCCTCTCCGCGCTCCGCGACGACGACGTCACCGCGCTCGAGGTCCGGATCGCGTTCCTCGGCGGCTGTCTGCTCGTCGCCGTCGGCATCGCCACCTACGTCGCCCGCTCGATGACCCGCCCGCTCGCCGTGCTCCGCATCGGCGCCGCCCGGCTCGCCGCCGCGACCGAGCCCGGCTCCGTACCGGACGGCGACGCCGGCCCGATCCGCTTCACCGGGCGCAACGACGAGTTCGCCCAGGTCGTACGGTCCCTCAACACCCTGCAGGGCCGGCTCGCCGAGCTCTCCGCCCGGGTCGAGCGGCTCGACGGCGAGCGCACCGAACTGGCCGGCGCCCGCGAGGCCGTCGCCGCCGAGCTGGCCGCCCAGCGCGCCGAGCTCCAGGGGCAGAACGCGCTGCTCACCGCCGAGCTGCAGCGGCTGCGGGGCACCGTCCAGCACACCTTCGTCAACCTCTCGCTGCGCAGCCTCGGCCTGGTCGAGCGGCAGCTCGGCGTCATCGAGAAGCTGGAGGAGCGCGAGCAGGACCCGGACCGGCTGGCCACCCTCTTCAAGCTCGACCACATGGCGACCGTCATGCGCCGCCACAGCGAGAACCTGCTCGTCCTCGCCGGGCACGAGCACCACCACGGCCACCCCGGCCCGGTGCCGCTGGTCGACGTGCTGCGCGCCGCCGTGAGCGAGATCGAGCGTTACGAGCGGGTCAGCATCCAGTCGCTGCCGCCGCACGCCCAGGTGGCCGGCTTCGCCGCGGACGACCTCAGCCACCTGATCGCCGAACTCCTGGAGAACGCCACCTCCTTCTCGCCGCCCGACACCCAGGTCCAGCTGTCCGGCTGGCTCCTGGAATCCGGCGAGGTCATGCTCTCCGTCCAGGACGGGGGCATCGGCATCTCCGCCAACCGGACCGCCGAGCTCAACGCCCGGCTCGCCGACCCCGGCGACCCGGCCGGCACCGGCGCGGACGGCGAGGGCCTGGGCATCCGGGTCACCGCGCTGCTCGCCGAGCGCCACGGCGTACGGGTCGAGCTGCGCGAGCACACCCAGGGCGGCACGACCGCCGTCGTGGTGCTCCCGCTGCCGCTGCTGCCCTCCGCCCCGCCGGCCACCGTCCCGCCGACCGTCACCCTGGCGGCGGGCGGCCACGTGCCCGTACTGACCCTGCCGGGCTCGGTCGCCGAGGCGAACTCCAACACCCTGCCCTCGCACCGCGACCCGCTGGTCGAGGCGGCGGAGCGGGCCATCGCGCGGGTGGAGGCGGAGCCGCCGCTTCCGGCCGCCGAGCCCGCGCCCGAGCCCGTACCCGTACGCGTACAGGAGCCTGTACAGACCCTCGGACTCGGCGAGTCCGTGTCCGAGACCACGCTCCAGGTGCGCCTGCCCGACCCGCCGGCCGAGCCCGACGCGCACGAGCGCGCCACCGAGGAGCTCCCGGCGCCGGAGCCGGAGGTCGCGTACGCGCCCGAGGCCGAGCCCGAGGCCGACCTCGTGTCCGGCCCGCGCTCCGGGCAGTGGGAGCGGGTCACCGACAAAGGACTGCCCAAGCGCACCCCGCGGATAGTGCGTCAGGCCGGTGCCCCCACCGCGCCGATACGACGCGGCGGCGTGGACGCCGAGGCGCTGCGCAGGCGCCTGGGCGGCTTCCAGCGAGGAGCCGAGAACGGCCGCCGCGACGTCGCGGCCGAGATCCGCGCCGCTGACGCAAGCCGTACCGAGGAGAAGACGGGGGACACAGTCGAGGAGGCACGCAGTTGACTGCGACCGGAACATTCGGACTGAGCAGCGAGGCCCGCAACCTGCAGTGGCTGCTGGGCAACCTGGTCGAGGAGGTGCCGGGCGTCCGCTCCGTCGCCGTGGTTTCCTCCGACGGCCTGCTCCTGCTGTCGTCGGACCCGGACGTCCCGACCGGGGCGCCCGAGGCGGCCGACCGGGCCGACGGGCCGCGCGGCTCCAGCGCCGACCTCGCCACCATCGTCTCGGGCATCGGCAGCCTCACCATCGGCGCCGCCCGGCTGATGGACGGCGGCGGGGTCAAGCAGACCATGGTCGCGATGGAGGAGGGCAGCGTCTTCGTCATGTCGATCAGCGACGGCTCGCTGCTCGGCGTGCACGCCACGCCCGACTGCGACATGAGCGTCATCGCGTACCACATGGCGCTCTTCGTGGGCCGCGCCGGCCACGTCCTCACCCCTGAGCTCCGCAGCGAACTGGCCAAGTCCGCCCGGTCCATGGAGAGCGCACAGTGACCGCCGCGTCGCACACCCACCGGCTGCCGATACGCGGGGAGGGGCGCCGCCCCTCCCGGGTCCGCCCCTACTCGCTCACCGGCGGCCGCACCCGCTTCGGCCACGTCCTCCTCGTGGAGACCTTCGTGGCGGCCTTGGAGGCCGCGCCGGGACGGAAGGCTCTCACTGACGGCGGGAAGGCCGCGCGCGGTCTGATGCCGGAGATGCGGGCCATCGTCGAGATCTGCCGCCGGATGCGGACGGTGGCCGAGATATCGGCGCTTCTGAAGATGCCGTTGGGTGTCGTCCGGGTGCTGCTCAGCGACCTGGCCGACCAGGGAAAGATCCGTGTGTACGGGACCGGTCACGGCACCGGCCAGCCCGACCGCGCGCTGCTCGAAAGGGTGCTGAGTGGACTCCGCCGTCTCTGAGGCGACTTCCGTCTCCGACGAAACCGAAGCGCCGGTGCTCACCGGCATCCCCGCCCAGCCCACGGCGGCCGAGCCCGAACACGAGCCTGAACGCGCGGCCGAGCCCGAACCCGATCCCGATCCCGAAGAGGGCGCCCGGGACTGGCAGCTGGACCACACCCGCGCCCCGATCGCGACCAAGGTCGTCGTCGCGGGCGGCTTCGGCGTCGGCAAGACCACCTTCGTCCGCGCGGTCTCGGAGATCACCCCGCTCCAGACCGAGGCGCTGATGACGCAGGCGAGCGAGGAGACCGACGACCTCACCGCCACGCCGGACAAGCTGACCACGACCGTCGCGATGGACTTCGGGCGGATCACCCTCGACGACGACCTGGTGCTTTACGTCTTCGGCACGCCCGGGCAGCAGCGCTTCTGGTTCATGTGGGACGACCTGGTGCGCGGCGCGATCGGCGCGATCGTCATGGCCGACACGCGGCGCCTCACCGACTGCTTCCCGGCGCTCGACTACTTCGAGAGCTGCGGACTGCCGTACATCGTCGCCGTCAACCACTTCGAGGGCACCGAGCGTTTCGAGGTCCCGGATGTCCGGGACGCACTGACCATCGGCGAGCACGTGCCGGTCCTGATCATGGACGCGCGCAAGCGGTACAGCGTGGTCGAGACGCTCCTCGCGATGGTCGAGCACGCCCTCGAAGCCACCCCCGAATAGCCCCGCCCCCCAGCACACCCCCAAGGTCGCCCATGCGGAAGATCCTCATAGTCGGGGCCGGTCAGTCCGGCCTCCAGCTCGCCCTCGGACTGCAGTCGAAGGGCTACGAAGTCACCCTGATGTCCAACCGGACGGCGGACGAGATCCGTTCCGGGCGGGTCATGTCCACGCAGTGCATGTTCGACACCGCGCTCGGCCACGAGCGCGACCTGGGCCTCAACTTCTGGGAGTCGCAGGCCCCGCGGACCGAGGGCCTCGGCGTCTCCGTCGCCGGCCCCGCCGGTGAGCGCGTGATCGACTGGGTCGGCCGGCTCGACGGCTACGCGCAGTCCGTCGACCAGCGGGTCAAGATGGCCGGCTGGCTGGAGACCTTCGCCCAGCGCGGCGGCCAGCTGGTCATCCACGGCGCGGCCGTCGGCGACCTCGACTACTTCGCGCGCGGTTACGACCTGGTGCTTGTCGCCGCCGGCAAGGGCGAGCTGGTGTCGATGTTCGGCCGGGACGCGGAGCGTTCCCCGTACGCGGAGCCGCAGCGCGCGCTCGCCGTCGCGTACGTGCACGGGCTCGGCCCGCGCCCCGAGCACCCCGACTTCGACGCGGTGCGCTGCAACCTGGTGCCGGGCGTCGGCGAGCTGTTCGTGATGCCGACCTTCACCACCTCCGGCCGCGCCGACATCCTCTTCTGGGAGGGCATCCCGGGCGGCCCGGTCGACGCCTTCCGCGGCATCAAGGACCCGGCGGACCACCTGGCGCTCACGCTTGAACTGATGGAGAAGTTCACGCCGTGGGAGTACGCGCGGGCCACGAAGGTCGAACTGACCGACGCGGGCGGCACGCTGGCGGGCCGATACGCCCCCACCGTGCGCAACCCGATCGGGCACCTCCCGGGCGGCGGTCTGGTGCTCGGCGTCGCCGACGTGGTCGTCGCCAACGACCCGATCACCGGCCAGGGCTCCAACTCGGCGGCCAAGTGCGCCGCCGCGTACCTCGACGCGATCGTCGAGCACGGTGACCGGCCCTTCGACGAGGCGTGGATGCAGGCCACCTTCGACCGCTACTGGGAGACCGCCCAGCACGTCACGAAGTGGACCAACGCGATGCTCGGCGTCCCGCCGGAGCACGTCCTGAACCTGATCGGCGCGGCGGGGCAGCTGCCGCCGGTGGCCGACCGGTTCGCGAACGGCTTCGACAACCCGGCGGACTTCGAGAACTTCTTCTTCGAGCCCGAGAAGACCGCGGCCTACCTGGAGTCCGTGGCGGCCGGGGCCTGAGCCCGGCTGCCCTCCGGCGGCCGATCGCCGGAGAAACCCTCGTCCGCGCCGTCCGTGGCTCCCGCCGGGAGCTCGGGCGGCGCGAACGTGTCCAGGGGCCGGGCCGCCGGGTCCGGGCGTACGGCGCCGAGCAGCGGGTTGGCCGCGATCGGGGAGACCTTGATCCGGGCGCCGGGGCGCGGGGCGTGCACGACCATGCCGTCGCCGAGGTAGAGCGCGATGTGGGTGGCCTCGGGGAAGTAGACGACCAGGTCGCCAGGGCGCAGGTCGGTCAGGGCCACGTGCGGGAGGGTCTCCCACTGCTCCTGGCTGGTGCGGGGGAGCTCCCGGCCGGCCGCCGCCCAGGCCGCCTGGGTCAGGCCGGAGCAGTCGTATGTGGCGGGGCCCTCCGCGCCCCACTCGTACGGCTTGCCGATCTGCCCGACGGCGAAGCGCAGCGCCTCGCCGCCGGCCTCGGACGGGGTACGGGTCGGGTCGAGGGCGCCGTCGAGCGCGCCGGAGCCGAGCAGGGCGCTCTGGGCGCCGGCGGTCGCTTGCGTCTCCAGGGAGGCGAGCCGGGCGAGCTGGTCGGGGGAGAGGCCGGCGAGCAGCCGTTCGACCTCGCGGAGCTTCGCCTCGACGGTCTCCTTCTGCTTCTTCCGGCCGCCGAGCAGCGCGGTGCGGCGTTCCAGGGCGGTGCGGGAGGCGGCGGCGAGGGCGTCCGCCTTCTTCTCGGCGGTCTGCAGACGGGCGACGGCGGCGGCCCGTTCGCGGGCGGCGCGGGCGAGCAGCCGGCGCTGGTCGAGGGCCTCGCCGGGGTCGGCGGAGAGCAGCAGTCCGAGGTACGGGGAGAGCTCGCCGCTGCTGCGGTACTGCTGGCGCGCGAGCCGCCCCACCTCGTCGCGGCCCTTCTGCAGCGCGGTGCGGGCGGCGGCAAGGCGGGCGCCGGTCTTCCGGGTGTCGGCGGCCTGTTTCTTCAGGGACTCGTCGGCGGCGTTGTAGGCCTCGCCGGCGCGTTCGGTCTCCTGGTAGAGGGTGCGGAGCCGGGTGAGGAGGCCGCCGACGGAGTCGGTGGGATCGGTGGGGGCGGCGGTGCCGGTAACCGTCGTCGACAACGCGAGGGCGCCCGCGAGGGCTCCCGTACAGACCATGCGCAGCAGTCGTCCCGGCACGTCACCACCTCCAGGTGGATGATGACGGCACGAATGGTGCGATGAGCGGACCATCGGTACGGTGTGCGGCGCGCTCACTCGGACGGCGCAGCGGGCTTGGGTGAGGGCTTGGTCCACGGCCACTTCAGCTCGCGCCGCTCGCGGCCGCCCGGCGCGTACTCGTACACCCAGCCGCGCTGCAGCCCGAGCCGCTTGGTGTAGCCGGCGGGCTCGCGGCGGTACGCGTACACGGTGGCCGGGTGCCCGTCGTGGGCCGGGACCGGCACCTCGTACCACTTCGGGGGGTGCCCGGTCGGTCCGACGAGCACGGGCAGGACCCGGCCGTCGAGGGGGCCGCCGCGGAAGGGGGTGTTCTCGCTCTTCACCCCACCAGTGTCCCCTCTGGCCGGTTCAGAGGGGTTCAGAGGAGGTGCGCGGCCTGGCTGACCACGGGGATCACGCGCTTGGCCAGCCGCCCCACCGGGCCCGCGGCCCGCTCCTGGGAGAGCAGCCGGGCGACGACATCGGCGGTCTCCGCGTCGCCGGCGGCGGTCGCGGCGAGCAGCGCGACCAGATGGTCGACCAGCCAGTCCCGCAGCTCGGGGGCCGGCGGGCGCTTGCCCTCGTCGACCCAGATCAGCGAGGCCGCCTCGACGGCCGCGATCCAGGTCCGCACCATCATCCCGAGCCGCGGCCCGGGCGCGCCCACGCCCAGGTGGAAGAGGATCTGCTCGGCGGCGGCCCGCCGCACCTCGTCCACGATCGCGCTGGTCCGCGAGGTCTCGGCGACGCTCCCGCCGCGCAGCAGGGCGGCGAACCCCGCGTCGTGCTGGTCCACGAAGGCCAGATACCGGTCGAGCACCCGGGAAACGCGCTCGGTGGGCGGCCCCTCGGGCGGCTCGGCGAAGCAGCGCTCCAGCGCGTCGGCGGAGGAGCGCAGCGCCGCCTCGTACAACTGCTGCTTCCCGCCGGGAAAGTACCGGTACACGAGCGGCCGCGACACCCCCGCCGCCTCCGCCACGTCGTCGAGCGACACCTCCTCCGGCGGCCGGTGCGCGAACAGCGTCAACGCGGCTTCAAGCAGCTGCCGCCGCCGCTCCTCGACACTGAGGCGGCGGTACGCGGGCGAGGCGGCACTGGTCATGCCCGCAGCGTAACCCCGCGCGGGCGACGGCCGAGGGGCGATGCCAGCTCGGGATTTCGGGCCGGCCCCCGCCCCGCCCCCTTCAGGCCAGCAGCCCCGACGACCTCCACAGCCGCCGGCCCGCGCCCCGCAGCACGCCGATGTCGTCGAGGAAGTCCGTCAGCCGCTTCGCGCCCGACTGCATCACCTCGCGCCGGTGACCGCTGGCCTTCACCTGGGCGACGGCCTCGCGGCGGTCCAGGCCGACGTTGTCGTAGACCGCGGGGTTGATGAAGCAGGTGGAGAAGACCCGGGCGGCCTCGCCGCAGCTGAGGCGGGTGAACTCCTGCTCCCAGCGCGGGGCGGTGATCATCTGGCGGCGGAGTTCCTCGCGGGCGTAGCGCACGTGGCGGGCCTCCTCGACCACGTGGATGCGGGTGACGCCGCGGACCAGCGGCTGGACCCGCTCGTCCGGGAAGGTCAGGCGCTGCATCCAGTCGAGGATCTCCTCGCCGAGGAGGGTCGCGGCGAAGGAGCCGGGGGTGGTGGAGACGGTCTTCAGGACGCGGCCGAGGTTGTGGTACATCCGCGGCACCGGGTACTCGGGCGCGCCGCCCCGCCGGATCAGCTTGGCGAACATCATCGAGTGGCGGCACTCGTCGGCGATCTCGGTGAGCGCGTACCGCACATGACTGCTGGTCAGCGACTTGTCGTAGATGTGCCGGACGAGCAGCTGCATGAGGATGATCTCGAACCAGATGCCCAGCGAGGCGAGCGACGCGGCCTCGTGCCGGGACAGGTCGATCCGCTGCTCCTCGGACATCCGGCGCCAGAGCGGGGTGCCGTAGAGGGAGACCAGTTCCGGCGGCCAGAACCACGTGCCGTCCTCGAAGGGCGCGTTCCAGTCGAGCTCGGTCTCGGGGTCGTAGGAGTGCTTGAGGGAGGACTCCAGGAGCCGCTGTGCGACCTGCTCGCGGTCGCGCAGCGGCCCGAGGGCGTCCCGCAGGAGGCTGAAGTCGGGCTCGGTCAGGCGGGGCATGCCATTTATAAGACTCCTCGTCAGTAACTCGGTCAATCCCTCGCGCACGACTTGTTGACCCTGCGTCTACCAACGTGTGAGCCTGCTGGAAGACAGCGGGAAGGAGCCGTCAGTGTCGACGCACGACTTCTACGTCCGGGCCCCGGGGGAGCCGATCTGGTCGGTGCCGGCGTCCGGCGCCGCCCGTTTCACCTGGGAGTACGACCCCCAGGCGGCGGACGGCCAGAGCGGCCAGAACCGCCTCCTCGCCCTCTACCAGAAGGGCAAGGACAAGCAGTGGGACGGCGCCAAACGCATCGACTGGGACCTGGAGGTCGACCCGTACGACCCGCTCGGCACCCCTGACGAGGCTATGTCGCTGTACGGATCCAAGTACTGGCCCAAGCTCACCGAGAAGGACAAGGGCGAGCTGCGCCGGCACTACACCTCCTGGCAGTTCAGCCAGTTCCTGCACGGCGAGCAGGGCGCGATGATCTGCGCCGCCCGGATCGTGGAGTCGGTGCCCGACCTGGACGCCAAGTTCTACTCGGCGACCCAGACCATGGACGAGGCCCGGCACGCCGAGATCTACGGGCGCTTCCTCCAGGAGAAGATCGGGATGCTCTACCCGATCAACGACAACCTCCAGGGCCTGCTCGGCGACACCCTCCGCGACTCCCGCTGGGACATGCCCTACCTCGGCATGCAGGTGCTGATCGAGGGCCTCGCGCTCGCCGCCTTCGGCATGATCCGCGACACCACCGACAAGCCGCTGCCCAAGCAGATCCTGGCGTACGTGATGCAGGACGAGGCCCGCCACGTGGCCTTCGGCCGGATGGCGCTGCGCGACTACTACCAGCAGCTCACCGACGCCGAACTGCGCGAGCGCGAGGAGTTCGTCATCGAGGGCTGCTACCTGATGCGCGACCGGCTCCGCGGCGTCGAGGTCCTGGAGAACTTCGGCATCCCGAAGCAGGAGGCCGAGGAACTCAGCGAACAGAGCGAGTTCCTGCACCTCTTCCGCAAACTGCTCTTCAGCCGGATCGTGCCCTGCGTCAAGGACATCGGCCTGTGGGGCGAGCGCCTCCAGAAGGCCTACCTCGACATGGGCGTCTTCGACCTCGGCGACTCCAACCTCGACCTCCTCATGACCCAGGACGAGGAGATCGCGGAGGCCCTCGACCGCGAACGCTTCGCGACGGAGGAGGCCCTGCGGGTCGCCGAGGTGACGGAGGCGATCGCGGAGGGCGGGGCGGCGGCGTCGTAGCGCCCCATGGTTCTTGGAAAGGGGTGAGCCCCCGGCGCCGGGATTCCGGCGCCGGGGGCTCACTCGTACACGACCCGAAGGGCCTCGGATCACCCGAAGCCGAGCTTCTCCATCCAGCCGGACCCGATGACGGTCTTCACCGGGGCGTTGGTGTTGGTGGTCGACGGGTGGTAGATCGCCATGTGACCGTCGGACACGAAACGGGCCCAGATGTCCGGGATGCCGTCGCCGCTGATGTCCGGGATGCCGATGGCCCAGTCGATGTTGGCCTTGGTCCAGCTGGTGCCGAAGGACACGTCGCCGTTGAGCGAGTTCGCCGCCAGCTTGATCGACTCCAGGTCGACGCTGCCGGCCACCGGGCCCGGCTTGCCGTGGCGGACGTACATGTTGCCGTTGTCGACGTTGCGCCAGAGCAGGTCGGGCGTGCCGTCCTTGTTCATGTCCGCGATGTTGACGATGTCACGCGGGGCCCAGGCGGTGCCCTCCATCAGCGTGGCGGCCTGGAAGGCGCCGCCGGTGTAGCCGGAGAGCACCCAGAAGGCGGTCCCGGCCCGCAGCGCGAGGTCGGGGTGCTTGTCGCCGGTGATGTCACCGACGGCCTTCAGCTGGGTCCAGGTGGACGGCGCGGGCGCGTTCGACGGCAGGCGGACCTTCATCCGCTGGCCGACGTCGAAGGAGCCGTAGCCGTCGCCCGGGTAGAGCCAGAAGCCTCCGTCGGGGGTGACGGCGAAGAGGTCCGTCGTGCCGTCGCCGGGGTAGGCGTCCTGGTAGTGCGCGATCAGCGCGGCCTTGCCGGTCGTCGCGTCGTACCAGTGCCCGGTCGGGTTGAGCACCGGCTTGCCGTCGGCGCCCATGGTGTACGAGGCGGACAGCTGGCCGTACAGCTCGCCGCCCGGCTGGCCCGTTCCGGCGACCGGCTGACCCGGGTACGTCCGCAGGGTGCCGTCGGCGTTGATGACGAGCAGGTCAGGTGTGCCGTCGCCGCCCGTGTCACCGGGGGCGTCCTCGCTCTCCTTCGGCGGGACGTAGGTGGTGTAGTCGGTCCGCACGCTCGGGTTGCCGAGGCTGTCGTACGCGTACACCTGGAGCGTGTTCGGGCCGGCGTTCAGCGGCTTCAGGGCGGACACGGTGGCCAGGCCGTTGGCGTCGGCGTTGACCGTGACCGGGGTGACGCCGCCCCAGGCGTACGTGAACTTCACGGCGCCGGGGGACTCGAAGGTGATGGGCCCGGTCTGGCCGAACTTCACGGTCGCCCAGGTGGCGCCGTCCGAGGTGGCCTTGAGGAACACGTCACTTTCGACGATGGGCTGGGACGGGCCGCTCGGGTCGACCGTGATCCGGCAGGGCTCGGTGCCCGGCGGGTAGTTGGTGGAGGTCGCGCCGGCCGAGTCCTGGCCCATCGCGTCCCACGAGAACGTGGTGTTGGCGGTGATGTCCTTCAGGAGCGGGTCGGTGACCGGAATGGTCAGCGAGGCGGTGCCGCCGCTCGCGCCGATCGTCACGTACGTGCCGGCCGGGACGGTGCCGCCGGTCTTCCAGAACCGGAAGCGGACCTTGCTCATGTTGTCGTCCGGGTCCGTGGCGGTGACCTTGAGCGTGATGTTGGTCTTGCCGACCGTCACGCCCGCGCCGGGGCCGGGCGTGCAGGCGCCGCCGGGGGTCGAGGTGCCGTTGTAGGGCTCCTTCGGGTTGCGGTTGTAGACGGCCTCGACGGTCGCGGACGTCGCCCGGAACTTGCGCCAGGTCTGCGTGTCCGACTCGCTGGTGGCCCGCATGCCCATGGTGAGCGTCGAGTAGCCCTTGTCGGTGACGTACTGGGCGGCGGACTTCACGTTGAAGGCCTCGTACGCGTCCGGGCACGAGGTCGACCAGCCGTGCGCGAAGGACTTGCGCTGGATCTCGGCGGACCAGCTCGGCTGCGCGTTCCACGTCGTGCCCGAGGAGATCGAGCCGGTGCGCCACAGCTGCATCTCACGGTCGGTGCAGGACCAGGAGTGGTTGTTGAGCACCTTGAAGGTCGCGCTGGTGATCTCCGCGCCCTTGATGCTGCTGGACCAGTCCATCCGCCAGAAGGAGCGGGCGGTGCCGCCGGTGTCGGACTCGTGGCCCACGCGGGCGTCGGAGGTGCCGGAGGAGAAGTTGGTGCCGTTGTAGAAGCTCGTGCTCGGGTACGGCTTGTAGGCCACCGTCCACGCGTCCCAGCCGGTGTTCAGCGGCGGGTCGACGAACAGCGGGTACGTGACGCCCTCGCGGGCGGTCAGGCCGGTGGCGGCGAAGCCGAGGCCGAGCCGGGCCGCGTGCGTGTTCTCGCCGGCCAGGGCGATCGGCAGCGCGGCCGAGTGGGCGCCCGGCTCGATGCCAGTGAGGCCCGACAGCTTCAGCACGTCGGCCGGGGTGGCGACGGCCGTGCGGTTCGGGGTGCCCGGGGGGAGCTCGGGGTCACGGCCACTGGAGTCCCAGGCGAACGGGGTCGGGATCGAGCCGACCTCCTTGCCTGCCTCGTCCAGGACCTGGACCCGGCTGGCCTTGCGGTCCTGCCGGAACACGGCGGTGGTCGAGCGCAGCCCGTACGTGACGGTCTTCAGCGCCTCCTGCCGGGCCGCCTCGGGGGACTTGACGATGAGCACCTGCGCCATGCCGCCCTCTTCGCGGGCCACGAGCAGCAGGTCGACCCCCGGCAGCACCTCCGAGTACAGCGCGCGCGGTCCGTCGAGCACCGGCTCGGGCAGTGCGCCCGGCCAGGTGTAGGCGACGGTGTGCCCGTCGAGCTCCACCTCGGCGAGCACCGTTTCGCCGGGTGTCTCGACGCGGGCGAACGACCGGTCGGCGCGGGGCTTCTGGGCGTTTCCGCTCGCGAAACGTACCGGAACGGCCGGGTTCGCGGGCGCGATGCCGAGGCCCTTGGGGGCCTTGGCCGTCCGCCTCAGACGATTGTCGATCGGGGCCCACTCGCCCTCGGCGTTCCTGGCCCGGGTCGGCGCGGCCGTGACCCGGGTCTTGAACTGCCCGTCAGGCAGCGCCCAGGTCAGCGCGGTGGCGGTGGTCGCCGTGTCGACGAGCACCTGCTTGCGGGTGCGCAGGGCCTCGGTCATGGCGGCGGCCTCGTCGCGCGGACCGGTCGAGGCCTGGGTGGCGTCGGTGGCGCCACCGGCGGTGGACGGGGAAGAGCCGCCGGGCTGCCACCAGGGCAACAGGGCGGCGGTCAGGGCGGCCAGGACGAGGCCGAGGGTCAGGGACAGCCGCGTGCGCGTGCGCACGAAGGGGCTGAGATATCGGGGCGGCGCGGTCACGGCGGTCTACTCCCGTGGGAACCAGGCGGATTGAGGACAGCACAGACAGCCCCGGTCGGCAGGCCGCGGGGCAGAAGGCGCGCACACGGTCACACATGCGAAGGGCGGCGTCCATGTATGAAGGTTTTATGAATCCGTTACGCGAAGGTGGAACCGATGCGACGCGGCGTCAACTGGGTCTGGTTTAGGGCTTTCATGGGGCTGCATTGGCCCTGATCGGCGGAAAGGCCCCATCTCTCTGATTGGGCGTCGGTGAAACGGAATGATCCATTTCGCCCTGTGACGCAGATCACTCGCATCTCCTTCCGGGACTCGGACCGATCTTGAAATCCGCTCCGGACATGACAGAGAGTGCGCACGCACACGCCTGGTCAGGCGTGTGCTCTTTGGTGTTTTCGCACCTCGTCCGTTGTCTGAATTGCCAGGGTGGGAGTCGACGCGTATGCGTGCTTCAGGTCCGCTGTCATGGCTGGGGCGAGGACGCCCAGCCATGACAGAGTCACAACGACGGCGCCGGCGGCGAAGCCGCGCGGCGATCGTTCTTCTGTTGTCCTCGACGTTGACGGTGACGAGCCTGGGCGGGCAGGCGCTCGCCGTCCCCGGCCCGGGCATGAGCCGTGAGGAGTCGATCTCCCAGGTCGACCTGCCGGACCTGCCGACGGCCACCACGGCAGAGGGCGACGTGGCCGCGGACAAGGCGCTCACCCTGGCTCCGCAGGTCCCGGTCGACCCGTACGCCCCCGCCAACACCGCGGCGTGGACCTCGGGCACCGGTAACGCCACGCTCTCCGGGACCAGCACGCCGGGCACCACCGTGCCGGTCACCAACAACCTGCCGGTCGCCATCGGCGTGCCGGAGGGCGGGGACCCGGCGGCGCTCGCCGGTGACTGGACCGTGGGCGTGGCCCCGCAGACGACCTCGCAGGACGCGGGCGTCTCCGGCATCGTCATGAAGCTCACCCCGCCGGCCACGGTCGATCCGAACGCCGAAGTGGCGATCAGCATCGACACCACCGGCTTCGCCGACCTGTACGGGCCGCAGGCCGCCGACCGCTTCGGTCTGATGCTGCTGCCCGATTGCGTCTACTCGTCCCCGACCACCGGCGACTGCGCCGACGGCGGCGGTACGGAGCCGATGTCGTTCTCCGACGCGGACAAGGACGTCAAGAACGGCAAGAAGAACTTCCAGCGGCTGCGCAGCTCGGTGAAGACGGTGGCCGCCAAGGACGCGCCCACCAAGTCCACCGCGGCCAAGAGCGCCAAGACGCGCAAGATCCTCAGCGGCAGCATCCCGGTCTCCAGCCTCGTCGGCGAGGGCTTCGTCCCCTCCAACGCGACCAAGGCCTCCTACCGGGACGGCGTCCAGCCCGCGGTCGCCGCGAACGGCGGCGCCGCCGTCGGTGGCCTCGACACCGGTTCGTCGGTGTCCGGTGACTTCACGGCCTCGCCGCTGCTCTCCTCGGGTGCCTGGTCGGCGGGCTCGTCCTCGGGCGCGTTCACCTACTCGTACGACATCCAGGTGCCGGAGACCGCCGGCGGTCTGATGCCGAAGGTCAACCTGGCGTACTCCTCGCAGTCCGTCGACGGACGCACCTCGTCGACCAACAACCAGGCCTCCTGGATCGGCGACGGCTGGGACTACAACGCGGGTTCCATCACCCGTACGTACGCCAACTGCCGCCAGGACTCCAAGAAGGCCGGCTCCAACAACTCCACGCACCGCACCGCGGACCTGTGCTGGGGCTCCGAGAACGCCACCCTCTCGCTCGGCGGCATGACCACCGAGCTGGTGTGGGACGCCACCAAGGCCAAGTGGTTCACCGCCAACGGCGACGGCTCCACCGTGCAGGTGATCAAGGGCGAGGCCACCGGCAACGGCGCCAAGGACGGTGAGTACTGGGTCGTCACCACCAAGGACGGCACCAAGTACCACTTCGGCAAGAACAAGCTCCCGGGCTGGTCCGACCACGGCACCGCCGCCGACGACCCGACCACCGACTCGGTGCTCACCGTCCCGGTCTACGGCAACCACAGCGGCGAGGACTGCTACAAGGGTCCGACGACCACCGACTGGACCAACTCCTGGTGCACGCAGGGCTGGCGCTGGGGCCTCGACTACGTCGAGGACGTCCACGGCAACGCCATGTCGCTGTGGTGGAAGAAGGACCAGAACTACTACGCCCGCAACTTCAACTTCAAGGCTCCGGTCGTCTACGACCGCGACGGCTGGCTCGACCACATCTACTACGGCCAGCGCAGCGACAACATCTTCACGGCGACCGCCCCGGCCAGGGTCGGCTTCACCGTCGCGGAGCGCTGCTACACCGTCGGCACCGTCACCTGCACCGAGGCCAACTTCACCTCGAAGGACCCCGGCCAGTACCGGCCCTGGTTCGACACCCCGGCCGACCTGCGCTGTGAGGCCGGCAAGAAGTGCTGGAACGCCGGCCCGTCCTTCTGGACCCGCAAGCGCCTGGACAAGATCCAGACCTCGGCCCAGCGGCGCACCGACACCACCGCCCGCCAGGTCGTCGACGACTACCAGCTCGTGCAGAGCTTCGCCACGCTGAAGACCGGCCCCAACACGGCCCTGTGGCTGGAGTCCGTCCAGCGCACCGGCTACGCGCGCAACGGCTCCACCGACGCGAAGGTCACGCTGAACCCGGTCCGGTTCGAGTCCAACGCCGAGGACATGCCGAACCGCGTCAAGGCGTACCACCCGGAGCGCCCCGGCTTCTCCCGGCTGCGCATCGTCCGCGTCGTCAACGAGTACGGCGGCGAGACCATCGTCCGCTACAAGCCGATCGAGGGCGACTGCGCCACCGGACAGAACCTCCCGACGAAGACGGACACGGCGGCCCTGAAGGCCAACAGCCGGCTCTGCTACCCGTCGTACTGGAACCCGGACCCCGAGGTCGAGGACATCGACTGGTTCCACAAGTACGTCGTGGACACCGTCGAGGAACTGCCCAACATCGACGGCAGCTTCGCCACCAGGACCGAGTACGAGTTCAAGAGCCCGGCCTGGAAGCTCGCCGAGGCGGAGTTCACGAAGAAGTCCACCCGGACGTACTCGCAGTTCGCCGGCTTCGAGCAGACCACGGTCCTCACGGGCCCGGTCGTCGAAGGCACCCCGGACGCCCCCGGCCAGCGCTCCAAGGCCGTGACCCGTTTCTTCCGGGGCATGGGCGACACGGTGCCCGTCACGGACATCACCGGCGCCGAGATCGCCAAGGACCGCGAGCCCTTCGCCGGCCGGATCGCCGAGGAGCTCACCTACCTCGACTCCACGAAGGCCGACACCGACTGGCTGTCCCGCTCCATCACCAAGCCCGAGGCCACCGAACTCGCCAAGCGTGACCGCGACGACGGCCTGACCCCGCTGCGGGCCTGGCGGGTCACGGAACCCGAGGAGATCGCGTACACCAAGTCGTCCGGCACGAACACGGACGACCCGCGCACGGTGCGCACGGTGAAGACGTCGACGACGTACGAGGACACGTACGGGCTGCCGACGCTGGTGGAGTCGCTCGGTGACACCGGGAAGACCGGTGACGAGTCCTGCACCAAGCTGGAGTACCTGCACCACACGGGCAAGAACCTCATCGGTCTGTCCAAGCAGGTCCTCGTGTCGCCGACGACCTGCGCGAACGCGAACTTCGCCGATCTCAGCACGCTGAGCGGCGGCTCCCGTACCGCTTACGACGGCACCGCCTACGGGACGGCCCTCGGCTCCACCACCCGCGGCCTGGCGACCGAGTCGTGGTCGCTGAAGGGCGACGGCACCGGCTTCCAGACGGAAGGCACCACCGGTTTCGACGCCATCGGCCGTGTGATCCGGGAGACCGACCCCGATCAGAAGTCCTCGTCGATCACGTTCGACCCGCCGACGGGTCAGGTCTTCAAGATCACCGAGGCGAACGTCCTGGGCCACACCCAGATCTCGGAGCTTGAGCCGGGCCGTTCGGTCACGCTCAAGACCACCGACCCCAACGGGCTGGTGAGTGAAGCCGTCTACGACCCGATGGGCCGTCTCGCCGAGGCCTGGGGCCCGGGCCGCACCCCTTCGCCGTCCTCGATCCCGGACTTCCGTGCGGTCTACACCATTCCTGCGGAGGAGACGGACCCGACCGACGAGAACATCAAGATCCGTAAGCCTCCGTACGTCACGACCTATGCGCGTGGTTACGAGGACCGGATCGAGACGTCCGTCACGCTTTACGACGGCCTCGGCCGTGAGCGCCAGTCGCTCGAAGAGGCGGACAACGACGCCGGCTACCTCGTCACCGACACGCTGTACAACAGCTCCGGTGAGGTCTGGCAGACCAACAACGCGTACCTGACCAAGGAGGCCACGCCGGGCGAGCTGTTCACGCCGCTGTCCGACACGGCGATCCCGAACATCACGCGCTACACGTACGACGGTCTGGGCCGTGTGCTCCAGGAGACCCCGTACATGAAGTACGTGGACCCGACGACCAAGGAGTCCAGCTCCCGGGCGTACCCGGAGCGGGCCGTCCGCTACGAGTACGGCGAGGACTGGTCGAAGATCGTCCAGCCGCAGGGCGACTCGTCCTACCGCGTCTGGACCGACGCGCTGGGCCGTACCACCCGCACGGACACCTTCAACCCGGCGGCGCCCGGCGGGTTCACCTCCACGAGCTACCAGTACGACACCCACGGCCAGATGGTGAAGGCGACCGCCTCGGCCGACCCGACGCACCCGTGGTCCTGGACGTACGACCACCGTGGCCGTATGGAGACGGCGACCGACCCGGACACGGGCACGACCCGTACCGAGTACGACCACCGCGGCCGTGTCCTGACGTCCACCAACGCCCGCGGCATCAAGGTCTGGAACGGCTACGACGAGCTGTCGCGGCCGACCCAGCAGCGTCTGGACAGCTCCACCGGTACTCTGCTCACCGAGTTCTCGTACGACTCCGCGCCGGGCGGAAAGGGCATGCCCGCCACCGCCACCCGCTACACGGACGCGCTGGCGTACACCCAGAAGGTCGACGGCTACACGAAGGACTACCAGCCGACCTCGACCACGCTCAGCCTGCCGCAGTCCATCGCCGACACGTGGGGGCTGAAGAAGGACTACCGGTACGACTACACGTACTCCGACACCGGCATGCTGGACGAGGCGCAGCTTCCGGCGGTCGGCAAGCTCGACGCCGAGAAGCTGGTCGTCCGCTACAACAAGGACGGCAAGCCGCTCTCGATCTCCGGCAAGGACTGGTACGGCTCGGAGACCGTCTACGACGCGTACGGCCAGGTCCTCCGGTCGACCCTCGGTGCCCAGCCGTACCGCGTCTGGACGCAGCAGGCCTACGACGAGGGCTCCGGCGAGCTCAAGGAGCAGTCGGTCTACCGCGAGAAGTCCGGCGCGAGCGCGGACAACTCCGTCGTCGGCGGCAACCTGGTCTCCAACCGGGCGTACACCTACGACCCGGCCGGCAACGTCACCTCGATCCAGGAGAAGTCCGTCGGGATCGAGGAGCGTCAGTGCTTCGTCTACGACCCGATGGGCCAGCTGAAGTCCGCCTGGACCTCCAAGGACCCGGCGACGCAGAACTGCACCACCCCGAAGAACGCCGACGGCACGCTCAACGTCGCCGCCGGCGCGGACGCCTCCGGCTACTGGCAGGAGTACGAGTACGACCTCCTCGGCAACCGCACCAAGCTGACCGAGAAGGACCTCTCCGGCAACACCGCCAAGGACGCCACCAGCACCTACGCCTACGGCAAGGCGGACGGCAGCCAGCCGCACACGCTGACCAAGGTGTCGAAGACCTACACCAGCCCCGCTGGTGCGCAGGTCAAGGCGGAGGCACAGCGTCTGTACGAGCTGACCGGTGAGACCAAGTCGGTCACCTCCATCGAGAACGGTGACAAGCAGGACCTGACCTGGACCTATGACGGTCAGGTCGACCGGATCACCGGTGCCGGCACGGGCGGCAAGACCCCGTACGTGGGTCTCGGCCAGAAGTGCCTCGACCTGAAGTCGGGTCTGGGCGCGGCCGGCCAGCCGATCCAGCTCTACGCCTGCAACGCGTCGACGGCCCAGAACTTCAAGTTCACGCCCACTCCGGGCACGGCGACGGCACCGCAGACGGATCCCGACCGGGGCGCGCTCTCGGTGAACGACGCCTGGTGTCTCCAGCCCGCCGCCAACACGGCCGGGGCGGCCGTCCAGATCCAGAAGTGCGACGGCTCCGCCGCACAGGAACTGAAGCGCAACGCCTCCGGTCAGCTGACCCATGTCGCCTCCGGCCTGTGCCTCGCGGTGCAGGGCGCGGCGAACGTCAACGGCACCGCGATCGTGCTCGCCACCTGCGACGCGGCCCAGGCCGCCCAGCAGTGGCTGCCGCAGAACGACACCCGTCACATCTACGGCCCCGACGGCAGCCGCCTGCTGACCGTCAAGGGCAAGCAGGCCACGCTGCATCTGGGAGAGGCCGAGGTCACCGTCCAGCAGGGTGGTGTCCTGGTCAACACCCAGCGCACGTACGCCGCCCCCGGCGGCGCGGTCATGCGCTACGCCTACGGCACCGGTTCGGAGACCCTGGTCGCCCAGACCGCGGACCACCAGGGCAGCGCGTACGCGGAGGTCGCCCTCTACGGCGGCATGTCGGTACGCATCCGCAAGCAGGACCCCTTCGGCAACGAGCGCGGCATCGCCGATGCCAACCTGCAGAACCACAAGGGATTCCTCGGCGCGACCAGGGACGACGCCTCCGGCTACCAGCCGCTCGGCGCGCGTCTCTACGACCCGGTGGTCGGACGCTTCCTGTCCGCCGACCCGATGCTCGACCTGAACGACCCACTGCAGGCCAACGGCTACGCGTACGCGCAGAACAACCCGGTCACGTACTCCGACCCGACCGGTCTCGCGATCAGCCTGACCGCCTCGGAGAAGGCCGCGGCCCTCGCCGGCGCGGGTCTGTCGGCCGCGCAGGTCGCGCAGGCGCAGTCCACCATGGGCAAGTCCCTGACCTCGGTGATCCTGGCCGTGGCGTGGGAGACGCTGAAGGACTTCATCGGCATCAACGACGCCATCGCCTGCTTCGGCGGCGACATGTGGTCCTGCGTCAGCATCGTGGTCGACGCCATTCCATGGACGAAGCTCGGCAAGATCCCGTCGGTCATCAAGGCGGTCAACCGCACCATCGGCGCCATCAAGGCGTTCAAGGCCGCCAAGCGTGCCGCCGAGGCCGTCCTCAAGGCCGCCAAGGCCGCCGAAGCGGCAGCCTTGAGAGCCAAGAAGCTGGCCATCGAGAAGGCCAAGAAGGAGGCCGCGCAAAGAGCCAAGAAGAAGGCGGCCGAAGCCGCCAAGAGAAAGGCCGACGCGGCGGCCGCCGCGAAGCGGAAGACGGGCAACCCCGTCCACAAGCAGGCCCAGGCCAAGTCCGCGCCCAAGTCCTCCTCCCACTCCGGCGGAGGCGGTAAGAGCTCCGGCGGAGGCAAGAGCTCCGGCGGCGGAGGCAAGAGCTCCGGGGACGGAGGCGGCGGCAAGTCCGGCGGCTCCTCCCGCAGCAACGGCGGCTCGAGCGGCGGCGGCGGCTCCGGCAGGGCCGGTGACGGGGGCGGCGCTGCCTGCCCGACTCGCGGCGGAAACAGCTTCGTCCCCGGCACGAAGGTGCTGATGGCCGACGGCTCCGTCAAGGCCATCGAGCAGGTCAAGACCGGCGACAAGGTCGTCGCGACCAACCCGAAGACCGGGGAGACCCGGGTCGAGACGGTGACCGCGGAGATCAAGGGCACCGGCCTCAAGCACCTCGTCAAGGTCACGATCGACCTCGACGGCAAGGCCGGCACGGCTGGGCAGAAGACGGCCCAGGTCACCGCGACCGACAACCACCCGTTCTGGGTGCCCGAGCTGCGGGCGTGGGTCGAAGCGACCGAGCTGCACTCCGGCCAGTGGCTGCAGACCGGCACGGGCACGCATGTGCAGGTCACGTCGGTCGAGCGGTGGACCGTCCCGGACGCCCCCGTCTACAACCTGACGGTGTCCGACCTGCACACGTACTATGTGGTCGCAGGCACCACGGGACTCCTCGTCCACAACGACGGCATTCCGTCGATCCCCCAGGTCGACCACCCGAAGCTGCAGAACATCATCAACAGCCTCTACAAGGGCATCGGAAACCCCGTCCGCACGGGTGACGGCACCGCCATGGCGGCGGCCAACCACGAGTTCCTCGGCGGGGACCAGGTCGAGAACAGGGACCACGTCGCTAAGGGACACCAGGCGCGAGCCTCGCTGGTGAACTTCATGGCGGACGGTGCCGAGTGGAAGCCCAAGGGCGGAAAGAAGCAGCCGATCGTGAGAAGCGCACGAGACGTCGAGGTCGCGGAGGCGCTGATCGCCGCGTTCGACGACGCCCTGGCCGGGCGGTACGAGGGGTTCCAGAACTACCCGGTCCTGGCGAGCTGCTGATGGGACGGGACGAACAGCTCGTGAGGGAGCTCGCCGCTCGGATTCCCGAGTTCGAGGAGATGCTCTCCGACCACATCGAGAACGAGCACGGTGTGCTGCCGCACATGTTCTTCTGGGACGTGTACCAGGAGACGATGCGCTCGTTCCTCGCACACGATGACGAGGCGGCGTCCGACCTTCCGGACTGGCGCGAAGTGCTCCGGTTCCTGGAGGAGCAGAGCAGCCTCGGCATCCGTGAGGTCGACGGGGTCATCGTGACGTCGTTCCTCGAGTACCTGCCGTATCCCGGCGAGGAGGGGCACGACATCGTCGAGCATCTCGGCCCGGTCCTGGCGGCGAAGTTCGCCAGGATCAGGCCCGCGGGCTGATCGACCCGGCTGCCGCAGGTCGGCATGGCCGAGGTCGGCCAGGACCGGACCGAACGTCTTCGCGTGGGTCTCCAGGGCCTCCGCGCTC
>NZ_JAHTMW010000013.1 GCF_026236535.1 Streptomyces sp. SKN60 | reverse complement strand
AATGGGTGGAGCTGACCGGTACTAATAGGCCGAGGGCTTGTCCTCAGTTGCTCGCGTCCACTGTGTTAGTTCTGAAGTAACGAACACGCCCCCCTTCGGGAGGCGCGGCGGTTCAACTTCATAGTGTTTCGGTGGTCATAGCGTTAGGGAAACGCCCGGTTACATTCCGAACCCGGAAGCTAAGCCTTTCAGCGCCGATGGTACTGCAGGGGGGACCCTGTGGGAGAGTAGGACGCCGCCGAACAATCATTGTGGGAAAGCCCCGCACCATCTGGTGCGGGGCTTTTCTGCGTTCACGGCCGGGGTCGAGGCGTAGCCTCGCTCCGATGGCTCACCAGTCGGCCGGGTAGCTCTTGAGGCCGGTCGTGTCGAGAGTCCAGCGGCCGGCGGTGACGCTGTCTCCGAATGCGTAAGGGACTTCCTTGCGATAGCGGATACCGTCGGGGCCCTGCGACGGGTCGCTGTGCACTGTGACGGTCCTCTTGTCCTTGCGCGGGTCCACGACGACGTACAGCGGGACTCCCATCTTGGGGTAGTCGCAGAGCTTGTCGCGGATGTCCGTGAGGGAATCGGACCGGGAGACGACCTCCACGACCATCAGGACATCGCGGGAGTTGATGCTCTTCGCCGTGTCGTCGGTGTCCTCCTCCGCGATGACCATGAGGTCGGGCACCTTGGTCAGGCCCGTCACGGGATCGCCCATGTTGGTGTCGTTGAGGGCGATGACCTCGGGCGTCTGCGCCTCGATCTGACGGCGCAGTCTCACCACGTTGAGACCGTGTGGAGCCGTGGGGCTCATCATGGTGAGGAAGATCTGACCGTCGGTGGTCTGCACCTTCCATTGGTCTTCCTGATGTTCGGCCAGCTCCGCCAGCTGCTCCGCGAAGTCGTGCAGCCGGTGCATCTGCTCGGGGGTGAGGTCGGCCATGCTGTCCTCCTGGTAGGTGCCCGGACCAGCGTATCCATCGGCCACCTGCAGGGATCTAGGTTTGTCCTATGCGCTACGACCTGGTGATCTTCGACAATGACGGTGTGCTCGTCGACAGCGAGCCCATCTCCAACCACCTCCTTGCTGCCTACCTCACCGAGCTCGGGCACCCCACCACGTACGAGGAGTCGGTTCGCGACTTCATGGGGTCCGCCATGCACCGCGTGCACGAGATCGTCGAGGAGCGGACCGGGCGGACGCTGCCGGCCGACTTCGACGCCACCTTCCACCAGCGCGTATTTGAGGCGTTCCAGCGGGAGTTGGAGCCCGTGACCGGCGCGCCGGACGTGCTCAAGCGGCTCGTCGCCGCAGGGGTGCCGTACTGCGTGGCCTCGTCCGGGAGTCATGAGCGGATCCGGGTGGGGCATCGGAAGACCGGGCTCGACGCCTGGTTCCGGGAGGAGATCGTGTTCAGTGCCGAGGACGTCGGCCGGGGGAAGCCGGCGCCCGACCTCTTTCTGTACGCGGCCGAGCGGATGGGCGTGCCGCCGGGCCGCTGTGTCGTGGTCGAGGACAGCGCGCTCGGGGTGCAGGCGGCGGTCGCGGCCGGGATGGACGTGTACGGGTTCACCGCGATGACGCCGAGGGAGCGGCTGACCGGGGTCACCGGCTGCTTCGAGCACATGGACGAGCTGCTCGGCACATTGGGCATGTGATCCATCTACCGCTGGGTAGGTCCCGGCCCTACTGTGCCGCCATGACAGATGCGCGGTTGCGGCGTGGGCGGGGATCCCTCACGGTGAGCTTCTTCGTGCAGGGGGTCGCCTTCGCCCTGCTCGTGACCCGGATTCCGGCGATCCAGGACCGGTACGGGATATCCGACGGGCTGCTGCCCGCGTTCCTGGCGGCGGTGCCGGTCCTGGCCGGGGTGTCCAGCGTCGTCACCGAGAAGCTGGCGGCGCGGGTCGGGCCGGCCGCCGTGCTGCGGTGGGCGCAGCCCGTGGTGCTGCTCGCGCTCCTCGCGGTGGGCGCCGGTGCGGAGTTGTGGGCGGCGGCCGTGGCGCTCGGGGTGTTCGGGCTCGCGGTCGGCGCCCTGGACGCGTCCATGAACATGCTGGGCGTGAGCCTGCAGCGGGCGTACGGGCGGAGCATCATGCTCGGCTTCCACGCCTCGTACAGCCTGGGCGGGATCGCCGGTGCCTCGCTCGCCTGGGCGGGGGCGCACTGGCATCTGCCGCTGTTCGTGTCGTATCTGCCGGTGGTCGTGGTGCTGCTGCCGGTGGCGTTCGTCGGCAGCCGCTGGTACGTGGACGGGGGCGGGGAAGCCGAGGCCGCCATGGGCGCCGGCGAACCGGCGGGCTCCCAGCGCGTGGTGTTCCGGCTGCTGCTGCCGCTGTGCCTGGTGATGACCTTCGCGTACATCGGGGACTCGACGGTCTCCAACTGGTCGGCGAAGTACCTCCAGGACGTGCTGCACAGCTCGGAGGAGCTGGCGACGGTGCCGTACAACGCGTACATGGTGACGACCCTGCTCGGACGGACGGTCGGGGACTTCGGGGTGCGGCGGTTCGGCGCGGTCCTGGTGGTGCGGGCGGGCGCGGTGCTCGCGGCGCTGGGGTTCGCGGTCGTGGCGGCGGCGCAGGGGCCCTGGGTGGGCATGGCCGGGTTCACGGTGCTCGGGCTCGGGCTCAGCGTGGTCGTGCCGCAGACCTTCGCCGCCGCCGGAAGGCTCTTCCCCGGGGCGAGCGACGCGGCGGTGGCGCGGCTCAACGTCTTCAACTACGTGGGATTCCTGGTCGGCTCGCCGCTGGTGGGGGCGCTCGGGGACGCGTGGAGCTATCGCGGGGCGATGCTGGTGCCGATGGTGTTGGTCCTGGTGACGGTGGTGTATGCCACGTCGTTCGGCGCTCCGAAGGCCCGATACGGTGGCGGGCATGAGCGGCCGCGCACTGTTGATGTGGGATGAAGCTGTCACCGGGTACGACTTCGGGTCGGAGCACCCGATGGATCCGGTGCGGCTCGCGCTGACCATGGGGCTGGTGCGGGCGTTCGGGCTCGACCGTCAGGTGGACGTGGTGGCGGCGAAGCCGGCCGGGGACTCCACGCTGCGGCTTGTGCACCGCGAGGACTACGTGGCGGCGGTGCGGGCGGCTTCGGCGGATCCGCGGGCCGCGGACCAGACGTACGGCCTGGGGACGGTGGACGATCCGGCGTTCGCGGGCATGCACGAGGTGTCCGCGCTGATCGCCGGGCAGTCGGTGGGCGCGGCGGAGGCCGTGTGGCGGGGGGACGCGGCGCACGCCGTGAACTTCGCGGGCGGGCTGCACCACGCGATGCCGGGCGCGGCCTCCGGTTTCTGCATCTACAACGATGCCTCGCTGGCGATCGCCCGGCTGCTCGAACTGGGCGCGGAGCGGGTGGCGTACGTGGATGTGGACGTGCACCACGGGGACGGGGTGCAGGCGGCGTTCTGGGACGATCCGCGGGTCCTGACGATCTCGCTGCACGAGCATCCGCGGACGCTGTTCCCGCAGACGGGCTGGCCGGAGGAGACCGGCGGCCCGGGCGCGGGGGAGGGGAGCGCGGTGAACGTGGCGCTTCCGGCGGGGACCGCGGACGCGGGCTGGGTGCGGGCGTTCCACGCGGTGGTGCCGGAGCTGATCGCCGACTTCCGGCCGCAGGTCCTGGTGACGCAGCACGGCGCGGACACCCACTTCGAGGATCCGCTGGCCCATCTGGCGGTGTCGCTCGACGCGCAGCGGGCGGTGCAGGAGGCGTGTCACGAGCTGGCGCACGCGCATGTCGAGGGCGGGCGGTGGCTGGCGCTCGGGGGCGGCGGGTACGCGGTGGTGGACGTCGTACCGCGGTCGTGGACGCATCTGGTGGGGATCGCGGCGCACGCTCCGGTGGATCCGGAGTCAGTGATCCCGTCCTCGTGGCGGGACGAGGTGTACGCGCGGACCCGGCAGCTGGGGCCGGCGCGGATGACGGACGGGCGCTGGCCGGTCGGGGTGCGGGACTGGGCGGACGGCTACGACCCGGCGGACCGGCTCGACCAGGCGGTGCTCGCGACGCGGCGGGCGGCGTTCCCGCTGCGCGGGCTGCTGGCCTGATCCGCCTTGCCCGGTCCGCCTGCTGGCCTGATCCGCCTTCTGGCCTGATCCGTTCGTACGGGCGGGGGGACAGCGGGCGCCGGGTTACGCCGACTGTGGGGCGCGTTCGGGGTTTCGGCCCCGGTGCAGTGTCGTTCCGGCAGCATCGTCAGGGTGCTGAGTACCGGGGCGCTGCGGGCGCATCTGTTGGCGGCCGGGTTGGCCGGGACCGTGGCGACCTCGCGGGAGGAGAGCCTGCGGAGCTATCGGCTGTTCGCGGCCGGGGATCCGCGGGTGACGCTCGGGCTGGATCCCGAAGGCGGCTGGGACGAGGGTGAACTGCTGCGGCTGATGGCGGACAAGTGCGGGGTGTCGGGCGATCCGGCGCACCGTTCGGGGCCGGACGTGATCGATCCGGAGCGGACGCTGGGGGCGCTCGCGGCGTTCGCGGAGCGGCTCGGCGCGGCGGCCCGGCGGCGGGCTCCGGTGCTCCTCGGGACGGGCCATCCGCACCGGCTGCTCGGTTTCTACGCCGCGCTCGCAGACGCTTTGTCGGCGGCGGGCTGTCTTGTTCTCACCCCGGCGCAGGGGAGATGTGTCGACATAACGACCCGGTTCGGCGTACGCACGCACCTCCTCGACTACGTACGCGGTGTCGCGCTGGTGCGAGAACCGGACCTGCCGGCCGCAGGGCGCGAGCCAGGGGCGCACACGCACTCGCCGCTGCCGGTTCGGGCGGCCCTGGAGAGCGCGGCCGAGGCCGGCGGGCCGCTTCCGGAGCTGGTGGTGGGCGACCACGGCTGGGTCTGCGGGGCAGGTCAGCTGGGTATCGAGAGCATCGGGCTCGCCGACACGGACGATCCGGCGCTGTTCGTCGGGGAGGCCGAGGGGCAGGTGTCGGTGGCCGTTCCGCTTGATGACGGGGTCCGCTCGGACTACTACCGTCCACTCACTCGCTATGTACTCAATCGAGCGTGTCTGTCACGGTAAACGGCCGATGGTTGCTCCTCTTCCCCACTCGTACCACCCGCCCCTACTCTGGGCGTGAGCGCTCAGCGACGAAGAGTCACCGGAGGGGAAGCCGGTGGGCGTCGCGGCGGAAGGTACAGGTGGGTCATGGCTGCTGGCGACAGGCCTCTCAACGAGGTGAAGTTTCTGACCGTGGCGGAGGTCGCCTCGGTGATGCGCGTCTCGAAGATGACCGTGTACCGCTTGGTGCACAGCGGTCATCTGCCGGCGATCCGGGTGGGGAGGTCCTTCCGGGTGCCGGAACAGGCGGTTCACGAGTACCTCAGGGAATCCTTCGTGGGGGTCGCGACCGCTTAGCGGGCACGTGCCGTCCCGGGATGACGCCCTCGGTTTACGAGCCGGTCGCTCGGGGCGGTAGGCTAGCCCCTCGTAGGTCGTGTGGGCCCAGACGCCCCGCACCGATCCCCGCTGGCGCGGGGATGTTCCGAGAAGTGAGCGAGGGTAGTCGTGGGCTCTGTTATCAAGAAGCGGCGTAAGCGGATGGCGAAGAAGAAGCACCGCAAGCTGCTCAAGCGCACGCGCGTTCAGCGTCGCAACAAGAAGTAAGCGCGCGCGCCGCTTCGACGGCGTCGTGCGTCAGGCGTGGCCCCTCACCGTTTTCCGGTGGGGGGCCACGCTTTTATTGCGCCGAAATGTGAAGGCGCTACGGTGGCGGTCAGCGGAACACCGATGGAAGACCGACGGAAGGCGCTTCTCTTGGGCAAGGTCGTGCTCGTCACCGGTGCGGCACGGCACCTCGGGGCGCGTTTCGTCCGGCGCGTGCAGCGCGATCCGGAGGTCGACCGGGTGGTCGCCGTGGACGCGGTCGAGTCCCCGCACCCGCTGGGCGCCGCCGAGTTCGTCCGGGCCGACATCCGGCAGCCGACGGTCGCCAAGGTCCTCGCGCAGTACGACGTGGACACCGTCGTGCACATGGACGTCACCGGCACCGCGCTCGGCTCCGGCGGCCGTACGTCGGTCAAGGAGACCAACGTCATCGGCACCATGCAGCTGCTCGGCGCCTGCCAGAAGTCGCCGCGGGTGCGCCGGCTGGTCGTGAAGTCCAGCACGAGCGTGTACGGGGCCGCGCCCCGCGACCCGGCGGTCTTCACCGAGACGACCCCCGCCAAGTCGCTGCCGAGCGGCGGCTTCGCGAAGGACGCGGTCGAGGTCGAGGGATACGTACGGGGCTTCGCCCGGCGCCGCCCGGACGTGGCGGTGTGCGTGCTGCGCTTCGCGAACATCCTCGGGCCGCGGGTGGACTCCCCGCTCGCCGAGTATCTGGACCTGCCGGTCCTGCCCACCGTCCTCGGCTACGACCCGCGGCTGCAGTTCGTCCACGAGGACGACGTCATCGACGTCCTCGAACTGGCCTCCCGCGAACCGCGTCGCGCCACCCTCAACAGCGGCACCTTCAACATCGCCGGCGACGGGGTGCTGCTGCTGTCCCAGTGCGCCCGGCGGCTCGGCCGGCCGACGGTGCCGGTGCTGCTGCCCGCGGTCACCTGGGTCGGGCAGGCGCTGCGCACGGTCGGCCTGACCGACTTCGCGCCGGAGCAGATCCGGCTGCTCACCCACGGCCGGGTGGTGTCGACGGTGCAGATGCGCGAGACCCTCGGCTTCACGCCCCGCTACACCACCGCCGGGGCCTTCGCGGACTTCGCGGGGAGCCGGGGCCCGGGTCTGCTGCCGCCGGAGCTCCTGGCGGGCGCCGTGGACCGGCTCACCGACCGGCTCGCGGACCGGCTCGCCGACCGTCCCGTACCCGAACCGACCTCCCCGACCGCGGAATAGGAGCCCAGATCGCGATGGCGGACGCCAAGGTCATCCCCTTCGACGACGACCGGTCCCGGGCCCGCCGCCGGCCGCCCGGTGGCAGGAGCGACGGCGCGGCCGCCGTACGGGCGCTGCCGACGCAGCCGGCACCGGCTCCCGCTCCGGCCGAGCCCGAGGCCCCGGCGCCCGGCGGGGCCCGGGGCTCCGGCTGGGAGCGGCGGCTCGCGGGCGGGCTCGCGTTCCTGCGGCGGCGGGTCACCGGCGACTACGAGGTCGACGAGTTCGGCTACGACGAGGAGCTCACCGACCAGGTCCTGATGTCGCTGCTCCGCCCGCTGGCCGAGAAGTACTTCCGGGTGGAGGTGAAGGGCGTCGAGAACATCCCGAAGGACGGTGGCGCCCTGGTGGTGGCCAACCACTCCGGGACGCTGCCGCTGGACGGCCTGATGATGCAGGTCGCCGTGCACGATCACCACCCGGCGGGCCGTCATCTGCGGCTGCTCGCCGCCGACCTGGTGTTCATGCTGCCGGTGGTCAACGAGCTGGCCCGCAAGGCCGGCCACACGCTGGCCTGCGCCGAGGACGCCGAACGGCTGCTGAAGGCCGGGGAGATCGTCGGGGTGATGCCGGAGGGCTTCAAGGGCATCGGCAAGCCCTTCGCCGAGCGCTACAAGCTCCAGCGCTTCGGCCGCGGCGGCTTCGTCTCGACGGCGCTGCGGGCCGGGGTGCCGATCGTGCCGTGCTCGATCGTGGGCGCCGAGGAGATCTACCCGATGCTCGGCAACGCGAAGACGCTCGCCCGGGTGCTCGGCCTGCCGTACTTCCCGCTGACCCCGACCTTCCCGTGGCTGGGCCCGCTGGGCGCGCTGCCGCTGCCGACGAAGTGGACGATCCAGTTCGGCGAGCCGATCCCGACGGACGGCTACCCGCTGGAGGCGGCGGAGGACCCGATGCTGATGTTCAACCTGACGGACCAGGTCCGCGAACAGATCCAGCACACGCTGTACAAGTTGTTGGTGCAGCGCAGGTCGGTGTTCTTCTAGGGGTTCTTCCCGGTCCGGCGGTACGAGGAGGGGCCCGCCACCCATCCCGGGTGGCGGGCCCCTCCTCGTACCGCGTCCGCGTCAGCTCGCGTCGCTGCTGTCGATGCCGAGGCCCGGCAGCAGGCCCGGGAGGATCGGCGGGATCGTGACGTCCGGGACGGACGGGGTGGACTCGTCGCCGGACGGGGCGGTGCTGGTGCCCGTCTGCGGGGGCTTGAGCAGGTCGCCCGTGCCGCCGAGGAGCCCGCCGTCCTTCGGCGCGCCCGTGCCCGTGCCGGACGGCTGGGGCTGGGTCGCGTCGCCGCTGTGGGACGGGGAGGCGGACGAGGTGTGCGGGCGCTGGGTGGTGGCCGACGGGGTGCTTCGCGGCGCGCTCGGGTCGCCGGAACCGATGGAGCCGCGCTCGGGGGTGCGCGGCAGCACGGACTGGAGCGGCTCGACCTCTTCGTCTATGGCGATGAAGACGTCGTCCACCTCGTTGCCCACGTCGGTGAGCTGGACCGGGAGGCGGTCCCGCAGCCCGTCCCAGGTGGCTCGGTGGGCCTGGGCGAAGGAGTTGAGCCGGGCCATGGGCCCGATCTCGCCGTCCCGCTCGTAGGCCTGGCGGAGCAGCCGGTGGCCCTCGGAGGCGTCGTGCTTCATGCCGTCGAGGACCCGGCGGATCTCGCCGAGCGACTCGTGGTCGAGGTCGCCGGCCCGGCCGCGCTCCATGAGCCTGCGGGCCTCGCTCAGGCGCGTGGACGCCTGGTCGAGATAGAGCCCGCCCCGGTCGGCGTCGTCGTCCGCCATCCCGAGCTTGATGTCCTCCATGCCCCGCTTGAGCCCGTAGAGCGAGTCACCGGGAAGGGCGTCGGAGCTGGCAGCGGCGACTCCGCTGAACGCCCCGGCCGCCACACCGACCGTGAGGCCGCCGGCGGCCAGGCCCTTGGTCCAGCGGGAGCGCGGCCGGAGTTTGCGGAGCCGGTGCGCTCCCTTGCCGTGGGAGCTCCGCTGCTCCGGCACGGTAGGGCCCGCTCCGGCGCCCCCCTCCATGAGCATCGCTTCCATGGCGGCCACGAGCTGGGCTCGCTGCACCACCTTGACCTCGGGGTCCATCTCCGGCTTCGGCAGCTCGCCGAGTCCGTTCGCCAGGGCCAACAGCCGTCCGTGCTCGGCCGGTTCGGCCGATGCCTCGGGTGGCTCGGCCGCCGCGCCCTCGGACGTCCGATGCTCCAGGGCCTGGGCGAAGGCGTTCGCCCGCCGGTGCGCCGAAACGTTCGCGATCACTGGCGGCACCTCCTCTCGTCATGACGGTCGACTCCCCGAGGGGTTCGGAAGGTTGCACACCTTGAGCGCATCCACACGAAAGAGTGAGTGGAAGTGGACATGGCGTGACCACAGGGAGCCTGCATTTCGCACAACGAGCGGCGCGGCACTTGGGTTACGCGCGAAAGATGATCGGACCAGTGCGTCATCGAGTCGTCACCGACTGTGTATCGGGCGGGGAGGGAGGGACGTGGGTGGCGTGGGGGGAGGGGGCGTGGGGAGCGAGGGGCGGGCTGCGCGTGTGGGGGGCGCGGAGCGCTCAGCGGGCGTCGTCCGGGAGGAGCCGGGCCAGCGTGCGCACGGCCCGGTACTGGAGGGTCTTGATCGCTCCCTCGTTCTTCCCCATGACGCGGGCGGTCTCGGCGACCGACAGGCCCTGGAGGAAGCGCAGCGTCACGCACTCCTGCTGCTGCGGGTTGAGGCGGCGGACGGCGTCGAGGAGGGCGGCGTTGGACAGCGACTCGAGGACGGAGTCCTCGGGGCTGCGCTCCACCTCGTTGGCGTCGAGCATCTCGCCGGTGGTGACCTCGAGCCGGAAGCGGCTGGACTTGAAGTGGTCGGCCACCAGGTTGCGGGCGATGGTGACCAGCCAGGCGCCGAAGTCGCGGCCCTGCCAGGTGAAGGTGGAGATCCGGCGCAGGGCGCGCAGGAACGTCTCGCTGGTGAGGTCCTCCGCCGTCGCCTTCCCGCCCACGCGGTAGTAGATGTAGCGGTAGACGGTGTCGCTGTACTGGTCGTAGAGCCGGCCGAAGGCGTCGGCCTCGCCCGCCTGGGCGCGTTCGACCAGGTCCATCATCCGGGCGCTGTCGCTGTCGGCGGTGGGCCTGCGGGCGGCGGTCGACGTGCCGGCGCCGCCCCGGGCGGAGCGTCTGCCGACGGCGGCGCCGCTCTCGGCCAGGGCATAGCAGGGCCCGGCGGGTGCCGGCCCCCCGGCGAAGGCGGGTCCGCCGAAAGCGGGTGCGAGGGCGGCGTACGCGGTGGGGACGAAGCCGCGCAGGTGGTCGAGGACCGTTGCGCGCAGCGTAGCCAGGCCCGAGGCGTCAACCCCGACGTGTGGGTACACGGGACTCCCAGAGGCAGAGCTTCCATCACGTGCAGTGCGGGACCGTTCACTCGTCGTGGCGACGCGTGGGTTCCGGTATGCGTCTGAGGAGAATAACGCTTAGTACAGGCAGTGCTACACCCAGTTGCTCAAATCACCGGTTCAGTCTGATCCGTTACTGCTTGTGGTCGTGATCACTCGTACTTGGTGACCGATTGCTGATCGGTTTGCTTCCGAGTGTGATCAACCATGGGTGTGCTTGTGCTCAAGTGCGCTGAGGGGGAGTGGCCGGGGGCCCGTGCCGGGTAGGGAGCCCGGATGGCCCGACGGGCCATGTGTACGGGGGTGTTCGACCACGGACGGGTGAGCGCCGCCGGTCCCGGGTTGTCGTGATCGATCGCGGCCGAAACGTATCGGCATGATCGGTAAATCCGCCCGCGCGTGCCGTGCCCGGTGGGCGCCGGCTCAGCGGCGGCGGCGGTGCAGGGCGAGCGCGGCGGCCGTGCCGCCCGCGAGGGCGCCCACGCCGGCCGCGGCGGGGATGCCGACCTTGGCCGCCTTGCGGCCGGTCCGGTAGTCCCGCAGCCGCCACTCGCGGTCCCTGGCGTACCGGCGCAGCTTGGTGTCCGGGTTGACCGCGTAGGGGTGTCCGACCAGGGACAGCATCGGGATGTCGTTGTGCGAGTCGCTGTACGCGGCGCAGCGCGCCAGGTCCAGGCCCTCGGCGGCGGCGAGCGCCCGTACCGCCTCGGCCTTGGCGGGGCCGTGCAGCAGCTCGCCGACCAGCTTGCCCGTATAGACGCCGTCGACGGACTCGGCGACGGTGCCGAGCGCGCCGGTCAGGCCGAGCCGGCGGGCGATGATCGTGGCGGTCTCGACCGGGGCGGCGGTCACCAGCCAGACCTTCTGGCCGGCGTCCAGGTGCGCCTGGGCCAGCGCGCGGGTGCCCGGCCAGATGCGGTCGGCCATGTACTCGTCGTAGATCTCCTCGCCGATCGACATCAGTTCGGAGACGCGGTGGCCCTTCACGATGGACAGCGCGCTGTCCCGGGCCTCCTGCATGTGCTCGGGGTCCTCGACGCCGGCGAGCCGGAACCAGACCTGCGCCCAGGCGAACCGGGCGAGTTCGCGGCGCTGGAAGAACTTCCGCTTGTACAGGCCGCGGCCGAAGTGGAAGATCGCGGCGCCCTGCATCACGGTGTTGTCGAGGTCGAAGAAGGCGGCGGCCTCGGTGTCGCCGACGACCGGGAACTCCGGCTCCGCGGGCGCGGCTTCGGCGGCGGCCTCGGCGGCCGCGGCCTCCTCCCGCTCCCGTTCGAGCTGGGCCGAGGTCTTGCGGGCCGCCTCCGCGGCGGCCTCGCCTGCCAGGACGCTGCGCGCGGTGGCGGAGCGCCTACGGGGGGTGAGCCATCCTGGAGCGGCCATATGTGGAGCATAGCCAGTCTGTTCGGTCCTTCCCGACGTGCCGGGATGCCATGGTGTGAACAGTGGGGGACTCCCTTGTTACCTACGGGCCGGATTCCGGCGCGCACGGGCGCGCACAATGGGCGGCATGTTCGGACGGAAGAAGAAGGACGGTCCGCGGGAGAGCGGGCCGCGCACGGTGACGCTGATCGGCAAGCCGGGGTGTCATCTGTGCGACGACGCCCGCGCGGTGATCGAGACCGTGTGTGCCGAGACGGGTGCACTCTGGGAGGAGAAGGACATCCTGCGGGACGAGGCGCTGTACGCCGCCTACTGGGAGCAGATTCCGGTCGTCCTGGTCGACGGCGAGCAGCACACCTTCTGGCGGGTGGACGCCGGGCGGCTCCGGCGCGAACTGGGTGGTTGACCGAAAGGGGGCTACCATCATGGACGTTTTGTTGGGTTTCGGGGGCGGCGTCGTAAGGAGAGTGTGCGGTTTTGCCCCCTTCGGGATTCCAACGCTCTGATGCCGTCCGCGGTTCCGTACCGTCGCGATCCGGCCGCGTGACCCCGGTCACTTTGGGCGGACAAAACGGACACCATCTTTGTGCACGCGTTCACAAAGACATAGCCTGCATTCGACGGGGCGGTCCTGGGACACACGGCCGCCTGCAGCCCCGCTCATCCCGCAGGAGCACCGTGGCAACTGGCCGAACTCACCGACCGGCGACCCGTAGCCGAGGAATTCCCGAGGCCACCGTCGCCCGTCTCCCGCTGTATCTGCGTGCCCTCACGGCACTGTCGGAGCGCTCCGTGCCGACGGTCTCCTCCGAAGAGCTCGCGTCCGCGGCGGGGGTCAACTCCGCGAAGCTGCGCAAGGACTTCAGCTATCTCGGCTCGTACGGCACCCGCGGTGTCGGCTACGACGTCGAGTACCTCGTCTACCAGATCTCCCGCGAACTCGGCCTGACCCAGGACTGGCCGGTCGTGATCGTCGGTATCGGTAACCTCGGCGCCGCGCTCGCCGGCTACGGCGGTTTCGCCTCCCGCGGCTTCCGGGTCGCCGCGCTGATCGACGCCGACCCCGCGATGACCGGCAAGCCGGTCGCCGGGATCCCGGTCCAGCACAGCGACGACCTGGAGAAGATCGTCACCGAGGACGGCGTGTCCATCGGCGTCATCGCCACCCCGGCCGGGGTCGCCCAGCAGGTCTGCGACCGCCTTGTGGCCGCCGGTGTCACCTCGATCCTCAACTTCGCGCCGACCGTGCTCTCCGTGCCCGACGGCGTGGACGTGCGCAAGGTCGACCTCTCCATCGAGCTGCAGATCCTCGCCTTCCACGAGCAGCGCAAGGCCGGCGAGGAGCCCGGCGCCGACTCCGGCCCCGAGGCCGTGGCCCCGGCCGAGCCGGCCGGTGCCGCCGCCGCGCCGCCCGCCGCTCGTACCGCTCAGGACTCCGGCCGTACGGCGCAGGACTCCGGCCGCAAGGGACCTGACGGGGACATGCCCGCGGTGATGCCCGCATGAGCCTCCTCGTCGTCGGCCTCAGCCACCGCAGCGCCCCCGTCAGCGTCCTGGAGCGGGCCTCCCTCTCCGCCGACGCCCGGGCCAAGCTGCTGCACGACACCCTCGCCGCCGAACCGGCCGGTGAGGGCGCCGTCCTGGCCACCTGCAACCGCATCGAGCTCTACGCCGACGTGGACAAGTTCCACGCCGGTGTCGCCGAGCTGTCCACGCTGCTCGCCCAGCACAGCGGCGTCGGCCTCGAAGAGCTCACCCCCTATCTCTATGTGCACTACGAGGACCGTGCCGTCCACCACCTCTTCTCGGTGGCCTGCGGCCTGGACTCGATGGTCGTCGGCGAGGGCCAGATCCTCGGCCAGATCAAGGACGCCCTCGCGCTCGGCCAGGACCTGCACACCGCAGGACGCCTCCTGAACGACCTGTTCCAGCAGGCCCTGCGGGTCGGCAAGCGCGCCCACAGCGAGACCGGCATCGACCGGGCCGGGCAGTCGCTCGTCACCTTCGGCCTGCAGCAGCTCGCCGAGGGCGCCGACGTCGACGCCTGGGCCAAGGGCAAGCGCGCCCTCGTCATCGGCGCCGGCTCGATGTCCTCGCTCGCCGCCGCGACCCTCGCCCGGGCCGGTGTCGCCGAGATCGTCGTCGCCAACCGCACCGCCGCCCGCGCCGAGCGCCTCGTCGAGATCCTCACGGAGCCCGGAAGCACGGGAGTGGCCGCACGCGCGGTCGATATGGTTGCCGTCGGCGACGAACTGGCCCGTGCCGACGTCGTCGTCTCCTGCACCGGCGCCACCGGACTCGTCCTCACCGGCGAGGCCGTCGAGACCGCCCTGCGGGGCCGCGAGACCCCGCTGTTCCTGCTCGACCTCGCGATGCCCCGCGACATCGACGCCGCCGCCCACCGCATGCCCGGCGTCCGGCTCGTCGACATCGAATCGCTCGCCGAGGCCTCCGCCGACGCGCCCATGGCGGGCGACGTCGACCAGGTGCGCACCATCGTCTCCGACGAGGTCGCCGCCTTCGGCGCCGCCCAGCGCGCCGCCCACATCACGCCGACCGTGGTCGCCCTGCGCGCCATGGCCGCCGAAGTCGTCGCCGGCGAGGTCGCGCGCCTGGAAGGCCGGCTGCCCGGCCTCGACGACAAGCAGCGCGCCGAGATCACCCAGACCGTGCGCCGGGTGGTCGACAAGCTCCTGCACGCGCCCACCGTGCGCGTGAAGCAGCTCGCCGGCGAGCCCGGCGGCGCCGGGTACGCGGACGCGTTGCGGACACTCTTCGACCTCGACCCGGAGACGGTTGCCTCTGTCAGCCGGGCCGACCGAAACGACGGCGACGTCAAGAACCGAGGGCGAGTATGACCGAGAAGGCACTGAGGCTCGGGACCAGGCGCAGCAAGCTCGCCATGGCCCAGTCCGGACATGTGGCCGACGCCGTCCGGCAGCTGACCGGCCGGACCGTCGAGCTCGTGGAGATCACGACGTACGGGGACACCTCCCGCGAGCACCTCGCGCAGATCGGCGGCACCGGCGTGTTCGTCGCCGCGCTGCGCGACGCGCTGCTCGCCGGCGAGGTCGACTTCGCCGTGCACTCCCTCAAGGACCTGCCGACCGCCCAGCACCCCGAGCTGACCCTGGCCGCGATCCCCAGGCGCGAGGACCCGCGCGACGTCCTGGTCGCCCGCGAGGGCGTCACCCTGGACACGCTGCCGGCCGGCGCCCGCGTCGGCACCGGTTCGCCGCGCCGGATGGCCCAGCTCAACGCGTACGCGCGCAGCCACGGCCTCACCATCGAGACCGTACCGATCCGCGGCAACATCGACACCCGGGTCGGCTATGTGCGCAAGGGAGAGCTCGACGCGGTGGTCCTCGCCGCCGCCGGACTCAACCGCATCGGCGGAACCGAGGAGCTCACCGGCTCCCTGTCGGCCGACCCGCTGTCGGTCGACGCGGTCCTGCCCGCCCCCGGCCAGGGGGCCCTGGCGGTCGAGTGCCTGGCGTCGAACGCCGACCTCGTCGCCGCGCTCGCCGAGCTCGACGACCCGTACACCCGGGTCGCCGTGACCGCCGAGCGAACCCTGCTCGCCGCCCTGGAGGCCGGCTGCTCCGCACCCGTGGGTGCGCTGGCCGACCTGCTGGCCGACGGTCCCGGTCACGGGTCGCACGAGCAGGCTGTCACCGAAATGCGCCTGCGCGGCGTCGTCGGCACCACCGACGGTTCCACGCTGGTGCAGCTGTCCACCACCGGTCCCGTACCCACCTCGCACGACGAGGCGGTGGCGCTCGGACGCGAACTCGCGGACGAGATGCTCGCCAAGGGTGCGGCCGGTCTTATGGGGGAGCGAGCACTTTGAGCCCCACCGCCCCGACCACCAGCCCCGCGTCCGCCGCCTTCCCCGGCCACGGTCACGTCACCTTCCTCGGCGCCGGACCCGGCGACCCGGGACTGCTGACGCTCCGGGCCGTCGAAGCCCTGGCCGGCGCGGACGTCCTGATCGCCGAGCCGGAGGTGCTCGAAGTCGTTCGCGGGCATGCGCGCGCGGGCGTGAGCACGCCTGAGCTGACGGTTGTCGACGAGGCGTCAACAACCGTCGGTGTCCCCGTGTTGAGGGATGCGACCAATCTTGTCATGGAGGCCGCGCGCGGCGGCAGGCGGGTCGTCCGTGCGGTGACCGGCGACCCCGGCCTCGACGGCAACGCCGGCGCCGAGATGCTCGCCTGCGCCTCGGCCGGCATCCCCTTCGAGGTCGTGCCCGGCGTGGCCACGGCGGTGGGCGTGCCCGCGTACGCCGGTGTGCCGCTGCGCGACGCGCAGGGCACGGACGTGCGCTTCGTCGACGCGCGGACCGCCGACGACCGGTGCTGGGCCGAGGTCGGCGCCTCCGACGGCACCGTCGTCGTCTCGACCTCCCTCGACTCGGTCGCCGCGGCGGCCGGTGAGCTGGTGGCGGCAGGCCGTAAGCCGGACACCCCGCTCACCGTGACCATCGCGGGTACGACGACCCGGCAGCGGACGTGGACCGCGACGCTCGGCACGATCGCCCAGGTCTTCAAGCAGGGCAAGGTGCTCCCGTCGCCCGAGGGCCACCGTCCGGTGATAGCCGTGGTCGGCGAGCGCAGCGCCCCGGCGCAGCGGGACCTGCTGTCGTGGTTCGAGTCCAAGCCGCTCTTCGGCTGGCGGGTGCTCGTGCCGCGTACGAAGGAGCAGGCCGCGTCGCTCTCCGACCAGCTGCGCTCGTACGGCGCGGTGCCGCACGAGGTGCCGACGATCGCCGTCGAGCCGCCGCGCACGCCGCAGCAGATGGAGCGGGCGGTCAAGGGGCTCGTCACCGGCCGCTACGAGTGGATCGCCTTCACCTCGGTCAACGCGGTGAAGGCGGTACGGGAGAAGTTCGAGGAGTACGGGCTCGACGCCCGCGCCTTCGCGGGCATCAAGGTCGCGGCGGTGGGCGAGCAGACCGCGGCCGCGCTTGTCGACTTCGGCGTGAAGCCGGACCTGGTGCCGAGCGGTGAGCAGTCCGCGGCGGGGCTGTTGGAGGACTGGCCGCCCTACGACCCGGTCTTCGACCCGATCGACCGCGTCTTCCTGCCGCGCGCCGACATCGCGACCGAGACGCTGGTCGCGGGGCTCATCGAGCTGGGCTGGGAGGTCGACGACGTCACCGCCTACCGGACCGTGCGCGCCTCGCCGCCGCCGGCGGACACCCGTGAGGCGATCAAGGGCGGCGGCTTCGACGCGGTGCTCTTCACCTCGTCGTCCACGGTGCGCAACCTCGTCGGCATCGCCGGCAAGCCGCACAACGTCACCGTCATCGCCTGCATCGGCCCGGCGACCGCCAAGACGGCGGAGGAGCACGGCCTGCGGGTCGACGTCCTCTCGCCCGAGCCGTCGGTCCACAAGCTCGCCGAGGCCCTCGCCGAGTTCGGCCTCCGCCGCCGCGCGGCGGCCCTGGAGGCGGGCGACCCGGTCACGCGCCCGAGCGAGCGCCGACCGGGGGCGCGGCGGCGTCGCACGACGTAGCGGGGCCTGGCCCACGCAGCGGGGCGCGGTTCCTTCGGGGGCCGCGCCCCGTTCGCGTTGGTGGGCGGCGGCAACATCGTGTCGGTAAGTGCACGGTGCGGGCGGGCGTAGCCTCGATGGCATGAATGCGTACGGAAGCTTTCCCGGGACGCGTCCGCGGCGGCTGCGGACGACGCCTGCCATGCGGCGGATGGTGGCCGAGACGCGGCTGCACGCGGCCGATCTGATCCTGCCCGCCTTCGTGCGGGAGGGCGTCGACGCGCCCGTGCCGATCTCCGCGATGCCCGGCGTCGTACAGCACACGCGGGACACGCTGCGGAAGGCCGCCGTGGAGGCGGTGGAGGCCGGGGTGTCCGGGATCATGCTGTTCGGGGTGCCGGAGGACGCGAAGAAGGACGCGGCCGGTACGGCGGGGACGGATCCCGAGGGGATCCTGCAGGTGGCGATCCGGGACGTGCGGGCCGAGGTCGGGGACGACCTGGTGATCATGTCGGACCTGTGCCTGGACGAGTACACGGACCACGGCCACTGCGGCGTCCTGGACGCGCAGGGGCGGGTCGACAACGACGCCACCCTGGAGCGGTACGCCGAGATGGCCCAGGTGCAGGCCGACGCCGGCGTGCACGTGGTGGGGCCGTCCGGGATGATGGACGGCCAGGTCGGGGTGATCAGGGACGCCCTGGACACCATCGGCAAGGAGGACGTGTCGATCCTCGCGTACACCGCGAAGTACTCCTCCGCCTTCTACGGCCCCTTCCGCGAGGCCGTCGGCTCCTCCCTGACCGGCGACCGCAAGACGTACCAGCAGGACCCCGCCAATGTGCGCGAGTCGCTGCGGGAGCTCGCGCTCGACCTGGAGGAGGGCGCGGACATGGTCATGGTGAAGCCGGCCGGCCCGTACCTGGACATCCTGGCCAAGGTCGCCGAGTCGGTGGACGTGCCGGTCGCCGCGTACCAGATCAGCGGTGAGTACGCGATGGTCGAGGCGGCCGCCGAGAAGGGCTGGATCGACCGGGACAAGGCGATCTTCGAGACCCTGACCGGCATCCGCCGGGCCGGCGCGCAGATGATCCTCACCTACTGGGCCACCGAGGTCGCCCAGAAGCTCGCCCGCCAGATCTGATGCACCCTGGAGAGGTACCCGACAGGTACCTCTCTGGAGGTGGTCCTCATGACGATGAACACGCTCGTCGGCTGGCACGTCGACATGGAGTTCCAGGAGGAGGGCGACCGGACGCGGGCCGCGTGCATGGTGCGGCTCAGTGACGGCACCGAGTTCCGTGCCCACGGCAATGCGAACCGGCACCCCTCCGACCCCGAGCAGTTGCGGGTCGGCGAGGAGATCGCCGGGGCGAGGGCGCTGATGGACCTCGCCTCCCAGCTCTTGCAGAAGGCCCACACCGAGATCGACGAGGTGTCGGGCCGTACCTCCCACCCCATCAACAGGTGAGCGGGCCTCCGGGCCGTTCCCGGCCTCCCGGCTTCTGATCTGCGTCAGTCGCGGGGGTCGCGGGCGGCCTGGACGCCGTCCAGGACCAGGTCCAGGGTGCTCATGAGCTCGTGGGCGAGCTGGTCCGGGGCCGCGTCCGGGCGGCCGCACCAGCGGTACAGCGCGCCCAGATAGAGGTCGCGCAGCGCGTGGCCGATCTGGTCGGCGGTGAAGCGGGTGTGGAACTCGCCGCTGCGGATGCCGTCCCCGGCGATCCGGGCGAACAGATCGGCGAGGTAGGGGTCCTCCAGGAGCGGGCGGCCGGCCCGGACCCAGGCCATGAGCAGCGAGTTGGTCTCCTGCCGGTGTCCCTCGTTGATCCGGCTGAGGGTGGTCATGCAGTGGCGCAGCTGCCCGACGGCCGAGTCCGCGCCGCAGCCGTCGGCGGCCAGCGTGGCGAGCAGGGCGTCGCGCCGCTTCTCTCCCCAGGCGCCGAGGAGGTCTTCCTTGCGCTGGAAGTAGTTGAAGAACGTCCCCCGTGCGACGTCGGCGCGCTCCACGATCTCGTCGATGGAGGTCTCGTCGTAGCCCTGCTCCGCGAAGAGGGTGATGGCGGAGCTGTACAGCCGCTCCTTGACCCTGAGCTTGTTGCGTTCCCGCCGGCCCAGGGGGGCCGCGCCCTGGCGGTTCGTGGGCGCTTCTGTCGGGCTCACGCGCTACTCCGATCTGTTCGTCAGCCGATCAGGCCCGCTCCCCTCGGTCCTGGTTGATGGACCAAAGTTTAACTATGACTCGAAGTCAAAGTTAATACGTAGGCCATATTCGGCCGCCGAACCGGACCGGCGGACTCCGTCCCGCCGGTCCGGCCGATGAAGCCGGCTGTGTGAGGGAGTCAGCCGATCGTCGCGAGGATCCGGTGCAGGCTCTCCGGGCCGAGCAGCCGGCCCGCCGTGAGGTCGAGCCCGAAGTCCGAACGCAGTTCGGTGCGCAGCCGGGTCGCCATCAGCGAGTCCAGGCCCATCTCGCGCAGCGGGCGCCGGTGGTCGAGCCGGTCCTCGGGGATCTCCAGGAGGTCGGCAACCCGCCGCACCAGGGCCTCGGCCGCGGTCACGGCGCCGTTCGGGTGCGCCGGGGGCTCCGGGCGCTCCGGGGCAGCCTGCTCGCGGGTGCGCTGGGCGGCGGTGCGCTGGGCCGGGATGCGGGCCAGGGGGGCCCGGGACTGCGGGGCCTGCGCCCGCGCCTCGTACGCCTCACGGGGCCGCGGCAGCAGCCGGGCGCCGAGCGCCGCGAGGGGGTGCGCCCGGTGGCCGGGCAGGGCCTGGAGTTCGACGCCGAGGAACTCCGCGAGCACGCATCCGTCGGGGTCCAGGAGCAGGACGTCGCCGTGCGCCCGGTCCTGGCCCCTGGCCGGGCGGACCCGGCACAGCGCCCAGAACTCCTCGCCCGGGTCGGCGTGCACCCGTACCGAGCCGAAGCCGGTGGGCACGTACGCGGTACCGGGCCGGTAGGCGGCCAGCAGGGTCAGCAGGCCCGACTCCCAGGAGGCGGCGTCGGGGCCGCCCGCCCCGGCTCCGGGCGTACGGCGCAGCCGGGCGACGGCCTGGCCGCCGCGGCGCCAGACGTGCCGTACGGCCCGCAGCTCCTCGTCGATGCCGAAGCCGAGCTCCTCGGCCAGCGCGAAGAAGTCCTCGGCCCGGCAGTAGCCGAGCCGGCGGGCGAGCGTGCGGTCGAGCAGGGCGCGCCGGTCGTACGGCTGCGCGGCACCGGCCCCGGCGGGCCGCACGGTGGCCTCGGCGCACAGCTCCGGCGGGGCGTCCGGGGTGCGCCGGGCCTCGGCGCGCACCCGCCGCACTCCGTCGGGGCCGGGGCTCTCGACGGTCACTCGCAGGACGGCCGCGGGCAGGTCGTCGAGGGTGAGGGGGGTCTCGCCGAGCCGGACCCCGGTCAGCGCGATCCCGGTGCTTTCACCGGTGGCGGCGCGGGCGGTGTCGAGCATCGCCGCCAGGTACACCGAGGGCAGCACCGGTCTGAGGCCGCGCACGTCCACCCCGGTGTCCCAGCCGGTGATGCCCCAGTCGGCGAGGGCGTCCTCGCGGACGTACGGCCCGGCCGGACGGGCGGGGCGGGTCGTCGTGCTGCCGCCGGCCGGGGCGGCCGGGTGGCGGAGCGCGTCGCAGTCCCAGGCGTACGTCGGGAGGTCCTCCGGCATCGCGGGCGCGGCGCCGTCCCCGTACCCGTACCACCGGGTCCAGTCCACCCGGGCGCCGTGGGCGAAGGCCCGGCCCACGGTCTCCAGGAGGGCGACGGGCTCGTCGCAGTCGCGCCGCAGGGTGGCGAGCGCCGCGCCGCCCTCCGCGCCCTCCGCGCCGAGGGACCGGCGGGTCTCGTCGACGGCCGCGGTCAGCACCGGGTGCGGACTGACCTCCAGGAACAGCGTCTCCTCCGTGCACAGGAGCCGTACCGCCGCGGTGAAGCGGACCGGCTTGCGCAGGTTGTCCTGCCAGTACTGGGGCAGGAGTTCGTCCCCGCGCACCGGCGCGGCGAGCACGCTGGACACGAGGCCGGCGGCGGCCGGACCGGGGGTCAGGTCGGCGAGGGCGGCGAGCAGTTCGTCGCTGATCAGATCCATGTCGGGGGAGTGCGAGGCCACTTCGACCCGGACGGTGCGGCAGAGCACGTCGCGGCCCTCCAGGGTCGCGGTGACGGCGGCGAGCGCCTCGTGCGGTCCGGCGAGCACGGTGGCCGAGGGGGAGTTCTCCGCGGCGACGCACACTCCGGCGAACTCGGGCCGCTCGCCGAGTAGTTCGCGCGCCGCGTCGGCGCCGAGCTCGACGGCCAGCATGGCGCCGCGGCCGGCGAGCCGGCGCATCAGCCGGCTGCGGCGGCAGATCACCGCGCAGCCGTCGCGCAGGCTCAGCGCACCGGCCACGCAGGAGGCGGCGATCTCGCCCATGCTGTGGCCGAGGCAGACGTCCGGGTCGAGGCCCGCCTCGCGCAGCGCGGCGGCGAGGCCGACGCCGACGGCCCAGAGCGCGGGCTGGACCAGGTCGATGTCGGTGGGCAGTTCGGTGGCGGTGGTGAGCAGGTCGAGCAGCGACCAGCCGAGTTCGGCCCGGATCGCGGTGTCGCACTCGGTCAGCGTGGCCCGGAAGGCGGGGGAGGAGTCGAGCAGTCCGCGGCCCATGCCGAGCCACTGGGAGCCCTGGCCGGGGAAGACGAAGGCGGTGCGGCGGGGCGCCCCGAAGCCGGCCTCGGCGATGCCGCCGCCGGTGCTGCCGCTCCCGGTCGCCTGGCCGCCGGCGGCCAGCGTGCGCAGCCGTTCGGCGACGGCCGCGTGGGTGGCGCCGCGGACCCAGAGCCGGTGCGGATGGGCGTCCCTGCGCAGGGCCGCGGCGGCGCACAGCTCGCGCAGCGGCCGGTCGCGGCCGGGGCCGTCGAGGTAGCGGGCCCAGGACCGGGCGAGGCGGGCGAGCGAGCGCTCCGACCGGGCGCTGAGGACCAGCAGCTGTTCCGCTCCGGCAGCCCCCGCCGCGGTCGGAGCGGTCTGCGGGGTGGCCGCCGGCGGTGCGGTGGCGGGTGCGGGCCGGTGGGAGCCGACCACGACGTGCGCGTTGGTGCCGGAGATGCCGAAGGAGCTGACGCCGATCCTGGCGTCCGCGCCGGCGCGCGGCAGTTCGGTGGTGCGGGTGACCACGCGGACGTGGAGTCCTTCGTCGGCGATCACCGGGTTCTCGGTGGAGCAGTGCAGCGAGGCGGGGACGACGCCGTGCCGGGCGATGAGGACGGCCTTGATCAGTCCGGCGATCCCGGCGGCCGACTCGGTGTGCCCGATGTTGGTCTTCACCGAGCCGGTGGGCAGCGGCCGTTCGGCCGGCCGTCCGGTCGCCTCGGCGAGGGCGCGCAGTTCGACGGCGTCGCCGACCGCGGTGCCGGTGCCGTGGGACTCGACGTAGTCGAGGCGGTCGGGGGTGATCCCGGCGGCGCGGCACGCCGCCCGGAGCATCGCGACCTGGCCGCTGACCGCGGGCTGGAGGAGCAGTCCGCTGCCGCGCCCGTCGTTGGTGACGGCGCTGCCGAGGAGGGTGGCCAGGACGGGGTCGCCGTCACGCTCGGCGTCCGCGAGGCGCTTGAGGACGACCACGCCGACGCCGTCGCTGCGGACGAATCCGTCGGCGTCGGCCGCGCCGAAGCGGCAGCGGCCCTCGGGGGAGAGCATGGCGCCCTGGGAGTAGGCGATGGCATCGTGGCTGGAGAGCACGAGGTTGACGCCCGCGGCGAGGGCGAGGTCGCACTCGCCGGTGAGCAGGCTCTGCCGGGCGTGGTGGACCGCGACCAGGGAGGAGGAGCAGGCGGTGTCCAGGACGACGCTGGGGCCGAGCAGGTCGAGGGCGAAGGAGAGCCGGCCGGCGGTCACGGCGCGCAGCCGACTGCCCGCCATGTCGCGGATGTTGGGGCCGCCGGGGCCCGCGGAGACCTCCGCGTACTCGGCGGTGGCCTGTCCGACGAAGACGCCGGCGGGGGTGCCGGCCAGCGTGGAGGGGCGGATGCCGGCGTGTTCCAGGGCTTCCCACGCGGTCTGGAGGAGCAGCCGCTGCTGCGGGTCGACGGCCTTCGCCTCGGCGGGCGAGATGCCGAAGAAGGCGTGGTCGAAGGCGAACGGGTCGTCGATGAAGCCGCCGTGGCGCGAGGCGGTCTTGCCGAGGGTGCCGGACTGCGGCGCGTAGTCCGCCGTGATGTCGAAGCGCTCGGCGGGCACCGTGGTGATCGAGTCCGTCCCGGCCAGCAGATTGGCCCAGAACTGCGCGGGCCCGTCCGCGCCCGGGAACCGGCACCCGAGGCCGATGACGGCGATGGGGGTGGAGGCGAGGTTTGCTAAGAGCGCCATGGGAATGAGTGCCAACCTTTTCTTGATGCGACCGATGGGTTCGTCAGCAGTGCAGTTGGACTAGCGGGATACAAACTTACACTCCGAGCCAACTTTGACCCAGTGTTCTTCGGTGCATCTCTGGCATTCTCAGTATTTGAGATGATTTGGCTCGCTGTGCGGACAGAGTCCGTGCGGGGGCGCGGTCAGGCCGTGCAGCAACAGGCTGAGCGACAGCTGCAGTTCGGCGTGCAGGTCGGCGTGCAGGCGGCGGTGCCGGCCGTCCGTCGCGGGCCCGGCCCACCGGCGCAGGGCGCCGACGTACAGATCGCGCAGCGCCTCGCCCAACTGCTCGGAACTGGCGGCGCTGCGGATCTCGCCCCGGATCCGGCCCTCCTCGATGATCAGGGCGAAGAGCGACTCCAGGTGTGATCGCCCGTCGAACAGGAGCCCGGACTGGATCCAGGCCGTCAGCATCGCGGCGCTCAGCTCCGGCTCCTCCTCGTTGAGGTCGCCGAGCGTGGACATGCAGGCGCGGAGCGCCTCCACGGCGTCGGCCGCGCTCTCCAGGCGGGGCGTCAGACGGCGGTTCAGCTTGCGCATCCGCTCCTGCGACCAGGCGCTGAGCAGACAGTCCTTGCGCGGGAAGTAGTTGAAGAAGGTGCCGCGCCCGATGCCCGCGTGCTCCGCGATCTGCGCGACGGAGGTGTCCGCGTACCCCTGTCGGCGGAACAGGGACAGGGCCGCGACGTAGACCCGCTCCTGGGTGCGCTCCTTGCCGCGCCGCCGGCGCGGGGGAGTGGGTGCTCCGTCGTCCGAGGGCTGGCGCACGAGGCCTCCAGGTAAGTGATCGTCCTTGTATGAGAGTTCAGGTATACCCTCGCATATAAACATGGACTCTGGCCCGGAAATGGACTTGAGTGTATGTTTGCATCCGGGCCTGGTCAGACAGGCCCGGGCGGAAGCCACTGCCACGGGGCTCGGGAGTGGGTGGTGCCCACGTCCCGCCGGCTACGAACGGGGGAGCAATGACTTGGATGGCAGCTCAGAGACCGCGTACCGAAGGGGCCGTCGCGGCCCAGCCGGTCTCCGTCCTCGTGGTCGAGGGCGACACCACCGCCGCCGAGGCGCGGGTCCGCGATCTGCAGCGGCAGGGGTACGCCGCGAGCAGCGTCGGCACCGGGGAGCAGGCCCTCGCGGTGCACCAGCGGTCCGACATGGTCCTGCTCGATCTCGACTTACCCGACATCGACGGCCTGGAGGTCTGCCGGCTGATCCGCCGTACCGGGGACAAGCCGATCATCTCCATCGCCACCCGCGACACCGAACTGGACCGGGTCCTCGCCCTGAAGGCCGGCGCGGACGACTGCGTCGTCGCCTCGTGCGGGCCGCGCGAGATGCTCGCCCGCGTCGAGGCCGTACTGCGCCGGGCGCACCCCCGGCCGCCCGCCTCGCACACCATCTCCCTCAGCCCGCTGCACATCGACAACATCACCCGCGAAGTGCGCCTGGACGGACGGCCGGTGGAGCTCACCGCCAAGGAGTTCGACCTGCTGCACACCCTCGCCGCGGACCCCAAGACCGTCCTGTCGCGCAAGGAGCTGATGACCCGCGTGTGGGACACCGCGTGGGCGGCTTCCAGCCGCACCATCGACACCCACGTCAGCAATCTGCGCGCGAAACTCGGCGAGAAATGGATCATCACCGTCCACGGAGTCGGCTATCGGCTCGGCCGCGGATAGTGCGGACAGTAAGGGAAGCCGCGCGGAAAAGACGCTCCCATGTGCGCCTTTGTTCACCCGGGCCGCACGGTATTCACGGCCGATGACGTTCGCTGACACTCCTTGACAAGCTCCGACACAAGAAGCGTTGTCCGGCCAGGAGCGGGGCGTACAGGATGGTCACCGGCGCGGAAAGGCGCAGCGCGGAAAGGCGCTCCGCGCTTCGACGGGATATCCACGGATACCGACGGAGGAAAACGCAATGCCGAAGACAGGACGCGAGGAAAACCCCCCGATAAGGCCCCGCATTTCCGATGCGACGCTGCGGGACAGCGCGCACATGGCGGGCGTCGAATTCGGCCCCAAGGACGCCGCGGCCATCGCGGACCTGCTGGTGAAGACCGGCGTCGAGCTGGTCGAGGTCGGCATGGTGGCCGGCCCCGGCTCCAAGGACGCCGACCTCATCCTGGCCACCCACGAGACCGTCGGCCCCGAGCGCAGCATGACGCTCGTGGTCGTCCGGGACCGCCAGCAGGTCGCCAAGGCCCTCGACGAGGCCGAGCGGCTCGGCGTGAAGCACATCATGTACTCCATCCCCACCTCCGAGCAGCACGCCCGGCTCAAGCTCGGCTCGCCCAGCGCCAAGTTCCTCAACACCCTTGCCAAGTCCGCGGTCTCGCAGGCCAAGGAGCGCGGCTTCCACGTCACCTTCAGCGGCGAGGACGGTGCGCGCACCCCGGCCGAGCGGCTCGTGCCGTACGTCACCGCGGGCTTCGAGGCCGGGGCGGACCGCTTCCGGCTCGCCGAGACCGTCGCGTACCTCTCGCCGTGGCAGATGGAGGACGTGATCGGCGACCTCACCGCGATCGACGGCTCCGAGATCGAGATCCACTCGCACAACATGCTGGGCATGGCCGTCGCCAACTCGCTCGCCGCGGTCCGCGCCGGCGCCCAGTGGATCTCCGCGACCGTCGGCGGCATCGGGGAGCGCGGCGGCAACGCCCCGCTCGCCGAACTGCTCACCTCCCTGCGGGTGATCCACGGCGACACCCGGTTCGACCTGAGCCACCTCACCGAGCTGTCCCGGATCGCCCTCAAGGGCGCCGGCCTCGGCGACGCCTTCCAGTCCGGCCCGACCACGCCGCACGCCTTCGCGTACGAGCTGCCGGGCCAGCTCACCCACCCCGAGGCGTACGAGACCCTGCCGGCCGAACTCGTCGGCAACGCCCGCGAGGTGCGCGTCCGCACCCGCCTCACCCCGGCCCTCGTGAAGTGGGCGCTCGCCGAGTCCGGCGTCTTCGTCGACGTCGAGATCTTCACCCCGTGGCTGATCGAGCGTCAGGAGCGCGCGGGCGGACCGGTCATGGACCGTGACGCGATCCGCAAGGCCGCCGTCGACTTCCAGGCCGTCTGATCCCCCGCACACCGCAGAAACCCCTCCACCCCAGAACCCCCCACCGCACCACCTCCCCCACGCGCACCGCACACCCCCACGCGTACCGCACCACCACTCATGACAACCCACTGGAGTTCACTCATGTCCACCGCCACCACCGTGACCGGCGTCTGCCCCGAGTGCGAGACCGACCTGACCGTGCCGCCGATGGTCACCGGCGAGACCCTCGCCTGCCCCGAGTGCATGCTGACCCTGCGCGTCGAGGACGTGCAGGACGGCGTGCTCAGCCTCGAGATGGTCGAGGTCACCCTCCGCGACTGGGGTCAGTGAGATGACCAAGAAGGTCGCGGTCGTCGCCGACCGGATCGGCTGGGAGGAACGCAAGCTGATCGAGCTCGGCCCCGGCCTCGGGGTCGAGGTCGACTGGGTCAACGACGAGTCGCTGTGCCTCGGCGGCGCGGACGCCCCGTCGGTGAACGCGTACGACGCCCTCCTGGTCCGCAGCCGCAGCTACACCCGTGGCGGCCTGGTCGCCACCCTCGCCGAGGAGGCCGGGATCCCGGTCCTCAACTCCGCCCGGGCCATCAACGCCTGCGAGAACAAGGCGGTCCTGCGGGCCGTCCTGCGGGCCGCGAGCATCCCGGTCCCGGACTTCCGGCTCGTGCTGTCCCGCAAGGACTTCGCCAAGGCCCTCGACGAGCTCGGCGTCCCGGTCGTCCTCAAGCCGATCTTCGGCGGCATGGGCAAGCGGGTCACCCTGATCCGGCACACCGACACCGCCCACTCCGTCTACGACTACGTCGAGGACCTGGGACACGCCTTCGAACAGGCCTGCCTGGTCGAGCCGTTCCTGGCCGGCGGCAGCTCCGTGCGCTGCCTGGTCGCGGGCAGCGAGATCGTCGCCGCCGCCGAGTTCGCCAGCGCCGGCACCGACTGGCGCAGCAACGCGGCCCTCGGCAACAGCAGCACCGCCATCGCGCACGACCCCGACGTCGTGAAGATCGTGGACGCCGTGGTCGCCGAACTCGGCCCGGGCATCTACGGCATCGACCTGTTCCGCACCGAGGACGGCCTCGTCGTCAACGAGGTCAACCACGCCCCCGCCTTCCGCGGCGTGGCCTCCACCACCGCAGCGGACATCCCCTCCGCCATCGTCTCGTACGTGCAGGAGTTACTCGCATGATCCGGGCAGGAGTCGTCGGAGCCTCCGGGCTCGCCGGCGGCGATCTGATCAGACTGATCACCCAGCACCCCGACATGGAACTGACCTTCCTCGGCGGTTCCTCCAACATCGGCCGGCGCCCGGCCGAACTGCACGCCAACCTGCGCATCGACCTCGGGCTGACCGTGCAGCCCGTCACCGAGGAGGTCGCCGACCAGGTCGACGTCCTCTTCCTGGCCACCCCGGCCCCGGTCTCCAACCGCCTGGCCGAGCAGCTGGTCGACAAGGTCCCCGCGATCGTCGACCTCAGCGGCGCCTTCCGCATCGCCACCCCCGAGCGCCACGACCGCTGGTACCCGAAGGTGGACCGTCGCGCCGACCTCGCCGACCGCTTCGTCTACGGGGTGCCGGAGCTCGTCCGCGACCAGCTCAAGGAAGCCTCGCTGATCTCGATGCCGGGCTGCTACGCCACCGCGCTCACCCTGAGCCTGGCGCCGCTGACCCTCGGCCTCGGGCTCGACCTGAAGACCGTCGTGGTCGACGGCAAGAGCGGCTCCAGCGGCGGCGGCCTCCAGCTGCGCACCTCGGACCTGCACCCGTTCCGCAGCGGCGCCATCGCCCCGTACGCCCCCACCGGGCACCGGCACGCGGCCGAGGTCGGCGACTTCCTGGAGCGCGCCAAGAAGGGGAGCATCGACTCCCTGACGATGTCGGCGTACGGCGTCTCGCACGTCCGCGGGCTGCTGACCAGCTCGTACGTGTTCACCGACGAGCAGGTCGACCAGCGCGAGCTGCAGCGCGCGTACACCCGCTTCTACAAGGGCGAGCGCTTCGTCCGGGTGCGCCGCAACAACGAGACGCTGATCCCGGTGCCCGACCCGCAGGCCGTCCTCGGCTCCAACTTCTGCGACGTGACCGTCCTGAAGGACGACGAGGGCGACCGGATCGTCGTCCTCGCCGCCCTGGACAACCTCATCAAGGGCGCCGCCGGCCAGGCCGTGCAGGCCGCGAACATCCGCTTCGGGCTGCCCGAGGAGTCGGGCCTGACCATGCAGCCGGTGATGCCCGCATGAGCCAGACGCAGGCACAGCGGCAGACGCCGACGCCGACCGTCGTCAAGCTCGGCGGCAGCTGCCTGGACGACCTCGACGGCAGCTGGTGGGACGACCTGGCCGCGCACGGCCGGGAACACCCGCTGATCCTCGTGCACGGCTGGTCCAAGCCGCTCAAGAAGCTGAATCCGGCCCGCTACACCGACCCGTCGGCGATCCTGCGCGACCGCTACGGCAACCAGAGCCGCTGGACCACGCCCGAGGTCATCGCCGACATCAAGACCGTCAGCGCGGCCATGGCCGAGGACGTCTTCGCCCGGCTCGCCGACCGCGGCATCACCGCGGAACGCCTGCTCGGCAGCGACGGCCTGGTCCGGGCCGGCGAGGGCGAGCGCTGGTGGTGGCGCGACAAGAAGCTGGTCGAACTGGAGAACCTGGTCGGCCCGATCACGGGCGTCGACCCGGCGCCCCTGAAGAACCTCCAGGCCGGCCACGCCTACCTCGTCACCCCGCTCGCCCAGGGCCCGGCCGGCCAGGAGGTCAACACCGACGCCGACCGGGCCGCCGCCGCCATCGCCGGCGCCGCCGGCGCCACCGACCTGGTCCTGGTCACCGACGTCGCCCATCTGCTGATCGACGGCGCGCCGGTACGGGAGATCAGCGCCGAGGCGGCCGCCGCATTCCGCGACAAGGGCGCCACCGGCGGCATGCGCAAGAAGCTACGGGCCGCCGGCGAGGCCCTGGAGCGGGGCGTGGAGCGCGTCTTCATCGGCAGCGCGGCCACCACGGACCTGCTCGCGGCCCGTACCGGCACCGTCATCACGCGAACCTGAGGAGCGAGCACGTGGCGAAATCCCGTGTCCTAGTCGTCAACAACGGAACCCTGTCCCTGCCGCAGCTGCGCAAGCGCTTCGAGGACCTGGGCTCCGACACCGAGGCCGTCGACGCGGCCTCCGTACCCGCCACGCTCGGCGGCCGCTACCAGGCCATCGTGCTCAGCGGCACCAAGGTGCGGGCCTACGACCAGGACTTCTACAAGCCGCTCGTCGACCTCGTCATGGGCGCCGACGTCCCGGTCTTCGCGATCTGCGGCGGCATGCAGCTGATCGCGGTCTCGGCCGGCGGCCGCCTGGAGGAAGGGCAGTCGCGCGTCGGCGGTTACGAGGTGCAGGTCGACAAGACCGAGCCGCTCTTCGAGTACGTGAAGCCGACCGTGACCGTCTTCCACCGGCACACCCTGTACCTCCAGGAGGCGCCGGAGGGCTTCCGCTCCATCGGCCGCTCCGAGCACGCCCCCGTGGAGTTCATGCGCTCCGAGGACGGCCGGATCTTCGGCGCCCAGGCGCACCTGGAGTTCCGCAGCGACGGCATGGAGATCCTGCGCGGCTTCGCGCAGCTCTACCAGTGACGCCGGTGACGGCCACACCTCTTCTGGCCTCGGCCACCGATCCCAGTATCCAAAGGACTGGCAATGAGTGATCTGGAAAACCCGCAGGACCACCCGAAGGACCCCGCCCTCACCGTCCATCTGAACGGCAGCGGCGGCAGCATCAAGGGCTGGGTCGTCGTCGACTCCCTCGTCGACGGCCTCGCCATGGGCGGCACCCGGATGACCACCGGGGTCACCGAGGAGGAGGTCGCCGGCCTCGCCCGTGACATGACCGAGAAGTTCACCCTCGCGGGGCTCCGCATCGGCGGCGCGAAGGCGGGCATCGTCGCCACCGCCGCCAACTCCGAGGGCGCCGGCCGCGAGCAGACCTTCCGCACCTTCGGCCGCACGGTCAAGCCGCTGCTGCACGGCGGCATCCACCTCGGCATCGACATGGGCGTCACCCCGGCCGACCGCGCCGTCTTCTTCGACGAGGCCGGCTACGACCCGCGCTACCGGCTCGGCGCCCCCGACATGCCGATCGACTGGCGTACGTACTACGAGCCGCTGATCGACTGCACCGGCCACGGCGTCGGCGTCGCCGCGCTCACCGCCCTGGAGGCGGGCGGCCGCACCGAGCCGGCCCGGGTCGTGATCCAGGGCTTCGGCGCCGTCGGCCGTGCCGTCGCCCGCTTCCTGGAGGACCGCGGCCACGTCGTCGTCGGCATCGCCGACGTCCAGGGCACCCTCAGCGCCGACCGCCTGCCGGTCGCCGATCTGGTCGCCATCACCGACGAGTTCGGCCGGATCGACCACTCCCGGCTGCCGCAGCACGTCACCGTGAGCCGCGAGCCCGACGCCTGGCTCGACGTGGACGCCGACCTCCTGGTGCTCGCCGCGCAGAAGTACGCCCTCAACGCCGAGAACGCGCACCGGCTGCGCGCCCGCGTGGTCGTCGAGGGCGCCAACCTCGCCTCCAGCGCGGAGGCGAAGGAGAAGGTCGCCGCCTCCGGCGCCGCCCTGGTCCCCGGTGTCATCGCCAACATCGGCGGCGCCGGCTCGGCGGCCCTGGCCGTCACCCGCAAGGTCCCCTTCGAGCTCTCCCACGAGGCCCGCAAGCAGTGGGTCTTCGACTGGGTCGCCGACCGGGTCCGCCTCAACACCCGCGACCTGCTCGACATCGCCGCCTCGCGCGCGGGCAACCCGCTGCCCGAGCTGCTCGCCGCCCGCCGCCAGGAGCTCTTCGGATGAGTGTCACCCCCTCGGCCGCCGACCGCCTGGCCGAATTCCGCCGCCGCGGCTGGTGGCGCGACGAGACCTTCCTGGACGACCTGCGCCGCCAGGCCCGAGAACGGCCTCGCAAGCTCGCCATCGCCGGCCGCCGCCTCGACGAGGCCCGTACCGACACGCTCGACTACGCCGAACTCTCCCGGCTCACCGACCGGTTCGCCGGGGCCCTGCTCGAACTGGGCGTGCAGCGCGGCGACGTCGTCGCCGTCCAGCTGCCCAACCGGTGGGAGATGGTGCCGCTGATGTTCGCCTGCATGGCCGTCGGTGCCGTGATCTGCCCGATCGCGCCCGTCTGCCAGGCGGAGGAGCTGCGTCACCGGCTCGTCCTCACCGAGGCGAAGGTGTGCGTCACCGTGCCGGAGTGGGAGGGCTACCCGCTCGCCGAGACCATCGACGGGCTGCGCGGCGAGCTGCCGCTGGAGCACCTGGTGGTCCTCGACGGGCACGTGCCCGACGGTGCGGTCGACTTCCACGACCACTTCGTCTCCGTGCACTGGGAGAAGCGGCGCATGGGCGATCTGATCGATCGTCAACTGCGTCCGGACGAGCCGTTCGTGGTGCTGTTCACCTCCGGCACCACCGGCTTCTCCAAGGGTGTCGTGCACAGCCAGAACACCGTCCACTCGGGCGTGCGCGGCTATGTGGACAGCTTCATGCTCCGCGACGACCTGGTCGCCGCCGTCACCACCCCGCTGGTGCACTACTCCGGCTTCGGCCAGGGCATCCTCGCCGGCGTCATGCTCGGCGGCACGGTCGCCTTCCAGGACGGACCGGACCACGACGGACTGCTCGACCTGGTCGAGCGGTACCGGGCCACCCTGCTGTACGGGCCGCCGCCCACCCTCATGGGCGTCGCCCGGGTCCAGCAGCGCGACCCGCACGACGTGTCCAGCCTGCGCCACACCATCACGGGCGCGGCGCCGGTGCTCCAGCCCCTGGTGGACGAGCTGCGCGCGACCTTCGGCGCCCGGACGTACTCGGTATGGGGCATGTCCGAGTTCGGTCCGGTCACCATCACGCGGCTCGACTACAACCAGGACTGGGCGGCGCACAGCCACGGCAGGCCGATCGACTCCATGCAGATACGGATCGACGCCTGCCAGGACCCCACCACGCGGGCCTCGGTCGGCCGACTGCGGGTGCGCGGGGCGTCGCAGGCGCTCGGCTACTTCAAGCAGCAGGACGTCTTCGACGACGAACTCACCGACGACGGCTGGTTCGACACCGGCGACGTCGCCCGTGAGGACGGCCGCGGCGGCATAAGGGTCCTCGGCCGCGCCAAGGACGCCATCATGCGGGACGGCATCGTCCTTCCGATGGCCGAGCTGGAGGCGGTCATCGCCGGCCACCCCAAGGTGACCGACGCGGCGGTCGTCGGCCCGACCGGCCACATCGACGACCCGATCCTCGCGGTCGTCGTCGCGGCCGGCGGCACCCCGCCGACCCTGGACGAGATCCGCGCCCATCTGCGCGAGGCCGGCCAGGACCCCAGGTTCTTCCCCGAGCGCCTGGAGGTCATGACGGCCCTGCCCAAGACCCTGACGGGCAAGGTCCGCAAGATCGAGCTCAGGAAGCTGTACGCGGACTAGCCGTACGCGGACCAGCTGTACGCGGACCAGTCGTACGAGAACCAGTCGTACGCCACCCGCTGTACGCGGCCTGAGTTCGGGCGGGATCGAGCTCCCGCTCCCGGGCGCCGCTCCGCTCCCCGCACGTGCGGTGCGGCGCCCCACACCGACCACCGGGGGGTGCACCTCCCCCGACACCCCCCGGTTTTCCCCTCCCTCCCCCTCCCCCTTCTTTCGTGCTTGTTCTGCCTTCGGAGGCCGTCATGTCCCAACCCGCGCCGGTGACCATGTCGGCGACCCTCGCCGCCGACGAGGCGCTGGAGCGCCGGCGCCGCGCCGGGGAGCGGGTCCTGTCGCTCGCGAGCGGCGAGATCGGCCTGCCCGTCCTGCCCGAGCTGCGGGAGCGGCTCGCCGCGGCGGCGGGCCTGGGCGCCTACGGCCCCGTCGCCGGAAGCCCCGCGCTGCGCGCCGCGGCCGCTGGCTACTGGGGGCGGCGGAACCTCGACACCGACCCGGAGACGGTGGTCTGCGGCCCGGGCAGCAAGCCCGTGCTCTTCGCCCTCATGCTGGCCGTCGGCGGCGATGTGGTCGTACCGGTGCCGAGCTGGGTGAGTTACGCGGCCCAGGCCCGGCTCGCCGGCGCGCGGCCGCTCCACGTGCCCACCCTGCCGGGCCAGGGCGGAGTGCCGGACCCGGCGGCGCTGCGCGAGGCGGTGACCGCCGCACGGGCCGCCGGCCGCGATCCGCGGTGCGTCGTGGTGACCCTGCCCGACAACCCGACCGGGACCGTCGCCGAGCCGGACACCCTGCGCCGGCTCGCCGAGACGGCCCGGGACCTGGACCTGGTCATCGTCTCCGACGAGATCTACTGCGACCTCGTCTTCGAGGGCGCGGACCGGGCCCTCTCCCCGGCCGTGTTCGCGCCCGAGCGGACCGTGGTGACCACCGGGCTCACCAAGAACCTCGCGGTGGGCGGCTGGCGCATGGGCGTCGCCCGGCTGCCCGAGGGCCCGCTCGGCCGCGCGCTGCGCGACCGGCTCGAAGCCGTCGCCAGCCAGACCTGGTCGACCACCGCCGCCCCCGTCCAGGCGGCCGCCGCCTACGCCTTCGCGGAGCCGCCCGAGGTCCTCGCGTACGTGGCGGCGGCCCGGCGGCTGCACGAGACGGTCGTGCGCGCGGTCCACCGGCACTTCACCGCGGCCGGCGCCGCACTGACGCCGGTCCGCGCCACCAGCTACCTCTACCCGGACTTCGAGCCGCTGCGCGACCACCTCGCCGCCGCGCACGGGGTGTCGGGCGGCGGCGAGCTCGCCGCGCTCCTCGCGGACCGGCACGGCCTGGGCGTCCTGCCCGGCAGCGCGTTCGGCGAACCCGACCGCGTCCTGCGCATCAGGGCCGCCACCAGCCGGCTCTACGGCGACACCGAAGAGCGGCGCACCCAGGCCCTGCATTCCTCCGCACCTCTCGAACTCCCGTGGATCAAGGCCTCCTTGGACCGCATCGAGGAGGTCCTGCACGACCTCGTCCACGTACCCGCCCACACATCCGTCCCGACCATCTGACCGCGACCACCTGAGAAAGGTCCACGAACCCATGCTGATCCTCAGCGAATACGAGTACCGGGACCGGCGGTACGTCAGCCTCGGCATCCAGACCCCGGGCGAGCCGCAGACCCTCCACGCGGTCGCCGAGGGCGCGCTCCTCGACGTCTTCCTCACCGACGGCGGACCGGACGCGATCACCGCCCTCGTCGAGGCCGCCGAGACGGTCACCGTCACCGCCGGCGACCCCGAGCTGCACGCCCTGCCGCCGCTGCTGCCGACCACCGGCGCCTCGCTGGTCAGCGGCTTCCTCGGCACCCACAAGTCCAAGGCGGACGCCATCGAGTCGCACGACGGCCGGCCGCCGATCCCCAAGTGGTACTTCAAGGGCCTCGGTTCGTGGCTGCGCACGCCCGGTCAGCCGCTCGTCGTCCCCGCCGAGCCGATCATCCTGATCGAGGAGGCCGAGGTCGCCCTCGTCCACGTCAACGACGCCGACGGCACGCCCCACTACGCCGGCTTCACCTTCGGCAACGACTTCTGCGACATCGGCCTGCACCGGATCCACCCCGGCTACACGCCGTCCGGCAAGCTCTGCGACACCGGCATCTCGCCGTACCTCTTCGTCGGCGAGCCGCCGCGCTCGGCCACCGGCCGCGTCACCATCGAGCGCGCCGGACAGGTCGCCTGGGAGGGCAAGTTCGACTGCGGCGCCGACGCCCTGTACTTCACGGTCGAGGACATGGTCGACCGGGCCTTCTCCTTCCCCGCGCTTCGCCGCCCCGGGCTGGTCAACTACCTGCTGACCGGCGCCGACCTGAGCAGCTTCCACGACGGGTTCCAGGTCGCCGACGGCGACCGGCTCACCATCGAGGTGGCCAGCCACGGGGTCGTGCTCTCAAACACCGTCCAGTACGGCGGCACGGCCTCGTCCCACTGACGTACTCGGTGTGCCGGACGCACCCCCTGACGCACTCGGTGTGTCGGTGCGGGCCGCGACGCGCTCCGCCTTCCTGCGGCGTACTTCCGCGAGGTAGGCGGAGACCGCGTCGCGGTTGCGCTCCAGACACCGGATGCGTTCGGTCATGCGGTCGCACTCCTCCTCGAGGGTGGCCAGCATCTCCGGGGTGGCCTCCTCGAAGTGGATGGCACGGGGCTGACTGAGGCACGGCAGGATCTGCTTGATGATCCTGGTGGGCAGCCCCGCCGCCAGCAGGCCGCGGATCTGCATGACCCGGTCGACGAAGGCCTCGGCGTAGTCGCGGTAGCCGTTGGGCTCGCGCGACGAGGCGATCAGGCCCTGTTCCTCGTAATAGCGCAGCAGCCGCCGCGAGGTCCCCGTGCGCTCCGACAGCTCACCGATCCGCATCCCCGTCAACTCCCCTCGTACGTACCTCATTTGACCCGCTTGACCCTCACATTAATGGAAAGGTTTCAGGATCCCGTCATGACGAACACCCACCAGTCCAACGGAGGAAGCACCGTGACCGAGACGCCCGAGCTGACCGGCAAGGTGGCCCTGGTGACCGGCGGCAGCCGCGGTATCGGCGCGGCCGTGGCCAAGCGGCTCGCCGCCGCCGGCGCCGCCGTGGCCGTGACCTACGTCCGGGCCGCCGACCAGGCCCGCGCGGTCGTCAAGGACATCGAGGCGGCCGGCGGCAAGGCCGTCGCCATCCAGGCCGACCTCACCGAGTCCGACGCCGCCGTGGCGGTCGTGGAGCAGACGGTCCGCGACCTGGGCCGGATCGACATCCTGGTGAACAACGCCGGCTTCCTCGCCTACGGCGCCTTCGACGAGGTGACCGCCGAGGACCTGGACCGCGCGCTCGCCGTGGACGTCCGCTCGATCTTCCTCGCCTCCCAGTCCGCCGCCCGGCACATGGGCGACGAGGGCCGGATCATCAGCATCGGCTCGTGCTTCAACGGCCGTGTCCCCGGCTCGAACTTCGTCGTCCAGGCGATGGCCAAGACCGCGCTCATCGGCTTCACCAAGGCCCTCGCCCGGGAGCTCGGGCCGCGCGGGATCACCGTCACCGCCGTGGACCCGGGCCCGATCGACACCGACATGAACCCGGCCGCCGGCGAGAGCGGCGACTTCCAGCGCGGTCTGACGGCCCTGGGCCGGTTCGGCGAGGCCGAGGACATCGCCGCCGCGGTGGCCTTCCTCGCGGGCCCCGGCGGCCGTTACGTCACCGGCACCTCGCTCGCCGTCGACGGCGGCTACACCGCCTGACGAACCCTGCGTGAAAGCCGCGAGGCGCCCCGGCCGTTCCCCCGGCCGGGGCGCCTCGCGGCTTTCGTACGGCGTCGCGGACGTCAGGCCCGGCTCTTTCCGGGGAAGCCGTGCGCGCGGGAGGCGAGGACCACGACCAGGACCGGGACCAGGAGGGCGAGGACGATCCAGGGGAACGGGGTGACCCCGACGGCCTGCAGCACGAGGCCGCCGGCGATGCCGCCGCCGGCCATGGCCACGTTCCACAGCACCACCAGGATGGCCTGGGCGGCGTCGGCCGCCTCGCCGCCGGCCTGCCCCGCGGCCGTCTGCAGCAGGGTGGGCACACCGCCCCAGCCCAGACCCCACAGCGCCGCGGCGACGTATACCAGGGCGTCGGTGCCGGAGAACGCGCCCAGGACCGCGACGGCGAGGCCCACCAGGAGGGTGCTGGCGATGGTCAGGGTCCGCAGGTGCGCGGCGATGTAGGTGCCGACGACCCAGATGCTCACCAGGGACGCGACGCCGAAGACGAGCAGGGCCGCGTCCGTCTGGTCGCCCATGCCGATGTCGTCGAGGAAGGAGGCGATGTACGCGTACAGGATGGTGTGCGCGAGGACGAAGACCAGCATGACGAAGAGGACCGGGGTGACACCGGGCACCCGAAGGGTGCTGCGTACGGGGATCTTGCCGCCCGCCGCCTGCCCCGGGTAGTCGGGCACGATCGCCGCGATCCAGACCAGGAGCAGCACGGTCAGGCCGGTCATGACGAGGAACGCCGCCTGCCAGTTCGCGATCTTGCCCAGGAAGGTGCCGGCCGGGACGCCGAGCGACAGGGCGACGGGGATGCCGGCCATCGCGATGGCGATGGCGCGGCCCTCCTGGTGCGGGGCGACCATGCGGCGGGCGTACCCGGCGAGCAGCGCCCAGGCCAGGCCGGCGGCCACACCGGCCAGGAAGCGGCCGACCAGGGTGAGCGGGTAGTTCACCGACAGGGCGGTGATGGTGTTGGCGACGGCGAAGGCGCCCATCGAGGCCATCAGCAGGCGCTTGCGGCGCCATCCGGCGGTGGCCGCGGAGAGCGGGATGGTGGTGAGGACCGTGCCCAGCGCGTAGATGGTCACCGTCTGGCCGACGGCCGACTCGCTGGTGTGCAGGGTGTCGCTCATCGCGGGCAGGAGCCCGGCGGGCAGCGTCTCGGTGAGGCTGGTGATGAAGACGGCGACGGCCAGCGCGAGCAGGGCCGCCATCGGCAGCTTCGCGGTCTCGGCCGGCGGGGCGTCACGGGTGGGGGACTCGGGGGAAGCGGTACTCGTCATGACGAGATCCTGAAACCTTTCCATTGATGTGAAGGTCAAGGGCGGCGTGCGGGGACGGGGCTCCGGGGGAGCGGCCGCGCGGGCGGCGGGCAGCGCCGGCGGGCGGCTACAGGCGCAGGGCGTGGATGCCGCCGTCGACGGTGAGGACCGTGCCGGTGGTGCCGGAGGAGGCGGGGGTGGCCAGATAGGCGATGGCCTCGCCGACCTCCTCGGGGCGTGCGAGCCGCCCGAGGGGATGCCGCTCGTTCAGCTCGGCCCGCGCCGCCGCCGGGTCCGGGGCCAGCGCCAGGACGCGCGCGATCCAGGGCGTGTCGACGGCGCCGGGGGCGACGGCGTTGACCCGTATGCCCTCCCGGACGTGGTCGGCGGCCATCGCGAGCGTCAGCGAGTAGATCGCGCCCTTGGACGCGGAGTACAGCGTGCGCCGGGGCACGCCGGTCAGCGCGAAGACGGAGCAGGTGTTCACGATCGCGGCCGCCGGGGACTCGCGCAGATGCGGCAGCGCGGCACGGGCGAGCCGCACCATGCCGATGACGTTCACGTCGAGGACCCGCCGCCACTCGTCGTCGTCGTTGCCCGTGATGTCGCCCTGGGCGGCGATGCCCGCGTTGTTGACGACGATGTCGACCCGGCCGAAGCGCTCGACGGCCTGCGCGACCGCGGCGCGCACGGAGGCGTCGTCGGTGACGTCACAGGCGATCCCGACCGCCGGGGCGGCGACCTCGTCGGGCTTCAGGTCCAGGCCGGCGACGCGAATGCCCCGGGCGGCGAGGGCGGCCGCGGCGGCCGCCCCGATCCCGGACGCGGCGCCGCTCACCACGGCCACGAGGGATTCGGAGGTCGTCATCGCACCGCCCCGTCGATCCGCTGGAGCAGGGCGTGCTCACCGGCGCCGGCGAGCCCCGCGGTGCGCCGCGCCCACCACGCCGCCGCGCTGTTGGAGGTGATGAGGGTCCGCCGCGTGCCCTCGGCGGCGAGCGCGGCCACGGCCGGCAGCGTCCCCATGCCCGTGCCGGTGAACAGCACGGTCCCGTCCTCGGGGACGTCGGCCTCCCGTATGCGCTCCAGGAGCGTCTTCGTCGTCACGAGGTACGGGTTGAAGTCCTCGTCCTTCTCCTCGCCGCGGCCCGGCGGGTTCGGCCCGGCGGGCGCGAGCACGATCCGCTCGACGGTCAGGCCGGCCTTCTCCCAGTAGCCGCGGGACAGTTCGGTGAGCCACGACGCGTACGGGGACACCAGCGTCAGGCTGCGCACCCCCAGCGCGTCGCACAGGTCGAGGATGGCCAGCGTCGTCGACTGCACGGGGAACCCGCAGCGCTCCGACAGCTCCGCGCAGAAGGCGCGGTCCCCGTCGGGGCCCAGCAGATAGTGCGAGGCGTTGCACGCCACGACGGCGCCGTCGAGTTGCATGGTCCCGAAGGTGGCGAGCACATCGGGAAGCACCTCGTTGTACATCTCCATCGTTTCCAGGGTGAATCCGGGAGTCACCGGGAAACGCGTCGTGTACACATTCATCTCGGAGCCGAGCAGTTGGTGGTACTCGGGTTCCGCGATGGGGTTCTCGGGCGGAACGAGCAGCCCTAAGCGGGGCAGCGTGAAGATATCCATGCCCGCAAGCTAACGCCGAAAACGGGGGCGATTCCCCCGTCCTGACGTACTGCCATGTCAATCTTGAAATGTCTTTCAGTCTTGACACTTCTTGACGAGCCGCCACATTTTCTTTGCGAATGGGCGTCGCTATGAGCGCCGGGAAAAGCGAGGACGGCCATGCCCGAAGGCATGGCCGTCCATTCCCGTGCTGCCGGGTGTCAGAGACGCTCGGGCGTCCGGATGCCCAGCAGGGCCATGCCCTGGTGGAGGGTCCGGGCGGTCAGGTCGCAGAGGAAGAGGCGGTTCTCGACCTGCTCCGGGGTGTCGGCCTTCAGGACCGGGCACTCCGAGTAGAACGCCGTGTACAGCGACGCCAGCTGGTAGAGGTACGCGGCCAGCTTGTGCGGGGCGAACTCCTCGGCGGTCTCCTGGATGATCTCGCCGAACGAGTCCAGGTGCAGGCCGAGTGCCCGCTCCGAGGCTGCGAGTGCCAGCTCCGAGTGGGCCGCGGGCTTCGCGTCACCGGCCTTGCGCAGGATCGACTGGATACGGGCGTACGCGTACTGCAGGTACACCGAGGTGTCGCCGTTCAGCGAGACCATCTGGTCCAGGTCGAACTTGTAGTCCCGCGCCGCCGACGTCGACAGGTCCGCGTACTTCACCGCGCCGATGCCCACCTGAGCACCCCGCTCGGCGATCTCGTCCTCCGACAGGTCCTGGCCGGCCTTCTCGCGGACAACCGCCGAGGCACGCTCGACCGCCTCGTCGAGCAGGTCCACCAGCCGCACGGTCTCGCCCTCACGGGTCTTGAACGGCTTGCCGTCCTTGCCGAGGACCGTGCCGAAGGCCAGCTGGTGCGCCTTCACCTCGTCGTTCAGCCAGCCGGCCCGCCGGGCCGTCTCGAAGACCATCTTGAAGTGCAGCGACTGACGCGCGTCCACCACGTACAGCAGGGTCGACGCCTTCAGGTTCTGCACCCGGTCGCGGATCGCCGACAGGTCCGTCGCCGCATAGCCGAAGCCGCCGTCGGACTTCTGGACGATCAGCGGGACCGGGTTGCCCTCCGGGCCCTTGATGTCGTCGAAGAACACGCACAGCGCACCCTCGGAGCGGACGGCCACGCCCGACTCCTCCAGGATCCGGCAGGTCTCCTGAAGCATGTCGTTGTAGCCCGACTCGCCGACGATGTCGGGGTCACGGATGTCCATGTCGAGCTTCTCGAAGACCGAGTAGAAGTAGATCTTCGACTCGTCGACGAACCGCTGCCACAGGGCGAGGGTCTGCTCGTCGCCCGCCTGCAGGTCCACGACCCGCGCACGGGCCCGCGTCTTGAACTCCTCGTCGGAGTCGAAGAGCGCACGCGACGCCTTGTACAGCCGGTTCAGGTTCGACATGGCCTCCTCGCCGGAGACCTCCGCGCCCGCGCCCTCGGCCTTGTGGTCCAGCTCGTGCGGGTGCTCGATCAGGTACTGGATGAGCATGCCGAACTGGGTGCCCCAGTCGCCGATGTGGTGACGCCGGACCACCTGCTCGCCGGTGAACTCCAGGATCTCGACCATCGCCGCGCCGATCACCGCCGACCGCAGGTGGCCGACGTGCATCTCCTTCGCCACGTTCGGCTGGGCGTAGTCGATCACCGTCGTGCCCGCCGCCTCGTTGAACGGCACGCCGAGCCGCGCGTCGGCGGCACGGGCCGCGAGCGTGTTCACGATCGCCGCGTCGGAGACCGTGATGTTGAGGAAGCCGGGGCCCGAGACCTCGATCTCCTGCAGCACGTCATTGGCCGGGATGGCCTCGACGACCTTGGTCGCCAGCTCACGCGGATTGCCCTTGAGCTGCTTGGCGAGCGCCAGGATGCCGTTGGCCTGGAAGTCGGCCCGGTCGCTTCGTCGCAGCAGCGGGTCGGCGGACCCGGCCTCCGGCAGGGCTGCCGAGAGGCCTTCCGCGAGGCGCTGCTGCACGGTCGAAGCGAGGGAAGGGACCGAGGCCATGAGCTTCCGTTCCTGTGGTGGGAGACTTACGGGCTGTTTCGCCTGTCAAGTGTCCCACGGGCGGGCAACGAGTTTTCTCCCCCTGTGGACAACCCCGGAGCGTGTTCCGTCCTGTGGACAACCTCGGAGTGCGTCCTTCCGTCTGGGACAATGACTCGTGTGGGGCCGACCGGCCCGCAGGCTTTCCGAAGGAACCAAGGAAGAAGGACGAACCGACCGTGGCTCAGAGCAGCACCGAGACCGACTGGGTCTCCCGTTTCGCGGACGAGGTCATCGCCGAGTCGGAGCGACGTGCGCCTGGCAAACCGGTCGTCGTCGCCTCCGGCCTCTCCCCCTCCGGCCCGATCCACCTGGGCAACCTCCGCGAGGTCATGACCCCGCACCTGGTCGCCGACGAGATCCGCCGCCGCGGACACGAGGTCCGCCACCTCATCTCCTGGGACGACTACGACCGCTACCGCAAGGTGCCCAACGGCGTCGCGGGCGTCGACGAGTCCTGGGCCGAGCACATCGGCAAGCCGCTGACCTCCGTCCCGGCCCCGGCCGGCTCGCCGTACCCGAGCTGGGCCGAGCACTTCAAGGCCGCCATGGTCGAGGCGCTGGCCGAGCTCGGCGTCGAGTACGACCCGATCAGCCAGACCGAGCAGTACACCTCCGGCGTCTACCGCGAGCAGATCCTGCACGCCATGCGCCACCGCGGCGACATCGACGCCATCCTCGACCAGTACCGGACGAAGAAGGCCCCCAAGAAGCAGTCCCAGAAGCCCGTCGACGAGGCCGAGCTGGAGGCCGCCGAAGGCTCCGGCGCCGCCGGCGAGGACGACGGCTCCGGCGGCGGCGCCGGCTACTTCCCGTACAAGCCCTACTGCGGCCAGTGCGAGAAGGACCTCACCACCGTCACCGGCTACGACGACGAGACCACCGAGCTCTCCTACACCTGCTCCTCCTGCGGCTTCGCCGAGACCGTCAAGCTCAGCGAGTTCAACCGCGGCAAGCTGGTCTGGAAGGTCGACTGGCCCATGCGCTGGGCCTACGAAGGCGTGATCTTCGAGCCCTCCGGCGTCGACCACTCCTCGCCCGGCTCGTCCTTCCAGGTCGGCGGCCAGATCGTCGGCATCTTCGACGGCGTCCAGCCCATCGGCCCCATGTACGCGTTCGTCGGCATCAGCGGCATGGCCAAGATGTCCTCCTCCCGCGGCGGCGTCCCCACCCCGGCCGACGCCCTGCAGATCATGGAGCCCCAGCTCCTCCGCTGGCTCTACGCCCGCCGCCGCCCCAACCAGTCCTTCAAGGTCGCCTTCGACCAGGAGATCCAGCGGCTCTACGACGAGTGGGACAAGCTGGAGGCCAAGGTCGCCGACGGCACCGTGCTCCCCGCCGACGCCGCCGCCCACGCCCGCGCCGCCCGCACCGCCGCCGGCGAGCTCCCGCGCACCCCGCGCCCCCTGCCGTACCGGACGCTGGCCTCCGTCATGGACATCACCGCCGGCCACGACGAGCAGACCCTGCGCATCCTCACCGAGCTCGACCCGGAGAACCCGGTCACCACGCTCGACGAGGTCCGCCCGCGCCTCGACCGCGCCGAGAACTGGATCACCACCCAGGTCCCGGCCGACCAGCGCACCATCGTCCGCGACGAGCCCGACACCGCACTCCTCGGCTCGCTCGACGACGAAGGCCGCGAGTCGCTGCGCCTCCTCCTGGAGGGCCTCGACACCCACTGGTCCCTCGACGGCCTGACCACCCTGGTCTACGGCGTCCCGAAGGTCATGGCCGGCCTCGACCCCGAAGCCAAGCCCACCCCGGAGCTCAAGCTCGCCCAGCGCTCCTTCTTCGCCCTCCTCTACAAGCTCCTCGTGAGCCGCGAGACCGGCCCCCGCCTCCCCACGCTGCTGCTCGCGGTCGGCGCGGACCGCGTGCGCAAGCTGCTCGGCGCCTAGCCGTCACCGTCGGCCCGAACCGACGGCCCGAACCGACGGCCCGAGCCGACGAAAACCGCCCTCCTCCGCATCGCGCGGAGGAGGGCGGTCTCATGAGCGGGCGCCGCCTACGGCGTGTGGGTCTCCGCCCACTCCTGCTCGATCCGGAGCCGCAACTGCGGGATCAACTCCCGCAGGATCGACGTACTCCGCGGATGAGTGATCCCGTACCGGTCACTCAGCCTTATGTCGAGCTGCTCCGACGTCGGGAACTCCTGGTTCTCCTCCACGTAGTCCCACATCGCCTTGTACGCCGACTCCGCGAACTCGACCGTCGACGGCTCCTCGTCCACGAACTCCGAGTACTCCTCGAACTCCTCCGGACCCGGCGGCGGAACATCGTCCGGACCCTGCGGGATCGGCACCGGAGTCGGCTCCAGACCCTCCACGATCTGAGGGTCGTACGTACCCTGATAGGTCTCCGGCGAGAGCTGCTGCGCCGCGAACCACGGGTTGCCGTCCTCACCCGGAACACCCTGCTGAGCGGGCACCGCCTGAGCCGGCACCGTCTGCCCGGGCACCGTCTGCCCGGGCACCTGCGCCGCCACCTGCACCGGCTGCATCTGCGCCTGCGCCTGCGCCTGCGCCTGGGGCAGCTCCGGAGCCACCGGAGCCACCGGAGCCACCGGAGCCACCGGGGCCGGCGGCAGCAGGGCCGGTTCCACACCGGCCGCCGCCAGGCCCGCCGCCGCCGTCTCCGCCAGCGGCACGCCGTACTTCGCAAGCCGCAGCGGCATCAGCGCCTCCACCGGCGCCTTCCGCCGCCACGCCCGCCCGAACCGGGCCTGCAGCCGCGCCTGATAGATCAGCCGGTCCTGCTCCAGCTTGATCACCTGCTCGTACGAACGCAGCTCCCACAGCTTCATCCGCCGCCACAACCGGAACGTCGGAATCGGCGACAGCAGCCAGCGGGTCAGCCGCACGCCCTCCATGTGCTTGTCGGCCGTGATGTCCGCGATCCGGCCCACCGCGTGCCGCGCCGCCTCCACCGCGACCACGAACAGCACCGGGATCACCGCGTGCATGCCCACACCCAGCGGGTCCGGCCACGCCGCCGCGCCGTTGAACGCGATCGTCGCCGCCGTCAGCACCCACGCCGTCTGCCGCAGCAACGGGAACGGGATCCGGATCCAGGTCAGCAGCAGATCGAGCGCGAGCAGCACACAGATGCCCGCGTCGATGCCGATCGGGAAGAAGTACGAGAAGTTCCCGAAGCCCTTGTCGACGGCGAGCTCGCGCACCGCGGCGTACGAGCCGGCGAAACCGATCCCGGCGATGATCACCGCACCCGCGACGACCAGGCCGATGAGTATCCGGTGCGTGCGTGTCAGCTGCATCGCGGCCACCCGCGATCCCTCCCGTCGTTCGACATCTCGCGGGCACAGACTGGCACATGTGCGCGAAGCCCGACCCCCGGGGGAGGGACGGGCTCCGGAACGAATCAGCACAAACGGCGCGCAAACGTCGTACAGACGCCGTACAGACGCCGTGCAGACGCCTACTTGTTGGCCGCCTCGACGGCGGCGATCGCCTCCTTGGCGGCCTTCAGCGCACCATCCGAGATCGTCTTGTCCGACGGAGTGTCAGCCCCGGCGTAACCGGCACCGTTGTACGACAGCAGCACCACCACATTGCCCGCACGCGCGACCACCGAGGCGTACTGGAAGTCCTCGTCCGTCTTGCGCAACTGGTACGTCACCGTGTCCGCCTGCTCGCCGACGCCCGTCGTCTGCGTCGTCTTCAGCTTCTTCGCACCCGCCGTGGCCTGGACCTTCGCCAGCTCCTTGGCGTAGCTCTCCGTGGCCCGCTCCTGGCCGCTGCCGAGCGTCGCGTCCGACTCGTAACGGTAGAACGACACATCGAGCCAGCGGTACTGCGAGCCCTTCGTGCCCTTGTCCTCCAGACCGTTCCACGAGCAACCGCCACGGCTCGCGGCATCGCTGGAGGTGGCCTCCGTGCCGTTCTTGTTCTTCACCTTCGGCACGAGGCTCTCGACCGTCTTCGACGAGACCGACTTGCAGATCTCCGGCAGCTTCCCGAACTTCGCCGGCTCCACCTTCTTCGTCGACTGCGTGGGCTGCGGCGCCGCCGCGGACGAGGACGCCCCCTTGTCCGGGGCACCGGAGCCCTTGTCGCCGGAGTCCGATCCGGAGGAGCAGCCGGCGGCGACGAGCATCACCGGGACGGCGGCGCAGGCGAGTATGCGGGAGAGGCGCGGGGCAGATCGCTGCATGGTTCCTTCAGTCGCTTGTCGTACGGTCCGGGGGCGCCCTGAGCGCGTCCGGCCGGCCGACGGCCGGCTGCCGACGGGCGGATACGCCGACACGTTACGTGGTCCGACGCCGCTCACGGAGCGGGTCCGGACGGCTACTCCTCAAGCCGCTCGGCGAGCAGCCGGGCCAGATTCCGGGCCTTTTCCTGCAGCTCCCTGCTGTCGGGCACCTCGGCGGAGGTCGTCGTCTGCTCTTCGTACGCCACCGTCACGATGACGTTCGATGTGCGGAACACCACGCTCACGAGCCGCTTCGCGCCCGACGGGCCGGGCGCGGCGAGCGTGTCGTTCACGAACGCGACCTCGCCGAGCCCGTCGAGCGTACGGGGCTCCAGACCGGTCGTCGGCGAGGCGGGAGTAGCCGGGGCGGACGGGGCCGATGGGGCCGTGCTCCCGTGCGACGGCTCGTGCCCGGCGAGCGCGGAGGTGGCCGCGCCGCTCGGGGCACCGGTCGGGGCACCGGTCGGGGTCGGGGCCGTGGCCGGGGTCTGGGTCGTGGTCGGCGGCGGCGCGACGATGCCCGCGGCCGACTGCTTGCTCCCGAACACCTCCTGCGCGCGGTCGGCGTCGCTGACCGCCGGGTCGTACGACACCACCCGCTCGAAGTCCAGCGTCAGCCGGTGCGTCGCGTCGGGCGCGTCCGCCTTCCAGCTGCACCCCACCCGCCGGTCTGTGTCGAACGTCGCCGCCGCCGTCCCCCGATAGGTCCGGTCCCGCTCGGCGTCCGACAGCGCGGCGGCCCCCGGCAGCAGATCCTTCAAGGTCGCCTGCGGCACGGCACCACACGGCTCGAACAGCGTCCGGTAGCGCCCGGGCGCCGCCGTCGTGGTGGCCGGACCCGCCTTGGCGTCCACCGTCTCCGCACTCGGGGCGGTACCGGAGGAGCAGCCGGTCAGCCCGACCCCCAGGGCCATGGCCACCGCGGAGACCACCACGGACCCGTACGCCTTGCGCTGCACGATCCCAGGCTCCCTTCTCCGGGAGGCGAACCCCCGAAAACCGATTGCCGCGCCGCCTGGCGCGATGAACACAATGTGTATCGCAAGCACGGCCGTCGATGCCGGTCCGCAGTCACCTGTACGGGCTTTGGCTCCGGTTTTTGCGTTATCATACTTTTCGGGGGAATCGAGGGAGTATGTCGTACGTAGAGGTACCGGGCGCGAAGGTACCCATCCGCATGTGGACCGACCCGGGCTCCGTCGAGGACGGCGCGATGCGCCAGCTCCAGAACGTCGCGACGCTCCCCTGGATCAAGGGCCTCGCCGTGATGCCCGACGTGCACTACGGCAAGGGCGCGACGGTCGGCTCCGTCATCGCGATGCGCGACGCGGTGTGCCCGGCGGCGGTGGGCGTGGACATCGGCTGCGGCATGTCGGCCGTCAAGACCTCCCTCACCGCGAACGACCTCCCGGGCGACCTCTCGCGGCTGCGCTCCAAGATCGAGCAGGCGATCCCGGTGGGCCGGGGGATGCACCGCGAGGCGGTGGACCCGGCCAGGCTGTTCCAGTTCCCGACGGCGGGGTGGGGGGACTTCTGGTCGCGCTTCGACACGGTCGCGGATCCGGTCAAATTCCGTCGCGAACGGGCTGAAAAGCAGATGGGAACGCTCGGAGCGGGCAACCATCTGTGCGAGGTCTGTCTCGATGAGTCAGGTTCGGTCTGGCTGATGCTGCACTCCGGCTCCCGCAACATCGGCAAGGAGCTCGCCGAGTACCACATCGGCGTGGCGCAGAAGCTGCCCCACAACCAGGGGCTGGTTGACCGCGACCTTGCGGTGTTCGTCTCGGACACCCCGCAGATGGCTGCCTACCGTAACGATCTCTACTGGGCGCAGGAATACGCGAAGTACAACCGGGCCGTCATGATGGCGCTGCTGCAGGAGGTCATGCGGCGAGAGTTCCGCAAGGCGAAGGTCACCTTCGAGTCGGTGATCTCCTGCCACCACAACTACGTGGCGGAGGAGCGGTACGAGGGGATGGATCTGTTGGTCACCCGCAAGGGCGCGATCCGGGCCGGCTCCGGCGAGTTCGGCATCATCCCGGGCTCCATGGGCACCAGCTCGTACATCGTGAAGGGGCTCGGCAACGAGGCCGCGTTCAATTCCGCCTCGCACGGCGCGGGCCGCCGGATGAGCCGCAGCGAGGCGAAGCGACGGTTTACGACCAAGGACCTGGAGGAGCAGACCAGGGGCGTGGAGTGTCGGAAGGACGCGGGCGTGCTGGACGAGATCCCGGGTGCCTACAAGCCGATCGAGAAGGTGATGGAGCAGCAGCGGGACCTGGTCGAGGTGGTCGCGAAGCTGAAGCAGGTCGTGAACGTGAAGGGCTGAGACGAGACGCCGAGAGGGCCGATGCGTGCGCATCGGCCCTCTTCATGCGGTGCGGGGATCAGTCCTTCTTCAGCAGGCGCCAACGGCGCAGATTGCAGGACTGGTGGGTCCGGCCGAGTGCTGCGGCGGCATCATCGATCGTTGCTGCTTCGAGCAGGATCCGGTCCTCCAGTGGAGTCCACGCGCGCCGCTGGCGGGGCGGAGCCATGCCGGCCGGGCGTTGCCAGGCGCTGACTTCGGTCGCTGCCGCCTTCTTGCGGTCGAGGGCGAGTGCGCCGGGCGTGTAGAGGTGCTGTGCTAGTGCCACGCCAGCTTCCTGCATGTATGTCACGTTGTAGATGCCGTCGCGCTTGTTGCGTCCGGGGAGCTTGCGGATACCCAGAGTGCGATTGGTGTAGTGGCAGAGGTAGAGGGCGATGGCCGTGCTCTGGGTGGTGAGGCTGACGAAGGGGATGCCCTGTTTGGTGAAGCCCACCGAGCCATCGGCGTCGATCAGGCCCCGCAGGTAGTCGGGTCGGGAGAACGGCACTCGGGGTGGTGTGATGCGCTTTGACTTGCGGCCGTAGGGGATGCCGAGCTCGTTGAGCTTCGTGCGGGCTTCCAGGGCGCAAAGGGTCCAGGTCGCGGTGTGGCTGACTGCGGCGAAGTTCGTCGCCCGGGTGCGCTGCGTGATGCTGCTGTTGTACGGCGTGAGGCGCTGGAATTCTTCCAGGATCGCGATGTCGCGGGCGTTGATCTCGGCCGTCAGCCTGCCCTTCTGGCCCGCACCTTGGGCGAGGTGCCCGTCGGCCTGGAGGAAGCCGAACATGTACGCGTAGTCGGGGTTTTCCAGGTCCATGAAGGAACTGGCGGGTGCGTCGAGGTCGAAGAGCGTCGGCGCGCTAGGGTCGTGTTCAGCCATGGGAAGTTGCGCCTTCCTGATGGTGAGGCCCTCGGTCGGGATTGCAGTCCCGGCCGGGGGCCGTTGCTGTATGGAGTTGTTTTGACCGTAGGTCGGGCGTTCGGGTGGCGTTGGGGCTTTCGGGGGATTCACCCGAACGGGTCAGTTCGCGGGGTGGCCGAGGATGTTCGTGTGGGCGGCTTGGCTGGAGAACTTGTTCAGGAAGACGTCGTAGCGGCCGTCGGGGCGGCGGGTGGCGGTGGCGCCGTCCTGCCAGATGCCGTTTTCGGGCCACCACTGGGAGCCGGCGGGGTCGCCCTGGTTCTGGTGGATGTTGTGCATGCCGAGGTCGCCCGGGGGGTCGTCGTCGAAGGGCTCGCCGAAGACGAGGATGGGGCGGCCGGGGGCGAGGAGGGGTTCGAGGGCGGTGGCGGCGTCGAGGTTGGTGCCGGCCTGCCAGGGGTGGGAGCCGAGGAGGTCGAGGAGTTCCTCGAGCCAGGTCGGTGGGCGGCGTTGGAAGAGGACGCCGGAGTGGTCGACCAGGGGTGGGTGGCGGAGGTAGTCGAGGGCGCCGGAGTCCGGGCTGGGCGCGAGGTCGTGGTAGCCGGGGGTGAGGGCGGCGGCCTGGCCGAGGGTGTGGGCGTCCAGGGTGAGGGTCTTCCACTCGACGCCGACGTTGGACTGGTGGCTGTCGACGTCGATCGCGCACTGGTAGCGCCCGGCGGGGGCGTCCACCTCCACGTGGACGTGGAACCAGCGGCCCTGGTCGTCGGGCTGGTCGCGGTAGTGGCGGTACACGGTTCCCGAGAGCACGCCGTAGCGTTCGAAGGGCATGCCGTCAGTGAAGCAGCCGGAGCGCCGCGGGGCCTGGCGGCGCTCCGGGAACGGTCAGAGCTCGCGGTGGACCTTGGTGTTGGAGGCCTGGGCGCGGGGGCGGACGACCAGGAGGTCGATGTTGACGTGCGGGGGGCGGGTGCAGGCCCAGGTGATGGTGTCGGCGACGTCGTCCGCGGTGAGCGGCTCCGCGACGCCCGCGTAGACCTTGGCGGCCTTCTCGGTGTCGCCGCGGAAGCGGGTGGTGGCGAACTCCTCGGTGCGGACCATGCCGGGGGCGACCTCGATGACGCGGACCGGGGTGCCGACGATCTCCAGGCGGAGGGTCTCGGCGAGGACGCGGGCGCCGTTCTTGGCGGCGACGTAGCCGGCGCCGCCCTCGTAGGTGGAGTGGCCGGCGGTGGAGGAGACGACGACCACCGTGCCGTCGCCGCTGGCGGTGAGGGCGGGGAGCAGGGCCTGGGTGAGGTTGAGCGTGCCGATGACGTTGACCTCGTACATGCGGCGCCAGTCGTCGGGGTCGCCGGTGGCGACGGGGTCGGCGCCGAGGGCGCCGCCGGCGTTGTTGACGAGGACCGCGAGGGTGCGGAAGGCGGTGGCGAACTCGTCGACGGCGGCGCGGTCGGTGACGTCGAGGGCGTAGGCGGTGGCCTGGTGGCCGGCCTCGGTGAGCTCGGCGGCGAGGGCCTCGATGCGGTCCTTGCGGCGGGCGGTGAGGACGACGCGGTAGCCGGCGGCGGCGAGCTGTCGGGCGGTGGCCGCGCCGATGCCGCTGCTCGCTCCGGTGACGACGGCGATGGGCTTGCCGGGGGCGGTCATGACGGACTCCTCGCGCGGGTGGTCGGTGGGCCTGGTGGCCGGCGTGGTCAGGATAGGCGGGGCTGGTCAGCGGCCGCGCGGGGCCCACATGATCACGGCCATGCCGGCGAGGCAGATCAGCGCTCCGGTGACGTCCCAGCGGTCGGGCCGGTAGTTGTCGGCGACCATGCCCCAGGCGAGCGAGCCGGCGACGAACACGCCGCCGTAGGCGGCGAGGATGCGGCCGAACTGGGCGTCGGGTTGGAGGGTGGCGACGAAGCCGTAGAGCCCGAGGGCGATGACGCCTGCGCCGATCCAGGCCCAGCCGCGGTGTTCGCGGACGCCCTGCCAGACGAGCCAGGCGCCGCCGATCTCGAAGAGGGCGGCGACGACGAACAGGGCGGCGGAGCGGGCGATGAGCATGGGGGCAGGGTGGCACGGGCGGGACACGCGGCCGGGCGGTACTGACGGGTAGTCAGAATATATGCGGATCAATCGGTATCTTCGGGGCATGAGTGCGATGCGCAAGGTGCTGCTCGGCGTGACCCTGACGGCTGCCCTGGTGGCCGGGACCGGCACCGGGGCCGTGGCCCGGACGGCCGGGGACGAGGCGGACCTGGCCCACCACGGCCATGTCTCCCTGTGGGACGGGGAGCTCGGCGTCTGGCTGGTCAGCGAGAACCACGGCCCCACGGACGTCCACCAGGCGACCGTCCGGCTCGCCTTCTCCGCCCCGATGGCGGGCGGCCAGGAGCTGCCGGCGGCCTGTCTGTGGAGCAGCGACCGGGTGATCTCCTGCCGTACGGGTGAGCTGCGGGCGGCCGGCGCGGCCGACGAGATCGCGCTCACCCTGCGGACGGCGGGCCGCCCCGAGGAGCTGACCGTGGACATCCGCACGGTCTGGCGCGACGGCGCCGCCGACCGCAACCCGCGCAACGACCGTCACCATGTCCTGGTCCTCGCGACGGGCGACCCGTACGTCTTCTGACACCGCGCCCCTCCTCCCTACAGCGCGGCCGTGTAGCCGTCGGGGCGGACCAGGAGGGTGTCGCGGCGGGCCGGGTTGGCCCAGGTGGCGCGGATCAGGCCGCCGTCGGTGACCGGGGCCGTGCCGGGAAGGGCCGGGGTGGCGCCGTCGGAGTCCTCGGGGGTGACCAGGACGAACTCGCCGGCCCGGAGGAGCTCGTGCAGCCGGCCCTCGCGCAGCTTCAGGTCGGGGACCCGGCGGGTCCCGGGGCCGTAGCCGATGCCGATGCCGCTGATCTGGCCGATCGCCCGGTCGGCGACCGGGCGGACGGAGCCGATCACCCGGGTGGCGAGGTTCCGGCCGAACCGCTGGAGCGGGGTGTGCGCCATGGCGAGCCGGACGATGGCGCCGCTGGTGCGCAGCACGCGGGCGCCGATCGGGTGCCGCTCGGTCTGGTAGCCGTCGAGGACGGCCTCGGGGTCGCGGGCCGTGCCGCGCAGCACGGCGGCGAGCCGCCAGGAGAGGTTGGCGGCGTCCTGGAGGCCGGTGTTCATGCCCTGGCCGCCGGCGGGGGAGTGGACGTGGGCGGCGTCGCCGGCGAGGAAGACCCGGCCGGCGCGGTAGGCGGGGGCCTGGCGCTCGTCGCTGTGGAAGCGGGAGATCCAGCGCGCGTCGCGCATGCCGTAGTCGCGGCCCAGGGCCCGGCGGGCGATGTTCCGGAGCTCGTCCAGCTCCACCGGCTCGTCGTCGGCGACCTGGCGGCGCCGGTCCCAGCCCATCACCCGGTACCAGCCGTCGCCGAAGGGGGCGAGGAATGCGAAGGCGTCCCCGGACGGCGAGGCGGCCACGGTGAGCAGCTTGTCGGGCTCCTCGTCGAGGCGCACGTCCGCGAGGACGATCGAGCGGATCACCGAGGCGCCGGGGAACGGCAGCCCGAGCGCGGTGCGGACCGCGCTGCGCACGCCGTCGGTGCCCACCAGATAGCGCGCCCGTACGGTGACCGGCCCGTCGGTCCCGTCGGTCCTGTCGGTCCTGTCGGTCCTGTCGGTCCCGTCGGTTCCGTCGGCCGCGTGCGATCCGTCGGCCTCGTCCGCCCCGTCGTGGCCGGTGAGTTCGGCGGTGACGCCGTCGGCGTCCTGCCGCAGGGCGTGCAGCTCCGTCCCGTACCGGAAGTCCACTCCGGCGGACCGTGCGCGCCGTTCGAGCAGGTGCTCCACCTCGTACTGCGGGGTGATGAGCAGGAAGGGGAAGCGGGTCTGGAGCCCGGAGAGGGAGAGGGAGAGCTGTCCGAAGAGGCGCAGGCTGGTGATCGTCGTGCCGGTGGCGAGCAGCTCGTCGGCGAGGCCGCGGGCGTCGAGCTGCTCCAGGGTGCGGGCGTGGACGGCGAAGGCGCGGGTCAGGTTGGAGCGGCCGGCGGGCCGCCGCTCGACGACCGTGACCTTCAGCCCGGCGGCGGCCAGGTCCCCGGCGAGCAGCAGCCCGGTGGGCCCGGCGCCGACGACGAGCACGTCCGTGTCGTGGGCGGGAGTGAGGTCGGGAGAGGGGGTGGCGTCGTGGTTCGTGGCCGTGCCGTGCGTGGTGCCCGTGGTGCTCATCGCTGCCTCCAGGGGGTGCCTGCGGTCGTCCGGGTCCGATGCCCGTTGCCCGAGCGTCGGCCAACGGCTGTGGGCCAACGCTTGTGGGTCAACGCTTGTAGGCAAAGGTAGACCCGTCCGCATCGCGATGTCAACGCCTGTGGGCCTACACTTGTGGACATGACGACCGCACGACGCTCCGACGCCACCCGCGCCGCGATCCTCGACGCCGCCCGCGAGCGCTTCGCCGCCGACGGCTACGAGCGCGCGACCATCCGCGCCATCGCCAAGGACGCCGGGATCGACCCGTCGATGGTCATGCGCTACTACGGCAACAAGGAGGGGCTGTTCGCCGCCGCCTCCATCATCGAGCTGGACCTTCCCGAGCTCGGCTCGATGCCCGCCCGGCACATCGGCGCGGCCATGGTCGAGCACTTCATGGACCGCTGGGAGCGCGACGACGTGCTGACCGGGCTGCTGCGGGTCGCCGTCACCAACGACAGCGGAGCCGAGCGCATGCAGCAGCTCTTCGCCGAACAGGTCGGCCCCTTCGTCGCGGGCTTCTGCCCCGACTCCGCCGACGCGCCGCGCCGCGCCGGACTCGTCGCCTCGCAGATCCTCGGCATGGCGCTCACCCGCTATGTGCTGCGGTTCCGGCCCGTCGCCGAGATGGAGCGCGCGGACGTCGTCGCCTGGCTCGGCCCGACGATCCAGCGCTATCTGACGGCCGAGGCCCCGTAGCGCCTCAGGCGACAGGTCGGGCGGTCGGCGGGCCGACCGAGGCGGTACGGGTCAGGGGCGCGGTGCCGCCGTCGCGCCGCCGAACTCGCGGACCGCGTCCGTCACGATCGCCTCCAGGCGCGCGTGATGGGCGCCCCGCCAGTAGATCCGCCCGCACTCGGTGCACTGTGCGAACACGTCGTACGTGTTCTCCGTGCCCTTCTCCAGCCGCTCGCGCACCGCGTCCTTGTCGGTCTCCGTCAGCGGCCCGTTGCACGCCGTGCAGCGGGTCCACGGCGCGAGCGGCGGCGCGAAGCGCTCCAGTACGTCCCGCAGCTGGTCGTCCGGCCGGTCGCTGTAGACGTAGGCGCCCGCCCACAGTTCGCGGCGGCGCAGCAGCCCGCGGTCCCGGGACAGCATCACCCGCCGCTCCTTCGCGGACAGCGCGGCGAGCGCCGGATCGCCGATGTCCTCGCTCTCGTACGCCGCGTCGACGCCGAGCAGCCGCAGCCGGCGGGCCAGCGTCCCCAGGTGCACGTCGAGCAGGAAGCGGAGCGGCGCGCCGGGCACCGGCTGGGGCCGCTCGACCCCCTCCACCTCGATCGTCTCGCCCGCCGCCGGCACGTGCGACGGCTCCACCGGGCGCCCGTCCACGAGCAGCCGTCCGGCCTCGGTCAGCGGCACGCCCAGCGACTCCACCACGTGTCCGAGCGACGAGGCGCCGTCCGTGGTCACGGTGCTGTACCCCGCGCGGCGGTCGGCCGCGACGAAGAGGCGCAGGCCGGGGGCGAAGGCGATCTGGATCTCCGGTCCGTTCACGGAGCCAGAATGTCACCGCCCGCACCCGCCCTGCCAGGCAATTCCGCCCCCTGCCCCCGCCCCGCCGCCTGCCGCACCCCCGGGCCAAGGCCCCCGGGCCAGAGGCCGGGGTACGGTCCCGGCATGAAGATCATCGACCTGGAACCCGGCGACCCGCGCCTGGAGACCGAGCTGCTGCCCGTGCTCCGCGAGCTGCGCCCGCACCTCACCCCCGAGCTGTTCCGCGACATCTACGCCACCGGCCACGCCCAGGGCCTGCGCTTCAGCGCCGCCTACGCCGACGACGGCGCCTGCGTCGGAGTCGCCGGCTGGCGGATCGTCATCAACACCAGCGCGGTCAAGAAGCTGTACGTGGACGACCTCGTGACCAGCGAGAACGCCCGCTCCGGCGGGGTCGGCCACGCGATGATCGCACACCTGGAGGGCCACGCCCGCGCGGCCGGCTGCTACGAGCTCAACCTGGACTCCGGCACCCACCGCACCGCGGCCCACCGCTTCTACCTGCGCGAACGCCTCGACATCGTCGCCTTCAACTTCGCCCGGGAGCTCAAGCCCCTGCCGTAGGGACCCGGCCCTGCTCCAGGTCGAGGCGCCAGGCGTTGCACCGTAGCGGGTGGCCCGGCGGGTACTCGTAGTCCCGTTCCCCGAGCAGGGTGAAGCCCGCCTTGCGGCACACCGCGTTCGACGGCGCGTTGTCCGTCGACGGGAAGGCGAACAGCGACCGGAACCGGCCCTCCGCCCGCGCGCGCTCGATCACCGCGAGCGTCGCGGCGGTGGCCACGCCCCGGCCCTGGAACCCGGGCAGGACGGTCCAGCCCGTCTCGTACACCGGCTCGCCCTCCCAGGACGACTCCCAGAAGCCGACCGAACCGGCCGGCCGCCCCTCCGGAAGCACCTCGACCCGGAACATGCACCCGGGGCGGTCGGCGGCGGCGCTCAGCTCCACGTACCGCCGCTGGCGGACGACGAGCTGCTCCTCGCTCTCCGGGCCGCCCAGATGCCCCATCAACTCCGGTGCGTTCACCGCCCGGAGCAGCCCGCCGTCCTCGTCCGACCACGGGACGAGCCGGACGCCCGTGCTGCTCTCGCCGCTCTCGCCGCTCTCGCCGCTCTCGCCGATCTCCATGACGACACCGTAGGTCAGGCCGCTGACAACGCCCGCGCGTACGCGGTCGGCGGCACCCCGACCGTGGCCGTGAAGTCCCGTACGAGATGGGCCTGGTCGCTGTAGCCGAGGTCGGCGGCGAGCCCGGCCCAGTCCGGGGTCTCGGCGGGGGCGCCGGACTCGGCGCGCTCCAGGGCCTCGTGGATGCGGTAGCGGAGGATGACCCACTTCGGGCCGACGCCCACGTGGGAGGCGAAGAGGCGCTGCAGCGAGCGCGGCGAGAGGCCGGCCGCCCGGGCGAGCGCGGACACCCGGCGCATGCCCCGGTCCGTACGCACCAGGTCCACCAGGGCCATCGCCTCCTCGGCCGCCGGGTCGGGGACCGGGCCATGCGCCAGCAGGAACGCGTCGAGCGCCGCCACGCGCGCGTGGTCCCCGGCGGGGGAGAGGATCCGGGCGGCCGGTTCGTCCTCCGGTCCCTCGTCCTCCGCTTCCGGGAACGCCTCCGCCAGCGGCGCGATCCGGCCCGTCCAGTGCGACACCGGCCACGCGGGCGCGAACGGACGGAAGCCGCCCGGCCGGAACTGCACGCCGCAGACCCGGCCGGTGCCGGTCAGCTCCTTGGTGAAGAGCTCCAGACCGATGCCGGACACCACGGCGGAGTCCAAAGGCCCCGTCGGCCGCGCGTCGCGCTCGAAGACCACGTTCACGGAGGGGTGCGGGACGACGTGCGAGGCGTACGGCTCCGTGAGGTCCCAGTCGATCAGCCAGTAGTGCTCCAGATACGGGCGGAGCTCGGGCGCCGGCATGTGCCGCCGGAAGCGGACCCGGGCCAGCAGTTCGGCGGCGTCGACGATCCCCCGGGTGTCACGCCGGGGCCCCGGCCCCTGCCCTTGCTCTGGTCCTGGTCCGGGTCCGGAGGCGGTCGTCATTCTTCGCATGCTAGGCGCCGGGTTCCGGCCTGGCGCGTTTCTTCAAGAAGAGCCGGTTTTCGCCGCCTAGCGTCGGTCCCATGACGTACGAAGCCGGCACCCGGAATCCCCCGCTCGCCGAACTGCTCGGGATCGCCGCGGCGCACGCCGTGCCCATGGTGCGCGGCACCGCCGACGCGGATCTGGACGCGCCCACGCCCTGCGCCGAGTACGACGTGCGCGGGCTGCTCGACCACCTCTTCCGGGTGGTCGAGAACTTCACCCTGCTCGCCGCCAAGCAGCCCTCCGACTTCGCCGGCCCCGACCCGGCGCGGCTCGCGGAGCCGGACTGGCGGGCACGCTTCGAGACGGAGACCGGGCGGCTGGTCGCCGCGTGGGCCGTGCCCGGCGCGGAGGAGGGCACGACCGGCGCCATGGACATGCCCGCGCGGACGGTCGGGGCGATGGTGCTGCTCGATCTGACCGTGCACGTCTGGGACCTGGCCCGGGCGACCGGCCGGTCCTTCGAGCCGGACGCGGCGGTGGTCGCCGAACTGGCGGGGGAGGTGGCGCGGATGGCGCCGACGGCCCGGAAGATGGGGGTCTTCGGCCCCGAGGCGCGGCTTCAGGAGCCGGGGGACGGCGACGGTTCGGGCGTGGGCCCGACGCCCTTCGAGCGGCTGCTCGCGCTGACGGGTCGCGACCCGGAGGCGAAGGCCTCCTAGCGCGCGGGTCGCCTAGCGGATCCGGCCCGCCGCGCCGACCGACAGGCGCGAGACGACCTGTCCGAAGGCGCGTTCCTCGGCCGGCGTGAGCGGGATCGTCTCCTGCGGGTGCCACACGCGGTCCAGCGGGGCGAGCGGGCGCTCGCGGCGGGTGCGGGCGCGCAGCCCCAGGGCGACCCATACGGCCGCCGAGACGGCGAGCAGGCCGAAGAGGGTGAGGACGCGGGGGTCCGAGAACTGGCCGGGCAAGGTCATGGCTGACTCCGAAGACGCGATTCCTACTGCTTCCTCCCGACCCGTTCAGTTAACACCACCCTGGGGGTCTTTCGGCAGGGGGTCCCGGGACCAAAGTCCCGCCCCCGCCCCGCCTCCGCCCCACCCCCGTCCTGCCCCGCCAGGGCCCTCTTGTGCGGGCCCGGGAACCGCCCCAAGGTGTCGGGGACGGAGATTTCCGGCCGGGGAGGGAGCATCCGCATGTCGGACGCGACGGGTACGAGCACGGGCGCATGGGGTTTCACGGACGACCGGGGTACGGGCCTGACGGCCACGCGCCGACCGGAGCGGGTCCTCGCGTACGTACGGGCCGGGGCCGCCCTGCTCGACCTGGGGGTGCGGCCCGTCGCGGTCTACGGCTCCGGGCACGACGGGGAGCGCCTCGACCCGGTGAAGGCGGGCGGGCTCGCGGCGGCGGGGGTGCCGTACCTGGGGCCGGGGCGGACGCTGACCGCGGCGCGGATACGGGAGCTGTGCGGGCCCGGCGGGATCGACCTGGTGGCGGACGTGACGTACGACGGCAAGAGCCCGTACGCGCTCGACGAGGCGCTCGCGGAGGGGCTGGGGGCGCCGCTGGTCGCGCTGTCCGTCGGCAACGAGCTGACGCTGGCGGCGATCGTGGCGCGGTTCGGTGAGCTGGCCGGTTCGCTGGGTGTGGCGGGCTCTGCCACGGCGCGGGTGGCCGACGCGGAGGCCGCGCTGCGGGCCGCCGCCGGCCGCGGCGCCCTGCGGGTCCTCGCCCTCTCGGGCGCGGGCCCCGACCAGGTCCACCTGGCCCGCCCCGAGGCCTGGCCGGAGCTGGCCCGCCTCGCCGAGCTGGGCGTCCGTCTCCTCGACCCCGGTCCGGGCCCGGGCGCGAACTGGTTGACCACCGACTGGGACCACGCCCTGGACCTCGCCCCCGACCTGGTCCTCTTCGACAGCCGCGCCAACGCGACCCCTCCGCACGTCGTCCCCCCGGCCGCCCACCTCACCCCCTGGAACCCGGAAACCCCGCCGAGCCCGCAGGCCGTCGCCCGCTTCTTCCAGGACCTGACGGCCACTCTGGAGTCCAGGGCGGCCTGAAGCCCGCCCGGGCGCCTGCCGGCGTCTCCTACGGCACCCGCGCCCGCAGCGACCCCGCGAATTCCTCCGCTCGGGCCAGTTGGGCGCGGAGTTCGGCGACGCGTTCCGTGGCCGCGTGTTCGTAGCTGCGGACGCGGGCGACGAGGGCGGCGCGGGTGGTGGGGTCGAGTTCGTGGGGGGTGGCGGGGGCGTCGGCCGTGAGGCGGTCGACGGCGTCGAGGAGTTCGCGGGTCTCGTCGAGGGTGAAGCCGAGGGGCTTCATGCGGCGGATCACCATCAGGCGGGCGACGTCGGCGTCGGTGTAGAGCGGGAAGCCGCCCTCGGAGGACGCGGACGGGACGACCAGGCCGCTGTCCTCGTACTGGCGGATGGTGCGCAGGGACAGTTCCGTCCGGGCGGCGACCTCGCCGATCTTCATGGGGCGCACGGGGCTGCTGAGCACATCGGGTCCTTCCTCGGGGCGCGGCTTCCGCGCATTACATCCGATTCGTCCTAACTTCAGCACTTATGAGAGCTGGAAGCGTGGCGAAACGCCTGCTGGTAGGACGTCCGTTGGACAGCGCACGGCTCGGCGAGACCCTTCTGCCGAAATGGATCGCCCTGCCGATCTTCTGCAGCGACCCGCTCTCCTCCGTCGCGTACGGCCACCGAGGAGATCCTGCTGATCCTCGCGCTCGGCGGGCTCGCCGTGCTCCATCTGGCCTGGTACGCGGCGGTCGGCATCGTCATCCTGCTGCTCGTGGTCGTCGCCTCCTACCGGCAGACCTGCCACGCCTACCCGGGCGGCGGCGGGGCCTATGTGGTCTCCGCCGAGAACCTGGGGACCACGCCCGCCCTGATCGCGGCGAGCGCGCTGCTCATCGACTACGTGATGACGGTCGCCGTGTCCGTGCTCTCCGGGGTCGCCGCCATCACCTCGGCGGTGCCGGCGCTCGACGGGTACGCCACGCTGCTGTCCGTGGCCTTCGTGGCGCTGCTCGCCTGGCTCAACCTGCGCGGGGTGCGCGAGTCCGGGCGCTGGTTCGCCCTGCCCACGTACGCCTTCGTCGCCGTGATCTATCTGATGTTCGCGGTCGCGGCGATCCGCATGGCGACGGGCACGCCCATCCGCGCCGAGTCCGCCGACCTGCCGGTGCACCCGGTGTCCGCGTACTCCGGCCTCGCGCTCGTCCTGCTCGGCCTGCGCGCCTTCGCCTCCGGCTGCACGGCGCTCACCGGCGTCGAGGCGATCAGCAACGGCGTGCCCGCCTTCGAGAAACCCAAGAGCCGCAACGCCGCCACCACCCTCGCGATCATGGGCGGACTGTCCGTGACCATGTTCTTCGGCATCACCACCCTCGCGATGGTCTACGACGTGCACGTCGCCGAGGACCCGACCGAACTCGGGCTCGCGCCGGGCACCCCGACCTCCACCGTGCTCGCCCAGATCGGCCGCGCCACCTTCGGCGACTGGCACGTCCTCTTCTACGCCCTCCAGGCCGTCAATACCGCTCCGTCGTCCAGCCGGTCCTGCGCCACATCCGCGACGCCCCGCAGCGCACCGGCGACGCGGTCGTCTCCGTCGTCATCCCCGAATACGTCGTCGGCCACTGGTGGGAACAGCCGCTGCACAACCAGATCGCGCTGCGCCTGAAGGCCCGGCTGCTCTTCATGAAGAACGTGGTCGTGATCGACGTCCCCTACCTGCTGGCATCGGCACGCCAAGTCGGCGCCGACGCGCGTACATTGGTGGACCCGGAATGAGGCGTGTCGTGGTGTGACGGAGGGGGCGCCCCGTGGTCGAGAAGATCGTTGGCGGCATCGTCGTGGCCCTGCTGACGGGCGTGGGGCGCCTGTTGTGGGCGAACAGGAAGCATCTCTCGCTGCTGTGGGTGCTGTTCACGCCGTTCGGGCGGGCGCGGGTCTCGGTGGCGGTGCTGCTGCGCGTGTACGACGAGGACCACTTCGTGCTCTTCGCCTCCGCCAACCGGCCCGGCGCGTTCGGCCCGCCCGGCGGCGTCGTGAAGTACCAGGAGTCGGCCAAGCGGACCCTGGAACAGCTCGGCTTCGAGCCCGAGGGCCGCAACCGCGAGGTGATGAGGCACGACCTGCGCGGCTTCCTCGGCGCGCTGCGCGTCCTGGGCTTCGCCCGCTGGCTGTCCAAGGAGACCGACCGGGAGACCGCGACCGACTGTCTGCGGCGCGAACTCGTCGAGGAACTCGGCGAAGTGGGCCATGAAGAACTCATTCCGCTCGCCCGGGAGGTCGGTTTCCGGTCAGCCCGCCGCGTCATCGACGGGCCGCTGAAGGTGCCGGGGGAGAACTACCGGCAGATCCGTTTCTTCGACGTCTACGACCTGGTTCCGGACAAGCCGGAGGCGGTCCGGCTGCGCGACGCGCTGCTCGAACTGGCGGCCGACTCCGACGAGCAGATGGTGATCGGCGTGAACCGCGGCGAGATCGCCCGCGGCCGGGCGCAGACCCATGTCGTCCTGCCGCAGTCGGCCTTCCTCGCAGGTGACAAGCGGTTCCGCGAGGACCTCACCCCGGCGTCCTGACCCGTCCCGCAGGCGACCCGAGGCCCGCCGCGTCCGCTCACGCGCGCGTGGCGCAATGGCCCCTCCCGTACCGCCGATGATCTGCGATAGATCCATGCCGAACGACCCTCTGCGCGCAAGCGGTACGAAAGGGCATGGCAATGGCGCCATACATCTCGCGGGACGAATTCGAGCACTGTTTAACGACCGTCGACGAGGCCATGGGCGATGCCCTGGCCGCCGAACCGTGGCTCGAACCGCGGTTCGCCAGGTCGCGCGAAGTCATGACGGAGGCGGAGCAGGAGCTCGCCGGCGGCAACATGGTCGGACCGGCCTTCAAGATCGCCAATACGGCGCGCACCGTGGCCGTGGACCACTACATGAGGGTGGACCCGGACCGGGCGCGAGGACTCCTCGACATAGCGATCAAGCTGTACGGCTTCCGCGACCAGCCGCAGTTCGCCGGGTCGATCGCGAAGTGCAAGGAGCACCTGGCCCAGCTCGACCTCCCGGCACCGGAGCCGCCGGAGCCCACCCCGCCGACGCCCTCTCCGGCCTCGGCCCCCGAGCCCTCCCCGGATGAGAGTGCCGCCCAGGCGCCCGCGCAGACCACCACCCAGACCTCCGCACCCGTCCAGACCTCCGCGCCCGCGCCCGTGCCGCGCCAGGCCGGCTCGGCGTCCGCCTGGCGGCGCACCGCCGCCGATGACGACTCCGACGACGGCGAGACCGAGGGATCGGCGCTCCGGGAGCACCACCGGAACGTCAACTGGGAGCAGCTCCTCGCCGAGTGGCGGGACGGCGGGGCCGACGAGACGCCCGCCGAGGACCTGATCGACGCCTTCGGCGAGCACGTGATGGAGATGCTCCGCCGGAACGCGCCGACGGCGGCCGATCGGTTCGGAGCTCTGCTCAAAGACGATCTGCGGCGGCTCAGGGACCATCTCGCCGGAACCTCCGTCCCCAGTGACGTCTACGCGCCGCTGCACGAGCGGGCGAAGGAGGTCCGGCACGTCACGGCCCGCGACACGCGCACGTACGCCCGGGGAGGGACGGCCGCGGAGGGCCGGCAGATCCGGCTGCAGTGGCTGTCGTCCGCGCTGCTGAACGTCTCCCTGCGGCGGCACATGGCGGAGAACGACTACCAGATCGTGGCCGACGTCCTGGGCTACCTGCAGACCCTGCAGATCGAGTACCGGGTCGACAACGCCCGCCGCGAGGATCTCCTCGCCGTCTCCGAGGCGACCTCGCTCGTCGCCGTCGGCGAACTCCAGGAGTACCACCTGGACAGCGTCAACCAGGTCTGTCAGTGGGTACGGCTCGCCGTCGGGTTCCAGCTGCTCGTCCGCGGGCCCGAACCGGTGCTGCCGGGGGAGGCCAGGCGGCACGCGCGCGTTCAGCGCCCCGACGACTCGGGCCGCTACTTCCCTCCCGAGCAGTGGGCGCAGCTTCTCCTCAGGCAGTGGGCGGGCGAACCGGAACACTGGGACAGCATCGCCTTCATCCTGCTGATCCTCTCCAACTGGAAGGCCGAGGGCCTGGAGCGCCTGCTCGCCGCCCTGTACCGGCCCCACTACACCGCCCTGGGCGGACCGGTGGCGAAGGACGAGATCCGCGAGTTCTGGCGGGAGCGCGCCCTCGCCATGCTCACCGCCGCCCGCGCGGTCCGCGTGGTCCGCAACGCCTGGGAGCCGGGCGCGTCCGGCGCCGCCGCCTCCACCTCGATGTCGCTGACCGAGCGGGACTCCGCGGTCCAGCTGCCCAACCGGCTGCTGCAGGGCGTGGCCGTGGAGCTGGCGCCGAAGACGAACGGCGCCGTGATGCAGGGCGCGCTCTTCGCCGACCGGCCCGTACCGACCTTCCTCGCCTCCAACGTCTTCGGCCCGATCGGCGTCCTCAAGATCGACGAGGCCACCAAGGTCCAGCGCGAGAAACGGAACTTCGACGCGTTCGGCGAGCTGCTGCACCCGGTCTACCGGTCGAGCAAGTGCACGGTGTCCACCGCGACCGTCATCAACAGCAGCAACGGGCAGCGCTACCAGGGCATCCTCACCTCGTACGTGTTCCGCAACCGCGACGAGCCGACCACCCTGCGGGCGTGGCTGGTGCGGTCCGACGACGTCAAGGGGGAGACCCTCCAGGACGTGGTCGACGATCTGCTGCTCGAAGCCCTCGGGCCCTGGCTGAGCAACGCCAGCCGCGCCATGGGCGACCTGCGAGGCGAGTACCCGGCGCTGCGGCCCGACGACCACGAGCGGACCGAATACGTCCCGGGCAAGGACGCCCGGACCGAGCTGGAGCACTTCGTGACCCCGGAGGTCGCCGAGATCTTCGGCGTCGACGGCGGGCTCACCTGGCGGCCCCGCACCCTCGGGGCGCTGTTCGAGGGCTCCGCGTCCCGGGCCGGCCTGCTGGCCGACGACCGCGACGCCGGGCTGACCAACCCGCTGTGGCTGGTGGCGCACATCGCGGAGGTCTTCCCGGAGGGGCCCGAGAACCCAGCACAGCAGGACCAGGAGGACCAGGAGGACCAGCAGGACCAGCAGGACCAGGAGGACCAGGAGGCCCAGGAGGACCCGGCCGAGCTGCTCGAATGGCTGCTGTACGACCGCCAGGCGGGCCTGACCACCCGCTCGTACCTCACCTGTGTCGCCCACGGCGATCTGCACTGCGAGAACGTCCTGGTGGGCGGTACGGAGCGGGCCGAGCGGCGCCCCGACCTGTACATCATCGACTTCGAGACCACCCACCGCGGCCACATCTGCAAGGACTTCGCCCGTCTCGAATCCGCCCTGTGGTCACGGACGTTCGCCTGGACGCCAGAGCAGCTGGCCGAGATCCGGCCGTGGTTCGCGCGGGCGCTGAGCGGGGAGGCGCTGTGGGCTCCGGCGATCCCGGAGACGGCGGATCCCGAGGTACGGCGGGTGCTGACCTGTGTGACGCGGCTGCGGGCCATCCTCAAGGGGTGTGAGCAGCCGAACTGGGCGTTCACGGACCTGGAGTACCGGTGGGCGCTGTTCGCCTCGCTCCTGCCGTTCGCCCGCTACCGGGACCACGAGACGCCGAGCAACCGCTTCCTGCCGTTCCTGCTCGCCGCCGAGGTGGCCGAGGGGCTGATCGAGGACGCGCGGAAGGCCACCGGCCGGCGCCCCTGACCCGACCCCGTACACGCGACAGAGGCACCGGTCCTACGGCCACACCAGGCAGTAGGGTTGGTGCCCCGCCTCGTGGAGGCGGTGGCTGAAGTCCTGCCACTCGTGGAGCAGCTGGTAGACGTTGAACGCGTCCTGGGGGCCGCCGCGGTCGGGGACCGTGGACCAGATGAAGGCGGCGGCGCCGACGGATTCCTCGCCGATGCCGCGGAGGGGGTCGACGACGGTCATCGGGAGCTTGACGACCGCGTAGTCGGGGTGGAGGACGACCAGCTCCAGCGGCGGGACCTTGTGCAGGGGCATGCCCTGGATGCCGGTGAGGACCATCGCGGCTATGGTCTCCGGCTTGATCTTGGTGAACATGCCGCCCATGCCGAGCTCGTCGCCGCCCAGCTCCTCGGGGCGCATCGAGATCGGGACCCGGGCCGCCGTCGCGCCGTCGGGAGCGCCGAAGTACTTGTACGTGACGCCCAAGCGCCCGCCCCCGTTCCCGTGACCGTTTCCGCCCGTGTCTCCGCCGCCCACCGGGGTCACCGAGCCCTCGACGGGGCCGGCCTCGCGGGCGCGGGCGGCGCGGCGGGCCCGGGCGCGCCCGAGGCGGGACTCGTCGGCGGCAGGCTGGCTCCGCTCGGGGGCGGGAGCGGGGGCAGGGCTCGGGGCAGGGCTCGGGGGCGTGGGGTCGACCGGCTCCACCGGGCGTACGGGCTCGGCGCCCATCCGCGGGTCGGCACCCATCCGCGGCTCGGCGCCCGACCTCGGCTCCGCGCCCATCCGCGGCTCATTGGCCCGCGGCTCGTTGGCCCGCGGCTCTTCCGTCCGCCGGCGCCGGTGCCTCCCCCTCCGGACAGGGTCGGGACCCAGGTCGTCCGTCCCCTCGCCCGGTCCGCCACCGCGATGCATATCTCCACCCGACTGCTGTTCCGGTCCGCGGTCTGCGCGCGCGGCCCGATCATCGTGACAGTGACCTCCCCCACGGTCGTACGGTGAAACACCTGTCCGCAAGATCGCCGTGGCCTCTGACACCATGGATTCCGTGAGCCATCCTTATGACGCCCCAGTTTCGCAGACGCGACGGAGACACGCCCCGGCGTAATTCACAGGGTGCCCACACCGTCCCCACGTACTCGACGTCGTCCTCGCAGGTCAGGATCAGGTCAGGATCACAGTGCCGTACTCATACGAAGCCCCAGTCTCACAGACGCTTTTCGACCGCGCCTCCCTTGTGACGCCCGGCGGCGTGAATTCGCCGGTGCGGGCCTTCCGGGCCGTGGGGGGAACGCCCCGGTTCATGGTGTCCGGTACCGGTCCGTACCTCACCGACGCGGACGGTCGCGAGTACGTCGACCTCGTCTGCTCGTGGGGACCGATGATCCTCGGCCACGCGCACCCCGAGGTGACGGCGGCGGTGCAGGCGGCGGTGGCGCGCGGCACCTCGTTCGGTACGCCGGGCGAGGGCGAGGTCGCGCTCGCCGAGGAGATCGTGGCGCGGATCGAGCCGGTCGAGCAGGTACGTCTGGTGTCCTCCGGCACCGAGGCGACGATGTCGGCGATCCGGCTGGCCCGCGGCTTCACCGGGCGCGCGAAGGTCGTCAAGTTCGCCGGCTGCTACCACGGGCACGTGGACGCGCTGCTCGCCGCGGCCGGCTCCGGCGTCGCCACCTTCGGCCTGCCCGACACGCCCGGTGTGACCGGCGCGCAGGCCGGCGACACCATCGTCCTGCCGTACAACGACATCGAGGCCGTGCACGAGGCCTTCCACCGCCACCCCGGCGAGATCGCCTGTGTGATCACCGAGGCCTCCCCGGGCAACATGGGCGTCGTCCCGCCGCTGCCGGGCTTCAACCAGGGGCTGAAGGACGCCTGCGCGAAGAACGGCGCGCTGTACATCTCCGACGAGGTCATGACCGGCTTCCGCACCTCGCGGGCCGGCTGGTACGGCGTGGACGGCGTCAAGCCCGACCTGATGACCTTCGGCAAGGTCATGGGCGGCGGCTTCCCGGCGGCGGCCTTCGGCGGCCGCGCCGACGTCATGGGCCACCTGGCCCCGGCCGGCCCGGTCTACCAGGCGGGCACCCTGTCCGGTAACCCGGTCGCCACCGCCGCGGGACTCGCGCAGCTGAAGCTGCTCGACCCCGCCGCGTACGAGAAGGTCGACGCGGTCTCGAAGGAGATCCAGGGCCTGGTCACCGGCGCGCTCGCCAAGGAGGGCGTGGCGCACCGGCTGCAGACCGCCTCCAACATGTTCTCCGTGTTCTTCACCGACGGCGAGGTGCGGAACTACGACGACGCGAAGAAGCAGGAGGCCTTCCGCTTCAACGCCTTCTTCCACTCGATGCTCGCGGACGGCGTCTACCTGCCGCCGTCGGCCTTCGAGTCCTGGTTCGTGTCCACCGCCCACGACGAGCGCGCGGTCGAGCGGATCGCCGCCGCGCTGCCGGCCGCCGCCCGCGCCGCCGCGGAGGCCACCGCATGAGCGCCCCCGAGACCGACATCACCGTCGTCCACCTGATGCGGCACGGCGAGGTGCACAACCCGGACGGCGTGCTGTACGGGCGCCGGGCCGGCTACCACCTGTCCGAGCTGGGCCGGCAGATGGCCGACCGGGTCGCCGAGCACCTGGCCGACCGCGACATCACCCATGTCGTGGCCTCCCCGCTGGAGCGGGCGCAGGAGACGGCGGCGCCGATCGCCAAGACGCACGGTCTGGGCCTGGCCACGGACGCACGGCTCATCGAGGCGGAGAACGTCTTCGAGGGCAAGACCTTCGGCGTCGGCGACGGCGCGCTGAAGAAGCCGGCGAACTGGAAGCACCTCACCAACCCCTTCAAGCCGTCCTGGGGCGAGCCGTACGTCGAGCAGGTCGTCCGGATGATGGGCGCCCTGGACGCGGCGAAGGACGCGGCGCGCGGCCACGAGGCGGTGTGCGTGAGCCACCAGCTGCCGATCTGGATCGTGCGCAGCTTCGTGGAGAAGCGGCGGCTGTGGCACGACCCGCGGCGCCGGCAGTGCACGCTGGCCTCGCTGACCTCGTTCACGTACCGCGGCGACAAGATCGTCTCCGTCGGGTACAGCGAGCCGGCCCTCGACCTGGTCCCCGTCCACCTGCGCGCGGGCGCGAAGCCGGTGCCGGGCAAGGCGAAGGCCTTCGGAGCGTAAGGCGTAAGGCGTAAGGCATAGGCGGTGGCCTTCGGGGCGTAGACACCGAGGCTCCCGCCGCAGTACACCCTCAGGGCGGTCGGACGACAGCACGTCGTTCGACCGCCCTGAAATTTGTGCTATTTCCCGGAACCTCCGTGTTCCTCCCGTCATCTCACTCATTGTCGGTTTGGATGACGTTCAGGTCTTACGTCAGCGCGAATGGGGAAGTCATGCGCGGGATCAATCGGAGGAGTCTGCTCGGGGCGGGAGTCGGTGCCGCCGCCGCGATGGGGCTGGCCGCCTGCAGCACCAACAACAAGGACAACACCGGACGTTCCGGACCCGGCAAGGGGGGAGACGCCACCGGCGCCCCGGACCCCTCCGCCAAGCCCACCCAGGACGACGGCCGACCGATCGGTGACGGTTCCACCTCCGACACCGGAAAGCAGCCGAACCAGCCCGACGCCCCCGTCCCGCTCGAACCCGGTCAGACCCCGCCGCAGTTCGTCGTCTTCTCCTGGGACGGTGCCGGCGAGGTCGGCAACGGCCTCTTCCCGCGCTTCCTCGAACTCGCCAAGAACCACGACGCGGCGATGACCTTCTTCCTCTCCGGCCTCTATCTGCTGCCCGAGTCCAAGAAGGACCTCTACCGCCCGCCGAACAACCGGGTCGGCGCCTCCGACATCGGCTACCTCACCGACGACCACATCAAGGAGACGCTGAAGAACGTCCGGCAGGCCTGGCTCGACGGCCACGAGATCGGCACCCACTTCAACGGGCACTTCTGCGGCGGCTCCGGCTCCGTCGCCCACTGGACCCCCGCGCAGTGGCAGAACGAGATCGACCAGGCCGTGGGCTTCGTCACCCAGTGGCGGACCAACACCGGCTGGACCGACCTGCCGTCGCTGCCCTTCGACTACTCCAAGGAGCTCGTCGGCGGCCGCACCCCCTGCCTCCTCGGCCAGGACAACCTGCTGCCCACCGCCAAGCGCCTCGGCTGGCGCTACGACGCGAGCTCGCCCGGCGGCCGCCAGATGTGGCCGGTCAGGCGCGGCGGCGTCTGGGACCTGCCGCTGCAGGCCGTGCCCTTCCCCGGGCACTCCTTCGAGGTCCTGTCCATGGACTACAACATGCTCGCCAACCAGTCGAAGAACACGACCAAGGGCATGCCCTCGCGCTATCCCGGCTGGCGCAAGCAGGCCGCCGAGGCGTACCTCAACGGCTTCAACCGCGCCTACGAGTCCAACCGCGCCCCCTTCTTCGTCGGCAACCACTTCGAGCAGTGGAACGGCGGCATCTACATGGACGCCGTCGAGGAGGCCCTGAAGGGGATGGCCGGCAAGAAGGACGTGCGGCTCGTCTCGTTCCGCCAGTTCACCGACTGGCTGGACGTCCAGGACCCCAAGATCCTCGCCAAGCTGCGTACCCTGGAGGTCGGCCAGTCCCCGGCCGGCGGCTGGAACACCTTCCTCCGCCCGGCCGCCTAGCCCGCCCCGCCCGACTTAGACGATCTTGACAAGGGGCGTTACGGGCACGTAGTGGGGGTGCCCAAGATCGGCGAAACGCCCATGCGAAACTTTTCACATGAGCCTCAGCCATGCCCCTCGTCGCGCCCTGCCGGCGGTCGCCCTCGTGGCCGCCGCGCTCGTGCTGACCGCATGCAGCTCCGACTCCAAGGGCAAGTCGGGCGGCGGCGGCGACACCAACTTCGTGACCAACACGGGGGGTATCGCCACCGTCGCCAAGGGCGAGCGCAAGGCGGTGAACGAGCTCGCCGGGGAGACCCTCGAAGGCAAGCAGCTCGACGTCGCCGGCTTCAAGGGCAAGGTCGTCGTCCTCAACGTCTGGGGCTCCTGGTGCGCGCCGTGCCGCGCCGAGGCGCCGCACTTCGCCAAGGTCTCCAAGGAGTACCAGCCCAAGGGCGTGGAGTTCGTCGGGATCAACACCCGCGACTTCCAGAAGTCGAACGCCGTCAACTTCGAGGCGGACTACGACATCACGTACCCGAGTCTGTACGACCCGGCCGGGAAGATCGTCCTCGGTGCCTTCCCCAAGGGCTCGCTGCCGCCCCAGGCCATCCCCTCCACCATCGTCCTCGACAAGCAGGGCAAGATCGCCGCCCGCTCCCTCATGGCGCTCGACGAGGACAAGCTGAAGTCCGTGATCGACCCGCTGGTCGCGGAGAAGTGACGTGAACGAGACGGTCTTCAGCGGAGCGCTCCTCCTGGCGGTCCCCATCGCCGTGCTCGGAGGACTCGTCTCCTTCTTCTCGCCCTGCGTGCTGCCCCTCGTCCCCGGCTACCTCAGTTACGTGACCGGGGTCACCGGCACCGACCTCGCCGAGGCCCGCCGCGGCCGCATGGCGGGCGGGGCCGCCCTCTTCGTCCTCGGCTTCACCGTCGTGTTCGTCTCCGGCGGCGCCCTGTTCGGCGGCTTCGGCAGCGCCCTGCAGGTGCACCGGGAGATCATCTCCAAGGTGCTCGGCGTCCTCACCATCGTCCTCGGCGCCTTCTTCATGGGCGCCATGCCCTGGCTGACCCGCCGCGAGTTCCGCTTCCACAAGCGCCCGGTGGCCGGCCTCCTCGGCGCCCCCATGCTCGGCGTGCTGTTCGGCCTCGGCTGGGTCCCCTGCATCGGACCCACCCTGGCCGCCGTCCTGGCCCTCGCCTCCAACGAGGCCAGCGCGGGCCGCGGCGCACTGCTCACCGTCGCCTACTGCGTGGGCCTCGGCCTGCCGTTCATCCTCACCGCGATCGCCTTCCGGCGGGCGCTCGGTGCCTTCGGCTGGGTGAAGCGGCACTATGTGTGGGTCATGCGCACCGGCGGCATCATGCTGATCGTCACCGGACTCCTGCTCGTTACCGGGGCCTGGGACGGAATCGTCTCCGCGATGCAGTCCTGGGCGGCCGACTTCACTCCGGGAATCTGATCCATGAGCAAGACCGAAACGACAGGGCAAGCCACGGAGCAGCAGGACGGCCTCGGCGCCGCCGGGGAACAGCTGTCCACCGCCCCCCGCGAGGAGACCGCGCTCGGCGGCCCCACCCTCGGCGTCATCGGCTGGATCCGCTGGTTCTGGCGGCAGCTGACCTCCATGCGGGTCGCGCTGATCCTGCTCTTCCTGCTGTCCCTGGGCGCCGTGCCCGGCTCGCTCATCCCGCAGACCAGCGCGGACGAGCTGAAGGTGGCGCAGTTCAAGCAGGCCCACGAGACCCTCACGCCGCTCTACGAGAAGCTCCAGCTCTTCGACGTCTACAGCTCGGTGTGGTTCTCCGCGATCTACATCCTGCTGTTCGTCTCCCTCATCGGCTGCATCGTCCCCCGCACCTGGCAGTTCGTCGGCCAGCTCCGCGGCCGCCCGCCGGGCGCCCCCAAGCGCCTCACCCGGCTCCCCGCGTACGCCACCTGGCGCACCGAGGCCGATCCCGAGGAGGTCAGGGCCGCCGCGCTCGCGACCCTCAAGGGCCGCCGCTTCCGCGCCCACACCGCGGGTGACGCCGTCGCCGCCGAGAAGGGCTATCTGCGCGAGGCCGGCAATCTGCTCTTCCACGTCGCCCTGATCGTCATCCTCGTGGCCTTCGCCGTGGGCCAGCTCTTCAAGTCCGAGGGCGGCAAGCTCATCGTCGAGGGCGACGGCTTCTCCAACACGCTCACCCAGTACGACGACTTCAAGTCCGGCTCCCAGTTCTCCGTCGAGGACCTGGCGCCGTTCGGCTTCAAGCTCGACAGCTTCACCGGCACGTACGAGAAGAACGGCCCCCAGCGCGGCACCCCGCGCACCTTCGAGGCGGCCGTCACCTACTCCGAGAACGGCGGCCAGGACAAGAAGGCGGTCATCCGGGTCAACGAGCCGCTGGAGGTCGACGGCTCCAAGGTCTATCTGATCGCCCACGGCTACGCGCCCGTCGTCACCGTCCGGGACGGCCGCGGCAAGGTCGTCACCAGCGGCCCCGTGCCGCTGCTGCCGATCGACAACAACATCACCTCGTCCGGTGCGATCAAGGTGATGGACGGCTACCGCGACAAGAACGGGAAGAAGGAGCAGCTGGGCTTCCAGGCCTTCTTCGTGCCGACCTTCGCGGGCGCCGGCAAGGGGACGATGTTCTCCCAGTTCCCGGCGCTCGACTTCCCGGTCATGGCGCTCACCGGCTTCCACGGCGACCTGCGGGTCGACTCCGGTATGCCGCAGAACGTCTACCAGCTCGACACCTCGAAGATGAAGCAGTTCGCGGTCGCCGGCGGCACCGGCAAGGCCAACCGCCTGCTTCCCGGTGAGACCATGACGCTGCCCGACGGCGCCGGCTCGATCACCTTCGAGAAGGACATCAAGGAGTGGGCGAGCTTCCAGATCTCGCAGCAGCCCGGCAACGGCCTCGCGCTCACCGGCGCGGTCGCCGCCATCGCCGGACTCGCCGGCTCGCTGTTCATCCAGCGCCGCCGCGTCTGGGTCCGGGCGGTCCGCGGCGAGGACGGCGTCACCGTCGTCGAGATGGCGGGCCTCGGCCGCAGCGAGTCCGCCAAGCTGCCCGAGGAGCTGGCCGAGCTCGCGGCCACGCTCCACGCGAAGGCGCCCACGGCGCCGGAACCCGAATCCGCAGAAGACCCTGCCGCGGAACCTGCCGCAAAGTCCGAAGGGGCTGAGAAGTGATCCTCGCCGCCGAGACCAACGAGAGCCTGGCGCAGCTGAGCGACCTGCTCGTCTACTCGTCCATGGCCGTCTACACCCTGGCCTTCTTCGCCCACATCGCCGAGTGGGTGTTCGGCAGCCGCAGCAAGGTCGGCCGCACCGCCGCCGCCCTCACGCAGCAGCAGCCGAAGGCGGCCGCAGCCGCCCCGGCCGTCCAGGTGAAGACGGCCGGCGGTGGCACCGCCGTGCTCGACAAGCCGCAGGTCGTCACCCGCTCCGCGGCCGGCGCCCGGGACGTCCCGGACGGCCCCGGCGCGGCCGGCGGCACCGTCCAGGGCGACCTGTACGGCCGGATCGCGGTCTCGCTGACCGCGCTCGCCTTCCTCATCGAGGCGGCCGGCGTGATCACCCGCGCGCTCTCCGTGCAGCGGGCCCCCTGGGGCAACATGTACGAGTTCTCCACCACCTTCTCCACGGTGGCGGTCGGCGCGTACCTCGGCTTCCTCGTCGCCAAGAAGAACGTGCGCTGGATCGGCCTGCCGCTGGTCACCACGGTCCTGCTCGACCTGGGCATGGCGGTCACCTGGCTGAAGACGCCCAGCGACCAGCTGGTGCCGGCGCTCGACTCGTACTGGCTGTGGATCCATGTCTCCACCGCGATCTTCTGCGGCGCCGTGTTCTACCTGGGCGCCGTCGCCACCCTCCTGTACCTGTTCCGCGACTCGTACGAGAACAAGCTCGCCACCGGCGGCAACCCCGGCTCCTTCGCCCGCTCCGTCCTGGAGCGGCTGCCCGCCGCGGCCAGCCTCGACAAGTTCGCCTACCGGGTCAACGCGGCGGTCTTCCCGCTGTGGACCTTCACGATCATCGCCGGCGCGATCTGGGCCGGCGACGCGTGGGGCCGCTACTGGGGCTGGGACGCCAAGGAGGTCTGGTCCTTCATCACCTGGGTCGGTTACGCGGCGTACCTGCACGCCCGCGCCACCGCCGGCTGGAAGGGCCGCAAGGCCGCGTACATCGCGCTCATCGCCTTCGCCTGCTTCCTCTTCAACTACTACGGCGTCAACATCTTCGTGAGCAGCAAGCACTCGTACGCCGGAGTGTGACCGTCGGCGTCTGAGCTGGCACCCGCCCCGCCCCGGGGCCACGCTGGAGGTATGAGCGAGATACCCCGGGGCCGGAGCGAGACCCACGACGGCGACGCGCACCTGCTGCGCTACGTGGTCGAGCTGCCACACCCGCCGATCGCGGTGTGGGCCGCCGTCGCCACCCCCGAGGGCCTGCCCGCCTGGCTGTGCGCCGCGGACCCGCTGGAGCCCCGGCTCGGCGGCCGGGTCACGCTCCGCTGGCTGAACAGCGACACCGTCGTCTCCGGACAGGTCACCGCCTGGGACCCCGAATACGTCGCCGAGTACACGGTCGACCCGCCGCACGGCCGGATCCGCTTCCACCTGGAACCGGGCCCGGACCACGACGTGTCGACCGTGCTGCGTTTCACGGCCGAGTTCACCGGCTCGAAGGAGGCCATGCTCGACATGCTGGCCGGCTGGCACGAGCACCTGGAACGGCTGGTCAGGGCCCTGAACGGGCACCCCACGGACTGGCGGGACTGGACGCCCGACCGCTGGCGCGAGCTGCGGGAGCTGTACGAGCGGGACGAGGCGCCCTGGCCGAAGTGGGAGCCGTAGTCACACCCGTATCCGTATCCGTATGGTCAGCCCTTCTTCGGCGGCAGACAGCTCGTGGCCGGCGGGCCGCCCGCCGGCCAGGCGATCGCCACGAAACGCTGGGTGCCGTCCCCGGCGAGCTCCACGATCGGGACCGCCTTGTTGTACGGGTTGCCGAAGTTGTCCAGGCAGATCCAGCCGCTCGCGCCCTGCACCCGCAGCGAGCCCTTGACCTGCGGCCACTGGGTGGCCACGTCGTCCAGCTCCGGGAAGGCCGCGCCGTCCGGGGTGGCCTGGCGGATCGCGTGGACGGCGGTCGCCATCGCGTCGTACGCGACGATCGCCTGCCCGTCCGCGAGCGCCACCGGCTTCTCGTCCGCGCGGGCGATGTCCGTCAGGAAGGTGTCGTACGCGACCGTCGACCCGCCCGTCGCCGGTACCGGCCGGCCCGGCGCGGCCCGCCAGGCGTCCGGGTGCGCGAGCGAGGCGTAACGCACGGTGAGGCGCGTCTTGAGGGCCCGCCGGTCGAGCTTGGAGTCGGCGCCCAGGTAGGAGCCCTCGTCGCCGGTGAGGATGGTGAAGGAGCGCTCGGCGCAGCCGCGGGCGCCGAGCGCGTTGATGAACTGGCGCAGCTGGGTGTGCCGGCCCGCGAAGAACACCGTCTCGGCGCGGGTGTCGCAGATGAGATGGGTGATCTGCCGGAAGGTGTTGGCGGTGGTGCCCTCCTCGGTGGGGTCGGCGGGCGAGGTGAACAGCTGCGGCTCGTACGGGGCGCCCTGCAGGGACTTGGCGAAGGCCGACTTGAGGGTGTCGGTGTAGTGGTCGCCGGTGCGGGTGTCCTGGACGAGGAGGGCCTTGGCGGCGTTCACCTTGCCGAAGTGGGCCAGCGCGTCGGCCTCGTCGCTGTTGGTGGGGGAGACCCGGGCGAGGCCGGGGAAGCGGTTGTTGCCGGGGCCGGGGCCGTTGGCGATGTCGTCGGCGGTGATGGTGGTGCCGACGACGGCGAGGCCGGCCTCGTGGGTGAGGGCGGTGACGGCCTGGCGTACCTCGGCGGAGGAGGTGGCGACGCCGGTGACCGCGCGCAGCTGGTCCGGGGCGTCGGTCATGCCCTTGAGCTGGTCGACGGTGGCCCGCCAATGGGCGTTGTTCTTGCCGGTGTTGGCGAGGACCAGGCGGATCTTCGGGGTCTCGCTGTTGGACTCGTGGTTGGCCCGGTGCTGGCGGGCGTACGCGCCCTGGAGCTCGTGCAGCACCTTGACGCGCATGCCCGCGTCGGGGGAGGTGAGCGGCAGCAGGACGGCGACCGTGGCGTACTCGCCGGGCTTCAGGGTGGCGTTCTCGCGGCCGATCAGCCCGGCGATGTGGGCGAGTTCGGGGATCCGGAAGTCGAAGCCGTCGCCGTTGACGCCGACGCACTCGGCGGAGTCTGCGGGGCGGGCGACCCCCGCCGCACAGGAACGGTTCTCCGGAGTCGTCCAGGTCTTGATCGCCCAGCCGAGCGGCAGCCCGATCACGAGCAGGGCGAGCACGGCGGCGAAGAACCGCTGTCTCGGGGTGTAGAGATGGCGGGCGAGGAAACGGTTGCGCGGGTGCGGGTGCAGCGAGTCGGTCATCGCCTCAGACTCCGTCCTGGCGGCCCGGCGGCAGCGAGGGGCGCCGCCAGGCGTGAATGTCCCTGGGCCAGTGGGTGGCCGCGTCCCACAGCGGGCTGTTGCCGGTGAGATGGCGGCCGGACAGCTGCCGCAGCTCGTGCGCCAGCTTCTCGGTCACCTCCTCGTCGGGCAGCGCCAGCGGATCGGTCAGCAGCCACACGGCGTGCAGCAGCCGGCGTACGGACAGGTGCAGGGCGGTCGCGTCCGCGTCCAGGCCGTCCGGCAGCGGGACGGGCCCTCGGCCGTCCGGGCGGCCGAGGGCGGCGGCCCGCCGTGGGTCGGGTCCGCCGCTGCTCGCCTCGCGCGGATACGGGGCGGAGGCCACGAACCGCAGCCGCCCCAGCCAGCCCACCACGTCCGGCTCAGGGAACGTGGTCCGCAGATGCGTCACCGCGTCCTCGGTCCGGCCCAGGGCGAGTTCGTGGAACAGCCGGTACGGCAGCTCGGCGGCGGGCGCGCCGGCCCGCCCGTAATGCCGGTGCAGCGTCTCGTGCACCGCCCGCCAGGCCGCGTGCCGCGGATGGTCGGCGTCCTCGAAGCGCAGCCGGTGCAGGAGCAGGGCCCGGAGCAGCGGGTCGGCGACGAAGTGCTCGGGGCCCTCCGCCCAGTCCTCGGCGCGCAGCCGGTCCCGTACGAGCAGCGCCATGTCGCCGTCCCGGTTCTCGGCGCGCAGCCGGGTGTGGGCGAGCAGCCGCGCGGACTCCTCGTCGTGCGCGGCGGCGAGCACCGTGAACGGCTCCAGGCGAGGCTGCGGCAGCAGCGCCCCGAGCAGCGTCGGCGCGACCGGCACCGGGTGCGCGTCCTCGCGGAGCTCCACGGTCAGGTCGAGCAGGGCGCCCGGGGTGAGCCCGGGGCGTTCGGCGCGCGGCGCCTCGGCGGCGGCCCGGCCGAGCAGCACCACGCCGAGCGGCCGGCCGCCGGTCAGCCGGTGCACGCCCCGGGCCAGGTCGGCGGGGGTGCGGCCGGACGGGTCGAGCCGGTCGAAGGCGGCCTGGGTCTGGCCCGGCGAGAGCGGGGTGAGGTCGACCGCGAGGATGCCGGAGGTGACGTCGTCGCCGCGCGGCGCGGGCGCCCGGTGCGCGGTCTCCGGCAGCTTCAGGCGGTGCGCGTGCCGCAGGCCCTCGTGCTCACGGACCCGGGAGGCGGCGAACACCACCAGCTTGTCGCGGCGGCCCTCGTGGCGGGCCCGCAGGATCGGCTCGACGAGCCGACGGCCCAGCTCGCCGTGCGCGTTGTCGAGCAGCACGACGGGCCGGCCGCGCCGGGTGCCGACCCGGGTGAGGCCCCTGTAGGCCTGGCCCAGGTCCTCCACCAGCGCGCCGACCAGGAAGCCCTCGGCCTCCCGGCGGCGCCGGCCGCCCTGCTCGAAGTCGATGGCGAGCTGCTGGAGCCCGGCCTTGCCGCGCCCGCCGGCGTTCCGGTAACTCCCGTACCAGCCCTCCGACTTCTGCTGCATCCGCCCGAAGACCTCCTCCAGGACGGTCTCGACGGTCGCCTCCGCGAGCAGCCCGGCGAGCGGGGCTGCGGTCTCCGCGAAGGTCGCGGCGAGCTTGGTCAGCACCTTGGTGACCCAGTTCGCCGCCGCGCCCTTCGTGGCGTCGACGGTGGACAGCACCGGCCCGAGCCGCTGCAGATCCCGCTGGGCCCGCTCCTCGTCCTCCCGCGACCAGCCGACCGACGCGACCGCGACAAGCCCGAGCGAGAGCCGCGGGAACTGCACCGGCTTCGCCCCGGTCACCCGCGGCGCCAGCTGTACCGCCAACTCTGCGAGAGCGCCGGTCAGTTCGGTCCAGCCCGGGCCGTGGTCGGCGGGCGGCTCGATCCGGTCGCAGTCGAGCAGGGCGAGCGGAGTGGCGACCCTGTAGGTGTCGCGGAGCTGCTTGAGCAGCGCGGTCTTGCCCATGCCGCGCCCGCCGGTGAACACGACGACGGGCGGGTCGTCCCCGTGCTCGTACGGCACACGGCCGAGCCCCTCGCCCGCCAACCCGATGAGGCGCGCGGCGAGCCCCGTGCGCTGGAGCACCGCCTCGCGGCCGTACAGGACTCTCGGCACCGGTAATCCCCCGCATCCCGTCAGACGTGCCCCGTCACATCCTCAAGTCCGAATTATCGACGGGGAGTTGGTCATCGGCCAGGGTTTTCGGAAGTCGAGTCACTCCGCGGAGATGGCGTCGAGCTGGGCCCGCAGATAGGAGTGGGACTCGATGCCGTTGATCGTGGTGCCCGGGGTGCACTCGTAGAAGTAGACGAGCGACATCAGCTCCTCGGCGGGCGCGTCGACCGGCGGCGGCAGCACCCGGTGCCGCCCGGAGCGCCAGCGTCCGCCCGTCCAACCTGCCATCAGGTCCCCGATGTTGACGGTGAAGGCGTCGGCTTCCGCGTCGTACGGGGCGTCCTGCCAGCCGCCCTCGTCGGTGAACAGCTGCAACCCGCCCCGGCCCGCCTGCCGGTCCAGGATCGTCACGGTGCCGAAGTCGGTGTGCGGCCCGATCCGGAACTGGCCCGGCTCGGGTGTTCCGGTCCGCTCGGTCCCCGGGTACCAGTTGATGTTGAAGCCGAAGGTGGGATGCCCGGTGTGCCGGGTGAAGAAGTCCTGCTCCTCGCCGAGCGCGAGCCCGAGGAGGTCGAGGACGTGGTCGGAGAGCTCCCGCATCTGGGCCAGGTACGTCTCGACGAGGGGTCTGAGCTCGGGGACCTCGTCGGGCCAGGTGTTCGGCAGGAACCACTCGGCGTCCACGGCCGGATCCCCGGTCGGCGCCTCCGCCGCGAAGGACAGCGACTCCTTGAGGTCGGGCGGGGTGGCGGTGCCCTCGGCATAGCCGTTGGCCTCGGCACCGGGGCCCAGCCAGCCGCGGCCGCCGACCTTCACCGCGTACGGCTCCTTGACGGCGGTCGGGAGGTGGAAGAAGCGGCGGGCAACGGCCCGGATCTCCGCCCGCAGGTCCCTGTCCACGCCGTGGCCGGCGACCAGCAGGAACCCGGCCTTGCGGAGGGCGAGGTCGACGGCGGGCAGCTGCGGGCGGGGATCGCGGCGCAGATCGATGGTGGGAAGCCGGGCCTCGCTCATGCTTCGGGCTCCTCGCCGATGTCCTCGTTCCACAGGGCCGGATGCTCGGCGATGAAGCCCCGCATCAGGGCGACGCACTCGGGGTCGTCCAGGACCAGGACCTCCACCCCGTGCTCCGCGAGCCAGTCGTGCCCGCCGTGGAAGGTGCGGGCCTCGCCGACCACGACCCGCGAGATGCCGAACTGCCGGACGAGCCCGGAGCAGTACCAGCAGGGCGACAGGGTCGTCACCATCGTCGTACCCCGGTACGAGCGCTGCCGGCCCGCCGCCCGGAACGCGGCCGTCTCCGCGTGCGCCGACGGATCACCGTCCTGCACCCGCCGATTGTGCCCGCGCCCGAGCAGCTCCCCGTCCGGCCCGTAGAGCGCGGCCCCGATCGGCACCCCGCCCTCCGCGAGCCCGGCCCGCGCCTCGTCGAGCGCGGTGCTCAGCCAGCGGCGGCCTTGTTCCTGGTCCATGCGGGGAGCCTTCCCCGGGGAGACGCCCACGTCACACGGTTCCTCACACGAGGGCGCCGGCCTCCTCCGCGTAGGGGAAGCGGGCGAGCGGCGCCTCGCCCTGGAAGAAGGTCCGGGCGCGGTCCATCGCCCGCTCGTCGGCCCGCACCCGGCCGGGCCGGGAGCCCGTCCCGGTCAGCACCCCGCCGAACCGCATCCGCAGATAGGCCGCCGAATGGCTCAGCCCGGTCACCAGACCGTCCGCGACCACGTGCTCGTCGTCGGCCATGGCCGTCACCCCCCACAGCGTGCCGCCCGCCATCCGCTCCTTGAAGTCCGACCCCGGCACGTTCAGCCAGCCCGACCAGTAGTCCAGATACCGCTTGGCCTGCGCGGACAGGCTGTACCAGTAGAGAGGCGAGACGATCACGACGTCGCTGGCCTCCGCCGTGGCCCGCAGCAACAGCTCCTCGCTCGCCGAGACCTGCCGGTCGCCGCTCTCGTGCCGCCCGTCCTGGAAGTCCGGCAGCACGTGTTCATTCAGATCCACCCAGCGCTGCGGCACGCCGGCGGGCAGGTGCGCGGCGGCGGCGCGGGCGAGTATCTCGGAGTTTCCGTCGGCGCGGGAGCTGCCGAGGACGAAGAGGAACGAGCGGTCGGTGGTCATGCCGGTGGCAACCCCGAGGGCGCCGGGGGTATTCCGGGCATGAAGATACCCACCAGTAGGCCTTCAACAGGGCCCGGATACAGTGGTTTTGACTGACTGACTGCCGGCGATGTTCGAGGCCGGCGGGGGAACGTGCGCACGGCGGCATGCCGTCGTGCGCGGGAACGAAGGAAATCATGGGTTCGATTCACAAGCGCATCGGCGCGGTCTTCGGTTCGGCCGCCCTGTTCGCCGGCGTGGCGCTCACCGCCGGGGCCGGAACCGCCAGCGCCGACGAGACGGGTGACCTTGCGCCCGACAGCGAGGTCTCCCTGTCCATCACCGGGGTCACGGAACGTGCCGCGATGTCGGCGGACGGGTCGCTGACCATCCACATCAGCAGCCCCCGAGACGGCCACGACATGGGCTTCGTCCGGTGGAACGCGGACCCGCAGCCCGCGCCGAACATCCCGGGCGACTCCCTCATCGCCAAGGACATCAGCCCCGACGGCTGGGCGGTCGAGGCCGAGCTGAGCAACGGCCGCGTCGCCTCCACGCGCGGCCACAAGGCGATCTACATGAAGGTCGTCTCCGGCAACCTGCCCGAGGGACACGCGTACAAGCTGCGTGGATGCGTCGTGAAGGGCAGCGAGCGCCAGTGCACCCCGTGGCGCGCGGTCCACGCCTGATCGCCGACGGGCCGGGCCGCCCAGCGGCCCGGCCCGCGCCCGTGGACCGGTGGGGCGGAAACACGTAAAGATCGAACGTGTGGGCGAGGGTGGTCGGAGCACCGGCCGCGTCGTCCCCGGTCCTGACCGGCGCCGCGACGCCTGGCGGCCGCCGCGCCCGCCAGGCCCGGAGGGCCTGGGGGCCCTGAGCTGAAACGCTCCGGCGCCTTGCGATGTACCGCACTGGGGGTACGACCCCCTGGCTTCGCATTCACCAGTGGTGCCCCACCCCGGGCGAAGCTCTGGGGCGCGGCGAGGCGAAGGCCCGTGCGGCGCGCGGGTGGAGGTTCGGCGGGTGGCCGTTTCTGGTGAGCTTCTGGTGCGGCCGCCCTCTCTCCGAGCGTGGCCCCTCCACCACCGCCTCAAGGGCGCTCCCTTCGGTCGCGTCGCAAGCGATGGCCTACGGCCACCCTTGACCCGGTGGCTCCGGGGGCCTTTAACCACTCGGAGGGCGGTAGGGGGCGGGGCCGCGCGAAGGGTCCGGGTAGTGCCCGGGCGCCGTGGGCGGATGGCGGGCCGGTGGGTGGTGGGGCCGGGTATCGCTCCGCACCGGGGGAATTCTGCCGCCCGGTGGGCGGGGGCTCGCTTCACGGCGAGGGCGAGTGGGGCCGTTCCCGCCGGTCAGGGGTGCGCGGGAGTGGAATGGGGTGCCCATTCCCGGCTGGCGGCCGACGCCCGCCGTCAGGCCGGGGCGCATGCCCCGCTGATCACGGCCGGCGGGTGGCACAAACCCCGCTCGCGCGAGGTCCTGGGCGACGACGGGCGCCTCTGGAGTCACACCCGCCTCGCCCGCCCCGTCGGGGGACGGGGATTGCCGACTTTGCACCGCCCGGCAGTGGCCAATGAGGATGACGGGCGGGCGAAGTCGGCAAACCCCGGGCCTCCGCGCGGCGCATGGGGCCGGTGTGACTTCAGGGGCGAGCTACGGACGGGACCGGCCCGCGATTGCGGGGTTTGCATGCCGACCGGGCGTCTGCGCCCTGCCTGGCGGAACGAAGTCGGTCATCCGCAGCCGCGATGAGGCGGATGTGAACTCCTGGGCGTCCAACGCCTCGCGCGAGCGGACTTGGGTTTCGCAGCGCACATCGGCGGCGATTGCATGGGGTGCAACAGCCGTCGAGGACCGCACCCGTGCTTGGGGTGCGGCCCTCGACGTGTGTGGTTACGAGGTCCAGCCGCCGTACGGCACGGTGATGAGTTCCATCGCGTGGCCCGCCGGGTCCATGAAGTACACGCCGCGGCCGCCGTCGTTGCGGTTGATCGTGCCGGGCTGCTTCCGGTGGGGGTCGGCGTAGTGCTCGATGCCGCGCTGTTCGATCTGCGCGTACGCCGCGTCGAACTCCTCCTCGGAGATCAAGAAGGCGTAGTGCTGGGGGGTGATGCTGTCCGCGGGGATGGTGGCGAAGTCCAGCGTGACGCCGTTGCCCAGGCCGACCGCGATGAACGGACCCCACTCGGCGGTGATCTCAAGGTTGAGCAGGTTCGCGAAGAACTCTGCGGACTCCCGGTTGTCCCGGGCGTGAACGATCGTGTGATTCAACTCGACTGACAAGGAATGCCTCCGAAGGCATGTCCTGACACCTCCATGCCTCACCCAGCCGGTGACCGACACGCGATGTCGCCGTAGATCATAGGCGTACCTACGGAGAAAGTCGACGGTGGTTGATGAGGGCCGGCCGGGATCGTCGACCCCGCCGCGCCCTGGATCGCGTGTCCCGCGATCGCCGGCCCGCCGTCGGCCACCGCCCGAACAACACCCACACCCGTCCGGCACCACCCCACCCTCAACCAGGCCCCGGGATTGCGGACTTCGCCCGCCCGTCACCGCCATTCACCCCTGCCAGGCGACACAAAGTCCGCAACCCCCACCCCCGATGGGGCGCGTGGGACTTCTGTGATTCCAGAGGTGACCTACAGAGTCGAAGGCCTCGCGCAAGCGGGGTTTGCCCGCTCGTCCCCGCCATCGGCCCTTTCCGGGCGGTGCAAAGTCGGCAATCCCCACCCCCGACGGGGCGGGCGAGGCGGATGTGACTCCAGAGGCGCCCGTCGTCGCCCAGGACCTCGCGCGAGCGGGGTTTGTGCCACCCGCCGGCCGTGATCAGCGGGGCATGCGCCCCGGCCTGACGGCGGGCGTCGGCCGCCAGCCGGGAATGGGCACCCCATTCCACTCCCGCGCACCCCTGACCGGCGGGAACGGCCCACTCGCCCTCGCCGTGAACCGAGCCCCCGCCCACCGGGCAGCAGAATGCCCCCGGTGCGGAGCGATACCCGGCCCCACCACCCACCGGCCCGCCACCCGCCCACGGCGCCCGGGCACTACCCGGACCCTTCGCGCGGCCCCGCCCCCTACCGCCCGACGGCTACTGGTCGCGGTTGGGCCAGACGGGGCGGCCTTCGGGGGTCCAGGTGACGCCCTTGTTGCGGCAGAGGCAGAAGGGGTGGCCGATGGGGTCGGTGTAGACGCGGAAGCCGTAGCCGTCGGGGTCGGTGCAGTCGCGCTGGAGGGTCGCGCCGAGGGACAGGACGCGGCGCTGTTCGGGCTCGATGTCGTCGACTTCGAAGTCGAGGTGGAACTGCTTGGGGTGCTCGCTGTCGGGCCACTGCGGGGCGCGGTAGTCGTCCACCCGGATGAAGGCCAGTTCGATGTCGCCGAGCTTGATGCCGGCCCAGTTCTCGTCACTGCCGGCCTTGACCGGGAGCCCCGTCACCTCGGAGTAGAAGGCTGCCAGCTTCATCGTGTCCGGGCAGTCGATGATGAAGTCGGTGAGTCGTAGCATCCGGTGATCCTGCCACAGGACCGAACGGCGTCGGTGCCTTGTCGGTTGCCGTAAGCGCGTTGTCGGCGGCCTGTCGGTGGGGGGCGATCAGCCTCGTACGCAGGGAAGTTCCGCAGACGTACGAGGAGCGCACATGTCCATACCCAGCGAATCGAAGAGCGTCCTGATCTCCGGCGCCAGCATCGGCGGCCCCACCCTCGCCTACTGGCTGAACCGGTACGGCTTCCGCGTCACGGTGGTGGAGCGGTCCAACGGCCTGCGGCCGGGCGGGCAGGCGATCGACGTGCGAGGGCCGGCGCTTGAAGTCGCCGAGCGGATGGGGGTGTTGGAGGAGATCCAGCGCCGGAGTACCGACCTGCGCGGGATGTCGACCGTCGACGCCGACGGCAACGAGCTGTCCAGGACCACCGAATTCACCATGAGCGGCGGGCAGATCGACAGCCCGGACGTGGAGATCCTGCGCGACGACCTCGCCCGGATCCTGTACGGCGCGGGCGGCAGCGGCATCGAGTATCTCTTCGGGGACTCCATCGCCACCCTGGACCAGGACGACGACGAGGTGCGGGTCGTGTTCGACAGCGGCACGTCACGCGTCTTCGATCTGGTCGTCGGCGCCGACGGCGTGCACTCCCACACGCGCGGACTCGTCTTCGGGCCCGAGGAGAACTACCTGCGCCACCTGGGCGGTTACCTCGGGGTCTGGACGGTCCCCAACCATCTCGGCCTGGACCGCTGGGAGGTGATCTACCAGATGCCGGGACGGGATGTCTGGGGTGCGATGGTGATGAGCGTGCGGGACAACTCGGAGGCCCGCGCCTTCATCGGGATCGAGTCCGACGAGCCGCCCGCGACGTTCCTCCCGCGCGACACCGACGCGCAGAAGCGGCTGGTCGCCCGCGCGTACGAGGGGGCCGGCTGGGAGCTGCCGAGGCTGCTCAAGGAGATGTGGAACGCCTCCGACTTCCACCTCGACGCGCTGGCCCAGATCCACATGGACACCTGGTCCCACGGCCGGGTGACCCTCCTCGGTGACGCGGGCTACTGCGCGTCGCCCGCCTCCGGCCAGGGCACCACGGTGGCCATGACCGCCGCGTACGTCCTGGCGGGCGAGCTCGCCGCCGCGCCCGGCGACCACCGCGCCGCCTTCGCCGCGTACGAAAGGGAGCTGCGTGACTTCGTCGCCGTCAACCAGGAGGTCGCGCTGATCAACCAGGCCGGCAAGCGCACGCAGCGGGAAGCGCCGGCGGACCGGGCCGAGCCGCTCGCCCCGCACGAGGACGACGCGTTCGCGGAGGCCCTCGCCAAGCTCGGCGCCTTCCGGCTCAAGCACTACGAGGAGGACGCGCTGTCTCCTCGATGACTCCCGCTGAGGCGACCGGACCGGCCCGGCCTCACGCCCCGGCGTCCTCCCCCGGGCCGCGGGGCTGCCAGGGGCCCAGCTTCTCCGGGTTGCGGACCGCCCAGATGCGGGTGACGTGGGCGCCCGTGACCTCGAAGGCGGCGACCGTGACGGTGGTGCCGGTGTGCTGGGCGACCAGGCCGGGGGTGCCGTTGACGGTGTGTTCCAGGAGGGTGAGGCCGGGGGCCTTGGCGGCGATGAAGAGCAGGTAGTCGGCGATGCGGGCGGCGCCTTCGAGGGGGCGGAGGACGGCGCCGGCCAGGCCGCCGCCGTCGGCGACCAGGGTGGCGTCCGGCGCGAGCAGGGAGACCAGGGCGTCGATGTCCTTGGCCTCCCAGGCCCGCTTGAAGGCGCGCACCAGACCGGCCGGGGCCGGCGGCGGGGCGGGGGTAGGGGTGGGGATGCGGCGGCGGGCCGAGGTCGCGAGCTGGCGGCAGGCGGCCGGGCTGCGGCCGAGCATCGCGGCGACCTCGGCGAACGGGTAGCGGAAGACGTCGTGGAGGACGAAGGCGACCCGTTCGGCCGGGGTCATCGCCTCCAGGACCACCAGGAAGGCCATGTTCACCGACTCGTCCAGGGTGATCCGGTCCGCCGGGTCGGCCGGGTCGACCGGGCCGGAAGCCACTCCCGTCCACTCGGTGCGGTCGGGCAGCGGCTCCGGGATCCACTCGCCGACATAGCGCTCACGGCGGGCGCGCGCCGAGCCCAGCTGGTCCAGGCAGACCCGGGTCGCGACCGTGGTCAGCCACGCGCCCGGGTTCTCGACCGCGTCCTGCCGCGCGCGCGTCAGCCCGTACCAGCGCGCGTACGTCTCCTGCACCGCGTCCTCGGCCTCCGTCACCGAACCCAGCAGCCGGTAGGCCAGGTTGGTCAGGTGGCGCCGCTCGCCGATGACCTCGCTCGTGTACCCCACGTCCCCCGCCTCACATTTCGCGGTGCCGTCTCGTCGGGGATACGGAACACCCTCCGAGCGGCCCAGCGAAAAGGAATTCGTCATGAGCGAAAGCAGCACCAGCAGCACCAGCAGCACCAACCTCTTCACCCGCATCGCCATCGGGCTTCAGACCCTCACCCTCTTCTTCCAGGCCACCACCGCCGGGCTGCTCCTCTCCACCTCCTACGGCGAGACCCTCCACAGCGTCGGCGCCCGCGTCATGTACGGGGCGACCATGCTGTACGTGCTCGCCGCCGTCCTCGCCTGGAAGCCCGGCGGCGGCCCGGCCCGACCGGTCCTGTACTCCACCGGGTTCCTCGTGCTCGCCTCGGCGCAGGTGATCCTCGGCATCGCCCACCAGCCCGCCGCGCACGTCCCCCTCGGGGTGCTCATGTTCGGCCTGAGCGTCCTCGACCTGGGGCGATCGGTGGCCCCGATGGCCCGATCGGCAGGACGCCCCACTGGCTCGTGGACCGCGACCCGCGCCCGTTCGTAGCGTCATGGGCATGAGAAACGAGACCAGGGGAAACATCGAACTGACCGCCGCCATGGTGCTCTCCGGCACCCTCGGCGTCTTCGTCGTCGAGTCGGGGGCCTCCCCGTTCAACGTCGTCTTCTTCCGGTGCGTCTTCGGGGCCCTCGCCCTCGGCGTCTACAGCCTGGCCCGCGGCTTCTTCACCGGCCACGGGTTCACCCCGCGCAAGCTCGGGCTCGCGGCGCTCGGCGGGGCGTTCATCGTCTTCAACTGGGTGTTCCTCTTCGAGGCCTACGAGGCCACCTCGATCTCCTTCGCCACCGTCGTCTACCACACCCAGCCGTTCTTCCTGGTGGTCCTCGGCGCGGCCGTGCTGCGGGAGCGGATCAGCGCCGGGAAGCTCGGCTGGCTCGCCGTCGCCTTCGCCGGGCTCGTCCTCGTCTCGGGCATCCGGCCCGGGGACACGGCGTCGCTGAAGGGCCTCGGCTTCGCGCTCGCCGCCGCCGTGCTCTACGCCCTGTCGACGATCGTGACCAAGCGGATCAGCGGCGTACGGCCCCACCTCATCGCCCTCGTGCAGGTCACCACCGGCATCCCGCTGCTCCTGCCCTTCGCCGACTTCGGCGAGGCCGCGCGGCTCGGCGCCGGCTGGGGCTGGCTGGTCGGGCTCGGGATCGTCCACACCGGAGTGATGTACGTCCTGATGTACGCGGCGTACGCCAAGCTGCCCACCGCCCGGATCGCGGTGCTCGCCTTCACCTACCCGGCCGTCGCGATGGGCGTCGACTGGGCCGTGTACGGGCACCACATCGGGCTCGTCCAGGCGCTCGGCGTCCCGCTGATCGTCCTGGCCAGCCTCAAGGTCACCCTTGCTGCTCGGACACCAGCCGCCGCGCCTGCTCCACGAACAGCCGCACATGCGCCGGCAGCCGCTTCCCCCGCCGCCACGCGATCTGCGTGAAGAGCCTGAACGGCGGCTGCCAGTCCAGTACCACCAGCGCCCCGGACGCCAGTTCCTCGTGGACGGCGATCCGGGGCAGCAGGGCGATCCCGAGCCCCGCCGCCACGCCCCGCTTGCTGGCCTCGATCGTGCCGTACTCGGTGAACACCGGCCCGTACGGCTTCAGTTCGGCCTCGAACAGGTCCCGGTAGGCGCAGCCGGGCTCCGTGCCCACGAGCGCCGCGCCCGCGAGCTCCCCGGCGCTGAGACCGGTGCGCCCGGCCAGCGGGTGGCGCGGCGAGGCCACCAGGACCAGCGGCTCCTCGGCGAGGACCTCGCTGTCCAGGCCCTCGTGCTCCGTCTCCCGCTCCATCAGCAGCCCGAGGTCGTACGTGCCCTCGCGCAGCGCCTGCCGGGTCGCGTCGCCGAGGGTGGGGCGCAGGGCGAGCCGGATGCCCGGGTAGCGGTGGTGGAAGAGTTCGAGGAGCGGCGGCAGGCGGTAGGAGGTGAGCGACTCCATGGTGCCGACGGCGATCGTGCCGGCCGGTTCGCCGTCGCCGGTGACGGCGGTGCGGGCCTCGTCGGCGAGGGCGATGATCTGCCGGGCGTACGGAAGGAGTCGCTCGCCGGCCTCGGTGAGCCGGATCCGGGAGCCGAGCCGTTCGAAGAGCTCGACGCCCAGCGAGGTCTCCAGGGCCTTGACCTGGCTGGTGACGCTGGACTGGGCGTAGGCGAGTTCGGCGGCGGCCCGGGTGAAGGAGAGGACCGTGGCGACCTTCTCGAAGGTGACGAGGAGCCGCAGCTCCATCAGCTCTCCGACTCTTCCCCGCGCTCGCGGCGCTTCAGCTCCTCCTCGCGGCGGCGCAGGTCGGCCTCCCAGTCCTTCAGGAGCGCCTCGTCCTTCTTGTTCTCGTCGCGCAGCGACTTCAGGAACTCGGGGTTGTCGTCCGGGGCGACCCACTCGTGGCGGTGGTTGCGGTGCCACTCGCTGGGCGTGCGGCCGCCGGCCGGGGCACGGCGCATCTTGCCGGCGGCGAACCAGACGATGGGTCCGACGATCCAGAAGAGCAGGATGATGATGACCCAGACCACCTTGGGCAGGTGCTTGGCCTCGTCCTCGGGGGTGTTGAGGCAGTCGATGAACGCGTAGATCGTCAGCGCCAGCGGCAGGATGTACATCAGCGCCCTGAGCATGTGGGACAGCCCCCTGGAAAGCATCGGCGGGCAGCGGTTTCGGCGGCCCCGGTGACGTGCCCAGCCTAGCCGGTGACCGATACTGACCCCTATGGCTTACGACGATCTCCGCTCGCTGCTCCGGGCGCTGGAGCGCGAAGGCGACCTCAAGCGCATCAAGGCCGAAGTCGATCCGTACCTGGAGGTCGGGGAGATCGTCGACCGGGTGAACAAGGCGGGAGGCCCGGCGCTGCTCTTCGAGAACGTGAAGGGCTCCGCCATGCCGCTCGCGATGAACGTCTTCGGGACGGACCGCCGGCTGCTCAAGGCGCTCGGCCTGAAGTCGTACGAGGAGATCAGCGAGAAGATCGGCGGTCTCCTCAAGCCGGAGCTGCCGCACGGCTTCGTCGGGGTCCGCGAGGCCTTCGGGAAGCTGGGCTCGATGGTCCACGTGCCCCCGAAGAAGGTCAAAGAGGCACCGGTCCAGGAGGTCGTGCTCACCGGCGACGACGTCGACCTCGACCGGCTGCCGGCCCTCTTCACCTGGCCGAAGGACGGCGGCTCCTTCTTCAACCTGGGCCTGACCCACACCAAGCACCCGGAGACGGGCGTACGGAATCTCGGCCTCTACCGCCTGCAGCGCCACGACAAGCGCACCATCGGCATGCACTGGCAGATCCACAAGGACAGCCGCAACCACTACGCGGTGGCCGCCGAGCGCGGCGAGCGGCTGCCGGTCGCGATCGCCTTCGGCTGCCCGCCGGCCGTCACGTACGCCTCGACCGCCCCCCTGCCGGGCGACATCGACGAGTACCTCTTCGCCGGCTTCGTGCAGGGCAAGCGGATCGAGATGGTCGACTGCAAGACCGTCCCGCTCCAGGTCCCGGCGCAGGCGGAGGTCGTGATCGAGGGCTGGCTGGAGCCGGGCGAGATGCTGCCGGAGGGGCCCTTCGGCGACCACACCGGCTTCTACACGCCGCAGGAGCCGTTCCCGGCGCTGAAGATCGACTGCGTCACGATGCGGAAGCGTCCGCTGCTGCAGTCGATCGTGGTCGGCCGGCCGCCGACCGAGGACGGGCCGCTCGGGCGGGCGACGGAGCGGTTCTTCCTGCCGCTGCTCAAGATCATCGTGCCGGACATCGTGGACTACCACCTGCCGGAGTCCGGCGGCTTCCACAACTGCGCGATCGTCTCGATCGACAAGAAGTACCCGAAGCACGCGCAGAAGGTCATGCACGCCATCTGGGGCGCGCACATGATGTCGCTGACCAAGCTGATCATCGTGGTCGACAAGGACTGCGACGTGCACGATCTGCACGAGGTGTCCTGGCGGGCCCTCGGCAACACCGACTACGCCCGCGACCTCACGGTCGTCGAGGGCCCGGTGGACCATCTGGACCATGCCTCCTACCAGCAGTTCTGGGGCGGCAAGGCCGGTATCGACGCCACGAAGAAGCTGCCCGAGGAGGGCTACACCCGGGACGGCGGCTGGCCGGACATGGTCGAGTCGGACCCGGCGACGGCGGCCCTGGTGGACCGCCGCTGGAAGGAGTACGGGCTGTGACCACCGCCGCCGTGCCCGGCGCCCAGCCGGGCCGCACCAAGGCGTTCCTCCGCCTCGTGATGATCGAGCACTCGGTCTTCGCGCTGCCCTTCGCGTACATCGCCTCGCTGACCGCGATGTTCCAGCTCGACCGGCGGATCCACTGGTGGACGCTGTTCCTGGTGACGGTCTGCATGGTGGGTCTGCGGACCTTCGCCATGGCGTGCAACCGGATCATCGACCGGGAGATCGACGCCCGCAATCCGCGCACCGCCAACCGCGAGCTGGTGACGGGCGCGGTGTCGGTGCGGTCCGCGTGGACCGGCGCCGGCGTGGCCGTGGTCGTGTTCCTGGGCGCGGCGGCGCTGCTCAACCCGCTGTGCCTGGCGCTCGCGCCGCTCGCCGTGATCCCGATGGTGGTCTATCCGTACGGGAAGCGGTTCACCAACTTCCCGCACGCGATCCTCGGTCTCGCCCAGTCCATCGGCCCGATCGGCGCCTGGCTCGCGGTGTCGGGGGAGTGGTCCTGGGACGCGGTGATCCTCGGTCTCGCGGTCGGCATCTGGATCGGCGGCTTCGATCTGATCTTCGCCTGCCAGGACGTCGCCGCCGACCGGGCGGAGGGCGTCATGTCGGTCCCGGCCCGCTTCGGCATCCCGGCCGCCCTGTGGGGCGCTCGGGTGTCGGCGGTCGTGACGACGGGCCTGCTGGTCTGGTACGCGCTGGCCACGGACGCGGGCGTGTTCTTCTGGGCCGGACTGGTGATCGTGGCGGCGGCGTTCTGCTACGAGCACTCGATCGTGAAGCCGCACGACCTGTCCCGCCTGAACCGGGCGTTCTTCACCGTCAACGGTTTCATCGGCATCGCGCTCTTCGTGTGCGCGCTGCTCGACCTGCTGGTGCGCGGGCTGACGGTCTAGGCGCCGGATAGGCTCGGCGGCGTGGAGCCGAACAACAGCAAGCAGCGTCGTCCCTGGGTGGTCGGGGTGTCGGGGGCGTCGGGGACGCCCTATGCCGCCGCCGTGCTGCGGGGGCTGCTGGCCGCGGGGGAGGACGTCGACCTGATCGTCTCGCGGGCCTCGCGGCTGACGCTGCTCGACGAGACCGGGATCGCCTTCCGGGACGCGCACTGGCGCGAGGACCTGGCGGCGTGGCTGGCGCGGGGGGCCGACGGGAAGCCGGACACCTTCGACGCCGATGTGAGCGGCGTGCGGTTCTGGCCGGCCGGTGACCTGGCGGCCGGGCCGTCCTCGGGCTCGTACCCCGTCAAGGGGATGCTGGTGGTGCCGGCGTCGACGGCCGCGGTGGCGGGGATCGCACTCGGGCTTTCGAAGGACCTGCTGCAGCGGGTGGCGAGCGTGACGCTCAAGGAGCGGCGGCCGCTGGTGGTCGTCGTGCGGGAGACGCCGCTGAACGGGCAGACCCTCAGGCACATGGTGGCGCTGGACGAGGCGGGCGCCGTGGTGCTGCCCGCCTCTCCGGCGTTCTATACGGGGGCGACGCACATCCAGGACCTCGTGGACTTCGTCGCCGGGCGGGTGCTCGACGCGGCAGGGGTGCCGCACGAGCTGTACCGCCGTTGGGAGGGAGAGCTCGGTGGTGCCTCGTCCCGCCCTGATTAGGCCTCCGGCGCTGCTAGCGCTTCTTGGCGGCGGCGCGCTTCTTCGCACCGCGCTTGGAGGCGGACGGCTGGTGGGCACGCGAGCGGTTGGCCAGGTCCTGCAGCTCGCGCATACGGGCGTAGGCCATCTCGATCGTGTACACGGTGAACACCACTCCTGAAAGATCGTCTTTGATCCACTGAAAGATTCACAGGGTGTCGGCCCCTGTGTACCTTAGATTCTATACCTAAACTCGCGGTACCGCTGGACAATGGAAGGTGTTTCCCTATGGACGCCGTGGACAGGCAGCTCATCCAGGCCCTGCGCGAGAACGGTCGCGCCTCGTACGCCGAACTCGGCCGGCTCGTCGGGCTCTCCGGCCCCTCCGTGACCGACCGCATCAACCGCCTGGAGGCCGCCGGTGTCATCACCGGCTACCGCGCCACCGTCGACGCGGCCTCCCTCGGCCTCGGCGTCACCGCGCTCATCGGCATCTCGCTCTCCGACGCCGCCGACCACGAGGACGTGGCCCGCCGCCTGAAGGACCTGGCCGAGATCGAGGACTGCTGGTTCATCGCCGGCGACGACTCCTTCATGCTCAAGGTCCGCGCCAGCGACGTCGACGGCCTGGAGAAGACCATCCGCCGCCTCTCCGGCACCAAGGGCGTCTCCCGCACCCGCACCACGATCGTGCTCTCCACCAAGTGGGAGAACCGGGTCGGAGATCTGCCCGAAGAGGTCTGAGAGTACGGTTGGCAGGCCTGTTTCGGAGAAAAGGTCGGAGAACAAGGGAGGCGGCCGTGATGGACGTCGGGCTCAAGCGTGAGCTGGAGCAGAAGGTCCTCGCCGGCGAGCGGCTGAGCCGTGAGGACGGCATCGCCCTGTACGAGTCGGACGATCTGGCCTGGCTCGGTGGCCTCGCCCACGAGGTGCGGACGCGGAAGAACGGCGACGTCGTTCACTTCAACGTCAACCGGCACCTCAACATGACCAACGTCTGCACCGCCTCCTGCGCCTACTGCTCCTTCCAGCGCAAGCCGGGCGAGAAGGACGCGTACACCATGCGCATCGAGGAGGCCGTGCGCCTCGCGAAGGCGATGGAGAACGAGAACCTCACCGAGCTCCACATCGTCAACGGGCTGCACCCCAACCTGCCCTGGCGCTACTACCCGCGCTCGCTCTCCGAGCTGAAGAAGGCGCTGCCGAACGTCTCGCTCAAGGCCTTCACCGCCACCGAGATCCACCACTTCGAGACCATCTCCGGCCTGACGGCCTCGGAGATCCTCGACGAGCTGATCGAGGCCGGTCTGGAGTCGCTGACCGGCGGCGGCGCCGAGATCTTCGACTGGGAGGTCCGGCAGCACATCGTGGACCACAACACCCACTGGGAGGACTGGTCCCGGATCCACCGGCTCGCGCACGAGAAGGGTCTGAAGACCCCCTCGACCATGCTCTACGGGCACATCGAGGAGCCGCGCCACCGCGTGGACCACGTGCTGCGGCTGCGCGAGCTGCAGGACGAGACCGGCGGCTTCCAGGTCTTCATCCCGCTGCGCTACCAGCACGACTTCGTCGACATGCAGGACGGCAAGGTCCGCAACAAGCTGCAGGCGCGCACCACGATGGCGACCGGCGCCGAGGCCCTGAAGACCTTCGCGGTCTCCCGGCTGCTCTTCGACAACGTCCCGCACGTCAAGGTCTTCTGGGTCATGCACGGCGTGCAGACCGCCCAGCTGGCGCTGCAGCACGGCGCGGACGACATGGACGGCTCGGTCGTCGAGTACAAGATCACGCACGACGCCGACAACTACGGCACCCCGAACAAGCTGACCCGGGAAGACCTCCTGGAGCTGATTCAGGACGCCGGATTCCGGCCGGTCGAGCGCAACACGCGCTACGAGATCATCCGCGAGTACCCGGGCCCGGACGCGGAGCGCCGCGAGGCGCCGCAGCCGATGCGCCTCTGATGCGGCTCTGATCCGTCTCTGACGCTTCCGGCGGGCGTCACGTCAGCTGGAGCAGCATGATGATGTCGTCGCGGTCGTCGCCCGGGGCCACCCGGATGGCGGCCGGGACGCGTCCGACCTCCTTGTAGCCGGCCCGCGCGTAGAAGGCGTCGACGCCGGTGCCGCCCCGGCAGGTGAGCCGGATCGCCTCGACGTGCTCGAAGCCCTCGCCGGTCCGGGCGGCCTCCTCGACCGCCGCCATGAGGTCGAGCCCGTACCCCTTGCCCTGGTGCTTCGGGTGCACCATCACCGTGTACAGCCACACCCAGTGCCGCATCAGCGGGTGCCCGTTGGACGTGTAGAAGGCGGTCGCGGCGACCTCGCCGTCCGCGTCCCGGCCGACGAGCAGCCGCGTGCCGCCGTCGGCCATCCCGACCAGGTGCTTGAGCAGCGCGGGCCGGATCTCCTCCGGCGTCACGGGCGGGACGAAGCCGACGGCGCCGCCCGCGTTGGACACGTCCGCCCAGAGGGCGAGGACGCCGTCGCGCAGCGCGCGGTCGACGGCGGGATCCAACTCAAAGGTAAGGGTCATAGATGGAGATTATCCCTTACGGATGGGTCACTCAAGGGGACGTGACCGGACCCGCTCCCGGGCCGGGCCCGGTCGCGTGCTTCACTGGAGGGACGCTCGTCCGGTATGGGAGGGACACGCACATGCTCCGCTACACCCTGATGCGCCTCGGCATCTTCGCCGGCAGCTTCCTGGCGCTGTGGGGCCTGGTCTACGTCGGCGTGCTGCCGCGCGGCCTCGGCGACTCCAACTTCCTCTGGGTCCTGCTGCTCTCGCTCGTCGTCTCCGCGCCGCTCAGCTTCGTGCTGCTGCGCAAGCAGCGGGACGACATGAGCGTCCAGATCGTCGAGAAGGTGGACCGGGCGAAGAGCCGCCTGGAGTCCAACCGCTCGGCGGAGGACGCCGCGTAAAGACTGCGTAAGCAGCATCACATATCCGCCCCTGGCGGGAGCTTCGAAGGCTCCGGTCAGGGGTTTTCTGCGTTCCGAAGGCTGAGACGGCCTCTGGCCTCAGGCCATCTCAAAGAACTGCTTTGAGGTTCTCAAAGTACAGGTGTTAACGTTCTCGCCATGACAGCCGCAGTGCGCCTCCTCCAGGACCCGAGCACCCCGCTCGTGGCGCGCCTGCATGTCGATCTGTGCCGCTGTATGTCCGCGGTCTGTTGCCGCGCCTTCTGATCCGGCATCATGCAGCGGCCCGCGCGTGAGCGCGTGTGTGCCGCACCCCCGTCCCGTATTCCCCGATACGCACCAGTGGAGTGTGCCCGTGTCCGCGTCTTCCGCGCGTATACCCAAGGTCCCGTTCTGGGCCCAGATCGTCGCCGGTCTCGTCATCGGCGTCCTGCTCGGCTGGCTCGCCCGCAGCCAGGACGTCGACTGGCTCAAGGAGACCCTGAGCCAGGTCGGCGGCATCTTCGTCCAGCTGCTCAAGCTGGCCGTCGCCCCGCTCGTCTTCTTCGCGATCCTCGTCTCGATCACCAACCTGCGGAAGGTCAACAACGCGGCCCGCCTCGCCGCGCAGACCCTCGTCTGGTTCATGATCACCTCGCTGATCGCGGTCGCCATCGGCCTCGCGATCGGCCTGATCACCAACCCGGGGGCCGGCACCGGCCTCACCCCGAAGGACGGCAAGCTCCCCGAGCACCAGGGCAGCTGGATCGACTTCCTCACCGGCATCGTCCCGACGGACGTCATCACGCCGTTCACCGAGCTGAACGTCCTGCAGATCGTCTTCATGGCCGCCGTCGCCGGCATCGCCGCCCTCAAGCTCGGCGCCAAGGCCCAGCCGATCCTCACCCTCTCCGAGTCCGTCCTGGAGCTGCTCCAGAAGGCCCTGTGGTGGGTCATCCGGCTCGCCCCGATCGGCACCGCCGGCCTCATCGGCCGCGCCATCGTGAACTACGGCTGGGACCTCATCGGCAAGTACGCCACCTTCACCGCCGACGTCTACATCGGCTGCGCCCTGGTCCTCTTCGGCGTCTACCCGCTGCTCCTCGCGACCGTCGCCAAGCTCAACCCGATCCAGTTCTACAAGGGCGCCTGGCCGGCCATCCAGCTGGCCTTCGTCTCCCGCTCCTCGGTCGGCACCATGCCGGTCACCCAGCGGGTCACCGAGCGCCTCGGCGTCCCGAAGGAGTACGCCTCCTTCTCCGTGCCGTTCGGCGCCACCACCAAGATGGACGGCTGCGCCGCGATCTACCCGGCGCTCGCCGCGATCTTCATCGCGCAGATCTTCGACGTCCAGCTGGGTGTCAAGGAGTACCTGCTCATCGCCTTCGTCTCGGTCATCGGCTCGGCGGCCACCGCCGGCCTCACCGGCGCGACGGTCATGCTCACCCTGACCCTGTCCACCCTCGGCCTCCCGCTGGAGGGCGTCGGCCTCCTCATGGCGATCGACCCGATCCTGGACATGATGCGCACCGCGACCAACGTGGCCGGCCAGGCGCTGGTCCCGGTCCTCGTCTCCGCCCGCGAGAAGATCCTGGACCTCGCCGCCTACGAGTCCGCCTCGGCCTCCCCGGTCGACGACCTGGTGGACGCCCCCGCGGCCGAGCAGAAGACCCCGGTCGCCGCTGCCGCCTGATCCCGGCATCGTACGGACGAACGTCGTGAGGCCCGTTCCCCCTCGGGGGCGCGGGCCTCGCGCGTGCCCGCGCCCGTATCCGTACCCGTAGGGTGGCCGGTGTGGCGGGGACGAGGAGGCTGCCGCGCGAGGTGCGCGAGCGGCAGATGATGGACGCGGCGGTGCTGACCTTCGGGCGGCGGGGGTACCAGGCGGCGTCGATGGACGAGATCGCGGAGCTCGCGGGGGTGTCCAAGCCGCTGGTCTATCTCTATCTGCACTCCAAGGAAGAGCTGTTCACCGCGTGCATCCGGCGCGAGTCCGAGGCGCTGCTGCGGGTGGTGGCCGGCGCCGTGGAGGGCGACGGGCCGGCCGAGGAGCGGCTGTGGGCCGGGGTGCTCGCCTTCTTCACGCACACCGCCGGACACCCCGACGCCTGGGCGGTGCTGAGCCGGCAGGCGCGGGCGCAGGGCGAGCCGTTCGCGACCGAGGCCGAGCGGATGCGGGACCGGATCATCGCGTACGTGGCGGAGCTCGTCGCGGCGGCCGCGCAGGAGCCGTGCGATGCCGAGGGGATCGCGCAGGCGCTGGTGGGGGCGGCGGAGTCGCTGGCGAACTGGGCCAACGGGCGGGCCGGGGTGTCGTCCGGGGTGTCGCCGGAGCGGGCGGCCGAGACGCTGATGGGGCTGGTGTGGCGGGGCCTTGCCGACCTGGCGCCGGATCTGTCCAAAACCCTTTCCACGCCCTAGATTTACTCGGAAGTAAGGTTACTGTCCGGTTCTCCCCCTGAGGAGCCGCACGTGCCCGTCACCGAGCCGCCGCACGGGCCCACGCCCGCGCCGCCAACCGAGCCTCAGCCCGAGCTGGTCCGCGTCGACGGCGTCGTGCGGGAGGCCGCCGTACCCGCGCTCGTGCCGCCGCCGCGCCGCGGCTCCCTCGCCGACCTGCCGTACGAGACCGCGCGCGACGAACCCACCGCCGCGCTCTTCTCCCGCAAGGGCCCCGACGGCACCTGGACCGACGTCACCGCCGCCGCCTTCGCCGCCGAGGTGCACTCCGTCGCCCGCGGGCTCGTCGCCCAGGGCCTGCGCCCCGGCGACCGGCTCGCCCTGATGGCCCGGACCCGCTACGAGTGGACCCTGCTCGACTTCGCCGCCTGGGCCGCCGGACTCGTCACCGTCCCGCTCTACCCCACCTCCTCGGCCTACCAGATCCGCTGGATCCTTCAGGACTCCGGCGCCGCCGCCTGCGTCGTCGAGGACGCCGCCCAGGCCCGCCTGGTCTCGAACGAACGCCGTCAGCTGCCCTCCCTCGGGCACCTCTGGGTGCTCGACACCGGCGCCGTCGACCAGCTCCGCAAGGCCGGCGCACGGGTCGCCGACGAGGCCGTCACCGCCCGCCGCGGACTGCTCACCCCGCAGACCCTCGCCACCCTCGTCTACACCTCCGGCACCACCGGCCGCCCCAAGGGCTGCGCCCTCACCCACGCCAACTTCTTCGCCGAGGTCGACAACGCGGTCGCGCTCCTCCACCCGGTGTTCCGATCGGCGACCAAAGAGCCTGCCTCCACTCTGCTCTTCCTGCCGCTCTCGCATGTCTTCGGCCGGATGGTCGCCGTCGGCTGCGTCCGCGCCCGGGTACGGGTCGGGCACGCGCCGAGCGTCGAGGGCGACGAACTCCTCGCCGACCTCGCCACCTTCCGGCCCACCTTCCTCCTCGCCATCCCCTACGTCCTGGAGAAGGTCTTCCACACCGCCCGCGCCACCGCCGAACGCGCCGGGCGCGCCGCCGCCTTCGACCGCGCCGCCACGATCGCCGAACGCTACGGCCGGAGCACGGCCGCCGCCGCCCGCCCCACCCTCGGACTGCGCGCCGCCCACGCCCTCTACGAACCGCTCGTCTACAAGCGGGTCCGGGCCGCGCTCGGCGGCCGCGTCCGGCACATCATCAGCGGCGGCTCGTCGCTCGGCGCCCGGCTCGCCGAGTTCTACTCCGGCGCGGGCATCGAGGTGTACGAGGGGTACGGCCTGACGGAGACCACCGCCGCCGCCACCGTCACCCCACTCCACGGCCCCCGCCCCGGCACCGTCGGCCGCCCGCTGCCCGGCACCGCCGTACGGATCGCCCGCGACGGCGAGATCTGGCTCAAGGGCGGGCACATCTTCGCCGGCTACTGGGACGCCCAGCGCGGGGTCGCCCTGCCGTACACCGACGACGGCTGGTTCCCCACCGGCGACCTCGGCGCCCTCGACGACGAGGGCCATCTGCGGATCACCGGCCGCAAGAAGGACATGCTCGTCACCTCCGCCGGCAAGAACGTGGCCCCCGCCCCGCTGGAGGACTGGCTGCGCGCCCACCCGCTGGTCGCCCAGTGCATGGTCCTGGGCGACGACCGCCCGTACGTCTCGGCGCTCGTCACCCTGGACCACGAGGGCCTGCTCCACTGGCGCCGGATGCGCCACAAGGACCACCTGGCGCTGTGGGAACTCGCCCGCGACCCCGAGCTCCTCGCCGTGGTCCAGCGCGGCGTCGACGACGCCAACCGCCTGGTCTCGCGGGCGGAGTCGATCCGCGCCTTCCGGATCCTTTCCACCGAGTGGACGGAGGCGAGCGGCCATCTGACGCCGTCGCTGAAGCTGAAACGGCGGGCGGTGCTGCGGGACTTCGCGAAGGAGATCGAGGAGATGTACCCCAAGTAGCGCTAGGGCCAGAGGAGTTCGCGCGTCCAGCCGGAGTCCCCGGGGCGGCGGCGATAGCGGAGCCGGATGTGCCGGCGCCGCTCGTCGCCCTGGAAGAACTCGACCTCCACGGGCTCCACCACGTACAGCGTCCAGCTCTCCGCGTGCGCCTCCGGCTCCCGCTGCGCCCGCTCCCAGGCCGCCTCGCTCGCCCCGGCCAGCTCGTCGAGCGAGCCGAGGGGTTCGCTCTGGTGCCCCACGAGCGCGGAGGCGAGCGCCCCGGTGGTCCGGGCGTGCAGATCCGCGTACGCCTCCTCGGCCGTCCCGGTCACCACCCGGCCCCGCACCCGCACCTGGCGGCCCTGCACGGGCCAGTAGAAGGTGAGCGCCGCCTCGGGCCGGGCGGCCAGCTGGCGGCCCTTGGCGCTGCCCGCGTGCGAGGCGAAGTGCCAGCCGCGCGCGTCCGCCCCGTGCAGCATCACGATGCGGGCGTCCGGCCGCCCCTCGCCGTCCACGGTGGCGAGCGCCATCGTGTGCGGCTCGACCGCGCCGGCCTCGACCGCCCCAGTGAACCACCCGTGGAAGAGCGCGACCGGCTCCTCCGGCACGTCCGCCGGATCGAAGCCGGGCAGCTCGGTGTCCCAGACCCGCACGGACCGCAGGGCCTCCTGAAAACGCCGTTCGTCGTCCATGGCGTCCATCATGAGGCCCTGCGGTGCCGCGTTATGCGATCAGGCGGTGGATCAGTCGGTGTAGAAGCCGGTCACGTCGGCGATGAGGTCGACGGTCCCGCTGTGGTTGTAGAAGGTGATCTTGCCGTCCTTGACCGGGACGACGACCCCGTTGGGCACGGTCTGCCCGGCGACGAAGTTGAGGTTCGACGCGGCGGGGCGGGCGGTGCCGTACGGGTAGACGGACACGAAGCTGGTGGCCGTCGGGTTGGTCGCGGTCACGTTCAGGACGACGGCCTTGTACTTGGTCCCGACGGTGAGCGTGACGGTCCCGCCCGCGCCGATCTTGGCCTTCGGCACGCCGGTGCCGTAACGGGTGTCCATCAGGCGCTTCGGCTGCATGCCGGTGAAGACGGCACCGGAGCCCTGCTTGAAGTACCCGGCGACGTCACCGATGAGGTCGACGGAGCCGGACCGGTTGTAGAAGGTGACCTTCCCGTCCTTGACCGGGACCACGACCATGTTGGGCACGGTCTGCCCGGCCGCGAAGTTGACGCTGGACACCTCGGGCCGGGTGGTCCCGTAGGGGTACGCGGAGACGAAGCTCGCCGAAGTCCCGTTGGTCGCCGTCAGGTTGAGGGCGACGGCGGTGACGCCGGGCTCGGCGACGGTGAGCGTCACCGTCTGCCCCGCGCCGACCTTGGCCTTCGGCACGCCGATCCCCGTGCGGGTGTCCATCAGGCGCTTCGGGGCGACCGGCTCGTAGGAGGAACCGGCCGTGCCCTCCTGGTAGAAGCCGGCGACGTCGGCCAGCAGGTCGACCGAGCCGTTCTTGTTGTACAGCTCGACCCAGCCGTTGACGACCGGGACGGTCACCAGGTTGGCCACCGTCTGCCCGGCCTTGAAGTTGAGGCTGGAGGCCGCCGTCCGCTGCGTCTCGTACGGGTAGACGGACACGAAGCTGTCCGCCGTGGCGTTGGTCGCGGTCACGTTGAGCACCACCGAGGTGAGCCCCTCGGCGGGCACCCCGGCCTGGCCGGCCACCTTGAACAGCACGGTGCCGTTCGGCCCGACCTTCGCCTTCGGCGCGCCGAGCCCGGAACGGGTGTCCAGGAGGCGGGCGGGGGTGACCGGCGTGAAGGTGCCGGGCAGGGTGGTGAGCGAGCTGCCGGTGACGTTGAACGCGCCGCTGAGGCCCTGGGGAGCCGTGCCGTCCAGCGGACGGGCGATCAGCTCCCAGCGGTACTGGCTGGACTCGACGGCGCGGCCCTTGGTGTCCTTGCCGTCCCACTGGACGCGGACGGCCGCGCCGTCGCCGCGGGCGCCGGTGAGGGTGCGGACGCCCTCGCCGTTGCCCTTGGAGATGCGCAGCTCCCAGGAGCCGACCGGCTTGGAGAAGCGGAACACCGGGGACCAGGTGGCGGGCGCGGGCTCGACGCCGGTGCCCTCGAAGCCCAGGTCCTCGACGGAGTGCACGAGCTGCGCGAGCGGGGCGCGGGGCCCGTCGATCCGCTTGACGTGGATCTCGTTCTTCGCGTCGACGAAGGCGACGTCACCGCCGAAGCGGTCCACGGTCCAGGTCTCCCGGCGGCCGGAGCCGGCCGCCGAGGCGGGCAGGTCCGCGAAGTCCGTGGTCTCGCCGGTGGCCGCGTCGGTGCGGCGCAGCTTGTCGCCCTCGTGACGGACGACGAAGCCGTCGCCGAGCAGGGCCTCGCCGGTGGGCACGGCCACGCTCTTCTTCAGCGCGATGTCGTAGACACCGGCCTTGTCCGCGCCGCAGGCCCAGTAGAGCCAGTTTCCGACGGCCTGGAGCTCGGTGGGCCGGCAGTTCGTGGCGGAGTCCAGGTCGACGGCGGCGGAGGTCGTCTTCGTCTTCAGGTCGTAGGCGTTGACCTGGCCGGCCGTGGCGGTGGGCTTCCAGACCTTCGAGCCCCACAGGGCGGCGGAGGAGTCGGGGAGCGGGAGCACCACGTCCGAGGTGTCGGTGTAGTTCTCCAGATCGGCGACGAACGTGCCCTCGGAGCCGGTGGCCAGGACGTAACGGCCGGAGGTGTCGGTGATCTTGTGGCCGGTCTGGCTCGACGGCACGTCGGCCGTGCGGAAGGTGCTGGTGGTGATCGGCGAGCGGAGCTGGCTGCCGGTGGAGTACACCGACTCGCCGTCGCCCAGTGACGCGAGGCCGCCGAAGGTCTGGCCGAGGTTGGCGCGCAGCTTGGGCGCGGTCGCCGTGGGCGTGCTCGTCAGGCTGGTGTCGGAGTCGTAGATGCCCGATCCCGGTCCGGCCTGGGCGTTGGCCCGGAAGCTCAGCCGGCCGCCGCCGAGCGCCAGGTCGGTGACCTTCGCGGAGACCGGAGGAATGTCGCGGACCTTGGTGATCTGCGGCGTGCCGTCGGCGCCGACGGTGACGCGCTGGAGGGCCCAGTCGGTCGCGCTGGTGCCGCCGACGGCGAGGAGGCTGCCGTCGGGGGCGGTGGCGAGCTCGGTCGCGGCGTGCGGCAGGAGGTCCTTGACCTCGCCGCTGCCGATGTGGACGGCCTGGAGCTTCTCGCCGGCGACGTACGGCTGCTTGTAGCCGGGCACGGGCCGGGTGATCACGATCCAGTCGCCGACCGTGCCGAATGGTCCGAGCCCGAGGGAGTCGCCGGGATCCGGCATCGGGGTCGTGACCTGCTCCGCCGCGGGGTCGGTGCGCGGGGTGCTCACCACGGTGTCGTCGTACAGGTTGTGCTGGACGATGTGCGTGGCGCCGAGGTAGGGCTCCACCGCCTCGTCGCCGACCGGCGCCCGCGTGAGCGTGGCGGTGGCGTAGTCCAGCAGGTACGTGACGGGGAACTCGTCGCCCTCGCGGTAGAAGCGCAGCAGCGCGCCCTTCGCGTCCTGGGCGACGAGGTCCAGGCTGCCCTGGAAGACCTCGTTCAGACCGGTCACCGGGGTCGCGGTCTGCTTGCCGTCCTCGATGCGGAGCAGCTGCACCGAGACGATGCCGTGGTTCTCGTCGCGGCCGGCGGAGACGACGGTGTCGGCGTTGTACGCGCCGGTCCACTCGTTGTTGTTCGGGAGGACGACGTCGACGCGGGTGTCGCCGGTGGCGAGGTCGGTGACCTTGACGCGGTCGCCCGGCGCGTTCGGGTCCACCTCCTCCACGGCGTGGAGGCCGGAGTGGCCCTCGGTGGCCTGCGCCTGGGTGATCGGCTTGTCGGTGCCGGTGGCGAAGTCCGTCCAGGCCCAGCCGGCCGAGCCCTCCTGCTTGTGGGCGTAGCCGGCGGCACCGGCCTGGCCCAGGTCCTCGCCGCGCGGCAGGAAGCGACCCGGGTTCGGGACCACGACCTCGTCCGTGGCGGTCGTCGCGGCCGGGGCCGCCGGCGCGGCGGTGGCCGGGGCCGTCGTGGCGGCGCAGAGGCCGGCCGCGATGCCGAAGGTGGTCGCGACGGCGAGCGCTTTCTTCCGGTTCGCGCGGGCGCGCGTGCTCTTGCTCAAGAGATTCCCCTCCCATGGAGCGGGGGCCGGTGCGCCGCCCCCTGCGGCGGACCCCGCTCGAAGGCGTGATCGTAACAAGAGGGTCCGACAGGGGGAAGAGGATTTCGAACCCGTTCAAACTGCTGTGGCCGACGCGGGCGTCATCCCGGCCGCCGCGGCGGGCGCCGCCCCGTACTCCTTCAGCGGCACCGCGTTCGCCGCCCTCTGGATGTCGTCGCGGATCTTCTTCGCGATCAGGTTCTTCCACGGGGTCTTCGGCAGGGTCCGCACCATGAACATCCGCAGCGCGATCTTCCAACGCGAGGACACCGCCATCTCCTTGGCGAAGGACGCCGCGAACCTCTGGTTCAGTTCCACGCCCGGCCGCATCACGCGCTCGTACGCCGCGAAGGCGCGCTCGTGGTCGCCGCCGGCCGCCGCGAGTTCGCCGGCGAGGACGTAGGCGCCGGTGAGGGCGAGGCCGGTGCCCTGGCCGGAGGCGGGGGAGGCGCAGTGGGCGGCGTCGCCGAGGAGGACGACCCGGCCGCGCGACCAGCGGTCCATCCGGATCAGGGCGATCGAGTCGAAGTAGAAGTCCTCCGCGCCGGCCGCGTCCGCGAGCAGCGCCGGGATCTCCCAGTCGTCGCCCGCGAAGGCCTCGGTGAGCAGCCGCTGCTGGGCGGCGGAATCGCGGTGGTCGTAGGGGAGTTCGGCGGGGGAGGCGAAGACGAAGCAGTTCTTGGCGGTGCCGGCCTGCTCGCCGGCCGTCGCGTAGACGGAGACCAGCTTGTGCGGGCGGGCGTGGTAGGTCTCCCAGCGGGTCAGGCCGAGCCGGTTGGGCGCGGAGAAGATGGAGATGTACGCGCCGAGGTGCTGCCTGAACCGCCGCTCCTCGCCGAAGACGAGCCGCCGGGTGTGCGAGTGCAGGCCGTCCGCGCCGACCACCAGGTCGAAGCGGCGGACGGTGCCGGAGTCGAAGGTGACGGTGACCCCGCCCCCGTCCGCGTCTTCCGTCAGGCTCGCGATCGAGTCGCCGAAGAGGTACTCGACGTCGTCGCGGGTGCGCTCGTACAGGATCCGGGCCAGGTCGCCGCGCATGATCTCGTCGTCACCCTCCTCCCGGCCGCCGAAGATCTCGGCCGGCAGCTCGCCGATCGTGCGGCCGCGGGAGTCGACGTACGAGCCGCCCGCCATGTCCGTGGAGCGGGCCCGCACCTCGTCCAGGATGCCCATCCGTGCGCAGATCTCGATGGCGCCGCCGCGCAGGTCGACCTTGTAGCCGCCGGTGCGCAGGGCGGGGGCCTTCTCGACGACGGTGGGGGCGAACCCGTAGCGGTGCAGCCAGAGGGCGAGGGCGGGGCCGGCGATCGAGGCGCCGGAGATGAGGACGGTCTTGGCAGAGCTCACGAGAGGACTCCTTGTCGGGTGGTGCGGGGTCGCTTCCGGCCCCGCACAGGCGACTATACGGATGTCCTACACATCTGTCTATGACGGTTGTATAGATCCGAGGGGTGGGCGGTCAGCCCCGGCCCAGGACCACCGTTCCCGAGGAGCAGAACCAGCCCCCCGTCCCCGACGCCACCGCCAGCTCCGGCAGCGAGCCGTCCGGCCGCCGCACCTGCAACCCCGGTGCCTCGCCGCGCAGTTGGCGTACCGCCTCGACCAGCAGGAAGAGGCCGCGCATCCCGGGGTGGCAGGCGGACAGGCCCCCGCCGTCCGTGTTCACCGACACCCGCCGGTCCTTCTCGGCGACGTACGCCCCGCCCTCGCCCTTCGCGCAGAAACCCAGGTCCTCCAGGGTCACCAGGGTCATGTAGGTGAAGGCGTCGTAGATCTCGGCGACATCGACATCGGCCGGGCTCACGCCCGCGCGCTCGAAGGCCAGCCGGCCGCTGACCGCCGCCGGGGAGACGGTGAAGTCCGCCCACTCCGACATCGTGGTGTGCGAGACGTGCTCGCCGGTGCCGAGGACCCACACCGGCGCCTTCGCCGTGTCCGGTACGTACTCCTCCGCCGCGAGCAGCACCGCGCAGCCGCCGTCGCTGCGGATGCAGCAGTGCAGCTTGGTGAAGGGGTCCGCGATCATCGGGCCGTCGAGCACGTCGTCGACCGTGATCGGGTCGCGGAACATCGCCTCCGGGTTGAGCGCCGCGTTCGCCCGCGCCTGGACGGCGACCTCCGCGAGCTGTTCGAGCGTCGTGCCGTACTCGTGCATGTGGCGGCGCGCGGCCATCGCGTACTTGGCGATCAGGCTGTGCCCGTACGGCACTTCGAACTGCAGCGGGCCGCGCGCGCCGAACGAGAGGTTGCCGGTGCGGCGGCGCGCCCTGATGTCGGCGCGGGCGGTGGAGCCGTAGACGAGCAGGACGGCGTTGGCGTGCCCGGCGGCGATGGCGTCGGCGGCGTGCGCCGCCATGACCTCCCAGGTGGCGCCGCCCACCGAGGTGGAGTCCACCCAGCGCGGCCGCAGGCCCAGGTATTCGGCGACCTCCACCGGGGCGAGGGTGCCGAGGCCCGCCGAGGCGAGGCCGTCGATCACGGAGCGGTCCAGGCCGCTGTCGGCGAGCGCGCGGCGGGCGGCCTGGGCGTGCAGGGCGTAGGGCGTGGCCTCGTCGACCCGGCCGACGTCGGAGAGGGATATGCCGACGACGGCGACGCGACGACGGCGGTCCGTTGAGGTGGTGGGCATGGATCTGACGGTACATCAGATTCGGCTCGATCCGGAGGTCCCGGCGGTCTGTGCTTCTGTCCCGCGCGGCTCTAGCATGACGGCCCGTCAGATACGGAGGGGAGCCCCAGCCCATGGACAGCGCCGCCGCCACCGACCCCGACACGGACCCCGGCCCCGGTCCCGGCCCCGGCACCGGAGGCATTCTCGGAACCGGCACCGACCCCGGCGCCGACCCCGGCACCGACCCCGGCACCGGCACCGAAGAGCAGCTGGAGATCCGGCGCACCCTGCGCGAGCTCCTCGCCAAACGCGCCGGACCCGCCGACGTCCGGGCCGCCGTCGCCACCCCCGAGGGATACGACACCGGGCTCTGGGCCACCCTGGCCGGCACCCTCGGCCTTCCCGGCCTCGCCCTCCCGGCCGCGTACGGCGGAGTCGGCTGCGGCCCCGCCGAACTCGCCCTCGCCTGCGAGGAGACCGGCCGCGTCCTCGCCCCCACCCCGCTGCTCGCCACCGCCGTCCTCGCCGCCCCGCTCGTCGCCGCCCTCGGCACCGAGGCACAGCGCGCCGCGCTGCTGCCCCGGATCGCCGACGGCACCCTGACCTGCGCCCTCGCCCTGCCCGGCGGCTCCCTCCCGCTCGCCCTCGGCCTCACCGGCGACAACACCGGCACGCCCTGGGCGGGCGGCGGCCGCGCCGGCGGCATCCAGGCCGTCCCCGCACCGGACGGCGAGGGCTGGACCCTGTACGGCGAGGCCGGTCACGTCCTCGACGGACACAGCGCCGGACTGCTCCTGGTCGCCGCCCACGCCGGCGGCTTCCCGCGCAGCCGTACGCTGCTCTTCCTCGTACCGGAGGACGCGGACGGGCTCGTACGGCACCGGGAACCCACCCTCGATCTCACCCGCTCCCAGGCGACCGTCCAACTGCGGGACGTGCGAGCCGAGTTGCTGGGGGAGGAGCCGCTCGACGTGCCCGGCGCGCTCGCCGCCGCCGGGCGGGGGGCCGCCGTCATGCTCGCCGCCGAGGCCGTCGGAGCCGCCCGCGGCGCCCTCGACCGGACCGTCGAACACGCCGCCACCCGCGAACAGTTCGGCCGCCCCATCGGCTCCTTCCAGGCGGTCAAGCACCGGCTCGCCGACCTGCTCGTCCAGATCGAGTCGGCGCGCTCGCTCACGCGCTGCGCGGCGACGGACGGTGACGGCGTCTCCGCCGCGCTCGCCCTCGCCCAGGCCCTGGACGCCCAGCGGGCGGCCGCCGCCGAGACGATCCAACTGCACGGCGGCATCGGCATCACCTGGGAACACGACGCCCATCTGTACTTCAAGCGGGCGACCGCCGACGAACTCCTCTTCGGCCCGGCGGTACGGCTCCGGGCGCGGGCCGCCGAACGCGGCGGACTCTTCGGCGCGACCCCCGGAGAGGTGGCCTGATGCCCGTCGGACTGCGCATGCTGCAGAAGGTCTCCTCGACCCGCGCCTTCGCGAAGGTCGCGCCCCGCTTCATCCCCGCCATGGACCGCGCCGTGCACCGGCTCACCGGCGGAAAAGTGCTGCTCAGCGCCCGTATGCTGCCCGGCGTGGTGCTCACCGCCAAGGGTGCGAAGAGCGGACAGCCGCGCGTCACCCCGCTCGCCTGCATGCCCGAGCCGGGCGGCAGCTGGCTGCTCGTCGGCTCCAACTTCGGCCGCCCCGGCCACCCCGCCTGGACCGCCAACCTGCTCGCCCACCCGGACGCCGAGATCAGCTGGCGCGGCGAGAGCCTCCCCGTACGGGCCAGACTGCTCACCGGCGACGAACGCGCCGAGGCCTGGCGGGCGGCGCTCGTCTTCTGGCCGCCCTACGCCACGTACCAGGCGCGGATCGAGCGCGAGATCCGCCTCTTCCGGCTGACCCGGACCCCGGGCGGGGACTGACCGGGGCTGACCGGGCTGACCGGGCTGACCGGGGCCGAACAAACGCCGGCGGCGGCCTCCCGTACGGAACAGGTACGGGCGGGACCGCCGCCGGCGCGACAGGACGGGTGAAGGGAGCAGCGGGGCGCTCCCGGGGCACGGGGTTACTTCGTCGGCTTCTTGCCCGTGATCCCCAGGTGCACCAACAGAGCGAGGTTCGGCTTGAGTTCGGCCTGCTTCACGCCCCAGGTCTGGAAGCCCTTCTGGTGGCCGGCGACCGCCGCCAGCATCGCCACCAGCGAGCCCGCCATCGCCGCGGGGCTGACGTCCTTGTCGACCTTGCCCTTCGACTGGAGCTCCTTCACCGCGTCCGTGAGGGAGTTGGTGACCGAGTTCAGGATCTTCATGCGGATCTTGTAGAACCGCTTGTCGCCCTCCGCGGCCCCGAGGTCCACCACCCGCAGGATCGCGTCGTGCTTGCGCCAGAAGTCGAGGAATCCCTCGACCAGCTCCTCGGAGGTCTGCCAGCCGGCCTTGCCGACCCAGGACCGCCCGGAGACCAGTTCGGTCAACCCGGCGCCCTCCTTGGCCATTTCCTCCGCGATCTCGAGGACGGCACCCTCGACGTCAGGGAAGTACTGGTAGAACGTCGCGGGCGAAGTGCCCGCCTTCCGGGCCACGTCGATGACCTTGACGTCCCGGTAGGGCGAGGAGCTGAGCATCTCACCGAGGCAGTCGAGCAGCTTCTGCCGCGTCGCCTGGCCGCGTCGTCCGGCCACGCGGCCGTCGACGGTGCGTACTTGTCCTGTCATGCCGTCAGCTTACCGAGGGGTGATCGACGCGCGATTCGGCCGACTGCAAATGGGGTGCACCCCCTCTGACGGGCCGCTGAGCGGGCCTTCGGGCGGGGCCTCCGGGGGGGGGCGGGGAGGGGTCTCCGGAGCCCGCGCGGAGGGGTCCGAGCGCGAGCGCGCACCTCATAAGGCTTATTAACAGGCTGTGGACAACTTCGGTGGACAACCCAAGCAGGACAAGGGCTCCGGCGCCTGAATGGGCACAATCGTTCGCTTTCGGGCGCGTGCGCGGCCGCCCGGGCCGACCCATTCTGGTGGCATGGCCGTATTCGCACAGGGCACCCCCTGCTGGGTGGACGCGCAGCTTCCCGACCTCGAAGGGGGGAAGCGCTTCTACGGTGAGCTCTTCGGCTGGAGCTTCGACGCCTCGCGGGACGAGGCGCTGCTGAACGGGCGGCGGGTGGCCGGGCTCGTGCCCAAGCGGGACGGGCGGATGCCGACCACCTGGACCGTGTATCTGGCCGCCGACGACGCCGGGGCGCTGGCCGCCCGGGTGAAGGCGGCCGGCGGGCGGATGGTGATGGAGCCGTACCCCGTCGGGCCCTTCGGGGTGCTCGCGCTCGCCGCCGACCCCGGCGGAGCGGTCTTCGGGCTGCGGCAGGCCGGCGACGCCGACGGCTTCGAGGTGACCGGCGAGCCCGGGTCCTTCTGCTGGCTGGAGGTGTACACCCGGCAGCCCGAGGCGGTCGACACCTTCTACGCGAGCGTCTTCGGCTGGCTCGGCCGCCAGGTCGACCCCGCCGCGGAGGGCCGCGCCGAGGGCTTCGACTACCGCGTGTGGTCGCCGCCCGGCTCCCGTCCCGGCGACGACACCGCCTTCGGCGGCCGCGCCGTGATCACCGACGCCTTCCCGGCCGAGATGCCCGGCCATGTGCTCGTCTACTTCGCCGTCCACGACTGCGACGAGGCCTGCGCCACCGCCGTCCGCCTCGGCGGCCGCGTCGCCGAAGGCCCCGTCGACACCCCCTACGGCCGCATCGCCGTCCTCCACGACAACCAGGGCGCCCGCTTCGCCGTCCTGGCCGAGCCAATCGCCGAGCCAATCGCCGAGCCGACCGCCGAGTCAATCGCCGAACCCGCTGCCGAGCCCGACCCGGCAGACCGGGAGGAATCGGACGCGACGCGCGGCGACACGCCCGCCACCCCGGCCTCCGACACGCCTCCGAAATGAGATAGGACACCCCGATCCGCCCCCGGGTTCGCAACCACCGCCCCGGACAGGAACAATCAGGGGCCACGGGGCCGTAATCTCATGGCCCTACGGGGAGGTGGCAGGCAAGTGGAGCAGCTGACGCAGCACGACCCGAGAAGGATCGGGCCCTTCGAGGTGCTGGGCCGGCTCGGCGCGGGCGGAATGGGTCTCGTGTATCTCGCGCGCTCGGCGTCCGGGCGGCGCGTGGCGATCAAGACCGTGCGGACGGAGCTCGCCGAGGACCAGCTGTTCCGGGTCCGCTTCACGCGTGAGGTCGAGGCCGCCCGCGCGGTCTCCGGCTTCTACACGGCGGCCGTCGTCGACGCCGACCCGCGTGCCGCCGTGCCGTGGCTCGCGACCGCGTACGTGCCGGCGCCCTCCCTCGAAGAGATAGTGAACGAGTGCGGGCCGCTCCCGGCCCAGGCGGTGCGCTGGCTCGCGGCCGGTGTCGCCGAGGCCCTGCAGTCCATCCACGGCGCCGGGCTCGTCCACCGCGACCTCAAGCCGTCCAACGTCCTCGTCGTCGAGGACGGCCCCCGGGTGATCGACTTCGGCATCGCGTCGGGCGTCTCGAACACGCGCCTGACCATGACCAACGTCGCCGTCGGCACCCCCGCCTACATGTCGCCCGAGCAGGCCCGCGACTCGCGCAGCGTCACCGGTGCCAGCGATGTCTTCTCGCTCGGCTCCATGCTGGTCTTCGCGGCCACCGGGCACGCGCCGTTCCACGGTGCGAACCCGGTCGAGACCGTGTTCATGCTGCTGCGCGAGGGCCCGGACCTGGAGGGGCTGCCGGACGAGCTGCGGCCGCTGATCGACGCCTGCATGCAGATGGACGTCGCCCAGCGCCCCACCCCGGCCGATCTGCAGGCGATGCTCGCCCCGCACCTCTTCGGGTCGGGCGAGGACGACAGCGGCACCGCCGCGGCCTGGCTGCCGCAGAGTGCCGTCGCCATGATCGAGACCCGCCGCGGCGGCCGGCCCGCCCCGCAGGTCCCGGCGCAGCCGCCGATGCCGCCGCGCCCGCCGCGCGCCCCCGACGGGCAGGGCGGCGGCGACCCGCGCTTCCCGGGCGGCCGGCACGCCGGTCCGGCCGGCGACCCCGCGCCGTCGCCCGCGCCCGTGTCCGTACAGGCGTCGGCGTCGGCGTCCGATCCCGGTCCGGTACGGCTCGCCGGCGCCGCCGTGCCGATCGGTCCCGGCCCGCGGGTGGCCGACACCCGGGCCGCCGTCCGGGTCGGCCCGGGCTCCTCGCCCGACACGGCCACCGGCTGGATCCGGCCGCCCGGCGGCGCGAACGGCGCCGAGCCCGGCCCGCCGCCCGGCTCCCGCCCGCTCGCGGGGCCCGGGCCCGCCGCCCGTACCCCGGAGACCGGCGCCACCCAGGCGCCCGAGGCGCCCGGCCACTGGCGGCCGTGGCGGTTCCGGATGTCGAACGACGTGTGGGGCACCCCCGTGGTCGATGGCGACCTGCTCTACGTGACCTCCTTCGAGGTGCACGCCCTGGACACGGCGAGCGGCCGGCGCCAGTTCAAGACCCGTGACGTCGCCTGGTCGATGGCGGTGTCCGGGGGCCGGATCCACGCCTCCGACGGCCCGACGCTGTACGCGCTCGACGCGCACGACGGCGGCGAGCGCTGGCGGCTGCACACGGACTCCTGGGTGTACTCCCTCCAGGTGGACCGGGGCACCGTCGTCACCGGCACCCGCGGCGGCGGCGTCCAGGCCTGGGAGGCCTCCAACGGCGCCAAGCTGTGGGAGCTCACCGGCGCCCAGACCGACTTCGAGACGCCGGAGGGCGGCCCGGCGGTGCACGGCGACACCGTGTACGTGTGGCGGGACGCCCGGCTGGCCGCGCTCGACGCCCGTACGGGCACGGAACGCTGGTCGTACCCGATCGGCGACGCCGCCTCCTGCGCCCATGTGCCGGTGCGGCTCGCCCCGGCCGAGGACGGCTGCGTCTACGTGGCGGCCGGCACCCGGGTGCTGTGCGTGGACATCGCGAGCGGCCATGTCCGCTGGCACTTCGAGGCGCCGGCCGTGTTCCTGTCGCCGCCCGCGTTCGCGCCCGGCCCGGCGGTCACCGGCGGCGGGGTGTACCTCGCCGACCACCTCGGCACGGTGTACGCGCTCGACGCCACGACCGGCAAGGACCGCTGGCGGATCGCCACCGAGCAGCGCCAGTCGACCGAGCCGGTGCTCGTCGCCGCGGGCAACGTGCACGTCGGCAGCGGCAGCGCGCTCTACACCCTGGACGCGGTCACCGGCACCCCGAAGTGGCGGTTCGCGGCGGGCGGCGAGCTGATCGGCGCCCCCGTGGTCGCCGACGGCCGGGTGCACTTCGGCTCCGCCGACCACGTGCTCTACACGCTGGACGCGAGCGGCGGCCAGCTGCGCTGGAAGCTGGCGACCGGCGGCGAGATCACCGGCTCGCCGGTGGCCCGCAACGGTGTCGTGTACGCGTGCAGCAAGGACCGCTGCGTGTACGCGCTCGACGCGGTGAAGGGCACGGCGACCAACCGGGGCGCGTAGCCCGTACGGAAGGCCTAGGGCCTGTCCGGTGGATCAGGGTCGGACAGGCCCTAGGCCCGGTGCTCCGGGGGCGGCGGTGTCTCGTCGCGCCCCGGGTCCCACGGCACGTCGGAGGAGGGCTCCGGGGCCTGCTCCGGCGGCGGAGGCGGGGTGTCGTACGTCTGGGTCGGCGGGCCGTCGAGGGTCGGGTGCGTGGGTACGTGAGGCTGGTCGACCCGGGTGGCGTGCGGTTTCGGGCGCCCCGACATGACGACCGCGCCGAGAAGCAGCAGGAAGCCGCCGCCGAGCGCGTTCGCGACGCCGTCGCCGAGGCCGCGCCCGTCGGAGCCGACGGTGAGTCCGCCCTGGGCCTGGCCGACCCGGACCATCCACAGGATGGTGAAACCGAGCACGACGAAGCCGGCGAGGGCGACCAGCCAGCGGAGGCGGAAGACGACCCCGGCGAGGGTGAGCACGGCGGCGAAGGCGAAGGGCAGCAGGATCGAGCCGATGACCTCGGCCTTGGCGTCGGTGATGCCGGCGAAGAGGTCCTCGATCGGGTAGTCGCGCCCGTGACGGCCGTCGTACCAGGCACGGAAGGGGCTCCAGACGGCGGCCGTCGCTCCGGCGAGGGCCAGGACGGAGCCGATGATGTTGCGGATCACCGATCGGCCTCCCTTGGTCCGGCTCTCGCTGTCGACGCTACGCCGGGTGCCTGGGCCCCGCCATGCGGCGCCGGGCGCCCGGTGCGGCGGTGCGGCGCTAGGGTGACGCGCGCACGACGAATCCATGGGGAGACGGACAGGGGGCGCGGCGATGATCCGCACCAGGCTGAAGCTCGCGGCGACGCTCACGGTGGTGGTGCTCGCGCTGACCGGCTTCCAGACGAGCACCGGCGGCCACGGCGGTGGCAAGAGCAAGAGCGGGAAGAGCCGCAGCAGCAGCGGTGGCGGTGGCGGCGGCTGCTCCAGCTCCAAGAAGAGCAACCACGACTACGACGACGATGACGACGCCGGTTCGGGCGGCGGCTCGGGGTCGAACGACGCCACGTACACGCCGGATCCGACCGTGACCTCGTCGCCGACGGCGGACGTCGAGGCGTTCGTCGTCGACTGCGTCGAGCCCGCGCGGAAGAAGAGCAAGGGCAGGCCGGCCCGGAAGGCCGACACCACCGCGACGGTGAAGGTCGTCTCGCACACCTCGTACGCGCGGACGTTCAAGGTGGTCGTGGAGTTCGAGGGGCCGGCCGGCACGGCGGTGGACCGGGCCGAGACCGTGGTCTCGGTCGACGGCGACGCCGCCAGGACCGTCGATGTTGCGATGCGGAACCCGAAGAACGTCGGTCAGGTCAAGCGGTGTGAAATCGAGGGCGTCAGCGTCCAGTAGGGTGTCGTGCGCCTGTCAATGAACTTCGCCGACGGGCACCTTCACTCTGCCTGTGCACTTGCACACACCACACACTCAACGGGGGTTGAAGCGTGAAGCTTCGTCATGTCCGTGCCATCGCCGTCTTCGGTCTCGCCGTCTTCGCCCTCACGGGCGCCCGCGGCTCCCACGGCGCCAGCTGCGGCGGCGGCAGCAGCCACGGCTCCGGCGGCAGCTCCAGCCACTCCAGCAGCGGCTCCGACGGCAGCAGCACCAGCGGCTCCTCGGGCAGCGTCAGCGGCGTCGGCGGCTCGTCGAGGGACCGCGCCATGCGCGACATCAAGATCGACGAGTGCGCGCTCAGCTCGGACGGCAAGCAGCTGGTCGCCAAGCTGACCTTCACCAACAGCGACTCCTCGGCGTACCTGTACGACGCCACCCTGCAGTTCAAGGGTGCCGCCGGCAAGACCGTCGACCTCGCGATCGCGCAGGTCAGCGACCTGCGGGTGGAGGGCGGCGCCTCGAAGTCGACCGAGGCGAGCACCCCGTACACCGGCAAGGGCGACGGCTCCGAGTACACCCGCTGCGAGGTCGCCTTCGCCAACCGCACCATCGGCTGACGCCGGACGCCGGACGCCGGACGCCGGACGCCGGACGCCGGACGCCTGACGCTTGGGTGCGCCCTCAGCGCACCCGGAAGCCCCCGGCCCCACCCCCGCCCCGGCCCCGCCCGGTGAACAGCTCGGCCTGCCGCTCCGCCGGCAGGTTGCCGAGCGTCACCAGGTGCGGGGCCTGGGCGAGGGCCTGGGACCTGGCGGGCCCCTTGGTCGTCCACAGGGCCCGTACGGTGCCCTGCACGGCCTCCGTCGGCGCGCCGGCGATCACCTCGGCGGCGCGCACGGCCGCGGCCAGCGCCCCGCCGCGCGCCGTCAGCTCGCTGACGAGCCCGGTCTCGTACGCCCGCCGGGCCGAGATGCGTTCGGCGCCGCCCATCAGGGCCATCCGGGCGACCTCGCCGAACGGCATCCGCTGCGCCATGTGGATGGTCTCGAAGGCGCTGACCATCCCGTAGGTGACGTGCGGGTCGAAGAACTCGGCTCCCTCGCCCGCGATCAGGAACTCGGCCTCGCCGAGCAGATAGAAGGCGCCGCCGCAGGCCATGCCCTCGACGGCGGCGATCACCGGTTTCCACAGGTCGTTGGCCTTGGGGCCGATGGAGATCAGCGGATCGTCGATCGTGTACGGGGACGAGGGCTGCGGCACCCGGCCGGCGTCGGCGCGGTCGATGCCGGTGCAGAAGGCCCGCCCGCCGGCCCCGGTGACGACGATCGCGCGGACCTCGTCCTCGTAACGGAAGCCGCGCCAGATCTCGCCGAGCCGCCCGGCCATCTCCAGGGTGACGGCGTTGTGCTTCTCGGGCCGGTCGAGGGTGACGACGGCGACCCCGGTCTCCTTGTCCCGCTCGACCTGGACGCCGGAGGTGCTCATGCCAGAGGTGCTCATGCCGGAGGTGCTCATCCGCGCTCCAGGAGCCAGCGGGGCACGGTCACGCCGTCGACCTCGGTGAAGGCGACGCGCACGGCGGCGCCGATCCGCAGCCGGGCCGGGTCGACCGAGTTCAGGGGCGCGTCGGGGGCGGCGACGACATTGCCGGCGAGGCGGATGCGCGGGGCGTCGGCGAGTTCGACGAGGACCGCGTTGTACGGGGCCTGGGCGGCGTAGTCGGGGAGCAGCGGTGGGTGGGGGAGGACGTACGACCAGATCCGGCCGCGGCCGGACATCAGCCGCCACTCGCTGTCGAAGGACCGGCAGTGCGGGCAGCAGGGGCGGGGCGGGAAGCGCAGTTCGCCGCAGTCCGCGCAGCCCTGAACGCGCAGCTCGCGCCGGGCGGCGAACTCCCAGAAGGGGGCGCCGTCTTCGTCGATGACGGGGGTCAGCATCTCAACTCCTCAGCAGAACGGCCGATGTGGGGACGCCCTCGCCGGCGGTGACGAGGCAGGTGGCGGCGTCCGGGACCTGGGCGGTGGAGACGCCGCGGAGCTGCTTCACGCCCTCGGTGATGAGGTTGAAGCCGTGGACATACGCCTCGGAGAGCCCGCCGCCGCCGGTGTTGAGGGGCAGCCGGCCGCCGATCTCCAGGGCGCCGCCCTCGGTGAAGGCCGCCCCCTCCCCCCTGCCGCAGAAGCCGTAGCCCTCCAGGGAGAGCGGGACGAGCGGGGTGAAGGCGTCGTAGATCTGGGCGACGTCGACGTCCTCGGGGCCGAAGTCGGCGGTCTTCCACAGGTGCCGGGCGGCGGTCCAGGCGGGGCCGGTAAGCGGGTCGTCGTTCCAGTAGTTGACCATGCCGTGGTGCTGGGCGGGCAGGCCCTGGGCGGCGGAGTGGACGTAGACGGGCTTCTGCCGGCAGTCGCGGGCGCGTTCGGCGGAGACGACGACGCAGGCGAGGGCGCCGTCGGTCTCCAGGCAGTTGTCGAAGAGGCAGAGGGGTTCGCTGATCCAGCGGGAGGTCATGTACATCTCGCGGGTCAGCGGGCGCTCGTACATGATCGCGGCCGGGTTCTGGTTGGCCCGGTTGCGGCAGGCGAGGGCGACGTTGAAGAGGTGGTCGCGGGTGGCGCCGTACTCGTGCATGTAGCGGCGGGCGAGCATGCCGATCTCGTCGGCGGGGCGGAGCAGCCCGAAGGGCCGGGTCCACTGGCCGGGGGTGGGCAGCTGGACGGCGGTGTTCTTCCAGGGGCGGGGGCCGGAGCCGCGCTTCCTGGACCGCCAGGCGACGCCGACGGAGGCCTGGCCGGTGGCGACGGCGGCGGCGAGGTGGGCGACGGTGGCGCAGGAACCGCCGCCGCCGTAGCCGACCTTGGAGAAGAAGGTGACGTCGCCGGCGCCGACGGCCTTGGCCACCTCCACCTCGTCCGTCTCCTCCATCGTGTACGAGGCGAAGCCGTCGACCTCGGACGGGTCGATCCCGGCGTCGTCGAGGGCGGCGAGGATCGCCCGGCAGGCGAGCGCCTTCTCGGACTCGGGGAGGTGTTTCGCGAAGGGTGTCTGGCCGATCCCGACGATGGCTGTGCGGTCCTTGAGCACGGCAACCCCCACGGTCTTCCACGCTGATCCGATGGCTGACAGCGCGTCAGGCTACAGCTAATCTGACGGATAGTCAGCTACGGGAGGTGGGGTCAGGATGGAGCACGGCTCGATACCGGAGGCGGACCCGGTACCACGGGCGGACTCGATACCGGAGTGGGACTCGATGCCGGAGTCGGTCTCGATACCGGAGTTGGTGCGCCGGGCGGCCGAGCGGTACGGGCCGGGGGAGGCGGTCGTCGACGGCCGCACCCGCGTCTCGTACGCCGAACTCGGCGCCCGGGTCGAACGCGCCGCGGCCGCGTGCCTCGCCACCGGCGTACGGGCCGGGGACCGGGTCGCGATCTGGGCGCCCAACACCCTCGACTGGATCGTCGCCGCGCTCGGCGCGGTGAGCGCGGGCGCCGTCCTCATCCCGCTCAACACCCGCTTCAAGGGCGCCGAGGCCGCCGACGTCCTCGCCCGCTCCCGGGCCCGGCTGCTCTTCGTCACCGGCACCTTCCTCGGCACCTCCTACGTCGCCTCGCTGCGCCGTGCCCGGGCCGAACTCCCGGACCTGCGGCGGGTGGTGGTGTTCAGCGACACGGTGCCGGACGACCCGGCGTACACCACCTGGAAGTCCTTCCTCGCGGCGGGCGCCGGGGTGGATCCGGCGCGGGTACGGGCCCGGGCCGACGCCATCGCCCCCTCGGACCCCTCCGACATCATCTACACCTCGGGCACCACCGGCCGCCCCAAGGGCGCCGTCATCACCCACGAGCAGACCCTGCGCTGCTACGAGGTGTGGAGCGAGCTCGCCGGGCTGCGCGCGGGCGACCGGTATCTGATCGTGAACCCCTTCTTCCACACCTTCGGCTACAAGGCCGGGATCGTCGCCTGCCTGCTGCGCGGGGCGGTGATGGTGCCGCAGCCGGTCTTCAGCGTGGACACCGTGCTCGCCAACATCGCGGCCGAGCGGATCTCGGTCCTTCCCGGCCCGCCGACCCTCCACCAGTCGCTGCTCGACCACCCGTCCCGTACCGCCCACGACCTGTCCAGCCTCCGCCTGGTCGTCACCGGCGCGGCGGTGGTGCCGCTGCGGCTCGTCGAGCGGCTGCGGTCGGAACTGGGCGTGGGCACGGTCCTCACGGCGTACGGCCTCTCCGAGGCGAGCGGCATCGTCACGATGTGCCGGCGCGGCGACCCGGCCGAGGTCATCGCGCACACCTCGGGCCGCGCGATCCCCGGCACCGAGGTCCGCCTCTCCGCGGCCGGCGAGGTCCTGGTCCGGGGCTTCCACGTGATGCGCGGCTACTTCGAGGACCCGGAGGCGACGGCCGCGGCGATCGACCCGGACGGCTGGCTGCGCACCGGCGACGTGGGGGTGCTCGACGAGTCGGGCAACCTGCGGATCACCGACCGGATCAAGGACATGTTCATCGTCGGCGGCTTCAACGCCTACCCGGCGGAGATCGAGCAACTCCTCGGGCTCCACCCCGACATCGCCGACGTCGCGGTGGTCGGGATCCCGGACCGGCGCCTCGGGGAGGTGGGCAAGGCTTATGCGGTACGGCGCCCGGGCTCGACCCTGACGGCCGACGACCTGATCGCCTGGTCGCGCCGCGAGATGGCGAACTACAAGGTGCCGAGGGAGGTCGAGTTCGTGGACGCGCTGCCGCGGAACGCGAGCGGCAAGGTGGTGAAGGGCGAGCTGCGGGCCCGGGCCACACGCTGACGGGGCCCGCTGACACGCCAAGGGCCCGGACCGGTTTCCCGGCCCGGGCCCTCCCCCCTTGCGCGCGCGTGGCGTGCCGGCCGCGCCGACGGGCGGTCCCCACCGCCTGCCGTCCCGGCCGGATCCGATCATCACCCGAGGTCGAACGCGGGAGCGAGCCTTTCCCGCCGAATCCGTCAGGTCGCTGGCCGAAACGCGTCGGAACGCGTCGGAACGCGTCGGAGGGGCCGGGCGGCTCGCCCGACCCCTCCGCATCCGGGTCCGTACGGACCGCGCGGACTCAGCCCCAGGTTCGTCCCCTGCGGCGTCCCCCGAGCCCGCGCTCCGTACGTCCCCGCCCGGCCCCGGCGACTCCCCCGATGGCGCCGCCGGAACCGTCCCCCGCGAGTGAAGCCCCAGCTTCCGTGTCAGTTGATCGGCTCGCTGGTGGCGTGCGCGTCCAGGGTGGTGATCGGCTCGCTGGTCGCGTGCGCGTCGAGCGGCTTGATCGGCTCGCTGGTCGCGTGGGCGTCCAGCGTGGTGACCTCCTCGGTGCCCGTCGCGTGCGCGTCGGCCGGCTTGAGGTTGTCCGCCATGAAGATCAACTCCTGATAGTTGATGAGCAGTGAAGAGAGCACGTCCGCCCGGCAACTCCCCCCGTGGGGCCGCCGGGCGGACGGCTCCAGGGCCGATCACCATAACGGTGGGGCCGTACATCGTTCCGCCTGCCCCCCGACGCGGCGACTCGATGCGTACGAGAATGCCCGGCGGCGATAAACGAATGATGAACGAGCCCCGTGCGCGGGCCCGATGGGCGGGCTTGCGCGCGGGACCCGCGGGTCAGGCCGCGGCGGCCGGCCGCAGCAGCGCGCGCACGTCCATCGCCTCCGGGGAGTCCAGCTCCTCGAACACCGACAGGGCCTCCTGCCAGCACACCCGGGCCCGGTCGAGCTGACCGACCGCCGACAGGCCGCGGCCCAGGACGGTCAGGACGTTCGCCCGGCGCCAGTCGCCGCCGATGCCGTGCAGCACCGCGAGGGCCTGCTCCGCGTGCGAGGCGGCCGTCGCCGCCCGCCGGTCCGCGAGGTACAGCTCCGCGAGCCGGAACAGCGTCATGCCGTGCCAGAGCTTCTGCCGGCCCTCCCGGAACACCTCCAGGGCCTCGGTCAGGACGCTCTGCGCCTGCGCCGTCTCGCCCGCCGCGGTGAGCGCGAGGCCCAGCGCGTACTTGCCGTTGGCGAGCCGCAGCGGAAGCCCGTTGTCGGCGCCCTCGTAGATCGTGATGCCCTGCCGCGCGAGCTCCACGGCGCTCGTCGTCCGGCCCATCGCGAGGTGCACCCGCGAGAGGTTGCAGAGCGCGCTGGCCTCGCCCGGCTTGTTGCCGTCGGCGCGGAAGGCCGCGAGCGCCTGGGAGAGGAAGGTCTCGGCGTCGGCGTGCCGCCCCTCGTAGAGGGCGATGATCCCGCGCTGGTTGGGTGCCTGACCGCAGGCGACCGGGTCGCCCGCCGCGAGGCCCACCTCGTGCGCCCGGCGGGCCTCCTCCTCGGCCGCCGCGAAGCGGCCCGAGGTGCTGTGCACATGGGTCAGCATGGTGCGGGCCCGGCCCTCCGCGAGCCGGTCGCCGGCCGCCCGGGCGGCCTCGCTCACGGCCTGCGCCGCCTGCGCGTACTGGTGGGCGTTGGCGCCCGACTCGGCCAGGTCCACGGCCGCCAGGAGCAGATCCGCGGCTCGGCGCGGATTCCCCGTCGCCGCCGACTGGCGGGCGCACGCGAGGAGGCCGCTGGCCTCGGTGAACAGCCAGTCGAGCGCGGCGCCGGCGGTGTCCAGGGCGAGCCCCGGGTACGCGGTGGCGGCGAAGTGGTCGCGCACCCGCTCGCCCGGCCGCTCGATCGCGTACACCCGCGCCGCCGTCGCCAGATAGAAGTCCAACAGCCGCGACAGCGCCGACTCCCGCTCCGCCGAAGGCTGTTCGTCCCTCTCCGCGCACGCACGCGCGTAGAGCCGCACCAGGTCGTGGTAGCGGTAGCGCCCCGGCGCCGCCGACTCGACGAGCGAGGTGTCGACGAGCGCCTCCAGGAGGTCCTCCGTCTCCCACTCGGGGAGGTCCAGGACCGCGGCCGCGGCTGCGAGCGAGATGTCCGGGCCGTCGGCGAGGCCGAGGAGGCGGAAGGCGCGGGCCTGGGCCGGTTCGAGCTGGCCGTAGCCGAGCTCGAAGGTGGCCTTGACCGCGAGGTCGCCCGCCTGGAGCTCGTCGAGCCGGCGCCGCTCGTCGCCCAGCTTGGCGGCGAGCACGGACACCGTCCAGGTGCGGCGGGCCGCGAGCCGGGAGGCCGCGATGCGGATGGCGAGCGGCAGGAAGCCGCAGGCGGCGACCACGTCGAGGGCCGCCTCGCGCTCCGCCCGCACCCGCTCCTCGCCGACGATCCGGGTGAAGAGCTGCAGCGCCTCCTCCGGGGACATCACGTCCAGGTCCACCAGATGCGCGCCCGCCAGGTCGACCATGCGGATCCGGCTGGTCACCAGGGCCGCGCAGCCCGCCGTGCCGGGGAGCAGCGGGCGGATCTGGGCGGCGTCGCGGGCGTTGTCGAGCAGCACGAGGACGCGGCGCCCGTCGAGCGTGGAGCGGTAGAGCGCGGCGCGCTCGTCGAGCGAGTCCGGGATCGCCGAGTCCGGGGTGCCGAGCGCCCGCAGGAACGCGCCGAGCACCGCCTCCGGCGCCGCCGCCCGCGCGCCCGCGCCCTGCAGGTCCACGTACAGCTGGCCGTCCGGGAAGTGCGGGCGGGCCTCGTGGGCGACGTGCACGGCGAGCGTGGTCTTGCCGACGCCGCCGATGCCCGCGAGCGCGGAGACGGCCATGACGGAGCCCTCGGCGGTGGCGAGCTGGTCGCTCAGCTCCCGTACGAAGGCGGCGCGGCCGGTGAAGTCGGGCACCGTGGCGGGCAGCTGAGCGGGGCGGGCGACGGGCGCGGCGGCCGGGGCGGGTTCCTCGACGGGCCGGGCGAGTTCGGCGTCGGCCTGGAGGATCCGCTGCTGGAGCCGGGAGAGTTCGGGGGTGGGGTCGACGCCCAGTTCGTCGGCGAGGAGGCGCCGGGTGTCGGCGTACACGGCGAGCGCCTCGGCCTGCCGGCCGGACCGGTAGAGCGCGAGCATCAGCAGCTCGCGGAGGCGTTCGCGCAGCGGGTGCGCGGCGGTGAGCGCGGTGAGCTCGGAGACGGCCTCGGCGTGCGCGCCGACCTCCAGGTCGAGGTCGAGCCGGCTCTCCAGGAGCTGCAGCCGCCACTCCTCCAGGCGGGTCCGCTGGGTCTCGGCGTACGGGCCGGGCACCGAGGCGAGCGCCTCGCCGTCCCACAGCGCGAGCGCCTCGTTCAGCCGGTCGCGGGCCTCCTGCCGCCGGCCGCCGCCGCGCAGCTTCTCGGCCTCGGCGGCCAGCTCGTGGGCGGCGGTCAGGTCGAGCGCGGTGGTGCGGATGGCGTAGCCGCCGGACTCGCTGACGAGCACGCCCGGGTCGAGCACCTTGCGCAGCCGGGAGGCGTACGTGCGGACGGCGGCGAGCGCCTGGGAGGGCGGGTCCTCGCCCCAGATGGCGTCGATGAGCTCGCCGGAGGTGGCGGTACGGCCGTCCCGCAGCAGCAGGGCGGCGAGCAGCGCGCGCTGCTGCGGCGACCCGGTGGGCAGCGGTTCGCCGCCCCGCGCGGCCCGTACGGGCCCGAGCACGCCGAAGCTGAGCCCGGCGCCGGCGGGGCCGTTCCTGGCGGGGCCGCTCCCGATGGGGCCGTTCCCGACGGGGCCCGCGCCCGCGCCCGTACCGCCGTCGGCGCTGTTGCCGGTGCTGCCGGCGGTGCTCCCGCCGCTGCCGCCCGAACCCGGGGCCGGTGTCCGCTGTCCCGGAACGCGCGGCCCGTTCTCACGGTCCATATGTCCCCCTGCCCGTACCGCTGGTTTCGCCCGAGACAGTCTGCCTTGTCCGGAGGGTGCGCGTCAGCATCGGGTCGGCCGATCCGGAGCGGCCGGAACCGGTGGTGCGGCCTCCGTCCCCGCCAGTTTACTGACGGATCGTCAGATCGGCGCTACCGTGAAGCGCATGGAGAGCTTCCCCAAGATCATCTCGGTGGACGACCACACCGTGGAGCCCCCGCACGTCTGGCAGGACCGGCTCCCGTCCCGCTACCGCGACACCGGCCCGCGGATCGTCCGCGCCCCGTTGAAGGAAATGACCTTTCTGGGCGGAAAGTTCGCCCCCGTGATGGGCGCCAAAGGGGACGAAGGCCCCATCGGCGACTGGTGGGTCTACGAGGACCTGCACCGCCCGCTCACCCGGCTCGACACCGCCGTCGGCTACGACCGCGACGAGATACGCCTGGAGGTCATCACCTACGAGCAGATGCGCCCGGGGTCGCACAGCGTCCCCGATCGGCTCGCCGACATGGACGTCAACCACGTCCAGTCCGCGCTCTGCTTCCCGACCTTCCCCCGATTCTGTGGACAGACCTTCACCGAAGCTTCCGATCGTGAACTCGGTCTGCTCGGCGTCCGCGCCTACAACGACTGGATGGTCGAGGAGTGGTGCGGCCCCGAGGCGCGGGGGCGGCTGATCCCGCTCACCCTGATCCCGCTGTGGGACCCCGAGCTCGCCGCCGCCGAGGTGCGGCGCAACGCGGCGCGGGGCGTGCGGGCGGTGGCCTTCTCCGAGATCCCGCCGCACCTCGGGCTCCCGTCGGTGCACACCGACCACTGGGACCCGTTCCTGCGGGCCTGCGACGAGACCGGCACCGTCATCGCGATGCACATCGGCTCGTCCAGCCGGATGCCGTCCACCTCGCCCGACGCGCCGCCGGCGGTCGGCTCCACCATCACCTTCGCCAACTGCTGCTTCTCGATGGTCGACTGGCTGATGAGCGGCAAGTTCGAGCGCTTCCCGAACCTGCGGATCATGTACGCGGAGGGCCAGATCGGCTGGATCCCGTACATCCTCGAGCGCGCGGACGTGGTGTGGGAGGAGAACCGCGGCTGGGGCGGGGTCGCCGAGAAGGTGCTGCGCCCGCCGTCGGAGCTCTTCGCCGGGCACGTCTACGGCTGCTTCTTCGACGACGCCTTCGGGCTGCGCAACCTCGACGCCATCGGGGTGGGCAACGTCCTGTACGAGACGGACTACCCGCACTCGGACTCCACCTGGCCCAAGTCGCGCGAGGTCGGCGAGGCCCAGATGGGCCACCTGGCGCCGGACGTCGTGGAGCGGATCGTGCGCGGCAACGCGATCGAGCTGCTCGGGCTCACGGAGGACGGCCTCTGGGTGCCGTGACGGGGCGGGCGCTGCCGGATACCCCGGTGCGACCCCTTGTCTGATGGAGCGTCAGCGGACAGCATGACTCCCCGATCGGAACTGACGGAACGTCAGATAGTGAGAGGGGAGTCCCATGAGTCCCACGGTCGTCTACGGGATCCAGCTGCCCGTCCAGTCCCAGAGCACCCTCTACGCCGAACCCTGGGAGGCCGCCGCCGGCCCCGACGACCTGCTCGCCGTCGCCCGCACCGCCGACGCCCACGGCTTCGACTACCTCGCCTGCTGTGACCACGTCGCCATCCCGCGCCGGCTCGCCGGGGCGATGAGCACCGTCTGGTACGACCCGGTGGCCACCCTCGCCTACCTCGCCGCCGCCACCGAGCGGGTCCGGCTGCTCTCCCACGTCGCCGTCGTGGGCCTGCGCCACCCGCTCGTCACGGCCAAGGCGTACGCGACCCTGGACCACCTCTCCGGGGGCCGGCTCGTCCTCGGGGTCGGGGCCGGACACGTGCAGGAGGAGTTCGAGGCGGTCGGCGCGGACTTCGCCGGGCGCGGCGGGGTGCTCGACGAGACGATCGACGCGCTGCGGGCCGCGCTCGGGCCCGAGGAGTACCCCGAGCACGCGGGGGAGCGCTTCGCCTTCCGGGACCTCGGCCAGCGGCCCCGGCCCGCCCAGGACCGGGTGCCCGTCTGGGTGGGCGGCTCCTCGCCGGCCGCCGTGCGCCGGGCCGCGCTCAAGGGTGACGGCTGGCTGCCGCAGGGTGATCCGCGCGACCGGCTCGCCGGGCAGATCGCGAAGCTGCGGCGGCTGCGCGCGGAGGCCGGGATCGAGGCCCCGATCACGGTCGGCGCGATCACCGAGGCGCTGTACGTCGGCGAGCCCGGCTGGGACACCGGCCGGCGCGCCCTCACCGGCAAGCCGCAGGCCCTCGCCGAGTCGCTGCGTGCGTACGGGGCGATGGGCGTGGCGCAGATCCAGGTCCGGTTCCGCTCCCGGAGCCGTACCGAACTCACCGACCAGATGGCCGCGTTCGCGACCGAGGTCGCCCCGCACCTCTAGAACTCCAGGCATCAGGAGGACCGACGAATGGGCAAGCTGGACGGACGCGTCGTCGTCATCACGGGCGCGGCGCGCGGGCAGGGCGAGCAGGAGGCGCGGCTCTTCGCCGCCGAGGGCGCGCGGGTGGTGCTCGGCGACCTCCTGGACGCCCCGGGCGAGGCGCTGGCCAAGGAGCTGGGGGAGGAGCGGGCGGCGTACGTCCACCTCGACGTGACGCGGGAGGCGGACTGGGCGGGTGCCGTGGCCGTCGCGAAGGAGCGCTTCGGGCGGATCGACGGCCTGGTGAACAACGCGGGCATCCTGCGCTTCAACGAGCTGGTGTCGACGCCGCTGGAGGAGTTCCAGGCGCTGGTCCAGGTGAACCAGGTGGGCTGCTTCCTCGGCATCAAGTCGGTCGCCCCGGAGATCGGTGCGGCCGGCGGCGGCACGATCGTCAACACCGCCTCGTACACGGGCGTGACGGGCATGGCGGGCGTCGGCGCCTACGCCGCCACCAAGCACGCGGTCCTCGGCCTCACCCGGGTCGCCGCCCTGGAGCTGGCGCCGCGGGGCATCCGGGTCAACGCGGTCTGCCCGGGCGCGATCGACACCGCGATGAGCAACCCGGAGGGCGTGGACCCGGCGGCGACCGCCGAGCTCTACCGCGGCCTCGTGCCGCTGGGCCGGATCGGGCGGCCGGAGGAGGTGGCGGCCCTCGCGCTCTTCCTGACGGCCGACGACTCCTCGTACATCACGGGGCAGCCGTTCGTCATCGACGGCGGGTGGCTGGCGGGCGTGAAGCTCTTCTAGCCGGGACCTGTTCTGACGGACCATCAGCTATTGACACGGCAACGGGTGCGACCAAGAATCTGACGATGCGTCAGGAACGCATCGGAAACTCACAAGGGCGGTGAACTTCCTTGGAATTCGGGATCTTCGTACAGGGATACGTCGGCAAGCGGGCCGAGACCGATCCCGAAGCCGAGCACAAGGCGCTCATGGAGGAGACCGAGTACGTCATCCAGGCCGACCGGTCGAACTTCAAGTACGCCTGGGCCTCCGAGCACCACTTCCTGGAGGAGTACTCCCACCTCTCCGCCAACGACGTCTACCTGGGCTACCTCGCCCACGCCACCGAGCGGATCCACCTCGGCTCCGGCATCTTCAACCCGCTCGCCCAGGTCAACCACCCGGTGAAGGTCGCCGAGAAGGTCGCCATGCTCGACCACCTCTCCGGCGGCCGCTTCGAGTTCGGCTCCGGCCGCGGCGCCGGCTCGCACGAGATCCTCGGCTTCTTCCCGGGCATCACGGACATGAACCACACCAAGGAGATCTGGGAAGAGACCATCGCCGAGTTCCCCAAGATGTGGCTCCAGGAGGAGTACGAGGGGTTCCAGGGCAAGCACTGGTCGCTCCCGCCGCGCAAGGTGCTGCCGAAGCCGTACGGGAAGTCCCACCCGGCCATGTGGTACGCGGCCGGCTCGCCCGCCTCGTACGCGATGGCCGGGAAGAAGGGGCTCGGGGTCCTCGGCTTCAGCGTGCAGAAGGTCTCCGACATGGAGTGGGTCGTCGAGTCCTACAAGAACGCGATCAAGGAGGCGAAGGCGGTCGGCGACTTCGTCAACGACAACGTCATGGTCACCTCGACCGCGATCTGCGCCGAGACCCACGACAAGGCCGTCGAGATCGCCGTCGGCGGCGGTCTCAACTACCTCCAGTCCCTGCTCTTCCGCTACCACGACACCTTCCCGCGGCCGGAGGGCGTCCCCGAGTGGCCCGAGCTCCTGCCCGAGTACTCCGCCGAGATCATCGAACTCCTCATCGCCGAGGAGCTGATGATCTGCGGCGACCCGTCGGAGGTCCTCGCCCAGTGCAAGCGCTGGGAACAGGCCGGCGCCGACCAGCTGTCCTTCGGCCTGCCGATCGGCATCTCCTACGAGGACACGATGACCACGATCAAGCTCATCGGCGAGCACGTGATCCCGGAGATCGACACGGACCCGGTCCACCGCACCACGCGCTTCCGGCAGTCCGCGGGGAGCTGAGCAAGGGGGCCGGCCGGCCCCGTACCTGGAGCGCGGGGCGGTGTCTTCCCGGACCGCCGTCCCGTGACGGCCCCGGCCGGAGGTCGTTCCGCGGCGGCCCCGGGCCGGGGCGCACCCGCGTCCATGTGCAGAAAGGTCACGGATCGTCATGCTCGATCACCTCATCAAGGGCGCCACCGTCGTGGACGGCACCGGCGCCCCCGCCCGCACCGCCGACGTCGGCATACGCGACGGCCGGATCGTCTTCCCCGCGCCCGGGGAGCCGGCGACCACCACCGAGGACGCCACCGGCCTCGTCCTCGCCCCCGGCTTCGTCGACCCGCACACCCACTACGACGCCCAGCTGTTCTGGGACCCGTACGCCACCCCGTCCATGAACCACGGCGTCACCACCGTCGCCGGCGGCAACTGCGGCTTCACCCTCGCCCCGCTCCACCCGGACCGGCCCGAGGACGCCGACTACACGCGCCGGATGATGTCGAAGGTCGAGGGGATGGCGCTGAAGGCGCTGGAGGAGGGCGTCGACTGGGGGTGGTCGTCGTTCGCGGAGTATCTGGACGCCCTGGAGGGGCGGATCGCGGTCAACGCGGGGTTCATGGTCGGGCACTGCGCCCTGCGCCGGTATGTGATGGGCGCCGACGCGGTCGGCGGGCAGCCCACGCCCGAGCAGCTCGCGCGGATGACGGCCCTGCTCAAGGGGGCGATGGAGGCCGGGGCCTGGGGCCTGTCCACCACCCAGTCGTCGACGCACTCCGACGGCGACGGCGCCCCCGTCGCCTCCCGGCACGCCCGCCCGGAGGAGCTGATCGCCCTGTCGAAGGCGGTCGGCGAGCACGAGGGCACCCAGCTCGAAGCCATCGTCGCCGGCTGCCTCGACCAGTTCTCCGACGCCGAGATCGAGCTGTTCGTCGAGATGAGCGCCGCCGCCGGACGGCCCCTCAACTGGAACGTCCTCACCATCGACGCCACCGTCCCCGAACGCGTCCCGCGCCAGCTCCTCGCCTCCGAGCAGGCCCGCAAGTCCGGCGGCCGGATCGTCGCCCTCACCATGCCGATCCTCACCCCCATGAACATGTCGCTCGGCACCTTCTGCGCCCTCAACCTCATCCCGGGCTGGGGGGAGATCCTCGCCCTCCCCGTCCCCGAGCGGATCGCGAAGCTCCGCGACCCGGCCGTACGGGCCGAGATGCTGCGCCGCGCCGACTCCAAGGAGGCCGGCGTCTTCCGGCGGCTCGCGCACTTCGGGCGTTACGTCATCGGCGACACCTACAGCCGTGAGAACGAGGGCCTGACCGGCCGGGTCGTCAAGGACATCGCCGCCGAGCGCGGCCAGGACCCCTTCCAGGCCCTCGTCGAGATCTGCGCCAACGACGACCTGAAGACCGTCCTGTGGCCGATGCCCACCGACAACGACCCGGCCTCCTGGGCGCTGCGCGCCGAGACCTGGCAGCACGAGGACGTCATGCTGGGCGGCTCCGACGCGGGCGCGCACCTGGACCGGATGTGCGGGGCGCCGTACACCACCCGCTTCCTCGGCGACTGTCTGCGCGGCCGCAAGCTGGTGCCCCTGGAGCAGGCCGTACGGATGCTCAGCGACGACCCGGCCCGGCTCTTCGGGCTGCGCGAGCGCGGCCGGATCGCCGAGGGCTACCACGCCGACCTGGTGCTCTTCGACCCGGAGCGGATCGACGCGGGACCGGCGACCCTCGTCCACGACCTGCCCGGCGCCAGCCCGCGCCTGGACTCGCGAGCCGTCGGCATCGTGTCCGTACGGGTCAACGGCGTCGAGACGATCCGCGACGACGAGGTCACGGGCGCCATCCCGGGGCGGGTGCTGCGCTCGGGCCGCGACACGAGGACGGTGAGCACCCGATGACGCACGAGATCACGGAGCGGCTGTACATCGGCGGGGAGTGGGTCGAGCCCGACGGCGGGCACTACCCGGTGATCAACCCCGCCACCGAGGAGCTCGTGGGCCACGCCCCCGAGGCCTCCCGGGCCCAGGTGTACGAGGCCGCCGAGGCCGCCCGTACCGCCTTCGCGGCCTGGTCCCGTACGGCACCGGAGGAGCGGGCCGCGATCCTCGACCGGGCCGCCGGCCTGATGGCCCGGGACGCCGCGGCCCACACCGAGCTTGCCCGCGCCGAGACCGGCGCCACCACGGCCACGGCCCGCGGCATGCAGGTCGCGGTCGGCGCCTCGCGCTTCCGGCGGTACGCGCGGGGCGCCCTGGAGCCGGTCGAGCAGGCGCTGCCGCCGCAGATCAACGAGGCCGGGCCGATGGGGAAGGCCGGGGTGTTCGGGGCGGTGGCGGTACGGCGCCCGGTGGGCGTGGTCACCTGCATCACCTCGTACAACAACCCCTGGGCCAACCCGGCCGGCAAGATCGCCCCGGCGCTCGCCATGGGAAACACGGTCGTGGTGAAACCCGCCCCGCAGGACCCGCTGTCCGTCTTCGCGATGGTGCGGGCCCTGGAGGAGGCGGGGGTGCCGGCCGGTGTGGTCAATCTGGTCACCGGCTCGGCGCCCGCCGTCGGCGAGGCGGCCGTGGACTCCCCGGCCGTCGACATGGTCTCCTTCACCGGCTCCACGGCCGTGGGGCAGGCCATCGGCGAGGTCTGCGGCCGGGCGATGAAGCGGCAGCTGATGGAGCTCGGCGGCAAGGGCGCGGCCCTCGTCTTCGACGACGCCGACCTGGACGCGGCCGTCAGTGGCATCGGGACCACCTTCTCCTTCTACAGCGGCCAGATCTGTACGGCCCCGACCCGGGTGCTCGCCCAGCGCGCGATCCACGACCGGCTGGTCGAGAAGCTGGCCGCCTACACCGGCTTCCTGAAGGTCGGCGACCCGGCGGAGCGCGGCACGGTGGTCGGCCCGGTGATCTCGGCGGCCCACCGCGACCGGATCGAGGCGTACGTGGAGCTCGGCCGGAAGGAGGGCGCGCGGGTCGTCGCGGGCGGCGAGCGCCTGGCAGGCCCCGGCCTCGACCGGGGCTTCTACGTGGCGCCGACGCTGCTCGCGGAGTGCACCAACGAGATGCGGGTGGTGCGGGAGGAGATCTTCGGCCCGGTGGTCGTCGTGGTGCCGTTCGACGACGAGGAGGAGGGCGTCGCACTCGCGAACGACAGCGACTACGGACTGATCGACTACGTGTGGTCCGGCGACGTGGCCCGCGCCTTCCGGGTCGCGGCCCGGCTGCGGGCCGGCGGGGTCGGCGTGAACACCATCGGCCGGAACATGGAGGCGCCGTTCGGCGGCTTCAAGAAGAGCGGGGTGGGGCGGGACGTCGGCTCGTACGCGCTGCACGCGTACAGCGAGCTGCAGGCGGTCGTCTGGCCGGGGTGACGCACGTCACAGGGAAAGTCTGGAACGGGCGATTCCGGGCGCGGCTGCGGTTTCCGTATATCGGACACTCGGTTCCGTCCGGAGGCTTGGCCGGTTCAGCTCGTCAGTCGATCTTTCAATCTTTGGCGTGCGTCCGATTCGACCCTTGCAATGCAAGGCTATGATCACTCCGCTGGGCGGATTTCGATCTTCCGGATGTGGAAATCGCAGCACTTAACGTCCTGTTCATGACTCAGGTGGATGTGCGGCCCCAGGCCGGAGACACGGTGAGGGACGTCCCGGCGCGGGGCGGCACCGACGGCGTGCGCAGCAAGGGACTCGGCGGCAACTCCGTCGGCCTCCTCGGCAGCGCCGTCATCGGCATCTCCACCGTCGCCCCCGTCTACTGCCTGACCTCCACCCTCGGCTCCACCGCCGGCGAGGTCGGCCTGCAGATGCCCGCCGTCTTCCTCGCGGGCTTCCTGCCGATGCTGCTCGTCGCATTCGCGTACCGCGAGCTCAACAAGGTCATGCCGGACTGCGGCACCTCCTTCACCTGGACCGTGAAGGCCTTCGGCCCCAAGCTCGGCTGGATGTGCGGCTGGGGCCTGGTGATCGCCACGATCATCGTGCTCTCCAACCTGGCCGGCGTCGCCACCTCGTACTTCTGGCTGCTCGCCGGCGAGATCACCGGCAACCCCTCGATCGGCGCCCTGGACGACAACAAGGCCGTCCACATCGTCACCTGCCTCGCCCTGATCGCCGCCGCGACCGCGATCAGCTACCGCGGCATGACCGCCACCAAGGGCGTGCAGTACACCCTCGTCGGCCTCCAGCTCGTCGTCCTCGCCGTCTTCGTGGGCATGGCCCTGTCGAAGGCCGGCTCCTTCGAGAGCTCGGTCGACTTCTCCTGGTCCTGGATGAACCCCTTCGCGGTGCAGTCCTTCGGCGCGTTCACCGCCGGACTCTCGCTGTCGATCTTCATGTACTGGGGCTGGGACACCTGTCTGACCGCCAACGAGGAGACCGTCGGCGCCGAGAAGACCCCCGGCCGCGCCGCGCTCATCGCGATGGTCGTCCTGGTCGGCTCCTACCTCGCCACCGGCGTCGCCGCCCAGATGGCCGTCGGCTCCGGCGACCAGGGCCTCGGCCTCGCCAACCCGGAGACCTCCGACAACGTCTTCGCCGCCCTGGCCGGCCCCGTCATGGGCCCCGCCCTCGGCATCCTGCTCTTCCTCGCGGTGCTCGCCTCGGCCGCCGCCAGCCTCCAGACCACCTTCATCCCGGTGGCCCGCACGGTCCTGGCCATGTCCGCGTACGAGGCCCTGCCCGCCTCGTACGCCAAGGTCCACCCGCGCTTCAAGACCCCCGGCAAGGCCACGATCGTGGCCGGCGTCGCCACCGGCGTCTTCTACACGGTGATGACCCTGGTCAGCGAGCACGTCCTGGTCGACACGATCTACGCGCTCGGCCTGATGATCTGCTTCTACTACGCGCTGACCGCCTTCGCCTGCGCCTGGTACTTCCGCCGCGAGCTGACCGCCTCCTTCCGCGACCTGGTCTTCAAGGGCCTCTTCCCGCTGCTCGGCGGGCTGCTCCTGTCGGCGGTCTTCGGCAAGACGCTGTACGACATGTGGGACCCGGCGTACGGCTCCGGCTCCGCGGTCTTCGGCGTCGGGTCGGTGTTCGTGATCGGCGTCGGGCTGCTGCTGCTCGGCCTGGTGATCATGCTGGTGATGCGCGCCAAGAGCCCCGCGTTCTTCCGGGGCGAGGTGCTCACCAAGGAGACGCCGTCGCTGGTCGTCGAGGACTGATGGACTCCTCGGCCGTCCGGTGACGGAGAACGACGAGGTGGCGGGCCCGTGGGGGGTCCCGCCACCTTCGTCGTTCTGCTGTGTCTTCCCTCGGCTCAGTGCTCGGCTCAGTGCTGGCCGGGGAGGAGCCCCTCGACCAGCTTGTTGGCGCCCGGCATCTGCTCGGCGGAGGCCGGCTTGGCCTTGGGCATCAGGACACCGCTCAGCGGCACCACGGAGGGCAGGTTGGCGCCGCCGGTGTCGGCGGCGGCGCTCCCGGCGGCGGCGAGGCCACCGGCCACGGCACCGGTCACGGCGAAGGAGGTCAGGGCGACGGCGGTGAGGATCTTCTTCATGCCGCGTGAACGCCGCCCGGGCGGCCGGGGTTACGCCTGCCCCTCCTACGATGCGCCCATGTCATCCCCGCATCCCACCTCGTACGACGACACGAACTGGTCGCCGCGCCCGGCGACCGCGGCGGACGTCGAGCCCGTCGCCGAGCTGAAGGCCGTGGTCATGCGGCCCGACCTGGAGCGGCTCGGCCGCTACGACACGCACCGGGTCCGGCAGCGGCTGCGCGACGAGTTCCGCCCCGCGCACACGACGGTGATCGAGGTCGCCGGCGCCTTCGCGGGCTGCGTCTCCTTCGCCCCGTACAAGGCGGGCCCCGGCTACTACATCGAGCACTTCTACCTCGCCCCCGAGACCCAGGGCCGGGGCCTCGGCACCACCGTCCTCCGCACCCTCCTCGCCCGCGCGGACGCGGAGGGCGTCCCGGTCCGCCTCGTCGTGATCCGGGGCAGCGCCGCCCGCCGCCTCTACGAGCGCGAGGGCTTCACGGTCGAGTCCGAGGACCCGATCGACGTCCTGATGGTCCGGGAGCCGGCCGTTCCCGGCGTACGTCAGGAGGCGTCGTCCCCCGCCGCCTCCGCGATCAGCGCCGTGCCCACCGTGCGGAAGCCGAGCCGGGCGTAGAGGCGGGCCACCGTGGCGTCCGTGGCGGAGAGGAAGACCGTCTCGACGCCGAGGGCGCGGGCGTCGGCGACGAGGGCGGCGGTGACCGCGAGGCCCAGGCCGCGGCGGCGGGAGTCCGGGAGGGTGCCGACGCCGACGACCTCGGTGACCGGGCCGACGGGCTGGTGCTGGCCGGCCGCGAGGGCGGTGCCGGAGGGGTCGAAGGCGGCCGCGAGGCGGGTGAGGCCGGCCGTGAGGCGGGCGGTGACCTGGGCGGTCGCGCCGGGCGCGGGGGTGGCGCCGAAGGCGGCGTACGGGGCGGCGACCGCGCTCGCCAGGTCCGGGTCGTCCGGGCCGACCATGCGGACGGTGACGTCCTGCGGCGGCGACGGGAGCTGCTCCGCCTCGGCCTCCGCCGACAGGACCATCAGCGGGTGCTCGTGCACCACGAGCCCGCTCGCCTCGACCGCCGCCCGCAGCCCCGGCGTGGTCTCCGCGACCCACTCGAACGCCTCCGGCACCCCCAGCTCCCGCTGCCGCGCCCGCACCTTCTCCACCGCCGCCACCGGCACCTCCCGGGCCCCGGCCTGCCCGAGCGCGGGCCGCGCGTAGTACGGCCAGCCCGCCCCCTCCCGTACGAACAGGGTCAGCGGCCCGAACTCCTCGGCGCGGGCGGCGGAGCGGGGCACGGAGTCGTAATAGGTCTCAAGACGCGTCAGCATGCGGGCCACCGTACGCAGACCGGCGGCGGGGCACACCTGAATACGGGACGGAATGCGAGACGGAATACGGGACGCGCAGACGCGCGATGATGGGGGCATGACCGAGATCCTCACGCCCCGCCTGCTGCTGCGTCGCTGGAGCGACGACGACCTCGTGCCGATGGCCGAGATCAACGCCGACCCCGAGGTGATGCGCTGGATCGGCGACGGGTCCGTGCGCGATCTGGAGCAGACCGCCGAGGCGATCGAGCGGATCGAGGAGGAGTGGGACGAGGAGGGCTTCGGGCTGTTCGCGGTCGAGCTGCTCGGGTCCGGGGAGCTGATCGGGTTCACCGGGCTCTCCGTGCCGGAGTTCCTGCCCGAGGTGCTGCCCGCTGTCGAGATCGGCTGGCGGCTCGGACGGCCCTACTGGGGGCAGGGCTACGCCTCCGAGGCGGCGCACGCGGCGCTCGAGTTCGGGCTGCAGGACCGCGGGCTCGACCGGGTGATCAGCATCGCGCGGGTCGGCAACACCGCCTCGGAGAACGTGATGCGCAAGCTCGGCATGGTCCCGGAGCGGGAGACCGTCCACCCGGTGTACGGGCACCCGCTGCGGGTCCACGCCATCGACCTGACCGAATATCAGGTGTGACCGCTCAGGCGGCTGTCAGGAAGACCGGGTTGGTGAAGGCCGCGAGCGCGCCCGGGAGCGGCGGGGCCGTCACCGGGTGGCGGACCTCCGCCCGTACATAGGTCGCGTACGCGGCCGTCGTCGTCCAGTCGACGGCGTCCACGCCCGTGCCGGTGCTCTGCGCGGTGTGCAGCACGCCCTGGTCGGTGACCAGGCGCAGGGTGCCGCCCGCGGGCGCGCCGGTGACCCGGAGTCGGGCGGTCACCGGTTCGTCGGCCGGGACGGTGAGGCGCTCGCCCAGGCCGGCCGAGCGCCCGCGGCTGTCGGTGAGCGTGAAGTCCACGGAGACCGCCGCCGACTCGGCGACGTACGAACGCCCCGCCCGCAGCCCGTCGAGGATCGCCGCCCGGCTCAGCTCGTCGGCCAGGACCACGGTCTGCGGCGTCCCGACCCGGTCGGGGTCGCGGTGGGCGTCGCTGTTCCCCATCGCCGGGGTCCACCGCCCTTGCGCGAGGGCCCCGTCCCAGCCCGCCAGGGCGACCTCGTCGTCCGGCGTGTAGGGGCCGTTCCACACCTCGACCGCGTCCGCGTCGCCGAAGCCGAACTTCCAGGCGCAGCCGATGCAGGTGGCCTGCGGGTGCGCGGGCACGACGAGCCCGCCCGAGCGGCGGATCTCGCGGGCGAACCGGCCGAAGCGGTTCTCCCGGGCCCGGTAGCGCCAGTCGACGAAGGTGCCGGGGGCGGTGCCGAGGGCGAGCACGTGGCCGTTGCGGGTGGTGACCTCCTCGCCGAGCAGGATCAGCAGGTCGTCGCCGGCGTGCTCGGCCCAGGCGCCGTGCCCGGCGTGGGTGTTGTGCTCGGTGCCGGCGAGGAAGTCGAGGCCGGCGGCGCGGGCGAGCGCGGCGACCTCGGCCGGGGTGCGGCGCCCGTCGGAGTGCACGGTGTGCAGATGGCAGTCGCCGCGGTACCAGTCCCGGCCCCGGCCGCGGGCCCGCTCCGGCGGGTATGCCGGGCGTACGGCGGGCGCGGAGGGACCGAGCCGCAGGGTGATCGTCACGGTGTACGCGAGCCCCTGCGGCGCCACCGTGTACGGGCCGAGCGCCACGTACCAGGTCCCGGCCCGCAGCGGCCCGGCCACGTACCCGGGCGTGGCGTCGTCGGTGCGGACGAAGAACTCCTTGCGGGCGCCGCCCGACCAGCCACGGAAGCCCTGGCCGCCGAGGGCGGTGCCGCGCTGGTCGAAGAGGCCGATGTCGAGGGCGTTGCCCTGGGTGCCGGCGGGCACGGCGGGCCGCTCGTACGCGTAGGCGACGTGCAGCTCGCGCACCCCGTGCGGCAGCTCCACCGGCAGGTACACGAAGTCGGGGGAGCCGGGCGGCAGGGTGCCGCGCACGGTGCGGGTGAGGACGCCGTCGCCGTCCTCGCCTCCGGGATCGGCATGCGCGAAGCTCACGGTGCCCAACGTAAACGCGGTCGCCGCGCCCGTCATGAGGAGCGCGCGTCGAGTCGTATCCGTCATGCCCATGACTGTGGCGCGCGGAGGTGAACACCGGAACAACGCGAGCGGCACCCGGCACCCACCCGGCACCCACGGCGCGGGACCCGTGCCGTACCCGTACACGTACCGCACGCCCCTCGGAATTCCACGCCCCACCCCCTACCGTGCCCCCATGCGGATCTCGACCACGATCTTCCTGACCGACGAGACCATCTCCCCCGTGCGCCTCGCCCGCGCCCTCGAAGAGCGCGGCTTCGCCGGGCTCTACCTCCCCGAGCACACCCACATCCCCGTCTCCCGGGAGTCCGACTACCCGTTCGGCGGTGGCGGCGGCGAGCTGCCCCGCGAGTACGCCCGCACCCTCGACCCCTTCGTGGCGCTCGGCCAGGCCGCCGCCGTCACCGAGCGCCTGCTCCTGGGCACCGGCATCACGCTGGTCGCCGAGCACGACCCGATCGCCCTCGCCAAGACGATCGCGACCCTCGACCACCTCTCCGGCGGGCGCTTCACCCTCGGCGTCGGCTTCGGCTGGAACCGCGAGGAGGCCGCCGACCACGGCGTCGACTGGCCCACCCGCCGCGAGCGCACCCGGGACGCCGTGCACCTGATGCGCGCCCTGTGGTCCGCCGAACCCACCGCGTACGAGGGCGCCTTCGGCCGCTCCGTCAGCGCCTCCGAGGCCTGGCCCAAGCCCCCCGCCGGCGCCCCGCGCACCCTGGTCGGCGGCGCGGCGGGCCCCAAGCTCTTCTCCCACATCACCGACTACGCCGACGGCTGGATGCCCATCGGCGGCCGCGGCCTCTCCACCAACCTGCCGCTCCTCCGCGCGGCCTGGGAGGCGGCCGGCCGCACCCCGGACTCCCTCCAGGTCGTCCCCTTCGGCGTCCACCCGAACCCCGGCAAGCTCGCCCACTACGCGGACCTCGGCTGCCCGGAGGTGGTCCTCCAGCTGCCGCCGGGCGACGAGAAGGAGGTCCTGGAGGCCCTGGATGGGTATGCCCGGTACCTCTGACGGTGTCGGCACCACTTGACTTCGGAATACGTTCCGAAGTACGGTCGGTGCATGGTGACCCCCACTGTCTCGTTCTCCGAGCTCTCCAAGAACTCGAAGCGGGTGGCCGAGACGCTCGACCGGGCCCAGCGCCTGCACATCACGCGCCGCGACGGGCAGGACCTCTACCTCACGACCGCCCGCCACGATCGGCAGCGCGAGGAGACGGCGGACGTCACCGCGCGCCTGCTCGCAGCCCTTCTTGCCGCGGAGGGCGGCGAGGTCGCCATAAGGCGTGCGATTCCGTCGGTCTTCCCCTGGGTCCGCCATCTGTCGGCGGAGGAGCTGCGGGAGTTCGTCCAGGAGCTGACCGACGCGACCCGCGACGTGGCCGAGCTCGACGTCCACGCCAATCTCCATCGCGCCATCGTCGAATGGCGGGCGACGGCCCGCGTCCTCGCCGACCCCGATCTCACCGCCCGGCTCACCCGCGCCCTCCCGGACGAGGACCACGGAGAGGTGACCGCTCCGTGACGCCGAAGCGCGGCGACGACGTCGCCCCGCCACCGGTCGGCGCCGAGTGGCGCCTTCGCTTCGCCACGAACGAGGCGGCCAAGGGCTGGGGCGAGTTGGGCGCGGAAGCACCGGGCAACACACGGCGCTGCTTCGAGGCCTTGCGCCGTGACCGGCTCTCGCGGACCGATCCCGACCGCCAGCACAGGCGCCGCGGCCGTCTGGCGACCGGGTCGCTCGGAGGCCGCGCCTACCCGCAGTGGGAGTACGAGGTGACGGCCGGTGGGCGGGTGCGTTACCTCGTCGACGAGGAACGCCGCACCGTGCACCTGGTGTACGCCGCTCCCCGGCACCCCAAGGACACCGACTGACCGTCCCCGTCCTGCCTACCCGCTCGTATGCTCGGTCCATGACGGATCACCAGGCAGCACGCGACGCCCACGACGCCCGTCCCACCGAGAACGCCATGCGCAGGGCCCTGAAGCGGGCCCGGGACGGGGTGGCGCTCGATGTGGGGGAGGCCGCCGTGCTGCTGAGGGCGCGCGGGGCGGATCTGGCGGAGCTGGTGGGGACGGCCGGGCGGGTGCGGGACGCGGGGCTCGAGGCCGCCGGGCGGCCGGGGATCATCACGTACTCGAAGAGCGTGTTCATACCGCTCACCCGGCTGTGCCGGGACAAGTGCCACTACTGCACCTTCGTGACCGTGCCCGGCAAGCTGCGCCGGGCAGGACACGGGATGTTCATGAGCCCGGACGAGGTCCTGGACATCGCGCGCAAGGGCGCCGCGCTCGGCTGCAAGGAAGCCCTCATCACCCTCGGGGACAAGCCCGAGGACCGCTGGCCCGAGGCCCGGGAGTGGCTGGACGCGCACGGGTACGACGACACGATCGCGTACGTACGGGCCATGTCGATCCGGATCCTGGAGGAGACCGGACTCCTCCCGCACCTCAACCCCGGGGTGCTCTCCTGGACCGACCTCCAGCGGCTCAAGCCGGTCGCGCCCTCGATGGGGATGATGCTGGAGACCACCGCGACCCGCCTGTGGTCCGAGCCCGGCGGCCCGCACCACGGTTCGCCGGACAAGGAGCCCGCCGTCCGGCTGCGGGTCCTGGAGGACGCCGGGCGCTCCTCCGTCCCGTTCACCAGCGGTCTGCTGCTCGGGATCGGCGAGACGCCGGAGGAGCGCGCCGAGTCGCTGTTCGCGCTGCGCCGGATCGCCCGCTCCTACCACGGCGTCCAGGAGCTGATCATCCAGAACTTCCGCGCCAAGCCGGACACGGCGATGCGCGGCATGCCGGACGCCGAACTCGACGACCTGGTCGCCACCGTGGCCGTCGCCCGCCTCATCATGGGCCCCGCCGCCTGCCTCCAGGCCCCGCCGAACCTCGTCGACGCCGAGTACGAGCGCCTGATCGCCGCCGGCATCGACGACTGGGGCGGGGTCTCGCCGCTCACCATCGACCACGTCAACCCCGAGCGCCCCTGGCCGAGGATCGAGGAGCTCGCCGAGCACTCCCGCGCCGCCGGCTTCGAGCTCCGCGAACGCCTCTGCGTCTACCCCGAGTTCGTACGGCGCGGCGAGCCCTGGCTCGACCCCCGCATCGTCCCGCACGTCCGCGCGCTCGCCGACCCCGAGACCGGCCTGGCGAACCCGGACGCGCCCGTCCGGGGCCTGCCCTGGCAGGAGCCGGACGAGGCGTTCAGCGCGAGCGGCCGCACGGATCTCCACGCCACCATCGACACCACCGGCCGCACCGGCGACCGCCGCGAGGACTTCGACCACGTCTACGGCGACTGGGACGCGCTGCGCGAGGCCGCCGCGCCCGGCCTGGTGCCCGACCAGCGCGCGCCCGAGCGGATCGACGGCGACGTACGGGAGTCCCTGGCGGTCGCCGCCGACGACCCGACCCGGCTCACCGACCCGCAGGCCCTCGCCCTGTTCCACGCCGACGGCCCGGCCCTCGACGCGCTCTGCGCGGTCGCCGACGACGTCCGCAAGACCGCGGTCGGCGACGACGTGACGTACATCGTCACGCGGAACATCAACTTCACCAACGTCTGCTACACCGGCTGCCGCTTCTGCGCCTTCGCCCAGCGCCGCACCGACGCCGACGCCTACACCCTCTCCCTCGACCAGGTCGCCGACCGGGCCGCCCAGGCCTGGGAGGTCGGCGCCGTCGAGGTCTGCATGCAGGGCGGCATCCACCCCGACCTGCCCGGCACCGCCTACTTCGACATCGCGCGCGCGGTGAAGGAACGGGTCCCCGGCATGCACGTGCACGCCTTCTCGCCGATGGAGGTCGTCAACGGCGCCGCCCGCACCGGCCTGTCCATCCGCGAGTGGCTCACCGCCGCCAAGGAGGCCGGACTCGACTCCATCCCCGGCACCGCCGCCGAGATCCTCGACGACGAGGTCCGCTGGGTGCTCACCAAGGGCAAGCTGCCCACGGCCACCTGGATCGAGGTGATCACCACCGCCCACGAGCTCGGCATCCGCTCCTCCTCGACCATGATGTACGGGCACGTGGACCAGCCCCGCCACTGGCTCGGCCATCTGCGCACCCTGGCCGGCATCCAGCAACGCACCGGCGGTTTCACCGAGTTCGTGACCCTGCCCTTCATCCACACCAACGCGCCCGTCTACCTCGCCGGCATCGCCCGCCCCGGCCCGACCACCCGCGACAACCGCGCGGTCACCGCCATGGCCCGGCTGCTCCTCCACCCGTACATCCCCAACATCCAGACCAGTTGGGTCAAGCTGGGCACGGAGGGCGCCGCCGCGATGCTGCGCTCCGGCGCCAACGACCTCGGCGGCACGCTGATGGAGGAGACCATCTCCCGGATGGCGGGCTCCAGTTACGGCTCGTACCGCTCGATCCGCGACCTGGAGGCCATCGCCGAGGCGGCCGGCCGGCCCTCCCGGCCGCGCACGACGCTGTACGGCGAGGTGCCCGAGGAGCGGCGGTCGGCGGCCCGCGCCTCGGACGGGCACCTGCCGGAGCTGCTGCCGCTCCTGCCCCCGGAGTAACGGGAGTAACGGGAGTAACGGGAGTAACCGGAGGAGGGCGGAAACCCGGTCAAAAACGGCCTGAAGGGCGCCGGAACGCATAACGTTCCGGCCCCTGAACGAGCGCATCCGGTCTATTACAGTGCTGAGAGTGCCGAGCAGACCGGTCGGTGTACGGGGGAGGGCACGTCGTGACCACCACAGCCGCGGCCGTGTGGGGCCGCACCGAACAGCAGGACTTCCGCTCGCGGGTCCGCGGCTGCCTGCTCGGCGGCGCGGTCGGTGACGCCCTCGGCGCCGGGGCCGCCGACCGCACCCTCGCCGAGCTGCGCGCCGCGCACGGCCCCGAGGGCCTGACCGAGCTCGCCCCCGCCTACGGGCGGCGCGGAGCGGTCACCGCCGCCACCCAGATGTCGCTGTTCACCGTGGACGGCCTCATCCGCGCCCAGGTCCGCCGCGACACCGGCCACTGGCACCCGCCCACCGATGTGCACCGGGCCCACCTGCGCTGGGCCGCCACCCAGCGCGACTGGGGCCCCGACGAGCGGCGCACCGACCTCGGCTGGCTGGCCCGCGAGGAGTGGCTGTACGCCCGCCGGGACCCGGCCCGGGCCTGCCTCACCGGCCTCGGCGACGCGCAGCTCGGCACGCTCGACCGGCCCAAGAACCCGCAGGCCGCCGACAGCGGTGCCGTGGTCCGCTCGGCGCCGTTCGGGCTGCTCGTCGGCTGGGAGCCGCAGCTGGTCTGCCAGCTGGCGGTGGAGTGCGCCGCCCAGACGCACGGCGACCCCGCCGCGTATCTGGCGGCCGGCGCGTTCGCGGTGGTCGTGCACGGCCTGGCCCGGGGCGGCAGCGTCGACGCGGCCGTCGCCACCGCGCTCGCCCAGCTCGCCGCCCGCCCCGGCCACCAGCGGGTGACCGAGGCCCTGGAGGCCGCGCTGGACGCCGTACGCCAAGGGGCGCCGGACGACGAGCGGGTGACCGCGCTCGGGGCGGCCGAGGACCGGGCGGAGGGGCAGCTGGCGGCCGCCGTGTACTGCACGCTGGTCGGCGAGGACGTCCGGCACGGGCTGCGGCTCGCGGTCAACCACGACGGCCCGTCGGCGGCGACCGGCGCCCTCACCGGGGCGCTGCTCGGCGCCCTGCACGGCGAGACGGCCCTCCCGCCGGCCTGGGTGGCCGAACTGGAGGGCCGTGCGACGGTCCTGGCGCTCGCGGACGACTTCGCGATGGAGATGACCCAGGGGGCGGCCCTGCACGGCCCCGCCGACCTGGCCTCGGGCTGGCTGACCCGCTACCCGAGGACCTGACGGGGTCCTACCCGAGGGGCTGACCCGTCCGGTCGCCGGACTCCTGGGCCGGTATGGCTACGGCACCGTCGCCGCCGTCCAGCCGGTCGAGCAGCGCGTCGCGCTCCGGCGTCGCCTCGGGCTTCACGTACCCGATCAGGACGTAGAGGACCAGCGAGGTGGCGAGCGGGGCCACGATCTGGATCTGCAGCTCGACGCCGTCCAGGCCGTAGTTGGTGAGCCAGAAGGCGAAGAGACCGGCCGCCCAGGAGACGAGCGCCGCCGTCGGGCCGGACTTCCGGAAGGTGCGCAGCAGACCCAGCATGAACGGGATCGCGATCGGCCCCATGAGCCCGGCCACCCACTTGATCACGACGGTGATGATGTCCTTGAAGGTGGGGGAGTTGACCTGGGTGGCGACCGCCATCGACAGGGCGAGGAAGGCGACCGTCGACAGGCGTGCGGCGAGCAGCCCGGCCCGCTGGGTCCAGGACCGGGCGGCCTTGCTGAGCACGGGCGCGATGTCCCGGGTGAAGACGGCCGCGATGGCGTTGGCGTCGGAGGAGCACATGGCCATGGTGTGCGAGAAGAAGCCGACGACCACCAGGCCGAGCAGCCCGTGCGGGAGGAGCTGTTCGGTCATCAGGGCGTACGCGTCGGAGGCGTCCGGCTTCGTCGGGTGGACGAGCAGCGGTGCGCACCACATCGGGAAGAAGAGCACGGCCGGCCAGACCAGCCACAGCAGCGCGGACAGCCGGCCGGAGCGGGTGGCCTCGCGGGGGGTGGGGGTGGCCATGTAGCGCTGGGCCTGGTTCCACATGCCGCCGCTGTACTCGAAGGTCTTGATGAAGAGATACGCGAGGAGGAAGGTCAGGGTGTACGGGCCGGCCGTCGGCGCGGTGTGCCCCTGGAGCTCGGGCCGGTCCCACACGCTCCACAGCGCGTCGATCCCGCCGAGCTTGCCGAGCACCGCGACCAGCATCGCGAGTCCGGCGAGCAACTGGATGACGAACTGGCCGAGTTCGGTGAGGGCGTCCGCCCACAGGCCGCCGACCGTGCAGTAGATGCCGGTGATGACACCGGTGATGAGGATGCCCTGGTTGAGCGAGATCCCGGTGAAGACGGACAACAGGGTGGCGATGGCGGCCCACTTGGCGCCCACGTCCACGATCTTGAGCAGTACGCCGGACCAGGCGAGGGCCTGCTGGGTGGGCAGGTTGTAGCGGTTCTTCAGGTACTCCAGCGGGGAGGCCACGTGGAGCCGGGAGCGCAGCCGGTTGAGCCGGGGCGCGAAGAGGTGGGCCCCGACGGCGATGCCGATGGCTATGGGGAAGGACCAGGTGACGTAGGAGGTGACGCCGTAGGTGTAGGCGATGCCGGCGTAGCCGGTGAACATCACCGCGCTGTAGCCGGACATGTGGTGCGAGATCCCGGACAGCCACCAGGGCATGCGGCCGCCGGCCGTGAAGAAGTCCGAGACGTCGTCCACGCGCTTGTGGGACCAGACTCCGATCGCGACCATGACGCCGAAATAGCCGATGAGCACGACCCAGTCGAGACTGTTCATTGCCCGCCCTCCATGAGGTCCGGTCCGCCTTGTGAACGCCGTTCATGGTGTGGGGAGTTGGAAGGCGGGGACAATGCAGGGGAGGGTCAAGGGACAGTAAAATCGTTCGGTTTACTGACCCTTGTTCATGTCTGTGAACCAGCTGGTTTTGGGTCTCAACCCTGTGCGCGGCGGCTCAGCGCATCAGCTCACCCGCGTTGACCAGCAGCGACTGCCCGGTGATCGCCCGCGCGCGGTCCGAGGCGAGGAAGACCGCCGCCTCCGCCACGTCCCCGTCCGTCGCGAGCTCCGGCAGCGCCATCCGCTCGGTCAGCCGGCCGAGCACCTCGGTCTCCGGCACCTGCTCGGTGTGCGCCGTGAACTGCACGAAGGCCTTCACCGGCGGCCCCCACATCCAGCCCGGCAGCACCGTGTTGACCCGGATCCGGTGCGGCCCCAGCTCGTGCGCCAGCGAGTACATCGCCGAGGTCAGCGCCCCTTTCGACGCCGCGTACGCCGCCTGCCGCACCTGCGAGGGCGCCGCCACCGCCGACTGCGTGCCGATCAGGACCACAGAGCCGCCCCGCTCCTTGAGGGCGGGCAGGCAGGCCCGGGTCATCCGCAGCGTGCCGAGCAGGTTCACGTCCAGGACGCCCTGCCAGGTGCCGAAGTCGGCGTCCTCCAGGCCCCCGAAGTACGAGTCCCAGGCGGCCACGTGCACCACCGCGTCGATCCCGCCGAAGCGCTCGACGGCGAGCGCGGCGAGCGCCTCGCACTGGGCCTCGTCGGTGATGTCGGTGGGCAGGAAGGCCGTTCTCGTCCCGGCCGGATCGATCTCGGCGGCCGCCTTCGCGAGGTTCGCCTCCGTGCGCGCGCCGAGGACCGCGCGGCCCCCGTCCCGCACCACCGTCTCGGCCACCCGGTGCCCGAGCCCGGCGCCGACGCCGGACACCACGACCGTCTTTCCCTGGAGCAGCATGCGCGACCTCCCAGAGCCTGTTCATTTATCTGACGGCCCGTCAGAGTAGGTGCCGGTCACCGACAAGGGAAGGGAAGGGGAGCGAGGATGAGCGAGACGAGCGAGATGTACGGGGAGCTGGCCGCCGTCGGGCCGTACGGCACCCACCCGGGGCACGCCCTGATCACCATGGTCGAACCGCACCCGGGTCACGAGTACGCGTACAACCGCTGGTACGAGGACGACCACTACTACGCCGGCGCCATGGCCATGCCCTGGATGTTCGCGGGCCGCCGCTGGGTCGCCACCCGCCCCCTCCAGGAGCTGCGCGTCCCGGAGAAGTCGGCGGTCGCCCAGCCGGTCACCGCCGGCTGCTACCTCGCCACGTACTGGATCACCGACGGGCGCTACGACGAGCACATGAAGTGGACCGTCGCCATCAACAAGCGCCTCAACCGCGACGCCCGGGTCTACCACGACCGCACCCACGTCTTCACGTCGTTCCAGGACCACGAGGCGACCGTCTACCGCGACGGGTCCCCCGGCCTTCGGCACGGGGGACCCCACGGTCCGCGCGACCTGCACGCGCTCGACCACCCGTACCGCGGACTCGTCCTGCAGGTGATCGACAGCGAGGGCCCCGAGGCGCGGGCGGAACTCCTGGAGCGGCTGCGGTCGCGCGAACTGCCCCGCCGCCTCGCCGGGTCGCCCGCGGCGATGGTGACCGTCTTCCGGCCTACGCCGCTGCCGGGCGACCGGATGACGTACGTGAAGCAGGTCGAGGGCGTCGACACCCGGCTGACCCTGCTGTGGTTCCTGGAGGAGGACCCCCGGGAGTGCTGGGCGGAGCACTTCGCCGACCTGGAGTCCCTAGGTGGGGGCGGGGGCGGCGGCCGGGTCGAGCTGGTGGCGCCGTTCATCCCGACGGTGCCGGGGACGGACCGCTACGTGGACGAGCTGCGCTGAGCCCTTCCGGGCGGGGTCGGGGCAAAGGCCGAGCCCCCTCGACCAGGACGGCGGACCGGGCGAGAGGGCTCATTCCTTAACGCGGCGCGTGGTGCGCGCGGGGTCGTCACAGGACCCCGGCGCTCACCTCGCCCACGAACGCGTTCCACGACCCCGGTCCGAAAGAAATCGAAGGGCCCTCGGGGGCCTTCGAGTCACGCACGTCGATCGCGTTCACGACGGGGGACTTGACCTCGACGCAGGCGCCGTTGCCACCGGAATAAGAGGACTTCGTCCAGCTGTCCGTACCGCCCTGAATAATCGCCATTGTTCTCAACTCCGGTTTCTTCGAGTGCGAGTGATGCCAGTAGATGTCGCGCCAAGGTTCTTGCTTGCTTTGGCGTGATCGACGCTACTGCCCGGCCCCGTCGTGCGGGACCGGCGTTCACCCGACCGGATGGCATATTCCAAGTGAGCTTCCGCTGAAGCGAGTCGGGGGTGTACCGTACCGGCCTCTTCCCCCGGGCTCCCGCCGAACAGCGGCATTCAGCTGCATTCGGCCCGCGACGCGCAGGAAGCCCTGGAAGCCCAGGAAGCCCTGGACGTCCTATTTTCCGTCGGCGTACCGCTTCGCAATCTCCGTCACGAACTCCCGGGTGTCCTCCACATTCAGCGCCTGTGCCCGCAAGTGCTCGTACATGACGCTGTACTTCGCGACATCCTGGGCCTTCTCCAGATACAGGTCGCTCGTCACGCCCTCGATGTAGACCACGGACGAGTCGGAGGTGTCCGGGAATTCCAGAATCGCGTAATGCCCGCTGATGCCCGGATGCGCGCCCATGTGGAACGGCAGCACCTGCACGGTCACGTGCGGCAGGTGCGACTGCTCGACGAGGTGCTCCAACTGCTCCACCATCAGCTGGCGGTTGCCGACCAGCCGGCGCAGCGCGCCCTCGTCGATGACCGCCCACAGGCGCAGCGGACGCTCGTCGTCCTTGATGCGGTCCTGGCGGCGGGTGCGCACGGTGACCCGCTTGTCGATGTCCGCCGGGGTGGACTCGGGCAGCGCGCCGGCGATCACGGCCTCGGCGTACGCGTGGGTCTGCAGCAGACCCGGGATGATCTGCGGCTCGTACACCCGCAGGCTCTCCGCGTCCGTCTCCAGACCGATGTAGACGCTGTACGGGATGTCGCCGAAGGCGTGCCACCAGCCCTGCTGGCGCGAGTCCTTGGCCATCTGCATCAGCGAGTCGACCACCCGCTCGTCCTCGACCTCGTACACCCCGCACAGGTCGCGGACATCGCGCTGGCTGATGGAGCGACGCCCGTTCTCGAGGCGGCTGATCTTCGACTGGGAGACGAGCAGGCGCTCGGCGACCTGCTCGGCCGTCATGTTCTTCGCCTCCCGGAGCCGGCGCAGCTCCTGTCCCAATCGGCGTCGCCTGACGGTGGGGTTGACGTTGGACGCCACGGAAACTGCACCTCCGGCTGTCGGCTGCGTAGCTGTGAGTATCTACCGCTTGGCAGACTGCCACCAAAGGTGCTGTGTGCGCTGGCGAATGACCAGACGCGGGCATATGCGTGCGCGCAGGCGTGCGTAGGTGTAGGGGGGTGCGCGTACGGGACGGCCGTGGGTGGCGGCCGTCCCGTACGTGGCGGTGCGGAGGTGGAGCGCTGTTCTTGTACGTGTACGTGTACGTGCGCGGGCGCCCGTACGTCACATGGCGGCGCGCGCCATGGTGCCGCGGCGTGGCTGGGACGGCACGCCGCCGCCCGCGCCACCCGCCGTGGCGGTCCGGCGGGGCTGGGCGCCCACGCCGTTCTGGACGTCCATGACGGCGTGCGCCACGAGACCGCCCATCGGGTCGTGCCGGATCAGGTCGCGCAGTCGGGACCGCGACGACCTGCCTTCGTTGCCGGGGTACAGGTGCTTGCCGAGACCGACCGCGTGGGCCAGTGCGGCGAGCGCCGCGGTCCGCGGGTCCGGCGGTACGCCGGTGCGGATCGCACTGTCCAGCCGGGCCCTGATCTCCCGGCTGATGGCCGTGTCCGTCGCCTGGTAGCGAGTCGTCGGCAACACCCCGCACATCTGGCCCTCCACGGCATGCACCATGCCGCAGCGCTCCAGATGCGAGAGATACGTCTGGCGCAGCCCCAGTCGGGGCCCGCCGATCCAATGGACGGCCCGGACCGGACTGCCGCGTCTGCGCAGCAGTTCCAGTGCGGAGTCCAGAGTCGGATCTCCGGTCGGCCGTGGCATCACCACGGCGATACGATCCCCGTCAGGGGCTATCCGTCCTGCCAGAGCCAGCTCCACTAGCTGTGCTCCGGCCAGGCCGAGGTCGAGCGACTGCGGCTGCGCTGTGGTACCCGTGGCCGGGTCCAGAGCGAGCAGCAGAAGCTCCTCCGGAATAGTTCTGCGGCTCCTGCCCATCCATGCCTCCCCGCGTGGATGAATGACAGGGTGACCCCTCTCACATTCATCTGTCGAGAGTGCCTGGGTGCTTCGTACGGGAACCAGTAGGTATGTCGTTCTCGTCTAGCACCGGAGCCAAGGGGTTCACACAGGACACTGGTAGACGGTTCGGACGTAGGCATGAACGCATGAGCGATGGAGGAGGCACGGTGGCGGGCGAGTCCCCCGACAAGGCGGAGCAGCGGGAGAACGCGGTCGGCGGCGACGGCAAGGACCCCCGACTGTCCGTCCTCCAGGACCGCGTGGACGAGCCGACGGCCGTCTTCCGCGCCCTGGCCCCGCGGACGGCGCCGGAGGACGAGTCGTCGGACGCCGAGCCTTCCGGGGCGGAGGACGCGGCCGAGGGCGAGGCGGTTGCGGACGCTGACGTGGACGCGGAAGTGGATGCGGACGTGGACGCGGAAGCAGACGAAGCCGACGAAGCTTCGGACGCCGACGTGGATGCGGACGTCGACGCTGACGAGGACGCGACCGAGCTCGACCTTGCGGTCGATGTGCCGGAGGCGGAGGCCGAGGCAGAGGTCGAGGACGACGAGCCCGAGGCCGAGGACGACAAGCCCGAGGGCGAGTCGTGGTTCGCCGCGCGCAAGCCGGCCGAGCCGAAGGCGGAGGAGAAGGCGGAGGAGAGCGCGGAGGAGAAGGCGGCCGAGGAGGAGCCGAAGCCCGCCGCCAAGCCCGTGGACCAGCCCACGGCGGTCTTCAAGGCGTTCACGCCGCCCGCGGCGAAGGCGGAGCCCGCGGAGGACAAGCCCGCGGCCGAGGAGCCCAAGCCCGCGGCGAAGCCGCCGGTCGATCAGCCGACGGCCGTCTTCAAGGCGTTCAACCCGCCCGCCGAGGCCAAGCCCGAGGCCAAGCCCGAGCCCGAGGCCAAGCCCGCGGGTGAGGAGCCCAAGCCCGCCGCCAAGCCCGTCGACCAGCCGACGACGGCCCTGAAGCTGCCGCCGTCGACCTTCCGCCCGCTCAAGGGCGACATCACCCAGGAACAGCCCAGACCGGCGCAGCCCAGGCCCGCCGAGCCCGAGCCGGCCGAGCCGAAGCCCGCCGCGCCCGTGGCCGCGGCGCCCGCGCCCGTACCGGCGGCGCTGGCCGAGCCGGAGCGGACCCGGCAGCAGCCGCTGCCGCCCCGTCCGCCGCTGGAGATCCTGGCGGAGCTGACCAACACCCCGCCGCCGCCGGAGACGCCGCTGCGGACCACGTTCCGCCGGTTCAAGATCTGGACCCCGCTGGTCCTGCTCCTCCTGGTCGTCTTTGCGGTCGTACAGTTCGTGCGCCCGCTCCCGGACCCCAAGCTGGTGCTGTCCGCCAACCCGACCTACACCTTCGAGGGCGGCCCGCTGCAGATGCCGTGGCCGTCCGAGGGCCAGGGCGCGGCCGAGGTCGAGGGCGTCGGTTCGCTCGGCACGTACGGCCCGCAGAAGCCGGCGCCGATCGCGAGCGTGGCGAAGACCATGACCGCGTACGTGATCCTCCGCGACCACCCGATCAAGGGGAATGATGACGGTCCGGAGATCGAGGTCGACGCGACCGCCGGCGAGGAGGCGAAGTCCGAGGACGAGTCGACGGCCCCCATCAAGAAGGGCCAGACCTACAGCGAGAAGGAGCTGCTGCAGCTCCTGATGATCCCGTCGGGCAACAACGTGGCGCGGCTGCTCGCGCGCTGGGACGCCGGTTCGGAGGCCGCGTTCGTCGAGAAGATGAACGCCGCGGCCAAGGAGCTCGGCATGACGGACTCGACGTACACGGACCCGTCCGGCCTGCAGTCGACGACCGTGTCGACGCCGCTGGACCAGCTCAAGCTGGGTAAGGCGGTGATGCAGTACGACGTGCTCCGGGAGATCGTGGACACGCCGGAGATCATGATCGACGGCATCCCGAAGAAGATCATCAACAACAACTCGATCCTCCTGAAGCCGGGCGTGGCCGGCATCAAGACCGGCTCCTCCACCCCGGCCGGCGGCAATCTGCTGTGGTCGGCGTACACGGTCGTCGACGGCCAGAAGCGCCGCATCCTCGGCATCGTGATGGGGGCCAAGGACGCCCCGCAGCTCTGGCAGAAGCTGGACCTGGCCATCTCCAACAGCCTCAAGGTCATCCAGAAGGCGCAGGCCGACGTCACCTCCGCCGCCGTGGTGAGGAAGGACCAGGTCGTCGGCTATGTGGACGACGGGCTCGGCGGCCGTACGCCGGTCGTGTCGACCAAGGACCTGAAGGCGGTCGGCTGGCCGGGCCTCAAGGTGAGCCTGCAGCTCGGCGACGGCGGCAAGAAGCCGCCGCACGCGGCCAAGGCCGGCGACGTCGTCGGCCAGGTGTCGATCGGCACCGGCGCGGGAGCGGTCAGCGCACCGGTGGCCCTCGCGAAGGACCTCGTGGAGCCCGGTTTCGGCCAGAAGCTGACCCGACTGGGCTGATCGGACGGGCGCCCGGGAGCTCCCCGGGCGCCCGCCTGTTAGCGTTCCCTGGGGGAACGAGGAGAAGGGCAGCACGGGAGAGGGCCGCATTGAGCACCGCCGAGGGGACCCGTGAGGCCGGAGGCAAACCCGACGTGTCTTCACCTTCGCGAATAGAACTTCCGGCGCAGCGCCCGTCCGCGGAACAGCAGTCCGGAGCGGAACAGCACCCCGGACCGGACCGAGCGGCCCCCGGACGCACCGGACCGGACGGGTTCCCCGAATCCGACGGGCTCACCGAGCCGGACCGGCGCCCCTGGCGGCGCAAGCGCCGCTACCCGGTGCTCGTCGCGACCGCCGTGGCGGCCCTCACCCACGTCCTGTGGTTCTTCTTCTTCGCCAACAGCGGCGGGGACCTGGCCGCGCAGGACGCCTGGGCCGAGTTCGTCGGCCGGCACCCGGACTCGGCGTACAACCTCGCCTGGTACGGCGGCATGCACCCGGTCTCGTACAGCGTCGTCTCGCCGTACGTGATGTCGGTGCTCGGCGTCCGCACCACGATGATGATCGCCGGGACGCTGTCCGCGGCGCTGACCGCGCTGATCCTGGTGCGGGTGCGGGCGGTGCGCAATCCGATGGCGTGCGCGCTCGCCGGCGTCTTCGCCTTCCTCTGCAACGCGCTCTCCGGCCGGGTCACCTTCGGCCTCGGCATGATGTTCGCGATCGGCTCGGTCGCGGCGGTGTTCTGCTGGCCGCACCGCTGGCGCTACCACCGCTGGGCGAAGGCGGCGGTGGCCGCGCCGCTCGCCGCGCTGGCGACCGCGTGCAGCCCCGTCGCGGGCCTGTTCCTCGGCGTGGTCGCGGCGGCGCTGTTCCTCAACAAGCGGCGCCCGGGCGCGTACGCCGTCGGCCTCGCCCCGGTCGCGGTGGTGGCGCTGTCGGCCTGGCTGTTCCCGTTCTCCGGCACCCAGCCGATGAGCCTGGGGTCGACCTCGCTGCCCTTCGCCTTCGGCGTCCTGGTCTTCCTGCTGGTCCCGAAGGACTGGCGGACGGTGCGCACGGCCGCCGCCGTCTACTCGGCCGGCACCTTCCTCACCTGGCTGATCGACTCGCAGATCGGGTCGAACGTCAGCCGGCTCGTGATGCTCTTCGCGGGGGTGGTGCTGCTCGCCGCCCTGCCGTACGCCCGGCCGCGTTCGCGCCGCTGGTACGCGCTCGTGCTCGCCTTCGCCGGCCTGAACGCGTGGATCGGCTTCAAGGGCGTCGACGACGTCATCCGCACCGCCCCCGACGCGTCCTGGGCGCGCGAGGTGGCGCCGCTGATCAACCAGCTCCAGGTGCGCGGCGCCGAGCAGGCCCGGGTCGAGGTCGTGCCGGCCTCCAGCCACCGCGAGTCCTCCGCCCTCGCCCCGTACATCAACCTGGCCCGCGGCTGGAACCGGCAGGCCGACCTCAAGCGCAACCCGCTCTTCTACGACGACACCCTCAACGCCGCGAACTACCGGGACTGGCTCGGCCGCTGGGCCGTCCATTACGTGGTGCTTCCGACCGGCGCCCCTGACTCGGGCGCGGAGCGCGAGGCGGAACTGGTCGACGACGGGCTGCCGTATCTGAAGCAGGTCTGGTCGGACGCGAACTGGCGGCTCTACGCGGTCACCGACCCCACCCCGCTGGCCGACGCGCCCGCCGAGGTGCAGCGCGCCGAGTCCGACGAGGTGGTGCTGCACCTCGACCGCCCGGCCCGGATCAAGATCCGCGTCCCGTACTCGCCGTGGCTGGCGCTCCTCGACGAGAACGGCGGCAAGATCGAGCCGCCGCAGGAGACCGAGGCGTCGAAGCAGGCCCGCGAGGAGGCCGACGCCGCCGGGTCCGACGTGGAGGTCCCGAAGGCCTTCGCCAACAAGGAGGGCTGCCTCCTGAAGGCCGAGCCGGACGCGGAGGGCGACGAGTGGACCGAGCTCGTCGCCCCGAAGGCCGGCACCTACCGTCTGGGCGCCCCGTACAAGCTCTTCCCGCGCGGCACGGCCTGCCCGGAAGAGCTCCGCTGACGGCCGCCGACGTCACTCGTACGTGGGGCACGAGGCAGTAGGGGACTTCGGTGAGGTCCGCACGGGCATAGGGTCCCGTCCGTACGTATGTGACGTGGCGAAGTCGGCGGTGGACAGCAGTGGGCGACATGGCGGTGGACGCGCGATCGGGCGCGCAGGACGAGACGACGGCCCCGAAGGGCAAGGGCGCGGGCAAGGGCGCGGAGCGGAAGCGCCCGCTGTGGGTGGAGATCCCGGTCCTGGTCGCCGTCGCGCTGGTCCTCGCCTTCCTGATCAAGACCTTCCTGCTCCAGGCCTTCCTGATCCCCTCCGGCTCGATGCAGAACACCCTGCAGACGGACGACCGCGTCCTGGTCGACAAGCTGACCCCGTGGTTCGGCTCCGAACCGGAGCGGGGCGAGGTCGTCGTCTTCCGCGACCCGGCCGACTGGCTGGCGAACAGCCCGGTGCCCGAGCCCAGCGCCTTCCAGAACGTCCTCGGCTTCATCGGCCTGATGCCGGCGGCCGGTGAGAAGCACCTGATCAAGCGGGTCATCGGCGTCGCCGGCGACACCGTCGAATGCAACGGCACCGGCCCCCTGAAGGTCAACGGCCACCCCCTCGACGAGCCCTACGTCTACGCCGGCAACACCCCCTGCAGCCAGGACCCCGCCGGCCAGTTCAAGGTCACCGTCCCGCCCGGCAGCCTCTGGGTCATGGGCGACCACCGCCAGGCCTCCCTCGACTCCCGCTACCACCAGACCGACCCCCACGCGGGCATGGTCCCCCTCACCGACGTCGTCGGCCGCGCCGTAGTCGTCGCCTGGCCCGTCCCCCACTGGTCCACCCTCCCGATCCCGGACACCTTCAACCAGCCGGGCCTGTCCGACTGACAGCCTGACCCACCGACGGGCACGCGAAAGGCCCCCTACCGACACCGGTAGGGGGCCTTTCCGCTGGTGCCCCCGGCAGGATTCGAACCTGCGACACCCGCTTTAGGAGAGCGGTGCTCTATCCCCTGAGCTACGAAGGCGAGACCAGTGAACAGGGTAGCGGATGGAGACTGCCGGGGTCCGGCGGCTCAGCAGCCGGCGTTACGGGCGAGGTTTCGGGCCGCCTCGCGGAGCACTGTGGTGTTGGTGCGGAGGGCTGTGTCGTGGGGGACGAGGCCCTTCTTGTCTTCCTGCGAGGGCGTCATGAGTGTGACGGTGATGTACGGGGCGGTCGAGCCCATGCGGGCGGCGCAGCCGGCGGGGAGGGTGGCCGCGGACTCGTCGGGGCGCACCCAGTCCTTGAAGCCGGGGCCGAGGGGGACGGAGTTCTTCCGGGGGCCGGAGGCGTGCCGTTCGTCCGCGATGATCAGTTTGAAGATGCCCCGGGGGTAGTCGCTGTCCGGGTTGGCGCGCAGCACGCTGCACTCCTTGAACACCGCGTAGTCGCCGTTCTCACCCTTGCTCTCGTACTCCTCCGTGCTGACCTCGCCGCCCTTGCCGTCGTCGATCAGCTCCGCCGTCTGCCGGCTGAGCGCCCCGTAACACAGGCTCTGCGGCAGCGGCGGCTTCTCCTCGTCGGGCCAGAGGCTCGCCGTCACGACGGCCACCCCGGCGACGCCGAGCACGACGGTCAGCGGCAGCCACTTCTTGTCCATGGGTCACTGTCCCCTCGCCTTGTCCGACCGGGATCGTCGAGCCGTAAGGCCGCACGCTCGACGCGCGCGGTTCAGCCGTCGAACCGGTCCAGGTAGTCCGCGTTCGCGATCGGCGCCGTCGCCAGGAACTCGGCCGGCAGGTCGAAGGCGTCCACCAGCGGCAGCAGGTGGGGGGCGAGTGCGGCGATCGTGCGGTCGGTCGTCGGGTGGAGGGCCTCGACCTGGGCGGGGGTGAGATGGCCGGCGGCGAGCAGGTCGCCGGTGTGCGGGCGCAGTTCGTGGAGGAGGAAGAGCCGGGCCAGCTGCTCCAGGAGGAGCCGGCTGCCGGGGGTGGTCGCGCGGTCGACGGCGCCGAGGAAGGCGTCGGCGGCGGCCGTGCGGGCGTGTGCGGCGACCATTTCCAGGGCGGCGCCGGAGGTCTCGTTCCAGCGTCCGATCGGGTCGCCGGTCGGGCCGCCGCGCAGGGCGGCGCGGGCCCGGGTCTGCCAGATGCGCTCGACGTGGGCGTGCAGGTCGCGCAGGAAGCCGAGGTCGCTGAAGTCGGGGAGCCGGCCCTCAGTTCCGGCGGGGGTCCGGTCGGGGCCGGCCTCGTGGGCGAAGACCAGCTCGGAGGCGGCCTTGGCCCAGATGACCAGGTTGTCGCCCTCGGCGGTGATGCCGCCCTCGACGTTGAACGGCAGGTCGGAGATGCCGTTCGCGGGGAACAGGCCCTGCGCGCCGCAGCGTTCGCGGGCCTCGACGGTGATGTCGCGGGCCTGCCAGGTGATCCAGCCCTTGGCGACCGCGATCAGCCGCTCGACCTCCTCGCGCTGTTGCGGGTCGGTCGGGTCGTGGCCGCACCAGCGGTCGAGGACCTCGCGGTGCAGGAAGGTCATCGCGTAGGAGGTGGCGAGAGAGCGCAGCAGCCGCCCGTGGTGGGTGCGGTGCGCGCTCAGGGGTATCCGCTCGCCGGCCCTGGGCGCGGCGACCTGGCGGTGGTGGGCGTATCGGACGGCGATGGCGAGGGCGGCGCGGGCCATGCCGAGGGTGCCGCCGCTCATGCAGAGCTTGCCCATGGTGACCCGGCCGACGGAACGCAGGAACCGCTTGCGCCGGTTGCCGAGGTTGCTGACGAGCCGTCCGTCCTTGTCGAGCCGGCCGTGCGCGGCCTCCAGCATGGCCTCGCGGGGCAGCCGGACGTGATCGAAGGAGGTGAGGCAGTGGTCGACCGGAGTGCCCGTGCGCTCGGGCAGGGCCCGCACCTCTATGCCCGGCAGGTGTCCGTCGGCGTCGCTGAGCGGGGTGAGGAAGAGGAAGACGCCCTGGTCCTGGTCGTCGACGAGCAGCCGGGCGGCGACCACGGCGGTCTTGGGGCCGCCGGTGAGGCTGGTGTTGGGCATGAACTTCCGGGCCCCGGGGTTCGGGGTGTGCAGCACGAAGCCGCCGGTCTCGCGGTCGAGGACGGCGACGGTCTCCAGGGCGGCGACGTCGTTGCCGTGGGCGAGTTCGGTGCACAGGAAGGTGCCGGTCCGCTCCATGGACGTGTAGTCCGTCAAGTCGCGGCGGTATCCGTCGTGGTCGAGGAGGCTGCCGAGGAACAGGTTGTAGTGAATGCTGGCGAGCGTGCACACCCCGCCGTCGACGAATCCGGTCCACTCGTGCAGCGCGGCGAGCCGGCGCGCGTCGTACGCCAGGGCCTCCGCCGCGGGGCCGGCGACGGTGTCGTTGACCAGCCGCAGTCGCTCGTACGAGAGGGCGGCGCGCTCGGCGAAGGTGAGGCCGGGCCGGTGCGCGAAGGCGGCCCCGGCGATCAGCCGGCGCCATTCGCCGTGCACGCGTTCGCGCCCGTCGCCGTCGAAGAGGAGCCGGGAGAGCGCCTCCACCTCGGCGGACGCGTCGTCGTCTTCGGCACGGACATCGGCACGGACATCGGCATCGGCACGGACGTCGTCGACAGGAACATCGAGATCGATATCCAAATCGACATCGACATCGACATCGACATCGACATCGACGTCGTGTCTGAGTGGTGCCTCCGCGTGCTGGAGCATCGGCTCCCCCGAAAAGAGTGTGACCGGCAGGGAAGAGGTGACCTTGCCCGAACAAGATACGTACCAACCGGTTTTGTTTCAATTTCGCTTGTCAAACCGGCTAGCTGGTTTTATTCTTGAAATGTGGACGTGTGAAAAAACCGGGATCGCCGGGCTCACCCTACTGCCGGCGGGGTTCCAGCGGACCGGTCGCCGACTCATCACTCCATGTGAGCCGTTGGAATACCAGCCTCCCGGTCTCCTTCGGGCCGCGAGGTACGGAGGATGTAGTGGCACAACAGGAACGAGCCATCCGCACGCGCCAGAAGATCGTGCTCGCGGCCGCGGAGCTGTTCGACGAGGTCGGCTATGAGGCCGCCACGATTTCCGAGGTCCTGAAGAGGTGCGGCGTGACCAAGGGCGCGCTCTACTTCCATTTCGCCTCCAAGGAGGAGCTGGCCCAGGAGGTGCTCGCCGGGCAGGTCGCGGCGCTGCCGCCGGTGCCGGAGCGTGAGCTCTTCCTGCAGCAGCTCACCGACGAGGCGCTCGTCCTGGCGTACCTGCTGCACGTGGGCGACCCCATGGTGCGCGGCAGCGTGCGCCTCACCGTCGACCAGGGCTCGCCGTACGACGGCCTCGACCGCGGCGTACCGATGCAGGGCTGGATCAGCCACAACACGGACGTCCTGGCCCGCGCGAAGGCGGCCGGCGAACTGCTGCCGCACGTGGACATCTCCTCTGCCGCCACCCTGTTCACCGGCAGTTTCACCGGAGTGCAGGTGCTGTCGAAGATCATGACCCGGCACGCGGACATGGTGGAGCGGGTCGCCGACCTGATGCGGACCATGGTGAGCGCCATCGCCGTGCCCGGCGTGCTCGTCCGCCTCGACTTCACGCCTGAGCGGGCGAAGCTGACGTACGAGGAAGCCGCGCGGGCGCGCGATACCGGCACCACCGCGCTCGCCGCCGCGTCGGACTGACGATTCGACTCCGCGTCGGACCGACGGTTCGGCGACGCGTCGGACCGACGGCTCGCCGCCGCCTCGGACCAACGGGCCGGGCGGGGGCGGTAGCGGAATCCGGCCGGCCGGTAGTAGAACCGAGCCGGGCGCTCGTCGACCGGAGGAACCCCGGACCGGGGGAACTCCATCAGGGTCGATCGGGCTCTACCAGGGGGAGGGGACGTCCTGTTCTCCTCGGCCGCGCGTGCGGGTGGGGGCACACGCGGACCGCGGACCGCGACGGAGCGGGTCCGCGGCACCGCGGACCCGTGACGGCACGGCGCCGCAGAGACGTACCGATCCCGAAGACGGAGAACACCGCATGGACGAGCGCAGCGACATGCAGCAGGGCCTGCACCAGGACCTGCACCAGGACCTGGACCAGGGCCACGCCCAGGACCAAGACCTGGACCAGGTCCTGCACCAGGGCCTCGGCCCGGACGGCAGCAGACACCTCGCGGCCGCGGGCGGCTGCCCGTACGCCCTCGACGTGACCGGCCGCGACCTCGCGGGCGAGGCCGCGGCCCTCCGGGAGCAGGGGCCCGCCGTCCCCGTCGAGCTCCCCGGCGGCGTCGGCGCCTGGGCCGTGGTTCGCCAGGAGCACGTCGAGCGGCTGCTCGTCGACGCGCGCGTCTCCAAGGACGCCCGCCGCCACTGGCCCGCCTTCGCCGAGGGGCGGATCACCCCCGAGTGGCCGCTCTACCCCTGGGTCGCCAACGAGAACATGCTCTTCTCGTACGGTGCCGAGCACGCCCGGCTCCGCCGTCTGGTCGCCGCCGCGTTCACCGCCCGCCGCACCGCCGCGCTCCGCCCCCGTATCGAGGAGATCACCGCCACGCTCCTCGACGGCCTGGCCGCACGCCTCGCCGCCGGCGAGACCGCCGAACTGCGCACCGGCTACGCCGAACCGCTGCCGCTCCAGGTCATCTGCGAGCTCTTCGGTGTCGCCGAGGGCGCCGACCGCGCCGAGCTCACCGCCGCCCTGCGCACCGTCTTCAGCTCCAGCGTCTCCGCCGAGACCATGGAGGCCGCGCGCGGCACCGCCTTCCGGCTGCTCGGCGCGCTGGTCGCGGCCCGCCGCGAGATGCCCGGCGACGACCTGACCTCCTCGCTCATCGCCGCCCGCGACGGCGACGGCGACGACGCCCTCACCGAGAACGAGCTCCTCGGCTCCCTCTTCCTGCTGATCGCCGCCGGCCAGGACACCACCGCCGCGCTCGTGGTGAACGCCGCCGCCGCGCTGCTCGCCCACCCCGAGCAGCTCGCCCACGTCCGGGCCGGCCGCGCGAGCTGGGACGACGTGGTCGCCGAGACCCTGCGCACCCACGGTCCGGCCGCCTACTCGCCGCTCCGCTTCGCGGTCGAGGACATCGAGCTGGACGGGGTGAAGATCGCCCAGGGCGACCCGATCCTCGTCAACTTCGCCGCCGGCGGCCTGGAGACGGAGCGCCACGGCCCGGACGCCGGCCGCTTCGACGTGCTCCGCACCGACCGCGACCCGCTCGGTTTCGGCCACGGCGCGCACCGCTGCCTCGGCGCCCCGCTCGCCACCCTGGAGGCGACGATCGCCCTCGAAGCCCTCTTCGAGCGCTTCCCCGACCTCGAACTCGCCTGCCCGGAGGGCGCGCTGGCACCGCTGCCGACCTTCCTCCTGAACGGGTACGGGGCCCTGCCGGTCCGGCTGCCCGCGAGCGTGACCGCGGCCGGCTGACGGTGCCCGGCGGGCTCGGCGAGAGCGATCCGCGGTCTGTTTCGTTCTGTGGAAAACCGTCGATCCGGTTTGTTATCGTTGCGGAGAAGTGTCGGCACTCCCACGGTCGGTGACGGAGGTCCCTTGGCCAAGCAGGAGCGGGCGATCCGGACCCGCAACGCTCTCGTCGAGTCGGCGGCGGTGCTCTTCGACCGGGAAGGTTACGAGGTCGCCTCGCTCGCGACCATCAGCGCCCGCGCCGGAGTGAGCAGCGGAGCCCTGCACTTCCACTTCCCCAGCAAGGCGGCGCTGGCCGACGCGGTCGTCGCGGCGGCCGGCGACCGGCTGCTGCGGATCACCCGGGAGCGCGAGGCGCTGCCGCTGCAGACCCTGATCGACGCCAGCCACGAACTGGTCCAGGGGCTCGGCTCCGACGCGGTGCTGCGCGCCGGCTTCGCGCTGAGCGCCGCCCCGGAACGGACCCGCACCGACCGGGACTTGAGGCGCCGGTGGCGCGAGTGGGTCGAGGGCATCGTGGTGCGGTCCGAGCGTGCGGGGCTGCTCGCGCCCGATGCCACCGCCGGCGACGTCGCCGCGGCGGTCGTCGCGGTCGCGGCGGGCCACGAGGCCCTGGGCCACCAGGACCCGCGCTGGCTGGAGCGGGCCCCGCTCACCCGCTTCTGGGCCTTCCTCCTGCCGCGCGTGGTGGGCGCGGCGCGAGTGGGCCTGTTCGTGGCGGCCGGCGACCGGGAACGCGTACCGGGCGGCGAGGAGCCCGTACCGGCGGAGCTCCCGCAGGCGGAGCCCCCGCAGGCGGAGCTCCCTCGGACGGAGTTCCCGCAGGCGGAGCTCCCTTCCTGACCGCGGGCCCTGCCGGTGCTGGTAGCGTCGTCGGCAGCCGGGCTGAGCAAGCGCTTAGCGGCTCGGGAAGCCCGGGAACAAACAGCTCAGGAAGCCCGGGGAACAGGGAAGAGGGGCGCGCAGTGGCCGACTCGTACATCGACCCGTCAGTCGACCCGTCAGCCGACCCGTCAGCCGACCCGTCGATGAAGGCGCTCACCGCACTCACCGCGCCCGGCGCGCCCTTCGCCGTCGCCGACGGCGTGTACACCGGCGGGCCGCGCACCCTGCGCGAGTTCGTGGAGGCCACCTGGGGCTACGGCGACCGGCCCTTCCTCGTCTCCGAGGACGGCGTGCTCGGCTACCGCGCCTTCTTCGACGCCGCCTGCGGCCTCGCCCGCCGCCTGGTCGACGTGTACGGACTGCGCCCCGGCGACCGGGCGGTCGTCGCGATGCGCAACCACCCCGAGTGGCAGATCGCCTTCTGGGCCGCCCAGCTCGCGGGCCTCGTCGCCGTACCGCTCAACGCCTGGTGGACGGAGCCGGAGTTCGCGTACGCGCTGGACGACTGCGCGCCGCGGGTGCTCCTGGTGGACGGCGAGCGGGTGCCGCGCGTCGCCGCCTGGGCCCGCGCCCACTCCGTACCCGGCATCGTCTTCCACGGCGAGGACACCGAAATCGACCGGGGGGCGGCGGGCTTCGAGCCGTACGTCCCCGACACCGACCCGCACCTCGGGCCGCCGCCCGTCGACGTGCTGCCCGAGCAGGACGCGACGATCATCTACACCTCGGGCACCACGGGCCGCCCCAAGGGAGCCGTCGCCACCCATCTCGCGCAGGCCGGGGCGGCGATGCACCCGCGCTGGTTCGCCGCCGCGTCCGCGGTGCGCCGCGGCGAGCGGCCGGGCAGCGGGCCGGCGCCGGTCTCCCTCACCACGTACCCCTTCTTCCACGTGGCCGCCTTCACCTCCTTCTACTCGGTCATGGCGGCCGGCGGCACCCTCGTCCTGATGCGCAAGTGGGACCCGGCGAAGGCCCTGGAGCTGATCCGGACCCACGGCGTCACCCACTACGCGGGCGTCCCCACCACCGCGCTCCAGCTGCTCGACCTCGCCGAGCGCACCGGCGACCCGCTGACCTCCCTCACGATGCTCAACACCGGGGGAGCGGCGGCCCCGCCGGAGATCACGGCACGGCTCGCCGCCGCGTACGGGGAGCGGATCGAGCCCCGCAACGGCTACGGCCTCACCGAGACCTGCGGCGGCGTGCTCGCCAACTTCGGCGCCGAGTACCGGGCGCACCCGGACAGCGCGGGCCGGCCCGCGCCGGGCGTGGAGCTGCGGATCGACCGGCCGGACGCCGACGGGGTCGGCGAGCTGCTGCTGCGCGGCCAGTCCCTGATCCGCGGCTACTGGGGCGACGAGGCGGCCACCCGGGCCGCGTTCACGCCGGACGGCTGGTTCCGTACGGGCGACCTGGCGCGGGTCCGGGACGGCCGGGTCACCGTCGTCGACCGGATCAAGGACCTGGTGATCCGGGGCGGCGAGAACGTGTACTGCGGGGAGGTCGAGGGCGTGCTCCACGCCCACCCGGACGTCGCCGAGGCCGCCGTCCTCGGCGTGCCGCACCCGCAGCTCGGCGAGGAGGTCGCCGCCGTGGTCCGGCTCCGGGCGGGCGCGACGGCCGGCCCGGAGGAACTGCGGGCGCACGTCGGCGCGCGGCTCGCCGCCTTCAAGGTGCCCGCGCACGTCCTCGTACGGGAGACGGAACTGCCCCGGAACGCCACCGGCAAGGTCCTCAAGCGCGAGCTGCGCACCGAAGTCACCGGTCAGGACCGCGCGCCGAAGGCGCCGGTCGGGGAGTCGAAGTCACCGGTCGGGGAGTCGAAGTCACCGGTCACGAACGGGTGATGCGGATCCGGTAGCCGCCGGTCTCCGGGTCCTCGTCGAGGACGCTGATCCGGATTCCGCTGGTCCGGTCGGTGAAGGTCTCGCCGGGGCCGAAGGGGGCGTCGGACAGTTCGGCGTGCACATTGGGGCGCCGGGTGCAGCCGCCGCTGGAGCGGTCGCTGTCGGCGACGGTGACCGGTCCGTGCCCGGTGTCCACGTCGGTCTCGACCCGGTAGACGAGGACGCCGGTCTTGCAGACCGCCTCGTCGTTGCCCTCGCGGGTGCGCACCTCGGCGGCGTAGCCGGAGGTGCCGGAGAGGGGGACGAAGGCGAGTTTGGGGCCGCCGGCGGTGGCGAGCGGGGTGAGCGTGTACTCGAAGTCGCCGGGCCGGGAGGCGCAGCCGACCTGGTCGTTGTCGAGCCAGCCCAGCTTCCACTTGTGCCAGCCGAGCAGGTCGTTGTTGGCTCCCCAGTCCTCGGACATGATGTCCCAGTGGCCGACGGTGCCGCCGCCGTCGACGGTGTAGAGGTCGGGCAGTCCGAAGACGTGCCCGTTCTCGTGCGGCAGGACCCGGTAGCCGGTGTCGCCGTAGCTGCCTGAGCCGTCGTCCTGGCGGCTGTAGACGAAGGACGTGTTGGCGAGCGGGACGCCGTCCGCGTAGGGGGCGTCGTCGTTGCCGGAGAAGGTCACGGACAGCACGGTGTCGAGGGCCGAGGGCCCGGCGTTCGGGGTGACCAGGACGTTGATCAGGTCGTACGCGCTGAAGTCCACGCGGGCGTCGGCGGCCTTGACGATGTCCTGGACGAGCCCGCGGTAGCCCGGCTCGTACGGCGAGCCGCGCTCGACTCCGTACGAGGAGAAGGGGCGGGGCATCCGCAGCCAGTCGGGTATCGGGGTCTCGGGCGTGTAGTGGAGGCGGCCGTAGGAGCTGACCCGGAACCAGTCGGCGGTCTGCGGGAAGAACTCGCGGAAGCGGCTCATCGCGGTGCCCTGTCCGGGGGCGTCCGGGAAGTCGACCATCAGGTTGAGGGCCTTGATCCGCCCGGTGGAGCGGGCGTAGCCGGGGGCGGTGGGCAGTCCCTCCGACATCTGCACACCCATCGTCGTGGCGATCCGGCACGGTCCCAGCGGTGCTTCCCCGGAGCCGGCGGCCACCGGGCCCGCCGAGGCGGGGGCCGGGCCGGGCAGGGTCGTGCTGGCCGTTGCCAGGGCGGCGATCGCGAGCGCGGCCGCCGAGGCCAGGGCGATGGGTCTGCGTATCCGTCGGCGGGTCTCCTGCATGCGGTGGCCTCTCTCCGGTCGGTCGTTGCGATCAGCCTGTGGCGGGTGATCGAGAGGCGCGCGCCGGGTGGCCCGACCGGGGGATGTGACGCAGGTCACAAGGCGGGCGGGAAATAACCGGGGAGCGAGTCCCCGTTTACCCCTGTGTTCGACGAAGTGGGGACTTGGTCCCCGGATCGCATGACTCGGATCGCATGACTCGGATCGCATGACTCGGGTCACGCCACTCGGATCGCATCACTCGGGTCGCATGACTCGGGTCAGTGGACTCGGGTCACATCACTTGGGAGAGGTACGGCAGTGAGCATGAGCCCCGCCGAAACGGCAGTCGCCGGCGCGCTTGCCGACGCCGACACGGTTGCCGACGCGCTTGCCGCGCCCGCCGCCCCGGCCCGCCGGATGCCCCGCCCCCGGGCGGACGCCCTCCGCAACCGGGAGCGGATCGTCACGGCGGCCCGCGAGATGTTCGTGGAGTTCGGCGCCCAGGTGCCGCTCGACGAGATAGCCCGCAGGGCGGGCGTCGGAAACGCCACGCTGTACCGCAACTTCCCCGAGCGCGCCGATCTCGTCCGCGAGGTCGTCCTCTCCCTCACCGCCCGCATCACCGAGCGGGCGCACGAGGCCGCCGAGGAGGAGAGCGATCCGTTCGTCGCGCTCCGCCGCTTCACCCACGCCGCCGCCGACGAGCGGGTCGGTGCCCTGTGCCCGATGCTCGACGGCGACTTCGACAAGCACCACCCCGACCTGCTGGCCGAGCGCTCGCGCCTGGAGGAGGCCGTCCAGGGCCTCGTCGACCGGGCGCAGGCGGCCGGCCGGATGCGTACCGACGTCGGTGTCGGAGACCTCATGGTCGCGGTCTCGCAGCTGACCCGGCCGCTGCCCGGGACGGCCTGTCTGAACATGGACCGCTTCGTCCACCGCCATCTGCAGCTGTTCCTGGACGGCCTGGAGACGCCCGCGCGCTCCGAACTGCCCGGTTCCGCCGCGACCCTGGAGACCCTGAGGAGCGAGATCTGCGCGGGCCGCTGAGCGCCCCCGCCCCGACCCCGACCGAGACGCCTGCCGCTCGCGGCACCCACCGCACCCCGTAACTCCCTTTGTCATTTCCTTTGATGACTTAGCGACGACGCACGACGTCCTTTTTCAGCCTTTTGCGCCAAGAGGTGGCTACCCCCATGTCAAAAATCGCCCAGTCCCCGCCCGTGCAGGCGGACCCGAGCCGCTGGAAGGCCCTGGTCTTCATCGCGCTCGCCCAGCTGATGGTGGTGCTCGACGCCACGATCGTGAACATCGCACTGCCCTCGGCCCAGCAGGACCTGGGGATATCCGACGGCAACCGCCAGTGGGTCATCACGGCCTACGCGCTCGCCTTCGGCGGTCTGCTCCTCTTCGGCGGCCGGGTCGCCGACCTGTGGGGCCGCAAGCGCACCTTCGTGGTCGGTCTGATCGGCTTCGCCGCGGCCTCCGCCCTCGGCGGCGCGGCCACCGGCGAGGCGATGATGCTCGGCGCCCGCGCGCTGCAGGGTGCGTTCGGCGCGCTGCTCGCGCCCGCCGCCCTCTCCCTCCTCGCGGTGATGTTCACCGACGCCAAGGAGCGTGCCAAGGCCTTCGGCATCTACGGTGCGATCGCCGGTGGCGGCGGCGCCGTGGGTCTGATCCTCGGCGGCTTCCTCACCGAGTACCTGAACTGGCGCTGGACCTTCTTCGTCAACATCCCGTTCGCGATCGTCGCCGCGCTCGGCGCGTACTTCGTGATCCGTGAGCCGGCCGGCGGCCGCAACCGCTCGCCGCTCGACGTCCCCGGCGTGCTGCTCTCCACCCTCGGCCTGGTCTCCCTGGTCTACGGCTTCACGCGCGCCGAGTCCGACGGCTGGAGCGACCCGACGACCATCGGTCTGTTCGTCGCCTCCGGCGTGCTGCTCCTGGCCTTCGCCCTGGTCGAGTCGCGGGTGAAGAGCCCGCTGCTGCCGCTGCGCGTCGTCACCGACCGCAACCGCGGCGGTGTCTACCTCTCCCTCGGCCTCGCCGTCATCGCGATGTTCGGCCTGTTCCTGTTCCTGACCTACTACCTGCAGGTCGTGAAGGGGTACTCGCCGGTCAAGACGGGCTTCGCGTTCCTCCCGATGATCGCGGGCATGATCACCGGTTCCACCCAGATCGGTACGCGGCTGATGACCCGGGTCCCGCCGCGCTGGCTGATGGGCCCCGGCTTCCTGACCGCCGCCGTCGGCATGCTGCTGCTGACCCAGCTGGAGATCGGCTCCTCGTACGCCGGTCTGATCCTGCCGGCGCAGCTGCTGCTCGGCCTCGGCATGGGCACCGCCTTCATGCCGGCCATGTCGCTGGCCACCCACGGGGTCGACCCGCGGGACGCCGGTGTGGCCTCCGCGATGGTCAACACCTCGCAGCAGGTCGGCGGCGCCATCGGTACGGCCCTGCTGAACACCATCGCCGCCTCGGCGACCACCGCGTACCTGGTGGACCACGCGGCGGGCGCCACCACCCCGGCGGCGCAGAAGCTGCTCCAGCTCCAGGGCATGGTCGAGGGCTACTCGGCGGCCATCTGGTGGGCGGTCGGCATCCTGGTCGTCTCGGCGACCCTCGCCCTCACCCTGATCAACACCGGCAAGCCGGGCACCGGCGCGGTCGCCGGCTCGGGGTCGGGCGCCGGCAAGGACTCCGCCGCCGGTGTCGAGGACGAGGTGAAGATCCCCGTCATCGCGCACTGAGGCACCGACCCGGTCCCGGTCCCGCCGGGACCCGGGGGCCACCCGATCCGGCGCATCCTGCCCTGGTTCCGCTCAGCGGAGCCAGGGCAGGTCCGCGTCCGGGCCCGTGGGCTGCAGGCCCTCGGCGACGGTGCGCATGATCCCGCCCAGCTGCTCGACCTGCTCGGGGGAGAGCCGGTCGAAGAGGGCCTGCCGTACGGCGTCGACATGGCCGGGCGCGGTGCGGCGCAGCACCGCGTACCCCTCGTCCGTCAGCGCGGCGAACTGGCCGCGCTTGTCGGACGGGCAGTCCTCGCGGTTCACCCAGCCGTTCTTCTCCAGGCGGGCGACGGCGTGCGAGAGCCGCGAGCGGGTGATCTTGGCGTCCTTGGCCAGCTCCGTCATCCGCATCCGGCGCTTGGGCGCCTGGGAGAGCTTGACGAGCAGCCCGTAGTAGATGTGGGGCATCCCGGCGTCGCGCTGCAGCTGGCGGTCGAGATGGTCCTCCAGGAGGGTGGTGGCGTGGAGGTAGGAGCGCCAGACGCGCTGCTCCTCGTCGCTGAGCCAGCGGGGTTCGGTCATGGATCCATAGTACGGGCGATTCTTGAAAGTTGAACTAGATCGGGTCTAAGGTGGCTCGAGTCAAGCTTGAAACTTCAAGCATCAAGATCCCGTACTGGCGGGAACGCGCGGTAAGGAGGCGGACGCCATGAACGACGCCACGCAGGAACGAATGCCGGCCCTCTATCTCTCGCACGGCGCCCCGCCCCTCGCCGACGACCCCGTCTGGCCCGGCGAGCTCGCCGCCTGGTCCGCGGGGCTGCCCCGCCCCAAGGCGATCCTGATGGTCTCCGCCCACTGGGAGGAGGCCCCGCTCGCCCTCGGCGCCACCGAGCCGGTGCCGCTCGTCTACGACTTCTGGGGCTTCCCCGAGCACTACTACCAGGTGCAGTACGCCGCCCCCGGCGCGCCCGGACTCGCCGAGGCCGTCCGCAAACTGCTGCGCGCGCCCGGCACGCCCGTGCAGGACATCCCCGATCGGGGCCTGGACCACGGCGCGTACGTGCCGCTCGTCGAGATGTACCCCGACGCCGACATCCCCGTACTGCAGATCTCCATGCCCACCCTCGACCCGCGCCGGCTCATGGACATCGGCCGCAGGCTCGCCCCGCTCCGCGACGAGGGCGTGCTGATCGTCGGCAGCGGCTTCTTCACCCACAACCTGGCCGCCCTGCGGCACACCGGCCCGGGCGTGCCCGGCTGGTCGGCCGAGTTCGACGCCTGGGGCCGCGAGGCGCTCGCCGCGCACGACATCGACGCGCTGCTCGACTTCGAGCACAAGTCCCCGGCCGGCAGCCTGGCCCACCCGCGCACCGAGCACTTCGCCCCGCTCTTCGTCGCCATGGGCGCGGCGGACGCGGCCGGCGACCTGGGCGCCGAGCGCAGCGTGATCGACGGCTTCTGGATGGGGCTCGCGAAGCGCTCGGTCCAGTTCGGCTGAGCAACCGAGAGGGCGGCAGCGGCGTCTTCGACAGCGGAACGGGGCCGAAGGTGTCACCGCTCCGGATGTGACGGCCGTCTCATAGGTGTCGTGACGGCGTCGTGACGACGTCGCGGCGGCGGGCCCTGCGAGAGCGGCCGGATCGCCCGCTTTGCCCGCTCTGACCTGCGCGTCCACGGGTCGCGGCGGCCGGCCGGGCAGCATGTCGACGACGTGTCGGCGGCGCAGGATACTGCATGATCGCGAAAATCCATGTGCCGGGTGGGAATTCTGTCCTGATTCCAGTCGTTGTTTCCGTCGGATGCAGGGCACCCGCGAGGGTGTCGCGACCTACTCAGCAAGGGAGCACGCATGGCAACCCGTGCCGTCGCCCGTCGTCAGACCTCCGCCGCGAGCGGAGAGCGCCGGGCAAGCAGCGTTCGCGCCGTGGGCGGGGAGATCGCCGACCGCGACCTGGTCGGCATGTACCTCGACGAGATCGCGCGCACGCCCCTGCTCGACGCCGCCAAGGAGGTCGAGCTCTCCCAGACGATCGAGGCGGGCGTCTACGCCCGGCAGATCCTCGACGGACAGAGCGAGACCGAGACCGCGGCGACCCGCGAGGAGCTCGAGGCGCTGGTCGCCGAGGGCGAGCGGGCGAAGGACCTCTTCATCAAGTCCAATCTGCGGCTCGTCGTCGCCGTGGCCCGGCGCTACCCGCGCAGCGGCCTGCCGCTGCTCGACCTGATCCAGGAGGGGAACGCGGGCCTGGTGCGCGCGGTCGAGAAGTTCGACTACGCGAAGGGCTTCAAGTTCTCCACGTATGCGACGTGGTGGATCCGCCAGGCCATCACCCGCTCCATAGCCGACCAGTCCCGCACCATCCGGCTCCCCGTCCACCTGGTGGAGGAGTTGGGCCGCATCCGCCGGGTCCAGCGCGAGTTCAACCGCGAGCACGGCCGCGAGCCGGAGCCCGCCGAGATCGCCACCGAGCTGGGCTCGACCCCGGAGCGGGTCACCGACGTCCTCGACTGGGCCCGCGACCCGGTCTCGCTCAACATGTCCGTGGACGACGAGGGCGAGACCCAGTTCGGCGACCTCCTGGAGGACACCTCGGCGGTCTCCCCCGAGCAGTCCGTCCTCACCCTGCTGCGCAGTGAGGAGCTCGACGACCTGATCGACAAGCTGGACAACCGCACGGCCTCGATCATCCGTATGCGCTACGGCATCGAGGACGGCCGCGAGCGAACCCTCACCGAGGTCGGCAAGGAGCACGGACTGACCCGCGAGCGCATCCGCCAGATCGAGAAGCACGCGCTCCTGGAACTGAAGAAGATGGCCCGCGACACGGGCTTCGACGCGGTGGCCTAGGCGGCCGGCAATGCGCCCCCGCCCGGCCCCCGCCGGGCGGGCGACCCGCGCGCACCCGCCACAGCGGGCGCGCAGCCCCCCGCACCCCCGTCAAGCCTCCGTCGCCGCCGCCAACCGCGCCGACAGCTCCCGCATGTACGTGATCAGCGAATCCGGCGCATGGACGGTGAAGTCGACGTCCATCAGCGCGAGCCGCAGGGCCAGCCACTCCACCGAGTCGGCCACCCGGGCCCGCAGCCGGCACCGGTCCGTGCCGGTCGCGACCGGCACCAGATGCGCCGGCAGCCGCGCCACGACGAACTCGGCGGGCGCGGCGAACTCCACGTCCAGGTCCACCTCGCCCTGCGCCCGCGCCCGCGCCATCGACCGCGCCATGTACGCCGCCGCGTCCCCCGCCGGCAGCTCCCGCGGCGCGAACCGGGCCCCGGTCGGGAACGGCTCGGTGACCCGGTCGACCCGGAAGGTGCGCCAGTCCTCGCGCCCCAGGTCGTACGCGACGAGGTACCAGCGGCGCCCCGTCGACACCAGCCGGTACGGCTCCACGAGCCGCCGGCTCTCCGTGCCGTCGCCCGCCCGGTAGCCGAAGCGCAGCTTCTCCTGCCCGGTCACCGCGCCGGCGAGCGCGGTCAGGGTCTGCGGTGCGACGGTCGCGCCGTCCCCGCGGGTGAGCGGGATCGTCGCGTTCTGCAGCGTGGACACCCGGTGCCGCAGCCGGGACGGCAGCACCTGCTCCAGCTTGGCGAGGGCCCGTACGGAGGCCTCCTCGACGCCCTCGATGGCGTGCCCCGCCCCGGCCCGCAGGCCGACCGCGATGGCCACGGCCTCCTCGTCGTCGAGCAGCAGCGGCGGCATCGCCGTACCCGCCACAAGCCGGTAGCCGCCCACCGCGCCCTTGCTCGCCTCGACGGGATAGCCCAGGTCGCGCAGCCGGTCGATGTCCCTGCGGATCGTGCGCGGCGAGACCGAGAGCCGCTCGGCCAGCTCGCTGCCCGGCCACTCGCGCGGGGTCTGGAGGAGCGACAGCAGATTCAGGAGTCGTGCCGGTGTGTCCGTCATGTTATCCAGCATGCGGTGCAACTAGGACATGAGCTGACCTATATGGCCTCTACTTTCCTCGTATGAGTTCACACGACGCCCTCCCCGCGGCGGCTTCCGACGCGGCCGCACCCGATGCGGCCGCACCCGACGCGGCCGCTCCCGGCGGTTCGGACCGCAGACGCTGGATCGCCCTGGCCATCGTCATGACCGCCGCCTTCATGGACCTGGTCGACGCCACGATCGTCAACATCGCGATCCCCAGCATCGAGCGGGACCTCGGCGCCTCCTTCGGCGCCATCCAGTGGATCACCGCCGGCTACGCGCTCGCGTTCGCCGCGGGCCTGATCACCGGCGGCCGCCTCGGCGACATCTACGGCCGCAAGCGCCTCTTCCTCACCGGCACCGCCGGCTTCACCCTCGCCTCCGCGCTGTGCGGCTTCGCCGCCAACCAGGAGATGCTGGTCGGCTCCCGCCTGCTCCAGGGCGCGGCGGCCGCGATGATGGTGCCGCAGGTCCTGTCGATCGTGCACGTCACCTTCCCGGCGCACGAGCGCGGCAAGGTCTTCGGCCTGTTCGGCGCGATCATCGGCCTCGGCGCGGTCTCAGGACCGCTGCTCGGCGCGCTGCTCACCCAGTGGAACATCGCGGGCCTGGAGTGGCGCCCGATCTTCCTCATCAACCTGCCGGTCGGCATCGCCGCCCTGATCCTGGGCCGCCGTTTCATCACCGAGTCCAAGGCGCCGAAGGCGCTGAAGCTCGACATGGTCGGCGTGCTCCTGGTGACGGTCGCGCTGCTCATGCTGATCTACCCGCTGACCCGCGGCCGCGAGCTCGACTGGCCGCTGTGGGGCCACCTGATGATGGCCGGCAGCGTCCTCGTCTTCGGCGCCCTCGTCGCGTACGAGAAGTACAAGACGAAGAAGGACGGCTCGCCGCTCGTCGAACTGTCGCTGTTCAAGGTGAAGTCGTTCGCCGCCGGTATCGCCGTCCAGCTGACCTTCGGCGTCGTGATGGGCATCTTCTTCCTGGTCTGGACGCTCTACATGCAGATCGGACTCGGCTGGACCCCGCTCAAGGCCGGTCTGACCGGTGTGCCGTTCTCCATCGCCGTGTCCACCGCGGCGGGCCTGTCGGTCCAGCAGCTGGTGCCGCGCTTCGGCCGCAAGGTCCTCCAGGCGGGCGCCCTGACCATGGGCGCGGGCATCCTGCTGTACTTCTTCCTGGCCGGCCGCTACGGCACGGACATCCACCCCTGGCAGATGATCCCGGCCCTGGTCGTCATGGGTCTCGGCATGGGTCTCATCGTGGCGCCGCTGACGGACGCCGTGCTCTCCGAGGTGCCGCGCGAGCACGCCGGCTCGGCCTCGGGCCTGATCAACACCACCGGCCAGATGGGCAACGCGCTCGGCCTCGGCCTGGTGTCCGTGGTCTTCTTCGGGACCATCGACGAGAAGCGGCTCGCGGCCTTCCCGCAGGAGACCGGCAAGGTCTTCACCGATGCCTTCCAGAACTCCCTGGGCTGGGCGGCCGTGGTGCTCGCCGGCATCTTCCTGGTGATGTTCGCCCTCCCCGCCAAGCCCAAGCAGCACCTGGAGGGCGGCGAGGACGCCACCTCGGACGCCCCCGGCGCCCCGGAGGGCCCGGTGACGAAGGAGCCCGAGCTGGTCTCCTGACCCGGTGGACCCAGGACGTCGAAGAACTCGAAGAACTCGAAGGACTCAACGGGGGTACGAGGAGGGGCGGCGCGCACCTGGTGCGCGCCGCCCCTCCGGCGTTCCGTCCAGGGGCCCGGGGGTCAGGGGCCTGGGGCCCTGGTCCCTCAGAGGACCCGGCTGCGCCGGCTGCGGGACTCCATCGCGTCGCGCGCGGCGCGCTCCTCCTCGTACACCTCGCACATGTGGCGCCCGTCGGGGGTCGCCGTGTGCTCGACCTCCCACAGGCTGAGCTCGCTGCCGTCGACCAGCAGGAACTGGTGCTCGTAGAGGGTGAAGCCGGCGTCCCGGCCGCCCTCCGCGGGGCAGTGGCGCCCGAGCGCCTGCGTGATGTGGTGCGCGAAGGCGAGCCGCAGGCGGCGCGCCGTGGCCTCGCCGGGCCGGTCCGCGTTCTCCGCGCGGCGCAGCACCCGGCGCGCGTGGTCGGCCGAGTTGTCCGGCACGTACATCCTCGGCTGGGCCGGTATCGGGCGGGCGAGGAGGGCGCTGAGCCCCTCCAGGTCGTCGTCCTCCTCCAGGGGCGTGCCGTCGGCGCGCTCCACGGTCCAGCCGAGCGACGGCCCGGCCGGCAGCCGCGACGCGGCGAGCCGGGCCTCCGCCTCCTCCACGTACAGCTCGTGCTGGTCGGCGCCGTCCCGGCCGGAGTTGTGGACCAGCTCCCACAGGCTGGGCGCCGTGCCGTCGGGGAGCAGATAGGTGTGACGGTAGGTGGTGCGGTGCAGCGACGCGCTGTGGTGCGAGGAGTACAGCGCGGTGGAGTGGGCGAGGGCCGACTCCAGGCGCTCGATCGTGGAGTCGGGCAGGTCGAAGGAGTTGAGCGCCCGGCCGAGGAGTCGCTCAAGATGGGTCTCGGTCGTCTCGTACGGATCGTGTGACTGATCCTGCGGATCGTTCAAGAGGGTCTCCAGGCCGTCGCCGCATGTCACTTGCTGCTTGCTAAACGTAGTCCCTGGGTCTGACATCGTGTCCGGCGTTCGGGAAAACGAACGGGGGCGCACAGCGAGTTCCCACGCCCCTGTGGCATATTCCCCAACTCCCCTTGGTATACCGGCAGTCGGCGGCGCGGGCTAGCCGTCGTGCGCGCCGCCGTACAGCTCCCGATAGGCGGGGAAGTCCCCACCAGGCCCGTAGGCCCCGGCAGTGGGCGCGAGCACCGCCTGCACGATGGCCCGCGTGACGGTGTCCGCGCCCGCCGCGAGGATCTCGTTCAGGGCGAGCGGACCCGGCGCGGAGGGCAGTTCGCGCGCCCCCGTGGCGAGCGCGAAGACCGTGTCGCCGTCGTTCAGGAGATGCACCGGACGGACGGCGCGCGCGATGCCGTCGTGCGCGGTCCCCGCGAGCTTGTGCGCCTGTGCCCGGGTCAGCGCCGCGTCCGTCGCGACCACCGCGAGCGTGGTGTTGAGCGGCGGCGGGGCGAGCTTCGCCCGAGCCTCGGCGAGCCGCCGCCGCGCCGCCTCGTGCACGGCCGGCTCGGGGTGTTCGGGACGCCCGCCCGCGAAGTACGCGCCGTAGGGCACGCCCGTCGCCGGATCGACCGCCGAGCCGACCGCGTTGACCACCACGAGCGCGGCGACCGTGATCCCCGACTCCAGGACGGTGCTCGCCGTCCCCACTCCGCCCTTCAGGCCGCCGACCACCGCCCCGGTGCCCGCGCCCACCGCGCCCGTCGCCACGCGCGTGTGCGGCTCGCTCGCGGCGGCCGCCGCCACCGCCGCCCGCCCCGTCGAGGCGTCCGGCCGGGCCGCGAAGTCGCCGCCCCGGCCGAGGTCGAAGACACAGGCGGCGGGCACCACCGGCACCACGTGCGCCGGATCGGGGCCGACCCGGACTCCGCGCCCCCGCTCCTCCAGCCAGGCCATCACCCCGCCCGCCGAGTCGAGCCCGTACGCGCTGCCGCCGGTCAGGACCACGGCGTCGATCCGCTGCACCACGTTGCGCGGATCCAGCGCGTCCGTCTCCCGTGTGCCCGGCCCGCCACCCCGCACGTCCACGGCGGCCACCATGCCGCCCTCCGGCGCGAGCACCACAGTGGTGCCGGACAGCGCCCCTTCCCCCGCCACGCGCGCGTGGCCGACCCGGAGGCCGGCCACGTCGGTGAGGGCGTCGAGCGGTCCCTTGCGCTGCTGCTCGGCGTGCTGCTGCTCGGTGCGCTGCTGCTCAGTCATACGTCCTGGGTAGCACGGAAGTCGGCGGCGAGGGATGCGGTACGGACGTCAGCGCTTCGGCCCGAGGTAGGTGCCGCCCGAGGCGTCGACCACCGTGCCGGTGATCCAGCGCCCGGCCGGCGAGGCCAGGAACGCCACCGGATCGGCGATGTCCTCCGGCTGCCCCACCCAGGGCAGCGCCTGACCGGCGATCAGCATCTCCTCCAGCTGCGGCACCGCCGCCATCGCGGCGGTCAGCGAGGCCGTCTGCGTCGGGCCCGGCGCGACCGTGTTCACGGTGATCCGACGGGCGCCGACGACGTTCGCGAGCGTCCGCGTGAAGGTCTCCATGGCGCCCTTCGTCATCGCGTACGCCAGCTCGTCGGCGAGCGAGATCCGGGTGACGGCGGAGCCGATGTTCACGATGGCGCCCCCGTCCCGCAGCACCGGCAGCAGCTGCTGGACCAGGAAGAACGGGGCCCGCACGTTCACCGCGAAGAGGCGGTCGAACGCCTCGACCGTCTCCTCCTGAAGGTGCCCGCCGGACGTCGTGACGGCCGCGTTGTTGACCAGCACGTCAAGGCCGCCGTCCCCGGCATGGGCCGCGAGCCCGGCCCGTACGCCCTCGACGAGCGCGAGCACGCCCTCGTGGGAAGCCAGGTCCGCCCCCACGGCGAACGCCCGCCCGCCCTCGGCGGCGATCAGTTCCACGGTCTCCTGCGCGGCGGCCGCGTCGGCCCCGTAGTGCACGGCGACGCCCATCCCGTCCCGCGCCAGGCGCCGGGCGATGGCGCGCCCGATGCCGCGGGAGGCGCCGGTGACGAGCGCGGTGCGGAGGAGACGGCTGCCCCGCGCGTTGCTGCTCTCGGTGGTGTTCTCTGTGGTGTTCTCGGTGGTGCCGGACTGGTGCTGGTGCTGGTGCTGCATGGCGGATTCCTCCGGTCGGACCGCGGTGCCGGCGAACGGGCGTCCGCCGCGACAGGAGGAGAGTGACGGCGCGCGCTGACGGACCGCGCACCGCACGCTGACCGCCGCTGACAAGGGGAGTCAGAAGGGGGCCGGGAGGCCTGCCAGGCGGGCCGTCTCCGCCGCCCGGGCGCGGTCGGCGAGGGCTGCCTCGGCCGCGCCGGCGGCCTCGTGGAGGGCGGCACGACGGCCGAGCAGATCGACGATGTCCTCGGCGACGCCCAGTGACTCGAAGAGGCCGAGGGCCTCGGCGAGCAGCGGGAACGGATCGGGGGAGAGGACCGAGAGGCCTTCGAGCGCGGTGGCCGTGCCCCAGCGGTCGCCGAGGGCACGGAAGGCGGTGAGGGCTTCCGACAGGGCCTGTTCGGCGGTGTCCCGGTCGCCGTGCGCGAGCGCCAGATGCCCCTGCCCGGCCAGACCGAGGGCCCGGGACCAGGCGTCGGACGGGACCGGAAGGCGGTCCTCCGGCCCGACCGCCGTCGCCCACAGGAACGCCGTGAACGGCTGCCGCAGCGGCTCCGCCCGCTCCGTCAGGAGCCGCCGCGCCCGGTCGAGCCGCTCCGGCCGCTCCCCGGCCGGAGCCCCGGCGGTCAGCACGCACAGCGCGTACTCCTCGCCGAGCCCGCCCGGGACCTCTCCCGCGACCAGGCCGGCCGTGTCCACTCTCTCCAGCAGCTCCGCCACCAGACCCGAGACCTGCCCGCGCCGGCCGCGCAGCCACCAGTACCCGGTGAGCGCGGCGACCAGCCGCAGCCCGTCCGCCGGGTCCGCCCGGCGCAGCGCGGCCCGCAGGTTCGCGTCCTCGGCGTCGAGCCGGGCGAGCCGGTCCAGCTGGTCCGGGCCGCGCAGTTCGGCGTCGGCGGCCCGGGCCAGGGCCAGGAAGTGGGCCGTGTGGGCGGCGTGGGCGGGATCGTCGGCGGGCAGCCGGCCCGCCGCGTAGGCGCGCACGGTCTCCAGCATCCGATAGCGGACCGCGCCCGTGTCGAAACCCGCCTCCAACAGCGACTTCTCGGCCAGCGAGGCGAGCAGGTCCTCCGCGTCCGCGCGGTCCGTCCCCCACACCGCGGCCGCCGCCCCGGCCGTCGCCCCGCCCCGGAACACCGAGAAACGCGCCGCCGCCGTCCGCTCCTCCTCACCCAGGAGCTCCCAGCTCCACTTCACCACGGCGGCCAGCGTCCGGTGCCGTTCCGGCGCGGTCCGGTCGCCCCGCGACAGCACCCGGAATCGGTCGCCCAGCCGGTCGCCGAGCCGGTCGCCCAATCGCTCCCCGAGCCGGTCGGCCAGCTCGTCGAGGGTCAGCGTCCGCAGCCGGGCGGCCGCCAGTTCCAGGGCGAGCGGCAGCCCGTCGAGCGCCGCGCAGACCTCCCGCACGCGCGCGCGTGCGTCCGGATCCGCGTCCGGGCCGGTGACCGTCTCGGCGAACCCGGGCCGGGCCGCCGCCCCGCGCCGCAGGAACAGCTCCTCCGCCGCATCGGGCGCCAGCGCGCCCAGCGGCAGCAGCGACTCGCCCGTGATGCCCAGCGCCTCCCGGCTCGTCGCGAGCACCCGCAGCCCGCCGGAACCGGCCAGCAACTCCCGTACGAGCGGCGCCGCCTCCGCCACCACGTGCTCGCAGTTGTCCACGACGAGCAGCACCGGCCGGCCCGCGAGCGCCCGCAGAAGCGCGTCCGGGCCCGCGTCCCGTACCCCCAGCGCCCGCGCACACGCCCCCGCCACCTCGCCGGGCCCGACCGCGCCCAGGTCCACGAAGACCGCCTCCAGGGTCCCCGGTTCCTCCCGCTGTACGAGTTCCAGGGCGAGCCGCGTCTTGCCCGCGCCGCCCGGCCCGACCAGGGTCACCAGGCGCACGGCGGCGAGGAGCGCCCCCAACCGCTCCCGTTCCCGCTCACGCCCGACGAAGTCGGTCAGCGGTACGGGCGGCCGGGCGGCTGCCACGGGCCGGTGGCCGCCCGCGTCACCGCGCAGCACCGCGAGGTGCGCCGCGGCCAGTTCGGCCGACGGATCCGCGCCCAGCTCCTCCGCGAGCGCCCCGCGCACCTCCTCGTACACGGCGAGCGCCTCCGCCTGTCGTCCCGCCCCGGCGAGCGCCCGGATCTGGAGCGCCCGGAGCCGTTCGCGCAGCGGATGCGCCGCCGCGGCATCCGTCAACTCCCGTACCAGCGGTATGGGATCACCGCCGGCCGCGAGCCGGGCCGCCGCCCACTCCTCCAGAGCGTCGAGCCGCAGCGCGTCGAGCCGGGCGGCCTGCCCCTCGGCGTACGGAGCCTCCCGTACGTCCGCGAGCGCGGGCCCCCGCCACAGCCCGAGCGCCTCGCGCAGCAGCCCCTCGGCCCGTACGGCGTCCCCGGCCGCCCCGGCCCGGGCGCCCTCCCGGGCCAGCCGCTCGAAACGCAGCGCGTCCACGTCCTCGCCGCCGACCCCGGCGAGCCGGTAACCGGCGGCCGAGTGCTCCACCGTCACCCCCTCCGGCAGCCCCGCCCGGCGCAGCCGGGAGACCTGCGACTGCAGGGCGTTCGCCGCCCCGGTCGGCGGCTCGTCCCCGTACAGCCCGTCGACGAGCCGCCCGGCCGGCACGATCCGGCCCGCGTCGAGGAGGAGCAGCGCGAGCAGCGCCCGTACCCGGGGACCGCCGGCGGCGGGCACGGGCGGATCGCCGACGGTGAGCGGACCGAGCAGCCGGAAGATCATGCGAGGCATTCTGGCCGAGGAGCGGGCGATCCGGCCCGCTCGGGTCCGGCCTGCTCGGGCCCGCTCGGGTCCGGCTGTTCCGGTCCGGTCCGGTCAGGTCAGGGGGTGCGGGGGCGGCGGGTGGCCGGGTTGGTGGCGGTCAGGGTCACCCCCACCGCCACGGTCGCGGCGGCCACCAGACCGGCCGCGAACACCGCCCAGTGCCCGGCGAAGGAGCACATCAGGATCGCCAGGGACGCCACCGGCAGCACGGCCTGCTGAGCGAGCCCGACCTTGAAGTAGCGGGCGTGCAGCAGCCACACGCTCATCAGGAAGACCGCGGTCGGGATGGTCACGGCGGAGGCGGCGGCGAGGGTGGTGATGTGCGCCTTGCCGACCGCCTGCTCGACGGCGATCTCGATGCCCGCGCCGATCGCGGCGGCCGAGGCGAAGATCAGATAGTGGCCGTAGCCCCAGAGGAAGCTCTGCCGGTTGGAGGTCAGCCGGTCGTGGGCGGGCACGACGAAGTAGATCCACCAGGCGGCGAAGACGATGAGCAGCCCGCCGGCAGCGATCGGCAGCACCTCGCCGAGCGCGTCGTTCTCGGTGACGCCCGACTTCACGGCAACCGTCGCCGCCGCGATCGTCTCGCCGAGCACGATGATGGTGAACAGGCCGTAGCGCTCGGCGATGTGGTGCGGGTGCCACTGCGTGGTGACGTCCTTCTCCGCGTACACCGGCACCGCCATCTCCGCCAGCGCCATCACCAGGAACACCCACGGCCGCACGTCCTCCGCCACGAAGAGCAGCGCCAGCCAGCCCACCTGGCAGGCCATCACCCCGGCCGCGTAGCGGCGGCACATCGTCCGCTCGCCCGGGTCGGTGGCGTGGTGCGCGGCGCGCAGCCACTGCGAGGAGAGCGCGAGCCGCATCACGACGTACCCGATGTACACGACCAGGAAGTCGTGGTCCTCGAAGGCCCGTGACACCCCTGCCGCCAGGATCAGCACGCCGGCGATCTGCACCAGCGTGACCACCCGGTAGAGCACGTCGTCGTTGTCGTACGCCGAGGCGAACCACGTGAAGTTCATCCAGGCCCACCAGATGGCCCAGAACACCATCGCGTAGTTCAGGATCCCGGTCCCGGCGTGCCCCTCCGCGACGGCGTGCACGAGCTCCGCCCCGGCCTGGGCGACGGCCACGACGAAGCACAGGTCGAAGAACAGCTCGAGGGGCGTGGCCGCCCGGTGCGCCTCGTCACGCGAGCGCGCGGTGAGCGGAAGAAGAGGTTGCGTCATGGACGACAGAACAGCACGCGTGCCCGACCCGCGCACAGCACGACACCTGGTCGGGCTCCGTTATTCCCAGGGGTCACCCTGCCCGTTCCGGACGTCCCTACGGCCCTGCCCGGACGGGACCTAGGCCCATCCGCTCTGCCGACGATCGGCACTGACACCGCCCGGGGGCGCGGGCGGAGCCTGGAAGGGCGGCACAGCGATCCCCTCGCGGCGCTGTGCGCCCCCGTGCTGCGAAGTGCGGGGAAAACCAGGGAAGTTCGGGCAAGCTCAGGGAAGTGTCATGGGTTCCGTAGTCCAGGACAGCAGAACGGCGGGCGGGTCGTCGCCCGTCTCGTACGACGCGGAGCAGTACGGGCCCGGCCGGCCGATCACCGACTGGGAGCCGGAGAACGAGCTCTTCTGGAAGTCCATCGGCCGCAAGGTCGCGAACCGCAACCTGTGGATCGCGGTGCCGGCCCTGCTCGTGGCCTTCGTGGTCTGGCAGGTGTGGTCGGTCACCGCGACCAATCTGAAGGACGTCGGCTTCGGCTTCTCCACCTCCCAGCTGTTCTGGCTGACGGCCATCCCGGGCCTGACCGGCGGCACGGCCCGCATTCTCTACACCTTCCTCGGCCCGATGATCGGGCAGCGGCGCTTCACCGCCCTGTCCACGGTGGTCCTGGTGGTGCCGCTGATCTGGCTGGGCATCGCGATCCAGGACCCGTCGACCCCCTACGGGGTGATGGTGGCCATCGCCGCGCTGTGCGGCATCGGCGGCGCGAACTTCGCCTCCTCCCTCGCCAACATCGGCTTCTTCTTCCCGAAGGCGAAGAAGGGCAGCGCGACCGGCATCAACGGCGGCCTCGGCAACCTGGGCGTCTCCGTGGTCCAGCTGCTGACCCCGATCGTCATCACCTGGTCGACGATCGCGATCGGCTCCGCCCAGCACAAGGCCGACGGCACCCCGGTCCACCTGCAGAACGCGGCCTTCGTCTGGGTCCCGGTCGTCCTGGTCCTGGCCGCCGTCGCCTGGTTCGGCCAGAACGACCTGAAGGTCGCCTCCACCCCGTTCAGCCGGCAGAAGGTCATCTTCCGGCGCAAGCACAACTGGCTGATGACCTGGCTGTACGTCGGTACCTTCGGCTCCTTCATCGGCTTCGCCGCGGCCCTGCCGATGCTGATCAAGACCACCTTCCCGGACTACTCCGTCGCCACCTACGCCTGGATGGGCCCGGCGGTCGGCGCCCTCGCCCGGTGGGCGGGCGGCTGGATCGCCGACAAGTGGGGCGGCGCGCGGGTCACGATCCTGTCCTTCGTGGGCATGGCGGCGGCCATCATCGGAGTCATCGGCTTCCTTCCCTCGGGCGGTGACAGCGGCTCCTTCTTCGGCTTCTTCCTCTGCTTCCTCGCGGCCTTCTTCTTCTCGGGCATCGGCAACGGCTCGACCTTCCGCCAGATCCCGGTGATCTTCCGCGGGACCCATCTGAAGGGCCTGACGGAAGGCACCCCGGAATACGCCGCGGCGCTGAAGCAGGCGGAGATGGAGTCCGGCGCCGTCACCGGCTTCACCTCGGCCATCGCGGCCTACGGCTTCTTCTTCATCCCGGCCCTCTTCGGCTCGATCGCGGTGACCAGCGCGATGTGGGGATTCGTCGGCTTCTATCTGAGCTGCATCGTCGTGACCTGGTGGTACTACGCCCGCAAGGGCGCCGAAGCCCCCAGCTGACCGGCCCTGCCGGATGCCGGGAAAGGCCCTGCCGAGGCGGGGCCTTCTCCCATGCCCGGACAGGGACCTTCGGCCGTCGAGTGGTGACCATTGCCGACCGCTTCCGGGCGGTCGGGCGCAGTGCAATGGAAGCAAGCGAAGAGGCGGTTCCGAGAGATCGAGAAGACCGGGAAGGCGGTGCGGGCAGTGACTGCGAACCCTGCTGAGACAACTGCTGAGACAGCCGAGGCAACGGCGAACGACGGCGCCTGGAAAGGCTTCAAGGGCGGCCTCTGGCGCGACGCCGTCGACGTCCGCGACTTCATCCAGCACAACTACACCCCGTACGAGGGCGACGACTCCTTCCTCGCCGGCCCCACCGAGCGGACCACCGCCGTGTGGCAGGCCATCACGGACCGGTTCCCGGAAGAGCGCGCCAGGGGCGTGTACGACGTCGCGTACGACATCCCGTCCACCATCACCGCCCACGCCCCCGGCTGGATCGACCGCGACAAGGACCTGATCGTCGGCCTCCAGACGGACGCCCCGCTCAAGCGCGCGATCATGCCCTACGGCGGCTGGCGCATGGTCGCCGGCGCCCTGGAGACCTACGGCTACCCGGTCCCGGCCGACCTCGAGAAGGTCTTCACCGAATACCGCAAGACCCACAACGCCGGTGTCTTCGACGCCTACACCCCCGAGATCCGCGCCGCCCGCAAGGCCGGCATCGTCACCGGACTCCCCGACGCCTACGGCCGCGGCCGCATCATCGGCGACTACCGCCGGGTCGCCCTCTACGGCATCGACCGCCTGATCGAGGTGAAGCAGGAGGAGAAGGAGGAACTCGACTCCCTCCCCACCGGCAACCGTTCGCTGGAGGAGACCATCCGACTGCGCGAGGAGCTCGCGGAACAGATCCGCGCCCTCGGCGAACTGAAGACGATGGCCGCCTCCTACGGCCACGACATCTCCGGCCCCGCCCGCACCGGCCGCGAAGCCATCCAGTGGCTGTACTTCGCCTATCTCGCCGCCGTGAAGGAGCAGAACGGCGCCGCGATGTCCCTGGGCCGCACCTCCACCTTCGTCGACGTCTATCTGCAGCGCGACATCGAAGCCGGCCTCCTCACCGAGGAGCAGGCCCAGGAACTGGTCGACGACTTCATCATCAAGCTGCGCATCGTCCGCTTCCTGCGCACCCCCGAGTACGACGAGCTGTTCTCCGGCGACCCGACCTGGGTCACCGAGTCCATCGCCGGCATGGGCGAGGACGGCCGTCCGCTGGTCACCCGCACCTCCTTCCGTTATCTGCAGACCCTCTACAACCTCGGCCCGGCCCCCGAGCCGAACATGACCGTCTTCTGGTCGCCGCAGCTCCCCCAGGGCTTCAAGGAGTTCTGCGCCAAGGTTTCGATCGACACCTCCTCCGTGCAGTACGAGTCGGACGAGCTGATGCGGCCCCGCTTCGGCGACGACACCGCCATCGCCTGCTGCGTCTCCGCGATGCCCGTCGGCAAGCAGATGCAGTTCTTCGGCGCCCGCGTGAACCTCGCCAAGACCCTCCTCTACGCGATCAACGGCGGCCGCGACGAGCGCTCCGGCGCCCAGGTCGGCCCCGACACCGGCGCCATCACCTCCGACGTCCTCGACCACGACGAGGTGATGCGCAAGTTCGACGAGCAGATGGAGTGGCTGGCGAGCGTGTACGTCCACGCGCTGAACGTCATCCACTACATGCACGACAAGTACGCCTACGAGCGCGTCGAGATGGCCCTCCACGACCGCGACGTGCGCCGCACCATGGCCTGCGGCATCGCCGGCCTCTCGGTCGCCGCCGACTCGCTGGCCGCCGTCAAGTACGCCCGGGTCACCGTCCTGCGCGACGAGACCGGCCTGGCCACCGACTACGAGATCGAGGGCGAGTACCCGGCGTACGGCAACAACGACGAGCGCGCCGACGAGATCGCGGTATGGCTGGTCGAGGAGTTCATGAAGAAGGTGCGCAAGCACCCGACCTACCGCGACGCCGAACACACCCAGTCCGTCCTGACCATCACCTCCAACGTCGTCTACGGCAAGAAGACCGGCAACACCCCCGACGGGCGCCGCGCCGGCGAGCCGTTCTCCCCGGGCGCCAACCCGATGAACGGCCGCGACACCCACGGCTACGTCGCCTCGGCCCTGTCGGTCGCCAAGCTCCCGTACGAGGACGCCGAGGACGGCATCTCACTGACCAACACCGTCACCCCCGACGGCCTGGGCCGCACCCCCGAGGAACGGATCCGGAACCTCGCCGGCGTCCTCGACGGCTACATGGCGAGCGACGGCTTCCACATGAACGTCAACGTCCTCAACCGCGACGTCCTCCTCGACGCCATGGCCCACCCCGAGAACCACCCGCAGCTCACCATCCGGGTCTCCGGCTACGCGGTGAACTTCGTCCGCCTCACCCCCGAACAACAACTCGACGTCCTGAACCGCACCTTCCACGGCTCCCTGTAGCCCTCACCCGGCCGGGCCGGGCCGGGCCGAGGCGAGCGCGCTGGCCGCTCCCCGCTCCCACACCCCCTTCCTCGATCCCTTCGACCTCGTTCCTCCCGGACAGGAGGCCCTGCCATGGCCGTACTCCCCGGCTCGGACATCCCGACCCGCCCCGTCACCCCGGCCGCCGCGGCGACCCACCGTCCCGCCGTGGGGTCGGTGCACTCCTGGGACCTGTCCACCGGCGTCGACGGCCCCGGCACCCGCTTCGTCACCTTCCTCTCCGGCTGCCCCCTCACCTGCCTCTACTGCCACAACCCCGACACCTGGCGGATGCGGAACGGCAAGCGCACCTCCGCCGACGCCGTCATCGCCGAAGCGGCCAAGTACACCCGCTTCATCGCGGCCTCCGGCGGCGGGGCCACCGTCTCGGGCGGCGAGCCCCTGCTCCAGCCCGTCTTCGCCGGCGAACTGCTGCACCGGATGAAGCACGAGCTCGGTCTGCACACCGCCCTCGACACCTCGGGCTTCCTCGGCGCCCGGGCCACCGACGCCCTGCTGCGCGACACCGACCTGGTGCTTCTCGACATCAAGTGCTGGGACCCGGGCACGTACAAGAAGGTCACCGGCCGGCCGCTCCGCCCGACCCTGGACTTCGCCCGCCGCCTCGCCGACCTCGGCCAGGAGGTCCACGTCCGCTTCGTGCTCGTCCCCGGGCTCACCGACGCCCCTGCCGACATCGAGGGCGTCGCCGCCTTCGCCGGCGGCCTCGGCAATGTCTCCCGCGTGGACATCCTCCCCTTCCACAAGCTCGGCGAAGCGAAATGGCGAGCACTCGCCAAGCCGTTCACCCTCCACCACACCCCGTCCCCTACCCCGGACCAGATCGCCTCGGCCCGCGAGGTATTCCGGTCCCACGGGCTGTACGCGGTCTGAGGGACCACGCCCACCCGCCAGCGGCGCAAAACGGGCATAGGGGGCTGTTCGGCCCTAGGGTGGCCGCGTGATCGAGCCACCGCAGGCCCCCGCCGCGCCGCCGCCCGTCGTCGCCGACCGGCCGCCGCAGACCCCCGCCCAGGTGCGTCGCCGCGCGACCCTCGCGGGGGTCGTCGTCTCCGTGCTGCTGATCCTCGCGATCGTGCTCGGCAGCCGGCTGCTGCGCGACTTCGACTCGGCCCTTCTCCCGTACGCGGTGGCCACCGTCTTCCTCGCCTTCGGCGTCGCCTATCGCTACACCGTGTGGGTCTCCGCCCCCGGCGCCCGGCGCCTGTTCAAGCAGGGCTGGCGCGCCTTCTTCTCCGCCGGGAACTTCCGCAGGGCGCCCACCGCCCTGCCCCGGATGATCGCCACCTACCTCGGCTTCCAGAAGTTCCTCGGCGCCCGCTCACACGCCCGCTGGGCGGCTCACCAGCTGATCTTCTGGGGCTGCGTCCTCGCCGCCCTCATCACCTTCCCGCTGACCTGGGGCTGGTTCACCTTCACCTCCTCCACGGGCTCGGGGCCCGGCTACGAGATGCGGATCTGGGGCTTCAAGATCCTCGGCTTCGACGCGCTGAACGCCGTCGGCTGGCTCATGTTCCACGGCCTGGACATCGCCGCCGTCCTCGTCATCCCCGGCGCCTCCTACTTCCTGTGGCGGCGGATGAAGGACCGCGGCGCCATCACCGGCCAGCGCTTCGCCTACGACCTGGTGCCGCTGATCGCCCTCATCGTCATCTCCGTCACCGGTCTGCTCCTCACCTTCTCCTCGATCTTCCTGCACGGCGGCGGCTACGAGTTCCTGGCGATCCTGCACATGGTGTCGGTGGTCTTCACCCTCATCTACATCCCCTTCGGGAAGTTCTTCCACATCGTGCAGCGGCCCGCCGCCGTCGGCATGCAGCTGTTCAAGTACACCGCCCGCCGCAAGGGCGAGCCGGCCGCCACGGCCGGGGCCGTGACCGGGGCCGCCGCCGCGGCCGGAGTGCCCGGCGAGGTGAGCGCCGACGGCCTGCTCGGCTGCCGCCGCTGCGGCCGCCCCATCGACACCGCCCCCTACGTCGAGAACCTCCAGGGCACCATGCGCGATCTGAAGCTCGACTTCGACGAATGGGCCGAGTACTGCCCCCGCTGCAAGCGCGTCCTGCGGGGCACCGCCTACCTCACCCACGTCAAGAAGGGCTTCAAGTGACCTCCCCGCTGCCTCTTGACCCCTCCGTCGCCCCGCCCGGCACCCGCAACTTCCGCGACGCCGGTGGCATCCCCGCCGACCGCTGGCACGCCGACCAGAACGGCGAGACCCTCGTCCCCACCCACTGCTGCTTCTGCGGCGTGCAGTGCGGCATGTATCTGCGCGTCGACCACCACGGCAAGGTCTTCGGCGTCGAACCCCGCAACCACGACATCAACCGGATGCGGCTCTGCCCCAAGGGCATCAACGCGTATCAGCAGGTTAACCACCCCGACCGGCTCACCGCCCCGCTCATGCGCCGCAACCGCGACGAACCCTTCCGCGAGGTCGGCTGGGACGAGGCGCTCGACTTCACCGTCGCTGAGATCCGCCGCATCCAGACCGAGTACGGCAACGACGCCTTCGGCCTGCTCGGCGGCGCCAGCCTGTTCTCGGAGAAGACCTATCTCGTCGGCAAGTTCGCCCGGGTCGCCCTGAAGACCCGGCACGTCGACTACAACGGGCGGCTGTGCATGGTCTCCGCCGCCGGAGCCAACAAGCTCTCCTTCGGCATCGACCGGGCCGGCAACCCCTTCTCCGATATCCTGCTCACCGACTGCCTGCTCATCGCCGGCTCCAACGTCGGCGAATGCTTCCCCGTGATGACCCAGTACCTCTGGGGAGCCCGGGACCGCGGCGCCACCCTCATCGTGGTCGACCCGCGCGAGACCGCCATCGCCCGCACCGCCGACATCCACGTCGCGCTCAAGCCCGGCACCGACTCCGCCTTCTTCAACGCCGTCCTCCACGTCGTCGTCGCCGAGGGCCTCACCGACGAGGCCTACCTCGCCGCCCACACCACCGGCTGGGAGGAGGTGAAGAAGACCGTCGCCGAATACCCGCCCGCCCGCTCCGCCGAGATCTGCGGCGTCCCCGCGGAACAGATCGTCCAGGTCGCCCGGATGTTCGCCGGCGCCGGCAAGGCCATGGCCTGGCACGCCCGCGGCGTCGAACACCACTCCCAGGGCGTCGAGAACTGCCTGACGATCATCAACCTGTGCGTCGCCACCGGGAACATCGGCCGCCCCGGCGCCGGATACGGCACCATCACCGGCCAGGGCAACGGCCAGGGCGGCCGCGAGCACGGCCAGAAGTCCGACCTGCTGCCCGGCGGGCGCTCCATCTCCGACCCCGAGCACCGCCGCCAGATCTGCGAGATCTGGGGCATCGCCGAGTCCGAACTCCCGCCTGCCGGCACCTCCATGATGGAGATGGTCTGGCAGATGCAGCGCCGCGAGATCCGCGGCCTCATCGGCATCTGCAACAACCCCTTCGTCTCCCTCCCCAACTACGCCACGGTGAAGGAGGGCTACGACACCACCGAGTTCCACGCCCAATTCGACTTCTTCCTCTCCGAGACCGCCGCCAACGCGCACGTCGTCTTCCCCGTCACCGTCTGGGCCGAGGACGACGGCGTCATGGCCAACGCCGAGGCCCGGGTCGTCAAGCACAACAAGGCCCAGGAACCCCCGGCCGGCGTCCGCACCGATACCTGGGTCATCTGCGAACTCGCCAAACGCCTCGGCGCCGGCGCCAAGTTCGCCTTCCCCGACTCCCGAGCCGTCTTCGAAGAACTGCGCATCGCCTCGGCCGGCACCGTCAACGACTACTACGGCATCACCTACGACCGGCTGGAGGAGACCGGCGGCATCGCCTGGCCCTGCCCCTCCACCGACCACCCCGGCACCCCCCGCCTCTTCGAGGACGGCCGGACCTACCACGCCGACGGCAAGATCCATATGCAGGTCGTCGAATGGCACCCGCCCATGGACCCGTACAGCGAGGAGTACCCCCTCTCGCTCACCACCGGACGCACCGTCGCCCACTTCCTCTCCGGCAACCAGACCCGCCGCCTGGGCGCCCTCGTCGAACAGACCCCGCGCCCCTGGGTCGAGGTCCACCCCTCCCACGGCTTCCGCAACGGCGACCCGGTCCGCGTCGTCACCCGCCGCGGCAGCGAGGTCTTCCCCGCCCTGGTCACCGAGGCCATCCGCCCCGACACCGTCTTCGTCCCCTACCACTGGCCCGTACCCACCGCGGCCAACGCGCTGACCATCGACGCCCTCGACCCCCGGTCGAAGATCCCCGAGTACAAGGTCTGCGCCGCCCGCATCGAGGCCGCCGAAGGCATCGACGAGGTCCCCGCACCGCCCACCGCCCCCGGCCACGTCGCCTACCCCGAGACCCAGGTCTCCCGCGACGACCCCCTGCCGCCCACGTCCCCGCAGGGCCGTGGCACCTCGGAGAGGAGCTGAGCCGCACATGATGGGCCGCACGATCTTCATCGACCCCGGCCGCTGCATCGGCTGCCAGGCCTGTGTCTCCGCCTGCCGCGAATGCGACTCCCACCGAGGCAAGTCGATGATCCACCTCGACTACCCCGACGAGGGCCACTCCGTAGCCTCCCTCCCCACCGTCTGCATGCACTGCGAGGACCCCGTCGCCCCGTGCGCCGAGGTCTGCCCCGCCGACGCGATCCTGGTGACCGCTGACGGCGTGGTCCAGCAGGCCGACACCACCCGCTGCATCGGCTGCGCCAACTGCGTCAACGCCTGCCCCTTCGGCGTCCCGAAGATCGACCTCAAGGCGAAGCTGCAGATGAAGTGCAACCTCTGCTACGACCGCACCGCCTACGGCCTCGCCCCCATGTGCGCCACCGTCTGCCCCACCGGCGCCCTCTTCTACGGAACCCTCGACGAACTCCGCGCCGAACGCCCCGGCGTCGAGGTCGCCGACTCCTTCACCTTCGGATCCACCACCATCTCCACCGGTGTGGCGATGGTCGTCCCCGCCGACCGAGTCCAGTGGCCGGTCCCCGGCGGTCTGCCCATCGTCGAAGTCAACGGAGTGGATGTCCGATGAGCCTCACCGAACCACCCCCGGACAACGGCGCCGGCGCGGCCACCGACCCGGACGACCCGAACCGGCCCGCCGACGCCGCCCACGCGGCCCTCCACGACCGGATCGCCGCCGACTCGCTCACCACCCGCCGCGACTACCTGCGGATCGTCGCCACCGTCTCCGGCGGCCTGGCCGCCGGCGGCATCGGCGTCGCCTCCGGCATCCTGCACCGCCACGGCGACAGCGACGACGGCGCACCCGAACCGAAGAAGATCGCCGACCAGCTCCTGCCCGGCGACTCGATCGCCTTCCGCTACCCCGACGAGGAGGACCGCGCCGTCGCCATCCGCCTCGCCGACGGCACCCTCGCCGGCTACTCCGCCGTCTGCACCCACCTCGCCTGCGCGGTGCTCTGGCGCAACGACCGGGGGAGCGAGGGCGAGCTGTACTGCCCCTGCCACGAGGGCGTCTTCGACGCCCGCACCGGCGAGGTCACCGCGGGCCCGCCGCCCCGCGGCCTGCCCAGGGTGCTCCTGGTCGAGGAGACCGACGGAAGCGTCTGGGCCGTGGGCACCACCCGCTCCGGAGAGAGCGTCCGCGAGGGCCTGTGCCGCCAGCTCGGCGGGGAACGCCCCGGCCTCGCCGAACGCCTCGGCTGCCCGGGCGCCGGCGGCCCCGCCGCCGAAGGGAGCCGACGGACATGACCGACACCCCGTTCCCCAAGGACCCGGGCGCCCCCGGCGACCCCGCCGCCGCTCCCGGGACCCCGCCGCCCCGGCCCGTCTACACCCCCGGCAGCGCCCAGCCGCGGCTCAACCGCCCGGTCCACGAGCGCTACCCGCAGATCCGCCCCACCAGCGGCTACGGGGACCCCCGTATCCGCCACACCGGACCCGGCCCGGGTGCCGGCACCGAGCAGGAACCCGAGCGCTCCTCCAAACTCTCCGCCCGCCTCGCCCTGGCCCTGACCGTGCTCATCGGCCAGCTGTGGGGGCTCACCATCGTGGTCGACGAGTGGATGTCCGGCGACACCGGGACCGCCTGGTGGGGCGCGGGCTTCCTGGTCCTGTCGTTCCTCGTCGTCCTCGGCCTCTGGCTGCTCGACCCGAAGGACCGGTGAACCGGCCGGCGCGGGAACCGATGGCGGGACGGATGAGCGGAATCCCGCAGATCAGACCCCGGATCGGGAGGGTACGGGGCGGTGCTCCGGGCGTACCCTGAAAACATGAGCACCGCCCCCGCCCACGGACCGCGAGCAGCGAAGCAGTCCGACAACGATTCCGATTCCCGACCCCGTCCGGCACTGATCTTCGACGATCCGCTGGACCAGCAGTCCGCGGACGACACGGACCGCGGGTGGGGCGAGCGGCCTCCGGCCGGCGGCAGCGCCGCCGACCTCGCGCGCTTCCTCGACGAGAAGCCGCCGCACCACCTCTGACACCGACCGCGACGGTCGGTCAGGAGGTGGGGTGCGCCCCGCCTCAGGTGTTGGAACCGGCCGTCGAGCCCGAGCTCGGGCCGCGCTGGGCGACCAGGTGGTCGCGGATCTCCTTGAGCACCTCCAGCTCGCTGACCTCCAGGGTCTCCTGGACGCCTTCCTTCGCCTTGTCGTGCGCGGCACGCTTGGCGAGGATCTTGGCCATCGGCAGGACCATCAGGAAGTAGACGACGGCGGCCGTGATCACGAAGCTGAGGACGGCACTGAGCACCAGGCCCCACTGGATCTGGATGCCCTGCATCTCGCCGTTCACGATCTTGCAGCTGTCCTTGATGCAGGACGCGTAGCCCTCCAGGTCCTTCGTGCCGAAGGCACCCACGATCGGGTTGATGATGCCCTTGACCACCGAGTTCACGATGTTGGTGAACGCGGCGCCGATGACGACCGCCACCGCCAGGTCGATCACGTTCCCGCGCATCAGGAAGGCCTTGAAGCCTCCCAGCAAGCTTTCCTTCTTCTCGGCCACCAAGGTGCCTTTCTTCGCGTGTGCAGTGTGCGGAGCCATTACGCCGCGCCTGGCGCGAAGGCGTCCAATCCGTACACACGGGACGGTGACTTGACAGTCCATCCGTGCGAATCAGCACAGTGTCACCGCCAGTTGGGACGTCATGCCCGCCCCGGCGAGCGCCGTCGCCGTCGACCGTGGAACGGACAGGACGACCAGGGCCCCGCCCTCCGGTCGAGTCTCGCCCGGCTGTGGCACTTCGGCCACTCGGGCGCCCGAGGCGACCACCCGGGCCTCTCCGGCCACGCCCGTCACGGAGTTGGGCGCGGCGATCACGTCGACCCGGTCACCGGGCTGCAGCAGCCGCACGGTCGCCGCGTCGGCGATCCGCACCGGAGCGGACACGAGCGACACGGCGGCCGGCCGGTGCGCCACCCGGGCGGGCGGTGGAGGGGGCTGCGGGGCCGGGTCGTCGGCCCCGGCGGCGCCGGCCGCCGCGAGGGTGACCGCGGTCATCGCGAGCACCGCGGCGGGGGCCCGCCGCCTGCGCCGCAGCGCCCGGCGCAGCCGTAGCCGCGCGCCGCGCACCCGCAGCGGATCGAAGGCGGGAAGCCCGCACGGCGCGGGCACCGAGGCCGGGGTGTGGGTGAGGCAGGAGTTCGTGGTCATCGCGCAACCGCCTGTCGTGGCACGGCCGTTCACCGGACGGTCCGGCGAGCGGGGTCCACCTTCCGGCGAACCGGGTCCACCGTCCCGCACCCGCCGCGATCCCGCTCGGGCCTGTGGACAACCGGGCGTATGTGGATAACTTCCTCACTCCCGCGAGCGATTGCCGACGTGGCGCGGGGTCGGCGAACCTGGAACGTGTCCGGACCTCGCGGGCGGCCGGCCCTCACCCGGCCCGACCCCCGGCCCCGAGGCTCAGGGCAGTTCGATCCCCAGGTCCCACCCTTCGTGGGCCCGCGTGCACAGGCAGTCCCGGTCGACCGTCGCGGGGAGCGCGCCGACCGCGTCGAAGAGCACGTCGCGCAGCCGGCCGACGTTCTCGCCGAACACGCGGAGGACCTCGTTGTGCGAGACCCCGTCCCCGGTCTCCGCACCCGCGTCCAGATCCGTCACCAGTGCGAGGGAGGTGTAGCAGAGTCCCAGTTCCCGGGCGAGGACGGCCTCGGGATGGCCGGTCATGCCGACGACCGACCAGCCCGCGGCCGCGTGCCAGCGCGACTCGGCGCGCGTGGAGAAGCGGGGGCCCTCGACGACGACCATCGTGCCGCCGTCGACCGGTTCCCAGCTCCGCCCCCGGGCGGCCTTCAGGGCCACCCGCCGCCCGTCGGGGCAGTAGGGGTCGGCGAAGGTCACGTGAACCACGCGGGGCACGGCGCCGCCCCAGGCCTCGGGCAGGGGTTCACCGTCGAAGTAGCTCTGCGCGCGGGTCTTCGTCCGGTCGACCAATTGGTCGGGCACGACGAGGGTGCCGGGGCCGTACTCCTCGCGCAGCCCGCCGACCGCGCACGGCCCGAGGACCTGGCGCACGCCCACCGAGCGCAGGGCCCAGAGGTTGGCGCGGTAGTTGATCCGGTGCGGCGGCAGCCGGTGGTCGCGGCCGTGCCGGGGGAGGAAGGCAACCCGACGGCCGGCGACCTCGCCGAGGAAGAGGGAGTCGCTGGGGCTGCCGTACGGGGTGTCGACCGACACCTCGGTCACATCGTCCAGGAAGGAGTAGAACCCGGAGCCGCCGATCACGCCGATGTCCGCGAACGAGTCCGCCGCCGGTCCGGGCGTCCCGCCCGCCGTCCGGTCGGCCGTCCGATCAGTCCTGTGGGTCGCCATGGCCGTCACCCTAGCCACCCGGCCGGGCCGGCAGCCCAGGGGGTCCGAGGGGTGGCGGGCCCGCCGCCGGAGGACGTCCGAAAAACGCCGGTGCCCCGTCGCGGGAGCGACGGGGCACCGGGAAGAACGGGAGGTGCGGAGGTCAGGCCGCCGACGTGGAGCTCGAAGAGCTCGACGTGCTGGAGGACGACGCGGGCTTCGCGTCCGAGGAGGACGAGGAAGACGTCGTCGACGACGAAGAGGAGGTCGAGGCCGAGGAGGACTTCGACGAGGCCGGCGTGCTGCTGGACGACGAGCCGCGGCTGTCGTTGCGGTAGAAGCCGGAACCCTTGAACACGATGCCGACCGCGGAGAACACCTTCTTCAGGCGTCCCTTGCAGTTCGGGCACTCGGTCAGGGCGTCATCCGTGAACTTCTGCACCGCCTCGAGGCCCTCGCCGCACTCGGTGCACTGGTACTGGTAGGTCGGCACTTGTCTTCCTCCTGGCACTCACACTCATCGAGTGCTAACGACGATCCATAGTGACGTATTCCGCGGGTTCAGTCCACCGGCACGGGAACTCGGTGACCGATACCACGTGCCGCGACCCGGCTCGTCGCCTGGGGCGAGAGCCGCGAGCGGAGGGCCACCAGCGTGATCAGAGCCAGCAGGGTGCCGGCCATCGGCACCAGGAATCCGGTGCTCGCGCCGTGGGCGTCGGCCAGCCGGCCGGCGACGGTGACGGCCGCGGCCTGGCCAAGCGCCACGGCGCCGGTCAGCCAGGTGAAGGCCTCGGTGCGGGAGGTCGCCGGGACCAGGGTCTCGACGATCGTGTAGCCGGTGATCAGGGCCGGGGCGATGCACAGACCCACGACCAGGCCGAGGGCGCCGAGCAGCAGGACGGAGTGGGCGGACCACAGGAGGGAGGCGGCGACGGTGAGACCGGCGTAGCCGAGGATCAGCCGGCGGCACGGGCCGATCTTCCAGGCGACGGCGCCCATGGCGATGCCGGCGAGCATGTTGCCGGCGGCGAAGATGCCGTACAGCAGGCCGTTGGCGCCGGGGTTGCCGATCTCCTCGGAGAAGGCGGTGAGCGAGACCTGCATGCCGCCGAAGACCGAGCCGATGCCGAGGAAGGCGACGATCAGGACCCGGACGCCGGGGATGGACAGGGCCGAGCGGTGCGGCTCGCCGTCGGCGTGGCCGGCCGCGGCGGCCAGACCGTAGGCGGGCTGGGTGCCGCGCTGGGCGGCGAAGAAGAGGCCGCCGAGCAGGGTGAGCGCGGCCTCGGTGATCAGGCCGGCGGCCGGGTGGATGCCGGTGCACAGCGCGGTCGCGAGGACCGGGCCGACGACGAAGGTGAACTCGTCGGTGACCGACTCGAAGGCGGCGGCGGTCGGCATCAGCGGGGTGTTGTCCAGCTTCGCCGCCCACCGGGCCCGGACCATCGGGCCGACCTGCGGCACCGAGGCGCCGGAGGGGACGGCGGCGAGGAACAGGGCCCACAGCGGGGCGCCGGAGAGCGCCAGCGCGACGAGGAGGGAGACCGAGGCGGTGTGAATCAGCACACCGGGGACGAGGACGGCCCGCTGGCCGAAGCGGTCGGCGAGCTTGCCGCTCTGCGGGGCGAACAGCGCCATGGAGACACCGGTGACGGCGGCGACGGCGCCGGCGCTGCCGTAGGAGCCGGTGGTGTGCTGGACGAGCAGGACGATGCCGATGGTGAGCATCGCGAACGGCTGGCGGGCGGCGAAGCCCGGCAGCAGGAAGGAGAGAGCACCGGGGGTGCGGAGGAGCTGTCCGTAGCCGGGTCGCTTCTCGGTGACGACCGTGGATGCCACGGTCCATGCCTTTCTGCCACCTGGTAGCGGGCCCAGGCATGGTGGTGCGGGCGTCGCCGAGAGCTGTCCTCTTGCGCGGAACTGCGGTAGATACCGGGGCCCACTGCGGAGGGCGCCTCGGCCGCCATACGGTCGCGCCAGCTCTGCGTCAGGCAGAGTTGGTTCGATCTGGTGTGCCTTCATGGTACAGGGAAGGGCGTCTTCCCGCCTGGGAAAACGCCCTCCGGTCCGAAATGATGCCTGGGATTAACCGGATGTTTGCCGTGGGGGCTTTCGGAAGGGCCGACGGAATCCGGTCGCGGGGCGGTCCGGCGGGGTGGGGGCCGAGCCGCCGGTGCCGAGCCAGCCGGCCAGCTTGCCGCCCTGGCCGACCGCCCGGAGCCGTCGTTCGGCGGCGTCCCGGACCGGGTCGGTGGCGACCACGAGGAGTTCGTCGCCGCGCCGCAGCACGGTGGCGGGGCTGGGGACGAAGCTCTTCCCGTCGCGGACGACCAGGGTGACGGCGGCCCCCGCGGGCAGCCGGAGCTCGGCGACCTCGACGCCGTGCATCTTGGATGCCTCCGGGATGGCCACGGAGAGCAGATGGCCGCGCAGTCGCTCCAGGGGCGCGGACTCGACGCCGAGGTCGGCGGCCTCGCCCTGGTCGCCGAGCTTCAGGGCCCTGGCCAGCCAGGGCAGGGTCGGGCCCTGGACCAGGGTGTAGACGACGACCAGCACGAAGACGATGTTGAAGATCCGTTCGCTGCCCTCGATCTGGGCCACCATCGGGATGGTGGCCAGGATGATCGGGACGGCGCCGCGCAGGCCGGCCCAGGACATCAGGGCCTGCTCCTGCCAGGGGATCCGGAAGGGGAGGAGGCTGACCAGCACCTCCATGGGCCGGGCGACCACGGTGAGCACCAGGCCGATGACGACGGCCGGCCAGAAGTCGCGGACGAGCTCATGGGGGGTGACGAGCAGACCGAGCAGGACGAACATGCCGATCTGGGCGATCCAGCCGAGGCCCTCGGCGAAGCCGCGGTTGGCCGGGGCGTGCGGCAGCTTGGCGTTGCCGAGCACCATCGAGGCCAGGTAGACGGCGAGGAAGCCGGAGCCGTGGGCCATGGCGCCGGCGGCGTAGGCGACGACCGCGATGGCCATGACGGCGATCGGGTAGAGGCCGGAGGCCGGCAGGGCGATGTGGCGCAGCGCGTAGGCGCCGAGGAAGCCGACCGAGAGGCCGATGGCGGCGCCGATGGCGAGCTCGAGCGCGATCTCGCCGACCAGGACGTACCAGGCGTCGACATGGCCGGCGGTGGAGAAGGCGACGACCAGGATGACGACGGGGGCGTCGTTGAAGCCGGACTCGGCTTCGAGGACGCCGGTGACGCGCGAGGGCAGCGGCACCTTGCGCAGCACGGAGAAGACGGCGGCGGCGTCGGTGGAGGAGACGACGGCGCCGATGATGAGGGACTGCTGCCAGCCGAGCCCGACGAGGTAGTGCGCCCCGGCCGCCGTGATGCCCACGCTCACCGCGACGCCGACGGTCGACAGCACGACCGCCGCGGGCAACGCGGGTTCGATCTCCTTCCACTTGGTGCCCAGGCCACCCTCGGCCAGGATCACCACAAGTGCGGCATAGCCGATCACCTGGGTCAGTTCGGCGTTGTCGAAGGCGACGTTGCCGATGCCGTCCTGCCCTATGGCGATCCCGATCCCGAGGTAGAGCAGCAGACTGGGGAGCCCGCTCCGGGAGGAGATGCGCACCGCCGCGACAGCGATCAGCAGCACGAGCGAGCAGATGAGCAGGAGTTCGTTGAGCTGGTGGACAGTCAGTGGCCGTTCCTTCCCCTCAAAGGCGATCCGGGGGCCGCGAACGGATCGTTCCTGCGGCACCGGTACTTCGTTACCTTACCTAATCTTTAACGCATCCTTGACGCCCTCTTGGTGTGTGATCGCACAACAGTGCGTATAAGAACGGATCTCTTCCTGACTCCGCGTCCGGGGCCTCCGGACGCTGCGCCTAAGGTTGCTCCCGTACTCCAGGACCACCCTGCCCCTCGAAGGACAGCGATGCCCTCCAACACGACCGCGCCCCCTGCCAAGAAGAAGAAGGGACGGCGAGCCCGCCTGATCGTCCTCGTCCTGGTGCTCGCGCTGGTCGCGGGCGTCGGGTACGGGGGCTACTGGGGCGTCAGCACCGTCCGCGGCTCGTTCCCGCAGACGACCGGCACGATCCGCCTCGACGCGCTCACCGGACCCGTCGAGGTCAAGCGCGATGCCAACGGCGTCCCGCAGATCTACGCCGACAACGAGGCGGACCTGTTCCGCGCACAGGGCTACGTCCAGGCCCAGGACCGCTTCTACGAGATGGACGTCCGCCGCCACACGACGGCCGGCCGCCTCTCCGAGATGTTCGGCAAGAGCCAGGTCGACACCGACGCCTTCCTGCGCACCCTGGGCTGGCGCAAGGTCGCGCAGGAGGAGTACGACAAGGTCCTGTCGGCGGAGACCAAGAAGAACCTCCAGGCCTACTCCGAGGGCGTCAACGCCTACCTCAAGGACCGGGACCCGGCCGACGTCTCCGTCGAGTACGCGGCCCTGGCCTTCACCGGCGACTACACCATCGAGCCCTGGACCCCGGTCGACTCGGTGGCCTGGCTCAAGGCCATGGCCTGGGACCTGCGCGGCAACATGCAGGACGAGATCGACCGCTCCCTGATGACCAGCCGGCTGAAGCCCCAGCAGATCAAGGACCTCTACCCGGGGTACCCGTACGACCTGCACCAGCCGATCGTCGACCGCGGCGCCGTCGACAAGGTCACCGGCAAGTTCGACCCCGAGGCTCAGCCGAAGGGCGATGACACGACCTCCGGCGGCACCGGCACCTCCGGCGGGCAGAACGGCATCCAGTCCCAGCTCGCCGCGCTCTCCGACGCCCTCGACGAGATCCCGGCCCTGCTCGGCCCCAACGGCAACGGCATCGGCTCGAACTCCTGGGTCGTCTCCGGCAACTTCACGACCTCCGGCAAGCCGCTGCTCGCCAACGACCCGCACCTCGCGCCGATGCTGCCGTCCCTCTGGTACCAGATGGGCCTGCACTGCCGCTCGGTCTCCGCGAACTGCCGCTACGACGTCGCCGGCTACACCTTCTCCGGCATGCCCGGCGTGATCATCGGCCACAACAACTCCATCGCCTGGGGCTTCACCAACCTCGGCGCCGACGTCACCGACCTCTACCTGGAGAAGATCGGCACCGACGGCTATGTCGTCGACGGCAAGACCAAGCCGTTCGTCACCCGCGACGAGGTCATCAAGGTCGCCGGCGGCGACGACCGCCCCATCACCATCCGCTCCACCGAGCACGGCCCGCTGGTCTCCGACCGCTCCACCGAACTGGAGCGGGTCGGCCAGACCGCCCCCGTCGGCAACGCCGCCCCCGACCGCGGCACCGGCTACGGCGTCTCCCTGCGCTGGACCGCGCTGCAGCCCGGCAAGTCCATGGACGCCGTCTTCGCGCTCAACCGCGCCAAGGACTTCGCCGGCTTCCGGGCCGCCGCCAAGGACTTCGAGGTCCCGTCCCAGAACCTGATCTACGCCGACACCGCCGGCAACATCGGCTACCAGGCGCCCGGCAAGATCCCGGTCCGCACCAAGGGCGCCGCCTACGACGGCACCCTGCCCGCGCCCGGCTGGGACTCCTCGTACGACTGGAAGGGCTACATCCCGTACGCCGAGCTGCCCTACGAGTACAACCCGAAGCGCGGCTACATCGTCACGGCCAACCAGTCCGTCATCGACGAGAAGAAGTACCCCTACCTCCTCACCCGGGACTGGGGCTACGGCTCGCGCAGCCAGCGGATCAACGATCTGATCGAGTCCAAGCTCAAGGACGGCGGCAAGATCTCGCCGGACGACATGCAGTCCCTGCAGATGGACAACCGCAGCGAGATCGCGACCCTGCTCAACCCGCTCCTGCTGAAGATCGACATCTCCGACCCGCAGGTCCGCGAGGCGCAGAAGCTCCTTGAGGGCTGGGACTACACCCAGGAGCCGGACTCCGCCGCCGCCGCGTACTTCAACGCGGTCTGGCGCAACGTCCTCAAGCTCGCCTTCGGCAACAAGCTGCCCAAGGAACTGCGCGTCGAGGGCGAGTGCATCAACGTCCGCGTCGCCGACACCACCGGCCCGGTCGACGAGCAGAACAAGCTCGTCCCCGAGTGCGGCGAGCGCGACCCCGACACCGCGCAGCCGGACGGCGGCGACCGCTGGTACGAGGTGGTCCGCCCGCTCCTGAAGCAGGAGAAGAGCGAGTGGTGGAACACCCCGGGCGACCGGCTGAACGCCGCCACCGAGACCCGTGACCAGCTGCTCGCGCAGGCCATGAAGGACGCCCGCTGGGAGCTGACCGCCAAGCTCGGCAAGGACGTCTCCACCTGGAGCTGGGGCCGGCTGCACCAGCTGACCCTGAAGAACCAGACCCTCGGCACCGCCGGCCCCGGCTTCGTGCAGTCCCTGCTCAACCGCGGCCCGTGGAACCTCGGCGGCGGCGAGGCCGCCGTCGACGCCACCGGCTGGAACGCGGCCGGCGGTTACGACGTGATCTGGGTGCCGTCCATGCGGATGGTGGTCAACGTCGGCGACTGGGACAAGTCTCGCTGGATCAACCTCTCCGGCGCCTCCGGCCACGCCTTCGACAGCCACTACACCGACCAGACGGAGAAGTGGGTCAAGGGCGAGCTGCTCGACTGGTCCTACGGACAGGCGGCCGTCGAGGCCACCACCCGGGACACCCTGAAGCTGGAGCCGTAGCCCCAGCCCTCACGGCCTGAAACGCCGGACCCCCTCCGGGGTCACCACCGCGTGCACGGGGTGGTCGTGCGGTTCCTCCGGGACCCGCGCGACCACCTCGTTCGCGTACAGGAGCACCACGAGCGCCGGATCCGCGCCCGACCGGACCAGCCGGGCCAGGACCCGGTCGTACGAACCGCCGCCCCGCCCGAGCCGCATGCCCCGCCCGTCGACCGCGAGCCCCGGAAGCAGCACGGCGTCCGCCCCGCACACCGCGTCCGGGCCGAGCCGTTCGCCGACCGGTTCCAGCAGCCCGCGGCCCGCCTTCGTCAGCCGCTCGGAGCCTTCGTACGGCGCCCAGTCGAGGTCGTTGTCGGGCAGCAGGACCGGCAGCAGCACCCGTACGCCCCGCTCGCGCAGCACGTCGAGCAGCGCGCGCGTGCCCGGTTCGCGCCCCACCGAGACATACGCGGCGACCGTGCCCGCCTCCGCCAGCTCCGGCAGATCGAGCGCGGCCAGCGCGAGCTCCCCGGCGGCCCGCTCGCGCTCCTCGGCGGTCAGGGCGGCACGGGCCCCGAGCAGCGCCCGGCGCAACAGCGCCTTCTCGGTGGTGTTCTCAGGCGGTTCGGTGCCCGGCTTCTCAGGCGGTTCGGTCGTGGACCCGGTCGTCGACTCGATGCTCAACGCGGCTCGTATTCCTCTTGTATCGGGCGGTAGCGGTACGAGGGTTGAGAAAGCTCATGTGATCCTTACCTTCCTCACATACCGAACGGCTAGGGTGCACCGCATGACTCAGACGCCGTCCATCACAAAGGCTGTCATCCCGGCCGCCGGTCTCGGCACCCGGTTCCTGCCGGCCACCAAGGCGACGCCGAAGGAGATGCTGCCGGTCGTCGACAAACCGGCCATCCAGTACGTCGTCGAGGAAGCCGTCGCCGCCGGGCTCTCCGACGTCCTGATGATCACCGGCCGCAACAAGCGCCCCCTTGAGGACCACTTCGACCGGAACTACGAGCTGGAAGAAGCGCTGACCCGCAAGGGCGACGAGGAACGGCTCGCCAAGGTCCAGGAGTCCAGCGACCTCGCCACCATGCACTACGTGCGCCAGGGCGACCCGCGCGGCCTCGGCCACGCCGTCCTGTGCGCCGCCCCGCACGTCGGCGAGCAGCCCTTCGCCGTGCTCCTCGGCGACGACCTGATCGACCCGCGCGACCCGCTGCTCGCCCGCATGGTCGAGGTCCGCGAGCGGTTCGGCGGCAGCGTGATCGCGCTGATGGAGGTCGAGCCCTCGCAGATCCACCTGTACGGCTGCGCCGCCGTCGGCCCCACCGGCGAGTCGGACGTGGTGAAGGTGACCGGCCTGGTCGAGAAGCCGGAGCCGGCCGAGGCCCCCAGCAACCTGGCGATCATCGGGCGCTATGTCCTCGACCCCGCCGTCTTCGCCATACTGCGCGAGACCGCGCCGGGCCGCGGCGGCGAGATCCAGCTGACCGACGCCCTGCAGAAGCTCGTCCAGGACGAGCGGGTCGGCGGCCCCGTGCACGGCGTCGTCTTCAAGGGCCGGCGCTATGACACCGGCGACCGCGGCGACTATCTGCGTGCCATTGTCAGACTGGCGTGCGAACGTGATGATCTGGGGCCGGACTTCCGGACCTGGCTCCGCGGTTACGTCAGCGAGGAGATGTAGCACCTTGAGCAGCAGCGGTACGGCACCGGCGGACCACGGCCACGACCACGGCCCCGGTCCCGGCGACGACCACGGCCACGAGCACGGCCACGACGGCAGCCACGGCCACGGCCACGACCATGGCCACGGCCCCGGCGACCCCTGCGCCGGTCCGGCCAAGGGCCTGTGGTCCGTCGACGAGCACCTGGCCGACGTCCTCGCCACGGTCTCCCCGCTCGAGCCCATCGAGCTGCAACTGGCCGACGCCCAGGGCTGTGTGCTCGTCGAGGACGTCACGGTGCCGGTCGCGCTGCCGCCCTTCGACAACAGCTCCATGGACGGGTACGCGGTGCGGGTCGCCGACGTGGCCGGGGCGAGCGAGGAGTTCCCCGCCGTCCTGACCGTGATCGGCGACGTCGCCGCCGGCGCCGGCGGCCTGCCCGAGGTCGGCCCCGGCCAGGCCGCCCGGATCATGACCGGCGCCCCGCTGCCGCCCGGCGCCGAGGCCGTCGTCCCCGTCGAGTGGACCGACGGCGGCACCGGCGGAGGCGCCGCCGGCGGGATGCGCCCGGCCAGCGCCGCCCCCGAGGGCGCGGCCGGCGAGGTCCGCGTCCACCGCCCCGCCGAGGCCCGCGCCCACGTCCGGGCCCGCGGCAGCGACGTCACCGCCGGCGAGCTGGCGCTCGCCGCGGGCACCGTCCTCGGCCCGCCGCAGATCGGCCTGCTCGCCGCGATCGGCCGCGGCACCGTGCGGGTGCGCCCCCGCCCGCGGGTGGTCGTCATCTCCACCGGCAGCGAGCTGACCCAGCCCGGCGAGCCGCTGGGCGAGGGCCAGATCTACGACTCCAACAGCTTCGCCCTCGCCGCCGCCGCCCGCGACGCCGGAGCCCTCGCCTACCGCGTCCCGGCCGTCGCCGACGACGCCGAGTCGCTGCGCGCCGCCATCGAGGACCAGTTGATCCGCGCCGACCTCATCGTCACCACCGGCGGGGTCAGCGTCGGCGCCTACGACGTGGTCAAGGAGGCCCTGACGGCCGACGGCGACGTCGACTTCCGCAAGCTCGCCATGCAGCCCGGCAAGCCGCAGGGCTTCGGCATGATCGGCCCCGAGCACACCCCGCTGCTCGCGCTGCCGGGCAACCCGGTCTCCTCGTACGTCTCCTTCGAGCTGTTCGTGCGGCCCGCGATCCGCGCCCTGATGGGCCTCGGCGACCGGCCCGACGCGCACCGGCCCCGGGTGCGCGCCGTGCTCAAGGCCGACCGGACGCTGTCCTCGCCGGCCGGACGGCGCCAGTTCCTGCGCGGGACGTACGACGCGGAGTCGGGCGCCGTCAGCCCTGTGGGTGGCTCCGGCTCCCACCTGATCGGGGCGCTCGCGCACGCGGACGCGCTGCTCGTCGTACCGGAGGAGGTGACCGAGGTCGAGCCCGGCGCGGAGCTCGACGTGCTGCTTCTCGGGTGACCACCGGCTGAACCTCGTCCGGTGCGCCGGCGCCGGTGGGGGTACCGTGTCGTCCCACACAGCGACCGGGAGTGTCACCGCCATGAGCACGCAGCAAGGACTCACCCACATCGACGAGGCCGGGGCGGCCCGCATGGTCGACGTCTCCGCGAAGGACGTCACCGCCCGCACCGCCCGCGCCAGCGGCCGGGTCCTCGTCTCGCCGCGCGTGATCGAGCTGCTGCGCGGCGAGGGCGTCCCGAAGGGCGACGCGCTCGCCACCGCCCGGATCGCCGGGATCATGGGCGCCAAGAAGACCCCGGACCTGATCCCGCTCTGCCACCCTCTGGCGGTCTCCGGGGTGACCCTCGACCTCGGGGTCACGGACGACGCCGTGGAGATCCTCGCGACGGTGAAGACCACCGACCGGACGGGCGTGGAGATGGAGGCCCTGACGGCGGTGTCGGTGGCGGCGCTGACCGTCGTCGACATGGTGAAGGCCGTCGACAAGGGTGCGGTCATCTCCGACGTGCGCGTCGAGGAGAAGACCGGCGGCAAGTCCGGCCACTGGACGCGGGGCGAACGGAGCCAGGCGTGACCCGCGCGGGCAAGGTGGCGGGGGCGCACGAGCACGGGGCCCACGAGCACGGGGCGCAGGCGCACGCGGCGCCCGCCCCGGCGGAAACGACGCACATCGCCCCGCACACCGGCCCGTACACCGCGCTCGTCGTCACCGCCTCGAACCGGGCGGCCGCCGGTGTCTACGAGGACAAGGGCGGCCCGCTGATTGCCGAGGCGCTGCGCGGGATGGGCTTCGCCGTGGAGGGGCCGCAGGTGGTCCCGGACGGCGCGCCCGTGGAGGCGGCGCTGCGCGCCGGGGTCGAGGCGGGCTACGACGTCGTCCTCACCACCGGCGGTACGGGTATCTCGCCCACCGACGAGACGCCCGAGGTCACCCGGCGCGTCCTGGACCGGGAGATCCCGGGCATCCCGGAGGCGATCCGCGCGTACGGCCGGGAGAAGGTGCCCACGGCGGCGCTCTCGCGCGGCCTCGCCGGCGTCGCGCAGGGCTCCCGGGGCGGCGGCACGCTGATCGTCAACCTGCCCGGTTCGTCGGGCGGGGTGCGGGACGGTCTCGCGGTCCTGGAACCGCTGCTGGTCCACGCGGTGGACCAGATCCGCGGCGGCGACCACCCCAGACCGGCGGCGGAAGCGGGCCCGGCGTCATGATTCCGTCCTGGCCCGTGGTCCTGGTCGACGGCGACGTGCTGCTCCGCCCGATAAAGATGCGCGACCAGCGGGCCTGGCGCGAGGTGAACCGGCGCAATCGCGACTGGCTGCGCCCCTGGGAGGCGACCGTCCCGCCGCCCGGCCCGGCCGGCCCGGTGACGCAGCGCCCCACGTACCGTCAGATGGTGCGCCATCTGCGGGCGGAGGCGAACGCGGGGCGGATGCTGCCGTTCGTCATCGAGTACCAGGGGCGTCTGGTCGGTCAGTTGACGGTCGCGGGAATCACCTGGGGCTCGATGTGTTCCGGTCATGTGGGCTATTGGGTGGACCGGGACGTGGCCGGTCGCGGCGTCATGCCGACGGCGGTGGCGCTCGCCGTCGACCACTGTTTCCGCACGGTCGGACTGCACCGGATGGAAGTCTGCATTCGCCCGGAGAACGGCCCCTCGCGCCGCGTCGTGGAGAAATTGGGATTCCGCGAGGAGGGGTTGCGGCCGCGCTACCTCCACATCGACGGCGCCTGGCGTGACCATCTGGTCTTCGCGCTGACGGCGGAGGAGGTGCCGGAGGGGTTGGTGCGGCGTTGGCACGAGGCGCGTCGGCAGCACCAGTGATTGCAATAAGTGTTCGAATTCAATCGGCAGTTGAGCGCCAATCGATCTGAACAATCACAAAAAAGTTCAGTGATATCAGCCAGATCGTGCGACACACCGGCCCAATTGGCCGATGCCCTCACCCGAACCCCTCTACCGTGTGAAGCGTGAGCAGCAGCGGCCTCATCTACGCAGTCATTGTCGGGGCCTGGGCCGCCTACTTGGTGCCGATGTGGCTCCGCAGGCAGGACGAGCTGAACGAGGCCCGTCCGACGGAACGCTTCAGCACCGCCATCCGGCTGCTGTCCGGACGGGCGGGCATGGAGCGCCGTTACGCCAAGGAGCTCAGGGACCGGGACCGCGCGGCCGACGACCCGGCATCCGACGTCGACCCGGACGCGGTGACCGAGCATCTGAGCTCGGTCGACGTCCGGGACTTCTGCGCGCCCGCGGCCAGAACGGAAGCCCGCCTGGAACTGCCGGAGGAGGCCCCCAAGGCCCCCCAGGCCTCCAAGGGCGCCAAGGCTCCCAAGGCCCCCGCTCCGGCCCCCGCGCGTCGTGGCGCGGGCGCGGGCGCGGGTGCCGGCGGTGGCGCCGCGGCCGAGCGGGCCCGCCGGAGCAAGGTCCTGGCCCGGCGCCGGCGCACCACGGTGCTCCTCTTCCTCGCCTTCACGCTCGGCGCGGTCGTCGCGGCCGTCGGCGGCCTCGCCTTCCTGTGGGCGCCCGCCGCCCCGGCCCTGCTGCTCAGCGCGTACATCGTCTATCTGCGCGTCCAGGAGCGGCGGCGCTTCGTGTACGTGATGGACCGCCGCAACGCCGAGGCGGCCGCCGCCCGGCTGCGCGAGAGCCGTCGCCCGGCCCCCACGCCCGAGCCGGAGCCCGCCCCGGCGCCGGCCGCCGAGGCGACCGTCTCCCCGCAGGAGGCGGACCGCCGGGCGCTGGTCGAGCAGACCGACCACGCCGAGTGGGTCGACCAGCAGCGCGAGCGCGGCCCGGCCCGCGGCGACAGCTGGGACCCGGTCCCGGTGCCGCTCCCCACGTACGTCACCGCCCCGGTCGCCCCGCGCGCCTCCGGCGGCGTCGACATCACGGACCCGGAGACCTGGAGCTCGGCCCGCTCCTCCACGGCGGCCGACCCGGCTCCGACCCCCGCCCCGGCCCCGCGTCAGCGCACCGCCCGCCCGCAGGCCCGCCGCGACCACGGGCGCACGCCGCTCTTCGACCAGTACGCGGACGACGACCGCCCGCGCGCGGCCAACGAATGACCGGCTCGTTGACCTGCGGGGGAACGGATTTCCTCGTACTGCGGTCGGGATGCTAATGTTTCACACGTCGCAGGGGCCTGTGGCGCAGTCCGGTAGCGCACCTCGTTCGCATCGAGGGGGTCAGGGGTTCGAATCCCCTCAGGTCCACAGACACGAAGAGCCCGTCCGATCAGCAGATCGGACGGGCTCTTCGCCGTGTGCGCGTCCTGTGTGCGCGTCAGGAGCTCTGGGCCTTGTCGTAGAGGGTCTGGGCGTCCGTGCCGAAGTACGGGCCGAACATGCGGTTGGGCAGGAAGGTGTAGCCGAAGCTGTTCACCGAGGCCTGGAGGCCGGTGCCCGTGGACTCGTCGAAGGAGGCGAACCAGGGGCCGCCGCTGGAACCGCCGGTCATGTTGCAGCCGAGCGAGTGGTCCTGGGAGAACAGGAAGTCCTTCGAGGAGTTGCCCGAGCAGTAGACGAGCTTCGTGCCGTCGTAGGGCGAGGCGGCCGGGAAGCCGAAGGCGTACATCGGCTTGTTGTAGGCGCCGTTGAACTGGATGCCCTGGGCGCCGGTGACCGAGGTGAGGGTCTGGCCGTTCAGCGGGGCGACGACCGCCGCGCCGACGTCGTAGTTGATGTCCTCGCTCGCCTCCCACTGCGGGGTGGTGAGGGTCTTGGCGGCGGTCCACTGGCCGTAGGGCGCGTTGCCGTTGGCGTAGGCCGGGACGAAGACCCAGTTGGTGTGCCAGGCGCCCTGGTACTTCACGCAGTGGCCGGCGGTGATGACGGTGCTGGCGTTCTTGCTGGTGACGGCGTTTCCGGAGCAGGAGGCCGTGCGGCCCTGGAAGGTGAAGAACACCCGGCCCGAGGTCTTCACGACCGCGCCGCCGCCCGTCCACGCCCCGCCCGCCTGCGGGAAGGCGGTGGGGGAGACGGCGCTCCGGTCGACGGTCGTCGGGGCGATCGTCGTCGGGGCGGCCGCGCGCGGGACCCGGTGCAGCGCGCCCGGAGCGGCCGTCAGGTCCAGCGGGACGGCCGAGCGCATCCGTTCCGGGGTCCAGAAGCCGGCCGCCCGGTCCTGCTGGGCGGCGGTGAACGAGTGGCCGGTGTCGCCGGCGGCCCGGGGCGCCGGGGCGGCCTGGGCGGCCCCGGTCGACGCGAGCCCGCCGGCGACGAGGGCGCCGACGGACAGCAGCACGGCTGTGGCGAAGCGATGGCGTCTCACGCATGTCTCCTTCTGCCGAGGCAGGTGGGGGATGAGAACGGTGCGGATCGACGTGCGTGGGCAGAGTGCCAGAGCCGGGCATGTTTGTCAGGGGCCTGTCACAGCCATTCTCGGGCCGGGGCCGGGGCCGGGGCCGGGGTCGAGGTCGACATCTGTGCGGTGACGGGTCAGAGCGCCTTCGCGAAGCAGCGGCTGTTCGGGTAGTCCCGGTAGAAGCCGAACTTCTCGCAGGGCTCGTAGCCGCACGAGGTGTAGAGCGCGATGGCCTCCGGCTGCGCGGTGCCCGTCTCCAGGACCATGCGGGTCCGGCCGGCCTCGCGGGCGTCCGTCTCCAGGGTGGCCAGGATGCGCCGCGCGAGCCCCAGGCCGCGCGCCTCGGGCACCACGTACATGCGCTTCAGCTCGGCGTCGCCGTCGGCGTACCCCTCGTCGTTGGCGTCCTGGGTGCGCCAGCCGCCGGTCGCGACGGGGCGGCCCCCGGGGTCGTACGCGAGCAGGTAGAGGCCCTGCGGCGGGGCGAACATCGAGGGTTCGAGGTGTGTGAGATCGCCCTCACCCTCACCGTCGTCGTCCGCGTAGCGCTCGGCGTATTCCAGCTGGACGGCGTCGTTGAGCTTGACGGCGTCGGGGTGGTCGAAGGGGTTGGGGCGAATGTCCATGCTGTCAATCGTATGTCTATGCGATGCGCCGAAGGAGTCCGGACGCCGGTTGTCGGTATTCTCCCGGGATGCTCACCGTCACGACAGCGAATGTCAATGGTCTCCGAGCCGCCGCCAAGAAGGGCTTCGTCGAATGGCTCGCCGGGACCTCCGCCGATGTGGTCTGCCTGCAGGAGGTGCGCGCCGAGGAGGCCCAGCTGCCCGCCGAGGTCCGCAGCCCCGAGGGCTGGTTCACCGTCCACGCGCCCGCCGCCGCCAAGGGCCGGGCCGGGGTCTCGCTCTACACGCGGCGTGAGCCCGACGCCGTACGCGTCGGCTTCGGCACGGCGGAGTTCGAGGACAGCGGCCGCTATGTCGAGGCCGATCTGCCCGGCGTCACCGTCGCCAGCCTCTATCTGCCCTCCGGCGAGGTCGGCACCGAGCGGCAGGACGAGAAGATCCGCTTCATGGACGCCTTCCTGCCGTATCTGAAGGAGCTGCGCGAGCGCGCCGCCGCCGACGGCCGCGAGGTCGTCGTCTGCGGCGACTGGAACATCGCCCACCGCGAGGCCGACCTCAAGAACTGGAAGGCCAACCAGAAGAGCGCCGGCTTCCTCCCCGAGGAGCGGGAGTGGCTGGGCCGCGTCCTCGACGAGGGCGACGGCGGTTACGTGGACGTGGTCCGCTCCCTCCACCCCGAGCAGGACGGCCCGTACTCCTGGTGGTCCTACCGCGGCCGCGCCTTCGACAACGACAGCGGCTGGCGCATCGACTACCAGGTCGCGACGCCCGGGCTCGCCGCCAAGGCGGTCAAGGCGTACGTCGAGCGGGCCGCCACGCACGCGGAGCGCTGGAGCGACCACGCGCCCGTGACGGCGGTCTACGAGCTGTAGCGCACGCGCACCACGCGCAAGCGTTCTCAGACGCCGCCGTGCATCCGCCGGTCCAGGGCGAGGGAGAGTTCCGCCTCGACCACGCTCTTGGCCAGCGGGCGCAGCCGCTGCACGTCCTTCTCGGCGGCGTACTTCCCGAGCAGTTCGGCGAAGAGCTCCGCCAGCGCCTCCGCGTGCTCGCGGACCCGGCCGCCCGCCTCCAGGACGGCGGCCAGCGGGACACCCTCGCGGACCAGGGCGGAGGAGACGTCGAGCAGGCTGCGGCTGACGTGGACGATGTCCTCGCCGTCGGTGGCGAGGTAGCCGAGGTCGAGCGCGGCGGCGAGGTTCTCCGGGGTGACCTCGCCCGCGAAGTGGTCGGCGAGCTCCTCGGGGGTGAGGCGGACGGGCTCCTCCTCGGTGGGGGCGCCCAGCTCCAGGACCTCGCCGACGTTCCGGCCGGACTCGAAGGCGGCGGTGAGGTCGGCGATGCCGTTGAGGGTGTGGCCGCGCTCCAGGAGGGCGGAGATCGTGCGCAGCCGGGCCAGGTGGTGATCGTCGTACCAGGCGATCCGGCCCTCGCGGCGGGGCGGCGGGATCAGCCCGCGCTCGCGGTAGAAGCGGAGGGTGCGGACGGTGATGCCGGCCGCGGCGGCGAGTTCGGCCATCCGGTACTCGTGCGGCGCGGGCCCGTCCGCGACGCACGTCGCCCCGGCCTCGGTCGCCCCGGTCCCGGTCGCCCCCGTCGGCGTACCCGCGGGCATACCGGTCGCCCCTGCGGGCTCCGCCGTGTCCGCCGCGTCCAAAGCGCCCGTCGCGTCCGCCGTGCCCGCCGTGTTCGAAGCGCCCGTCGCGCCCGCCCGGTTCACCTGGTCCGCCCGGTCCGCCTGGTCTCCCGATCGATCTGCCACGCCCGCCAGCCTATGTTGTACCGCCGGTAACTTTCCCCGGCCTTACCCCTACCGCTCGGTATGCGGCTGCTCTACAGTCCCGATTGTGCCAGTGATTGCTGGCGGAATCTTGGCCGGGCGCACGGGAGGCGGCATGGCGAAGCACGAGCACATACGGGTGGCGGTGATCGGATCGGGATTCGGCGGCATCGGAGCCGCCGTCCGGCTGCGCCGCGAGGGAATCACCGACTTCGTCGTCCTGGAGCGAGCCGACTCCGTGGGCGGCACCTGGCGCGACAACAGCTACCCCGGCTGCGCCTGCGACGTGCCCTCCCACCTCTACTCCTTCTCCTTCGCGCCCAACCCCGACTGGCCCCGCACCTTCTCCGGCCAGCGCCACATCCGCGCGTACCTGGAGCACGTCACCGACACCTTCGGGATCCGGCCGCACCTGCGGCTGAACCACGAGGTCATGAAGATGGCCTGGAACGCGGACGAGCTGCGCTGGGACATCGAGACCAGCCGCGGCAGCTTCTCCGCCGACGTCGTCGTCTCCGCCACCGGCCCGCTCTCCGACCCCAGGATCCCGGACATCCCGGGGCTCGCCGACTTCACCGGCAAGGTCTTCCACTCCGCCCGGTGGGACCACGACTACGACCTGACCGGCAAGCGCGTCGCCATGGTCGGAACCGGCGCCTCCGCCATCCAGATCGTCCCGTCGATCCAGCCGAAGGTCGGGAGGCTCACCCTCTTCCAGCGCACGGCCCCGTGGGTCATGCCCCGGATGGACCGCGCCATCAGCGCCCCCGAGCGCTGGCTGCACCGGCAGCTGCCGTTCACCGCGACCGCCCGCCGCGGCCTCCTGTGGGGGATCCGCGAGCTGCAGGTCAGCGCGTTCACCAAGCGGCCCGACGAGCTCGGTCTGGTCGAGCGGCTCGCCAAGGCCAACATCGCCCGGGCGATCAAGGACCCGGCGCTGCGGGCCAGGCTGACCCCCTCGTACCGCCTCGGCTGCAAGCGCATCCTGCTGTCGAACACGTACTACCCGGCGCTCGCCCAGCCCAATGTGGACGTCATCGCCTCCGGCCTCAAGGAGGTCCGCGGGAACGTGGTCGTGGCCGCCGACGGCACGGAGACCGAGGTCGACGCGATCATCTTCGGCACCGGCTTCCACGTCACCGACATGCCGATCGCGCCGCGCGTCATCGGCGCCGACGGACGCTCGCTCGCCGACCACTGGAAGAACGGCATGGAGGCGCTGCGCGGCGCGACCGCCGCCGGCTTCCCCAACATGATGACGATCATCGGCCCCAACACCGGCCTCGGGAACTCCTCGATGATCCTGATGATCGAGTCCCAGCTGAACTACATGGCCGACTACCTGCGCCAGCTCAATGTCCTGGGAGGGCGCACCGCCCTCGCCGTCCGCCCCTCCGCCGTCGGCGTCTGGAACCGCCGGGTGCAGAAGCGGATGGAGCGGACCGTGTGGAAGTCGGGCGGCTGCGAGAGCTGGTACCTCGACGCCAACGGCCGCAACACCACCCTGTGGCCGGGCACCACCGGCGAGTTCCGGCGCGAGACGCGGACCGTCGACCTGTCCGAGTACGAAGTGCTGCGCGCGCCCGCGAAGCCCGCGGCCGGCCGCCGCGCCACCCGTAAGAAGGAGGCCGTGCAGTGACGCGCGATCTGATGGTGACCTCCGCCGACGGCTCGGCGATCCATGTCGAGGTGTACGGCCCCGAGGGCGCCCCCGCGGTCGTCCTCGCCCACGGCTGGACCTGCTCCACCCGCTTCTGGGACGCGCAGATCCACGCCCTGTCCGCCGACCACCGGGTCGTCGTCTACGACCAGCGCGGCCACGGCGACTCCCCGGCGCCCGCGCTCGACGCCGGTTCGCGAGACGCCGGCGGCAAGGGCTACTCCACGGAGGCCCTCGCCGACGACCTGGAGGCGGTCCTCACCGCGACCCTCGGCCCCGGCGAACGGGCCGTGGTGGCCGGCCACTCCATGGGCGGCATGACGATCATGGCCGCCTCGCGCAGGCCCGCCTTCCGGCAGCACGCCGCGGCCGCCCTGCTCTGCTCCACCGGGCCCTCGCGGCTCACGGAGGAGGCGCTGGTCGTACCGATGGCGCCGGGCCGGCTGCGGACCCGGCTGACCGCCGCCGTCCTCGGCGCGAAGGCGCCGCTCGGGCCCGTCACGCCCGTCTCGAAGAAGATCCTCAAGTACGCGACGATGGGGCCGGGCTCGGCGCCCGAGAAGGTCGACGCGTGCGCCCGGATCGTGCACGCCTGCCCGCGCGGCGCCCGCCACGGCTGGTCGCAGGTGCTCGCCGCGCTCGACCTGGAGGTCGGGCTGCGCGAACTGAAGCTGCCGGTGGCCGTGCTCGTCGGCACCGACGACCGGCTCACCCCGGCGCGCCACTCGCGGGCCATGGCAGGTGCGCTGCCGCACTGCACGGGGCTCGTCGAGCTGGCCGGCATGGGACACATGACGCCGGTGGAGGCGCCGGAGGCCGTCACCGCGCAGATCCGCGAACTGACGCTCACCTACCTGGGCGCGAAGGAGAACGAGGGGGCAGGGGCATGAGCAGGGTGAGCCTGGAAGGACAGGTCGCGGTCGTCACCGGCGGCGCGCGCGGGGTCGGCGAGCTCCTCGCCCGCAAGCTCTCGGCGCGCGGTGCGAAGATCGCGCTGGTCGGCCTGGAGCCGGAGCTCCTGAAGGAGGTCGCCGGCCGGCTGCACACCGAGGCCGACTGGTGGCACGCCGACGTCACCGACCACGAGGCGATGGCCGAGGTCGCGGCCGCGGTGAAGCAGCGGTTCGGCAAGGTCGACATCGTGGTCGCCAACGCCGGTGTCGCGGCGGGCGGTCCGTTCGTCGACTCCGACCCGGTCGCCTGGCGGCGGGTCATCGAGGTCAACCTGATCGGCGGCGCCGTCACGGCCCGCGCGTTCCTGCCGGTCCTCATGGAGTCCCGCGGCTACTTCCTGCAGATCGCCTCGCTCGCGGCGATGACCCCGGCGCCGATGATGACGGCGTACTGCGCCTCCAAGTCCGGGGCCGAGGCCTTCGCGCACAGCCTGCGCGCCGAGGTCGCGTACAAGGGCGTGAAGGTCGGCGTCGGCTATCTGTCCTGGACCGACACCGACATGGTGCGGGGCGCGGACCAGGACGACGTGATGCGCGAGCTGCGCTCCCGGCTGCCCTGGCCGTCCAACCGCACCTACCCGCTCGGCCCGGCCGTCGACCGGATCGTCGCGGGCGTCGAGCGGCGCTCGGCCCATGTGTACGCCCAGTGGTGGCTGCGCGGGATGCAGTCCACCCGCGGCTATCTGCCGGGCATCATCGCCTCCGTCGGACAGCGCGAGATGCGGCGCTTCGAGCCGCGGCTCGGAAGCGTCGGCAAGGGGCTGGTCGGCGCGGGCGGCGCGGCGGACGAGGAGGAGCGCACGGAGCGCCGGTCCGCGCGTTCGTGACTGTCCGTATCTGATCGAAATGCACGGGTTGTCCTGCCGTGTCAGTCTGGTCGAAGCCCAAGGGGCGACACGCCCCGTCTCCCTCACACCCTTCTAGGAGTGACCTTTCATGGGCATCAAGGACGACATGCAGGGCAAGGCGCAGCAGGCCAAGGGCAAGATGCAGGACGCGATGAGCGGGGCCAAGGACCGGGCCTCCGAGCGCGCGTCGCAGGCCAAGGACCGTGCGAAGTCCGAGGACGAGCGGCGCCGGCAGCAGGAGGACCAGGACCGCCTCGACATGGACTACGACGCCTGACGCCGTCCTGTGAGGAAGGCGCACCCGGGACGCCGGGTGCGCCTTCGCGTGTTTGTCTCCGCTGCCTGTGGATAACTTCCTGCACGGAATCGCGGAGTTACGTACCGTGATCCTCATGTCCGAGACTGAGGCAACCCAGGCACCTGAGGCAATCGACGTGACGACGTTCGTACTTGAGCGGCTGCGACCCGACCACGCGCCCGCCGTGCTCGCCTTCGAGCGGGAGAACCGGGCCTTCTTCGCCGCGTCCGTGCCCGACCGCGGGGACGCGTATTTCGAGGAGGCGGAGTTCGCCGCCCGGCACCAGGCCCTGCTGGACGAGCAGGAGGTCGGGACGATCCTCTTCCATGTGCTGGTCGCGGGGGACGGGGAGATAGTGGGGCGGTTCAATCTGGTGGACATAGCCGACGGCAGTGCCGAACTCGGCTACCGGGTCGCCGAGAAGACCGCCGGCCGCGGGGTGGCGACCGCGACGGTACGGGAGTTGTGCGCGCGGGCCCGCGAGGAGTACGGGCTGAGCCGGCTCACCGCCGCCGCGACCCTCGGCAACGGGCCGTCCCGGGCGGTGCTCGCCCGGGTCGGGTTCGGCGCGGTGGGCAGCGTGACGCTCGACGGCGAGCCGGGCACGGCCTACGAGCTGGACCTCTACGAGCTGGACCGGGGCGGCAGCTTGGGCCGGGAGCGGTCCGGCACCGCCTCATAGCCGGGCGGGCTCGCGGGCGGGTTCTCGTCGAGCAGGGCCAGGGCGACGTGCACGGCGTCGTCGAGCTGGGCGTGCCGGCCCTCGGCCCAGTCGAGGGGGGTGCGCAGCACGGCGAGGTCGGGGGCGACGCCCTGGTTCTCCACGGACCAGCCGTATTCGGGGAACCAGGCGGCGTTCATCGGCACGGTGATCGTGGTGCCGTCGCCCAGGGTGTGGCGGCCCGTCATGCCGACGACGCCGCCCCACGTGCGCTGGCCGACGACGGGGCCGAGGCCGAGCAGTTTGAAGGCGGCGGTGATCATGTCGCCGTCGGAGGAGGTGGCCTCGTCGGCGAGCGCGACGATCGGGCCACGCGGGGCGTTGGAGGCGTAGCTGACCGGCTGGGCGTTGCGGGTGAGGTCCCAGCCGAGGATCTTGCGGGTGAGTTTCTCTATCACCAGCTCGCTGATGTGGCCGCCGGCGTTGCCGCGCACGTCCACGATGAGGGCCGGCCGGGAGACCTCCATCCGCAGGTCGCGGTTGAACTGGGCCCAGCCGGAGCCGCCCATGTCGGGGATGTGGAGGTAGCCGCAGCGCCCGCTGCTGATCTCGCGCACGACCGCGCGCCGCTTGGTCACCCAGTCCTGGTAGCGCAGCGGGCGTTCGTCGACGAGGGGGACGACGGCGATCCGGCGGGAGCGGCCCTCGCCGCCGGCGGGGGTGAAGGTGAGTTCGACGGTGGTGCCACCGGTGCCGGAGAGGAGGGGATAGGGACCGGCCACCGGGTCGACGGGGCGGCCGTCGACATGGGTGAGGACGGCGCCCTCGCGGATTCCGGTGCCCGCGAGCGGTGAGCGGGCCTTGGAGTCGGAGGAGTCGCCGGGCAGGATCCGCTTGACCGTCCAGCCGTCGTCGCGGGGCACGAGGTTGGCGCCGAGCAGACCCTGCGGGCGCTGGTAGTGGGCGGGGCCCTCGTTGCGGCGGGCGGGGCTGACGTACGCGTGCGAGGTGCCGAGCTCGCCCATCACCTCGCGCAGCAGGTCGGCGAACTCGTCCGGGGAGGCGACCCGTTGGACGAGCGGGCGGTACTGGTCGAGGACGGCCGTCCAGTCGACGCCGCCCATGTCCGGCTCCCAGAAGTAGGCGCGGACGATCCGGCCGGCCTCGTCGAAGGCCTGCCGCCACTCGGCGGCCGGGTCGACCTCGTGCACGATGCGCCGCAGGTCGAGGTAGACCGTCGAGTCGCTGTCGCCGGACTCGGTGGAGGGGACGGCCCGCAGCTCGCCCTCGTCGACCACGACGAGCCGGGAGCCGTCGCCGCTCACCGCGAACCAGTCGAGGTGGCCCACGAGTTCGGTCTTGCGGGCCTTGGGGATGTTGTAGTGCTCCAGCGTGGGGCGGGGGGAGGGATCGGAGGGGTTGGCGAAGGTCTCGCCGAGCGCGCCGGAGATCGGCCAGCGCAGCCACACCAGGCCGCCGCCGGCCACCGGCTGGAGGGCGGAGTACTTGGAGGCGGTCACGGGGAAGGGGTGGACCCGGTCGGGGAGTCCCTCGATCTCGACGGTGACCGTGCCGTCCCCGGCGCCCGCCTCCTCGTCGGCGGGGTCCATGCCGCCGGCGGCGGGCCGCCCGTCGGGAAGCAGCGCGAAGGGGGAGGGGGTCGCGGAGGAGAGCGGTACGAGGTAGGGGCGGCAGCCCAGCGGGAAGGACAGGTCGCCGGTGTGCACGTCGTACACCGGGTCGAAGCCCCGCCAGGAGAGGAAGGCGAGGTAGCGCCCGTCGCGGGTGAAGACCGGGTTCTCGTCCTCGAAGCGCCCGTTGGTGACGTCGACGATGGCGGGCGCGCCGGGGCCGGAGATGCGGGCCATCTTGATGGAGCGCAGCGAGCGCCCGATGCCCGGGTGCGACCAGGTGAGCCAGGCCCCGTCGGGGGAGAACGCGAGGTCGCGGACCGGTCCGTTGAGGGAGCGGATGAGCTCGGTGACCTTGCCCTGGGGCGGGGTGCCACCGGGGCCCTCGGGGCCCTCGGCCCCGGGACTCTCGGGGCTGTCGGCGCTCTGGGCGGCCTTGGCGCTCTCGGTGCTCTTGGTGGCCTCGGGGCCCGCAGGGCTCTCGCCGGCCTCGGCGCCCTCGGCCGAGGCGGCGGTGCCCTCGGCCGTGGGCACCGTGGCGCCCTCGCCCTCGCCCTCGCCCGCGTCCGCGCGCCCCGCGGCAGGCTCCGTGAGCTCCGGTTCCTCGTCCTCCTCCGTCGCGTCGATCAGGAGGAGGCGGCCGTCGCTGGAGGCGATGGCGAGGCGTTCGCCGTCGGGGTCGGAGACGAGTTCCTCGACGCGGCCGAGCTGTCCGGAGGCGAGGCGGCGCGGGGGGCGGTCGCCGCTGGCGCGGGGGAGGTAGGCGATCTCGACGGCGTCCTCGCCCTCGGCGTCGGTGACGTAGGCGACCTGGCCGCCGCTGCCCAGCATCTCGGGGAGTCGGACGCGGACCCCGGGGGTGTCGGCGATGGTGCGGGCGGGGCCGTCGCGGTGGGTCAGCCAGTAGAGGCTGCCGCGCACCGAGACGGCGCTGGCCCGGCCGGTCTCGTCCACGGACAGGGCGTCCACGTGGTGGGCGGCGGGCACCTGGTAGGGGCGGCGGCCGGTGCGGGGGCCGCCGAGGCGGACGTCGAGGCGGCGCGGGCGGGAGCCGGCGGTGAGTTCGTCGACGATCCACAGCTCGCCGGCGTGCTGGTAGACCACCCGCTGCCCGTCGCTGGAGGCGTTGCGGGCGTAGAACTCGTCGTGGTCGGTGTGGCGGCGCAGGTCGGTGCCGTCGGGGAGACAGGAGTAGAGGTTGCCGATGCCCTCGTGGTCGGAGAGGAAGGCGATCCGCGTCCCGCCGGCCGCGCCGGCCGGGCCGCTCTCGCCGGGCGGGGCGGTGACGAACATCGGGGCGTCGAGGTGCCCGCCGAGGTCCGGGAGCAGCCGCCTTCCGTGCAGCCACAGGCGGCCCATGGCGCCGCCGCGGTAGCGCTTCCAGGAGGCGGGTTCGTGCGGCGGGGTGCCGGTGAGCAGGAGGCTGCGCCGCTGTGCCGCGGAGCCCTCGGCCTCGGCTTCGTCCTCGTCGAAGTCGGCGACGGCGATGTCGGTGACCGGGCCCCAGGGCAGTTTGGCGCCGGGGGAGCCGTCGGTGGGGACCGTGTAGGCCCAGGAGAAGTAGGAGAAGGGCTGGCCGTGGGAGGAGACCGCGAGGATGTCGGACCGGCCGTCCTGGTCGGGCGGGGACCAGCCGCAGACCCGGGTGTCGGTGGAGCCCCAGTAGCTGAGCCGCCGGGAGGGGCCGCCGTCCACGGGCGCCAGGTGGATCTCCGGATCGAGGCTGCGCCAGCTCGTATAGGCGATGTGGCGGCCGTCCGGGGAGAAGCGCGGGGGCCCGACCCGGGTCCGGTCGGCGGTGATCCGCCAGGCGCGGCCGGGCCGGTGGCCCTCGGGCACGAGGGGGGCGACCCAGAGGTCGTCCTCGGCCGCGAAGCACAGCAGCTCGCCGTGGAGGTGCGGGAAGCGGAGATACGCGACGTCGTCACTCACCTCCTCATGCTTTCCGCGGGAAGGGGGTGAGGCAACTCGTACGTCAGTCCAGAAGCAGTTCGGAAGTGGTCCGGAAGGTTCCGGAACGCCTGTGTTCCACGACACGTACGAAACGGTTTCGTTTCGCTATACCGGGGGGTATCTTCGTTATGTCGACGTGTACGAAACCGTTTCGTTCGCTCGCCGGACGGAAGCAGGAGGCCGGCCATGGCAGTTCGCAGCAGGCTCACCCCCGAGCGGGAGGCCGAGCTGTACGAAGCCGTGCTCGACCTGCTGCGCGAGGTCGGTTACGACGCCCTCACCATGGACGCCGTCGCCGCCCGCACCCGATCCAGCAAGGCCACCCTCTACCGCCAGTGGGGGAGCAAGCCCGAGCTCGTCGCCAGGGCGCTGCGCCACAACAAGCCGGTCTCGCTCGCCGAGATCGACACCGGCAGCCTGCGCGGCGACTTCGACGCGATCCTCGCGAACTCCGACGACTGCCAGATGGAGAAGGACTCCGCGCTGATGCGGGGCCTGGCCCATGCCGTCCACGACAACCCCGAACTGCTCCAGGCACTGCGCGAGCTGCTCGTCGAGCCCGAGATGACCGGCCTCGACGAAGTCCTCCAGCGAGCCGTCCGGAGAGGCGAGATCCGAGCCGACAACCCGGCTTTGAAGCTCGTGCCCCACATGCTGATCGGAGCGTTCATCGCCCGCCCGCTGATCGAAGACCAGCCGGTGGACTCCGCGTTCCTCCGCAGCTACATCGACGCCGTGGTGCTCCCCTCACTCGGCGCCTGACCCACCGCCGCACCCCGCGGCCCCCACCACCTTCCTCATCCGCACCGCCCGCACCACCTGACTGCGCACCGCTCACGCCGTCGGGCCGGCTCCCCATGCCCTGTCCCACTCAACACCGGGAGTACGCCCCCGTGGCCACGTTCCTCTACAAGCTCGGCCGCTCCGCCTTCCGGCGCCGCCGGCTCGTCGCCCTCCTCTGGGTGGCGTTGCTCGCGCTCGCCGGAGTCGGTGCCGCCACCGCGCCCGCCGCCACCTCCAGCTCCTTCTCCATCCCCGGCACCGAGGCACAGCGCGCCTTCGACCTGCTCGAACAGCGTTTCCCCGGGGCCAGCGCCGACGGAGCCACCGCCCGCGTGGTCTTCAAGGCCCCGGCCGGCCAGAGCATGCAGGACCCGGCGAACAAGGCCAAGGTCGCCAAGACCGTGGCCGCGCTGCAGTCCGGCTCCGACCAGATCGCCCGGGTCACCGACCCGTACACGGCCCAGGCGGTCTCCCGCGACGGTTCGACCGCCTACGTCTCCGTGGCGTACAAGGTCAACGCGATGGAGCTGACCGACGCGACCCGTGACGCGCTCAAGGAGACCGGCCGGGCCGCGCAGGGGCAGGGGCTGACCGTCGAGATCGGCGGCGACGCGCTCCAGACCATGCCGGAGCAGGGTGCGAGCGAGGTCATCGGCATCGTCCTCGCGGGCGTCGTGCTCGTCATCACCTTCGGCTCGCTCGTCGCGGCCGGGCTCCCGCTGCTCACCGCGGTCATCGGCGTCGGCATCGGCGTCTCGACGATCACCGCGCTCGCGAACGTCCTGGACCTCGGCACCACCACCTCCACCCTCGCGTCGATGATCGGCCTCGCCGTCGGCATCGACTACGCCCTCTTCATCGTCTCCCGCTACCGCTCGGAGCTCGCCGAGGGCCACACGAAGGAGGAGGCCGCCGGGCGCGCGGTCGGCACGGCCGGCTCCGCCGTCGTCTTCGCCGGGCTCACCGTCGTCATCGCCCTGGTCGGCCTGGCCGTCGTCAACATCCCGATGCTGACGAAGATGGGCTTCGCCGCCGCCGGCACGGTCGTGATCGCCGTCCTCATCGCGCTCACGCTCATCCCGGCCCTGCTCGGCTTCGCCGGCGACAAGGTCGTCAGCCGGAAGCAGCGCAAGGGCAAGGGCAAGGGCACGGCGAGCGACAAGCCCAACGGCGGCACCCGCTGGGCCCGCTTCGTCATCCGCCGCCCGCTGATGGTGCTCGTCGTCGGCGTCCTCGGCCTGGGCGCGATCGCCGTGCCCGCCGCCTCCCTGGAGATGGGCCTGCCGGACGACGGCGCGAAGCCCACCTCCACCAGCGAGCGCCGGGCGTACGACGCGCTGTCCGACGGCTTCGGCCCCGGCTTCAACGGCCCGCTGCTCGTGGTCGTGGACGGCGACAAGGCCGCCGCCGACAAGACCGTCACCTCCATCAAGGGCGTCGAGGGCTGGGCGGCCGTCACGCCGCCGACCCCGAACAAGGCCGGCGACGCCGCGATGATCACGGTCATCCCGAAGGACCGCCCGTCCTCCGCGGAGACCGAGCGGCTGGTGCACGACATCCGCGGCGCGACCGGCGACGACGTCCTGGTCACCGGCGCCACCGCGATGAACATCGACTTCTCGCAGAAGATGAACGACGCCCTGCTGCCCTATCTGGCCCTGGTCGTTGGCCTCGCCTTCCTGCTCCTCATGGTGGTCTTCCGCTCGGTCCTGGTCCCGCTGAAGGCGGCCCTCGGCTTCCTGCTCTCCGTGGTCGCCGCCCTCGGCGCGGTCGTCGCGGTCTTCCAGTGGGGCTGGCTGGGCAGCGTGTTCGGCGTCGAGCAGACCGGCCCGATCATGTCGATGATGCCGATCTTCATGGTGGGCGTCGTCTTCGGTCTCGCCATGGACTACGAGGTCTTCCTGGTCACCCGGATGCGCGAGGCGTACGTCCACGGCGCGCGCCCCGGCGAGGCGATCGTCACCGGCTTCCGGCACGGCGCCCGGGTGGTCACCGCGGCCGCGGTGATCATGATCGCGGTCTTCTCGGGCTTCATCGGCTCCAGTGAGCAGATGGTCAAGATGATCGGCTTCGGCCTCGCCGTCGCCGTTCTCTTCGACGCCTTCGTGGTCCGCATGGCGATCGTCCCGGCCGTCCTCGCGCTGCTCGGCCACAAGGCCTGGTGGCTGCCGAAGTGGCTCGGCCGCGTGCTGCCGAACGTCGACGTCGAGGGCGAGGGCCTGGCGGCCGCCGCCCCCGCCGGCGGAGCCGCGCCCCCGGCCGGGACCGAGAAGGAGCTGGCCAAGGCCTGAGGCAGAACCCTCGCCAGCCCTCTGAACTCCGGGGCCGCCGCTTGAGCGGGCGGTGCGCCCCGGAACGCGCCGGAACCTGTGGGGACGGGGAGCCGACGCGGCCCGTACGCCGTCAGCGCGCCGACATGGCCGTGCCGACGGCGTACGTGTGCTTGAGGAAGCGGAGCAGCGCGGTGGTGTCGAACTGGACGACGGCGACGCCGTCGGCCGTGTGGAACTCGACCACCGTCTGCACCCGGCCGCACGGCCACACGCCTATGTCGCCGCGCCGGGCGGGGGCGCGCAGGCCGGTCTCCAGGAGGCTGCGGGGGAAGGACCACTCGATGTTGCCGGGGAAGACGAAGCGCACGGTGGCGGGTTCGAGCCCCGGATCGAAGCGCAGGGCCACCGGCACCGGCCGCGAGAGCGGGGCGTCGCTGATGATCCGGCCTTTGGCGTGGTCCTCGACTTCTCGGTCATCGACGGCGCGGGGCATCGGGCGGCTCCTCACACTCGTACGCGACACACGTTCGCGCGGTTAGTCCTCAATGTCCCACTCTTCCGGGGCGCGCGCCCGGCCAGAGAAGGCTCCTCACTCCACTCCTGACCCCCACGCGCTCTTGCAAACAGTTCGCAGGAACGCTTTATCATTCGGGCGTGCATGTACCCGACGGATTCATCAACGCCCCCGTATCGGCCGCCGCCGGTGTCGTCGCCGCCGGCGCCGTCGCCGTCAGCCTGCGCGGAGCGCGTAAGGAGCTTGGGGGCACCTCCCGTGCCGGAGGCTACGGGGGAGAGCGGACGGCCCCGCTGGCCGGCCTGGTCGCGGCCTTCATCTTCGCCGTGCAGATGCTCAACTTCCCCGTCGCGGCCGGCACCAGCGGACACCTCCTGGGCGGCGCGCTCGCGGCGATCCTCGTCGGCCCGTACACCGGCGTCCTGTGCATCGCCGTCGTCCTGCTCATGCAGGGCGTCCTCTTCGCCGACGGCGGCCTCACCGCGCTCGGCGTGAACATCACCGTCATGGGCGTGGTGACCGTCCTCGTCTCCTACGCGCTCTTCCGCGGCCTGGTCCTCGTCCTGCCGCGCACCCGCCGCTCGGTGACCGTCGCCTCCTTCGTGGCCGCCCTGGTCTCCGTACCGGCCGCGGCCACCGCCTTCACCGCGATCTACGCGATCGGCGGCACCACCGACGTACCGCTCGGCAAGGTGCTCACCGCGATGGTCGGCGTGCACGTCCTCATCGGCATCGGCGAGGCCGTCATCACCATGCTCACCGTCGGCGCGGTCATCGCCGTCCGCCCCGACCTCGTGTACGGCGCCCGCGGCCTGACCGCCCCGCTCAAGCTGCGCGTGGACGGCGAGCTCGTCGACGCCACACCGGAGATCAGGCCGGTCGCCGCCCGCTCCCCGAAGAAGCTGTGGATCACCGGGGTCGTCACCGCGCTCGTCCTCGCCGGCTTCGTCTCCTTCTACGCCTCCGCCAGCCCCGACGGCCTGGAGAAGGTCGCCGCCGACAAGGGCATCGACAGCAAGGCCGAGCCGCACGCCGCCGCCGACTCCCCGCTCGCCGACTACGGCGTCAAGGACGTCTCGGACGCGCGCCTGTCCGGCGGCCTCGCCGGCGTCATCGGCGTAGGCGCGACCCTCGCCGTCGGCACCGGCGCCTTCTGGGTCGTGCGCCGCCGCCGTACCGCCGACGTCGTCGCGGAGGCCTGAGGTGGGAGCGGGGCACGTGCACAAGCTCTACCGGGGCGGGCACTCGCCGGTGCACGCGCTGCCCCCGCACACCAAGCTCGTGGCCGTCCTCGCCTTCGTCGTCGTGGTCGTCGCCACCCCCCGCGAGGCGATGTGGGCCTTCGCCCTCTACGCGGTCCTGCTCGGCGCCGTCGCCGCACGGGCCCGGGTCCCGGGCGGCTTCGTCCTCAAGCGGCTGCTGATCGAGATCCCGTTCGTCGCGTTCGCCGTGCTCATGCCCTTCGTGGTCCCCGGCGAGCAGACCCAGTTCCTCGGGATCTCGCTCTCCGTCCCCGGCCTGTGGGGCGCCTGGAACGTCCTCGCGAAGGGCACCCTCGGCGTCGCCGCCTCCGTGCTGCTCGCCGCCACCACCGAACTGCGCGAACTGCTCCTCGGCCTCCAGCGGCTCAAGCTGCCGCCGCTGCTCGTCCAGATCGCCTCCTTCATGATCCGTTACGGCGACGTGATCACCGACGAGATGCGCCGGATGTCCATCGCCCGCCGCTCCCGCGGCTTCGAGGCGCGCGGCGTACGGCACTGGGGCGTCCTCGCGAAGTCCGCCGGGGCCCTCTTCATCCGCTCCTACGAGCGCGGGGAACGGGTCCACCTCGCCATGGTCAGCCGCGGCTACACCGGCACCATGCCCGTCATCGACGAGGTCACCGCCAGCGCCGTCCAGTGGCGGCAGGCCGCCGCGCTGCCGCTCGCCGCCCTCCTGATCTGCCTCCTCGGATGGACCCTGTGACCATGGACTCCTCGCACCCCTCGCACTCCTCGCACCCCTCGCTGGACGTACGCGGCCTCGCGTACGCGTACCCCGACGGCCACCAGGCCCTCTTCGGCGTCAACCTGACCGTGGGACGCGGCGAGCGGGTCGCCCTGCTCGGCCCCAACGGCGCCGGCAAGACCACCCTCGTCCTCCACCTCAACGGCATCCTCACCGGCGGCGCGGGCGGCGTGACCGTGGCCGGCCTCCCGGTCGGCAAGAAGCACCTGGCCGAGATCAGGCGCCGGGTCGGCATCGTCTTCCAGGACCCCGACGACCAGCTGTTCATGCCGACCGTCCGCGAGGACGTCGCCTTCGGCCCGGCGGCGGCCGGCCTGCGCGGCGCCGAGCTGGAGGCCGTGGTCCGCAAGGCGCTGGCCCGGGTCGGCATGGAGGAGTTCGCCGACCGGCCCCCGCACCACCTGTCCTTCGGGCAGCGGCGCCGGGTCGCGGTCGCGACCGTGCTCGCGATGGAGCCGGAGATCCTCGTCCTCGACGAGCCGTCCTCCAACCTGGACCCGGCCTCCCGGCGCGAGCTCGCCGACATCCTGCGCTCCCTGGACGTCACCGTCCTCATGGTCACCCACGACCTGCCGTACGCCCTGGAGCTCTGCCCGCGCTCGGTGATCCTCAGCGAGGGCGTGATCGCCGCCGACGGGCGGACCGCGGAGATCCTCTCCGACGAGGAGCTGATGGCCAGGCACCGCCTGGAGCTGCCGTTCGGCTTCGTGCCGAGCGCGGTCGACGTCTGAGCCTTCCGAACCCTCCCGAGCCGTACGCCCGACCCCGGAATCGGCGGGCGGACCGCCGCGTTGCACGATGGGGGTCGTACGTACGAGAGGAAGCGTGGGTTCAGGTGGACGTCCGGGGCACGGTGGCGGCGGGATTCGAGCCGGTCAGGGACGCGTTCCTGCGCAACTTCGAGCAGCGCGGGGAGCGCGGCGCGGCCGTCGCCGTCTACCGCGACGGCTCCAAGGTGGTCGACCTCTGGGCGGGCACGCGCGACGTCGACGGCGAGGAGCCGTGGGCGGCCGACACCGCCCAGGTCGTGCGCTCGGCGACGAAGGGCGTCGCCGCGGCCGTCCCCCTCCTGCTCCACCAGCGCGGGCAGCTGGACCTGGACGCGCCGGTCGCCACGTACTGGCCGGAGTTCAAGGCCGCGGGCAAGGAGCGGGTGACCGTACGGCAGCTGCTCGCGCACCGCGCGGGCGTACCGGTCCTCGACCGGCCGCTCACCCTCGCCGAGGCCGTCGACCTGCCGACCGCGACGGCCGCGATCGCCGCCCAGGCCCCCGCCTGGGAGCCCGGCACCGCCCACGGCTACCACGCGCACACCTTCAGCTGGCTGCTCTCCGGCCTGGTCCACCGGGTCACCGGCCGCACCATAGGCAGCTGGGCCGCCGAGGAGATCGCCCGCCCGCTCGGCCTCGACCTGTGGATCGGACTGCCCGAGGAGGAGGCCCACCGGGTCGGCCGGATCGGCCCGGTCGAGGAGAAGGAGCCCGCCGACAGCCCGGCGCTGCGGCTGCGCCCCAAGCCGGCCGTGACCGCCGCCTACGAGGACCCGCGGTCGCTCACCCGGCGCGCCTTCGGGGTGATCGAGCCGCGCCCCGACGAGAACGACCCGGTGTACCGGGCGGCCGAACTGCCCGGCTCCGCCGGCGTCGCCACCGCCCGCGCCCTCGCCCGCTTCTACGCCGCCACCCTCGGCCCGGTCGACGGCGGCCCCCGCCTCTTCGCCCCGGCCACCCTGGCCCTGGCCCGTACCGAGGAGTCCGTCGGCGCCGACCGGGTCCTCGTCGTCGGCACCCGGTTCGGCCTGGGCCACATGCTCCACGGCCCGGCCTCCCCGCTCCTCGGTCCCGGCTCCTTCGGCCATCCGGGCCGCGGCGGCTCCCTCGGCTTCGCCGACCCCGACTCCGGGATCTCCTTCGGCTACGTCACCAACGGCATGCGCAAGACGGTCACGGCCGACCCGCGCGCCCAGGCCCTGGTCCGCGCCGTCCGGGCGTCCCTCTGAGCATCCGCAGCGCGTCCGCCGTCGGCGGCGACAGGCGGTTCTCGGTGTCGAGCCGGGCCAGTTCGGCCGGCGGGATCCAGGCGGCGGCCTCGCTGGAGCCGTCGGTCTCGGCGACGAGCGGGGCGGCCGCGGCGGCCCCGGTGAGGGTGACGGCGTAGAAGAGCGCCGTGAGGTGCCGGCGGGTGCCGGCGCGCTCGGTGGTGTAGGTACGGGCGTCGAGCAGCCGGACCTCGTCCGCGCCCACCGTCAGCCCGGTCTCCTCGCGCAGCTCGCGGACCAGCGCCTCCGCCGGCTGCTCGCCGGGATCGAGGCCGCCGCCCGGCAGATGCCACAGCCCGGGCGCGAAGACGGGCGACGTCGCGCCGAGCCGGGCGAGCAGCAGCCGGTCCCGGTCCTGGTCGACGACGATGCCGTAGGCCGAGATCCGGGTGCGTACCGGCTCGTCCATGGTGTTCCTCCTCAACTCGCGTACAGCATCAGTCCGATGCCCACCACCATCAGGCCCGCCGCCGCGACCCGTGGCCCTCCGAAGCGCTCCTTGAAGAGGAGGGCGCCGATGGCGGCGCCGACGATGATGGAGGACTCGCGGAGGGCGGCGATCGGGGCCAGCGGGGCCTTGGTCTGGGCCCAGAGGACGAGGGCGTAGGCGGCGACCGACATCGCGGCGCCGAGCAGGCCGCGGGCGGCGAAGGGCCGGAGTTCGGCGGCCAGGACGGCGGGGCCGCGGCGGGTGACAGCGTAGACCGGGATGACCAGGCCCTCCAGGAGCATCAGCCAGGCGATGTAGCCGAGCGGGGTGCCGGAGGCGCGGACGCCGACGCCGTCGACGACGGTGTACGCGGCGATCGACAGGCCCGTCGTGCCCGCGGCGAGCAGCGCCGGCCAGTGCGGCCGGGCGCCCTTGCCGCGGATGCCCCACAGGGCCAGGCCGGTGAGGCCCGCGCAGGCGACGGCGACGCCCGCGAGCTGCCCGGCGTCCGGGATCTCGCCGACGAAGAGCGCGGCGAGCAGGGTGACCACCAGCGGCGCCGTGCCGCGCGCGATCGGGTACATCTGGCCGAAGTCGCCGAGCGCGAAGGACTTCATGAGCAGCGCGTAGTACGCCACGTGCAGCGCCGCCGAGGCGATCAGACACGGCCACGCGCCGGCGTCGGGCAGCGGGGTGAAGCAGACGCCGACGATGCCGATGAGGGCCCCGCCGCCGGATATCAGCGTGAAGGAGAGCAGCTGGTCGTGGATGCGCGCGGCGATCGCGTTCCAGCTCGCGTGCGTCACGGCGGCGAGCAGCACCGCCGTGACGACCAGCGGCGTCACGCCGAACGCTCGGCGGAGGGCGCGTCGGAGCCCTCGGCGGAGCGCTCGCGGACGTCCACCAGCGTGCCGCCCGCGTGTGCGATCAGCGTCTTCGGGTCGAGCGCGAAGACGCTGTGCGGGGTGCCGGCCGCCGCCCACACCACCGCGTGGTCGAGCAGCCCGCGGTCGGCGAGCACCCGGGTCCGGCTGCGGTGCCCGAAGGGCGGGACGCCGCCGATCGCGTACCCCGTCGTCTCCCGGACGATCCGCGCGTCGGCCCGCGTGACCGCCCCGGCGCCCAGCTCCTGCCGTACCCGCTCCACGTCCACCCGCGAGGCGCCGTCCATCAGGACGAGCACCGGCACCCCGTCCGCCGCGAAGATCAGCGACTTCACGATCTCCGAGACCGCGCAGCCGATGGCCTCGGCGGCCTGCTGCGCGGTCCGCGTCTCGTCCGGGAACCGCCGGACCTCGACATCGAGGCCCAGCTCCTGCAGGGCCGCGGCGAACTGGGGATGGGCATCTGCGTGTGACGTCGTCATGGGCTCGCAGGCTAGCGGTACGTGTACGAGGCACGCGACCGGGTTACGGCACCGCTACCCGGCCCGCAGCACCTGCGCCACCACCGGACCGGCCGCGTCGCCGCCGTGACCGGCGCCCTCCACGAAGGCGGCCGCCGCGAGGTCGTTCGAGAAGCCGGTGAACCAGGAGTCCGAGGTCGCCTGGCCGTCGACCTCCGCCGAACCGGTCTTCGCGCCCTTGTCGCCGCCGACGGAGGACATGGCACGCGTCCCCGTGCCGTAGCTCGTGGTCGCGGTGGCCCGCATCATGTCGCGCAGCTGCCGCGCGACCGACGCGGACAGCCTTCGCTCGGCCTGGGCGAACTCGCGGTCGTCCACGTCCGCCGCGACCAGAAACGGCTGCTTGAAGACGCCCGCCTTCGCCGTCGCCGTGATCGACGCGATGGTCAGCGGGTTCATCTGGACCGTGCCCTGGCCGATGTACTGGGCCGCCGCCTCGCCGCCCGTCGCGTCGGGAATCCTGCCGTCCATGGACCGGATGCCGGTCTTCCACTCCAGGCCGATGCCGAAGACCTCCCGTGCCTCCTTGCCCAGGGCGGAGTCGTCGTGGACGTCGTCGATCTTCTTGATGAAGGCGGTGTTGCACGACTTGGCGAAGGCGTACCCGAAGCTCTTGCCCTCCAGCGCGAAGTTGTCGAGGTTGTGGAAGGTCCGGCCCTGGTACAACACGTTCCGCGGACACTCCGTCACCTGGTCGGCCTTCACCAGGCCCTTGTCGAGGAGCAGCGCCGCCGTCAGGATTTTCAGCGTCGAGCCGGGCATCTTCGCGCCCTCGAAGGCCGCGTTGAAGCCGTTCGCCGGGCTGTTCGCCACCGCCCGCACCGCGCCCGTCGTCGGCTGGATCGCCACCACGGAGGCCGTCCCGTACCGCGCCACCGCCTTCTCCGCCGCCGCCTGCACGTCGGCGTCGATGGTCGTCTCCAACTTCCCCGGCTCGCCCTTCTGGAGCGTCAGCAGCGTCGTGTCGGGCACGCCCTCCGCGCCGGAGTCGACGTACACCTCGACGCCCGGCTTGCCGCCCGTCGTCGAGCCGTAGCGCTCGCGCAGCTGGGCCAGGACGGGCCCGAGCGAGGGGTACTTCTCCGCCGTCAGGACCCGGCCCTTGCGGTCGACGGCCTCGATCTCGCCGGAGCTCGCGCCGCCGGTGCGCAGCGAGCCGCCCGCCGTCAGCTTCGGGTGCAGCACGGCCGGCTTCCAGTCGACCAGCGGCCGGCCGGTCGTGAGCCCCCGGACGACGGTGAGCTGCGAGGCGTACGTCCAGGGCTTGGACCCGCCCTCGTACGTGATGGTGGCCTTCACGGTGAACGGCACCGTCGTCCCGGTCGGCGTGCCCGGGGTGATCTGTGCGGCGGAGACCTTCGCCTCCTCGCGGAAGCCGAGCAGCGCGGGGCCGGCGGCGACCGGGTTGTTGGTCAGCTGCGCGGCCGTCTCGGACTCGCCGCCGGCCCAGGCCGCGAGGAAGTCCTTCGCGGTCGCCGTGACCTCCTCGGCGGTGACCGGCCCGGTCTTCTTGCTGTTCGAACCGGACGCCGTCGTCGGCCCGTCGGAGCCTCCGCTGATCCCGTTCCAGAGGTTGTAGCCCCCGTATCCCACCCCGCTCGCCACGACGACGAAGACTCCCCCGACGATCGCGACCTTGGCACCACTGCGCATGACTGCGCCTCCCTCCCCCAGGTATGGCCCCAGCGGGGAGCCTAATCTTCGCCTGTGGTGTCAGGAGTGAGAGCCGGGACGGTTGTTACCGGATAGCGATCCGCTCGGCCGACCGTCTGTCGGTGCGGGGCCGTACTCTTCAGCCTCTCGCGTACCACTCTTTCTGTTTCCCGGGGGGGAATTCACCATGTCCACACCGCTGTCCAAGCCTGCCGGTCCCACCGAGCCGACGCCGGCTTCTTCCGAGCCCACGCCGGCTTCTTCCGAGCCCGCCGTTCCCGAACTCGCCGTCGACGGCTGCCAGATCTGCGGCGCCCGGCCCGCCCTGCGCACCACGGTCCGTGCCCACCAGGGCATCGTGCTCCTCATGCGGAGCTTCAAGTGCCGCCAGACGCTCTGCCGGAACTGCGGGATCGCCCTGCACCGGCAGATGACGGCCCGGACGCTCTACCAGGGCTGGTGGGGACCCGCCTCGTTCTTCTACACGTTCGTCGTTCTGGCGCTCAATCTCGTCCAGCGGATCCGTCTCGGCCGCCTGAACCCGCCCTCCGGCGGCGTGTGTCCCCCGGCGGACCCCGGCCGCCCGATCGTCCGCCGCGTCGAGGCGCTCGGCGTCCTGCTGCCGTTCGCCATCGTCGGCGTGCTGGCGTTCGCCTTCGGAGACGCCGCCAGCACCGCCGACGTCGGCTCCTGCGTCCACAACAAGGGCAGCGAGATGTTCCCGAACGTCGTGGTCGTCGACTGCTCCTCCGCGGAGGCCGACTTCCGGGTCGCGGAGCGCCACGACAGCGGCTACGACCACTGCGACCTGACCCGCTACGCCGAGTACTCCGAGACCGGCCGCAGCGGCTTCACCCTCTGCCTCACCCCGCTGGGCGAGGAAGCCCCGTAGGGGCTCCCTACACCCAGGTGTCCAGCCACATCCTGTTCCGCCACTGCTCCATCGGAATCGCCGTCCCGGTGTACAGCGGCCAGAAATAGATGAAATTCCAGACGATGAGCAGAACGAGCACCCCCGCCGCCACCGCACCGAAAGTGCGGCGCCTTTCCGAGGAGCCCGCCGGGCCCACGATCGCCCCGAGCATCATCGCCACCGCGAGGCACAGGAAGGGGACGAACACCACCGCGTAGAAAAGGAAAATGGTGCGTTCCTGATAGAGCAGCCAGGGCGCCCAGCCGGCCAGGACGCCGCAGGCGATCGCGCCCGCGCGCCAGTCGCGGCGGAAGGCCCAGCGCCACAGGATGTACAGGAGCGCGAAGCAGGCCGCCCACCACAGGAGCGGGGTGCCGAGGGCGAGGACCTCCTGGGCGCACTTCTCCTGGGCGTCGACCGGGCAGCCGGCGGTGCCGGGGGCGGGGGACTCGTAGAAGTAGGAGACCGGGCGGCCGAGGACCAGCCAGCTCCACGGGTTGGACTCGTAGGTGTGCGGCGAGCTCAGGCCCACGTGGAACTTGTAGACCTCGGTCTCGTAGTGCCACAGGCTGCGCAGCCACTCCGGCAGCCAGCCCCACGTCCCGCCGCCGCCGAGCTTGTCCTGCTCGGCGGCCCAGTTCCGGAAGTAGCCCTTGTCGGTGAAGATCCAGCCCGACCAGGAGACCAGATACGTGGCGACGGCCACCGGCACGACCGAGACGAAGGCCGGCACGAGGTCCCGCCGGGCCACCGCCGCGTACGGCCGGACCGCGCCCGCCGTGCGCCGCGCGCCGATGTCCCACAACACCGTCATCAGGCCGAACGCGGCCATGATGTAAAGCCCGTTCCACTTGGTGCCTGCGGCCAGGCCCAGCATCACGCCCGCCGCGAGCCGCCACGGCCGCCAGCCGAGCCCCAGGCCCTCCGCGACCTCCGCGTCCGGCCGCAGCACGCCCGCACCCCCGTCGGAGTCCACCGGCAGCGCCCCGGCCAGCCGGGCCCGCGCCCGGTCCCGGTCGATCACCAGGCAGCCGAAGGCGGCGAGCACGAAGAACATCAGCACCTGGTCGAGCAGCGCCGTGCGGCTCATCACGAAGTGCAGGCCGTCCACCGCGAGCAGCAGACCCGCCAGACAGCCCAGGAACGTCGAGCGGAAAAGCCGCCGGCCGATCCGGCACAGCATCAGCACCGACAGGGTGCCGAGCAGCGCCACCATGAAGCGCCAGCCGAAGGGCTCGAAGCCGAAGATCTTCTCGCCGATCCCGATGACCCATTTGCCGACCGGCGGATGGACCACATAGCCGGGATCCGTCGGGACGAGCACCGAGTCCGGGTTCGCCAGGATCGTCTTGTCGATGTCCTTCGGCCACGCCCCCTCGTACCCCTGGTTGATCAGGGCCCAGGAGTCCTTGGCGTAGTACGTCTCGTCGAATATCACCGCGTTCGGCCGGCCCAGGTTCCAGAACCGCAGCAGGCCCGCCACCAGCGCGACGAGCAGCGGACCGGCCCAGGCGGCGATCCGCCACAGCTGGTGGGCGGCCTTGGGGCCGATGCCGAACAGCGACCACAGGCGCGGCGAGGGCCGGGTGTACGGCGGTACGAGCCGCTCCCGCAGCCCGATGGAGAGGGAGGCCGTCGGGTCGGGCCGGTAACCGAAGCGCCGCAGCCTGCGCAGCCACTCGGAGGACTCCGCCGCGGCGGGGGCCATGGAAGCCGCGGGATCCACGGGGGCCGTGGGGTCCACGTGAGCCGTGGGGTCCATGGGATCCATGGGCTGCTGACCCTCCAGGGCCTCGGGTGCGGTTCTGGTCACCGCGCCATCGTAGGGAACGCGCCTGTGCGCGTCGCCTGTCCGGGCTGGGAGGATGCTCCTGTGACTGGAACGCTGGTACTCGCAGGGACCCCCATCGGCGACATCGCGGACGCCCCGCCGCGGCTCGCCACCGAGCTGGAGCGGGCGGACGTCGTGGCCGCCGAGGACACCCGCAGGCTGCGCGGACTCACCCGCGCGCTCGGTGTGCACACCCAGGGCCGGGTGGTTTCCTACTTCGAGGGCAACGAGTCGGCCCGTACGCCCGAACTGGTGGAGGCCCTGGAGGGCGGCGCGCGCGTGCTGCTCGTCACCGACGCCGGGATGCCCTCGGTCTCCGACCCCGGCTACCGCCTGGTCGCCGCCGCCGTCGAGCGGGACATCAAGGTCACCGCCGTGCCCGGCCCCTCCGCCGTGCTCACCGCGCTCGCCCTGTCCGGGCTGCCCGTGGACCGCTTCTGCTTCGAGGGCTTCCTGCCCCGCAAGGCCGGCGAGCGCCTGTCCCGGCTGCGCGAGGTCGGGCAGGAGCGCCGCACCCTCGTCTACTTCGAGGCCCCGCACCGGCTCGACGACACGCTCGCCGCGATGGCCGAGGTCTTCGGCACCGACCGGCGCGCCGCCGTCTGCCGGGAGCTGACCAAGACGTACGAGGAGGTCAGGCGTGGCCCGCTCGGCGAGCTGGTGGAGTGGGCGAAGGAGGGCGTACGCGGCGAGATCACCGTCGTCGTCGAGGGCGCCCCGGAGACCGGGCCCGCCGAGCTCGACGCCGAGGAGCTGGTGCGCCGGGTGCGGGTGCGCGAGGAGGCGGGGGAGCGGCGCAAAGAGGCCATCGCGGCGGTCGCCGCCGAGGCGGGGCTTCCCAAGCGCGAGGTGTTCGATGCCGTCGTGGCGGCAAAGAACGCGGCCGGGGTGGCAAAGGACCCGGCGGGACCGGGCTCTGGAAACGGTAAAGGACTAATCTGAAAGGCAAAGCGGAACCCGGTGACGGGGCTGCTCGAAGGCCTTTTGGGCAAGGAAACGCCAAAGAGCGTCCATGGTTCTTCCGGCGCTGATGCGTTCCGGCCGGAAAAGGCGTCCACTGGATCAGTGGAGAGGAGCTGGAATGAGTGAGATCACCGGCACCGGAACGCCCGTCGCTCACGAAGCGTATGCCTTCGCCTGCATGAGGTGCGGATACGGCTGGGAGCAGGCGTACGAGATCGAGCACCACACCGACGAGCACGGTCACGAGTACGTCGTCTACAAGGCCGACGGCCAGCGGGTCCCGTCCCCGCTGTCGCGTCCGACCTGCATGAACTGCGACAGCCACGTCGTCCGCATCATGCGTGCGGGCAGGGTGTCCTCGGTGCTCGACATGGTCGCGGCGACCGAGCACCACGGCCCGGGGGCCAAGCCGGCCAAGCCGGTGGGCATCGCCGGGCCGATCGGCCAGGAGCTGACGGAGGACGTCCCCGTCCCCGTCGCGGGCGAGGAGCCGCCGCCGGTACCGCACCACTGGCACCTCTCCGACCTCTTCCACCGCAGGCCGCGCCGGTAATCCGCGCCGGTCCCGCCGGTAATCCGCGCCGGTCCCGCCGGTAATCCTTCGCCCTCGCACTCATGGCCCTCGTACGATCGGGGCCATGAGTGCCAAGGACGCCCCGCCGCCGCTGCCCGAGCCCCTGCCCGTCCCGGTCGCGGACTCGCACACCCACCTCGACATGCAGTCCGGCACCGTCGAGGAGGCCCTGGTCAAGGCCGCCGCCGTCGGCGTCACCACGGTCGTCCAGGTGGGCTGCGACATCAAGGGCTCGCAGTGGGCCGCCGAGACCGCCGCCGCGCACGAGCACGTGCACGCGGCCGTGGCCCTGCACCCCAACGAGGCGCCCCGGATCGTCCTCGGCGACCCCGACGGGTGGTCCCGCCAGGGCGCGCGGGAGGCCGGCGGCGACGCGGCCCTCGACGACGCCCTCACCGAGATCGACCGGCTCGCCGCCCTGCCGCACGTCCTCGGCGTCGGCGAGACGGGCCTGGACTACTTCCGTACGGGTCCCGAGGGCATGGCCGCCCAGGAGCGGTCCTTCCGCGCCCACATCGAGATCGCCAAGCGGCGGGGCAAGACGCTCGTCATCCACGACCGCGAGGCCCACGCCGACGTGCTCCGCGTCCTCGACGAGGAGGGCGCGCCCGAGCGGACCGTCTTCCACTGCTACTCCGGCGACGCCGAGATGGCCGGGATCTGCGCCGCCAAGGGCTACTACATGTCCTTCGCCGGCAACGTCACCTTCAAGAACGCCCAGCCGCTGCGCGACGCCCTCGCCGTCGCCCCGCTGGAGCTCGTCCTCGTCGAGACCGACGCCCCCTTCCTCACCCCCGCACCCTTCCGGGGCCGCCCCAACGCCCCGTATCTGATCCCGGTGACCGTGCGGGCGATGGCGGCGGTGCGCGGGATCACGGAGGAGGAGCTGGCCGGGGCGATCGCCGTGAACACGGCCCGCGCCTTCGATTACTGATCCATAACGGTTACGTGTCGCAGCCGGGTGGTTTTGGAGAGTGACCGCGCGCGGGGCTAGGGTCCCGGCCTCGTGAGCACTTCGCACCGTTCCGGGGGATCCGGGGCTCGCCGGGCCGCCCGGCGCCGCAAGGCGAGCCCGCCCGCCGCCGAAGGGCTGCGGCGGATCGTCCCGCAGGCCCTCGTCGTCGCCTTCCTCGCCGGCGGCACCAGCGCCTTCGTCGCCGACGACAAGGCCGTGAAGGTCTCCGTCGACGGGGTCCCGCGCACCCTGCACACCTTCGCCGACGACGTCGAGGAGCTGCTCGCCGACGAGGGCCTCGTGGTCGGCGCGCACGACATCGTCGCGCCCGCCCCCGGCACCGCCCTGGGCAGCGGCGACGAGATCGCCGTCCGCTACGGGCGCCCGGTCTCCCTCACCCTCGACGGCCGGCGCCGCCAGGTGTGGACCACCGCCCGCACGGTCGACGGCGCGCTGCGGCAGCTCGGGGTGCGGGCGGAGGGCGCGTATCTGTCGGTGTCCCGGTCGGCGCCGATCTCCCGGCAGGGCCTCGCGCTCGACGTGCGCACCGAGCGGGCCGTCACCTTCCTGGCGGACGGGCGGGAGCGGACCGTGCGCACCAACGCGGCCACCGTCCGGGAGGCCGCCGAGGAGGCCGGGATCGCGCTCGCCGGGCAGGACACCACCTCGGTGCCGCTCGACTCCTTCCCGCGCGACGGGCAGACCGTCGCCGTGCTGCGGATCACCGGCACCCAGGAGATCCGCGAGGAGCCGGTGCCATTCGCCGTCGAGCGGACCCGCGACCCGGAGCTCTTCGCCGGCACCGAGCTGGTCGAACGCCAGGGCGTGCCGGGCGTGCGCCGCGTCACGTACGCCCTGCGGACCGTCAACGGGGTCCGGCAGCGGCCGCGCCGCATGGGCGAGGAGACCGTCCGCGAGCCGGTCTCCCAGCGCGTCCGGGTCGGCACCCGCCCCCTGCCCACCTCGGTCTCCGGCGCCGACGGCCTGAACTGGGGCGCCCTCGCCGCCTGCGAGTCCGGCGGCCGCCCCACCGCCGTCGACCCCTCCGGCACCTACGGCGGCCTCTACCAGTTCGACCCCGGCACCTGGCGCGCCCTCGGCGGCACCGGCGTCGCCCAGAACGCCCCGGCGGCGGAACAGACCTTCCGCGCGAAGAAGCTGTACGTGCAGCGGGGCGCGAGCCCGTGGCCGCACTGCGGGCGGCGGCTGCACCAGTAGGCCCCGGGGAGCCCGGGCCCGGCCCCGGCCGTTCCCACCCCGCGTAGGCCCTACGCTGTACCGGTGAGCACCACCACCGGCCCCGACAGCCCCGACTCCGCCCTCCTCGGCCCCGCCGACATTCGTGAGCTGGCCGCCGCACTCGGCGTGCGGCCCACGAAGCAGAAGGGCCAGAACTTCGTCATCGACGCCAACACCGTGCGGCGCATCGTCCGGACGGCCGAGGTGCGGCCGGACGACGTGGTCGTCGAGGTGGGGCCCGGGCTCGGGTCGTTGACCCTGGCGCTGCTCGAGGCGGCGGACCGGGTGACGGCGGTCGAGATCGACGACATCCTGGCCGCGGCGCTGCCGGCGACGATCGCCGCGCGGATGCCGGGGAAGAAGGACCGGTTCGCGCTGGTCCACTCGGACGCCATGCACGTGCAGGAGCTGCCGGGCCCGGCGCCGACCGCGCTCGTGGCGAACCTGCCGTACAACGTGGCCGTGCCCGTCCTCCTGCACATGCTGGACCGCTTCCCGACCATCGAGCGGACCCTCGTGATGGTGCAGGCGGAGGTCGCCGACCGGCTGGCGGCGCGCCCCGGCAACAAGGTGTACGGGGTCCCCTCCGTGAAGGCGAACTGGTACGCGGAGGTCAAGCGGGCCGGCGCCATCGGCCGCAACGTGTTCTGGCCCGCGCCGAACGTCGACTCCGGCCTGGTCTCGCTCGTCCGGCGCACGGAGCCGATCGCCACGACCGCCGCCAAGGCCGAGGTCTTCGCGGTCGTCGACGCGGCCTTCGCGCAGCGCCGCAAGACCCTGCGGGCCGCGCTCGCGGGCTGGGCGGGTTCGCCGGCCGCGGCCGAGGAGGCCCTGGTGAAGGCCGGGATCTCGCCGCAGGCGCGGGGCGAGGCGCTGACGGTCGAGGAGTTCGCCCGGATCGCCGAGAACAAGCCGGAGGCCACGGCATGAGCGTGAACACGAGCACGAGCGTGACCGTACGGGTGCCCGCCAAGGTCAACGTCCAGCTCGCGGTCGGCGGCGCCCGCCCCGACGGCTTCCACGACCTGGCCAACGTCTTCCTCGCCGTGTCGCTGTACGACGAGGTCACCGCGACGCCCGCCGAGACCCTGACGATCACGTGCGAGGGCCCCGACGCCGACAAGGTGCCGCTCGACCGCAGCAACCTGGCCGCGCGCGCCGCCGAACTGCTCGCCGCCCGCCACGGCATCTCGCCCGACGTGCACCTGCACATCCTCAAGGACATCCCGGTGGCCGGCGGCATGGCCGGCGGCAGCGCCGACGGCGCGGGCGCGCTGCTCGCCTGCGACGCGCTGTGGGGCCTGAACACCCCGCGCGCCGAACTCCTCGACATCTGCGCCGAGCTGGGCTCCGACGTGCCGTTCAGCCTGGTCGGCGGCGCCGCGCTCGGCGTCGGCCGCGGCGAGCGGCTGACCGAGCTGCCGGTCGGCGGTGCTGCCGGCGGCGCCTTCCACTGGGTCTTCGCGGTCGCCGACGGCGGTCTGTCGACCCCGGCGGTGTACGGCGAGTTCGACCGGCTCAGCGAGGGCGTGGCCGTGCCGGAGCCGGCCGCCTCGCCCGTACTCCTCGACGCCCTGCGCGCCGGCGACGCCACCGCGCTCGCGGGCGCCCTCGCCAACGACCTCCAGCCGGCCGCGCTGTCCCTGCGGCCCTCGCTGGCGGCCACCCTCGCGGCTGGCACGGACGCGGGCGCGCTCGCGGCCCTGGTCTCCGGCTCGGGCCCGACGACCGCGTTCCTGGTGAAGGACCCGGAGTCCGCCGAGTCGGTCGCCGCCGCGCTGATCGCCTCCGGCACCTGCCGGACGGCCCGCGTGGCGACCTCCCCGGCGGCCGGGGCGACCCTTCTCGCCTGATCCTTCTCGGCCGGCTACAGCTTGTTCTTGGAGATCCGGGCGAGCAGCAGGTTCGGGTCCGGGGTCGTGTTCGGCGGCGGGAAGTAGGCCGCGCTCGGCACGTACACCTTCTTGGCGTGCACGGCCACGGACGTCGGGTTGCGCAGCCCGTCCGCGGCCGTGAGGACCGTCTTGTGGGTGCCGTCCGGGCGGATGAGCTCCAGCTTGTCGTCGAGGATCCGGGCCGCCAGGACCGTGTCGCCGTGCCCGGTGAAGGCGAAGTCGTCCAGGGTGAGTCCGCTAGCCCGCGTCTCGACCGGCCCGGCCTCTCGGTCGGGACCGGTGCCGATCGGGATGCGCAGCAGGGTGCCTCGGGCGGAGTTGGACACCCAGACCGCGCCGTCGTGCAGCTTGAGACCGTTGGCGCCGAAGGGGAGCTCGGCGGTCGGCTCCAGGGCCGTTCCGGAGGCCCACACGACGGGCTCGCCCCCGTTCACCGGTACGCGCCACACCACACCGCGCGAGGAGTCGGCGACGTACAGCTCGTCGCACTCTTCGTCGAGGGCCATCCCGTTGGGCAGCGCGTCGACCGGCAGCGCCACGATCCGCTCGGCGGCGCCGCTGCCGGGGGCGATCCGCCAGATGCCGTTCGTGGCCGCGTCGCCGGTGGCGTAGCCGACGTACAGCGTGCCGTCGTGGGCGCGGGCGATGCCGGTGGTGATGGCGGCGCCCACGGGCGTGTTCGGGTTCGCCACGGCGGGCAGGGTGGCGAGGACGTCGATGGCGCCCTTCTTGTCGACGCGGGCGACCTGGTGGGCGAAGGCGAAGGTGAGGTCGGCCGAGCCGTCGGGTTCGAGCGCGATGTTCTCCGGGGTCTGCCCGGCGCCGACGAAGTGGGTGAGCACGCGCGCGTGCGAGACGGTCGGGTCGCCTCCGATCGGTGCGGAGACGAGCAGGGCGGCGAGCGCGGCGCCGGCGGCGGCGAGGACGGGGCGGGTCATGGGGCTCCCTCGGGTTCGGGGACAAGGTGACGACGCCCTGAATGTGACGGACTGTCAGGGCTTCGGTGCGGTGCCCCGGCCGTGGGTTCGCCCGCGCGGTGGAGCGCGCTCCCGCCATCCGGGCCGGGGCATCCGGGCCGGGCGGCACTCGTGGGTACGGCTCGTACTCACGCGCGAGTTGAGTATCCGAGCGCTCCCGGCGCCCCGGGCCCGCCCGGCACCGTGCCCGTATGGGAATCAGTGCTCGGGAACTCGCCGCCGCCACGCCCGCGACCCGCGACCGCTACGTCGACCTGCTGCGGGTCGCCTCGCTCGCGGTCGTCGTGCTCGGCCACTGGCTGATGGCGGCCGTCACCGCCGACGGACAGGTCGGCAACCTGCTCGCCGTCGTGCCCGGCCTCCAGGTGCTGACCTGGGCGCTGCAGGTCATGCCGGTGTTCTTCTTCGTGGGCGGCTTCTCGCACGCCCTCGCCCACCGCTCCCGCCCCCGCTACGCCGCCTTCCTGCGGGCCCGGCTGCAGCGGCTGCTGCGGCCGACGATGGTCTTCATCGGGGTGTGGGCCGTGCCGGCCCTCGCCGTCCAGCTGCTCGGCGCGGACGGCGGGCTGACCGGGGTGGCGCTGCGGCTCGTCACCCAGCCGCTGTGGTTCATCGGCATCTACCTCGCCATGGTCGCCTTCACGCCGCCGCTCCTGAAGGCGCACGGGCGGTACGGGTGGGGCGCGTTCGGCGCGCTGGTGGCGGGCGCGGTCGTGGTGGACGTGCTGCGGTTCGCGGCCGGCGTGCCGTACGTCGAGTTCCTGAACTTCGCGCTCGTCTGGCTGGCCGTCCACCAGCTCGGCTTCCTGCGCGCCGACGGCATGATCCGCCGCCCGGCGCTCCTCGCGGCGGCCGGTCTGGCGGGCGCGGGGCTGCTCGTGGCCCTCGGCCCGTATCCGCTGTCCATGGTCGGCATGCCGGGCGAGCAGGTCTCCAACATGGCCCCGCCCACCCTCGCCCTGCTCTGCCACGGCCTGTGGCTGGTCGGCGCGGTCGAACTCCTGAAGGGCCCCGGCGCCCGCCTCACGGCCCGCGCCCGGGTCTGGCGCGCGGTCGTCGCCGCCAACGGGATCGCCATGACCGCCTTCCTCTGGCACCTGACGGCGATGCTCGGCGTGTACGGCGCGCTGCTCACCCTCGGCGTCGACCTGCCCGCCCCCGCCACCGGCGCCTGGTGGGCCCAGGTCCCGCTGCGCCTCGCGGCGGCGGCCGTGCTCACCGCCCTCCTGGTGACCCTCTTCCGCCGCTTCGAAAACCCGGCCCGCACCGCCCCCGCGACCGACACCGGCGCCCCCCTCGCCGCCCTCGGCATCACCCTGGCCCTGCTCGGCGTCCTCGGCCTCTCCATGACCGGCCTCGGCGGCCTCCTGGAGGGCCACACCGCCACCCTGATCGCCCTGAGGGTGACCGCCCCGGCGGCCATCGCGATGGCGCTCGCGGGCTGGTTCCTGGTGGAGCGGGCGGGCCGGGGGCGGGCGTAGCCGGTCGTCCAGGGGCTGCCCCTAGTCGATGTCGGGGTAGACCGGCGCGGTGCCCGGCGGCGTGCAGCCGTGGGTCTGCGCCGAGCGGGCGGCGAAGGACTGCAGGGCCTTGCGCAGGGCGGGGTGGTCGAGGGCGGGGCCGGTGGTGGCGGCGCGGGTGCCCGAGTCGTCGGGGGTGACCGTGTAGGCGGCGAGCTGCGCCGCGCCCGGGCACTCGGCCCAGAGGACGTAGTGGCCCTTCGGGTCGACGTGCGTCGGCGGGGCGGTCAGGTCCCGCAGTTCCTCCCGCTCGTACCAGCTCAGGGCCGCGCCGTACCGGGCCTCGAAGGCGTACAGCGGCGCGCCCTGCAGGCCGCCGAGCGTGCAGCCCTCCGTGGGCTTCGGGCCCGGGGCGGTCTCGACGGCGGTGCGGACGCCCCAGCGGGCGGCGGTCGGGGCGTCGAGCAGGCCGGCGCAGCTGCCCGAGACCGAGGCGAACGGGCGGTAGTCCCAGGCGTTCACCGAGACGCCGACCTCCCGCACCGGCTCGCCCTCGGCGGGCGCGCAGTCGTGCTGCCGGGCGAAGGCGGAGGCCGTGCCGGTCAGGACCGCGGCGAGCCGGGTCCGGGTCTCCGGCAGGGCGAAGTCGGCGCGCGAGATCCGGGCGCTCACCTCGGCGGAGATTCCGGCGCCGGACTTGGCACCGGACTCGGCGCCGGACTTGGCACCGGGCTTGGCGGCGCAGCCGAGGAGCAGCGAGGCCCGCGCCTCGCCCCGATCGTCGGAGTCGTGGTCCGGGTCGAACGTGAAGCCGCCGGTCCAGCCGTGGCCGAGCGGTGCGTCGGTGGCGGCCGATTCGAGATCGGCGTGGCGGTCGCCCGCCTCGTCCACCGTCACCCGCAGGTCGATCCGGCCGTCCTTCTCCCGGTCGGCCCCGCTCACCCGGCACTGCCACCAGGCCCCCGCGTCCCGCCTGGTCTCGGCGGTGACCTCGGCCCCGCCGAGCAGCTCCCGCAGCGGCCCGGCCGCGAGCGCGCCGTCGCACGCCGAGTCGAGGGCCCGGTCGTGGCGCCACTCGTCCCAGCCGCCGGACAGCCAGAACACGCCGCCCGCCACCAGCACGGCGCCGGCCGTGAGGCCCGCCGCGAGGCGGATCCTCCGGCGCCGCCGGAACCCTTCCAAGGTCTGCCCAGTCTCTCGGGTCTCCCCGGTCTCCCCGCTCATCCCCACACCTTCCCCAGAACCTTGATGCCGTCGCAGTCGCCCGACGCGTCCAGCGAGCGCGTGAGGAACGCGTCGGCGCGGGCGGCGAGCAGCGCGCGGTCCGTCCCCTCCAGGCCCAGCCGGTGCAGGGCCGGGCCACCCGCGCACCGCGCCTCGGCCCACACCGCGAGCCGGTGGGCCCGCTTCTCCCCGGCCTGCTGTTCGCCGGCCTGCTGCTCGCCTCCGGGCTCGGCGCCCTTCCCGACGGCGGCGAGCTCCCGCCCGTACTCGACGCGCGCCTCCGGCAGCGCCTCGCCCCACCAGGTCGCGGAGCTCACCGCCACCGAGGACCGGCTCGTGCCGACGGTGGTGGCGCAGGCCCGGGCCCAGGCGTGGGTGCCGCCCTCCGCGGCCCAGTGGGCGTTCTTCCAGGCGGGGCCGAGGAGCTCCGGGCGGAACCAGCCGCACTCCTCCTCCCCGTCCGGTTCCTCCTCCGGCGGGGACGACCGCCACGACTGCACGGCTTCGTCCCGCACTGGCGCCCCGCCGCAGCGCGCGTCCTTCCGCACGTCCTCGGCGACGGCCGCCACGAGGCCGCCGAGCCACTCCCGGGCCTTCGCGTCCGTCGTCCCGTACACCCGGAACGTCGTGACGGGCCGCGGATAGCCGGGCAGCCCGTTCGGGCAGGGAACGGTGATCCGCTCGTCCGCCCGGGCGTAGTCCTCGGTCCACTCCGGGGGCTTCGCGTACGGGGTGTCGGAGACGAGATCGTCGACCCGGACGCCCTTCAGGGGCGCGTCCAGGACCGGCACCGCCGTCACCGTGAACCCCGAGTCGTCGTCGTCCCCGGACAGGGAGCAGGACACCAGGCCGCGCGGGCCCGGCCCGGTCCGCAGCTCCCACCGGACGCCGTCGGGCAGCAGCTTCGCCGCGGCCTTCGCCGGCAGCGCCCCGCCGCACGCCCGGCGCAGCGCGTCCTCGTTGTGCCGGTCCCGCTGCCCGGCCCTGACCAGGACGAACGCCGTGATCACGGCCGCGAGCAGCAGCAGCGCCGAGGCCTGTGGCAGCCACCGGTGCCGCCGGAACCGCGCCCACACCGAATCCGTCATTCCGCCCCCGTTCCGTACGCCGTCCCGTACGCCCTCGCACCCGCCGTCCCGTACGCGTCCCATACGGGATCCCGCACGCCGTCCCCGTCTTCGCACGCGGTCGCACTCGCGAACGAATCACCGCACGCTATCCCACCCGCCCCACCCGTCTACCCTGGACGTCGACCGAACCCCCCGTACAGGAGTGAAATGGCCGTCAACCTGGTCAATGTCGAGTCCGTCAGCAAGGTGTACGGCACCCGTGCACTGCTCGACGGGGTGTCCCTCGGCGTCTCCGAAGGGGACCGGATCGGCGTCGTCGGCCGCAACGGCGACGGCAAGACCACCCTCATCCGGATGCTCGCCAAGCTGGAGGAGGCCGACACCGGCCGGGTCACCCACAGCGGCGGACTGCGGCTCGGGGTGCTCACCCAGCACGACTCGCTCGACCCGACGGCGACCATCCGCCACGAGGTCATCGGCGTCATGGCCGACCACGAGTGGGCCGGCAGCGCCAAGATCCGCGACGTGCTCACCGGGCTCTTCGGCGGGCTCGACCTGCCCGGCTTCGAGAAGGGGCTCGACACCGTCATCGGGCCGCTGTCCGGTGGCGAGCGGCGGCGCATCGCGCTCGCCAAGCTGCTCATCGAGGAGCAGGACCTGATCGTCCTCGACGAGCCCACCAACCACCTCGACGTCGAGGGCATCGCCTGGCTCGCCCAGCACCTGCGCGAGCGGCGCTCCGCGCTCGTCTGCGTCACCCACGACCGGTGGTTCCTCGACCAGGTCTGCACCCGCATGTGGGACGTGCAGCGCGGCACGGTGTACGAGTACGAGGGCGGCTACTCCGACTACGTCTTCGCGCGCGCCGAGCGCGAGCGGATCGCCGCGACCGAGGAGGTCAAGCGGCAGAACCTGGTCCGCAAGGAGCTGGCCTGGCTGCGCCGCGGCGCCCCCGCCCGGACGTCGAAGCCGCGCTTCCGGATCGAGGCGGCCAACGCGCTCATCGCGGACGTGCCGGAGCCCCGGGACAGCAGCGAGCTGATGAAGTTCGCCAACGCCCGGCTCGGCAAGACCGTCTTCGACCTGGAGGACGTGACCGTCACCGCCGGTCCGAAGACCCTGCTCCAGCACCTCACCTGGCAGCTCGGCCCCGGTGACCGCATCGGTCTGGTCGGCGTCAACGGCGCGGGCAAGACCTCACTCCTGCGGGCGCTCGCCGATGCCGCCGTCACGGAGGGGGACATCCAGCCCGCCGCCGGCCGGGTCGTGGTCGGCAAGACCGTGCGGCTCGCCTACCTCTCCCAGGACGTCACCGAACTCCCCGCCGAGCTGCGGGTCCTGGAGGCCGTGCAGCAGATCCGCGACCGGGTCGACCTCGGCAAGGGCCGGGAGATGACCGCCGGGCAGCTGTGCGAGCAGTTCGGCTTCTCCAAAGAGAAGCAGTGGACGCCGGTCGGCGACCTGTCGGGCGGCGAGCGGCGCCGGCTCCAGCTGCTGCGGCTGCTCATGGACGAGCCCAACGTGCTCTTCCTCGACGAGCCCACCAACGACCTCGACATCGAGACCCTGACCCAGCTGGAGGACCTGCTCGACGGCTGGCCCGGCTCGATGGTCGTCATCTCCCACGACCGCTTCTTCATCGAGCGCACCACCGACCGCACCTTCGCGCTGCTCGGCGACAGGACCCTGCGGATGCTGCCGCGCGGCATCGACGAGTACCTGGAGCGGCGGCAGCGGATGATCGAGGCCGCCGCCCCGGCGCCGGCCGCTCCCGCGGCCTCGGCGAAGTCCGGCGTCTCGGCCGCCGACGCCCGCGCCGCGAAGAAGGAGCTGCAGAAGGTCGAGCGACAGCTCGACAAGATCTCCGAGAAGGAGAGCAAGCTCCACACTCAAATCGCCGAAAACGCCACGGACTTCGAAAAGGTGGCCAAACTGGACGCGGAGCTCCGGGAACTCGCAGGTGAGCGCGAGGAGTTGGAGATGCGCTGGCTGGAACTCGCCGAAGACGCGTAGAGATGTCGTAGAGGACGCGTAACGCTGGCATCACGGACCGGTCCTCCCTTGGGAACAAGGGACGGACCGGTCACTTTTGCGCCATCCGGTGAGTGGTAGAAAGAAAACCCGCTCACATCAAGGGGGAAGCGCTGATGACCCAGCCGCCCAGCAACCAGCCGCCGGGAGGCTTCGGCGCGCCGGACCCGAACGTCCCGCCGGTCCCGCCGATGCCGCCGCAGGCACCGCCGGCTCCGCCGACCGCCCCGCCGCAGGCCCCGCCGACCGTGCCCGCCGCGCCGGCCGCGCAGCCCGGCCCGTACGGGTACCCGCAGACGCCGCCGCAGGCACCTCAGCAGGGCCCGTACGGGTACCCGCAGGAGGCGCCGCAGCAGCAGCCGGGCCAGCCCGGCCCCTACGGGTACCCGCAACAGCCCGGTCCGTACGCCCAGCAGCCCGGCCCCTACGGGCTGGGGGCACCTCCCGGGCCGCAAGGCCCAGGGGGACAGCCGGGTCCGTACGGGGCCTACCCGACGGCCCCGATGCCCCCGGCGCCCGGCGGTGGCGGCGGCAAGAACCCCTTCAAGGGCAAGCCCGGCATCATCGTGGCGGCCTCCGTCGCCGCGGCGCTCGTCATCGGCCTCGGCACCTGGTTCGCGCTGAGCGGCGACGGCGAGAAGGACCCGGTCGCCGAGCCGACCCAGTCCGCGACCACCGGTCCGAAGCCGACCGAGTCCGTCGACAAGGGCGACGGCAGCGGCGACGGCGAGAACGGCGGTCCCGAGGACCTCAACGCCGGCCGCAAGGACGGCGAGGCCAAGATCAGCTGGCTGCTCAAGAACAACGTCGACCTGCCGCGCAACGGCTCCGACGTCTACGGCCCGTGGATCGTCGGCGACACCGTCGTCAAGGCGATGTACAAGGGCATCGACGGCTACAGCCTGGCCGACGGCTCCAGCAAGTGGCACATCGACGTGCCCAACGAGCTGTGCGCCGCGCCGCCGCAGCCGTCCGCCAACGGCATCATGGTCTTCGGCTACAAGGACTCCGCCGGCGACCGCGCCAAGTGCCTGGAGATGCAGCAGGTCGACCTCAACACCGGCAAGGCGGGCTGGAAGAAGTCCATCCCCAAGCCGACCGGCCTCTTCGCCTTCTCCGACAACACCCTCGCCATCAGCGGCAACACGGTGACGGCCTCCGGCTCCAGCTCCGCCTACGGCTTCTCCCTCGCCGACGGCAAGCAGCTCTTCACCGGCCCCACCAGCGGCTGCAAGCCCTACGCGTACGCGGGCGGCAGCAAGCTGATCGCCGCCTCCCAGTGCCGCACCGGCGACGTGAACAAGGAGCAGCACGAGATCAGCGAGGTCGACCCGAACACGGGCAAGACCAAGTGGACCTTCAAGCTGCAGGCGACCTGGGAGGTCGACAAGGTCTACTCGGTGGACCCGCTGGTCGTCTCCGCCACCCAGCGCGAGCAGAAGAAGTGGGCGATCTTCTCGCTCACCGCGGACGGCAAGGAGCGCTCGCAGATCCAGGGCGGCACCGACAAGTTCGCCCCGAAGTGCGGCGGCAGCTTCGTCATCTTCGGCAAGAACCTCCAGGGCTGCACCGGTGTCGCCGCCGACGCGAACACCTTCTACATGGCGACCGAGACCGCGTACGGCACGCCCAACGAGGTCATCGCCTTCGACCTGAACACCGGCAAGGCGAAGTGGCGTTCCAAGGCGCCCGGTGAGCAGCAGATGAGCCCGCTGCGCATGGAGGGCTCGGACGTCCTGCTCTACGTCGAGCCGCGGTACGACACGGGCAGCGCGGTCGCGACGCTCGCGCCGACCGGTGGCGCGCCGAAGGTGCTGCTCCAGGGCCAGGCCGAGGTCTCCTCGATGGAGACCTCCTTCTACAGCGCCAAGTACGCGTACTCCAACGGCACGTTCGTGATCTCGGCCGGCCGGGTCTCCGCCTCCAACGACAAGGAGGAGAAGGAGACCAAGACGATGATGGCGTACGCCAAGTGACGCCCGGGGGTCTGTCCGGCGCCGGCCGCCGGGCGGACCCCCGCTCGTTCCGTTCCGCCTGATCCGCCGTCCGTTTCGCCGTCCGCTTCCCGATCCGACCGAGGTGTCCTCAGCCATGACCCAGCCGCCCCCTCCGCCGAACCAGCCGCCGGGGCCGCCCCCGGGCGGGTTCGGCGCGCCGCAGGAGCCTCCCCACGGAGGCTTCGGGGCGCCCACGCCCCCGCCGCCCCCGGCGCAGCCGCCCGCCCAGCCGCCGTACGGCTACCCGCAGGAGCAGCCGCCCGCGCAGCCCCCGTACGGCCAGCCGCCGCAGCAGTACGGCTACCCGCAGCCGCCGCAGCAGGGCCAGCCCCAGCAGCCGTACGGCTACCCGACGCAGCCGATGTACCCGCAGCAGACGCCTCCGCCGGCCCCCGGCGGCGGCAAGAAGCTGTCCGCGCAGATGCAGATCGTCATCGCGGCGGTCGTCGCCGTGGCGCTGATCGTCGGCGGCGGCATCTGGTACGCGAACTCCGGCGGTGACGGGGACGACACCGCCAAGGGCGGTTCGGGCGGGACCAGCGCCGGGCAGAACGCCGGTCAGGACGGCGGCAAGGACGCCGGTGCGGGCGGCATCGGCGGGGGCGGCAAGGAGAAGGTGCCGGCCGACCCGAAGTCGGTCGCGTCCTTCCAGCTGCCGCAGCCGAAGGTGCCGGACGTCACCGACGTCGCCGGCTCCTGGATCACGGACAAGGCGTACGTGAAGACCGGCATCGACTCCATGGTCGGCTACGACCTGGACAAGGGCACGGTCCAGTGGACCCTGCCGCTGACCGGTCAGGTCTGCGGCACCTCGGTCCACATGACGGCCGACCACAAGCTGCCGATCCTCTTCGAGGCCGCCAAGCGCACGGCGCCGCGCTACTTCCAGCCGTGCACCGAGGTCGGCCTGGTCGACCTGAACACCGGCAAGCTGGTGTGGTCGAAGTCGATCACCGGCGGCACCGCCGGCGACAAGAAGGTCACCTTCGGCGAGGTCACCGTGCACGGCCAGACCGTCGCGGCCGGCGGCGGCGACGGCGGCGCGGCCTTCGACCTGGCCAACGGCAACCCGCGGTGGAAGCCGCAGCCCGACGCCAACAACTGCGAGGACCTGGGGTACGGCGGCGGCGAGGGCGGCCTCGTGGCGGTCCGCAAGTGCGGCTCGTACGACGACCCGACCGTCACCATCCAGAACCTCAACCCGACGTCCGGCGCGCCCATCGCGCAGTTCAAGATGCCGAAGGGCGTCAAGTGGGCGTCCGTGGTCTCCACCAAGCCGCTGGTGGTCGCGGCCGAGGTCGGCGACACCGCCGGCGACGGCAGCGGCATCTCGGACTTCTTCTCGATCGACGAGAAGACCGGCACGCTGAAGGCGAAGATCACGGCCGACGCGGACCGCTACGCCGCCCGCTGCCGCTCGACCAAGGTCGAGTCCTGCACCTGGGTCGCCGTCGGCAACGGGCGGCTCTACGTGCCGACCGAGGAGCACGAGGGCAGCACCGGGGAGTACGGCGACGAGACCAACGAGATCGTCGCCTTCGACCTGAACACCGGCCAGCTGACGCCGAACAAGGCCGACGCCGGCGACAAGTACACGCTGGTGCCGCTCCGCATGGACGGCGGCAACCTGATCGCGTACAAGTACCCGCCGTACGACAAGGGCGGGCAGATCGTCTCCATCGACGGCGGCACCATGAAGTCGACGCTGCTGATGGAGAACCCGTCGGAGAAGACGTCCAGGGAGGGCGAGACCAGCTTCAGCTCGCTCAGCGCCGAGTACCGCTACGCGAACGGGCGGTTCTTCGTCTCGGGGACGACCATCAGCAAGTCCTCGTCCTCGTCGACCTCCACGTTCAAGCAGTACCTGGCCGTGGGCTACCGCGTCGGCGGCTGACCGGCCCGTGCGGCGCGCACCGCGCACCGCGCACCCGAGCCCCGTGGGGTCCCTTCCGGAGAAGGGGCCCCACGGGCGTTTCGGGGCACGGGCGTTTCGCGGGTCGGCGCGATTGGGGCAAAGCGGGGCGGGGGAGTGTGTAGCTTGCCGGGCAGGGCGGCCAGGGGAAGGCCGGCCCGGGGATGGGGGAACGAACGATGGGCGTACGGCTCATGGTGGTCGACGACCACCGACTGCACGCGGAGGCACTGGCCTCGGCGCTGAAGCTGCGCGGGCACCGGGTGCTCGCCGCGGCGGCGCCCGTGGCCGGGGCCGCGGAGCTGGTGGTGAGCCGCGCACCCGAGGTCTGCCTGATCGGCACGGCGGCGCCCGCCGAACCGGGCACCTTCGACCCGGTCGTGCGGATCAAGCGCGAGCGGCCGCAGATCGCGGTGGTGGTGCTGGGCCCGGTGCCGTCGCCGCGCGGGATCGCCGCCGCGTTCGCGGCCGGCGCGTCCGGTTACGTCCGCCACGACGAGCGGATCGAGGGCGTCGAGCGCGCCCTGGTGAAGGCGCGCGCGGGCGAGGCCGCGGTGGCGCCGCAGCTGATCCAGGGGGCCTTCGCCGAGCTCCTGAACCCGGCCGTGCAGCCCGACGACGAGGGGCAGCGGCTGCTGCGGCTGCTGACCCCGCGCGAGGCGGAGGTCCTGGTCCGGGTGGCCGAGGGCGAGGACACCCGGGTGATCGCGGCGGGCATGGCGATCGCCCCGAGCACGGCGCGCACCCATGTGCAGCGGGTGCTCATGAAGCTGGGCGTGGGCTCGCGCCTGGAGGCGGCGGCGCTCGCGGCGCGGACGGGGCTGCTCGACCGGGTGCCGGTGCGCGTGCCGGCGCCGCGGGCCTGACCCGTAACCCCGTAACCCTCGCCTGACCCGTAAGCCTCCTTCAACCCTCCGCCAGCCCTCCTTCGTGTCGATCCGGGGCGCGGATCGGGTTGAGTGTTGCGCGTCGATGTTTGATTGTGCTTTTTTATGGGTGGTTCTGTTTGTTGGATGGCTGAGGGAGCCGCCCGCCGTGAAGAAGACCGTCACCCGTCTCGCCGACGGGCGCGAGCTCATCTACTACGACGCCGAGGACGCCGCCCGCGAGGGCGGAGCGCGCGACGCCGTCGACCCGCGCCCCCTCGACCCCGTCGTCTCCGCCTCCGAGATCCGCCTCGACCCGCTGCTCGGCGAGCACGTCGCCATCGCCTCCCACCGGCAGGGCCGCATCTACCACCCGCCCGCCGACAGCTGCCCGCTCTGCCCCTCCACCGAGGCCTGGCACAGCGAGATCCCGGCCGGGGACTACCAGGTCGCCGTCTTCGAGAACCGCTTCCCGTCGCTGTCCGGCGCCAACGGGCGCTGCGAGGTGGTCTGCTTCACCTCCGACCACCACGCCTCCTTCGCCGAGCTCGACGAGGAGCGCGCCGCCCTCGTGCTCGCCGCCTGGACCGACCGCACCGCCGAACTGTCCGCCCGCCCCGGCGTCGCGCAGGTGTACTGCTTCGAGAACCGCGGCGCCGAGATCGGCGTCACCCTCGCCCACCCGCACGGGCAGGTGTACGCCTTCCCCTTCACCACCCCGCGCACCGCCACCATGCTCCGCAGCGCCGCCGCCCACCGCGCCCGCACCGGCCGCAACCTCTTCGAGGACGTGCTCGCCGAGGAGCGGGCGGGCGAGCGGGTGGTGCTCGCCGGCGAGCACTGGACCGCCTATGTGCCGTACGCCGCCCGCTGGCCGTACGAGGTGCATCTTCAGCCGCACCGGCGGACCGCCGACCTCACCGGGCTCGACGCGGCGGCCCGCGCCGAGTTCCCGTCCGTCTACCTGGAGCTGCTCCGCCGCTTCGACCGGATCTTCGGCCCGGACGCGCCCCCGACCCCGTACATCTCCGCCTGGCACCAGGCCCCGGTCACCGGCGCGGGCCGCGAGGAGTTCGCGCTGCACCTGGAGCTTTTCACCGTCCGGCGGGCCTCTGGCAAGCTGAAGTACCTCGCGGGCACCGAATCCGGCATGGGCGCGTTCATGAACGACGTGTCGCCGGAGTCCGCGGCCGACAGACTCCGAGAGGTGGCAAGCAGTTGAGTAAGTACCTGGTGACGGGCGGAGCCGGCTATGTGGGCAGCACGGTCGCAGCCCACCTGTTGGAGGCGGGGCACGAGGTCACCGTCCTCGACGACCTGTCCACCGGCTTCCGCGCGGGCGTGCCCGCCGGTGCGGAGTTCATCGAGGGCCGCATCCAGGACGCCGCGAAGTGGCTCGACGCGTCCTTCGACGGCGTGCTGCACTTCGCCGCCTTCTCGCAGGTCGGCGAGTCCGTCGCCAAGCCGGAGAAGTACTGGGACAACAACGTCGGCGGCACCATGGCGCTGATCGCCGCCATGCGCGCGGCCGGCGTGCGCAAGCTGGTCTTCTCCTCCACCGCCGCCACCTACGGCGAGCCGGAGACCGTGCCGATCACCGAGGCCGCGCCGACCGCGCCCACCAACCCGTACGGCGCGACCAAGCTGGCCGTCGACCACATGATCACCGGCGAGTGCGCCGCGCACGGCCTGGCCGCCGTCTCGCTGCGCTACTTCAACGTGGCCGGCGCCTACAAGGAGTGCGGCGAGCGGCACGACCCCGAGTCGCACCTCATCCCGCTGGTCCTCCAGGTCGCCCTCGGCAAGCGCGAGGCCATCAACGTCTACGGCGACGACTACCCGACCCCGGACGGCACCTGTGTCCGCGACTACATCCACGTCGCCGACCTCGCCGAGGCCCACCTGGCCGCGCTCGACGCGATGACCGCGGGCGAGCACCTGATCTGCAACCTCGGCAACGGCAACGGCTTCTCCGTCCGCGAGGTCGTCGAGACCGTCCGCAAGGTCACCGGCCACCCGGTGCCCGAGGTCATGGCCGAGCGCCGGGCCGGCGACCCGGCCGTGCTCGTCGCCTCCGCCGACGCCGCCCGCGAGCGGCTCGGCTGGACCCCGTCCCGCCCGGATCTGGCGGCCATCGTCGAGGACGCGTGGGCGTTCGCGCAGAAGAAGGAGCAGGGATAACGGATGAACGGTGTCGCGGCGGAGTTCGGCGCGCTGTACGGGGCCGGGCCCGAGGGGGTCTGGGCCGCGCCCGGACGGGTCAACCTGATCGGTGAGTACACCGACTTCAACGAGGGCTTCGTGCTCCCGCTGGCCCTGCCGCACACCACCGTGGCCGCGGTGTCCCGGCGCGACGACGGGGTCCTGCGGCTGCACTCCCGTGACGTGCCGGGCGGTCCGGTACGGCTGGACGTGACCGCCCTGGAGCCGGGCACGGTCGACGGCTGGGCCGCCTACCCGGCCGGCGTGGTGTGGGCGCTGCGCGCGGCCGGGCACCCGGTGGGCGGCGCGGACGTGCACCTCGCGTCCACCGTGCCGACCGGCGCGGGGCTGTCCTCCTCGGCGGCCCTGGAGGTCGTCACCGCGCTCGCCCTGAACGACCTGTACGGGCTCGGGCTGAGCCGCCCCGAACTCGCCGTGGTCGCCCAGCGCGCCGAGAACGCCTTCGTCGGCGTGCCGTGCGGGGTGATGGACCAGATGGCCTCCGCCTGCGCCACCGAGGGCCACGCGCTCCACCTCGACACCCGCGACCTGTCGTACCGGCAGGTGCCCTTCGACCTCGCCGCGCACGGGCTGCGGCTGCTCGTCGTGGACACCCGGGTCAAGCACGCCCTCGGGGACGGCGCGTACGCGGAGCGGCGCGCCGGGTGCGAGGCAGGTGCGCGGGCGCTCGGCGTGCGCACGCTGCGCGAGGTGGATGCCGCGCATCTGCCCGCAGCGCTCGGGCGGTTGACCGATGAAACGGTTCGCCGGTACGTACGGCACGTGGTCACCGACAACGCGCGCGTGGCACGCACCATCGCCCTGCTCGACGCGGGCGACCCGCGCGCGGTCGGCCCGCTGCTCGTCGAGGGCCACGCCTCGCTCCGCGACGATCTGCGGGTGTCCTGCCCGGAGCTCGACCTCGCGGTCGCGGCGGCGGTCGGGGCGGGGGCGCTCGGGGCGCGGATGACGGGGGGTGGCTTCGGGGGGTCCGCGGTGGTGCTGGTGGAGGACGGCGCCGCCGACGAGGTCGCGGGTGCGGTCGGGAAGGCGTTCGGTGCTGCCGGGTTCGTCGAGCCGCGGGTGTTTCCGGTCGTTCCGGGGGACGGCGCGCGTCGGCTTCGGTGACGCGCGTGCGGGGGGACTTCGGCGATTTCGCCGCGGGGCGTCGGGGGCGCCCCTAGTCTGGTCGCAGCGCCGGTGGGGGCCGGTGCTGATCAGGGGTATCGAGACCCGCCGGGTACGGCGCCCGGGGCGGGGGTATCTGTCTGGCACGGCGGCGGCCGTGCGAGTGACGGCCCGCGCCCGGCGTCCTACCCGTGCCGGGGCCGTTCCTCGACCACATGAGGGGTTTCCGTGGCCCGTATCCGGGTTCTGGTGGTGGACGACCACCGTGTCTTCGCAGAATCGCTGGCCGCCGCCCTCGCGGCGGAGCCCGACGTCGAGGTCGCCGCCGCGGGAAGCGGGCCGGCCGCCCTGCGGTGTCTGGACCGGGCGGCCGCGGAGGGGCGGCGGTTCGACGTGATGCTGGTGGACGCCGAGCTGGGCTCCGGCGACGGGGTCGAGCTGGTCGGGCAGATCCGGGAGGGCCGGCCGGGGCTGCGCAGCGTGGTGCTCGCGGAGCGGGACGACGCCCGCCGGGCGGCGCTCGCCCTGCAGGCCGGGGCCTGGGGCTGGGTGGCCAAGGACTCCTCGCTGCAGCGGTTGCTCGCGGTGGTGCGCGGCGTGCTGAGGGACGAGACGCATCTGCCGCCGGCGCTCCTCACCGGGGTGCTGCGGGAGCTGACGGAGGCCCGCCGGCACCGTACGGAGAGCGAGCGGCTCGTGGAGTCGCTGACGCCGAGGGAGCGGGAAGTGCTGCGGTGCATGGTGGCCGGGCTCGGGCGGAAGGCCGTCGCCGAGCGGCTCTTCCTGTCGCCGCACACCGTGCGGACCCACATGCAGAACGTCCTGGGCAAGCTCGGCGTGCACTCGACGCTCGCGGCGGTGGCGCTGGCCCGGCGGGCCGGGGTGGACCCGGCGGAGGAGCCGGCGCCGGTGGTCCCGGGGCCGGCGCTAGCCGGGGAGGTTGTCGAACGGGGCGGTCAACTGGCGTAGCAGATCGGCCAGTTCGCCGCGCTGGTTACGGGGGAGGCGGGCCAGGATGGCGCGCTCCTGGGCGAGCAGTCCGGCCAGCGCCTGGTCGGCGCGGTCGCGGCCCTCGGGGGTGAGGCGGACCAGGACGCCGCGCCGGTCGCTGGGGTCGGGCAGCCGCTCCACCAGGCCCTTCTTGGCGAGCCGGTCGATGCGGTTGGTCATGGTGCCCGAGGTGACCAGGGTCTGGGTGAGCAGCTGGCCGGGGGAGAGCTGGTAGGGCGCGCCGGCCCGGCGCAGCGACGTCAGGACGTCGAACTCCCAGGGCTCCAGCTGGTGCTCGGAGAAGGCGAGTCGACGAGCGCGGTCGAGGTGGCGGGCCAGGCGTGAGACACGGCTGAGCACCTCGAGCGGTTCCACGTCGAGGTCCGGGCGCTCGCGACGCCATGCAGCGACCAATCGGTCGACCTCGTCCTCCATGTCGATCAGTGTAGAGGGTCTGTTGACGTAAAGTCTCTTGATATCGAGTCTCTTGGAGGTGAGAATCTTGATGTCGAGATATAGTCTTCTTGACTATGGGGAAGGGACCGGGCCGGAACTCCGTTCCGTTTCGGCAACTCGTTCCAGCAAGGGGGCTTCGAACATGCATTCCGTGGACTCCGCCGCACCGACGTGGGACCCACAGCAGTACCTGCGCCACGCGGGTCATCGCACCCGCCCGTTCCTCGATCTGCTCGCACGAATACCGCAGCTGCCGAACCACCCGCGCCCCGCCCGCATCGCCGACCTCGGCTGCGGACCGGGCAACGTCACGATCCTCCTCGCCGACCGCTGGCCCGACGCGCACATCACCGGCTTCGACCTCTCGCCCGAGATGCTGGAACGGGCCGAGAAGGACTGGGCCGGCACCACCGCCGGGGGCGGCTGGCTCGACTTCCGGCAGGCCGACGCGGCGCACTGGACACCCGACGAGCCCTACGACCTGATCGTCTCCAACGCCGCCCTGCAGTGGGTGCCCAACCACCCCGAGTCCTTCGCCGTCTGGATCGACGGACTGCGGCCCGGCGGCACCTTCGCCTTCCAGGTCCCCGGCAACTTCACCTCGCCCAGCCACGCCCTGCTCGGCGAGCTGTGCGAGAGCCCCGAGTGGCGGGACCGGGTCGGGGACCAGGGGCGGCGCTTCGTGCACATCCTGGAGCCCGTCGACTATCTGCAGCGGCTCGCCGACCTCGGCTGCGAGACGGACGTCTGGGAGACCACGTACATCCAACTGCTCCAGGGCGAGGACCCGGTCCTCGACTGGGTCAAGGGCACCGCCCTGCGCCCCGTCCTCACCGCCCTGCGCGAGGACCCGGAGGCCACCGAGGCCTTCCTCACCCAGTACCGCGACCGCCTCCGCGAGGCCTACCCGCCGGGCCCGCACGGCACCGCGTTCCCGTTCCGCCGGATTTTCGCCCTCGCGAGGAAGGCCGCCTGATGTCCTTATCCGCCGTCGACCACGTCCAGCTCGCCCCGGGGCCGGTCCAGCTGCATCTCGGAGTCGAGGCGGCCCCCGGCGGAGGCGGAGAAAGCCACTGTCGGGCGGCGAAGAAGGGCCACCCCGGGCTGCGGGTGACCGGAATCGCCGACTACGCGGCCCGCGACCCGGTCGGCAACCGGCTGGAGTTCCTGGAGCCCTTGGAATGAGACGGGGGCGGGGCGCCGCAGCCGGCGCCCCGCCCCCACCCCTTCGAAGATCCTCAGCTCTTGCGGTGCCCTATCAGCCGGGGCTTCTGCTCCAGGCCGTCCAGACCGTGCCAGGCCAGATTGACCAGATGGGCGGCGACCTCGGCCTTCTTCGGCTTGCGGACGTCCAGCCACCACTGGCCGGTCAGCGCCACGCTGCCGACCAGGGCCTGGGCGTAGAGCGGGGCCAGCTTGGGGTCGAAGCCGCGGGCCTTGAACTCCAGGCCCAGGATGTCCTCCACCTGGGTGGCGATGTCGCTGATGAGGGACGCGAAGGTGCCCGTCGACTGGGCGACCGGGGAGTCGCGGACCAGGATCCGGAAACCGTCCGTATAGCGCTCGATGTAGTCGAGCAGCGCGAAGGCCGCCTGCTCCAGGAGCTCACGCGGATGGCCCGCGGTCAGCGCGCCCGTCACCATGTCGAGCAGCTGCCGCATCTCCCGGTCCACCACAACCGCGTACAGGCCCTCCTTGCCGCCGAAGTGCTCGTACACCACCGGCTTGGACACCCCGGCCTTCGCCGCGATCTCCTCCACCGACGTGCCCTCGAAGCCCTTCTCCGCGAACAGCGTGCGACCGATGTCGAGGAGCTGCTCCCGGCGCTCGGCGCCCGTCATCCTCACCCGGCGGCCACGCCGGGGCTTCTGCTCGCTCGTGCTGCTCGCACTGCCTGTGCTGCCGTCGATCGCCACGTCTTCCATCATGCCGCGTCGGCGGACGCGTCCTGGCGCCGGGCGTCGATCCGCGCCTGCGCCGGCCACCGCACGTCGGACGCCCAGCCCGCCAGCTCGAACCAGCGGATCAGCCGCGCGCTGGAGTCCACCTGCCCCCGCAGCACCCCGTGCCGCGCCGACGTCGGGTCCGCGTGGTGCAGGTTGTGCCAGGACTCGCCGCACGACAGCACCGCCAGCCACCACACGTTGCCCGAGCGGTCACGCGACTTGAACGGACGCTTGCCGACCGCGTGACAGATCGAGTTGATCGACCACGTGACGTGGTGCAGCAGCGCCACCCGCACCAGCGAGCCCCAGAAGAACGCCGTGAACGCGCCCCACCACGACATCGTCACCAGACCGCCCACCAGCGGCGGGATCGCCAGCGACACCACCGTCCACAGCACGAACTGGCGCGAGATCGTCCGGATCGCCGGGTCCTTGATCAGATCCGGTGCGTACTTGTGCTGCGGGGTCTGCTCCTCGTCGAACATCCACCCGATGTGCGCCCACCACAGCCCCTTCATCAGGGCCGGCACCGTCTCCCCGAACCGCCACGGCGAATGCGGGTCGCCCTCCGCGTCCGAGAACTTGTGGTGCTTGCGGTGATCCGCCACCCACCGCACGAGCGGCCCCTCGACCGCCAGCGACCCCATGATCGCCAGCGCGATCCGCAGCGGCCGCTTCGCCTTGAACGAACCATGCGTGAAATAGCGGTGGAAACCGATCGTGATCCCGTGGCAGCCGATGAAGTACATCGCCGTCATCAGCCCCAGATCCAGCCAGCTCACCCCCCACCCCCAGGCCAGCGGCACCGCCGCGACCAGCGCCAGGAAGGGCACCGTGATGAACAGCAGCAGCGTGATCTGCTCGATCGAACGCTTGTTGTCCCCGCCGAGCGTGGCGGAAGGCAGGTCCTGAGCGGTGACTTCCCGGGACTCCGAGGTCAACTCGGGGCTTGTGGTCATGACTGTCCCCTGGGGGGTGAGGGTGAGGGCGAGGAAACCGGGCGGAACGCACGGGCGGGTACGAAAACGGAGCCCTGGCTACGGTTCCGTAACCTACGGCGACGTAAGTATGGCAGCGCCGCGGCGCGCGGCAAGAGCGCCAAAGGCGGGGCGTGGCCCGTGCCGCGGCGACGGACACCTATCCTGGGTGCGTCGGACAGCGCGGTCCGCAAGCCTCCAGTACCCCTCCAGACGTGCTCAAACACTGCAAGGAGCCGCACCTGTGAGCAGTGCCGACCAGACCTCCACCGCCAGCGCCGAGCTGCGTGCCGACATCCGCCGACTGGGCGATCTCCTGGGCGAGACCCTCGTCCGCCAGGAAGGCCCGGAGCTCCTGGAACTCGTCGAGAAGGTCCGCCGCCTCACCCGCGAGGACGGCGAGGCAGCCGCCGAGCTGCTGCGCGGCGTCGAGCTGGAGACCGCCGCCCGCCTCGTGCGCGCGTTCTCCACCTACTTCCACCTCGCCAACGTCACCGAGCAGGTCCACCGCGGCCGCGAGATGCGCGAGAAGCGCGCCGCCGAGGGCGGCCTCCTCGCCCGCACCGCCGACATGCTCAAGGACGGCGACCCCGCCCACGTACGCGAGACGATCAAGAACCTCAACGTACGGCCGGTGTTCACCGCCCACCCGACCGAGGCCGCCCGCCGCTCCGTCCTCAACAAGCTGCGCCGCATCGGGGCCCTCCTGGAGACCCCGGTCATCGAGGCCGACCGCCGCCGCGTCGACCTCCGCCTCGCCGAGAACATCGACCTCGTCTGGCAGACCGACGAACTCCGCGTCGTCCGCCCCGAGCCCGCCGACGAGGCCCGCAACGCCATCTACTACCTCGACGAGCTGCACGCCGACGCCGTCGGCGACGTCCTCGAAGACCTCGCCGCCGAGCTGGAACGCGTCGGCTTCGAGCTGCCCGCCGGCACCCGCCCGCTGACCTTCGGCACCTGGATCGGCGGCGACCGCGACGGCAACCCCAACGTCACCCCCCAGGTCACCTGGGACGTGCTCATCCTCCAGCACGAGCACGGCATCACCGACGCCCTCGAACTCGTCGACCACCTGCGCGGACTCCTCTCCAACTCCATCCGCTACGCCGGCGCGACCGAGGAGCTCCTGGAGTCCCTCCGGGCCGACCTGGAGCTGCTGCCCGAGATCAGCCCCCGCTACAAGCGCCTCAACGCCGAGGAGCCCTACCGGCTCAAGGTCACCTGCGTCCGCCAGAAGCTCCTCAACACTCGCGAGCGCCTCGCCAACGGCACCCCGCACCACGACGGCCGCGACTACCTCGGCACCGCCGAACTCCTCCGCGACCTCACCCTGATCCAGACCTCGCTGCGCGCCCACCGCGGCGGCCTCTTCGCCGACGGGCGGATGGACCGCACCATCCGCACCCTCGCCGCCTTCGGCCTGCAGCTCGCCACCATGGACGTCCGCGAGCACGCCGACGCCCACCACCACGCCCTCGGCCAGCTCTTCGACCGGCTCGGCGAGGAGTCCTGGCGCTACGCCGACATGCCCCGCGACTACCGGCAGAAGCTGCTCGCCAAGGAGCTCCGCTCCCGCCGCCCGCTGGCCCCCACCCCGGCCCCGCTCGACGCCGCCGGCGAGAAGACCCTCGGCGTCTTCCAGACCGTGAAGCGGGCCTTGGAGGTCTTCGGACCCGAGGTCATCGAGTCGTACATCATCTCCATGTGCCAGGGCGCCGACGACGTCTTCGCCGCCGCCGTCCTCGCCCGCGAGGCCGGCCTCGTCGACCTGCACGCCGGCTGGGCCAAGATCGGCATCGTGCCGCTCCTGGAGACCACCGACGAGCTCCGCGCCGCCGACGTCATCCTCAACGACATGCTCGCCGACCCCTCCTACCGGCGCCTCGTCTCGCTCCGCGGCGACGTCCAGGAGGTCATGCTCGGCTACTCCGACTCCTCCAAGTTCGGCGGCATCACCACCAGCCAGTGGGAGATCCACCGCGCCCAGCGCCGGCTCCGCGACGTCGCCCACCGCTACGGCGTACGGCTCCGGCTCTTCCACGGCCGCGGCGGCACCGTCGGCCGCGGCGGCGGCCCCTCGCACGACGCGATCCTCGCCCAGCCCTGGGGCACCCTGGAGGGCGAGATCAAGGTGACCGAGCAGGGCGAGGTCATCTCCGACAAGTACCTGATCCCGTCCCTGGCGCGGGAGAACCTGGAACTGACGGTCGCCGCCACCCTCCAGGCCTCCGCCCTGCACACCGCGCCGCGCCAGTCCGACGACGCCCTCGCCCGCTGGGACGCGGCCATGGACACCGTCTCGGAGGCTGCCCACACCGCGTACCGCAAGCTCGTCGAAGACCCCGGCCTGCCGGCGTACTTCCTCGCCTCCACCCCCGTCGACCAGCTCGCCGACCTGCACCTCGGCTCGCGCCCCTCGCGCCGCCCCGGCTCCGGCGTCTCCCTCGACGGACTCCGCGCCATCCCGTGGGTGTTCGGCTGGACCCAGTCCCGCCAGATCGTCCCCGGCTGGTTCGGCGTCGGATCCGGCCTGAAGGCGCTGCGCGAGGCCGGCCTCGATGCGGTCCTCGGCGAGATGCACGAACGCTGGCACTTCTTCCGCAACTTCCTCTCCAACGTCGAGATGACGCTGGCCAAGACGGACCTGCGGATCGCCCGCCACTACGTCGACACCCTCGTCCCGGACGAGCTCAAGCACATCTTCGAGACCATCGAGGCCGAGCACGCGCTCACCGTCGCCGAGGTCCTCAAGGTCACGGGCGGCGAGCGCCTGCTCGACTCCAACCCGGTCCTCCAGCAGACCTTCGCCATCCGCGACGCCTACCTGGACCCGATCTCCTACCTCCAGGTGGCCCTCCTCGCCCGCCAGCGCACCGCCGCCGAACGCGGCGAGGACCCCGACCCGCTCCTTTCGCGGGCGCTGCTCCTCACGGTGAACGGCGTGGCGGCGGGCCTCCGCAACACCGGCTGATCCAGGCCCGATACGTACGACAGTGCCCCCGTGGAGTCCTTCCACGGGGGCACTGTCATGACGGCGCCGAGGCGTGACGTCAGTGCTGCTGGGCCTTGCGGCGGCGGGTCACCAGGAAGGCACCGGCGGCCGCGAGGGCCACGGCGACACCGGCGATGATGCCGACGGGGGCGCTGGAACCGGTCTCGGCGAGGTCACCCTCGGCGCCCGCGGAGTTGGACGCGCCGGGGGTCGGCTGACCACCGGCGGCGCCGCTCTCCGAGGCGGACGGGGAGACGGTGGAGCTCGGGGACGTCGAGGTCGACGGGGAGGTCGAGGAGCTCGGGGACTCCGACGTGGACGGCGTGCCCGAGGGGGTGCCGGACGGGGTGCCCGACGGGGTGGGCTTCACCGATGCCGGGCAGGTGTGGGACAGGTTGAACCAGCCCTGCTTGACCTCGGCGGAGACCTCGGCCTCGGCGGAGACCAGCTTGGCGCCGGGCTCGGATCCCACGTAGGCGTGCTTGTCCGACGGCGGACCGAAGTTCGTGATGACCTGGGTGCCGCCCGGCTCGAAGGTCACCGTCAGCTTGGTGAACACGGCGCTGTCGTCCTTGCCGCTGCCGGGCAGAACGAAGTGCCAGCCGTCCTGGCCGGCCGGGATGTCGCCGCAGACCTTCTTCGTGTCACCGGTCCAACCGGTGGCGGTCAGCGGAAGGTCCTTCGCCTGGTGCAGGGGAAGGGTGATGGGGCCGTCGGTGGCCGAAGCCGCCGGCGCGGTGACGAGCGAACCCGCAACGGCCGCGAAGAGCGCGCCGGCGGAGATGAGAGAACGTCGCATTGTCGTCCAACTTGTCGGATGAGGGATGCCGAGTGGGAGGTGGCGGGGGCAGCCTATCCATCGCTCAAAGTCACGTTTAACCCAAGGGACGATAACGATTCGGCGGGAACCGGCCACAGTGTCCGAAAACGACTAGAGCGCGAAGAACGCCCCCAGCAACAACACCGCCCCCACCCCCGCCACCGACCACGCCGTCCGCACCAACCGCAGCCCGCCGCCCACCAACGGCGCCGCCAGCAACAGCGCACCGCCCAGCGGCAGCCACGCGTGCAGACCGCCGCCCCAGCCGGTACGGACCGCCTCGTCCGTACCCGGCTTGACGACCACCGGCAGCGTCTCGCCCTTCTCCGCCGCCACCGAATGCGCGATCGTCACCGTGTGGCGCGACGAGGCCCGGTCATCCGGCACATAACGCCCGCTGCACGTCTCCTCGTTGCAGCCCGTCACCGTCAACACCCCATGCTCGCGGCCCTTCGAAAGCAGCACGTGCTGAGCCGTCTGCCAGGACGTCCACGCCCCGGCGACGACGAGAAGCAGGGCGACGAGGGCCATGGCGGCGTTACGGGCATGCGTCATGACCCGCGATCGTACAGTCGTACCCCGAACGCGCCAGGCGCCTACCGCAGCCGGGCCGGGCCGATCCGGACGTCGTCCCCGCAGATCTGGGCGGGCACATGCCGGCCCTTCGCGTCGGTCAGCTCCGCCGGGGTGCCGTGGTCGTCCGGAGCCGGGTGAGGCGGATACACGTACAACGACGGGTCGAGGACACCGTCCATGAAGCAGTAGTCCGAGTCGGGCTTCGGATCGTAGAACAGCGCGAAATCGGCCGTCTCGCCCGGCTCCAGGACCACACGGTCCGGCGTCTCCCTCCCCGGCTGCGGCTTCGCCGTCGTGCCCTGCGCCTTACCGACGTGGGCGTCGAGCTCCGGATAGCCGTCCAGGGCGCACGGGGCGCCGCCCTTGTTCGTCGCGCTGAGCACGGCGGCCGGCTCCTCCTGACCGTCACCGGACGTACGCGTCGCCTTCCAGCGCAGGTCCGCCGTCCCGCAGTGCGCCGCGCCGTCCCGGCCGCCGCCACAGGCGACCGCTCCCGTCAGCAGCGCCATGCCAAGGACCACGACCGCGACCGTCCTCCGCGCCATCGGGCCGACCCGCCTTTCCCCCGGTGGGGCTCTCCCCGCCCCTCGCGGGCAGGAAGATGCGCCGTCACCCGCGAAGGTTCCGCCCCGGTCCGGCGCCTACGCGTTGTACGCCGACTGCGCCCGCTCCAACCCCTCCGTCACCAGGCACTCCACCGCGTCCGCCGCCCGGTCCACGAAGTAGTCCAGCTCCTTGCGCTCGGTCGACGAGAAGTCCTTCAGGACGAAGTCCGCGACCTGCATCCGGCCCGGCGGCCGGCCGATGCCGAACCGCAGCCGGTGATAGTCCGCGCCCATCGACTTCGTCATCGACTTCAGCCCGTTGTGGCCGTTGTCGCCGCCGCCGATCTTCAGCCGCAGCACCCCGTAGTCGATGTCGAGCTCGTCGTGGATCGCCACGATGTGCGCCGTCGGCACCTTGTAGAAGTCGCGCAGCGACGTCACCGGGCCGCCCGACAGGTTCATGTACGACATCGGCTTCGCCAGCACCACCCGGCGGCCCGCCGGCCCGGGCGGGCCGATCCGCCCCTCCACGACCTGCGCCTGCGCCTTGCCCGCGCGCTTGAACTTGCCGCCGATCCGGTCGGCCAGCAGGTCCGCCACCATGAAGCCCACGTTGTGCCGGTTGCCCGCGTACTCAGGGCCCGGATTGCCGAGGCCGACGATCAGCCAGGGGGCGTTCGCGTCGTCCGTCATCTGCGTCTCGTCTCCTCGTATTCGTACAGATCCATGCCGGCCAGATCCGTACCGGCCAGATCCGTACCGGCACAGAGAAACGGGGTGACGGGCCGTGGCCCGTCACCCCGTCACGTCAGGCAGAGCCTACGGCTCAGGCCTCGGCGCCCTCGGCGGCCTCGCCCTCGGCACCCTCGGCGGCCGGCTCCTCGGCCTGCGCGGCCAGGACCTGCAGGACGACGGCGTCGCCCTCGGTCACCAGGGTCACGCCGGACGGCAGGACGACGTCCTGCGCCAGGACGGAGGCACCGGCCTCCAGGCCCTCCACGGAGACGGTGAAGGACACCGGCAGGTGGGTGGCCTCGGCCTCGACCGAGAGGGTGTTCAGAACGTGCTCGAGCAGGTTGCCACCGGCGGCCAGCTCGCCCTCGGCGACGACCGGAACCTCGACGGTGACCTTCTCGCCGCGCTTCACGAGAAGCAGGTCGACGTGCTCCAGGAAGCCCTTCAGCGGGTCACGCTGCACGGCCTTCGGGATGGCCAGCTCGGAGCCCTTGCCCTCGATGTCCAGGGACAGCAGGACGTTCGGCGTACGGAGCGCCATGCCGGTCTCGTGGGTCGGCAGCGCCAGGTGGATCGGGTCCGAGCCGTGGCCGTACAGAACGGCGGGAACCTGGGCGGCGCGACGCAGCTGGCGGGCGGCGCCCTTGCCGAACGTGGTGCGGACGGACGCGGTGAGCTTCACCTCGGACATGTGCACTCCTCGTGTGGTGCGGTGACGGATGCGACTGTCACCCGGCCCGACTGGCGTGGGCCTGCTACGAAGAGCGCGTCGATAACGGACCGCCGGAACCGTGCGTACGCCGTACGCGCGTCCGGCCTCCCTCGCCGAGCAACCACGACAGTCTAACGGCGACGACTCCGGGGCCCAAATGGATCACCGTGGCCCCCCTGGATCAACGGCGAAGGGCCGCCTCCCCAGGGGGAAACGGCCCTTCATCATCGCTCTGAGAGGCTCAGTGCTCCTCGAACAGGCTCGTCACCGAACCGTCCTCGAACACCTCGCGCACCGCGCGGGCGATCGTCGGCGCGATGGACAGGACCGTGATCTTGTCCAGCTCCAGCGAGCTCGGGTCCGGCAGCGTGTCCGTGAACACGAACTCGCTCACCTTGGAGTTCTTCAGCCGGTCCGCGGCCGGACCGGACAGAATGCCGTGCGTCGCCGTCACGATGACGTCCTCCGCACCGTGCGCGAACAGCGCGTCCGCGGCGGCGCAGATCGTGCCCGCGGTGTCGACCATGTCGTCCACCAGGACACACACACGGCCCTTCACGTCACCGACGACCTCGTGGACGGTCACCTGGTTCGCGACGTCCTTGTCACGGCGCTTGTGGACGATCGCCAGCGGCGCGTCCAGACGGTCGCACCAGCGGTCGGCGACACGCACGCGGCCGGCGTCCGGGGACACGATCGTCAGCTTCTCGCGGTCGACCTTCGCACCCACGTAGTCCGCGAGGACCGGCAGGGCGGACAGGTGGTCCACCGGACCGTCGAAGAAGCCCTGGATCTGGTCCGTGTGCAGGTCCACGGTCAGGATCCGGTCCGCACCCGCCGTCTTCAGCAGATCGGCCACCAGACGGGCCGAGATCGGCTCACGGCCACGGTGCTTCTTGTCCTGACGGGCGTAGCCGTACGACGGCACGATCACGGTGATGCTCCGGGCCGAGGCCCGCTTCAGAGCATCGATCATGATCAGCTGCTCCATGATCCACTTGTTGATCGGAGCCGTGTGGCTCTGGATCAGGAAGCAGTCCGCGCCACGCGCCGACTCCTGGAAGCGGACGTAGATCTCACCGTTGGCGAAGTCGAACGCCTTGGTCGGAACGATGCCGACACCCAGCTGGTGTGCGACCTCCTCGGCCAGCTCGGGGTGGGCGCGGCCGGAGAAGAGCATCAGCTTCTTCTCGCCGGTCGTCTTGATCCCGGTCACAGCACTGTCTCCTCGACGGTTTCTCTGGCCGCGGATCCCCGCGCTCCCGTGCGCGCGTGCGAGCCAGCCGAATTTGTGTGCACGTATCACGGTACGCCGAGTTCGACGTACTCGTTTCCGGTCAGCTTTCGCCTGCGGACTTCTCAGTGGCATTCACCGCGGCCTGCGCGGCGGCGCTGCCAGGACGCTTTCGAGCCACCCAACCCTCGATATTCCGCTGCTGGCCACGGGCGACGGCCAGGGCGCCGGGCGGCACGTCCTTGGTGATGACGGACCCGGCAGCGGTGTAGGCACCGTCCCCGATGGTGACAGGAGCCACAAACATGTTGTCCGAACCCGTCTTGCAGTGCGAGCCCACCGTCGTGTGGTGCTTCGTCTCGCCGTCGTAGTTCACGAAGACACTCGCCGCACCGATGTTGGTGTACTCGCCGATGGTCGCGTCGCCCACGTACGACAGATGGGGGACCTTCGTCCCCTCACCGATGACGGCCGCCTTCATCTCGACGTACGTACCCGCCTTGGACTTCGCGCCCAGATTCGTCCCCGGACGCAGATACGCGTACGGGCCCACCGACGCGCCCTCGCCCACGACCGCCGTGTCCGCCACCGTGTTGTCCACGCGGGCGCCGCGCGCCACCGTCGTGTCCTTCAGGCGCGTGTTCGGACCCACCACCGCGTCCTCCGCGATGTGCGTCGCGCCGAGGAGCAGGGTGTTCGGCAGGACCGTCGCGTCCGCCTCGAAGGTCACTGTCACGTCCACGAACGTCGACGCCGGGTCCACGACCGTCACACCCGCGAGCATCGCCCGCTCCAGCAGGCGCGCGTTCAGCAGGGCGCGGGCCTCGGCCAGCTGCACCCGGTTGTTGATCCCCAGGATCTCCCGGTGGTCCGCCGCCACCGACGCACCCACCCGGTGCCCCGCCTCGCGCAGGATCGACAGCACGTCCGTCAGGTACTCCTCGCCCTGACTGTTGTCCGTCCGCACCTTGCCGAGCGCGTCCGCGAGCAGCGCGCCGTCGAACGCGAACACGCCGGAGTTGATCTCCTTGATCGCGCGCTGCTCGTCCGAGGCGTCCTTGTGCTCCACGATCTCGGTCACCGCGCCCGACGCCGGGTCGCGCACGATCCGGCCGTAGCCGGTCGAGTCCGGCACCTCGGCGGTCAGCACGGTCACGGCGTTGCCGTCCGCGGCGTGCGTGCCGGCCAGCGCCCGCAGTGTCTCGCCCGACAGCAGCGGCGTGTCGCCGCACACCACGACCACGGTCCCCTCGGGCGTCCGCCCCAGCTCCTGCAGCGCCATCCGCACCGCGTGCCCGGTCCCGTTCTGCTCCTCCTGCACGGCGGTCCGCGTCCCCGCGTACTGCTCGTCCAGGTGCCCCTTCACCAGCTCCCGCGCATGCCCGACGACCACGACCAGGTCCTCCGGCTCCAGCTCACGGGCGGCGGACACGACATGCCCGACGAGCGAACGCCCGGCGATCTCGTGCAGAACCTTGGGGGTCTTCGACTTCATGCGGGTGCCCTCACCCGCTGCGAGGACGACGACGGCGGCCGGGCGGTTGGCGCTCACGGGGATGCCCTTCGGCTTCGGGTGGCTGGACCACCGAAGGATACCGGGGGGTGTCGGGCGGGGAACGAGGAAGGGCCCCGACCTGGGAGGTCGGGACCCGAACCGAGCAGCTCCGCCGGCTGGATTCGAACCAGCACTACAGGGCTTCAAAGGCCCGCGGGCTACCGTTACCCCACGGCGGATCTGCGTCAGACCTTACCGGAGGGATCGGTGGCGTTGTTCGTTGTGGCGGCGCTGACCATTCCGGCCCACCAGCCCTCGATCCGGCGGTACAACTCAGCCCCCTGTGCGACCCGGATGACGAGGCATCCGCGGTAGTCGGGGCCGACGTTCTTCCGGACCGTTTTCGGGTTGTGCTTCTTGATCGTGGTCTTCTGGAACGCGCCCGGGTCGACGCCGACGAGATCGGCCCAGAAACGCTTGGCGCCCTCGACGTCCGCCGTCATGTGGATCATGACCCGGAAGGCCAGCCGCTCTGGTGCGATGCCGAGGAGGCGGAGCCATGCCAGGTACAGCCGGATGACGCCGGGGTCGCTGTTCACAAACAGCACATTCTCGCGGCGTGCGTACGGTTTGTCCTTCGATCCCTCCGCCCAGTAGAGGGCGGTGCCTGCGACGAGGAGCTCGCGCTCGGTCATCGAGTCGAACTCCAGGGCGGCGGCCCGCTTGGTCTTCTGGCGTTCCGCATCGCGCATCGCGAGCTCGTGATCCCACCGCTTGCGTGCCGCGATCTTGGCCTGCTCCGACGGATCGCGGCGCTCCGGCTTCGGCAGGTCCCGCACCCACAGCGAGATCGAGCTCTTCGAGCACCCCAGCTCGACCTGGATCTGGTCGTACGTCTTCCCTTCCAGGCGCAGCTCGCGGGCGCGGGCCCGGAGGTCGTCCTTGGCGTTGGGGCGGCGGGTCCAATCCGGTGGGGGTTCTCCTTCGAGGAGTCGGTTGAGGAGGTCGTTGTTGTCGACGTGGATGCGGTCGCGGATCTGCCGGCGGCTGAGGCCTGCTCGGCGTAACGCGGTGGCCTGTTCGCGCAGGGCCTCGAAGTCCGTGTACTTGCTCGTACTGGATGTCATGTGAACACCGTCGTCCGGAATGCGGACGTCCGGGTCGAAAACCCTGTCGATTCAACAGTTCGAGGGACTGGTGTCCACGCGCGTTGACGGGCGCCGCTCCCGGGCCCCGCAGCGGAGGGAAAATCGGTGGCCCTCGCCCGTAGGGTGGAAGGCATGACCACAACGGGGGCGGACCGGGACACGGCGGGCGTGGAGGGGGCGCGGCGGGGCTGGGGGTGGTGGGGGAGACGGCGTAGTGCCGTGCTGGATGTCTCGCTGGCCGTGGTGTCGGCGCTGGAGTGCGGGCTCGAGGGGGTCGGGTTCGCCGAGAAGGCGTCGTTGCCGGTGCCCCTGGGGGTGCTGTTCGGGCTCGTGGTCGGGTCCGTGCTCGTGGTGCGGCGGCGGTGGCCGATCACCGTGGTGCTGGTCTCCATCGCGGTCACGCCCGCCGAGATGGGCTACCTCATGGGCCTGGTCGGGCTGTACTCGCTGGCCGCCTCCGAGGTGCCGCGCCGGTTCACGGCGGCGCTCGCCGGCATGTCGACGGCCGCCGTGTACATCGTGACCGTGGTGCGGATGCGGGCGGACGTCGCGCAGGCTGATGTGGGGCAGGCGGATTTCGATCCGAGTGGCTGGTACGTGCCGGTCATGTCGTTGCTCCTCACGCTCGGGCTCAACGCCCCGCCGTTGCTGCTCGGCCTCTACATAGGGGCGCGGCGGCGGCTGATGGAGTCGTTGCGGGAGCGGGCGGACAGTCTGGAGCAGGAGTTGTCGCTGCTGGCGGACCGGGCGGAGCAGCGGGCGCAGTGGGCGCGGCAGGAGGAGCGGACGCGGATCGCGCGCGAGATGCATGACGTGGTGGCGCACCGGGTGTCGTTGATGGTGGTGCACGCGGCGGCGCTGCAGGCGGTGGCGTTGAAGGATCCGCAGAAGGCCGTGAAGAACGCGGCTCTGGTGGGTGACATGGGCCGGCAGGCGCTGACGGAGCTGCGGGAGATGCTGGGGGTGTTGCGCGAGGAGGCGCCGGCCGTGCCCGCGGCTCCTGCCGCTGCTCCGCTCGCCGCCGTCGGCCGTGCCGCCGCCGCTGCGGCGGAGGCGGCCGCGCAGGACGGCGGGCCCTGCCTGGACGCGCTCCCGGACCTGGTCGAGCAGTCGCGGCAGGCCGGTGCGGTCGTGGAGTTCGTGGTGATGGGGGAGGCCCGGGCGTATGGGGCGGAGGTCGAGCAGACCGCGTACCGGGTGGTGCAGGAGGCGTTGACGAACGTCCACAAGCACGCGGCGGGCGCCGAGGTCGTGGTGCGGCTCGCGCACCGGGAGGCCGAGGTCGCGATGCAGGTGGAGAACGGGCCTTCGGACGCGGCCGCGGCGGCCGCGGATCTGCCGAGCGGCGGGAACGGTCTGGTCGGCATGCGGGAGCGGGTGACCCGGCTCGGCGGTGCGTTCGTGTCGGGGCCGACGGACGCGGGCGGTTTCCGGGTGAGCGCGGTGCTGCCGGTGGCGGCGGCCGCCGAGGTCGTACCTCAGCGGTCCGCGTGACGGCAGCCCGCGTACGTACGGACGGAGCTCGCCCCGTGGCGACGTAACGGCAGCCCCGCCCGTACGTACGGGGCCGGGAGAGGCGCTCAGCCGCCCGCCGTCAGCCGCGTCGGCAGCGTCCCCGTGATCAGCGTCGCGAGCGCCGTGTCGATGTCCCGGCCCAGGTACCAGTCGCCGGTGTGGTCGACGCTGTAGACCCGGCCCTCCATGTCCATCGCCAGGACCGCGCGCTGCTCGCCGGCCTCGCCCTCCTCGCCCAGTTCCTCGCCCAGGGGCGCCAGCTCGGTGTCGAGGGCGCGGCCGAGGTCGCCGAGGGTGCGGGCGAGGTGGAGGCCGGTGAGGGGGTCGAAGCGGAGGGTGGCGGGGGCTATCTGCCGGCCGTGGCCGGGGGCGGTGACGCGCAGGCCGCCGAATTCCGCCCAGGCCTCGACGACGGCGGGGAAGACGCTGTGCCGGTGGCCGCCGGGGGAGACGTGGCCGCGCAGGGTGTCGGCCCACTGTTCGGCGAGCTTTATGTCCCAGCGGCCGGGCTGCCAGCCGGCCTCGCGCAGGGCGGCGTCGACGTTGACCGGGAAGCGGGTGCTGCGGAGATCGGGCATGGGTGGCGGTCAGCTGTTCTGGGTGGTGGTCGGGTCGACCGTACGGACTCCGAAGTGCGCGAGCATCGCGCTGCACGAGCGGCAGGGCGCGGCGTAGCTGCCGTGCAGCGGGTCGCCGTCCTCGCGGATGCGGCGCGCCGTGAGCTTGGCGTGCTTGAGGGAGCGGCGGGCCTCGCTGTGGGTGAGCGGCTTGCGCTGGGCGCGCTTGGAGCGGGCGCCCTCGGTGGCGGTGAGGTGCCGGGACAGCAGGATGGCCTCGGGGCAGCGTCCGGTGAAGCGTTCGCGCTGGCTGCTGGTGAGGGTGTCGAGGAAGTCCTGGACGAGTGGGTGGAGGGTGGGCGCGGTCTCGCCGCGTGCGGCGGTGCACGTGAGGGTGGTCTCGCCGCGGACGGAGAGGGCGGCGCCGACGGTGGGCAGGATGCCGTCGCGGCGGTGGCGCAGTAAGGGGGCGCGAGCGGTGTCGGCGTCGTTGCCCCAGATGAGGCGTGGGTCACCCTGCGTGGGCGCTGGTGCTGGTGTGGTGCTTGCGTGCATGGTGCTGGTCTTCCCCTCCTGCAATCCCCCGAGTTGCGTGAACAGCCTGCCAAACGCGGTGCCCGATGGGGAAGCTGGGGCGCGGAAACACGCTTTCGGTGTGTCGGAATCATGGTGGCGTCGTCATGCCGTCGTGACACTTGGTCACCGTTGGTGACGGTGCGGGGGGTGGTGGCGGTGGTGCCGGGGCGGGCCGGGTCGGCAGTCGTGGGCAGCGCTTAGGCTGTGCGGACCAGCCAGGGACAGTAGAAGCAGCCACGCAGTAGCAGGCACAGCCACTCAGGGGGCAACCGCCATGACGACAGGTCGGCTCGGCCAGGACATCGCGCCGCCGCCGAACGCGGCGTACGCCGGTCAGGTCGTGCACTTCCCGGATCCGGTCCGGGCCTCCCGGCATCCTAGAGGGGTGCGGGTGGACGAGCGCGGCTTTCCGGACTTTTCTCCGTACGCGCGGGCGGCGGCGGAGATCGCCGATCCGCCGGAGGGCTTCGGCGTCGACGAACTGCGCCTGACGGACTACGTGTCGGCGAACGCGGCGCTCGCCGCGACCGGGCACGAGCTGTGGGACACGATTCCGGCGGTGGCGACGCCGCACGGCTGGACCTGGCACCACGTGGCGGGCACCCGCCGGCTCGAACTGGTCCCGGTCGAGGTGAAGGCGCTGCTGCGGCATCACGGCGGGGTGGCGACGGCGGTCGGTGTGGACCAGTCGAAGCGCGGTACGCGTCCGCTGCAGGAGACCCGGCCGGTGCACTTCGGGCTGCCGAAGCGTGTGGTGGCGGTGTCGGAGCAGCAGGTGCAGGGCGTGGAGGAGGACCTGGGCTACCGGCTGCCGGGGGCGTACCGCTCGTTCCTGAAGGCGGCGGGCGGCAGTGCTCCGGTGGGCACGGCGCTCGACGCGGAGCTGGGTGTCCTCGTCGACCAGCCGTTCTTCACGCTGCGCGAGGAGGCGGGGATCAATGACCTCGTCTACGTCAACAAGTGTCTGCGGGACCATCTGACGAAGGACTATCTGGGCGTCGCCTTCGTGCAGGGCGGTCTGCTCGCGGTGAAGGTACGGGGGCAGGGCACCGGTTCGGTGTGGTTCTGTCCGTACGACGACGCCCGTGACGCCGGTGAGTTGGCGGCGGCGTGGACGGTGAACGAGCGGGTGGAGCGGCTGCTGCTGCCCTGCGGCGCGGATTTCGACGCCTTCCTGCAGCGGCTCGCGGGCAGTCCGCCGGAGCTGGAGACGGTGGCGAACCTGATGGTGGACGGCGGCTTCGCGCGCGCCGTTCCCGTGGTCCCGGTGGGGGAGTGAACTGGCTGTGGTGACGTTCGCGCAGGCGCAGGAGCGCGCCGAGGAGTGGATCAACGGCGACGTGCCGGCGTATCTGCACCGTGAGGTGCGGGTACGGGAGTTCGGGCTCGGGTTCGTGGTCTGGGCGGAGGACCGGGAGGAGGCGCCGACCCCGGACGGGGGGCGCCAGCGCCTGGTCATCGCGCGGGACAGCGGTGAGGCGACGCTGTGGCCGGGGCTGCCGGTGGGTGAGGTGATCCGCCGTTACGAGGAGGAGTACGGGGCTTCCGCCGAGGCGGCGGCCCCGGCGGCGGCGCCGGCGGCGCGGATCGACCTGAACCAGACGTCGTTCCTGCTGAGTCCGCCGGAGTGGCTGCAGGAGGCGGCGGACAAGATCGGTCTGCCGCCGGTGGAGTCGAACGCCTCGCAGGCGTCGGCGGGTGCCTCGTCGGAGAGCGCGTCGTCGACCCCGGCGGCGGGGCTGCCGTCCGCGGCGCCGGCGGCCGAGCCGTCGGAGGAGGCGTCGGAGCCGGTGGCGGCTCCGGTGGAGCCGGTGGTCGAGCCGGTGGCGGTGGAGCCCGCTGAGCCTGCGGCGGTCGAGGCCGTCGAGACCGTCGAGGAGTCGAGCGAGCCGGAGGCCGCAGAGGCCCACGAGCCGACCGCGAACGACGGTGTGCCGGTGTCCGCGCCAGTGCCCGCGCCCGCGACGCCGGCGAGCCCGTGGGCGGACGCCAACGCCAGTTCGGGCGGCGCCGACGGAGCCGTACCGCTGCCGGCGACGGTGTTCGCGCCGCCGCTGACGGGCGCGGACGACGAGGACGCGCCGCCGCCGGTGGTGGGTGCGGACGCGCCCACGGCGCTGATGAAGGGCGGCAGCGCGCTGCCGGCGACCGCGATCGCCCCGCGCCTGAACCCGGACGGCAGCTTCGGTCAGGGCGGCCCGCTCGCCCCGCCGCCGGCGACCCCGCCCGCTCCCGCCACGCCGCCGGCGGCCCCGCCGGCGCCTTCCGCCCCGCCGGCTTCCGCCGGTGCGGCGGACATCGCCAACGCCGCGACCAGCAAGGCCACGCCGCCGCCCGGCGGTTATGTGCGCACCCAGCTGGTGTCGCAGCTGCCCGGCGGCACGCCGGCCCCGCCCGGTGCGCCCGGTGCGCCCGGTGCGCCGACGCCGCCTGGTCCCCCCGGTCCGCCGACGCCGCCGCCGGCCGTGCACCAGGCCGCGACGATGCTCGCGCACCCCGACCAGCTGGGCCCGGGTGGTCCGGCGTCGTCGGGTGGTCCGGGTACGCCGCCGCCTCCGCCTCCGCCGCCGGGTGTTCCGGGTGGGGGTACGCCTCCGGGCGGGGTCGCGCACGCGGCGACGATGCTGGCCCAGCCCAGCCAGCTGGGCCCGGGTGGTCCGGCTTCGTCGGGTGGTCCGGGTACGCCGCCGCCTCCGCCTCCGCCGCCGGGTGTTCCGGGTGGGGGTACGCCTCCGGGCGG
>NZ_JAHTMW010000012.1 GCF_026236535.1 Streptomyces sp. SKN60 | reverse complement strand
TCCGTTGTGCCCACCCTCCCCCTAGGGCTTCGCCCTGGGGGGACCCCCAGCCCCTGCGGAACGTATGCCCACAACGGGTGCGGCGAGGCACCCCGCGACACGACACGCGCAATACCGTGACCACCGACCACACGTGATCCCGGGGCACCCGCCCCGCGAGGAGCAACCGCATGTCCAGCGAGTTCTTCATTCCCGACCCGGAGGGTCAGGTCCCGTCTCCCGAGGGCTACTTCGGTGCCTATGGCGGCAAGTTCATCCCGGAGGCCCTCGTCGCCGCCGTCGACGAGGTCGCCGTCGAGTACGAGAAGGCCAAGCACGACCCCGAGTTCGCCCGCGAGCTCAACGAGCTGATGGTCCATTACACGGGCCGCCCCAGCTCCCTCACGGAGGTCCCGCGGTTCGCCGAGCACGCCGGCGGCGCCCGCGTGTTCCTGAAGCGCGAGGACCTCAACCACACCGGCTCGCACAAGATCAACAACGTGCTGGGCCAGGCCCTGCTCACCAAGCGCATGGGCAAGACCCGCGTCATCGCGGAGACCGGCGCCGGCCAGCACGGCGTCGCCACCGCCACCGCGTGCGCGCTGTTCGGGCTCGACTGCACCATCTACATGGGCGAGGTCGACACCCAGCGCCAGGCCCTCAACGTGGCCCGGATGCGCATGCTCGGCGCCGAGGTCGTGGCCGTGAAGTCCGGCAGCCGCACCCTCAAGGACGCCATCAACGAGGCGTTCCGCGACTGGGTCGCCAACGTCGACCGCACCCACTACCTCTTCGGCACGGTCGCCGGCCCGCACCCCTTCCCCGCCATGGTCCGCGACTTCCACCGGGTCATCGGCGTCGAGGCCCGCCGCCAGATCCTGGAGCGCGCCGGACGCCTCCCCGACGCGGCCGTCGCCTGCGTCGGCGGCGGCTCGAACGCCATCGGCCTCTTCCACGCGTTCATCCCCGACGCCGCCGTCCGCCTCGTCGGCTGCGAGCCGGCCGGCCACGGCGTCGAGACCGGCGAGCACGCCGCGACCCTCACCGCCGGCGAGCCCGGCATCCTGCACGGGTCCAGGAGCTACGTCCTCCAGGACGAGGAGGGCCAGATCACCGAGCCGTACTCGATCTCGGCCGGCCTCGACTACCCCGGCATCGGCCCCGAGCACGCCTACCTCAAGGACAGCGGCCGCGGCGAGTACCGGGCCGTCACCGACGACGCCGCCATGCAGGCGCTGCGTCTGCTGTCCCGTACGGAGGGCATCATCCCGGCCATCGAGTCGGCGCACGCCCTCGCCGGCGCCCTGGAGGTCGGCAAGGAGCTCGGACCCGAGGGCCTGATCGTCGTCAACCTCTCCGGCCGCGGCGACAAGGACATGGATACCGCCGCTCGCTATTTCGGGCTGTACGACACCGACGCCGAGGTGGCCGCGAACGCCGCCGACACCGCCGAGATCGAGGGGGACGCGAAGTGACCGGCAACATCCAGCTCCTGAGCGACACCCTCGCCAAGGCGAAGGCCGAGAACCGGGCCGCGCTCATCGCGTACCTCCCGGCCGGCTTCCCGTCCGTCGACGGCGGCATCGCCGCCATCAAGGCGGCCTTCGACGGCGGCGCCGACGTCGTCGAGGTCGGCCTGCCGCACAGCGACCCGGTGCTCGACGGCCCGGTCATCCAGACCGCCGACGACATCGCGCTGCGCGGCGGCCTGAAGATCGCCGACGTGATGCGCACGGTCAAGGAGACCTACGAGGCCACCGGCAAGCCGGTCCTCGTGATGACCTACTGGAACCCGATCGACCGCTACGGCGTCGAGCGCTTCACCGCGGAGCTCGCCGCCGCCGGCGGCGCCGGCTGCATCCTGCCCGACCTGCCGGTCCAGGAGTCCACCCTCTGGAGGGAGCACGCCGGCAAGCACGGTCTCGCCACCGTCTTCGTCGTCGCCCCCAGCAGCAAGGACGAGCGCCTCGCCACCATCACCGCGGCCGGCTCCGGCTTCGTCTACGCCGCCTCGCTCATGGGCGTCACCGGCACCCGCGAGTCGGTCGGCGAGCAGGCCGCCGAGCTGGTCCGCCGTACCCGCGCCACGTCCGACCTGCCGGTCTGCGTCGGCCTCGGCGTCTCCAACGCCAAGCAGGCCGAGGAGGTCGCCGGCTTCGCCGACGGCGTCATCGTCGGCTCCGCCTTCGTCAAGCGGATCCTCGACGCGGACGGCGACGAGGCCGCCGCGCTCGGCGCCGTAAGGGAACTGGCGGCCGAACTCGCCCAGGGCGTGCGCCGCACCTCGTAACCCATACGGGTGGATTTGCGACCGGGGAGGCGCGCCCGCGCCTCCCCGGTTCGTTCTCGTGGGCGTGAGCGAGAAGAACCGTGACGGTAATCGGAGCGCGCGGGAGCGCCTTCAGCAGCAGCGCGAGCGCGAAAAGGCGCGGGAGAAGCAGCGGCGCGTCCTCGTCGTGTCGGCGGCGGTGGTCGGCGTCCTCGGCCTGGCCGCGGTCGTCGGCGTGATCGCCGCCAACAGCGGGGGCAAGGACAGCTCCGACAAGGCCGGCCCCGTCGTCGACCCGGCCGGGGCGATCGCCGGCGACCGGCCCGCCATCCCGACGGGCCGACCGGACGCCCCCTCCACCCTGCAGATCTGGGAGGACTTCCGCTGCCCCGCCTGCCAGCAGTTCGAGGGCGCCTTCCGGGACACGATCCACGAACTGGAGGCGGCGGGCGCGCTCAAGGCCGAGTACCACCTCGCCACCCTCATCGACGGCAACCTCGGCGGCAGCGGCTCGCTGCGCGCCGCGAACGCGGCGGCCTGCGCCCAGGACGCCGGGAAGTTCACGGCGTACCACGACGTGCTGTACACCAACCAGCCGCCGGAGACCGACGACGCCTACGCCGAGAACGACAAGCTGATCGAGCTCGCCGGGAAGGTCCCCGGGCTCGACACGCCCGCCTTCCGCGGCTGCGTCGAGGACGGCACGCACGACGGCTGGGTGAAGAAGTCGAACGACGCCTTCAAGAAGAGCGAATTCAACGGCACCCCGTCCGTGCTGCTCAACGGAGAATCGATCTTCCCGCAGAAGGGCAGCGAGCAGATCTCCCCGGACAACCTGAAGAAGTGGGTCGCCGAGGCCAACAGGGGCAAGAAGCCCGGCACCGCGTCCCCGGCCGCCGGTTCACCCACCCGCTGACGGCGTTACGGAGAAGTTGCCGGGCTGGCTGCCGCACGGCCCGCCCGGCAGGGTAGCGTCGGACCTGCCATGGACCTTGCCTACATTCCCAGCCCGTCGACCGGCGTGATCCACCTCGGACCGATCCCGCTGCGCGGCTATGCCTTCTGCATCATCATCGGTGTCTTCGTCGCCGTCTGGCTCGGCAACAAGCGCTGGATCGCCCGGGGCGGCACCGCCGGTACGGTGGCCGACATCGCCGTCTGGGCGGTGCCCTTCGGCCTCGTCGGCGGCCGCCTCTACCACGTGATCACCGACTACCAGCTGTACTTCAGCGAGGGTGAGAACTGGGTCGACGCCTTCAAGATCTGGGAGGGCGGCCTCGGCATCTGGGGCGCCATCGCGCTCGGTGCCGTCGGCGCCTGGATCGGCTGCCGCCGCCGCGGCATCCCGCTCCCGGCGTACGCGGACGCCATCGCGCCCGGCATCGCCCTCGCCCAGGCCGTCGGCCGCTGGGGCAACTGGTTCAACCAGGAGCTCTACGGCAAGCCGACCGACCTGCCCTGGGCGCTGAAGATCACCGCGGGCCCCAACCGCGAGGCCGGCCTCTACCACCCGACCTTCCTCTACGAGTCGCTGTGGTGCATCGGCGTCGCGCTCCTGGTCATCTGGGCCGACCGCCGCTTCAAGCTGGGCCACGGCCGGGCCTTCGCGCTGTACGTCGCCGCCTACTGCGCCGGCCGCGGCTGGATCGAGTACATGCGCGTCGACGAGGCGCACCACATCCTCGGCCTGCGGCTGAACGTGTGGACCGCGATCATCGTCTTCCTGCTCGCCGTCCTCTACATCGTGATCTCGGCGAAGGTGCGCCCGGGCCGCGAGGAGATCGTGGAGCCGAAGAAGGGCGACACGGCGGAGAAGCCCGCCGCGGACGGCGACGCCGAGGAGAAGGCCGTCGAGGGCGCCGAGGCCAAGGACGCCGAGGCCAAGGATGCCGAGCCCGCGGACCAGGCCGAGACCGAGGCCGAGACCGGCGTCGAGGAGAAGCACAAGGACGGCGCCGGGAACGGGGCCGGGGCCGGCGGGCGCTGACCCGCACGGCACAGGGCCGCTCGCGGCACAGGACATGGCGGAGGGCCGCCGGGACCGAAGGGTTCCGGCGGCCCTCCGCCGTTGTGTACGCCGGGTCGTCAGGCCCTGCGGGCGGCGAGGGCCAGGACGCGGCGGGCCCGGGCGACCACGGCCGCGTCGACGAACCGGCCGTCCGGCAGCGCGAGAGCGCCCTCCTGGGCCTCGGCCGCCTTGACCACCTCCTCGGCCGCGGCGATCTCGTCGGGGGCGGGGAGGTAGGCCCGCTCGATCACCGGGAGCTGGCGGGGGTGGATCGCGGTGCGCCCCAGGAAGCCGAGCGCGCGGCCCCGGGCGCAGCTCGCGGCGAGGGCGTCGAGGTCGCGGACGTCGGGGTGGACGGACTGGACCGGCGGCGGCAGGGCGGCGGCGCGGGCGGCGACCACGACCCGGCTGCGCGGCCAGTCGAGCCCGCGGTCCTCCCGTACGCCCAGGTCGGCGGCGAGATCGGCCTCGCCGAGGGCGATGCCGTGGACCGAGGGGTGGGCGGCGGCGATGGCGTGGGCGTGCTCGACGGCGAGCGCGTTCTCCAGGAGCGGGTAGAGCGGGAGGCCCGCGGCGATCTCGGCGATCCGGGCGATGTCAGTGGGGTGTGTCACCTTGGGAACACGGAGAGCGACGAGTCCGGGGAGGGAGACCAGGGATGGGATGTCGCGGGGTGCGTGCACACGGACATGGACCGGTACGGGCTGGGGGTCGGCGAGCAGTTCGCGGGTGGCCGCGAGGGCGTAGGCCCGGCGGTCCGGGGCCACCGCGTCCTCCAGGTCGACGATGACGACGTCGGCGCCGGAGGCCAGGGCCTTGCCGACCACGTCGGGGCGGTCGCCCGGGGCGTAGAGCCAGGTGAGGGGGACGGGTCGGGTGACAGGGCGGGTGACGGGCCGGGTGGGGGTCATACGGCTCCTTCGGCGCGCAGGGTGGCGATCTCGCCGGGGGTGAGGCCGAGCTCGGAGAGGAGGGTGTGGGTGTCGGCGCCGTGCGGGCGGCCGGTCCAGCGGATCGCGCCGGGGGTGTCGGAGAGCCGGAAGAGCACGTTCTGCATCCGGATCGGGCCGAGTTCGGGGTCCGGGACCTCGGTGACGGTGCCGAGGGCCTGGAACTGGGGATCGTCGAGGACGTCGCGGACGTCGTAGACGGGGGCGATCGCGGCCTCCGCCTTCTCGAAGGCGGCCATGGCCTCGTCGCGGGTGTGGCGGGCGATCCAGGAGCCGACCGCCTCGTCGAGGACGTCCGCGTGTGCGGCCCGTCCGGTGCCGGTGGCGAACCAGGGTTCGTCGATCAGCTCCGGCCGGCCGACCAGGCGCAGCACGCGTTCGGCGATCGACTGGGCGGAGGTGGAGACGGCGACCCAGGAGCCGTCGGAGGTCTTGTAGGTGTTGCGCGGGGCGTTGTTGCGGGAGCGGTTGCCGGTGCGCGGCTGGACGTAGCCGAGCTGGTCGTACCAGAGGGGGTGGGGTCCGATGACGGAGAGCATCGGTTCGATGATGGCCATGTCGACGACCTGGCCGTGGCCGGTGGTGTGCCTGGCGGTGAGCGCGGTCATCACGGCGTACGCGGTGGCGAGGGCGGCGATCGAGTCGGCGAGGCCGAAGGGCGGCAGGGTCGGCGGTCCGTCCGGCTCGCCGGTGATGGCGGCGAAGCCGCTCATGGCCTCGGCGAGGGTGCCGAAGCCGGGCCGGTGGGCGTACGGGCCGAACTGGCCGAAGCCGGTGACCCGGGCGAGCACCAGGCGCGGGTTGACCGTGGACAGCTCCTCCCAGCCGAGGCCCCAGCGTTCCAGGGTGCCGGGGCGGAAGTTCTCCACGATCACGTCGGCATCGGCGGCGAGCCGCAGCAGGGTGTCGCGGCCGCCGGGCGTGGACAGGTCGAGGGTCATGGTCCGCTTGTTGCGGCCGAGGACCTTCCACCACAGGCCGACGCCGTCCTTGGCGGGGCCGTGGCCGCGGGACGGGTCGGGCTTGCGGGGGTGCTCGATCTTGATCACGTCGGCCCCGAAGTCGCCGAGCATCATCGCGGCGAGCGGGCCCGCGAAGAGGGTGGCGAGGTCGAGGACGCGCAGTCCGTGCAGCGGCGGCTGCGGGGCGGTGCCGGCGTCGGGGCTCGTGGCGGCGGGGCTCACGGCGGCGGTCATGCGAGGGCCGCCTCGATCGCGGCGCGGTACGGCATCGAGGTGGACGCGCCCTCGTGCTGCACCGAGAGGGCGGCGGCCGCCGACGCCCAGGCGAGGGCCTCCGGCATGGGGCGGGCCTCGGTGAGGGCCACGGCCAGGACCCCGGCGAAGGTGTCGCCGGCGGCGGTGGTGTCCACGGCCCGGACCCGGGGCGCGGGCACGGTCCGCGGCTCGGCGCCGCGCACGGCGTGCAGGCAGCCGGCCGCGCCGAGGGTGACGACCACCTCGGGCACCTGCTGCAGGAGCGCCTTGGCGGCGGCGGCCGGGTCGGTCTCGCCGGTGAGGGCGGTGGCCTCGTGCTCGTTCGGCACCAACAGGTCGGTGGCGGCGAGGAGTTCCGGCGGCAGGGGCTGGACGGGGGAGGGGGTGAGGATGGTGCGGACGCCGCGCTCGCGGGCGGCCCGCGCACCCTCGACGACCACGGAGAGGGGGAGTTCGAGCTGGAGGAGCAGGGCGTCGGCGGTGCCGATCAGGGCCTCGTCGCCGTGGTCGAGGGAGGTGACGGTGCCGTTGGCGCCGGGGACGACGACGATCGCGTTGCCGCCCTCGTCGTCGACGACGATATGGGCGGTGCCGGAGGCGCCCTCGACGGTGCGGAGCAGATCGGTGTCGACGCCGCTGTGTTCGAGCGCGGCCCGCATCCGTAGGCCGAAGTCGTCGGCGCCGACCGCGCCGATCATCGACACCTCGGCGCCGGCCCGGGCGGCGGCGACGGCCTGGTTGGCGCCCTTGCCGCCGGGGACGGTGCGGAACTCGCGGCCGGTGACGGTCTCGCCGCGGGCGGGCGCCTTGGCCACATAGGCCACGAGGTCCATGTTCGTGCTGCCGAGCACGACGATGCTGCTGGTCATGGGCGTACTGCCTCCGAGTGCGTCAGTGCGGCCAGGGCGTCGAAGCCGATGCCGTCGAAGGACGGCACCGAGGTCGAGAGCCGGTTCTTGAGAGGGGAGGTCCAGGATTCGGGCAGGCGGTCCGGGTGTCCGGCGAGCAGTCCCGCGACCGAGCCGGCGGTGGCTCCGTTGGAGTCGGTGTCCCAGCCGCCGGACACGGCCGCGCCGATGGAGCGGGTGAAGTCGCCGTCGGCGTGGGTGAGCGCGGCGGCGAGCAGGGCGGCGTTGGGCACGGCATGGACCCAGTGATACCCGCCGAGTTCGGCGTGGAGCCGGTCCACCACGGTGTCGAAGTCCGGTTGCGTACGGGCGGCCCCGATGCCGAACCGCACGGCCCGGGCCAGCCGTGACCCGGGCGGCACGACGGCGAGCCCGGCGGCGAGGCAGGTGTGCACGTCGGCGGTCCCGCTCGCGGCGGCGGCGATCGTCGCGGCGACGAACATCGCGCCGTACACGCCGTTGCCGGTGTGGCTGAGCACGGCGTCCCGGTGGGCCTGGCGGGCGGCGCCGGCCGGGTCGCCGGGGTGGGTCCAGCCGTGCACGTCGGCGCGGATCTGCGCGCCGATCCACTCGCGGAAGGGGTTGCGGCGGCAGGCGGTGTACGGGGGTTCGACACCGTCGAGGAGGTTGCGGTAGGCGATCCGCTCGGCGGTGAAGGTGCGTCCGGCGGGCAGTTCGTCCAGCCAGAGCCGGGCGACGTCGGCGGTGTCGAAGCCGCGGCCGTGGCGGCGGAGGAGGAGCAGATTGAGGAGGGGGTAGTTGAGGTCGTCGTCCTCGGGCATCCCGTCGATGTTCTCGGCGAGCGAGGTGGTGGCGGAGCGCCGGTTCCACGGGTGTGCGGCGAGGAGCTCCGCGGGGACGCCGCGGGCCGTGAACCAGTCGCGGAGCGGCCAGTTGCCGGTGGCGCGGGCGAGGGCGCGGATGGCGGGGAGGGGCAGCTTCTCCACGGGCTTGCCGAGGAGGCAGCCGGCGGCGCGGCCGAGCCAGGCGGCGTGCAGCCGGTCGTACAGGGCGTCGGATTCCCGGGCCCCCACCCCGCCCTCCCCCAGAGCTTCGCCTGGGCGGTGCCCCCACCCCGAAACTCTGACGAGACCGGGGGCTCCGCCCCCGTCCCCCCGGTACCGCGGCGCTTCGCGCGCGGGAGGACCGGCCGGGCTGTGGGCGGCGCCCTGCCCGGTGGCGGCTTCGCCGGGGCTCGGCGGCCAGGCGGGGCAGGCGGCGACGATCGCGGCGAGGGGGGTGGGTTCCAGTGGGGCGAGGGGGGAGGGGAGTTCGGACAGGGCGTCGAGGAGGGACTCGGCCAGGGGGCGGAGGTCCGGGCGGGGGGTGGGGGAGGCGCCGGCGGTGGGGGGTGCGGGTGGGCCGCCGGCGGCGGACCAGCGGGCGGCGAGGGCGCGGGCGTCGCGGCCGTCCTCCGCCGCTTGGCGCAGTTCGTGACCCACCAGGTCCTCGGGCTGGACCCAGGTGAGCCGGAGCGCGGCGGGGGGCGCCGAACAGGCGGGCGTTCTGGTGTCGTTGCGGGAGGGGGTGGGCCGGTTGCCCTCCGAGACCAGGCCGAGTTCGCGGCCCACAGGGGCGGAGGGGACGTCCGGGGTGCTCGTCATCGGGCCGCGCCCGTCAGGGTCGCGTACGCCGACTCGTGGGCGCGGCGGCGGGCCGTGTCGCGGGCGAAGATCTCGTGGGTGACGGCGGTCAGGGCGGCGGCCGGGGCGTGCAGGTCCAGGCGGCTGGCCTCGGCGACCTGTTTCGCCCACTCCGCCGGGACGGCGGACTCGCCGTGCAGGGCGCCGGCGAGCGCGCCGGCCATGGTGGCGATGGAGTCGCAGTCGCGGCCGTAGTTGACGGCGCCGAGGACCGTACGGCGGTAGTCGCCGTCGCCGACGAGAAGCATGCCGAGGGCGACGGGCAGTTCCTCGATGGCGTGGGTCCGGGAGGGGCGGCGGGCGTCCAGGGAGGGGGCGCGGTAGTCGGGGCCGACGGAGTCGAAGGGGGCGACGGCCCGGCGCAGCGGGGCGAGCGCGGTCTCGAAGTCCCGGTGCGCGTCGCCGACTTCGGCGACCGCCTCGATCGCCGCGCGGGTGCCGTCCTTGGCGAGGGCGAGCGCCGTGTCCACGACCGAGCGCGGGGTCGCGCCGGGCGCGCAGGCCGCGGCGACGGCGGCCGCGAAGACGCCGGCGGCCTCGCGTCCGTACGAGGACTGGTGGGCGCCCGCGATGTCGACCGCCTCGGCGTACGCGGCGGCCGGGTGCGCGGCGTTGACCAGGCCGACCGGGGCCATGTACATCGCGGCGCCGCAGTTGACGATGTTTCCGGTGCCGGCCTCGCGCGGGTCGGCGTGCCCGTAGTGGAGCCGGGCGACGATCCACTTCTCGGCCAGGAAGACCCGCTGGAGGGGCAGCGCCTCCGCCTCCAGTTCCGGGATCCAGACCGGGCGGCCGATGAGTTCGGGGACCAGGTGCTCGGCGACCGCGTACGCGTCGAGGTGGTCGCGGACCTTCTCGTACACCCTGATCAGGGCGTGGGTCATCAGGGTGTCGTCGGTGACGTGCCCGTCGCCCTTGTGGTACGGCGCGATGGGGCGGGCGGTGCGCCAGTCGGCGCCGTTCCAGGGGCCGACGATGCCGGTGACGCGGCCGCCGTGGCGTTCCACGATCTGTTCGGGGGTGTAGCCCTCGACGGGGCCGCCGAGGGCGTCGCCCACGGCGGCCCCGAGGAGGCTGCCGGTGATGCGGTCATCCAGAGTGGGGTGAGTTTGAGGCGTCATGCCGGAATTGTCCACCCGGGGTGATCGGTTCCGTGGCTGCGAGGAGACCGGCGAGTTCGACCAGGTCGGTGCCCGCGAGGCGGGGCAGGGCGCAGCCCGCGAGGGTGCGGCAGGCGGCCCGCCAGGTCGCCGGCACCGAACCGCCGCCGCCCAGCGCGCCGGTGAGCGCGCCCGCGAGGGCCGGAGCGGAGTCGGCGACCCGGGACAGACAGACGGCGGCCGGTACGGCGGCGGTCATGTCGCCGCGCGCGGCGAGCGCGAGCGCGAGGGCGACCGGGACGGTCTCGGCGGCGGCGATGCCGTAGCTGTAGACGTGGTCGACGATCTGGTGCTCCAGGAGCGGGACCAGCTCGAAGGCGGTGGTGGCGGTGCGGGCCAGCTGGACGGCGTGGCGGGCGTTGCGGCCGATCTCCGTCACGGGCGGCAGCTGGGCGAGCGCCGCCCCCACCGCGTCCGCCGCCGACGCGCCGCCGAGCGCCGCCGCGACCGCCGCGGCCATGGCCCGGGCGCCGTGCACGCCGTCGCCGTCCTGCGTGTACCGCGCGTCGAACTCGGCGAGCGCGGCCGCCGCCTGGGGGTCCCCGGGGTGGACGAGGGCGAGCACGGCGGCGCGGACGCAGGCGGCGTCGTCGAAGTAGTGCGGGTTGTCGTGCCCGGTCGCGGGCGGCCGCAGTCCGGTCGCCAGGTTCCCGAGCCCGGCCCGCACCGAGATCCGCGCCCGCAGCGGGAGCACGGCGGACTCGACCTCGGGCGCGCGGGCGGCCGCGGCGGCGACCTGGCTCGCGAGCGCGTTCCACGCCTGGTCGACGGCGGCCCGCAGCCGCCGCTCGGGCGCGAGCGTCCGGAACAGCGGTCCCGCCGCCGCGAGCAGCGCCTCCGCCGTGAACACCGCCCACTCGGCGTCGTCCGAGGGCCCGAGGCGGAGGGGCTCGGGCGGCTGGTTCAGCGCGATCGGTACGGGCAGCGTCGTCGTCGCGTTCTCCTCGGCGAACGTGTCCAGCTCCCGCGTGAGCCGCCGTGTCCACTCCGGCATCCGCGCCGCCCGGTGCCGTGCCGCCGGCCACCCGGCCGCGTCCCCGGCCGCCATCCCGAGCAACACCCCCTCGATCCCCTCGCGTCGCGCCGCGCCCCGCCCCCGCCTGCGCACCCCCAGCACCGGCGCCCGGCGCCCGGTGGGCGCGGCGGGCCGGGCCCTTTCGGCGGTGGCGGCTTCGCCGGATCGGCGGGCGGCGCGACCCTGCGGCCCGGCTTCGCCGGGATTCGCGCCCGCCGCTGCCGCTGCCGCTGCCGCTGCCGCTGCCGCAGCCGAGTCGGTCGGCGCGCCGAGGCGTGCCTGCGCACCCTGCCCACCGGCTCCGCCCCCGGCTCCGCCCCCGGCGTCGGGCCGGCCGTCCACCCGCCCGTCGGGCTGGGCGCCTGGCGCCTCCGCGCGGTCCTCCGAACTCGTCGAAGACCATTCCTCGCCGCCTCGGTTCGGCGTTGCCGTGGTCGTCAGGTCTGCGCTCATCAGGACTCTCCCTCCGGGGTGAGCAGGTCGGCGATGTCGAGGACGTGGTAGCCGCGCATGGAGGGGAGGCAGGAGCCGGCGACCGGGGGGATGACGGAGGCCCATTCGGGCGGGATCGCGGCGGCGCCGCCCAGGGCGCCGGCGAGGGCGCCGGCGACGGCGGCGGTGGTGTCGGCGTCGCGGCCCATGTTGACGGCGGTGAGGACCGAGGTGCGGAAGTCGCCGCGGGCCGCGGCGAAGGCGCCGAAGGCGAGGGCGACGGCCTCGGGGGCGAGGTCGGTCCAGGGGTAGCCGCCGATGACGACGGCGGAGCGCACCGCGCGCTCCCGGGTCAGCGGGTCCGGCTCGACGCGCTGGGCCGCCACCACCGCGCGGCGCATCGAGCGGGCGGTCCAGGAGTCCATCGGGACCACGGAGAGGGCGGCCGCGATGACGGAGGTGACACTCGCGCCGTCCATCGCCGCCGCGACGCCCGCCGCCACCGCCTGGCCGCCGTAGATGCCCTCGCCCTCGTGGCTGACGCTGCCGTCGATGGAGACGAGCCGCGCCGCCTCCGCCGGGCGGCCCGCCGCGAAGACCCCGAAGGGTGCCGCCCGCATCGCGAGACCGTCGCTCCAGGCGTGCCGGTGCTGGGCCGAGATGGGCGCGGCGAGGCCCCGCCGCAGGTTCTCCAGGGTGCCGCGCTCCGAGAAGCCCGCGCCCCGGAACGGGCCTTCGTCGAGGTCGGCGATCCAGTGGTGCCAGGCCCGTTCGACATGGGCCACGGTCAGGGCGGAGCCGTGCCGGGCGAGCAACAGGCCCGAGAAGATGGCGTACTCGGTGTCGTCGGTACCGGCCGGGCGGTCCGCCACGAAGCCCTCGATCCGGCCCCAGCGACGGCGGATCTCCGAGGGCCGCAGATTCTCCGCGGGCGCGCCGAGCGCGTCGCCCACCGCGAGGCCGAGCAACGCCCCCCGCGCCCGTTCCCGCACCTCGCCCGCCGTTCTCGCCGCCCCGCCCGTCCCCGCCCTGACAGTCGCGTCGCCGGTCCTCATTCCGTACCCCTTCCGTGCTCTCCCCCATCTCTGCCACGCGGGGGCACACACCCTTCACGGAAACGTTTCTGTCACCCGGGTGACGGTGTGTCAGTTCCCTCCGGTCCCCGCGCGAACGGCAAGGTCAGCCTTAGTAAGTACGGCCTGCCTTGCTGGCGAGCCCCTTACATCGGGCGTATTTTCGAGGATGTCGAAGGGGGCGGGGCTGCCGAACCCGCAGCGAAGACAGGGGAGAAGCATGTCCATCATCGAAGCCGTCGCGCCGCTCCACGAAGCCCACCGCGACAACCACACCCACCGTGACGTCAACGGCGGCTGGCTGCGCCCCGCGGTCTTCGGCGCGATGGACGGACTCGTCTCCAACCTGGCGCTCATGACCGGTGTCGCCGGCGGCGCGGTCTCCTCGCAGACCGTCGTCATCACCGGTCTCGCCGGTCTCGCCGCCGGCGCCTTCTCGATGGCCGCGGGCGAATACACCTCCGTCGCCTCGCAGCGTGAGCTGGTCCAGGCCGAACTGGACGTCGAGCGACGCCAGTTGCGCAAGCACCCGATCGACGAGATGGAGGAGCTGGCCGCGCTCTACGTCTCCCGCGGCGTCGAGCCCGCGCTCGCCCGCGAGGTCGCGATGCAGCTGTCCCGGGACCCGGAGCAGGCGCTGGAGATCCACGCCCGCGAGGAGCTGGGCATCGACCCCGACGACCTGCCGTCGCCGACGGTCGCCGCGGTGTCGTCCTTCGGCTCCTTCGCGCTCGGCGCCCTGCTGCCCGTCCTGCCGTATCTGCTCGGCGCGACCGCGCTCTGGCCGGCCGTGCTGCTCGCGCTCCTCGGGCTCTTCGCCTGCGGCGCCCTGGTCGCCCGGGTGACCGCCCGCAGCTGGTGGTTCAGCGGACTGCGCCAGCTCGTCCTCGGCGGTGCCGCCGCGGCCGTGACGTACGGGCTCGGCATGCTCTTCGGCGCCGCGCTCTGACCGTACGAGCGCGCTCCAGCCGTACGGGCCGTGCTCCAGCCGTACGAGAACGGCTTCACCGCCGCGCCCAGGCCCCCCACAGGCCCCCGCACCCGCGGGGGCCTTCCGCCTGCTGCCTACCCTCGCCGCTCGCCGCTCGCCGTGCGCCCGTAGGGCCGACCGGGCACCCTGTCTCTGTGACGTATCTCCCTGGGCGGATCCGCCGTTCCGGTGAGACACTATGCACAGCGCCACATATCTAGCCGGTTACCGGGCGGTTTCGAAGTTCCGTTCGGCGGGCATGAGGCACAAGCGCCGCGGGCAATGACGCCCGCTCTGTGACGGTCCACCCGCACCCCAGGGTCCCGGTCCGTTCCCCACGGGAAACGCCTTCGTCGCACCGCGATTCCCGTACCCCACAGCTGAACCACCCGCCACCGCCCGTATCGGTGGTGTCCGCATGCTGGAATGAGCTATCCACTTTCCGAGAAGCCAGCCATCATGTAACCTGCACGAAATTTCGCGGAGGGCCAACGTCGTCCCTCGGCTGCTGCATATGCCACGACGACGACGGGAGAGCCGATGCGTTCCGACGCCTGGTCGCCCATGGACGGTCGCCCCGCCCCGCAGGGGATGTACGACCCCCGTAACGAACACGACGCCTGTGGTGTCGGGTTCGTGGCCACCCTCACCGGTGTTGCCAGCCACGAGCTGGTCGAGCAGGCGCTGACCGTACTGCGCAACCTCGAGCACCGCGGCGCCACCGGCTCCGAGCCCGACTCCGGTGACGGCGCCGGCATCCTGCTCCAGGTCCCGGACGCCTTCCTCCGCGAGGTCGCCGGATTCGAGCTTCCCGAGGCCGGCGCGTACGCCGTCGGCATCGCCTTCCTCCCCGCCGACGGCTCCGCACAGGCCGTCTCGCGGATCGAGACGATCGCGTCCGAGGAGGGTCTGAACGTCCTCGGCTGGCGCGAGGTCCCCGTCGCCCCCGACCTGCTCGGCGCCTCCGCCCGCTCGACCATGCCGGTCTTCCGCCAGCTGTTCGTGGCAGACGGTACGAGCAACGGCATCGCGCTCGACCGCAAGGCCTTCGTCCTGCGCAAGCGCGCCGAGCGCGAGGCCGGGACCTACTTCCCGTCGCTCTCCGCCCGCACCATCGTCTACAAGGGCATGCTGACCACCGGCCAGCTGGAGCCCTTCTTCCCGGACCTGTCGGACCGCCGCTGCGCCACCGCCGTGGCCCTGGTCCACTCCCGGTTCTCCACCAACACCTTCCCGAGCTGGCCGCTCGCCCACCCGTACCGCTTCGTCGCGCACAACGGCGAGATCAACACGGTCAAGGGCAACCGCAACTGGATGACCGCCCGCGAGGCCCAGCTCGTCGGCGACGTCTTCGGCCAGGGCCAGGACGGCCGCGGCATCGAGCGGATCTTCCCGGTCTGCACCCCGGACGCCTCCGACTCCGCCTCCTTCGACGAGGTCCTGGAGCTGCTCCACCTCGGCGGCCGTTCGCTGCCGCACGCGGTCCTGATGATGGTCCCCGAGGCGTGGGAGAACCACGACTCCATGGACCCGGCCCGCCGCGCCTTCTACCAGTACCACTCCACGATGATGGAGCCCTGGGACGGCCCCGCCTGCGTCACCTTCACCGACGGCACCCAGGTCGGCGCGGTCCTCGACCGCAACGGCCTGCGCCCCGGCCGCTACTGGGTCACCGACGAGGGCCTCGTCGTGCTCTCCTCCGAGGTCGGCGTCCTCGACATCGACCCCGCCAAGGTCGTCCGCAAGGGCCGGCTGCAGCCGGGCCGGATGTTCCTCGTCGACACCGCCGAGCACCGCATCATCGAGGACGACGAGATCAAGGCCGCCCTCGCCGCCGAGCAGCCGTACGCGGAGTGGCTGGAGACCGGCGAGATCGAGCTCTCCGACCTCCCCGAGCGCGAGCACATCGTGCACACCCACGCCTCGGTCACCCGCCGCCAGCAGACCTTCGGCTACACCGAGGAAGAGCTCCGCGTCATCCTCGCCCCGATGGCCCGCACCGGCGCCGAGCCGATCGGCTCCATGGGCACGGACTCGCCGATCGCGGCCCTGTCCGAGCGCCCGCGGCTGCTCTTCGACTACTTCACCCAGCTGTTCGCGCAGGTCACCAACCCGCCGCTGGACGCCATCCGCGAGGAGCTCGTGACGAGCCTGCGCTCCTCGCTCGGCCCGGGCAGCAACCTGCTCGACCCGACCGCGGCCTCCTGTCGCTCGGTCACCCTGCCCTTCCCGGTGATCGACAACGACGAGCTGGCCAAGCTCATCCACATCAACGCCGACGGCGACATGCCCGGCATGAAGGCCGTGACCCTCTCCGGCCTCTACCGGGTCTCCGGCGGCGGCGACGCGCTCGCCGCCCGGATCGACGAGATCTGCGCCGAGGCCGACGCGGCGATCGAGGACGGCGCCCGGCTGATCGTCCTGTCCGACCGGCACTCCGACGCCGAGCACGCGCCGATCCCGTCGCTGCTGCTCACCGCCGCCGTGCACCACCACCTCATCCGCACCAAGCAGCGCACCAAGGTGGGTCTGCTCGTCGAGGCCGGTGACGTCCGCGAGGTCCACCACGTCGCCCTGCTCATCGGCTACGGCGCCGCCGCGGTCAACCCGTACCTGGCCATGGAGTCCGTCGAGGACCTGGTCCGGGCCGGCACCTTCATCACGGACACCGAGGCCGAGCAGGCCATCCGGAACCTGATCTACGCCCTCGGCAAGGGCGTCCTCAAGGTCATGTCCAAGATGGGCATCTCGACCGTCGCCTCCTACCGCGGCGCCCAGGTCTTCGAGGCCGTCGGCCTCGACACCGCCTTCGTCGAGAAGTACTTCAACGGCACCGCCACCAAGATCGGCGGCGCCGGCCTCGACGTCGTCGCCAAGGAGGTCGCCGCCCGCCACGCCAAGGCGTACCCCGCCACCGGCATCCCCTCGGCGCACCGCGCCCTGGAGATCGGCGGCGAGTACCAGTGGCGCCGCGAGGGCGAGCCGCACCTCTTCGACCCGGAGACCGTCTTCCGCCTGCAGCACGCCACGCGCTCCAAGCGGTACGACATCTTCAAGAAGTACACCGACCGGGTGAACGAGCAGTCCGAGCGCCTGATGACGCTCCGCGGCCTGTTCGGCTTCGCCGCCGAAGGCCGCACCCCGATCTCCATCGACGAGGTCGAGCCGGTCTCCGAGATCGTCAAGCGCTTCTCCACCGGCGCCATGTCCTACGGCTCCATCTCGCGCGAGGCCCACGAGACCCTCGCCATCGCCATGAACCAGCTGGGCGGCAAGTCCAACACCGGTGAGGGCGGCGAGGACCCGGACCGCCTGTACGACCCGGCGCGCCGCTCCGCGATCAAGCAGGTCGCCTCCGGCCGCTTCGGCGTCACGAGCGAGTACCTGGTCAACGCGGACGACATCCAGATCAAGATGGCCCAGGGCGCCAAGCCCGGCGAGGGCGGCCAGCTGCCCGGCCACAAGGTCTACCCGTGGGTCGCCAAGACCCGGCACAGCACCCCGGGTGTCGGCCTGATCTCCCCGCCGCCGCACCACGACATCTACTCCATCGAGGACCTGGCTCAGCTGATCCACGACCTCAAGAACGCCAACCCGGTCGCCCGCATCCACGTGAAGCTGGTCTCCGAGGTCGGCGTCGGCACGGTCGCGGCCGGTGTGTCCAAGGCCCACGCGGACGTCGTGCTCATCTCCGGCCACGACGGCGGTACCGGCGCCTCCCCGCTGACCTCGCTGAAGCACGCGGGCGGCCCCTGGGAGCTCGGCCTCGCCGAGACCCAGCAGACCCTGCTGCTCAACGGCCTGCGCGACCGCATCGTCGTGCAGACCGACGGCCAGCTGAAGACCGGCCGCGACGTCGTCATCGCCGCGCTGCTCGGCGCCGAGGAGTTCGGTTTCGCGACCGCGCCGCTCGTCGTCTCCGGCTGCGTCATGATGCGCGTCTGCCATCTCGACACCTGCCCGGTCGGCATCGCCACACAGAACCCGGTGCTGCGCGACCGCTTCTCCGGCAAGGCCGAGTACGTCGTCAACTTCTTCGAGTTCATCGCGCAGGAGGTCCGCGAGCTCCTCGCCGAGCTGGGCTTCCGCTCGATCGAGGAGGCCGTCGGCCACGCCGAGCTGCTCGACACCAGCCGTGCCGTCTCCCACTGGAAGGCGCAGGGCCTGGACCTGGAGCCGCTCTTCCACGTGCCGGCGCTGCCCGACGGCGCGGTCCGCCACGCCCTGATCGAGCAGGACCACGGCCTGGAGAAGGCCCTCGACAACGAGCTCATCGAGCTCGCCGCCGAGGCCCTGAACGCCGCCTCCGCCGAGGAGGCCCAGCCGGTCCGCGCCCAGGTCGCCATCCGGAACATCAACCGGACCGTCGGCACCATGCTCGGCCACCACGTGACCAAGCGCTTCGGCGGTGCCGGTCTGCCGGCCGACACCATCGACATCACCTTCACGGGCTCCGCGGGCCAGTCCTTCGGCGCCTTCCTGCCGGCCGGTGTCACGCTCCGCCTGGAGGGCGACGCCAACGACTACGTCGGCAAGGGCCTCTCCGGCGGCCGCGTGATCGTCCGCCCGGACCGCGGCGCCGACCACCTGGCCGAGTACTCGACCATCGCGGGCAACACCATCGGCTACGGCGCCACCGGCGGCGAGCTGTTCCTGCGCGGCCGCACCGGCGAGCGCTTCTGCGTCCGCAACTCCGGCGCGCTGGTCGTCTCCGAGGGCGTGGGCGACCACGGCTGCGAGTACATGACCGGCGGCCAGGCGGTCGTCCTCGGCGAGACCGGCCGCAACTTCGCGGCGGGCATGTCCGGCGGCGTCGCCTATGTGATCGACCTGAACCCGGACAACGTCAACTCCGGCAACCTCGGCGCCGTCGAGGCCCTGTCCGACACGGACCGGGAGTGGCTGCACGAGGTCGTGCGCCGCCACCAGGAGGAGACCGGCTCCACGGTCGCCGAGAAGCTGCTCGCCGACTGGGACGCCGCCGCGGCCCGCTTCAGCAAGATCATCCCCACCACGTACAAGGCAGTGCTCGCCGCCAAGGACGCCGCTGAGCTCGCCGGCCTCTCCGAGGCCGAGACCACCGAGAAGATGATGGAGGCGGCGACCCATGGCTGACCCGAAGGGCTTTCTCACCACCGGCCGCGAGGTCGCCAGGACCCGGCCCGTCGCCGAGCGCGTCAAGGACTGGAACGAGGTCTACGTCCCCGGCTCCCTGCTGCCGATCATCAGCAAGCAGGCCGGCCGCTGCATGGACTGCGGCATCCCGTTCTGCCACAACGGCTGCCCGCTCGGGAACCTGATCCCCGAGTGGAACGACTACGCCTACCGCGAGGACTGGTCGGCGGCGTCGGAGCGGCTGCACGCCACCAACAACTTCCCGGAGTTCACCGGCCGCCTGTGCCCGGCTCCGTGCGAGTCGGCGTGCGTGCTCGGCATCAACCAGCCGGCCGTCACCATCAAGAACGTCGAGGTCTCGATCATCGACAAGGCGTGGGACGGAGGCGACGTCAAGCCGCAGGCGCCCGAGCGCCTCTCCGGCAAGACCGTCGCCGTGATCGGCTCGGGCCCGGCGGGTCTCGCCGCCGCCCAGCAGCTGACCCGGGCCGGCCACACCGTGGTGGTGTACGAGCGGGCCGACCGCATCGGCGGTCTGCTGCGCTACGGCATCCCCGAGTTCAAGATGGAGAAGCGGCACATCAACCGCCGCATCGAGCAGATGCGCGCGGAGGGCACCAAGTTCCGCACCGGCGTCGAGGTGGGCCGCGACATCACCGCGACCGACCTGCGTAAGCGCTTCGACGCGGTCGTCGTCGCGGCCGGCGCCACCACCGCCCGCGACCTGCCCGTCCCGGGCCGGGAGCTCAAGGGCGTGTACCAGGCGATGGAGTACCTGCCGCTCGCCAACAAGGTGCAGGAGGGCGACTTCGTCGCCCCGCCGATCACCGCCGAGGGCAAGCACGTGGTCGTCATCGGCGGCGGCGACACCGGCGCGGACTGCGTCGGCACGGCGCACCGCCAGGGCGCGGCCTCGGTCACCCAGCTGGAGATCATGCCCAAGCCGGGCGAGGAGCGGAACGCCGGCCAGCCCTGGCCGACCTTCCCCATGCTCTACAAGGTCACCTCGGCCCACGAGGAGGGCGGCGAGCGGGTCTACTCCGTCTCCACCACCCACTTCGAGGGCGACGAGGACGGCAACGTCCAGTTCCTGCACCTCGTCGAGGTCGAGTTCGTCGACGGCAAGCTGACCCAGAAGCCGGGCACGGAGCGCAGGATCCCCGCCCAGCTGGTCACGCTCGCGATGGGCTTCACCGGCACCGACGTCGAGAACGGCCTGGTCGCGCAGTTTGGTCTGGACCTCGACGAGCGGGGTAACATCGCCCGTGACGCGGACTTCGCCACCAATGTCGATGGCGTCTTCGTCGCCGGTGACGCCGGCCGCGGTCAGTCCCTGATCGTGTGGGCCATCGCGGAGGGCCGCTCGGCCGCCCGCGGCGTCGACCGCCACCTGACGGGTGCCAGCTCCCTGCCGGCCCCGATCCGCCCGACGGACCGTTCCCTGATGGTCTGATCCGCCGGATCACCCCTCTGACGTCCCGTACAACGACGTACGGAACTGAGCGCGGCGCCCCCCGAATGTCCCCGACCGGACGACTGGGTAGGGCGCCGCGGCGCGTTCGAATCCACGCGGACGCGTTCCTACGGGCAGACGAGGGACCTGAGCCAGGCCGCCGCTGCGTCCAGAGCCCGGTCCGCCTCCGGGAGCACTCCCAGGCCGCCCAGGAAGCCGTGGAACATGCCCGTGTGGAGCTGGACGTGGGTCGGGACGCCGGATGACGAGAGACGGCGGGCGTAGGCGAGGCCCTCGTCGCGGAGGGGGTCGCAGTCGGCGAGGACGATCAGGGTCGGCGGGAGGCCGGAGACGTCGGTCGCCAGGCCGGGGGAGGCGGCGCCGGGGTCTCCGTCGGGGCCCAGATACTGCTGCCAGTACCAGCGCATATGGGCGGTGGTGTGGAAGAAGCCCTCCGCGTAGGTGGCCGCCGACCCGCCGTCCAGCCGGTGGTCCAGGACCGGGTAGAGCAGCAGCTGACCGGCGAGCGCGGGGCCGCCGCGGTCACGGGCGCGCGGGGCGCAGGCCGCTGCGAGGTTGCCGCCGCTGGAGTCGCCGGCCAGGACGAGGGGGCGGCCGGGGTGCCGGGCGGCGGCCCATTCCAGGGCCGCGTACACGTCGTCCTCGGCGGCCGGGAAGCGGTGCTCGGGGGCGCGGCGGTAGTCGACGGAGACGACCGTCGCGCCGCTGCGGGCGGCGAGGGCGCGGCACAGCCGGTCGTGGGTGTCCAGGTCGCACAGCACCCAGCCGCCGCCGTGCGCGAAGACGACGACCAGGTCGGCCTCGCCCTCGTACACGCGGACGGGGACGTCCTTCGCGTACGTGTCGACGGCGCCGGCGCCCGGCGGGAGCTCGCCCAGGTGGGTCCGCGCCGCCGCCCGCAGTGCCGCCGCGCCGTCCTCGGGGCGCGGGAAGCCCGCCGACATCGCGTCGCACAGGGCGCGGGCGGCCGGGGTCAAGGGGTCCGGCGTCATGCGGTGAGCCCTCCGTCCACGGTGAACTCGGCGCCCGTCACGTACGAGGCCGCGTCCGACAACAGGAACGCGACCAGCTCCCCGACCTCGCGCGGCCGGCCCATCCGCCCGAGCGGCACGTGCGACCAGTCCCGGTCGGCGACCGCCGCCGTCATCGGGGTGTCGACGGCGCCGGGATGGACCGTGTTGACACGGATGCCGTACGGGGCGAGATCACGCGCCGCCGAGCGGCTGAGGCCGCGCAGCCCGAACTTGCCCGCGCCGTACGCCGCGTGGCCCGGGACGCCGACCAGGCCGGCCGTCGACGACACGTTCACGATCGAGCCGCCGCCCGCCTCGCGCAGCGCCGGAAGCACCGCCCGCATGCCGAGGAACGGGCCCAGCAGATCGACCCGCAGGAGCAGCTCGAAGTTGTCGTACGTCTCGTCCTCCAGCGGCGCGGTGCGCCACAGAGCCGCGTTGTTGACCAGGCCGTCGAGCCGGCCGTACGAGCCGAGCGCCGTGGCCGCGACCGCCGCCCAGTCCTCCGCCGACGTCACGTCGTGCCGTACGAACACGCCCCGGTCCGGCCCGAGTTCGGCCGCGACCGCCCGGCCCTCCTCCTCCCGTACGTCGGTGAGGACCACCCGCGCGCCGGCCTCCGCGAGCAGCCGGGCCTCGGCGGCGCCCTGGCCCCGGGCCGCGCCGGTGACGATCACGGCTCTGTCCCGCAGACCCTTGGGCCCGGTCACGCGGCCGTCTCCAGCGCGCGGAAGTGCGGGATGACCTTCTCGCCCCACTGGCGGACGGTCTCCAGACAGACCTCCTGCGGCACCGTGCCCATCTGGATCAGGCACATCACCTCGTCGACACCGATCCGCCGCAGCCGCTCGACATGGGCGATGGCCGTGTCGGCGTCCCCGTAGGCGTGGTCGGTGTTGTACGTGCCGGTGTCGACCGGCCGGGCCGGGATGTGCGCCTCGTGGAGCCGGGCCACCAACTCGTCCCTCTCGCGGGCGAGGGCGGCGGTGTGGTCCTCGTCCTCGGCGTGGCCGGTGGGCGCGGGGCCGCCGCCGTACCAGTGGGCGATGGACTCGGCGAAGAAGCGCTGGCCACGGGTGCCGAGCCGCAGGGCGCGCGCCGCGTCGTCGAGCACGATCGTCGGGCAGAGCGCCGAGAAGTGGTCGTTGACCTCGGTGGAGACGAACTTCGAGCCGTCCCGTACGGCGACGGCCTCGTCGTACACCGTGCGCATCGCGCGCACGTCGTCGGCGCCCGCGAAGCCCATCACCAGGGCACCGATGCCGAGTTCGGCGGCCAGCCTGAGGGTCTCGTGCTTGGAGCAGGCCATGAAGAGCGGCGGATGGGGGTGCTGCACGGGGCGGGGGAGGACCGCGCCGGGGCCGATGTCGAGCGAGCCGTGCCACTCGAACTCCGGCTTCCGCCAGGCGGCGGCGAAGATCCGCAGCGCCTCCTCCACCTGCGGCTGGGTGTGCTCGGGCCGGACCCCGAACATCCGCATCTCCTGCCGGGTCGCGCCGCGCCCGGCGCCGACGTCGACCCGCCCGCCGGACAGCACGTCCAGCATGGCGGCGCGCTCGGCGACCCGGACCGGGTGCTGGTAGCCGAAGGGCATGGTGACCACGCCGTGACCGAGGCGGATCCGCTCGGTCCGGGCGGCCACCCAGGTCAGGAAGATCTCGGACGCGCTCATGTGGGCGTACTGGGTGAGGGAGTGGTGCTCCACCGCCCAGATCCGGTCGAAGCCCATCTCCTCGGCGAGGACGGCCTGTTCGACGCAGTCGTGGATGAGCTGGTGTTCGCGGTCGGGGGTCGGGTCGACGAGCTGTGCTTCGAAGATCATGGAGAACTTCACGGGAGCTCCTCCCCAGGCGGTTATGCCTAATTGAAATACTTCTAGCAGGCATAGGGAGAGGAGGGAAGGGCCGTAGACTGCCGTCCGTGGTGGACCAAGAGACCGTGCCAGGGCTTCCCGCGACCGGCTGGGCAGTGCTCGGACTGCTGTCCCACGGACGGGAGTTGTCCGGCTACGACGTCAAGAAGTGGGCCGACCGCTCGCTCGGGCTGTTCTACTGGAGCCCCTCCTTCAGCCAGGTCTACAGCGAGCTCAAACGCCTGGAGAGCAGCGGCTACGCCACCTCGCGGCTCGTCGCCCCCGAGACCGGCAGCCGCGACAAGCGCGTCTACCGCATCACCGACGAGGGCCTCGCCGCCGTGCGCACCTGGGCCCGGACGGCCCCGCTCGACCCGCCCGTCCTCAAGCACGGGCCGATGCTGCGGCTCTGGCTCGGGCACCTCATCGAACCCGGGCGGATGCGGGAGATCCTGGCCGCGCACCGGGAGTACGCCGAGGGCATGCGGCGGCGGGCCGAGGCGGACGTGGCCGACGCGGGGGCGGACGAGGCGTGGGCGTACCCCCGGCTCACCCTGACGTGGGCCGAGCGCTACTACACGGCCGAACGCGACCTGGCCGACGCCATGCTCGCGGACATGGAGGAGCTGGAGGGGGACAGGTAAATGGCACTGAGTCTGCGCAAGGTCGAGGAGAGCGCTCCCGCGCTGGTCAGCCTCTACAAGAAGGCGGGGGACTCGCTCCGCAGGCACGGGATGGAGGGGCAGCGGGCGGCCGTCTACCTCGTCGTCGACTACTCCGGCTCCATGCGGCCGTACTACGCCGACGGCACCGTGCAGGCCCTCGCCGACCGGGTGCTCGGGCTCTCCGCGCAGCTCGACGACGACGGGCGGGTCCCCGTGGTCTTCTTCTCCACCGACATCGACGCCGAGACCGAGATCGAGCTCGCCGACCACGAGGGACGCATCGACCGGATCGTCGCCGGGCTCGGGCACATGGGCAGGACCAGTTACCACCTGGCCATGGACGCGGTCATCGACCACTACCTCGACAGCGGCTCGGACGAGCCCGCGCTCGTCGTCTTCCAGACCGACGGCGGGCCGAGCAGTAGGCCCGCCGCCGAGCGGTACGTCTGCAAGGCGGCCCGGCTGCCGCTGTTCTGGCAGTTCGTCGGTTTCGGCGACCCGGACAGCCGGCAGTTCGACTTCCTCCGCAGGCTCGACGAGCTCCCGGTGCCGGCGAAGCGGATCGTCGACAACGCCGGCTTCTTCCACGCCGGGAAGGACCCGCGCAGGGTCCCGGACGCCGAGCTGTACGACCGGCTCCTCGCCGAGTTCCCCGTCTGGCTCGCCGCCGCCCGCGCCCAGGGCATCGTCCGGTCCTGAGACGCCGGGCGGCCCGCCTGTACGAACCGGGAAACCGGTAAACCGGTGGTCGGCCGGTTCCGGGCCGGGCGATAGTGACCCGCATGAGTTCTCTTGTGCGCCACGTCACGATCGACTGTTCCGACGCCTACGCCCTGGGGTCCTTCTGGGCCCGGGTCCTCGATGCCAAGCTCTCCGACGAGGACAACCCCGGCGACCCCGAGGCCCTCCTGGAGACGCCGGGTGCCGCCCTGCTCTTCATCCGGGTACCCGAGAAGAAGTCCGTGAAGAACCGGATCCACCTGGACCTCCAGCCGCAGGACCGGACCCGCGACGAGGAGGTCGAGCGGGTGGTCGAGCTCGGCGCGAGCGTCGTCGACGACCAGCGCCGCCCGGACGGCACCGGCTGGGTCGTCATGGCCGACCCCGAGGGCAACGAATTCTGCATCGAGCGCAGCAAGGGAGAGCGCGCGGCGCAGTAGAGAAACGGTATCCGGAGTAATCCGGACGGAAGGTGTCGGGATTCCGGTGTCTCCTGGAGGAATGGGAGACACCGGAACCAGCACCGCCCCGACCACCTGGGCGGCCTTCGAGGCCGCCGAGCCCGAGCTCGCCGCGATCGTCCGCGAGCGCTTCGGCCAGTACACCCATCACGCCCTCGCCACCCTCCGCAAGGACGGCTCGCCGCGGCTCAGCGGCATCGAGGCCGACTTCCGGGCCGGTGAGCTGTACCTCGGCATGATGCCGAACTCGCGCAAGGCCCTCGACCTGCGCCGTGACCCCCGCTTCGCGCTGCTCGCCAACCCCGGGGAGGGGACGAGCATGGGCGGCGGCGACGTCCGACTCTCCGGACGGGCGGTCGAGATCAGCGACCCGGAGAAACTGGACTGGTACGCGACCGAGGTCGGCATGCCGATGCCGTTCCATGTCTTCCGGGTCGAGCTCACGGAGGTCGTCCGGACGTACGTCGACGGCGAGGAGATCGTCCTGCGCACCTGGTCCCCGGGGCGCGGCGTGCGGACGCTCCGGCGCGGCAACGACGACAGCCCGCCCCGCGAGGACCCCCGCTAGCGGCGCGTCGCCAGCACCTGGGAGCGGCACCACGACGGCGTGCCCCAGGCATCCCGCAGCGGCCGGGCCCTGCGCAGCCAGAGAGAGAGGTCGAGCTCCTCCGTGTAGCCGATGGCGCCGTGGACCTGGAGGGCGGTGGCGGCGGCCGTGTGGGCGGCCTCGCCGGCCGTGGCCTTCGCCGCCGCGAGATCACCGCTCGCGAAGGTGAGCGCCGCTCCGAAGAGCAGCGGCCGGGCGAACTCCAGGGCGAGCAGGGTGTCCGCGAGCCGGTGCTTGACCGCCTGGAAGGAGCCGATCGGGGCGCCGAACTGGGTGCGCTGCTTCGCGTACGCCACTGTGCGGTCCAGGAGCGCCCCACCCACCCCCAGCGCCTGCGCGGCCGTCGCGAGCAGCGCCCACGCGCGGGCCTGGCGGGCCGCGGCGGTGACGGCCGGACCGGCCGCCAGGAGTTCGCCGCCCGCCGCCGGCCGGGCGAGCCGGCGCACCGGGTCGGCCGAGATCCGCAGCTCCTCGTGACCGGGCGCGAGCCGCAGCTCCGCGCCCCGTACGACGAACACCAGGTCGGCGGCGTCCGGGTCGAGCGCGTACGGCGACACCTCGTCCACCGCCAGGGTCGCCACCGTCGTGCCCTCCGCGATCCCCGGCAGGAAGCGCTTGGCCGGGCCGGTCTCGCCCCGCTCGGCGAGTGCGGCGAGCAGCGCGCCCGCCGCGACCGTCTCCACCAGCGGCCCGGGCGCGGCGTGCCGGCCCACCTCCACGAAGGCGTGGGCGAGTTCCACCGGCAGCGGTCCCACTCCCTCGTGCGCCTCGGGCACGGCGAGCGCGAACACCCCCGCCCCGCCGAGCCGGGCCCACAGGGCGCGCCCGGGCCCGGGATCGCCCGCGGCCCATGCCCGTAGCGCCGCCGGAGTGGCGGCGGCGGTCAGCATCGCGTCGAGCGAGGCGGCGAAGTCGCGCTGTTCGTCGGTCGGCAGAAAACGCATCAGCGGCGGCCCTTCGGGAGGCCGAGCAGCCGCTCGGCGATGATGTCGCGCTGGATCTCGTTGGTGCCCGCGTAGATCGGCCCGGCGAGCGAGAAGACATGCCCCTCGGCCCACTCGGTGTCCGCGAACTCCCCGTCCGTGCCCAGCAGATCGAGCGCGGTCTCGTGCAGGGCGAGGTCGTACGTCGACCAGAACACCTTGTTGAGGCTCGACTCGGCCCCGATCTCCCTGCCCGCCGCGAAACGGGACGCCCCGGCGGCCGTGAACAGCTGATAGGCCCGCGCCCCGATCACCGCGTCCGCGACCCGGTCGCGCAGCGCGGTGTCCGCCGGGTCCGCCGTCTCCCGCCACAGCCGTACGAGCCGGTCGGCGGCGGCCAGGAAACGGCCGGGGGAGCGGAGGGTGAGCCCGCGCTCGTTGCCGGTGGTGGACATGGCGATCCGCCAGCCCTGCCCGGGCTCGCCGATGACGTCCTCGTCCGGCACGAACACCCCGTCCAGGAACAGCTCGGCGAAGGCCGGTCTGCCGTCGAGCCGCCCGATCGGCCGCACGGTCACGCCCGGCGCGCGGAGGTCGAACATCAGATAGGTGAGACCCCGGTGCGGCCGGCCCTCGGCCGCCGGCGCCGGGTCGGTGCGGAAGATCCCGAAGGCCCGGTCGGCGAACGCGGCCCGCGAGGACCAGGTCTTCTGCCCGGAGAGCAGCCAGCCGCCCTCCGTCCGCACCGCCCGCGAGGTCAGCGAGGCCAGGTCCGAGCCGGCCTCCGGCTCGGACCAGGCCTGCGCCCAGATCGTCCCGCCGGTCGCCATGGACGGCAGGATCCGGGCCCGCTGCTCCTCGGTGGCGTGCTCGAAGAGGGTGGGGGCGAGCAGACTGATGCCGTTCTGCGAGACCCGGCCGGGCGCGCCCGCCGCGTAGTACTCCTCCTCGAAGGCCAGCCAGCGGAAGATGTCCGCGTCCCGGCCGCCGTACCGTTCGGGCCAGGAGACCACCGACCAGTGGCCGGCGGCGAGTTCGGCCTCCCAGGCGCGGTGGGCCGCGAAGCCCTCCGCGGTCTCCAGGGACGGCAGCGGCCGGGCCGGGACGTGGGCGCGCAGCCAGTCGCGGGCCTCCGCCCGGAAGTCGTCGTCCCCGGGCGAGCTGGTCAGGTCCATCGGCGTCCACCTTCCCTAACAAGTGTTTGGTAGGTTAGCGTGCCTCCATGAGCAGCGTCGAGGAGTTCCGCACCGGGATACGCGACTGGCTCCGGTCTCAACTCACCGGCGAATTCGCCGCGTTGAAGGGACTCGGCGGACCGGGCCGGGAACACGAGGCGTTCGCCGAACGGCTCGCCTGGGAACGGCACATGGCCGCCCACGGCTGGACCTGCGTCGGCTGGCCGAAGGAGTACGGCGGGCGCGGTGCGAGCATCGAGGAACAGCTCGCCTTCCACGAGGAGTACGCCCTCGCCGACGCCCCCGCCCGGGTCAACCACATCGGCGAACAGCTCCTCGGCCCCACCCTCATCGACCACGGCACCGAGGAGCAGAAGGCCCGCTTCCTGCCCCCGATCCGGGCCGTCGAGGAACTGTGGTGCCAGGGCTACAGCGAACCCGACGCCGGCTCCGACCTCGCCGCCGTCCGCACCCGCGCGGTCCGCGACGGCGACGAATGGGTCGTGCACGGCCAGAAGATCTGGACCTCGCTCGCCCACGAGTCCCAGTGGTGCTTCGTCCTCGCCCGGACGGAGCCACGCGCCGAGCCACGCGCCGAGCCACGCGCGGATTCCCGTACCCCCGGCGCACGCCCGCACGCCGGGCTCTCCTACCTCCTCGTCCCGCTCGACCAGCCCGGCGTCGACATCCGGCCGATCGTGCAGCTCACCGGCACCAGCGAGTTCAACGAGGTCTTCTTCGACGGCGCCCGCACCGCCGCCACGCACATGGTCGGCGCACCCGGCGACGGCTGGCGGATCGCCATGGCCACCCTCGGCTACGAGCGCGGCGTCTCCACCCTCGGCCAGCAGGTCGGCTTCCGCCGCGAACTCGAAGCCCTGATCGCCCTCGCCCGCGCCAACGGCGCCGCCGACGACCCGCTGATCCGCGACCGGCTCGTCCGCGCCTGGACCGGACTGCGCACCCTGCGCGCCCACGCCCGCACCGGCACCGAACCCTCCCTGGCCAAGCTCTCCTGGTCCCACTGGCACCGGGACCTCGGCGAACTCGCCATGGACGTGCGCGGCTCCGCCGCCACCCTCGCCGCCGGCGAACCGTACGAACTCGACGCCTGGCAGCGCCTGTTCCTCTTCTCCCGCGCCGACACCATCTACGCCGGGTCGAGCGAGATCCAGCGGAACATCATCGCCGAGCGGGTGCTCGGCCTCCCGAAGGAGCCGCGCGCATGAGCCCTCGTACACCCCCGCCGCCCTATGTCGAGGGCCACGGCCTGCTCGCCGGCCGCACCGCCGTCGTCACCGCCGCCGCCGGCGCCGGCATCGGCGGCGCCACCGCCCGCCGCCTCCTGGAGGAGGGCGCCCGCGTGCTGATCAGCGACGCCCACGCCCGCCGCCTCAAGGAGACCGAGACCGCCCTCGCCGCCGAGTTCGGCGCCGACCAGATCGCCGCCCACCCCTGCGACGTCACCGACGAGACCCAGGTCCAGGCCCTCTACGACACCGCGATACGGCTCCACGGCGGCCTGGACGTCCTGGTCAACAACGCCGGCCTCGGCGGCACCGCCGCCCTCGCCGACATGACCGACGAACAGTGGAACCGGGTCCTCGACATCACCCTCACCGGCACCATGCGCTGCACCCGCGCCGCCCTGCGCCACTTCCGGGAGACCGGCCGCGGAGGGGTGATCGTCAACAACGCCTCCGTCGTCGGCTGGCGCGCCCAGGCCGGCCAGGCCCACTACGCCGCCGCCAAGGCCGGCGTCATGGCCCTCACCCGCTGCGCCGCCGTCGAGGCCGCCGCGTACGGCGTCCGCGTCAACGCCGTCGCCCCCTCCCTCGCCATGCACCCCCACCTGGTCAAGGTCACCTCGGCCGAGCTGCTCGACGAGCTGACCGCCCGCGAGGCCTTCGGGCGGTACGCCGAGCCCTGGGAGGTCGCCAACGTCATCGTCTTCCTGGCCGGCGACTACTCCTCGTACATGACCGGCGAGACGGTCTCCGTCAGCAGCCGGCACCCGTAGGACAACAATGGACCTGTGCCTACGACCAAGCCTTCCCCGAAGAAGAAGACACAGGTGACCGCCTCGCCCGAGCGGCGCCGCGAGCTGCTCGACACCGCCGCCGAGGTCTTCGCCGCCCAGGGCTACAACGCCACCACCGTCCGCAAGATCGCCGACGAGGCGGGCATGCTCGCCGGCAGCCTCTACTACCACTTCGATTCCAAGGAATCGATGCTCGACGAGATCCTCTCCACCTTCCTGAACGAGCTCTGGGACGGCTACGACACCGTGCTCGCCGCCGGGCACGGCCCCAGGGAGACCATCGAGGCCCTGGTCACCGAGTCCTTCCGGGAGATCGACCGGCACCGCGCCGCCGTCGCCATCTACCAGAAGGAGGCCCGACACCTCTCCGACCAGCCCCGCTTCCACTACCTCGCCGACTCCCAGGTCAAGTTCGAGAAGGCCTGGCTCGGCACCCTGGAGCGCGGCGTCGGGTCCGGCGTCTTCCGCGCCGACCTCGACATCCGGCTCACCTACCGCTTCGTGCGCGACACCGTGTGGGTCGCCGCGAGCTGGTACCGCCCGGGCGGGCAGCACAGCCCGGACGAGATCGCCCGCCAGTACCTGTCGATGGTGCTCGACGGAATCGCCGTACGCACCCCCTAGGTATCCAGAGACATCCAGGAGGAACAGCCATGGCCGAGGCCTACATCGTCGACGCGGTCCGCACCCCGGTGGGCCGCCGCAAGGGCGGGCTCGGCGCCGTCCATCCGGCGGACCTCGGCGCCCACGTCCTGAAGGCGCTCGTCGCGCGCACCGGCGTCGACCCGGCCGCCGTCGAGGACGTGGTCTTCGGCTGCCTCGACACCGTCGGCCCGCAGGCCGGCGACATCGCCCGCACCTGCTGGCTCGCCGCCGGGCTCCCCGAGGAGGTCCCCGGCGTCACCATCGACCGCCAGTGCGGCTCCTCGCAGCAGGCCGTGCACTTCGCCGCCCAGGGCGTGCTCTCCGGCACCCAGGACCTGGTCGTCGCCGGCGGCACCCAGAACATGACGATGATCCCGATCGCCTTCGCCTCCCGGCAGGCCGCCGAACCCCTCGGCCTTGACCAGGGCCCGTACGCCGGCTCCGCGGGCTGGCGGGCCCGCTACGGCGACGCGCCGGTCAACCAGTTCCACGGCGCCGAGCTCATCGCCGCCAAGTGGGGCATCACCCGGCGGCAGCAGGAGGAGTTCGCCCTCCGCTCGCACCGGCGGGCGCTGCGCGCCATAGACGAGGGCCGCTTCGAGCGGGAGACCGTGCCGTACGGGGCCGTGACCGTCGACGAGGGCCCGCGCCGCGACACCAGCCTGGAGAAGATGGCCGGACTGAAGCCGGTCGTCGAGGGCGGCACCATCACCGCCGCCTGCTCCTCCCAGGTCTCGGACGGCGCGGCCGCGATGCTGCTCGCGAGCGAGCGCGCGGTGCGCGAGCACGGGCTCACGCCACGGGCCCGGATCCACCATCTGTCGGTGCGCGGCGAGGACCCGATCCGGATGCTGTCCGCGCCGATCCCGGCCACCGCGTACGCCCTGAAGAAGACCGGCATGGCCATCGACGACATCGACCTCGTCGAGATCAACGAGGCCTTCGCTCCGGTCGTCCTCGCCTGGCTCAAGGAGACCGGCGCCGACCCGGAGCGCGTCAACGTCAACGGCGGCGCCATCGCCCTCGGCCACCCGCTCGGCGCCACCGGCGTGAAGCTGATGACGACCCTGCTGCACGAACTGGAGCGCACGGGCGGGCGGTTCGGGCTGCAGACGATGTGCGAGGGCGGCGGGCAGGCGAACGTGACGATCATCGAGCGGCTGTAGGGCCTCTTCTCGTACGAGGACGGGCGCGGCCCTCAGGAGCCGCGCCCGTCCGTTCGTGCTGTCGTCAGCCGACCAGGCGGTCCCGCAGCCCCACCAGGGTGCGCAGGTCCAGGCCCAGGCCCTCCGTCACGTACCGGAACAGGGTGCCGTAGCCGGCCTGGACCTCGGCGAGGGCCGCGTCCAGGTACTCCTGGCGGACCTCCTGGAGCGGGATGATCAGGTCGGGGTTCTGCATGAGGCCGCCCTGCTTCAGGCCCTCGCGGACCCGGGCGTCGTACGCGGCGCGGAAGGTGTTGGAGGCCAGATAGTCCTCCGTGGCCGCCCCCTCCGGCACGCCGACGAGCATGAGCAGCAGCCAACTCGCCCAGCCCGTACGGTCCTTGCCCGAGGTGCAGTGGTAGAGCTGGGGCGCGGCGCCCGGGGCGGCGAGCTCGCGCAGGGTCGCCCCGAACCGCGCGCGGTTGTCGGCGTCGGTGACGAAGGTGCGGTACACCTCCGTCATGAAGGCCGCGGCCCGGCCGCCACCGAGCATCTCCTCCTGCCGGACCGGGTCGCGCGAGCCGATCGCGGCGAGCAGCCGCCCGTACAGACCGTTGTCGGTGACGGACCGGGAGACGGCGGCGACCCCGGCCGGCAGCCGGTCGGCCCCGTCGTACTGCACCTCCAGCGGGATCCGGAAGTCGACCACCCGGCTGAGCCCGAGCCCGCCGAGCGTCGCCACGTCGGCGTCGGTCAGCTTGCCGAGGTGATCGCCCCGGTAGACCAGCCCGTACCGGACCCGCTCGCCGTCATACGTGCCGTAACCGCCCAGGTCACGCACGTTGACCGCGCCCTGGAGCGGGATCTGGCGGATGGCGCTTGTTGCGATACGGGGCCGTGGTCGGGGCCGGGGCGAGGCCAGGACGGGTGGGGCGGCGACCGCGAGGAGAGCGGTGGCGCCGGCGGTGCTCAGCAGTGCGCGTCTCGACAGTGCGCGTCTCGGCAGAGACATGGCTGACTCCCTACGTGGATGGAAGGGTACGGAGCACGTGCGCGGCCTCGGACATGATCCGGGCGACGAGTTCCGCGCAGCTCGGCAGGTCCTCGATCACCCCCGCGACCTGTCCGGAGGCCATGACGCCGAGGTCGGTGCGGCCCTCGACCATGGAGGCCTTCAGGAGCATCGGGGTGTTCGCGGCGAGCAGGACCTGGCTCCAGGACAGGTCCTTGCCGTGGCGCAGCGCGAGCCCGTCCCGGACCATCGCCGCCCAGGACAGGCCGCTGAGCCGCCGGAACCCGGCGGCCCGGCGCACCGCCTGCGCCAACCCCCGTACCCGGCCCGCCCGTTCGAGCTCCGCGACCATCTCGGTGCGCAGCATCCGGTGCGGCAGCCCGTCGACGGCGGTGGTGACGGTGATGTCCTTGACGGTCGCCGCCAGGTACTTCGCCTTGACCGCGTCCGGCACGGTCGAGTCGGAGGTGAGCAGGAAACGGGTGCCCATCGCGACGCCCGCCGCGCCGTAGGCGAGCGCCGCGACCAGGCCCCGCCCGTCGTGGAAGCCGCCCGCCGCGATCACCGGGATGTCGACCGCGTCCACCACCTGCGGGAGCAGCACGCTGGTCGCCACCTCACCGGTGTGTCCGCCGCCCTCGCCGCCCTGCACGACCACGGCGTCCGCGCCCCACGCGGCGACCTTCTCGGCGTGCCGGCGCGCCCCGACGGAGGGGATGACGACCACTCCGGCGTCCTTGAGTTCGGCGATCAGCTCGCGGGAGGGCGCGAGGGCGAACGAGGCCACCTTCACGCCCCCCTCCACGACGATCCGCACCCGTTCGCGCGCGTCGCCGGCGTCGGCCCGCAGGTTCACCCCGAAGGGGCGGTCGGTGCGGGACTTCACCTCCCGTACGGCGGACCGGAGTTCGGGCACGGTCATGGTCGCGGAGGCGAGGATGCCGAGCGCGCCCGCGTCGGCGGTGGCCGAGACGAGCCGGGGGCCGGCGACCCAGCCCATGCCGGTCTGCACGATCGGGTGCTCGACGCCGACGAGCTCGGTGAGCGCGGTCTTGATGCGGGGTGCGTCCATCAGGGCCTGACCTCGCGGTTCCGCGACCCCTGCGGGTCGATGACCTCGCGGATCAGACGCAGCTCGGCGGAGGTGGGCTCCCGCGTGGTGGGCACCTCGCCGTCGACGGCGAGCTCGAAGCCGGTGGCGGCCCGGACCTCGTCCACGCTCACCCCCGGGTGCACGGAGGCGAGCCGCATCCGGTGGTCGGGGGTCGCGAAGTCGAGCACCGCGAGGTCGGTCACGACGCGGGGGAGGCGGTGGTAGGGGCCGACGGCGTGGTCGTAACCGACTCCGCTGATCATGTCGACGCGCTCGACGAAGACCCGTGGCGAGTGCCGGGGGATCCAGTAACTCACCGGGTTGTTCAGGGTGTTGACGGGTGCGCCGCGCACCCCGAGCAGCTGCCGGGCGGGCCGGGCCCAGTCGCCGATGCAGGAGATGTTCTGGTTGCCGTAGCGGTCGATCTGGCTCGCGCCCATCATCACGTGCCGCTTTCCGCCGGTGACCATGGTGAGGTGGCGGCGGTACGGCAGCCAGCCCTCGGGCCGCCCGTCCAGGCCGATGAGCATCGCCTCGCCGTCGGTGAGCAGCAGGTCGGGGGAGAAGGTGCGCTTGGCGAGCCGGGCGCCGAGGGCGGGGATCAGGCTCATGGGGCTGGCCAGCACCTCGCCGTCGTCGCGCCAGGCCTCGGCGCAGGCGATCACGCAGTACTCGGCCCGGGTGATCGTGTCCGCGGGCGTCATCGCGTCTCCTCCTCGCGCCAGGCGCGGACGGCGGCCTGGTAGTCGTCCTCGCTCTTGCCGCTGAGGAAGCGCTCGGCGAACTCGGGCCAGGGGGTGGTCGCGTAGAGCTTCTGGAAGGGCTCGTCGCGGCCGTGGTCGGGGACGCAGGAGGTGAAGTGCGCCCCGTTCGGGGTCTCGACGACGCCGGTGACGCTGTGCCGGCTGACCAGCAGGGTCTGGGGGAGGACGTCCGCGCCGAATCCCTCGACGATCCGCTCGCAGGAGACGTACGCGGTGTCGGCGGCCTCGCAGAACAGGTCGTCGAAGTACGGGTCGGGTCCCAGGTACTGCCCGTTGCCGAGCCGGTCGGCGCGGTTGAGGTGGACCAGGGCCGCGTCCATCCGCAGCGCGGGCACGGCGACGAACTCCTCGCCGTCCTCGTACGGGGACGTCACCGTACGCAGCTCCGGGTTGACCCGCATGACGTCGGAGCCGAGACCGGCCCGGACGGGCAGGAACGGCAGCCGGTTGGCGGCGGCGTGCAGGCCCCACATGAACATCGCCTCGTCGAGCTCGGTGAGCGCGAACGCGCCGCGCTCGCGGGCGGCCCGGAAGTGCGGTTCGAGGGGGATGGAGTCGAGGGTCGCGAAGGGCGCGACGAGCCGGCGGATCCGGCCGGCGGCGGCGAGCAGGCCGACGTCGGGGCCGCCGTACGAGATGACGGTGAGATCGCCGATCTCGGCCCGGAGCAGCGCTCTGACCAGGGCCATCGGCTTGCGCCGCGAGCCCCAGCCGCCGATCCCGATCGTCATCCCGGAGCGCAGCCGTCCGACGACCTCGTCCACCGTCATGGTCTTGTCGGTCACCGGTCCTCACCGCCCCTTCCGAAGCCGTCGCGGACCCGGTCGGCGACCCCGCTCAGGGCGGCCTCGAAGGTGAAGCCCTGCTCGAAGCGGTAGCTGCGACGCACGTCCACCGGGTCGATGCCGTTGATGGCGGCCTTCGCGAGCCGGATGAGGGTCCCGTCCTTCGCCGCGATCTCGTCCGCCAACTCCAGGGCGGCGGGCAGCAGTTCCTCGCGCGGGACCACCTTCCACACCGAGCCGTGGGCGTGCAGCTCGGCGGCCGTGGCGGTGCGCGAGGTGTAGTAGAGGGCGCGCATCAGATGCGGAGGCACGAGCCGGGCGAGGTGGGTGGCGGCGCCGAGCGCGCCCCGGTCGAGCTCCGGGAGCCCGAAGCTCGCGTCCTCGGAGGCGACGATCGCGTCCGCGTTGCCGACCAGGCCGATGCCGCCGCCGAGACAGAAGCCGCCGACCGCCGCCACCACCGGCACCTCGCAGTCGTAGACCGCGGCGAAGGCCTCCGCGCAGCCCCGGTTGACGGCGATGAGCGAGCCGTGGCCGGGGTCGCGCTGGAGCTCCTTGATGTCGACGCCCGCGTTGAAGCCGCGGCCCTCGGCGGCGAGCACGACGCAGCGGATCTCCGGGTCGCGCCCGGCGGCGCGGACGGCGTCGGCCAGCTCGTACCAGCCGTGCGCGGGAAGGGCGTTGACGGGTGGGAAGTCGACGGTGATCAGTGCGACGCCCTTGTCCGGGCGTGAGGTGGAGACACCCATGAACGGATCAGCTACCTTTCCACCAAACGTTTGTTAGGTGACGCTGGGAGGAAGGTAGCAGCCGATGGAGCTGGACGGGAGGGTCGCCGTCGTCACCGGCGGAACCCGCGGGGTCGGCGCCGGCATCGCCCGGGCCTTCCTGCGGGCCGGCGCCGAGGTCGTCGTCTGCGCCCGCAGACCACCGGACGCGCCGGTCGCCGAGGCGGGCCGCGCGGCCGTGTTCGAGTCGGTCGACCTGCGCAGACCTGCCGAGGTCGGTGACTTCTTCGCTCGGATCGGCGAGCGGTACGGGCGGCTCGACACCCTCGTGAACAACGCGGGCGGCACGCCGTACCGCCTCCTGGGCGAAGGGCGCGGCGAACAGCACGCGCGGGTCGTCGAGTTGAACCTCACCGTCCCGCTGCTGGTCTCCCTCGCCGCGTACGAGCGGTTGCGCGCCGCCCGCGGCTCGATCGTCATGATCGGCAGCGTCAGCGGCACCCGGCCCTCGCCGGGCACCGCCGCGTACGGCGCCGCCAAGGCCGGCCTGGAGAACCTGGCCCGGTCCATGGCTGTCGAATGGGCCCCCGAGGTGCGGGTCAACACCCTCGTCCTCGGCATGGTCCGCACCGAACTGTCCCACCTGCACTACGGCGACGCCGACGGCATCGCGGCCGTCGGCCGCACCGTGCCGCTCGGCCGGCTCGCCGAACCGTCCGACATCGGCGAGGCCGCGGTCTTCCTCGCCTCCGAGCGGGCGGCGTACGTGTCGGGGGCGTCGCTGCTCGTGCACGGCGGCGGGGAGCGCCCCGCCTTCCTGGACGCCGCAACCGTCAACAAGGAGGACTGACATGGGTCTGTGCGACGCACGCGTGGTCATCGTGACGGGCGCCGGCCGTGGCCTCGGCCGCGCCCACGCGCTCGCCTTCGCCGCCGAGGGCGCCAGGGTCGTCGTCAACGACCTCGGCGTCGGCCTCGACGGCCGGCCCGACGCGGACAGCCCGGCGGCGCTGGTCGTCGAGGAGATCCGCGCGGCGGGCGGCGAGGCCGTCGCGCACGGCGGCGACATCGCCACCGAGGAGGGCGCGGGCTCGCTCGTGCGCACCGCCCTCGACACGTACGGGCGGCTCGACACCCTCGTCAACAACGCCGGGTTCCTGCGCGACCGGATGCTCGTCAACCTCGGCGAGGACGACTTCGACGCGGTGCTGCGGGTGCACGTGAAGGGCCACTTCCTGCCGCTGCGGCACGCGGCGGCGTTCTGGCGCGCCGAGTCCAAGGCGGGGCGCGCCGTGGCGGCCCGGGTCGTCAACACCACCTCCGGCGCGGGCCTCCTCGGCAGCGTCGGCCAGGGCAACTACGCCGCCGCCAAGGCCGGCATCGTCGGTCTCACCCTCGTCGCCGCGGCCGAGATGGGCCGTTACGGCGTCCAGGTCAACGCCATCGCACCCGCCGCCCGGACCCGGATGACCGAGCACACCTTCGGCGACCTCCAGGCCCTCCCCGAGGACGTCTCCCCGCTCGTCGTCTGGCTCGGCTCCACCGCCTCCGCCGGTGTCACCGGCCGCGTCTTCGAGTCCGAGGCCGGCCGCCTCACCGTCATGGAGGGCTGGCGCCCCGGCCCCACCACCGACAAGGGCACCCGCTGGACCCCGGCGGAGGCGGGCGAGGCGGCCCTGAAGCTCCTGTCGGCGGCGGAACCGCCCCAGCCGGTGTACGGCGCGTAGCGCGGCCGCGCCGGGGGCCCGGGCTTGCCTGGACCGGTCCGGAGCCTGGCCCCCGGCATCGCCCCCGGCTCCGGGGGAGGCTGACCTCAGCCGCGCTGACCCTGGCCCGCAGGGCCTGGGCGCTTGCCTGGACCGCGTCCGGAGCCCAGCCCGCCCGGCTCCGCCCCCGCGTCCCGCCCGGCGGGAGATGGGCTCCGGGGCGGCTGACCCCGGCTGGGCTGTCCCGTGGCCCGCAGGGCCCGGGGCGCCTGGACCGCGTCCAGAGCCCAGCCCCCTCGGGCACCGCCCCCGCGTCCAGCCCGTGGGAGACAGGCTCCGTGGGCGGCGGACCCGGCTGCGCTGTTCCGTGGCCCGAAGGGCCCGGGCGCGCCTGGACTGCGTCCGGGGCTCAGTCCCCGGCTCCGCCCCCGCGTCCCGCCCGGCGGGAGACGGACTCCGGGGGCGGCGGACCCAGCCGGGCTGTTCCGTGGCCCGCAGGGCCCAGGCGCGTCTGGACCGGGTCCGGAGGAGCCCGGTGCGCCCCTAACGGCACCTCGGCGTCGTCCACTCCAGGCGCGTCCGGACGCGCGGGTCCGTCACGTGCGGCAGGGCCGCGAGGGCCGTCTCGCGGGCCGGGCCCTCCGGGTCGGAGTCGGCGAGGAGGCGGGCCAGCGGGTCGACGGCGCGCGGGTCCTGACGGAGGGCCAGGCCGCGGGCGGCCTCGGCGACGGTCTCCGGGTCCGGGTCGGTGAGGCGGGCGGCGAGGGCCTCCCGGATCGCGGGGGTGTCGTCCGGGAGTTCGGCCAGGGCGAGGGTGGCCCAGTCGCGGACCCGGGGGTCGGGGTCGCGGCTCAGGACGGTGATCCGTTCGAGCGCCGCCGTGTCGCCGGGCGGGACGATGCCGGCGAGGGCGGCCGAGACCTCGCGCCGTACCTCGGCGTCGGGGTGCGCGGCGAGCACGAGGAGTTCGGGCACTGCGGCGCCGTCGCCGCACCGGCCGAGCGCCACGGCCACCGAGGCCGCGGGCTCCCGGTCCCCGGCGGCCATCGCCTCCGCCGTCTCAGCCGCGAGGCCGCGCAGCACCGGCACGGCGCCCGCCTCGTACCCCGGAAGCGCCGCCAGGACCCGCGCGCCGAGCGCGCGGCGCAGCGGGTCCGGGCTCGCGCACCACGCCGTCGCGGTGACGAAGACCGTCTCGGGGGCCCCGGCCTCGGACCCGGCGGCCTCGGACCCGGCCCCGGCGGATCCGAACTCGGACCCGAACTCGGACCCGAACTCGGACCCGGACCCGCCCGCCCCCGCGGCCACCGCCGCCACCGCCGTCGTCCAGTCGTCCCCGCCGGGGTCGCCGCAGCGCAGCGCGCGCTCGGCCAGGACCTCCGGCGGGGACGGTTCGCCCAGCGCGCACTCCAGGAGGGTGGCGATCGCCGCGTGGCCGGTCTGGCGTTCGTCGCCGCGGCTCGGCGCGCCGTCCTCGCGCAGCAGCTCGACGACGACGGTGATCCCGCCGTCCTCCGGCACCCGCCGCACCACCGCCTCGTACGTGTCGGCGGCGCCGCCGCTCTCCACCAGGCCGCGCCGCAGCACCGCGGCCATGTCGACGCCGATCCACCGCCGGGCCTCGTCCAGGGCCTCGTCGAGGGCCTCCCGCCGGTGCCCCGCGCCGTGTTCGAGCAGGGCCCGGACCAGAGAGGGCGAGCCGCGCCGGGCGGCGGCGGTCAGCGGGGCGAGGCCGTCGGGCCCGGGCCGGTCCGGGTCGGCGCCGGCCGCGAGCAGCACGCGGGCCGTCTCGGTGTGCCCGAGCCGTACCGCCCAGGCGAGCGCGGTGAAGCCGTACCCCTCCTCCTGGTCCGGCTCCGCGCCCGCCGCGAGCAGCGCCCGTACGACCTCGGTGTGCCCGCCGCAGGCGGCCCCGCACAGCGGCAGGTCCCCGTCGTCCGCGCCGCTCGCCCGCCCCGGGTCGGCCCCGGCGGCGAGCAGCAGGCGCACCGCGCCCGGCTGGTTCTCGACGGCCGCCCGGTACAGCGGGGTCTCTCCGTCGGCGTCCCGCCCCTCGGGGTCGGCGCCCCCGCGCAGCGCCACGACCACCGCGTCGTCCCCGGCCTCACTCCACAGCGTGTCGAACAACGTGCTCATGCGCCCGACCCTCACCCGGAACACCCGAACGGCGCAAATGGATACGCCCCAGGCCGCGCTTCGGAGCTACGGCGCGCAGTCGAGGACCGTCCCGCACACCCCGCACCGTGCCTTCACCCGCCGCGTCCCCGCCACCCGCAGCCGCTGCCCGCACACCGGGCACGGGAACACGCCGTCCCCGCCATGGGCCCGGGCCCGCCGCCGCGCCGCCCAGCCCGCACCCGCCAGCGGCGGGCGGTGCCAGTCCCGCGCGGCCTCCGCCCGGCCCCGTACCCACGCCTCGTACGCCACCGCGCTGGTGAACCACGGCGAGGGGTCCTCGCCGAAGACCTCGGCCCGCTTGGCGAGCACATAGCCGAACTCCTCCGGCGTCAGATAGCCGAGCTTCTGGCTGGACATCCCGTCCTGCCGGAACGCGTCGAGGAGCAGCCAGCCCGCGCCGAGGTAGGTGGCCACGACGTCCGTCAGGATCTCGTTCTCGGCGACCGTGGGCCGCTCCAGACCGAGCCGGTGCAGCAGCACATGGGTGATCTCGTGGGCGAGCGCGGCGCCGATGTCCCGCTGGTGCGCGGGGCGCGCGAAGCGCTCGTTGAGCTCGACGAAGTACTCCGGGCCCGCGCCCAGCTCCACGCTCGCCGCGTGCTCCATCGCCCGGAAGCTCACCACCATCCGCGCCTCGGGCAGCCCCAGATGCCGCACCAGGGCGCGGGCCACCCGCTGGGCGCCCAGATGGAGCCCGTCGGTGGGGTCGAGCAGCACGTCGGAGGCCGGGATGCTCAGCTCGTAACGCCGCACGCCGTCGGGGGAGAGCCGCCGGTAGAGCGCCGTGATGGCGGAGCGAACCGTGTCGAGGTGCGGGAACCCGTGCACGACGGGGGAGGATTCGTCGCTGTGCGGCATCCAGGATCACCCCCTGCGTCCAGGGTACGGGCGGCGCGCCGCGCCGCCCCACGTGTTGCCCGGCCCGCTCGCCCGGCTGGCCGAAAAGGCCTTCTTGTGACGCCTGTTGGCCGCTGTTCATAATCCGGACCAGGTCTTGACGGGCTCATGCCATCAAGATCAACCCCCCACGAGAGAAGGCAGTCGCATGCAGAAGAAGAACAGACTGGTGCGCGCTTTGCAGAAGCTCGCCGCCACCGGCGCCGTCGCCCTCGCCGCCGTCAGCCTCCAGCCCACGAGCACCGCCTCCGCCGCGCCCGCCCCGGTCGTCGGCGGCACCCGCGCCGCCCAGGGCGAGTTCCCCTGGATGGTCAGGCTCTCCATGGGCTGCGGCGGCTCCCTGATCAGCCCTCAGATCGTCCTCACCGCCGCGCACTGCGTCGACGGCTCCGGCAACAACACCAGCATCACCGCCACCGCCGGCGTCGTGGACCTCCAGTCCAGGAACGCCATCAAGGTCCGCTCGACCAAGGTCCTCCAGGCCCCCGGCTACAACGGCCAGGGCAAGGACTGGGCCCTCATCAAGCTCGCCTCGCCCATCAACGGCATCGCGAACCTGAAGATCGCCGACACCACCGCCTACAACAGCGGCACCTTCACCGTGGCCGGCTGGGGCGCCACCCGCGAGGGCGGCGCGCAGCAGCGCTACCTGCGCAAGGCGACCGTCCCCTTCGTCTCCGACGCCGACTGCCAGTCCGCGTACGGCAGCTCCCTCGTCCCCGGTGAGGAGATCTGCGCCGGCTACAACGAGGGCGGCGTCGACACCTGCCAGGGCGACTCCGGCGGCCCGATGTTCCGCAAGGACAACAACAACGCCTGGGTCCAGGTCGGCATCGTGAGCTGGGGCGAGGGCTGCGCCCGACCCGGCTACCCCGGCGTCTACACCGAGGTGTCCACCTTCGCCTCGGCCATCAAGTCGGCGGCCGCGACTCTGTAGCAACACTTCTTGTACGTGTACGTGTACGGGGTGCCCGGGGCCGAAGGGTCCTGGGCACCCCGCCCGTTCACGCCAGCTCCACCGGTCCGCCCGCGGCGCCCTCCAGCTCAAGCACCCACACCTTGTTCGCGCCCTCCCGGAGCACCGGGCCCGGCACGAACAGGGCGTCCTGCGGGCCCGCGTTCCAGTAGCGGCCCAGGCAGAAGCCGTTCACCCAGACGAAGCCGCGGGTCCAGCCGGGGAGGCGGAGGTACGCGTCACCGGGGGACGGGACCTCGACCGTCCCCGTGCAGAGGCCGGGCCCCGACCCCTCAGGCACCGGCCCGAACGGGACCTTCGCCACCGCCGCCGCCTCGAAGGAGGCGAGTCGCAGCCCCCGCGCCCGCACCCCGTGCAGGAACTGCCGTTCGTGCCGCACCCCGCCCGTGATCCCCTTCGGCTCGGCGAGCCGCGGCCCGTAGTTGACCCGGCCCAGGGACTCCACCCACAGATCGACCACGGCGGGCCCCGCCACCGGCTCCGGCAGCTCCGCGTCCTCGGTGTCCAGGACCCCGGCCGGCACCCCGTCCACGTACACCGTCGCCCGGTCCCGCAGCCCCGTCACCCCCAGCGGGTACGGCTGCCGCGGCCCGGGCACGTGCAGCCGGTAGCGCACCAGGCCCCGGTCCACCCCCAGCTCCTCGAAGGTCGGCGGCACCGGGCGCTCCGTCTCCTCGTCGCCGAGCACCTCCAGGACCTCCGCCAGGGGCGCCCACGCGCCCACCGCGCCCGCCGCCGGCGCCCCGATCCGCACCGGCGGCTCCGGCATCTCCGGCAGCGGACCGTCCGCGTACCGGGCGAGCACCTCCCTGAAGCGCCAGAACTTCTCCGTCGGCAGCCCCGCCTCGTCGACCGGCGCGTCGTAGTCGTACGAGGTGACCGTCGGCCGCAGCGCGCCGCCGTGCAGCGCCCCCGAGCGGTTCGCCCCGGCCCAGCCGGCGAAGCTCGTACCGCCGTGCGCCATGTAGACGTTGACCGAGGCCCCGCACTCCAGGATCTCCCGCAGCGCGGCCGCCGCGTCCGCCGCGTCCCGGCCCACATGGTCCGTGCCCCAGTGGTCGAACCAGCCGCACCAGAACTCCATGCACATCAGCGGGCCCCGCGCCTGATGCCGGCGCAGCGTCGCGAACGCCTCTCGCGCCCCCGAGCCGAAGTTCGCCGTCGCGAGCACCCCCGGCACCGAACCGCCGGTCAGCATGTGGTCCTCCGGGCCGTCCGAGGTGAACAGCGGCACCTCCACCCCGCAGTCGAGCAGCAGGTCGGCCACCCAGCGCAGATACCCGGCGTCCGTGCCGTAACTGCCGTACTCGTTCTCCACCTGCACCATGAGGACCGGACCGCCCCGCCCGATCTGCCGCTCCACCACCTGCGGGAGCAGCCGCCGGAACCAGCGCTCCACCGGCGCCAGGTACTCCGGGTCGGCCGTGCGCACCCGCCGCCCCAGCGGGCCGGTCAGCCAGTGCGGCAGCCCGCCGTTCTCCCACTCGGCGCAGATGTACGGGCCGGGGCGCACGATCGCCCACAGCCCGGCCCGCGCCACCGCGTCCAGGAAGCGGCCCAGCGCCGCCAGGTCCCCGTACCGGCCGGGCTCCGGCTCGTACAGATTCCACGGCACATACGTCTCGACGCAGTTGAGGCCCATCGCGCGCAGCATCCCGAGCCGGTGGTCCCACTGCTCCTCGTGCACCCGGAAGTAGTGCAGCGCGCCCGAGAGCAGCCGCACGGGCCGCCCGTCGAGCAGGAAGTCCTCGTCACCCACGACGAACCGGCGGAACTCGTCCATGCGGCTCGCGTTCGCGCGCCCTGCGTTCATGTGCCTCGCGTTCATGTGGCTCACCCTCGCCCTCTGGCGGCGGACCGGTCCATGGACAAAGATCGTCGCAGTTTGGACGTTCGAACCGGCGTCACGGAGGCGGTCGCGCGATGTACCACACCTGGATGCGCTACTTCACGCCCAGCCCCGTCCACCACCGGCTCGGCCTGGTCTGCCTCGGCGTCGGGCTCCAGCACGGCGCCCTGCCCACCGTCGGCCCGCGCACCCTCGACCACCACGTCGCCGTCGTCGTCGGCTCCGGCAGCGGCTGGTACCGCGGCCCCGACGGGCGCCGCACCACCGTCACCGCGCCCGCCCTGATCTGGCTCACCCCCGGCGTACCGCACCACTACTCCGCCGACCCCGGCACCGGCTGGGACGAGTCCTTCGTCGACTTCACCGGACCCGCCACCGCCACCTACACCGAACTCGGCTACATCGAACCCGAGCGGCCCGTCGTCCCGCTCGCCGACGCCGCCCCCGCCCGCGCCGCCATCGGCCGCATCGCCCGCGCCGCCCGCCCCGGCAACCCGCTCCTCGAAGTCGAGACCGCCGCCGCCGTCCACGAACTCCTGGTCGCGCTGCGCCGCGCCCGCGCCGACACCAACGCCGACGGCGCCCCCGTCCTCGCCGCGCTCGCCCGCGACGCCTTCACCCGCCTCTCCGTCGCCGAACACGCCGCCCGGCACGGCATGACCCCCGCCGAGCTGCGTACCGCCGTCCGCCGCGCCGCCGGCTGCAGCCCCAAGGACTATCTGCTCACCGTCCGCCTCGGCCGCGCCAAGGAACTCCTCGCCGCCACCGACCTGCCGGTCGCCGCCGTCGCCCGCCGCGTCGGCTACGACGACCCCGCCTACTTCTCCCGCCTCTTCACCCGCCGCGTCGGCACCGCCCCCGTCCGCTTCCGCGAGCAGCAGGGACGCACCGTGCCGGGCGGCTGGAGCCATACCGTTCCGGATCCCGAACACCCGCCCACCATCCTCACCGGATCCGGATAGGGTCCCAGGTCATGAGCGAGATCGACGAGTCCGTACGGACCGAGCTGACCCGGCTGCGCGAGAGCATCGACAACATCGACGCGGCGGTGGTCCACATGCTCGCCGAGCGCTTCAAGTGCACCCAGCAGGTGGGCGTCCTCAAGGCCGAGCACAACCTGCCGCCCGCCGACCCGGCCCGCGAGGCCCGGCAGATCGCCCGGCTGCGGGAACTCGCCGAGAGCGCCAGACTGGACCCGGCGTTCGCGGAGAAGCTCCTCAACTTCATCATCGCGGAGGTCATCCGCCACCACGAGACGATCGCGGACGAGGCACGCTGAGGACTCGCCGAGGGCACGCCGAGGACAGGCTGAGGACAGGCTGAGGACAGGCCGAGGAAGGAACGGGGAACCCGGAATGGCACGCGTCACCGTATTCACCCTGGGCGGCACCATCTCCGCACGGGGCGGTGACGCGGCCCGGATGACCGGCACCGAGGTGCTCGCCGGGCTCGGCGTCACACCGGAGGGCGTCGACGTCGAGCTGCGCGACTTCCGCCGGGTCCCCAGCTCCTCCCTCTCCTTCGAGGACCTCGCCGCCCTCGCCGACGAGATCGCCGCGGCCGTCGCCGCCGGCTCCGGCGTGGTCGTCGTCCAGGGCACCGACACCCTGGAGGAGACCGCCTTCCTGCTCGACCTGCTCTGCACCACCACCGAACAGCCGATCGCCGTCACCGGCGCCATGCGCCGCCCCGACCTGCCCGGCGCCGACGGCCCCGCCAACCTGGCCGCCGCCCTCGCCGTCGCCGCCGACCCCGGCTGCCGCGGACTCGGCGTGCTCGTGGTCCTCGCCGACGAGATCCACGCCGCCCGCTTCGCGCACAAGGCCCACACCACCTCGATCGCCACCTTCGCCTCGCCCGGCGCCGGCCCCCTCGGCCAGGTCGTCGAGGGCGAGCCGCGGATCCTGCTCCGCCCCGCGGTGCCGGCCCGGGCCTGCACGCTGCGCCTCGACCCCGCCGTACGGGTGGCCCTGCTCACCCTTACCCTCGGCGACCGCGGCGAACTCCTGGAGGGGCTCGCGGACCGGTACGACGGACTCGTCGTCGCCGCCTTCGGCGCCGGACACGTCCCCGGCGCGCTCGTCGAACCCCTCGCCGCGCTCGCCGAGCGCATCCCGGTCGTCCTCGCCTCCCGCACCGGCGCCGGCGCCACCCTCTCCCACACCTACCGCGGCCCCGGCTCCGAGTACGAGCTGCTGCACCACGGCCTGATCCCGGCCGGACCGCTCACCCCGGTCAAGGCCCGGCTGCTCCTGCACACCCTGCTGTCCAGCGGCGCCAAGGGCCCGGCCGGCTACGACCGGCCCCGGATCTCCGCCGCCTTCGCGCACCTGGACGGCGCGGGCCTGGCCTGAGGGCCCGCCCGAGGTGTTCCCGGTCCCGCCCGGGACTCCCCGTACGAACTCCTGAGCTCTCGGTGAACGCCCCTCCCCGGGGCGGGAGGGCATCGGGCAGCATGGCCCCCATGTCCGTACTGACGCGCGACGAAGCGCAGACCCGTGCCCAGCTCCTCGACGTCCACCACTACGCCGTGGACCTCGACCTCACCACCGGCGACGAGACCTTCGGGTCCACCACCCAGATCAGGTTCACCGCCCGCGCCGCCGCGGACACCTTCGTCGAGCTCAAGCCGGACGCCCTGCACACCGCCGCCCTCGACGGCACCCCGCTCGACGTCGAGGCCCTCGACGGCAACCGGCTCCCGCTCACCCTCACCGAGGGCGAGCACACCCTGAGCATCACCGCCACCATGCGCTACTCGCACACCGGCGAGGGCATGCACCGGTTCACCGACCCCACCGACGGCGAGGCGTACGTCTACACCCAGCTGTTCATGGAGGACGTCCAGCGCGTCTTCGCCGCCTTCGACCAGCCCGACCTGAAGTCCGTCTTCGACGTCTCCGTCACCGCCCCCGAGGGCTGGACCGTCCTGTCCAACGGCATCACCGAGCAGCAGGCGGACGGCCGCTGGACGGCCGCCACCACCCCGCTGATCTCCACCTACCTGGTCTGCGTCGCCGCCGGCCCCTGGCACTCGGTGCGCACCGAGCACGCCGGCCTGCCGTTCGGCATCCACTGCCGCCGCTCGCTCGCGCCCCATCTGGACGCCGACGCCGACGAGATCCTCGACATCACCAAGGCCTGCTTCGACCGCTACCACGAGAAGTTCGCCGAGCCGTACCCCTTCGACTCGTACGACCAGGCCTTCGTGCCCGAGTTCAACGCGGGCGCCATGGAGAACCCCGGACTCGTCACCTTCCGCGACGAGTTCGTCTTCCGCTCCGCCGTCACCGAGACCGAGCGGATGCACCGCGCCATGGTCATCGCCCACGAGATGGCCCACATGTGGTTCGGCGACCTCGTCACCCTGCGCTGGTGGGACGACATCTGGCTGAACGAGTCCTTCGCCGAGTACATGGGCTTCCAGACCGTCAACGAGGCCTGCTCCGAGCTCTTCGCCGACACCTGGATCGACTTCGGCGTCACCCGCAAGGCCTGGGGCTACGAGGCCGACCAGCGGCCCTCCACCCACCCCGTCGCCCCGGCCGCCGACGCCGTCCCCGACACCGCCTCCGCGCTGCTCAACTTCGACGGCATCTCCTACGCCAAGGGCGCCTCCGCGCTGCGCCAGCTGGTCGCGTGGATGGGCGAGGACGACTTCCTCGCCGGCATCAACATCCACTTCAAGCGGCACCGCTTCGGCAACGCCACCCTCGCCGACTTCGTCGACAACCTCGCCGCCGCCACCGACCGCGACGTGCACGGCTGGGCCGAGCAGTGGCTGCGCACCACCGGCGTCGACACCCTCACCCCGCGCCTGGCGGGCGAGGGCAAGCGGTGGCAGCTCACCGTCGACCGGGCCGGCAGCCGCCCGCACCGCCTTTCCGTCGGCATCCACGACCGCGACGCCGCCGGCGACCTCGTCCTGCGCGAGCGGGTCTGGGCCGACGTGCCGCAGGAGGCCCCGCTCGACCTCGAAGGACCGCGCCCGGCGCTCGTCGTCCTCAACGACGGCGACCTCACCTACACCAAGATGCGCTTCGACGAGGCGTCGGCGGAGAGCGTGCTGCGCGGCCTCTCCCGCGTCCCCGACCCGCTGACCCGCGCGGTGGTCTGGAACGCGCTGCGGGACATGGTCCGCGACGGCGAGCTCAGCGGCGCCGACTACCTGGCGGTGGCCCTCGCCCACCTCCCCGAGGAGACCGAACTCGCCGTCGTGCAGGGCGTGCTCGGCTTCGCCCGTACGCAGATCGCCGACCGTTACGTCTCCGAGGCCGACCGCCCGGCCGCCCTCGCCACGCTCACCGAGATCACCCGCGCGCTGCTGCGCCGCACCGAGGACGGCGAGGCGCCCGGGCTGCGCCTCACCGCCGTCCGCGCCTGCATCGACAGCGCCACCACCCCGGACAAGATCGCCTCCTGGCTGGAGGAGGGCACCGTCCACGGCGGCCCCGAGCTCGACCCGGAGCTGCGCTGGCGGATCCTCGCCCGGCTCGCCGTCCTCGGCGCGACCGACGAGGCCGCGATCGCCGCCGAGCTGGAGCGCGACCCCAGCGCCACCGGCCAGGAGGGCGCGGCCCGCTGCCGGGCGGCGCTGCCGACGGCGGAGGCGAAGGCGGCCGCCTGGTCGGCCATGTTCGACTCCGACGAGCTGTCCAACTACCTGTTCACGGCCACCGCCGACGGCTTCTGGAAGCCCGAGCAGGCCGAACTGACCCGGGACTACGTGGCCCGCTTCTACCCCGCCGCGATCGCCATGGCCGAACGCCGCGGCCCCGCTCTCGCGGAAGCCGCCGGCCGCCGCGCCTTCCCGGCCTTCGCGATCGACGCCGACTCCCTCGCCCTCGGCGAACGCCACCTCGCCGACGACACGATGATCCCGGCCCTGCGCCGCCAGCTGGTCGACCAGCTCGACGACCTCCGCCGGGCCCTGCGGGTACGCGGCTAGCCCTCCGGGCCCGGTCCTAGACCGGGCCCGCCGACCAGTCCCACCCCGTCAGCGCCGCGTGCATCAGGCGTGCGGCGCCGCCGGGGTGGGCGTTCGCGGGGCGGAGGAGGGTCAGGGTGCGGCGGCAGCCGGCGCCGTCGACGGCGATCCAGGCGACCGGGGCGCGGGTGGCGCTGCGGCGGGCCATGTCCGGGATGAGGCCGATGCCGAGGCCCGCGGCGACCAGGATCGCGGTGGCGCTCGGCTCGTCGCCCTCGCACACGATCCGCGGCGCCGCCAGGCCCTCCGCCGCGAACAGCCGGTCGAGCAGCCGGCGCTGCCAGTGCCCGGTGCGGGTGGAGACGAAGGGCTGCTCGGCGAGTTCGGCGACGCTCACCGATTCCCGCTCCGCGAGCGGATGCCCGAGCGGGGTGACCACCCAGACCGGCTCGTCGAGCAGCCCGACCGCCTCCAGGCCCTCGGCCGGCACCGGTTGCGAGGCCACGCACAGGTCGACCTCCTGCGCCCGCAGCGCCCGCCCCATCCCCTCGGCCGGCATCTGGTGCAGGGCGACCTCGACCGCCGGATGGGCCCGCTTGAAGGCGGCGAGCGGACCGGTGAGCGTCAGGAAGGTCTCCGACGCGATCCGTACGGTGCCGACGCCGTGCTCCGCGATGTCCGCGACGGCCCGCCGCCCGGCCTCCAGCTCGCCGAGCGCACGCTCGACATGCCGCAGAAAGGCCCGCCCCGCGTCGTTGAGGCGCAGCCGCCCCGCCCGGTCGAAGAGCGGGGCGCCGAGCTCGCCCTCCAGCCGGGCGATGGTGCGGCTCAACGAGGGCTGGGCCACGTGGAGTTCCTCGGCGGCCCGACTGAGGTGCTCGAGCCGGGCCACGACCTGGAACTGCCGGAGCGCGTGCAGATCCATCATGTCTCCCCGGGCATGACGCCATAGCAGTATCGATCTTGGACACCATAACCGCCGCGCGCATAGCGTCGGAGGCGTTCAGAGTCCCGAGCGGGGGAGGGGGACGCGGCATGCGCTTGCGACCCGTCGAGTGGGTGTTGCGGGCCGTCGTCACGGTCCACATGGTGGCGGTCTTCGCACAACCGGTCTTCGCCGGCGTGTACTTGAGCGGAGACTTCGACGGCCTGGGGATGCACGCGACCGGCGCGGACGTCGTCACCTCGCTCTGTCTGCTCCAGCTGATCGTCGCGATCGTCGTCCGGGTCCGGCTGCGCCGCGCCTGGCCCTGCCTGGTCACCCTGGCGCTGGCGGTCGCGGAGACCGTGCAGTACTTCGCGGGGGCGGCGGGCGCGCTGTGGCTGCACATCCCGCTCGGGGTGTTCACGATCGCGGCCGCGGCGGTGCTGTTCGTGGCGATCTGGGCGCGGCCGGTGGCCCGTCCGGTGGTCGGCCCGGTGGCCCGCCCGGCGGGGAAGGCGGCGACCGTCGATGCGTGAACCATCCCCGTACGGGCGGGGTCTGAGCCGCCGTCAGGTGCTGGCCATCGGGGGCGCGCTCGGCGCGACGGCGGTCACCGGCCTGGGCGCCGCGGCCGCGCTGTCCCGCCACCCGGCGGCGACCGGCGCCGAACTGCGCAGCGCCGTACCGCTGCCGCCGCCGTTCCGGGTCCCGCTGCCGCTGCCGGCCGTCCTCGCGCCGGTCAGCCGCGCGGGCGGGACGGACCGCTACGCGATCACCCAGCGCGAGGTGACGGCGGAGATCCTGCCGGGTGTACGGACGCCGCTGTGGACGTACGGCGGGACCTTCCCGGGCCCGACGATCGAGTCGCGGCGCGGCCGCCCGGTCACCGTGACCCACCGCAACGAGCTGCCCGTGCCGACCGTCGTGCACCTGCACGGCGGGCGCACGCCGGCGGCGTCGGACGGGTATCCGACGGACCTGGTGACGCCGGCGGGCTGGCAGCGGCACGCGGGCCACGCCATGTCAGGGCACGGCATGTCCGGGCACGGCACGAGCATGCACGACCCGCGCGCCGTGACGAGTGAACTGACCCGGGACTACACCTTCCCGCTGGACCAGCGCCCGGCGCTGCTCTGGTACCACGACCACCGCATGGACTTCACCGCCCCCGCGATCTGGCGGGGCCTGGCCGGCCTCCACATCGTCCGCGACGCCGCCGAGGAGGCCCTCGGCCTGCCCGCGGGGCCGCGCGAGCTGCCCCTGATGATCGCGGACCGGGCCTTCGCGGAGGACGGCAGTCTGGCCTACCCCTCCCTGGACCCGACGCTGCGCGAGCGGCCGGGCGTGCGGGAGCCCTACCTCGCGGGCGTGCTCGGCGACGTCATCCTGGTCAACGGCGCGCCGTGGCCGGTGCACGAGGTCGACGCGGCGCGCTACCGGCTGCGGCTGCTCAACGCGTCGAACGCGCGCCACTACGAGTTCGCGTTCGTGGACGAGGGTGACGGCCGACTGTGGGAGTTCCACCAGATCGGCTCCGACCAGGGCCTGCTCGCCGCGCCCGTCACGCACCACACCCTGCCGATGGCCCCGGCGGAACGCTACGACGTCGTCGTGGACTTCTCCCGCTTCCCGGTCGGCAGCCGCGTCCGCCTGGTGAACCGGCTCGGCTCCGGGCGCACCCGGGACGTCATGGCCTTCCACGTCGTCCGCAAGGCGCCCGACGACAGCCGTGTCCCGCGGGTCCTCTCCACCGATCTGCCCGCCTGGCGCCGCGAGGACGCGGTCCGCGTCCGCGACTTCTCGTTTCGCGCGGGCCGCATGGGCGAGGACGACACCCACGGCTGGCTGATCGGCGGCCTCCCCTTCGCCCCCTCCCGCACCGACGTCACCGTCCGCCACGGCGACACCGAGGTCTGGCGCCTCGTCGCGGACGTCCACCACCCCGTCCACCTCCACCTCACCGGCTTCCGCGTCCTCTCCCGCGGCGGCCACCCCCCGCTCCCGCACGACGCGGGCCTCAAGGACACGATCTCCCTCCGCCCCGGCGAATCCGCCGAACTCCTCACCCGCTTCGACGCCTACCGCGGCCGCTACCTCTTCCACTGCCACAACGCGGAACACGAGGACATGGGCATGATGGCCAACCTGGAGGTCGTCTAGAGCCACCAGCGGGTCCCACCCCCACCCCGCAACCCCCCGTCCCTCGTTCGGGTCACAGCGCCCGACTCTCCGGACAATCCCCGACAACCCCCGGCACTCTGTCGTCCATGCGTGCCGCACCCCTCGCCGGTGGCCCCCAGGGGGCCGATGCCCTGCGTCCGCTGATCGATGTCGTGCTGCGGGCGCTGCGGGACGGCGCCGTCGAGCGGGGCGGGCCGCTGCCACGGGGTGGGCCCGAGAGGGTGGGGCGGGAGGTGCGGGAGGCGGTAGGGGTGGCGGTCCCCGAGCACGGGACGGGGGCCGAGGAGGCGCTGCGGACCGTCGTGCGGGCGGTCGCCGCGGGAGCGGCGGATCCCGCCGAGGCGCTGTGCGCGGCGCATCTGCACACGCCGCCGCTCGCGGTCGCCGCGGCCGCCGATCTCGCCGCCTCCGCGCTGAATCCTTCGATGGACTCGTGGGACCAGGCGCCGGCCGCGTCCGAGCTGGAGGCCCTTGTGGCGGCCGCGCTCGCGGCCGAGGTGTTCCCGGGCGAGGCACACCCCGACGCACTCGTCACGACCGGCGGCACCGAGTCCAACCTGCTCGCCCTCCTCCTGGCCCGGGAGCGGCACGGCGCCGTCCGGGTGGTCGTCGGGGCCGACGCGCACCACTCCTTCCACCGCGCCGCCTGGCTGCTCGGGCTGCCCGAGCCCGTCGTCGTACCCGCGCCGAACGGCACGATCGACCCCGTCGCCCTCGACGAGGCCCTCCGCGCCACCCCCGGCCCGCTCCTCGTCGCCGCCACCGCCGGCACCACCGACGCCGGACTGATCGACCCGCTCCCCGAGATCGCCGACCTGTGCGCGGCGCACGGAGACGCCGACCTCCACGTCGACGCCGCCTACGGCGGCCCGGCACTCTTCAGCGCCGCCCACCGCCCGCTGCTCGCCGGGCTCGACCGGGCCCGCACGGTCACCATGGACCTGCACAAGCTGGGCTGGCAGCCCGCCGCCGCCGGGCTGCTCGCCGTACGGGACGCCGCCGACCTCGCCGTACTCACGCACACCGCGGACTATCTGAACGCCGACGACGACACCGACGCCGGCCTGCCCGACCTCCTCGGGCGCTCGCTGCGCACCACCCGCCGCCCGGACGTCCTGAAGACCGCCGTGACGCTGCGCGCCCTCGGCCGCGACGGCCTCGGCGGGCTCGTCGACGCGTGCATGGAGCTCGCCGCGCACCTCGCCGACCTGGTGGAGAAGGCCCCGGGCCTGGAGCTGTACGCCCGCCCCACCCTCACCACCGTCCTGTTCCGGCCGTACGACGCGTCCGACGAGGCCGTGGCCGGGATCCGCCGCACCCTCCTCACCGAGGGCCGCGCCGTCCTCGGGCGGGCCGCCGCCGACGGGCGGCTCTGGCTCAAGGCCACCCTGCTCAACCCCCACGCCACCCCCGGCGACCTGCGAAACATCCTCACTCTCGTGAACACCCTCGTGGAAGGCGGCTCCGACCGATGACCGGCAGCACCCCCCAGCAGGCCCTCGACCGCCCGTACGACCTGGTCGGTGTCGGCATCGGACCGTTCAACCTCTCCCTCGCCGCCCTCGCCGACGGCGTGCCCGGCGGGCTCGCCGCCGCCTTCTACGAGCAGCGGTCGGACTTCCACTGGCACCCCGGGCTGCTCATCGAGGGTGCCACGCTCCAAGTGCCGTTCCTGGCCGACCTGGTGACCCTCGCCGACCCGGCCAGCCCGTGGACCTTCCTCAACTACCTGAAGAGCCGCGACCGGCTCTTCCCCTTCTACTTCGCCGAGACCTTCCACATCCAGCGCGCCGAGTACGACGCCTACTGCCGCTGGGCCGCCGGCCTGGTGCCCGGGCTGCACTTCGGCCACCAGGTCGACTCGGTCCGCTGGAACCCCGAACGGCGCCTGTTCGAGGTCGACTTCACCCAGCTCGACGCCGACGGCGAGGCCGAGGCGCTGGGCCGCTCGTACACCCGTAACGTCGTCCTCGGCGTCGGCACCGAGCCGTACGTCCCCGAGCCGCTGCGCCCGCTCGCCGACGCGCCCGGCGTGCCGGTGATCCACTCCGCGGACTACCTCGCCCACCGCGACGCCCTGCTTTCGGCCGGGCACGTCACCGTCATCGGCTCCGGCCAGTCCGGCGCGGAGATCTTCCTCGACCTGCTGCGGGCCCGGCCCGCCGGGGCGGAGAAGCTGCACTGGCTGGCCCGCACCGAGGCCTTCGCGCCCATGGAGTACTCCAAGCTGGGCCTGGAGCACTTCACGCCCGACTACACCCGCTACTTCCACGCGCTGCCCGAGCAGACCAGAGGCGAACTCCTGCCCCGCCAGTGGCAGTTGCACAAGGGCATCGACACCGACACGATCAGCGCGATCCACGGCGAGCTGTACCGCCGCACCCTGCACGGCGGCTGGCCCGACGCGGTGCTCACGCCCGGCGTGCGGGTCCGCACCGCGGGCCGGGTCGCCACCACCAAGGTGGAGCTGCACCTGGAACACGTACAGCAGGGCAGCCGCTCCCGCCTGATCACCGACGCCGTGGTGCTGGCCACCGGCTACCAGGAGCGCCCGGTGGACCGGATGCTCGCCGGCCTCGACCCGTATCTGCGGCACGACGCCGCCGGCCGGCCCCGGATCGACACCGAGTACCGGCTGGTCCTCGACGAGTCCGTCACCGGCTCGGTCTACGTCCAGAACGCCGAGCGGCACACCCACGGCGTCGGCGCCCCCGACCTGGGTCTCGCCGCCTGGCGCAGCGCGGTCATCCTCAACTCGGTGACCGGCAAGGAGCCGTACCCGCTGCCGCGCCGCACCGCGTTCACCAGCTTCGGCCTGGACGCGCGAGAGGCGCCGAGCCTTCCGGCCCAGGACCGGAAGCTGACGCCTCTCGTACAGCAGTGACAGCCAGAGGTGACTAGAAGACCGGGACGCCGTCCCGGGTCAGCTTCCAGTCGACCGACGCGAACTGAGCCGGGTCGACGGTCCCCTTCGCCTTCACCCACTGGATGATCGTGTTGCGGATCTCGTCCGAGTTGGCCCACAGCTTCGGAGCGGCGGCGACGTGCGGGAAAGCGCCGCCGCCGTTCGCCCGGTAGTTGTTGACCGCGAACACGAACTGCGCCGCCGGGTCGATCGGCTTCCCCTCGAAGGACAGTTTCGCGATCCGCGCACCGGCCGGCTTCGCGATGTCGATCTCGTACGCCAGACCCGACACCGCGTCGTAGTTGTAGTCCGGGGTGGCGTTCGCGTTGGTCAGCTTCGCGGTGTCCACCGGCGCGTCCGCCGGCGTCTGCACGTAGTACTGCGCCGAGTACTCCAGGTAGTCCTTCAGCTGGGCACCCGTCATCAGACGGGCCTCCAGGGTGTTCTCGAAGACGTAGAGACCGGCCGCGTCCCGGATGGTCACCTGACCGGCCGGGATCCTCGCCGTACGGGAGAAGCAGGAGGCCTGCGAGACCACCGGCAGGTTCGCGTACTGGCCACCCGCGAGGGCCGCCTTCACCGTCTCGGCCTGCACGACGTTGATCAGGTCGATGATCGGCTCGTCCTTCCACGGCGCGTCGGCCGTGGTCATGGTGGCGGTGCAGGTGCCGATGACCTGGTTGACGTACTCCACGACCTTCTTGTGCTCGTCGGCGAGCATCCCGGTGATCGCCGGGTCCTCCTCGACGGTGTTGGAGTTGAGGACCTGCGCGCCGACCTTCTCGACGGTCCAGCGGCCCTTCTCCCACACCAGGTCGAAGTCGAAGAGGGTGAGGCGCTGGCCCCACTTGAGCGGCTCGGAGAGGACGACCTGCTTGCCGGTCTCCTTGTTGGCGACCCGGTACTCGGGGATCTCGGTGTGCGCGTGGCCGACCAGGATCGCGTCGATGCCGGGCACCTGCTCGGCCACCAGACCGGCCGCGTTCTCGATGTACGGGAGCTGGTCGCCGTACGAGGAGGTGCCGCTGGAGCCGGAGTGCGCGGAGACGATCACCACGTCGGCGCCCATGGAGCGCAGCTTCGGGACCCACTTCGCGGCCTGCTCCTCCAGGCCGGGGAAGACCATCTTGCCGTTGACGTTGGCCTTGTCCCAGATCGCGATGCCGGGGTTGGTGAGGCCGAGCACGGCCACCTTCACGTCACGGCCGTGCGGGGTGCGCAGACAGTGCATGCTGTACGGCGCGAAGGCCGGGCGCAGCGTCTTCGCGTCGAGCGCGTTGGCGCCGAGCAGCGGGAAGTCGCACTGGTCCTGGAACTTGCGGAGGACCGGGATGCCGTAGTTGAACTCGTGGTTGCCGAGCGCGGCGGCGTCGTAGCCGATCGCGTTCATGGCCTGGGCCATCGGGTGGACCGGGCCGCCGGCCTTCGTGATCGGGTCGACCTTGGCGTAGTAGTAGGACAGCTGGGTGCCCTGGATGGTGTCACCGGCGTCGATGAGCAGGGTGTTGCGGCGGCCCTTGGCCTTGCGCACCTGGTTCACCAGGGTGGAGATCTTGGCGAGGCCGACGTCGTTGTGGGCCTTGTCGTCGAACTCCTTGTCGGTGAAGTAGTCCCAGTTGAAGACGTTCCCGTGCAGGTCGGTGGTGCCCATCACGGTGAAGGAGTACCGCTTGGCCGGCCGGGGGCGGCCGCCCCCGTGGGCCTCGGCCGGGGCGGCGACCCCGGCGGTGAGGGCGATTCCGGCTCCGACGGCGGCGGAGCTCTCCAAGAAGGCCCGGCGGTTCAGCGGCATGTGTGTCTCCCCATTGATCAAGCGCCCCCCAAGGGCGCACAACGCGCGTAGATTCTGGCTCAGACGGCACCGTCGCAACAGACCTTTCGGGTTACGGAGTGGGAAAGTGTTCGGTATGACACAGCACCACCACCCGACTCCCGAGGCGCCGCAGGTGACCGTCCGCGGCGAGGGCCGCCTGGAGGTGGAGCCCGAGCTCGCCCGGATCGAGGTGTCGGTACGTTCGGGGGGCACCGACCGGGCCTCGGTGCTCGCCGCCCTGACGGACCGCAACGCCCAGGCGCTCGCCCTGCTGAAGTCGTACGGCGAGGCCGTCACCGCCCTGGAGACCGGCGCCCTGTCCGTCACCCCCGAACCGGCCCGGCACGGCCGCGGCGAGAAGGTGCGCGGCTACCGCGGCTGGGTGCGGCTCTCGGCCGAACTCTCCGACTTCACCGCGCTCGGCGAGCTGACCACCCGCCTCGCCGACCTGGAGTGGACCCGGGTCGACGGCCCGTGGTGGGCGCTGCGCCCGGACTCCCCGGCGTACGCGGAGGCGCGCACCCAGGCCGTACGGGAGGCGGTGCGCCGCGGCCGGGAGTACGCGGAGGCGCTCGGCGGCTCGCTCGTGGCGCTGCTCGAACTCTCCGACACCGGTCTGGCCGGCGCCGTGCCGCCGGGGCGGCCGCTGGGCGCGCCGCGGATGGCCTTCGCGGCCGAGTCGGTGGACGAACCGGCGCCGCTGGACCTGGAGCCGCAGCGGCAGACGGTGGTGGCGGAGGTCGCCGCGCGCTTTGTGATGAGCCCGCCGGCCCTCTGAAAAACGGCCGGAATTCCGCTCATCGGAGCAGCCCCGCGCACAAATTCAAGACTTGTCAACAACCTTTCACGGAAAGGTTGTTGGGTCGTCATGCGGAGCCGCTTCGCTACCCGCTGGTAAGGCCTACCCTCGCCTTATGCGCCGAGCAAAAATCGTTTGTACCCTTGGGCCCGCCACCGAAACATACGACCAGATCAAGGCGTTGATCGAGGCCGGAATGGACGTGGCCCGCCTCAACCTCAGCCACGGCGGCCACGCCGAGCACGAGGAGCGCTACCGGCACGTCCGCAAGGCCGCGGGCGAGGCCGGCCGCAGCGTCGGCGTCCTCGCCGACCTTCAAGGCCCGAAGATCCGCCTCGGCCGATTCCGCGAGGGTCCCGTACTCCTTGAACGCGGCGACGAGTTCACCATCACCGTCGAGCCCATGGAGGGCGACCAGCACGGCTGCGGCACCACCTACGCCGGGCTCGCCGAGGACGTCACCGCCGGTGAGCGCATCCTCGTCGACGACGGCCGGGTCACCCTGGAGGTCACCTCCGTCGACGGCCCCCGGGTGCGCACCCGGGTCGTCGAGGGCGGCATGGTCTCCGACAACAAGGGCCTCAACCTGCCGGGCGTCGCCGTCTCCGTGCCCGCCCTGTCCGAGAAGGACGTCGAGGACCTGCGCTGGGCCCTGCGCACCGGGGCGGACGTCATCGCCCTCTCCTTCGTCCGCAGCGGCCGGGACGTCGAGGACGTGCACCGGATCATGGACGAGGAGGGCCGCCGGGTCCCCGTCATCGCCAAGATCGAGAAGCCGCAGGCCGTCGAGAACATCGACGGCATCGTCGCCGCCTTCGACGGCATCATGGTCGCCCGCGGCGACCTGGGCGTCGAAATGCCCCTGGAGCAGGTGCCGATCGTGCAGAAGCGGGCGATCAAGCTCGCCAAGCGCAACGCCAAGCCGGTCATCGTCGCCACCCAGATGCTCGACTCGATGATCGAGAACTCCCGCCCCACCCGCGCCGAGGCCTCCGACGTCGCCAACGCCGTCATCGACGGCACCGATGCCGTGATGCTCTCCGGCGAGACCAGCGTCGGCAAGTACCCGATCGAGACCGTGCGCACCATGAGCCGGATCGTCGAGGCCGCCGAGGAGGACATCCTCGCCAAGGGGCTGCCGCCGCTGACCGAGCGCAGCAAGCCGCGCACCCAGGGCGGCGCGGTGGCCCGGGCCGCCGCCGAGATCGGCGACTTCCTCGGGGCGCGGTTCCTGGTCGCCTTCACCCAGTCCGGCGACACCGTCAAGCGCCTGTCGCGCTACCGCTCGCCGATCCCGCTGCTCGCCTTCACCCCCGACCCGGCGACCCGTGCCCAGCTCAACCTGACCTGGGGCGTCGAGACCTTCCTCGGCCCGCACGTCGAGTCGACCGACGCGATGGTGGCCCAGGTCGACGAGGAGCTGCTGCGGATCGGGCGCTGTCAGAAGGGCGACATCGTGGTCATCACGGCCGGCTCGCCGCCCGGCGTCCCCGGCTCGACCAACCTGGTCCGGGTGCACCACATCGGAGACCCGGTCACGAACTGACCGGCCGACCTGATCGGCGAACGGGTGACCTTGGAAATCTCGTTAATGTACCCCGGGTGGGATTCGAACCCACGCTGGATGGTGTTTGAGACCATTGCCTCTACCGCTGGGCTACCGGGGCATCCTTCGAAACGAAGGGAGGCGGTCACCCGCCGTGCCCCTACCTTACAGGAGGTGGGTAGGCTCATGGGGAGCTGTATCCGCCTCGCTTCCACAGGGAACGAGGCCTTGAACGAGGAGCCCGCGTGACCGCCCCCGAGTCGCCCCAGCCCGCCGCCGACGACGACGCCGCGCCGGCGTCGCACGTCCCGCCGCTGACGACCCGCGTCGTCATCGCCGAGGACGAGGCCCTCATCCGTCTCGACCTCAAAGAGATGCTGGAGGAGGAGGGCTACACCGTCGTCGGCGAGGCCGGCGACGGCGCCCGCGCCGTCGAACTGGCCCGCGAGCACCGCCCCGACCTGGTCATCCTCGATGTGAAGATGCCGGTCCTCGACGGCATCTCGGCGGCCGAGAAGATCGCCGGCGAGTCCATCGCCCCGGTCCTCATGCTCACCGCCTTCTCGCAGCGCGAGCTCGTCGAGCGGGCCCGGGACGCCGGCGCCATGGCGTATCTGGTGAAGCCGTTCAGCAAGAGCGACGTGGTCCCGGCCATCGAGATGGCCGTCTCCCGCTTCGCCGAGCTGCGCGCCCTGGAGAAGGAGGTCGCCGACCTCTCCCAGCGCCTGGAGACCCGCAAGCTGGTCGACCGCGCCAAGTCGATCCTGCAGACCCAGTACGGGCTGACCGAGCCCGCCGCGTTCCGCTGGATCCAGAAGACCTCCATGGACCGCCGCATGTCGATGCAGCAGGTCGCCGAGGCGGTCATCGAGGACGCCGAGGAGAAGAAGGCCGCGAAGGCCAAGGAGCAGTAGGCGGCGCCGTAACGCCGTACGAAAGAAGGCCCGCCCCACATCGTCGTGGGGCGGGCCTTCTGTCTGGGGCGGTGCTACTCCTCGCCGAGGTACGTCTTGCGCACGTCGTCGTTCACGAGCAGCTCCTGGCCGGTGCCGGACAGCTTGATGGTGCCGACCTCGAGCACGTACGCCTGGTCCGCGAGCGAGAGCGCGGCCTGCGCGTTCTGCTCGATGAGCAGGATCGTCATGCCCTCGGACTTCAGCGTCGCGATGGTCTCCATGATCTTCTGCATCATGATCGGGGAGAGACCCATCGAGGGCTCGTCCAGCATCAGCAGCTTGGGCTGGGACATCAGCGCCCTGCCCATCGCCAGCATCTGCTGCTCACCGCCGGAGAGGGTGCCCGCGGCCTGCTTGCGACGCTCGCCCAGGATCGGGAAGAGGTCGTAGGCCTTCTGGATGTCCTTCTCGATGCCGTCCTTGTCCTTGCGGAGGAAGGCACCGAGCTGCAGGTTCTCGGCGATGCTGAGCCGGGGGAAGATGTGCCGGCCCTCGGGGGAGTGGGCCAGGCCCAGCGAGACCACCTTGTGGGCGGGGACGCCGTTGAGCGGCTGCCCGTCGAAGGTGATCTTTCCCGCGGTGGGCTTGAGGAGGCCCGAGAGGGTGCGCAGGGTCGTGGTCTTGCCGGCGCCGTTGGTGCCGATCAGGGCGACGACCTGGCCCTCCTCGACGGAGAAGGAGATGCCCTTGACGGCCTCGATCTTGCCGTAGGCGACCCTGAGGTCCTCGACCTCGAGCAGAGCGGTCACTTGGAGTCTCCTTCGGTGGTGCTGTCCGCGTCGGCGGCCGGAGCCGCGTCCTCGGGGGTGTCGCCCGCGTCCTCGGCCGCGTCGTCGCCCGTGTCCTCGTCCGCGTCTTCAGCGGCCTCGGCCTCGGGCGTCGCCTCGTCGGCCGCTTCATCGGCCGAGTGGGCCTCGGCCGCCTCGACCTCGGCGACCTCCGCCGCGCCCGGGGCGTCCTCGTACGGCGTACCGAGGTACGCGGCCACGACCCGCTCGTCGCCCTGGACGACCTCGGCCGTGCCCTCGACGAGCTTCTCGCCCTGGACGAGGACGGCCACCCGGTCGCACAGCTTGAAGATGAACTTCATGTCGTGCTCGATGACCAGGACCGCGATGCCGCGGTCGCGGATCGCGAAGACGAGCTCCTCGGTGGTGCGGGTCTCGGCCTGGTTCATGCCGGCCGTCGGCTCGTCGAGCAGCAGCAGACCGGGGTCGCTCGCGAGGGCGCGGGCGATCTCCAGCTTGCGCTGCTCGCCGTACGGCAGGTTGCGCGCCAGGTGCTCCGCCTTGTTCGCCAGGCCCACGAACTCCAGGAGTTCCATGGCCCGATCGCGGGAGGCGGCCTCCGCCCGCTTGAAGCCGGGACCGCGCAGCAGCGCGGACCACAGGCCCTCCTTGGTCCGGGTGTGGCGTCCGACGAGGACGTTCTCCAGGACCGTCATGTTGGAGAAGAGGCGGATGTTCTGGAAGGTACGGGCGATGCCGGCCTGGGTGACCAGGTGCGGCTTCGGCGGAAGCACCGTCCCCTTGTAGCTGACCTGGCCCTCGGTGGGCACGTACAGACCGGTCAGGCAGTTGAAGAAGGTGGTCTTGCCGGCGCCGTTGGGGCCGATCAGGCCGACGATCTCGCCCTCGCGGACGGTCAGGTTCACGTCGCGGACGGCGGTCAGACCGCCGAAGCGCATGGTCACGCCGCTGGCGTCGAGGACGGTGGCGCCGGTGGCGGTCGCCGTGGTGCCGGTCTCGGTGGTGGTCGTCATGGCGTTCACGCCCCTGCCTTCGCCGCACCGGCGCCGGAGGTCGCGTCCGCGTCCGCTTCCGCGGACTGACGCTGTTCCGGTACGCCGGCCTCGTCGTCGTTCTCGTGGAATTCCAGCTGCGCCCGCTTGTTGGCGATGAGGCCCTCGGGGCGGAAGCGCATCAGCAGGATCAGCGCGATGCCGAAGCCGAGCAGCTGGTAGTCCTGGAGGAAGGACAGCTTGGCCGGGATCAGGAAGAGCAGCGCGGAGCCGACGATCGGGCCGGAGATGGTGCCCATGCCGCCGAGGATGACCGCCGCCAGGAGGAAGGCGGAGTTCGGCGGGACGGGGCCGGCGAACACGTAGTTCTCCGGGACCACCGTGGTGTTGACGTGTGCCTGCACGGTGCCCGCGAGGCCGGCCAGGGCCGCGCCGAGGGCGAAGGCGACGAGCTTCACGCGGAAGCCGTTGATGCCCATCGCGGTGGCGGCGGTCTCGTCCTCGCGGATCGCGACCCAGGCGCGGCCGATCCGGCTGTTGCCGGCGCGGGAGAAGACGACCACGACCAGCGCCATGATCAGGATCATGAGCAGGTAGTAGTTGGCGTACGCGCCGAGCGTGATGCCCAGGATCGTGTGCGGCTCGCCGAAGTTGTAGCCGAAGAACTCCAGCTGCGGGATGTTCGGGATGCCGTTCGGGCCGTTGGTGATCTGCGGGCCCGAGGTGCCGTCGAGGTTGCCCATGGCGATGCGGAAGATCTCACCGAAGCCGAGGGTCACGATGGCCAGGTAGTCGCCGCGCAGCCGCAGGGTCGGGGCGCCGATGACGACGCCGAAGACCAGCGAGGCCGCCATGCCGGTGAGCGCCGCGGCCCAGAAGGGGAACTGGACGCCGAAGGCGGAGGAGGTGGCTCCGGAGACCAGTGCGGCGGTGTACGCGCCGACGCCGAGGAAGGCGACGTAACCGAGGTCGAGCAGGCCGGCGAGGCCGACGACGATGTTCAGGCCGAGGGCGACGGTCGCGAAGATCAGGATGTTGACCGCGATCAGCGTGTACGTGTCGCCGCTCTGCTGGATGAACGGGAAGGCGATCGCCATGACCAGGCTGGCGGTGATCGTCACCTGCCGGTTGCGCGCGGTGATCTGCGAAAGGCGGGCGGTGATCCCGGACTTGACCAGCGCGGTGACCGAGAAGGCGACCAGGATCAGGTACGCGATGAAGAGCTGCGGCTCCGAGTCGTCGGTGTCGATGCCGAAGGTGACCACGAAGAGGCCCACGGCGAAGACGGCGACGATGATCAGGACCTCGGCCCAGGACGGCAGCTGCTTGGCCGGGGCGGCCTTGCGGGTGTCGTCGGGCAGCTTGTACGCGGCGATCGCCGGGACGGCGGCGGCGATGACGGCGAAGCCGGCACCGGGCTCCAGGTCCACCAGGGCGCCCAGCTCCACGATGATCGATATCGCGGTGAAGAGGGTGGTGGCGAAGGTGCCCAGGGCCACGATCCACAGCGGCTTGCGGGCGCCGGTGGGGGTGAGCCAGCCGAGGCCCTTGATGCCGAGCGCGGAGAGCGCGTACAGGCCGGTGAGGACGGCTCCGACCAGCGTGAGCAGCTGGAGCGGGGCGGGGTTGCCGTAGATCGTGAGGTTGCCCGGGAACTGGGTGGTCCAGGTCCAGGCGAGGAAGGCGCTGGCGACGGTCGCGACGGAGCCGGCGACGATCGTCCAGAGCAGGGCCGCGGGCGTGGCCGGGGCCTTGGTGACGGTCTGGTCGATGGTGGTGTCGGTCATGGTGCTCACGCCCTGTCCGCGACGCGTTCGCCGAGCAGGCCCTGGGGCCGCACGAGGAGGACGACGATGAGGAGGACGAAGGCCCACACGTTGGACCAGGCACCGCCGCCGAGCTGCTGCATGCCGGGGATGTCCTCGATGTAGGCGATCGAGAGGGACTCGGCGATGCCGAGGACCACGCCGCCGACCATGGCGCCGTAGATGTTGCCGATGCCGCCGAGGACGGCCGCGGTGAAGGCCTTCAGCCCGAGGATGAAGCCCATCTCGAAGTTGATCTGGCCCTTGTCGAGGCCGTAGGCGACCGCGGCGACGGCGGCGAACGCGGCACCGATGGCGAAGGCCATGACGATGATGCGGTCGGTGTTGATGCCCATCAGCTTCGCGGTGTCGGGGTCCTGCGCGGTGGCCTGCATGGCGCGGCCGCTGCGGCTCTTCGAGACGAAGACGCCGAGGGCGAGCATGCACAGCGGGGCGAGGACGAGCACGAAGGCGTCGGCGCGCTGGATCTGCAGACCGTCGAAGATCTGGAAGGCCTCACCCTTGAACTCGGGGAAGCTGACGGCCTTCTTGGCGTCCGGGTAGAACTGCCAGACGAGCTGCTGGAGTGCGATCGACAGACCGATCGCGGTGATGAGCGGGGCGAGCCGGGGCGCGTTGCGCAGCGGTCGGTAGGCGAACCGCTCGGCGGCGGTGGCGACGGCCACGGAGGCGATCGCGCCACCGAGGATCATGAGCGGGATCGCCACCAGGAGGGACGTTCCGCTCGGCAGAGCGGTGTAGGTGGTGAGGGCGCCGAAGCCCCCGATCATGAAGATCTCGCCGTGGGCGAAGTTGATGAGCTGGACGATGCCGTAGACCATGGTGTACCCGATGGCGATGAGGCCGTAGAGGGCACCGAGGGCCAGACCGTTGGCCAGCTGTTGCGGCAGTTCGTTCACCGCAGGCCTCCGATGAGCTTGTCGGATAAGACTCCGCGCGAGGGCGCTGTTTGCGCCCTCGCGCGGCGTGGTTCAGGTCGTGCGGGGCTCCCGGCGCCTGGGCACTCGGCGCGGCGCCGGGACGGTGGCGCTTACTGGTTGAAGGTGTCGCTCTTGACGTCGATCCACTTGCCGCCCTCGACCTTGTAGACCGTGAGCTGCTTGTTGGTGGTGTCGCCGTACTCGTCGAAGGAGACCTTGCCGGTCACACCGTCGAAGGAGACCTTGCCCAGGGCCTCGGTGACCTTGGCGCGGGCGTCGGTCGGGACCTTGCCGCCGTTGGCGTCGACGACGGCCTTGACGGCCTGGATGATCGCCCAGCCGGCGTCGTAGGAGTAGCCGCCGTAGGCCGCGTACGGGTCCTTGTAGCCGGCCGCCTTGTAGTCCTCGATGAACTTCTTGGCGGTGTCGAGCTTCTCGACCGGGTAGCCGATCGAGGTCGCCAGGTCGCCCTCGTTGGCCTCGCCGGAGGCGCTGATGAAGGCCGGGTCGTAGATGCCGTCGCCGCCCATGACCGGGACCTTGGCGCCGGTCTTCTTGATCTGGTCGGAGAGCAGGCCCCCCTCGGGGTACTGGCCGCCGAAGTAGACGGAGTCGGCGCCGGAGGACTTGACCTTGTCGGCGGTGGAGGAGAAGTCGGTCTCCTTCACGGTGACGTGGTCGGTGCCGACGACCTGGCCGCCGAGGCGCTTGAACTCGTCGGTGAAGATCCCCGCGAGGCCGGCGCCGTAGGTCTGCTTGTCGTCGACGACGTAGACCTTCTTCTTGCCCGCGTCCTTGAAGAGGTACTGGGCGGCGAACTTGCCCTGGACCACGTCGGTGGCGGCGGTACGGAAGTAGGTCTTGAAGGGACGCTTGAACTCGCCCTTGCCCCAGTTGTCGCCCTGGGAGAGGGACGGGTTGGTGTTGGCCGGGGAGACCTGCGCCAGGTTGGCGGCGGCGAAGACACCCTGCATCTGCTGGGAGACGCCCGAGTTCAGCGGGCCGACGACGCCGACGACGTCCTTGTTGCCGACCAGCTTGGTGGCGTTGGCCTGGCCGGAGGCCGGGACCGCCTGGTCGTCGAGGGCCTCGATCTTGAAGGTGACGCCGGGGACGAGCTTCTGCTTGTTGGCGGTCTGCACCGCCAGGTCCACGGAGTTCTTGATGCCCTGGCCCAGCGCGGAGAGCGAACCGGTGAGCGGCGCGTCGACGCCGATGACCACGGTGGTGCCGCCGCCGGCGCTGTCGCCGCCGCCCTTGTTCTCGTCGCGCGAACCGCAGGCGGTGAGGGTGAGCGCACCCGTGGTGAGAACGCTGGTCAGGATGAGCAAAGAACGGTGTCGCACGAAGGTTTCCTTTCCCTGGCGCGGCCCCCTCGAGCTGAGGCGGTGCCGTGAAGCTGTGAAGCTGGGAGCTGAGAGGTGCCGTTTTCGATGCCGGGCCGTACGGGGGTGAAGCGGGCCGTGCAGAGCAAGCGCCCGGCGGCGCGGTGACTGGCCGTGACTCTAAGCGCAGCCGGGGAAAGTCCGGGAGCGCCGACGGGATGATGTGACTGTCTTGTTATGCCGACAGGGGGAACTGGTGTGCAGGCCATGGGCAAAACAGGACATAACGGTCGGCAATGCGGTGTTCACATGCTGAGAACGCCCAGAGAACACCCAGTTCCGCTAAGGCGCTTGAATGGTTCATGGTCCTGACAAGATCATCCGGCGACTCTCCGGATATCGGACACCCCCTCTGAGCTGAGCGGACGAAGCGGCTGACCGGAGCGCTCCGCTCCGCCGTCGGTGCCACCTCGTGGGAATGTCACGCAGAGTCACGACGGGGATGGCCGGGAACCGCTGGTGGGTACGCGCTGTTCGCTGGGCGGTCGCCAGTTCTCCGAACTGCCCGTCGCACCCTTCGCCGCCTCGCACCTCCGCCGGGTCTCGCGGTCGGTCAGCGCGAACGCCGCCGCGCGTCCCGTACGCCGCTCCTCTGCGCGCGCGTCGGCGAGCACCTCGTCGTGGATCTCGTACTGCTCGTTGGACATCCCCTTCTGCTCCCAGTCGAGCCCCGCCCACTTGCTCCCCTTCAGGGCCTCTTTCACCCAGTACGACACCAGACTTGTGCATACGTCCGTCGGCGAACTCGCCGTCGGCTCCGGGTCCGCGGTCCGCTCGGGCGCCCGCCCGCAGCCCGTCGACAGGGCGAGCGCGCAGCCGGCCAGGACCGCGGCGAGCGCGGTCCCGGCCGGGTGCGGGCGGCGACGGGTCACGGCAGTTGGACGAAGGTCCGCAGGAAATCGCGGGCGCCCGGGGTGTCGAGCCGGTACACCACGTTCGTGGCGTAGCAGGGGGTGTCACCGGTGATCGTGGTCGCCACGAGCGTCCGCCGGCCGCCGAGCTCGGCGAAGTTCGGCCCGCCCGAATCCCCGTAACAGGCACCGCCGTTGCCCTGCGGCGCGGTCATGCCGAGCCGGATCCACGCGGCGTTCAGCGCGTCGAACGAGACCGGCGCCTTCATGCGGACGCCGCCGCCCGGATGGGTGTGGCCGCCCGGCCCGCGCTCGGCCTCCTGGGTGCCGTAGCCGGCGACGACGAAGGGTGTGGCGTTCAGTCCCTGCGGGCCGAGCGCGTCCAGCGCGCCCGGCTTCGGCAGCGCCGCGGGCTTGAAGCTCCAGCGCTCCGCGATCTTCGCCGCGGGCAGTTCGATCACCGAGATGTCATGGGTATCGGCCGCCGGGCCCGGGTAGGCCGGGTGACTGTGCGCGACGCCCTCGACGGCCACGGCGCGCGCCACGGCGGCCGGGTCGCCCGGATGCGCGGCGGCGGCCGCGTCCAGGGCGGCCTGCACGTCCTGGTCGAGCGACACGTGGAAACGCACGTTCTCCGGCCAGTCGGTCGTGCAGTGCGCCGCGGTGAGGAAGGTGTCGGCGTCGATCATGGTCCCGGAGCAGACCCAGTCGACCCGGTCGGGCGTGCCCGGGTCGGCGTCGTCGTCCCAGGTCGCGACGAGGGCGCCGACCTCGGTGCGCTCGGGCGCGGGCGTCGCGTTGTACGAGTTGATCGCCGCGGACGGGATCGCGGTGGCGAGAACGGCGGCGCAGGCCGCGGCGGACACGGCGGTCGCCACGGTCGTGGTGCGTACGGCGGTCAAGACAACCCCTTGGTCGAGGAACGCGGGTGTGAGCGGACCCGTCAGTGAAGCGGCTGTGGCGGGCGAGGGCAAGAGGGCGCGGGAACAAGGGAGTTGGGGGACTCGGGATCCCGGAACGCACCGCGGCCCGGTACGGGAGGTTCCGTACCGGGCCACGAAGGGGGAGAGGGGCGGGGCGCCGCTCGGACGCAGGGCTCAGGCCCCGGCTCAGGCGCCGGCGCCGTCCAGCCGGCCGGCCGCCGGGAGGTGCTGCGCGTCCTGGCCGCCGACCTCCTTGAGCATGCAGGTCAGCCGCGCCGTGCAGACCCGCTTGTCCTGCTCGTCCGTGATCACGATCTCGTACGTCGCGGTCGAGCGGCCCCGGTGCACCGGCGTCGCCACACCCGTCACCAGACCGCTGCGCACCCCGCGGTGATGCGTGCAGTTCAGGTCCACGCCCACGGCGATCCGGGACACCCCGCCGTGCAGCATCGAACCGACCGAGCCCAGGGTCTCGGCGAGCACCGCGGAGGCGCCGCCGTGCAGCAGCCCGTACGGCTGGGTGTTGCCCTCCACCGGCATCCTGCCGACCACCCGGTCCGCCGAGGCCTCCAGGATCTGCACGCCCATCCGGTTGCCCAGGTGCCCGGCCGAGAACAGCGCAGGCAGGTCCACGCCCAGCGAGGCGTACTCGTCGATGACCTCCTGCGGGAACTTCACGTGCTGCTGCTCACCCATGGACGGGCTCCGTTCGTCGTCGTGCGCCTGTACTTCTCTTCCGTCGCTCTTCCGAGCTGCCTGAGCAAACGCTTAGGCGGTTGCGGATTCTTCCAGACGCACGATCACGGACTTGCTCGCGGGGGTGTTGCTGACGTCGGCCGTCGACTCCAGCGGCACCAGTACGTTCGTCTCCGGGTAGTACGCCGCGGCGCAGCCCCGGGCCGTCGGGTAGTGCACCACCCGGAAGCCGGGCGCCCGCCGCTCGCTGCCGTCCGTCCACTCGCTCACCAGATCCGCGTACGCCCCGTCCGCGAAGCCGAGCGCCGCCGCGTCCTCCGGGTGCACGAGGACCACCCGGCGGCCGCCCGTGATGCCCCGGTAGCGGTCGTCCAGACCGTAGATCGTGGTGTTGTACTGGTCGTGCGAGCGCAGCGTCTGCAGCAGCAGCCGCCCCTCCGGCACCGCCGGGTACTCCACCGGCGCCGCCGTGAAGTTCGCCTTCCCGGTCGCCGTCGGGAAACGGCGCTCGTCGCGCGGCGCGTGCGGCAGCGCGAAGCCGCCCGGGTTCGCCGCGAGCCGCGCGTTGAAGTCCTCGAAGCCCGGGATCACCCGGGCGATCCGGTCGCGGATCGTCGCGTAGTCCGCCTCGAAGTCCTCCCACGGCGTCGCCGAGCCCGCTCCGAGCACCGCCCGCGCCATCCGCGCCACGATCGCCGGCTCGGACAGCAGGTGCGGGCTCGCCTGCGGCAGATTGCCGCGCGAGGCGTGCACCAGACCCATCGAGTCCTCGACCGTCACGAACTGCCGCCCGCCCTTCTGCACGTCCTTGTCCGTACGGCCGAGCGTCGGCAGGATCAGCGCGCGGGTGCCGGTCACCGCGTGCGAACGGTTCAGCTTCGTCGACACGTGCACCGTGAGGCGGGCCTTGCGCATCGCCGCCTCGGTGACCTCGGTGTCCGGGGTCGCCCCGACGAAATTGCCGCCCATCGCGAAGAACACCTTCGCGTCGCCGTCGCGCAGCGCCTCGATGGCCCGCACCACGTCATAGCCGTGATGGCGCGGCGAGACGATCCCGAACTCCTTGTCCAGGGCGTCCAGGAAGGCCGCGGCCGGCCGCTCGAAGATGCCCATGGTGCGGTCGCCCTGCACATTGGAGTGACCGCGCACCGGGCACACCCCCGCGCCCGGCCGCCCGATGGCGCCCCGCAGCAGCAGGAGGTTCACGACCTCGCGGATCGTCGGCACCGAGTGCTTGTGCTGGGTCAGGCCCATCGCCCAGCAGACGATCGTCCGCTCCGAGGCCAGCACCATCTCCAGGGCCCGCTCGATCTCCGCCCGGGAGAGCCCGGTCGCCGCGAGCGTCTCGTCCCAGTCGGCGTCCTTCGCGGCCGCCGCGAACTCCTCGTACCCATGGGTGTGCGCGGCGACGAACTCCTCGTCCACCGCCCCCGGAGTCTCCAGGACGAGCTTGTTGAGCAGCCGGAACAGCGCCTGGTCGCCGCCGATCCGGACCTGCAGGAAGAGATCGGTGAGCGCGGCGCCCCGGAGCATGCCCTGCGGGGTCTGCGGGTTCTTGAACCGCTCCAGACCGGCCTCCGGCAGCGGATTCACCGAGATGATCTTCGCGCCGGCGGCCTTGGCCTTCTCCAGGGCCGACAGCATCCGCGGATGGTTCGTCCCCGGGTTCTGCCCGGCGACGACGATCAGATCGGCCCGGTGCAGGTCCTCCAGGGACACGCTGCCCTTGCCGATGCCGATGGTCTCGCTCAGCGCCGAGCCCGAGGACTCGTGGCACATGTTGGAGCAGTCCGGCAGATTGTTCGTACCGAACTCGCGGGCGAAGAGCTGCAGCAGGAACGCCGCCTCGTTGCTGGTCCGGCCCGAGGTGTAGAAGAGCGCCTCGTCCGGCGAGGACAGCGCCGTCAGCTCCTCCGCGATGATCGCGAACGCCCGCTCCCAGCTCACCGCCTCGTACCGGTCGGCACCCTCCGGCAGATACATGGGGTGCGTGATCCGGCCCTGCTGGCCCAGCCAGTAACCACTGCGCTCCGCCAGGTCCGCCACCGGGTGCGCGGCGAAGAACGCGGGCGTCACCCGGCGCAGCGTCGCCTCCTCGGCGACCGCCTTCGCCCCGTTCTCGCAGAACTCCGCCACATGGCGCTTGTCGCCCTCCGGCCACGCGCAGCCCGGACAGTCGAAGCCGTCCTTCTGGTTGACCTTGAGCAGCGTGCGCGCGGTGCGCCGCACACCCATCTGCGCCTGGGCGATCCGCAGCGTGTGCGCGACGGCGGGCAGCCCCGCGGCCGCGTGCTGCGGCGCCGCGACCTGCGGCGCGTCCTGGACCGGGTCACCGGCGGGCGGCTTGCTGACCATCGCGCTCTCCCTTGAGCGAAACAAAGCTGTCGTACGACCCGATCCTGTCACGCACCCCTGACATCGGGCCATGCGCGGTAGGTGGCCGCGGGAGCGGAGCGGGGTCGACAGGAACGGTGGACGGGAATGTCAGTCGCGCGTGGCAGGATCGTCCCGTGGCCGAGACAGCAGCGAAGAAGACCGATATGACCGAAGAGAACCGCCCGCGCCTGCTCCTCATGGACGGGCACTCCCTGGCGTACCGGGCGTTCTTCGCACTGCCCGCGGAGAACTTCACCACCGCGACCGGGCAGCCGACGAACGCGATCTACGGATTCGCGTCCATGCTGGCGAACACGCTCCGCGACGAGGCGCCCACGCACTTCGCCGTCGCGTTCGACGTGTCCCGCAAGACCTGGCGTTCCGACGAGTTCCCCGAGTACAAGGCGAACCGCTCCAAGACCCCCGACGAGTTCAAGGGACAGGTCGAGCTGATCGGCGAGCTGCTCGACGCCATGCACGCGCCGCGCTTCGCCGTCGAGGGCTTCGAGGCGGACGACGTCATCGCCACCCTCGCCACCCAGGCCGAGGCCGAGGGCTTCGAGGTCCTCATCGTCACCGGCGACCGGGACTCCTTCCAGCTCGTCACCGACCACACCACCGTGCTCTACCCCACCAAGGGCGTCTCCGAGCTGACCCGCTTCACCCCGGACAAGGTCCAGGAGAAGTACGGGCTCACGCCCTCGCAGTACCCCGACTTCGCGGCCCTGCGCGGCGACCCGTCCGACAACCTGCCCGGCATCCCCGGCGTCGGCGAGAAGACCGCCGCGAAGTGGATCAACCAGTTCGGCTCCTTCGCCGAACTCGTGGACCGCGCCGAGGAGGTCAAGGGCAAGGCAGGCCAGAACTTCCGTGACCACCTGGAGTCGGTGAAGCTCAACCGGCGCCTCACCGAGATGGTCCGCGACGTCGAGCTGCCGAAGACCGTGACGGACCTCGCCCGCGAGCCGTACGACCGGACGGCCGTCGCCCTCGTCCTCGACACCCTGGAGATCCGCAACCCCTCGCTGCGCGAGCGGCTCCTCGCCGTCGACCCCGGTGCCGCCGAGGAGACCGCCCCCGCGCCGGCCCCCGGCGTCGAGCTCGACTTCACCGTCCTCGGCTCCGGCGAGCTCGCCGGCTGGCTCGCCGAGCACGGCGGGCAGCCGCTCGGCATCGCCACCGTCGACAGCTGGGCTCTCGGCACCGGCAGCGTCACCGAGGTGGCCCTCGCCGCGGAAGGAGGCGCCGCCGCCTGGTTCGACCCGACCGAGCTGGACGAGGGCGACGAGAAGGCCTGGTCGGCCTGGATCGCCGACGCCGACCGCCCGAAGATCATGCACAACGCCAAGGGCGCCATGCGGGTCTTCCCCGAGCACGGCTGGAGCGTCGCCGGCGTCACCATGGACACCGCGCTCGCCGCCTACCTGGTGAAGCCCGGCCGCCGCTCCTTCGCCCTGGACGCCCTGTCCGTCGAGTACCTCGGGCGCGAGCTCGCCCCCGCCGCGGCCGCCGACGGCCAGCTCGCCTTCGGCGCCGAGGACACCGCCGAGGCCGAGGCCCTGATGAGCCAGGCCCGCGCCGTGCTCGACCTCGGCACCGCCTTCGAGGAGAAGCTCGCCGAGGTCGGCGCCAAGGACCTCCTCCACCAGGTCGAGCTCCCCACCTCCGTGCTCCTCGCCCGCCTGGAGCGGCACGGCATCGCCGCCGACCGGGACCACCTGGAGGCCCTGGAGCAGCAGTTCGCCGGCGCCGTGCAGCAGGCCGTGAAGGAGGCGCACGCCTCCGTCGGCCACGAGTTCAACCTCGGCTCGCCCAAGCAGCTCCAGGAGGTCTTCTTCGGCGAGCTCAACCTGCCGAAGACCAAGAAGACCAAGACCGGCTACACCACGGACGCCGACGCGCTCGCCTGGCTCGCCGGCCAGACCGAGCACGAGCTCCCGGTCATCATGCTCCGCCACCGCGAGCAGGCCCGGCTGCGCTCCACCGTCGAGGGCCTCATCAAGACCGTCGCCGCCGACGGACGCATCCACACCACCTTCAGCCAGACCGTCGCCACGACCGGCCGTCTCTCCTCCACCGACCCCAACCTGCAGAACGTGCCGGTACGGACCGACGAGGGCCGCGCCATCCGCCACGGCTTCGTCGTCGGCGAGGGCTTCGAGGCCCTGATGACCGCCGACTACAGCCAGATCGAACTGCGCGTCATGGCCCACCTCTCCGAGGACGAGGGCCTGATCGAGGCCTTCACCTCCGGCGAGGACCTGCACACCACCGTCGCCTCCCAGGTCTTCGGCGTCGAGCGGTCCGCCGTCGACGCCGAGATGCGCCGCAAGATCAAGGCCATGTCGTACGGCCTGGCGTACGGGCTCTCCGCCTTCGGCCTCTCCCAGCAGCTGGGCATCGAGCCGGCCGAGGCGCGCGGCCTGATGGACACCTACTTCGAGCGCTTCGGCGGCGTCCGCGACTATCTGCGCCGCGTCGTCGACGAGGCCCGCGCCACCGGCTACACCGAGACCATGCTCGGCCGCCGCCGCTACCTCCCGGACCTCAACAGCGACAACCGCCAGCGCCGCGAGGCCGCCGAACGCATGGCCCTCAACGCCCCGATCCAGGGCACCGCCGCCGACATCGTCAAGGTCGCCATGCTCGACGTCGACCGCGCCCTCACCGAGTCCGGCCTCGCCTCCCGCATGCTCCTCCAGGTCCACGACGAAATCGTCCTCGAACTCGCCCCCGGCGAACGCGCCCAGGTCGAATCCCTCGTCCGCGCCCACATGTCCGACGCGGTCACGCTGCGCGCCCCGCTGGATGTCTCGGTGGGCGTCGGCCAGAACTGGGACGAGGCGGCGCACTGACGCGACGTCCCGACCTGAAAGGCCCGGCCCCACGAGGGCCGGGCCTTTCGGCTGACGGTCAGTGGGGGCCCTGACCGGAACGCTCCGGAGTACGTTCCGCCACAGGGGCAACGGGCGGCACCCCCGGACCCGCACCCGCACCGGCCCGGACCCGCACCCCCACCCCGTACACCAGCACCCCCACGAACAACCCCGACCCCGCCCCGAAGCACAGCGTCGGGATGATGTCGACCGGCGTCCCGATCCGCCCCCAGTACGCGTAGAAGCGCAGCACCCGCTGCACCGCCCCGGCCACCACGCACCCCCCGATCACCGCCGCCGCGAGCAGCAGCCCGCGCCGGTCGAGGACCGGCACCCGCGCGGGCACCGGTGCGTCCAGGGGCGTCGCGCGCAGGGCCCGTACGGTGAACCAGCAGAGCAGCACCAGGGCCAGCGCCGAACCCCCGTACTGCGCGTAGAGGTAGACGGGGAAGCCGGCCACGACCTCGCCGAGGACCGGGATCACCCGGGTGCCCCACCGGTCGAGATGGGTGAACGCGTCCCACACCACGTGCGTGGTCGCGCCGATCATCGCCGACAGCACGAACCACCCGGCCAGCGCCGCCGGATGCCGCTCCCGCCACGGCCGGCCGCGCACGAAGCCGTACACCCGGCCCCGCCACCCCCGCGGCAGCAGCGCCACCAGCGGCTCGCGCACCAGGAGCCACAGCCCCACCATCGCCGCCGTGATGAGCACGTCGACGGTGACGACGCCGAGGAAGGAGTGCGTGACGTTCCCGAACAGCATCGCGCCGGGAATCGCCGAGGCCGCGAAGTACGTCATGTCGGGGGAGAAGGAGCCGGCGACGAGCGCCGACGCCACCAGCGGGCCCCGGCCCGTTCCGCCGCGGCGGATGCCCGGCAGGACCGCTGCGGCATGACTGAGTGTGAACGGCACGGAACTCCCCCTCGATCCGAAGTGCCCCCTCAGTATTCAGGACCGTCCGACGGAGAAAGCTCCGGCGGCCAAGTAGTGACGAAACAGTGAAAGACGGTCAGCACGCGGTGTCCCGGTGACCGGAGTTGGCATAGGGTCGGCGATCGGAGCCGCGCGGGGAGCGCGGAGGGGACACGGGGAGGACCACACGTATGGCAGCGCACTTGGGCCGCCGGCTACGCAGGGGAGCCACCAGCGGTGCGGTCGTGGCCGCCGCGGTCGCGGCGCTCGCCGCCTCTCAGGCACCCGGCACGACCACGCCGCCCACCGACGGCACGAGCGGCGACCTGCCCATCGGTGCCGGTGACGCGACCACACCCCCGGACGGCTCGGCCTCCGGCGACTCGCCGTACTACACCGAGCTGCCCCCGCTGAACACCCCCAACAAGCCCGGCGCGCCCACCACCCCGCCGCTGTTCACCGGCCCCGGTGAGGCCGGCATACCCGCGACCGTCTACGCGGCCTACAAGCGCGCCGAGGAGTCGATACGCTCCACCGACCCCGGCTGCAACCTGCCCTGGCAGCTGCTCGCCGGCATCGGCAAGGTCGAGTCCGGGCAGGCCGGCGGCGGCAACGTCGACGCCAACGGCACCACCAAGTCCCCGATCCTCGGCCCGGTCCTCAACGGCGTCGGCTTCGCCAACATCTCCGACACCGACGGCGGCCTGTACGACGGCGACACCACGCACGACCGGGCGATCGGCCCGATGCAGTTCATCCCGTCCACCTGGAAGACCTGGGGCCAGGACGCCAACAGCGACGGGAAGAAGGACCCCAGCAACATCTACGACGCGGCCCAGGCCGCCGGCCTCTACCTCTGCGCCAACGGCCGCAACCTCGCCCTCCAGGCCGACCTCGACCAGGCGATCCTGAGCTACAACCACTCCAACGAGTACCTGCGCACGGTGCTCTCCTGGTTCGAGTACTACAAGCGCAACTCCCACCAGGTGCCCGACGGCACCGGCCAGCTCCCCGGCCACCGCAGCGACGACCCGGTCACCAACCCGGCCGGCACCCGTCCGCTCCCGACGACCCCCGCGTCGCCGAAGCCGAGCCCGACGCCGGCCACGCCGAAGCCCACCCCCGCCAAGCCGACGCCGTCGAAGCCCACCACTCCGCCGGTCACCGACCCCGCGAGCCGGGTGACCCGGATCTCCCGGGACGGCGCCACCACCCTCACCGCCCGTGCGGGCAGCGGCTTCGTCACCCGGCCCACCGTGCTCGCCGTCGACGCGGCCGGCAAGCCGGTCCCCGGCGTCCAGGTGCGGTTCCGGGTGGTCGGCGACACCGACACCCGGTTCGCCGTCGGCGTGCGCGAGGTCACCGTCGTCACCGGCAGCAACGGCAAGGCCGTCGCCCCCACCCTCAAGGCCGGCGAGGCCACCGGCGCCTTCACCGTCAGCGCCGCCGTGGCCGGCCGGACCCTGAACGCGGTCGAGTTCACCGCGACCGTCACCGAGCGCTCCGCCGACACCCTCACCCGCCTCGACGCCAAGGAGCTCGCGGCCGTCACCGGCGGCAGCTTCGCCGACCGGGTCGCCGTCAAGGCCACCGACGACGGCAACGTCGCCGCTGGCGTCGCCCTCACCGCCACCTTCGTCACCTCGACCGAGGACCCGAAGCCCGCCACCGAAGGACCCTTCTTCAAGGACGCCGACGGCAACCCGGTCCGCACCCTCACCGGCCTGCGGACCGCGGCCGACGGCACGTTCACGCTGCCGGAGGTCTTCGCGGGCGACACGGCCGGGACCTTCACCCTGCGGATCACCGCGCCCGGCGGCGGCACGCTCACCGTCACCTTCAAGGTGACCGCCCCGGAGCCCGAGCCCACCCCGACTCCCACGCCGACCCCGTCGCCCTCGGAGTCCGGGACCGGCACCCCGTCGCCCACGCCGAGTTCCTGACCGCCCGGGCGCTGCCAGCCCGGCCCCTCGTGCCGCCCCCGTGTCCGCCGCGCCGGACCCGGGGGCGCACGCGTTCTGAGTGCAACGTGTTCTCATCTCGCGGTCGCGTTGCTACGGTGCCCCCGCCCTGGCGACGTATCAGATCGAGCACCGGGAGGCCGACCTTGCGCGCCCTTGCCGCAGCCGTCATCGGACTCGTGCCCGTCCTCCTGTTCATCCTGCTCGTCTCCTTCACCGATCTGCCGCCGGACGGGCCGACCTCGCCGCTGCCCCTGCTCACCGCCGATCCCGGCCCCAAGAAGTGAGGGGCCGCCCCATGCGCCGCCGAGCGAGCCTCGTCCTGCTCTCGTTCGCCGTCTTCTTCGCCGCCATGGCCCCGACCATGCGCTGGTACGCCTTCCCCCGGCTCGCCAAGATCCCGCCGAACCAGTACCAGGAGACCGTCCTGGAGGCGAAGCCCGCGACCCTCCTGAACTACTCCACCCTCAAGTCCGAGCAGGTCGACAAGATCACGATCGTCCAGACCCTCAAGGGCAATGTGGAGGAGTCGAAGAAGATCGAGCGCGACGCCGGCCGTGACGTCGTGGTCTGGGACTCCCTCTCCTATGTCCTCGGCCCCGACGGCAAGATGGTCTCCAAGATCCCCGAGCGCTACGTCTTCGACGCCCACACCCAGGACCCCGTCCACGCCACCGGCGAGATGGTCGACGGCGACCCGGTCCGCCGCGAGGGCATCGAGTTCAAGTGGCCCTTCCTCACCGAGAAGCGGGACTACCAGTACTTCGACGCCCAGACCCGCACCTCCGCCCCCATCCACTACCAGGGCACCCGCACCTTCCGCGGCCTGGAGGTCTACTACTTCGAGCAGACCGTCCCCTGGACCGAGGTCCCCATGCCCAAGACCATGCCGGTCCAGGGCATCACCCCGGACGTCCTCGCCAAGACCGGCCTCACCCGCTGGTACACCACCAAGCGCATGTTCTGGATCGACCCCGTCACCGGCGCCCCCGTCAACGGCGAGGAGATCCACCGGGAGGAACTCCGCAACGCCCGCGCCCTCATGGGCCAGGACACCGTCACCGTCTTCGCAGGCCACGTGAAGATGCGCGAGGACTACATCGCCTACGTCGTCGACCTGGTCGAGAGCAACCGCCTGATGGTGCTCCTGCTCGTCTCCTATCTCCCGTGGAGCTTCACCGTCCTCGCCCTCGTCCTGCTCGCCCTCTCCCTCTGGCTGGAGGCCCGCTCCCGCCGCCCCGCGACCGCGACCGCGATCGGTACCGACCCCGGTCCCGACCCGGGTCCGGACCCCGGGCCCGGGCCCGTCAGCGCTCCCGCCTGAGCCGGGCACTGGTGTGCCGGGTCGGCTCCGCCACCGAGGGGTCCTCCGGCCACGGGTGCTTCGGATACCGCCCCCGCAGCTCCGCCCGCACCGCCCGGTAGCCCTCCCGCCAGAACGAGGCCAGGTCCGAGGTCACCGCCGCCGGCCGCCCGGCGGGGGACAGCAGGTGCACCAGGACCGGCACCCCCGCCACCCGGGGCGTCTCGGCGAGCCCGAACATCTCCTGCAGCTTCACCGCGAGCACCGGCCGCTCCCCGCCGTACTCCACCCGTATCCGCGAACCGCTCGGCACCTCGATCCGCTCCGGCGCCAGCTCGTCCAGCCGCCCCGCCTCGCCCGTCGCCCACGGCAGCAGCCGGCGCAGCCCCTCACCCGCGTCGATCCGCCCCAGATCGGCCCGTCGGCGGGCCCGCGACAGCTCCGGCTCCAGCCACTCCGCCGCCCGGCCGAGCAGCGCCTCCTCCGACACCTCGGGCCACGGCTCGCCCACCACCCGGTGCAGGAAGGCCAGCCGGCTCCGCAGCTCCACCGCGTCCCGCGACCACCGCAGCAGCCCCGTGCCCTCCCGGCGCAGCCCGTCGAGCAGCGCCGCCCGCACCAGCGCCGGATCGACCGCGTCCCGCAGCGGCCGCACCGTCAGCTCCACCGCCCCCAGCCGCTCCACCGACCGGGCCACCACGTCCCCGTCCTCCCAGTGGACCTCCTCGCCCGAGCTCAGCAGATGCCCCGCCGCCCGCCGCGCCACCGCCTCGTCCACCACGGCCGCGAGCCGCACCCGGGCCACGGCGCTCTGCACCGTCCGGTCCGCCACCGCGACCGCCAGCCACGGCGCCGACCGCAGCCCCGAACCCTCGGCGAGCCGCGCCCCGGTGCCCGACACCATCAGACAGCCGCCCTGCTCCCGGGCCCGCGCCACCCGCTCCGGAAACGCCAGCGCCGTCACCAGCCCCGCCACCGCGTCCTCCCCGGCGGCCCCCGGTCCCGCGGTCCGCCCGTCCGCACCGGGCCCGGCCGCCTCGCCGGCCGACCGCTCCAGCCGCCGCACCTCCGCCTTCCAGCGCGCCCCGTACCCGTCGCCGCCGCGGCGGGCCTCGCGCCAGGCCGCCGCCAGATCGTCCCCGTACTCCCGGGGCGGCTCCTCGCTCAGCAGCGCCACCACCTCCGCCGCCCGCCGCGCCCCGACCTCGGGCGCCCCGTCGAGCAGCGCCCGCCCGAGGCGCGGATGCAGACCGAGCCGGGACATCCGCACCCCGCGGTCGGTGGCCCGGCCCTCCCCGTCCACCGCGCCGATCGCCGTCAGAACCTGCCGGGCCGCCGCCATCGCCCCGGCCGGCGGCGCGTCGAGCAGCGCGAGACCGGCCGCCGAGGGATCCCCCCAGCACGCCGCCCGCAGCGCGAAATCGGTCAGATCGGCGACCTTGATCTCGGGGGCGGGGAACCGTGCGAGCCGCGCGTCCTCCGCCGTCGACCAGCAGCGGTACACCGTGCCGAAGGCCTCGCGCCCGGCCCGCCCGGCGCGCTGCGTCGCGACCGCCGCCGACACCGGCACGGTGGCCAGCGAACCCAGGCCCCGCGCATGGTCCGTCCGAGGCTCCCGGGAAAGCCCGGAATCGACCACGATCCGCACGCCCGGCACCGTCAGGCTCGACTCCGCCACCGAGGTCGTCAGGACCACCCGGCGCCGCCCGCCCGGCCCGCCGCCCCGCAGCACCGCGTCCTGCACCGCCGCCGGCGCCCGCCCGTGCAACTGCAGCACCTCGGCGTCCACGCCCGCGAGCAGCCCGGCCGTCCGGGCGATCTCCCCGGTGCCCGGCAGGAAACAGAGCAGATCGCCCTCGTGCCGCTCCAGCGCCTCCCGCACCGTCGCGGCCACATGCCGCAGCAGCGCCGGGTCCACCCAGGTGCCGTGCGCCGGCCGCACCCCGGCCGGCGGCGGTGCGAAGTGGATCGCGGAGCCATGGACCTTCCCCTCCGCCCGCACCACCGGCGCCGGACCGCCCCCGTCGAGGACGGTCAGCAGCTCCGCCCAGGCCGCCGCGTCGCTCGTCGCCGACGCGGCGATCAGCCGCAGCTCGGGCCGCAGCGCCGCCCGCACGTCCACCAGGAACGCGAGCGCCGTGTCCGCGTCCAGATGCCGCTCGTGGCACTCGTCGAGCAGCACCACGTCCACGCCGGCCAGCTCGGGATCGCGCTGCAGCCGCTGGAGCAGCACGCCCGTGGTCACCACCTCGACCCGGGTGGCCGGACCGGTCCGCCGCTCCCCGCGCACGGAGAAACCGACGGACCCGCCGACCTCCTCGCCGAGCAGCCAGGCCATCCGCCGCGCCGCCGCCCGCACCGCCATCCGGCGCGGCTCGGCGACCAGCACCCGCCGCTCCGGCCCGTCCCCTATAAGACCCGCGAGGGCCAGCGGGACCAGCGTGGTCTTGCCGGTCCCCGGCGGGGCGTGCAGCACCGCCGTGCCGCGCTCCTCGAGCGCGGTCAGCAGCTCGGGGACGGCATGGCGGACGGGAAGCAGGTCGAGTGCGTCGTTTCGGATCACGCGGCCAGTCTCGTACGACCCGCCGACCCGGTGCGCGCGACTGTCCACAGGCCCGCCGATTCGTATGACTGATCGGCGGGGCAGCTCGCCGGCCGTGGTCCGTGCGGCGCGGCCGCTAGTCCATGCGCTCGCACACGAAGATCGCCGTGCCCGGGATCAGGTTCCCTCGCAGCGGGGACCATCCGCCCCACTCCTGGTCGTTCCAGGACGGCCACTCCGGCTCGACCAGGTCCACCAGCCGGAAGCCGCCGGCCACCACGTCCCGCACCCGGTCCCCGATCGTCCGGTGGTGCTCGACGTAGACCGCGTTCCCCCGCTCGTCCTGCTCGACGTACGGCGTCCGGTCGAAGTAGGAGGCGGCGATCGACAGACCTTCCGGACCGGGCTCGTCCGGGAACGCCCAGCGGATCGGGTGCGTCACCGAGAACACCCAGCGCCCGCCCGGCCGCAGCACCCGGCGCACCTCGCGGAACACCCGTACCGGATCGGCCACGAACGGCACCGCGCCGTACGCCGAGACCGCCAGGTCGAAGCTGCCGTCGCGGAACGGCAGCGCCCCCGCGTCCGCCTCCACCAGCGGCACCTCTTCCCCGATCCGCAGCGCGTGCTGCAGCTGCCGGTGCGAGAGGTCCAGGGCCACCGGCCTCGCCCCCTGCGCGGCCAGCCAGCGCGAGCACTGCGCCGCGCCCGCGCCGATCTCCAGGACGTCCAGGCCCTTCAGCGCCGCGGCCGGTCCGAGCAGCCCGGCCGCGGCCTCGTCGAGACCCTCCGGCCCCCACACGAACCGGTCGTCCCCGAGGAACGCTCCGTGCTCGCTCTGGTACTCGTCGGCGTTGCGGTCCCACCAGCCGCGGCTGGCCCGGCTGCTCTCCGCTTCCCCGGCGTCACGCCGGGTGGCCTCCGCCTCGTCCTCGGGCCCGTCTTCGTGTCCGTACTCTTGGTTCATCTCGCCCGTCGATGTAGTTTGCGCTCAGAGCCGCGCGCGTAGATGCGGGCGGCCTCCCGTGGCCAGGATGGCCTGGGCCGACATGAGTTGTGCCGGATATGCGGCGATCCGCCCCGGGTGTGCGCTTCGCGCATTGACCCTGTCCGGCCGCCCCCGTATGCTAAAGGTTGCGCTGCGGGCCTGCGCGCCTCAGACGGAGCAGGCCGCGCTCGCACCTGTTGCAGTCCCCTCGGTTTTCGAGGCGCCCCCCGTTCGACGGGACCGGCGCTTCATTGGCTGTCCGGCTTCTTCAGTGCGATACGGGCTCTCGGCGTAGCAGTACCTACGACTTTCTGTCCGTAACCGGAGCCCTTTCCCACATGACGAGCAGCACCGAGACCACCGCCACCACCCCGCAGGTTGCGGTCAACGACATCGGTAACGAGGAAGCCTTCCTCGCCGCGATCGACGAGACGATCAAGTACTTCAACGACGGCGACATCGTCGACGGCGTCATCGTGAAGGTCGACCGGGACGAGGTCCTGCTCGACATCGGTTACAAGACCGAAGGTGTCATCCCGAGCCGCGAGCTCTCGATCAAGCACGACGTCGACCCCAACGAGGTCGTCAAGGTCGGCGACGAGATCGAGGCCCTGGTTCTCCAGAAGGAGGACAAGGAAGGCCGCCTGATCCTCTCGAAGAAGCGCGCCCAGTACGAGCGTGCCTGGGGCACCATCGAGAAGATCAAGGAAGAGGACGGCATCGTCACCGGTACCGTCATCGAGGTCGTCAAGGGTGGTCTCATCCTCGACATCGGCCTCCGCGGCTTCCTCCCGGCCTCCCTGGTCGAGATGCGTCGCGTCCGCGACCTCCAGCCCTACGTGGGCAAGGAGCTCGAGGCGAAGATCATCGAGCTGGACAAGAACCGCAACAACGTGGTCCTGTCCCGCCGCGCCTGGCTCGAGCAGACCCAGTCCGAGGTCCGCCAGACCTTCCTCACGACCCTCCAGAAGGGTCAGGTCCGCTCCGGCGTCGTGTCCTCCATCGTCAACTTCGGTGCCTTCGTGGACCTGGGTGGCGTCGACGGCCTGGTGCACGTCTCCGAGCTGTCCTGGAAGCACATCGACCACCCGTCCGAGGTTGTCGAGGTCGGCCAGGAGGTCACCGTCGAGGTTCTCGACGTGGACATGGACCGCGAGCGCGTCTCCCTGTCGCTGAAGGCGACCCAGGAGGACCCGTGGCAGCAGTTCGCCCGTACCCACCAGATCGGCCAGGTCGTTCCGGGTAAGGTCACCAAGCTGGTTCCGTTCGGTGCGTTCGTCCGCGTGGACGAGGGCATCGAGGGTCTGGTCCACATCTCCGAGCTGGCCGAGCGCCACGTGGAGATCCCGGAGCAGGTCGTCCAGGTCAACGACGAGATCTTCGTCAAGGTCATCGACATCGACCTCGAGCGTCGTCGCATCAGCCTCTCGCTGAAGCAGGCCAACGAGTCCTTCGGTGCCGACCCGGCCTCGGTCGAGTTCGACCCGACCCTGTACGGCATGGCCGCGTCCTACGACGACCAGGGCAACTACATCTACCCCGAGGGCTTCGACCCCGAGACCAACGACTGGCTCGAGGGCTACGAGACCCAGCGCGAGGCCTGGGAGACCCAGTACGCCGAGGCGCAGCAGCGCTTCGAGCAGCACCAGGCTCAGGTCATCAAGTCCCGCGAGGCCGACGAGGCCGCCGCTGCCGAGGGTGGCGCCGCCGCTCCGGCCGGTGCCCCGGCGGGCGTCTCCGGTGGTTCGTACTCCTCGGAGTCGGACGACAACTCCGGCGCCCTGGCGTCGGACGAGGCCCTGGCTGCCCTCCGCGAGAAGCTGGCCGGCGGCCAGAGCTGAATCGGCTCACCGCTGAGCTCCAGTAGCTAGCGTCGAGGCCCGTCTCCCTCCGGGGAGGCGGGCCTCGTTCGTTTCTCCTCGGCGCGAAAACGCGCACCGACCTCGGCGTGATCGCGAGAACGGGAATGGGCGCGGAGCGGAGGGTGTTGACCCAGGAGAACCGAGGAGGAGCGGAAATCGTGCTTGATCCCCAGGATTTGTACGAATGGGACCAGAAGGGCCTGGCCGTCGTCGACCTGGCCCTGGCCCAGGAGTCGGCCGGACTGGTCATGCTCTACCACTTCGACGGCTACATCGACGCCGGCGAGACCGGCGAGCAGATCGTCACGCGCCTGCTCGACACGCTGCCCCACCAGCCCGTGGCCCGCTTCGACCACGACCGTCTGGTGGACTACCGCGCCCGCCGCCCGCTGCTGACCTTCCGCCGCGACCGCTGGACCTCCTACGAGACCCCGGCGATCGAGGTGCACCTCGTCCAGGACGCCACCGGCGCCCCCTTCCTGCTGCTCTCCGGCCCCGAGCCGGACGTCGAGTGGGAGCGCTTCGCCGCCGCCGTGGGCCAGATCGTCGAGCGCCTCGGCGTGCGCCTCGCCGTGAACTTCCACGGCATCCCCATGGGCGTCCCGCACACCCGACCGGTCGGCCTCACCCCGCACGGCAACCGCGTCGACCTCATGCCCGGCCACCGCAGCCCCTTCGACGAGGCCCAGGTGCCCGGCAGCGCCGAGTCCCTCATCGAGTTCCGCCTCGGCGAGGCCGGCTTCGACACCCTCGGCGTCGCCGCCCACGTCCCGCACTACGTGGCCCGCTCCCCGTATCCGGACGCCGCCCTCACCGCCCTGGAGGCGGTCACCGCCGCCACTGGCCTGGTCCTGCCCGGCGTCGCGCACGCCCTGCGCACCGAGGCCCGCCGCACCCAGACCGAGATCGACCGCCAGATCGGCGAGGGCGACGAGGAACTGGTCGCCCTGGTCCAGGGCCTTGAGCACCAGTACGACGCGGTGGCCGGCGCCGAGACCCGCGGCAGCCTGGTCGCCGAGCCCGTCGACCTGCCCTCCGCCGACGAGCTGGGCCGCGAGTTCGAGCGCTTCCTCGCCGAACGGGAGGGCGACGCGTAGCGGGCGGACCGCGGGATCTAAGCTGCCGCTCATGCTGAAGGTGGGCCTGACCGGCGGTATCGGCGCCGGCAAGAGCGAAGTGTCCCGGCTGCTCGTCTCGTACGGCGCCGTCCTGATCGACGCCGACCGGATCGCGCGCGAGGTCGTCGAGCCCGGCACCCCCGGGCTCGCCGCCATCGTCGCCGAGTTCGGCGAGGGCGTCCTCACCCCCGAGGGCACCCTCGATCGGCCCGGCCTCGGCGCCATCGTGTTCAACGACCCCGAGCGGCTCGCCGCCCTCAACGCGATCGTGCACCCGCTCGTCGGCGCCCGCTCCGCCGAACTGGAGGGGCGGGCCGGCCCCGACGACGTCGTGATCCACGACGTGCCGCTGCTCACCGAGAACGGCCTCGCCCCGCTCTACGATCTCGTCGTGGTCGTGGACGCCGCCCCCGAGACCCAGCTCGACCGCCTGGTCCGGCTGCGCGGCATGACCGAGGACGAGGCCCGCGCCCGGATGGCCGCCCAGGCCACCCGCGCCCAGCGCCGGGCCGTCGCCGACCTGCTCATCGACAACGACGGCCCCCTTGAGGCGCTGGAACCTCAGGTGCGCAAGGTCTGGGAAGAGCTCCGGCAGCGCGCCGCGGACACCCGCTGACGGGAATCCGCCACGGCGCCGCGGGTCGCAAGTGCCCCCGGACTGGGTAGGAATGCCCACCAGGGGAGGCCCCGCGCCACGGCCCCCCGACGGAATACGGTCACCGTGCCCGCTGTTGAACCGCCGGAACGAGGGGAAGGAAACGCCGTGGCCGAGAGCACCCCGGAGACCCACGTCATCGACTACCGGGCCGCCGAGCAGCTGCTCGCCGCCCGGGACCCGAGAGGCGCGGTCAAACTCCTCGACTCGGTGATCGCCGCCCACCCCGAGAACACCGCGGCCCGCCTGCTGCGCGCCCGTGCCTTCTTCGCCGCCGCCCAACTCCGCTCGGCCGAGCTCGAGTTCGGACTGGTCCTGGAGCGGGAACCGGACAACGCGTTCGCCCACTTCGCACTCGCCCGCACCTTCGAGCGCTCCGGCCGCTCCGCCCAGGCCCTGCGCCACTTCCGGCTCGCCGCCGCGCTCGACCCCAAGCCGGAGTATCTGGAGGCGGCCCGGTTCGGTCCCGCCGAGGCCTGAACCGCCGGTGCGCCTCCGCCCTGGGCCTGAGCCGCCGGTGCGCCGACAGCGACGCGGCTCAGCGACCGCGGCCGCGGCCGCGGCCGCCGTGATCGGGCTCGTACGGCGGGATGTCACGCCCCGGCTGCCAGTGCGGGCCCTGCCGGATGTGGTGGGCGACCATGACGAGATCGACGGCCGCCACCACGAACAGCACCCCGCACGCCGCCGCCCAGCCGGGCCGTTCGACCAGCGAGAACACCGTCGTACCGAAGCCGGCCCACAGGACACCCCACAGGCTCAGCCAGAACCGCAGCCGCAGCGCACTGCGCGCGGTCGCCGGTTCACTCCCCGTACGCATGACTCACATCTCCCGGGTGAGGTGAACCCCTCGGGCACTTTCCAGGATCCCACCCGAGGACCGACGGGCGTCGAGAGGACGTGACAGGCATGAGCGAACCACGGAACACGGACCGGAAGCGCACCGGACACGGCGGGACCGGCCCCGGCCCGATCACCCCGGACGGCTGCGCCGTCGACCTCTACCGGCGCCTTGCCGTCGGCACCGAACCCGAGGTGATCGGGGCCGCGCTGCCGCCCGGCGCCACCCTCCTCGAGCTGGGCAGCGGCGCGGGCCGGGTGACCGTCCCGCTCGCCGAGCGCGGCTTCGCCGTGACCGCCGTGGACGAGTCGGCCGAGATGCTCGCCGTCGTCGGCGAGCGCGCCCCGGACGTCGAGACCGTGCTCAGCCCCATCGAGGAGCTGCGGCTGCCGAGGCGGTTCGACGCCGTCGTGCTCGGCTCGTTCCTCGTCCACACCGCCGACCACCGCACCCGGCAGGGCCTCCTGGAGACCTGCCGGCGGCACGTGAAGGACGACGGGCACGTCCTCGTCCAGCGCGAGGGCCCCGGCTACCACGACGACGTGCCGCGCGAGCGGCACGACCCCGCCGGCTACACGGTGCGGATCGCGGCCACCGACCCCGTCGGCGACGGCGTCGACCGGGTGCTGTGCGAATACGTCTTCCCGGACGCCCGCTGGACCCAGACCTTCCTGTCCCGCCGGCTCAGCCCCGAGGCCTTCGAGGGACACCTCGCTGAGGCCGGACTCGCCGTCGAGCGCTACCTCACCGACGACGGCACCTGGGTGCTCGCCCGGCCCGTCCCGGGGGTCAGTGGATGACGCTGTAGCTGCGCCAGGGCAGGGTGCCCGGCACGATCTCGTCCGCCGTCCGGGTCGCCAGATAGATGGGGTCCTTGCCCTTGCAGTCCAGCGTCCGGTAGAGCTGGATGTCCACCAGCGTCGCGTTCTCCACCCTGGTCGCGCCCGACGGCGCGAGCCGGTGACAGCCGTTCACCGAAGGGCTGGTCACCCTCACCACGACCTCGCGCCCCGTCTCGTAGTTGAGCGTGCCCACCATGGTGCGGCCGAGACCCGAGCAGCCCGCGAGGGCGAACGTGAGCAGGGCGGCCCCGCTGGCGATGGAGAGACGCCGGTGAAGGGACATGGCGGGATTCCTCGTCTGTCGGGCGTGGGCGGCCGAGGCCTGTTCTCCGTCACCCTGCCGCCTCCCGGGCCGGGTGTCATGTCCGGTTGGGCCGGTCGGGGGAGCCCGCCGCGGACCGTGGCGCGCGGCCGTTGTCAGACCCCACCCGTAAGGTCGGAGGTCCAGTCGGAATCCGTCACGGAAGACGGAGCACGGAGCACGGAACGGGAGGTGAGCAGCGCCGTGACCACAGTCCTCGCCGGCGCCGCCGCCGTCTTCCTGCCCGCCGCCCTGCCCCGGGACGGCCGCATCGCCCTGTGGGCCCCCGACGGCGGGCCGCTGCCCGGCGAGCGCCCCGGACCCGGACCCGGATCCCTCACCGGACCCGACGGAGCAGCCCCGGTCCTGCCCGCCTCCGCCGAGCGGGCCGAGCTCACCGTCGTACGGCGGCACGGCACCGGGGCCCGGACCCGGACCGTACCCGCGGTGCTGCTGCCCGTCGCCGACGCCCTGCCCCACCTGGTCGCCGCCCGCCACCACCCCGCCGCGCACCCCGCCACCGCCTGCTGGGGCGCCGCCGCCCTGCACGCCCTGCACCTCGTCGCCCGCGGCCGGCTGCTGCCCGGACTGACCGCCGACGACCACGACGCCTGGCGGGCCGGACCGCTCGACGCCGACGACATCGCCCATCTGCGGGCCATCGCCGCCGCCATGCCCTACGAGGCCCACGCCACGCCCGTCCCCGGCCCCGGGCCGCTCCGGCTGCCCGAGCCCGAGGCCCTGGTCCGCGCCTTCCTCGACGCCGTCGCCGACACCCTGCCCCGCACCCCTGCCGCGCCGCACGCCGCCGGCGCCCCGTTCGCCGCCCGCGAGCCCAGCCGGCTGCCCGGCGCGCGGGCCTGGGCCGCCGAGGCCGCCGCCGGCATGGACGCCGGCGTGCGGATCTCGCTCCGCCTCGACCTGTCGCCCTTCGAACTGTTCGACGTGTCCGGCCCGGAGGACGTCGTCGACACCGCCGATGCCACCGGCACCGAGGTGCGGCAGGCCGCCGCCGCGCTCCTCCAGGTGCACAGCCTCGCCGACCCCACCCTCGTCATCGACGTCGGCCCCCTGTGGGCCGGCGAGGGCGACGAGCGCTTCGGTCCGCGGGCCCGCGTCGACGCCGTGCTCGCACTGCGCCGCGCCGCCCGCGTCTGGCCGCCGCTCGGCCGCCTCCTCGAACGGCAGGTGCCCGACGTGATGCCGGTGACCGAGGACGAGCTGTACGAGCTCCTCGGCCCGGCCGCGGCCCGGCTCGCCGACGCCGGGGTCGCCGTCCACTGGCCCCGCGACCTGGCCCGCTCCCTCACCGCCTCCGCCGTCGTCCGCCCCGACCGCGCCGCGCCCGGCTCCGCGACCGACGGCACCGGCTTCCTCGACAGCGCCGAGCTGCTGCGGTTCAACTGGCAGCTCGCCCTCGACGGCGACCCGCTCACCGCCCGCGAGATGGACGCCCTCGCCGAGGCCCACCGGCCCGTGGTGCGGCTGCGCGACCAGTGGGTGGTCGTCGACCCCGACCTCGTCCGCAAGGCCCGCAAGCGCGAACTCGGCCTGCTGCAGCCGGTCGACGCGCTCGCCGTCGCCCTCACCGGCACCGCCGAGGTCGACGGCGAGACCGTCCCCGCCGTCCCCGTCGGCGCCCTCGCGGCGCTGCGCGACCGGCTGCACGCCGGCCCCGAGGACGTGCCCCCGCCGCCCGGACTCGACGCCACCCTGCGCGACTACCAGCTGCGCGGCCTCGCCTGGCTCGACCTCATGACCTCGCTCGGCCTCGGCGGCTGCCTCGCCGACGACATGGGCCTCGGCAAGACCGTCACCCTCATCGCCCTGCACCTGCGGCGCGCCCGCACCGCGCCCACCCTCGTCGTCTGCCCCGCCTCGCTCCTCGGCAACTGGCAGCGCGAGATCCAGCGCTTCGCCCCCGGCGTCCCGGTCCGCCGCTTCCACGGCCCCGACCGCAGCCTCGACGGAGTCGACGGCGGCTTCGTCCTCACCACCTACGGCACCCTGCGCACCAGCGCCGACCGGCTCGCCGAGCGGGACTGGGGCATGGTCGTCGCCGACGAGGCCCAGCACGTCAAGAACCCGTTCTCCGCCACCGCCAAGGCGCTGCGCACCGTGCCCGCCCCCGCCCGGGTCGCGCTCACCGGCACCCCCGTCGAGAACAACCTGTCCGAGCTGTGGGCCCTGCTCGACTGGACCACCCCCGGCCTCCTCGGCCCCCTGAAGGCCTTCCGCTCCCGGCACGCCCGCGCCGTGGAGAACACCGACGAGATCGAGAACGAGGAGGCGGTCGCGCGCCTGGCCCGGCTGGTCCGCCCGTTCCTGCTGCGCCGCCGCAAGTCCGACCCCGGCATCGTCCCCGAGCTGCCGCCCAAGACCGAGTCCGACCACCCGGTGGCCCTCACCCGCGAACAGGCCTCGCTCTACGAGGCGGTGGTGCGCGAGACCATGGCGCAGATCGAGGGCGCCGAGGGCATGGCCCGGCGCGGCCTGATCATGAAACTGCTGACCTCGCTCAAGCAGATCTGCGACCACCCCGCCCTCTACCTCAAGGAACGCGCCCCCGGCTCCGGTGCGCGCGCCGCGACCGGCCGGCTCCGGCTCGCCGGCCGCTCCGGCAAACTCGCCCTGCTCGACGAGCTCGTCGACACGATCCTCACCGAGGACGGCGCCGTGCTCGTCTTCACCCAGTACGTGTCGATGGCCCGGCTCCTGGAGGACCACCTGGCCGCCCGGGGCGTCCCCACCCAGCTGCTGCACGGCGGCACGCCGGTCGCCGAGCGCGAGCGGATGGTCGACCGCTTCCAGGCCGGCGAGGTCCCCGTCTTCCTGCTCTCCCTCAAGGCCGCCGGCACCGGCCTCAACCTCACCCGGGCCGGCCATGTCGTGCACTACGACCGCTGGTGGAACCCGGCCGTCGAGGAACAGGCCACCGACCGCGCCTACCGGATCGGCCAGACCCAGCCGGTCCAGGTCCACCGGCTGGTCGCCGAGGGCACCGTCGAGGACAGCATCGCCGAGATGCTCCGCGCCAAGCGGGCCCTCGCCGACGCCGTCCTCGGCAGCGGAGAGGCCGCCCTCACCGAACTCACCGACCGCGAGCTCGCCGACCTGGTGTCCCTGAGGAGGCCCGCATGAGCCCCCACGGCACCCTCCCCGGCGACCGTCCGGACCGCCCCGACCGCGCCGACCGCGCCCGGTTCGCCGGCGCCGGAGCCCGCGCCCGTACCCGCTCCGCGGCCGCCCGTACGGCCGGGGCGCCCCGCCACGACGCCCGGCGCCGCACCTTCCCCCCGCTCGCCCCGCGCGAGGCCCCCGACGGGCGGTTCGCCGCCACCTGGTGGGGCAACGCCTGGGTGGACGCCCTGGAGGACACCGCGCTCGACCCGGCCCGGCTCGCCCGCGGCAAGGCCTACGCCCAGCGCGGCCACGTCGACGCCATCACCGTCACGCCCGGCCGCGTCGTCGCCTATGTGCACGGCAGCCGCCCCCGGCCGTACCGCGCGGAGATCCGGCTGCGGACCCTCGGCGACGACGACTGGGAACGCTTCCTCGACAAGGCCGCCGCCCGGCCCGAGCACATCGCCGCCCTCCTCGACAAGGACGTGCCGCACGCCCTGGAGGCCGTCACCGGACTCCTGCCGGCCCCCGGCGACCTCGTCCCCGACTGCACCTGCCCCGACGACGGCTACCCCTGCAAGCACGCCGCCGCCCTCTGCTACCAGGCCGCCCGCCTCCTCGACGAGGACCCCTTCGTCCTCTTCCTCATGCGCGGCCGCGACGAGCAGGAACTGCTCGCCGACCTCACCCGGCGCAACGCCGTCCACGCCGCCGCCGAGAGCGCCCCCGCCGCCCCCGCCCTGCCCACCGTCCTCGCCCGCGCCGTGCTCGCCCCCACCACCGGGCACGCGCCGATGCCGCTGCCCCCGCCGTTCCCCGCACCCGACCGGCCCGGCCGGCCCGCCGTCTTCCCCGCCGACCCCGAGGCACCGGACCCGCTCGCCCTCGACCTCCTCGCCGGAGAGGCCGCCGCCCGCGCCCACACCTTCCTCACCACCGGACACGACCCCGTCGCCGCCCTCAACCCCTGGCAGGACGCGGTCCGGCTGGCCGCCGCCCACCCCGGCTCCGGCCTCACCGCCTCCACCCGCGCCCTCTACCGCGACCTGGCCTACGCCCTCGACCGCACCCCCACCGACCTGGCCCGGGCCGTCGCCGCCTGGCGCCAGGGCGGCGTCGCCGGACTCGCCGCCCTGGAAGGGCCCTGGGACCCGCCCGCCGGCCCCTTCGACCGGGCCCGCCCCGCCCTGCTCGCCGCCGACCTCCCGGCCTTCCGCCCCTGGCGCAACCGGCTGTCCACCGCATCGCTCCAGCTGCGCCTCGGCCGCGACGGCCTCTGGTACGGCTACGAGTCGGACACCGACCGCGAGGACTGGTGGCCGCGCGGCACCCCCGACGCCGACCCGGTCGGCGTGATCACCGACCTCCTGGGGAGGTGACCGATAGGCTGGGAATGACGCAGCAGGCGGTGAAGGGGGCCCGGTGGAAGCCGAGTTGGTGGCACTGGCGACAGCGGGGGCGACGGCCCTCGTCCAGCAGATGGTCGGCGACGGCTGGGAGCGGGCCCGGACCCGGGTGGCCGCGTTCTTCGCCGCCCGCTCCGGCGGCGACGAGCAGGCCGTCGGCGCCGAACTCGAGGCCGCCCGCGACGAACTGGTCCGCGCCGCGCAGGGCGGCGACCAGGACGCGGCCGAGGAGGCACGCACCGAGGCCCGCGTCGAATGGCGCGCCCGGATGCGCCGCAGCCTGCTCGCCGACCCCGAGGCGGCGGCCGAACTGCGCCGAATCCTCGCCGAGTTGGCGGGCCCCGAGGCCGCCGCGCCGCAGAACGTCACCACCGTGAACAACACCCTCACCGGCGGAAGCCACGGCATCGTCCTCCAGGTCGGCACGGTCAACCGGATGCACACCGTCCACGAGACCGGCGGCCCGGGCGGCACCGGCGCGGGCGCCGCCCCGGACGGCCCTCGCGCATGAGCCCGGACCCCGTACCGTACGGCCCGGTGTCCCCCGGCCCCGTGGTGCGCAACGAGATCGGCGGCACCGCCACCGTCCACGGGCCCGTCGTCCAGGCCGGGCGGATCGACACGCTGACCGTGGCCGCCGCCGTCCCGGCGATCCTCCCCGGCAGCCCCGCACCCCGGTTACTCCCGGCCCCCGCACCCCACTTCACCGACCAACATGACGAACTCGCCCGTCTGACGGCTCTGCTGGACGGGGCCGACGGGACGCTCGAAGAGGACCCCGCGCCCCGGGTGGTCGTCCTCACCGGCACCGGCGGCATCGGGAAGTCCGCCACCGCGCTGCACTTCGCCGCCCGGCTGCGGGACCGTTACGGCGGCGGGCAACTCCACGCCGACCTGCGCGGCGACGCCACCGCCACCGCGGCCACGCCGTCCACCGTCCTGGTGCGCTTCCTGCGCGCCCTCGGCGTCGCCCCGCCCTACCTGCCGGCGGACGAGCAGGAGCAGATCGACTGGTACCGCACCCTCACCGCGGACCGCCGGATGCTCACCGTCCTCGACAACGCCCACTCCGCCGCCCAGGTGCTGCCGCTGCTGCCCACCGGCCCCGGCTCGCTCACCCTGGTCACCAGCCGCCGCCGGCTCGACGGCCTGACCCGCGAGGCCGGCGCCCGGGTGATCCAGCTCCCGCCGCTCGGCCCCGCCGACGCCGCCCTCCTCCTCACCCGGCTGTCCGGCCGCGAGGCGCCGCACCCCGCCGCGGCGGAAGCCGTCGCCCGCCGCTGCGGCGGACTCCCGCTCGCCCTCTGCATGGCCGGCGAACGGCTCGCCGTCCGCACCCACCTCACCTGGCAGCAGCTGGAGCAGGACATGGCCACCGCGGCGGCACCGTCCGACGAGCCCGGGAACGACGGCACCGACTCGCTCACCACCGACCCGGTCACCGCCGCAGCCGACACCTCCTACGACGACCTCACCCCCGGCGCCGCCCGTCTCTACCGGCTCGGCGGGCTGCGCCCCTGGCCCGCGCTCACCGCCCCCGCCGCCGCAGCGCTCACCGAGGTGACCGAACCGGAGGCGGCGGACCTGCTCGACGAACTCGCCGCCATCCACCTCCTGGAGGAGCACGCCGCCGGCCGCTACCGCCACCACGACCTGCTGCGCGTCCACGCCGAACGCCGGGCGCTGCGCGTCGACGGCCACCCCCGCGCCGCCGCGGCCGTCGGCCGGCTGCTGCGCCACCACCTGGCCGCGGCCGCCGCCGCGGACGCCCGCGTCATGCCGGGCCGCTGGCACCTCGGCCCCGCCTACGACCGGCTGCCCCCGGACCCGCGCACCGCCGAACAGGCCACCGACTGGCTCCTCGCCGAGCGCGAGAACCTTGTCGAGGCGGTGCGGACCGCCGACGAGTACGGACTCGACGACCTCACCTGGCAGTTGTGCGAGGCGCTGTGGAGCCTCTTCCTCCGGCACGGCTTCCACCAGGACTGGCTGGCCACCCACCGGCTCGGCGTCCGCGCCGCCGCCCGGTGCCCCGCCGTTCCCGAGGCCGAGGGCCGCATGCACGCCCAGCTCGGTTTCGCCCTCAAGGGTCTCGGCCGCCTCGACGAGGCCGAGCAGGCGTTCACCGCGGCCGCCGAGGCCGACCGGCGCTGCGGCCACCGCCGGGGCGAGGCGACCGCCGTCGAGTCCCTGGGCCTGGTACGCCTGGAGCAGCGCCGGTACGAGGAGGCCGAGGCCTGCTTCCTCGCCGCCGAGGCCCTCACCGACGACCCGCGCGCCCGCGCCCTGCTCGCCCACCACCGGGGCCGCGCCCTCTCCGGCCGCGGCGAGCACGCCCGGGCCGCTGCCACCCTGGAGCAGGCCGGGCGGCTCATGACCGAACTGCCCGTCCCCGACACGTACAACCAGGCCCGGGTCCTCACCAGCCTCGGCCAGGCGGCCCTCGCCGCCGGCGACCGGGAGCGCGCCGCCGACGTCCTCGCCGAGGCCGCCGGGCGGATGCGCCAGGAGAAGGCCCCGGTCCAGGACGCGGCCCTCGCGGAGCTCCGCGCCCGCGCCGCGGCCACTCCCGACGAACGCCGCGTCTTTCTCACCGAGGCGGCCGGCCTCCACGAACGCCTCGGCTCACCCCGCGCCGCCGCCCTGCGCGCCGAACTCGCCGCGACCGACACGACCGACGCTTCGGACGCCTAGGCCGGAACGGCCCGTACCGCCACCCGGTGGCACACCCGGCCCGTCGTCACCACGAGGACGCCCGCCTCCGTGAGCGCGGTGAGCGGGCGGCCGGTCGCCTGCCAGCCGAGGACGGCCGAGGCGTACGCGAAGGGGTCGCAGGGGTCCGGGAAGCCGTCCTGGCGGGGGAGGGCGGTGAGGTCGAGCAGGGTGCCGGTGCGGTCCCGGACCAGACAGCGGCCGGGCCCGGTGCGGACGGCGGCGAGGGCTGCGTACGGGTGGGTGGCGAGGAGTTCCGCGGCGCGCGGGCCCGGCGGGGCGCCGGTGAGGCCGCGGTCGGTGACCAGGTCCGCGAGCGCGAGCCGCCCCGCGTCGGGGGTGTCCTCGTCCACGACCGTGTGGGCGCCCTCGGTGCCCTCCGCGTCCTCCGCGTCCTCCGCGTCCGGGCCGGCCGGTTCGGTGGACGGGTCGGCGTAGCGGGTCACGGCCACCTCCGGCGGCCCGCCCGCGAGGACGCGCGTGAGGACCCTGAGCGGGACGGTGAGGTTCGGGGTTCCGAGGGCGGCCTCGCCCGGGATGGTGCCCGGGACCGGCAGCTGGGGGAGTGCGGCGGGCCGTGCGGGCTCGGGGGTGCCGAGCAGGGAGTGGAACAAGGACCGCAGGAGCCCGGCCGAGCCGCCCGGGTCCGAGCTCGCGAGCGCCGCGAACCCGTCGTACCGCCCCGGCACATGGCCGTCGATCACCGCGTCGAGCCGCGTCCGCAGCGGGATCCCGGGGCGCAGCCGCGGCGCGGCCCGGCCGAGCGCGGCGACCGGCGAAGCCGGGTCGAGATCGCGATCCGCGAAGGCGCCGAGCAGCACCGGCAGGCCGAGGGCGGCGGCGTAATAGGTGACCGAGCCGTGGTCGCCGATGACGCAGTCGGCCGCCGCGACGGTCTGCCGCCAGGGGCCCAGCGGGTCGATCAAGGTGAGCCCGGAGGCGGCGGCCCGGCGCAGCCAGGCGCGCACCTGGCCGGGGCCGTGCCCGTACCCGATGTTGGGGTGGAGCACGGCGCACAGCCGGTACTCGTCCACCGGCAGCGTCTCCGTCAACTCCCGCAGCAGGGCGGGGAAGGCGTCGGAGCCGAAGAGGGAGGCACGGCCCCAGGTGGAGTTCAGGACGACGAGCCGGCGCCCGTCGCCCGCACCGAGCGCGCGCCGCAGCGCCGGCCGCCGGCGGCGGAGCGCGAGCATCCGGTCGAAGCAGGGATCACCGGCGAGGACGGCGGTCTTCGCGGCCTCGGGGCAGGCCAGGCGCAGCCGGTCGAGCTGCTCGGGGTGGGACAGGACGGTCGCCGTGGCGAGCGGCTTGCCCTCGTGCAGCAGCCAGTCGGGCGCCATCCCGAACACCGGCGCGGCGCCGCCGCCCGCACCCTCGCCCCCGAGCCCGGTGTCCGGTGTCCGGTGTCCGGTGTCCGGTGTCCGGTGTCGCCAGCTTCTTATTGTATCCAGTGCCGTGTGAGAGGATGGTCAACTTCCCCTGAAACGCCTGGAGTTCGCCGCCGTAGCTGGCGCTGACGGCCAGGTCCACACCGCCCGCCGCGGCCAGCTCCTTCGCCTGTTCCCAGGGCACCACCGGCAGTCCCGCGCCGTCGAGCAGCGCGTCGACCCCGGCCAGGAACGGCGAGGACCCGGTACAGGTCGCGAGAGTCTGCACGTCCGGGGCGTCGTCGAAGAGGGGGAGTACGTCGAGCAGTCGGGTCGCCGAGGTGACGTTGTGGACGACGAAGAGGACCGTGCGCGTGGTCCCGCGCGTTCGCCAGCGCGCCGCGTCGCGTCCCACCGGCACCCGCAGTCGATCCTGCCCCACGGTCAGCTCACCCCCCTTCCGCGCCACCGTAGCCCACCGGCAACGCCGCACGTCGGGGCATGATCGCCCGCCGCACACTCCCTCGTTGGAGTGAAAGACGTCGGGCGCCGGATCCGGCCACCTCACGGATGGCGTTATTTCGGGTACGGGCGAGTGCCCGTGAAGACATCCGGAAGGCAGGAAACCATGAGGCACATTCGCCGAAGTGGTCTGGCCACACTGTTGGTCACCGGCGGCGCGCTCGCGCTGTCGGCGGGCGCCGCCCACGCCGACTCCGCGGCCCAGGGCGCGGCGGTCGGTTCGCCGGGCGTCGGCTCCGGCAACACGGTTCAGCTGCCGGTGCACGTGCCCGTGAACGTCTGCGGGAACACCGTCAACGTCGTCGGACTGCTCAACCCGGCGGCCGGCAACAGCTGTGCCAACACCTCCGGCGGCTCCCGGGCCGACGACTCCGGCGCCCACGCCGGCAGCCCCGCCCACAAGGACCTGCCCGGCACCCCGCGCGCCGGCTCGTCCGACTCCGGCACCCGCGCCGGCGGCGGCTCCTCGCACGGCGGCGCCCAGAACGGCGGCGGCGCGACCGCCGAGGGCCACACCGCGGGCTCCCCGGGCGTCCTGTCCGGCAACGGACTGCAGCTGCCGGTCGACCTCCCGGTCAACGTCAGCGGCAACTCGGTGAACGTGGTCGGCATCGGAAACCCCACCATCGGCAACACCTCGGTCAACGAGTCGGCGCCGGAGGAGGAGTGCGACGAGCCGGAGACCCCGACCCCGCACCCGCCGACCCCGGTGCGCAACCTGCCGCCGGCCCCGAGCCACGAGCATGGCCCCGTCCCGCAGTCGACCAAGGTCCAGCTCGCCAGCACCGGTTCGGACTCCCTGGGCTTCGCCGCCCCGGCCAGCGCCGCGCTGCTCCTCGGCGGCGCGCTCCTCTACCGCAGGGCCCGCCGCGCGTCGGCCGACCAGGCCTGACCGACGTACCAGCCCTGCCTGACCGACGTACCAGCCCTGCCTGATCGACGTACCAGCCAGGCCTGACCGACGCACCAGCCGACCGTGGCCGACCACGGCCGGCCAGGTCCGGTGCGCGGCCCGCTCTCAGCGGGCCACTTCGTGGGCCGGAGGGCCGAGTTCAGGGCGCCGCGTCGCCGCGCCCCTCAGCCCGCCCGCCAGGACCGGAGCACCGTCTCGATGGCCGGCGCGATCCGCGCCCGGGCCTGGTGCCGGGGCACCCCGGCCATCAGCAGCGCGTCGTAGTCGGTGTCGACATGACGTACGGCGGCCCGCACCGCGGCCGTGACCGCGCCAGGGTCGAGTGCCCGCCCGGCCGCCGTACGCCCCACCCGGCCGCTGCCCTTCGCCGAGGCGTGCGCGGCGATCCGCTCCGCGCGCTCGCCCGGGCAGCCCGGGAACAGCCGCAGAATCTCCGCCTCCAGGGCCGCCGTGACCTCCGCGTCCCGCGCGGCCCGGCGCGCCGCGTCCCGGGCCCGGCGGCGCGCCCGGGCCTCGGCGTCCGCGAGGCAGGCGGCCTCGGCCCGGACCAGCGCCGCCTCCTCGACGAGCAGGCCCTGGCGCTCGTACCGCGTGCGGCGCCGGTTGTGCCGTACGACCACCGCCCACAGACCACTGCCCTCGCGGGCCCGGCGGGTGAGGGCGGTGTCCCCGCGGCGCAGGAAGACGAGATGCCCGAGGTCGGCGCAGTCCAGGCACACGGGCGCGTTGAACTCGACGATCATGCGCTCCAGGGGGCCCTGGCGGCATTCCGAGCAGCGGCGCCGCCGGAGCGGTTCGACCACGACGGGGGCGACGAGATCCACGCCGGTGTTCTACCCGCGGGCACCCCGGCGCATCCCCCACGTCCGGTGGTGGGGAGGGGGTGCCAGCGGGAAGGGGTGTCAGCGCACGCCGGGCGCCGCGGCCTCGATGAACCGGGCCAGGGCCTCCTTGGCCTCGTCCGAGCGGAGCGTGCGCTCGGCGTCGTCCGTGGCCTCGTGCATGCAGTGGGTGGTCTCGAAGGCGGCCTCGGCGAGCCGGCGGGTCCGCGGGTCGTCGCACATCAACTGGACCCGGAAGAGCGCCTGCCGGGCGGCGGTGCGCTGGCGGTACGAGGCGTGGCGGGACTGCTCGGCCTCGTCGGAGCCGGGCTCCAGATGGGCCTTGAACCAGCGGTCGTTCTGGCTCTGCCGGTAGTCGACGACGGCGCCGGCGAAGGCGCTGTAGGTCGCGATCCGCTCCTGCCGCAGCTGCTCGGTCCGGGCGAGCGAGGCCGTGCGCTCGGCGGCCCGGCCCTGGAACCAGTGGGTGGCCACGACCCCCAGCAGCGTTCCGACGACGGCTATCAGCGCGGCATCCATGACGGACTCGCCCCTTCCCCTCACTCCTGCTCGCTCCTGCGACGTTCCGTCAGATCATCGCAGGAACGGGCTGGTTGTGAGTCCCGCCCCCTACTGCCGGTAGCCGGCGAGGAAGCGCCCGATGCGGCTGATGGCGGCGTCCAGATCGTCGGCGTACGGCAGGGTGAGGATGCGGAAGTGGTCGTGGTGCGGCCAGTTGAAGCCGGTGCCCTGCACCACCTGGATCTTCTCCCGCAGCAGCAGGTCCAGGACGAACTTCTCGTCGTCGTGGATCGGGTACACCGCCGGGTCGAGGCGCGGGAAGGCGTAGAGCGCGCCCTTCGGCTTGACGCAGCTGACGCCGGGGATCTCGTTGAGCTTGCGCCAGGCGAGGTCGCGCTGCTCGCGCAGCCTGCCCCCGGGGGCGGTGAGCTCGTGGATGGACTGCCGGCCGCCGAGCGCGGCCTGGATGGCGTACTGCGCGGGGGCGTTCGGACACAGCCGCATGGAGGCCAGCATGGTCAGGCCCTCCAGGTAGTTCGCGGCGTGCTGCTTCGGACCGGTGACGATCATCCAGCCGGAGCGGAAACCGGCCACCCGGTAGGTCTTGGACAGGCCGCCGAAGGTGAGGACGACCAGGTCGGGGGCGAGTGAGGCGGTCGGGTAGTGCACCGCCTCGTCGTAGACGATCTGGTCGTAGATCTCGTCGGAGAAGACCATCAGGCCGTGCCGGCGGGCGAGGTCGAGGATGCCCTCGACGATCTCCTTCGGATAGACCGCGCCGGTCGGGTTGTTGGGGTTGATGATCACCACGGCCTTGGTGCGGTCGGTGATCTTCGAGGCCATGTCGTCGAGATCGGGGTACCAGTCGGCCGACTCGTCGCACACGTAGTGCACCGGCTTGCCGCCGGCGAGGGTGGTGACCGCGGTCCACAGGGGGTAGTCGGGGGCCGGGATCAGGACCTCGTCGCCGTCCTCCAGGAGCGCCTGGGTGGCCATCGAGATGAGCTCGGAGACACCGTTGCCGAGATAGACGTCGTCGACGTCCACCTCCGTCAGACCCATCGACTGGTAGCGCTGGGCGACCGCGCGGCGGGCGGACAGGATGCCACGGGAGTCGGTGTAGCCGTGCGCCCGGGGGAGCATCCGGATCATGTCCTGGACGATCTCCTCGGGCGCCTCGAAGCCGAAGAGCGCGGGGTTGCCGGTGTTGAGGCGCAGCACGCTGTGGCCCGCCTCCTCCAGGGCGTTGGCCTGCTCGATGACCGGGCCGCGGATCTCGTAGCAGACCTCGCTCAGCTTGCTCGACTGCCGGAACTCCATGCGCCGACCTCCCCAGAAGTGTTGATGCTTGGTTTTACCAAGTTCGAGCTTGGAAAGTCCAACAACATGTCTAGACTGCGTCGCATGCCAGCTCAGTCGCGCCCGCCGCGCCCCTCGACCCGCCGCCGGAGCTACGACCAGTACTGCGCCGCAGCGCGCGCCCTCGACGCGGTCGGCGACCGGTGGACCCTGCTGATCGTCCGTGAACTCCTCGCCGGGCCGCGCCGCTACACCGATCTGCACGCCGATCTCCCCGGCGTCAGCACCGACATGCTCGCCGGCCGGCTGAAGGACATGGAGAGCAGCGACCTCGTCACCCGCCGCAAGCTGCCGCCGCCCGTCTCCGCATACGTCTACGAGCTCACCGACCGAGGCCGCGCACTGCTGCCCGTGCTGCGCGCCCTCGCCGCCTGGGGCGCGCCCGCCCTCGGCGACCTGCGCCCCACCGACGCCGTCCGCGCGCACTGGTTCGCCGTCCCGCTCCTCGACGCGCTCGCGGGCCTCGGCGCGAAGGTCGTCCATGTGACCCTGGACGAGGGCGAGTTCCACGTACGGAGCGGGGCCGACGGACAGTTCGCGTACGGGGACGGGCCCGCGGCCGACGCCGAGGTGCGGCTGCGCACCGATGCGGCGACCTGCCGGGCGCTGGCGGAGGGCGGCCTGACGCTCGCGGAGGCGGTGGAGTCGGGGCGGGCGGAGCTGACGGAGGCGGTGGAGTCGGGGCGGCGGGCGGAGCTGACGGAGCGGGTGTCCGTCGGGTGAGGTGAGCTAGCCACCGGACCTGGAGGCCTGCGCCGTATGTGCGGCGAGGGCGGCGGCGAGCCGGTCCCTGGCCTCCGTCTGCGCCGCGATGCGCGCGTCGAGCACCGCGAGCCGCTCCCGGGCGATCGCGAGGCCGCTCGGGGACGGCGGGGCCGCGGGCACGTCCCCGTCGAGGCAGGCGGCGAACGCGGCCACGTCCTCCAGGGTCAGCCCCACGCCGAGGAGATGGCGGATGTTGGCCACCCGTACCGCCGCGCCCTCGTCATACACCCGGTAGCCGTTGGCGGCGCGCGCCGAGGAGAGCAGCCCTGCCGCCTCGTAGTGCCGCAGCGCGCGGGCGGTCGTGCCGGTCCGCCGGGCCAGTTCACCGATGCGCAAGGTCCGTCCCCACCTCCTCGCACCTTCGTATCACGTGTGACGGGCGGGGCAGGTGTTACGTGACGAGGGCGCCGCCGTCCACGGGGAGCACCGTGCCGGTCAGGAACCCGGCGTCCGGCGAGGCCAGCGCGGTGATCGCCCAGGCCACCTCCTCCGGCCGGCCGATCCGCCCCAGCGGGGTGTGCGCGGCCTGCCACTCCCGTACGGCGCGGCGCCGCTCCGGCGTCAGACCGGCGTGCTCGCCGATCGGCGTCTCGATCGCGCCGGGCGCGACCGCCACCACCCGTATCCCGCGCGGCGCGAGCTCCACCGCCCAGCAGCGGGTCAGGGTCTCCAGGGCGCTCTTGGTCGCCGGATAGACGGAGTTGTCCGGCCAGCCGCGCTGCCCGATCGTCGTCGTCACATTGACGACCACCCCGCCGCCCCCGGCCTCGGCCAGCGCGTCGAGCGCGGCCTGGGTGAGCAGCACCGGGGCGACCAGATTGGTCGCCAGGAGCGGGCCGAGCACATCGCGGTCCAGCGTGGCGAGCGGGCCGCCGGTGGCGATGCCCGCGTTGTTGACGAGCACGTCGAGCCGCCCGTACGTGTCGAGGGCGGTGCGCACGATCGCCTCGGGCGCGTCGGGCGCGGTGACGTCGGCGACGAGCGGGCGGATGGCCGGGTGGCCGACGGCCGTCCCGTCGAGCGGTTCCGGGCGCCGCCCCACGGCGAGGACGGTCGCGCCCTGCCGGGCGAAGGCGCGGGCGGTGGCCCGCCCGATGCCGGTGCCGGCTCCGGTCACGACGACGACCCGGGGCGTGGGGGCGGGCTGTGCGGTGGTGGTGGTCTCGTGGTTCATGCGGAGATCGTCGAACCCTGCCGCCTGCGGCAAGGTCAAGCCCGGGCGGCGGGCGTCGGAGGGTGGGGTTCGTACGGCAGGATGGGACGGATGCGATGCGAAGCGATCAGCTGGGAGCGGCTGGCCGACACCGTGGCCGACCGGGTCGACCGGACCGAACCCGGGGACGGCGGCGACCGGCTGAAGGTGGGCGTCGACGGGGCCCCGGCCGCGCCGGGCGGGGAGTTCGCCGAACGCGTGGCGGCGGTGCTGCGGCTGCGCGGCCGGTCGGTGCTCGTCGTCGCGACCGACGGCTTCCTGCGCCCGAAGTCGCTGCGCTTCGAGTACGGCAAGCAGGACCCCGACGCGTACTACTCCGGCTGGTACGACACGGGCGCGCTGTGGCGCGAGGTGTTCGGCCCGCTGGAGCCGGGCGGCAGCGGGCGGGTGCTGCCCGACCTGTGGAACCCGGTCACCGACCGCGCCACCCGCAGCCCCGCCGTCCCCCTCCCGCCGGGCGGCGTCCTGCTGCTCCACGGCCCCTTCCTGCTCGGCCACTGGTACCCCTTCGATCTGAAGCTCCACCTCCGCCTCTCCCCGGGCGCCCTGGCCCGCCGCACCGAACAGGCGTGGACCCTGCCCGCCTTCGCCCGCTACGAGTCGGAGGTCGGCCCGGCCGACACCGCCGACGCGGTCATCCGCGCGGACGACGCGCGGAGGCCGGCGTGGACGGGGTGGCGGGACGCGCGCGACTAGGGGTGTCTTGTCGATCAGGCCCGTCCGGCGGGAGCCCGGTCAGGACGAGGCCCCCGCACCGGGTCGCGCACCGCACCCGGCCGGCCGGGAAGGGCAGCTCCAGGGCGGTGGGCCCGGTCCGCGGGTCGTGCTCCTCCCGGCTCGCCAGGACGCGTCGCCCGACGTGGGGCGCGAACGGGGTGTCAGCGCCCGCCGGGCGCACGACGATCCGGCCCGACGAGTGCCGGCCTTCCCGGGGTCATCCGGTGACCGTACCGCCGTCGGGGCGGGCGCCGACCGTCGTCACCGCGAGGGCGCCGGCCGCGCAGCCCGCCGTGGCCGCTTCCGTGGGGGAGGCGCCGGTGTGGAGGGCGGTGAGGAAGGCGCCGGTGAAGGCGTCGCCGGCGCCGGTGGTGTCGACGGGGGTGGCGGGTGGGGCCGGGACGTGGGCGGTGATGTGGCCGTCGGCGGCGAGGACGGCGCCGTGGGGGCCGAGGGTGACGGCGACCAGGGGGTAGTGGCGGCTGAGGGCCGCCGCGGCCTCGGCCGGGTCCGGGCGGCCGGTCAGGAAACGGGCCTCGTCGGTGTTGGGCAGCAGGCAGGCGGCGCCCGCCGTCGCGGCGAGGAAGGCCTCGGCGCCGAGGCCGGCGAGGAAACCGGCCGAGGCGGGGTCCACGCTCACCGGGAGACCCGCCGCGCGGGCGTCCCGCAGCACCCGGAGCGCCGTCGCGCGGCTGGGCTCGGCGAAGAAGAGGTAGCCCGACAGATGCACCCGGGCGACCCCGTCGAGCAGCGCCGGCGCCCAGTCGCCGGGTGCCAGCCGCAGCGCCGCTCCGCTGTCCGTCAGGAAGGTGCGCTCCGCGTCCGCGCCGACCAGCGCGATCACGGTCGCCGTCGGCGCCTCCGGGTCCGTCACAAGGAGCGGCCGGACGCCCGCGCGGCGCAGCGCCCGGTCGTGCCAGGAGGCGGAGTCGGTGCCGACCCGGGCCAGCAGACGCACGTCGGCGCAGCCCGAACGGGCCGCCCAGCACGCCACGTTCGCCCCCGCGCCGCCGGGCAGGGTGCGGATCCGGGCCGCCGTGTCGGTCGCCGCCGCGAGCGGGGCGTCGTGCCGGGCGACCACGTCCGTGACGACGTCCCCGACCACCAGGAGCGCCCCGGACCCGGTCACGGCAGCTCGCGGTACGCGGCGGCGATCCGGGCGGCGAGCTCCACATTGCCCCGTACCGCCGCCAGGTTCGCCTCCAGGGACGCGCCCTCCGTGTGCACCGTCAGATACTCCAGCAGGAACGGCGTCACCGCCTGCCCCGTGATCCCCTTCTCCCGCGCCGCGGCGAGCCCGGCCGCGAGCACCCGGTCGTGCAGGGCCGGGTCCAACTGCTCCGCGGCCGGTACGGGGTTGCCGACGACAAGCGCCCCGCGAGGCCCGCCCAGCTCGTCGCGCGCACGCATCACCCGCGCCGCCTCCGCCGGGGTCCGCACGGTCCAGTCGACCCGTTCGCCGGAGGAGGCGAGGTAGAAGCCGGGGAACATCTCCGTGCCGTAACCGAGCACGGTCACGCCAAGCGTCTCCAGGCGCTGCAGGGTCGCCGGCACGTCGAGGATCGACTTCACGCCCGCGCACACCACCGTGACGCCGACCTCGGCGAGCAGCCGCAGGTCCGCCGACTCGTCCTGGGTCTCGGTCCACTCCCGGTGCACACCGCCGAGGCCGCCGGTCGCGAACACCCGTATGCCGGCGGACTCGGCGAGCCAGGCCGTCGCCGACACGGTCGTCGCTCCCGAGGCCCCGCTCGCGAGCGCCGGCGCCAGGTCGCGATGGCCGAGCTTGCGCACCGACGGGTCCTCGGCGATCCGGGTGAGCGCGGGGGCGTCGAGGCCGATCCGGGCCACCCCGTCGAGCACCGCGATCGTCGCCGGCACCGCCCCGCCCTCGCGGACCAGCGCCTCCAGCTCCTCGGCCACGGCCAGGTTGCGCGGGCGCGGCAGGCCGTGGGCGATGATCGTCGATTCGAGCGCGACGACCGGGCGCCCCGCGTGGAGCGCCTCCCGTACTTCTTCGGACACCTGTGTGGACATGGTGGACATGCTGGATCTCTGGCGCGGCCACCCGCCCCGCAAACCTCACCGCAGAACATGGCGAACATCAGCCACAAGGCTCCTCAGCCGCAGGACACCTCAGCCACAGCCCGGCAGGCCGGGCAGCCGGGCCGCGTCCACCACCCGGATCACCGGGCGGGCGCCGGCGGTCTTGGCGTTGCCGACGCTGTACGCGAGGGCCAGCGCGTTCCCGGAGGCCGCGGCGTAGCCGTACGGGGGCGTGATCCGCGCGTACGAGCCGGAGCCGGAGCCGGAGGCAGGGCGGCGGTCCGGGTGTCCGAGGTCGAGGGCGTACGAGGTCTCCGGCGTGCGCCAGGTGACGAGGCGCCCCGCGATCCGCAGCTGGTCCATGCCGTCCGCGGCCGGGGAGGCGGTCACGGCGGCGTAGGGCCGGGCCTCGCCGGGGCGCCAGACCATCAGCCGGGGCGCCGTCTCGCCCTCGACCCACGCCCAGGTGGTGCCGTCCGAGGCGAGGGCGCGGATGTCGCGGAGGGCGGCGATCGGCGCGGGCAGCGCGGCCGGGCGCCCGTCCTTCAGGGCGACCGCCACCGGCCGGGTGTGCCCGCCCGCCGACTCCCGCCACACCAGCAGGCCGCCCGCCGCGAACGGCGTGTCCAGGACCGCCGTGCGCCACACGCGCGCGTGCCCGCCGCCACCGCCACCGCCACCGTCGGCGGCCGGCGCGGCGAACACCGAGGCCCGGCCCGTGCCCGTGCCCTGCGCCCACACGACGGTGCCGTCGCGGACCACCGGGCGGGGGAGCGGGCCCGGCCGGTCGGCGCGGGCGAGGCGCCGGGCCGTGCCGGTGACCGCGTCCCACACGTACAGGCTCCACGGGCTGTCGAGGGTCCGCCCCTCCAGGACGGCGAACGCGGCCCACCGACGCCCGTCGAAGTCGGCGGCGAGCAACTGGTGCTCGACGGGGTCGGCGAACCGCAGCAGGGTCCGGGGCGGGCTCCCGTCGCCCCGTACGAGCACGGCCCGCCGCCCCATGTCGCCGTTCCCGGTGAGCTGGAGCGCCGTCCAGCCCGGGCCGGTGTCCGTGAGGACCGCGCGCTGCCCGTCGGGCGGCCGGTACTCGCCGGCCGCGAAGGCCCGCTCCCAGGCGTCCGGCAGCGGCACCTCGCAGGCCGGGACCGTCCGCACGGCGGCGGCCCGTGTCGGCGCGGAGCTCGCCGGGCCCGGCGGGGCCCCGCCGCCCGGCGAGCACCCCGCGAGGAGGGCGCCCGCCAGGAGCAGGGCCGGGACGCGCGTCCGACGAAACGGCACGGTGCTACCAGACGTAGCCACGGCCGCCCATGATCGTGGTCAGGGTGTCGGAGGAGATGTGCGCGGACTTGGGCACCGGCCCCGCCCAGGAGATGACGCTCGTGCTCACCCCGCCGACCGGATCGAGGTAGTTGACCTGGCCGGCGGCGGTGTCCGTGTTGTAGCCGTCGATCGCGACCCAGTGGAAGATCTCGATGTTGGGGTGCCCCACCAGGTGCGGCCCGCCGGGCACCTCCCAGGCGTTGCCCGCGATGGCGTAGTCGTTGTCGGTGTTGTGGGTGATGTGCTGCTTGAAGGCGGTCTTGTCGGCCGCGGTGGGGGTGTAGGGCAGGGCGTTGGGCACGTAACCGGCACCGGGCAGCCGGTAGTTCAGCGCGTCGACCATCGGGTAGCCGGTGGGATCGGGCACGTTGATGTCGATCCCGTACCAGGCGGTGCCGGCCGTGGTGGTCTTCAGCAGGGTCGCCGCGTCCCGCTGGGAGCGTCCGCCGACCTCGTCGTGCGCGGACTGGGTGATGACCAGGGCGGCCGGGCCGCACCAGTAGGAGGTCTGCTGCGACTGGTGGATTCCGCCGGACAGCTTGTACCCGGCGAGCGCGCTCGTGGCGCCCGTCGTGTCCGCGGTGCCCGTGGTGCTCAGGGGACCCATGGCGCCCGTGGCGCCGAGGGCGTGCGCCTCCTCGTACGATCTCGCCGCCGCGGCCTGCTTGACCGCGGCGAGCCGGTACTGGGCCGGCGTCAGGTGCTGCGGCCCCAGGGTGTCGTGGGCGGCCTTGTAGTCGGCGCCGGGATCGGGCGCGGCGGCCGTGGCGGCCGTGGCGGCGGGGGCGGTGGTGGCGGCGGTCAGCAGGGCCGCCGCGCCGAGGACGGCGGCGCGGAGAAGGGTGGGGGTGGCCGACATCGCACTCTCCTGTCCGGAGTGGGGGGAGTTGTGGGGTTGTGGGGGAGTGGCTCTCGGGGAGTGTGCCGTCCTCGCCACCGCACTGCCAGGGGGCGCGGCGTGATCCCCCGGACCAACATTGGCCCCACCAAAGGCGCCTTCCCGGACCAGCGGTGATGCCCCCGGGCGCCCTCCGTCCGGCGGGCGGTTTTCGGCGCGCTTCACCCGTACGCCCGTTCGTCCGTTCCTTCGCGCACCGCTCCACGCGCGCGTGCGTACGCCTTGCGTACGGCTACGGAATCGGTGCCCGCCGGCCCCGTCGCCCAGCCCCGGAACGCCCCTTGGCGCACGGGCGCCGCGCAAACCCCCCGTACGGATTCCGTCGTGTCGAACGGGTTGACGAAGTGCCTGGTCGGAGCGGGAAACGGAGGGTCGAATTCCAGGAACTCCCGGGCGCGGAACGGCGTTCGGGCCCCGCTACAGTCACCGCCCATGACCACTCACGCGCAGCCTTCCTTCGCCGTCCACATCCCCGACGCCGAGCTCGAGCCCGAGCCGCTCGACCCCGGTCAGATCGTCTCCGGCACCCCCGAGGTGACCGGCAAGGTCCTGTGGGAGTCCGCCGACGGCAAGCAGCTCCGCGGCATCTGGCAGATCACCCCCGGCGTGGTCACCGACACCGAGGCGAACGAGCTCTTCGTCGTCGTCAGCGGCCGCGCCACGGTCGCGGTCGAGGGCGGCGCGACGCTGGAGATCGGCCCCGGCGACGCGTGCGTGCTGCGCGAGGGCGACCGCACCACCTGGACCGTGCACGAGACCCTGCGCAAGGCGTACCACATCAGCCTCTGAGGCCCCGCCGCCCGCCGCCCGCCCACGCGTGGCTCGGTCCCACGGCCTGTGAACACCCCTCCTCCCGAAGGCGGTTCACGGGTCTGGTAGGAAACCTTCCTATCCGCTAGCCTCACGGGCGGCGGCTTGGCGCGGCGCCCGCCTTCCCCGGACCCCTGACTCCTCGGGAAGCGGGCGTGACGCGCTCAGCGAGAGCTCTGACCCGGCCGCCGTGCACCGCGGCACGCCGCGTGGCGCCCCATCGCCACGCGGCCGGACCGCGCTGTCCGCACCGCAGTCCAGCTCTCGCCGTCCCCCCAGGCAAGGGAGCTCCAGGTATGCGCCTGTACGCCTCCGCCCCACCCCGCCGCACCACTCCGTCCCCCGCCTTCCTCCTCACCGTGGTCACCGCGGCGCTGTGTCTGATCGGCGGGCTGCTGCTCGCCGCCACCGGCCGCGCGGACGCGGCCGATCCGCTGCTGTCCCGCGGCAAGCCCGCGACCGCGTCCTCCATAGAGGACACCGGATACGAACCCGCCAAGGCCTTCGACGGCGACGGGACCACCCGCTGGGCCAGCGCCGAGGGCTCCGACCCGCAGTGGCTCAAGGTCGACCTCGGCGCCCCGTCCGCCGTCTCGCGCGTCAAGCTCGTCTGGGAGGCCGCCTACGCCAAGGCCTACCGCGTCGAGATCTCCGCCGACAACGCCACCTGGACCCGGCTCGCCACCGAGACCGCCGGCAACGGCGGCACCGACGACTGGACCGGACTGGCCGGAAAGGGCCGCTATCTACGGATCTACGGCACCGCCCGCGGCACCTCGTACGGCTACTCGCTCTACGAGGCGGAGGTGTACGGCACCCCGGACGGCACCACCCCGACGAGCACCCCGCCCACGACCCCGCCGCCCACGAGCCAGCCGCCCGGCACCGGCGCCTTCACCGTCGTCGCGGCCGGCGACATCGCCGCCCAGTGCACCGCCTCCAGCAGCTCCTGCGCCCACCCGAAGACCGCCGCGCAGGCCCAGCGGATCAATCCGGCCTTCTATCTGACGATGGGTGACAACCAGTACGACGACGCGCGCCTGTCCGACTACCGGAACTACTACGACAAGACCTGGGGCGTCTTCAAGGCCAAGACCCGCCCCGTGCCCGGCAACCACGAGACCTACGACCCGGCCGGCCCGCTCGCCGGCTACAAGTCGTACTTCGGCGCCATCGCCTATCCGCAGGGCGAGCCGTACTACAGCTACGACCAGGGCAACTGGCACTTCATCGCCCTCGACTCCAACTCCTTCGACGACCCCGACCAGATCCAGTGGCTCAAGGACGACCTCGCCCGCACCACCAAGGGCTGTGTCGCCGCCTACTTCCACCACCCGCTCTACTCCTCCGGCGGCCACGGCAACGACCCCGTCTCCAAGCCGGTCTGGCAGATCCTCTACGACGCCAAGGCCGACCTCGTCCTCAACGGCCACGACCACCACTACGAGCGCTTCGCGCCGCAGGACCCGAACGGCCGGGCCACCGCCGACGGCATCCTCGAGATCGTCGGCGGCATGGGCGGCGCCGAGCCGTACCCCATCGAGACCGTCCAGCCCAACAGCCAGAAGCGGATCAGCGGTCCGTACGGCGTCCTGAAGCTCGACTTCACCGACACCACCTACACCTGGCAGTACGTCGGCACCGACGGCCAGGTCAGGGACACCGGCCCGACCTACACCTGCCACTGATCGCCGCCGCCCATGTATCTCGCGACCACCGGTCGCCGGGACGTGCCGCCCGCCCCCACCGGGGCGCGGCGGCGCGTCTCCGCCACCGTCCTCGCCCTCGGCACGGTCAGTCTGGTCACCGACGTCTCGTCCGAGATGGTCACCGCGGTCCTGCCGCTCTACCTGGTGCTCGGCCTCGGTCTCACCCCGCTCCAGTTCGGCTTCCTGGACGGGCTGTTCAACGGCGCCACCGCCCTCGTCCGGATGGTCGGCGGGCACCTCGCCGACCGCGGCGGCCGGCACAAACGGGTCGCCGGCCTCGGCTACGCGCTCTCCGCCTGCTCCCGGCTCGGCCTGCTCCTCGCGGGCGGCGCGGCCGGTCTGATCGGCGCCGCGCTCGCCGCCGACCGGCTCGGCAAGGGCATCCGCACCGCGCCGCGGGACGCGCTCATCACCCTCGACAGCCCGCCCGACGCCCTCGGCCGCGCCTTCGGCGTGCACCGCGCCATGGACACCACCGGCGCGCTGCTCGGCCCGCTCGCCGCGTTCGCGATCCTGTGGGCCACGGCCGACGCGTACGACGCCGTCTTCGTCGTCAGCTTCTGCGTCGGGCTGCTCGGGGTGCTGCTGCTCGTGGTCCTCGTGCCCGGCGGCCCCCGCGCGTCCGTGGCCGACGCGCGCGCCGCGCGGCCGGTGCGGGAGCGGGGGCGGGTGCGGGGGCGGGTGCCCGCCGTGGGGCGGGTGCGGCCCGACGGTCCGGCCCTGCTGCGGGTGCCCGCCGTGCGCCGGGTCGCGCTCGCCGCCGCGCTGCTCGGCGCGGCCACGGTCGGCGACGCGTTCTTCTACCTCCTGCTCCAGCAGCGCACCGCACTCGACGCGACCTGGTTCCCGTTCCTGCCGCTCGGCGCCTCCGCCGCGTATCTGCTGCTCGCCGTGCCGGCCGGCCGCCTCGCCGACCGGACCGGCCGCCGACGCCCCTTCCTGTACGGGCACGGGGCCCTGCTCCTCGCCCTCGGCCTGCTCCTGGCCCCGGTGCCGGGCGCGCTGCTCCTCGTGGCCGTTCCGCTGCTCCTCGGGGTCTTCTACGCGGCCACCGACGGCGTCCTGATGGCGCTCACCGGCCCGCTGCTCCCGCCCGAGCGGCGGGCGAGCGGGCTCGCGCTCGTCCAGACCGCGCAGGCGCTCGCCAAGGTGGCCGCGGCCACCGGCTTCGGCGCCGCCTGGACCCTCTGGGGCCCGCGGCCCGCGCTGCTCCTGGCGCTCGCCGCGCTCACCGCCGCGCTGCTCGGCGCGAGCCGCCTGCTGCCCCGACCCCCTCGAAGGGACCCCTCATGAACCGGCGCCGTCTGTGGGCCCTCGTGCTCGGCTTCCTGATCCTGGCCGGCGGGGCCACCGCGTACACCGTGCGGGCCGCCGCCGGCCGCCCCGACAACGCCGCCGTGGCGGCCGACGCCGGGTTCGGGCTCGACGGGGCGCCGCCGGGCGCGCTCTGGTTCCGGGACACCGCGACCGGGCGGGTGGCCCGGCAGGACCCGGCCGCGCCCGGCGGCCGACTGGCCCTCGGGCCGCGCTGCGACCGCTTCCACGCCGCCGGGCCCACCGCGCTGTGCCTCCAGCGCCGCCCGGGGGTGCCGGCCCGCTCGTACGTCCTGGTGCTCGACCGGCGCCTGCGGGAGCAGAAGCGGATGAGCCTGCCCGGCATCCCCAACCGGGCCAGGGTCTCCGCCTCGGGCCAGGTGCTCGCCTGGACCACGTTCGCGACCGGCGACTCGTACAACACCTCCGCCTTCTCCACCCGCACCTCGATCCTCGATCTGCGCACCGGCTACCTGATCAAGAGCATCGAGCAGATCCCGCTCACCCTCGACGGGCGCCGCTACCACGCGCCCGACGTCAACTACTGGGGCGTCAGCTTCGCCGCCGACGACAACCGCTTCTACGCGACCGTCGGCACCCGCGGCCGCACCTACCTCGTCGAGGGCGACCTCGCGAAGTGGTCGGCGCGGGCGATCGAGGAGAACGTCGAGTGCCCCTCGCTCTCCCCGGACGGCACCCGCGTCGCGTACAAGAAGAAGGTCTCCACCGACCCGCGAGCGCCCTGGCGGCTGTACGTGCTGGACCTGGCCACCCGCCGCGCGCACCCCCTCGCCGAACCCCACTCCATCGACGACCAGGCCGCCTGGACCGCTCCCGACACGCTCTCCTACGCCTACGACGGCGCCGTCTGGAGCGTGCCCGCCGACGGCACGGGCGCGCCACGGGAGGTGGCGGCGGGCGCCACGTCTCCGGTGGTGCCGCGGTGAGCGGACCGGGGACGTCCGGGGGCCGGGCCCGCAGGGCTCAGGGGGCCTGGCACAGCATGGCCTTGGGCCGTGCGGGCCCAGGGGTGAGCCGCCCCGGCGGCCTGGGGCGGCTCCAGCACCAGGTGCCGCGGGCCTGTCCGGCCCCGATCCGCCGGGCGCGCCCGGCGGATCAGGCGCGGCGGAGTGCGCCGCGCGCCGCGAGGACGGTCATCGGGAGCAGCAGGCAGGCGCCGACGAGGTTGAGCCAGCCGTAGCCCGCCTGGGAGACGATCAGGCCGGCGGCGAGGCCGCCGAGGCCGGCTGAGGTGTTCATGATGAAGTCGGAGAGGCCCTGGACGGCGGCGCGGGCGGCCTGCGGCACGGAGTCCGTGAGCAGCGCCGAGCCGGAGACCAGGCCGGCCGACCAGCCGAGACCGAGGACGAACAGGCCGAGCGCGGTCTGTCCGTGGCTGGGTCCGGCGGTGCCCGCGAGCAGTGCGGCGGTGGCGAGCAGCGCCACGGCGAGGCCGATCACGGCGAGCCGACCGAGCCGGTCGGACAGCCAGCCCATGACCGGCGAGAAGGCGTACATGCCGGCGATGTGGCCGCTGATCACCAGTCCGATCAGCCGGATCCCGGCACCGTGGTGGCTCAGCGCGACCGGGGTCATCGACATGATCGACACCATGGCGGTGTGCGAACCGGCGACCGTCACCAGAGCCAGCCGGGCCCGCGACGAGGCCCGCACCGCGCGCAGTCCGGCCTTCAGGGAGCGCCCGTCGGCGGCCGCGGCCTCCTCGGGGCCGGCCAGTGCCCGCGCGGTGAGCAGGGGGTCGGGCCGGAGCAGCGCCGCCACCATGGCGGCGGCGACCACGAACACGCCGGACGCCCACACGAAGGGCCCGGCGGCGGCCGGGATGCCGAGGCCGGAGACGCTCTCGCCGGCCGGGGCGGCGATGTTGGGGCCGAGGACGGCGCCGATGGTGGTGGCCCACACCACGGTGGAGATGGCCCGGGCCCGCCGGTCCGGCTCGGCCAGGTCCGCGGCGGCGAACCGGGCGGCCAGATTGGCCGAGGAGCCCGCGCCGAAGCCGACCAGGCCGGCCAGGAGCAGCGGGAAGCTCCCGGCGGTGGCGCCGAGCACGGCGACCGCCGATCCGAGGGCGCCGACCAGATAGGCCAGAACCAGTCCCGCCCGCCGCCCGCGCCGGGCCATCAGCGAGGCCAGCGGCATCGCGAGCAGGGCGGGCCCGGCGACCGTCGCCGTCGACGCGAGCCCCGACAGCGCCTCCGTACCGCTGACCTCCTTGGCCAGGACCGCGGCGAGCGCCACCCCGATGGCGATGCCGAGCCCGCCCAGGATCTGCGTGGCGATCAGCACGGCCTGTATCCGGCGCCGCAGCGCGGGCAGCCGCTCGGGAGAGACGGACTTCGATATCCCCCCGGCCAGCAGGGCGGCGTCAGGGGCGTCTGGGGCTGTGGTCACTTACGCAGTGTGCCAGCCACCCCGCGGCCTGGGAACGCCCAGGTGCCGCCCACCGCAGCACCCATGGGCGCCGGGCCGGACCCGGCACCTGCCGGGCGCGTGACGGCGTCCCCCATCCCACGCGCGCCGCACCCCCGGTCCGGGTCGTACGCCTGTCCGTGCCGCGTCGGCCCCGGCCCCCCGGACCCGCCCCCAACCACCACCACCGCACCGCCGCGAACCGCCCCTCAGAACAGCGGCTCCGGCAGCACCCCCTCCAGCGCGAGCAGCTGCCGCTTGGTCTCCAGGCCGCCGCCGAAGCCGCCGATGCCGCCGTCGCTCTCCACCACCCGGTGGCACGGCACGACCACCGGCAGCGGATTGGCGCCCATCGCCGCGCCGACCGCCTGGGCGGCCGCCGGCCGGCCCACCCGGCGGGCCAGGTCGCCGTATCCCACCACCGTCCCGAAGGGGACGGTGGTGGCCAGTTCGCGCAGCACCTGACGGTTGAATCCGGTCACCAGGGACCAGTCGAGCTTGACGTCGAAGCTCCGGAGACTCCCGGCGAAGTAGGCCGCGAGCTGCCGTATCGGCTCGGCGAGGCGGCCGGAGGGGAGCTCCACGAGGTCCGCGCCCAGCGCGCCGGCGAGCCGGTCGAGGGCCCGCTCGCGCACCCGCGGGTCGGCGTGGAAGACCACGCTCACGAGTCCCCGCTCCGTCGCGGCGAGCAGCAGGGGCCCGATGGCGCTGGGCACCACCGCCCACTCCACCCGTCCCCGCTCCGGCCCGGCCGGCGTCCCCGGCATCTCCTGCTCCATGCCGCCCACCGTACGACCCGCCACCGACAACCGGTCCGGACTTTTCCCGGACCCCATGGCCGGACGGCCTCGGCGGACGCCATAATCCGATAGCACTACTCAGCGGTACCGACTGTTTTCGGACGAACGAACGTGGCACTCGGGGTGGAGGACGGACGCTGATGCAGGGCACGGTCGACGGATTCAGCTACGGACTGGTCACGCCGGTGGCGGCCTTCCTCATGGCCTGCCTCGGCGGCGCCCTGGGCCTGCGCTGCACCACCAGGTCGCTGCGCCACCGGGACACCTTCAAGGCCGGCTGGCTCGCGCTCGGCGCCACGTCCATCGGCACCGGCATCTGGACCATGCACTTCATCGCCATGATGGGCTTCTCCGTCCGGCAGGCCCCGATCAGCTACGACCGGCCCATCACCTTCGCCAGCCTCGGCGTCGCCATCCTCATGGTCGGCATCGGCATCTTCATCGTCGGCTACCGCGGCGCCACCCCGCTGACCCTGGTCACCGGCGGCACCATCACCGGCCTCGGCGTCGCCACCATGCACTACCTGGGCATGGCCGGGATGCGACTGCACGGAGAGGTCCGGTACGACACCCTCACCGTCGCCCTCTCGGTGGTCATCGCCGTCGTGGCCGCCACCGCCGCCCTGTGGGCCGCCGTCTCCGTGCACGGCTTCCTCGCCAGTCTCGGCGCCAGCGTCGTCATGGGACTCGCGGTCAGCGGCATGCACTACACCGCCATGGCCGCCGTCGACGTGCGGCTGCACGGCACCGCCGCCGCCGGCAGCGGCGACAGCGCCACCTCGCTCCTGCTGCCCATGCTGATCGGCCCCGGCGTCTTCCTGCTGCTCGCCGCCGTCGTCGTGATGTTCGACCCGCTGCTCGTCATGGGCGAGCCCGACTGGCAGCGCCCCGGCGGCCGCGGCGGCTACCCCAACCACCTCCCCGGAGTCCCCGCCCCGCGCCGCGCCGCGGCCTACGGCGAGCCCGCCAACTGGTCCGCCGCCCGCCCCGCCGCGCGCTCCGGCCGCCGCGCCGCACACCGCGGCACGTACCGCTCCCAGGACTGGTAGGGGACGGGGCGCGGAGCAGGCGACGGGACCGCCGACGGGGCGATCGCACCCCGGCTGTCAGTGCCGGGTCGTACGGTGGTCACATGCGGCCCGTTTCCAAGATCGAACGTACGGTGGCGCCCTTCGAGGTCGTCAGCCCCTACCAGCCCAGCGGCGACCAGCCTGCGGCCATCGCCGACCTCGACCGGCGCATCCGCGCCGGCGAGAAGGACGTCGTGCTGCTCGGCGCCACCGGCACCGGCAAGTCGGCTACCACCGCCTGGATGATCGAGAAGCTTCAGCGCCCCACCCTGGTGATGGCGCCGAACAAGACGCTGGCCGCCCAGCTGGCGAACGAGTTCCGCGAGCTCCTGCCGAACAACGCGGTGGAGTACTTCGTCTCGTACTACGACTACTACCAGCCCGAGGCGTACGTCCCGCAGTCCGACACCTACATCGAGAAGGACTCCTCGATCAACGAGGAGGTCGAGCGGCTGCGCCACTCCGCCACCAACTCGCTGCTCACCCGGCGCGACGTCGTCGTGGTCGCCTCCGTCTCCTGCATCTACGGCCTCGGCACCCCGCAGGAGTACGTGGACCGGATGGTCTCCCTCAAGGTGGGCGACGAGATCGACCGCGACCAGCTCCTGCGCCGCTTCGTCGACATCCAGTACAACCGCAACGACATGGCCTTCGCCCGCGGCACCTTCCGGGTGCGCGGCGACACCATCGAGATCTTCCCGGTGTACGAGGAGCTCGCCGTCCGCATCGAGATGTTCGGCGACGAGATCGAGGCCCTGTCGACCCTGCACCCGCTCACCGGCGAGGTCATCAGCGACGACGAGCAGCTGTACGTCTTCCCCGCCAGCCACTACGTCGCGGGCCCCGAGCGCATGGAGCGCGCGGTCAACGACATCGAGACCGAGCTGGAGCAGCGCCTCAAGGAGCTGGAGAAGCAGGGCAAGCTCCTGGAGGCGCAGCGGCTGCGCATGCGCACCACCTACGACATCGAGATGATGCGCCAGATCGGCTCCTGCTCCGGCATCGAGAACTACTCGATGCACTTCGACGGCCGCGAGCCCGGCTCCCCGCCGAACACCCTCCTCGACTACTTCCCCGAGGACTTCCTGCTCGTCATCGACGAGTCGCACGTCACGGTCCCGCAGATCGGCGCCATGTACGAGGGCGACGCCTCCCGCAAGCGCACCCTCGTCGACCACGGCTTCCGGCTTCCCTCGGCGCTCGACAACCGGCCGCTGAAGTGGGAGGAGTTCCAGGAGCGGATCGGCCAGACCGTCTATCTGTCGGCCACCCCCGGCACCTACGAGCTGTCCCGCTCCGACGGCTTCGTCGAGCAGATCATCCGCCCCACCGGCCTCGTCGACCCCGAGGTCGTCGTCAAGCCCACCGAGGGCCAGATCGACGACCTGGTGCACGAGATCCGGCTGCGCACCGAGCGCGACGAGCGGGTCCTCGTCACCACCCTCACCAAGAAGATGGCCGAGGACCTCACGGACTACTTCCTGGAGCTCGGCATCCAGGTGCGTTATCTGCACAGCGACGTCGACACCCTGCGCCGCATCGAGCTGCTGCGCGAACTGCGCTCCGGCGAGTACGACGTGCTCGTCGGCATCAACCTGCTCCGCGAGGGCCTCGACCTGCCCGAGGTGTCCCTCGTCGCCATCCTCGACGCCGACAAGCAGGGCTTCCTGCGCTCCGGCACCTCGCTCATCCAGACCATCGGCCGCGCCGCCCGAAACGTCTCCGGCCAGGTCCACATGTACGCCGACACCATCACCCCGGCGATGGCGCAGGCCATCGACGAGACCAACCGGCGCCGCGAGAAGCAAGTCGCCTACAACAAGGCCAACGGGATCGACCCGCAGCCGCTCCGCAAGAAGATCAACGACATCGTGGCCACCATCGCCCGCGAGGAGATCGACACCGAGGAGCTGCTCGGCACCGGCTACCGCAAGGGAGGCAAGGACGGCAAGGGCGCCAAGTCCCCCGTCCCGTCGCTCGCCGCCCACGCGCCCAAGGCCACGTCGGGCAAGGCGGGCAAGGCCGCGAAGTCCGGCGCGACCCTGGAGCTCGGCGACCGGCCGGCGGCCGAACTCGCCGGAATCATCGAGGAGATGACCGACCGGATGCGGGCCGCCGCCGCCGAGCTGCAGTTCGAGGTCGCCGCCCGGCTCCGCGACGAGGTGTCCGAACTCAAGAAGGAGCTGCGCCAGATGAAGGAGGCCGGACTCGCCTGACCGCCGCCCCCCACTGCCCTGAGGACGGATCCGGAGGACGGCCCCGCCGCCACGGCCCGGTGTGTTGCAAGACCGACACAAAACCGGGCCTCTCCGGGCACGGTGTCAGTGCCCCTGCGTAGGGTGCTGCTCACACCGATGAGAGGGGCAGCGCGTGACGGTCAACATGACCAAGGGGCAGGCCATCAGCCTGGAGAAGAAGGACGGCGGCAGCCTGACGTCCGTACGGATGGGGCTCGGCTGGCAGGCGGCACCCCGCCGCGGCCTGTTCGGCTCGCGCACCCGCGAGATCGACCTCGACGCCTCCGCGGTCCTCTTCGCCGACAAGCAGCCGGTCGACGTGGTCTTCTTCCGCCACCTGGTGAGCGACGACGGCTCGGTCCGCCACACCGGCGACAACCTGGTCGGCGGCGTGGGCCAGGGCGGCGACGACGAGGCGATCCTGGTGGACCTCCAGCGGGTCCCCGTCCACATCGACCAGATCGTGTTCACGGTGAACTCCTTCACCGGCCAGACCTTCCAGGAGGTGCAGAACGCGTTCTGCCGCCTCGTGGACGAGACCAACGGCCAGGAGCTCGCCCGCTACACGCTCAACGGCGGTGGCCAGTACACCGCCCAGATCATGGCCAAGGTGCACCGGGCCGGCTCCGGCTGGCAGATGACCGCCCTGGGCAACCCGGCCAACGGCCGGACCTTCCAGGACCTGATGCCGAGCATCTTCCCGGTCCTGTAACCCGGCGCCGCAGCGCCCACGTTCGCAACGAGAGACGGAGCAGATGACCGCCGAGCTGGTCCGGGGGCAGAACCACCCCCTGCCCCACACCCGCCTGGAGATCCGGGTCTCGGCCGGTCATCCGGTCCTCGCCGCGGCCACCCTGGGCGACGAGCAGGGCCGGGTCGCCGGCCCCGAGGCCCTCGCCCACCCGGGGGCCGCCGAACTGCCCGGCGTGGAGGTGCCCCGGCAGGCCGCCGCCCGGCACCGGCTCGCGGTCGACCTGGAGGCGGTGCGCGACACCGTCCACCGGGTCTCCGTCCTGCTCGCCCTGCCGCTCGGCACCGGCGGGCCCACCCGCTTCGGCGCCTCGGCCGCGCCCGTCGTCACCGTCACCGCACCCGACGGCACCGGCATCGCCGACTACACGATCACCGGACTCGACCGCGAGTCCGCCGTGGTCGCCCTGGAGCTGTACCGCCGCCAGGACAGCTGGAAGGTCCGCGCGGTCGGCCAGGGGTACGAGGGCGGGCTCGCCGCCCTCCTCGCCGACCAGGGCCTCGACCGCGCCCCCGAACTCGCCGGCTCCGTCCTGGACGCCGTCGCCCAGGGCCTGGCCCGCGCCGTGCCCGCCCCCGCCCCGCGCGCCGAGGACGCCGCCGGCCGGGTCCCCGAGGGCGAGCGCGCCCACCAGGCCGCCCAGACCCAGCCCGCCGTCCCGGTCCAGCCCCCGGTCACGCCGCCGCCCCCGGCCCCGGTCCAGCCCCCGGCCGCGCCGAGCAGCGGCGGGCCCATCGACTACACCCACCCGCGCCGCCGCCCGGCCGCCGCCGCGGCCCCCGGCCCCGCGCCGCAGCAGGACGCCGCCCCCGGACCGGCCCCCGCCGACTTCCCGCCGCCCGTCGCCGGCGACGCCAGCGGCTGGACCATGGACGAGCGGCTCTACAACCAGGTGTGGGGCATGTTCGAGGACCTGGCCCGCGCCACCGCCGCCTACCGCAGCGCCTGCAACTTCGCCGAGTCCCGGCTCGACCAGGAGCTCGACCGGGTCCTCTCCGACCCGCGCAGCCGCATCGGCGGCGCGGGCGACGCCGCCCGCGCCGCGGCCAAGGCCAAGCACGACGAGCTCACCGACCGCGCCCAGGAGGCCCTGGACCGGGACCTCGCCCAGCTCACCGCCGAGTCCGAGGTGGTCGAGCCCGCCCTGCCCGCCGCGTACGCGCGCTGGGACAGCCCCGTCTGGCAGGCCTACCGGGTGCCCATGGAGCCCCCGATGGCCGTCCGCCTCGGCGACCTCCACCTCCCCGAGCGCACCGGCCTGCGCGTCCCCTTCCTGGCCCGCCTCCCGCTCGCCCGCGGACTCTGGGTGGACTCCGGGCGCGGCCACTCGGAGGCGGCGATGCTGCTCGACGAGGCCGAGCTCCGCCGGCTCGCACTGGAGAGCGCCGTCGCGCACGCGGTGCGGCTGCTCGCCGTGCATCCCGCGGGCCGCTTCCGGGTCCGGGTGATCGACGCGGCCGGCGCGGGCGCGCACGCCTTCGCTCCGCTCGTCGAGGCGGGCGTCCTCGCCGGCCCGCCGGCCGCCGGTGCGGCCGGGGTCTCCGCCGTACTCATGCAGCTCACCGAGCGGGTCGACCTGCTGCAGATGGCGTCCCGCGCCGGGGCCGCCGAGGACCTGCCGCCCGGTCTGGACACGGCCGAGGAACTGCTGATCGTGCACGACTTCCCGCACGGTTTCGACGACCGCTCGGTCAACCAGCTGCGCTACCTCGCCGACGAGGGCCCGTCGGTCGGCACCCATCTGCTGCTCGTCGCGGACCGGGCCGACGCGGCGGCGTACGGGCCGGTGCTCGACCCGCTGTGGCGCTGCCTGACCCGGCTGACCCCGGTGCCCGACGACCACCTCGCCGACCCCTGGGTCGGGCACGCCTGGACGTACGAGCCGCCGGCCTTCCCGGCGGGCAGCTCGATACTGCGCCAGGTACTCGCCCAGCTCTCCGACTCCCGACGGCAGTGGGGCCCCTGACCCTCTGACCTGCACTCTTGGTGCGCCTTTACCCATCCCTTTACCAATCCTTGGGTATTCGGGTAGTCTCCCCTCAGCGGAGGGGAGTACTCCCCATGCGCGGCGTACCCGTCAATACGGACAGGTCGGACACCTGGTCCCGGGGCGTCGGCCCGGGCGACCCGGGTGGAAGAGACCTCCGGCAACGACGAGGCCGATCCGTCGGCCGTACGACGCCGGAGGCGCAGTGGACGTTTCTGTGACCCTGTGGGTGCTGACCATTCTCGGTCTGGGCGCCCTGATCGCGATCGACTTCTTCATCGGGCGCAAGCCCCATGACGTGTCGACCAAGGAAGCGGGCATCTGGACGGGCGTCTGGATCGCCCTCGCGGCCCTGTTCGGCCTCGGCCTGCTGGTCTTCGGCGACAGCAAGGCATCAGGGGAGTTCTTCGCCGGATTCATCACCGAGAAGTCGCTGAGCGTCGACAACCTCTTCGTCTTCGTCCTGATCATGGCGAAGTTCTCGGTGCCGTCCCACCTCCAGCAGCGCGTGCTGCTCGTGGGCGTGCTGATCGCCCTGGTACTCCGCGCGATCTTCATCGCCGCCGGCGCGGCGATCGTCGCCGGCTTCTCCTGGGTGTTCTACCTGTTCGGCGCCTTCCTCATCTACACCGCCTGGAAGCTCATCCAGGAGGCCCGCTCCGACGAGGAGGAGGACGACTTCGAGGAGAACCGCCTCCTCAAGTCCATCGAGAAGAAGTTCGGCGTCGCCGACCGCTACCACGGCACCAAGCTCTTCATCCGCGACAACGGCAAGCGGGTGCTGACCCCGCTGATGATCGTCATGCTGGCGATCGGCACCACCGACGTGCTGTTCGCCCTCGACTCCATCCCGGCGATCTTCGGCCTCACCCAGGACCCGTACATCGTCTTCACCGCCAACGCCTTCGCCCTGATGGGCCTGCGCCAGCTGTACTTCCTGATCGGCGGCCTGCTGAAGAAGCTGGTCCACCTCAGCTACGGCCTGTCGGTGATCCTCGGCTTCATCGGGGTGAAGCTGGTGCTGCACGCGCTGCACGAGTCGGGCGTCCACGTCCCGGAGATCTCCATCCCGTTCTCCCTCGCTGTCATCTGCGGCGTGCTGATCGTCACGACGATCACGAGCCTGATCGCGACGAAGAGGGAGACGGGGCGGGAGGCCGAGCGGAAGGCGGTCGAGGCCTGAGGACGCGCAGTCAGTTCACGCAGCCGGTGACGGCGGGGCTGCTGCCCGAGCAGTTGGAGGGCAGGTTGTCCGTCACCGGCGTCGCGGTCAGGGACACGGTGCCACCGTCGTTGTAGACGCCGCCGGGGGCGCTGCGGGACTGGTTGTGGGTGACCGAACTGTTCCGCAGTGTCGCCGCTGCGCCGGCACCTGAGTTCGTGATGCCGCCGCCCTGGCCACCGTCCCCCAGCGACCTGTTGGCGAAGACGGTGGTTCGCTCGAGCGTCAGGGCGCCTCGGTTGAGGATCCCACCGCCGGCGGGGCCGCCGTCCCGCTCGAAAGCCGTGGTGTTGCCCCGGACCAGCGTGTCCGTGAGCGTGGCCGTCGCGTCGGTTCGGATCGAGATGCCGCCGGCTTCCTCCCCGTCGGCGTTGTCGGTCACCCGGCTGTTCGTGAGGGTCAGAGTGGCGTATGCCTCGATGCCGCCGCCGATGTTCCTGGCGGTGTTGCCGTTGATCGTGGTGTTCGAGAGCGTCGTGGGGCCGAAGGCTTCCACGCCGCCTCCGCTCTCGGTCGCGTTGTTGAAGCTCACCGTGCTGTTGCGCAGGATCAGCGTGCCCCCGGAGACGATGCCGCCACCGGGGCCGGTGGCCAGCGATTGGTTCCGGGTGACCTCCACGGTGTCCAGGGTGGCCCGGCTGCCCGTATCAACGGCGAGCCCGCCGCCGCCCGCGCCGCCGGACGTCGACCGGCCGTCGCGCACGGTCAGATTCCGCAGGGTGAGGTTGCCGCCCGGGCCCTTGACCTCGAGGATCCGGAAGTTCGGCGCCGTGGACGCGCGCCGGATCGTGCTCTTGTTGCCGACGATGTCGATCTCGCTCGTGACCAGCGGCAGGCCGTTGCCCGGGTTGTCCGCGACAGTGAGCTGGTAGGTGCAGCCGAACGACAGATACAGCGTGCTCGGCCCGGGCGTCGTGTTCGCCCGGGTGATGGCGTTGCGCAGTGCCGTCGCGCTGCACGGGACGAACTCCTGGGCATGGGCGGTGCTTGGGACGGCGACGGCCGCCGCGACCGCGGAGGTCGCGACGGCGAGAACGGCGAGCCTGGACAAGAGGGTGCCTCCGAATCGGTATTCGACTACTTTGCGTAACGTAAATAGTGCGGAAAGTAGTCGCAATCGGGAGGCGGCTATGCGGGCGCGCACTCCCGCTCCGCCACCTCCTCCGCCCGCGCCGGCAGCGTCTCCGGCAGGAGCGCGAAGCAGGCCAGGCTCACCAGCGCCACCCCCGTCAGATAGGCCGCCACGCCCCACGGCGGGCCGTCGCCGCCGTCGGAGACGGCCGTCGCCACGATCGGGGTTAGCGCGCCGCCGAGGACGCCCGCCAGGTTGTAGCCGACGGCCGCGCCGGTGCAGCGGACCCGGGGCTCGTACAGCTCCGGGAGGTACGCGGCGACCACGGCGAACATCGTGATGAAGCCGAGCAGCGAGCCGAGGAAACCGAGGAACATCAGCAGCGGGCGCGCGGTGTGCAGCAGCGCGATCATCGGGAACATCCACAGGGCCGAGGCCGCGCAGCCCGCCAGGCACAGCGTCCGCCGCCCGTAACGGTCGCCGAGCAGCGCGAAGACCGGGGTCAGCGCCCCCTTGATCGCCACCGCCGCCATCACACAGGTCAGCATCACCGTGCTCGGCACCCCGAGCCGCTCGGTGCCGTACGCCAGGGCCCAGGTGGACACCGTGTAGAAGACGGCGTAGCCGACCGCGAGCGCGCCCGCCGTGAGCAGCACGAGGCGCCAGTGGCCCCGGGCGACCTCCCGCAGCGGCGCGCTCGCCTGCTTGCCCTCGGCGGCCAGCGCCTCGAACTGCGGGGTCTCCGCGAGCGAGGAGCGCAGCGCGAGGCCGGCGGCCGCGAGCAGCCCCGCCGCCCAGAACGGCACCCGCCAGCCCCAGGAGCGGAAGTCCGCGTCCCCGAGCCCGGCGGTCAGGGCCAGCATCACCCCGTTGGCGAGCAGGAAGCCGACGGCGGGCCCGATCTGCGGGAAGCTCGCCCACAGCGCCCGGCGTCCCGCCGGGGCGTGCTCGGCGGTCAGGAGCACCGCCCCGCCCCACTCGCCGCCGAGGCCGAGGCCCTGGAGGAAGCGCAGGACGAGCAGCAGGATCGGCGCGGCGACGCCGATGCTCTCGTACGTGGGGACGCAGCCGACCGCGACCGTGGCGCAGCCGGTCAGGAGCAGCGAGGCGAACAGGACCGGGCGGCGTCCGTAGCGGTCGCCGACATGGCCGAAGACGACCGAGCCGAGCGGCCGGGAGAGGAAGCCGATCGCGAAGGTGCCGAAGGCGGCGAGGGTGCCGGCGACGGGGGAGAAGGTCGGGAAGAAGAGCGGTCCGAGGACGAGGGCAGCGGCCGTCCCGTAGACGAAGAAGTCGAAGAACTCGATGGCGGTGCCGACGAGCGAGGCGGCGGCGAGCCGCCCCATCGAGGGCGCGGGGCGGGCCGTGGGCGGCGACGGAGCGTGACCGGTGTGCATGTCGCGCCCACTACCCGCCCGCCGTCCGGGTTACGGGGGCGCGCGGGAGCGCCCCCGGTGTCACCAGGGGCGCCTTGCCCGTGCCCGGGGGCTACCAGCCGCGCTCGCGCCACTCCGCGAGGTGCGGGCGCTCTTCACCGAGGGTGGTGTCCTTGCCGTGGCCCGGGTAGACCCAGGTCTCGTCGGGGAGCCGGTCGAAGAGCTTGGTCTCCACGTCGTGGAGCAGGCTCGCGAAGGCCTCGGGGTCCTTCCAGGTGTTGCCGACGCCGCCGGGGAAGAGGCAGTCGCCGGTGAAGACGTGCGGGTGCCCGTGCGGGTCGTCGTAGATCAGCGCGATCGAGCCGGGGGTGTGGCCGATGAGCCGGCGGGCGGTCAGCTCGACCCGGCCGACCCGGATCGTGTCGCCGTCCTCCACGAGCTCGTCGGTTCCGACGGGGATGCCCTCCGCGTCGTACGCCCCCGCGTACGTACGGGCGCCGGTGGCCGCGACGACCTCGGCGAGGGCCTGCCAGTGGTCGCCGTGCCGGTGGGTGGTGACGACGGCGGTGATGCCGTCGTCGCCGATCAGCGTGAGCAGGGTGCCGGCCTCGTTGGCCGCGTCGATCAGCAGCTGCTCGCCGGTGGTCCGGCAGCGCAGCAGATACGCGTTGTTGTCCATCGGACCGACCGCGACCTTCGAGATCATCAGATCGGTCAGCTCGTGCACGTCGGCGGGCCCGCCGACCTTCACCGCTCCGCTGTACGTCATGTGATCAGCCTAGCCCCGGCCGCTGACGGCCGGGGCGGCTGCCGGCGTCAGAGGGCCGGGAGTTCGGGGAGGGGGCCGCCGGCGGTGGTGAGGGCCGCGCCGTCGCGGCGGCCGGCGAGCCAGCCGAGGAGGTCCGGGGCCGGGCCCGTGACGGTGACGGCGCCGGAGTCGCCGCCGGTCGTCCAGGTCCGGCCGTCCTCGGAGCGCAGGACCGTGTTCGGTACGTTCTCCAGACCGCTCCAGCGGTCGGCGAGGAAGTCGATCTCCCGGGAGACGAACTCCTCCGGCAGGTCCTCCAGCTCGTACCCCGCGCCCAGGTCCACGTGGTGCAGGGCCACCTCCACCCAGCGGCGGAAGGGGATCCGGGAGGCGCTGTCGGTGACGCCGTTGCGCAGTTCGACGGTGCGGTCCCAGTCGGCGGGCTCCTCGCCCAGCGCCATGAAGCGGTCGGCGGTGGCGCGCAGGTCGGCGAGCTGGACGTCCAGCGGGCGGCCGGCGCCGGCCTCGATGTCGGCGTCGCGGGTCTCCGCGTCCTTGTACATCGGCAGGCCCTGGAGCACGTTCACGAGGGCGTCGGCGTTACGGGAGAGGTGGGCCAGGACGTGGCCGCGGGTCCAGCCCGGAAGCCGTGACGGCTGGGCCAGCGCCGCGTTGTCCCAGGAGGAGACCGCGTCGATGAGCCGGTCGGTCGCCTCGCGCACGGAGGCGAGGTCACGCACATGGTCGATCATGGCGTCGACCCTAGGCGGTTCGGGGCCGGTCCGGCCAGGCCCTCAGGGCCGCGACCTGGGACGACGCCCCGGCGCCGCCACTCGTTCGGGTGAAGTGGTCGGCGAAGGTCCGGAAATCGAATGTGCGTGCTATAAGCTCGACGGAAGCATCCGGCATCCTTGGTTGTTGGGTGTTCAGGCACATCCGCTCTCTCAAGAAAGGTGCGGACCGGCGTGGCCGACCGTCTCATCGTCCGTGGCGCTCGCGAGCACAACCTCAAGAACGTCTCGCTCGACCTCCCGCGTGACTCCCTCATCGTCTTCACCGGGCTCTCCGGGTCGGGCAAGTCCTCCCTCGCGTTCGACACGATCTTCGCCGAGGGGCAGCGCCGGTACGTCGAGTCGCTCTCCTCCTACGCCCGGCAGTTCCTCGGCCAGATGGACAAGCCGGACGTCGACTTCATCGAGGGCCTGTCGCCGGCCGTCTCCATCGACCAGAAGTCGACCTCGCGCAACCCGCGCTCCACGGTCGGCACGATCACCGAGGTCTACGACTACCTCCGGCTGCTCTTCGCCCGCATCGGCAAGCCGCACTGTCCCGAGTGCCGCCGCCCGATCTCCCGCCAGTCCCCGCAGGCCATCGTCGACAAGGTCCTGGAGCTGCCCGAGGGCAGCCGCTTCCAGGTGCTGTCGCCGCTGGTGCGCGAGCGCAAGGGCGAGTTCGTCGACCTCTTCGCCGACCTCCAGACCAAGGGCTACAGCCGCGCCCGGGTCGACGGGCAGACGATCCAGCTCAGCGAGCCGCCGACGCTCAAGAAGCAGGAGAAGCACACCATCGAGGTGGTCGTCGACCGCCTCACCGTGAAGGACAGCGCCAAGCGCCGCCTCACCGACTCCGTCGAGACCGCCCTCGGGCTCTCCGGCGGCATGGTCGTGCTCGACTTCGTCGACCTCGCCGAGGACGACCCCGAGCGCGAGCGGATGTACTCGGAGCACCTCTACTGCCCGTACGACGACCTGTCCTTCGAGGAGCTGGAGCCGCGCTCCTTCTCCTTCAACTCGCCCTTCGGCGCCTGCCCGGACTGCACCGGCATCGGCACCCGCATGGAGGTCGACGCCGAGCTGGTCGTGCCCGACGAGGAGAAGTCGCTCGACGAGGGCGCCATCCACCCCTGGTCGCACGGCCACACCAAGGAGTACTTCGGCCGGCTGATCGGCGGCCTCTCCCAGGCCCTCGGCTTCCGCACCGACATCCCGTACGCGGGCCTGCCGCAGCGCGCCAAGAAGGCGCTGATGTACGGCCACAAGACCCAGGTCGAGGTCCGCTACCGCAACCGGTACGGTCGCGAGCGCTCCTACACCACGCCCGCCTTCGAGGGCGCCGTCTCCTTCGTGAAGCGGCGGCACAGCGAGGCCGAGAGCGACGCGAGCCGCGAGCGCTTCGAGGGCTACATGCGCGAGGTGCCCTGCCCCACCTGTGAGGGCACCCGCCTGAAGCCGATCGTGCTCGCGGTCACCGTGATGGAGAGGTCCATCGCCGAGGTCTCCGCGATGTCGATCAGCGACTGCGCCGAGTTCCTCGGCCGGCTCACGCTCAACGCGCGGGACAAGAAGATCGCCGAGCGGGTCCTCAAGGAGGTCAACGAGCGGCTGCGCTTCCTCGTCGACGTCGGCCTCGACTACCTCTCGCTCAACCGCGCGGCCGGCACCCTGTCCGGCGGCGAGGCCCAGCGCATCCGGCTCGCCACCCAGATCGGCTCCGGCCTGGTCGGTGTCCTGTACGTGCTCGACGAGCCGTCCATCGGCCTGCACCAGCGCGACAACCACCGGCTCATCGAGACCCTGGTCCGGCTGCGCGACATGGGCAACACGCTCATCGTCGTCGAGCACGACGAGGACACCATCAAGGTGGCCGACTGGGTCGTCGACATCGGCCCCGGCGCCGGTGAGCACGGCGGCAAGGTGGTCCACTCCGGATCCCTGAAGGAGCTGCTCGCCAACGAGGAGTCGATGACCGGGCAGTATCTGTCCGGCCGCCGGGCGATCGTCACGCCGGAGATCCGCCGCCCCGTCGACCCCTCGCGCCGCCTCACCGTGCACGGCGCCCGGGAGAACAACCTGCGGGACATCGACGTCTCCTTCCCGCTGGGCGTCCTCACCGCCGTCACGGGCGTCTCCGGCTCCGGCAAGTCGACCCTCGTCAACGACATCCTCTACACCCACCTGGCGCGCGAGCTGAACGGCGCGAAGTCGGTGCCCGGCCGGCACACGCGCGTGGACGGCGACGACCTCGTCGACAAGGTCGTGCACGTCGACCAGTCGCCCATCGGCCGCACCCCGCGGTCCAACCCGGCGACGTACACCGGCGTCTTCGACCACATCCGCAAGCTCTTCGCGGAGACGATGGAGGCGAAGGTCCGCGGCTATCTGCCCGGCCGCTTCTCCTTCAACGTCAAGGGCGGCCGCTGCGAGAACTGCTCCGGCGACGGCACCATCAAGATCGAGATGAACTTCCTCCCGGACGTCTACGTCCCGTGCGAGGTCTGCCACGGCGCCCGCTACAACCGGGAGACCCTGGAGGTCCACTACAAGGGCAAGTCCATCTCGGAGGTCCTCGACCTGCCCATCGAGGAGGCGCTGGACTTCTTCGAGGCCGTCCCGACCATCTCCCGCCATCTGCGCACCCTCACCGAGGTCGGCCTCGGCTATGTGCGCCTCGGCCAGTCCGCGCCGACCCTCTCCGGCGGCGAGGCCCAGCGCGTCAAGCTCGCCTCCGAGCTCCAGAAGCGCTCCACGGGCCGCACGGTCTACGTCCTGGACGAGCCGACCACCGGCCTCCACTTCGAGGACATCTCGAAGCTGATCAAGGTGCTCTCCGGCCTGGTCGACAAGGGCAACTCGGTGATCGTCATCGAGCACAACCTGGACGTGATCAAGACCGCGGACTGGATCATCGACATGGGCCCCGAGGGCGGCAGCGGCGGCGGCATCGTCGTCGCCGAGGGCACCCCGGAGGAGGTCGCCTCCGTGCCGGCCAGCCACACCGGCAAGTTCCTGCGGGAGATCCTCGCCGCCGACCGGATCAGCGACGCCACGGCCTCCGTCCCGGCCGCGCGCGGCGCCAAGAAGGCAGCGGCGAAGAAGGCCCCGGCGAAGAAGACGGCGGCGGCCGCGACCAAGACCCCGGCGGCGAAGAAGACCACCGCCAAGAAGACGGCCACCACCCGGGCCCGCAAGGCCTGACGGGCGCCGACACCGGCCCCGAGGGGGCGCCCGCCGTAAGGAGGGCGCCCCCTCAGCCGTCGCCGAGCTCGTGGGCGTACGGCGGCTCCGCGCCCGCCCGGGTGCAGGTGATCGCCGCCGCCCGCGCGGCGAACGTCAGCAGCTCGTGCCAGTCCGTCCGGCCGAGCGCCTCCGGGGCGCGGCCCGCCAGGCCGTGCAGCAGGGCCGCGTTCACCGTGTCGCCCGCGCCGATCGTGTCCACCACCGGCACCCGCACGCCCGGGACGGACACCTCGTACCCCCGGGTGAACACCGTCAGACCGTCGCCGCCCCGGGTCAGCACCACGGCCGCCGGACCCGCGGACCGCCAGTCGGCGGGGGAGCCGCCCAGCCAGGCCGCGTCCTCCTCCGAGAGCTTCAGCAGACGGACGTCCGGCAGCCAGCCCGCGAACCGCTTCCGGTAGGCGTCCGCGTCCGGGATGAGGACCGGCCGGATGTTCGGGTCGAGCAGGGTCAGCACGCCCTCCCGCGCCGAGCGGCGCAGCAGCGCCTCGTACGCGCTCGCGCCCGGCTCCAGGGCCATGGAGCAGGTCCCGAAGGCCACCGCCCGTACGCCGGCCGGCAGCCGCTCGGGGAGCGCGAAGAGCCGGTCGGCCGTGCCTTCGACGTAGAAGCCGTAGCGCGCCGAGCCGTCCGACCCCACCGCGGCCACCGCCAGGGTGGTCGGCTCGGGACCGCGCTGGACGAGTCCCGTCGCGACGCCCGCCGCGCCGAGCCGTTCAAGCAGCGCCTCGCCGAAGGCGTCCGTCGACATCCGAGAGCAGAAGGCCACGTCCGCGCCGAGCCGCCCCAGGGCCACGGCGGTGTTGTACGGGCCGCCGCCCGGCCGGGGCAGCAGCGGGGCCAGGGGGCCCGGCGCCCCGTCGGGGACCAGGTCGATCAGGGACTCACCGGCGACGACGATCACGCACCGGAACGTAACCCATCACCGGCACCGGCCGACAACCACGGCCCGACGGTCAGGGCCCCGCCGACCTGCCCGCCACCCGCCCCGCCGACCCGCCCGCCGGCCCCCGCGTACGCGCCGGTATCGTCGGTTCGGTCCCTTCTGGGACCGCCTGTCCCGTCCCCGAGCCGACACCGTGGAGCGCTCATGTCCGGCCAGTCCACCCGCCGCACCGTCCTCAAAGGCGCCGCCCTCGCCGGGGCCGCCGGGCTGGGTGTCGCCGCCTGCTCCACCGACTCCAAGCTCGGCCACGCCGAGAACCCCACGCCCACCGCCCCGGTCGCCCTCGGCGCGCCCGACGAGATCCCCGTCGGCGGCGCCAAGCTCTACCGCGAGCAGCGGCTCCTGGTGCACTGCCCGGCCAAGGGCGAGTACAAGGCGTTCAGCGCCCAGTGCACCCACGCCGGCTGCGTCCTGGACAAGATCGAGGACAACGAGGGCAACTGCCCCTGCCACGGCAGCCGCTTCGACGTCACCACCGGCAAGGCCCTCCAGGGCCCGGCGACCGTGCCGCTCCCCGCGGTCCCGGTCCGGGTCGAGAACGGCAGGCTGATCGCCGGCCCGAAGGCCTAGGGCCTAGGGCCTAGCCGGAGGAGATCTCGCGCCCGGTCAGGACCAGTCCCACTCGATCCCCAGGATCCCCGGGCGCACCCCCTGCTCCACCACGTGCACCGTGCGGTGCCGGCCGCTCAGCGTCAGCTCGGCCCGGCCGCCGCGCGGCGCGCCCGTCGAGGCCTGCGCGAACCGCCGGCAGCGCACCGGCAGGGCCGCCTCGTCGAAGCGCACCTGGAGCACGTACTGCCCACCGGCGAAGCCGAAGCCGCGCACGTACTCCCGGCTCGGTCCGCCGGTGCCGTCCTCGAAGGCGTACGAGAAGAGATACGTGTCCCCGGCCCGCAGCCGCGCGTCGAAGAGCAGCTCGGCCACGCACACCCCGGTCTCCGCGTGCCGCCGCACCCGGCCCGTGCGGCAGTTCTCCGTCGCCCGCACCTCCACCCGGGACGGGTCGCAGCCCGGATCGCCGCGGTGGATCGCGAGATAGCGGTCGACGCCGTCCCGGTGCGCCCGCACCACCTGCTGCGAGTCCCGGCCGAGCAGCTCGCGCCCGGCGCCGATCCGTACCCGCTCCTGGTGGCCCACCGTGTGCAGCCCGCCGTCCGCCGGGCACTCCAGCTCCGCGAGCAGCTGCTCCACCACCCCGGAGGCCTCGACCAGCGAGCGGTACGAGCGGGCCGCCGGACGCTCGACCTCGGCGCGGGCCGCGGCGTCCTCGCGGAGCAGCCGGATCAGCGAGTTGTCGGGCAGCTGGAGCACCTCCTCCAGGGCCCGCACCGCCTTCATCGACTCCGGCCGCTGCGGCCGCCGTGCCCCCTGCTGCCAGTAACTCAGCGAGGTCACCCCGACCTTGACGCCCCGGTGCGCCAGATGGTGCTGCACCCGCTGGAGCGGCAGCCCGCGCACCGCGAGCGCCGTGCGCAGCGCCAGGTGGAACGGACCGGTGTGCAGCAGTTGCGCCAGATCGGCCTCGGTGTGGCCCACGAGGACTCCTCAGTGAACGTTCACGGCAGGGGGCGGCGGCGCGCGCCCGCCGGGGCGGGCGGGCAGGTGGGCAGGGGACGGCTGTTCACATCCGGGTCGCACCGTTCACAGCCCGCCGTCACCCCGCATTGAAGCGTGTTGACCCGATCCGGACAACGTTCGATGCTCCAGGCAGCGTCCGGACGCGCTCCTCTCCCCCCACTCACTCCCCACATCCCCACCTCGGGAGGAACGCGATGCGCAGCAGAAAGGCCCTGGCGGTGCTTGCCGCAGCCGCCGCCCTGTTCCTCGTCCCCGCCGCGCCGGCGTCCGCCGCGCCGACCGGCGAGGACGTCTCCACCCAGCACGTCTCGGCCAAGGACGTCTCCACCCAGGACGTCTCCACCTCCGCGTACAAGCGCCTGAACATCACCATGCAGGCCCAGCAGAAGGACAACTGGTGCTGGGCGGCAGGCGGCAACACCATCGCCACCTGGTACGGCCGCACCTACTCGCAGAACCAGTTCTGCAACGCCGCCTTCGGGCGGCAGCAGGGCTACGACTGCCCCAACTGGCAGGCCACGCTGGGCAACGTCCAGGACGGACTGAGCTGGGCGGGCATCAACCCCGGCTCGTACGTGGACGGCTGGCTGCGCTACTCGACCGTGCAGACCGAGATCAACGCGAACCGGCCGGTCGAGACCCGCATCCAGTGGGCGAGCGGCGGCGGCCACATGCACGTCCTCTACGGCTACGACGACGCCAACGGCTGGGTGTACTGGGGCGATCCGTGGCCGACGAGCGACCGCTACAACTGGGCCTCGCACGCCTGGTACGTGAACAACGGGTCCTTCTCCTGGACCCACTCGCTCTACCGGATCGGGGCGTGACGGCGATGACGATGGCGAACGTACGGATAGGGGCGGTGCTCGGTGCCGCGGTCCTGACGATCGGGCTCGGCGCGGTCCCGGCGGAGGCGGCGGAGGCCGCGGAGGCCGCGACGACTCCGGAGCGGGCGGCGGCCGCGCCGCGGACGCTCGACACGGTGGCGCGCTTCTTCGCCCGGGACGACGCCTCTCTTGCGCGGTCCGCCGCCAAACCCCGGATCGAGGGCGGGTCCGTCCCCGTCCGGATCCTGTCGCCCGACTTCGTCGCCGGGAAGCCGGGGGCGCCGGTGGCCCGCGTCGAGTTCCACGCGAGCACGGCGGTCGCCGCCGACGGACGCACCGCCTCGCTCTGGACCGTGCGCACGCCCGGCGGCGACTGGCAGGTGGTGAACATCGCCACCGGCGACGACGAACGCCGCTACGACGCGGCGGGCCGGCGCACGCTGCCGGGCGGCACGGTGTTCCGCGAGCCGCAGATCGACGCGTGGTACGTCCAGAAGGGCACGAAGGTGCTGCCGCTCGACGAGGACGCGGTGCGGGCGGTGGGCAGGAACGGCACCACCCTCGCCGCGTACCGGGACCGGGTGACCCGGGCGTACGGAGACAAGCTCCCGGGCTCGGCCTACGCGAGGAAGGGCGCGGCCGGCGGTTACGACGCGGGCGCGGGCACCGGCGCGTCGCACGACGACCCCGCCGTCACCGTCGCCTCCACGGCGGCGGGCGCCGGCGCCGTCCTCGCCCTGGCCCTGACGGGCGCGGCGACGCTCCGCCGCCGCGCCTCCCGCCGGGCCTGAACCCTGGGCCACCGCCCCGCCCGCGCGGGGCGGTGCGCCCCTCCGTCATGGGCCGGCCCCCGTTCGCGCGCGGTCTGAGTGTCGGTCCCCGCCAGTAGGGTGGGAACCATGGCCGACCCCTCCAGCTACCGCCCCAAGCCGGGACAGATCCCCGACTCGCCCGGGGTCTACAAATTCCGCGACGAGCACCGCCGGGTGATCTACGTCGGCAAGGCGAAGTCCCTGCGCCAGCGGCTGGCGAACTACTTCCAGCCGCTGGCGAGCCTGCACCCGCGCACGGCGACCATGGTGACCACGGCCGCGTCCGTGGAGTGGACGGTGGTGTCCACCGAGGTCGAGGCGCTGCAGCTGGAGTACTCCTGGATCAAGGAGTTCGACCCCCGGTTCAACGTGAAGTACCGGGACGACAAGAGCTACCCGTATCTCGCGGTGACGCTGAACGAGGAGTTCCCGCGCGTCCAGGTCATGCGCGGCCACAAGAAGAAGGGCGTGCGCTATTTCGGTCCGTACGCGCACGCGTGGGCGATCCGCGAGACCGTCGACCTGATGCTGCGGGTGTTTCCCGTACGGACCTGCTCCGCGGGCGTCTTCCGCAATGCCGCCTCCGCCGGACGGCCCTGTCTGCTCGGCTACATCGGCAAGTGCTCGGCGCCCTGCGTCGGCCGGGTCACCCCGGTCGAGCACCGCGAACTGGCCGAGGAGTTCTGCGACTTCATGGCCGGCCGCACCGGCACGTATCTGCGCCGCCTGGAGAAGCAGATGATGCTCGCGGCCGAGGACATGGAGTACGAGAAGGCCGCCCGGCTGCGCGACGACATAGGGGCGCTGCGCAAGGCCATGGAGAAGAGCGCGGTGGTGCTCGCCGACGCGACCGACGCCGATCTCATCGCCCTCGCCGAGGACGAGCTGGAGGCGGCCGTGCAGATCTTCCACGTGCGCGGCGGCCGGGTGCGCGGCCAGCGCGGCTGGGTCACCGACAAGGTCGAGGCCGTCGACACCGCCGGGCTCGTCGAGCACGCCCTGCAGCAGCTGTACGGCGAGGAGAGCGGCGACGCCGTCCCCAAGGAGGTCCTGGTGCCGGCGCTGCCGGAGGACGCCGGGGCGGTCACGGCCTGGCTCTCCGGGCGCCGCGGGTCCAACGTCTCGCTGCGCGTGCCGCAGCGCGGCGACAAGAAGGACCTGATGGAGACGGTCGCGCGGAACGCGCAGCAGGCCCTCGTCCTGCACAAGACCAAGCGGGCCAGCGACCTCACCACCCGCTCCCGGGCCCTGGAGGAGATCGCCGAGGCCCTGGACCTGGACTCGGCACCGCTGCGCATCGAGTGCTTCGACATCTCGCACCTGCAGGGCGAGGACGTGGTGGCCTCCATGGTCGTCTTCGAGGACGGGCTGCCCCGCAAGAGCGAGTACCGGCGCTTCCAGATCAAAAGCTTCGAGGGCCAGGACGACGTCCGGTCCATGCACGAGGTGATCAGCCGCCGCTTCAAGCGCTATCTCGCCGAGAAGGAGAAGACCGGCGAATGGGTGGACGGCGAGCTGCCCGAGGGCACGCCCGAGGACGACGGGCGGCCCAAGCGCTTCGCGTACCCCCCGCAGCTCGTCGTCGTCGACGGCGGGCAGCCGCAGGTCGCCGCCGCCCGCCGGGCCCTGGACGAACTCGGCATCGACGACATCGCCGTCTGCGGGCTCGCCAAGCGCCTGGAGGAGGTCTGGCTGCCGGACGACGACGACCCGGTGGTGCTGCCCCGCACCAGCGAGGGCCTGTACCTCCTTCAGCGGGTACGTGACACGGCTCACGACTTCGCCATCCGCTACCAGCGGTCCAAGCGGCACAAGCGCATCCGTACCAGCCCCCTGGACGCGATCCCCGGCCTCGGCGAAACCCGGAAACAAGCCCTCATCAAGCATTTCGGCTCGGTCAAACGGCTCCGGCAGGCGACAATCGAGCAGATCTGCGAGGTCCCCGGCATGGGCCGCAAGACGGCCGAGGCCGTGGCGGTGGCCCTCGCGCAGGCGGCCCCGGCCGCGCCCGCCGTGAACACGGCCACAGGAGAGATCATGGAAGACGACGGGGGCACCACCGCATGACCGAGCACGAGCAGCCACAGCAGCAACAGCAAGAGCAGCAGCACCAGCAGCACGAACACGAACAGCCCGAGTACGAAGACGGAGCACCAGACATGAGTACGGGCACGACGGAGCCCGCCGGCGAGAACAACGCCGAAGCGGCCATCCCCGAGCTGGTGATCATCTCCGGCATGTCCGGCGCCGGCCGGTCCACCGCGGCGAAGTGCCTGGAGGACCTCGGCTGGTTCGTCGTCGACAACCTGCCGCCCGCGCTGATCCCCACCATGGTGGAGCTCGGCGCCCGCTCCCAGGGGAACGTGGCCCGGATCGCGGTCGTCGTCGACGTCCGCGGCCGCCAGTTCTTCGACAACCTCCGCGACTCCCTCGCCGACCTCGACGCCAAGCAGGTCACCCGCCGGATCGTCTTCCTGGAGTCCTCCGACGAGGCCCTGGTCCGGCGCTTCGAGTCGGTCCGCCGGCCGCACCCCCTCCAGGGCGACGGCCGCATCACCGACGGCATCGCCGCCGAGCGCGACCTGCTGCGCGAGCTGCGCGGCGACGCCGACCTGGTGATCGACACCTCCAGCCTCAACGTGCACGAACTGCGCGCCAAGATGGACGCCCAGTTCGCCGGCGACGAGGAGCCCGAGCTGCGGGCCACCGTGATGTCCTTCGGCTTCAAGTACGGCCTGCCGGTCGACGCCGACCTGGTCGTCGACATGCGCTTCCTGCCGAACCCGCACTGGGTCCCCGAGCTGCGCCCCTTCACCGGCCTCAACGAGGAGGTCGCGAACTACGTCTACAACCAGCCCGGTGCCAAGGAGTTCCTGGACCGCTACACCGAGCTGCTGCAGCTGATCGCCGCCGGCTACCGGCGCGAGGGCAAGCGTTACGTGACCATCGCGGTCGGCTGCACGGGCGGCAAGCACCGCTCCGTCGCCACCGCCGAGAAGCTGGCCGCCCGTCTCGCCGCCGAGGGCGTCGAGACCGTCGTCGTCCACCGGGACATGGGGCGCGAGTGAAGCAGTACCGCCGGCGCACGCCCACCCTCTCGGTGCGGCGCGCGCTCCGCAGGCGCGGCGCCCAGCCCAAGGTCGTGGCGCTGGGCGGCGGCATGGGCCTGTCCGCCTCGCTCGCCGCCCTGCGCCGGATCACCGGCGACCTGACCGCCGTGGTCACCGTCGCCGACGACGGGGGCTCCAGCGGCCGGCTCCGCGAGGAGCTGGGCGTGCTGCCCCCGGGCGACCTCCGCAAGGCGCTCGCCGCGCTGTGCGGCGACGACGACTGGGGCCAGACCTGGGCCCGGGTCATCCAGCACCGCTTCCAGTCCAAGGGCGAGATGGGCGGCCACGCCGTCGGCAATCTGCTGATCGTCGCCCTCTGGGAGCAGCTCGGCGACCCCGTGCAGGCCCTGGACCTGGTCGGCCGGCTGCTCGGCGCGCAGGGCCGGGTGCTGCCCATGTCGGCCGTGCCGCTGGAGCTCCAGGCCCTGGTCAAGGGCCACGACCCGGAGCGCCCGCACGACGTGGACACCGTGCGCGGGCAGGCCACCGTGGCGCTCACCCCGGGCGAGGTGCAGTCCGTGCACCTGGTGCCGCACGACCCGCCGGCGGTGCCGGAGGCGGTGGCCGCGGTGCTCGACGCCGACTGGGTGGTGCTCGGTCCGGGCTCCTGGTTCTCCTCGGTGATCCCGCACCTGCTCGTGCCCGAGCTGCTCGACGCGCTGATGGAGACCAAGGCCCGCCGGGTGCTCTCGCTGAACCTCGCGCCGCAGCCGGGAGAAACCGAGGGCTTCTCCCCGCAGCGTCATTTGGAGGTTTTGGCACGACACGCCCCTAAACTCGCCCTGGACGTGGTGCTGGCCGACGAGGCCGCCGTGCCCGACGCGTCGGCAAGAGAGCCCCTCGCCGAAGCCGCCAAGCGGCTCGGCGCCGCGGTCGAGCTGGCGCCGGTGGCCCGGCCCGACGGCGCTCCGAAGCACGACCCGGAGCTGTTGGCCGCCGCGTACGACCGTATTTTTCGGATGCATGGAAGGATCGGCCCATGGCGATGACGGCAGCGGTGAAGGACGAGATCTCCCGGCTCCCCGTCACCCGGACCTGCTGCAGGAAGGCCGAGGTCTCGTCGATCCTGCGGTTCGCGGGCGGGCTGCACCTGGTGAGCGGCCGGATCGTGATCGAGGCGGAGCTGGACACCGCGATGGCGGCGCGCCGGCTGAAGCGGGACATCCTGGAGATCTTCGGGCACAGCTCGGAGCTGATCGTGATGGCCCCCGGCGGCCTGCGCCGCGGTTCGCGCTTCGTGGTCCGGGTGGTCGCCGGCGGCGACCAGCTGGCCCGGCAGACCGGTCTGGTGGACGGCCGCGGCCGCCCCATCCGCGGGCTGCCCCCGCAGGTGGTCTCCGGGGCCACCTGTGACGCCGAGGCGGCCTGGCGCGGCGCCTTCCTGGCGCACGGCTCGCTGACCGAGCCGGGCCGCTCCTCCTCCCTGGAGGTCACCTGCCCCGGCCCGGAGGCCGCGCTCGCCCTGGTCGGCGCCGCCCGCCGGCTCTCCATCGCGGCCAAGGCCCGTGAGGTACGGGGCGTGGACCGGGTCGTGGTCCGCGACGGCGACGCCATCGGCGCGCTGCTCACCCGGCTCGGCGCGCACGAGTCGGTGCTCGCCTGGGAGGAGCGCCGGATGCGGCGCGAGGTCCGCGCCACCGCCAACCGGCTCGCCAACTTCGACGACGCCAACCTGCGCCGCTCGGCGCGCGCCGCGGTCGCCGCGGGCGCCCGGGTGCAGCGGGCCCTGGAGATCCTCGGCGAGGAGGTGCCCGAGCACCTCGCGGCGGCCGGCCGGCTGCGCATGGAGCACAAGCAGGCCTCCCTGGAGGAGCTGGGCGCGCTCGCCGACCCGCCGCTCACCAAGGACGCGGTGGCCGGCCGGATCCGCCGGCTGCTCGCCATGGCCGACAAGCGGGCCCAGGACCTGGGCATCCCCGGGACCGAGTCCAATCTGACGGAGGAGCTGGACGACAGCCTGGTCGGCTGAGCCGGCCTGCCGGGGATCCCGGATCTCCCGGAAGCTCCAACTCCGCGCTGCCGGTGCCTTTCTGAGGCACCGGCAGTTCCGTTCGGCGGGCTTCGGCCGACGCGCCGGAGGCACCCTTGACAGGGGTATGAGCCCCCACGAGCCTGGCGTCTGTTCACCTTCGTGACAGACGACAGCAAGGGGGGCAGATGAGACGCAGAGCGGGAGCGATCCTCGCCACTGCATCACTGGTCATCGCGGGCCTGGCGGCGGCACCCGTCGCGGGCGCGCAACCCACCCGTCAGGACGGGGACTTCGAACACGTCTCCGTCTGGCGGGCCAAGGTGACGAAGGAGCAGCTGCCGCTGCTCCTCGACGCGGGCACCGACGCCCACGAGTTGACCGAGCAGGTGCCCGCCAAGGGCTCCGCCACGGTCGAGCTCTACCTCACCGACGCACAGGCCGGGCAGCTGCGCCGGCAGGGCGTCGAGATCGCCGAGCACACCCTCGGGGCCCGCGCCGAGCAGCGGGTCGCGGCCGCCGGGGACGGCGTCTTCCGCCCGTACGGCGGGAAGGGCGGCCTCAAGCAGGAGATCGTGGACACCGCCCGGGCCAACCCGGGGCTCACCAAGGTGGTCTCCATCGGCAAGACCGTGAAGGGCCAGGACATCCTCGCCCTCAAGGTCAGCAAGGGCGCGGCGAAGACCAAGGACGGCAGCAGGCCGGCCACGCTGTACCTGTCCAACCAGCACGCCCGCGAGTGGATCACGCCGGAGATGACCAGGCGGCTGATGCACCACTACCTGGACGGCTACGGCAAGGACCCGCGGATCACGAAGCTGGTGGACACCACGGAGCTGTGGTTCGTGCTCTCCGCCAACCCGGACGGCTACGACTACACCCACGCCGACCCGGCCAACCGCCAGTGGCGCAAGAACCTGCGGGACAACGACGGCGACGGCCGGATCGCCGCCGGCGACGGCGTCGACCTCAACCGCAACTTCGGCCACAAGTGGGGCTACGACGACGAGGGCTCCTCGCCCGACCCGGCCGACGAGACCTTCCGCGGCCCGAGCGCCATGTCCGAGCCGGAGACCCGGGCGCTCGACGCCTTCGAGAAGCGCATCGGCTTCCGCTACGCCATCAACTACCACTCGGCCGCCCAGCTGCTGCTCTACGGCGTGGGCTGGCAGGTCGCCACCGACACCCCCGACGACGTGGCCCTCAAGGCGCTCGCCGGCACCCCGCAGCAGCCCGCGATCCCCGGTTACCGCTCGCAGCTCTCCTCCGAGCTGTACACCACCAACGGCGAGGCGGACGGACACGCCGCCAACGTCAACGGGACGCAGATGTTCACCCCGGAGATGTCGACCTGCGTCACTGCCTCCCGGGTCGACCCGAACGATGCCTGGGACCCGGCCGACTGCGCCTCCGTCTTCACCTTCCCGGACGACGAGAAGCTGATCCAGGGCGAGTTCGAGAAGAACATCCCGTTCGCCCTCGCCGTCGCCGAGTCCAGCGCCCACCCGGACACCCCGGTCTCCCCGGTCGGCATCGAGGCCCCCGACTTCACCCCGGACGCCTTCGCCACCTCGTACGCGGGCGGCGGCGCCCAGGAGGTCGCGGTCACCGCCCGAAAGTCCCTGCGCGGCAAGACCCTGAACTACCGGATCAACGGCGGCCGCACCCATCGCACGGGCCTGGAGCCCTGGAAGGGCGGCGAGACCTGGGGCGGCGAGGACAACCTCTACTTCGACCAGTACCGCGCCGAGGTCGAGGGCGCCCGTACCGGCGACAAGGTCGAGGTCTGGTTCACCGCCCGCACCCGCGCCGGGAAGACGACCGCGTCCGCCCCGTTCACGTACACCGTGGCCGAGCGGCCCCGCGGCGACGTCCTCGTCCTCGCCGAGGAGGGCGGCACCGCGGCCGCCCAGCACGCCGACACCTATGTGCGGGCGCTCGCCGCGAACGGGCGCCGGGCCGCCGTGTGGGACGTCGCCACCCAGGGCGCCCCGCACGCCCTCGGCGTGCTGAGCCACTTCCGTACCGTCGTCTGGTACACCGGCGCCGAGCAGCCCTCCGGGGCCACCGTGCTCGCCGTCCGCGCCTACCTCAACGAGGGCGGCAAGCTGATCAACGCGGGCGAGAAGTCCGGCGGGCAGGTCTGGCTCGGCCGTGCCGACTCCAACGACTTCGCCCAGTACTACCTCGGCGCCTACCGCCGGGCCGCGCTGAACGGCCCCGCCTCCTTCGCCGGCTCCGGCCGGCTCGGCGGCAGCGGGGCGGCACTCGGTGCCGCCGCCGGCAACCCGCTCGACAACGCCGGCGCCTTCACCGTCACCTCCGACTCCCTCGCCCCCGACCGCTTCCCGCAGTTCGCGAGCAGCGCCGCCGGCGGCGACTACCCGGGCCTGAAGACCCCCTTCGAGCCGTACGCGGGCAGCCGCTTCGCCGCGCTGCGCCACACCGACGGCACCTGGGGCCGGCTGAGCCGGACCGTGGACCTCACCGGGGTGACCGCGGCCGACCGGCCGAACCTGGCCTTCCAGGTCAGCTACGACACCGAGCCGGGCTACGACCACCTGGTCGTGGAGGCCCACACCGCCGGCCAGGACGACTGGACCACCCTGCCCGACGCCGACGGCGGCACCTCCGCCGAGCCGCCCGCCGACTGCGGCGAGGGCTACTACGTCCGGGAGCACCCCTTCCTGGCGCACTACCTCACCGTGGGCCAGGACGGCACCTGCGCCGCCACCGGCACCACCGGTGCCTGGCACGCCTTCACCGGCCCCTCCAACGGCTGGCGGCAGGCCCGCGTCGACCTGAGCGCCTACGCGGGCAAGCGGGTCGAGCTGGCGATCTCGTACGTGTCCGACCCGGGCACCGGCGAGATGGGCGCGTTCGTCGACGAGCTGACCCTGTCGGCGGGCGCGGCGAGCGACACCGAGGGCTTCGAGACCGGAATGGGTGCTTGGTCCGTACCGGGCCCGCCGGCCGGAAGTCCCGGGAACGGAAGTGACTGGACCCGTTCCGAGGCGCTCTTCCACTCCCAGGCTGCGGTCACCACCCGTGACACCGTCCTGTTCGGCTTCGGCCTGGAGCATGTCCCGAATGCGACGGAACGGGCGACTCTGCTCAGAAGGGCGCTTACTTCGCTCCGACGCTGATTCGGGCGCTCAGGCGAGCACCGATTTTCGTCACTCTGCGTAGTGGGGACCAAGGTCCCTCGACAGCCCTTACCCGTTGGTAGGCAAGGGCTGTCGGCCTTTTTCCGGCACTTTCCGGGCGTGTACCGCCGCACTCGATGTCACGCGGAGCCATCTGGAGAGGTAGGGTCGTAAGCGGTCGGGGACATCCCAAAAGAGAAGCTCGCCGGGCGTCGAAACCCGGCGTACCTAACGAGGAGATCGGTTCGTGACGATCCGCGTAGGCATCAACGGCTTTGGCCGTATCGGTCGCAACTACTTCCGCGCGCTCCTTGAGCAGGGTGCCGACATCGAGGTCGTGGCCGTCAACGATCTGGGCGACACCGCGACCACGGCTCACCTGCTGAAGTACGACACCATTCTGGGCCGCCTCAAGGCCGAGGTGACCCACACCGCCGACACCATCACCGTCGACGGCCACACCATCAAGGTGCTCTCCGAGCGCAACCCGGCCGACATCCCGTGGGGTGAGCTGGGCGTCGACATCGTCATCGAGTCCACCGGCATCTTCACCAAGCGCGACGACGCCGCCAAGCACCTCGCGGGCGGCGCGAAGAAGGTCCTCATCTCGGCCCCGGCCAAGGACGAGGACATCACCATCGTGATGGGCGTCAACCAGGACAAGTACGACCCGGCGAGCCACGACGTCATCTCCAACGCCTCCTGCACGACCAACTGTGTCGCGCCGATGGCCAAGGTCCTCGACGAGAACTTCGGCATCGTCCGCGGTCTGATGACCACGGTCCACGCGTACACCAACGACCAGCGCATCCTGGACTTCCCGCACAAGGACCTGCGCCGCGCCCGCGCCGCCGCGGAGAACATCATCCCGACCACGACGGGCGCCGCCAAGGCCACCGCCCTGGTCCTCCCGCAGCTCAAGGGCAAGCTCGACGGCATGGCCATGCGCGTGCCGGTCCCGACCGGCTCGGTCACCGACCTGGTCGTCGAGCTCTCCCGCGAGGTCACCAAGGACGAGGTCAACGCCGCGTTCAAGAAGGCCGCGGACGGCGAGCTCAAGGGCATCCTGTTCTACACCGAGGACGAGATCGTCTCCTCGGACATCGTGAGCGACCCGGCCTCCTGCACCTTCGACTCGTCGCTGACGATGGTCCAGGAGGGCAACTCGGTCAAGGTTCTCGGCTGGTACGACAACGAGTGGGGCTACTCCAACCGTCTCGTCGACCTCACCGTCTTCGTCGGCGGTCAGCTCTAAGCTCTCTAAGCTTCTGAGCGGGCTTTCGATGTGAAGCAGGGCTCGGGCAGTGCGATGGCGCACTGTGCGGGCCCTGCTGTCGTGTGCTCCACCGCGTGTACCAAGGAGTCAGAGAAACAGATGAAGACGATCGACGAGCTGCTCGCCGAGGGCGTCACCGGCAAGCGGGTGTTCGTCCGCGCCGACCTCAACGTGCCCCTCGACGGCACCACCATCACCGATGACGGGCGCATCCGCGCCGTCGTCCCGACCGTCAAGGCGCTCGCCGAGGCCGGCGCCCGGGTCGTGGTCGCGTCCCACCTCGGCCGCCCCAAGGGCGCGCCGGACCCGGCCTTCTCCCTCGCCCCGGCCGCCGCGCGGCTCGGCGAACTGCTCGGCGCCGACGTGGCCTTCGCGACCGACACGGTCGGCGAGTCCGCCAAGGCGACCGTCGCCGGCCTGACCGACGGCCGGGTGGCCGTCATCGAGAACCTGCGCTTCAACGCCGGCGAGACGTCCAAGGACGACGCCGAGCGCGCGGCCTTCGCCGCGCAGCTGGCCGAGCTCGCCGACCTCTACGTCGGCGACGGCTTCGGCGCCGTGCACCGCAAGCACGCCTCGGTCTTCGACCTCCCCGGCAAGCTGCCGCACGCGGCCGGCTACCTCATCGCCACCGAGGTCGGCGTCCTGAAGAAGCTCACCGAGGACGTCCAGCGCCCCTACGTCGTCGCCCTCGGCGGCGCCAAGGTCTCCGACAAGCTCGGCGTCATCGACAACCTCCTGCAGAAGGCCGACCGCATCCTCATCGGCGGCGGCATGGCGTACACCTTCCTCAAGGCCAAGGGCCACGAGGTCGGCATCTCGCTGCTCCAGGAGGACCAGATCGACACGTGCCTCGGCTACCTGGCGGAGGCGGAGAAGCGCGGCGTCGAGTTCGTGCTGCCGATCGACGTGCTGGTCTCCGCCGACTTCCCGGACCTGAAGACCAAGGCCCCGGCCAACCCCGAGCTCGTCTCCTCGGACGCCATCCCGGCGGACAAGGAGGGCCTGGACATCGGCCCGAAGACCCGCGAGCTCTACGCGGCGAAGCTCGCCGACGCCGGCACCGTCTTCTGGAACGGCCCGATGGGCGTCTTCGAGCACCCCGACTACGCGAACGGCACCAAGGCCGTCGCGCAGGCGCTGCTCGACTCGGACGGCTTCACCGTCGTCGGCGGCGGCGACTCGGCCGCCGCCGTCCGCACGCTCGGCTTCGACGAGAATGCATTCGGCCACATCTCGACCGGCGGCGGCGCCTCCCTCGAATACCTCGAGGGCAAGAAGCTCCCCGGCCTCGTCGCACTGGAGGACTGACCCCTTTATGAGCACCCGCACCCCGCTGATGGCGGGCAACTGGAAGATGAACCTCAACCACCTCGAGGCCATCGCCCACGTCCAGAAGCTCGCCTTCGCCCTCACCGACAAGGACTACGACGCCGTCGAGGTCGCCGTCCTGGTCCCCTTCACCGACCTGCGCTCCGTGCAGACCCTGGTCGACGGCGACAAGCTGAAGATCAAGTACGGCGCCCAGGACCTCTCGGCGCACGAGTCCGGCGCGTACACCGGTGAGATCTCCGGCGCGATGCTGTCCAAGCTGAAGTGCGCCTTCGTGGCCGTCGGCCACTCGGAGCGCCGCCAGTACCACGCCGAGAGCGACGAGCTCTGCAACGCCAAGGTGAAGGCCGCCTACCAGCACGGCCTGACCCCGATCCTGTGCGTCGGCGAGGAGCTGGACGTCCGCGAGGCCGGCAACGCCGTCGCGCACACCCTGGCCCAGGTCGAGGGCGGCCTGAAGGACATCCCGGCCGAGCAGGCCGAGACGATCGTGATCGCCTACGAGCCGGTGTGGGCCATCGGCACCGGCAAGGTCTGCGGCGCCGACGACGCCCAGGAGGTCTGCGGGGCGATCCGCGGCAAGCTCGCCGAGCTGTACTCGCAGGAGCTGGCCGACAAGGTCCGCATCCAGTACGGCGGCTCCGTCAAGAGCGGCAACGTGGCCGAGATCATGGCCCAGGCCGACATCGACGGCGCCCTGGTCGGCGGTGCCTCGCTGGACGCCGACGAGTTCGTCAAGATCGTGCGATTCCGCGACCAGTGATGATGTAGAGCGGCGGACGGGATCCGTCGTACCCTTGCGGGGGTCGGGCAGGTACGATGCCCGGCCCCCGTCCGTATAAGTCCGAGGAAGTTGGTCCAGCCGTGGTTATGGGGTTCTCGATCGCCCTGATCGTCTTCAGTGCGCTGCTGATGCTGCTCGTGCTGATGCACAAGGGGAAGGGCGGCGGCCTCTCCGACATGTTCGGTGGCGGCATGCAGTCGTCCGTCGGTGGCTCCTCGGTCGCCGAGCGCAACCTGGACCGGATCACCGTCGTGGTCGGTCTGCTGTGGTTCGCGTGCATTGTCGTACTTGGTCTGCTGATGAAGATGGACGGGTAACTCCAATCACTGGACGCGCGTTGGGCCTTACGTAGACTGGGGCATCTTCGAGCACCATCACGCAGGGAGTTACGACCGTGGCAAGTGGCAACGCGATCCGGGGAAGCCGGGTCGGCGCGGGGCCGATGGGCGAGGCCGAGCGGGGCGAGTCGGCACCGCGTCTCCGGATCTCCTTCTGGTGCTCGAACGGGCACGAGACCCAGCCGAGCTTCGCCAGCGACGCACAGGTCCCGGACACCTGGGACTGCCCCCGCTGTGGCTTCCCGGCCGGCCAGGACCGGGACAACCCGCCGGACCCGCCGCGCACCGAGCCGTACAAGACGCACCTCGCGTACGTACGGGAGCGGCGCAGCGACGCGGACGGCGAGGCGATCCTCGCGGAGGCGCTCGCCAAGCTCCGGGGCGAGATCTGACAACCGGCTGAACGGGCTCTGCGCGCAGGGCCCGTTCCGTCGTATGTGCGGCGGCCTTTCGGTTATCTCCGGTGGTCGCCGGCGATGTGCGCGGTGAGTGCGAGGGCGGCCGCGGCGCGCGAGTAGGTCAGCTGGGTCACGCGCGCGTAGAGGCAGTCCAGGATCAGCAGCACCGAGTGCCGGGCGCCGAATCCGCCGTGCCGGAAACCGGTCTCGGCGGACGTCGAGGTGAGGTGCGTTCCGGCCGCCCGGGCCACCGGGGAGCGCGGGTCGCCCGTGACGGCGACCGTCGCCGCGCCGCGCTCGGCGGCCAGCTCCAGCGGGGCCAGGACCTCGCGGGTCGCCCCCGAGTGGGAGAGCGCGACCACCGTGTCGGCCGGGGTGAGCAGCGCCGCCGAGGTCTTCGCCGCGTGCACCTCGGTCCACGCGCGGGCCTCGCAGCCGATGCCGAACAGCCGGGCCCGCAGCTCCACGGCGAGGAACCCGGAGGCCCCCACCCCGTACACGTCGATCCGGCGGGCCTGTGCCAGGGCCCGGGCCGCCCGCTCCAGGGCGTCCGGGTCGAGCCGCTCGGCGGTGGCGCGCAGGGCGGCCAGGTCGGCCTGGGCGACGGCGGCCACGACCCGGTCGAGCGGGTCGTCGGGGCCGATGTCGGGGCCCAGCGGCCCGGCCTCCTGGCCCTGTTCCCGGGCCAGTTCGAGCAGCAGCCGCTGGTACGAGTCGAGGCCGAGGGCCCGGCAGAAGCGGGTCACGGTGGCCTGCGAGGTGCCGGTGCGGCGGCCGAGTTCGGCGGCGGACACCCCGGCGACCCGGGCCGGATCGGCGAGCACCCAGTCGCCGACCTTGCGCAAGGAGCCGGACATCCGGGGGAGTTCGGAGCGGATCAGCGCGGTGATCATGCGGGGCCTTCTTCGACGGACGGCGGCGGGGGAGGGGCGTGTCGGAGGTGTCGGGGTCTTGTGGTCGCGTGAATGTATCAACCAGCATGCGGCCTGATGAACGGATCCAGCATTCAGCGGGTGGTCGTCGGCATCGACGCCGGCGGTACGCGGACCAGGGCGCGGTGCGCCGACGCGGCGACCGGCACGGCCCTGGGCGAGGGCACGGGCGGCCCGGGCAACGCGCTGAGCGTGCCCGCGGAGGAGCTCGTACGGCATCTGGCCGAGGCCCTGCGCGGAGCCCTGCCGCCGGGCGCCGGGGGAGCGGTCGGCGCGGTGGTGGCGGGCTTCGCCGGCGGCGGTCCCGGCGGCGGCGCGGAGCGGGCCGGGGCGGCGCTGCGGGCGGCCCTCGCCGAGGTGGGCGCGGCCCCGGCGCGGATCGTGGTGCACGGCGACGCGGAGGTGGCCTTCGCGGCCGGTCCCGGCACCCCGGCCGACGGACTCGTCCTGATCGCCGGCACCGGCGCCGCCGGCGCCCGGGTGGTGGGGCGCCGTCTGGCGAGCGCGGTGGACGGCGACGGCTGGCTGCTCGGGGACGCGGGCAGCGGCTTCTGGCTCGGCCGGGAGGCGCTGCGCGCGGTGCTGCGGGCCCTGGACGGCCGAGGCCCGGCGACCGCGCTCTCCGACCCGGTCGCGGCGCTGTGCGGGGGCCTGGCCAAGGAGCGGCTGGTCGGCTGGGCCTACGCGGCGCACCCGGTGCGGCTTGCCGGGCTCAGCCCGCTGGTGGTCGACGCGGCGGCGGCCGGGGACGCGGTGGCGACCGGACTGCTCGACCGCGCGGCGGACGAACTGACCGTCACCGTACGGGCGTTGCTGCCCCGGCCCGGTGAACCCCTGGTGGTCACGGGCGGCCTGCTCGGTCCGGGCGGCCCGCTGCTCGACCGGCTGTCGGTACGGGTGGCCGCGCTCGGCCTCGTACCGTCGTCGGTCCCGGACGGTCTGGCGGGCGCGGTGGCGCTCGCGCGGCTCGCCGATCCGGCCGGGCCTGCGGCGCCGCGCTCTTGACGGGCCATCGGCTCGCTGGTTGATTGAACCGACTGATCGGATCAGGCTCGGTTCAATCAATCATGAGGAGCTTGCGTCATGGACCAACCCGCCCTCGGTGCCGCGCAGTTCGCCGACATCGCCCGCACCGCCGTCGACCGGGTCGTCGCCGCCAACAAGGAGTCCGTGGCCGCCGCCGCCCGGCTCTTCGCGGACTGCGTGGCCGCCGACGGGGTGATCCACGCCTTCGGCACCGGACACTCCCAGGCCGCCGCCCTCGAAGTCGCCGGACGGGCCGGCGGACTCGTGCCCACCAGCCGGATCGCCCTCGCCGACCTCGTCCTGCGCGGCGGCGAGGACCCGGCGATCCTGAAGGACCCGCTGCTCGAACGCTCCCCGGGCCTCGCCGACCGGCTCTACGCCCTGGCCACGCCCCGCCCCCAGGACCTCTTCGTGATCATCTCCAACTCGGGGGTGAACAACTCGATCGTCGACCTCGCGCTCAAGGTCACCGGCGCCGGCCACCCGCTGGTCGCCCTCACCTCCCTGGAGCACACCCGTGCCGTCCCGGCCCTGCACGCGAGCGGCAAGCGGCTGGCCGACCTCGCCGACGCCGTCCTCGACAACGGCGCCCCGGCCGGCGACGCCGTCCTTCCGCTGCCCGGCTCCGACGCGGGCGGACTGTGCGGGATCTCCACCCTCACCTCGTCGCTGCTCGTCCAGATGACCGTCGCCGAGGCCGTCGCCCTGCTGCTCGCCGAGGGCGTCGAACCGCCCCTCTACGTCTCCGCGAACCTCCCCGGCGGACACGAGCGCAATGCCGTCCTGGAGGCGCGGTACGCGGGGCGCCTCCACCGCGGCGGTCACTGAACGGGAATCCGGTGCTCGATCAATTAGGTTGGAGACAGCGGGGCACGAAGCAGCAAGACGAAGAAATGGGCGATGTCCGAGATGAACAACGCAGGCCGAAGCCGGCTCAACCAGCTGCCCGAGTGGGCGGCCCTCGGAAAGCACCGTGAGCAGCTGGGCGAACCCCGGCTGCGCGAGCTGTTCGCCGCCGACCCCGAGCGCGGCAGCGCGTACACGCTGCGGGTCGGCGACCTCTATCTGGACTACTCCAAGCACCTGGTCACCGACGAGACCCTGAGCCTCCTGCGTGAACTGGCCGCCGCCACCGGCGTGGCCGAGCTGCGCGACGCCATGTTCCGCGGCGAGAAGATCAACAACACCGAGGACCGTGCCGTCCTGCACACCGCGCTGCGCGCCCCGCGCGGCGCGGTCGTCGAGGTCGACGGCGAGAACGTGGTGCCCGAGGTGCACGCCGTCCTCGACAAGATGGCCGCCTTCGCGGACAAGGTGCGCGCCGGCGAGTGGACCGGCCACACCGGCAAGCCGATCAAGAACATCGTCAACATCGGCATCGGCGGCTCCGACCTCGGCCCCGCCATGGCCTACGAGGTGCTGCGCGCCTACACGCAGCGCGATCTGACGTTCCGTTTCGTCTCCAACGTCGACGGCGCCGACCTCCACGAGGCCGTCCGTGACCTCGACGCCGCCGAGACCCTCTTCATCGTCGCCTCGAAGACCTTCACCACCATCGAGACGATCACCAACGCCACCTCCGCCCGCAACTGGCTGCTCACCGAGCTGCGGGCCGGTCAGGAGGCCGTCGCCAAGCACTTCGTGGCCCTGTCGACCAATGCCGAGAAGGTCGAGGACTTCGGCATCGACACGGCGAACATGTTCGAGTTCTGGGACTGGGTCGGCGGCCGCTACTCCTACGACTCCGCCATCGGCCTCTCCCTGATGATCGCCATCGGCCCGGACGCCTTCCGCGAGATGCTCGACGGCTTCCACCTCGTCGACGAGCACTTCCGCACCGCCCCGCCGGAGGAGAACGCGCCGCTGCTGCTCGGCCTCCTCGGCATCTGGTACGGCGGCTTCTTCGACGCCCAGTCGCACGCCGTCCTGCCGTACTCGCACTACCTGTCGAAGTTCACCGCGTACCTCCAGCAGCTCGACATGGAGTCCAACGGCAAGTCCGTCACCCGCGACGGACAGCCGGTCGACTGGCAGACCGGCCCGGTCGTCTGGGGCACCCCCGGCACCAACGGCCAGCACGCCTACTACCAGCTGATCCACCAGGGCACCAAGGTCATCCCGGCCGACTTCATCGGCTTCGCCAAGCCGGTCGCCGACCTGCTGCCCGGCCTGGTCGCCCAGCACGACCTGCTGATGGCGAACTTCTTCGCCCAGACCCAGGCCCTCGCCTTCGGCAAGACGCCCGAGGAGGTGCGCGCCGAGGGCGTGCCCGAGGAACTGGTCCCGCACAAGACCTTCAAGGGCGACCACCCCACCACCACCATCCTGGCCGACGCCCTCACCCCGTCCGTGCTCGGCCAGCTCGTCGCCCTGTACGAGCACAAGGTCTTCGTCCAGGGCGCCGTGTGGAACATCGACTCCTTCGACCAATGGGGCGTCGAACTCGGCAAGGTCCTCGCCAAGAAGATCGAGCCGGTGCTGACGAAGGGGACGGGCGGCGAGGGGCTCGACTCGTCCACCGCCGGACTCGTCGCCGCCTACCGCGCACTGCGCGACCGGGGCTGATCCGGTGACCGGGGGGAGGAACGCGGAGCACGAGGTACGGCTGCGCCCGCCGAGGAACACCCTCGACGGGCGGGCCCTCGGCTGGTGGCGCACCCAGCTGCTGCTCGCCACCGCCGCACCGGCCGGCGTCCTGGCCGTGCTCGGCGCCCTCATCGGACCGGCGAGCAGCTGGCTGTTCGCCGCCGCCGGCGCCGTGGCGCTGCTCGGCCTCGGCTGCACCGCGTTCCTCCCCGCCTGGTGGTACCGGGTGCACCGCTGGGAGGTCACCGAGGACGCCGTGTACGTGCGCACCGGCGCCCTCTGGCAGGAGTGGCGGATCGCGCCCATGTCCCGGATCCAGACCGTCGACACCGTGCGCGGCCCGCTCGAACAGGCCTTCCGGCTCGCCACCGTCACGGTCACCACCGCCTCCTCCAAGGGCGCGCTCCGGATCGAGGGCCTGGACCACGAGCTCGCCGCCGAGCTCGCCGAACGGCTCACCGCGATCACCCGGGCCACCCCCGGGGACGCCACATGAGCGAGGACTGGCGGCAGCTCGCCCCCCGTACGGTGCTCGCCGGGGCCGCCGTCCTGTGCGGCGTCGCCGGCGGCGCCGCGCTGCCCGCCTTCCTCAGCCTCTCCTCCGGCTCCCGGCCGCTCTGGCAGGCCGCCGCCTGGGTGCTCGCCGGGACCGCGCTGATCATCGGCGGCGGCACCGTCGCCGACTGGATCCGGCTGCGCCGCACCCGCTACCGCGTCGGCGCCGAACGCGTCGACCTCCACACCGGCCTGCTCGTCGTCAAACGGCGCTCCCTGGCCCGCGAACGCATCCGCAGCGTCGACCTCACCGCCAACCCGCTCCAACGCGTCCTCGGCCTGGTCAAGGTCCGCATCGGCACCGGCGAGCACACCGACGGCGAGTCCACCCTCGAACTCGACCTGGTCACCCGCGCCGAGGGCGAACAGCTGCGCCGCACCCTGCTCGCCCGCCCGGCCGGCACCCCCGAGGACGCCGCCCACGACGGCCTGCTCGCCGCGCTCGACCCGCACTGGATCCGCTACGCCCCGGTCTCCTTCGTCGCCCCGCTGCTCGGCGGCGCGGCCGCCGGGGCCGTGATGCAGGTCAGCGACTGGTTCGGCGCCCAGGACAAGGTCATCCACTGGATAGGGGACCGCTTCGAGGACGTCTCGCTGCCCTGGATGATCGTCGACCTCGTGCTGCTCGCCACCCTCGCCGGGGTGATCGGCGCGCTCGGGCTGTGGATCGAGATGTGGTCCCACTACCGCCTGGAGCGCGAGCCCGGGGGCACCCTGCGGGTCCGCCGCGGCCTGTTCACCGCCCGCTCCGTCTCCCTGGAGGAGCGCCGGCTGCGCGGCGTGGAACTCGTCGAGCCCCTCGGCGTGCGCCTGTTCCGCGCCGCCCGGGTCGACGCCGTCGCCACCGGACTCGCCCAGGACGACGACGACCAGCACGGCGACCTCAAGAACCTGCTGCCGCCCGCGCCGCGCGCCGTCGCCGACCGGGTCGCCGCGAGCGTGCTCCGCGAGACCGAACCGCCCACGAGCGCGCCGCTCGCCGCCCACCCCCGGGCCGCCCGCACGAGGCGGCTGCGCTGGGCGCTGTGGGCCGCGCTCGGCCCGGCCGCGATCCTCGCCGTCCTCGGCGCCCGGCTCACCCCGGTGCTGCTCTATCTCGCGGGCGGCGTCGCCGTCGTCCTCACCCCGCTCGCCGTGCTGCTCGCCCTCGACGCGTACCGCAACCTCGGACACGGCGTCAGCGGCGCCTTCCTGGTGACCCGTTCCGGCACCGTACGGCGCTCCACCGTCGCCCTCCAGCGCGCCGGGGTGATCGGCTGGACGGTCAAGCAGTCCTGGTTCCAGCGCCGCGCGGGCGTGCTCACGCTGAGCGCCACGACGGCCGCCGGCGAGGGTGCGTACGACGTGTACGACGCGGGCGAGAGCCAGGGCCTGGCCTTCGCCGCCGAGGCCGTACCCGACCTGCTGACGCCCTTCCTGGAACCCGTCATCGGGCCGGAAACGCCGGAGGCCCGGCGCACCGAAAGGTGAACCGGGCCTCCCTGCAAGGGAATCAGGCCGAGGCCGGCGGATACAGGCTCCGCGGCAGCTCGGCCGCCGCGGCCGCGTCGAGCAGCCACAGCGTGCGCGTCCGGCCGCGGGCACCGGCCGCCGGGGCCTGCACCTCGCCCGCGCCGGACAGCGCGATGGCCGCGGCCTTCGCCTTGTCCGCGCCGGCCGCGAGCAGCCAGACCTCCTTCGCGGCCCGGATCGCCGGAAGGGTCAGCGAGATCCGGGTCGGCGGCGGCTTCGGCGCGCCGTGCACGCCCACCACCGTCCGCTCGGTCTCGCGGACCGCCGGCAGCTCCGGGAACAGCGAGGCGACATGGGTGTCCGGGCCGACGCCCAGCATCAGCACGTCGAAGGTCGGCACCCCGCCGTGGTCGCCGGGAGCGACAGCCGCCGCGAGCTCCGCCGCGTACGCCTCGGCCGCCGCCTCCACGTCGGAGCCGTACGGACCGTCCGAGGCCGGCATCGCGTGCACCCGGGCCGGGTCCAGCGGGACGCTGTCGAGCAGCGCCTCGCGGGCCTGGGTGACATTGCGCTCCGGGTCGCCCTCGGGCAGGTAGCGCTCGTCGCCCCACCACAGGTCGAGCCGCGACCAGTCGATCGCGTCCCGGGCGGGCGCCGCACGCAACGCCGCCAGCAGCCCGTTGCCGTTGCGGCCGCCGGTGAGCACCACCGACGCGGAGCCGCGGGCGGCCTGGGCGTCCACGATCTTGGTGATCAGCCGGGCCGCGGCGGCCTCGGCCATCAGCTCCTTGTCGCGGTGCACGACCAGCTGAGGGGCGCTCACTTGCCCGCCGCCTTCTTGGCCGTGGCCTTCGCCGGGGACTTCCTCGCGGCCGGCTTGGGAGCCTCCGCGACCTCCTCCACCACGACCACTTCCTCGGCCTCCACCTGGGCCACCTGCGGCGCGGTCGTCGCCGCCTCCTCGTCGAGCCGCTCCAGACCGAAGCGCAGCGCCGAGGCATAGGTGTCGTCCGGGTCGAGCCGGCGCAGCTCCTCCGCGATCAGCTCGGCGGTCTCGCGGCGCTTGAGCGCCACGGCCCGGTCGGGCTGGCCCTGGATGGAGAGCGTCGCGAGCGAGCCGTCCGGCCGGTCGAGCACGATCGGCCCGGTGTTGGTCTCCAGGCGCACCGAAGTGAGGCCCGGGCCGCCCGACTTGGCGCGCCGCACCGGGATCTGCAGCCGGTCCGCCAGCCACATGGCGAGCAGTTCGACGCTCGGGTTGAACTCCTCGCCCTCGACCTCGGCCGAGGTCACCTGGCAGGCGACCTGGTCGAGCGCGGCGGCCAGCATCGAGCGCCACGGGGTGATCCGGGTCCACGACAGATCGGTGTCGCCGGGGGTGTACGCGTCCGCCCGCGCGGTCAGCTCCTGGATGGGCTGCTCGGCGGCGTACGTGTCGGTGACCCGGCGCTGGGCGAGGGCGCCCAGCGGGTCGTTCGCCGGGTCGGCCGGCGAGTTCACCGGCCACCAGACGACGACCGGCGCGTCCGGCAGCAGCAGCGGCAGCACCACCGACTGGGCGTGGTCGACGACCTCGCCGTACAGCCGGAGCACCACCGTCTCGCCGGTGCTGGCGTCGGCGCCGAGGCGGACCTCGGCGTCGAGCCGCGCCTTGCTGCGGTCCCGCGGTCCCCGCGAGACCCGCTTGATGACGACGAGGGTCCGCGAGGGGTGCTCGCGGGACGCCTCGTTGGCCGCCTTGAGCGCGTCGTAGGCGTTCTCCTCGTCGGTGACGATGACGAGGGTGAGCACCATGCCGACGGCCGGGGTGCCGATGGCCCGCCGCCCGAGCACCAGCGCCTTGTTGATCTTGGAGGACGTGGTGTCCGTCAGGTCGGTCTTCATGGCCGGCGCCAGCTCCTGCCGTCTCGTGCGAGCATCTCGTCCGCCTCGACCGGACCCCAGGTCCCGGACTGGTACTGCGCGGGCTTGCCGTGCCCGTCCCAGAACCGCTCGATCGGGTCGAGGATCTTCCAGGACAGCTCGACCTCCTCGACCCGCGGGAAGAGGTTGGAGTCGCCGAGCAGGACGTCGAGGATGAGCCGCTCGTAGGCCTCGGGGCTGGACTCGGTGAAGGACTCGCCGTAGGCGAAGTCCATCGACACGTCCCGGACCTCCATCTGGGTGCCCGGCACCTTGGAGCCGAAGCGCATCGTCACGCCCTCGTCCGGCTGGACCCGGATGACCAGGGCGTTCTGCCCGAGCTCCTCCGTGGCCGTCTGGTCGAAGGGGGAGTGCGGGGCGCGCTGGAAGACCACCGCGATCTCGGTGACCCGGCGGCCGAGCCGCTTGCCGGTGCGCAGATAGAAGGGGACGCCCGCCCAGCGGCGGTTGTCGATCTCCAGCTTGATCGCCGCGTAGGTGTCGGTCTTCGACTGCGGGTCGATCCCGTCCTCCTCCAGGTAGCCGACGGCCTTCTCGCCGCCCTGCCACCCGGCCGCGTACTGGCCGCGGACCGTGGACTTCGCCAGGTCCTTGGGCAGCTTCACCGCGCCGAGCACCTTGGTCTTCTCCGCCGCGAGCGCGTCGGCGTCGAAGGAGGCGGGCTCCTCCATCGCGGTCAGCGCGAGCAGCTGCAGGAGGTGGTTCTGGATGACGTCACGGGCCGCGCCGATGCCGTCGTAGTAGCCGGCCCGGCCGCCGATGCCGATGTCCTCGGCCATGGTGATCTGCACGTGGTCGACGTACGACCGGTTCCAGATCGGCTCGAAGAGGGTGTTGGCGAAGCGGAGCGCCAGGATGTTCTGGACGGTCTCCTTGCCGAGGTAGTGGTCGATGCGGAAGACCGCCTCGGGCGGGAAGACCTCGTGCACGACCTCGTTGAGCTCCTTGGCGGACTCCAGGTCGTGGCCGAACGGCTTCTCGATGACGGCGCGCCGCCACGAGCCGTTCTTCTGGTCGGCCAGGCCGTGCTTCTTGAGCTGCTGGACGACCAGCGGGAAGAACTTCGGCGGCACGGAGAGGTAGAAGGCGAAGTTGCCGCCCGTGCCCTGCGCCTTGTCCAGCTCCTCGATGGTGGACTTCAGCTGCTCGAAGGCGTCGTCGCTGTCGAAGTCGCCCTGGACGAAGCGCATCCCCTGGATCAGCTGCTGCCACACCTCCTCGCGGAACGGGGTGCGGGCGTGCTGCTTGACCGCCTCGTGGACCTCCTGTGCGAAGTCCTCGTCCTCCCACTCGCGGCGGGCGAATCCGATGAGGGAGAAGCCCGGCGGCAGCAGACCCCGGTTCGCGAGGTCGTAGACGGCAGGCATCAGCTTCTTACGGGACAAATCGCCCGTGACACCGAAGATCACCAGACCCGACGGCCCCGCGATGCGCGGGAGCCGTCGGTCTGCGGCGTCACGGAGCGGGTTGGCTCCGGTGACTGCGCTCAAGGTGCTTACGCCTCCGAGGGAGTACGGCGGGAGAGCTCCGCCTCGGTCGACTTCAGCAGGTCGTTCCACGAGGCCTCGAACTTGTCGACGCCCTCGTCCTCCAGGAGCTGGACGACCTCGTCGTACGAGATGCCGAGCGCCGCCACCGCGTCGAGGACCTTGCGGGACTCCTCGTACGTGCCGCGGATGGTGTCGCCGGTGACCTCGCCGTGGTCGGCGGTGGCCTCCAGGGTCGCCTCCGGCATGGTGTTGACGGTGCCCGGGGCGACCAGGTCCACCACGTACAGGGTGTCCTTGTACGCCGGGTCCTTCACACCGGTCGAGGCCCACAGCGGACGCTGCTTGTTGGCCTGCGCCTTGTCCAGGGCCGCCCAGCGCTCCGAGCCGAAGACCTCCTCGTACGCCTCGTAGGCCAGCCGCGCGTTGGCGACGGCCGCCTTGCCCTTGAGGCCCTTGGCCTCGTCGGTGCCGAGGACGTCCAGGCGCTTGTCGATCTCGGTGTCCACCCGGGACACGAAGAAGGACGCCACGGAGTGGATCTTCGACAGGTCCAGGCCGCGCTCGCGGGCCTTCTCCAGACCGGCCAGGTAGGCGTCCATGACCGCGCGGTAGCGCTCGAGCGAGAAGATCAGCGTCACGTTCACGCTGATGCCGAGGCCGATGACCTCGGTGATCGCCGGCAGACCCGCCTTGGTGGCCGGGATCTTGATGAGGGTGTTGGGCCGGTCCACCAGCCAGGCCAGCTGCTTGGCCTCGGCGATCGTGGCCGCCGTCTCGTGGGCCAGGCGCGGGTCGACCTCGATCGAGACCCGGCCGTCCTGACCCTGGGTCGCGTCGAAGACCGGGCGCAGGATGTCGGCGGCGTCCCTCACGTCAGCCGTCGTGATCATGCGGATGGCCTCGTCCACCGTCACCTTGCGGGCGGCGAGGTCCACGAGCTGCTGCTCGTAGCCGTCACCCGAGGAGATCGCCTTCTGGAAGATGGACGGGTTGGTGGTCACACCCACCACATGGCTCTGGTCGATGAGCTCGGCGAGGTTGCCGGACGTGATCCGCTTCCGCGAGAGGTCGTCGAGCCAGATCGCGACGCCTTCGTCGGAGAGGCGCTTGAGAGCGTCTGTCATGAGAATTGCATCTCCAATAAGTCGTACGTATGCGCGTCAGCGCGCGGCGGCGTCGAGAGATTCCCGCGCGGCGGCGACGACCGCCTCCGGCGTGAACCCGAACTCGCGGAACAGCACCTTCGCGTCCGCCGAGGCACCGAAGTGCTCCAGCGAGACGATCCGGCCGGCGTCACCGACGAACCGGTGCCAGGTCAGACCGATACCGGCCTCGACCGCGACGCGCGCCTTCACCGACGGCGGCAGGACGGCGTCCTTGTACTCCTGGTCCTGCTCCTCGAACCACTCGACCGACGGCATCGAGACCACCCGGGTCGGGACGCCCGCGGCCTGCAGCTGCTCCCGGGCCTCGACGGCCAGGTGCACCTCGGAACCGGTCGCGATCAGCAGCACCTGCGGCTCGCCGCCCTCGGCCTCGAACAGCACGTAGCCGCCCTTGGCCGCGTCCTCGTTCGGCGCGTAGGTCGGCACGCCCTGACGGGTCAGCGCCAGACCGTGCGGGGCACCCTTGCCGTACACCTTGGTGTGGCGGCGCATGATCTCGCGCCAGGCGATCGCGGTCTCGTTGGCGTCGGCCGGGCGGACCAGGTTCAGGCCCGGGATGGCGCGCAGCGAGGCCAGGTGCTCCACCGGCTGGTGGGTCGGGCCGTCCTCGCCGAGACCGATCGAGTCGTGCGTCCACACGTACGTCACCGGCAGGTGCATCAGCGCGGACAGGCGCACCGCGTTGCGCATGTAGTCGGAGAACACCAGGAAGGTGCCGCCGTAGATGCGGGTGTTGCCGTGCAGCGCGATGCCGTTCATCTCCGCGGCCATCGCGTGCTCGCGGATGCCGAAGTGGATGGTCCGGCCGTACGGGTCCGCCTCGGGCAGCGGGTTGCCCTCCGGGAGGAAGGAGGACGACTTGTCGATCGTGGTGTTGTTGGAGCCGGCCAGGTCGGCCGAGCCGCCCCACAGCTCCGGGATCACCGCGCCGAGCGCCTGCAGCACCTTGCCGGACGCCGCACGCGTCGCGACGCCCTTGCCGGGCTCGAAGACCGGGATGGCCTTCTCCCAGCCGGCGGGCAGCTCGTTGGCCTCGATGCGGTCGAACTCGGCCGCCCGCTCCGGGTTGGCGGTGCGCCACTCGGAGAGCTGCTTCTCCCACGCGGCGCGGGCCTCGCGGCCGCGGTCGCCGAGCGCGCGGGTGTGCGCGATGACCTCGTCGGAGACCTCGAAGGTCTGCTCCGGGTCGAAGCCCAGGACGCGCTTGGTGGCCGCGACCTCCTCGTCGCCGAGCGCCGAGCCGTGCGCGGCCTCGGTGTTCTGCGCCGACGGGGCCGGCCAGGCGATGATCGAGCGCATCGCGATGAACGACGGACGCTCGGTCTCGGCCTCGGCGGCCTTGATCGCCGCGTAGAGGGCGGCCGGGTCCAGGTCGCCGTCGGCCTTGGGCTCGACGCGCTGCACGTGCCAGCCGTACGCCTCGTACCGCTTCATCGTGTCCTCGGACACGGCGGTCTCGGTGTCGCCCTCGATCGAGATGTGGTTGTCGTCCCACAGCAGGATCAGGTTGCCGAGCTTCTGGTGACCCGCGAGCGAGGACGCCTCCGCGGAGATGCCCTCCTGCAGGCAGCCGTCGCCGGCGATCACGTACACCCGGTGGTCGAAGGGGGAGGTGCCCTGCGGGGCCTCCGGGTCGAACAGACCGCGCTCGTAGCGGGCGGCCATCGCCATGCCCACCGCGTTCGCGACGCCCTGGCCGAGCGGACCGGTGGTGGTCTCGACACCGGCCGTGTGCCCGTACTCGGGGTGGCCCGGGGTCTTCGAGCCCCAGGTGCGGAACGACTTCAGGTCGTCCAGTTCGAGGCCGAAGCCGCCCAGGTACAGCTGCGTGTACAGGGTCAGGGACGAGTGCCCGGCGGAGAGGACGAAGCGGTCACGGCCCACCCACTCCGGATCGGCGGGGTCGTGGCGCATCACCTTCTGGAAGAGGGTGTACGCGGCGGGCGCCAGGCTCATGGCCGTGCCGGGATGGCCGTTGCCGACCTTCTGTACGGCGTCGGCGGCCAGGATGCGGGCGGTGTCCACGGCCCGCTGGTCCCGTTCGGTCCATTCGAGGTCTGTGGTGGTCGGCTTAGTGCTCACCCTGGGTCAGGGCTCCTCTCCACATGTCTGTAGCCGGTGACTGAGGGTGTCCCCGGCGTTGTCGAGCCTACCCCCGAAAAACGCCCCTCTTTTCGGGCTCACGCCCCTCAAATGAGCGCTTACGGCAAGACTGCCGCCGCCCGTGGCACTTCGCCTCCCGAGCCGCTCCGGCGGCCGCTCCGCACGGCGTGTCCACCCACTGGGACGCACCCTCGGGTGACCCCCGCCAACACGACCCCACCCCCGCGAAGATCGGCCCATGGGCAACGTCTACAGTGGCGTGGTACGCGCAAGTCTTCACCCCGTCTTCATCCGGGGAGCTTGCTGGGAATTCTCTGTCAGGGGTGTGCGTGACGGCCGTCGAGTCCCGACCCGCAGGGGTCGTCTTGACTCCCAGCCCGGGGGGCCATCGGCCGTTCGGGGCCCGCGTCAAGGCATACGTGGCGCTGACCAAGCCGCGGATCATCGAACTGCTGCTCATCACCACCGTGCCGGTGATGTTCCTCGCCGAACAGGGCGTGCCCGACCTGTGGCTGGTGCTCGCCACCTGCTTCGGCGGCTACCTCTCCGCGGGCGGCGCCAACGCGCTGAACATGTACATCGACCGCGACATCGACGCCCTGATGGACCGCACCTCCCAGCGCCCGCTGGTCACCGGGGTGCTCACCCCGCGCGAGGGCCTGGTCTTCGGTCTGAGCCTCGCGGTGATCTCCACCCTCTGGTTCGGCCTGCTCGTCAACTGGCTGTCCGCCGCCCTCTCGCTCGGCGCGCTCCTCTTCTACGTCGTCGTCTACACGATGATCCTCAAGCGGCGCACCGCGCAGAACATCGTCTGGGGCGGCATCGCCGGCTGTCTGCCGGTGCTCATCGGCTGGTCGGCCGTCACGAACTCGATGTCGTGGGCCGCGATCATCCTCTTCCTCGTCATCTTCTTCTGGACGCCGCCGCACTACTGGCCGCTGTCGATGAAGGTGAAGGACGACTACGCGCGCGCCGGCGTTCCGATGCTCCCGGTGCTCGCCTCCAACAAGGTCGTCGCCAAGCAGATCGTGATCTACAGCTGGGTCATGGTGGCGGTCTCCCTGCTGCTCACCCCGCTGGGCTACACCGGCTGGTTCTACACGGCCGTGGCGCTCGCCACCGGCGGCTGGTGGCTGTGGGAGGCGCACGCCCTCCTGAACCGCGCCAAGGCGGAGGTCACGGGCGCGAAGCTCAAGGAGATGCGCCTGTTCCACTGGTCCATCACCTATGTCTCGCTGCTCTTCGTGGCGGTCGCGGTGGACCCCTTCCTGCGCTAGTCCCTTCCTGACTCGTACACGCCCGGTCGACGGCCGGGGCGCGTGGCCCACGCCACGTGCCCCGGCCGTCGCCACGTGATCTACCCCCGAGTAGCATCTTTGGCATGGCAGACACGAAGCAGGCGGAGCCGCAGCAGACGGAGCCCAGGGGTGCGGCGCGCAAGGCGGCCAAGCTGGCCAAGGAGATCAAGGCGTTCGCCGGTCAGCACGGCGGGGCCGAGGGCAAGCTCGCCCACATCGGGCAGGCGGGCACCCGGATCGTCCTCGTCGGCGAGGACGGCGGCTGGGGCGACCTGGTCGCGCCCAGCTACGCGATCGCCGAGCAGGCCGCCGAGCAGGCCGGTCTGACCCTCCACGAGGAGTTCGACGGCGAGTTCGCCGCCAAGGTCGTCACCGGCCCGTACGAGTGGACCCGCATGGCCGGCATCCAGGTCGGCGGCCCGTCCAACAGCTGAGGCGACAACCGGCTGAAGCGACAACCTCGCGCGGGGCTCACCCGTTAGGAGGGGTGCAAGCCCGTCCACACGTGGGAGCCCCCCGAATGATCGACACACCGCGCCTGGTCGACCAGTACTGCCACGGGGTGCTCCGTACGGAGCTCGGCCTCGGCACCTTCGAGAGCCATCTCGCGCCGGCCGGCGCCCCGCCCGCCGCGGGCACCACCTTCTTCGACACCCAGACCGGCTTCGCCGTACGCCGCTGGTGCCCGCCGCTGCTCGGCCTCGAACCGCACTGCCCGCCGGCCCGCTATCTCGCCCGGCGCCGCGAACTCGGCGTCCTGGAGACCGGCCGGCGCCTGCTCCGGGCCTCCGGGATCACCACCTACCTGGTCGACACCGGGCCGCCCGGCGACCTCACCGGACCCGCCGAACTGGCCGCCGCCGGCGACGCCACCGCCCACGAGATCGTCCGGCTCGAACCGCTCGCCCAGCAGGTCGCCGACACCTCCGGCACCGTCGACGCCTTCCTGGCCAACCTCGCCGACGCCGTCCACGGGGCGACCGCGGGCGCCGTCGCCTTCTCCTCGGCGGCAGGGGTACGGGGCGGGCTCGCCGCCGTCCCCGAGCCGCCCGGACCGGGCGAGGTGCGCGGCGCGGCCGGCCGTTGGCTGGCCCGGCGCCCGGCCGGCGGGCCGGTGGACGACCCGGTGCTGCTGCGCCATCTGCTGTGGGTGGCCGTGGGTGCGGGGCGGCCGCTGCAACTGCAGGTGGGGGACCGGGACCCGGGCAGCCTGGCCGGCTTCGCCGCCGCCACCGGCGGCCTCGGCACCGACCTGGTGCTGCTGCACTGCTACCCGCACCACCGTCAGGCGGCCCGCCTCGCCGCCCACTTCCCGCACGTGCACGCCGACCTCGGCCCGGTCGTCGCCCGCACCGGCGCGCGGGCCGCGGCCGTGCTCGCCGAGTTCCTGGAGCTGGCCCCGTTCGGCAAGCTCCTCTTCTCCAGCGGCGCCCGCGCCCTGCCCGAGCTGCACGTGGTGGCCGCCGGGGTGTTCCGCGGGGCGCTCAGCCGGGTGCTCGGCGAGTGGGTCGGCGACGGCGCCTGGTCCCGTACCGACGCGCAGCGGGTGGCACGGATGATCGCGGAGGGCAACGCCAGGCGGGTGTACCGCCTGGCGTGACGGCGCCTGGTGTGACGGTCCGGCTCAGGCGTTGGCGGGTACGGCGTCGGCCTGGGCCGGGATCTCCGCCGGCGTCACGGGGCGCTCGCGCAGGCTCAGGGCGAGCCGCAGCACCGCGATCCACATCAGGGAGGAGCCGAGCATGTGGGCGGCGACCAGGACCTCGGGGACCCCGGTGAAGTACTGGACGTAGCCGATCGCACCCTGCGCGAGCAGCACGATCAGCAGGTCGCGGGCGCGGGCGCGGGTGTCGTCCGGGGCGTCGACCACGCGGAGCACCAGCCACATCGCCACGGCGAGCGCGCACAGTGCCCAGGCGCCGATCGCGTGGACGTGGGCGGCGTCGGTCCAGTCCCACGGCATGCGCGGCACGTCGCTGCTGTCGCCGGCGTGCTTGCCGGCGCCGGTCACCGTCGTACCGAGCGCGATGAGCACCGCGGAGACCGCGACGATCGCCCAGGACAGCTTGCGCACCGGGCGCGGCACCCGCGGCTTCGGGGTGGTGTCGCCCTCGCCGGCCCGGTGCCAGGTGATCACGGCGACGGTCAGGAGCGAGTTCGCGGCCAGGAAGTGGCCGGCCACCGTCCACGGGTTGAGGCCCATCCAGACGGTGATGCCGCCGATGACGGCGTTGCTCATCACGATCCAGAACTGGGCCCAGCCGAGCCGGGTCAGCGGGCGGCGGCGGGGCTTGGCGGACCGGGCGGCGACGATCGCCCAGCCGACGGCCGCCGACAGGACGTAGGTCAGCATGCGGTTGCCGAACTCCACGAAGCCGTGGAAGCCCTGCTCGGCGGTGACGATCAGGCTGTCGTCGGTGCACTTCGGCCAGGTGTCGCAGCCGAGGCCGGAGCCGGTCAGCCGGACCGCGCCGCCGGTGACGATGATGATCACGCTCATCACGACGGCGGAGAGCGCGGCGCGCCGGAGCGTCCGGGGGGACGGGGTCCAGCGCTGGGCGATGAAGGCGAGGGGGGTCTGCACGGGCCCCATCGTAGGACGGGGCTTGTGCACGCTTTCACGAGGGGGTGGTTACGGGGCGAGTCACCCCGAAACGTCACCGCGCGGCTACTCCCAGCGGAAGAACTTCGCCGCCGCGCCGAGCCCGAGGACCGCCCACACGGCCAGGATCAGCGCGTCGCCCCAGGGCATTCCGGTGCCGTGCTGCAGGACGTCGCGCAGCCCGTCGGAGAGCGCCGAGATCGGCAGGAGCGCGAGCACGTCGCCGGCCGCGCCGAACTTCTCCAGGGGCACCATCACCCCGCCGCCGACCAGCAGCAGCAGGAAGACCAGGTTGGCTGCGGCAAGCGTGGCCTCCGCCTTCAGGGTGCCGGCCATCAGCAGCCCGAGCCCGGAGAAGGCGGCGGTGCCCAGGACGAGCAGCACGAGCACCCAGAGTGGGTTGCCTTGCGGCGACCAGCCGAGCGCGAGCGCGATCACGGTCAGGAGCACCACCTGGAGCACCTCGGTGACCAGGACGGACAGCGTCTTGGCGGTCATCAGGGCCCACCGCGGCAGCGGTGAGGCGCCAAGCCGCTTGAGCACCCCGTAACGCCGCTCGAAGCCGGTCGCGATGGCCTGTCCGGTGAAGGCGGTGGACATCACGGCGAGCGCGAGGACGCCGGGGGCGAGGAAGTCGACGGCCTTGCCGGCGCCGGTGTCGACGATGTCCACCGTCGAGAACAGCACCAGGAGCAGCGACGGGATGATCACGGTCAGGAGCAGCTGCTCGCCGTTGCGCAGCAGCATCCTGGTCTCCAGGGCGGTCTGCGCGGCGATCATGCGCCCGACGGGCGCGGCCCCGGGCTTCGGCGCGTACGTACCCGTACCCGTGCCCGTACCTGTGACGGTGCTCATCCGCGCAGCTCCTTGCCGGTCAGTTCCAAGAAGACGTCTTCGAGGGTGTGGCGCTCGACCGAGATGCGGTCGGGCATCACGCCGTGCTGGGCGCACCAGGTGGTGACGGTGGCGAGCAGCTGCGGGTCGACGGTGCCGGTGATCCGGTACGTGCCGGGGAGGGGTTCCGCGGCGGCCGAGCCGTCCGGCAGCGCCTTGAGCAGCGAGCCGAGGTCGAGGCCGGGGCGGCCGGCGAAGCGGAGGGTGTTCTCGGCGCCGCCGCGGCACAGCTCCTCGGGGCTGCCCTGGGCGACGACGCGGCCGGCGTCGACGATGGCGACGTCGTCGGCGAGTTCCTCGGCCTCGTTCATGAAGTGGGTGGTGAGCACGACGCTCACGCCGTCGGCGCGCAGTTCGCGGACCAGGTCCCAGGTGGCGCGGCGGGCCTGCGGGTCGAGGCCGGCGGTGGGCTCGTCGAGGAAGACGAGCTCGGGGCGCCCGACGACGGCCATGGCGAGGGAGAGCCGCTGCTGCTGGCCGCCGGAGAGCCGCCGGTAGCTGGTGCGGCCGCAGGAGCCGAGGCCGAGGCGCTCGATGAGCGCGTCGACGTCGAGCGGGTGGGCGTGCAGCTTGGCCATGTGGCGGAGCATCTCGTCGGCGCGGGCGCCGGAGTAGACGCCGCCGGACTGGAGCATCACGCCGATCCGGGGGCGCAGGGCGGCGGCGTCGGCGACCGGGTCGAGGCCGAGGACGCGCACGGTGCCGGCGTCCGGCCGGCGGTAGCCCTCGCAGCTCTCGATGGTGGTGGTCTTGCCGGCGCCGTTGGGGCCGAGGACGGCGGTGACGGTGCCGGCCCGGACGTCCAGGTCGAGGCCGTCGACGGCGGTCTTCGTCCCGTACCGCTTGACCAGGCCCCGGACCCGGACGGCGGACTCGACGGACTCGTTTCGCATGCCGGGAAGTCTAAGGACTCGCCGGTGGGCCGGGACCGGGCGGGGTACGGGCCGGGTGTGACGGTCTTCGTCGGCACCTCGGGGTGGCAGTACCGGGACTGGCGGGGCGTGCTCTACCCGGAGGGCGTGCCGCAGCGGCGCTGGCTGGAGGAGTACGCCCGCAGCTTCGCGGCCGTGGAGAACAACGCCGCCTTCTACCGACTGCCCGAGCGGGCGACCTTCGCCGACTGGCGGGAGCGGACGCCCGAGGGCTTCGTGATGGCGGTCAAGGCGAGCCGCTATCTGACGCACATCAAGCGGCTGAAGGCGCCGGCGGAGCCGGTGGCGCGGCTGATGGACCGCGCGCAGGCGCTGGGCGGCCGGCTCGGGCCCGTACTGCTCCAGCTGCCGCCGAATCTGCGGGCCGATCCGGGGCTGCTCGACGCGGCGCTCGCCCGTTTCCCGGCGGGGACGCGGGTGGCGGTGGAGCCGCGGCACCCGTCGTGGTGGACGGACGAGGTGGCGGACGTGCTTGCCGGGCGGGGTGCCGCGCTGTGCTGGGCGGACCGGGGCTCGCGGCCGGTGGCACCGCTGTGGCGGACGGCGGACTGGGGCTATCTGCGGCTGCACGAGGGCCGGGCGCGGCCCTTCCCCTCGTACGGCAGGAAGGCGCTGGTGAGCTGGACGGAGCGGATCGCGGACGGCTGGCCGGGGGACCGGGCCGATGTCTTCGTCTTCTTCAACAACGACGTGGGCGGCGCGGCCGTCCGGAACGCGGAGCTGTTCGTCCGCCTCGCGGTGTCGGCGGGGCTGGAAACCGCTGGTCAGGACGGTCGTGATTCGTCCCATGAATGATCGTTTCCGCAGGTCAGGTAAGCCTTACCTGCGTGACGCACGGCACCGCCGCCCGCCCGGACCTCGCTTGTCAGTCCCCGATTAATTACGCAACAATGGCGTTGTGAAAAACGTCGGTGAGGCTCCTGCGGAGGAACTCGCGACCGGTGAGCGTTCCACGCGCAACCGGGTCGCGCGCTCCATCCTGGACCACGGTCCCTCGACCGTCGCCGACCTCGCCGAGCGGCTCGGCCTCACCCAGGCCGCCGTCCGCCGCCACCTCGACTCGCTGGTCGGCGACAACGTCGTGGAGGCGCGCGAGAAGCGGGTCTACGGGGCCCGCACCCGCGGCCGGCCCGCGAAGGTCTTCGCGCTCACCGACTGCGGCCGGGACGCCTTCGACCAGTCGTACGACAAGCTCGCCGTCGAGGCGCTGCGCTGGATCGAGCGGAACGCCGGCGGGGAGGCGGCCGTCGCCGCCTTCGCCCGCGACCGGATCGAGGCCCAGGCCGAGCCGTACCGCGCGGCCGTGGAGTCCGCCGACCCCCGGGAGCGCACCGAGGCCCTGGCCAAGGCGCTGACGGCCGACGGGTACGCTGCCACCGCGCGCAACGCGCCGGTCGGCGAGCAGCTCTGCCAGCACCACTGCCCGGTCGCCCACGTCGCCGAGCAGTACCCCCAGCTGTGCGAGGCGGAGACGGAGATCTTCTCCCGCCTCCTCGGGACCCACGTCCAGCGCCTGGCCACCATCGCGCATGGTGACGGCGTCTGCACGACGTTCATCCCGCACATCGCGCACGGCACCCCACAGACCACCGAATCCACCGCATCATCCGCAAGCACGGCCGGGAGGAACCCCGCATGACCACCGAGATCAGCCACCCCGAGCTCGAGGGCCTGGGTCGGTACGAGTACGGCTGGGCCGACTCGGACGCGGCCGGCTCCTCCGCCAAGCGCGGTCTCTCCGAGGACGTCGTCCGCGACATCTCGGCGAAGAAGAACGAGCCCGAGTGGATGCTGAAGCTGCGGCTGAAGGGTCTGCGGCTGTTCGACAAGAAGCCCATGCCGACCTGGGGCTCCGACCTGTCGGGCATCGACTTCGACAACATCAAGTACTTCGTGCGGTCCACCGAGAAGCAGGCCGAGTCCTGGGAGGACCTGCCGGAGGACATCAAGAACACGTACGACAAGCTCGGCATCCCGGAGGCGGAGAAGCAGCGCCTCGTCGCCGGTGTCGCCGCCCAGTACGAGTCCGAGGTCGTCTACCACCAGATCCGCGAGGACCTGGAGGAGCAGGGCGTCATCTTCGTCGACACCGACACGGCCCTGAAGGAGCACGAGGAGCTCTTCAAGGAGTACTTCGGCACCGTCATCCCGGTCGGCGACAACAAGTTCGCCTCCCTGAACACCGCCGTGTGGTCCGGCGGCTCGTTCATCTACGTGCCGAAGGGCGTGCACGTCGAGATCCCGCTCCAGGCCTACTTCCGCATCAACACGGAGAACATGGGCCAGTTCGAGCGGACGCTGATCATCGTCGACGAGGACGCCTACGTCCACTACGTCGAGGGCTGCACCGCCCCGATCTACTCCTCGGACTCGCTGCACAGCGCCGTGGTCGAGATCATCGTCAAGAAGGGCGGCCGCTGCCGCTACACGACCATCCAGAACTGGTCGAACAACGTCTACAACCTGGTGACCAAGCGCGCCGTCGCCTACGAGGGCGCCACCATGGAGTGGGTCGACGGCAACATCGGCTCCAAGGTCACCATGAAGTACCCGGCCGTCTACCTGATGGGCGAGCACGCCAAGGGCGAGACCCTGTCCATCGCCTTCGCGGGCGAGGGCCAGCACCAGGACGCCGGCGCCAAGATGGTCCACATGGCCCCGAACACCTCGTCGAGCATCGTCTCGAAGTCGGTGGCCCGCGGCGGCGGCCGCACCTCCTACCGCGGTCTGATCGAGATCGGCGAGGGCGCCCCCGGCGCCAAGTCCAACGTGCTGTGCGACGCGCTGCTCGTCGACACGATCTCCCGCTCGGACACGTACCCGTACGTGGACGTCCGCGAGGACGACGTCACCATGGGCCACGAGGCGACCGTCTCCAAGGTCTCCGAGGACCAGCTCTTCTACCTGATGCAGCGCGGCCTGACCGAGCAGGAGGCCATGGCGATGATCGTGCGCGGCTTCGTCGAGCCGATCGCCAAGGAGCTGCCCATGGAGTACGCGCTGGAGCTGAACCGGCTGATCGAGCTGCAGATGGAAGGCGCGGTCGGCTAAGCCCCGCACCGCCCCACCCGTACGCAGCACTGATTTCTTTTTGACGCAGGAAGAGAGCAACACGACAGCCATGGCTGAGGCTCAGAACATCCCCGCGGGCTCCACCACCGCGGGCTCGATCGCGGTGGCCGCCGAGTCCACCGTCGCCACGCGCATGAGCGCCCCGCCGTCCTTCGACGTCGCGGACTTCCCGGTCCCGCACGGCCGCGAGGAGGAGTGGCGCTTCACCCCGCTGGAGCGCCTGCGCGGTCTGCACGACGGCACCGCCGTCGCGACCGGCGAGGGCGTCCGCGTCGAGATCGAGGCCCCCGAGGGCGTCACCGTGGAGACCGTCGGCCGCGACGACGCCCGCCTCGGCAAGGCCAAGCCGGTCGACCGGGTCGCCGCCCAGGCGTACAGCTCCTTCGAGAAGGCCGGCGTGGTCAGCGTGCCCAAGGAGGCCGTGCTCACCGAGCCGATCCGGATCTCCGTGCACGGCCAGGGCGGCGTCGCCTTCGGCCACCAGGTGATCGAGCTCGGCGCCTTCGCCGAGGCCCTGGTCGTCCTCGACCACACCGGCGACGCGGTGCTCGCCGCCAACGTCGACTACGTGCTCGGCGACGGCGCCAAGCTCACCGTGGTCTCCGTCCAGGACTGGGACGAGAAGGCCGTCCACGTCGCCCAGCACAACGCGCTGCTCGGCCGCGACGCCTCCTTCAAGTCCGTCGTCGTCACCTTCGGCGGCGACCTGGTGCGCATCCACCCGCGCGTCGAGTACGCCGGGCCCGGCGGCGAGGCCGAGCTGCTCGGCCTCTACTTCACCGACGCCGGCCAGCACCAGGAGCACCGCCTCCTGGTCGACCACAACACCCCGCACTGCACCTCCAACGTGGCCTACAAGGGCGCGCTGCAGGGCCAGGACGCGCACGCGGTGTGGATCGGCGACGTGCTGATCCAGGCCGCCGCCGAGGGCACCGACACCTACGAGCTCAACCGGAACCTCGTCCTCACCGACGGCGCCCGGGTTGACTCCGTGCCGAACCTGGAGATCGAGACCGGCGAGATCGCCGGCGCCGGCCACGCCTCCGCCACCGGCCGCTTCGACGACGAGCAGCTCTTCTACCTGATGGCCCGCGGCATCCCGGAGAAGGAGGCCCGCCGCCTCGTCGTGCGCGGCTTCTTCGCCGAGCTGGTCCAGCAGATCGGTCTGCCGGACGTCGAGGAGCGCCTGATCGCCAAGATCGAGGCCGAGCTGGAGGCTTCCGTCTGATGGCCTTCGTCCGCGCGTGTGCGCTGAGCGAGCTGGAGGAGGACACCCCGAAGCGGGTGGAACTCGACGGCACGCCGGTGTCCCTCGTCCGCACCGAGGGCGAGGTGTTCGCGATCCACGACATCTGCTCGCACGCGAACGTCTCCCTCTCCGAGGGCGAGGTCGAGGACTGTCAGATCGAGTGCTGGCTGCACGGCTCCGCGTTCGACCTGCGCACCGGCAAGCCGTCCGGCCTTCCCGCGACGCGCCCCGTCCCCGTATACCCCGTAAAGATCGAAGGGGACGATGTGCTCGTCTCCGTCACCCAGGAGTCCTGAGTCACCCATGGCAACGCTTGAAATCCACGACCTGCACGTCTCCGTCGAGGCCGAGAACGGTCCGCGCGAGATCCTCAAGGGTGTCGACCTGACCATCAAGCAGGGCGAGACCCACGCCGTCATGGGCCCGAACGGCTCCGGCAAGTCGACCCTGGCGTACTCGCTGGCCGGCCACCCGAAGTACACGATCACCGGCGGCACCGTCACCCTCGACGGCGAGGACGTCCTGGAGATGTCGGTCGACGAGCGCGCCCGCGCCGGCGTCTTCCTGGCCATGCAGTACCCGGTCGAGGTCCCCGGCGTCTCGGTCTCCAACTTCCTGCGCACCTCCGCCACCGCCGTCCGCGGCGAGGCGCCCAAGCTGCGCCTGTGGGTGAAGGAGGTCAAGGAGGCCATGGAGAAGCTCCAGATGGACCCCGCCTTCGCCGAGCGCAACGTCAACGAGGGCTTCTCCGGCGGTGAGAAGAAGCGCCACGAGATCCTCCAGCTCGAGCTGCTCAAGCCCAAGATCGCCATCCTCGACGAGACCGACTCCGGCCTCGACGTCGACGCCCTGCGCATCGTCTCCGAGGGTGTCAACCGCGTCCGCGAGACCGGCGAGGTCGGCACCCTGCTGATCACGCACTACACGCGGATCCTCCGCTACATCAAGCCCGATTTCGTGCACGTCTTCGCGAACGGCCGCATCGTCGAGTCCGGCGGTGCCGAGCTCGCCGACCAGCTGGAGAACGAGGGCTACGACAAGTACGTGAAGGGTGGCGCATCCGCGTGACTTCCGCCCATCAGGGGCTGACCGGCCTCCTCGACACCGAGGCGATCCGCAAGGACTTCCCGCTCCTGGACCGCACGGTCCACGACGGCAAGAAGATCGTCTACCTGGACTCCGCGGCGACCTCGCAGAAGCCGCGCCAGGTGCTCGACGCGCTCAACGCCTACTACGAGCGGCACAACGCCAACGTGCACCGCGGCGTCTACACGGTCGCCGAGGAGGCCACCGCGCTGTACGAGGGCGCCCGCGACAAGGTCGCCGCCTTCATCAACGCGCCGAGCCGCGACGAGGTGATCTTCACCAAGAACGCCTCCGAGTCGCTCAACCTCGTGGCCAACATGCTGGGCTGGGCCGACGAGCCCTACCGCGTGGACCACGAGACCGAGATCGCCATCACGGAGATGGAGCACCACTCCAACATCGTGCCGTGGCAGCTGCTCGCGCAGCGCACCGGCGCGAAGCTGAAGTGGTTCGGCCTCACCGACGACGGGCGTCTCGACCTCTCGAACATCGAAGAGGTCATCACCGAGAAGACCAAGATCGTCTCCTTCACCCTGGTGTCGAACCTGCTCGGCACGTTCAACCCGGTCGAGACGATCATCCGCCGGGCCCAGGAGGTCGGTGCGCTGGTCTGCATCGACGCCTCCCAGGCCGCCCCGCACATGGTGCTCGACGTGCAGGCGCTGCAGGCCGACTTCGTGGCCTTCACCGGCCACAAGATGTGCGGCCCGACCGGCATCGGCGTGCTGTGGGGACGCCAGGAGCTCCTGGAGGACCTGCCGCCGTTCCTCGGTGGCGGCGAGATGATCGAGACCGTCTCGATGCACTCCTCCACCTACGCGCCGGCCCCGCACAAGTTCGAGGCGGGTACGCCCCCGATCGCCCAGGCCGTCGGCCTCGGCGCGGCCGTGGACTACCTGTCGGCGATCGGCATGGAGAACATCGCGCGTCACGAGCACGCGATCACCGAGTACGCCGTCCGCCGCCTCCAGGAGGTGCCGGACCTGCGGATCATCGGCCCGACCACGGCCGAGGACCGCGGCGCGGCGATCTCCTTCACGCTCGGCGACATCCACCCGCACGACGTGGGTCAGGTCCTCGACGAGGAGGGCATCGCGGTCCGGGTCGGTCACCACTGCGCGCGGCCGGTCTGCCTGCGGTACGGAATTCCCGCGACCACGCGAGCGTCGTTCTATCTGTACTCCACTCCGGCCGAGGTCGACGCCCTGGTCGCGGGCCTGGAGCACGTCCGTAACTTCTTCGGATAGGGCTGACCTGTGAAGCTGGATTCGATGTACCAGGACGTCATCCTGGACCACTACAAGCACCCGCACGGCCGGGGCTTGCGGGACGGCGACGCCGAGGTGCACCACGTCAACCCGACGTGCGGCGACGAGATCACGCTCCGCGTGAAGTACGCCGGTGAGCGCATCGAGGACGTCTCGTACGAGGGCCAGGGCTGCTCCATCAGCCAGGCCTCCGCCTCCGTCCTCAACGAGCTGCTCGTCGGCAAGGAGCTGGCCGAGGCGCAGAAGATCCAGGGCACCTTCCTGGAGCTGATGCAGTCCAAGGGCCAGATCGAGCCGGACGACGCGATGGAGGAGATCCTGGAGGACGCGGTCGCGTTCGCCGGTGTCTCCAAGTACCCGGCCCGGGTGAAGTGCGCGCTGCTCAGCTGGATGGCGTGGAAGGACGCGACGGCCCAGGCGCTGGGCTCCGACGCGGAGAGGAAGTCGGCATGACCGAGAACGCGACCGAGACCGAGACCGCCGAGGCCACGATCAAGCCGGCCTCCGAAGAGGAGATCCGCGAGGCGCTGTACGACGTCGTCGACCCCGAGCTGGGCATCGACGTCGTCAACCTCGGCCTGATCTACGGCATCCACATCGACGACTCCAATGTCGCGACGCTGGACATGACCCTGACGTCGGCGGCCTGTCCGCTGACCGACGTGATCGAGGACCAGGCGAAGGCCGCCACCGACGGCATCGTCAACGAGCTGAAGATCAACTGGGTCTGGATGCCGCCGTGGGGCCCGGACAAGATCACCGACGACGGCCGCGAGCAGCTGCGGGCGCTCGGCTTCAACGTCTGATCTCCGACGCCGCAGGCGTACGCGAAGGGCCGCACCCCCGTGCCGGGGTGCGGCCCTTCGTGCTGCTCGGACGCCCGCTGCTCAGCCGGCCTGCTCAGCCGGTCTGCTCAGCCGGTCTGCTGGGCCAGGAGCGGGGCCAGGTTCTCCCTGCGGATCCGCTGGTCGACGTAGACCAGGCCCATGACCAGCGGCTGGAAGGGGGCGATGAGCGCCTGGGTGATCACTCCCGCGATCGAGAGGATCAGCAGCACGCCGCCGAAGGCGGACAGCGCCTCGCCCGGGGTGATGTCGTCGCCCGGCGCGAGGGCCAGCATCGGGACACCGGCCACGGCCTGGATCACCTGCTGGACGGCGAAGCTGACCATGCCGGCGATCAGGCCGGCGGCGAGCAGAAAGCCGAAGGTGCGCCACCAGGAGCCCTTGACCAGGGCGGAGGAGCGGCGCAGCGAGGCCATGGCGCCCTGCTGCTCGATGACGGCGACCGCCGGGGCCAGGCTGAACTTGATCTGCAGCCACAGGGCGAACGGCACGGTCGCCAGCATGCCCAGGAGGACGAGACCGCCGACGATGGCGAGCCCCTGCCCGTTGTCGAGGGTGCTGTTCTCACTGGCCGCGATGGCCGAGAAGATCGCCGCCATCAGGAGGCCGAAGCCGACCAGGGCGAGCAGCATCGGCACCATGACGGCCAGGAAGGTGAGGAAGACCGAGCCGATCACGGCGCCGAGCCGCGAGCAGGCGCGCCGCCAGACCTCGCCGAAGCCGATCGGGCGGCCGAGGACGGCCTCCTGGAGCACGGCCGGGGCGGCGGCGGAGACCAGCCCGTTGGCGACCACCGCCACGATCACGGCGGCCAGCCAGACGATGCCGAAGGCGACGAACAGCGGCGCCGGGTCCGAGACGTCGGGCGTCTGACCGGAGGGTGTGTCGAAGATCCGGGTCAGCGTGTCACCGGCGACGGCCCAGGCGGCCAGGAGCGCCCCGCCCACCACCGCGGCGAAGCCCGTGTAGGCGATCAGGGCCACGCCGACCAGCGGCTTCCAGTAGCGGCCGTAGGTGCTGAAGGCGCCGGTGAGGATCTCGCTGAAGCCGAGCGGCGCCAGGGGTATGACGCCCGGCTTCGGCGGCGGAGGCGGGGGTGGGTAGCCGTATCCGTACGGCCCCGAGGGGTATGTCATGCGCACACCGTATAGGCAGCGGCTGTGTACGGGCGTACACAGCGATGCGTACACTCGTACACATGGGATACGGACTGCTCGCGGGGGCCATAGCGGCCGAGATCGCCGCCACCACCTCCATGAAGTACAGCGAGGGCTTCACCAGGCTCGGCCCCTCCCTGATCACCGGCGCCGGCTACCTCCTCGCCTTCGCGCTGCTCGCCCGCGCCCTCAAGACCCTGGAGATCGGCACCGCCTACGCCATCTGGTCCGGCATCGGCACCGCCGCCGTCGCCGCCATCGGCGCCCTCTTCCTCGGCGAGTCCATGAACCTCGCCAAGATCACCGGCCTCGTCCTCATCATCGCCGGGGTCGCCGTGCTCAACCTCGGCGGAGCCCACTGATGGCACGCCCCCGGCGCCACGACCCCGAACGGCGGGACCGGATCGTCGACGCCGCCCTGCGGGTCGTCGGCCGCGCCGGGATCGCGGGCCTCAGCCATCGCACGGTGGCCGCCGAGGCCGACGTGCCGCTCGGCTCCACCACGTACCACTTCGGCTCCCTCGACGAACTCCTCGTCGCCGCCCTGCGCCGGGTCAACGGCACCTTCGGGGCGCGGCTCCGGCAGGGCCCCGAGATCGCCGCGCCCGACCTGGCCGCCGGTCTCGCCGCGCTCATGGGGGAGTGGCTGGCCGCCGAACGCACCGGCGTGGAGCTGGAGTACGAGCTCTACCTCGCCGCCCTGCGCCGCCCCGCCCTGCGCCCCGTCGCCGCCGAGTGGTCCGACGAGGTCGTCACCGCCCTCGCCCCGCGCACCGGACCCGTCACCGCGCGGGCGCTCGTCGCGCTCATGGACGGCATCTCCCTCCAGGTGCTGCTGACCGGCGCCCCGTACGACGAGGGGTACGCGCGCGAGATGCTGGCCCGGATCCTGAACCCCGGATCCTGAACCCGGGATCCTGAACGAAGGCCCGAAGAGCCGCTCCCCGGGCTTGTCGGAAGGCACGGACGGCACGACCGGCACCTGAGACCGGTTGGCCCGCGCGGGGGCCCGACCGTTAGGTTTTCCGTCATGACCACTGCTCCCCGCTCCACCGGCGCCGTCGCCGCCGGCCTCGCCACCATCGCCGGCGACGGCACCGTTCTCGACACCTGGTTCCCCGCCCCCGAGCTGATCGACGCCCCCGGCCCGGCCGGCACCGAGCGCCTGGACGCCGACGCGGCCGTCAACGCCCTCGGCGAGGGCGCCGCCAAGGCCCTCGGCGTGGACGCCCGCCGCGGTGTCGAGGTGGTCGCCGTGCGCACGGTCATCGCCTCGCTCGAGGACAAGCCGCTCGACGCCCACGATGCCTACCTGCGTCTGCACCTGCTGAGCCACCGCCTCGTGCAGCCGCACGGCCAGAGCCTCGACGGCCTCTTCGGCCTGCTCGCCAACGTCGCCTGGACCTCGCTCGGCCCGGTCGCCGTCGACGACATCGAGAAGGTGCGGCTCAACGCCCGCGCCGACGGCCTGCAGCTCTCGGTCACCTCGATCGACAAGTTCCCCCGCATGACCGACTACGTCGTGCCCGCCGGCGTCCGCATCGCCGACGCCGACCGGGTCCGCCTCGGCGCCCACCTCGCCGCCGGCACCACCGTCATGCACGAGGGCTTCGTCAACTTCAACGCCGGCACCCTCGGCACCTCCATGGTCGAGGGCCGCATCTCCGCCGGCGTCGTCGTCGGCGACGGATCCGACATCGGCGGCGGCGCCTCCACCATGGGCACCCTGTCCGGCGGCGGCAACGTGATCATCTCCATCGGCGAGCGCTGCCTGATCGGCGCCGAGGCCGGCGTCGGCATCGCGCTCGGCGACGAGTGCGTCGTCGAGGCCGGTCTGTACGTCACCGCCGGCACCCGGGTCACCATGCCCGACGGCGAGATCGTCAAGGCCCGTGACCTCTCCGGCGCCGACAACATCCTCTTCCGCCGCAACTCGGTCACCGGCGCCGTCGAGGCCCGCCCGAACAACGCGGTCTGGGGCGGCCTCAACGAGATCCTGCACAGCCACAACTGAGCCGCAGCACGGTGAAGAGCGGCCCGTCGCCTCGGTGGTTCACCGCCCGGGGCGGCGGGCCGCTCCGCGTGCTCAGAGCGCGAGCTTGAAGCCGTCGTGGCTGCGGGCGAAGCCCAGCGAGGCGTAGAAGCGGTGGGCGTCGGTCCGGGACTTGTTGCTGGTCAGCTGGACGAGCGCGCAGCCGCGGGCCCTCGCCCGGTCGATCGCGGCGTCCATCAGCGCCCGGCCGAGCCCGCCGCCGCGCCGGTCGGCCCGGATCCGGACCGCCTCGATCAGGGCGCGCTCGGCGCCGCCCTTGCCGAGGCCGGGGATGTAGGTGGCCTGGAGACAGCCGAGGACGAGACCCTGCTCGTCCACCAGCACCAGCAGCTCGTTGCGCGCGTCGGCCTCGATGTCCGCGAACGCCCGCTCGTACGCGGGGCTCACGGTCACCGAGGCCGGGTCGGTCACCCGCTCCTCGTCGGCGAGGAGCGCGAGGACGGCGGGCAGCTCGGCACGGGTGGCGGGACGCAGCACGATCACGGCCGCAGTCTCGCACACCCGTGCTAGCGGATGATCACGGACGGAAGCGCAGCACCTGCGGGTCGTGGTCGCTGTTCTGGTCGGCGAACTCCGCGTTGATGTGCACGCTGTCGTACTCGAAGTGGTGCACCCCGGGGCTGGTCAGGATCTGGTCGAGGACCTGGCTGTTGCCCTGGTAGACGTACGAGTAGCGCTCGCTCACCGGCAGGGACTTGACGGCCGGGTACAGCGCGCCGCCCGCGGTCAGCGCCTGCGTGGCGCCGGAGAACTCGAAGTCGTTGATGTCGCCGAGGACGAGCACGTCCGCCTGCTTGTCGACCGCCAGGACGTCCTTGACGAAGGCGTTGACGGCCTGGCCCTGGAGCAGCCGCTTGACCTCGGAGGACCGGGTCGGCGGCTGGTGGTGCGAGACGATCGACTCGTCGCCGCCCTTGGAGCCGAAGTGGTTGGCGACCACGATGACCGTCCGGCCGCGGAAGCGGAACTCGCCCGCGAGCGGCTTGCGGCTGTCCTGCCAGGCGGCGTTCGACGGGTCGATCCGGCCGGGGGAGACGGTCAGGTGCGCGTCGCCCTTGGTGCCGGTCACCGCGGTGGCGGTGGTCGCGTCGCCGCCCGGGCGGTCCACGAAGGAGACCCGCGCGGGGTTGAAGAGGAAGACCTGACGGATGTTGCCGCCGGGCTCGCCGCCGTCCTTGAGGTTCTCCGGGTCGATCGAGCGCCACTCGTACGCCGGACCGCCGGCCGCCGCGATCGCCGCGGTGAACTTCTTCAGCGTCTCGCCGGCCGTCACCGTGCCGTCGTTCTTGGCGCCGTTGTCGTCCTGGATCTCCTCCAGGGCGACGATGTCGGGGGAGGCCAGGTTCTCCACGACCGCCTTGGCGAGCGCGTCGAACTTCGTCTGCGGGTCGGACGGGTCGAGGTTCTCCACGTTGTACGTGGCGACCGCCAGCTCGTTCTTGTGCTGGCGCTCGGTCACCTCCCGCTCCAGACCCAGGTCCACGCTCCGGCCGAGCGTGTTGGCGACCAGGGTGTAACCGCCGTACTGGTTGAAGTCCAGCGGACCCTCGGTGGTGCCGGCCAGCCAGTCGCCGACGTTCAGCTTGGGGAAGGGCTGCTGGGCGACCGGGGCGAGCTGCTGGATCTGCAGCCGGCCGGTGTTCTGGGACTCGTACGAGCCGTAGAGCGTGCCGCCGCGGCGGTTGTCGTTCTCGAACGGCTTCACCGTCACCCACAGCTCGTTGTACGGGTCGGTGGCGCCGACCACGCGCGAGGAGCCGATCCGGACGTTGGTGCCCTCCAGGGACTCGTAGTAGTCCAGGGCGTACTTCTCCGGGTCCAGGGTGAGCCCGTTGATCGAGCCGCCGGCCGCCGGGTCGCCCTCGGGGGCGTACGCGCCGGGGACTGAGCCGGACCAGACGGTGACCGGGGCCGGGACCTGGTTGCCCTGGGACAGGACGGTGATCACCGGCTTGGAGATCTGGGTCAGCGACTGGTTGCCCGAGTTCAGACCGCCCGGGACGTACTCGGTGACCGAGCCGTTGACGCTCACGGCGTCGCCGACGGCCACGGTCGGCACCGAGCTGGTGAAGACGAAGATGCCCTCGCTCGTGGCCGGGTCGTCGTCCGCCTGCGGGTCCTGCATCCAGAAGCCGCGCGAGCCGAAGGTGCGCACGCCGGTGACGACGCCGGTCACGCCGGTGACCGGCTTGCCGGCCAGCGGCGAGACGCGGGTGGTGCCCTGGATGTCGTGGATCCGGACGGGGGCCGCGGTGGTCGCCCCGTCGGCCGCGGCGGCCGAGCCGCCGAGCAGGCCGGCGGCGAGGGCGGCGGAGACGACGGCGGCGACGGCGGCCGATCTCGGTATGGAGGAAGACATCAAGGTGCTCCGTGAGGGTTTGGACGAACGGTCGAACGATCTACGCGCGTCAATTTCCTTGGAGAGCCGTTGTCTTGTCAAGGGTCGACGGGTGTACGAAGGCTGACGCCGGTGTGAACCGACGGACCGCCCCCGGAATGCGTCTACGCTGAAGGCCGCCCGAGGCAGCACCGGAACGCTGCCCGAAGCTCCGCCCGCAACACGGCCCGCACACCGCCCGCACACCCGCCGAGGAGAACACCCGAGATGGCACCGGACCGCCCGACCCTTCCCCCCGTTCGGCTGCGCGCGGACGCGGAACTCGCGCGGGACGCCCTGGCGGCCCCTCTCCTCACCCGCGCCGTCCGGCTCGCCCGCTGGGCCGGCCCGGACACCCGGGTGGGCGCGGGCGGCGAGCTCGTCGACGAGCAGCTGCCCGTCGCGGCGGAGTTGCTCGGCCTGGCCGACGACGAGGACGGCGAGGCGTACGCGAGCGAGGCGTGGCGGGTCGCGGTCGACACCGGTCTGGTGGAGGTCGAGGACCCGGCGGAGGAGGGCTCGGCGGACTCGGCGGACGGTGACGCCGGGACGGCTCGGCCCGGCGCGAACCTGGCGCTGCTCACCGGCGGCTCGCCCCACGACGTCCTGTCCATCTGGCTCGACGCCCTGGAGACCGCCTTCGCCGACGCCACCGCGCCGTACGTGGACGACCTGGAGGCGCTGGTCGGCGAGGACGGCACTATCGACTTCGAGGCCCTTGACTGGGACCCGGAGGGCGAGGCGGACTTCCTGGAGGGCGTCCTCGGCAACCTCTATCTGCTGACCGTCAGCGAGGGCGGCCCGGGCGAGGGCCCGGTGCCGCTGCCCGCGCTCGCCGCGTCGATGGTCGTCCCCGACGACATGGGGGAGCCGACCGACGACGTCCTGGAGCAGGTCTCCGACGCGATGATGCGGCTCGACGAGCAGTTCCGGATCCTGGAGCCGATCGGCCTCGTCGCGTACGCGCCGGTCGACGAGGCGCTGATGGTGGAGGCGGGGGCGGAGGGCGCCGCGTCGGAGGTGCCGTTCGACGAGGAGGACGTCAGCCGGTACGGCATGGTCCGGCTCACGCCGCTCGGTCTGTACGGCGTGCGCGCCCGCATGCTGGAGGCCGGGCTCGTGGTGCCCGCGGTCGGCGAACTCGCCGACAAGGGCGCCGAGGTCCTCCTCGACGGCATCGCCCACTACCCGCAGGAGGCGGCGCGCGCCGAGACCACCGGCTGGCTCGCCGGCCGCGAGGCCCCGGCCGCCGCGCGCGAACTCCTCGACGCCGCCCGCGGCTCCGACCCCGGTGCCCCGCTGCGCCGCCTCCACGCCCAGCAGGCCCTCTCCCTCGTCGGCCCCGACGCGGAGCCGGCCGTCCGCGAGGTCCTCGACGACCGCGAACTCGGCGGCCTCGCCCGTGTCTGGCTCGCCGAGCGCGGCGCCGCCGACATCCCGGCGCCGCCCGAGTCCATGATCTTCTGGCTCGCCGTCGACACGATCGCCGCCCACCTCGACGCGGAGGGCGACCCCGAGGAACTGCAGGACCTGATCCAGGGCCTCACCGCCGGCCACGGCGGCTTCTTCGAAGCGGCCTGGCGCGTCGACCACCCGGCCACCGCCGACGTCCTGGACGCGATGGGCCGCCTCCACCCCGACAAGCCCTCGGCGAAGGAGGCCCGCAAGGCGGCCTTCAAGGCGAGGTCCCGCGCCTGAGCCCCGGTGGCCCCCGCCCCGGCGGGCCCTCACGTCCGCAGGTGCGACGCCCCGTTCATGTCCAGGACCGTGCCCGACGCCCACTCCGCCGCCGGCGAGGCCAGCCACAGGACCGCCGCGGCGATCTCCTCCGGCGTGGCCACGCGGCCGAAGGGGCTCTGGGCCAGGATGGCCGCGCCCTCCGGGCCGGTGAGACGGGGGGCCACGCGTTCCGTGGTGAAGAAGCCGGGGGCGACGGAGGCGACGGCGATGCCGTGCGGGGCCAGGGCGATCGCGAGGGACTGGCCGAGGGCGTGGACGGCGGCCTTGGTGGCGCCGTAGGCGGGGTGGTCCGGTTCGCCGCGGAAGGCGCCGCGGGAGCCGATGTTGACGATGCGGCCCGGGGCGCCCGCGGCGATCATGCGACGGGCGGCGAGCTGGCTCACGTACGCCGTGCCGAGCAGGTTCACGGAGACGTGGCGCTGCCAGAGCTCCACCCACTCCTCGTACGGCGTCGTCGCCGGCGGGTGCGGCAGGTTGACGGCCGCGTTGTTGACCAGGACGTCGAGCCGGTCGCCCAGGCCCTCCGCCGCGCCGGAGACGACGGCCTCCGCCGCGGCCGGGTCGGAGAGGTCGCCGGAGACCAGGACGTGGCCGGTGCCGTCCAGGGACGCCAGGGTCGCGCGGGCCTCGTCGGCGCGGGAGCCGTAGTGGACGGCCACCCGGTCGCCGTTGGCGGCGAAGGCGCGCGCGACCGCGCGGCCCAGACCGCGCGAGGCACCGGTGACGAGGACGCTGCGTCCGGAGGCAGGCAGGTTCATAAGGGGTCGCCTTTCTGTTCAAGCGCCGTTTATACGGGGGCGCGAGCGTGTGCCGCGACACCGGGTGACGACAGGAAGAAGAACCGTCATGTCCCTCAACCGCAGAGAGTTCACCAAGCACTCCGCCGCCGCGGGCGCCGCACTCGCGCTCACCGGCGCCGTCGGCGCGCTCGCCACCGCCCCGCAGGCGCTGGCCTCCGAGGACCACGACCACGGCGCCGACAACGGGCACGGCCACGGCAACGGCCACCGTCTCGGCTACGGCGAGCTGATCGCCGACCCCGAGGGCATCCTCGCCCTGCCCGAGGGCTTCACCTACCGCGTCATCACCCACAGCGGTGTCACCCGCCTGGAGTCCGGCGAGTTCACGCCCTCCAACCACGACGGCACCGCCACCTTCGCCGGGCCGCGCGGCACCACGTACCTCGTGAACAACCACGAGCTCAAGGGACCCCGCTCCAAGTGGGCCCACCCGGTCCCGCTCGCCGAGGGCCTGGTCTACGACCCGGCGGCCTCCGGCGGCTGCACGGTCGTCGAGGTGCACCGCGACGGCACCGTCGCCGAGTGGGTCGGCATCGCCGGCACCTCCACCAACTGCGCGGGCGGCAGCACCCCCTGGGGCACCTGGCTCACCTGCGAGGAGAACTCCGACCTGGCCGGGGTCAACGGCATGACCAAGGATCACGGCTACGTCTTCGAGGTCGACCCGCACGACCGCCGCGCCAACCGCGCACCGAAGCCGATCAAGGCCTTCGGCCGCTATGACCACGAGGCCGTCGTCATCGACCCCAAGCGCGGCCACGCCTACCTCACCGAGGACGCCGCCGGCCCCAACGGCCTGTTCTTCCGCTGGGTTCCGCCGCAGGGCTTCGAGCACGGCCGCGGCCGCCTCGCGACCCTCGCCGACGACGCCGGCCGGCTCCAGGCCCCCAAGTGCTACGACTCCGCCGGCACGTTCGTCGACGACCTGTCCCGTGCCACGAAGATCGGCACCGTCTACGGCGTCGACTGGGTCGACGTCCGGGACCGCGACGGCCGCACCACCCCGGTCCGCAAGCAGTTCGGCGCGGCCGACGTCACCCGCGCCCGCAAGCTGGAGGGCATGTGGTGGGCCGACGGCGGCGCCTACATCGTCTCCTCGTACGCCCGTGAGGAGAGCCCCGGCGCCCCGCACGACGGCCAGGTCTGGTTCTACGACCCCAAGCGCCGCACCCTCACCCTCAAGGTGCTGCTCGGCGTCAACGCCAACCCGGACGTGGACGGCGCCTACGACGGCCCGGACAACATCACCGTCTCCCCGTACGGCGGCCTCGTCATCGCCGAGGACGGCGAGGGCGTGCAGCACCTCTTCGGCGCGACCGACAGCGGCCGCACCTACCCGATCGCCCGCAACGAACTGAACGACAGCGAGTTCACGGGCGTGACCTTCTCGCCCGACGGCGACACCCTCTTCGCCAACATCCAGACCCCGGGCATCATGCTCGCGATCACCGGCCCGTGGCGTCGCCAGCCGCGCCGCTGACGCCCCTGTCGCGTCCATGAGCTGACATCTAACATGTCAGTTCATGGACGCCTTGCGGCCCGTGGGCCGGACCCTGCTGCGTGACCGGGCGTACGAGACGCTGCGCGACGCCATCGTGCGCGGCGACCTCGCGCCGGGTTCCGTGGTCAAGGACACCGAACTGGCCGAACGGCTCGGGCTCTCGCGCGCACCCGTGCGCGAGGCCCTGGCCCGGCTCGGCGACGAAGGCCTCGTCGAGACCAAGCCGCAGAGCTACACCCGGGTCACCCGGCTCGTCAGCCGGGTCGTCCGGGACGCCGCCTCCGTGGTGCGGGTGATGCACGAACTCGCCGCGCGCACCGCCGTACCGCTGCTCGGCCCCGAGGGCATCCGGGCCATGCGCGAGGCCAACGAGCGGTTCGCCGCGGCCGTGCGCGCCGCCGACGTCGACGCCGCCCTGCGCGCCGACGACGAGCTCCACCAGGTCCTGGTCGGCGCGAGCGGCAACCACGCCGTCGCCGCCACCGTCGAGCGGTACACCCCGCTGATCCGCCGCGTCGAGCGGCACCTCTTCGGCGACGCGGGCACCTGCGTCTCCGCCGCGCTGCACACGCTCCTCATCGACGCGTGCGAGGCGGGCGACACGGAGGAGGCGGTGCGGGTGACGACGGAGATATGGCGGGCCCTGGAGGAACTCGCGGACGAGGCGACGGAGCCGAGGAATGCGGCGACCAGCCCCACGGGCCCCACGGGCCTCGCAGGTCCCACCGGCCTCGCGACCGGGCCCAGGACCCCGGCGTCCACGACCTGACCCGTCACCTCACCCCGGGAGCCCGTATGCCGACGATCGCCGACCACGACCGCTACCCGCTGCTCTTCGGACCCTCGCCCGTGCACCCGCTGCGTCGGCTCACCGACCACCTCGGCGGCGCCACCCTGTGGGCCAAGCGCGAGGACTGCAACTCCGGCATCGCGTACGGCGGGAACAAGACCCGCAAGCTGGAGTACCTGGTCGCCGACGCCCTCGCCCAGGGCTGCGACACCCTGGTGTCTATCGGCGGCGTCCAGTCCAACCACACCCGCCAGGTCGCCGCCGTCGCCGCCCACGCCGGCCTGAAGTGCGTGCTGGTCCAGGAGAGTTGGGTGGAGTGGCCGGACTCCGTCTACGACAAGGTCGGCAACATCCTGATCAGCCGGCTCGCCGGCGCCGATGTGCGCCTGGTGAAGGCCGGGTTCGGCATCGGGTTCAAGGAGAGCTGGGAGCAGGCGCTGCGCGAGGTCGAGGAGGCCGGCGGGAAGCCGTACGCCATCCCGGCCGGCGCCTCCGACCACCGGCTCGGCGGACTCGGCTTCGCCAACTGGGCCTACGAGGTGGCCGAGCAGGAGCGCGCGCTCGGGGTCTTCTTCGACACGGTCGTGGTCTGCTCGGTGACCGGCTCCACCCAGGCCGGGATGGTCGCGGGCTTCGCCGCGCTCGCCGAGGACGGCGGCCCGGCCCGCCGGGTGATCGGCATCGACGCCTCCGCCGAGCCGGTCCGGACCCATGAGCAGATCACCCGGATCGCCCGCGACACCGCCGCCCTGATCGGCGTCGAGCGACCGCTCACCGCCGCCGACGTGGAGCTGGACGAGCGCTACCACGCGGGCGTGTACGGCGTCCCGGACGAGGCCACCCTGGCGGCGATGCGGCTCGCCGCCCGGACCGAGGGCATGGTCACCGACCCGGTCTACGAGGGGAAGTCGATGGCCGGTCTGGTCGACCTGGTGGAGCGGGGCGAGATCGGCCGCGACGCGACCGTCCTCTACGCCCACCTGGGCGGCCAGCCGGCCCTCAACGCGTACAGCGCGCTGTTCTAGCGCCGTCCGCACACGGGGAGCACCGCGGCTCAGAGCGCCTGGGCCGCGGGCTTCACCATGCCCCGCACGGTGCGGGACTTCACGAACTCGCCCATCGCCGTCATCTCCCACTCGCCGGAGAACTGCTTGATGAGCTTGGCCATCATCACGCCGGTCTGCGGCTCGGCGGTGGTCAGGTCGAAGCGGACCAGCTCCTCGCCGCTGGCGGCGTCGATGAGCCGGCAGTAGGCCTTGGCGACCTCGGTGAACTTCTGGCCGGAGAAGGAGTTGACGGTGAAGACCAGGCCGGTGGTGTCGGCGGGCAGCCGGCCCAGGTCGACCACGATCACCTCGTCGTCGCCCGCGCCCTCGCCGGTCAGGTTGTCGCCGGAGTGCTTGATCGCGCCGTTGAGGATCGACAGCTTGCCGAAGTAGCAGCTGTCGATGTGGTTGCGCTGCGGGCCGTAGGCGATGACGGAGGCGTCGAGGTCGATGTCCTTGCCGCGGTAGGCCGGCTCCCAGCCCAGGCCCATCTTCACCTGGGAGAGCAGCGGGCGGCCGCCCTTGACCAGGGACACCGTCTGGTTCTTCTGGAGGCTGACCCGGCCCTTGTCCAGGTTGATCTTCCCGCCGCCGGCGGGCGGCGCGGGCGGGGCCGGGGGAGCCGCCGGCGGGGCGGCGGGCATCGGGGGAGCGCTGACCGGCGCGGCCGGAGCGGCGGCGGGCGCCGGGGTCGGCTCCTCGTCCACGCTCACGCCGAAGTCGGTGGCGATCCCGGCCAGCCCGTTCGCGTACCCCTGGCCGACCGCGCGGGCCTTCCACTGCCCGTTGCGCAGATAGATCTCCATGACCACGAGCGCCGTCTCGGTGGCGAGCCGCGGCGGCGTGAAGGTGGCGAGCACGCTGCCGTCGTCGGCGTTGCGCAGGGTCGCGGTGGGCTCGATGCCCTGGAAGGTCTGGCCGGCCGCGTCCGGGCTCGCGGTCACGACGATCTTCTCGATGCCGGCCGGCACGGCGGCGGTGTCCACCAGGATGGCGTCCGGCGCGGCGCCGCCGCCCGAGCGGTAGGTGACACCGGGGCCGGCGGGCTGGTTGTAGAAGATGAAGTCGTCGTCGGAGCGCACCTTGCCGTCGGCGCCGAGCAGCAGGCCCGAGACGTCGAGCCGCACCGGGGCGGCGACGTCCACCGCCACGCGCGCGACGGTGAGAGGGATGTTCGAGCCGGGGGTCATAGCGGTCATGACCGGGGTAACGAACGAGACGCCTTTGCCGTTCCCTTACCTTCCCCGGGTTCGGCCACCTTGATTACGCGGGTGGTTCCGGGCCGTCCGCTCGTTGCCGATCTTGTACGCGCCGGTCCAGCGCGCCATCACCAGCTGTTGGTCCCCGGACTCGACCTCGGCCAGGAACTTCTGCGCGCGGGCGCCGCGCAGGGTGGCGGCGGTCCGCCCGTGATGGACGACGACGACCGTGCCGTCGGTGTGCTGCTCGTACGTGAATCCCCGTGGTGGTGGCATGACCGGCATCCTCCCGTTCCCGGTCACGTCCGTCATATGAATATTCTTTCGAACGTGGGTGGGAGCTCTTTCCGGACGCGGGACGTGGACGAGGCGCGCGAGGAGATCGACGCGCGCTATTACGCCAACTTCATGGATGTGATCGACACGCGCGGCCGGCCCTTCGCGGCCCGCTTCGACACCGTCGGCCTCGGTCCGCTGATGATCGGCGACCTCGGCTGCGGGGCCGACGTCCGGATGCGCTTCGGCGAGCTCGGCGCCTTCCATCTCAACGCCCCGCAGAGCGGCACCATGGAGCTGCGCCAGGGCCGGAGCGGGCGGCGGCTGCTCGCCACCCCTGAGGAGGCGGTGCTGCTCGACCCGTCGGGCGACACCTGTCTCGACCGCTGGAGCGGGGACTGCCGCACGCTTTCGGTCAAGATCGACGCGGCGGCGCTGCGGGACCGCCTGGCGGGGCTGCTCGGGCGCTCCCCGGACCGCAGGCTGGTCTTCGAGCCGCGCCTCGACATCACCCGGGGGCCCGGACTGAGCTGGGTGACCTTCGCCCGGCAGGTGGCCGCCGGGGCGCTCGCCGGGGACGGGCTCGCCACCCACGAGCTGGTGTCACGGCCGCTCCAGGAGGCGCTGCTCAACGGGCTGCTGCTGGCCGCCGAGCACCCCTGGCGGGACGAGCTCGCGGACCCCGCGGGACCGGTCAGGCCCGCGCCGGTGAAGCGGGCCACGGACGCGGTGCGGGCCCGCCCCGAGCACCCCTTCACCACCTCCGAGCTCGCGGCCCTCGCCCGGGTGAGCGTGCGCCGACTCCAGGAGTCCTTCCGGCAGTACGTGGGGATGTCGCCGATGGCGTACGTGCGCGAGGTGCGCCTGGAGCGGGTCCACGAGGAGCTCCGGGCGGGCGACCCGGACGGGCTGAGCGTCGGCGAGGTGGCCTGGCGCTGGGGCTTCACCCACCCGGGCCGCTTCGCGGCCCAGTACCGGGCCCGGTACGGCGAGACGCCCTCGCGCACCCTGCGCGGCTGAGCCCAGGACCCCTCGGGTGTCCGGCATGCGAACACGTCGCGTTTTGCGGACAGTTGCCGCGCTCCGCGGATCGCGGCGATCTTGACCGAAACGTATCGTCGGTTCCGTCCGCGGGCGTCATGCGTCGCCCGCGTCGATCCGGGTCCCGGCCGGCTCCCCCGCATAGTCCGGCCGGGCCTGTGTTCTCCCCGCTCGGCCTCAGTGCGGCCAGCGCGGCGGGTTCTCGCAGAAGTGGCCGCCCAGATAGCGGTCGTCGGCGCTGCCGGGGGCCGGCAGCCCGTGCTCCGAGACGATCTTCTCGGCCCAGGCTTCGGAGTCGTCCTTCGGCTCGTAGCCGAGCGCCCGGGCCGAGGAGAGGTCCCACCACTCGCGGGTGTTGGCGGAGGCGCCGTAGACCACGGTGTGGCCGACCCCGGGCGCGGTGAGCGCCGCGTGGAACAGCCGCGCGCAGTCGCCGGGGCTGAGCCACAGGGACAGCATCCGCACCGAGGTGGGCTCGGGGAAGCAGGAGCCGATCCGCACCGAGACGGTCTCGACGCCGTGCTTGTCCCAGTAGAACTGCGCCAGGTCCTCGCCGAAGGCCTTGGACAGGCCGTAGTGGGTGTCGGGCCGGTGCGGGATGTCGACCGGGAGCGGCGGCTCGCCGGGGCGCGGCCGGGGCGTGAAGCCGACGGCGTGGTTGCTGGACGCGAAGAGGACCCGGGGGACGCCCTCCTCCCGCACCGCCTCGTAGAGGTGCTGGAGACCCACGATGTTGGCCGCGACGATCTTGTCGAAGTCGGCCTCCAGGGAGATCCCGGCGAGGTGGATCACGGCGTCGACACCGCGCACGGCCTCCCGCAGCGCCGCGCGGTCGGCGAGGTCGGCGAGGATCGCGTCCGGCGCGCCGGGGACCGGGACCATGTCGAGCGACCGGATCGTGTAGCCGTACGCGGGCAGCAGTTCGCGCATGAGGGTGCCGACGCCGCCGGCGGCCCCGGTGAGCAGGACGGTGCGGGGTGCGGGGTTCAAGGGAGTGATCTCCGTCCGTAGACCGTATTCACGCATGTGGAAGGCCCGTCACGCTAGATACTGCCGGTCGCAGCGTCAAGAACGCCGCCAGTAAAGGGATTTCGCTTCTTGACCGCTCCATTGGAGCTGCCTTAGCGTGCTGCTGTTCAAGAATATGGACGGTAGTCAGAATCCTGTACAGCATCTTGTACGGAATCCGTACCACAGGGAGTGCCCGTGACCACACCCCCGCTCGCCGACCGGCTCGACGGACTGCTCTTCTTCCCCGTCACCGCCTTCGGTCCGGACGGCGCCGTCGACCTCGACGTCTTCCGCGCCCATGTGCGCGCCGGGATCGACGCCGGCGCGGGCGCCGTCTTCGCCTGCTGCGGCACCGGCGAGTTCCACGCCCTGACCCCCGAGGAGTTCCGCGACTGCGTGGCCGCCGCCGTCGACGAGGCCGCCGGCCGGGTTCCCGTGCTCGCCGGCGCGGGCTACGGCACCGCCCTCGCGATCCGCTACGCCCGGCTCGCCGAGGAGGCCGGCGCCGACGGACTGCTCGCCATGCCCCCGTACCTCGTCGTCGCCGACCAGGCCGGACTGCTCCGCCACTACACCGAACTCGCCGCCGCCACCCGGCTCGACGTCATCGTCTACCAGCGCGACAACGCGATCCTCACCCCCGACACGGCCGTCGCGCTCGCCCGCACCCCCGGCGTCATCGGCCTCAAGGACGGCTACGGCGACCTCGACCTGATGCAGCGGATCGTCAGCGCCGTCCGCTCCGCCGGCCTCGGCCTGCGCTACTTCAACGGCCTGCCCACTGCCGAGCTCACCGGCCTCGCCTACCGGGGCATCGGCGTCAGCCTCTACTCCTCCGCCGTCTTCTGCTTCGCCCCCGACCTCGCCCTCGCCTTCCACCGCGCGCTGACCACCGGCGACGACGCCACCGCCGAGCGCCTCATCGACGCCTTCTACCGCCCGCTCGTCGAACTGCGCTCGCGCGGCCGCGGCTACGCCGTCTCCCTGGTCAAGGCGGCGGTCCGGATGAACGGTCTGGACGTCGGCGAGGTCCGCCCGCCGCTGAGCGAGCCGCACCCCGAGCATCTGAAGGAGCTCGCCGCGATCCTCGACCGCGGCCGGGCCGCACTCGCCGAGGGGGCCCGGTGAGAGCGGGCGCGCCGAGGACCGGCGCCTTCCTCTACCCCTGGGACGTCACCGGCGACCCCGCCGCCCCCGGCCGGCTCGCCGCGCTCGGCCTCGACCGGATCACCCTGGCCGCCGCCTACCACTCCACCCGCGCCCTGACCCCGCGCCACCCCCGCCACCGGATCGTCACCGCCGGGCACGCCGCCGTGCTTTACCCGCCGGACCCGGCGCGCTGGCGGGGCCGCGCCCTCGCCCCGTACCCGGCGGGGGACTGGGCCCCCGGCGACGCCTTCGGAGCGGCCGCCGACGCCCTGGCCGACACGGGTCTCGCGCTGCACAGCTGGGTGGTCCTCGCGCACAACTCCCGGCTCGGCGCCGAGCATCCGGAGACCTCCGTGGTCAACGCGTACGGCGACGCCTACCCCTGGGCGCCCTGCATCGGCCAGGACGCCGTGCGCGCCTTCCTGACGGACCTCGCGGCCGAGGCGGCGGTACGGCCCGGGGCGGCCGGCACCGAGCTGGAGTCCTGCGGCTGGTACGGCCTGGCCCATCTGCACGCCCACGACAAGACCGCCGGCGTCCCGCTCGACGCCGGCGCCCAGTACCTGATGTCGCTGTGCTTCTGCCCCTCCTGCCGGGAGGGGTACGGCAAGCGGGGCGCCGACCCGGACGAGCTCGCCGCGGCGGTCCGCGCCGCCCTGGAGCCGGTCTGGCGCGGCGAATCCGCCGCACCGCTCCCGGCCCCGCTCGCGGACGCCGCCCTCGCCTGGCGCCTCGCCGCCGCCCGCACCCTCCAGGAGGCCGCCGTCGCCGCCGTCCGGGCCGCCGCCCCGCCCGGCTACCGGGTTCTGCTGCACGCCGACCCCGTCCCGTACCACTGCGGCGCCAACGCCGGCACCGACCCGGCCCAGGTCCTCGCCGTCGCCGACGGCGTGGTGACCCCGGCGCCGCACGTGGCCGCTTTCGCGGCCCACGCGCGTGTGGGGACGGTCGTCGCCGCGAACCTCACCGTCGTGGGCGGGATGGGCGGCTCACCGGGCACCCTGGCCGCGGACGCCCGCCGGGCGGCGGACCAGGGAGCCACGGAACTGAGCCTGTATCACGCGGGCCTGGCGTCCGACGCCGACCTGGCGGAGGTCCGGGAGGCGCTGGCCGGGCTGCGCTGATCCCCGGCCGGGACCCGGTTGCGCTCGCCGGCCGGGCGGGCGCCGAAGGCGATACGGCGGTGCGCCCGGCGCAGGATCAGCCGGGTCAGCAGGGGGTGGACGCGGCGGACGACCGCGAAGTAGAGCCGGCCGCGCGCGTTGTGCAGCCGTACGGCGGTGGCCAGGGTCACCGCGTCCTCGTCGATCACCACCGAGGCGCGGAAGTCCAGGTGCGAGGCGTCCTCGCCGAGCATCAGCTCGGTGTCCGACACGCCGCGGACCGGGAACGGCAGCACCTGCCGCCAGGCCAGCGGGCCCCGGGGCATGCCGGGCGGGAGCGGCATCCGGTAGGCGTCGGCGTAGTCGGGGGCCGGGACGGCGGCGTGCAGCAGCGCGGCCTCCGGCGGTACGGGCACGGTGGCCGGGCGCGCCCAGAACAGGCGGTTGACCAGGAGGGCGCGGACCGGGCGGCGGGCCGGCGGGTGGGGCAGGTCGCCGCCGAGCGCGGCCCGCTCGGCGTTGTCGAAGGCCTCCTCGACCATCGTGTCGTGCACGGGCTCGATCGCCAGCTTGAAGAAGGCGAACGCCCGGGCCCCCATGGTCACTTCGAGGACGTGGGAGATCCGGCAGCGGCCGGGACCGAGCGGCTCGACGTCGAAGCGGTGGTAGCCGCTGCCGAGGCCGTCGCCGGTGGTGTCGAAGCGGACCGAGCGGCCGGGCTGGTGGGCGCCGACCCGGTAGCGGACCCGGCCGTGGCCGCCGTCGGCGCCGACGCCGAGCGGCCGGTCGAGCACCATCGCGGGCCAGACGGGGGTCGGGAAGAGCGGGTCGTCCGGCGCGGAGAGCCGGTCGAGGAGGGCGCCGACGGTCTCGGCGGGGGCCTCGACGACCCTCTGGTGGACGTTGCGTACCGTGCGCGTTCCGGATGACATGACCGGACCTCCATACGGGAGCGTATGTTCCAACCGTACGGTACCGTACGGAAACATGCACGAGACCCCGGCCCCGGACTCCCCGGCCCGCACCGCGCGCCGCGGCGCCCGCAAGCGGCTCACCGCCGACGACTGGGCGGACGCGGCCCTCGCCGCGCTCGCCGAACGAGGCCTCGCCGGGGTCGCGGTGGAACCCCTCGCCGCCCGCCTGGGCACCACCAAGGGCAGCTTCTACTGGCACTTCGCCAACCGCGACGCGCTCGTCGCCGCGGCCCTCGCGCGCTGGGAGGAGCGGTCCACCGAGCGCGTCATCCGCGCCATGGAGGCCGCCGAACCCGACCCCGCCGCCCGCCTGGGCGCGCTGCTGCGCGGTGCGACCGCCATGGCCGCCGAGGACCCCCTGGAGGTACGGCTCTTCGCCGCCGGCGACCACCCCGAGCTCGCGGCCGCCCTCACCCGCGTCACCGAGCGCCGCGTGAACTACCTCGCCCACCTCTTCGAACTGCTCGGCTTCCCCGCCGAGCAGGCCCGCCACCGCGGCCTGCTCGCCTACACCAGCTACCTGGGCCACGCCCAGCTCGCCCACGCGACCCCGTCCGCCGTCCCGGCGGACCCCGCCTACCTCGACGCGGTCATGGAGGCCCTGCTCAGGCCGTGACCCGCGCCGCCCGCCGGGATTCGACGCGCAGGGCGATGCCCGTGACCAGGGCGCCCAGGCCCTCCCAGAGGCCGACGCCGAGGAAGCCGGCGGGGGCGCGGTCGGTGAGGACGGCGAGCGTGAAGACCGAGAAGGTGAGGAAGCGGAAAGGGACCGTCCAGCGGAAGAAGGCCTTCCAGTCGGCCAGGGCCGCCAGGACGTAGTAGACGCCCATGTTGAGGGCCGCCATGGAAGAGGCCGTCAGGAAGAGCAGGGTGTGGTCGTCCGCCGCCCGGTCCGCGCCGGGGACCGGGGTCAGACCCATGAGGCGGATCGTGGTGTCGGGGGAGACCAGGCCCACCACGCCGAGCGCCGCGGCGAGGACGCCGAAGACGCCCATGGTCCAGCCGGACGGGGAGCGGGGCAGACGCACGTTCGAGAGCATGCACCCTGCATACCGTGCGGCGGGGACCGGGCACCAACCGGCCCCCGCCGTCCGTCACTTCGGGCAGCCGATGCGGCTCGTCACTTCAGCGCGGCCTTCATCATCTTCTGCGCCACCGGCGCCGCGAGCCCGTTGCCGCTGACCTCCGAGCGCGCCGCGCCCGAGTCCTCGATCAGCACCGCGACCGCGACCTCCTTGCCGGACGCCGGATCCTTCGCGTACGAGGTGAACCAGGCGTACGGCGTCTTGCTGTTGTTCTCGCCGTGCTGCGCCGTGCCCGTCTTGCCGCCGACCTCCACCCCGCCGCCGAGCGCCGCGTTGGTGCCGGTGCCCTCCTCGACCACCGTCCGCATCGCGCTGCGCAGCTGCTTCGCGGTGTCCGCCGACACCACCCGCTCGGTCGCCCCGTCCTCGTACGACTGGAGCGCGTCGCCGTCCGCGTCGACCACCTGCGAGACCATGTGCGGGCTCGCCAGGAGGCCGTCGTTCGCGATGGCCGCCGACACCATCGCCATCTGCAGCGGCGTCGCCGTCACGTCGAACTGCCCGATGCCGCTCAGCGCCGTCTGCGCCTTGTCCATCCCCGACGGGTACACGCTCGGGTACGCGCGGACCGGCACGTCCAGCTCCTTGTCGTCGAAGCCGAACCTCTCCGCCATCGCCCGCACCTTGTCCTGGCCGAGGTCGACCGCCATCTTCCCGAAGACGTTGTTGCAGGAGTAGCGCAGCGCGGTGCGGATCGTCGCGTTCTCGCAGGGCGCCGACGCGTTCTCGTTCTTCAGGACGGTCCGGGTGCCCGGCAGCGTGTACGGGGTCGGGCTGTCCGTCGCCGTGTCGACCGAGCCGTAGAGACCGTCCTCGAGCGCGGCCGCCGCGACCACCAGCTTGAACGTCGAGCCCGGCGGCAGCGGCTGCCGCAGCGCCCGGTTCACCAGCGGCTTGTCCTCGTCCTCCGTCAGCCGCTGCCACTCCTTCCCGTCCGTCAGCCCGGCGATCTTCGACGGGTCGTACGACGGGGTCGACACCATGCCGAGGATCCGGCCGGTCTTCGGGTCGATGGCGACGGCCGCGCCCTTCTTGTTCCCGAGCGCCTCGTAGCCGGCCTTCTGCACCGCCGGGTCGATCGTCGTCAGGACCGTGCCCGGATCCGCCCGCTTGCCGGTGAGCGCGTCCAGCGGGTTCTTCAGGCGGGTGTCGGTGCCGTCCAGGACGCCCGCGTAGATGCCCTCCAGCTGGGTCGCCCCGTAGGCCTGCGAGCTGTAGCCGGTGACGGCCGCGTACAGCTCGCCGTCCGTGTAGCTCCGCTTGTAGGCGAGGTCGCCGCCCTTGGTCTCCTTCGATCCGGTGACCGGCGAGCCGGCCACGACGATGTTCCCGAGCGGCGCCGCGTACTGCGCGATGGTCTTCCGCCGGTTGTTCTTCTCGTTCGCGAGGGCCTTGCCTTCGTACGCCTGCACCCAGGTGGCCCGCCCGAGGAGGGCGAGCACCAGGAGGAGCACGAAGACCGCGCCGCGCCTGATCGTCTTGTTCATCCCACTCAGCGGGACGACCGGGACGGCGGCGATCGTTCCTGATGTGTCCGGTTTCTCAGCGAACCTTCATGTGAGGACCGGTCAGGCCGGGTCAGGTGTTCGGTGTGATGAAGCCCGACTCGTACGCCGCGATCACCGCCTGCGTGCGGTCCCGGGCGCCCGTCTTCGCGAGCACCGCCGCCACGTGCGACTTCACCGTCGCCGCGCCCACGCCCAGGCCGGCCGCGATCTCCGCGTTCGTCAGGCCCTTCGCCATCCGGCGCAGCACCTCCGCCTCCCGGTCGGTGAGCCGGGCCGCCCAGGGCGGCGCCGCCGGGTGCCGGCGGGCGTGGTCGGCGGCCAGCGCCCGGACCGCCGCCGGGTAGAGCAGCGAGTCGCTGCGCGCCACCAGGCGGACCGCGCTCACCAGCTCCTCCGGCGCCGCTCGCTTCAGCAGGAAGCCCGCCGCGCCCGCGCGCAGCGCGTCGTACACATAGGCGTCGTTCTCGAAGGTGGTCACCACCAGGATCCGGGGCGCGTCGGGGCCGTCCGTCCGGTCCGCGGTGGCCAGGATCTGCCGGGTCGCCCGGATCCCGTCGATCTCCGGCATCCGCACGTCCATCAGGACCACGTCCGGCCGCAGCTCCCGCACCACCGACACCGCCTCGGCGCCGGTCGCCGCCTCCCCGACGACCTCAAGGCCGTCCTCCGCGTCGAGGATCACGCGCAGCGCGGTGCGCACCATCCGCTCGTCGTCCGCCAGGACGACCCTGATCGCGTCGCTCATCGCGCACCCCCGACCGGCAGCCGGGCGGCGAGCCGCCAGCACCCGTCGACCGGGCCCGTCTCGGCGGCGCCGCCGAGCAGCCGGGCCCGCTCCGCCACGCCGCGCAGACCGCGCCCGCCGTCCGGGCGGGCCACCGGCGCCGGGCCGGCGGCCGGCAGTGGATTCTCCATGATGATCTCCAGTTCGTCCCCCGACAGCGCGATCCGCGCCGTCACCGTCTCGTCCCGCGCGTACCGCACCGCGTTCGTCAGTCCCTCCTGCACGATCCGGTACGCCTCCCGGGACACCGCCTCCGGCAGCCCGGACAGATCCCCGCGCACCGTCAGCGCCACCCGCCGCCCGGCGCCCCGCACCAGTGCGTCCAGGGCCTCAAGACCGGGCGCCGCGAGCTCCCCGTCGTCCTCGCCGCTGCGCAACAGACCGAGCACGGCGTCGAGTTCGCCGACCGTGCGCCGGGTCGTCTCCTCGATCGCGGTCAGCGCCTCCCGTACGAAGCCGAGATCGCCCGCCCCGGTGCCGAGCACGCCGTCGACGACCCGGCGGGCCGCCCCCGCCTGAAGGGTGACGGCGCTCAGCGCGTGTCCCACCGAGTCGTGCAGCTCCCGGGCGAGCCGGTTGCGCACCGCGAGCTCGGCGGCCCGCCGCTCGGCGGCCACGAGCCGGTCCGCCGGGCTCGGCCCGAGCAGCCGGGGCGCCGCCGCCGCGAGCAGCGCGCCCGCAGCCGCGGCCGCCACCGCGAGGGCGAGCAGCATCAGCAGGCCGAGCGGCAGCCCGGCCCAGGCGAGCCACGGCCGGTCCAGGTGCCAGAAGCGGCCGAGCTCCGACTCCCGCAGGGCGGCCGAGAACGGCAGCGCCGCCACCGAGAGCGCGAACGGCGGCAGCGCCAGACTGGCCCCGCTGACCAGGGCGCCCGCGCCCAGGTGAAGCACGAACCAGCCGGCCGTGCGCGCCTTGGCCTCCGCCCCGCGCGCCGGACCCTCCGCGAACCGGCCGGGCGCCACCCCGCACAGCGCCCGCGCCACCGCCACCGACATCGGCCGGGTCAGCGGGAACAGCGCGGTGACCGCGGCGAGCGGCAGCCCCACCCCGTACGCGCCGAACTGCACCAGCAGACTGCCGCCGAACGGCCCCCCGCCGTCCGTCAGCGGCCCGAGCACCACGGTGCCGACCAGCCAGTAGGGCATGAACAGCGCGCCGCCCACGATCAGATGGAGCCAGCGCCGCCGGGCCCGCTGCCCGAACAACGCCTGCCAGGCGCGCCTCATCCGGTCGCGGCCCGGCGGCGCAGCACCACGGCCAGGCAGCCGGCCAGCAGGAATCCGGTGATCATCTCGCCAGCGTAGGCGGCGGTCATCAGACCCGTCGGCTCTTTTCCGGGATCGGCAAGGGGCAGCAGCGACACCAGCGACATGTACGCGCCCCAGCAGCCGGCCGCACCCGAGGACACCCAGGCCAGGGCCATCACGGTGCGGGTCCGCGGCCCGGCCGGCCGGCGCAGCACGAGAGCGAGCACGGCGGCGGCCGCGACCAGCAGGAAGACCGTGCGCGCGGCGTCCACGACGGCCTTGTCGGCGTCGTACACGGAGGCCAGGTCGGGGGAGAGGCCGCGGGTCATGCCGCAGGCCCACAGGGTGTGCAGGGCGGCCGGGACGAGGGCGAGGACGGACCCGGCGACGGCGCAGCCCCGCACGACCGGGCCGCTCACGGCGGCCGGCAGCTCGCCGAGCCGCCCGCGCCAGACGTGGGCCCAGCGGTCCCGGGCGTACAGGACGAAGAGGATGCCGAGGTTCAGGCCCTGGACGATGAAGCCGCCGTAGACGACGGGGAAGACCCACGCGTCGAGGAAGGGCTCGTCGGGCGGACCGGCGGAGCCGCCGTCCTGCCCGGTGACGAGGGCGACGACCACCTGCGCCGGGTAGGCCACCATGATCGGGGCGAGCAGCCCGATCGCCGCCCACACCGGGAAGGCGAGCAGCCAGGCACGCACCCGCAGCCCCCACGGCCGGGTGAGGAGCATCGCGAGCAGGACCACCATCGCGTCGGCGAGCACGGAGATCCCGTTGACGACGGCCATCATCGTCGGGTGGTCGAGCAGCACGCTGCCGTCGGGGATGCCGATCCTGCTGCCGGCCACCCAGGCGACCTTGATGACGATGTACGGCAGGGTGCCGAGCACGGCGAGGACGCGCAGCGTCCGGCGGAAGCGGCTCACGGGCGTGGGCGCGGGCCCGGCCGAGGTGGTGGGAGCGGGGGTGGGGAGTGTCGGTGTCGTCATGCCCTCACGCTCCCGCGCGTCCCGGCCCCGGCGCGTCCTGCCGGACGGCGAACCGCCTCCGCCGCGCGGGGGAGAGGGAGGTGGACCGGACGTAGCATCGGCACTCATGGGGATTTTCATCGACGGGGTGATCGAGGCCCGAACGCCCGGTGGAGACTGGGGCATGGCGGTCGATCTGCTGGACTTCGACCTCGGCAAGCAGAGCTACGCGCGCGAGGTCCTGTTCGGGTGTCCCGGGGGCCTCGGGACCGTCCGGGCGCTGTTCGACCAGCGTGGACTGCCCGCGGACGCCACCGCCGAGTACATCCTGGACGACGAGGTCAACCACAGCCACTCGTACGCCACCTGGGCGGAGATACTGGCCGCCGACTGGGACGCGCCGCTCTGCGACGGCCCGGTCGGCCCCTGGGTCGGCGAGTGGCGGCCGGGCCCGGACGGCGAGCTGGTCTTTCACGACATCGTCTGGATCCCGGACGAGGTGGATCGCGCGGCCGACGAGGTCTTCGGCGAGGAGCTGTGCGCGTGGGAGTGGCCGGAGGGCGGTGAAGTGCCGCTGAACGGCTCCGTGTACCGCCCGGTCGTCATCACGGCCCGGATGTTCGTCCCGGCGGACGGAGACTGGGCCCCGGTGTGGGACGCCATGCGCACGCTGGCCGCCGGGCACGGGGACGACAACGTGCGCCTGGTGGTCTGGTTCGGCTGAGACCGCCGGACCCTTCCGTGCGTCAGAGCCGGCGCGTCGCCAGCGTCAGCCGGTCGCGGGCGTCGAACAGCGCGTCCTTGATGAGCTGTTCGTGCCCAGGGGTGAGCCGGGCCACCGGCACCGAGCAGCTGATGGCGTCGCGGGCCGGGGTGCGGTAGGGGATGGCGATGCCGAAGCAGCGCAGGCCGAGGGTGTTCTCCTCGCGGTCCACCGCGTAGCCCTGCTCGCGGATGACCTGCAGCTCCTGGATCAGCTGCTCGCGGTCGGTGATGGTGTGCTCGGTGAGCGCGGGCAGGGTCTCCGGCAGCAGCTTGCGGACCTGCTCGTCGCTGTGGGTGGCGAGCAGCGCCTTGCCCAGGGAGGTCGAGTGGGCCGGCAGCCGGCGCCCCACCCGGGTGAACGGCCGCAGATAGTGCTGGGACTGACGGGTCGCCAGATAGACCACGTTGGTGCCGTCGAGGCGCGCCAGGTGGATGGTCTCGGTGGTGTCGTCGGAGAGCCGGTCCAGGGTGGGCCGGGCGGCGGCCACCACCTCGTCGCCGTCGATGTAGGACGTGCCGACGAGCAGCGCGCGCACCCCGATGCCGTACCGCGTGCCGGTCGCGTCGGTCTCCACCCAGCCCAGCTCGACCAGGGTGCGCAGCAGCATGTACAGGCTGGACTTCGGGTAGCCGACGGCCTCCTGGACGGCGGCGAGCGAGTGCATGCCGGGCCGCCCGGCGAAGTACTCCAGCAACTCCACCGTCCGCACCGCGGACTTGACCTGCGCCCCACCGGCGTCGCTCGTCGCCATCGCCCCTCGCCCCTCGTCGTCCCTCGCCCTTGGTTCCGGACCTCGGTCCCGCGCGGTCTCCTGCTCCGCGCGGCCTTGCGGAACCCCCTTGTGGAGACGGCTCGGCCGTCCCTAGAGTCCCGATGTCGGATTCACCTACAGGGACCGCGTTCAGAATAGCGAACAACGTGGGCGAGGGGCGTGTCGTGGCAGCACCAGTGTGGAGTGTGGACCCCCGGACGGGGAAGGCGCGGGAACAGGTCGCCGTGGAGGCCGACGCGGCCGAGGTCGACGCGGCCGTACGGGCCGCGTACGCTACCCGCGAGGCGCTCGCCGACCGAGGGGCGCGGGCCCGGCTGCTGCGCGCCGCCGCCGATCTCCTCGACGCGGCCCGCGACCGGGTCGTCGAGGCCGCCGACGCCGAGACCGCCCTCGGCCCGGTCCGGCTCACCGGCGAACTCGCCCGGACAACCGCCCAGTTGCGCTACTTCGCCGGCATCGTCGAGGACGGCGCCTTCCTGGACGTACGGATCTCCCGGCCCGACCCGGCGACCACCCCGCCCACCCCCGACCTGCGGCGCATGAAGGTCCCGCTCGGCGTCGTCGCCGTCTACGCGGCCAGCAACTTCCCGCTCGCCTTCTCCGTCCCCGGCGGCGACACCGCGAGCGCGCTCGCCGCCGGCTGCCCCGTGGTCGTCAAGGCGCACCCCGACCACCCGGCCACCTCCGAACTGTGCGCCGCGCTGCTGCGCAAGGCCGCCGCCGAGAGCGGACTGCCCGAGGACGTCGTCCGGCTCGTGCACGGCTTCGGCGCGGGCACCGAACTGGTCCGGCACCCGCTGGTCGCCGCCGCCGGCTTCACCGGCTCGGTACGGGGCGGCCGGGCGCTCTTCGACGCGGCCGCCGCCCGCCCCGTACCCATCCCCTTCCACGGCGAACTCGGCTCGCTCAACCCCGTGGTGATCACCGAGGCGGCGGCCGCGGAGCGGGCCGAGGAACTCGGCGCGGGCCTCGCGGCCTCCATGACCCTGGGGCAGGGGCAGTTCTGCACCAAGCCCGGCTTCGTCCTGGCGCCGGCCGGCGAGGCCGGCGACCGGTTCGTGTCCGCGCTCACGGACGCCGTGAGCGAGACCGAGCCCGGCGTGATGCTCGACCACCGGATGCGGGACGCCTTCCTCGACGGCGTACGCGAGCGGGCCGCCCTCCCCGGCGTCACCGTGACCGTCACCCCGGGCGCCGGCGGCGAGCACACCGTCAGCGGCGGGGTCCTCGTCACCGACGCGGGACCGCTCGCCGAGGGCGGCCACGCGGCCCTCCTGGAGGAGTGCTTCGGCCCGGTGACCGTCGTCGCCCGCTACGCCTCGCGCGAGGAGGCCGGCACGGTCCTCGGCCTGCTGCCCGGCAACCTCACCGCCACCCTCCAGACCACCGACGAGGACCCCGAGGCCCCCGGCCTGCTCGCCGACCTCACCCCGCTGGCCGGCCGGATCCTCGTCAACGGCTGGCCGACCGGCGTCGCCGTCGCCGACGCCCAGCACCACGGCGGCCCCTACCCGGCCACCACCTCCCTCTCGACCTCGGTCGGCGGGACGGCGATCGAGCGCTGGCTGCGCCCGGTCACGTACCAGTCGACGCCGCAGCACCTGCTGCCGCCGGAGCTGCGGGACGCGGCGGAGGCCGGGGAGGGCTGATCGCCCCCGAGCGCCTACCGCGCCTGCTTCAACCGGCTCTCCGGCGCCGGTACCGGTATCGGCGCCGGAGGGCGGGCGGAGGTGCGCCCGGAGGTGCGCCCGCTCACACCGGCGGCCGCGGCGGAATGAAACCGGCGGGCCGGGGCGTTCCCGTCACGGAACACCCTGAACACCCGCACCACCGAGCCCCCTCGTAGGAGAAGCCCCCCATGCGCGTCGAGATCTGGAGCGACATCGCCTGCCCCTGGTGCTACATCGGCAAGGCCCGCTTCGAGCAGGGCCTCGCGGCCTTCGCCCACCGGGACGAGGTCGAGGTCGTGCACCGCTCCTTCGAGCTCGACCCGCACCGCGCCAAGGGCGACACCGGCCCGGTCCTTCAGATGCTGGCGCAGAAGTACGGGCGCAGCCTCGACGAGGCCCGCGCCATGGAGGCGCACGTCGCCGACAACGCCCGCTCGGAGGGCCTCGGCTACCGCACGGAGGGCCGCGACCACGGCAACACCTTCGACATCCACCGTCTGCTGCACCTGGCCAAGGAGCGCGGCCGGCAGAGCGAGCTGCTGGACCTGGCCTACCGGGCCAACTTCGCCGAGGAGCGTTCCGTCTTCGACGACGAGACCCTGGTGACCCTCGCGGTCGAGGCCGGTCTCGACGAGGCCGAGGCGCGCGCGGTGCTCGCCGACCCCACCGCGTACGCCGACGCCGTACGGGCCGACGAGCGCGAGGCGGCCGAACTCGGGGCGAACGGCGTGCCGTTCTTCGTCCTCGACCGGCGCTACGGGGTGTCCGGCGGCCAGCCCGCCGAGGTCTTCACCCAGGCCCTGGAGCAGGCCTGGCAGGGCCGCGTCCTGCAGCCGGTCGGGGGCGGCGACGCCGCTTCTGCTGCCTGCGACGTCGACGGCGGAAACTGCTGATCCGGCCTTCCCCTGCCGGTGCCCACGCCGGTGTCCCTGCCGGTGTCCACGTCGCTGTCCAGGTCTTATAAGTCAGGCTTGCAGATTCCCCATGATCTCTCTCAATTGACGTGAGATCGTGGGGAATCCAGTCTTGTCCCATGGAATCCGTGGAACACCACCTGGACCGTCCGGACCGCCTGGAGCCGCTGGGCGGCGCCGAGTTCGCCCCCAAGCAGACCTATCTCAACACCTCCGCCTGCGCGCTGCTGCCCCGCCGCACGATCGACGCGGTCGTCGCACTCGCCGAGGAGACCGCCGACGGGCGCCCCGGCGGCGCCGGCGACTTCGAGGTGGCCGACGAGGCCCGGGCCGCCTTCGCCCGGCTCGCGCACACCACCCCCGACCGCGTCGCGCTCGGCAGCTCCGTCTCCGTCCACGTCGGCATGGTGGCGCAGTCCATGCCGCCCGGGGCCGAGATCCTCTTCCCCGAGGGCGACTTCTCCTCCGTCAGCACGCCCTTCACGGTGCGCGGCGACCTGAAGACCCGGTTCGTGCCGCTGGACCGGCTCGCCGAGTCCGTACGGCCGGAGACCGCGCTCGTCGCCTTCTCCGCCGTGCAGTCGGCGGACGGCCGCACCGCCGACTTCGCGGCCGTCCGTGCCGCGGCGGCGGCGCACGGCGCCCGTACTCTGCTCGACGCCACCCAGTCCGCGGGCTGGCTGCCGCTGCACGCGGAGGAGTGGGACTTCACCGTCTCCGGCGGCTACAAGTACCTGCTCTGCCCGCGCGGGGCGTCCTTCCTCACCGTCACGGCCGAGGCGCAGGACGCGCTGCTGCCCATCCACGCGGGCTGGGTCACCGGCGAGGAGCTGTGGTCCAACAGCTACGGCCCGGTGCGCGAACTCGCCCGCTCCGCCCGCCGGTTCGACGAGCCGCCGGCCTTCCTCTCGTACCACGGCGCGGCCCGCTCGCTCGCCCTCCTGGAGGAGATCGGCATCGAGCGGATCGAGGCCCACAACAAGACCCTCGCGGCCCGCTTCCGGGCCGGCCTCGCCGCGCTCGGGCACCCGGCGGTCGCGGACGACTCGACGGTCGTCGGCGTGCCCGGCATGGGCGAGCGCGCGCAGGCGCTGCGCGCGGCGGGCGTCCTGCTCTCGGCCCGCGCCGGGAACCTGCGGGCCTCCTTCCACCTCTACAACTCCTCGGCCGACGTCGACCGGGCCCTGGAGGTCCTCGCCGCCGGCTGAGCCGGGCGTGATCCGGAAAGCGGTGCCTCAGCGGTTCTCCGGCCCGCACTCGCCCGCCTCGCCGCACAGGTTCTCCTCCAGGCGGGCGAGCAGCCGGGTCAGCTGTGCGCGGTCGTCGGCGTCGAGCCCGGCCAGGGTGCGCTCCTCCAGGGTCGCCCAGGCGGCCTCGACCCGGGACCGCAGGGCCTCGCCCTCCTCCGTCGGCTCGACCAGCACGGCCCGCCGGTCGTCCGGGTCCGGCCGGCGGCGCACATGGCCGCACTGCTCCAGGCGCTGGAGCATCTTCGTGACCGTCGACGGGTCGAGCCCCAGCGACTGGATCAGCGCCGACTGGCGCACCGGCCCGCAGTCCCACAGGGCCATCATCAAGAACTCCTGGCCCGGATAGAGGTCCGCCTCCTTGAGCAGGCGCGCCGCCGCGATCCGGTGCAGCCGGGCCACCCGGGACAGCGCGTGGCTGGCCGGCCCGCCGCGGGCCGCCGACGGCAGGCCGGCGGTGGCGGGGTAGGTACAGAAGGGTTCGGTTCCGGACACGGGGCTCTCCTCCAGGGTGCAGGTCTCCAGATTAGCTTGGTCGGCCAAGGAATGCGTTACAGTGGGCTCGCCAGCAAATCATTGGCCGACCACATGTTTATGGTTGGCCGACCACATAAATGCTTGGTCGACCACATATGCCCCCGGGAGGGCCGTCATGACCACCGCCTTCGACCCCATCGACCTCGCCGGCGCACGCCTCGCCAACCGCATCGCCATGGCGCCCATGACCCGCAGCCGGGCCGAGGCCGAGCGCCGCATCCCCACCCGGCTCACCGCCGAGTACTACGCCCAGCGCGCCTCCGCCGGCCTGATCATCACCGAGGGCGTGCAGCCCATCGCCGTCGGCCAGGGCTACCCCAACACCCCCGGACTGCACAGCGCCGAGCAGATCACCGCCTGGCGCGAGGTCACCGACGCCGTCCACGCCCGCGGCGGCACGATCTTCGCCCAGCTCATGCACGCCGGCCGGATCAGCCACCCCGAGGTCCTCGGCGACGGCCTCCACCCGGTCGGCCCGTCCGCCGTCACCCCGGCCGGACAACTCTTCGCCGGCCCCGGCATGAAGGACTTCACCGCCCCGCGCGAACTGACCGGCGACGAGGTGCGCGAGACGATCGAGGGCTTCGCGGCCGCCGCCCGCAACGCCGTCGAGGCCGGCTTCGACGGAGTCGAGATCCACGGCGCCAACGGCTATCTGGTGCACCAGTTCCTGGCCACCAACACCAACCACCGCACCGACGAGTGGGGCGGCCCCGTCGAGAACCGCATCCGCTTCGCCGTCGAGGTGGTCCGCGCCGTCGCCGACGCCATCGGCCCCGAGCGCACCGGACTGCGGATCTCCCCGGCCAACCGGTACAACGACATCGCCGAGACCGACACCGACGAGGTCTACCTCGCCCTCGTCGCCGCGATCGACCCGATCGGCATCGCCTACCTGCACGTCACCGAGCCGGTGGCCGAGGTACGGGACCTCACCCTCGCGCTGCGCAAGCGCTTCTCCGGCACCTTCGTGCTCAACCCGGCCACCGAGGGCCCGACCGGCCCCGAGGCGCTCGGCCTGATCGAGGACGGCACCGCCGACATCCTGGCGTACGGTGCCCTGTTCCTCGCCAACCCCGACCTGCCGGCCCGTCTCCGGGCCGACGGGCCGTACAACACCCCCGACACCGCCACCTTCTTCGGCGGCGACCACCGCGGCTACACCGACTACCCGGCGCTGTAGCGGCACGAGGGGGAGGGGTCAGGCGGTCCAGGCCGCCGTGACCGCCCGGCCTGCGCCCTCCAGGTCCACGGTGCGGCCCGTCTCCGCGAGGGCCGCACCGAGCGCCGCGAGCGAGGACCGCACCGCGCCGGGCGTCGCGTCCACCCCGTAGTGGTTGACCCGGATCATCTCCTTCGCCAGCGCCCCGCCGCCCGCGATCAGCGGCAGCGACGGGTCGGCGGCCAGCGCCTTCGCGACGAGCTCGGAGGCCTCCACCCCGGCCGGGGAGCGCAGCGTCGTCGCGACCGGCGCCGCGTCCTTCGCCTCGTGCACATACGGCTCCAGGCCGCCGCCGAGCGCCAGCGCACCCGCCCGGGTCGCCGCCGCGGCCGCCGCGTGCCGGGCCGTCAGCGCGGCCAGGCCCTCGGTCTCGATCCGGTCCAGGCAGGCCTCCAGGGCCAGCATCTCCAGCTGCGCCGGGGCGTGCAGCAGCGCCTTGCGGCCGCCGTCGATCCAGCGCTCCTTCCAGTCGAGGAGCGAGAGGTACGAGCGGCGCGGCGCCGCCGGGTTGGCCGCGAAACGCTCCCAGGCCCGCTCGCTCACCGACACCGCCGACACCCCGGCCGGGCCGCCCATCGCCTTCTGCGCGCCGATGATGCACATGTCGACGCCCCAGGCGTCCGGCAGCACCGGCTCCGCGCCGATCGACGCCACCGCGTCCAGGTAGAACAGCGCGCCGTGCGCCCGCACGACCTCGCCGATCTCCGCGACCGGGTTGGTGTTCCCGGTCGCCGCCTCCGCGTGCACCAGCGACACGAACTCGATCTCCGGGTGCTCCGCGAACGCCCGCGCCACCTGCTCGGCGGTCACCGCCGCGTGGAACGGCACCTCCAGGTCGACCACGGTCGCCCCGCAGTCGCGCAGCCAGTTGCCGAAGGTCTGCCCGTACGGGCCGGTGACGATGTTCAGCGCCGTCGAACCCGCCCGCGCGCCGCTGCGGATGCAGCCCTCCAGCGGCAGCAGCGCCTCGCCCTGGGTGATCACCACGTCCTGCTCGGTGGAGAGCAGCGTGGCGACCCGCCGCTCGATCGACGCGAAGCGGGCGGCGGTCAGCGGGGCCAGGTCGAGGAGCGGGTGCGTCACGGTCACGGTGGTGCCTTCTTCGGTTCGGATGCGTGTGTTCGGATACGTGTGGGGGACACGTAGATCGGGATGCGTACGGGCAGGGCCTGGCTCAGGGTACCCAGGGACCCCGCCCCAGGGGCCTCGTAGAGTGCGGGTATGAGCGATGACGTGGTGCTGCATGTGAAGGGGCGGGTGCTCGTCGGCCCGGAGGACGTACGCGACGAACTGTGGTGCCTCGACGGGAAGATCACCTTCGAGCGGCCCGCCGGGCGGACGGAGACCCTGACCGTCGAGGGCTGGGCGCTGCCCGGCCTGGTCGACGCACACTGCCACGTCGGGCTCGACAAGCACGGCCCGGTCGACGAGGCCACCGCCGAGAAGCAGGCGCTCACCGACCGGGACGCCGGCACGCTGCTCATCCGTGACGCGGGCTCGCCGTCCGACACCCGCTGGATCGACGACCGCGAGGACCTGCCGAAGATCATCCGGGCCGGCCGGCACATCGCCCGCACCCGCCGCTACATCCGCAACTACGCCCACGAGATCGAGCCCGACGAGCTCGTCGCGTACGTCGGGCGGGAGGCCCGGCGCGGCGACGGCTGGGTGAAGCTGGTCGGCGACTGGATCGACCGCGACCTCGGCGACCTCTCCCCGTCCTGGCCGCGCGCCGAGGTCGAGGCCGCCATCGCCGAGGCGCACCGGCTCGGCGCCCGGGTCACCGCGCACTGCTTCGCCGAGGACTCGCTGCGCGACCTGGTCGAGGCGGGCATCGACTGCGTCGAGCACGCCACCGGCCTGACCGAGGACACCATCCCGCTCTTCGCCGAGCGCGGGGTCGCCATCGTCCCCACCCTGGTCAACATCGCGACCTTCCCGCATCTCGCGGACGGCGGCGAGGCGAAGTTCCCGCGCTGGTCGGCGCACATGCGGCGGCTGTACGAGCGGCGGTACGACACCGTGCGCGCCGCCTGGGACGCGGGCATCCCGGTCTTCGTCGGCACCGACGCGGGCGGCTCGCTCCCGCACGGCCTGGTCGCCGCCGAGGTCGAGGAGCTGACCCGGGCCGGCATCCCCGCCCTGGACGCGCTGTCCGCGACGGCCTGGCGGGCCCGCGACTGGCTGGGCCGCCCCGGCCTGACCGAGGGCGCCCCGGCCGACCTCGTCGTCTACGGCGAGGACCCGCGCGCGGACGTCCGGGTCCTCGCGGCCCCGCGGCGGGTGATCGTCGACGGCCGGGTGATCGGCTGAGCCCCGGCCCCGGCACCGGCCTCGGGACCGGGGCCGGTCAGCCCTTGGCGTGGCCGGTCAGCCCTTGGTGTAGAAGGCGAGCCGCGCCCGCTTCTCCGGGATGAACACCTCCGGCAGGTCCACCTCGGGCAGCACGACCTCCGGGCCCAGCTCGAAACCGGCCCGAACCAGCCGGGCGACCGCCTTCTCGTTGGCGGCGTCCGGCTCGCCCACGATCCGGCTGCGGCCGGTGAGCGCGAAGTCGAGCAGGGCGACGAGCAGCGCACTCGTGAAGCCCTGCTCGGGCGCGGCGGCCGAGGGGGCGAGGAAGAGGTGCACGCCGATGTCGCCCGGCCGGACCTCGTAGCACTCGGAGACCCGGTCGGCCTCGGGGTCGTACGTCTGGAAGATCCCGACCGGCACGTCGTCGCGGCGCACCAGGAAGCCGTGGTGGGTGGTGAGCGAGTCGAGGTGCGCGTAGATCTCCCGGACCTGCTCGACGGTGGTGCCGTTCATGCCCCAGAAGCGGGCCCGCTCCTCGTTCACCCAGGCGTGGATCAGCGGGGCGTCGGCGTCGGGGTCGATCCGGTCGACGCGGACGGTGCCGAAGCCCTCGACGTCCCGTATGTACTCAGTCCTGCTCATCGTCTGTGTCTTCCTTCACGAGGTGGGTCCAGTTCGTGGTGACGGGGGCGAGTTCGCCGCGCAGCCACAGGGGGAGCTGGTCGCGGTGGTGCGGGTCGCCGGGCACGCCGGAGGCGCCGAACGGCACGATCCACCGGCTGCGTTCGCGGTCCGCCAGGTCCCAGACGTAGCGGGCGGCGGAGGCCCGGGCGCTGCGGTCGGTGTACCCGGGCACGCTGGAGGAGGAGAGCACGCAGTCCTGGTCGCCGGCGAGGCCGGGCCAGGACGCGTCGTCCTCGTCCGGCAGCGCCTGCCAGGGCGCCAGCCGGTGCGTCACGCCCCACGCGGGCGGCGGGTCCCCGGCGCCGACCTCCTCCAGGGCCTCCCGCACGATCCGCGCGAGCTCGGCGGCCGGCACCGGCCCGGCGCCGGTCAGCAGCGTCTCCAGGGCGAGCCCGACCCTCGGGCCGAGCGCCAGCCAGGGCTGGAACAGTTCGGGGTACGGGGCGGGTTCGCGCAGCTCCGCGAAGGCGTCGTGGGCCGTGGTGCGCCGTACGACCGCGCCCCGCACCGCCGCGTAGAGCCCGGCGTCCGTGCTGTCGGCGGCCATCCGCCGGTCCCAGCCGAGCAACGTCGCCCGCACCCGGCGGGCGGCGGGGGAGAGCGCCGCCTCGTCGGTGGCGCCGATCCGCTCCAGGAGCCGCCGGGCGGACGGGTTGTCGGTGTCGGTGTGCACGGCGGCGGTCGCGGCCGGGGTCCAGGCGTCGGAGGCCGCCAGGAGCGCGCCGATCCGCTCGGCGCGGTGCGGCGGCGCGAACTCGACGCCCAGCGGCGCGGCCAGCCCGCGCGCGTTGGCCATCACGGCGTACCCCTCGGCCCCGACCTCGGCGCGCGGCAGCGGCGCGGGCGCGTCCGCCCAGGCGTGCCGCGCCTCCCACGCGGGCACCACCCGCAGCGCGTTCGCCCGGTCCCGCACCGGGACATGCCCGGCGACCCGGTGCAGCAGCCCCCCGTCCACATCGGCGGCCTGCACCACATTCACCGGCTCCACCCACGCCCCGAGCGCCCGATCCACCTCCCCGACACTCCGCGCCCGCAGCAACGCGGGCAGCGAGGCAAAGCCCAACTCCCCGGTGACCCGGGGCGGGTGTCGCAGGCTGATGGCCTCCCACTCGACGGTGTCGGGGCCGTCCGCCCCGGTGCCGTCCGCCCCGGTGTCGTCAGGCTGGGCGGCATCGCCCACGCCGCCGGCCTCGGCGCCGAAGGCGCCTGCCGCGCCGTCCGGCTCGGTGGCTTCGCCCGCGCCCGCGCCTGCGCCCTCGCCCGTGCCGGCCTCGCGGCGCCCACCGCCGCCCGCGGCGTGGGCCCCGGCGCCGCCGGCCGCGCCCGCCCCGCCCCCGGCGCCGAAGGCGCCCTGCGCGCCGATGATCACCGGACCGCGGGCCGTCTCCACGACCTCGACGCGGACCGGGGCGGCGGCGCCCCGTACCCGTACCGTCTCGGTGTGCGCGGTGGCCGGTTCCCAGCCGGTCGGGCCGAGGGCCTCGATGCGGCCGTCGGGCAGGCGGCGCAGGCGTTCGCGGTAGAGGTCCTGGTAGTCGGCCATGGCGTTGGTGATGGCCCAGGCGACGCGGCCGGCGTGGCCGAAGTGGGGGAGGCCGGGGACGCCGGGGACGGCGAGGCCGAGGACGTCGTAGTCGGGGCAGGAGAGGCGGATCTGCTGGTAGACGCCGGGCGCCTCGATGAAGCGGTGCGGGTCGCCGGCGACGAGCGGGGCGCCGCTCGCCGTCCGCGCGCCGGAGAGCAGCCAGCCGTTGGAGCCGGCCGTGCCCGGGCCGTCGGCGGCGAAGAGCTCGGTCCACTCCTCGCCGAGCCGGGCGGCGACCCGGTCGCGCCACAGCTTGGTGGGGAAGCCGGCGAAGAGGATGTGGGTGGAGAGCCAGACGGCCAGCGGCGTCCAGGGCTCCCAGCGGCCCGGCCGCAGCCCGGTCGCCGCGAACTCGGGTGCTCGCCGGGCGCCCTCCGCGAGGCCCTCGTTGACCCCGTCCACGTACGCCCGCACCCAGGCCGCGGTCTCGGCGTCCAGCCGGTCGTGGCAGCGGCGCGCGGTGTCGGCGAGCCGGGCCTGCCGTACGAAGACGTCCCAGCCGGCCTCCGCCGCGCCCAGGAAAGTCGCGCTGGTGCCCTGTGCCCGGTGCCGCTCGACCTCCAGCTGCCAGGCCCGGTCCCGGGCGGTCACCAGGCCCTGGGCGCGGGCCAGTTCCCGGGGGTCGGCGGCCCGCAGATGGGGCACGCCCCAGGCGTCCCGGAAGACCTCGATGCTCACGCGTACGACCCCGATCAGGTCAATGACCCTTGGATTGGCTCTCAGGTTCTTAGGTTAGGCTGGCCTAAATTAACCTACAGGATCCCCGGGGGTCGATCGCGGGGTGGACGCGGCGGCAGGTTGACGAACCGTTACGCCGGGCCGGCGCACATCGTTCTCACCCTTCCCGAACACCCCCGAGCGTGCCCCCGTGCGCTCGCACACCCTGCGACGGACGGGGCGGCCGAGAACGTCTGTGCCGAAAGATTCGAATATGGGCACGGAAACCACCCTTTGGAGTGAACTCACGCCAGGTGTCTGTCAGTTCACCCACAGTGCGTAAAGATTCCGGTGTCTCGAGTCGCCGGCGCCGCAGTGACCCACAGTCCCCGTGGCGAGCGGCCTGGCGACGCCATGTCTCCCGTGGGGGTTCCACCGTCTTGAACAGCAACACCTTCCGCCTGCCCGCACGCCGTACCGCCGCCGCGACCGCCGTCGCCGCCCTCGCCGTCGGACCCCTGGTCCTCGCGGCCCCCGCCGCCCACGCCACCGGCGGCAACGGCGGAAACGGCGCGCAGGGCGGCGAAGGCCACGCCACCGCCGTTGTCCTGCGCACGAGCCTCGACGTCAACCTGCTCAACAAGGCGGTGAGCGTCCCCGTGCGCGCCTCCCTCAACGAGGTCGAGGCCCCGGCCAGCGCCGAGAAGACCGCGCTCAGCGTCAAGGTGGAGGGCGCCGAGAACGGCAAGCCGGTCAGCGTGCTCAAGGCGGACGTCGCCACCTCCGAGGCGACCGTCGAAGGAAAGACCGCCCGGGGCTACGTCAACCTCGCCAAGGCCCGGCTGCACGTCCCCGGCCTGCCGCTGCTCTCCCTGGTCGAGGTCGAGAAGGTCACCTCCAAGGCCGTCTGCGAGGCCGGCAAGCACCCGGTCGCCGAGTCCAACCTGCTCGGCCACGTCACCGTGCTCGGCAAGAAGACCACCCTGTCCACCGGCGGCCAGACCAAGGTCACGGTGCCGGGCGTCGGTGAGGTCGTCCTCGACCTGTCCCGTACCTCCACCACCTCGAACACCGCCGCCGCCACCGCCCTCGAACTGTCGGTGGAGGTCAACCCGCTCAACCTCAACGTCGCCGAGGTCAAGGGCAAGGTCACCCTCGCCGAGGCCACCTGCGCCACCCCGCACGGCGACGAGCCGACGAAGGAGCCGACGCGGCAGCCGAGCGAGCAGCCCTCGCAGCAGCCCACGGACCAGCCCTCCACCGAGCCCAGCCGCGACACCGGCGTGACCACCCAGAACGGCGGCAGCACCCCGACCCAGAACCTCGCCGAGACCGGCGGCAGCTCCATGACCCCGTACCTCGCGGGCGGCGCGGTCGTACTGCTCGGCGTGGGCGGCGGCGCCCTGGTCCTGGCCCGCGGCCGCGCCCGCGCGCGCGGCTGACCGGCCCGAGGGGGAACGACCAGGGGGCGACGGAAGGGGGTGCCGCACCGGCACCCCCTTCTTCGATGTCTACCCCAGCAGCAACAGGGCCTGGTCCAGCGCCTGCAGGAACCGGTTCGTCGTCACCCGGTCCCGCACCGCGATCCGCAGCCAGTGCCGGTCGAGCCCCGGGAAGGTGTCCCCGCGCCGCACCGCGAAGCCGAGCAGCCGCAGCCGGTCGCGCACCGCGTCCGCGCCCTCGATCCGTACGAGCACGAACGGGCCCTCCGCCGCCGCGACCACCCGCACCTCGTCGAACTCCGCGAGCCCCGCCAGCAGGTGCGCCCGCTCCACCCCGATCCGCAGCGCCGCGTCCTCGGCCTCCATCAGCGCCACCGGCGCCATGCACGCCTCGGCCGCCACCAGCGCCGGCGTCGACACCGGCCACAGCGGCTGTACGCGTTCGAGCGCGGCGACCGTCTCCGGCTCCGCCAGTACGTAGCCGATCCGCAGCCCCGCGAGACCCCAGGTCTTCGTCAGGCTCCGCAGCACCACCAGACCCGGCACGTCCGTCCGCGCGGCGAGCGACTCCCGCTCGCCCGGCACGGCGTCCATGAACGCCTCGTCGACCACCAGCCACCGCCCCGGCCGGGCAAGCGACGCGATCGCCGCCGCCGGGTGCAGGACGGAGGTCGGATTGGTCGGATTGCCGATGACGACCAGATCCGCGTCCTCCGGCACCTGCGCCGGATCGAACCGGAATCCGTCCTCCGCGCGCAGCAGCACCCGCTCCACCGTGTGCCCGGCGTCCCGCAGCGCCGCCTCCGGCTCGGTGAACTGCGGGTGCACCACCACCGCCCGCCGCGCCGGCAGCGCCCGCGCGAGCAGCACGAACGCCTCCGCCGCGCCCGCCGTGAGCAGCACCCGCCGGGCCGGCAGATCATGCCGGTCGGCGACCGCGGCCCGCGCCGCCCGCCCGTCCGGATAGGCCGCCAGACCGGTCAGGGACTCGGCGATCCGCTCCCGCAGCCAGTCCGGCGGAGTGTTCGTCCGCACATTGACCGCGAGGTCGATCAGCTTCTCGTCCCGGACCTCGGCGTCGCCGTGGTGTCTGAGGTCGTGCGCGTCAGCGTCAGCGGAGGTGCCCGCAGGAGTGTCGATGTCCATGGCCGCCGTCGTGTGGGGGGTGGGGATGGGAGTGGTGCCGGTGGGGTGAGTGTGGGGCTCGCCACCGATGTACCCGTGAGTATCGGGCAACAACCGTGCGCCTGGGGAGACTTCGTTCGGATGAAGTGGTACGGAACGGGCAATGGCGCAGGTCACACGCCTGGTTTTCCGCTTCGGCACCACCAGCACCGCCCCCGGCCCCGCCGCCCGCAGCGCCGCCGCCTCCGCCACCGACGCCGTGCCCGTCGCGGCCAGCGGCCGCTCGGAGGGATGCGGTACGGCCACCCCGGCCAGCTCCGCCCTCCCGAACCCCCGCACCGGCACCCCGGCCCCGGCCCCGGCACCGAGCCGTGCCGCCGCACCGACGATCCCCGGCTCGCCCGCCCGAACGTCGAGCGTCGCCAGCGCCGTCACCGCCGCGCCCGTGAGCCCCGCCTCCCGCAGCGCCGCACCGACGAGACCGAGCACCTCGTCCGCCGTGACCCCGGACCGGGCCCCCACCCCCACGATCACGTCGACGACCACGTCGAGGTGCGCGGGGGAGGCCGCATCGGATAGCAAAGGCCCATGGCTGTAGTCGTCGCGCTCGGCGCGTTCCTGATGACGCTCTTCGGCGGCTGGGTCGCCGGACGCGTCACCGACCGCCGCCATCTCGTCCTCGGTCTCGCCGGCGGCCTGATGCTCGGCGTCGTCGGACTCGACCTGCTGCCCGAGGCCATGGACGCCGCCGGAGAGGCTGTCTTCGGCGTCCCGCAGGCCCTGCTGCTCTTCGTCGGCGGCTTCCTCTTCGCCCACGTGGTGGAGCGTCTCCTCGCCACCCGCCGCGCCTCCTCCCACGGCGCCGAGAACGGGGGCGGGGAAGGCGGGAAGCCGGGGGAGCGGACCCCGCAGGTCGGACTCGTCGCGGCCGCCGCCATGGTCCTGCACAGCCTCATGGACGGCATCGCGCTCGGCGCCGCCTTCCAGGTCAGCGGCGGCATGGGCGCCACCGTGGCGCTCGCCGTCATCACCCACGACTTCGCCGACGGCTTCAACACGTACACGCTCACCAGCCTGTACGGGAACGACCGCCGCAAGGCCGTCGCCATGCTCGTCGCCGACGCGGTCGCCCCGATCGCCGGCGCCGGCCTCGCCACCCTCCTCACCCTTCCGGAGGAACTGCTCGGCAGCTATCTCGGCTTCTTCGGCGGCGCCCTGCTCTACCTCGCCGCCGCCGAGATCCTGCCCGAGGCCCACCACGAACACCCCGCCCGCACCACCCTGCTGTGCACGGTCGCGGGCGTGGCCTTCATCTGGCTCGTGGTGGGCCTCTCCGGCGGCTGAACTCACGCCGTCGGACCGCCGGTGCAGTGCGCCACGAACCGGGCGGCGGCCTGCGGGGCCCCGGCCCAGTGCGTGTGCACATAGCTGGCGTGCACCCCGCCCCGTACGAAGCCCTCCACCCTCATCTCCGGCTGGCGCAGGCCCCAGGCCGGCTGCTCACCGGCCCCCGGCTCGATCACCGTGCGGTGGAACTCGTGCCCCCGCATCCGCGTCCCGGCCGCCGCGAGCACGCTGTCGCCGACGGCCACCGCGTCCCGGTAGCCGAGCGTGAGCCGCGGCGACATCCGCGCGTCCGCGTCGAGCACCCCGCACATCGGCCGTCCGTCGAGCGAGCGCGCCAGATAGAGCAGCCCGGCGCACTCGGCCGCGATCGGCGAGCCCGAGGCGGCGAGCTCCGCCACCGCCGCCCGCAGCTTCGCGTTCGCGGACAGCTCCTCCCCGTACACCTCGGGGAACCCGCCGCCTATGACCAGCCCACGGGTCCCCTCGGGGAGGGACTCGTCCCGGAGCGGATCGAAGGTGACGACCTCGGCGCCGGCCGCGGTGAGCAGCTCGGTGTGCTCGGCGTACGAGAAGGTGAACGCGGCCCCGCCGGCGACGGCGACGACCGGCCGGCCGCCCTGAGCCGGCCCCGCCATCTCGGTGGACCCCTCCGCCGACCACGGCTCGTCGCGCAACGCCGGCGCCGACCGCGCCAGGGCCAGCAGCCCCTCCAGGTCGCAGCCGGCCCGCACCTGCTCCGCCTGCGCCGCCACCGCCTCGACCGCCGCGGCCTGCCGCTCCGCCACCGGAACCAGACCCAGGTGCCGCGAGGGTGTCTCCACGGCGGGCGCCCGCCGGAGCACGCCGAGCACCGGCACCCCGGACTCCTCCAGGGCCTCCCGGAGCAGCGCCTCGTGCCGGTCCGTGGCGACCTTGTTCAGGATCACCCCGCCCAGCCGCACCTCCGGGTCCCAGGACGCGAAGCCGTGCACGAGCGCGGCCACCGACCGCGACTGCGACGAGGCGTCCACGACGAGCACCACCGGCGCCTTGAGGAGCTTCGCCACCTGCGCGGTGGACGCCAGCTCGCCCTGGCCCGCGGCCCCGTCGTACAGGCCCATCACGCCCTCGACGACCGCCAGGTCGCAGCCCCGCGCCCCGTGCAGGAACAGCGGCGCGATCCGGTCCGTGCCGCACATGAACGCGTCGAGGTTCCGGCCCGGGCGGCCGGTGGCGAGCGCGTGGTAGCCCGGGTCGATGTAGTCCGGGCCCACCTTGTGCGGCGAGACCGCGAGCCCACGGCCGGCGAACGCGGCCATCAGACCGGTCGCGACCGTGGTCTTGCCCGCGCCCGACGACGGCGCGGCGATGACGAGACGTGCTACCACTCGATGCCCCGCTGGCCCTTCTGACCCGCGTCCATCGGGTGCTTCACCTTCGACATGTCCGTCACCAGGTCCGCGAAGTCGACCAGCTCCTGTGGCGCGTTGCGGCCGGTGATGACGACGTGCTGCTGCCCGGGACGGTTCGCGAGCACCTCCACCACCTCGGCCGTGTCGATCCAGCCCCAGTGCAGCAGATAGGCGAACTCGTCGAGGACGTAGAACTTGTACCTCTCCTCGGCCAGGTCCCGCTTGACCTGCTCCCAGCCCTCGCGCGCCTTGTCCTCGTGCGACTGCTCGCCCTCGGCGACCTCGCGCTGGATCCAGGACCAGCCCTCGCCCATTTTGTTCCAGACGACCGTGCCGCCCTTGCCGGTCTCGCCGAGCGCCTTCAGGGCGTTCTCCTCGCCGACCCGCCACTTGGCGGACTTCACGAACTGGAACACCCCGATCGGCCAGCCCTGGTTCCAGGCGCGCAGCGCCATGCCGAAGGCGGCCGTCGACTTCCCCTTGCCGACGCCCGTGTGCACCATCACCAGGGCGCGGTTGCGGCGCTGACGGGTGGTGAGACCGTCGTCCGGAACGACGGTCGGCTGTCCCTTGGGCATTTACGCGGCCCTCCTGGTCGCAGAGTGATTGTTCTGTCCCTGTACGTCCCTGACCAGGCCGGCGATCGAGTCGGCGCGCAGCTCGTCCAGGGTGACGGCGGTGCCGCCGAGTTCACGCGCGAGGTTCCCGGCGAGGCCGAGCCGCACCGGTCCCGTCTCGCAGTCCACGACCACCGCGGCCGTGCCGTCGGCGGCGTGCAGCCGCGCCGCCCGCGCGGCGAGCGCCACCGGGTCCGCGCCGCCGCCGGTCGCCCGCCCGTCGGTCACCACGACGAGCAGCGGGCGCCGCGAGGGGTCGCGAAGCCGCTCCACGCGCAGCACGTCGTGTGCCTTGAGCAGCCCGGCCGACAGCGGGGTCCGGCCGCCCGTCGGCAGCTGTTCGAGCCGGGTCGCCGCCGCGTCCACGGACGAGGTCGGTGGCAGGGCGAGGTCCGCGGTCCGGCCCCGGAAGGTGACCAGACCGACCTTGTCGCGCCGCTGGTACGCGTCGAGCAGCAGCGACAGCACCGCGCCCTTCACGGCGCCCATCCGCTGCCGCGCCGCCATCGACCCGGACGCGTCCACCACGAACAGGACCAGATTGCCCTCCCGGCCCTCACGGGTCGCCTGCCGCAGATCGTCCCGCCGCACCACCAGACCCCGGCCGCTGCGCCCGCGCGCCTGCTGGTGCGGGGCGGCGGCCTGCACGGTCGCCGCCAGATGCAGCTTGGTCAGCGCGCCCCGGGGGCGGGTCGCGCCGGTCGTCCGCCCGTGCTCCGTACGGGCCCGGGAACGGCGCCCGGCGGCGCCCTCGCCGAGCCCGGGCACGCTCAGCATCTTCGTACGGAAGGGCTCACCGGCCTTGACGGCGGCCCGCTCGCCGGCGCCGCCGCCCTGCGGTGCGGGGGCCTTGTCCGGCGCGGGGGCCGGGGCCTCCTCGGCCTCGGCCTCGGCCTGGGGCGCGTCCCCCTGCGGCGGAATCCCACCGCCGTCATCGGGTCCGCCCCCGCCGGGCCCGCCCTCGCCCGGGCCGTCCGGCTCCGGGTCGTCGTCGGGCTCGTCCTCGCCCTTGAACTGCTCCAGGGTCTCGTCGAGCTTGTCCTCGTCGAGGCCGGGCGCGTCGAAGGGATTGCGCCGGCGCCGGTGGGGGAGTGCGAGCAGGGCCGCCTGCCGTACGTCCTCGGAGGTGACCTCCGTCCGCCCCGCCCAGGCGGCGAGCGCGGTCGCCGTCCGTGCCATCACGATGTCGGCGCGCATGCCGTCCACCTCGAACGCGGCACAGGTCGCCGCGATCTGCAGCAGCACCGCGTCGCCGAGCACCACCTCCGGCAGCAACTCCCGTGCGGCGACGATCCGTTCGCGCAGCGCCCGCTCCTCGCCCGCCCAGCGCGCGGCGAACGCCGCCGGATCGTCCTCGAACGCCAGCCGCCGCCGCACCACCTCGACCCGCTGCTCCGGCTCCCGGGAGGCGGCCACCTCCACGGTAAGACCGAACCGGTCGAGCAGCTGCGGCCGCAGCTCGCCCTCCTCGGGGTTCATCGTCCCGACGAGCAGGAAGCGGGCGGCGTGCCGTACGGAGACGCCTTCACGCTCGACGTACGAGGAGCCCATGGCGGCCGCGTCGAGCAGCAGGTCGATGAGGTGGTCGTGCAGCAGATTGACCTCGTCGACGTACAGAATCCCCCGGTGCGCGTCGGCGAGCAGCCCCGGCTCGAAGGCCTTCACGCCCTCGGCGAGCGCCTTCTCGATGTCCAGCGCCCCGACCAGCCGGTCCTCGGACGCACCCACGGGCAGCTCGACCATCCGCGCCGGCCGCGCCTCGTCCGCCCCCTCGGCGTGCGGCCCGTCCGGGCACCCCGGATCGGGCGCCCCCGGATCACAGCTGAACCGGCAGCCCACGACGACGTCCACCGCCGGCAGCAGCTCGGCGAGCGCGCGCACGGCGGTCGACTTGGCCGTCCCCTTCTCACCCCGGACCAGCACGCCGCCCACCGCCGGACTGACGGCGTTCAGCAGCAGCGCGAGCCGCAGGTCGTCCATGCCGACGACGGCGGTGAACGGATAGCGGTTGCTCATCGGTCGGTCGCTCCTTCGGGTCGTACGGAAGTGACGGTGGCGACGGGGCTCACGGCGCACCCGGCGGTACGAACGGCAGCCCCACCGGCGCGCCCTTCTCGATCAGCCGCAGCAGCGCGTCCGTGTCGGCGTGCTCCTCGATCAGGTCGCCGAGGCGGTCGAGCTGTTCCTCGCGCAGCGCGCCGAAGCTGGTGTCGGGCGCGGGCACGAAGGCCCGCCCGGCCGCGGCCGCCACCTCGCGCAGGAAGGCGCGGCGGAAGCCGTCGCTCTCCAGGGAGCCGTGCCAGTGGGTGCCCCAGACGGCGCCGACCCGGCACCCGTCCAGGAACGCCTCCCCGCCCCGTACGTCCGCGACGCCGTGGTGGATCTCGTACCCCTCGACCCGCTCGCCGAGCGCCTCGCCGACCGGCCGGGCGAGCGTCTTCTCGGGCGCGAACCGCACCCGTACGGGAAGCAGCCCCAGGCCCGCCACCGCGCCCGCCCGGGACTCGACCTCGTCGTCGATGTGCTCGCCGAGCGCCTGGAAGCCGCCGCAGATGCCGAGGATCGGGCGGCCCTCGGAGGCCCGCCGGACGAGCGCGTCGGCGAGGCCGCGCTCGCGCAGCCAGGCGAGCGCCTTGACGGTGCCGCGCGTGCCCGGCACCACGACCAGGTCCGCGTCGGCGAGCTCCTCCGGGCGGTCCACGAAGCGGACCACGACGCCCGGTTCGGCGGCCAGCGCGTCCACGTCCGTGAAGTTGGACATCAGCGGTACGGCGCAGACGGCGACCCGCAGCACGTCCGCGCCGACCGGCGGCGCCACGACCGACTCGCGCACCGCGCCGCGCAGCGAGACCCGCAGGCCGTCCTCCTCGTCGATGCCGAGCCCGTGCGCGTACGGCAGGACACCGAACGTACGGCGCCCGGTCAGGTCGTACAGCATGTCGAGGCCCGGTTCGAGCAGCGTCACGTCGCCGCGGAACTTGTTCACCAGGTAGCCGGCGACCAGCTCCTGGTCCTCGGGCGCGAGCAGCGCCGTCGTGCCGAAGAACTGGGCGAAGACCCCGCCCCGGTCGATGTCGCCGACCACGACCACCGGCAGCCGCGCGGCCCGCGCGATGCCCATGTTGACGATGTCGGTGCGCCGCAGATTGATCTCGGCCGGGCTGCCCGCGCCCTCGCAGATCACCGCGTCGTGCGTGGCGCGCAGTTCCTCCAGGCAGGCGAGGACCGGCTCGAACAGCTCCTTCTGCCGCCCGCCGTGGTAGCCGCGGGCGCTCAGCTCCCCTACCGGCTTGCCCATCAGGACGACCTGGCTGGACCGGTCGCTGCCGGGCTTGAGCAGCACCGGGTTCATCAGCGCGGTCGGCTCGACGCGCGCGGCCTGCGCCTGCATGGCCTGCGCGCGGCCGATCTCCGCGCCTTCCCGCGTCACGAAGGAGTTGAGGGACATGTTCTGCCCCTTGAACGGCGCCACCTTGACGCCCTGCCGGACCAGCCACCGGCAGATGCCGGCCGTCACGACGCTCTTGCCCGCGTCGGAGGTCGTTCCGGCGACGAGCAGCCCCCCACCCCTCACTTCGTCCTCCGCTTCACCGTGTCCTTGAAAACGCTGTCCTTGAAAACGCCGTCCGTCAGGATCCGGCCGCCCACACAGACGGCCAGGGTCAGCCAGGTCACGCGGCGGGAGAGCCGGACGGCCCGCTCGATGTCGGCGACCTCGACGGGCCGTCCCTCGCCGTTCAGGACGGGCCGGTGCTCGACCCGTCCGCCGTACGAGAGGGTGCCCCCGAGTCGTACCCCGAGCGCCCCCGCGAACGCCGCCTCCACCGGCCCCGCGTTGGGGCTCGGGTGCTTGCCCGCGTCCGCCCGCCAGGCGCGCACGGCGCCCCGCGGGTCGCCGCCGGCGACGGTCGCGAGGACGGCGGTGAGCCGGGCGCCGGGGGCGCCGGCCAGGTCGTCGAGGCGGGCCGAGGCCCAGCCGTAGCGCCGGTAGCGCGGCGACTTGTGGCCGACCATGGCGTCCAGGGTGTTCACGGCGCGGAAGCCGAGCAGCCCGGGCACACCGGCGACCGCGCCCCACACCAGCGCGCCGACGACGGCGTCGGAGGTGTTCTCCGCGACGGACTCGACGACCGCGCGGGCCATCGCGGGCCCGTCGAGCGCCTGCGGGTCGCGGCCGACCAGGTGCGGCATGCGTTCCCGGGCGACCTCCAGGTCGCCGGCGGCGAGCGCCCCGCCGATCGCGCGGGCCTCCCGGCCCAGGGTCGTACCGCCGACGACGGCCCACACGGAGGCGGCGGTCAGGGCGGCGGTGGCGGCGCGGCTGCCCCGTACCGTACGGGCGGCGAGGGCGCCGAGCGCGACGGCGCCGCCCGCGCAGACGGCGGTGTGCAGGGCGCCCCGGCCGCGGTCGTCGCGGTACAGGCGCCGTTCGACGGCGCTCGCGGCCCGGCCGAACGCGGCGACGGGATGGCCGCGGCGCGGATCGCCGAGGAGCAGGTCGACGGCGAGGCCGGCGGCCGCTCCGTACGCGAAGAGGGACGTGCGGGCGGACGGTCTGGAGCCGCGGCCGGGCATGACGCTGTGTCCTCACTCAGGGTCCGCGCCCTGGATCGACGTGACCGGCGGCGAGAGTTCCTGGCTCCCGGCCCCTCGGGGGCCGGTCACAGTGGCGGGACCGCGCCGGAATCGCACCGGACTTCCTCTTCTTGCCGCCGTAATGGCCCCGGCAGTCCACCACGCCCCGCGAACACCCGTCAACTCACCCTTGACCTGCGACGGGTCACTGTGCGAAGCACCACAAACACGGCAGTGGGGTCCCCACCCGAAGGTGCGGACCCCACTGCCGTGAACGTTCCGTCAGGCGACGATCAGATAGATGCCGTACGCCACGGCCGCCGCGCAGAGCGCGAAGCAGGCGTAGGCGCCGGTACGGGCCAGGGTGGCGGAGCCACCGGCCGCCGCGGCCTGCTCCTGCTTGCCGAGGCCGACGATGCCGAGGGTGAAGAGGCCCACGAGGGCCACGGTGGCCACGAGGCTGACTCCGAACACGGAGCCGAGGGCTGCCCAGTCGATCTTCATGCTGTTCCGGTTCCTCTTCCTCAGACCGCGGCGGCGGGGGCCGCGGGAGCGGCGGGGTCCGCGGGGTTGGGGGCGGGGATGGTGGTCTTCAGGTCCGGGTCCGCGACGGCGGCGACGGAGCCGGCGGCCGGCGGCGGGGTGACGGCGGCGATGGCGGTGGTGACGACGCCCGCGGGCTCGGCCGCGGTGTCGGTGCCGGCACCGGACTCGACGTCGTTGACGTTGGTGTGGTCGACCACCTGGCGGCGCGAGACCAGCCAGATGCCGACGCAGGAGGCGACCAGGAAGGCCGCGACCACGTACACGCCCCACTGGCCCTGGTCGGCGACGAACTCGGCACCGGCGCCGACCAGGCCGGCGGCCGGGAGGGTCAGGCCCCAGGCGACGAACATCCGGGTGGCGGTCGACCAGCGGACGACACCGCCCTTGCGGCCCAGGCCGGCGCCCATCACGCCGCCGGAGACGACGTGGGTGGTGGAGAGGGAGAAGCCGAGGTGGGCGGAGGCCAGGATGGTGGTGGCCGCGCTGGTCTGGGCGGCGAAGCCCTGCTGCGGCTGGAGGTCCGTGAGGCCCTTGCCCATGGTGCGGATGATGCGCCAGCCGCCGAGGTAGGTGCCGAGCGCGATGGCCGTACCGGCGGAGACGATGACCCAGACGGGCGGGTTGGAGCCGGGGGCGAGGACGCCGCCGGCGACCAGGGCGAGGGTGATGATGCCCATCGTCTTCTGGGCGTCGTTGGTGCCGTGGGCGAGGGAGACGAGACCGGCGGAGGCGATCTGGCCGGCCCGGTAGCCCTTCTCGGTCGTCCTGGCGTCGGTCTTCTTGTCCAGGCGGTACGTCAGGCGGGTGGCGAGCATCGCGGCCAGGCCGGCGACGATCGGCGCGGCGACCGCCGGGATGAGCACCTTGGTCACGACGCTCTCGCCGTTGACCCCGCTGAAGCCGATCGAGGCGACGGTCGCGCCGATGAGGCCGCCCATCAGGGCGTGGGAGGAGCTGGACGGCAGTCCGACCAGCCAGGTCACCAGATTCCAGAGGATCGCGCCGACGAGCGCGGCGAGGATGACTTCGGGCTGGATGCCCTCCTCGTTGACGAGCCCCTTGGAGATCGTCTTGGCGACCTCCACCGACAGGAACGCGCCGACCAGGTTCAGCACGGCGGACATGGCCACCGCCGTCTTGGGCTTGAGTGCACCGGTCGAGATGGTCGTGGCCATCGCGTTGGCGGTGTCGTGGAAACCGTTCGTGAAATCGAACACGAGAGCTGTCACGACCACAATGGCGAGCAGCAGCGTGATGTGTTCCATTTACCCAGGCAATCGTTTGACGTCAGTGGCTGCTTGAACGTACGCAACCTGGGTGAACGGAAGGTGAACTGGGTCGGGCGCAGTGGTGTCCCTATCCGGAGTGCGGAGGGTCCGCTTCCGTTTGTGTTCGTACGGATGTCCACGATGTGGTCAGGGTGCGACCCCGGGTAATCCGGGCGTTTCCGGGCCTCGCGCAACGCGCGTAGCGTCCTCCGCTCCCGCCCCGTATCGCCCCGTGGACCACGTCAGCCGCACGGAGGACCCGGCGGACGAGACCCACGTCACTCGGAGGAGTCACTCGGGGGCTCGGGGGAGCCGCTCGGAGTGGGCCCGCCGGGCCGCGCGGGACCCGCCGGGGGTCCGCCCGGTGGCAGGGCGCGGGCAGGCTGCCGACACTGGGAGCGTGCGCCCGGCTACAGCGACGGCAGCGGCCGTCACCACAGTGACAGTCCTCGGCGCGGCCGCGGTGGCGGCCGGCCGCTACGCCAGCGACGCCGCCCTCGGGGTGCCCTCGGGCCGCCCCTTCCCCGGCGATCCACGGCTCACCGTGCATGCCACCGGCCCCGGCCGGATCACCCTCACCCGCGCCCTGGCCTCCCTGCGGCCCGGCACCTACGGGATCGAGGCGGACGGCCTGCACGCGGTGATCGGCCCGGTCCTCGACCGGGTCCCGCACGCCGCCGACACCGTCGTCCGGCGGCTCGAACGGGTCGAGCTCGGCACCCTCGGCCCCGGCGCCAAGGTCCGGCTCACCCCGCAGCTGCACTGCGGCACCCCCGAGACCGCGCTCGGCCTGCGGTACGAGGACGTCGAGATCCCCGGCGAGCTCGGCAACCTGCCCGGCTGGCTCGTGCCCGGCGCGCGCGGCACCTGGGTGATCGCCCTGCACGGCCTCGGCACCACCCGCGAGCACCCGCTCAACCTGGTGCCCTTCCTGCAGCGGCGCCAGGTGCCCGTCCTCATCCCCGCCTACCGCGGCGACGCCGGCGCGCCGCCCGCCCCCGACGGGCTCGCCCACCTCGGCGACTCCGAGTGGCGCGACGTCGACGCCGCCATCCGCTACGCCGTCCGGCGCGGCGCCACCGGCGTCGTCCTGCACGGCTGGGGCACCGGCGCCTCGATGGCCCTGCACGCCGCCGCCGGCTCCGGGGTGCGCGACCGGATCCGCGGCCTGGTCCTCGACTCCCCGGTCCTCGACTGGGAGACCACCCTGCGCAACCTCGCCGCCGCCCGCCGGGTCCCCGCCGTCCTGCTCCCGCTCGCCGTCCGCGCCGCCCAGGGCCGCACCGGACTGCACGGCGACCGCATCCAGGAGGCCGCCGACCCGGCCGCCCTGCGCGTCCCGGTCCTCCTCTTCCACGGCCCCGACGACACCATCGCCCCCTGGGAGCACTCCCGCCGCCTCGCCGAGCTCCGCCCCGAGCTGGTCACCCTCACCCCGGTCACGCGCGCCCCGCACGCGGCCATGTGGAACGCCGACCCGGTCCGCTACGAGGAGGCGGTACGGCGGTTCGTGACCCCGCTCGTCTAGACGCCCCTCCGGACACCCCTCTGGAAGCCCCTCCGGACACCCCTCGTCCGGACACGGGCCCAGGGCCCGTCAGGAGCCCCGGAGGGCCCCGGCGGCGGGGTCGCCGATTCCGATTGGGCTTTCGGGCCGTCAGCGGGAAGACTGCCCTCCGTGACGTCTCGAAAGCCCGATGAACCCTTCGCGCGCAACTCCAGACTCCGACTCGTCCGTCCGGGGGCCCTCGCCACCGCACGAAAGGCCGTGACGGCCCGGCGGACCCGGCCGGCGCCGCGGCCGCCCGAGGGGACTCCGCCCCGCGCGGAACTCGCCCTACAGGCACGCGCGGTGCTCGCCGACGCGGTACGGATCGCCCGCTGGGCCGCCGTCGGCCGGCGGCCCGAGACGGCACCCCCGGACGGCGAACGGGCCGCCGCCGCACTGGACCTGACCCCCGGACAGGTCCGGGCCGGCTGGGACCGGGCGCGGCTCGCCGGGCTCGTCGAACTGCACGGCGAGACCGCCCGCCCCGGCTGGCGGCTGCAGGCCTGGGACCGGGACGACTCCGCCGTCCTTCGCGGCTGGGTCGCGCTGTTCGACGCCTGGTCGCTGGTGCACCCGGCGCCCGAGGGCGTCGCCGCCGGCGCCGTCGCCGAGGTCGTCGAGGCCGTCCCGCAGGTGCTCTCGCTGCTCCAGCTGTCCGCCGGGCCGGTCGCCGTCAGCGGACTGCTCGACCTCCTGGAGCAGCGCGTGGACGAGCTCCGCGAGGAGCGCTGCGAGGTGCCGGACCCCGGCGAGGCCGTCGAACAGGCCCCCGCCGAGGGGCTGCCGCCGCTGCTCGACTGGGCTCTGGAGGGCCTGGCCGCCGTCGGCGCGCTCACCCTCGCCGCCGCCCCCGGCGACCGGCACGCCACCCTCACCCCGCTCGGCAACTGGGCGGTCTGGGTCAAGCTGGAGCAGATCTGCGTCGCCGCGCAGAGCCCGGCCGGCAACATCGAGCAGTCCGCCGAGGACATGCTCCGCGGCTGCGCCCGGCTCACCCCCGGCCCGGCCCGCGACGAGTACCGCGCCTGGCTCGCCGCCCGCACCCTCACCAGTGCGGTGGCCGAACTCCTCGCCGTCGCGCGCGGCGAGGACGCCCTGCTGCGCGGCCTCGCCTTCGAGGCCCTGCGGGTCGTCGGCGCCCCGGCCGAGCCCGAGGTCCGCGCCGCCCTCGCGGACGCCTCGCTCCGCCCGTACGCCCTGCTCTGGCTCGCCGAGTACGAGGGCGCGGACCCGGACGAGGCCCCCGAGGTGCTGACCCGCGAGGAGGCCACCTGGCTGTGGGTGGACACCGCGGCCGCCGTCGCCGACCACGGCGAGGGCATGCTGCTCGTCCGTCACCTCGACTCCGCCGTGCAGGGCACCGTGCCCGCCCTGCTCGACGAGGTCCGCGCCGTCGGCCACCCCCGCACCGTCCAGGTCCTGGTGGCCCTCGCCGCCGCCCACCCCGACCCGGCCCTCGCGAAGGCGGTCCGCCGCGCCGCCTTCCAGGTCCACACCGGCGGGGCCTGAGGGGCTTATCCGGCGCTCGCGCCGGGGGCGTACGTCCCGAAGCTCCAGACGTTGCCCTCGGCGTCCCGCGCCATGTAGTCGCGGGAGCCGTAGTCCTGGTCGGTGGGCGGCATGACGATCTTCACGCCGTGGGCGACGGCCCGGGCGTGGTGGTCGTCGACGTCGTCCACCCGCACGTAGATGCCGGTCGGGCCGCCGCCGGACATGATCCTGTCGAAGGTGCTGCCGGTGCCCGTGCTGCCGAGCATCACCATGCCGTTGCCGTAGGACAGCTCGGCGTGCATCACCCGGCCGTCCTCGCCCTCGTACACGGCGTGCACGGTGAAGCCGAAGGCCTCCGTGAGCTGCTTGATCGCGGCCTTCGCGTCCTCGTAGCGCAGGGCGGGGCAGATGTCGGGTGCGTCGGTCATGCCGGTCGTGTCCTCTCGTCGGCCGGTGGTTCACCGGAAGGTGTTGCACTGCGCCATGTCGCCGGTGCGGTAGCCCTGGTAGAACCACTGCCGGCGCTGGGCGGCCGAGCCGTGGGTCCAGTTCTCCGGGGTGACCCGGCCCTGGAAGCGCTCCTGGATCCGGTCGTCGCCGACCGCCGCCGCCGCGTCCAGGCCGTCGCGGATGTCGTCGTCCGTGAGCCGGGTGAGCAGCGGGCGGCCCGTCTTGTCGTCCGGGGTGGTCGTCGCGTGCCGCGCCCACACTCCCGCGTAGCAGTCGGCCTGCAGCTCGACCTTCACCGCGTTGGAGTTCGCGCCGGTCCGGCCGTCCTGGGCGCGGGACAGGGTGCCCATCAGGTTCTGCACGTGGTGGCCGTACTCGTGCGCCACCACATAGGCCTGCGCGAAGGGCCCGCCGGTGGAGCCGAACTTGGTGCGCAGCTCGTCGAAGAAGCCCAGGTCCAGATAGACCTGCCGGTCGCCGGGGCAGTAGAAGGGGCCGACCGCCGAGCTGGCCTGTCCGCAGGCGGTGGGGACCTGTCGGCTGAACATGACGGTCGAGGCGGCGCCGTAGCGGCCGCCGCGCCGCGCGTACTCGGCGCGCCAGTAGTCCTGCAGGCTGTTGACGACCGCCACGATCCGGCAGTCCTCGCGGGTGTTGGCGTCCGCGCCGGTCCGGCAGCTCTGCTGCACCTGGGCGACGGAGGAGGCGCTCGCGGCCGGCTCGTCGCCGCCCGAGGACAGTCCGAGCTGCTCCGGGCCCACCCCGAAGAGCAGGCCGAGGATCAGCGCGATGACGCCCGCGATGCCGCCGCCGACCGTGGCCCGGCCGCCGGGAATGCGGCTGCCCCGGACGTCCTTGACCTCTGATGTGTCCAGGTTGGCGTCGTCGTCGAACTGCATGGCCACCGCCCTCCGCGTCTCTGCCGAGTATCAGCAGACAAGGAACGCTTCACCCGTTTTACGAGGCATGTGAGGTATGTCGCATGGCCGAAAAGCAGTTGCAGGTGCCCGTTAGACTGGCCGCATGGCCATTCTCCCCGTGCATTAGCGGCGTCGAAGCTCCGCCCAGCCGTCCTTCCGCCGTTTCCCACCGCCCTGGAGTCTGTCCGTGATCACCGCTTCCGGCATCGAGCTGCGCGCCGGCGCCCGAGTCCTCATCGAGAACGCCTCCTTCCGCGTCGCCAAGGGCGACCGCATCGGCCTCGTCGGCCGCAACGGAGCGGGCAAGACCACGCTCACCAAGTGCCTGGCCGGCGAGGGCCAGCCCGCCGGCGGCACCATCACCCGCTCCGGCGAGGTCGGCTACCTCCCGCAGGACCCGCGCACCGGCGACCTCGACGTGCTCGCCCGCGACCGCGTCCTGTCCGCCCGCGGCCTCGACGTCCTGCTCCGCAAGATGCGGCAGAACGAGGAGCGCATCGCCAACGGCTCCGGCGCCACCCGCGACAAGGCCCTCAAGCAGTACGAACGCCAGGAGACCGAGTTCCTCACCAAGGGCGGGTACGCCGCCGAGGCCGAGGCCGCGACCATCGCCGCCGCCCTCGGGCTGCCCGACCGGGTCCTCGGCCAGCCGCTGCACACCCTCTCCGGCGGTCAGCGCCGCCGCATCGAGCTCGCCCGCATCCTCTTCTCCGACGCGGACACCCTGCTCCTCGACGAGCCCACCAACCACCTCGACGCCGACTCGATCGTCTGGCTGCGCGACTACCTCAAGACCTACCGCGGCGGCTTCATCGTCATCTCCCACGACGTCGACCTGGTCGAGACCGTCGTCAACAAGGTCTTCTACCTGGACGCCAACCGCTCGGTGATCGACGTCTACAACATGGGCTGGAAGCTCTACCAGCAGCAGCGCGAGGCCGACGAGAAGCGCCGCCGCCGCGAGCGCCAGAACGCGGAGAAGAAGGCCGCCGCGCTCAACTCGCAGGCCGACAAGATGCGCGCCAAGGCCACCAAGACCGTCGCCGCGCAGAACATGGCCAAGCGCGCCGAGCGGCTGCTCTCCGGCCTTGAGGCGGTCCGCGCCTCCGACAAGGTCGCCAAGCTGCGCTTCCCGGAGCCCGCGCCCTGCGGCAAGACCCCGCTCACCGCGGAGGGCCTGTCCAAGTCGTACGGTTCCCTCGAAATCTTCACCGACGTGAACCTGGCCATCGACAAGGGCTCCCGGGTCGTCATCCTCGGCCTCAACGGCGCCGGCAAGACCACCCTGCTCCGCCTCCTCGGCGGCGTCGAGCAGCCCGACACCGGCGAGGTCACCCCGGGCCACGGCCTCAAGCTCGGCTACTACGCGCAGGAGCACGAGACCCTCGACCCCGCGCGCACCGTCCTGGAGAACATGCGCTCCGCCGCGCCCGACCTCGACCTGGTCGAGGTGCGCAAGGTGCTCGGCTCCTTCCTGTTCTCCGGCGACGACGTGGACAAGCCGGCCGGCGTGCTCTCCGGCGGTGAGAAGACCCGGCTCGCGCTCGCGACCCTGGTCGTCTCCTCGGCGAACGTGCTGCTCCTCGACGAGCCGACCAACAACCTGGACCCGGCCAGCCGCGAGGAGATCCTCGGCGCGCTGCGCACGTACAAGGGCGCGGTCGTGCTGGTCACCCACGACGAGGGCGCCGTCGAGGCGCTCGACCCGGAGCGGATCATCCTGCTCCCGGACGGCGTCGAGGACCTGTGGGGCGCGGACTACGCGGATCTGGTCGCCCTGGCCTGACCCGCCGTACTGGATCATTCGGCTCATGGGTGATCCATCATCTGAGTGAGAGCATCTCGTACCTCCGGCGCGGGCCCTGCGGAATCCTTCCGCCAGGGCCCGCGCCGCACTCGTTCCGGCCTCACCGCGCTGACCTGGCACTTCCCGTCCGAGCGCGCCGCCGGGCCGGTTCCGGAGCGTTCGGAACGATCAATTCCGGTCGTGGCGATCGGCGCCGCTCGGCGCAAGCTCGTGGCACGGACCTTGTCGAATGGGTGGCCAGGACGTCCGAGAGGGGTGATCATGAGAAGTCCAGAGCGCACTTCCCATGAGGAGGCACGGGTGGCCGAGACTCTGAAGAAGGGCAGCCGGGTGACCGGCGCCGCGCGCGACAAGCTCGCGGCAGACCTGAAGAAGAAGTACGACTCCGGTGCGAGCATCCGGGCGCTGGCCGAGGAAACCGGCCGCTCCTACGGATTCGTCCACCGGATGCTCAGCGAGTCCGGAGTCACGCTGCGCGGACGCGGCGGAGCGACACGGGGCAAGAAGGCGGCCTCGGCCTGACATCGGGCTGACACAGGGGCGGCTCGACCGGTCCACCGGGTCTCTCGGTGGCCACCCGGTCGGCCGTGCGGTCGACCGGGTGGTTACTGTGCAGTCACTTAGCATCGGATGCAGTGCTGCACCGTAACCGGGAGACGCCCCATGACTACGTTCGACGACTCCGAGCACGCAGAGCTCGTTTTCGACAAGGACGGTGTACGGCTCACCGTCGAGGACGCCGTTGCCACGGTGACCCTGACCAATCCGGCGAAGCGCAACGCCCAGTCTCCCGCTCTGTGGCGGGCGTTGACGGAGGCCGGCCGGTCGCTTCCGGGCAATGTGCGGATCGTCGTCCTGCGGGGTGAGGGCAAGTCCTTCTCCGCCGGACTCGACCGCCAGGCGTTCACGCCCGAGGGCTTCGACGGAGAGCCGTCCTTCCTGGAGATGGCGCGCGGGTCCGAGGCGGACCTCGACGCGCTCATCGCCGAGTACCAGGAGGCGTTCACCTGGTGGCGCCGCAGCGACATCGTGTCGATCGCGGCCGTCCAGGGCCACGCCATCGGCGCCGGATTCCAGCTCGCGCTCGCGTGCGACCTGCGGATCGTCGCCGACGACGTGCAGTTCGCCATGCGCGAGACCAGCCTCGGTCTGGTCCCGGACCTCACCGGCACGCACCCCCTGGTCTCCCTCGTGGGCTACGCCCGCGCCCTGGAGATCTGCGCGACCGGCCGTTTCGTGCACGCCGAGGAGGCCGAGCGCATCGGCCTGGCCAACGTCGCCGTGCCCGCCGCCGAACTCGGCGCGGCCGTACGGGACCTCAGCGCCGCCCTGCTCGCCGCACCGCGCTCCGCCGTCATCGAGACCAAGGCGCTCCTCCAGGGCGCCTCGGGCCGCTCGTACGAGGACCAGCGCACCGCCGAGCGCGCCGCCCAGGCCCGCCGCCTGCGCGACCTCGCGGGCCTCGGCGAGTAACGCCTCCGCCTCCGGCGGGTGACGCGCCTCGGCGGCCGAGCCGGCGCGGTCGGCCCGCCGGCTGCGCCGCCGGCCTTGCCGCCTGTGCCCGCGGTCCTTCAGCCCGGCCGCGGCCGGCGCCGGGCCGGGCGCTGCGGTGTCGCTCCGGCCCCGGGCCGCGCGCGGTCTCACCGCAGTTCCGACACCACCACCGTGACCGTCGTCGCCTCCGGGGCGGCGGCGGTCACGGCCGTGCGCAGGGCGCGGGCCGTGTCGACGGCGCGGTGGTCCTCCGTCACCGCGGCCGCCACCTCGACCCGCAGCCGGCCGTCCGGCAGGCGCAGCACTGGCGGGCCGAAGGCGTCGGTCAGGGCCGCCACCCCGGGGACCGCGAGGGCCGCGAGGGCGGCGGGGTCGTCGGGAGCGGGCGGCGAGGTTCGCCCGGGCGGCCCAGTGGGCGCCGGCGAATCCGGGAGCGCGTCGAGCAGCTCCGTCACCCGGAGGTCCACCTCCGCCACCACAAGGCCCAGCGGGCCCTCCGCCGTACGGAGCAGCGCCGCCCGCAGCCGGTCCGCCAGCTCCGGCAGCGGGCGCCCCGTCACCGCCGCGAAGTCGAGGGTCACCCGCAGCGGCCCGGGCGGCAGCCCGCCCGGCGGTACGGGGAAGGGGGAGTCGCCCGTGTCGTCCGCGAGCCGGAACCGCGGAACGCCCGGGGCCAGGCCCCGTACCCCGCGGGCAGCCGCCAGGAGCGCGCCCCGTACCGCCCGCTCCGCGATCCACGCGCCGTCCGCCGCCTCACCGAGCGGCAACAACCGGTCCGTCGTCATTGCTCCAGCCTGCCGCATCCCCGGCGCGATACCGGGCAAGCCGCCTTAGTGTGGGCGAACAAGGCAAAAGCCTCAGGGAAGGACGGGTGGCGATGGCTGACAACGCACACTCCGACCAGCAGAACCCCGTGACCAGGCGTGGCGGCGGCGATCCGGCCGCCCGGGGCCGCACCACCATCGCGGACGGTGTCGTCGAGAAGATCGCCGGGCTCGCCGCCCGGGATGTCGTCGGCGTCCACGCCATGGGCAGCGGCCTGTCCCGCACCCTCGGCGCCGTGCGCGACCGGGTGCCCGGCGGGGGCGGCAAGTCCGGCGGTGTGACCCGCGGCGTCAAGGCCGAGGTCGGCGAGGTGCAGACCGCGCTCGACCTGGAGATCGTCGTCGACTACGGCGTCTCCATCGCCGACGTCGCCGGCGCGGTGCGCGAGAACGTCATCGCCGCCGTCGAGCGGATGACCGGCCTGGAGGTCGTCGAGGTCAACATCGCCGTCAGCGACGTGAAGCTGCCGGACGAAGAGGAAGAAGAGCCGGAGACCCGGCTCCAGTAGCCGCGGGCGGCACGGCGGAGAGGACACAGCATGAGCATGGCGGTGGTCGGCCTGGTGGCCGGCATGGCGCTCGGCTTCGCCGGGTACTTCGGCGGCTTCGGCGCGTTCGTCCTGGTCGCCGCCCTCGGCGCGGTCGGCTTCGTCGTCGGCCGGTTCCTCGACGGGGACCTGGAGCCGGGCGACTTCTTCCGGGGCCGCGAGCGCGGCGACCGGCGGCGGTGACCCGGGTGCCGGACCTGCTCGACCCGCGGCCCGACCGGGCGGACCCGGTCGGCGCCGCCGCCCGCGGCGCGACCACGATCGCCGACCGGGTGGTGGCCAAGATCGCCGCGCAGGCGGCCCGCGAGGCGATCACCGTCCCCAGGGACGGCAGGCCGCCGCACGCCTCGGTCGTCGTCCACCGGGACGTCGCCCGGGTCTCGGTGAGCCTCGAACTCGACTACCCCGCCGACCTCGGGCACCAGTGCGGCGCCGTGCGCGGCCGGGTCCGCGGGCGGGTGGAGGACCTCACCGGCATCGAGGTCCACGAGGTCGCCGTACACGTCGAACGGCTCCACTCGGCGCACACGGCCCACGACCGGAAACGGGGGCGGCTGGCATGACCGCCGGACCGGAGGCCGACGCGGGCGAGGGGCCCGGGGCCGTGCCCGTCCTGGAGAAGGACCCGCCCCCCGAGGACCACGGACCGCCCGTACGCCGCTTCTGGGCCGTGCGCCGGATCCCCGCCGCCGTCGTCGCGGCCGTCCTCCTCGGCGCCGCCGGACTGCTCCTCTACGACGTCGCCGCCGTCCGCGCCGAGCACACCGCCATGGCCTGGCGCCGCTCCCTCGCCGACGACCTCGCCACCCGCCCCCTCGACGACATCGTGGTGGTGGTCGGCGCGTGCGTCGCCGTGCTGCTCGGACTGTGGCTCCTGGTCCTCGCGCTCACCCCCGGCCTGCGCGCCGTGCTGCCGATGCGCCGTGAACACGCCGACGTGCGCGCCGGGCTCGACCGCGAGGCCGCCGCGCTCGCCCTGCGCGACCGCGCCATGGAGGTCTCCGGCATCCAGTCCGTACGGGTCAGGATGCGCCGGTCCAAGGTCGGCGTCCGGGCCGTCTCCCACTTCCGCGAACTCGACGAGGTCCGCGCCGACCTGGAGACCGTCCTCCACGGCGGCATCGACGAACTGGGCCTCGCGCACCCGCCGGCCCTGACGGTACGGGTGGCCCGCCCGCCCAGGAAGGGGTGACCCGGTGACCGTGGTGCTCCGGCGCGTCAACCGGATCGTGCTCGCCCTCGTCGGACTCGTGCTCGTGGTCGGCGGCGGCGCCGTCCTCGCGGCCGCCCTCGACCTGCCCGTACCGTCCTGGTGGCCCTGGTCGGGCCCCGACGACGTGCTGCTCAGCCGCTCCGAGCGGCAGCACTGGCGCGCCGAGAGCTGGTGGTGGCCGCTGGTCATCGCCCTGCTCGGGCTGATCGTGCTGCTCACCCTGTGGTGGCTGGTCGTCCAGTTCCGCCGCGCCCGGCTCCGCGAGGTCCTGGTGGACAGCGGCGACGGCGAGGAGGCCGTGCTGCGCGGCCGGGCCCTGGAGACCGTCCTGGAGGCCGACGCGACCGCCCAGGAGGGCGTCGCCCGGGCCAAGGTCGCGCTCACCGGCCGCCGCACCGCCCCCCGCACCCGGGTGGCCCTGCTCCTGGAGGCGTACGCCTCCCCGGCCGACGCCCTGACCACCCTGTCCGACGAGGCCCTCGCCCACGCCCGGAGCTCCACCGGCCTGCCCGCGCTGCCCACCGAGGCCCGGCTGCGCGCGGTCAAGCACCGTGCGCGCCGGGTGGCCTGACGCCGGCTCGGAAATCCTGGTGCGGAACCCGGCTCAGAAGCCGCTGCGGGCGCCGCCGTCCACCGGCAGCATCACACCCGTCAGATACGAGGCGGCGGGGGAGAGCAGGAACGCGGCCGTGCGGCCGAACTCCTCCGGGGTGCCGTACCGCCGCAGCGGGATCGTCGCCTCGTTCGCCGTGCGCGAGGCCTCCGCGTCCCCGGACAGCGCGTCCAGCTGGCGCACCCGGTCGGTGTCGATCCGGCTCGGCAGCAGCCCGACCACCCGGATGCCGCGCGGGCCCAGGTCGTTGGCGAGGGATTTCGCGAAGCCGGCCAGGCCGGGCCGAAGCCCGTTGGAGATGGTCAGACCGGGGATCGGCTCGTGCACCGAACCCGAGAGCACGAAGCCGATGACCCCGCCCTCCGGCAGCGTCTCCGCCGCCGCCCGGGCCAGCCGCACCGCGCCCAGGAACACCGTCTCGAAGGCGGCCGCCCACTGCTCGTCGGTGTTGTCGGCGGCGAAGCCCGGCGCCGGGCCGCCCACGCTGATCAGCACGCCGTCGAAGCCGCCGAACCGGGCCCGCGCCTCGGCGATCAGCCGCTCCGGGGTGCCCGGGTCGGAATTGTCCGCCGCCAGGCCCGCCGCGTTCGGCCCGAGTCCGGCCACCGCCTCGGCGACGCTCTTCTCCTCGCGCCCGGTCAGCAGCACCTGCGCGCCCTCGGCGAGCAGCGCCTCCGCCGACGCCCGTCCGAGCCCGCGGGTCGCGCCGGTCACCACGTACACACGGTCCTTCAGTCCAAGATCCATGGACCTATCCTGCCGCCTCCTCGGCGGCCAGCGCGAGGGCGGTGCCCACCAGGCCGATGTGGCTGAAGGCCTGCGGGAAGTTCCCCAGCTGACGGCCCGACGCCGGGTCGTACTCCTCGGCCAGCAGCCCCACGTCGCTGCACAGCCCCACCAGCCGGTCGAACAGCTCCCGGGCCTCCTTCAGCCGGCCGGTCAGCCGCAGCGCGTCCGCCAGCCAGAACGAGCACACCAGGAAGGTGCCCTCCTCGCCCGGCAGTCCGTCGACCGACGAGCCCGAGGTCGAGTAGCGGCGCACGAAGCCGTCGTGCGTCAGCTCCGCCCGTACCGCGTCGACCGTGCCCACCACCCGCGGGTCGTCCGGCGGCAGGAAGCCCACCCGGGGGATCAGCAGCGTCGCCGCGTCCAGCTCGGACGAGCCGTAGTACTGCGTGAAGGTGTTGCGCTCCGGGTCGAAGCCCTTCGCGCACACCTCCGCGTGGATCTCGTCCCGCATCGCCCGCCAGCGCGCCGCGTCCCCCGGCAGCGACGGATCGTCCTGAAGGGTGCGCACCGCACGGTCCGCCGCCACCCAGGCCATCACCTTGGAGTGCACGAAGTGCCGGCGCCCGCCGCGCACCTCCCACAGGCCCTCGTCCGGCTCCCGCCAGGTCGACTCCAGGAAGCCGAGCAGGCTCAGCTGCAGGTTCCAGGCGTGCCGCTGGGCCGGGATGCCCGCCTCCCGGGCCCGGCACAGCGAGTCGAGGACCTCGCCGTACACGTCGAGCTGGAGCTGGTCCACCGCCGCGTTCCCGGTGCGTACGGGGGTGGAGTCGGCGTAGCCGGTGAGCCAGGGCAGGGTCGTCTCGGGCAGTCGCCGCTCGCCCGCCGGGCCGTACATGATCTGCAGGTCGGCCGGGTCGCCGGCGACCGCGCGCAGCAGCCAGTCGCGCCAGGCCGCCGCCTCGTCCGCGTATCCGGCGGACAGCAGCGCGCCGAGGGTGAGCGAGGAGTCGCGCAGCCAGCAGGCCCGGTAGTCCCAGTTGCGCACCCCGCCGAGCTCCTCCGGCAGCGAGGTGGTGGGGGCGGCGACGATCCCGCCGGTCGGCGCGTAGGTGAGCGCCTTCAGGGTGATCAGGGAGCGGACGACGGCGTCCCGGTACGGGCCCTCGTAGGTGCACTGCTCGGCCCAGGCACGCCAGTCGGTGAGCGACTGCTCCAGGGCCTCGAAGGGGTCGACCAGGGCGGGGCGCGGCTCGTGGGAGGGGTGCCAGGTGAGTACGAAGGCCACCTTCTCGCCCTCGCCGACGGTGAAGGAGGAGCAGGTCGCGAACTGCTGGCCCCAGGTCTTCACCGGCGGCTCGCTGCGCAGCCACACCGAGTCGGGCCCGGCGATCGCCACCCGGTGGCCCTCGGCCCGGCGCACCCACGGCACGATCGAGCCGTAGTCGAAGCGCAGCCGCAGCACGCCGCTCATCTCGACGCTGCCGCTGACGCCCTCGATGATCCGGACCAGGTCGGGGGCCTTGTCGCGCTGCGGCATGAAGTCGGTGACCCTGACCGTGCCCGTACGGGTCTCCCAGAGGGTCTCCAGGACCAGGCTGTTCTCCGCGTACCGGCGGCTCGTGCAGCTCGTGGCGCCCTTGGGGGCGATCCGCCAGTGCCCGTTGTCCTCGTCGCCGAGGAGGGCGGCGAAGCAGGCGGCGGAGTCGAAGCGGGGCAGACACAGCCAGTCGACCGACCCGTCGCGGCCGACGAGCGCGGCGGTCTGCAGATCGCCGATCAGGGCGTAGTCGTCGATACGTTGCGTCACGCTTTGGGCTGTTCCCGGAAGCGGGGACGGTCAATCAGGGCGGGCGGACGGCCTCGTGTCGGCTCAGGGGTCGCCCGTCGGCTCAGGCGGTCGCCCCGGTGGGCGCGGGCGTCCCCTCCGGCGCGTCGGCCGCACCGGCCGCCGCCTCCCGGTCGCGCTTCTCGCGCCGCGCCAGGATGAACCAGCCGACCGGCACACCGGCCGAGAACAGCCACCACTGGACCGCGTACGCCATGTGCGCGCCGATCGAGTCGTGGTCCGGGTCCGGGATCAGCTCGGGGGCGTCCCCGGCCGGCTCGGGGCCGGTCTGCTCCAGATAGCCGCCGAGCACGGTGCGGCCCTGCAGAGCGGCCTGCTGCTTGCTGTTGATCAGCATGACCTGACGGTCCGGCAGGCCCTTGAGGTCCTTGATGCCGCTGGCGCCGGTGGTCTCGTCGGCCATCAGCCGGCCGGTGACCGTCACCTCGCCCTTCGGCGCGGGCGGCACGTGCGGGTAGGACCGCTGGTCGCCGGCGGCCTCGATCCAGCCCCGGTTCACCATGACGACCCTGCCGTCCTTCAGGACCAGCGGGGACAGCACGTGCACGCCGACCCGGTCGTCCGAGGAGGTGCGCCGGCGCACCACGACCTCGTGCGCGGTGTCGAAGGTGCCGGTGGCGGTCACGTGCCGCCAGTAGTCCGCGCGCGGCACGGTGTGCCCGGGGGAGGTCAGCTCCTCGACCGGGACGGGCCTGGCCGCGAGGTTGTCCGCGATCAGGGCGTTCTGGGCGACCCGGCGCTCGTGCCGGTGGAACTGCCAGAAGCCCAGCTCGATCATCACGGGGATGAGGACGAGGGCCACGAGGGTGAGGATCACCCACTGCCGGGACAACAGGAAGCGGTACACCCCAAGACCGTACAACTTGGCCAGGGGCGCACCGCAGGGGGGTTCCGGCCGCCGGGGCGGGCGACCAGTGGATCGTTTCGTCACACCTTGTCGACGATGCCCACCCTCCCCTCCGCGCGGGCGCAGTGACCCCCGCAGTACCAGCTGCCCTCGACCTCGACGCCCTGGCCGATGATCTGGACCCGGCAGTGCTCGCAGATGGGTGCCATGCGGTGGATGGCGCAGGCGAAGCAGTCGAAGACGTGCACCGCGCCCTGCGCGTGCACCTCGAAGGACATGCCGTAATCGTTTCCGCAGACCTCACAACGTGCCATGCGCCACAGGGTGGTGCGACGGACGGGCGAAGACCGGGCGGCGCGCCCGGCCCGCGCCCGGCCGTCACCCGTCTGCCGTCAGCCGCGTGGTCACTCGTGCGGGGTCACTCGTCGTCGGCCGGGGCGACGTCCCGAAGCAGCTGGGTGTAGGCGGCCTCGTCGACGATCGGCGTGCCGAAGGACTTGGCCTTCAGGGTCTTGCCGGTGGCGGAGTCCGGGTCGTTGGTGACGAGCAGGCTGGTGAGCCGCGACACACTGCTCGCCACGTGCAGCCCGGCGTCGACCGTGCGGTCCTCCAGGAGCTCGCGGTCGACGGAGGTGTCGCCGGAGAACGCCACCCGCATGCCCTGCTTGAGCGGTTTGTCCGACTCGTACCGCCCGGGGTTGGGGTACGGACAGGCCGGCCGCTTCCGCGACGGGCGCCAGGTGTTCGTCCGGTACGAGGCCGAGGCCTGGTGGCCGATCCGGGGCCGCTCCGGGCTCTGCGCCCACTCGGTCAGCGGGCGGCACTCCAGGAGCGGCAGCCGTACGTTCCGCTCGGCCGCCGCGTGCAGGCTGGGCCGGAAGGCCTCCGCCAGCACCCGCGCGTCGTCCAGGGCGTTGTGCGCGCGCTGCTGGACCACGCCGAAGTGCGCGGCAAGCGACTCCAGCTTGTGGTTGGGCAGCGGCAGCGCCAGCTCCTTCGACAGCGCGATGGTGCACAGCCGCTGCCGCACCGGCGCGGTGGCCTCGGCCCGCGCGTACTCCCGGGCGATCATCTGCCAGTCGAACATCGCGTTGTGCGCGACGAGCACCCGCCCCTCCAGGCGCGCCGAGAACTCCTCGACGATCTCCGGGAACAGCGGCGCGCCCTCCAGGAGGTCGCTGGTGAGCCCGTGGATCCACACCGGCCCGGGGTCCCGCTCGGGGTTGACCAGGGTGTACCAGTGGTCCTCGACATTGCCCTGCGCGTCCAGGCGGTAGACACCGGCCGACACTATCCGGTCGTCGCGGGCGAGGCCGGTGGTCTCCACGTCGACGACCGCGTACCCCTGCGGGTACGCGGTCGGCCACGTCGCTGCTGTCGTACGGTCGTCAAGCACGGTCACTGAGAATACGGGCCGCGACCGACAGCCCCGCGCGCGGTGTCCGCTTCGGTGGCCGGATCCGTGCGTACGGGAGCGGGCGCGAAGCCCGCCGGCGCCCACCGGCGCCCGCCGGTACGCCGGTTGACGTCCTCTCCCGGGGAGCCCTCAGGCGAGCAGTCCCGCCACCAGCGCCCGTACGCCCGCCGTGAAGACCGCCTCCGTGTCGATCGGGGCGGCGAGCGCGGCGGCCAGCTCCGGGTCCGCGTCGGCCGGAGTGCACGCGGCCGCGCCCCACAGGTCCGGCTCGGCGGGGGACTGGGCGGGGGAGCGTTCGCGGTTGCGTTCGACCAGGACGTGGCCGACGACCTGGAACTGGACCGCGCGGACCAGCGCGGCGGCGCGGGCGCCGCGCAGACCGGCCGCGTGCGCCTCGTGGATCAGGGCGCGCTGGGCGGGCAGGAACATGCGCTCCGTCAGGCCGCGCTCGTGGACCATGGCGACCAGATGGGGGCGGTCGCGCAGGGCGCGGCGCAGCAGGGCGGCCACCGAGACGATCCGCTCGGCCGGGTCGCCGCCGCGCGGGCGCAGGGTGCCGAGGTCGGCGACGGTGCGCTCGACGAGGGCGTCGAGCAGCGACTCGCGGTTGCCGACGTGCCAGTAGATCGAGGTGACGGCGGTGCCGAGCTCGGCGGCGAGCCGGCGCATGGTGAGGGCGTCCGGGCCGTGCTCCTTGACCAGGGCGGCGGCCGTGTCCAGGACCCCGTCGCGGGTCAGTGCGCTGCGTGCCATCCGATCAGCTCCCCCAACTCCCGTGCCGTGCACGGGTCTTTACCCTTCCGGGTCGCCGGTGTAACTGTGTTACAGGCGTACAGGCCGATACCTTCCCGAAGGGTGGTACGTCATGGCACGAGTACGGTACGGGGCGCGCACCGAGGCGGAGATCGCCGCGACGCGGGCGAAGAGCGCGAAACTCCCCGACATCTGGTCCACCGGGGTCGTCGCCGTCTGGGAGACCGACCCGGACGTCGTGGCGGCCGTCCTGCCGCCGCCGCTCAAACCCACCGGACGCCCGCTGGTCCGGGTCAATATCAGCAAGGTCGACCTCCCCGGCTACCCCCTCGGAGCCGGCTCCGTCGCCGTCGCCGCCGCCCACGGCGACCGGGAGGGCTGGTACCCGCTGGTCATGCCGATGACCCACGAGCGCGCCCTCACCGGCGGCCGTGAGGTCTTCGGCGAGCCGAAGAAGCTCGGCGAGGTGCTCGTCGAGCGCGACGGACTGACGGTCCGCGCCTCCCTCGCCCGGCACGGCATCGCCTTCGTCGAGGTGCGCGGCGCCGTGTCCGGCGCGCTGCCGCTGCCGGAGCCCACCGAGAAGGCCGACTTCTACTTCAAGTTCCTGCCGGCGGTGGACGGTTCGGGCTTCGACACCGAACCCGTCCTGGTCCACTGCCTGCGCAACGAGAAGGTACGCCGACTGGAGCGGGTCACCGGGGACGTGGTGCTCCGCGAGTCGATGTACGACCCGGTGGCCGATCTGCCGGTGCGCCGGCTGGTCGAGATCACCATCGGCGAGAAGACCACCGACCAGCGCGGCCGGGTCGTCGAGCGGGTCGACCCCGCCGCCCTGCTGCCCTATCTCCACCAGCGCTACGACGACCCGCAGCAGACCCTGGACGCCCCGCCGGAAGGGAGCGCCGTCTGATGGAACTGCGCGAGGGACAGGTCGCCGTCGTCACCGGCGCCGCCAGCGGCATCGGCCTCGCCATGGCCCGCCGCTTCGCCGCCGAGGGACTCGCCGTCGTCCTCGGGGACGTCGAGGAGGAGCCGCTGGCCAGGGCCGCCGAGGAGCTGATGGAGGGCGGGGTGCAGATCCTCGCCCGTACCGTCGACGTCAGCGAGCCCGACTCCGTACGGGCCTTCGCCGACGCCGCGTACGACACCTTCGGCGCCGTGCACGTGCTGTGCAACAACGCGGGCGTCGGCTCCGGCGCCGAGGGCCGCATGTGGGAGCACGAACCCAACGACTGGAAGTGGGCCTTCGCCGTCAACGTGTGGGGCGTCTTCCACGGCATCCAGGCCTTCGTGCCCCGGATGCTCGCGGGCGGCGAGCCCGGCCATGTCGTCAACACCTCCTCCGGCGACGGCGGCATCGCCCCGTTGCCCACCGCCTCCGTCTACGCCGTCACCAAGTCCGCCGTCGTCACCATGACCGAGTCGCTCTACGCCCACCTGAAGGCGGAACGGGCCCTTGTCGGTGCCTCCGTGCTCTTCCCCGGGCCGCACATGCTGCGCACCGGCCTGTGGGAGTCGCACCGCAACCGGCCCGAGCGCTTCGCCAAGGAGCGCCCCCGGAAGACGCCGTACCGCAGCCTCGACCAGTGGGAGGCGGCGATGAAGGAGGCCGGGCACGAGGTCGCCTTCACCCCGGTCGAGGAGGTCGCCGGGCACGTCGTCGACGGCATCAGGGCCGACCGGTTCTGGATGCTCCCGGCGAGCGAGCACAGCGACCGGCAGATCAGGGCGCGCTCGCAGTCGATGCTCGACCGCGCCAACCCGTCCTACCTGGAGAACTTCATCCTCGACTGACCGGCCAAGGAGCCGACATGAGCGTCGACGACCCGTACCTGGACCCGTATCTCATCATCTCCTCCGACTGTCACGCCGGTCTGCCCACCGAGGAGTACCGGCCCTATCTCGACCCCCGCTTCCACCGCGCCTTCGACGAGTTCCTCGCGGGCCGGGACGCCCGCCGCGAGGCCATGACCCGGCTCGGGGTGCGCAACGAGGCCTTCGCCGACAAGTGGTTCAGCGACCACGAGGAGGGGCTGCGCGGCGGCTGGGACGCCGCGCAGCGCATCAAGGAGCTCGACGGCGACGGAGTGGCCGCCGAGGTCGTCTTCCCCGACGCGGACGCCGTCGACAGCCGCACCGCCGCGCCCTTCGGCGTCGGCCTCGGGCTCTCCGGCGACCAGGACCCCGAGCTCGGCATGGCGGGCGCCAAGGCCCACAACCGCTGGCTCGCCGACTTCGTGTCCCAGCACCCCGAGCGGCACTGCGGGGTCGCGCTGCTGCCCGTCACCGCCGACCCGGCCGAGGTCGTCGCCGAGATCCACCGGGCCAGGGAGTCCGGGCTCGGCGCGCTGATGATCCCCTCCATGTGGGTGGGCAAGGTGCCCTACCACGACCGGCGTTACGACCCGGTGTGGGCGGCCGCCGCCGAGACCGGGATGCCGGTGGTCACCCACTCCGGCGCCGCGCCCCGCCACGAGTACGGCGACCACCTCGGGATCTACGTCTCCGAGGTCACCTGGTGGCCGGCCCGGCCGCTGTGGTTCCTGCTCTGGTCCGGCGTCTTCGAGCGGCATCCGGGGCTGCGCTTCGGCGTCGCCGAGTCCGGCTGCTGGTGGCTGCCGAACCTGCTGTGGTTCATGGACCGGCTCTACCTCGGCGCGCACGGCGGCAAGAAGCTCTCGCCGTTCGCCGAGCTGAAGCGCCCGCCCAGCGAGTACCTGGACCGGCAGGTGTTCGTCTGCGCCACCAACACCAAGCGGCGCGAGCTGGCCCAGCGGTACGAGATCGGGGTCGACAACATCCTGTGGGGCTCCGACTTCCCGCACCCCGAGGGCACCTGGCCGCGCACGCGCGCGTGGCTGCGGGACACCTTCCACGACATCCCGGTCGCCGAGACCCGCCGGATGCTCGGCCTGGCCGCCGCCGAGGTCTTCGGCTTCGACCCCGGGAAGCTGGCGCCGATCGCCCGGCGGATCGGCCCCACCCCGGCCGAGCTCGGCCAGGACCCCGACCAGGCCGCCGTCGAGGCCTCCTGGGCCCGCTCCCGGGAGGTCGGCCGGCACTGGCTCACCGAGCACGACTTCCCGGTCCTGGGGGTGAACCCGTGACCCCGGCCGCGCCCACCGACCGCTACACCGTCATCTCCGCCGACTGCCACGCCGGCGCCGACCTCCTCGACTACAAGCCGTACCTGGCCAGGAAGCACCACGACGACTTCGACGCCTGGGCGGCGACCTACGTCAACCCGTACGAGGACCTGCTCGCCGACACCGCCGACCGCAACTGGAACTCGCGGCGCCGGCTGCGCGAACTGGAGGCGGACGGCATCGTCGCCGAGGTCGTCTTCCCCAACACCATCCCGCCGTTCTTCCCCAAGGCCTCGCTGATGGCCCAGCCGCCGGACCGGGCCGAGTACGAGCAGCGCTGGGCCGGGCTGCAGGCGCACAACCGCTGGCTCGCCGACTTCTGCGCCGACGCGCCGGGGCGGCGGGCGGGCGTCGCGCAGATCCTGCTCAACGACGTGGACGCGGCGGTCGCCGAGATCCGCCGGGCCCGCGCGGCCGGGCTCACCGGCGGCATCCTGCTGCCCGGCGTGCCGCCCGGTTCGCCCGTGCCGGAGCTGTACTCGGCGGCGTACGACCCGATCTGGGCGGTCTGCGCGGAGCTCGACGTCCCGGTCAACCACCACGGCGGCTCGGCCTCGCCGCCGCTCGGCGACGAACCGGCCGCGCGGGCGGTGTTCATGGTGGAGACGACCTGGTTCTCGCACCGGGCGCTGTGGCACCTGGTGTTCGGCGGCGCGTTCCGGCGCCACCCGGGGCTCAAACTGGTCCTGACCGAGCAGGGCTCGGGCTGGATCCCGGGCGTGCTCGACATGCTGGACTACTACCACGGGCGCCTGGTCGCGGCCTCGGCGAAGGCGGCCACGGCCGAGTCCAAGTTCGGCGCCGGGCTCGCCGAGTCGATGGGGAAGGGGCCGCGCGAGGTGTGGCGGGACAACTGCTTCGTCGGCGCGAGTTTCATGCGCCCGCACGAGGTGCCGCTGCGCGACCGGATCGGCCTCGACAAGATCATGTGGGGCAGCGACTACCCGCACGACGAGGGCACCACTCCGTACTCCCGGGAGGGCCTGCGGATCGCCTACGCGGGGCTGCCGCCGGACGAGGTCGCCGCCATGGCCGGCGGCAACGCGGCCCGCGTCTACGGCTTCGACCTCGACCTGCTCGACGCCCTGGCCGCGGTGCACGGCCCGACCGTCGCGGAGATCGCCGAGCCGCTCACCGAGGTCCCGGCCGCCGCCACCAGCCCGGCCTTCGCGAAGGGCGGGTCGGTCCGCGTCTGGTGAGGCGGCGGGTGCGACCCTCCAGGGGTGACCGACGCACCCGTGCCCGCCCCCGCACACGACGAGGCCCACGGCGGCGGCCTCGGCTCCCGGCTCAACTGGCTCCGGGCCGCCGTGCTCGGAGCCAACGACGGAGTCGTCTCCACCGCGGGTCTCGTCGTCGGCGTCGCCGGCGCCACCGGATCCCGGGACACCCTGCTCACCGCGGGCCTCGCCGGACTGCTCGCCGGCTCCATGTCGATGGCCGCGGGGGAGTACGTCTCCGTCTCCACCCAGCGCGACTCCGAGAAGGCCGCCCTCGCCCAGGAGCGCCGGGAGCTGCGCGAGCAGCCCGAGGCCGAACTCGCCGAGCTCACCGGACTGCTCGCCCGCCGCGGCCTCAGCCCGGACGTGGCCCGCGAGGCCGCCCTCCAGCTCACCGAGCGCGACGCGCTGCGCGCCCACGCGCGCGTGGAGCTGGGCATCGACCCCGACGAGCTCACCAACCCCTGGCACGCGGCCGGCGCCAGCTTCCTCGCCTTCACGGCCGGCGCGCTGCTGCCGCTGCTCGCGATCGTGCTCCCGCCGGCCGACCACCGGCTGTGGATCACGGTCGTCTGCGTGCTCGCCGCCCTCGCCCTCACCGGCTGGTCCTCGGCCCGGCTCGGCGCCGCCCCCGTCCCCCGCGCCGTCCTGCGCAACGTCGCCGGCGGCGCGCTGGCGATGGCGGTGACGTACGCGGCGGGTTCGCTGCTGGGAGCGGCGGGCGTCTGAGCAGCCGCCCCATCATGCTCTTGTTGTGAGAAGGCGCCAAAGCTTGCTGACATCTGGTCTTACTTACTTGTTGGTAAATACGTCTGGTCGCCACCACGCCCCGCCTCTACCGTCATCGGCATGCCGAACCTGCCCGATGTCGTGCTCTGGTCCATACCGGCGTTCGTCCTGCTCACCGTCGTCGAGATGGTCAGCTACCGCATCCACCCCGACGAGGACGCCGCCGGATACGAGACGAAGGACGCCGCCACCAGCATCGGGATGGGGCTGGGCAGTCTCGTCTTCGACGCCCTGTGGAAGATCCCGGTCGTCGCGATCTACACCGCCGTCTACGAGCTGACGCCGCTGCGCGTGCCCGTGCTGTGGTGGACGATCCCGCTGATCCTGCTCGGCCAGGACTTCCTCTACTACTGGTCGCACCGCGGCCACCACGTCATCCGCATCCTGTGGGCCTGCCACGTCGTGCACCACAGCAGCCGCAGGTTCAACCTCTCCACCGCGCTGCGCCAGCCCTGGACCGGCCTCACCGGCTGGCCGTTCTACCTGCCGCTGATCGCGCTCGGCGTGCACCCGGCGGCGCTGGCCTTCTGCTACTCGGTCAACCTGGTCTACCAGTTCTGGGTCCACACCGAGCGGATCGGCAAGCTCTGGGCGCCCTTCGAGTACGTGCTCAACACGCCCTCGCACCACCGCGTCCACCACGCCTCCCAGGGCGGCTACCTGGACCGCAACTTCGGCGGCATCCTCATCGTCTGGGACCGGATGTTCGGCTCCTTCGTCGCCGAGACCGAGCGGCCCGTCTACGGGCTCACCAAGAACATCGCCACCTACAACCCGCTGCGGGTGGCAACCCACGAGTACGCCGCCATCGCCCGCGACCTCAGGGCCGCGAGCAGTTGGCGCGAACGGGCCGGCCGGGTGTTCCGCGGACCGGGCTGGCAACCGGGGCCCGGGCCCGAGGCGCAGGGCACGCCGGTCGGCGCCGCGCCGGAGGGAGCGGCGTGAGCCGGCTCGGCCGCGCGCTCCTCGGCGCCTTCCTGCTCGCGGCCCTCGTCGACCTCGGCTCGCTGCTCGCCGGAGCCGACGCCGGCCACCTGGCCGCCAAGCCGCTCCTGATGCCGCTGCTCGCCGCGTACGCCGTCACCCGGGGCGCGCCGAAGCCGCTGATCGCCGCGCTGCTGTGCGGCTGGGGCGGTGACGTGTTCCTGATGTCCGACGCCGACGGGGCCTTCCTCGTCGGCATGGGCTGCTTCGCCGCCGGACACCTTTGCTACCTCGTGCTCTTCGGCCGTCGCCGGAGCTCCCCGCTGCTCGGCCTCGTGTACGCGCTCGCCCTCGGCGGCACCGTCGTCGCGCTCTGGCCCGGCCTCCCGGCCGACCTGCGCGTCCCCGTCGCCGGCTACTCGCTGCTGCTCACCGCGATGGCCTACCGGTCGAGCGCGCTCGGCGTCATGACCGGCACCGGCGGCGCCCTGTTCCTGCTGTCCGACACCCTGATCGCCACCGGCATCGCCGCATGGCCCCAGCTGCCCGCGCCCGACTTCTGGGTCATGCTGACCTACATCGCGGCGCAGTACCTGCTGACCGAGGGAACCCTGCGCACGATGTACGGTGAACGTCGTACAACCAGCTGACCCGGACGAGGAACCATGCGCGCCACCACCATCCACGCCCCCTTCGACATGCGCGTGGAGGACGTGCCCGACCCCGTGATCAAGGAGTCCACGGACGTCGTCGTCCGGGTGCTCCGCGCCTGCATCTGCGGCAGCGACCTGTGGGCCTACCGCGGCGAGTCCGCCCGGCAGCCCGGCCAGCGGATCGGCCACGAGTTCCTCGGCCTGGTCGAGGAGGCCGGCACCGACGTCCGCGGCTTCGCCAAGGGCGACCTCGTCGTCGCCCCCTTCGTCTGGTCCGACGGCACCTGCGAGTACTGCGCCGAGGGCCTCCAGACCTCCTGCCCCAGCGGCGGCTTCTGGGGCTCCGTCGGCTCCGACGGCGGCCAGGGCGAGGCCGTCCGCGTCCCGTACGCCGACGGCACCCTCGTCAAGCTGCCCGCCGCGGCCGCCGCCGACGACCACCTGCTCACCGCGCTCCTCGCGCTCTCCGACGTCCTGGGCACCGGCCACCACGCCGCCCTCGGCGCGGGCGTCACCGCCGGCTCCACCGTGGCCGTCGTCGGCGACGGCGCCGTCGGCCTGTGCGGCGTCCTCGCCGCCAAGCGGCTCGGCGCCGAGCGGATCATCGCCCTCGGCCGGCACACCGCCCGCACCGACATCGCCCGCACCTTCGGCGCCACCGACGTCGTCGCCGAGCGCGGCGAGGCCGCCGAGGCCGCCGTCCGCGAACTCACCGGCGGCCAGGGCGCCCACGCCGTCATCGAGGCCGTCGGCACCGAGCAGTCCATGCGCACCGCCGTGAACATCACCCGCGACGGCGGCGCCATCGGCTACGTCGGCGTCCCGCACGGCTCCGGCACCGGCCTCGACCTCTCCGTCATGTTCGACCGCAACATCGCCCTCCGCGGCGGCGTCGCCCCCGTCCGCGCCTACATCCCCGAGCTGCTCCCCGACGTCCTGGCCGGCACGATCGACCCGTCCCCGGTCTTCGACCTCACCGTGGACCTGGCCGGCGTCCCCGGCGGCTACAAGGCGATGGACGAGCGCACGGCGCTGAAGGTCCTGGTCAAGCCGTAGCTCAGGCCCCGAGCCACTCCGGGGCGTCCGCCCCCGCGATGCCCGGCGGGCGCTGCCAGCCCGTCGGGCCGCCCTCGTACGAGACCGGCGAGAGCGCGTGCCGCAGCCGGCCCAGCGGGCCGGCCGACTCGGTGAGCCAGCGCTCCGGTTCGTACCGGGGGAGCGTGTGGGTCAGCCAGTGGCCGGTCTGGGCGAGGGCCAGGCGGACGAGACGGGTGCCGCCGTCCCGGTTCTGCTCGGTCAGGGAGCGCAGGACGGCCGCCGCGAGCAGGTAGCCGGTGCCGTGGTCGAGGGCCTGGGCGGGAAGCGCGCCGGGGTCGTCCGGCGAGCCCTCCGTGACCGCGATGCCGGTGGCCACCTGCACCAGGCTGTCGAAGCCGCGCCGGCCGCCCCAGGGCCCGTAGTCGCCCCAGGCCGAGAGGCGGGCGGTCACCAGGCCGGGCCGGTGCAGGTCGAAGCGGTCGAGGGCGCCGGGCCGGTAGCCGGTGACCAGCACGTCGGCCGCGTCGAGGAGTTCGTCGAAGGCGCGCCGGTCCGACGGGCTGTCCAGGTCCAGGGCGGCCGTCCGCTTCCCGACGTTCGTGTCGGCGTGCTGGTCCGGCAGTTCCGGGTTGCCCGGCGGGTCGATCCGGAGCACGTCCGCGCCGAGCAGCGCGAGGGTCCGGGTGGCGACCGGGCCCGCGATCACCCGGGTCAGATCGAGCACCCGCAGCGGCCGGTCCGAGCGGCGGCGCGGCGCGGCCTCGTCCAGGCGGTCCCGGGTCAGCAGCGGGCGGGCGGCCACCTCCCGGCCCTGCTCGTGGGCGGCCCACTCCTCGGGCGTGCGCAGCGCGACGGCCAGGCCCCCGGCCGCGTACACCGCCGTCTCCACTTCGACGGCCTTCCGCTCGCCGATCGCCGCCGCCACGCCGTCCACGGAATCGTCCGAGCGGCCCAGCGCGCCGAGCAACGCGGCCTTGTGGTGCGGGTAGTTGGCGTGGGTGCGGACCCAGCCGTCGGCCGCCCGCCAGAACCGGGACAGCGGCGCGAAGTTCACCGGCGCCCGCCCGTCCACCCGCAGATGCCGCTCGCTGACGAAGGCTGTCGCCACCGCCCCGTCGTCCACCCGCACCGGCCCCGGCAGCCCGGCCCGCTCCACCGCCGCGAGCCCCGCCACCGCGACCGTCGCCCGGGCCAGGTCCATGACGGGCAGCCGGGCCGGCAGGAGACCCGAGGGCCCGCCGTACGCCACCCGGTCGAGCAGCGCGGGATCGCCGCCCAGCTCGGCCCACAGCAACTCCGTACCCGTACGCACTGTGTTGTCCATGAGCACACCATAGAACCGCCCGTGGCACTCAGTGCCACGGGCGGTTCTGCGGAACAGCGGGAGACTACTTGCGGACCGCGTCCAGCGCGTCCACCAGACCGGCCCCGTAGAAGCCGTTGTCGCCCTTCTCGCCCTCGCACACCGCGTCGACGGTGCCGTCGCCCTCGATGTCGTACGGGTTGGTGCAGGCGCGTTCGTCGGCCTGCGCGTAAAGGAGCGCCTTCAGCGCGGCCGGGCTCGCCTTCGGGTGCGTCGACTTCAGCAGCGCGAGGACGCCCGCCACGTGCGGCGAGGCCATCGAGGTGCCGGCCTTGTAGTTGTAGCCGCCGTTGACCGTGGTCGACAGGATGCGGCCGTTGACCGCCGGGGCGTCCGGGGTCTGCCACTCGGTCTTGTCGCCGCCCGGCGCCGCCACGTCGATGACGCCCAGACCGTAGTTGGAGTAGGACGCCTTCAGGTCCTTGGCGCCGGTCGCGGAGACGGTCACCATGCCCGGCAGCATCCCCGGGTAGATGAAGCACTCCTTCGGGTCGATGACCCGGTCGCCCGAAGTGGTGTCGTTCGGGCTGCTGGTGTCCAGGATCGAGTCCGCCGCCAGGTCGAACTTGGAGTTGCCGGCCGCCGCCACGTTGACGGTGCCCTTCTTCTCCGCGTACCGGGTCGCGCGGGTGACCGCCTCGATGAGGGCCTTCTGGTCCTCGTCATTCTTGCAGGCGAACATCCACGGGTCGGTGTAGTAGCTGTTGTTGGTGACGTCGACACCGTGCTCGGCCGCCCACACGAAGCCGCAGACCACGGCCTCCGTGTAGAAGAAGCCGTCCGGCGTGGACACCTTGATGCCCGCCAGCTTCACGCCGGGCGCGACGCCCGTCACGCCGATGCCGTTCTTCGCGGCGCCGATGGTGCCCGCCACGTGCGTACCGTGGTCGCTCTCGCCCGGCTTCGGACGCCACGAGCCGGGCGTCGTGTCGGCCTTGCCGCTCACGCAGTTGGCGGAGGCGGCGGCGTCGAAGTTCGGCGCCAGGTCCGGGTGGGTGTCGTCCACACCGGTGTCGATGATGCCGACCGTGACGTTCTTGCTGCCGAGGGTCTTCTCGTGCGCCTTGTCGGCCTTGATGGCCGGCAGGTCCCACTGCAGCGGCTCCAGCGGGTCCTGCTCGCCGGAGGCGGCGGCCGTCGCGGCCTTGATCTCCGCCGGGGTCAGCTCCTGCGCGCCCTCGCCGACCGAGTCGTCCGTCGCGGCCTGCAGCGGCGCCGTACGGGTCGCGCCCGCCGACACCACACCGCGAGCCTTGCGGATCGTCTGCGCGAACGCGGGGTTCTGGGAGTGGACGACGATCACGCCTATCCGGTCGTAGGACACGACCACCTCACCGCCCGCGGCGGCTATCGCCTTGCGCACCATCGCCGGCGTCTTGCTGCCGCCCGCGACGTTCACCACGTAGCTGAGCTTCGGCCCGTCCGTGGCCACGGCGGCCGCCGGGGCGTCGGACAGCTCCGCGGCCGAGGCGGCGCCGGCGGGAAGGAAGCCGAGCGAGGCCGTGAGCGCGAGACCGGCCGGCAGAGCGAGTACTCGACCGCGCCGCGATCCCAGATGAGCCATGGGTTCTCCACATCATCCGTCCGTGCTGCCCGGGCGCCGATGTGCGGCCGGGCAGGTGCATGACGAGTGAAGCTATCGCCGATCTTCCCCGCTCATCAATGAGTTGAGAAGACTTCATGAAGATCCCGGCTGAGAAAACCACTCCGGTGAACCACTTCGCCGCGCGCTCCGTGCCGTTGATCAGGGGAGGGGTTCCGGTCGGAACCCCGTCCTCCCCATCCCCAGCGAGGCCCCCATGTCCCTGCCCACCGCCCGAGGAGATTCCGTGGCCACCGACGCCCCGCCGCCACCCCGAACCAGCACGGACGCCGCAACCCCGGCCGGCCCCACCACCGAGGAGTTCACCGAGGTGCAGCAGAGCGCCGAGTTCGGCGAACTGCGCCGCACCTACCGCTCCTTCGCCTTCCCCCTGACGATCGCCTTCATCGCCTGGTACCTGCTCTACGTGCTGCTCTCCAACTACGCGGGCGGCTTCATGGGCACCAAGGTCTTCGGCAACGTCAACGTGGCCCTGGTCCTCGGCCTCGCCCAGTTCGCCACCACCTTCCTCATCGCCTGGCTCTACTCGCGGCACGCCGCCAACCGCCTGGACCCGCAGGCCGAGGCCATCAAGCAGCACATGGAATCCCGTACGGAGGCCGACGCATGAGCACCGCCCTCGGCAGCCCCCTCGCCGACCCCGTCCACCTGCTCGCCGCCGGCAACGCGACCAGCGAGCACCGGACGCTGATCATCTCCCTGTTCGCGGCCTTCGTCCTCGCCACCCTCGTCATCACCGTCTGGGCCGGCCGGCAGACCCGCTCCGCCGCCGACTTCTACGCCGGCGGCGGCCAGTTCACCGGCTTCCAGAACGGCCTCGCGATCTCCGGCGACTACATGTCCGCCGCGTCCTTCCTCGGCATCAGCGGCGCCATCGCCCTCTACGGCTACGACGGCTTCCTCTACTCCATCGGCTTCCTCGTCGCCTGGCTCGTCGCGCTGCTCCTGGTCGCCGAACCGCTGCGCAACTCCGGCCGGTTCACCATGGGCGACGTCCTCGCCTACCGGATGCGCCAGCGCCCCGTCCGCACCGCCGCCGGCACCTCCACCATCGTCGTCTCGATCTTCTACCTGCTCGCCCAGATGGCCGGCGCCGGCGTCCTCGTCTCGCTGCTCCTCGGCATCACCAGCGACGGCGGCAAGATCGCGATCGTCGCCCTGGTCGGCGTCCTGATGATCGTCTACGTGACGATCGGCGGCATGAAGGGCACCACCTGGGTCCAGATGGTGAAGGCCGTGCTCCTCATCGCGGGCACCGTGCTCATCACCTTCCTCATCCTGTGGAAGTTCCACTTCAACCTCTCCGACCTGCTCGGCGCCGCCGCCACCCACAGCGGCAAGGGCGACGCGTTCCTGGAGCCCGGCCTCAAGTACGGCGTCACCGCCACCTCCAAGCTGGACTTCCTGTCGCTCGGCATCGCGCTCGTCCTCGGCACCGCCGGCCTGCCGCACATCCTCATCCGCTTCTACACGGTGCCCACCGCCAAGGCCGCCCGGAAGTCGGTCAACTGGGCCATCGGCATCATCGGCGCCTTCTACCTGATGACGATCGTCCTCGGCTTCGGCGCCGCCGCCCTGCTCGGCAGCGACACCATCCTGGCGTCCAACAAGGCGGGCAACACGGCGGCCCCGCTCGCCGCCATGGAGGTCGGCGGCGGCGCCGACTCCACCTCCGGCGCGATCCTGCTCGCCGTCATCTCCGCCGTCGCCTTCGCCACCATCCTCGCCGTGGTCGCCGGCCTGACCCTGGCCTCCTCCTCGTCCTTCGCGCACGACATCTACGCCAATGTGATCAAGCGCGGCAAGGCCACCGAGAAGGAGGAGATGCGGGCCGCCCGCTGGTCCACCGTCATCATCGGCATCGTGTCGATCGCGCTCGGCGCCCTCGCCCGCGACCTCAACGTCGCCGGCCTCGTCGCCCTCGCCTTCGCCGTCGCCGCCTCGGCCAACCTGCCGACGATCCTCTACTCGCTCTTCTGGAAGCGGTTCACCACCCAGGGCGCGCTCTGGTCGATCTACGGCGGCCTGATCTCCTCCGTCGTCCTCGTCATCTTCTCCCCGGTCGTCTCCGGCGGACCCGCCTCCATGATCAAGGGCGTCGACTTCCACTGGTTCCCGCTGGAGAACCCGGGCCTGATCTCCATCCCGCTCGGCTTCCTCCTCGGCTGGCTCGGCTCCCTCCTCTCCAAGGAGGAGCCGGACAAGGGCAAGTACGCCGAACTGGAGGTCAAGTCCCTCACCGGCGTCGGCGTCGCCTCCGCGATCAAGCACTGACCGGAGCGCAGCGGGTCGTATACGCTCCGCGATGAACCACCGGCCGCGTCGTAGAGTTCTACGACGCGGCCGGCCCCGTCCTCGTGACAATCGGCCCGTGTCCAGTGTCCGAGGCGTCACGTAGGCTCGAACACGAAGCGAACCGTCAGAGAGGGAGGGGGCCCAGTGCTCATCGACACCTACGGCCGCGTGGCCACCGACCTGCGGGTCTCCCTCACGGACCGGTGCAATCTGCGCTGCACCTACTGCATGCCGGAAGAGGGCCTGCAGTGGCTGGCCAAGCCCGATCTGCTCACCGACGACGAGATCGTCCGGCTTGTCCGGATCGCCGTCACCGAGCTCGGCGTCACCGAGGTCCGCTTCACCGGCGGCGAGCCGCTGCTCCGCCCCGGCCTCGTCGGCATCGTCGAGCGCTGCGCCGCCCTCGCCCCCCGCCCCAAGCTGTCGCTGACCACCAACGGCATCGGGCTCAAGCGCACCGCCGCCGCCCTCAAGGCGGCCGGCCTCGACCGGGTCAACGTCTCGCTCGACACCCTGCGCCCCGAGGTCTTCAAGACCCTCACCCGCCGCGACCGGCACCACGACGTCCTCGACGGCATGGCCGCCGCCCGCGACGCCGGCCTCACCCCGGTCAAGATCAACGCCGTCCTGATGCCCGGGCTCAACGACGACGAGGCCCCCGACCTGCTCGCCTGGGCCATGGAGCAGGGTTACGAGCTCCGCTTCATCGAGCAGATGCCGCTCGACGCCCAGCACGGCTGGAAGCGCGACGGCATGATCACCGCCGGAGACATCCTGGAGTCGCTGCGCACCCGCTTCACCCTCGAAGCCGAGGGCGCCGGCGAGCGCGGCTCCGCCCCCGCCGAGCGCTGGGTCGTCGACGGCGGCCCGCACACCGTCGGCGTCATCGCCTCCGTGACCCGGCCCTTCTGCCGCGCCTGCGACCGCACCCGCCTCACCGCCGACGGCCAGGTCCGCACCTGTCTGTTCGCCACCGAGGAGACGGACCTGCGGGCGGCACTGCGCTCGGACGCGCCCGACGCGGTGATCGCCGAGATCTGGAAGAAGGCCATGTGGGGCAAGAAGGCCGGCTCCGGCCTCGACGACCCGGACTTCCTCCAGCCCGATCGCCCGATGTCGGCGATCGGCGGCTAGAGAGCCTCAGCGGCTAGGGGGCCTCGGAGTCGCCGGAGTCCCAGTCGGCGAGCGCGACGACGTCCTTCAGGAAGCCCCGTACCCCCAGGAACTGCGACAGATGTTCGCGGTGCTCGTCGCACGCCAGCCACGTCTTGCGCCGCTCCGGCGTATGCAGCTTGGGGTTGTTCCAGGCGAGGACCCAGACCGCGTCGGCCCGGCACCCCTTCGCGGAACAGATCGGCTTGTCTTCGCTCACTGGACCCAGGATCACCCGATCATTGTCCAGCAAGGGCGATGCCGAGCAGCCACGGGGGGAGCTGCCCGGCATCGGTCCGTCGCTCCGACGGGGGATGCGGAGCGCGTAGGCAGTATGTCACGGGGGATGGGGTGCGGTGCACCGGAACTTCATGATTGATCTGAGCTTTTCCTGAGCTTTCCGCTCACGCTGTGTGATCGCTCGGCGTCGCCGTTCCGGTGTCCGATTCGGCATCCTTCGAGGGCTTCGCCGTCAGTGCCGGCCGCAGCGGAGTCGGGACGAACGTGGACGGGAGGGACGGAGCGTTCTCCCGGCCGGCGTTGGCGATCACCACCGCGATGTACGGGAGCACGGCGCCGACCACCAGCGCCACGATCGCCACGTACCGCTCCACGTTCCACAGCGAGGCCGCGGCGATCACCGAGAGGGTGCGGATCGCCATCGAGATCACGTACCGGCGCTGCCGCCCGCGCACGTCCTCGGCAAGGCCCTGCCGGGCCCCGGTGATCCGGAAGACCTCGCCACCGCCATGCTTCAGCATCACGTTCCACCACCCGCACACCGTGCCGGACCCTCCCCGGTCCGGTCCTCCTTCCACCGTACGCCCGGCGTCCCCCGCCGAGGAGGCCGGGGCACGTATGGCCTCCTCCGTACGGCCTCGTCCGACATGCGCCGTATGGCGGACGGACCGACACTGGGCACACCTGTGCACGAGGAGGCGACGATGAGTTGGTTGTGGGCGATCATTGTGGGCTTCGTCCTGGGACTGATCGCCAAGGCGATCCTGCCGGGCAAGCAGCAGATCCCGCTGTGGCTGACGACCGTGTTCGGCATTCTGGGCAGTGTGCTCGGCAACGCGGTCGCGACCTGGATCGGGGTCAACGACACCAGGGGCATCGACTGGACCCGTCACCTCCTGCAGCTCATCGGTGCCGTCGCCGTGGTCGGCGTGGGCGACATGCTGTGGGCCTCGATCAAGGGCGGCAGACAGCGGGCCTGATCGCGCGGCCCTGATCGCACGGGCGGACACGACCGGAGGCCCGGTACGGCGCGGGAACGCGCGTACCGGGCCTCCGGCGTAAGCCCTTGCGTGTACGAGGGGCTAGGCGCCGACCTCGATCGCCGCCAGGTTCTTCTTGCCCCGGCGCAGCACCAGCCAGCGGCCGTGCAGCAGCTCGTCCGCCGTCACGACGGCGTCCTCGGCGGTCACCTTCACGTTGTTCACGTAGGCGCCGCCCTCCTTCACCGTGCGGCGGGCGGCCGACTTGCTGGCCACCAGACCGACCTCGGCGAACAGGTCCACGACCTGCCCGAGCTCCGTCACGCGCGCGTGCGGCAGCTCGGAGAGGGCCGCGGCCAGCGTGGCCTCGTCGAGCTCACCGAGCTCGCCCTGGCCGAACAGCGCCTTCGACGCGTCGATCACGGCCCGGCACTGGTCGGCGCCGTGCACCAGGGTGGTGAGCTCCTCGGCGAGCGCCCGCTGCGCGGCGCGCGCCTGCGGCCGCTCCGCCGTCAGCTTCTCCATCTCCTCAAGCTCCTCGCGGGACTTGAAGGACAGGATCCGCATGTACGTGGAGATGTCGCGGTCGTCGACGTTCAGCCAGAACTGGTAGAACGCGTACGGCGTGGTCATCTCCGGGTCCAGCCAGACGGCGCCGCCCTCGGTCTTGCCGAACTTGGTGCCGTCGGCCTTCACCATCAGCGGCGTCGCAAGCGCGTGGACCTGCGCCTCCGGCTCCAGCTTGTGGATCAGGTCGAGCCCGGCCACCAGGTTGCCCCACTGGTCGGAGCCGCCCTGCTGCAGCGTGCAGCCGTGCCGCCGGTACAGCTCCAGGAAGTCCATGCCCTGGAGCAGCTGGTAGCTGAACTCGGTGTAGCTGATGCCCTGCTCGGACTCCAGGCGCCGGGCCACGGAGTCCTTGGTCAGCATCTTGTTGACCCGGAAGTGCTTGCCGATGTCCCGCAGGAACTCGATCGCCGACATGCCGGCGGTCCAGTCCAGGTTGTTCACCATGACCGCGGCGTTCTCGCCCTCGAAGGACAGGAACGGCTCGATCTGCGAACGCAGCCGGTTCACCCAGTTCGCGACCGTCTCCGGGTCGTTCAGGGTGCGCTCGGCGGTCGGCCGCGGGTCGCCGATCTGGCCGGTGGCCCCGCCGACCAGCGCCAGCGGCCGGTGCCCGGCCTGCTGGAGCCGGCGGACGGTGAGGACCTGGACCAGGTGGCCGACGTGGAGACTGGCCGCGGTCGGGTCGAAACCGCAATAGAACGTGACGGGACCGTCCGCGAGGGCCTTGCGCAAGGCCTCCTCGTCGGTGGACTGGGCGAAGAGCCCACGCCACTTCAGCTCGTCGACGATGTCCGTCACGTCGTCCGTCTCCTCGTGATGCGTATACGACAGAGTTGTCCCGGCCAGTCTAGGCCGTGTCCGACCGGGTCAGACGCCCTTGCTGACCGAGCTCATGTTGAAGTCCGGCACCCGCAGGGCGGGCATCGCGGCCCGGGTGAACCAGTCGCTCCACTCGCGCGGCAGCGTCTGCTCGGTGCGGCCCGCCTCGGTGGCCCGGGACAGCAGGTCGACCGGCGACTCGTTGAACCGGAAGTTGTTCACCTCGCCGACCACCTCGCCGTTCTCGACCAGGTACACACCGTCCCGGGTGAGGCCGGTGAGCAGCAGCGTCGCCGGGTCGACCTCGCGGATGTACCAGAGGCAGGTGAGAAGGAGGCCGCGCTCGGTCGCCGCGACCATCTCCTCCAGGGACTTCTCGCCGCCGCCGTCCAGGATCAGGTTCCCGGCGGCCGGCGCCATCGGCAGCCCGGTGAGCCCCGCGGTGTGCCGGGTGGTGACCAGATGGGCCAGCTTCCCGTCCCGTACCCAGTCGACCGGACCGACCGGCAGACCGTTGTCGAAGACGGAGGAGTCGTCGCCCGAGCTGTGCGCGATCAGGAACGGCGCGGACTCCAGGCCCGGCGCGTGCGGGTCGCTGCGCAGGGACAGCGGCAGCGGCGACAGGGTCTCGCCGATCCGGGTGCCGCCGCCGGGCTTGGAGAAGACGGTGCGGCCCTCGGCCGCGTCCCGGGCCGCCGACGACCACAGCTGGTAGATCATCAGGTCGGCCACGGCGGTCGGCGGCAGCAGCGTCTCGTACCGCCCGGCCGGCAGGTCGATCCTCCGCTCCGCCCAGCCGAGCCGGGTGGCCAGCTCGGCGTCGAGCGCGGCCGGGTCGACGTCCTTGAAGTCCCGGGTCGAGCGCCCGGCCCACGCGGACCGGGTCCGGTCCGGGGACTTGGCGTTGAGCTCCAGGGTGCCGTTCGGCTGGTCGTGCCGCAGCCGGAGCCCGGTCGACGTGCCGAGGTAGCTGGAGGTCAGCTCGTGGTTGGCGAAGCCGTACAGCTCCCGGCCGCCCGCACGCGCGCGTGCGAAGGCCTCGCCGAGCGCCGGCGCGAAGGCGTCGAAGACGGCCGAGGAGGTCTCGACCGGCGCGTCGGTGAAGTCCGGCGACACCGGCACGCCCTCGATCAGCGGCTGCGCGTCCTCGGCCGGCCCGGCCGCCCGCGCCGCCTCCTCGGCCGCGCGCACCAGCGGCTCCAGGTCGTCCGCGGTCACCGCCGAACGCGACACCACACCGGAGGCCGCGCCCTGGGCGCCGTCCACGGTCGCGATCACGGTGAGGGTGCGGCCCCGGGTCACCCCGTTGGTGGTGAGCGCGTTGCCGGCCCAGCGCAGATTGGCCGAGGACTCCTCGTCGGCGATGACGACACACCCGTCGGCGCGGGACAGCTCAAGGGCCCGCTCGACGATCTCGTACGGCTTGCTGACGCGGCTCATCGACCGGCCTCCTGCGTCGTGTTGAGGATGTTCACACCCCGGAACAGGGCGGACGGGCAGCCGTGTGAGACCGCGGCGACCTGGCCCGGCTGGGCCTTGCCGCAGTTGAACGCGCCGCCGAGGACGTACGTCTGCGGGCCGCCGACCTGCTCCATGGAGCCCCAGAAGTCGGTGGTCGTCGCCTGGTACGCGACGTCCCGCAGCTGCCCCGCGAGCCGCCCGTTCTCGATGCGGAAGAAGCGCTGCCCGGTGAACTGGAAGTTGTAGCGCTGCATGTCGATCGACCAGGACCGGTCGCCGACCACGTAGATGCCGCGCTCCACCCCGCCGATCAGGTCCTCCGTGGACAGCCCGCCCGGGTCCGGCTGCAGCGACACGTTCGCCATCCGCTGCACCGGCACATGGCCGGGGGAGTCGGCGAAGGCGCAGCCGTTGGAGCGGCCGAGGCCGGTCAGCTTCGCGATCCGGCGGTCCAGCTGGTAGCCGACGAGCGTGCCGTCCTTCACCAGGTCCCAGCTCTGCCCCTCGACGCCCTCGTCGTCGTACCCGATGGTCGCCAGGCCGTGCTCGGCGGTCCGGTCACCCGTCACGTTCATGATCGAGGAGCCGTACTCCAACTTGCCCAGCTGGTCGAAGGTGGCGAAGGAGGTGCCCGCGTACGCCGCCTCGTAACCGAGCGCCCGGTCCAGCTCGGTGGCGTGGCCGATCGACTCGTGGATGGTCAGCCACAGGTTGGACGGGTCCACGACCAGGTCGTAACGCCCGGCCTCGACGCTCGGCGCGCGCATCTTCTCGGCGAGCAGCCCCGGGATCTCGTCGAGCTCCTTGTCCCAGTCCCAGCCGGTGCCCGTCAGATACTCCCAGCCCCGCCCGACCGGCGGCGCGAGCGTCCGCATCGAGTCGAACTCACCGGTCGACGCGTCCACCGCGACCGCCGTGAGCTGCGGGTGCAGCCGGACCCGCTGCTGGGTGGTGACGGTGCCCGCCGTGTCCGCGTAGAACTTGTTCTCGAAGACCGTGAGCAGCGAGGCGTCCACGTGCGCCACGCCCTCGGCCCGCAGCAGCCGCTCGCTCCACTCGGCGAGCAGCCCGCTCTTCTCCTCGGCGGAGATGGCGAAGGGGTCGATCTCGTACGAGGAGATCCACACCTTGTCGGCGTGCACCGGCTCCTCGGCCAGCTCCACCCGCTCGTCCGACCCCGCCGCCGCGATCACCTTCGCGGACAGCTTGGCCATGGCCACCGCCTGCGAGGCGACCCGCGCGGCCCCGTCCATGGTCAGGTCCACGCCGGACGCGAACCCCCACGCGCCGCCGTGCACCACCCGCACCGCGTAGCCGAGGTCGGTGGTGTCCGACGACCCCGAGGGCTTGGCGTCGCGCAGCCGCCACGCGGCGCTGCGCACCCGCTCCAGGCGGAAGTCGGCGTGCTCGGCGCCGAGCGCCCGGGCCCGCGCGAGCGCCGCGTCGGCCAGTGCCCGCAACGGAAGCCGGGTGAAGCCCTCGTCGAGGGAATGGGTCCCAGATTGCACAGCTGTCTCCTGTCGTGTGAGACCGGTCGCCCCCGATCATGTCGTGCTTTCGGCCGTGATGCCCAGAGCTTTCTGTAGGGACCCGACAGCGACACCAGGACGCCACTGTCAGGGCTCGATTCTCCGTATCGAGGAAGGGACCGATAGGTTTTCGACATACCAGACCGCTATCGAAAGGGTGATCCGTTGAGCCGCTCGGTTCTCGTCACCGGAGGCAACCGGGGCATCGGCCTCGCGATTGCCCGCGCGTTCGCCGAGGCCGGCGACAAGGTCGCGATCACGTTCCGCTCGGGCGACCCCGCGGAGCTGGAGAAGCAGGGCTTCCTCGCCGTCAAGTGCGACATCACCGACTCCGAGCAGGTGGAGCAGGCCTACAAGGAGATCGAGGAGAAGCACGGCCCGGTCGAGGTCCTCGTCGCCAACGCCGGCGTGACCAAGGACCAGCTCCTCATGCGCATGTCCGAGGAGGACTTCACGTCCGTCCTCGACACCAACCTCACCGGCACCTTCCGGGTCGTGAAGCGCGCCAACCGCGGCATGCTGCGCGCCAAGAAGGGCCGCGTCGTGCTGATCTCCTCCGTCGTCGGCCTGCTCGGCTCGGCGGGCCAGGCGAACTACGCCGCCTCGAAGGCCGGCCTGGTCGGTTTCGCGCGGTCCCTCGCCCGGGAGCTCGGCTCGCGCAACATCACCTTCAACGTCGTCGCGCCCGGTTTCGTCGACACCGACATGACCGCGGTGCTCACCGACGAGCAGCGCGCCGGCATCGTCTCCCAGGTCCCGCTGGGCCGCTACGCCCAGCCCGAGGAGATCGCCGCCGCGGTGAAGTTCCTCGCCTCGGACGACGCCTCGTACATCACTGGAGCCGTCATCCCGGTTGACGGCGGACTGGGAATGGGTCACTGAACACCATGGCTGGAATCCTCGAGGGCAAGAAGATCCTCATCACCGGTGTGCTGATGGAGTCCTCCATCGCCTTCCACGCCGCGAAGCTGGCCCAGGAGCAGGGCGCGGAGATCATCCTCACCGCCTGGCCCCGGCCGACGCTGACCGAGCGCATCGCGAAGAAGCTGCCCCACCCGGACAAGGTCAAGGTCCTGGAGCTCGACGTCTCCAACGACGAGCACCTCGCCCGCCTGGAGGGCCAGGTCCGCGAGCAGCTGGGCGACCGCCTCGACGGCATCGTCCACTCCATCGGCTTCGCCCCGCAGGACGCCCTCGGCGGCAACTTCCTCAACACGCCGTTCGAGTCCGTCGCCACAGCCATGCACGTCTCGGCCTTCTCCCTGAAGTCCCTGACCATGGCGCTGCTGCCGCTGATGACCGAGGGCGGTTCCGTCGTCGGCCTCACCTTCGACGCGCAGTTCGCCTGGCCGCAGTACGACTGGATGGGCCCGGCCAAGGCCGCCCTGGAGGCCACCAACCGTTACATGGCGCGTGACCTGGGCGAGCGGAACATCCGCTGCAACCTGATCTCCGCCGGCCCGATCGGCTCCATGGCCGCGAAGTCCATCCCGGGCTTCAGCGAGCTCGCCGCCGTCTGGGACTCCCGCTCCCCGCTGGAGTGGAAGCTGGAGGACCCGGAGCCGGCCGGCCGCGGCATCGTCGCGCTGCTCTCCGACTGGTTCCCGAAGACCACCGGCGAGATCATCCACGTGGACGGCGGTCTGCACGCGATCGGCGCCTGATCTCAAGTGACACCTGGGGCCGGGGGCCCGCCTTACCGGCGGGCCCCCGGCCCTCGTCGTTTCTCCGAGTCGAAAAGTCGGCCGACTCACCCCAGACTGGTCGGAGCGTGACATTCCGGCTACTGCATGGGGAGGAGGTACGGACATGCGCACGCCGCTCTTCCGGGCGCCCGCGCTCGTTCCGGCCGCCGCACTCCTCGCGGGTCTGGCCGGCCTCGCCGTCGCCGCCGAGGTCCGCGCCGCTCCCGCCCCCGCCGAGGACGGCACCGCGCACTCCGCCCCCGTGACCGGGGACCCCGAGAACTTCGGGGCCTCCTGCCGGACCCTCGTCCAGGGCTCGGCCGTCACCGTCCACTGCCAGAACCCCTACCCCCGCACCGACCGGGTCCGCCTCCACGTGGAGTGCGCGCGCTGGTGGGACGTGGACACCGACAGCGCCCCCGTCGAGGTCGGCCCCGCCGACTACGCCCAGGTGACCGGCCGCTGCTGGAAGGAGGTCCGGGCCGCCTGGATCACCCACGAGCCGGCGGCTCGGGGCTCCTGAGGCACATGAAGGGATAGCCGGCCGCCTCGGTCGCGGCCCGCTCGGCGTCGCCCTCGTGGATCGCCGCCACCAGGCGCGCGTGGTCCATGTGGTTCTCCGGGCGTAGCTCCGGGCCCACGTCCTCGCGCAGCCAGGTGCGCAGTACGTGCCCCAGGTCCGAGTAGAGCTCGGTCAGCACCTCGTTGTGCGAGGCCACCACGACCGCGTGGTGGAAGGCCGCGTCCGCGGTCACGAACTCCTCCGCGTCGCGCGCCGCCCAGGCCTCCTCGCGGCGGGCGAGCAGCGCGTCCAGCTGCCCCAGGTCCCGGTCGGTGCGGCGCTGCGCGGCAAGCCGGGCCGCCGAGGACTCCAGGGTGGCGCGCAGTTCGGCCACGTCGCGCGGGTCGGAGCCGGCGAACCTGCGGTGCATCACCCCGGCCAGCTCACTGGTCGCCACCACATAGGTGCCCGAGCCCTGCCGGATGTCGAGCAGCCCGTTGTGGGCGAGCGCGCGGACCGCCTCGCGCACGGTGTTACGGGCCACCCCGAGCTGTTCGACCAGCTCGGGCTCGGTCGGGATGCGGGTGCCGACCGCCCACTCGCCCGAGGTGATCTGGTTCCGCAGCTGGGCGATCACCTGGTCGGAGAGTCCGCTGCGCCGCGGATGCCCGAGGGCCATGCCACACCTTCCGTCCCTTGGTCCTGCCGTCAGTACTGCCGTCGGTCCTGACGTGGTTCTGCCGTCGGTCCTGGTTGTTCAGAACTGGACAACCAATCATCCCATGATTCTATGATGGGTCTCATGTCAGAGGAGCCGCAGACACTCGCCCCCACCAGGAAGCAACCGCACCGCAGCGCCGTCCCTGATTCTCCCGCACCTGCCGGTCCCGCCCGCTGGGTCGGCGCGCTCGTCGCTGTCGGACTCGTCCTCGCCGCGTTCAACCTGCGCCCCGCGATCACCAGCCTCGGCGCCCTCCTCGAAGAGGTCAGCGCGAGCCTCCACATGAGCGGCAGCGTGGCCGGCGTCCTCACCTCCGTGCCGCCGCTCTGCTTCGCCGTCTTCGGCATCGCCGCCCCGCGGCTCGCCCGCCGCTTCGGCCCCGCGGCCGTGGTCTGCGCCGGCATGGCCGCGATCGCCGCCGGCCTGCTGCTGCGCTCCGTCGCCGACAGCACCCCGGCCTTCCTCGCCGCCAGCGCGCTCGCCCTCATGGGCATCGCGCTCAGCAACATCCTCATGCCGGTCCTGGTCAAGCGGTACTTCCCGGACCGCGTCGGCAGCATGACCGGCCTCTACTCGATGGCCCTCGCGCTCGGCACCTCCGTGGCCGCCGCCGCGACCGTGCCGCTGACCGGCGCCCTCGGCGGCGGCTGGCGGCTCGGCCTCGGCATCTGGGCGGTCCTCGCCGCCCTCGCCGTCCTGCCCTGGATCCCGCTGATCCGCGGCCGCGCGGCCGGTACGGGCGGGGGAGGAATGGGCGCCGACCGCTTCCGTGGAAGGGGAAGCGGAAGCGGTACGGGCCGGGCGGCCGCCGTCGGGATCCCGGCCGCCCCGCGGGTCGCCCGCAGCCGCACCGCCTGGGCCCTCGCCGCCTTCTTCGGCCTCCAGGCCACCGGCGCGTACATCACCATGGGCTGGATGCCGCAGATCTTCCGCGACGCCGGCGTCCCCGCCTCCACCGCGGGCGTGCTCCTCGCCGTCACCATGGTCATGGGCGTGCCACTCGCCTTCGTCATCCCCCGCCTCGCCTCCCGGCTGCGCCACCAGGGCCCCATCGTCGTCGGCCTCGGCCTGTGCGGCCTCGCCGGCTACACCGGCCTCTATCTCGCGCCGGCCGGCGGCGCCTGGCTCTGGGCGGTCCTCCTCGGCGTCTCCAACTGCTCCTTCCCGCTCGCCCTCACCATGATCGGCATGCGCTCGCGCACCGGCGCCGGGGTCGTGAAGCTGTCCGCCTTCGCACAGAGCGTCGGCTACCTCATCTCCATCCCCGGCCCGCTCGTCGTCGGAGTCCTCTACCAGCACAGCGGCGGCTGGGGCCTGCCCGTCGCCCTCATGGGCGGCCTGATGGTCCCGCAGATGATCGTGGGCGTCCTGGCCGGCCGGGACCGCATCGTCGAGGACGAATGCTGAGATGCGAGACTGAGGGCATGCCCGTACTCGAACCGAATCCCCCCAACGGCCAGAAGGCGCTCCTCGTCATCCTCGGCGCCATGCTCGGCATCACGGCGATCATCGCCGTCATCGCGACCTTCGCCTCGCCCTGACCCCCGAGGGTGGGGACAACCCCCGCATCCCCTAGGGGGCAGGTGTCAGGGTCAAGTGGGTGGATCACCTGATGGGCCGGAGGCCGCCCGCTCCGTACGTTGGTGTCATCGCGGAAAACGCGAGGAACCCATCCCACGGAGGCGGCCATGACGGCGCGAACCCCCACCGGTGTCCGGACCCGGCAGGCCGGCGTCGACACCCGGCTGCCCTGGTGGGCACTCGCCCTCCCGGTGGCCGCGTTCGTCGCCCTCTTCCTGCTGATAGCGGGCCCGGGGGAGGCCCAGGCGGTCGGCCGTGACCCCGGCATCGCGCACATCCTGGAGCAGCTGCAGCAAACGCTCTCTCTCTGAGTCAACCCGGGCGGTTTCGTGCGAAGCTGTCCAGCATGAGCGTCGACACACCCCGCAGGATCGTGCTGCTCCGACACGCCAAGGCGGACTGGCCCCAGACCTCCGACCACGAGCGCCCGCTCGCCGAGCGCGGCCGCACCGACGCCCCCGTCGCGGGCCGCAGGCTCGCCGACACCGGCATCGGCTTCGACCTCGCCCTCTGCTCGACCGCCGTGCGCACCCGGGAGACCTGGAAGCTCGCCGTGCACGAGCTCCCCGAGCGCCCGAAGACGGTGTACGAGGACCGGCTGTACGAGGCCTCCCTCGGCGAGCTCCTCGCCGTGGTCAACGAGACCCCCGAAACCGTCGACAACCTGCTGCTCATCGGCCACAACCCGGGGATGCACGCACTCGCCGACGCCCTCTCCGGAGCGTCGGAGGGCGACGCGCTGGCCCGGATGAACCGCACCGGCTTCCCGACCTCCGCCTTCGCCGTCGTCAGCTTCAACGGCTCCTGGAAGTCGGTCGAGCACGGCATGGCGGGCACCCTGGTCGAGTTCTGGACCCCGCACGACTGAGTCGTACGTGAAGGGGCCCGGCCGTCCTGCGACGCCCGGGCCCCTTCGCGTACGGACAAGGATCAGTGCGGCAGGTCCTCGGCGCCGTCGTCCGCCGCCTCGACCTCCTCGCGCGTGATGCCGAGCAGATAGAGCACGGTGTCCAGGAAGGGCACGTTCACCGCGGTGTGCGCGGCCCGCCGCACCACCGGCTTCGCGTTGAACGCCACGCCCAGACCGGCCGCGTTCAGCATGTCCAGGTCGTTCGCGCCGTCGCCGATCGCCACCGTCTGCGCCAGCGGCACCCCGGCCTCCGCGGCGAAGCGGCGCAGCAGCCGCGCCTTGCCCGCCCGGTCGACGATCTCCCCGGTGACCCGGCCGGTCAGCTTCCCGTCGACGATCTCCAGGGTGTTCGCCTGGGCGAAGTCCAGACCGAGCCGCTCCTTCAGGTCGTCCGTGACCTGCGTGAAGCCGCCGGACACCACACCCACCTGGTAGCCGAGCCGCTTGAGCGTACGGATCAGGGTGCGGGCGCCGGGCGTCATCCGTACCTCGGACCGCACCTTGTCCACCACGGACGCGTCCAGACCCGCGAGCAGCTTCACCCGCGCGTGCAGCGACTGCTCGAAGTCCAGCTCGCCGCGCATCGCGGCCGCCGTCACCTCGGCGACCTCGTCCTCGCAGCCGGCGTGCGCCGCGAACAGCTCGATGACCTCGTCCTGGATCAGCGTCGAGTCGACGTCCATCACGACGAGCCGCTGCGCCCGGCGGTGCAGCCCGGCGGACACCACGGCCACGTCCACGCCGATCGAGTGCGCCTCGGTCGCGAGCGCGGTCCGCAGCTCCTCGGTGCCGCAGCCGGAGACGGCGAACTCGACCGCCGTCACCGGGTACTTGGCGAGGCGGAAGATCCGGTCGATGTTTCCGCCGGTCTCCGCGATCCTGGCCGCTATGGCCGCCGTCTGCTCGGCGGTCAGCGGGTGCCCGAGCACGGTGACGTGCGAGCGGCCCTCGCCGCGCGGACGGTTGTCACCGGTGCCCGAGATGATCTCGGCCTGCAGCTTCAGGGACTCGGCCCAGCTGTGCACGGTCGCCCGCAGCTCGCCCTGCGTGGCGACGGTCGGCTCGGTGACCAGCGCGCACAGCACGAGCCGGCCGCGGGACACCACCTGCTCGATGTCCACGACGTCGACGGAGTAGGCGGCGAGGGTGTCGAAGAGTCCGGCGGTGATCCCGGGACGGTCCTTCCCGAAGATCTTGACGAGGAGAGTCGGCACGTCCGAGGCGGGAACGCCCGGGGCGGGAACGGCCGAGGCGGAAGCGTCTGGGGTCTGCGATGCGCTCATGGTACGTCCACCGTATCGGGCACCCGGTGCCACCAGACCCCCCGTCCCGCCTGCCGGACACCCGAGTGGCCGCGGGCTTGCGTCCGGCTGCGCCGGGTGATCCGCGTCGGACGACCCCGCGACCGGTGATCTCGGGCTCATGCGCAAGCTCTTCACGCGGCCCGACTTTCGGATACGGGCCGGGGCCTGAAATAGTTCCCCCGGATGTTCACCATCCCTGGGCTCCCGAAGACGGGGGTGCATCGGGGGACAAGTAGTGGGGCATGGAGTGCCAGAACTCGTACTGGAATTGAATGGAAGGACCTGGACCCTCGATCCGTCCAGGTCGTACACCCTGGGCCGCGATCCCCAGGGCGACCTGGTGATCGACGATGCCAGGGTCTCGTGGCGACACGCCACCATCAGCTGGGGCGGCCGGAGTTGGGTCATCGAGGACCACGGCTCCACCAACGGCACCTTCGTGCAGGGGCAGCGGATCCACCAGGTGGAGATCGGCCCCGGCTCTGCCGTCCACCTCGGCAACGCCACCGACGGCCCGCGGCTGAACCTGGCCGCCACCGGCGCGCCGGCCCAGCAGCAAATGCAGCAGCAGGTGCCGTACCAGCAGGCGCCGCAGGTGCAGCAGCCCGCCCACCAGGGCGTGCATCAGGAGGTCACCCACCAGGCCCCGCCGCAGCACCAGCAGCCGGCGCAGCAGCAGGGCTGGCCGCAGCAGCCCCAGCAGCACCAGGGCCAGGCCGCGCCGCAGGTTCCGCACCAGCAGCCGCCGGCCCAGCAGGGCGGGTACCCGCAGGGCGGCGCGCCGGCGCATGGCGGCGACCACCGCAACCCCACGACCTTCTACCAGCTGAACCTCGGCCGGGAGATGAGCATCGGTCGTGCGCTGGAGAACGACCTGGTCGTCTCCGACCTCCAGGTGTCCCGTCAGCACGCCACGTTCCACGCGCTGCCGGACGGCCGCTTCGAGATCCGCGACCTCGGCTCGCACAACGGCACGTACGTCAACGGTCAGCCGATCGCCAAGGGCGGCTCCGTCCTCATCGGCCCCAACGACGTCGTCGGCGTCGGCCACTCGACGTTCCGGATCGTCGGCAACCAGCTCGAGGAGTTCGTCGACACCGGCGACGTCTCCTTCTCGGCCCGTCACCTCACGGTGACCGTCGACGGCGGCAAGCAGATCCTCAAGGACGTCACCTTCGGCGTCCCGGAGAAGTCGCTCATCGGCGTCATCGGCCCCTCCGGCTCCGGCAAGTCGACCCTCCTCAAGGCGCTCACCGGCTACCGGCCCGCCGACCAGGGTGACGTCCTCTACGACAACCGCAGCCTGTACAAGCAGTTCGCCGAGCTGCGCCAGCGCATCGGTCTGGTCCCGCAGGACGACATCCTGCACAAGGAGCTGACCGTCCAGAAGGCGCTCAAGTACGCGGCCAAGCTCCGCTTCCCCGGCGACACCGCCGAGTCCGAGCGCGAGGCCCGGATCGACGAGGTGCTGCGCGAGCTCAAGCTCGACATCCACCGCGAGAAGAAGGTCACCTCCCTCTCCGGTGGCCAGCGCAAGCGCGTGTCCGTCGCCCTGGAGCTCCTCACCAAGCCGTCGCTGATCTTCCTGGACGAGCCGACCTCCGGCCTCGACCCGGGCATGGACCGCGACGTCATGCAGCTGCTGCGCGGCCTCGCCGACGACGGCCGCACGGTGCTGGTGGTCACCCACTCGGTGGCCGAGCTCGCCCTGTGCGACAAGCTGCTCGTGATGGCGCCGGGCGGCTCGGTGGCCTACTTCGGTCCGCCGGACGAGGCGCTGAACTTCTTCGGCTACTCCACCTGGGCCGATGTCTTCTCCGCGTTCGAGAACTACCGCGACTACGACTGGGCGGGCCGCTGGAAGGGCTCGCAGCACTACCAGATGTACGCGGCCGAGATCGACGCCGTCGCCGCCCAGCCGGTGCAGATGCCGCAGCAGGCGCAGCAGGCGATGACCAAGCCGCCCAAGCCGCAGGGCTGGGGCTCACAGCTGTGGACGCTGATCCGCCGCTATGTCTCGGTGATCGTCTCCGACAAGGGCTTCCTCGCCCTCATGGTGATCCTGCCGGCCGTCATCGGCTCGGTCTCTGTGGTCATCCCCGCCGACTTCGGCCTGGCCCCGCCCAAGCCGCCGTCCCGGTTCAACGGCGACGCCGGCATCATCATGCTGATCCTCGCGGTCGGCATGTGCTTCTCCGGCGCCGCGAACTCGGTCCGCGAGCTGATCAAGGAACGGGTCATCTACGAGCGGGAGCGCGCCACCGGCCTGTCCCGTTCGGCGTACCTGATGTCCAAGGTGATCGTCCTCGGCGTCATCACGGCCTTCCAGGGCGTCATCCTCTGCGCCATCGGCTTCGCGATCCGCGACCTGCCCGCCGAGGGCCTGATCATGCCGCCGGCCGTCGAGCTCTGCCTCGTGGTCATCGCGCTCGGCCTCACCTCGATGATGGTGGGCCTGGTCATCTCCGCGCTGGTGAAGACCGCCGAGAAGACCATGCCGCTGCTCGTCATGTTCGCCATCGTCCAGGTGGTCTTCACCGGCATCCTGTTCAAGGTCTACGGCTCGCCCGGCCTGGAGCAGTTCGCCTGGCTGATGCCGTCCCGCTGGGCCATCGCCGGCTCCGGCACCACCCTGGACCTCGCGCACCTGATGGCGCCGTGGGACCCGAAGAACCCGACCGACCTGGACCCGCTGTGGGAGCACAGCGCCGGGCAGTGGTTCTTCAACGTCGGCGTGCTGCTGTTCATGACCACGGTGCTCGGCATCCTGGTCGCGCGACTGCTGCGCCGCCACGAGCCGGAGGTCATGCGGAAGTAGCCGCACCCCGGTCAGTACGGCGAACGCGCCGAAGGGCGGCACCCCGCACAGGGGGTGCCGCCCTTCGCCGTATCCGTACCGGCTCAGTACGCGCTGTTGACGTTGTCGATGGTGCCGTAGCGGTCGGCCGCGTAGTTGCAGGCGGCGACGATGTTGGCGACCGGGTCGTACTGGTCGAACTTGGTGCCGGGGATGTGGTACGCCTTGAAGGTCGGGTAGATCACCTGGAGCAGGCCCTTGGACGGGACGCCGTTGATGGCGTTGATGTCCCAGTTGTTGATCGCGTACGGGTTGCCGCTGGACTCGCGCATCACGTTCTTGTAGATGCCGTTGTAGGTGCCCGGAATGTTGTGCTTGTCCATGATGAACAGCGCCTCGCGGATCCAGCCGTCGAGGTTGTTCGCGAAGACGGGCGTGCGGGCGGCGGAGCGGCTCGCGGCGGCCTTGGCGGCGGCGCGCTTCTTCGCCTCGGCCTTCGCCTTGGCGGCGGCAGCGGCCTTGGCCTTCGCGGCGGCGTCGGCCTTCGCCTTGGCGGCGGCCTGAGCGGCGGCCTTGGCCTTGAGGTCGGCCTCCTGCTTCGCCTTGAGGGTGAAGGCGGAGGACTGCTGGTCCAGGCTGGCGGCCAGCGCCTTGGCCTGCGGGCTGGAGGCGTCGTACGACCAGGCGACCTGCTGGGTGTTCGCGAGGGCCTGGGGCTCGGTCTCGGTCGAGCCGCCGCCGCCCTGGAGGAGGGAGAGGCCGAGCGCCGCGGCGCTGAGGGTGGCGACGCCGGCGATCGCGGCCTTGTGGGTCTTCTTCAGACCACGACTGTGGCCAAGGTTGTTCGCAGACATGCAGGACTACCTCTTCGAATCGCTGGGGGTCGCTCAGGCCGGGGCGGCGCTGCGCCATGCTCGGCGGCGACGGACGCAATTCTTAGCGGCAGCAAAATCCGCTGGCAAAGGTGTGACCTACGATCCGGGGTAGTGGATCAGGGCCCCGGCCGGACGCCCTCCGGACCGGTTTGCGACCAGTTCTGACGGCCCTGATCCCGCCTTTATCCGTCCACTAGGGACATTCGTAAGTGACCTGGGTCCTATGCGCGGGCTCACATCGACCACGTAACAACCTCACCGCGCGTTGCGTGAGCAATGCGCACAGTGACCCCCCTCCACCCTCAGCAGGAGAAGCCCCCCACCACCCCCTCCCAGAGTCGGACCCGGGACCGCCCCCAGGGACCCACACAGCCCACGCGCCCCGCACGGCGGCCCTCGACACCGCGCCCGCGGGTACGCCCGCACGCGCGCGTGGTCCCCTTTCAGTCCGGCGCCCCCGCCCGTACCCCGGCCACGCCACCGGTCGCCCGACCTAGGTCCCGGGTCCCGGGCCGTCGCCGTCCACGGGTGGATACGGACTGTCACATCCCGCCGGTACGGTGGAACACATGAGCCACCGTCCGAGCTCCGGCCTCGCCGCCGTGAGCAGCGCCCTCCTGGCGATGAACCGCCAGATGGAGGTCCGCGACGTCCTCAAGACGATCGTCGTCTCCGCGCGCGAGCTCCTCGACGCCGAGTACGCGGCGCTCGGCGTCCCCGACGACCACGGCGGCTTCGCCCAGTTCGTCGTGGACGGCGTCAGCGACGCCCAGTGGCGCGCCATCGGCCCGCTGCCCCGGCAGCACGGCATCCTCGCGGCCATGCTCCACAAGGCCGAGCCCGAGCGGCTGGCCGACGTCCGCAGGGACCCCCGCTTCGAGGGCTGGCCCGACGCCCACCCCGAGATGTCCGACTTCATCGGCCTCCCGGTCCGCGACGGCGACGAGACCCTCGCCGCCCTCTTCCTCGCCAACAAGCGCTGCCCCAAGCCCGACGGCTCCTGCGGCTTCACCGCCCAGGACGAGGAGCTCCTCACCCTCCTCGCCCAGCACGCCGCCATCGCCCTCACCAACGCCCGGCTGTACGAGCGCAGCCGCGAGCTCACCATCGCCGAGGAGCGCTCCCGGCTCGCCCACGAGCTGCACGACGCCGTCAGCCAGAAGCTCTTCTCCCTCCGGCTCACCGCCCAGGCCGCCGCCGCCCTCGTCGACCGCGACCCCGCCCGCGCCAAGGGCGAGCTCCAGCAGGTCGCCGCGCTCGCCGCCGAGGCCGCCGACGAGCTGCGCGCCGCCGTCGTGGAGCTGCGCCCCGCCGCCCTCGACGAGGACGGCCTCGCGCACACCCTGCGCACCCAGATCCAGGTCCTCGACCGCGCCCACACGGCCCGCGTCACCTTCGACGGCACCGGCGTCCGCGCATTGCCCGCCGCCCAGGAGGAGGCGCTGCTCCGGGTCGCCCAGGAAGCCCTGCACAACGCGCTGCGCCACTCCGGCGCCGATCGCGTCACCGTCGCCCTCACCCGCAGCGGCCCCGGCGGCGCCCGGCTCACCGTCACCGACGACGGCAAGGGCTTCGAGCCGTCGACCGTGCGCAGCGCCGGCCGCCACCTCGGCCTGGTCTCCATGCGCGACCGCGCCGCGGGCGTCGGCGGCGCCCTCACCGTGACATCGGCCCCCGGACGGGGCACCGTGATCGAGATGGAGGTCCCCGGTGGCTGACAAGGTCATCCGCGTGCTCCTGGTCGACGACCACCAGGTCGTCCGCCGCGGCCTGCGCACCTTCCTGGAGGTCCAGGAGGACATAGAGGTCGTGGGGGAGGCCTCCGACGGCGCCGAGGGCGTGGCGCGCGCCGAGGAACTGCGCCCGGACGTCGTCCTCATGGACGTGAAGATGCCGGGCACCGACGGCATCGAGGCGCTGCGCAAACTGCGCGAGCTGGCGAACCCGGCCCGGGTCCTGGTCGTCACCAGCTTCACCGAGCAGCGCACGGTGGTGCCCGCGCTGCGCGCCGGCGCGAGTGGATACGTCTACAAGGACATCGACCCCGACGCCCTCGCCGGCGCCATCCGCTCCGTCCACGCCGGGCACGTGCTGCTCCAGCACGAGGTCGCCGACGCGCTCCTCAGCCAGGACGAGCAGGGCGGCGGTCCGGGCGGCGGCTCGGGCCGCGGCTCCACGCTGACCGAGCGGGAGCGGGAGGTCCTCGGCCTGATCGCCGACGGCCGCTCCAACCGGGAGATCGCCCGCGCGCTGGTCCTCTCCGAGAAGACGGTGAAGACCCACGTCTCGAACATCCTGATGAAGCTGGACCTCGCCGACCGGACGCAGGCCGCGCTCTGGGCCGTACGGCACGGGCTGACGTCGTAGCGGGGGCGGGGCCCCGGGCCGGGGGCACGGCCGTTCCCCTCTTCATACAGTCGGGTGTATGTCCCCCACATGGCGCAACCCGGCGGGGCCGGCGGCGTTCTTCATGGCGTGCCGCGGCGGACCGGTCGCGGCGATGACCAGGAGGAAACCTCTCGTGAACAAGCTCAAGAAGGCCGCTGCCCTCACCATGGTCGCCGGTGGCATCGTCGCCGCTGGTGCCGGTGTCGCCTCCGCGAACGCGGGCGCCCAGGGCGAGGCCGTCCACTCCCCGGGCGTCGCCTCCGGCAACCTGGTGCAGGTCCCGGTCCACGTCCCGGTGAACGTCTCCGGCAACACGGTCAACGTGATCGGCCTGCTCAACCCGGCCTTCGGCAACGGCGCCGTCAACCACTGACCCCCCGCCCCGCCTCCGGCCCCCGGACGATCCCCCGGGGGCCGGAGGCGCCCCTCCCACTCGACGCGAGGTCGCCCCGCTGCGCCGGCCTCCGGCCGTCGGTCGTGGCCCTGGGCAGCCCGGCCCCCCACGGGGGTCTAGAACCCCCGTTCCCGTTCCTGTTCCTCTACGTACGCGTTGTACGCGGCGACCTGCGCCCTCCGCGCCACCCGCTCCACCGGCCGCAGCGCAGCTCCCCGCGCCGCCAGCCCCTCCTTCTCGGTGCGCGGCTCGCGCCGCTCGGCGCCGGGGGCGCCTCCCGGGCTTCGCCCCGCTGCGCCGGCCTCCGGCCGTCGGCTGTGGGCTCGGGCCCACGGGGGTCTAGAACCCCCGCTCCCGTTCCTGTTCCTCTACGTACGCGTTGTACGCGGCGACCTGCGCCCTCCGCGCGACCCGCTCCACCGGCCGCAGCGCAGCTCCCCGCGCCGCCATTTCGCCCGCGGTCACCGCGCCGCCGTGGCCGTCGTACGCCAGGTCGACCAGGAGGCCGATGCGCTGGGCCAGCTCCAGGACCCGTACCGCGCGAGGCGGGTAGCCGGGGGCCAGGACCTCGCGGCCGGCCTCCGCGCGGGCGCGGTAGGCGTCGCGGGCGGCTTCCGCCGCCGGGCCCGCGGCCGCCACGTCCAGCCGGGTCAGCACCGTCGTCGCCTCCCGGAGGGCCTCCGCGAGCTCCCGCTCCGCCTCGCCGAGCGACGGCACGTCCGCCGGCGGCGCCTCCCGCACCGGAAGGCAGTGCCAGACCACCTCCACGTGCACGTCACCCACCGGGCCCGCCTCCGACACCTCCGGCACCAGACCGTACGGCGCGCCGAAACCGACCACCGCCTCCTCCGCGTCCAGCGCCCGCGTGTTGAACTCCGGCGGACCGCTCAGCCCCAGCGGATGCCCCGGCGCCGGCAGCGCCACCCGCCACCCGGTCACCCCGAGCCGCCGCAGCCGCCCCAGCGCGAGCGTCAGACCGACCGGCCCCGCCTCACCCGGCAGCCCCTCCACGCGGTGCACCGCGTCCTCACCGACAATGGCCTGCGCCGCATCGTCCGGCGACACCGCACCGGCCAGCAGGGCATTGCCCCAAGCGGCCAGCCGTCCTGAGCGTGGTTCCGAAAGCATGCCCCCAGCCTAGGGACTCGAACGCGCCCCCAAGACGCAAAGCCGCCCCTTAGCAAGCCCTAGAGACCGGCCCGGCCACCCGGTGGCGTAGGTTTTCCCTGGACGCCGCGCCCACACCCGCACGGCGGTGACACGACTCGACCGCAAGGGGAGACAACGCGCTCATGAGCGATGTACTGGAGCTGGTGGACGTATCGGTGGTCCGCGACGGACGCGCTCTGGTGGACGAGGTCTCCTGGTCGGTCAAGGAGGGCGAGCGCTGGGTCATCCTCGGCCCCAACGGCGCGGGCAAGACCACCCTCCTCAACGTCGCCTCCAGCTACCTCTTCCCCACCAAGGGCAGCGCCACCGTCCTCGGCGAGCGCCTCGGCGGCGTCGGCACCGACGTGTTCGAGCTCCGCCCCCGCATCGGCGTGGCCGGCATCGCCATGGCCGAGAAGCTGCCCAAGCGCCAGACCGTCCTCCAGACCGTCCTCACCGCCGCCTACGGCATGACCGCCACCTGGCACGAGGACTACGACCCGGTCGACGAGGAGCGCGCCAAGGCCTTCCTCGACCGCCTCGGCATGAGCGACTACCTCGACCGCCGCTTCGGCACCCTCTCCGAGGGCGAGCGCAAGCGCACCCTCATCGCCCGCGCGATGATGACCGACCCCGAACTGCTGCTCCTCGACGAGCCCGCCGCCGGCCTCGACCTCGGCGGCCGCGAGGACCTCGTCCGCCGTCTCGGCCGCCTCGCCCGCGACCCGTACGCGCCCTCCATGATCATGGTGACCCACCACGTCGAGGAGATCGCCCCCGGCTTCACCCACGTCCTGATGATCCGTCAGGGCAAGGTCCTCGCCGCCGGCCCCATGGAGACCGAGCTCACCTCCCGCAACCTCTCCCGCTGCTTCGGCCTCCCGCTCGTCGTCGAGCACGTCGGCGACCGCTACACCGCGCAGGGCCTCCCCCTCAAGTAGCCCCGCACGGCGCCGAGTCCGCACAGCTACGGCGCCCTGTCACACCGGACCCCACCGCCCTACCATGACCATGTGGACATCGACGCATGGATCTGGTGGCTGATCGGCGCGGTGGGGCTCGGCATTCCCCTCGTCCTCACCGCGATGCCCGAGTTCGGCATGCTCGCCGTCGGCGCGGTCGCCGGCGCCGTCACCGCCGCCCTCGGCTTCGGCATCGTCGCCCAAGTGGTCGTCTTCGCCGTGGTCTCCGTCGCCCTCATCGCCGTGGTGCGCCCCGTCGCCGCCCGGCACCGCGACGGCCGCCCCGGACTCGCCACCGGAGTCGACGCCCTGAAAGGCCGGCAGGCCGTCGTCCTGGAACGGGTGGACGGCCAGGGCGGCCGCATCAAGCTGGCCGGCGAGGTCTGGTCAGCCCGCACCCTCGACACCGGGCAAAGCTTCGAACCCGGCGAACAGGTCGACGTCGTCGACATCGACGGGGCGACCGCCGTCGTGATGTGACCGAACCTCGCCCATGACCCCCCACGGTCTGGGAAACTCGATCATCGAGATCAACATCGAGATCAGCATCTGGTCATCAACCCGGCAGCGAAGGGCACAGGGAGCGCGATGTCAGCAGTCATCATCGTCCTGATCATTCTGGTGGTGCTTGTCTTCATCGCCCTGATCAAAACGATCCAGGTCATCCCCCAGGCGAGCGCCGCCATCGTCGAGCGCTTCGGCCGCTACACCCGCACGCTCAACGCCGGCCTCAACATCGTGGTCCCGTTCATCGACCGCATCCGCAACCGCATCGACCTCCGCGAACAGGTCGTGCCGTTCCCGCCGCAGCCGGTGATCACCCAGGACAACCTGGTCGTCAACATCGACACCGTCATCTACTACCAGGTGACCGACGCCCGGGCCGCCACCTACGAGGTCGCCAGCTACATCCAGGCCATCGAGCAGCTCACCGTCACCACCCTCCGCAACATCATCGGCGGCATGGACCTGGAGCGGACCCTCACCTCCCGCGAGGAGATCAACGCCGCGCTCCGCGGCGTCCTCGACGAGGCCACCGGCAAGTGGGGCATCCGCGTCAACCGCGTCGAGCTCAAGGCCATCGAACCGCCCACCTCCATCCAGGACTCGATGGAGAAGCAGATGCGCGCCGACCGCGACAAGCGCGCCGCGATCCTCACCGCCGAGGGCATCCGCCAGTCCCAGATCCTCACCGCCGAGGGCGAGAAGCAGTCCGCCATCCTCCGCGCCGAGGGCGAGGCCAAGGCCGCCGCCCTCAAGGCCGAGGGCGAGGCCCAGGCCGTCCGCACGGTCTTCGAGGCCATCCACGCCGGCGACCCCGACCAGAAGCTGCTCTCCTACCAGTACCTCCAGATGCTCCCGAAGATCGCCGAGGGCGACGCCAACAAGCTCTGGATCGTGCCCAGCGAGATCGGCGACGCCCTCAAGGGCCTCTCCGGCGCCTTCGGCAACGTCGCCCCGGGCGTCCCCGGCTTCAACACCAAGAACGCCCCGACCGCGGACATCCCCGCCCGCCGCGAGGAACCGCCGGTCGACTGAGCGCGGTCGACCGCACCCCGATTGACTGACACGTACACGTAATCTCGAAAACTCGGGCATGATCGGCGCGAGCCCCTCGATCCCGCCGCACGCGGGACGGGGAGGCGACTCACCGAACCCGTTAGGAGATGGCGTTGTCCATCTGGGAAATGCTCGCGGTCTTCGCCGCCGGCACCGCCGCCGGAGCCATCAACACCGTCGTCGGATCGGGAACGCTGATCACGTTCCCGGTCCTGCTCGCCACCGGCCTCCCGCCGATCACCGCGAACGTGTCCAACACCCTCGGCCTGGTCTCCGGATCCATCAGCGGCGCCATCGGCTACCGCAGCGAACTCAAGGGCCAGAAAGCCCGCGTCCTGCGCCTCGGCACCACCGCCCTGCTCGGCGGACTCGTCGGCGCGATCCTGCTTCTCGCCCTGCCCTCCGAGGCCTTCGACGCGATCGTCCCCGTCCTCATCGGCATCGCCCTGATCCTCGTCCTCTTCCAGCCCCGCATCGCCGCCGCCGTCCGGCGCCGCCGCGAGGCCAAGGGCACCGAGGCCCACCCCCACGGCGGCGCCGCACTCATCGTCGGACTCTTCCTCGCCAGCATCTACGGCGGCTACTTCGGCGCCGCCCAGGGCGTCCTCTACATCTCCCTCATGGGCCTGCTGCTCACCGACAGCCTCCAGCGCATCAACGCCGTCAAGAACATCCTCGGCGCCGTCGTCAACGGAGTCGCCGCCGTCTTCTTCCTCTTCGTCGCCGACTTCGACTGGACCGCCGTCCTCCTCATCGCCGTCGGCTCCACCATCGGCGGCCAGATCGGCGCCAAGGTCGGCCGCCGCCTCTCGCCCACCGTCCTGCGCGGCGTCATCATCGCCGTCGGCATCGTCGCCATCCTCCAACTCACCCTGAAGTAGGCAGGGAACGCGGCAGGGCCCGCCCCGACCGGGGCGGGCCCACACCACGACGAGAAGGACGACGAGAAGAGTTACGCGGCGGCCTGCGCGGCCAGCCAGTCCGGCAGCGCCGAACGCTCCGCCGCCCGCAGCGCGAACAGCATCGCGTCCGCCGGCGTCGGCTCGAACGGCTGGTGCAGCAGCGGCATCCCCGCCTGCTCCGGAGTCCGGTCCGCCTTGCGGTGGTTGTCCTCCGCGCAGGACGCCACCGTGTTCAGCCAGCTGTCCCCACCACCCTGCGCCCGCGGCACCACGTGGTCCACCGTCGTGGCCCGCCGCCCGCAGTACGCGCACCGGTGCTGGTCCCGCACCAGCACACCCCGCCTCGACCACGGAGCCTGTCTTCGGAAGGGCACCCGGACATACCTGCACAGCCTGATCACCCGCGGCACCGGCATGTCCACGGCGGCCGCACGGACCCGAAGACCGGGGTGTTCCTGCTCCACGACGGCCTTGTCCTGCAGGACAAGCACCACCGCACGGTTGAGTGTGACCGTCGAAAGCGGCTCGAAGCTCGCGTTCAGTACCAGCGTGTCCCGCATGTTGCCCACCTCCCGTGTGCCGGCCCACCCCCGTGGCGGGCTTGGATCAACTCTGGCCGGGCGCGCCGGGTAGGACAACGCAATATCCGCGTAAAGAAAGATGCCCGCTTCTGATCTCTCCAAGACCAGAAGCGGGCAAACAACAGACGAACGGTGAGCCTTACGCGGGGTTCTCGTACTCCGCCACCAGCTGGGCACGCCCCAGCGTGTGGAACCGCAGATTGAAACCGACCGCCGCCGGCGAGGTGTCCGCGTCCGGACCCAGCTTCTCCTGGTCCACCGCGTACACCGTGAAGACATAACGGTGCGGCCCGTCGCCCTTCGGCGGAGCGGACCCGCCGAAGTCCTTCGACCCGTAGTCGTTACGGGCGTGCACGGCACCCGCCGGCAGCCCCGCGAACGACCCCGCGCTCGAACCCGCACCCGCCGGCAGCTCCGTCACCGACGCCGGGATGTCGAACAGCACCCAGTGCCAGAACCCGCTGCCGGTCGGCGCGTCCGGATCGAAGCACGTCACGGCGAAGCTCTTCGTCTCCGCCGGGAAACCCTCCCACCGCAGATGCGGCGAGGTGTTCCCCTTCGCGTACACCTGCGCGTCCGGCACCACACCACCGTCCTGCAGGTCGTCGCTCACCACGGTGAACGCCGCCACCGGCGGGTGGAAGTCATGGGGGAGCGGTGCCCGCTTGCCCTCGGCCACGTCTGAACCTCCGTATCGCTGACCGGTCGGACCGGTCGGACCGGCCCTACGGGGACCGAGCCTAGATCCCGTTCCTAGAACCAGTTGCGACGCCCGCCGACCTCGGCGAGCCACTGGTTCAGGTACGCCGCCCAGTCGGTCGTGTGGAAGTCGTGCAGCCCCACCGTGAACGAGCGGTACGAGTCGCTGCCCTCCACGAACAGACCCGGCTTCTTGTCCATCTCCAGGACGACGTCCATCTCGCGCTCGTCCGCGACGAAGCTGACCTCGACCTGGTTCAGACCCCGGTACTGCTGCGGCGCGAAGAACTCGATCTCCTGGTAGAACGGCAGCCGCTGCCGCGTCCCCCGGATGTGCCCGCGCTCCATGTCCGCGTTCTTGAAGCGGAAGCCCAGCTGGATGAAGGCGTCCAGGATCGCCTGCTGCGCCGGCAGCGGGTGCACGTTGATCGGGTCCAGGTCACCGGAGTCCACCGCACGGGCGATCTCCAGCTCCGTCGTCACCCCGATGTGCATACCGCGCAGCTGCTGCCCGGCGATCGCGGTGACCGGCGTCTCCCACGGGATCTCCAGACCGAACGGCACCACGTGCACCGCCCCGGCCTGCACCTCGAAGGCCCCACCCAGGCGCACCTTCACGAACTCGATGTCCTGTTTGTACTCCTGGTCGTTGCCCTCGACCTCGACCCGCGCCTGCAGGCCGACCGAGAGCCCCTCGATCTGCTGGGCGACCGAACCGCCCTGGATCCGCACCTCACCCTGCACGACACCGCCGGGGACCACGTTCTCCTCGGTGAGCACGGTCTCCACGGACGCCCCACCGGCACCCAGGCTCGCGAGCAGCTTCTTGAACCCCATGTCCTGCGTCCTCTCCTAAGAAGGTCTGACCCCTACATACGCGCAACGAAGGTAGCCGGTTCCCCGTACCCTCGGACGCCATGAGCGAGAGCCCCGACCGTACGCCGCTCCCGCGGAGCTTCTTCGACCGCCCCGTCCTGGAGGTCGCCCCCGATCTCCTGGGCCGCACGCTGGTACGCAACTCCCCGGACGGCCGCATCGAGCTCCGCCTCACCGAGGTGGAGGCGTACGCCGGCGCGATCGACCCCGGCTCCCACGCCTTCCGCGGCCGCACGGCGCGGAACGCCGTCATGTTCGGCCCGCCCGGACACGCGTACGTCTACTTCACCTACGGCATGTGGCACTGCCTCAACCTGGTCTGCGGCCCCGAGGGCGAGGCGAGCGGAGTACTGCTCCGAGCGGGTGAAATCCTGACCGGCGCCGAACAGGCCCGGAAGCGACGCCTTTCGGCCCGTTACGACTCCGAGCTCGCGAAGGGCCCGGCCCGCCTGGCCACCGCCCTCGACGTCGCCCGCACCCTCAACGGCACCGACGCCTGCGCCGGCCCCGACTCCCCGCTCACCGTCCTCACCGGCACCCCACCCACCCCTGACCTGGTCCGCAACGGCCCCCGTACCGGTGTCGGCGGCGACGGCGCCCCGCACCCCTGGCGCTTCTGGATCGACGGCGACCACACGGTCAGCCCCTACCGGGCCCACGCGCCGCGCAAGCGCCGCCCTGAGTCGCCTTGACTCGGGCGCCACAGATGCGTAATGTGGCCCGAGCCGCTTGAGACGGGAAGTGCTCACTGAAGCCTCTCGGAAGCGGCCATCCACTCCTTACAACGATCTCCCACCGGGGCTCATTTCGGCGTGCCGAAATTTGTTTCGAAAGGCTCGATTATGAGTCGCCAGGGAAATCCGCTAACGTAGTGGACACGCCGGAAGGCCTCGAAAACGAAAGTAATCGGGACCGGAAAGCACCGAGGAAATCGGATCGGAAAGATCTGATAGAGTCGGAAACGAAGGAAGCGCCCGGAGGAAAG
>NZ_JAHTMW010000011.1 GCF_026236535.1 Streptomyces sp. SKN60 | reverse complement strand
GTGAGGTGGACGGCGCGACCAGGATGGTGGCCGAACCGAGGACCCCGACGATCAGCGCCGCACACAGACCGCCGATTTTCCGGCGGACGGTGGACGGTGGAATGGCTTGTGAACGCATGAATGGACCTCCGGGACAGAAATCACGGATGGATGTGAGTGCGGCGGAAGGAATCCGCGAAGGCGATGTCCGGGTCCATCGAAAAAGGACGCGGACCATCAAGGCGCAATGATTCGAGGCCGGCGCGGCGACATGCTGGTAAAGGGGCGCCACTGCCTCGGGATTCAGTGTGGAAACACGGTGTGGCCATGTCAAGTATTTCGAAGATGTTTCGGAAACTCGGCCCCGTATGGCCATTCGAAGCGATCCGTCAGGGATTTCGGGAGCCTCATAAGCGAAGCGGTCCCTGTCGAAAGTATTTCGACAGGGACCGCTTCCCTCATAAGAGAGTGCTTGCCTCGGGTCACATTTCCGGGTCGTCGGTGTCCTTCGCTCCGGAGGGCTGGTGCGGATGCGTGATGTCGAACCACGCGAAATGGGCTTGGTTGGTGGACGGCCGGCCGTTGGAGGTGGCGTAGAGGCCGAGCTGCACGCTGGTGAACAGCGGGGTGAGGAAGGTGGCTTCGACGGTGGTCAGGTCCTGCCAGGCGCCGTCGGGTGCCGCGTAGGCGAAGGTGTGGCTGAAGCCGCGGATGCGGACCCCCAGGCGAACGGGGCCCGGCGGGACGACGACGCCGGCCAGGACATCGGGCCCGCGACGGAGGCTGAGCCCTTCCGTGGTGCGAAGGAGGACGAGATGGGTGTCGTCGTCGATGACGACGGCGAGGCCTGCCTCTTCTTCCGGTGCGCCGGGGAGGAAGCGCAGCTCGGTGGAGACGTCGCAGTCGGGCTGTTCCTGGGGGAGGACCAGGAGGGACGGGGTGGTGCGTTCGCCGAGGCGTTCGGGGCGGAGCTGGAGGCGGAGCCCGTCGCCGGTGGTCCAGAACGGTGCGCGTGGCGTGCGCAGGGTGCTCCAGTCGGCGGAGAGGGTGGCGAAGTCGTCGCGGAGACGGTGGCGAGGGCTCGTGTGGCCGAGAGGGGAGAAGACCGGCCGGCCGTCGCTCCAGGTGACCCTGCTGAGGAAGGTCTCGCGGCCGATGGCGGAGCCCGGGCGGACGCCGAGGAGGACGGCCCGCCAGTCGCCGTACGGGGTTCGGACGAGGTCGGCGTGCCCGGTGCAGGTGACCGGGCCCTCGGCGGGAGGCAGCACCGGGTTGCCGGAGACGCCCTCGTACGGGCCGGTCACGCGGTCGGCGCGGGCGGCGACCACGCTGTGGTCCACATCGGTGCCGCCCTCGGCGGTGAGCAGAAGGTAGCTGCCGTCGATCTTGTAGAGGTGCGGGGCTTCCGACCAGCGGGCGCCCGGGTGGGTTCCCGACCACAGGACGTACTCCGGTCCCGTGAGCCGTCGCTCGCGGGGCAGGTACTCGCGCATCCAGATCTCGGTGCGGCCGGCGGCCTCGTCCAGCACACGGGCGGCGGTGAACCAGGCCCGGCCGTCGCCGTCGCCGTCGTCCGGCCCGTCGTCGAAGAACAGCGACGGGTCGAAGCCCTCGCCCTCCAACCACTGCGGTTCCGACCACGGCCCCGCCGGGTCGGTCGCCGTGACGACGAAATGTCCGGGGCCGTCCATCAGCGTGCAGACGAGATGGAACACCCCGTCGTGGTGCCTGATCGTGGGCGCGAACAGGCCGCGAGAGGGCTCACACCCGTCGAGATCGAGCTGGGACGGGCGGTCGAGCGCGGAGCCGAGACGTCGCCAGTTCACGAGATCGCGGCTGTGGAACACGGGAAGACCCGGGAACCATTCGAAACTGGACGTCACCAGGTAGTAGTCCGCTCCCACCCGGCACACGGACGGGTCGGGCCGGAAGCCGGGCAGCACGGGATCGCCGAAGGACGTGCTCATGAGACGGGGACGATCTCGACCGGCACGGACAGCACGCGGTCGGCCGCCGGATGTCGTACGGGGCCGTGCAGAGTGAAGGAGCCCCGCAGCGGAAGATCGCCGCTGGACCGTCCGACGGCCACGCCGATCTCTCCGGGCTCCACTCTTCTCCGCAGGTCGATCCCGGTGAAGGAGGTCCGGTCGGCATGGACGGAGAAGGTGATCCGGGCGGCCGCGCCCGGTTGCAGCTCGACCCTGCAGAATCCGGCGAGCCACTGCTGTGGCCGGACGACGGACGCCTCGGGGTCCGAGAGGTACAGCTGGACCACCTCGGTTCCGGCCACCTCTCCGACGTTGCGTACGGTGACCGAGACGGAGACGGCTCCGTCCGTCGCGGCGACGGGATCCACCGAGAGCTCCGAGCAGGTGAAGCTGGTCCAGCTCAGCCCGTGTCCGAAGGGGAACAGCGGAGTCGGGTCCACCGAGCTCCAGTCGGTGCGTCCGCCGAGTCTGGAGTGCAGGTACGTGCCGGGCTGGCCGCCGACCTGGCGGGGGATGGAGACGGGCAGCCGTCCGGACGGTTCCGCGGCCCCGCTGATGATCCGGGCCAGCGCCGTCCCGCCCTCCTCGCCGGGGAAGAAGGCCTGAATCACGGCCGATGCGCGTTCGGCCGGCGAGCCGAGCGCGTAGGGCCGTCCGGAGACCAGGACCAGGACGGTCGGCACCCCGGAGTCCAGAACGGCGGAGGCGAGTGCGGCCTGGTCCCCGGGCAGATCGAGGGTCGCGGCGTCGCAGCCCTCTCCCGAGGTGCCCCGGCCGAACATGCCGGCCCGGTCTCCGAGCACCAGCACGTTCACCTCCGGCTCGTCCGCGGTGACCGTGAACCCGGCAGCGGTGAGCGCTTCGCCCAGCGTCGGGATCTCAAGCCCGGGGTCGCCGGGCAGCGCGACGTGGTTGGGGAAGGAGTAGCAGCCGAGGAAGGAGTGGGGGTCGTCGGCGTACGGCCCGTGGATCGCGACCCGGCACGGCCGCAGCGGCAGGATGCCGTCGTTGGCGAGCAGCACGGTGGACCGTTCGGCCAGGAGCCTGGCCAGGGCCCGGTTCTCCGGCGGGTCGAGGTCGACCGGCTCGGGCTTGACGGGTTCCCAGTCGGGGTCGAGCAGGCCGAGTTCGGCCTTCTGCAGCAGGACGCGCTCAGCGGCCCGGTCGATGAGCTCCTCGGACAGGCTTCCGGACCGCACGAGTTCGGTCAGCGGCTCGCCGTAGCAGCGGGCCGTGGGCAGCTCGACGTCGATCCCCGCGGTCAACGCCAGCGCGCCGGCCGCGCCGCGCGACCCGGTGACGCCGTGTCGGGTCTCCAGGAAGGAGACGGCGTAGTAGTCGGCGACGACGACACCGCCGAAACCGAGCTCGCCCCTGAGCAGGTCGGTCAGCAGGCGTGGGTCGGCGGCCACCGGGACCCCGTCCACGTCGGTGTAGCTGTTCATCACCGACCGGGCGCCTCCCTCGCGCAGCGCCCGTACGAAAGGCTCGACCAGGACATCGGCGAACTCGCGGGGCCCCGAGGCGACGGGGGCCATGTTCCGGCCGCCGCGCGAGGCCGAGTACCCGGCGAAGTGCTTGAGCGTCGCCACGATGCCGACGTCTTCCAGGCCCTGTACGTAGGCCGTGCCGACCGCTCCGACCAGGTAGGGGTCCTCGCCGATGCACTCCTCGGTCCTGCCCCACCGGTAGTCGCGGACCACGTCGAGCACCGGAGCCAGTCCTTGGTGGACGCCGACCTGCCGCATCCCGGCGCCGATGGCGGCGGCCATCCGGCGCACGAGCCCAGGGTCGAAGGACGCGCCCCAGGCCGGCGGGGCGGGGAAGACCGTCGCTCCGAGCGTCATGAATCCCGTCAGGCACTCCTCGTGAGCGACCGCCGGGATCCCGAAGCGGCTGGATCCGGTCACCTGCCGCTGCAGCGAGGCGAGCCGCTCCATTCCGGCTTCCGCGGTGATCGGTGCGGTTCCGTACACCCGGGTGAGCTGGCCGAGCCCGTGGGCGACGATGTCGTCGAGGCCGGGCGCGGACTCGCCGGAATCGTCCTCCATCGGCGCGACAGGTGCTCCCGGATCCGAGGGCAACGCCCAGAAGCCGGCGAGTTGTCCCGCCTTCTCCTCCAGCGTCATCCGTCTCAGGAGATCGGCGACCCGCACGGACACGGGCAGCAGGGGGTCACGCCAGGGCTCGGTCAAGGGATTCTCCTAGTGACGAGGCGGGGCGGTGGAGAGCCGGACCTTCAGTTCGGTCGAGAGCTCCATCCGCGGGCTGACCAGGGGCTGGCCGTCCAGAAGATGGAACAGTGTGCGGGCGGCGACCCGGCCCATCTCCTCCAGCGGCTGGCGCACCGTCGTCAGCGGCGGTGACAGCCATTCGCACATCGGCAGGTCGTCGAAGCCGACCACGCTGAGGTCCTGCGGGATGCGCAGTCCGCTCTGCCGGGCGGCTTCGTAGACGCCCATCGCCTGCTGGTCGCTGCCGGCGAAGACGGCCGTCGGCGGCTCGGGGAGGGCGAGGAGCTCCCGGGCGCACCGGAATCCGCCCTCGTGCTGGAAGTCACCGAACCGGACCAGGTCGCGGTCGGCCTCGATCCCGGCCCGCTCCAGGGCGGTCCGATAGCCGTCGATACGGGCCTGGCTGCAGAGCATCTCCTTGCGTCCGCCGATCGTGGCGATCCGGCGGTGCCCCAGTTCCAGCAGGTGCTCGGTGGCGGCCATGCCGCCCGCCCAGTTGGTCGCTCCGATGCTCGGTACGCCGTTGCCGGGCAGGTCGATGGGGTCGATGACGACCAGCGCCACCCCGGCCCGTTCGACCTGGGCGCGCTGGGCACGGGTGACCGAGGAGGTCACGAGGATGACGCCGTCGCTGTGGTGCAGGACCGGCAGCGCGGTCCAGCTGGACGGCGTGGCCTCACCCGGCGGGACGAGCGACACGACGGTACCGACGCTCCGCTGGGCGCACTCGGCCTCGACGCCGCGCAGGATCTCGACCGCCCACGCGCTGTCAAGGCCGCCGATGATCAGGTCGACGAGGCCCGATCTGCGGGCTCGGCCCTGCCGGCCGGGCGGCAGGTAGTTGTGGGATCGCAGCAGGCCCTCGATCCGTTCGCGGGTCGAGGGCGCGACATCGGAGCGGCCGTTGATCACCTTGGACACGGTGGCGGGGGAAACCCCCGCCTCCGCGGCGATGACGGCCAGGGTCGGGCGCTGCTCGCTCAACTTCTCTCCTCCGCACGGATGCCTTCGGCCGCCGACAGGTATCGCAAACTTTCGACGAGTTTCCGGGCGGTCCGACCTGCTTGTCAACCCTACGAACAACCGGTGTCCGCAGATAAGTTGACGCGAGGTCTTGACCGACAAGCCTCGCGTTCCTAGTTTGTGGCAGCGCAGAATTCGAGAGTATTTCGAAAAAATTTCGGGCACGAACCGGCATTCCCCCACCCCGGAGGTCCCATGGCCAGCACCCTCCCGAGCCGACGAAGCTTCCTGGCGCTCGCGGGCATGACCACCCTGTCCGTCGCACTCACCACGGCCTGCGGGTCCGGCGGGTCGGGCGGCAATCTGTCGGCCGACGGCAAGGTGACGTTCGAGTGGTGGAACATCGCCACCACGGAGCCGGGGAAGTCCCTGTTCCCGGAGATCTCCACGGCGTACACGAAGGCTCACCCGAAGATCGCGATCAACACGACCTCGCTGGAGAACGAGGCGTTCAAGTCCAAGCTGACCGCCACCACGTCCTCGGGCAAGCTCCCCGACGTCTACCAGACCTGGGGCGGCGGCGTGCTCAAGCAGCAGGTCGACGCGGGGCTCGTCGAGGACCTCACCGACCTCATGGACTGGTCGTCGCAGCTCACCCCGGTCTCGCTCTCGGCCTACCAGATCGACGGCCGCATCTACGGAGTCCCGTACGACATCGGCATGGTCGGCTTCTGGTACAACAAGAGGCTCTTCGCCAAGGCCGGCATCACCACTCCGCCGGCCACCTGGGCCGCGTTCCTCGCCGACGTGCAGAAGCTCAAGGCCGCGGGCATCACCCCGATCGCCCTCGCCGGCAAGGAGAAGTGGCCCGGCCACTACTACTGGGCCTACCTCGCGATGCGCGTCGCCGGCCTCCCCGCCCTGCAGAAGGCCGCGACCACCAAGGACTTCACCGACCCCGGCTTCGTCAAGGCGGGCGTCCATCTCAAGGAGCTCGTCGACCTCCAGCCGTTCCAGCCGGGCTTCCTCGGCGCCGGCTACGCCACCCCGGGCGGCCAGGCCGCGACCGTGGGCAACGGCAAGGCCGCCATGGAGCTGATGGGGCAGTGGGGGCCGTCCGTACAGAAGGACGCGGGCGCCGACCTCGGGGCGGACCTGGGCTTCTTCCCCTTCCCGACGGTCGACGGCGGTGTGGGGCAGGCGACCGAGGTCTTCGGCGGTGGCGGCGGCTTCGCGCTGCGCAAGGGCGCCCCGAAGGAGGCCCTGGACTTCCTGAAGTTCTTCGTCCTGGACAACGAGTCCAAGCTGCTGGCCTCCAACGGCTACCTGCCAGTGGTCAAGGGCGCCGAGAGCCGGCTCACCGACGCCAACAAGAAGGTGGTGGCCGAGAGCCTCGTCAAGGCCACGGGCTTCCAGCTCTTCCTCGACCAGGCCTACCCGCCGGCGGTCGGCCAGGAGGTCAACGACAGCGTCGCCGACCTCATAGCGGGCAAGAAGACCCCCGAGCAGGTCACGGCGTCGATCACCGAGGCTGCGCAGAGTGCCTAGCTCCGGGTCCACCCTGACAAAGGAACGGACGGAGGAGGCCGTGCCGGTGCGCCCGCCGGCCCCGGCCCGGTCACTCCTGCGCGGGTGGGGAGACTGGGCGTCGATCGCCTGGTTCCTGGTCCCGGCCCTGATCCTCTTCCTCGTCTTCGTCCTCGCCCCGATCGTCGTCGCCGTCTGGACCGGCTTCTTCAAATGGGGCGGCATCGGCCCCATGGACGACTTCGTCGGCTTCGGGAACTACACCAAGCTCTTCGGCGACCAGGTCTTCCTCGGCGACCTGGGGCGCGGGCTGTACCTGATCCTCATGTCGGTCCTGGTGCAGCTGCCGTTCGCCCTGTTCACGGCGGTCCTGCTCAACCAGAGGCTCCGCGGCCGGGCGGTCTACCGGATGCTGTTCTTCGCGCCGTACATCCTCTCCGAGGTCGTCACGGCGGTCCTCTTCACGATGATCTTCCTGCCCGGCGCCGGCATGGCCGACCACATCGCCGGCTTCTTCGGCCTCGAGGGCCTCCGGGGCAAGTGGCTCGCCGATCCCTCGACGGTCGTGCCGACCCTGTTCGTCGTCATGATCTGGAAGTACTTCGGCTTCCACATGATGCTGTTCCTCGCCGGGCTGCAGAGCATCCCGTCCGAGATCCTCGAAGCCGCCTCCATCGACGGAGCCGGCGCCTGGCAGCGCTTCCGGCACATCACGCTGCCGCTGCTCGGGCCGACGATCCGGATCAGCGTCTTCCTGTCGATCATCGGGTCCATCCAGCTCTTCGACCTCGTGTGGGTCATGACAGCCGGCGGGCCCAACCACTCCTCCGAGACGATGGCCATCGCGATGTTCCAGTTCGGGTTCAAGCGGTACCAGGTCGGCTACGCCAGCGCGATCAGCGTGGTGCTGTTCATGATCAGCCTCGTCTTCTCCCTCTTCTACCAGCGGTACGTGCTCCGCCGTGACCTGAGCGGCGCCGTCACCTCGGGAGGTGACCGATGAACGCCCGTCGGACGGCACGCGGCCTCTCGCTGCACGCCGTGGTCTGGCTGATCGCCGCGTTCGTCGCCGTACCGCTGCTCTACGCGGTCATCTCCGGTTTCAAGAGCACCGCGGAACTGACGAACAATCCGTTCGGGCTGCCGGAGCAGTGGAAGATCTCCAACTACACCGGAATTCTCGGTGACGGCATGTTCTGGCGGCAGATCGCCAACAGCGCCGGCATCGCGATCGGTACGACGGTCTGCACCGTGGTGGCCTCCGCGATGGCGGCTTTCGTTCTGGCCCGATACGCCTTCCGCGGACGGGAGTTGTTCTATACGCTCTTCACCGTCGGGCTGATGTTCCCGTTCGCTGTGGCCGTCCTGCCGCTCTTCCTCATGCTGCGCACCTTCGGCCTGCTCGACAACCCGCTTGGAGTGATCCTCCCGCAGGCGGCATTCGGGCTCCCCATGACGATCGTGATCCTGCGCGGTTTCTTCCGGACCATCCCGGCGGAGATCGAGGAGGCCGCCACCATGGACGGCTGCGGCAAGTTCCGCTTCTTCTGGCAGATCCTGCTGCCGATGGCACGTCCGGCACTCGGCACGGTCTCGGTGCTCGCGGTCGTCGCGAGTTGGAACAACTTCTTCCTGCCGCTGCTGGTGTTCAACGACCCGAAGTGGCAGACGATCCCGGTCGGTGTCCAGCAGTTCCAGGGCCAGTACTCGACCGACTACGCGCTCGTCCTCGCGTACATCGTGCTCGCCATGGTCCCCGCTCTCGCCTTCTACGCCGTCGCCGAGCGCCAGCTGATCGGCGGCCTCACCGCGGGCGCCACCAAGGGCTGACCCCAGGCGCCACCGAGAGCCGACCCGTCCCGCGTGACCTCCACCCCGAGGAGACCCTGTGAAACGCCTGACCGCTCTGACAGCCGTCATAATGTTAGCGCTAACATCCCAGGCCGCGGCCGACCCCGCGCCGCCGCCCGCCGAAGGCGTACGCGCCGGCATCGACTTCCGCGCCGAACTCCAGCCCATCGACGGCTTCGGCTTCTCCATGGCCTTCCAGCGGGCCGACCTGCTGCACGGTGCGCGCGGCCTCAGCCCCGCCAAGCGGCGCGAGGTGCTCGACCTGCTGCTCAGCAAGGAGAAGGGCGCCGGCCTGTCGATCCTGCGCCTGGGCATCGGGTCGTCGACCGACCGGGTCTACGACCACATGCCGACGATCCTGCCGACCGATCCCGGCGGGCCGGCCGCCACCCCGACGTACGTCTGGGACGGCTGGGACGGCGGCCAGGTCTGGCTCGCCAAGGAGGCCAAGGCGTACGGCGTCGAACGGTTCTACGCCGACGCCTGGAGCGCGCCGGCGTTCATGAAGACCAACGGCAGCGAGAACGACGGCGGCGAGCTGAAGCCCGCATGGCGTCAGGCCTACGCGAACTACCTCGTCCAGTACGCGAAGTTCTACCAGCGGGAAGGCATCAGGATCACCGACCTGGGGTTCACCAACGAACCCGACTGGACGGCGACCTACGCCTCGATGCGCTTCACCCCGCAGCAGGCCGTCGACTTCCTCAAGGTGCTCGGGCCGACCGTCCGCGCGTCCGGACTGAAGACACAGCTGGTCTGCTGCGACGTCGCGGGCTGGGACCGGCAGGTCGCCTACACCGAGGCCATCGAGGCGGACCCCGCGGCCGACCAGGCCGTACGGACCGTCACCGGCCACCGGTACAGCGGCCCGACCTCGGTCCCGCAGCCCACCGACAAGCACGTGTGGATGTCGGAATGGTCGCCGGACGGCACCACCTGGAACGAGCACTGGGACGACGGCAGCGGCTACGACGGTCTCACCGTCGCGGCCGACATCCAGAACACCCTGACCGTCGGCAACGCCAACGCCTACGTCTACTGGACCGGTGCGTCCCTCGGCGCGACCCGGGGGCTCATCCAGCTCGCCAACCCCGGTGACGACTACCGGGTGTCCAAGCGGTACTGGGCACTGGCCGCCTTCAGCCGGTTCATCCGTCCCGGCGCCGTCCGCGTCCCGGTCACGAACGCGGACCCGGCACTCCAGGTCACGGCCTTCCGCAACCGCGACGGCAGCCGGGTGATCGAGATCCTCAACACCGCGACCACCGAGACCTCCGCCGCCTTCACCCTCCGCGGCGGGCACGACCGGCACCCCGACGCCTACGTCACCGACGAGACCCGCTCGATCACCCCGGCCGACATCGTCTCCACGCGCGGGACGACCCTCACGGCGAAGCTCGCCCCGCGCGCGCTGACCACGATCGTCCTCGATTGAACCCCGCCAGCACCGAGGAGCCATCCATGTTCATGCCCCGGCATCTCATCGCCCTGTCCGCCGTCGCCTGCCTCGCGGCCGGCCTCGCCGCCGCGCCCGCCAGCGCCGAGCACCGTCCCAGGACGCTCGCCGAACTGGCCAAGAAGCACCACAAGTACTTCGGTTCCGCCACCGACAACCCCGAGTTCACCGACGCCGCCTATCTGAAGCTCCTCGGCAGCGAGTTCGGGCAGACCACCCCCGGCAACGCCATGAAGTGGGAGACCACGGAACCCCGGCGCGGCGTCTTCGACTTCACCGCCGCCGAAGAGGTCATGACCTTCGCCAAGGATCACCACCAGAAGGTCCGTGGCCACACCCTCGTCTGGCACAACCAGCTCCCCGCCTGGCTCACCGAGCGCAGCTGGACCGCCGAAGAGCTGCGCGCCGTCCTCAAGAACCACATCCAGACGGAGGTCCGGCACTTCAAGGGCCGGGTGATCCACTGGGACGTCGTCAACGAGGCCTTCAACGAGGACGGCACCTACCGCGAATCGCTCTTCTACAAGACGCTCGGTCCCGGCTACATCGCCGACGCCCTGCGCTGGGCCCACGAGATCGATCCGCACGCGAAGCTGTACCTCAACGACTACAACGTCGACGGGATCGGCCCCAAGAGCGACGCCTACCACGCCCTGATCAAGCAGTTGAAGGCGGACGGCGTCCCGGTGGACGGCTTCGGCATCCAGGGCCATCTGGCGCTCCAGTACGGCTTCCCCGCCGACGTACGGCAGAACATGCAGCGCTTCGCCGACCTCGGGGTCGAGGTCGCGGTCACCGAGCTCGACATCCGGATGAACCTCCCGGCGACCCCCGAGAAGCTCGCCACCCAGGCCACCTGGTACGCCGACTACGTCAAGGCCTGCCTGGCGGTCAGGAAATGCGTCGGCGTCACCATCTGGGACTACACGGACAAGTACTCCTGGATCCCCGCCGTCTTCCCCGGCGAGGGCGCCGCGCTGCCCTACGACGAGAACCTGGCGCCCAAGCCCGCCTATGACGCGATCCGGAAGGTGCTGGGCGGATGATCAGGACGGCGATCGTCGGAACGGGCGGGATCGCGGGCATCTGCCACGTCCCCGCCCTCCGGGCGCAGGCGCACCGGGCCGAGATCGTGGCGGCCGTCGACGTGGACGCCCTGCGCGCCGAGGCCTTCGCGGCCGAGCACGGCATCCCCGCGGTCCACACCGACCTGCACACGATGCTCCGGCAGGAGCGTCCGGACGTCGTGCACCTGTGCACGCCGCCGTACCTGCATGCCGAACAGGCCGTGGCCTGCCTGGCGTCGGGGGCGTGGGTGTGGTGCGAGAAGCCGGTGGCCCTGTCGCTGGCCGAGCTCGACCGGATCCAGGCCGCCGAGGGCCCAGCCGTCGCCGGCGCGGTGTTCCAGCACAGGTACGGCTCGGGGGCCCGGTACCTCCGCGAGCGGATCGCGAGCGGAGCCCTGGGTCGTTCCCTGGTCGCACAGTGCGTCACGGCGTGGTACCGCGACGACGCCTACTACGACGTGCCCTGGCGCGGCACCTGGCGGAGCGAGGGCGGCGGCCCGACGCTGGGCCACGGCATCCACCAGATGGACCTGATGCTCGACGTGCTCGGCCCCTGGGCCGAGGTGCGCGCGATGGCCGGCCGCCTGGAGCGCGACGTCCAGACCGAGGACGTGTCCGCGGCCCTGGTCCGGTTCGAGAACGGAGCCATCGCGACGGTCGTCAACAGCGTCCTCTCCCCACGCGAGGAGAGCTACCTGCGCTTCGACCTCACCGACGCCACGGTCGAGCTGCGGCACCTGTACGGCTACTCCAACGCGGACTGGACGTTCACCGCCAGGTCGCCCCACGCGAAGTGGGAGCCGCCGGACGACCTGCCCAGCTCGCACACCGCCCAGCTGGCCGACTTCCTGGACCGCTACGAGGCGGGGATCCGGCCCGACCTCGGCAGGTCCACCATGGAACTCGTCACCGCCTTGTACAAGGCCGCGATCACCGGCCTGCCGGTGCGGCGCGGAGAGATCGACGCGACCGACCCGTTCTACGGCTCACTCGACGGCGGACGCCCGGAGGTGTTCCGGTGACCTTCGAACTCCACGAGAACGAGGACTCGCTGACGGTCCGGGCTCGCGACGTCGACCTCTTCCGCTATGTGCACCGACCGGTCATGGACCCCTTCGAGGCACCGAAGCCCTATCTGCATCCGGTGCGCACGCTCGCCGGCGACGTGGTCACGGCGTACCGGCCGCACGACCACCGCTGGCACAAGGGCATTCAGATCACGGCGTCCTGGGTGTCGGGGCAGAACTTCTGGGGTGGCGGCACCTACCTGCGCGGGCAGGGCTATGTCGACCTGCCCAACCTCGGCACGATGCGCAGCCTCGCGGTGTCCGCCGCAACGGACCACGGCCGCGTCGTGATCACCGAGGACCTGGCCTGGCACACGATGGCGGGGGAGCACTGGATCGACGAGCGCCGCACGCTGACCGCACGCGACGTCGAGACCGACTCCTGGACCCTGGAGGTCACCACCGCGCTGACCAACGTCCACGACGCGGCGCTGACGTTCGGCAGCCCCGGCACACAGGGGAGGGAAATGGCCGGATACTCCGGCCTCTTCTGGCGCGGCCCGCGCGACTTCACCGGCGGCGACGTGATCGGCCCCGGGATGGGCGAGAAGGGCGACTGGCTCGCCTTCATCGGCACGCACGACGAGGTCGACCGCTCCTCCACGCTCCTGTTCCTGGACGATCCGGAAGTCCCCTGCCACTGGTTCGTCCGCCGGGAGCCCTTCCCCGCCGTCAACCCGTCCCTGGCGTTCGAGGAGGAGCTGCCGCTGGCCCCGGGCGACACCCTGTCACGCCGCTACCGGATCGTCGTGGCCGACGGCGCATGGACGCCCGCGCGCCTGTCCCGCCACGTCGTGGAACACCCGTGGTGACCCCGCTCCCCGGCGGCGTCGGGATCTCCGGGTTGACCGTGTACGACTGGGAGGCCGCCGATGGGCTGTGCGGGGGAACGCCCCACATGCACCTCGTCTGCTCCGAGGCCTACGTCGTCATCAGCGGCGAGGGCAGCGTCCAGACCCTCACCACCACCGGCTTCGCCGACACCCCGCTGCACCCCGGCGACGTCGTCTGGTTCACCCCCGGCACGATCCACCGCCTCGTCAACGCCGGCGGCCTGCGCCTCGTGGTGCTCATGCAGAACAGCGGACTCCCCGAGGCGGGCGACGCCGTCTTCACCTTCCCCGCACCCGTGCTGGCCGATCCTGACGCCTACCAGGCGGCGGCCGTCCTGACCGGCGACCACGCGGCGGCGGCGCGCCGCCGCCGCGACCTGGCGCTCGACGGCTTCCTGGCCCTGCGCGAAGGCGGGCTGCGGCAGTTCCACAGCGCGGCTTGCCGCCTCAAGAGCGATCTCCTTGACGCCTGGTGGATCCGCTGGCGTGACGGCTCGCTGGCGTCGACCCTCGCGACCGGCTGCCAACTGGAAGCTCTGAAGACCGGAGACCTCTCCCACCTCGATCACGGCGAGGTGTCGCGACTGGAGCGCCCGACGGACCCGCTCTTCGGCATGTGCGGCCTCCTCCACCCCTATCCCGTCCCCGTGCCTCCGACACCGCCGCCGCGCGGTTCGTCGGAGGCACCTCACCCCCATCCCCCGAAGGAGCTCTTCTGATGAGGTTTCGCCATCCACCCCTGGTCCTGGGTCTCGTACTCGCGTTCCTGTCGTCCCTGCTGGTCGGAGCCACTCTCCTCGGTGCCCAGCCGGCCGCCGCGGCGACCGTCGACCCCACCGCCTCGTACGTGCTGATCAACCGCAACAGCGGCAAGGCCCTGGACGTCTACAACCTGGCGACCAACGACGGGGCTCGCATCACCCAGTGGACCAGGAACGACCAGAACCAGCAGCAATGGCAGTTCGTCGACTCCGGCGACGGCTACTACCGCGTCAAGTCCCGCCACTCCGGCAAGGTGCTGGACGTCCAGAACAGGTCCACCGCCAACGGCGCACCGATCGTCCAGTGGACCGACCTGAACGGCACCAACCAGCAGTGGCGGCTGGCCGACAGCTCGGACGGCTACGTGAGGCTCATCGCGCGCCACAGCGGCAAGGCCCTCGAAGTGCAGGGCGCCTCCACCGCCGACGGCGCGAACATCGTCCAGTACGACGACTGGGGCGGCGCCAACCAGCAGTGGCAGCTCGTCAAGGTCGGCAGCGGCACCACTCCCGGCACCTGCGCCCTGCCCTCGACGTACCGCTGGTCGTCGACGGGCGCGCTGGCGCAGCCCAAGGCGGGATGGGCCTCGCTGAAGGACTTCACCGTCGCCCCCTACAACGGCAAGCAGCTCGTCTACGCGACGACGCACGGCGCCGCGGGGACGGGGGTGGCCTGGGGCTCGATGAACTTCAGCCTGTTCACCAACTGGTCGGACATGGCCTCGGCGAGCCAGAACACGATGTCGAACAACGCCGTCGCGCCCACACTCTTCTACTTCGCGCCGAAGAACATCTGGGTGCTGGCCTACCAGTGGGGCAGGACCGCCTTCTCCTACCGGACGTCGAGCGACCCCACCAACCCGAACGGCTGGTCGGCGGAGCAGGAGCTCTTCTCCGGAAGCCTCCCCGACCCGGGAACGGGTCCCATCGACCAGACGCTCATCGGCGACGGGACGAACATGTACCTGTTCTTCGCCGGTGACAACGGCAAGATCTACCGGGCGAGCATGCCGATCGGGAACTTCCCGGGCAGCTTCGGCTCGTCGTACACGACGGTCATGAGCGACACGGTGAAGAACCTCTTCGAGGCGCCGCAGGTCTACAAGCTCAAGGACCAGAACCAGTACCTCATGATCGTCGAGGCGCGGGGCGCCCAGGAGCAGCGCTACTTCCGCTCCTTCACGGCCACCAGCCTGAACGGCTCGTGGACGCCCCAGGCCGCGACCGAGAGCAACCCCTTCGCCGGCAAGGCCAACAGCGGCGCCACCTGGACCGACGACATCAGCCACGGCGAACTGCTCCGCACCGGCCCGGATCAGACCTTCACGGTCGACCCCTGCAACCTGCGCCTCCTCTACCAGGGACACGACCCCAACGTCGGCGGCGACTACGGCCTGTTGCCCTACCGGCCCGGTCTGCTGACCCTGCAGCGCTGACCACGTGACCCCGGCCCGGCTCCGCTGTGCGGAGCCGGGCCGGGGTTCGACGGCGAGGCCGTAGCGGCGGGAACGGGTCGGCAGCGGCCCCGCGGCCCGACTGTCGGGTTCAGGCCGGGTACGGCAGGTCGGCCTCCGAGGTGCCGGCCGGGCGGGGGTGCGACGTGGCGTTCGGGCTGCCGATCCGCAGCTGCCACGGGTGCGGGCTGTCGGTGGTCACGTGCAGGCGGCCGCCACGGCGGCGCAGGTGGAAGCGGGCAGCCTCACCGGGGCCGTCGGTGGTGGGGATCACGACGGTGCGCTCGGCGCCGTCGGCGAAGGCGTGCACCCGCAGTTCGACACCGTCCGCCCAGGCGGAGACCGGGCGCTGGTCGTCCGCGGCGAGCGGGATGACCGAGTCGGGGCGGGCGAGCAGGGGCAGGGTGTGGAAGCCGTGCTGCTCGCGCACCCAGCGGGGGCCGGTGACCTGGGCGCCGGTCAGGATGTTCGTCCAGGTTCCCTCGGGTACGTAGTAGTCGACCGTGCCGTCGTCGGTGAAGACGGGGGCGACGAGCAGGTCGTCGCCGAGCAGGTACTGCCGGTCGAGCGTGGCCGCGGCCGGGTCGTCGGGGAACTCAAGCACCATCGCGCGCATCACCGGAACGCCGGTGGCGTGCGCCTGCTGCGCGGCGCGCTGGAGGTACGGGGCGAGGCGGTGCTTGAGCAGGGTGAACTCGCGGGTGACGTCGACGGCCTCCTCGCCGTAGTCCCACGGCACGCGGTAGGACTTGCTGCCGTGCAGCCGGCTGTGCGAGGAGAGCAGCCCGAACTGCACCCAGCGCTTGAAGACGGTGGGGGTCGGGGTGCCTTCGAAGCCGCCGATGTCGTGGCTCCAGAAGCCGAAGCCGGACAGGCCGAGGGAGAGTCCGGCGCGCAGTGACTCGGCCATGGCGTTGAAGTGGGACTCGCAGTCACCGCCCCAGTGCACCGGGTACTGCTGGCCGCCGGCGGTGGCGGAGCGGGCGAACAGCAGCGCCTCGCCCTCGCCGCGCACCTCGCGCAGCAGCTCGAACACGGCCTCGTTGTAGAGGTGGGTGTAGTAGTTGTGCATCCGCTCGGGGTCGGAGCCGTCGTGCCAGACGACGTCGGTGGGGATGCGCTCGCCGAAGTCGGTCTTGAAGCAGTCCACGCCCATGTCGAGGAGGGCGCGGAGCTTGTCGGTGTACCAGTCGCGGGCGGCGGGGTCGGTGAAGTCCACCAGGGCCATGCCCGGCTGCCACAGGTCCCACTGCCACACGCTGCCGTCCGGGCGCCGCACCAGGTGGCCCTCGCGCATGCCCTCCTCGAACAGCGCCGACTTCTGCGCGACGTACGGGTTGATCCAGGCGGAGATCCGCAGCCCCTGCTCCTTGAGGCGGGTGAGCATGCCGGCCGGGTCGGGGAAGGTGTCGGAGTCCCATGCGAAGTCGCACCACTGGTAGCCGCGCATCCAGAAGCAGTCGAAGTGGAACACGCTGAGCGGGATGCCGCGTTCGACCATGCCGCCCACGAAGCGGTTGACGGTGGCCTCGTCGTAGTCGGTGGTGAAGGAGGTCGTCAGCCACAGGCCCAGCGCCCAGGCCGGCGGCAGCGCGGGGCGGCCGGAGAGGGCCGTGTAACGCTCCAAGACCTGCTTCGGGGTCGGGCCGTGGACGACGAAGAACTCCAGCGACTGGTCCTCGACGCTGAACTGGACCTGGCCGACCGACTCGGAGCCGACCTCGTAACTCACCTTGCCGGGATGGTTGACGAAGACCCCGTAGCCGCGGTTCGTCAGGTGGAAGGGGACGTTCTTGTACGCCTGCTCGCTGCTCGTGCCGCCGTCCGCCTGCCAGATGTCCACCACCTGGCCGTTCTTGACGAACGGAGTGAAACGCTCACCGAGTCCGTACACCAGCTCGCCGACGCCCAGGGCGAGTTGGCCCAGCATGTGGTGCCGTCCGGCGGCGTCGGTGACGAAGCCGATGCCGCGCTCGCCCACGGAGGTCAGCTCCCGGCCGCCGGCGGAGAACTCCAGGCGCCACGGCTGGGAGGTGTCCACCCGCAGCGTCAGCTCACCCGCTCCGAGCTCGACCACCGCGCCGTCCCGGCACACCTTTCCCACATCCGGTCGCGCGCCGGGCAGTGCGAACTCCGGCCCCCGGCGCACCGAGCCGGCGTGGTGGGTGGCGCGTACGCCGATCACGCCCTCGGCCGGCGACCAGCACTCGACCGTCAGCAGCGCGCTGTTGAGCATGCCGCCGCGGCCGCGCACGTGCTTCACCGGCGCGTAGAGGGTGACCCAGTGCTCGTCGGCCCGGACGTCCGCGACCTCGGTGGCGTAGTGCGCGGTCACTCCGGGACGCATCAGCCAGTAGCCGTCGGTGAACTTCATCGGGTGGCTTCCTCCGTCCGCGCGCGGTGCGCGGTGATCAGGCCCCGGTACCAGTGGTAGCTGTCCTTGGGCGTTCGGGTAAGCGTCCATCGGTTGGTGAAGCGCTTCGACGCTGTCATCGCCCAAGATAGGATGCCAACGGCTGGCAAGGAAGTATGTTTCATTGCCGCATCCCCTGTTGTTGCGTCAGAAGACCCTCACTGCCGTGCCTCTCAAGTGAAGCGCTTCGATGATCCGTCGAAGGCGACGCGCGCGAGTCGCACCGGGCCACGCAGTCCGAGGCGGACGTCGTGCACACCGGCCGGCACGACGACGGGGGCGCTCACCGTGGCGTAGTCGTAGGGCCCGGGTGCGACCGGGGAAAGCGTGAGCACCGCACGTACCGGACCGTCACCCAGTGAGAGTTCGACCGTGCCCTCACCCGCGGCCTCCACCGTGATTCCGGCGGCCCCCTCTCCGAAGTCACAGTCACGGAACACCAGCTCGCCCCTCAGGCCGGTCACCGGGGCGACGGAGTCACCCGAGCTCTTCGCGCGGTCCACGATCTCCGTGTCGCTCTGGTCGTCGAAGTCCACCGCGTCCAGGCCGCCCACCATGACCGGCCGGGGGACGGACGGCTCGCCGTCGAGGTCGACGGTCCGGGTCAGGCGGATGTCCTCGCTGGACGCGCCGACGAGGATCTCGTAGGGGCCCGGTTCCACCCGCCGGCGTCCCTGTGCGACGTCCCAGAACGCGAAGTCCGACATCGGCACCCGGAAGGCGATCTCCGTGACCTCGCCGGGCGCGAGCGTCACCCGCCGGTGCGCGGCCAGTTCCCTGCGGGGCCGCGGGACCGACGGCTCCATGGCCCGGGTGTAGAGCTGGGCGACCTCGTCCGCGACGACATCACCGGTGTTGGCGACCGTGAAGGACACGTGCAGTGTCCCGTCCTCGACGTGCGTCGTGAGGCCTTCGTAGCAGAAGGACGCGTACGACAGGCCGTGGCCGAACGGGAAGAGAGGCGTGCCCTCGAAGTAGAGGTACGTCTGGCGGCCGCCGATCACGTCGTAGTCGAGGAGACCGGGCAGGTCGGAGTCGTCGGCGTACCAAGTCTGCGGGAGGCGGCCGGCGGGGGAGACGTCGCCGGCCAGGATCCGGGCCAGGGCGCTGCCGGCCGCCTGGCCGCCATGGGCCGTCCACAGCAGCGCCGGCACTTCCGCGTGATCGACCGCGTACGGGTACGCCGAGACCAGCGCAAGCACCGTGTTCGGGTTGGCGGTGCGGGCCGAGCGCAGGAGGCGCTCCTGGTGGGCGGGGAGGGCGAGGGTCGTGCGGTCCTCGGTCTCGCGTCCGTTGATGTGCGGATCGTTGCCCGCGACCACCACCACCACGTCCGCCTGCGAGGCGACCCTGTCCACCGCGTCCTCGCCGCTCTCGACGAGGACGACCTCGAAGATCTCCCCGTTCCCGTCGGCAACCTTCATGCCGTCGGCGGCGACAGAGAGGGGGTGACCCGTAGCGATGTGCCGAAGGAGGTGGCCGTTCCCGTGCGGTTCCAGTCGGAAGGTCTCCTGGACGACCCAGCCTCCGGGCTGGTCGGCGGAGGCCCGGACAAAGCCGTCCTCGGCGACGGAGAGATAGCGGCCGTCGGGGGCGCGCAGGGTCAGCACGCCCTCGCCCCAGTCGATGAGGGAGAACTCGGTGGCCGTCGTCGCATCGGTGGTGAGCGGGGGCAGGTCCGTCCGGCCCGCGAGCAGGGCCGGGTCGAGGGCGCCCTCGGCGCCGGGCACCTCGTCGTCGGCGTCCGCCGCGGGGACGTGCAGGAAGGTTCCGGCCGAGGTCTTCAGCAGGATCCGGTCCACGCCCTCCGCGAACTGCACGCGCTCGGCTCCGAACCGCTCGGACAGGCCCGCCAGCGGCGTGCAGCGGTGCAGCAGCGTGCCGCTGTACCAGTCGAGCTTGCACTCGTCGGCGAGCAGGCCGACCACCGCGAGCCGGGTGCCGGGTGCGAGCGGCAGCAGGCCACCGCTGTTCTTGAGCAGCACCACCGCCTGCTCGGCCGCCTCTTGCGCGAGGGCCCGGTGGTCCGGGGTGTCGAAGGCCGCGGTGAGCGTGTGCGGGTCGTACTCCGGGTCGAACTCGCCGAGGCGGAAACGGACCGAGAGCTGGCGGCGGACCGCCGCGTCGACGTCCGACTCGGTCAGCAGGCCCTGCTCCAGGGCGCCGCGGACCCGTGCGGTGATCTTCGAGCTGTCGGTGCCGTGGTCGGTGAAGCTGTCGACGCCGGCCCGCAGCGCGGCGGCCGTCGCCTCCTCGTGGGTGTCGAAGTAGTGCTCGGAGTCGACCAGGTTGGAGGGCGCGCCCGCGTCCGAGCAGACAAGCAGCTCCTCGTCGGTCCAGGTGCGCAGATGCTCGCGGAGGGAGGGCGAGACGTGGTTCGGGCGGCCGTTGACCAGGTTGTACGCCGGCATCACACCGGCCACGGCGCCCGCCTCGACCGTCTCGCGGAAGGCGCGCAGGTCGTATTCGTGAAGGACGCGCGGGCGGACCGAGGACGACGTGACGTCACGGCCCGTCTCGTTGTTGTGGGCCAGCCAGTGCTTGAGGACGGGCGCGGTGCGCCAGTACGTCGGGTGCTCGCCGCGCAGGCCGTGCGTGTAGGCGGTGGCGATGGCCGAGGTGAGCCTCGGGTCCTCCGAGTAGCCCTCCTCGTTGCGGCCCCACAGAGGGTGGCGGAGCAGGTTCACGGTCGGGGACCAGACGTTCAGGCCCACGCGGTCGTCGCGGGCGCGCATCGCGCGGACCTCCTTGGACACGGCCTCGCCGACCCTTCGTACGAGATCCGTGTTCCAGGTCGCGTCCAGGCCCACCGCCTGCGGGAAGACGGTGGCCGGACCCATCCAGGCCACGCCGTGCAGAGCCTCCTGACCGGTGCGGAACGCGGCGAGGCCGAGCCGCTCCACGGCGGGCGTGAACTGGTGCAGGAATCCGATCTTCTCGTCGAGGGTGAGCCGCGACAGGAGGTCGTCGACGCGTTTCGCAAAAGGCAGCTGCCGATCGCGGAAAGGCGGTGGTGTGTGCGGCGTGTGTGCGGACACGTGGGATCCCCTTGAGGTGGAGCGGCGCGAGCTCTTGAAGCGCTTCGATGCTCATCAGACCCCAGGGCGAGTGTCAAGAGAGCAGCACCATCGCGTCGAGCGGGGTGTACAGGGATGGGCGAAGGCCTTTCCGCCGCCCTCGGAGGAATCTTGGAAGCGACCCTTGTGCGCCCATGGGTGTTCACTTAACCTCGCTGCAACATCGAAGCGCTTCGACTGTTTTATCGCGTCGCAGTGGTCGGATGTCCGTTTTCAGCTCAGCCAGTTCCAGTCACGACACCGCAGCCGACGACCTACCGCCGGGTGTCCAGGTGCGCCACGAAGGGTTGACGCAATGACGCCGAATGCCGCCTCCTCCGGACTGAGCCGGAGAAGCTTTCTCGCCTCCACGGCGGTCGCCACCGCAGCGGTGGCCGGGGGAATGCCGCTCCTCACCGCCTGCAGCGACGCGGAGAGCGGCGGATCGCGAGAGGGCGCCACGTCGGGCAAGGCCGCGGACAAGCTGATCCCGACCTATGTCGCCAGCACGTTCGCCCAGCCGGACCTGCCGTCGAAGAACGGCTCGGCGGCCGGCTACACCGGCAAGATCGACCTCGCCGCCCTCGCCACCTCGGTCCCGGACAAGCTCGGCACCGGCGCCCCCCTCAAGATCATGTCCCCGTTCTGGGGCACCCCGCCGAAGCCCGACTGCGCCTACTACACGGCCCTCGATGCGGCGGCGGGCACCAAAGTCACCTGGCAGAACCAGGACGGCATGACCTACGGTGAGAAGCTCGGTGCCGTACTCGCCTCCAGCTCCATACCCGACATGGTGGTCGTGCCCAGCTGGGAGCTGGTCGGCAAGATCGCGAGCGCGGTCACCGCGAAGTTCATGGACCTCGGCCCCTACCTGGCGGGCGACAAGGCCAGGAAGTACCCGAACCTGGCCGCGATCCCCTCCGACGCCTGGCGCATGTCCCTCTTCGGCGGCGCGCTGCGCGGCATCCCGATGCCCGCCGCCCCCGCGTCCAGCATCGTGCCCTACTACCGCAAGGACATCTTCGACAAGAAGGGCTGGTCCGTCCCCAAGTCGCCCGACGAGTTCCTCGGCTGGGCCAAGGAGGCCACCAGCGCCAAGGCCAAGGTGTGGGCCTGTGGCGACATGAGGTGGTCGGCGGCGGCCATCTTCGGTCTCCAGCCTGCCGGGACGCTCGGCTGGAACATCGGGGACGACGGCAAGCTGACGTACCGCATCGAACATCCCGAGTACCTCGAACATCTGGAGTGGGTCCGCAAGCTGTTCGCTGCCGGCGTCGTCCATCCCGACGACAAGGCAATCACGGGCGATCCCAGCCAGCGGTTCAGCTCCGGACAGATCCTGGTCTACAACAACGACATGTCCTCCTGGTACGGCAAGACCGCCGAACAGGCCCAGTCCAACCCGGACTTCCAGATCGAGGGCATGGACTACTTCGGTGCCGACGGCGGCAACCCGACGCTGTATGCCGGCCCGCCCGCCACCATCTGGTCGATGATCCGCAAGGGCGCCTCGAAGGAGACGGTCGAGAACGCGCTGGCCGCCGCCAACTTCGCGGCCGCGCCGTACGGCACCAAGGAGCGGATGTTCGTCGAGTACGGCGTCGAGGGCACCCACTACACGGTCAGGGGCGGCGTCCCGGTCAAGAACGACCGGGGCATCCAGGAAGTGAACAACGCCTGGGTGATGCTGGCGGCTCCGGCACCCTACGTGGCCCACCCCGACCTCCCCGAGATCGCCCGCAAGCAGGTCGAGTGGCAGCAGCGGCAGGGCGCCTTCGTCAAGAAGACGTCCACCTACGGCATGAACATCGTCGAGCCGACCCGATACGCCACCCTCTCCAGCCAGTTCGAGCAGCTGGAGATCGACTTCGTACGCGGCAACAAGAAGCTCTCCGACATCCAGCAGGCCATCTCCACCTGGAAGTCCTCCGGCGGCGACAAGCTGCGCGACTGGTACAAGGAGCTCCTCGACAAGAACGGCAGCGGCAACTGATGTCCCTCACGGCAGGGAGCAGGCCCGACGGGACGCGGCCGACCGCGGCCGTCGAGGAGCCGAGGGCAGCGGTCGCCGCGGCCACCGGGAAGGAGAGCGTGCCGCGCAGGTCCGGCAGGGCCAGCAGGTCCGGCAGGGCCGGCAGGTCCGGCAGGGCGGGCAAGCTGGGCAAGGTCCCCTTCCGGGTCCGCTGGCGCCGCGACCGCGCGCTCATCCTGATGACGTCGCCCGTCATCGCCCTGCTCCTGCTCTTCAACTACGTCCCGCTGCTCGGCAACGTCGTCGCCTTCCAGGACTACGACCCGTACGTCTCCAGCAACGGCATCACCGCGATGCTCCACAGCCCGTGGGTGGGCGTGGAGCAGTTCTCCCGGATGCTCGACGACCCGCTGTTCTGGAGCGCCACGAAGAACACCATCGTCCTGTTCGTGCTCCAACTGGTGCTGTTCTTCCCCGTCCCCATCGCCCTCGCGCTGGTCATCAACAGCGTGATCCGTCCCCGGGTACGGGCCGTGGCGCAGGCGATCATGTATCTGCCGCACTTCTTCTCGTGGGTCCTCGTGGTCACCGTGTTCCAGCAGATCCTCGGCGGCGCGGGCATCATCGCGCAGACCCTCGAGAAGCACGGGTGGAGCGGCTTCGACCTGATGACCGACGCGGACCTCTTCAAGTTTCTGGTCACCGCACAGGCGGTGTGGAAGGACGCCGGCTGGGGGATCATCGTCTTCCTCGCCGCGCTGTCCGCCGTCAGCACCGACCTGTACGAGGCCGCCGCCATGGACGGCGCGGGGCGCTGGCGACGCATGTGGCACGTCACGCTGCCCGCGCTGCGCCCGGTGATCGCCCTGCTCCTCGTCCTCAGGGTGGGCGACGCGCTGAGCGTCGGATTCGAGCAGTTTCTGCTCCAGCGGTACGCGGTCGGCGCGGGGGCCAGCGAGGTCCTCGACACCTACGTATGGAACATGGGCATCCAGAACGGCGACTTCAGCTACGCGGCCGCGGTCGGCCTGGCCAAGGGACTCATCGGAGTCTGTCTCGTCCTGGGCGCGAACAAGTTCGCGCACCTGCTGGGCGAGCAGGGGGTGTACCAGAAGTGAGCCTCAACACGCAGCTCATCCGCAGCCTCAAGGCTCCCGCCCGCCCTGTGTGGGAGGAGCCGCCGAGCAAGGCGGGACTCACCGCCAAGGGCGGCTTCCTCGTGCTCTGCTGTCTCGGGGTGCTCGGCCCGCTGTGGATCGTGATCATCACCAGCCTCTCCCCGAAGCCCGTGATCGACGAGGTCGGCGGCCTCGTCGTGATCCCCCAGGGCATCACCTTCGTCAACTACACGGAACTGCTCAGCGGTGGCCAGGTCAGCCGGGCCATCATGGTCTCGCTCGGTGTCACGCTCGTCGGCACGCTGTTCTCGATGACGGTGTCGGTGCTTGCGGCCTACGGCCTGTCGCGGCCGGGGAGCCTGGGCCACCGGTTCTTCCTGATGGCCATCATGGCCACCATGTTCTTCGGGGCCGGCCTCATTCCGACGTACCTTCTGGTGCAGTCGCTGGGGCTCACCGACACCTATCTGTCGCTGATCCTGCCGAGTGCCGTCAGCGTCTTCAACATCCTCGTCCTGCGGGCCTTCTTCATGGGGATCTCACCCGAACTCATCGACTCCGCCCGCATCGACGGGGCCAGTGACCTGCGCATCCTGCTGACCATCATCATGCCGCTGTCGCGCGCGGTGCTGGCCGTCATCTCGCTGTTCTACGCGGTCGGGTACTGGAGTGCCTGGTTCAACGCGTCCATCTACCTCAGCGACCAGTCGATGATGCCGCTGCAGAACGTGCTCATCCAACTGGTCCAGAAGAACACCGAGGCGCCGACCGGCCTCCAGCAGGCGGTCCGCACCGGCCAACTCTCCTCCCTGGGACTGCAGATGGCCGTCATGGTCCTCGCGCTGATCCCGGTCGCGGTGGCCTCCCCGTTCGTCCAGCGGCACTTCAAGAAGGGCATGCTCACGGGCGCCATCAAGGGCTGACGCCCGCTGGTCGCGCCCACGCGGCGGAGCCGCGCGTCGACACGGCCCCGCACCTCTGATCACCGCTCGATCTCCCCCCTTTCGTCTCAGGATCGAGGTATGTCATGAGCACGTTCCACATCAGCAGGCGCTCCGTTCTCGCCGGTTCCGCGGCCGCCGCCGCGGTCGTCTCCCTGCCCGCGGTGTCGGGGCAGGCGCAGGCCGCCGCCTCGGCCGCCCCCTCGGCCGCCGCCGAGAGCGGCTACCGGTGGCGCACCGCCGCCATGGGCGGCACCGGGTTCATCAGCGGGGTGCTGTTCCACCCCTCGGTACGAGGGCTCGCCTACGCCAGGACCGACATCGGGGGCGCCTACCGCTGGGACGACGGCACCGACCGCTGGATCCCGCTCACCGACCACCTCGGGTGGGACGACTGGAACCTCCTCGGCGTCGAGGCCATGGCCGTCGACCCGGCCCACCCGAACCGGCTGTACCTGGCCCTCGGCACGTACACGCAGCCCTGGGCCGGCAACGGGGCCGTGCTGCGGTCCGAGGATCGGGGTGCCACCTGGGAGCGCACGGACCTCACCGTGAAGCTCGGAGCCAACGAGGACGGGCGCGGATGCGGTGAACGGCTTCTGGTCGACCCGCGGAACTGCGACACGCTGTGGCTCGGCACCCGGCACGACGGGCTGCTCAAGTCGACGGACCGAGGCGCCACGTGGCAGTCCGCGGACTTCCCGGCCGCCCCGAGCGCCACCGGCCAGGGCATCACCCTCCTGGTCGCCGCGGGCCGTACCGTCTACGCCGGCTGGGGCGACTCCGGCGGCGACGCCGACCGCCCCAACCTGTACCGCACGTCCGACGGAAGGACCTGGGAGCCCGTCCCCGGGCAGCCGGCCGGAACCGCCGCGACGGTGCCGATCCGCGCCGCGTACGACCGCATGACCCGCGAGCTGTACGTGACGTACGCCAACGCCCCCGGCCCCAACGGTCAGTCCGACGGCAGCGTGCACAAGCTGCTGACGACGAACGGGAAGTGGACCGAGGTCACCCCGGTGAAGCCCGGCGGGACGACGAGCGACGGCGGGACCGACGCCTTCGGCTACGGCGGCGTCGCCGTCGACGCCCGTCGGCCCGGGACACTCGTCGTGTCCACCAACAACCGCTGGGCCGAGGTCGACACCCTCTTCCGTTCCACCGACGGCGGCCGCACCTGGACGTCCCTGAAGGACCAGGCCGTCCTCGACGTCTCCGAGACCCCCTACCTCAAGTGGGGAGCCGACAAGCCCAAGTTCGGCTGGTGGATCCAGGCCCTCGGCCTCGACCCGTTCGACTCCGGGCACGTCGTCTACGGCACCGGCGCGACCCTGTACGGCACGCGCGACCTCAGGCACTGGGCGCCGCAGATCCGCGGCCTGGAGGAGACCGCCATCATCCATCTGATCTCGCCGCCGGTCGGAGAGGCGCATCTGATCGGCGGCAACGGCGACATCGGCGTGATGTACCACGAGTCGCTCACGGCATCCCCCTCGCGCGGCATGGCGTCGAACCCCGTGTTCGGTTCGACCACGGGACTCGCCCAGGCCGCGGCCCGACCCTCGTACGTCGTGCGCACCGGCTGGAGCGGGAGCGCCAACGGCGCCTGGTCGAACGACGGCGGACAGACCTGGTCGCCCTTCGCGTCACAGCCGGCCGCCGCCAAGGACGCGCCCGGCCCGATCGTCACCAACGCCGACGGCAGTGTGCTTCTGTGGTCCCTCGGGTCCTCGAACGGCACCGTCAACCCGGCGTACCGCTCGACGGACAACGGCGCCACCTGGTCCGAGGCCACCTCCGTCCCGAAGGGCGCCGTCCTGGTCGCGGACCCCATGGACCCGACGCGCTTCTACGCCTACGAGACGACCGCCGGCACGGTCCACGCCAGCACCGACAGCGGCCTCACCTTCACCGCCACGGCCACCGGCCTGCCCTCGGGCGACCCGCAGTTCCAGCTGACCGCGGCACCGGGACGCTCCGGTGATCTGTGGCTCAGCGCGAAGGAGGCCGGGCTGTACCGCTCCACCGACGGCGGCGCCACCTTCGCCAAGGTCGGCAGCTGCCGGTCCTCGCACACCCTGGGCTTCGGCAAGGCCGCCCCGGACGCCGCCTACCCGGCGATCTACCTGGTCGGCGCGACCGAGGGCTTCAACGCCGTCCACCGCTCCGACGACGAGGCGAAGAGCTGGGTGCGGATCAACGACGACCAGCACCAGTGGGGCTGGACCGGCCGGGCCGTGACCGGCGATCCGCGCGTGTACGGCCGGGTCTACCTCGGCACCAACGGGCGCGGCGTGCAGTACGGGGAGCCCGTCTGATGCCCGGCCTGAGCGACGTGACCCGCGGCCGCCTTCTCTTCGGCGGCGACTACAACCCGGAGCAGTGGCCCGAGGAGACCTGGCGCGAGGACGTCCGGCTGATGAAGGCGGCCGGGGTCAACTCGGTCACCCTCGGCGTCTTCTCCTGGTCGACGCTGGAACCGGAGCCGGGCGCACGGGAGTTCGGTCGGCTGGACACGCTGATGGATCTGATGCACGACAACGGCATCGGCGTCGTCCTCGCCACCCCGACCTCCTCGCCCCCGCCCTGGATGGGCCGACTGCACCCGGACACCCTGCCCGTCACCGAGGACGGCCGCACCGAGTGGTGGGGCGGCCGGCAGCACTTCTCGCACTCCAGCGCCACCTATCGGCGCTACGCCGCCGCCATCACCGAGGACCTCGCCGCCCACTACGCCGGCCACCCGGCGCTGACGATGTGGCACATCAACAACGAGTACTGCACCTTCGACTACGGCGACGAGGCCGCGGCAGCCTTCCGCCGCTGGCTGCGCGAGAAGTACGGCACCCTCGGGGCCCTCAACGAGGCCTGGGGCACGGCCTTCTGGAGCCAGGGTTACGACACCTGGGACGGCATCCTGCCGCCCCGGCTGCCCCACTACATGCGCAACCCCACCCAGGTGCTCGACTTCAGGCGCTTCACCTCCGACATGCTCCTGGAGTGCTACGTCGCCGAGCGGGACATCGTCCGCCGCCACACCCCCGACATCCCGGTCACCAGCAACTTCATGCCGCTGTGGACGGGCCAGGACGCCTGGCGCTGGGCCGAGGAGGAGGACGTCGTCTCCGTCGACATCTACCCGGATCCGCGCGATCCGCTGGGCGCCCAGAGCGGTGCCCTCGTCCAGGACATGACCCGCTCCCAGGCGCGCGGGCCGTGGATGCTCATGGAGCAGGCCGCCGGGCCCGTCAACTGGCGGGGCGTGAACCACCCCAAGCCGCGCGGCCTCAACCGGCTCTGGTCCCTGCAGGCCGTGGCCCGGGGGGCCGACGGCGTCTGCTACTTCCAGTGGCGGCAGTCCCGGCAGGGCGCGGAGAAGTTCCACTCCGGCATGGTCAGCCACGCCGGTGAGGAGGGCCGGACGTACCAGGAGGTCAAGCGGCTCGGCGCGGAGCTGGAGCGGATCGCCGCCGAGACGACCGGCCGGACCATCCCCGCGGACATCGCGATCCTGCATGACTGGCACGCCTGGTGGGCCGGCGCCCAGGACGGCCGCCTGTCCGGCCAGGTGGACTACCCGGACGTCCTGCGCGCCTGGCACCGAGCTCTCTGGCAGGCGCACCTCACCACCGACTTCGCCCACCCCGAGCACGACCTGACGCCGTACTCCGTGGTCGTCGTGCCGCAGCTCTACGCCCTCACCGACGCGGCGATCGACCAGCTCCTCGCCCATGTCCGCAGGGGCGGCACCCTCGTCTGCGGCTTCCAGACCGGCGTCGCCGACGAGGACGACCGGGTCCGCCCCGGTGGCATGGATCCCCGGCTGCGAGAGCTGTTCGGCATCCGCACCCTGCACGAGTGGTGGCCGCTGGACGTGGGGGAGACGGTCACCTGCGAGGGCTTCAGTGCGTCCCTGTGGTCGGAGGAGCTGGAGGCCGACGGTTCCGCCGACGAGACCGTGCCGTACAAAGGCGGTGAACTCGACGGACTGCCCGCCGTCCTGCGCAAGGGCCGGGCCTGGTACGTCTCCACGCTCCCGGAGCCGGAGGCGCTGCGCGACCTGCTGGCCCGGATCGCCTCCGCCGCGGGCGTCCGGCCGGTGCTCGACGGCCTCCCCGAGCAGGTCGAGGCCGTCCGCCGGGGCGAGCTGCTGTTCGTGCTCAACCACGGCCGCGAGCCGGTGACCGTCGAGGTGCCCGGCACTCACCACGATCTCCTCACGGCGACGGCCGTCACCGACCGGGTCACCCTCGGCCGCTACGGCGTGGCCGTGCTCCGGCCATGACCGCTGTCGATCTCGTCCCCGGAGAGGAGAACGTCCTCAGCCAGGGGGCGTGGTAGTACCCCCCACAATTCCCCCCACCCGTGGAAGGGACACCATGGTCAAAGACACGATGCGCAGGATCACCATGGCGGTGCTGGCGCCGACGATGGCTCTCGGTGCCACCGTCGGCCTGGCCTCCGCCCCCGCTTCGGCAGCGGTCTGGAACTCCTGCGACCGATGGGGCAGCACCGGCCTGGACGGCTACAGGCTCTACAACAACATCTGGGGCTCCGGCGCCGGCAGCCAGTGCCTCTGGGCCAACTCCGGGACCGACTGGGGCGTCTGGGCCGCCCACCCCGACACCGGGGGCATCAAGTCCTACCCCAACGCGACGAAGACGATCAACAAGACGATCGACTCGCTCGGCCGGCTCACCAGCGACTACAACGTCAGCGTCCCGTCGTCCGGCGCGTACAACACGTCGTACGACATCTGGGACACCGACCACCAGTACGAGATCATGCTCTGGGTCAACGACAACGGAGCGGTCGGCCCCATCGGCGGCTATCAGGGCAACGTCACCCTCGGCGGCCACAACTGGAACGTCTACAAGGGCACCAACGGGTCGAACCAGGTGTTCTCGTTCCTGCGGACGTCCGACTCCCGCTCCGGCACCGTGGACGTCAAGCCGATCCTCCACTGGATCGCCCACACCAAGGGCTGGATGCCCGGCAACGAGACCATCGGCGACGTCCAGTTCGGCTATGAGATCACCTCGTCGTCCGGCGGACTCGACTTCCACACCAACAACCTGACCATCAACGGCGGCTGACCCGACGCCAGGGCCGAGGTCGGTCCCACGTCCTCCTCAGGCGTGGTCGACCTCGGCCCGGTCCACGCCTCAGGGCGCCGATCCGCTGCTCGCCCGCACCGTCAACTCGGGTGCGATCAGCAGGACTTCGTCGGTACCCCGACCGTCGATCTTGGCGACCAGGCGCTCCACCGCCTGCCGGCCCATCTCCTGTGCGGGGATGGAGACCGATGTCAGCCCCACCGAGGCCTGGACGGCCACCTGTTCCGGGCAGATCGCGACCACCGACACGTCCTCGGGGACGGCGCGGCCCTGCCGGCGCAGCAGGGCGAGCAGTGGCTCGACCGCCTGCTCGTTCTGCACGACGAACCCGGAGGTGCCGGGGCGCTCATCGAGGATGCGGGTGAGGGTGGCGGCTATCGCGTCGTAGCCGCCGCCGCACGGCCGGTGCAACACCCTGATGCCCAACTCCCGTGCCCGGGAACGGAGTCCGTCGAGGGTGCGCTCGGCGAAGCCGGTGTGCCGTTCGTAGACCGCGGGGGCCTCGCCGATCACGGCGATGTCGCGATGGCCGAGCGTGGCCAGATGCTCGACGCACAACGCGCCGGTCGCCCTGAAGTCGAGGTCGACGCAGGTCAGTCCCGAGGTGTCGGCGGGCAGTCCGATCAGTACGGACGGCTGGTCGGTGCTGCGCAGCAACGGCAGCCGCTCGTCGTCGAGTTCGACATCCATGAGGATCATCGCGTCGGCGAGCCCACTGCCGGTGACCCGGCGGACGGCTTCGGGACCCTCCTCGCCGGTCAGCAGCAGCACGTCGTACCCGTGTGTCCGGGCCGTCGTGGCGACCGCGATGGCGATCTCCATCATCACCGGCACGTACATGTCGGTGCGCAGGGGGACCATCAGCGCGATGATGTTCGACCTGCTGCTGGCCAGGGCCCGCGCGCCCGCGTTCGGGTGGTATCCCAGCTCGCGGATGCTCTCCTCGACCTGCAGCCGGGTGGCCGCGGAGATGGGCCGCTTGCCGCTGAGGACATAGCTCACCGTGCTCGCCGACACTCCGGCGTGCCGGGCGACCTCGGCGAGGGTTACCATCCAGCTCTCCCAGCCGTATGAAGCGCTTCGATCATGCGAGCCCATCAATCCTGCGTGAAATGTACACCGACCCTAGCCCCAGCCTGGCGCGTTGTCCAGCTCTGAGTTGAAGCGCTTCGATGCCCGGCCGGGCAGAGGGAGGGGGCCTCCGTTCAGCCGTCGAGGGGCTCGTGGTCGAACCAGTCGAAGTGGACGGTGCCTTCCGCGGCGTACATGCCGATGACCCGGCCCGTGAAGCCGCCGGCGACCTCGGTCGACAGGTAGCGGCCGTCGAGGGTCGCGAGCTCTGTGAACGTGCCGTCGGGCTGCTCGACGCCGAGGGAGACGACGTCGGGTCCCGTGCGCGGTCCGTGCGGAGTCGGCTGTTCCGTGATCGTGACGGCGAGGACCACCGGCCCGGCGGGCACGGACCGCGTGGCCACGACCGTGCGCAGGGAGCCGACGCGCGCGATGGCCCGTACCTCCGTGCCGGACACCTCGATCGCGTAGTGGTGCCGCTCGTCGAGCCGGACGGCGAGGCCGCCGTCCCCCTCCGCGGCATCGACCAGAGTGCGGGCCCGGCACGCGAGGTGCTGCTGGCGCCGGCCGGTGAACACCACGTCGGGCTCGTCCAGGGATCCTCCGCGCGCGCGGAGGGTCAGCCAGCCGGGGCGCTCCTTGGTGGTGCAGTGTTCGGCCGGCCGGTCGCGCAGGGAGATCCAGGACGGTCGCAGTTCGGCGAGGTCGAAGTCGTCCCGCTGCTCCTCGACAGGGCCGGGGGAGAGCGGCCACGGGAGCTCGGGCAGGTCCAGGGCGACCTCGCCGACGACCGGCCATCCGTCCACCCAGGTCACGGGGGCCAGGAAGGTCTCCCGGCCGAGCACGTGCCAGCCCGGCGTGCCGCCGCCGGGCCGGACGCCGAGCAGCACCATCCACCAGGAGCCGTCGGGGCCCTGGACCAGGTCGGCGTGCCCGGTGTTCTGGACGGGGTGGTCGGTGCCGCGGTGGGTGAGGATCGGGTTGGCCGGGCACGGCTCGAACGGGCCGGCAGGCGTAGGGCCGCGGGCGATCGAGACACCGTGGCCGCGCTCGGTGCCGCCCTCGGCGATGAGGAGGTACCAGTGGTCGCCGATCCGGTACAGGTGCGGCGCCTCCGGGGCCTTGGCGCCGGGCCCGCCGGACCAGAGCCGGTGCGGTGTTCCGTACGTCTGTCCGGTGGCCGGGTCGAGACGGACCTGCGAGACCCCGGCGACCGTGCACCAGCAGGTGCCGTCCTCCTCCCAGACCAGGTCGGGGTCGATTCCGGGGACGCCCGGCGCCCAGATGGGGTCCGACCACGGTCCGGCCGGGTCGGTGGCCGTGACGATCAGGTTGCCGCCGCCCTCGCTGCAGTTGGTGACGATCAGCCAGAAGCGGCCGTCGTGGTGGCGCAGGGTGGGGGCGTAGATCCCGCCGGAGGACGGCATGGAGGTGGGCAGACGCAGTTGGTCCGGCCGGTCCAGGGCGTTGCCGATCTGCCTCCAGTGCACCAGGTCGCGGCTGTGGAAGAGGGGTACGCCGGGGAAGTACTCGAAGCTGGAGCAGGCCAGGTAGTAGTCGTCGCCGACGCGGCAGACGCTGGGGTCGGGGTGGAAGCCGGGGATCACGGGGTTGGTGAAGCGTTGGTCCGGCCGGCGCGGTGGTGTCACCCGAGGGGTCCTCTCGTCGATTCGTGCGGGAGTCGTGGCGTGGTCGGGGTGGTTCAGGGAGCGCCGGGGTCCGTGGGGGTGATGCGGAGCAGGACGGCGGACGGCGCGGTGGGCAGGGTCAGGCTCAGCTCGGCCGTGTCGGGCACCCAGGCGGAATCGGCCCGGCTGACCGAGGGATAGAGCAGGTCGACACGGGCGGGGGTGTCCCGCAGGTGGGGCAGGTGCAGCGTCGCCGTGGCGTCGGTCCCTGGGCGGCGCCAGGCCGTGAGGTAGGTGGTGGCGGGCGTGCGCATGGCCAGGGCGATCCAGGGGTCGTCCCAGGCGGGAAGGCCCAGTGGCCAGGACGGCACGGCCTGCGGCAGATCGGCGCGGATGGCCTTGTACACCGCCACCGCCTCGTGGACCAGGGCGCGGGCCTCCCGCTCGAGTTCCGGAATGCGGCCGGAGAGATGGATCCGGCCGAGCAGCGCGTTGGCCATGGTGAACGCCACCTCGTCGAGGGAGTCCTCCGGCTGGGGGTACGCCCAGACGGCACCCTGTTCGGGGGTGACGGCGGTGGGCGCGGAGGCCGCGATGGGCGCGTAGAGGTGGAGGTTCTGCTGGTCGCTGGTGGACTGCAGTTGCAGCCGGGAGAGCATGGCGTCGTCCCAGCGCATGCCGCCGGAGGCGCAGTTCTCCACCACCAGGTGCGGGTGCCGGTCGAGGACGCCGTCGAGCCAGTCGAGGTGCGCCCGGTTGTGGCCGAGCAGGCCGTCGCCCGGGGTCTCGCCGGGGTGGGCGCTGGTGCCGGACCCGGGGTCGATGTTGTGGTCGAGCTTGAGGTAGCCGACGCCCCACTCGCCGACCAGGCGGTCCACGACCTGGTCCAGGTGGGCACGGGCGGCCGGGTGGCGCAGGTCCAGGTGGTGCCGGCCGGTCTCCGTGACGCGGGCGCCGTCGCGGCGGAAGAACGCCTCGTCGGGCAGGGACTTGGCCATGGGGCTGTGGACGCCGACGACTTCCGGCTCCAGCCACAGACCGGGAACCATGCCGCGTCGGCGGATGTGGTCCAGTACCTCGTGGATCCCCTTCTCGCCGGGGAAGCGTGCGGCGGCCGGCTCCCAGGCACCGACGCTGGTCCACCAGCCGCCGTCACCGTCGTCGTACCAGCCCGCGTCGATGACGAAGTGCTCGGCGCCGGCTTCGGCCGCCGCGTCGATCAGCGGCAGCAGCTTGTCGGTGGTGGGGTCGCCCATCAGGCAGTTCATGTAGTCGTTGAAGATGACGGGCAGGCGCTGGTGGTCGGCATGAGGGCGGCGCTGGGCGCGGCGGTAGCGGGTCAGCGCGGCGAACGCGGAGTCGGGGCCGCCGTCGGCGCCGAAGGCCAGCGCGGCCGGTACGGTGCGGAAGACGGCGCCGGGTTCCAGGGGGTGCCGCCAGCCGTGGTGGGTGTCGGTCGGCCCGAACAGTGCGGCGTAGGCCGCCTCGTCGTGCTCTTGGCACTCCCAGCGCCAGCCCCCGCCGTTGTGCTCGATCTGCCACACCCAACTGCGGCCGGTGCGCCGGTCCGTCAGGCCGCCCATGGGCAGGTGTCCGCAACTGGACCAGGTGCCCTGTCCGTTCAGGGCGAGGCCCGCCTTGCCGTGGCCGTACGTCGCGCGTCCACTGACGCCGGGTGTGGTCCGGCGCATCGGCTGTCGCTGCCAGCGGCACTCGGCGAGCCAGTCGTTGTCCGCCCACAGCAGGTCGGCGGCGTCGACGGCCGCCGGGTCCCGTGGGGTGAGGCAGCCCACCGCGAGCGAGCTGACCGACTCCAGGTGCAAGGTGGTCCGCCCTTCGTTGCGCAGGGTCACTTCGCCGCGGAGCACGGGGATGCCGTCCGGTGACCGGTAGGTCACCTCCGCGACCAGCCCGGTTTCCGGGTCGTGGAGATGCACGGTCAGGGTGTGCCAGTCGCCGTCGCGGGCCGCGAAGTGGGCCCGGTGGCGCAGCCGTCCGCCGAGAGCGGTCCCGATCAGGCGGCTGCCCGACCAGTGGCGGCCGTGACCCGCGGCCGTCACCTCCACCAGGGGGAGGGATGCGCCGGGGACGCTCTGCGCTTCGCCGGGCAGTCCGAGGTGCGTCAGGCGCGGGCTGCCGTCGTCGTCGAGGACGAGCTCGAGGTGAAGGGCCTCGTGCCCCCAGTGGAAGGTCCCCTGTTCCTTGGTCATGGCGGCCCCATTCGAGGTCAGTGCCGGACGGTTCCTCGGGTTGAAGCGCTTCCCTGGACCTGAGCCCGGATGGGACTCAGATCCAGGGAACGGGGGGTCATCCGGCGGTCAGGGTGGTCCACTTCTGGTTGGAGCCGCCGTGGCAGTCCCACAGCTGGAGCTGCGTGCCGTCGGCGGTGGAGGCGGCAGGGACGTCGAGGCAGCGGCCGGAGGCGGGGTTGCGGTAGCCGCCGTTGTAGGGCTGCCAGACCTGGTTGGCGCCGCCGTGGCAGGCCCAGAGGTGCACCTTGGTTCCGTTGGCGGTGCCCCAGCCGGCGGCGTCGAGGCACTTGCCCAGGGAGCGCAGGGTGCCGTCGGTGTAGGCGGACCAGATCTGGTGGGCACCGTCGCCGCAGCTCCAGGTCTGGACGGCGGTCCCGTCGGCGGTGCCGGCGCCGTTGACGTCGAGGCACTTGCCGGCGATGCCGGACTGTACGCGCGCGGGTGCGGGGGCGGGGTTCCTCAGCCACCCGGCGCTGTCCGCGGCCTGGATGCCGCGGTGGAAGGCGTCGGCCATCTTCCGGTAGCCGGAGTCGTTGGGATGCAGGGGGTCGGCCAGGTCGGCCGTGGCGGTCAGGGCGCTCATGTCGACGAATGCGACGCGCTTGCCCGCGGCCTGCGCCTCGCGGACGATCTGGGGGATGGCCTGGTTGTACGCGCCCCGGTGCTGCTCCTCGGAGCTGCTGGTGGACACGACCAGGGAGGCGACGAGGACGGTCGCGTCGGGGACGTCGGCGGTGATCTGGTCGACCAGCGACTTCAGCCGGGCGATCGCGGTGTTGGCCTCGGAGGCCCCTTGGAGGTCGTTGGTGCCGATGTGCAGCGTCACGACGTTGGGCCGGTAGCGGGTCAGCGCGGCGTCGGCGAGGGCGGCGATCTGGTCGATGCGGTATCCGGAGTGGCCTTCGTTGTCGGGGTCGGACATCGAACCGCCCCGCAACGTGCCGACGAAGTCCAGTGGATGGCCGTCCGCCGCAAGCCTGTCCCACAGCGGGGCCCGGTAGCCGTTGCCCGTGGTGCTTCCCACGCCCCAGGTTATCGAGTCGCCCAACGGCATGACGCGCAAGGGCGTGTTGGAGGCGGCGGAGGCGGGGGCGGCACCTGTCGCTGTCACCCCGAGCACGACGGCGACAAGCGTGATCAGGTGGAGAAGCCAGGACTTTCTCATGCGGGTGTCCTCTTCTGAGAGTGATGCTCATGAACGGGACTGAGCGCCGTTCCGTCAGCGGCCCGGCCGTGGCGCCTTCGCGCCGGCGTCGGCGGCCGCCTGGAGACGAACGGCAGAACGGCGCGTGGGGGAGGGGGAGAGGCCCCTGTTGCTGCCGGCGGCGCCAGGTCCGGACGGAAGCGCCGCCATGAGTGTGGTCACACCGTTGGCGTGGTCGGCGGTGAGCTGCTGGCTCTGCAGGCCGGCGTCGCCGGACGGGGAAGGGAGTGACCTGTTGAAGTCTGTTCGGTTCCGTCGCAGGACAGTAGACACGCGGCATGTTCTCGTCAAGAGTCGCCAGGTACCTACATCCCGCGCCCGTGTCGGAATCGTGCCGGGGTGGTCCCGCACGCGTCGGTGAAGACTCGGTAGAAACGGCTGACCGAACCGAAACCGGCGGCCGTGGCCACCTGGCTCGCGGGAAGGTCGGTGGTCACCAGCAACCGGCGTGCTTCGGCGAGCCGGTACAGCTTCACGTAGTCGCCGATCGTGGTACGCACGACCTTGCGGAACTGGGTCATGGCGTAGGTCGGGTGGACATGCGCCGCCGCGGCGACGTCCGCGACGGTGATCGGCTCGCGGAAGTGCTGTGCGATGTACCGCGCCATGGACGCCGCCTGGCGCAGGGCCGGTTCGTCACTGGCGGGTCGATGTGCGGGATCGCCGACCGTGGCGAGCGCCAGACGTCGGACGCGCGCCTGTATCTCCAGCATCGCGATGCGGTGCAGTTCGTCGTCGTCCGCGGCCAGATCCGCGGCCCACTGCGTGAACTTCGCCGGATCGCTCGCGTCGGCACGGGCTGTGTGAGTGATCATCGGCACGCCCGAGAGCACACGGGCGAGGAGTGGTTGGGGCAGCCCCCAGGCGAGGAACCGGTCGAAGGGCACATGCAGCCAGTGGACGCGCGTCGCCTGGCTCGCCACCAACTGGTGCGGGATCGCGGCCCAGAACACGGCGAGGCCGCCCACCGCGACTTCGAGGAGTTCGCCGCCGTAGAGATAGAGCATCGACCCACCGCCGGCCACGAAGTTGATCTCCAGGTCGTCGTGCCGGTGCGCTGCCGCCATCAGCGTCGGGCGTCCGGACCAGCCGCGCAGGTACGAGGGTTCGTCGACCAGAGCACCCTGAGGATCCAAGAAGTTCTCGCTTCGAAACGGTGCAGACATCGCGGGTACTCGGATCCTATCGTCGTGGAGCAGTGCCGGAGCCCGCACCGTCATGCGACCGGCACCAGCTCGCACCCACTCCTCCGCTCCCGATGGAGATTTCGCGTGTTCTCACTCGGCATCGTCGGCGCCGGCCAGTTCGCCGGTTCGTTCGCCAAACTCTGGCGCCTGCACCCGGACGTCGGTGACATCAAGGTCACCGACCTGCTCCCGGAGCGCGCCGAGCAACTCGTCACCGAGCATGACCTCGCCGGCACGTTCCCCTCGTTCGAGGACATGCTCGACTCCGATCTCGACGCCATCGCGCTCTTCACCCAGCGCTGGACCCACGGCCCCCTCGCCGTGCAGGCGCTGCGTGCGGGCAAGGACGTCTACAGTGCGGTCCCCATGGGCGTGACCGAGGCCGAGATCGCGGACATCATCGCAGCGGCCGAGGAGACCGGCCGGATCTACATGATGGGCGAGACGAGCTACTACCACCCGGCGACCGTCTACGCGCGCGCCCAGATCGCCGCGGGAGCGTTCGGCCGGATCTTCTACGCGGAAGGCGACTACGTCCACGACATGGACTGGGGTTTCTACGACGCGTACAAGTACAGCGGCGGTGAGGACTGGAAGTCCACCGCCAGCTACCCGCCGCTGCTCTACCCCACGCACTCGATCGGCGGAGTCCTCGGCGCCTGGCAGACCCACGCCGTGAGCGTCTCGGCGATCGGCGTTCGGGACGAGCGCGGCGACGGCGTGTTCGATCGCGAGATCAGCCAGTTCGACAACGACTTCTCCAACGCGACCGCGCTGTTCGAAGTCGCGGGTGGCGGCAGCTTCCGCACGAACGAGTTCCGCAGGGTCGGATACATCGGCAAGGAGTCACGCTTCCGCTACTTCGGCACGGAGGCCGTCCTCGAACAACTCGGTTCGGTCAGCCTGTGGCAGGACAAGAAGGGCGAGCACGACGTCACCGCGCACCTGCAGCCCGCACCCACCCTCGCACCGGACGACCCGGCGCTCTCCCACGTCGCCCCGGAACTGCGCGACGCCTTCGCCTCCGGTACCGCACCCGTCCACGACCGCTCCCGACTCCCGCGCGAGTTCGCGCACGCACCCAACGGCCACGAGGGCAGCCACCACTTCCTCGCCGACGACTTCGCCACCGCGGTCACGACACGAACGCCTCCACCGCTGCACGCGTGGACCGCCGCCCGCTATACCCTCCCCGGCATCATCGCCCACCAGTCCGCCCTTCAGGCCGGCGTGCGCCTCCCCATCCCCGACCACGGAGACGGACCCCGCATCACGTGAGCGCCTGAGCGCACCAGATCGTCTTGCCGTTGGTGGTGTGCCGGGTGCCCCACCCCTGAGTGAGCTGGGCGACGAGCAGCAGGCCCCGGCCACCCTCGTCGAAGGCGCGGGCTCGGCGCAGGTGCGGAGCGGTGTTGCTTCCGTCGAAGACCTCGCAGATCAGGGAGGTATCGCGAATCAGCCGCAGCCTGATCGGCGGCGCGCCGTATCTGATGGCGTTGGTGACCAGCTCGCTGACGACCAGTTCGGTGACGAACGACGCCTCCTCCAGACCCCATGCGTCCACCTGGTCGACGGCGAACTTCCTGGCGCGCGGCACCTGTGCGGGGTCGGGCTCTACGGCCAGGTCGGCGACGTGGCGGGGATCCAGCGCGTGCGTACGAGCGAGCAGCAGGGCCGCGTCGTCGGTGCGGCGTTCCGGGAGCATGGCGTCCATCACCGTGTCGCACAGGGCCTCCAGGGAGGTGGCCGAGTGGTTCAGGGCTCGCAGCAGTTCGGCGATCCGCTGGTCGACGTCGCGCTCGCGGCTTTCTACCAGTCCGTCGGTGTAGAGGGCGAGCAGACTGCCCTCGGGCAGCTCGAGCTCGGTGGCCTCGAAAGGCAGCCCGCCGATGCCGAGCGGCGGACCCGGGTGTGCGGGTACCGGTGTCCTGGTGCCGTCCGGGGAGATGATCAGCGGCAGCGGATGGCCGGCGCTCGCCAGCGTGAAGCGCCGGGAGACAGGGTCGTAAACGGTGTACAGGCAGGTGGCGCCGGACTCGCCGGTCGGCTCGAAGCGGCCGGCGGGCTGGAGTTCGCCGGCGAGGTGGAGGACCAGGTCGTCCAGGTGGGTCAGCAGCTCGTCCGGCGGCAGGTCGACATCGGCGAGCGTGCGGACCGCGGTGCGCAGCCGGCCCATGCCGGCCGAGGCGTGCAGGCCGTGGCCGACGACGTCGCCGACGACCAGGGCGACCCGGGCGCCGGACAGCGGAACGACGTCGAACCAGTCACCGCCCACTTCCGCGCCGGTCCCGGCGGGCAGGTAGCGGGATGCCGCCTCGACCGCCTTCTGGTCCGGTAGCCCCTGCGGCAGCAGGCTGCGTTGCAGGGTCAGCGCGGTCGTGCGTTCGCGCGAGTACCGGCGGGCGTTGTCGATGGCGACGGCGGCTTTGGCGGTCATCTCCTCGGCGAGGATCAGGTCGTCGGCGGTGAAGGCCTCGGGCCGGTCGAGGCGGGAGAAGACGACGACACCGAGCAGCGCGCCGCGGGCCCGGAGCGGCACGGTGATCCGGCCGGTCAGCCCGTCTGCGGCGATGGACCCTTCGATCAACGGGTTGCCCGGTGGCCAGTGGGCCGGGTCGGCGGCGAGCCCGGGCCCGAAGGCCCATTCGCCGCCCTCGCCGGGCTGAGCGGCGAGCTCGACCGTGGACCTGCCGGTGGCCATGCAGCGGGCGGCGACGGAACCGGGAGGGTGGCTGACCGGCGTCGCGGGCCCGGGCGCCCGGTCGGTGTCCTCCTTCGCGCTGTGCTGGGCGGCACGGCTGAGCGTGATCGTGTCGCCGGAGGTGAACGCGGACGCGGAGGGCGGTTCCTCCCCGCGCAGCACCTCGTCGAAGAGGTCTACGGTGACGAGGTCGGCGAATCCCGGCACCGGGGTCGTGGCCAGTTCCTGGGCGGTGCCGATCACGTCGAGTGTCAGGCCGATGCCGCCGCTGGCCTTGTTGAGGATGAGCAGGCGTTGCCGAGCCCAGTACTCGGCGCTCATGTCGAATCCCCAGTTGGCGACCGCGCGGACCTTGCCCTCGGCGTCTCGGACGGGCCACATGCTGGTGGCCCAGGCGTTGGCGTAGTTGCTGCCGAGCGGGCGGAAGACGGTGATGAGGCGTGCGGGCTCGCCCGTCCTCGCCACCTCGGAGAGCCGGTCGGTGTATGCCATGTCGTCCAGTTCGGGGAACAGCTCGCGGTACTTCTCGCCGAGCACCTGCTCCTCGGAGTGCGCCATCACCCGGCACGCGGAGGCATTGACCCACAGAAACCGCAGCTCAGGGTCGTAGACGCCCAGAGCGAAGGGGCACTGTTCGAAGGCCCGGTCGGCGATCACGGGGCGGCGTCCCCACGGCTGGACGGTCACCACGCGGCCCAGCACGCGGCCGTCCGCGCCGCGCAGCGGATGGGTCGTCAGCACGGCGTCCACCGTGGAACCGTCCCGGTGCCTCAGCGGGACGACTCCCGTGGGGTCGGAGCCGATGCCGAGATTTTCGGGAAGGCCGGATGGGCGATCGGCCCACAGGTCGGTCACGGGCCGCCCCACGGTCTCCTCCGCCGTCCAGCCCAGCAGCAGCCGCCCGCCCTCGCTCCAACCACTCACCTTGCCGTCCGGGTCGACCACGACAGCGGCAGTCGGGCCGTCCCGCTTGGCAGCCATCTCCACGCGCCACGCCTCCGTCCGGACAGCGGTGCTCGCCAGGACCGGTTTCCAGCGGCTGGTTCCAGCCTAGGTCCGCGCCGTCTGGCGCGCCGACTCGGTCACGGTAGGTACCGCATGGTCAACAGCGCGTGGCCGGTGTCCTTTGCCGTTCGGCGATCTACTGGGCCGCGCTGTCGCGCGGTGCGGGACCGGCGGAACGGATGCCGCGAGGTGACGCCCCGAGTTCACGGCGGCAGGCCTTGTTGAACGCCTGGAGGTCGGGGATGCCGACCGAGGCGGCGACGGCGGGGATGGAGAGCGTGGTGGCCCGCAGGAAATGGCGTGCGCGTTCCATCCGGCGGGCCCGGATGTAGCCGACGACGGTTTCCCCGGTGGCCGCGCGGAAGAGCCGGGTCAGGTGGTTGTGGGAAACGCCGGCCGCCTTCGCGATCTCCGGCACCGACAGGGACTCCGTCAGCCGCGTCTCGATCAGGGCCGTCGCGGCCGCCACCGCAGGATGAACGGCCCGGGCGCTCTGCTCCCGCGGCGGGGTGAGCCGGGCGATCCGCCACAGGGCGGCCCACACCTCGGCGGTGGCCCGGGCCGGGGTGTTCGGCCAGGCGGCCAGTGCCTGCCGCAACTGTGCGGTGAGCAGGTCGAGCTCGGGTCCGGTGTGCTGGATCACGGGAATGCTGTGGGGTGTTCCCGCCGAACCCAGCCGGAGGTGGGCGTAGAGGTGCTCGGAGCGGCCCCGGTAGCGGTAACGCACCTCGGTTCCGGGCGGTACGAGGCTGACCCGCCCGGGGCGGATCGCGTGCTCGGTGCCGTCGACCGTCAAGTCGGCGTCGTAGCCGTACAGATGGAGCTGCCACATGTCCGGCAGCGAGAACACGTCCACCTGGCCGGCCGGACCGTGCACGCCGATGCCGAGGGCGGCGAGAGTGGGAGGCTCGTCGAGAGGGGCGAGGACCGTCTGCATGGTCACGTGTTCTACCCACGGCGGACGCGGCCACTCCTGGGGGCGCGGTCGTCGATGCACGTGGCGGACGGCACGGTGAAAATCGACCAGTGGAGGGTGAACGCGGCCCACGCGGTGCGCGGCGGGCCGGACCTAGCGTGGCCGTCATGGAGAACAGCCAAGAACTGCTGAACTCGGTTCAGATGGCGCGCTTCGTGGCGCGCGGGTCACTGCGGCTTGACGCGGTGGTGCCGGCGGAGATGAACGCCGAGGGCCTGGCGGTACTGGCGGGCGGGGTGCCGCCGGTGCCGTACGGGACGCCGCTGTCCGACGCGTACGCGGAGGGCTCCTTCGTCCGCAGGCTGCTGGAACTGCCCCAGGTGGCAGGGGCCCTGCGCAGCCTGGTCGGCCCGGAGCCGTGGGTGGACCACCACTTCGTGCATACCCGCGAGCCGCACGGCGGCGCCGCGCAGCCGCTGCACGGGGACGCCATCATCGACGTCCGGCCGGACGCCTTCGACGTCCAGTTGATGTACTACCCGCAGACCGTGACGCTGGAGATGGGCGGAACGCTCAGCGTGCCGGGCAGCCATCTGCGGCGGATCAACGAGTCGGACACCGGCCGCTACCAGAACCTGCGCGGCCAGGACCGGTTGGTCTGCCCGGCCGGCACGGTGGTGCTTCTGCACCACGGCATCTGGCACGGGGGCCGGCGCAACGACAGCGACATCCTCCGCTACATGTTCAAGATCCGCTTCAATCCCCGGGTGCGTCAACGCCGTCTGTGGGACACCTCGGATCTCCATGACCCGCGGGTGACCGCGGAGCTGGACGCGATGTTCCCGTGGTACGAGGGAGCGACCGGCCGGCTGGAGCGGTACAACCGCATCCTGCTGTGGCGGGAGCTGACCGGTGACGACGGCTTCGACCTCGACCACTGGGTGACCAGGGTCTCCAACCGTCCGAAGGGGACCGTGGCATGACGACCGAAGCGATCCCGCCCGCGCCGGCGGACACCAAAGACGCCACCGCCGCCCCGATGCTGCGGCAGCAGGTGCTCGTGCTGTACCTGGCGAGCTCGGCGCTGGACTCCCATGTCGTCGGCTGGTCGCGCTACGACGGCACCGGCCGCACCTCGCCCACCACGGGTGACAGCGACGAGCCGCCGTACGAGTCGGGGGTGGCCGCGCTGCAGGACGGATGGCGACTGTTCCAGGCCGCCCAGCTGATCCCGCCGTACCCGGGTCACGAGTACGACGTCTCCTTCCTCAAGCACGAGTTCTTCTTCGAACGGGTCGTCGACGTGCGGGCGCAGACCGGGTCCTGACGTCGAATCGCTTGACTCGGCAAGGGAGGGCGGCGGGGTGGTTTCGCGGGAGTCGGGAGAGTTGACGGGGGAGTACTTTCTCTGCGGCTTTCATTGACAGGTCGTGGAGGTGAATGGGACGGTCGAAGCGCTTCGATGAACGCCACCGTAACCAGCTCGCCTGAGGGGTTTCCACGTGAGTTCCGCGCCCGCGTCCGCATCCGAGCCGCCCGATTTCCGTGATCCCGCCCTGCCACTGCAGAAGCGCGTCGACGACCTGCTCTCACGGCTCAGGCCCGAAGAGCGGATCGCGATGCTGCACCAGTACGTGCCGGCCGTCCCTCGGCTCGGCCTCGCTGCCTTCCGTACGGGCAGCGAGGCCCTGCACGGGGTCTCCTGGCTGGGGGTGGCGACGGTCTTCCCGCAGGCCGTCGGCCTCGGCGCCACCTGGGACGAGGACCTGGTGCGCCGGGTCGCCGAGGCCGTCTCGGTCGAGCTTCGGGCCTTCCACCACCACCGCCGGCCCGCCACCGGCGGCTCTCACAGCCTGCAGGCCTGGGCGCCCGTCCTGAACCTGCTGCGCGACCCGCGCTGGGGACGCAACGAGGAGGGCTACTCCGAGGACCCGGTGCACACCGCCCGGCTCGGCGAGGCGTACTGCCGGGGCCTGGCCGGCGACCATCCGACCTACCTGCGGGCGGCTCCCGTTCTCAAGCACTTCCTCGCCTACAACAACGAGGACGACCGCTGCACCACCTCCTCCGGGCTGCGCCCGCGCGTCCTCCACGAGTACGACCTGGCCGCCTTCCGGCCCGTCGTCGCCTCCGGCGCCGCGACCGGAGCCATGGCCGCGTACAACCTGGTCAACGGCCGCCCCTGCCACATCAGCCCGCTGATCGAGACCGAGCTGCGCCGCTGGGCGCGGCCCACCGGACACGAGCTGTTCGTGGTCAGCGACGCCGAGGCCCCCTCCAACCTGGTCGACCCGGAGCACTACTTCGACGACCACGCCGCGTCCCACGCCGCCGCCCTCAAGGCGGGCATCGACAGCTTCACCGACCACGACGAGGACAGCGCCACGCCGGTCGGCCGACTGCGCGAGGCGCTGGAGCGCGGCCTGATGGACCAGGCCGACGTGGACCGCGCGGTGCGTCGCCAGCTCGAACTCCGCTTCCGTCTCGCCGAGTTCGACCCGGACCTCGACCCGTACGCCGGGATCGGACCGGAGGCGATCGACTGCCCCGAGCACCGCGCCCTGGCGCGGCACGCGGCGACCGAGTCGGTGGTACTGCTCAAGAACGACGGCCTGCTGCCGTTGGACCCGGCGCGGACACCCAGGATCGCCGTCATCGGCCCACTCGCCGACACGCTGTGCGAGGACTGGTACAGCGGCACCATGCCCTACCAGGTGACCGTCGCCGACGGCCTCGACGCCGCATTCGACACCGCACTCGGCGCCCACGGCGGCGAGGTGGTCCGGGTGGAGGGCGCCGACCGTATCGCGCTGCGCTCCCGCACCACCGGTGAACTCCTCGGCAGGACCGCCTTCGACGTGACCGGCTGGGGCCGCGGCATGCTGACCCTCCGCGCCGCCGACACCGGTCACTACCTGAGCCTCAAGGACGACGCCACCGTGGCGGCCGACCAGAAGACGCTCAAGAACTGGTTCGTCAAGGAGACCTTCCTCCTCGAACCGGCCGGGCAGGACTCGGTGCTGCTGCGCTCCGTGCTCACCGGCCGCTACGCCGCCGTGGATCCGGCCGACGGCCGCGTCACCGTGACCGCCGGAGCCCCGGACTCCGCCGAACGCTGGGAACGAGAGCTGCTGCGCGACGGCGCGGCCGAGGCCCGGGCAGCCGCCGAGGCGGCCGACGCGGCGGTCGTCGTCCTCGGCAACCACCCCATGATCAACGGCCGTGAGACCGAGGACCGCGCGGACACCGCCCTGCCCGCGACGCAGGAGGAGCTGCTCCGCACGGTCGCGGCCGTGCGCCCGGAGACGGCGCTCGTGGTGATGAGCAGCTACCCGTACGCCGTCGACTGGGCCGACGAGCACCTGCCCGCCGTGGTGTGGACCTCCCACGGCGGGCAGGAGACGGGCCACGCGCTGGCCGCCGTGCTCCTCGGCGACGCCGAGCCCGCCGGCCGACTGCCGCAGACCTGGTACCGGGGCGACGACCCGCTGCCCGCCCCGCTCGACTACGACATCATCAAGGCGGGCTGGACCTACCAGTACCACCGGGCCGCGCCCCTCTACCCCTTCGGCCACGGCCTGTCGTACACCGACTTCTCCTACCGCGACCTGCGGCTGTCGCGGTCGTCGACCGGCCAGGACGGCGCGGTCGACATCACGGTGACCCTGGCCAACAGCGGTGCCCGGGCCGGCAGCGAGGTGGTGCAGCTCTACGTCCGGGCGCTGGACGCCCGTCACGAGGCGCCCGGACTGCGCCTGGCCGACTTCCGCAAGGTGCGCCTGGAGCCAGGGGGGAGCCGCGAGGTGACGTTCCGGCTGCCCGCCGAACGGCTCGCCCACTGGGATGTCGCCACCTCCGCCTTCACCGTCGATCCCGGCGGTTACGAGATCATCGTCGCCCGCTCCGCCGACCACCCGGTCCTCACCGCACCGCTGACGGTGACCGGGACGGCCCCGGCGCCCCGGATCGTCCTGGAACGGCGCACCCTGGCGGTCGACTTCGACGACTACGCGGACGTCACCCTCGTCGACACCACCCGGACCGACGGTGACGCGGTCACGCCCACCGACCCCGCTCGGCCCGGGACGCTTCTCTTCCACGGCGTCGACCTCTCCGGGGCCGTCCGGATCGAGGCCGAGACCGCCCGCGAGGACGCCGGACCCGGCGAGGCGCGGCTGGTCGTCCGGGCAGGCGACCAGGTCCTTGCCGAGCTCGACGTCCCCCTCACCGGCGACCGCTACGCATGGCAGACCGTCACGGGCGAACTGGCCACCCCGCCCGAGGGCGTCCACGACCTGCGCCTGACCCTGCACGGCGACTTCCGCCTCTCCGCCTTCCGCTTCGGCAGCCCTGGCGGAGCCGACTGACCGCTCGCGCCCGCCCCGTAAGCCGGCGGCCCGTCCGACGGAGGGGAGGACGGGCCGCCACTCCCTTGCCCAGCCGTGCCCCGGACCCGCGAGGGCGCGTGGTCCCGATGCCACACGAACCCCCGCCACCTCGTCCACACTCCGACCGGAAGAAGCCCCCATGCCGCTCACCGACCTCGGGACCGACGGCCTCGTCGGCTACCGGCCGCAGCTGACCGCTCCGAACGACTTCGACGCGTTCTGGCGCCGCACCCTCGCCGAAGCCCGGTCCCACGACGGGACGATCAAGGTCGAACGGGTCACTTCCGCGCACCTGCTGCACACCGTCGAAGTCGACGACGTGCGCTTCCCCGGCTGGAACGGCGAGCCGGTGGCCGCCTGGCTCCTGCGCCCGCGCGGAACGGAAGGACCGCTGCCGGTCGTCGTCACGTACATCGGCTACAGCGGCGGCCGTGGTCTGCCCGCCGACCACCTGTTCTGGTCCGCCGCCGGCTACGCCCAGCTCGTCGTCGACAGCCGGGGCCAGGGCCACGACACCCCGGACCGGACAGCGGGCGACGGCACGCAGTGGGCCGGGGGGTTCATGACCCGAGGCATCGACTCCCCCGAGAACTACTACTACCGGCGGCTGATCACCGACTGCGTGCGCGCCGTGGACGCCGTCGCCGAGCTGCCCGGCCTCGACCCGGGCAGGATCGTGGTGGCCGGCGGCAGCCAGGGCGGCGGCCTGGCCCTCGCCGTCGCCGGGCTCGCCGGGGACCGCGTGGCCGCGGCGCTGCCGGACGTCCCGTTCCTGTGCCACTTCCGCCGGGCCGTACAGATCACCGGGGAAGGCCCGTACCCGGAGATCGCCGAGTACCTGCGCCGGCACAGCCGCGACCGTGTGGAGCGGACCTTCACCACCCTCGACTACTTCGACGGCGTCCACTTCGCCCAACGGGCCACCGCACCGGGGCTGTTCAGCGTCGCCCTGATGGACCCGATCTGCCCGCCCTCCACGGTCTACGCCGCCTACAACCACTACCGGGGCGAGGACCGCACCATGACCGTCTGGCCCTTCGGCGACCACGGCGGCGGCTACGGCTCCAACCCGCCCGTCCAGCTGTCCTGGCTGCGCGAGCGTGGTCTCACCCCGGAGCTCTGACCGCCGCGTGCGCACCTCGGTGGGGAAGGCCCGGGACCGATCGGGCCCCGGTCCACCCTCTCCGTCCACCCCAGGAGCCGCAGAATGAAGCCGCTCACCACACCCTCAGGACCCGCGACCCCCGCCCGACGCAGAGCCCTCGCGTCCGTGGCCGTCCTCCTGGCCACCCTGGCCGCGACCCTGGTGCCCGCCGCCTCGTCACAGGCCGCGGACACCACCGTCACCGTCGATTTCTCCGCCACCGGGGGCGCCCCCACGTACCGTGCCTCGGGCACCCTCTACGGGATGGCCGAGGACGGCTCGCTGCCCCAGGAGCACTTCTACAAGGACATCAAGTGGACGTTCATGCGGGCCGGCGGCGCCCAGCTGGACAGCCCGGGAGGGTGGGTCGCCGGCAAGTACGACCGCCGGTGGAACTCCACCGTCGCCCAGTACAGGAGCACCAAGGCGCTGGGCGGCACCTTCGTGATCCTGCCGCACGACCTGTGGGGCGCCGACGGGACCACCTCGCCCACCTTCCCCGGTGACAACGGCGACTGGTCCCGCTTCGACGCCTTCTACGACCGGCTGCTCGCCGACGCGAAGGCAGCCGGCATGACCGACATCCAGTGGGACATCTGGAACGAGCCCGACTACTCCTCATTCTGGGACCGGCCGCAGGCCCAGTACCTGGAGATGTGGAAGCGGGCCCACCAGCGGATCCGGGCCGCCTTCCCGGGCGCCGCCATCGTCGGGGCCAGCACCGCCGGCAAGCCCTCCGCGGACTGGGGCGGCCCCTGGTGGAACACGTACCTGGACTACGTGAAGGCCAACAACGTCGAACCCGACATCTACAGCTGGCACGACCTGCCGGGTGACCCGGTCGCCGACGCCAACGCCGTCAACTCCAAGCTGGCGGCACGGTCGATGACCACGAGCCGTCCGTTCCAGGTCAACGAGTACGCCGCCAACACCGAGCAGAACCCCGGCCGCGGCGGCTGGTACATCTCCCGTCTGGAGCGCGCCGGGGCGGACGGCATGCGCGCCAACTGGGCGTGGGGCGCCAACCTGCACGACTTCGCGGCGAACCTGCTCACCAGGAACGGCGGTCGGTATCTGCCACTGGGCGAGTGGTTCCTGTACCGGTACTACGGCTCGCAGACCGGCAACATCGTGCACCTCACGCCCGGTACGAACACCGACGGGGTGGCGACGAAGGACGACTCCGCGCGCAACGCCAAGATCCTGCTGGGCAGCAACGGCAACACCGGCGATGTCACCGTCGACCTCAACCGTCTCGACACCACGTCGGTGGTGGAGAACGGCCGGGTGCGCGCGATCGTCCAGCGCATACCGAACAACGGCGGCGGCGCGGTGACGGGGCCGGTGACGGTCTCCGACCGGACGCTGACCGTCAGCGGCAACTCGGCTTCGGTGATCGTGCCGTGGACGGATGCCGCGGACGGCTACACCGTCACTTTGCTGGCCCCCAGTGGACCGGCGACCCGGCGACCGATCTGACCTGGAAGAAGAGCCAGATCTGGCGCCTGCGGGGCCTGGCCTGACCTGTCCCCTTGAGCACGCGGGCTCCCCGGTACGGCTGGGAGCCCCACCTGGGCCGGCCGTACTGCCTGGCCGGCCTGACGCCGCAGGAGCGGGGACCCTATCCCACACCGCCCGCTCCTGTCAGTCCGTAACCTTCCGGATTCTCCGCGGGGGAGGGACGGCGCTACCTTCCGAACCGCCCGTCACGGGCGGCCGGAACGGCCGGCGCCACGCTTCCCCTCTCCCCCTGGAGGTCACGTTGACCGCGCAGCAGCCTTCGCGCAGGAACATCCTCAAGTCCGCCGGCGGGCTCACCGCCGCCCTGGCCCTCGGCGCCGGCGGCGTCCTCGCCGCCGCCCCCACGGCCGCGGCGGCCGGTGACGGCTTCGGGCTGCGGATCGTCGAGCGCAACGAGGGCGACCCCCGCATGTGGTACTACCGCTTCCAGACCGACGCCATCGGCTGGAACCCGGCCGTCAACGTCCTGCTGCCGGACGACTACCACTGGAGCGGCCGCACCTACCCCGTCCTCTATCTGCTGCACGGCGGCCTGGAGGACTTCATCACCTTCGACGCCCACCACAACATCCGGGGCCTGACCGCCGGCAAGGGCCTCATCGTCGTGATGCCCGACGGCGGCCGCGCCGGCTGGTACTCCAACCCGGTCAGCTCGGCCGTCGGCCCCCGCAACTGGGAGCACTTCCACATGTCCCAGCTGCTGCCGTGGGTCGAGGCGAACTTCCGCACCTACGCGGAGTACGACGGGCGAGCCGTCTCCGGCTTCTCCATGGGCGGCTTCGGCGCGCTGAAGTACACGGCCAAGTACTACGGGCACTTCGCCTCCGTCAGCGCCCACTCCGGCCCGGCCAGCCTGCGCGGCTTCAACGGTGCGGTCACCCACTGGGCGAACCTGTCCTCGGCCGCCGTGGAGCTCGGCGGCGGCAGCGTCTACGGCATGCCGTTCTGGGACGAGGCGCGGGTCAGCGCCGACAACCCGATCCAGCGCATCGAGAGCTACCGCAACAAGCGGGTCTTCCTGGTGGCCGGCACCAGCCCCGAGGACATCCAGGGCTACGCCAACGAGACCGTGGTGCTCGACACCCAGCGGGAGTTCAAGGCCAACCTCGACCGCGTGGGCATCCGTCACGAGTCGTACGAGGTGCCCGGCGGCCACTTCGTCCGCGGCGACCTGCTCGAACGGGACATCAACGGCGTCATCGACCGCCTCCGCAAGGCCTGACGGGGGGCATCACGTGTTGTCCGCCCTTCGCCGGCGCGCGCTGCGCGCCCTGCTCGCCGCGAGCGCGAGCGCGACCGCGGCCCTGGCCCCGGGACTGATCGTCGCTTCCCCGGCCGTCGCACAGACCCCCGGGCAGGCCCTGGGCTCCGCCACCGCCTGCCCGGCCGCCGGCCCCGTCACCCAGCACTACCACAGCGGCCACAACGGCGTGGACATCGGCGGCGCCTACGGGGCGCCGATCTACGCCGTGGGCGACGGCGTGGTGACCATCTCCGGGTACGACGACTCCGGCTACGGGCAGTGGATCCGCATCCAGCACCCGGACGGAAAGATCTCCGAGTACGGGCACATGTACCAGCGGGACGTGTTCGAGGGCGACCACGTCGTCGCCGGCCAGCAGATCGCTCTGATCGGCTCCGAGGGCAACTCGACCGGCCCGCACCTCCACCTCCGGATCTGGGGCGACTCGTCCGCCTCGTACGGCATCGACCCCGAGCCGTACCTCGCCGAGGGCGGCGTGGAGCTGCCCTGCGTGCCCGGCAGCGGGCCGCGGCCCACGCCGCTCGTCCACCCCGTGGAGTCGGGCCGGGTGGTGTCGGCGCGTTCGGCGGACGGGCGGCTTGAGGTGTTCGCGGCGGGTGCGGACGGGATTCATCACGCGTGGCAGACGGCGGTGAACGGTGCCTGGTCGGAGTGGGAGCCGCTCGGTGGTCCGGGTGGTGCGGAGCTGGCGATCGGGCCGAACGCGGACGGGCGCCTCGAACTCTTCGCGATCAACGGGAACGTCTTCCAGCATCGGTACCAGTTGCAGCCTTCCGGCGGTTGGTCGGGCTGGGAGGACTTCGGTGGCGGCGGCAAGGACATCGCCGTCGGCGCGAACGGCGACGGACGGCTTGAGGTCTTCGCCTCGGGGCCGGTCGGTGTCTTCCACCGGTACCAGTTGCAGCCTTCCGGCGGTTGGGCGGGCTGGGAGTCCGCCGGCGGCGGTCCGGCGAACAGCCGGGTCGAGATGGAGAAGGCCCCGGACGGGCGACTTGAGGTCTTCGCGCTGAACGGAGACTCCTTCCAGCACCTCTACCAGACGGCTGTGAACGGCGGCTGGTCGGCGTGGGAGGACTTCGGCGGTGGAGGCCGCGATCTGACGGTCGATCACAATCAGGACGGGCGGCTTGAGGTCTTCGCGTCCGGCCCGGTCGGCGTGTTCCACAAGTACCAGACGAGCCCCACGAGCTGGTCGGGATGGGAAGGCACGGGCGGCCCGGCCGACGCGCAGCTGAGCAGCCAGCGGACGGCCGACGAGCGGGTCGAGGTGTTCGCGATCAACGGCAGCGTGGCCCAGCACCTCTGGCAGACCGGCGTCAACGCGCCCTACGGCTCCTGGGAGTCCTTCGGCACCGGCGGCACGGAGGTCACCGCCACGGCGAACGACGACGGCCGCATCGAGGTGTTCGGCACCAGCCATGCGGGCGTCTTCCACAAGTGGCAGACCGGATTCGCCAGCTGGTCCGAATGGGGCTGGCTGAACAACAGCGCCGGCCCCGCGGTCGATTGAGGAGAGGACATCAGATGGCCAGCACGCAGAGCGCCGCCCGAAGAGCGCCCCGTAACGTCGTCCTGTCGGCGTTCGTCTCGTTGCTCCTCGCCGCGGGAGTGCTCGCCGGCGCCTCGCCCGCGTACGCCGCCCCGAGCGATCTGTGCGCCCGGGTCGGCTACGAAGCGGGCTTCCGGGGCGACGCCCTGGTGACCGCGGTCGCCGTCGCCCTCGCCGAGTCCAGCTGCGACCCGTCGGCGACCAACACGTACAACAACACGCCCCCGTCCCGCGACCGGGGACTGTGGCAGATCAACGACTACTGGCACCCCGAGGTCGACGACGCCTGCGCCTACGACGCCCAGTGCAACGCGAACGCGGCGTACGAGATCTCCAACGGCGGCACCAACTGGCAGCCCTGGTCCACCTACAACGCGGGCCACCACCTGCGGCACCTGGACGAGGCGCGGGCCGCCGCCGACCGCCTCGGCCACCACGAGCCCGGACCCGCGCCCCTGGTGTATCCGGCGGAGTCGGGCCGGGTGGTGTCGGCGCGTTCGGCGGACGGGCGGCTTGAGGTGTTCGCGGCGGGTGCGGACGGGATTCATCACGCGTGGCAGACGGCGGTGAACGGTGCCTGGTCGGAGTGGGAGCCGCTGGGCGGTCCGGGTGGTGCGGAGCTGGCGATCGGGCCGAACGCGGACGGGCGCCTGGAGCTGTTCGCGATCAACGGGAACGTCTTCCAGCACCGTTACCAGCTGCAGCCTTCCGGCGGTTGGTCGGGCTGGGAGGACTTCGGTGGCGGCGGCAAGGACATCGCCGTCGGCGCCAATGCCGACGGACGGCTCGAAGTCTTCGCGTCCGGACCCGTGGGCGTCTTCCACAAGTACCAGACCGCGCCCAGCAGCGGCTGGTCCGACTGGGAGTCCGCCGGCGGCGGACCCGCGAACAGCCGGGTCGAGATCGAGAAGGCCCCGGACGGGCGACTCGAGGTCTTCGCGCTGAACGGAGACTCCTTCCAGCACCTCTACCAGACGGCTGTGAACGGCGGCTGGTCGGCGTGGGAGGACTTCGGCGGCGGTGGCCGCGACCTGACGGTCGATCACAATCAGGACGGGCGGCTTGAGGTCTTCGCGTCCGGCCCGGTCGGCGTCTTCCACAAGTACCAGACCAGTGCCACCGGTTGGTCCGGCTGGGAGTCCACCGGCGGCCCCGCCGACGCGCAGCTCACCAGCGAGCGCTCTCCCGACGGCCGGGTCGAGGTGTTCGCGATCAACGGCAGCGTGGCCCAGCACCTCTGGCAGACCGGCGTCAACGCGCCCTACGGCTCCTGGGAGTCCTTCGGCACCGGCGGCACGGAGGTCACCGCCGCCACCAACGCCGACGGCCGCATCGAGGTGCTCGGGACCAGTCACGCGGGCGTCTTCCACAAGTGGCAGACCGGATTCTCCAGCTGGTCCGAATGGGGCTGGCTCAACACGACCTCCGGTCCCGCCGTCGACTGACCCCCGCCTCCCTCCGGAGAACAGAGAACAGCCATGCGCCCCCTCAGCAGGCGGACCCTGCTGCGGACGGCCGGAGCGGGAGCCCTCGTGCTCCCGCTCCCGGCCCGTACCGCCACCGCGACCGCCGCCACCCCCGCCCCGGCCGACACGCCCCACCAGTGGATCGCCGCCGGCCCCTTCACCCACGTCCACGACCCGTCCACGCCGGACCGCCGCCGCTACCTCAACGACCACACCCTCGTCCGCGCGGGCGACCGCTGGCACCTCTTCGGCATCACCGGCGACACCGCACCGCCCGGCCGGGCCCCCGACAGCGCCGCCGAGACCGCCTTCGCCCACGCCTCCGCGCCCACCCCGTACGGGCCGTGGACCAGCCACCCCGACGCGCTCACCGTCGACCCGGCGTACCACGGCGAGGAACACCTCTGGGCGCCGCACGTCATCGAGGCGGGCGGCACCTACTGGATGTTCTACGCGGCCGGCGGGCGCACCGGCGCGGCGATCAACCTCGCCACCTCCACCGATCTGTTCACCTGGACCCGGGTCCCGACAGGCCCGCTGTTCCGGGGCACCGCCGCCCGCGACCCCATGGTCCTGCGCGTCGGCACGGAATGGGTCATGTACTACACGGAGCTCTCGGCCCCCGACGGCCGCCACCTCGTCTGCCACCGCCGCTCCACCGACCTGCGCCACTGGAGCGCACCCGGCACCGCCTTCGCCGACGCGACCACCGCCGCCGACGGCGTCTCCGTCACCGAATCGCCCTTCGTCGTCGCCCGGGACGGCTGGCACTACCTCTTCCTCGGCCCGCGCGGCGGCTACGAGGGCACCGACGTCCTCGCCTCCCGCGACCCCCTCCGCTTCACCCTCGACGGCTACGCCGGACACGTCCCCGGGCACGCCGTCGAGGTGGTCGCCGACGGCGCCGAGACCCACGCGAGCGCCGCCGGCTGGTTCGAACACGGCCTCCACCTCGCCCCGCTGCGCTGGCAGGACACCCCGCCGACCTGGCAGAGCCCCGACAACCCGGCCGCCGCCCTCGACGTACAGGACCGGCTCACCCTGTTCGCCCTCGACGCCGCCGACCGCTCGATGCTGCGCCGCGTCCAGCTCGACCCCGCCACCGACACCTGGTCGGACTGGGAGCCCTTCGGCGGACCCGCCGGGGCCGTGCCCACCCTCGGCCGCACCACCGACGGACGCCTGGAGGTGTTCTCGCTCGCCCCCGGCGGCGCCCACCTGCACCACCGGGTGCAGCGGCCGGACGGCGGCTGGTACGACTGGGAGGAGTTCGGCGGCCCGGCCGGCGCCGCGCCCGCCGTCGCCCGCGACGCCCTCGGACGCCTGGAGGCGTTCGCGCTCGCCCCGGGCGGCACCCTGATCGCCCGCCGCCGCCAGTCCTCGCCCGGCTCCCTCGGCTGGGACCCGTGGGACGCGGGCTTCGGCGGCCCAGCGGGCGCCCCGCCCGTGGTCGCCGCCAACGCCGACGGGCGCCTCGAAGCCTTCGTCCTCGCCCCCGGCGGTACGGCGCTGCTCCACCGCTGGCAGGAGTCGCCCGGCGGCACCTGGTCGGCCTGGAACACCTTCGGCATCGCCGCCGGCGCCGCGCCCCGGGTCGCCCGCGACGGCAGCGGCCGGCTGACCGTCACCGCGATCGCCCCCTCCGGAACGGGCGCCTTCCACCGCCGCCAGTCGGTGCCCAGCGGCGGCTGGGACGCCTGGCAGCCGCTGCTCGGCTGGTCCGACGGCGCCCCAATGCTCGTACCGAGCGCCGACGGGCGCCTCGAAGCCCTCGCCCTCGCCCCCGGCGGCGAACGCCTCGCCCACCGCTGGCAGACCGCCCCCGGCGGCGGCTGGGACCCGGGCGGCACCTTCGGCGAGGACTTCGGCGAACCGGGCGTCGCCCTCGCCGCGACACCGTCGGCCGCCGCCGACACCACCGGCCCGATCCATGTCTTCGCCGTCACCGCCGACGGACGGATCCGCACCCGCGTCCAGGAACGGCCCTCCGGCGGCTGGCTGCCCTGGACCGGCTTCGGCGACCGGCGCCTCGCGCCCCTGCGCTCGGGAGCCGCCGCGCCCTGACCCGAAACCGGGCACACCACCACCCCGCGCCCCCACCGCCCCGCGTGCGCCGCCGAAGTGGCCGATGCCACGCGGTGAATCTCCGTGCGCAGGCGGTAACGTTCGCCGTGTTCGGACAACCATCGGCGCGCGGGACGGGGGAGCGGTGCGGTGAGCGGGATCGTCGTCCACTTACCGGAGGGCAACGGCGGCGGAACGGCCGTGACCCTGCGGCTCGGACCGGGGGAACGGGTGCGGTTCGGGCGCGGATCCGCGACCACACCGGTCGAACTCCGGCTCGCCGACGAGGCGGTGTCGCGCCTCGCCGGAGAGATCCGCGCCACCGACGACCACTGGCAGCTCAGCAACCTCAGCGCCACCCACGGCTATCTGGTCGAGAACCCCGAGGGCGCCGGCGAGTACCTGCGCGTCCCGCCGCGCCGCCTCGGGGCGCCCATCCCCTTCGAGTTCTCCCGCGTGGTGCTGCCCTCGCGCCGCGAAACCCCGCTCTCCTTCCAGGTGTTCGCCCCCGACCACGTCTATCTGGACCCGCACGCGGTGGGCGGCTCCTGGGAGAGCCGTACCCTCACCGCGTACTCGCTCGACGAGACCGCCACGTACTTCCTCGTCCTCGTCGCGCTCTGCGAGCCCTGGCTCCGCGACAGCTCACCGGTCGCCGTGCCCACCACCCCGCAGGTCGTCGAGCGGCTGCGCGGGCACGCCGCCGCCCGCACCCCGCTCACCGCCCGCGCCGTCAGCGCGCACATCGACTACCTCGCCGACGAGAAGCTGCGCATCGGCGCCCCCGGCCCGGAGGCGGCCGGCCGTGCCGACCGCCGCAACGGCAAGCGGGAGGCGGTCGTGGGGCTCGCGCTGAAGTTCGGGATCGTCACGGAGGAGCATTTGGCGCTCCTCCCGCCCCGCCCCGAACCACGGCAGCCCGAGGCGCGGGGCTGAGGCACGATGCCGCCGACGACACCGATGCCGTACGAGCCCGCCGCGAGCGGCACCTGGGACAGCGACGCGCCGGAACTCCTGCCCCCGGGCCACCGGGTGGGGGACTGGATCGTCGACGAGCCCCTCGGCACCGGCGCCTGGGCCACCGTCTACGCCGCGCACCCGGCCGAAGCCGGGGCGGAGGAGGGGGCCGACGTGCCGTCGGTCGCCCTCAAGGTCATGCCGACCGCCGGACTCGCCCCGCGCCAGGCCCGCAACGTGGCCGAGGCCGCCCACCGCGAGGTCGAACTCGCCCGCGCCACCGGCCACCCCCGGCTGGTCCGGCTGCTCGGCTCCCTCGTCCTGGCCGCCCCCGACCGGCCCGCCCTGGACGGGGCGATCGTCCTCGTCATGGAACGCGCCCGGTGCAGCCTCCGCGAACGCCTGGCCACCCCGGTCGGCGCGGCCGAGGCCGCCCGTCTGATCACCGGCATCTGCCAGGGCCTCGCCCACCTCCACGCGGCCGGCTGGGTGCACGCCGACCTCAAGCCCGAGAACATCCTCATCGGCACCGACGGCGAGGTCCGGCTCTCCGACTTCGGCTTCGCCGTCGAACTCTCCGGCACCCACGGCTACGCCCCGCCCATGGGCACCCTCGACTACCTGCCGCCCGAACGCTGGCGCGAACCCCTCGGCGAACAGGGCGTCCGCATCCGGCCGACCGCCGACATCTGGGCCCTCGGCATCGTCGTCCACGAGGTCTTCACCGGCGGCGCCCGCCCCTTCCCCGGCGCCACCCCGACCGCCCGCGGCGCCGCCGTGCAGGAGTACGCCGCCGGGCGCACCGCCCTCCGGCTCGACCCGGCCGTCCCGGAGTCCTGGCGCGCCCTGGCCACCGACTGCCTCGCGCCCAGCCACGAAGCCCGCGCCCCGCACACCGCCGAACGCCTCCTCGCCCGCATCACCGCCGACCGCCCCGCACGGCCTCGGCGGCGGCGCGTGCTGCGCGCCGCGCTCCTCGCGCTCGCCGTCTGCACGGCCGTCGGCGGCGCCGTCTTGTCGTACACCGGCCGGCACGGAACCGACCACGGCCCCGCCCGGATCCAGGTGTTCAATGCCGACCGCGGCTGCCGCGAACGCCCCGAGCGCATCCCCGAGTGCAGCCTCGGCCTGGCCATCGACCCGCGGCGCCCGTACACCGCCGAGAACGTCGTCCCCGCCCGGGTGTGGCACGGCGACCTCCTCGCCGCCGACTGCCAACTCCCCGACGGGCAACCGATCATCGACGAGGAGGACCACCGCTCCTCCGTCTGGCTACGGATCCGCCTCCCGCACACGAGCCCGCCCACCACGGCCTGGCTCCCCGCCGTCCGCACCCGCGACCACCCGGCCCTGCCGCCCTGCGCCCGCCCGGGGCGCTCGTAGGACGGCGGTTACCGCAGCAGGAAGGCCTCCGCGGCACCGGCGCCATTGCCGCGGCTCTGGGTGGAGTGGCCCGAGCCCGCGACGATCGTGAGCTCTGCCGTCGGGTTGGCGGCGGCCACCGATCTGGCCCAGTCGAGTGGGGTCGACAGGTCGCGGTCGCCGGCGAGCAGCAGGACCGGCATCGTCAGAGTGTGGCCCGGGGCGGGGCGGTTGGGGTGGGTGGCGGGCCAGGGGAGGCAGGTGCGTGGGATGCCCTGGGCGGCGGCGGTGTCGCGCTGGAACGGCCATACGTCGGCCGGGCGGATCCTGGCCAGCGCCCGCCGCAGGGCCTGCTCGCGGCCCTCGGCCGGCGCGGACGAGTCGCCCCACGGCCAGTGCGAGTCGGCGCACAGGGTCGCCGCGTGCAGGCCGGAGCTGAACTCCTCCGGCGGTTCGCCGGAGGACTCGGCGAAGCCGGCCACCAGGCCGTCGAGGCGGGCCCGGTCGCCGCGCGCCGAGGCGTGCAGGGCGGACAGGATGCCGAACCGGGGGTCGTTCAGCTTCGGGTCGATGATGCTCGCCAGGACCAGCAGGTTGAACACCCCGACGCCGTTGCCGTCCCGGCGGACCACCTTCGCCAGGTCCGCCGCCGGATCGAAGCCGCACCGCTGCTCGCGGCAGGCCGTGCGCAGCACCTCGCCGGAGCGGGCGAACGACGCCTCGTACAGCACGCCCGCGCCGTCGAGCGGCACCACCGAGTCCAGGACCAGCCGGCGTACCCGCCGCGGATGCGTCAGCGCGTACTGCCCGGCGGTGAACGTGCCGTACGAGACCCCGTCCAGGGTCCAGGACGGCACCCCGAGGGCGCGCCGCAGGTCTTCCAGGTCGGCGACCGTGTCGGCGGTGGTGTAGAGGCCGCGGCGCGGGCCGAGGACGTCGGCGCAGGCGGTCACGGCGCCCGGGCTCGGGGCGACGGTGTCGCTGCTGCCGACCTCCTTCTGGAGCGCGGGGCAGTCGACGGCGGTGCCGCCGGTGCCGCGCTGGTCGATCATCACCAGGCGGTACGCGGCGAGGGCCTTGGGCAGCCGGGAGCGGATCCGCTCCACGAACGGCACACCGGGCTGGCCCGGACCGCCGGTGAGGAAGAGCAGCGTGCCGCGGGGCGCGTCGGCCGGCCCGTACAGGGCCGTCCGCAGCGTGAGCGTGCCGGGCACGGCGCCGCTGCGGTCGAGCGGCACGGTCAGGTCGGCGCAGGTCACGTCCGGCTGCCCGGGGCACGGGCGGTGGCCGGTCAGCGCGGGCGGGCCGGCCGCCGCGGGACCGCCCGCGCCCCCGGTGTCCCGGGCCGCGCCGGGCGCCGAGACGGCGCAGGCCGCCGCCGTCAGGACCGCCACCAGCGCCGTACCGGCTCTGCTCAGGAAGGTCATCGTCGCGTTCCCCCGTTCGGAAGACGGGATGCCGGCGGACGCCTCCCGGGCGGGCCGCGGCACCGGCCGGTGCTCCGGCCGCTGCCATGGTGCCCGCTGTCCGCCGCCCCCGCGTTGGACATTCATGCGCGGTCGCGGAGAAGAACCCGCAGGGCGCCGGGCGGCCGTCCCGTCTGGCCCCGGCACAGCCGGGTCAGGTGCGCCTGGTCGGCGAAGCCGTACGCGTGGGCGAGGGCGCGCAGACTGTCCTCGCCCTCCTCCAGGGCGTGCAGCACGGCGCGGACCCGCAGCTCGTTGCGGTAGCGGGTGAGGCTGCTGCCGGTGACGGCGCGGAACACCCGGCTGAGGTGGTGCGGGGAGGCCCCGACGCCACGGGCCAGCTCCTCCAGGGGCAGCCGGAGCGCGGGCGCGCCGCCCGCGAGCAGCGCGCAGGTGTCGCGGACCAGCCGGGCGTGGGCGCGGGCGGTGGCGGGCCGGGCGCCGGTGTCGGCCCGCCAGTGCCCGGCGTCGGCCGCCACCGCGTCGAGCAACCGGTGCAGCCGGTCGGCCAGTTCGAAGGCGTCGGTGCCGCGCCGGGCCGCCGCGAGCAGCTCCCGGTGCCGTACGTCGGTGGCGCCGGTGACGGTCAGCCGCCGGGAGCGCGGCGGGCCGTCGAAGCGGTCGGCGAACAGCGCGGCACCGATCCGGATCTCGGAGGACCGGTCGCCCGGCCCGGCGGGATGGGCGACCTGGTGCACGTCCCCGGGCCGGGTGAGGTAGCCGCCGGTGGCGTCCGCGAAGAACTCCTCGCCGGCGATCCGCCGCAGATAGCCGCCGGAGCGGGTGAGCACCACGGTGTACGCCTCGGCCCGGCCGGGCGCGGCGAAGCCGGTGCGGTCCTCGGCGCACAGGATGTCGTGCACGGTGATCCCGCCCGCCGTGATCCGGCCGCGCAGCGCGCCGCGCAGCTCCCGCACGGCGTCGGGGTGCGGACTCCGCGGACGCTGCGGACTCCCGTACGTGCCCCGGCACTCGGCGCCCACGCCGCACCCCCCCGTCCGACCGTCCGACCGCCCGACCGCCCGACCGCCCGATCGTCCCGCCCGGTTCGATCCGGCGCGGACTACCAGATTGCCTCGACCCACTCCGGGTGGTCGATGAACGGATTGCGGTTGCCCTGGTAGGAGTTGAAGATGAGGTCGTTGCGGCGCTCCTCGAACGCGCTCGGCGGGTCCTGCTCGTTCCACTGCTTGAGCACCGAGATGCGGCCGAGGTAGGGCACGCTGCCGTTGGTGGTGGAGTCGTTGGCCTCCAGGTCGGGGAAGCCGTCGCCGCCCTCGTACCGGACGGCCATGTAGAGGACCATCCGGGCCACGTCGCCCTTGTCGGAGTCGCGCGGCTCGAAGGAGTTGCTGTCCGTGTAGCTGCCGGGGGCGCCGCTGACCGCGCTGCCGCCGTTGTCGAAGTCCTTGTTGCCGCGGATGCTGTTGACCTGGACGTCGGCCGCGCGCAGGTGGTGCAGATCGGTGCCCGGTCCGGCCGAGGTGCCGAAGGAGCCGTGCGACTGCGCCCACACGTGCTCGCGGTTCCAGTCGCCGACGTCACCGCCGTTGAGGGTCTTGCTGCGCGAGGTGCCGCTGTAGAGGAGCAGCACGTTGGCGCTGTTGGCGGGGTCCTGGTCGGTGGTCTTCAGGGCGTTCCACACCGCGTCGTAGGAGATCTTGCGGGTGTCGGTGCTGATGATGGTGTGCAGCGAGGACTTGAGGCTCGTGCCGGTCTTGCCGACCGCGTTCTTGTAGTACGTGCTGTCGTAGGCGTTCGTCGTGGCGCCGGCCGGGGCGGCGGTGAGGGCGGGGAGGGTGAGGCCGACGAGGGCGGCGGATATCGCGGCCCAGGTCTTCCAGGGGCCTCGCTGCGCGACGGACATGGGGGGTCCCTTCGGGTGGGGGTCTTCTGACCAGCTTCAGACGGGGTCTTCTGACGGCTTCTGACGGAGTGCCAGGGCGGAGTGACCCGCGCCGCACGGACGGACGGGTCCGTGCGGCGCGGGGGATGTGGGGGGTGGGTCCGTGGGGGGTGTGGAAGGGGCTCAGCCCACGGTGAGCGAGGTGTCGTCGATCACGAAGGAGGTCTGGAGCTGGGAGCCCTCGGTGCCGGTGAACCGCAGCGTCACCGTCTGCCCGGCGTACGCCGCGAGGCTGAAGCCGCGCTGGACGTAGCCGCTGGACTTGTCGAGGTTGGAGTACGTCGCAAGCGTGGACAGGACCGTGCCGGAGCTGTTCAGGACCTCGACCTTGAGCTTGTCGTAGGCCGTGGTCGTGGTGGTCTCGGCGGTGTCGATCCGGGTGTAGAAGCTCAGCGCGGCGGTGGTGCAGCCGGTCGGGACGGTCACCGTCTGGGAGAGCGTGTCGGTGTGCGCGGAGCCGTAACCGCCGAGCCAGGCCTTGTAGGAGCCGGTGCGGGCCGGGCGGGCGGTGTCATTGGTGATGACGCCGGCGGAGGCGGTCCAGACGGTGTCGCCCGACTCGAAGCCGGGGTTGCCGAGGAGCTGGCCCGCGGTGCAGGTGCCGCCGCCCCCGCCACCGCCGTCGGTGGAGGCCTCGGACAGCCAGTCGGTGGCGTTGAGCGCGAGGGCCGCGTTGGTGCCCGCGGGGTCGTTCCAGCCGTCGTAGAGCGTGTTCCCGGACTGGCCGGTGCCGTCGTCGATCGGCGAGCTGTCGCCCCAGAACGCGACCCGGCCGCTGCCGAAGGTGCTGGTCGCGAAGAAGGCGCCGGTGTTGCCGGAGTAGCCGGTGCGGTAGACGAGGCCCTTGACGGAGGGGTTGTCGGCCGGCTTGAGGGTGGCGGTGGTGCCGCTGCGGATGATGCTGCCGGTCACCTTGCCGAAGGCGCCGTTGAGCACCGGGTCGGTGCTGCTGCTGATCGCCCGCGGGTTGTCGGTCTGGATGTTGAGCACGTCGACGCTGAAGCCGAACGGGTCGGTGTTGTCGACGCCGTTGTTCGTCATCAGGTCGTTGATGATGGCGAGCGCGTCCCAGCCGTCGTTGTTGCGGTCGGCCACCGTGTGGTCGGAGACCAGGAAGAGTCCGCCGCCGTTCTGGACGAACTTCATCACGGCGGTCTTCTCGCTCGCGCTGAGCCGGATGTTGGGCTCGGGCAGCACGAAGGTGTCGAAGTTCTGCAGGTCGGTGGCGGCCGTCGTGCCGTAGGTGATGGTGCCGCCGGACGGCAGGGTCTTCAGGGAGTAGCGGCCGGTCTTCTGCAGGGCCACGCCCCAGGCCGAGATCGCGCCGGTCCAGTCGGTCTCGACGGTGGGCGTCGCGTCCTGGGTGAGCGGGTCGGGCTGGCCGGTGCCGATGATCCAGTCGGCGTTTCCGGCCGTCTCCGCCTTGGAGTTGTCGAACAGCACGCGGGTCGGCGTGGCCGTGGCGAGTCCGGCCGACTGAGTGGTGGCGGCGGTGGCGGTGGCGGCGGTGATGTCGGTGTCGGTGGCGGCCGGGGCGGCGACCGCGGGGGAGCCGAGGGCGCCGGCCGCGGCGGCGACCAGGGCGCCGCAGGCGGTCAGCGCGGCGAAGCGGCGGCGGGTGGACCTCATGAGTCCGGGCATCCGTCAGACCTCCGTGGGGGCTGGGGCGGTGGGGCGGAAGGCGATGCGGGTGGCCACTCTGCGCGCGTAGAACGTCGGGGATGAGTCGCTCAGAGCACGCGCGGTTGAACCGTACATGACCAGATCCCGCCCATGGAATGCCTGACTCCGTGCGGAAGTTGGGATTCCGGACCCGGATCAGCGCTCCACGGGCAGACCTCGTGGCTCCTTGACCCGCTTCATGATGATCTGCGAGTTCACCTCGGTGACCCCGACGAGCGTGGTCAGCCGCTCGATCCACAGCCGCTCGTACGCCGAGAGGTCGGCGACCGCGATCCGCAGCAGGCAGCCCGGGCTGCCGAAGAGGCGGTACGCCTCGATCACGTCCGGGATGTCCTGGAGGGCCTCCTCGAAGGCCTCGACGGTCTCCCGGTCCCGCTTCACCTCGACCGAGACCAGCACCTCGAAGCCGCGCCCCACGGCCTCCGGGTCGATGATCGCGCGGTACCCCCGGATCACCCCGTCCTGCTCCAGCTGGCGCACCCGCCGCATGCAGGGGGACGGGCTCAGGCCCACCCGGTGGGCCAGCTCCTGGTTGCTCAGCCGGCCGTCCGCCTGGAGCTCGCGCAAGATGTGCAGATCGATTCGGTCCATGGCGCAATTATCCACCACGGAATTCACAATTCCGGGCTGAAGTGGCAATCGCCTTGCGCGTCGTTTGACCTATCGTTGCGGCGCACCCCAGGGAAGGACAGCAGCATCATGAAGTGGACGCGCGACACCCGGCAGCGCCGCATCGTGGTCATCAGCACCGGCGGCACCATCGCCAGCCGCTGGACCGGCAGCGGCTACGCCGCCGACGCCTCCGGCGACGACGTCGTGGCCACCGCCGCCGTACCGGACAACATCGACGTCGAGGTCCTCGACCTCTTCAACGTCAACAGCTCCCGGATGACCACCGACCGCCAGCTGGCCCTGCTGCACGCCGTTCACGAGACCCTCGCCGACCCCGGCGTCGACGGCATCGTCGTCACCCACGGCACCGACACCCTCGAGGAGTCGGCCTTCTTCCTGGACCTGCACCACGCCGACGCCCGCCCGGTCGTCTTCACCGGCGCCCAGCGCCCCTTCGGCACCGGCGACGGCGACGGCCCCGGCAACCTCTACGACGCCCTCCAGGTCGCCGCCACCGTGCACGGCCTCGGCGTCCTCGTCGTCTTCGACGGCCTCGTGCACGCCGCCCGCGGCACCGTCAAGACCAAGACGCTCGACTCCGACCCCTTCGCCGACCCGTCCGGCCGCCGGGTCGGGCGCCTCGGCTTCGGCCGGGTCGACGTCGAGCGCGAGCCCGAGCGCCCGGCGGCCCTGCCGCTGCCCGCGCCCGTCACCGCCGCGCCGCGCGTCGACATCGTCATGCACCACTCCGACGGCGACGCCGTCCTCTTCGACGCCTCCGTCGCCGCCGGCGCCCGCGGCATCGTCCTCGTCGGCACCGGTGCCGGCAACGCCACTCCGGAGATAGCCGAGGCGGTCGCCCGCGCCGTCGACCAGGGCGTCCACGTCGTCCTCTCCACCCGCGTCTCCTCCGGCACCGTCGCCGAGGTCTACACCGGCGGCGGCGCCGTCGACCTGGCCGCCGCGGGCGCCGTCCTGGCCGGCACCCTGCGCCCCGGCCAGGCCCGGATCGCCCTGCTCGCCGCCCTGCTCGCCGACACCGCGGGCCCGGACCGCCGCACCCACCTGCTGCGCGGGCTCCTGGAAGGCCCGGTCCGCGCGGAACCCGTGCTCGCCGCCACGCACTGAGCCGTACGGGGCGGGGGCGGCCGGGCGCGGGGGCGCCGCACCTCGTCCGCGACCCTCCCCTCCCCGAACCCCGCGCACCGCACCCGAGGAACCGGCACCGTGAACTCCGCTCCCGTCCCCGCCCCTGCCCCCGCGTCCGTCCCCGCCCCGGCGTCCGGGCCCGCGTCCGCGTCCGCACCGACCGGGACCGCCGCGGGCCGTCCCACCCGCCGCGAGCACGACCTGCTCGGCGACCGGGACGTCCCCGCCGAGGCGTACTGGGGCGTGCACACCCTGCGCGCCACCGAGAACTTCGCCATCACCGGCACGCCGATCTCCGTCTACCCGCAGCTCATCGACGCGCTCGCGGCCGTGAAGGAGGCCGCCGCGCTCGCCAACGAGGAGCTGGGGCTGCTGCCCGCGGCCAAGGCGCGGGCGATCGTCGCGGCCTGCCGGGCGATCCGGGACGGCGCGCTGCACGGCGAGTTCGTCGTCGACGTCGTCCAGGGCGGCGCCGGCACCTCCACCAACATGAACGCCAACGAGGTCGTCGCCAACCGCGCGCTCGAACTCCTCGGGCACCCGAAGGGTGCCTACGAGGTGCTGCACCCCAACGAGGACGTCAACCTCGGGCAGTCGACCAACGACGTCTACCCGACCGCGATCCGGATCGCCGCCATCGGCGCCGCCCGCGAGCTGCTCCTCGCCATGGCCGTGCTCCAGGACGCCTTCGCCGCGAAGGCCGTCGAGTTCGGCGGCGTCGTCAAGATGGGCCGCACCCAGCTCCAGGACGCCGTGCCCATGACGCTGGGCCAGGAGTTCTCCACGTACGCCGTGATGCTGGAGGAGGACCGGGGCCGGCTCGCCGAGGCCGTCGAGCTGATCCACGAGATCAACCTCGGCGCCACCGCCATCGGCACCGGCCTCAACGCCGCGCCCGGCTACGCCGAGACCGCCCGCCGCCACCTCGCCGACCTCACCGGCCTGCCGCTCGTCACCTCGGCCAACCTGGTCGAGGCCACCCAGGACTGCGGCGCCTTCGTGCAGCTCTCCGGCGTCCTCAAGCGGATCGCCGTCAAGCTCTCCAAGACCTGCAACGACCTGCGGCTGCTCTCCTCCGGCCCGCGCGCCGGACTCGGCGAGATCAACCTGCCGGCCGTGCAGGCCGGATCCAGCATCATGCCCGGCAAGGTCAACCCGGTCATCCCCGAGGTCGTCAACCAGGTCGCCTTCGAGGTCATCGGCAACGACATGACCATCACCATGGCGGCCGAGGGCGGCCAGCTCCAGCTCAACGCCTTCGAGCCGGTCATCTTCCACGCCCTGTCGAAGAGCCTGACCTCGCTGCGGGCCGCCTGCCTGACCCTCGCCGAGCGCTGCGTCAGCGGCATCACCGCCAACACCGAGCACCTGCGCGCGAGCGTCGAGAACTCCATCGGCCTGGCCACCGCCCTCAACCCCCACCTCGGCTACACGGCGGCCACCGCCATCGCCAAGGAGGCGCTCGCCACCGGCCGTTCGGTGGCCGAACTCACCCTGGAGAAGGGGCTGCTGCCGCCCGAGCGGCTCGCCGAACTGCTCACCACCGAGTACCTCACGGGTACGACGGGCCGGGCGCTGCCCGCCGTGTGACGGAGCCGTTCAGGCCTTCAGCACCGCGAAGTTGAAGTCGGCGGTGCCCAGGGTTTCGAGGAGGCGCAGCCACAGCGGCAGCAGCAGCTCGGCACCCCGGGCGCCCGACAGGTCGCCCAGGTCGAGGATCCGCGCCTCGGGCCAGCCGAACGCGCGGAGCAGACCGATGACGACCTCCTTGGCCGCCTGGTCGTCGCCGCAGACGAACACGCAGTGCTCGCCCGGCACCCGCGCGGGATCCACCATGATCGCGTTGTTCATGGTGTTGAGGGTCTTCACCACCCGCGCGCCGGGGAAGGCCCGCTGGATCTGCTCGGCCAGGCTGCCGCCGTCGGGCGTGAGCACCTTCGGCGGTGTGCCCTGGGAGAAGTCCAGCGCGTTCGACACGTCGATCAGCACCTTGCCCGCCAGGTTGTCCGCCCCCGCCGACTCCAGGGCGGCGAGCGACACCAGGCCGCCGGTGGCGTTCACCACGACCTCGGCGCCGTGCGCGGCGGCAGCGAAAGTGCCGTGCGCGGCGCCGTGCTCGGCCGCCCAGGCCGTGGCGCCGGCGTGGTCCGCGCTGCGCGAACCGAGGGTGACCTCGTGGCCGAGCGCGACCAGCTTGCTCCCGAGCCGCCGGCCCACTTCGCCGGTGCCGAGTACGGCGATCTTCATGCGGACGCTCCTTCTGCCGGGGACTCAAGTGCGAGTGCAGTAAAGCCGACATTCTTACCGATACCGGTATGAATCACTCGTGGAGTCACCCGCATGTCGAGCACCGCCGCCCCCGCCACCCCCGACGCCCTCGACCGTGAGGCCGCCGCTCTCCTGGAGACCGCCGCCTGGCGGGAACTCGTGGCCCGCTGGACCGCGCCGCCGGAGCCGGTACGGGAGGAGGCCGCCGACTGGCGGCGGCTGCTCTCCGTCCCGGTGGACCGGCTCGTCGCGCAGGCCCTCGACACCCTCCCCGCACCCCCGCCCGCCGAACGGCCGCTGCCCGGGCGGCTCGGCGCGATGCTGCCCGACCGGCTGCACGTCTGGCGCCGGATCGGCAGCCCCGACGTACGCCCCTCCGTTCATCTGGCCCACGCCCGGCGCGTGCTGACCGAATGGGGCTGGCAGAACACCCCGTACAAGCTGCGCGACACGCGTGGTGCACGCTGTGTCTGCGGAGCCATGCTCGCCGCCCACCGGCTCGGCTTCGGCAGCTCCGCCACCATGAACGAGGCGGGCGCCTGGATGCTCGAAGAGCTCCGCTCGCGGGGCTGGTACCAGCTCATCGGCCCCTGGAACCGGGCCCCGGGCCGCACGGCCGAGGACGCCCTCGCCCTCGTGGACGCCACCATCCGCCGCGCGGCCCGGGCCGGGCGCTAGAGCGGGTCGGGCGCCGGGTCAGGCGCCGGTTCAGGCGCCGGTTCGGACGATGGCGAGGCGGTCCACCAGGAGCTCCACCCGTTGCGCGGTGTCCGCCGGCGGGAGGCGTCTGGCCCGGGTGAGGGTGGCGAGTCCGTGGAGGGCGGCCCAGAAGGTCTCGGTGAAAAGCCCGGGGTGGACGTTGTCGCCGGTGACGCCTTCCAGGGTCTCCAGGAGGGCGGCGAAGGCGTCCTTCAGCGGCTCGGGGGTGTCCTCCTGCGCGTACGCGAGACCGCCGTCGAGCTGGAAGATGGCGTCGTAGACCGCCGGGTTGTCCACGGCGAAGTCGAGGTAGGCGTGCGCGAGGGCGGCGACCTGCTCGCGCGGCCCGGCCGCGGTGGCGGTCGCGGCCCGCACCGCCGCGGCGAGCTCGGTGGCGCCTTCCAGGGCGACGGCGCCGATGATCTCGCGCTTGCCCTTGAAATGGCTGTAGAGGACGGGCTGGCTGTATTCGATGCGCTCGGCGAGCCGGCGGGTGGTGACGGCGTCCCAGCCCTGCTGCTCGGCGAGTTCGCGGGCCGTGGCCACGATGAGGCGCTCGCGGTCCGCCCGTTCGCGTGCTTTGCGTTCCTGTACCGACATGATGTGATCCTAGCACCGCTAGACAATCGAGCGGCAGTAGTACTAGCGTTGACTCGTCAGCTAGCAGCGCTAGATCCCTGGAGGGGTCGTCATGCTCAACGCACTCGAGGTGTTCACCACCGTGGTCGTCGGCCTGATGGTGGGGGTGGAGCTCTCCGTGGCCTTCGTGATGAACCGGATCTTCGACGCCCTCCCCGAGGACGCCGGCCAGCTCGGCCGCGCCCACGGCGGCCGGATGCTGGGCGCGCTGATGCCGTTCTGGTACATCGGCTCGCTGGTCCTCGCCGCCGTCTGGGCCATAGCCGGATGGGGCGGCCCCGGCGCCGGCCTCGTCGTCGTCGCCGCCGGGCTGCTGATCGTCAGCGTGATCATGTCGGTCGTGCTGCTCGTCCCGATCAACAACCGGGGCAAGACCTGGACGCCGGAGAACCGCCCCGCCGACTGGAAGGAGCAGATGAACCGCTGGGACCGCTACCACTACGTCCGCGTCGCCGTCATCGTCGCCGCCTTCACCGTGCTCGTCACCGCCCTCGTCTGAGGGCGGCGGCCCGGCCGCAGCTCGGCCGCAGCCCGGCCGCCGTCGGGCCCGTCGAACGCCCGACGCCCGGCGGACTAACCTGGGGGTATGGGCAGCGGCCTGACCGGTCTGTTCCTCTGCGGCGATGTGATGCTCGGCCGGGGAATCGACCAGATCCTTCCTCATCCGCTCGACCCGGCCCTCCCCGAGCGCTACGTCCACGACGCACGGGACTACGTCGCCCTCGCCGAAGGGATCGCCGGCCCGGTGCCGTCCCCGGCGGCCCCCGCGTACCCGTGGGGCGAGGCCCTCGCCCTCCTCGACGCCGCCCGCCCGGCGGCCCGCGTGGTCAACCTGGAGACCTCGGTGACCAGGAACGACGAGCCCTACCCCGGCAAGGCCGTGCACTACCGGATGGATCCGGCCAACCTGCCCGCGCTGACCGCCGTACGCCCCGATGTCGTCGTCCTCGCCAACAACCACGTCCTCGACTACGGCCGGCGCGGCCTCCTGGACACCCTCGACGCGCTGGCCGCCGCCGGGCTGCGCACCGCCGGCGCGGGCCGGGACGCGGACGAGGCCCGGCGGCCGGCCGTCGTCCCGCTGCCCGGCGGACGCCGGCTCCTGGTGTACGCGCTCGGGCTCGCCTCCAGCGGCGTGCCCCGCGACTGGGCCGCGACCGCCCGGCGCGGCGGCGTCCACTTCGCGGCGGGCCCCGACGACCCGGCCGCGACCCGGCTCACCGCCCGGCTGCGCGCCGCCCGCCGCCCCGGCGACCTCGTCCTCGTCTCCGTCCACTGGGGCTCCAACTGGGGCTACGCCCCGGCCCGCGCCGAGGTCGCCCTCGGCCACGCCCTCGTCGACGCCGGCGCCGACATCGTGCACGGGCACTCCTCGCACCATCCGCGGCCCCTGGAGGCGTACCGGGGCAGGCTCGTCCTGCACGGCTGCGGCGACCTCGTCAACGACTACGAGGGGATCACCGGACAGCAGCAGTACCGCGACGACCTGCGGCTCCTCCATCTGGTCTCGGTCCGCGACGAGGACGGCGGCCTGGCGGAGGTGCGGCTCGTGCCGCTGCGCAGCCGTCGGCTGCGCCTGGAACGGGCCGGCGAGCGGGACCTCGTGTGGCTGCACGACGTGCTCGGCCGGATCAGCCGCCCGTACGGGATGCGGATCGACCCCGCGCCCGCCGGGACCCCCGGCGGACCGGCCCTGACGGCCACGCCCGTGTGACGGCCCGCCGGGCCGCGCGCGGAGACGGGCAGGAAGGCGAGCGGACATGTACTTCACCGACCGCACCGACGCGGGCAGGCAGCTCGCCGAACTCCTGGCGGGGGTGGTGGGGGAGGACCCGGTGGTGCTCGGGCTGCCGCGCGGCGGGGTGCCCGTCGCCGCCGAGGTCGCCGACGCGCTCGGCGCGCCGCTCGACGTCTGCCTGGTCCGCAAGCTGGGCGTGCCCTACCAGCCCGAGCTGGCCATGGGCGCGATCGGCGAGCACGGCGTGCGGGTCGTCAACGATCACGTGGTCCTGCAGGCCGGTGCCTCCGAGCGGGATCTCGCCGAGGCCGAGCGGCGCGAGCGGGCCGTCCTGGAGGAGCGGTCCCGGCGCTACCGGGGCGCCCGTGAGCCCGTCGACATCCGCGGCCGCACGGCGGTGGTGGTCGACGACGGCTTCGCGACCGGTGCCACCGCGCGCGCCGCCTGCCAGGTGGTACGGGCCCGGGGCGCCGCCCGGATCGTGCTCGCCGTGCCGGTGGCCCCGCGCGGCTGGGCGGAGCGGGTCGCGGGCCTGGCGGACGAGACGTACTGCGTACGCGAACCGGAGTCCTTCTATGCCATCGGGCAGTTCTACGGGGACTTCGCGCAGACCCCGGACGAGGAGGTCGTCGCGGCGCTGCGGCGGCGGCGCTCCGGGCCCGTGGCGGATCCCGAGGTGCGGATCCCGCTGGGTGCCGGGGAGGCCGGCGGCCGGCTCGCGGTGCCCGACGGCGCCACCGGTGTGGTGCTCTTCGCGCACGGCAGCGGCAGCAGCCGGCACAGCCCGCGCAACCAGGCCGTCGCGGAGACCCTCAACCGGGCCGGGGTCGGCACCCTGCTCTTCGACCTGCTGACCGAGGAGGAGGCCGCCGACCGGTCCAATGTCTTCGACACCCCGCTGCTCGCCGAACGCCTGCGGCAGGCCGCCGACTGGCTGGCCGGCCGCCCCGAGGCCGCGGGCCTGCGGATCGGCTACTTCGGGGCCAGTACGGGCGCGGCGGCCGCGCTGTGGGCCGCCGCCGAGCCGGGGAGCACCGTCGCCGCCGTGGTCTCCCGGGGCGGGCGTCCCGACCTGGCGGAGGAGCGCCTGGAGGCCGTCACCGCCCCCACCCTGCTGATCGTCGGCGGCGCGGACCCCCTGGTGCTCGACCTCAACCGGCAGGCCGCGCGGCTGCTGCAGTGCGAGCACCGGCTCGTCACGGTCCCGGACGCGGGTCATCTCTTCGAGGAGCCCGGCGCGCTTGCGGAGGTGGGTCGGCTCGCGGCCGACTGGTTCGCGGAGCGGCTGTGAGACCGGGGGTGCCGGGGGCGTCCGGGGTGCCGTGGCTTCCGGGGCGGGTGCCGCCGGCCCGGCGCCAGATCACCCGCATCCCGAGGGCCAGGACCGCCAGGGCAAGGACCACGATGCCCACCTTGACCAGGCGGTCCGTCAGCAGGTGGTGCAGCAGCTCCGGGCCGGTCATCGCCGGCCGCCGTCCAGGCGCCGGGCGGCGGCCCGCAGTCCGGCCCGCACCACGGGGTCGGCGTAGCGGCGCAGCTCGTCGAGCCGGCCCCGGCGCTTGAACCGCACGGCGACGGCGAAGGCGATCAGGGCCAGGACGACGAGACCGGCCGCGATCAGGCCGAACCTGAGGAGCATGAGGTCGAGGAACGTCTCCACGGGAATCCTCCACGTTTTTTATCACGGCTGTGATACATCCCGTTGTATCACAGCCGTGATAGAAAGGCTCCATGCCCAAGCAGGTGGATCCGGAGGCCCGGCGCCGGGAGGTCGTGGACGCCCTCTTCCGCGTCGTCGTACGCGAAGGGCTGCAGCGCGCCTCGCTGCGGAACGTGGCCGACGAGGCCGGACTCAACATCGGCTCGCTGCGCCACTACTTCGCGAGCCAGCAGGAACTGATGCGCTTCGCCATGCAGTCGATGCTCGACCGGGTCGGCGCCCGGCTGCTCGAACGCGTCGCGGACATGGGGGAGCTGGGCAGCCGCCCGTACGCGGAGCAGCTGCGGCTCGCCACCGGCCTGCTCGCCGAACTGCTGCCGCTGGACGAGCGGCGGCGCGCCGAGGTCACCGTCTTCCTGGACTTCAACACCGCCGCCCGGACCGACCCGGCCTTCGCCGATCTCTCGCGCCGCACCGCCGAGGGTGCGCGCGGCCTGGTGCGCCGGGTGCTCGGCCGCCTCGACGCCACGGGCGCGCTGCGGCCCGGCCTCGACCTCGACGTCGAGACCGAGCGTCTGGCCTCCCTGCTCGACGGCCTGGGCCTCAACGCCGTCCTGCACCCGGGACTGCTCGCCCCGGAGGCCTGCCTCGACGTCCTGACGGCCCATCTGGAGGGCCTGGCCGACGGCGGGACCGTCGGTGGGGGAGTGGACTAGCTACTTCCGCGCGCCGACGATCCGGTCTACCGCCGCCGCGATGAGCGCGTCGCGCTCCTCCCCGGAGAAGACCTCGGGCAGCGTCAGCTGCTCCACGATCAGCCAGTTGAGGGCGAGCATCAGGAGCTTCACGGCGGTCGCGTCGCCGGGCAGGTGGGTGCTCTCGTGGTACGCGACGTTGGCCTCGACGTCCGCCCGCACCCGCTCGGTCAGGATCGCGCGCAGCTCGGGCCGGCGAGTGGCCTCCAGGCGCAGCTCCAGGAGCGCGAGGTAGCCGGTGCGGAAGGAGCTGACGCGGCCCACGAGTTCGCGCATCAGCTGGGTGTACGTGTCGAGGTCGGGACTCGCCACGCGCTGCCGCGCGATCGTCTCCTCGTCGGGCTGCAGCCGCTCGTACACCCGGGCGCCCGCCTGGGTCAGCAGGTCGTCGCGGTTGGCGAAGTAGTTGGACGCGGTGCCCGGCGGGACGGCCGCCTCGGTGTCCACCGACCGGAAGGTGAGGCCCCGGGCGCCCTCGCGGGCCAGCACCTCGATCGCGGCGTCGACCAGCGCCGCCCGGCGCTCCGGGTTCCTGCGCGCCATGGTGCCCACTCCTGTCGCTCGCCTGGCCCCCGTCACGTACTCCGCCGAGAGTACTACGGATGGAGTGGACCTCGGGTTTTGCCGAACCCGGTCGCCGCACCCGGTCGGCCCCGACCGGAACCGGCCGCCCCCGAAGCGGGAGCGGCCGGGCGTGCACACACGGTCCTGCGTGGAACGGCGGATCGGCCCGGGGGAGGGGCAGGCCCACACCGGCCCGTCCCGGACGTGCTCCTCACGGTGGAGTAGACCACTGTGGCCCGTCAAGGCGGCGTACGGCGCGTTGACGGAAAGGTCTGTACCAACTACCTTGCCGTTGGCTCCCGTTCGGCGGTCCCACAACCGCAGGGCCGGACCCGAGCCGCCCCCACACGGTCCCGCGACGCGCTCCCCGCACCCCTCACACGCGTCCCAGGGAGACCCCATGGACAGAAGAAGCCGGAGAAGACGCACCCGACGGCACCACCACCGCGGCAGAGGCCTCTTCGCCCTGCTCGCCGCCCTGCTCCTCCCGCTCGCCGCACTCACGGCCCTCACCGGCCCCGCCGCCGCGCCCGCGCACGCCGCCGGCGCCGTCACCGCGACCTTCACCGCCGAGAACAACGGCAGCTGGTGGCGCGGCATCTACGTGATCCGCAACGGCACCACCGCCGCGCTCAGCGGCTGGACCCTGGAGTTCGACCTGCCCGCCGGGGTGACGATCTCCTCGCACTACAACGGCGAGGCCACCGTCACCGGCAGCCATGTCACCGTCCGCAACGCCCACTACAACGGCACCGTGGCCGCCGGCGGCTCCACCGAGCCGTACAGCTACTGGTTCGTCGCGAGCGGACCGATCACCCCGCCCACCCGCTGCACCGTCGACGGCGGCAAGTGCGACGGCAGCCCGGACGTGCCGCCGGGAGCCCCCGGCACCCCGCACGCCACGGCCGTCACCACCCGCACCGTCACCCTCGACTGGACGCCCGCGACCGCCGGCGACCACCCCGTGACCGGCTACGACGTCCTGTCGAACGGCGCCGTCGTCGCCACCGCCACCTCCACCTCGGCCACCGTCACCGGACTCGCCCCGGCCACCGCGTACAGCCTCACCGTCCGCGCCAAGGACGCCCGCGGCAACCTCGGCCCCGAGAGCCCGCCGCTCGCCGTCACCACCGTCGACCCGGCGAGCGACCCCGAACCGCCCACCGCGCCCGGCGGACTGCGCTCCACCGGCGTCACCTCCTCCAGCGTGGCCCTCGCCTGGAACCCGGCCGGCGACAACAAGGGCGTCGTCGCCTACGACGTCTACACGGACGGCGCGCTCGCCCGGACCGTGCCCGGCACCGCGACGAGCGTCACCGTCAGCGGACTCGGCCCCGCCAACCCGTACACCTTCACCGTCCGCGCCCGCGACGCCGCCGACAACGCCTCGCCGCCCTCGAACGCGCTGACCGTCACCACCGCCGACCTGGCCGCCGGGCGGCACCTCAAGGTCGGCTACTTCGCCCAGTGGGGCATCTACGGACGCCAGTACTTCGTCAAGAACCTCGACACCTCCGGCGCCGCCGCCTCCCTCGACGTCGTCAACTACGCCTTCGAGAACATCGACCCCGTCAACCTCACCTGCCTCGCCGGCGTCACCAAGGGCGTCAGCACCGACCCGCAGGACCCCGACCAGGGCACCGGAGCGGGCGACGCCGACGCCGACTACGCCCGGCCCTTCAGCGCCGCCCAGTCCGTCGACGGCGTCGCCGACGACGGCTGGGGCAAGCTCCGCGGCAACCTCAACCAGCTGAAGAAGCTCAAGGCCAAGCACCCGAACCTCAAGGTCGTGGTCTCGCTCGGCGGCTGGACCTACTCCAAGTACTTCTCCGACGTCGCCGCCACCGGGGCCTCCCGGCAGAAGTTCGTCCGCTCCTGCATCGACGTGTGGATCAAGGGCAATCTGCCCGTCTACAACGGCGCGGGCGGCGAGGGCGTGGCCGCCGGCATCTTCGACGGCATCGACCTCGACTGGGAGTGGGCCGGCTCGCCCGACGGGCACCCCGGCAACCACTACAGCACCCAGGACAAGGCCAACAACGCCGCTCTCGTCGCCGAGTTCCGCAAGCAGCTCGACGAACTCGGCGGCGAGCACCGGCTCCTGACCGCCTTCACCCCCGCCGACCCCGTCAAGATCGGCCAGGGCTGGGACCTCACGAAGACCGGGCGCGCGCTCGACTACTTCATGGTCCAGGGCTACGACTTCCACGGCGCCGGCAGCGACAACTCCTGGGAGCCGAACCGGGCCGGCCACCAGGCCAACCTCTACACCGACGCCCAGGACCCGTACGGCTTCCACTTCAGCGTGGACGAGTCCGTCAAGCCCTATCTCGCGGTCGGCATCGATCCGCGCAAGATCACCATCGGCATCCCGTTCTACGGCCGCGGCTGGCAGGGCGTCGCCGACGGCGGCGCGGCCGGCGAATGGCAGTCCGCGACCGGCGCGGCCCCCGGCCAGTTCGCCGAGGAGGCCGGCGTACGGGGCTACTCCAACCTGCTCGCCATGGTGCCCGGGATGACCGTGCACCACGACGAACAGTCCGGCGCCACCTACGGCTACACCGGGCCGGGCGGCCAGTGGTGGAGCTTCGACGACCCCTGGTCCATCGCCCGCAAGACCGACTACCTGAAGTCCAAGGGTCTGCTGGGCGTCTTCATCTGGGAGATGTCCGGCGACACCACGAACGGCACCCTGATGAACGCCCTGCGCACCGGCCTCGGCTGACCGCACGGAACAGCGCTGTTCCCCGGCCCGCGCACCCGCGGCGGCCGGGGAACAGCCGCGGCCAGACCCGGGCCGACGGCACTCGGCGCCCTCACCAGGCCAGGTCCTCCAGGGCGTCCAGATCCGGCACCGGCCCCGCGCCGTCGCCGTCCGGCTCGTCCGGGGAGACCGGCAGTTCCGCCCAGATCGTCTTGCCGCGCCGGGCGTAGCGGGTGCCCCAGCGCTGCGCGAACTGCGCCACCAGGAACAGGCCACGGCCGCCCTCGTCGGTGTCCGCCGCGTGCCGCAGATGCGGCGAGGTGCTGCTGCCGTCGGAGACCTCGCAGATCAGCACCCGGTCGAACACGAGCCGCACCCGCACCGGCGGACGCCCGTACCGGATCGCGTTGGTGATCAGCTCGCTGAGCACCAGCTCCGCCGTGAACCCGATGTCCTCCAGGCCCCACTCGGCGATCCTGGCCGCCGCCGCCGTGCGCACCGGCGCCACCGCCGACGGATCCGTCGGCACCTCCCACTCGGCGATCCGGTCCGCCGGGATCCGGTCGGCGCGCGCCACGAGCAGCGCGATGTCGTCGCCCGGCACCGGGAACAGCAGCGTCGCCAGCACGTCCGCGCAGGTCTGCTCGGGCGTCCGGTCCGGCCGCGCCAGCGACTCCCGCAGCAGCTTGAGCCCGGAGTCGTAGTCCCGCTGCCGGCCCTCCAGGAGCCCGTCCGTGAACAGCACCAGCTTGCTGCCCGGCTCCAGCTTGAGCCGGGCGGAGGCGAACGGCCGGTCGCCGAGGCCCAGGCCGAGCGGCAGCCCGGCCGGCACCGAGGGGAACTCCACGCTGCCGTCCGGCCGCACCAGGGCCGGGCCCGGGTGCCCGGCGCTGGCCATCGTGCAGGCCCCGGAGGTCGGGTCGTAGATCGCGTAGAGGCAGGTCGCGCCCGCCGTGCCCTCGCCGGGGCCCCCGTCGGCGCCGGCCTCGGCCCCGATCCCGGGCCCGAGCTCGCCCCGCGGCCCCGGCTCGGTCTCCTCGCCGAGCCGGTCGATCAGCTCGTCCAGATGGCTGAGCAGCTCGTCCGGCGTCAGATCGAGGGTGGAGAAGTTCGCGACCGCCGTGCGCAGCCGGCCCATCGTCGCCGCCGCGTGCAGCCCGTGCCCGACCACGTCGCCCACCACCAGCGCGACCCGCGCCCCCGGCAGCGGGATCACGTCGAACCAGTCGCCGCCCACGCCCGCCGTCGCCGGCAGATAGCGGAAGGCGACCTGCATCGCGTTCTGCTCGGGCAGCACCCGCGGCAGCAGGCTGCGCTGCAGCGCCACCGCCATCGAGTGCTCGCGGGTGAACCGGCGCGCGTTGTCGATCGCCAGGGCCGCGCGGGCCGCCAGCTCCTCCGCGAACGACAGGTCCTCCTCGCCGAACGGCTCCGGCGTTTCCGCGCCGCGCCAGAAGTTCGCCATCCCGAGCACCACCCCCCGGGCGAGCAGCGGCACCGTGAGCAGCGAGTGCAGTCCGTACGCCAGCGCCCGCGCCGCGCCCTCCGGGTCCTGCGCCCGCCAGCCCTGCGCGGCGGCCAGATCGGCCTGGATGACCGCCCGGCCCTCGGTCAGGGCCGAGGCCATCGGCGTGGTCGGCACCACGAAGCGGATCAGATCGCCCACCGGCTGCAGTGGGGTGTCCGCACGCACCCCGCTCAGCGCCGTCCGCCGCATCTCCGTGAACGCCCCCGAGGGCTCCTCGCCGCGCACCACCGGGTCGAGCAGCTCCACCGTCACGAAGTCGGCGAACCGCGGCACCGCCACCTCCGACAGCTCCTCCGCCGTCCGTACGACGTCCAGCGTCGTCCCGATCCGGGTGCCCGCCTCGTACAGCAGCCGCAGCCGCCCCCGGGCCACCTCGGCCCGGCCGGTGAGCGCGGTGAGCTCCGTGGTGTCGCGCATCGTCATCACACAGCCGCCCTCGGCCGCGCCGTCCCGCGTCGGCCGCACGTTCACCGCGAGCAGCCGGTCCCCGGCCAGGTGCACCTCGTCGGTGGCGGCCCGCCCGGACAGCAGCAGCGCGGCGGTACGGGGTTCCAGGCCGAGCTCGCGGACATGGCGCCGCTCCGCGTCCTCCGGCAGCTTCAGGAGCCGGCGCGCCTCGTCGTTCGCGAGCAGCAGCCGCCCGTCGCCGGCGACGATGACCACGCCCTCCTTCACCGAGTGCAGGACCGCCTCGTGGTGCTCCTTCAGCCGGGTCATCTCCGCCGGGCCCAGGCCGTGGGTCTGCCGCCGCAGCCGGGCGCTCACCAGGCCCGCGCCGCCCACCGCGAGCGCGAGACCGCCCGCCGCCGCGCCGAGCAGCACCGGCAGCCGGCCCTCCACGGCCTGCCCGACGGTCTCCACCTCGATGCCGCTGCTCACCATGCCGACGACGGCCCCCCGGTCGTCCCGGACCGGCACCACCGCGCGCACCGCGTCGTTCGGCGCGCCGTGGAAGATCTCCGTGAACGACTCGCCCCCCGCCGCCCGCGCCACGTCCCCGCTGGCCTTCTGGCCGATCAGCTCGGGTTCCGTGTCCGTGTACCGCGTGCCGTCCACCGCCAGGACCGCGACGAAGTCGACGCCGGAGGCCTTGCGGGCGGCCTCGGCGCGCGGCTGGAGCACCGCCGTCGGATCGGGCGAGGTCAGCGCGACCGCCGTGCCGGGCGCGTGCGCGAAGGCCTCGGCGACGGCCAGCGAGCGGTTGCGGGCGTCGCGCTCGCTGTCGTACCGCCCCTGCAGCACCAGCGCGACCGCCGCGGCGGCCACGATCAGCAGGGCGATGACCGCCTGCAGGGCGAAGACCTGGCCCGCTACGCTCCGCAGCCCGGTCCGTCCCGCGCGCACGCCACCCGCGGACCGGTCCGCCCGTCCCGTCACGGTGCGCTCCTTCCCGCCCTGCTCGCCGGGGCCTCCTTCCATGCTGCCCCCGGCCCCGCCTACAGGGGAAACGGAGACCGCCGGGGAGCGCCCGCACGAGCCGCCCGGATCCCATGGCGGTCACGGAGCGCGGTCGGGGGAGGCGCCACGGAGAGCGACCGGCGGACCGGGCGGGCAGGGTCAGCCGGCGGTGTCCGCGGTGGGCGCGGTGGCCGTCCGCGCGAGCCGTTCGAGCGTGGTGCGCATCCCGTGCCGGTTCACCGCGATCCGGCGCTCCGTGTTCGTGCCCGCGAAGACCGTGCCGAGCAGCGTCGCGAGCCCCCCGCCGCGGCCGGTGCGCAGGTCCTCCCAGGTCTCGGTGACCAGGGTGCCGCCGGGGTTCTCCCCGTCGTCCTCGAAGCGGTAGCCCCAGCGGGCGATCGGCAGCCCGAACACCCCCACCTCGAAGGCGAAGGCCTCGCCCGGGCGGGCCGTGGTGACCCGGCCGGTGGTGAACCAGAGGAAGGGGCCGCGCCGGTTGAAGCCGACGAACCGGGTGCCCGGCCGCACCGGCGGCCGCCGCACCCACACCCCGCGGCACTCCGGGCTCCACCGCCCCATGTTCCGCAGGTCCGACACCAGGCCGTACAGGGTCGCGCGGTCCGCGTCCACCCGCAGCGACTCCGCCAGATTCCACCGCCGTGCCGCGTGCGTCATCGGTCCGCTCCCCTCCGCCGTTGTGTTACCCGCGGGTACGGTAGCGGACGGAGGGGCCTGTGCGGACCGGTCCTGGACCGTTACGGTGGACGGAAGATCGTTTCGGCAGCCGGAAGGACACAACATGTCGGTCACCGCCGACCTCCCCGAGCCCGAGGTCCTCGTCCACACCGAGGGCCGGGCCGGCTTCCTCACCCTCAACCGGCCGCGCGCCATCAACGCCCTCACCCACGGCATGGTGCGCCGGATCGACGAGGCGCTCACCGCCTGGGCCGACGACCCCGCCGTCACCACCGTCGTGCTGCGCGGCGCCGGCGAGCGCGGACTGTGCGCCGGCGGCGACATCCGGGCCATCCACGCCGACGCCGTCGCCGGCGGCAGCGCCTCCGTCGCCTTCTGGCGCGACGAGTACCGGCTCAACGCGCGCATCGCCCGCTACCCCAAGCCGTACGTCGCCCTCATGGACGGCATCGTCATGGGCGGCGGCGTCGGGATCTCCGGCCACGCCTCCGTCCGCGTCGTCACCGAACGCTCCCGGGTCGCCATGCCCGAGACCGGCATCGGCTTCGTCCCCGACGTCGGCGGCACCTGGCTGCTCGGCCGCGCCCCCGGCGAACTCGGCACCCACCTCGCCCTGACCGGCACCCCCGTCGGCGCCGCCGACGCGATCCTGGCCGGCCTCGCCGACCACCACGTCCCCGCCGCCGAGCTGCCCGCGCTCACCGCCGCCCTCACCCACGAGGACGCCGCCACGGCCGTCGCCCGCTTCGCCCGCCCCGCCCCGGCCGGCGAGCTCGCCGGCCGCCGCGCCTGGATCGACGCCTGCTACGCCGCCGACACCGTCGAGGAGATCGTCCAGCGGCTCACCGACTCCGGCATCCCGGAGGCCAAGGAGACCGCCACCCTCCTCCTCACCCGCTCGCCCACCGCCCTCAAGGCCACCCTCACCGCCGTCCGCCGCGCCCGCACCCTCGACTCCCTCGAAGCGGCCCTCACCACCGAATTCCGCCTCTCCTGCGCCGCCCTCCGCTCCCCGGACCTGGCCGAGGGCATCCGCGCCCAGGTCGTCGACAAGGACCGCAACCCCCACTGGACCCCACCGACCCTCGCCGAGGTGCCGGACTCGGCCACGGAACGGTGGTTCGCGCCGGGGCCGGAGGGCGAACTGGACCTGGAGGCGCCGACGGCGCACTGAGCGGCGAAGGCTCAGTCCTCCAGCCACTCGTCCAGCGTGAAAAGGCCGCCCTGCGGGTCGCGGACCGTCGTGCGGCGGCCCTCCGGGGCGGGCCAGCCGTGGTCGGCCTCCGGGACCAGGTGGCCGCCGAGGTCCAGGACGGCCGTCTTCGCGCGTTCCAGGTCGGGGACCCGGAAGTGGACGAGCCAGCGGGGGCGGAGCTGGGGTTGCGGGGAGGCGGCCTCGGCCGGGCCGCTGTTGAGGCGGGCGACCGGGGTGCCCTGGCGGCGGAGGACGACCTGCTCGTCCTCGTAGGACACCTCGAAGCGCTGCGGGGCGCCCTCCGTGCCGTTCACCCAGTTCAGGACGCCGCCGTAGAAGAGGGCCGCGTCGAAGGCGTTGCGGGTGTGGAGTTCCAGCCAGGCCGGTGCCTGGTGCTCGCCGATCCGCCAGCGTGAGGACACCCGGCCCTCCCAGACGCCGAAGGCCGCGCCTTCCACGTCCGTCGCGAGCGCCGCGCGCCCGCGCGGCGGGTAGGCCACCGGGCCGACCCCGACCGTGCCGCCGCGCTCCCGGATCCGGGCCACCGCCGCGTCCGCGTCGGCCACCGCGAAGTACACCGTCCACGCCACCGGCACCGACATCCGGTCCGCCACCTCGCCGATCCCGGCCACCGGCACACCGTCCCGCTCGCCCACCGAGAAGCCGTGGCCCAGCGGCCCGTGCCGGAAGGTCCAGCCGAGCACCGCCCCGTAGAACTCCTCCGCCGCGCCGAGATCGCGCACCGCCAGGCTCAGCCAGCAGGGCGCGCCCGGCTCGTCCGCCGTCAGCGGCACCCGGCTCACCTCCGTCCCAGTCAGCCCCCTGGCCACCCTCACCCGGCCACCGCGGCTGCGCCACTCAACGGATGGTCGACGCCGCTACTCGACCGTCACCGTACCGACGAGTATCCGGTGGTCGGAGCAGGCCGCGACGCCCGTGCACGCGGTCGAGATCGCGAGCGAGTCCGCGCTGTACGGCCCCGCCAGCGCGCTCTCCCGTACGAAGATGTGGTCGATCTTCGCGTACCCGCCGCACGGCGGCGTCGCCCCGGGCGTCCCGTCCGCCGTCCACTCCCCGTAGCCAAGGCAGTGGTCGGCGTCGTTGTCGTCGAGCTCCCGGTACCGGCCCGTGTTGTTCGAGTTGTTGGGCGTGTCCAGGCTGGGCGCGTAGTACGAGTTCAGCCGGCCGTAGTGCGGCTGGGCGTTGAAGTCGCCCGCGATCAGCGCCGTCTCACCGGCCCCCGCGTACTCCTCCAGCTTCTGCCGCACGAACTCCAGCTGCGCCACGTTGAAGTCCTGGCTCGTCGTGATGTGCGTCGTGCAGAACCGGGTCGCCGTGCCGTCGGTCAGCGGCGCGCACAGCAGATTGCGCTTCTCCGCCGTCCCGTCGTCCGGCAGCGCGAAGCGCGCGGCGGCACCGAGCGGCCGCTTGCTGAACAGCGCGTTCCCGAACGCCTCGCCGCCGCACACCGCCGCGTTGCCCGCCGCGCGGCTCGGCTCGAAGCGGGCGAAGTTCTGCGCGTCCTGCGGCCAGCCCTTGGCCCGCAGCTCGTCGACCAGCGCGCTGTACTGTCCCTGGCACAGCTCGTTGAAGGCCGCGAAGTCGGCCGAGCGGTTGACGACGGAGGCGGCCGCCTGCGTGACGAGGCCGTCGGTGGTCGAGCCGTGGTGGATCGTGTTCCCCGCCACGTTCCACTGCCAGACCGTGTACGTGCGCGGGCTCGGCGTCTCCGCCTCGGCCGTGGCCGTCGTCGCGGGCAGCAGCACCGCGGCCACCACTCCCGCGAGAGCCGGCCGAAGGCCCCGCCGAGCCGGTCGGACCTGTCGTCGTCGCATGAAACATCCCCTCCCCATGACCGACCGCACCGCGGCCGGGTGCCCGCCCCTGCGACACACGACAAGATCATAGGAGGGGGCACTGACAGCGGCCCGGGACCGCACAGCGCATGATGTGATCATGCTGTTGACGTTCGAACCCGTCCTCGACCGGATCGCCGAGGAGATCGCCGCCCTCACGGAACGCGGGCGCCCCGCCGACTACATCCCCGCACTCGCCTCCGGCGACCCCGGCAGCTTCGGCATGGCGGTCGCCGAACTCGACGGCACGGTGTACGGCGTCGGGGACTGGCAGCGGCCCTTCTCCACCCAGTCCGTGACCAAGGTCTTCACCCTCGCGCTCGCCCTCGCCCGCAAGGGCGAGGCGCTCTGGGACCACGTCGGCCGCGAACCCTCCGGCAACCCGTTCAACTCGCTGGTCCAGCTGGAGTACGAGAACGGCATCCCGCGCAACCCGTTCATCAACGCCGGCGCCCTCGTCGTCACCGACCAGCTGCACCGCATCACCGGCGACGCCTCCGGAGTCCTGCTCGACTTCCTGCGCGCCGAGAGCGGCAACCAGGACCTCGACTTCGACCGCGACGTCGCCGCCTCCGAGACCGCGCACGGCGACCGCAACGCCGCCCTCGCGCACTTCATGGCCTCGTACGACAACATCGCCAACCCGGTGCCCACCCTGCTGCGCGAGTACTTCCGCCAGTGCTCCGTCGAGGCCTCCTGCGCGGACCTCGCCCTCGCCACCGGCTTCCTCGCCCGGCACGGCATCCGCGCCGACGGCTCCCGGCTGCTCACCCGCAGCCAGGCCAAGCAGGTCAACTCGGTGATGCTGACCTGCGGGACGTACGACGCCGCCGGCGACTTCGCCTACCGGGTCGGGCTGCCCGGCAAGAGCGGCGTCGGCGGCGGCATCATCGCCGTCGTGCCCGGGCGCTGCACGCTGTGCGTGTGGAGCCCCGGCCTGGACGAGCGGGGGAACTCGGTCGCGGGCGTCACCGCCCTCGACCGGTTCACCACCATCACCGGCCTGTCCGTCTTCTGAGGCGGCCCCTCAGGCCCTCAGGCCCTAGGCCCTCAGGCCCTCAGGAAGGGTCGAGCACCAGGACGTACGCCCCGCGGCGCGCCTCGCCGTCCGGCAGCGACCAGCCGGTGACCACATGGCCGCGCGGGCCGGCCGCCTTCTCGTCGAGCACCCGGGCCAGCCGCAGCGGCGGGGCGCCCGCCCCGAGCCGTACGTCCGTGCCGTACGCGCCCTCCTCGACGCCCGGCGCGGCCGTCGTGTCCCACGCGCCCGCCGGCCCGTGGAAGGAGGCCTCGACGGTCGGGTCCGTGGTGTCCGACACGCTCTGCGCCTGCGGGACCGCACGGCCCTCGAGCAGCGCGGTCAACTCGCCGAGCAGGACCGGGTCGTGGGCTCCGTCGTAGATCCAGCGGGTGCCGAGCACCCCGTGCTCCGTGGTGCCGATCAGCGCGTGCTCGGCGCCCGCGAGCGGCGCCGCGCGGTAGGTCATCGCCGCCAGATACGCGTGGACCTCGTCCCCGGCGGAGTCCGCGACCACCATGAACTCGATGCCCACCTCGCCCTCCGGGTCGTCGAGCCGGAAGCCGCCGGCCTTCGCGAGCTCGGGCACGGTGCCCTCGCCGCCCCGGTACCAGGGGCGGGTCGGCAGCCAGGCCGTGAGCAGCTCCAGCTTGGTCGGCGCCATGGTCGTCCTGTGGATCACAGACATACGCGTGCACTTCCTCCGTGACGGTACGGTTCCCGGTCGGCGGACCGCCCGGAAACCGTACCTCTTCACGATCTTCGCTCAAGCGTCCGCTCAGGCCTCCGCGCCCGGGGCGTGCAGCTCGCCCGACCGCGCCACCTCCGCGTACCAGCGGGCGCTCGACTTCGGCGTGCGCACCTGCGTCGCGTAGTCCACGTGCACCGCGCCGAACCGCTTCGCATACCCGTACGCCCACTCGAAGTTGTCGAGCAGCGACCACAGGAAGTAGCCGTGCACCGGCACGCCCGCCTCGACCGCCCGGTGCACCGCCTCCAGGTGCGCGTGCACATAGGCGGTCCGCTCCGGGTCGTGCACCGAACCGTCCGCGCCGACCACGTCCTCGTACGCCGCGCCGTTCTCGCTCACCACCAGCGGCAGGTCGGGATAGCGGGCCGCGACCCGGGTCAGCAGGTCCGTCAGACCCGACGGGTCCACCGGCCAGCCCATCGCCGTCCGCGGCCCGTCCGCCTGGTGGAAGGCCACGTCGTCCGCGCCCGGCCACGGCGAGAAGGCACTGGCGCCGTGCCCGTCGTCCTGCGGCTTCTCCTCGCCCTCGGCGACCTTCGAGACCACCGTCGGCGTGTAGTAGTTGATGCCCAGCCAGTCGAGCTGCTGCCCGGCCGTCGCCTCGTCCCCGGGCCGCACGAAGCTCCAGTCCGTCACGTGCGCGGTGTCCGCGAACAGCTCCTCGGGGTAGCGGCCCTCCAGCATCGGGCCCAGCCACACCCCGTTGCCGACGGTGTCGATCCGGCGGGCCGCCTCGCGGTCCGCGGCCGAGCCGGTCAGCGGACGCACCTCGTGCAGATTGAGCGAGACCGCCAGCTTCGCCCCCGCCGGCAGCGTCGAGCGCAGAGCCTGCACCGCGAGCCCGTGCCCCAGGTTGAGGTGGTGCGCGGCGCGCAGCGAGGCCACCTGGTCGGTGCGGCCCGGCGCGTGCACCCCGGAGCCGTACCCCAGGAAGGCGCTGCACCACGGCTCGTTCAGGGTGGTCCAGCGGGTCACCCGGTCGCCGAGCGCGTCGGCGACCAGCGTCGCGTACGCGGCGAAGCGCTCCGCCGTCGCCCGCTCCGGCCAGCCGCCCGCGTCCTCCAGCTCCTGCGGCAGGTCCCAGTGGTAGAGGGTGAGGGCCGGCTCGATGCCGGCGTCGAGCAGCTCGTCCACAAGGCGTCGGTAGAAGTCCAGACCCTTCTGCACCGCCGGGCCCCGCCCGGTCGGCTGCACCCGCGACCACGACACCGAGAAGCGGTACGCGTTCAGACCGAGCTCGGACATCAGCCGGACGTCGTCACGGAAACGGTGGTAGTGGTCCACGGCGACATCGCCCGTGTGGCCCTCGAAGACCTTCCCGGGGGTGTGCGAGAAGGTGTCCCAGATGGACGGCGTCCGGCCGTCCTCGGCCGCCGCCCCCTCGATCTGGTACGCGGCGGTGGCCGCGCCCCACAGGAAGTCGGACGGGAATCGGCGGACGGCGGTCAGCGGCCGGGTTTCGGACGCGGTCATATGAGAGCGCTCCCAACGGAAGACAGAAGGGGTGACAGAGGGACGTACCCGAGCCGTGCGGGGCATGCGGGGGTACGGAGCGGTACGGGAAGGGAATCGGCGCGCGGGCGTCAGCTCTTGACCGCGCCCGCGGTGATCCCGCCGACGATGTGCTTGCCGAGCACGGCGAACACCAGCAGCAGCGGCACCGTCGAGATCAGCGCGCCGGTCAGCACCACGGCCTGGTCGACCGTGTGGTTGCCCGCGCCCAGGCCGGCCAGGGCCACCTGGAGGGTCGGGTTGCCGTCCGGGGTGAGCGCGATGAACGGCCAGAAGAAGTCGTTCCACGCCTGCACGAAGACCAGCATGCCGAGGACGGCCATCGCCGGGCGCGCCACCGGGAACACCACGTGCCAGATGATCCGCAGCGAGTGCGCCCCGTCCATCCGGGCCGCCTCCACCAGCTCGACGGGCAGCGCCTCGACGAGGAACTGGCGCATGAAGAACACGCCGAAGGCGGCGACGAGCGAGGGCAGCACCACCGACTGCAGCTGGTCGATCCAGCCCAGGTCGGTGATGATCTGGTACAGCGGGATCACGCTCAGCTGCGGCGGCACGGTCATCGTCGCGACCACCAGGGCGAGCAGCACGTTGCGGCCCTTGAAGGGCAGCTTGGCGAAGGCGAAGCCGGCGAGCGTGGAGAACAGCACCGTGGACGCCGAGACCAGGCCGGCGACGATCGTCGTGTTGACCAGCGCCTCGCCCATGTCGACCTGGTTCCAGGCGAAGGACAGGTTGTCGAAGAGCCGCGGCCCGGGCAGCAGCGGCGCGGGCGGGCTGACCACCCGCTCGCCGGTGTGCGAGGCCGCCACCAGGTTCCAGTACAGCGGGAAGAGCGAGAGCAGCGCGGCGAGGCCGAGCAGGACATAGGTCAGCGGCCCGGCGTGATGCTGCCGGCCGGCCGTCTGACGGAAGGACGGGCGGAGGGACGGGCGGGTTCGGGTGCGCACGGGTTCAGCCCCCCAGCTTCTTGCGGTTCGCGCGGGCGACGAGCGACTGGACGCCGCCGATGAGGAGCAGGAGCAGCAGCATCACCCAGGCGATCGCCGAGGCCTGGCCCAGCGCGCCGGTGACCCAGCCCTTCTCGTACATCAGCAGGCTCAGCGTCTGGAACTGGTTGCCGCTGCCGCCGGAGATGCCGACGCTGCCGCCGTAGAGCATCGGCTCGCCGAACAGCTGGGTGGCGCCGATGGTCGAGACGATGATCGTGAACAGAATGGTCGGCCGGATCGAGGGAATGGTCACGCTGAGGAACTGGCGCCAGCGCGAGGCCCCGTCGAGGGCGGCCGCCTCGTACAGGTCCTGCGGCACGGCCTGCATCGCGGCCAGGTAGATCAGCGCGTTGTAGCCGGTCCACCGCCAGGTCACGATCACCGAGATGGCGATCTGCGCCGGCCACTTGGAGGACTCCCAGTCGACCGGGTCGAAACCGACCGCGCCGAGCGCCGAGTTGATGAGTCCGTAGTCCTTGTTGAAGAGCTGGGTGAAGACCAGCGTCGCCGCCGCGATCGAGGTCGCGTACGGGGCGAGCACCGCGACCCGGAAGAAACCCCGGCCGCGCAGCTTGTAGTTGAGCAGGTGCGCCAGGCCGAGCGCCATGAGCAGCTGCGGGACCGTCGAGATCACACCGATGGTGAAGGTGTTGACGAGCGCGTTCCAGAAGAACTCGCTGCCGGCCAGGTCGGTGTAGTTCTCCAGACCCTTCCACTGCGGATCGCCGCCCAGCTCGACCCGGTTGAGCGACAGCCAGCCGGTGTAGAGCAGCGGGAAAAGACCGAAGGCGGCGAAGGTGAGGAAGAAGGGGGCGACGAAGGCGTACGGGGTCGCCTTCAGGTCCCAGCGGTAGAGCCGGCGGCGCAGGGCGGACGGGCCGCCGCCGCCCGGGCGGTGGGCGCCGGGGCGCGAGGAGCGGGAGGGCGGTGCGTCGGGCGACGCGGAGCCGCCCTTCCTCGCCCGTACGGAGGTGGCCACGGGGGCGTCCTTCCAGTTCGGTGCGTACGGGTGGGGCGCTGCGGCGGGGACCCGGCGGCCGTGTCGACGGCCGGGCCCCCGCCGCCTCCCGCTACTGGTCGATCTTGTCGTCGACCAGCTTCTTGACGTTCTCCCAGGCCTTCGCCGGATCGGTGCCGCGCTGCTCGATGTCGAGGATGCCGTTGTCGGTGAGGAAGGTCTTCACCTGGCCGTCCCAGCGGCTGATCGGGGCGGGCTTGATGTGGGCGGCCGCGGCCGCGTAGATCTCACCGACCGGGGTGTCGCCGAAGTAGGGGAGCTTCGCGCCGACCACGGCGGCGGAGGACAGCGTGTCCTTGGTGGACGGGATGTTGCCGTTCACCGCGAACACCTTGGCGTGCTGGGCCGGGGCGGTCAGCCAGGCGGCCAGCTCGGCGGCCTCCTTGGCGTGCTTCCCGGACTTCGGCACGGCGAGGAAGGAGCCGCCCCAGTTGCCCGCCACCGGCGGCGCGGCGATGTCCCACTTGCCCTGGTTGCCCGGGCCGGCCTGGTCCTTGATGATGCCGGTCATCCAGCTCGGGCAGGCGACCGTGGCGAACTTCGAGTTCTTGAAGGCGGCGTTCCAGGTGCCCTTCTCGTCGAACTGGCGCAGCTTGGCGGTGATGCCGGCCTGCGCCGCCTTGACGGCGGTGTCCCAGGCCGTCTTCACGCCCGGGCTGGTCTCCCAGGCGAGCTCGCCCTTGCTGTTCGCGTACTGCTCGGGGTCGCTGTTGACGACCGCGTTGAACAGGCCGCTCGCCGAGTCGTGGAAGAAGGTCCCGGCCGGCGCGCTCTTCTGGTAGTTCTTGCCGGTCTCCAGGAACTTGCCCCAGTCGCCCGCCCACAGCCGGCCGACCTCGGTGCGGTCGGTGGGCAGCTTGGCCTTGGCGAAGAGCTCCTTGTTGTAGCAGATGGCCATCGGGCCGATGTCGGTGCCGAGACCGATCACCTTGCCGTCGGGGGTGGTCGCCTGCTTCACCTTCCAGTCGAGGAAGGCGCCCAGGTCCGCGCCGCCGGTCTTGGACATGTCCACCCACTTGTCCGCCATCGCAGGGCCGGTCGCCTCGGCGATGTAGCCCACCTCGACGGCCTGGATGTCCGCGAGACCGCTGTTGCGGGAGAGGCGCAGCTTGAGGGTGTCCCAGTACTTCTGTCCGTCGGCCACGTTCGACTCGACGATCTTGATGTTCGGGTGGCTCTTCTCGTACTCGGCGTACAGCTTGGCGCCGGTCTTGTTGTCGTAGCCGAAGGAACCGAAGGTCCCGACCCGCAGCGTGATCGTGCCGCCGTCGGCGGAGTCCCCGCCGTCACCGCCGTCCCCACAGCCGGTGAGCAGGGCCGTACCGGTGACCAGGGCCACCGTCGCCGCCAGCGCGGTACGGCGGGCGCGGCCGGGGGCCCGTCTGCTGCTGGATGTGCGCATTCCACTCTCCTCGTCCCAAAGGTGGTGCTCGTCGTGCGCCGAGTTCCGGTGTTCGGGGAGCGCGCGACTCCACCCGCCCGGTCGTCGATCGACCGGATGGGAGCGCTCCCACGTCGTCGTTGCCGGAAGGTTCCTGCCTCTCGGGCGGCAGTGTCAAGACATGAACGCGGATTCGTTACGCGAGCCCGCCGACGGTGCGCCCTGTCCTGGTTCGGGTAATGTGGGAGCGCTCCCATCGCGCGGGGCCGCCTTCGCTTGTCGAACGGTGCCGGGTGCGACGGGGACCGGGATCGTGGCCTATCTTGACCTGATCGCCGCAAGGGACGGGGCGAGGCCGCACGAGGGGAGTACGACAGTCGTGAGCGGACGGCACAGTGGCAGGCCCACGCTGGAACAGGTCGCGGTACGGGCCGGGGTCGGCCGGGGCACCGTGTCCCGGGTCATCAACGGCTCGCCCAGGGTCAGCGACCAGGCCCGCGAGGCCGTCCACCGGGCCATCGAGGAACTGGGCTACGTGCCCAACCAGGCCGCCCGCACCCTCGCCGGCAGCCGCACCGACGCCATCGCGCTGGTCATCCCGGAGACCGAGGCACGGCTCTTCGCCGAGCCCTACTTCCTCGACATCATCCGCGGCATCAGCGCCGAACTCGGCGCGGCCGACCAGCAGCTGCTGCTCACCCTGGTGCGCACCGAGCGGGAGCGGCAGCGCTTCGAGCAGTATCTGGCCGCCCGGCGCGTGGACGGCGTCCTGCTCGCCTCCGTGCACGCCGACGACCCGCTGCCCGACCGCGTCCGCGAACTCGGCCTGCCCGTCGTCCTCAACGGCCGGCGCACCGCCGACGAGGCCGCCGCCTACGTCGACTCCGACAACACCGGAGCCGGCCGCGCCGCCGTCGCCCACCTCGCCGCCCGCGGCCGCCGCCGGATCGCCACCATCACGGGCCCGCTCGACATGTACGTGGCCCGGGCCCGCCTCGACGGCTACCGCGAGGGCATCGCGGCGGCCGGCCTCGCCCCCGACGATCTCCTCGTCGCCACCGGCGACTTCACCGAGGAGGGCGGCCGTCGCGCCATGCGCGCCCTGATCGACCGCGCGCCCGACCTGGACGCCGTCTTCGCCGCCTCCGACGTCATGGCGGCCGGCGCCCGCGGCGTGCTGCGCGAGGCCGGCCGCCGGGTCCCCGAGGACGTCGCCCTCGTCGGCGTCGACGACTCCGCCGTCGCCCGCCTGATGGACCCGCCCCTCACCAGCGTGCGCCAGCCCATCGAGGAGATGGGCCGCACGATGGCGCGGATGCTGCTGCGGGAGCTGTCCGGCGAGGGCGAGGGCGATCGCGGACCCGAGGGGGAGCCGGCGGCCGGCCAGGGCGCCCGTCAGGTGCTGCCGACGGAGCTGGTGGTGCGGGCGTCCTCGTGAGCCGGACGCCCGCAATACGGCAGCCGTCAGCCGAGGTGGCGGGCGAAGAACCTCAGCGCGCTGTCCAGCTCGTACGCCGGGATCTCGCCGTGCAGGCCGGGGTTGGCGTGCAGGGACTTCTCCGCCGAGCCCAGGGCGTCGAACAGCGCCAGGCCGTCGGCCCGCGGGACCCGCTCGTCGTCCCACTGGACCAGGAACTCCACCGGGACGGTGATCCGCGCCGCGGCCTCGGCCGAGGCGAGCGCCCCGCCCAGGCCCAGCACGGCCGCGCGGACCCGGGGCTCGGCGGCCACGAACGGGACGCCGAGGCCGCAGCCCAGACAGACGCCCCAGTAGCCGACCGGTCCGGGGCCGACGTGCTCAAGGCGCTGGACCGCGTCCAGGACCGCCCGCCACTCGGGCACGGTCTGCCGTGCGACGAGCGCCTGGAACTCGGCCACGAGCGGCGCCAGTTCGGCCCCGGCCGCGATCCGGGCCTGGTTCTCGGCCGCCAGCCGGTCGTACTCCTCGACCTTCGGGCGGTCGCCGTGCGCGGGCATGTCGACCGCCACGACGGCGAAGCCGAGCTCGCTCACGAAGCGGTGCGCCCGGTCCAGGATGTCGGGGTGCTTCTTGTGCTGACCGCCACCGTGTCCCATCAGGACGAGCGGACGCGTACCGACGGCGCCGTCCGGCGTCCACAGGACGCCGGGAATCCCGTCGAGGGTGAAGAGCTGTTCGCGGACGCCGTCGGACGACGTCTCGGAGGTGAAGGAGAGAGAAGAGAGGGAGGAGCTGAAGCGCATAGCGTTTCACGCCTTTCGGGATGCCTTCTGCGGGCTCCCTAGGCCATGCGGGGGAGGGAGGCCCGACCTGTCATCGTGTTGATCGAACTCACCTCCTGGACATCGCAGTAACGCACGGCGACGCGAAACGTACCACGAAGGGGACGCGGACGACGTCCCGCGCCCCCTCCGTGGCCGGCGGTCAGTGCGTCACAGCGCCGGGTAGGCGTTCTTCATGAGCTCCTGGAACTGGGCCGAGAACCACTTCCCGGACAGCGGCGCGTTCGGCAGGGCGCCCGACATGTTGTTGTTGTTCCGGGGGTTGCCGGTGTACGTCGGGTCGCACATGCGGTCGAAGCCCTTGCCCTCGTCGTTCGGGATCTCGGAGCTCGCCCCGTCGGACTCGCCCGGGGGCTTCATCCAGACGTACGCGTCGACACCCGGCTCCGGGGCCGCCTTCGGACGTTCACCGAGGCCCGCTCCCGCCTGGTTGCACCAGTTGCCGGGGTTGATGCGCCGGTCGTAACGGCCGCCGTCGACATAGGTGTTGACGTCGGTCTTCGCGCCCGGGGCGGTGGGCCGGGCGGTGCCGCCCCAGCCGTTGCGGGAGGTGTCGATCAGCATGCCGATCTTCGAGTCGAAGCCGATGGAGACCAGCTTGTCGCGCATCGCCTGGGCGTACGACAGCTCGTCGGTGTAGCGGTTCCAGTCGACCCACTTGGACTGGCGCACCGTGACGCCGTTCACCGAGTCGTTGATCGTGAAGTGGTCCTCCTTGAGGGCGCTGTAGTTGGCGGTGTTGACGATGAAGCCGGTCACGTTGGCGAGGGTCGAGCCCTCGGCGGTCGCCGCCGTCTTGAACAGGTCGGCGGAGGGCCCGAAGTTGTCGTCCCAGCCGAGCCAGCCGTGGTGGCCGGCGTCCAGGTAGTTGTAGACGTTGGGGATCGCGCCCAGCTTGCTGAGGGCGTAGCCGACGCCCTTGATGTAGTTGCCGTTGGACTTCATCACGTCGCAGTTCGGGGTCGCCGTCGGGCGTCCGCTCACATTGGTGACGAGGTTGGGCAGCGAGTCGAGTTCGACCGTGGTGACGATCCGCAGGCCGGCGTACTTCGGGTCGGCGAAGATGGCCGCGATCGGGTCTATGTACTGGGTCTTGTACTTGTCGATCTCCGTCGGGCCGAGCTCGCCGTTGGAGGCGAGGGCCGCACAGTCCCGGCCGGGCAGGTTGTAGATGACGAACTGGACGACCATCTCGCCGTCGCCCTTCTGCCGCAGCGCCTCGTCGAGGTGCGCGCGCACGCCCATGCCGCCGTTCGCGCCGTTGATGGCGGCGATCCGGTCCACCCATATGCCGGTGGGCTGGTTGGACACCCGGGTGCCGCCCGGCTCCGCCGCCGCGTTGGCGGACCACTCCGGGTTCACGTACACCCGGGCGCCGACGTACGGGTTGTCGGCCTTGGTGCCGGCCGGCGGAGGCGTCGTCGGCGGGGTGGTGGGGGGTGTGGTGGGTGGCACCGCGCCGGTACAGGCGACACCGTTGAGCGTGAAGGTCGCGGGCACGGCGTTGGTGCCGCTGTACGTGGCGTTGAAGCCGAAGGAGGTGGAACCGTTGGTCGCGAGGGTTCCGTTGTAGGAGAGGTTCTTCGCGGTCACGGCGGCGCCGGACTGGCTGATGTCGGCGTTCCAGCCCTGGCTGACCTTCTGGTCGCCTCCGTAACTCCAGCCCAGCGTCCAGGCGTTGACCGGGTCGCCGAGGTTGGTGACGACGACGTTCGCCGTGAAGCCGGTGTTCCACTGGCTGGCGATCTGGTAGTCGACCTTGCAGCCCGCGGCGGCGGCGCCGGCGGTGGCGGTGCTCAGGGCGGTGGCCGTCGCGCCGGTGGCGGCGATCAGGCCGAGCGCCGCGAACAGGGCGGTACGGCTCTTCGTGCGGCTCATGGGGGTGGGTGACCCTTTCAGTGTCCGTTCAGGGTGCGCAGGTGGTCGCGCAGCCCGATGCCGAATGCGGTGGGAGTGCCGTCGTACGAGGTGATCAGGGCGGGCCCGGAGCCGCAGTTCCAGGTGTTCCAGGTCCAGCCCAGATAGGACAGGCCGCGGTCGTCGAACCACTTCATGACGCGGTCGACGAATCCGTGGGCGCAGGTGTTCTCACCGATCTCGCCCGCGAGCAGCGGTACTTGGGCGGCGACGGGGGCGAGGGTGTCGTTCCAGCACGCCTCGGTGGAGCAGGTGTTGAAGTTGTAGACGTGCCAGGCGGCGGCCAGATTGCCCGCCGGGTCCGTGGGGCGGTGCTCGAGCCACTGGCTCAGGTCGTTGGAGTACGCGATGCCGGGCACCAGGACGAGGTTCCTCGCCCCGGTCGCGCGGACCGCGTCCACCAGGTCCTGCATGCCGGCGACCTCGTAACCGATGCCGGGGCAGCTGCCGCCGTCCCGCCAGCAGCTCCAGGCCTGGGCGGCGGTGGAGGTCGCCCGGTCCGGATAGGGCTCGTTGAACAGGTCGAAGACGACCCGCCGGTCGTTCTTGAAGGTGTTCGCGACCGAGGTCCAGAACGCCGGGGTGTACTCGGCGTCCGGCATCGGCTTCTGGCAGGACGCGTGGACGTCGGAGCAGCCGGCCGAGTTCCCGGTGTACTGGCCGTGGGTCCAGTGGAGTTCCACCACCGGGGTCAGGCCGTGGGCGAGCACCCGGTCGACCAGGCCCTTGACGGCGGAGACGTAGTTCGCCCCGCGGTACTCGGGCTTGATGTTGTCGAGGCCGAGCCAGCACTCCTCGTTGAGCGGGATGCGGACGGTGTTGGCCTTCCAGTCGGCGATCGCCGCGATCGAGGCGTCGTCGACGGGTCCGTCCCAGATGCCGTAGCCCTGGACGCACATGAACTCGCCGCCGGAGCGGTTCACCCCGAGGAGCCGGCGGGTCGCGCCGTTCTGGTCGGTGAACCGGTTGCCGGAGACGCCGAGTTCGGGCGCTCCGGTGACCGGGGTGGGCGGCGTGGTGGGTGGTGTGGTCGGGGGAGTCGTGGGGTCGGTGGGGGTGGGAGTGGGAGTGGGGGTGGGCGTCGGGGTGGGCGTGGGGGTGGGCGTCGTTCCGCCGGTGTCGCAGGGCGCGCCGTTGAGCGTGAAGGCGGTGGGGGCCGGGTTGCTGCCCGTCCAGGAGGCGATGAAGCCGGCCGTCACCTTCGCGCCCGTGCCGAGAGTCCCGTTCCAGCTCTCGTTCACGACGGTCACGGAGGTCCCGGACTGGGACCACTTGCCGCCCCAGCCCTGGCTGACCGCCTGACCTGCGGGGAAGCCGAAGCCGAGGGTCCAGCTGCTGAGCGCCGTGCTGTTGTTGGTGACGCTGACGGAGCCCTGGAAGCCGCCGGTCCACTGGTTCGTGACCGAGTACTCCACGGTGCAGGCGGAGGCGGCGGCCACGGTGGCGGCTCCCGAGGCCGTACCGGCGACGACGAGAGCGGTGCTCGCCGCCGTGAGCGCCGCTCCGGCCAGGAGCGCCGTCAGGCGTGGGGGATGTCGCATGAGCGAGTCCTCACAGCGAGGGCACCACGGGAAGGGGTGCCGACGGGATGGATTCGCTCCCACTGGTCCGGCAGACCGTAGCGCCAACTTCCGCCAAGGAAAAGAGGAGTTGACCAAATTTCCTGGGCGGGCGCGTTCACAAGCCTTCGACTCTTCGCCCGTCTTGACGGCGTCACGCCGGATCTGCACAGTGGGAGCGCTCCCACTGGTTCAGAGCTTGACCACGCGCCCTCGCACCACCCCACCTTCGAGCCGCGAGGAGAACCACCCGCATGCCACCACGCCCCCGCCGGCCCCGCGGCCCACGCCGCCCGGTCCGGCCGCTCACCGCGCTGGCCGCCGTACTCGCCCTGCCCGCCGCCCTGCTCGCGGTCGGACCGCCCACCGCCCAGGCCGCCGACGTGCAGTGCAGCGTCGACTACAAGACCAACGACTGGGGCTCCGGCTTCACCGCCGAGCTCACCCTCACCAACCGCGCCACCACCGCCCTCGACGGCTGGACCCTCGGCTACACGTACGCCGGTGACCAGAAGCTGAGCAACGGCTGGAACGGCACCTGGAGCCAGTCCGGCAAGAACATCACCGTCACCAACGTCGCCTGGAACGGCACCGTCGCCGCCGGGGCCGCCGTCACCACCGGCGCCCAGTTCTCGTACACCGGCAGCAACGCGGCGCCCACCTCCTTCACCGTCAACGGCACCCCCTGCACCGGCGCCCACCAGCCCCCGGTCGCCGTCCTGACCAGCCCCGCGCCCGGCGCGGTCTACACCCAGGGCGACCCGGTCCCGCTCGCCGCCACCGCGGCCGCAGCCGACGGCGCCACCGTGAGCAAGGTCGAGTTCTACAGCGACACGACCCTGCTCGGCACCGACACCACCGCCCCCTTCACCCTCGGCGCCACTTCCCTGGCCGCCGGCACCCACTCCCTCTACGCCAAGGCCTACGACTCCCTCGGCGCCACCGGCGAATCCGCCCCCGTCGGCATCACCGTCGCCGCCGGAGCGGCCCTCGTCGCCACCCCCGCCCAGCTCTCCGTACGCCAGGGCACCACCGGCACCTTCGACCTCAAGCTCTCCACCCAGCCGGCCGCGAACGTCACCGTGAGCGTCGCCCGTACCTCCGGCGTCACCGGCCTCACCGCGAGCCCGGCCACCCTCACCTTCACCCCGGCGAACTGGAACACCGCCCAGAAGGTGACCGTCACCGCCGCGCCCACCGGCACCGGCACCGCCGTCTTCACCGCGACCGCCCCCGGCCACACCAAGGCCGAGGTCACCGTCGCCCAGCTGGCCGCGAGCTCCGCGTACGAGGCCCGCTTCCTCGACCTCTACGGGAAGATCACCAACCCGGCCAACGGCTACTTCTCGCCCGAGGGCATCCCGTACCACTCGGTCGAGACCCTGATCGTCGAGGCCCCCGACCACGGCCACGAGACGACCTCGGAGGCGTACAGCTATCTCGTCTGGCTCCAGGCCATGTACGGGAAGATCACCGGCGACTGGTCGAAGTTCAACGGCGCGTGGGACACCCTCGAGAAGTACATGATCCCCACCCACGCCGACCAGCCCACCAACTCCTTCTACAGCGCCTCCAAGCCCGCCACCTACGCACCCGAGTGGGACCTGCCGTCCCAGTACCCGGCGAAGCTCGACACCGGGGTGACGTCCGGAGCCGACCCGATCGCCGGTGAGCTGAAGAGCGCCTACGGCACCGACGACATCTACGGCATGCACTGGATCCAGGACGTCGACAACGTCTACGGCTACGGCAACGAGCCCGGGAAGTGCTCCACCGGCCCCACGGCGACCGGCCCCTCGTACATCAACACCTTCCAGCGCGGACCGCAGGAGTCCGTCTGGGAGACCGTCACCCACCCCACCTGCGACAACTTCTCCTACGGCGGAAAGAACGGCTACCTGGACCTCTTCACCGGGGACTCCTCCTACGCCAAGCAGTGGAAGTTCACCAACGCCCCCGACGCCGACGCCCGGGCCGTCCAGGCCGTCTACTGGGCCGACGTCTGGGCCAAGCAGCAGGGCAAGGGCGCCCAGGTCGCCACGACCGTCGGCAAGGCCGCCAAGATGGGCGACTACCTGCGCTACTCGTTCTTCGACAAGTACTTCAAGAAGGCCGGCGACTGCGTCGGACCGACCACCTGCCCCGCGGGCAGCGGCAAGGACAGCTCGCACTACCTGATGTCCTGGTACTACGCCTGGGGCGGCGCCACCGACACCAGCGCCGGCTGGGCCTGGCGGATCGGCTCGAGCCACGCCCACGGCGGCTACCAGAACCCGCTCGCCGCGTACGCGCTGAGCAGCTACGCCCCGCTCAAGCCGAAGTCGGCGACCGGCGCCACGGACTGGGGCACCAGCCTGGACCGGCAGCTGGAGTTCTACCGCTGGCTGCAGTCCTCCGAGGGCGCGATCGCGGGCGGCGCCACGAACAGCTGGCAGGGCCGCTACGCCACCCCGCCGGCCGGCACCCCCACCTTCCACGGCCTGTACTACGACGAGAAGCCCGTCTACCACGACCCGCCGTCCAACCAGTGGTTCGGCTTCCAGGCCTGGTCGATGGAGCGCGTCGCCGAGTACTACCAGCAGACCGGTGACACCGACGCGAAGACCGTCCTCGACAAGTGGGTCGCCTGGGCGCTGTCCAAGACCACGATCAACCCCGACGGCACCTACCGTGTCCCCTCCACCCTCCAGTGGTCGGGCGCTCCCGACACCTGGAACGCGGCGAGCCCCGGCGCCAACGCCGGCCTGCACGTCACCGTCGCCGACTACACCGACGACGTCGGCGTGGCCGCCGCCTACGCCAAGACCCTCACCTACTACGCGGCCAAGTCCGGCCACACCGAGGCCAAGCGGGTCGCCAAGGCCCTCCTCGACGGCATGTGGACCCACTACCAGGACCCGCTCGGCATCGCCGTCCCGGAGACCCGCGCCGACTACAACCGCTTCGACGACCCGGTCTACGTCCCCAGCGGCTGGACCGGCACCATGCCCAACGGCGACGCCGTGAACTCCGCCGCCACCTTCGCCTCCATCCGTTCCTTCTACAAGAACGACCCGGCCTGGCCGAAGATCGAGGCCTACCTGGCCGGCGGCGCCGCCCCCGTCTTCACCTACCACCGGTTCTGGGCCCAGGCGGACATCGCCCTGGCCATGGGCTCGTACGCGGAACTGCTCGAATAACAACCGCCGCCCCGCGAAGAGCACCCGCTCCGCGTACGAACCGGCCGGGCGGGCCCCGAGAAGGGGCCCGCCCGGCCGCACGTGTCCCGCGGCAGAATGGGGGATGCGGGGTGCGAAGGCGCTGTCACGGCGAGGGCAGGACGGAGGAAGCCTGTGGGACCGGACCCTTCGGTGGGCCGCAGCGGGCACCGTGGCGTGCCCCACACGGCGGACCTGCGGGTGGAGGCATGGGCTCCCACCCGGGAGGAATGCCTCGCACAGGCCGTACGGGGCGTCTGCGCGTCGTTCCTGGATCTGACGGGGGCGGTGGGGGTCCACCGGCGGGACGTGGAGGTACGGGCGGACCGGGACGAGGACGTCCTGGTCGCTCTGCTCGACGAGGTGGTGTACCGGCTGGACACGGCGGGCGAGGTCCCGGTCGAGGTGGAACTCGTCCCCGTGGACGGAGGCGTGCGGGGCGTCCTGTGGACGGCTGACGCCGGGACGCTTCCGGTGACGGGCGCCGCGCCGAAGGCCGTCACGCTGCACGAGACGGCGATGGGCCGGGGACCGGGCGGCTGGACCTGTTCGGTGACGCTCGACGTGTGAGGGCGCGCTCAGGCCGACCGGCCCGCTCGGTCCTTGCGGAGGAAGCTTCGCAGCCGCCGCAGCGGCCAGGTGTTGATCACGTCGTCGGCGGTGAGCCGGCCACGTTGCGCCGTGCCGACGCCGTAGCGGAGGTGGGCGAGCTGGGGGATCGAATGGGCGTCGGTGTCGACGGCGAACTTCACCCCGTACTCCTTGGCCCGCAGGATGTCCTCGTCGCCGAGGTCGAGGCGGTCGGGCTGGGCGTTGATCTCCAGGGCGGTGCCGGTACGGGCGCAGACGGCGAACACCTCGTCGAAGTCCGCGTCGATCCCGGGTCGTCTGCCGATCAGCCGGGTGGTGGGATGGCCGATGACGTTGACGTACGGGTTCTCACAGGCCCGGACGATCCGCCGGGTCATCGCGTCCCGCCCGAGCCCGAAGTGGGAGTGCACCGAGGCCACGCAGAGGTCGAAGTCCCGGAGGAAATCGTCGGGCCAGTCCACGTCGCCTTCCGGCCCGATGTTGAGTTCGGTGCCGTGCAGGAGCCGCATCCGGTGGTGCCTGCCGTCCAGCTCCCGCACCCGCTCGCGCTGGGCGAGGATCTTGTCGTCGGTCATGAGCTGCATGGACATGTCGGGGGCGTGGTCGGTGACCGCGTAGTACGCGTAGCCGCGTGCGGCGGCCGCCGCCACCATGTCCTCCAGCGGGGCGAGGCCGTCGGTGAGGTCGGTGTGGGTGTGCAGGTCGCCCCTGATGTCGTCCTCCGTCACCACTGCGGGGAGCTCGCCGCGCAGGCCGGCCTCGATCTCCCCGCGGTCCTCGCGCAGGGTGGGCGGGATCCACGGCAGGCCGAGTCGCTCGTACACCTCCGCCTCGGTCCGCGAGGCGACCCGTTCGCCGCTCTCCGTCTCGAACAGGCCGTACTCGGAGAGCTTCAGGCCCGCGCGGACGGCGAGCGTACGGGTGTGGATGTTGTGCGCCTTCGAACCGGTGAAGTACTGCAGGGCGGCGCCCCACGAGGCCGGCCGCACCACCCGCAGGTCGACCTGGACGCCCTCGGCGGTGCGGACGGAGGTCTTCTTGGGGCCGTGCACGAGGACCTCCGCGGTGGCCGGCAGTTCGGTGAGCGCGTTCATGAAGGGCGCCGACCGGGCGGCGGCGACAAGGATGTCGAGGTCGCCGACGGTCTCCTTCATCCGGCGCAGCGACCCCGCGTAGGCGCAGTCCTCACAACCGCTGATCCCGGACAAGGTCGTGACGATGTCCTCGGCGGTCTCCGCGGCGACACTCAGCAGGACGCGCCCACCGGCCTGCCGCATCAGCTCGATGCCGTGCAGGATGTTCTCCTCGGTCTTCTCGCCGAAGCCCTTGAGGTCGCGCAGCCGCTCCGCCTTGATCGCGTCGACCAGCTCGTCCACGGAGGAGATCCGCAGGTCCCCGTAGAGCGCCAGCGCCTTCTTGGGGCCGAGGGTGGGGATGGCCATGAGCCGCCGCACACCGTCCGGGATCCTCGCCCGCCGCTCCTCGATCGTCTCGACCCTGCCGGTGCGGAAGTACTCGACGACCTTCTCGGCGATGGATCTGCCGACGCCGGGGATCTCCCGCAGACCCGCCGCGTCGAGCCGGGACACGTCCGCGGGGTGCCCGCCGATGGCGCGGGCGGCCTTCTCGTAGGCGCGCGCCTTGAACGCCTCGCCTCCGGTGATGGCGATGAGGTCCGCGTACTCCTGAAGGAGTGCCTCGACCTCTTCGTTGGGCCGGGCCACGCCTTCCAGTCTAGGAACCGGGCGCCCGCCGTGCTCGACGGTGCGCGAAGCCGGGACGCCGAGCGTCTACTGGAAGAGGGGCTTCGGGAAGACGGCCCACCGGAAGAGGGGCTAGCGCAAGGCGGGGGACGGGGAAGGGACGACGGGCATGGACATCACCCTGGTGGAGGAGACCCCGGTACGGTTCCGCATCGCACAGCAGGGCCCGATGCGGGTTCCCGGCGTCGTCTTCGCGACGCGGGAGCTCCTGCCGGAGGCGGCCGGCGACAAGGCGCTGGAACAGGTCGTGAACGTGGCGACGCTGCCGGGCATCGTGCGTGCCTCGTACGCCATGCCCGATGTGCACTGGGGGTACGGCTTCCCGATCGGAGGGGTGGCCGCCACGGACATCGACGCCGGCGGGGTGATCTCGCCCGGCGGTGTCGGATTCGACATCTCCTGCGGTGTGCGACTGCTCGCCGCCGACCTCGATCGCGGCGCCCTGACCCCCCACACGCGCCGCCTGATGGACATCCTCGGAGACACCGTGCCGCGCGGCCTGGGGCGCGGCGGGCTGTGGAAGCTGTCCGGACGCCCCCAGCTGGACGAACTCATGGCCGCCGGGGCCGCGTACGCGGTCGAGCACGGCCGGGGCGTCCCCCGCGACCTGGAACGCTGCGAGGACCGCGGGACACTGGCGGGGGCCGATCCGTCGCAGGTCGGTCAGCGGGCGGTCGACCGGGGGCTCCAGCAGGTGGGGAGCCTGGGGTCGGCCAATCACTTCCTCGAAGTGCAGGCCGTGGACCGGGTGTACGACCAGTCGACCGCCACCGCCTTCGGTCTGCGTCCCGGCCAGGTGTGCGTCATGATCCACTGCGGTTCGCGCGGCCTGGGGCACCAGGTGTGCAGCGACCACGTCCGTGTGATGGACCAGTCCCTGCGCTCGTTCGGCATCCACCTGCCGGACCGGCAGCTGGCCTGCGCCCCCGCCGTCTCCACGCCGGGCCGCGCCTACCTGGGGGCGATGGCGGCCGCCGCCAACTACGGGCGCGCCAACCGGCAGCTGCTCACCGAGGCCGCGCGTCACGCGTTCGACGTCGCCGCCGGGGCGAGGCTGGACCTTGTCTACGACGTCTCCCACAACATGGCGAAGATCGAGACCCACGAGGTGGACGGTGTGCGGCGCCGCCTGTGCGTCCACCGCAAGGGCGCCACCCGGGCCCTGCCGCCGGGCCATCCGGAGCTGCCGGAGGACCTGGCGGAGGCCGGGCAGCCCGTGCTCGTGCCCGGCACGATGGGGACCGCCTCGTACGTGATGGCCGGCACCGCAGGCAACGAGGCCTTCTGGTCCTCCGCCCACGGCGCGGGCCGGGTCTGGAGCCGCCACCAGGCGCTCCGCCGCGTCCGGGGCGAGGAACTGCAGGAGGATCTGGAGTCCCACGGCATCGCCGTCCGGCCGATCTCGTGGCGGGCGCTCGCCGAGGAGACGCCCGACGCCTACAAGGACGTCGACGCCGTGGCCGCCGCGACCGAACGCGCGGGACTGGCGAGGCTGGTCGCCCGCCTCGTACCGCTGGGGGTCGTCAAAGGATGAATGACAGCGGAACGGGGAACGGGGGTCCGCCCGCGGAAAACCGCGTGACCCGCCCCGCCCGCCGTCCCTACCCTGCCGCCATGGAACACGGACCCGCCCTTCTGAACGTCGTCGACGTCGAGGCCACCTGCTGGGACGGACAGCCGCCGCCCGGCGCGGTGAGCGAGATCATCGAGATCGGGCTCACCGTCGTGGATCTGACGGCGCGCCGGCGCGTGGGGAAGCACCGGATCCTCGTGCGACCCGAGCGGTCCGAGGTCAGCGGCTTCTGCACCGAACTGACCGGGCTCACCCCGGCCGAGGTCGCCGGCGGGGTCGGTTTCGCCGAGGCGTGCCGGATGCTCGCCGACGAGTACGACGCCCGCGCCCGCCCCTGGGCGAGCTGGGGCGACTACGACCGCAAGCAGTTCGAGCGGCAGTGCCGGGCGGCCGGCGCGCCCTATCCGTTCGGGCGGCCGGCCGAGGCGGGGCACACCAACGCCAAGGCCGTGTTCACCGAGGCGTACGGGCTGCGCAAGCGGCCCGGCATGGCGGGCGCCCTGCGGATCGCCGGGCTGCCGCTGGAGGGCCGGCACCACCGGGGCGAGGACGACGCGTGGAACATCGCCGCCCTCGTCCTCGATCTGGTGGAGCGCGGGGCGTGGGACGCGGGAGCCGGCGCCCCCGGGGTCAGCGCCTCGGCGCTCGGTTGATCGGCGCTCAGTTCATCGTCGAGCCGATCGTCGTCGACCCGGTCGTGAGGAAGGTCGTCGCCGGCAGCGAACCGTCCGACTTCCTCGCCCCGTAGGCCGTCGCCGGGTGGGTGGAGACGAAGGCCGGGGTCGCGATCCCGGAGTCCCAGTTGTTGCCCGACGACACCACCGAGGACCCCTTGTTGACCAGGCCCGAGCCGTTGCCGACGGCCAGGTTCCTGCCGAGGCGGGCCGCGCCCGTGGCGAAGTAGTAGCCCCACTTGCCGTTCGCGTACGCCGTCGTGCGGTTGATCACGATCGCGCCCTTGTTGCTGTTCTCGGTGAAGCCGTTGCCCGCGTTGGACCAGGCCGCCGAGTTGTTGACCACATGGGCGACGACCTCGCCGTCGCCGCCCAGCTTGTAGCCGTTCCCGTCGCCCGCGAAGGCGGAGTCCGACCAGCGGTTCCGCCCGTTGCCCCAGGCCCAGGTGTGCTCGATCGTCACCGGCGAGGACCAGGACCACAGGTCCACGCCGTCGTCGGAGTTGTCGAAAAGGCGCGCCCCGGTGATCAGATTTCCCGAGCCCGACCCGAACTTGATCGCGAGGCCGTCCGCGTTCTCGCCGTGGTTGGCCGCGTCGTAGTGCCCGTACGAGTCGAGATTGCGCACGGTGTTGTTGTTCGTGTCGGCGCCGGTGAGCGTGAAGCCGGAGTCGCCGCCGTTCCGCGTCGTGATCCGGTTCCACACCGTGCCGGTGCAGGAGGTGCAGACGACCGCGCTGTCCGGGGAGTTCTGGAACGTCAGGTTCGACACCGTCCAGTAGTCCGCGGTCAGTTTGAAGATCCACGCACCGGCCGGCAGGCCCGAACCGTCGATGACGACGGACTCCGAGCCGTACGGTTCCAGACGGATCGGCGCCGAGGTGGTCCCGTTGGCCGTGGACTGCAGGGTGGCGGTGGGCCGGTAGGTGCCGCCCCTCACCTGGATGACGGTGCCGGGGGCCGCGTTCTTCACGGCGCTCGCCAGCTCGGTGGCCGTCGAGACCACGACCGTGGCGGCCTGGGCGGGCGAGGCGAGGACGACCGGGCCGGCGACGGAAGCGGCCAGGACGGTCAGGGCGAGGAGCGTGCCCCGGGAGCGTGCTGCGGTACGAGACATGACGTGCGGGTCCTCTCGTGGTGGGGGGTGGTGGTGGGGGAGGTGAACGGAGGGGGGCTTACGGGGCGACCGGCGTCCAGTCGCCCAGATACGCGGCCCGGGTCGCCGACGCGGCCTCGGCCGCGCTGAGCTGCGGCCGGTTCTCCGGCACGGTGACGTCCGCGCCCGGCCCGGTGTTGCGGTACTCGCCGAACCGCTGCGCCTGCCAGGGATACGCGTCGCGCATGTTCGCGTACGGCGCCACGGCGTCGATCCCCGGCCCGAGGACGCTGTCCCGGACGACCAGGGACGGCCACGCCGTCGGATCCGAGCCCGGCACCCACGGCCGCGCCAGCTTGTAGTAGCCGTCGGGCGCCTCGCTGACGAACCGGCCGCGGCTGACCAGGAAGCCGTAGGGGTTGCCGCGCGCCGTCGACGGGGCGAAGACGAAGCCGTACGGCGCCGAGGGCAGATCGGTGCGGAGCAGCGTACGGAAGCGGCAGTGTTCGAACACCGCCCGGGCCCGCCCGAAGACGAAGTCCACGTCGCCCTCGACATGGCAGTGCGCGAAGTACTGCCGGGCGAGCGCGTTCAGCGCCATCGAGTCCGCGTACAGGGTGTCCTGATGGCCGAGGAAGCGGCAGTGCAGAAAGGCCGAGCGGTCGCCCTGCGCCTTCAGCGCGACCGCCTGGGTGCCGGGATTGCCGGGCAGGTCGGTGCGCAGGAAGTCGTTGGCGAAGGTCACCCAGCGGGCCGTGAACCCGTCCGCCTGCACGGTCGTGGTGGCGGACCCGCTGGTCCCGTACGGGGTGCCGTCCGGCCGCGGGGTGCCCGCCGCGTTGTCGTACACGACCACGACGTCCTTCGGGTCCTCGCTCGCGCCGACCAAGGTCATGCCGGTGCGGGCGGCGCTCACGAGGACGGTCTCCCGGTACGTGCCGGGGGCGAGCACCAGCGTCCAGCCGGGTCCGCCGGCCGCGTCCACCGCCCCCTGGACGGTCGGATGGTCGCCGAGGCCGCCCGGGTGGACGTACAGGGTGCGCGGGGTCAGCCGGTGCGCGGGCGAGCCGAACCGCCCGAACGGACCGGCGGGGCGTGCGGTGCTCGCGGCGGCGGGCACCGGCGGAAGCGCGAACGCCAGGGCGGCGGCCGCGCCGGCGGCGAGGACGGCCCGCCGGCCGGGCGGGGCCGTGCGGTGCTGGTGCGAGGGCATGACGACGTGCTCCTTCGCTCGGAGAGGGGAGACGGGGGAAGGGAGATCGGGGAGAGGAGATCGGGGGAGGGGGGCGACACAGAGGGCCGGGGGCTCAGTCCAGGCGTCCGGCGCCCGCGCGGTGGTCGACGAGGGCGGGCACGGCCCGCGGCACGTCGACCCGGGCGCGCAGCTCGGGCGTCCAGCCCGCGTCGGCGGTCAGCGCCTCGCCCGGGAACTGGGCGTTGTGCACGGCGAGCAGGTCGACGGGCGCGCCGTTGACCAGGTTGTCCGCCACCGTCACCGGGGCGGCCTTCCACTTCTTGAGGATCTTCCCGGCGGGCACCCCGTCGGCCAGCGTGAACGCGTTCTTCTCCGCGACCAGCCGGGACTCCTGCCCGATGCCGAACGAGTACGCGTAGGCCGGACCCGGCACCACGAAGTGGTTGTTGTACGCGTCGACCTTCCCGAACCGGACGCGCGGCGCCCGCTCGATCACGTTCCGGAACAGGTTGTGGTGGAGGGTGACCCGCAGCTTGTCCCGGTCGGTGGCGCCGGCGCTGTCGCTGTTGCCGATCATCAGCGTCTTGTCGTGGTCGGCGAACACGTTCCACGACACCGTCACCAGGTCCGCGCCGCGCACGACGTCCAGTTCGCCGTCGTGCTGCTGGTACACCTCCCCGTAGTAGGAAGGCAGCGTGGAGTCGGGGTGGGCCCCGTCGGTGAACGTGTTGTGGTCGATCCACACATGCGTCGAGCCGTACACCACCATGCTGTCGTACTCGGAGTTCCACGCCCCGGTCGCCCCGTCCGTCGGGTCCCACTGCGGGAAGCAGTCGAGCGGGCTCTCCAGGGTGAGGTTGCGGACGACGACATTGTCGACACCGGTGATCTGCAGGCTGCCGCCCGTGATGCCCGCGGAGCGCCCGACGCCGACGATCGTGGTGTTGGCGGGCACCTTCACCTTGATGGCCTGGCCCTGCGCGGTGGCGGAGGCCGCCCGCAGATCCTCCTGCGGGCCGCTGACCACCTTCTCGTACCCCCACACCGCCGGGTCGTACGCGGCCAGATAGGCGGCGAAGTCGTAGCCGGGCGCCTCGAACGCGCCGCAGCCGGCGGCGGTCGCGTTCAGCGTGCCCACCACCCGTACGATCCGCGGCTCCGTCCCCGGCGCGGCGAGCGCCGCCCGGAAGGCCTCCCAGGTGCGCACCGTGAACACCCGGGAGGCGGTGGCGGCGGAGCCGCCGGTGGTCCCCGTGCCCTCGGAGGCCCAGCCGTCCCGGGCCCCGAGCGTGGCCCGCTCCGGAGAGGGGGCGGCCTGGGCCGCGGACAGCGGCCCGGTGAGGCCGAGCACGAGGGCGGTCGCGCCCACCACACACATTCTTCTGCGACGGTTCACTGCTTCTCCTCGATCTCGGGCGGCTGGGGCCAGGTGATCCGGTCGGTGGGGATCTCGTCGTCCAGGCGGCGCGTCTCGTGCGGCGCGAGGACCCGGGTGCGCACGAGTTCGTCCGCGACGAGGCGGGCGACCTCGATCGCACCCGGCGGGTTGAAGTGGGTGTTGTCCTGTTCGGTCGGCGTCCAGTTGAAGTACGTCTTCGTCGCCTCGGGCCCGAGCCGCTGCCACAGGGCCAGGGACAGCGCCTCGACGTCCAGGAGGGCGACGTCCTCCCGTACCGCGAGAGCCCGCATCGCCGCCGGGTACTGCCCGAGGGTGCGCAGGGCCGTGCCGGCCGCGTCGAAGCGGCGCCGCTCCACCGAGGTGGCGAACACCGGCAGCGCCCCGTGCTCCCGGGCAGCGGCCGCGAAGGCGCGGAGGTTGTCCTGGTACGTCGTCCACGGGTCCGTGCCGCGCGCCGGGTCCTCGGTCTTCTGGTCGTTGTGGCCGAACTGGACGAGCAGCACGTCCCCGGGCCGGATCGCCCGCAGGATCGCGTCGAGCCGCCCCTCGGCGAGAAAGCTCTTCGTGCTGCGTCCGTTGACGGCGTGATTGGCGACGGAGACGTCCTTGTGCAGGAAGACCGGCAGCGCCATGCCCCAGCCGGTCTCGGGCGCCGCGTCGGCGTACTTCTGGGCGGCGGTGGAGTCACCGGCGATGTACAGGGTGCGCATACGGGTCCCCTTCGGGGGCGTGGCCGCGGCCGGGTCCTGGGCCTGGGCGGTGGCTGCGGCGGCGGCGACGGTCCGCGCCCCGGCCGGGGCGAGTGCGAGGCCCGCCCCGGCCGCGAGCAGACGGCGCCGGGTCAGGCCCCTCACTTGGTACGGCTCTTCCACTCGGCCTGCGCCTTGTTCAGCTGCTCGGCGAGGTCGTCGAGGAAGTCCTTCGCGGACATCGTGCCGAGCAGCACCTTCTGGAACGCGGGCTCGTTGTCGGCCTTGGAGATGGTGTTCCAGTCCGGCAGGTAGTACGGCAGCTGCACGATGACGGTCTTGCCGCTGAACAGCGCCTCCGCCGCGAGCCGGGTCGGCTCGGACTCCTTGATCCAGGGGTCCTGGGCGGCCTCGGTGTTCGACGGGATGGCGCCGGCCGACTCGTTCCACGTGCTGTTGGCCTCGTGGGAGGCGGCGAACTCGATGAACTTCCAGGCGGCCGTCTTGTTCTTGCTCGACGAGAACAGTCCGAGACCGTCGACCGGGTTGGACACCTGCACCCGGGTGCCGTCGTCCTTGGTCGGAAGCGGGATGCCCCGGAACTTCCCGGTGCCGAGCGCCTTCACATGGTCCTGGTAGGAGCCCAGGTTGTGATTGAGCATGCCGATCTGGCCGCTGTCCCACTGCGCGACCATCTTGGTGAAGTCGTTGTTGACGTCGGCGGCCGGGGTGGTCTTCTTGAACAGCCCCGCGTACTTCTCCAGGGCGGCCACGTTCGCCGGGTCGTTGACCGTGGTCGTGTCGCCCCTCCAGAAGCTGGTGATCCCGCTCTGGCCGTACATCGCGTCCAGCGCCTGGGCGACGGACCCGGCGCCGCCGCGGATCGTGTACCCGAAGCGGTTGCTCTTCTGGTCGGTGAGCTTCTCGGCGGCCGTGTAGAACGCCGGCCAGGTGGCCGGCTCCTGGAGGCCCGCGGCCTGGAACAGATCGGTGCGGTAGTACAGGACTCCGTTGTTGGCGGAGGTGGGGACGGTGAACAGCTTCTCCCGGCCGCCGGCCGAGCGCACGCTGTCGACCATGCCCGTGTTCAGCTTTCCCTTGAGGGGGCTCGCGTCGATCCGGGCGTCCAGCGGTTCGAGCGCGTTCTGCGCGGCGATCCCGGCGAGCATCGCCGCGCCGACGCCGCCGACGTCCGGCAGCCCGCCGCCCTGGATCGCGGTGTCGTACTTGGACTGGACCTCCTTCGCGGCGATCCCGACGTACTTCACCTTGATGTCGGGGTTCGCCTTCTCGAAGTCGGCGATGATCTCCTTCCAGACGTCGGTACGCACACCGCCGTTGTTGTCCCAGAAGGTGATCTCGCCCTTGCCCGAGCCCTCGGCGCCCTTGTCGCCGGCGGCCCCGCTGCCGTCGTCGCCACAGGCGGCCAGGGTCAGCGCGAGCGCGGTGGTCAGGGCCAGGGCACCGGCGGCTCTGCGCCGCCCGCCACGGAAGACATGCATCGTCGGCTCTCTTCTCTCTGGGGTCGTACGGGGGTTGGGGGGTGGGGGGAGATGGGACGGGGATAGGGGAAGGGGGCTCAGGGCGTGATGCGGAAGTCGGTGAACAGGGCCGTCCCGGCGTGGCCCGTCCCGGGCGGCGCCGCGGCGAACAGCCCGAGCAGCGCCCCGACCCACCGCCACGGCGTCGCCGCGAATTCCTGTCCGAGCGGAACGAATTCCCGGCCGTCGCCCGTGTCGGCCGCGAAGCGGCATCGGGCGTCCGCGGTCAGCTCGATCCGCAGCCGGGCCCGCCCCTCGGGCGAGGCCCGGGACGGTGCCGCGTCCCGCTCCCGGTCGGTGTCGGCCGGGGCGAACCGGTGCACGAGCCGGACCCGGCCGTCGCCCTCCCGGGCGAGCCCGATCCAGCTGTACGCGTCGCCCAGGACCACGAGCCCCGCCCTGGCCCCGGGCGCCACCGCACCGCCGTCCAGGTCCAGTTCGACCTCCACGACACACGCCCGCGCCGGCATCCGCTGGGTGAGGAGCTGCGGCAGCGCCCGCAGGTCGTCGACGCGCTCGTGCCGCCCGCAGGTCAGCCGCAGTCCGTCGGCGGAGTGGCGGACCGTCCAGCCCTCGGCCGGATTGGCCGTCCACTGCCACTGCCGCCCGAACCGGCCGCCGGGGAAACGGTCGTCGTGCCCGGGTGCGGACCGCGGCTGCGGTGGCAGGTCGGGCTTGCGGTGGACGAGGACGGGCGCCCCGTTGTCGCCGAGCACCGGCCAGCCGTCCGCGTCCCAGCACATCGGCTGGAGGTGGACCACCCGCCCGTGCGCGCCCCGCTGCTGGAAGTGCAGGAACCAGTCCTCGCCCCGCGCGGTGCGCACCCAGCCGCCCTGATGGGGCCCGTTGACCGGGGTGTCGCCCTGCGCGAGGACGACCCGTTCCTCGTACGGGCCGGTGAACGCCCGCGCGCGGAAGGCGCCCTGCCAGCCGGTGGCGACACCGCCCGCCGGGGCGAGGATCCAGAACCAGCCGTCGTGCCGGTACAGCTTCGGCCCCTCCAGGGTGAACCAGCCGGGGAGCGTGTCGGCGTCGACGAGCGTCGTGCCCGCGTCGAGCAGCCGCGTGCCGTCCGGGCTCATCCGGTGGCCGGTCAGCCGGTTGTTGAAGCCCGCCCGGGACTTCGCCCAGCCGTGCACCAGATACGCCTCGCCGCTCTCCGCGTCCCACAGCGGGCAGGCGTCGATCAGCCCCCGGCCCGCCTTCACCAGCTGCGGCTCGCTCCACGGGCCCCGCACGGAACGGGAGTTGACCTGGAAGACGCCGTGGTCGGGGTCGCCCCAGAAGATCCAGAACCGGCCGTCGTGGTGCCGCAGCGACGGCGCCCACACCCCGGCGTCGTGCCGGGGGACGGCGAACGCCGCCTCCGGCCGCAGCCGGTCGAGCGCGTGCCCGACCAGCGCCCAGTTCACGAGGTCGCGCGAGTGGAGCAGCGGCAGTCCGGGGGCCCGTCCGAAGCTGGACGCGGTCAGATAGAAGTCGTCACCGACCCGCACCACGTCCGGATCGGACCAGTCTGCGGCGAGGACCGGATTGCGGTAGGTGCCGTCGCCGAGGTCCCCGGTCCGGCCGTCGGTGTCCGTGTACGGGGCGGTCATGGCGTCACCCCCCGGTGCGCGAGGGCCTCGGCGGCCGCCCGGTCGAGCCGCCCGTCGGCCACCACGGTGACCACCCGCCGTACCACCGTGCCCCCGGCTGGCAGCAGGAGCCGCCGCTCGTGGGCGAGGGAGGAACCGACGCCCGGGTACTCGGCGGCGCGCACGAACCACGGATCGCGCCGGGTCTCCTCGTCCGCCCCGGCGAACACCAGCGTCCAGCCGTCCCCGGCCAGCGCGACCCAGTCGCCGCACACCCCGTGCACGGCGGCCTCGCCGTCCCCGGCCGCGCCGAACACCACCGGCGGCCCGGCTTCCTTCGGCGCGCGCCAGAAGAAGCCTCCGTACGCGGCACCCGGCCGCCCATTGGTCGCCGGGCTGCCGATCGACACCCCGGCACCCGTGGCGTCGGTGAGCGCGAAGGACAGGTCGAGCGCCCACGCCGCCCCGCCGAGCTCGCGGACCCGCAGGATTCTCTCCTCTCGGAGAAGAACGCGGCCGTCCCCGGCGGTCCAGCTCAGCGCCTCCGTGAAGCCGTCGGGACCGAGGCGGGCGAACCCCTCGTGCCGCTGGACGCCGTGGTTGTCGAGCTCCGTCGGCCCCCGGCCGCGGACGAAGGTCCGACCGCCCCAGAAGTTGTGCCCCGCCACGTCCGGCACGGCGACCCCCACCCCCAGATGGTGCCGATGATCGTCCGGCGCGAACGCGCTGACCGGCACCCCGGCCGGTGTCGTCACCGGATGCAGATACGGCCGCGGGGAATGGCGCGCGGAGAGCTCCGGCCGCGTCGTGTACGCGGCCACCGGCCGCCCGGCGCAGCGCAGTTCGAGGATGCCCTCGGCGCCGCTCACCGGACCACCGCCCCGGCCCGCCGCGCCCAGGGGGCGCCGAGTTCGGAGTACAGGCTCAGCGTCTCGGCGCTCCGGTCGACCAGCGCGTCGATCCCGGGCACCGTCCGGCGCGGCCCGCCCTCGCCCCGTACCGTCCGCCGGAACTCCTCCGGCAGCTCCACCGGGTCGGGCGCGCACCGCACCGCCTCCACCACCCGCATGAAGGCGCCCGTCGCGTCCGGGGGCACAAGCAGCGGCGCTCCGTCCGTCACATGCGCGACCAGGTTCTCCAGGAGGTCGGTGCGTCCGTGCACGGTCTCCACCGGCCCGTGCCCGGCCCGCTGCAGCAGCACCCGGTCCTGCTTGTACCAGAAGGTGATCCGCCCCCGGCTGCCGTGCACCATCACATACGGCTCGGCCGCCCGCTCCGCGCACAGCGTCGCCGCGACCGTCACCTGCCGACCGGCCGTCGTGAGGATCCGTACGGCGGAGGTGTCGTCGGACTCGATGGCGTGCGCGCGCAGCAGTTCGGTCTCGATGCGGTCGACGTCCTCGGCGCGCGGGGCGCCCGCCAGCGCGAGGGCGGTGGCGACGGCATGGGCGAGCGGGTTGGTCAGCGCCCCGTCCACGACGTCCACGCCGTCGAGCCGCCGCCGGCCCGCCCACGGCACCCGCCGGAAGTAGGCCTCGTCCCGCACCCACGCCCCGGCCCCGCCTACCCCGAGCAGCTCCCCGATCGCCCCGTCCGCGACCAGCTCGCGGATGGCCGGCACGGCGTGCGAGCCCAGTGACTGGAACCCGATCTGGCAGGCCACGCCGGCCGCCGCGACACCGTCCGCCAGGCGGCGGAACTCCGCGTACGAAGGGGCGGGCGGCTTCTCCAGGAGCAGCTGCACCCCACGCCGTGCGGCGACGAGGGCGAGCTCGGCATGGGTGGCGATCGGGGTGCACACGATCGCGATCCGCGCCCCCGTCGCGGCGAGCAGCGCGTCCAGGTCAGCGCCCTGGACGACCGTGCCGAACCCCTCCAGCTCGGCGCTGTCGAGCGGGGTGAGCTCGCAGACCCCGGCGAGCCGGACCGGACCGGAGGCCTCGAGACGGCGGAGGTTCGCCAGGTGCCAGTGCCCGTGGCCGCGGGCCCCGGCGAGCACCACGGGAACAGGCTCGTGCTGCGGGCTCATCCCTTCACCGCCCCCGCGCTGAAGCCGGTGACCAGCCACTTCTGGATGAACGCGAACACGATCACCACGGGCACGGCCGCGATCACCCCGCCCGCCGCCAGCGCCCCGAGGTCGACGCTGTCCGCGCCCATGAGGGTGTTGAGGCCGACCGGGATCGTCTGCTTCTCCTGGCTGTTGAGGAACATCAGGGCGAAGAGGAAGTGGTTCCAGGCGTGCACGAAGGCGAAGGAGCCGACGGCGACGAGCCCGGGCCGCAGCAGCGGAAGCACCACGATCCGGAAGGCGGCGAAGCGATTGCAGCCGTCCACCCAGGCCGCCTCCTCCAGGGAGTACGGCACGTTCCTGATGAAGCCGCTGATGAGGATCATCGACAGCGGCAGCTGGAAGACGGTCTCCGCGATGATGACGCTGCCCAGCGAGTTGATCATCCGCAGGCCCGCGAAGATCTGGAACAGCGGGACGAGCAGCAGCGCCCCCGGCACGAACTGCGAGCACAGCAGGGCCAGCATGAAGCCCTTCTTGAAGCGGAACTCGAAGCGCGCCAGGGCGTAGCCGCCGGCCAGGGCCACGACCGTGGTGGTCACCAGGGTGGCCAGACCGATCAGCAGGCTGTTCTGGAAGTAGGTGGCGAAGCCGCGCTCGCTCCACACCTTGGCGAAGTGCTCGCCGGTCATCGGCCACGGCACGAGCGAGGTCGAACCGGCCGGGCGGACCGCGAACAGCAGGATCCAGTAGAACGGGACGAGGGTGAAGAGCAGATACGCGCCGAGCGGAAGGTAGATCTGCCAGCGCGGCACCTCGTCCCACGCGCGGCGGCGCTTCCGGCGGGCGCCGGGCCCGGCCGCCGCGTCGTCGTCCGCCCGGACCTCGATCCTGTCGAGGACGGTCATCGGTTCTCGCCTCCGAACCTGCTCAGGCGCAGATACACCGTCGAGCAGAAGAGAAGGACCACGAACGCCACCGTCGTCAGCGCGGACGCGTACCCGAAGTCATGGGCGTCGACGCTGGTCCGCGCGATGTACAGCGGCAGCGTGGTGGTCTCGCCGGCGGGCCCGCCGCCGGTCAGGGTGTAGAGCAGGTCGACGTTGTTGAACTCCCACACCGCGCGGAGCAGCGTGGACAGCACGATCGCGTCCCGCAGATGGGGGAGCGTGATGTGCAGGAACTGCCGCACCCGGCCCGCGCCGTCGACCTCCGCCGCCTCGTACAGGTCCTTCGGAATGGACTGCAGATCGGCCAGGATGAGGATCGCGAAGAAGGGGACCCCGCGCCACAGATCGGCGACGATCGCCGCGGGGAACACGGTCGCGGTGTCGGAGAGCCAGGACGTGCCGTACGAGCCGATGCCCGCGTCCGCGAGATAACGGGTCAGGCCCGTCTGCGAGTTGTAGAGCAGCACCCAGATCGCCGAGGTCAGCACCCCGGACACCGCCCACGGCGAGAAGACGAGCGCCCGTCCGACCGCCCGGCCCACGAAGGTCTGGTTGACGATCAGTGCCAGGGCGAGCCCGAAGAGCAGCTGGAGCGTCACCTCGACCGCGACCCACTTGAGGCTGAAGCCGAGCGTTCCCCAGAACTGCGGGTCCTCCGTGAACAGCTCCGTGAAGTTCCCCAGCCCCGCGAAGCCGTTCCGCCACGGCTTGGTGGGGTTGTAGTCCTGGAGGCTGTAGTAGAAGACGCTGAGCACGGGATACGCGATGAAGCCGAGCATCAGCAGGCCGGCGGGCGCGATCAGCAGATACGGGAGGCGGCGCGGGGGCCCTCCCGTGCGGCGGCGCCCGGGCGGGCGGACGGCCCGGGGCGGTGGGGTCACAGCTGCGGCCATGACGGCTGCTCCGTTCTGGGGAAGACGGGTTCGGGACGGGTTCGGGACGGGTTCGGGGGCATGCGGCATCGCCGTGCGGCACGACGCGCCGTGCGGGGGAGTGAGGGAGAGTGACGGGGGCGGTGCGGGGTGCTCAGCCCGCGTACGGATCGGGGGTGGTCCCCGGACGGGAGAGGAAGGCGAAGTCGCAGCCGGTGTCCGCCTGCGTGATCTGCTCGGTGTACAGCGCGCCGTAGCCGCGCTCGTAACGGGCGGGCGGCGGTGTCCAGTCGGCCCTCCGACGGGCCAACTCCTCGTCATCGACGTCCAGATGGAGCGTGCGCGCCTCGACGTCGAGGGTGATCGAGTCCCCGGTGCGGACCAGGGCGAGCGGCCCGCCGACGTACGATTCGGGCGCCACGTGCAGCACGCACGCGCCGTAACTCGTCCCGCTCATCCGGGCGTCGGAGATCCGCACCATGTCCCGCACCCCCTGTGCGAGGAGATACGCGGGGATCGGCAGCATCCCGTACTCCGGCATCCCCGGACCGCCCTTGGGCCCGGAGCCGCGCAGCACCAGGACGTGGTCGGCGGTGATCCCGAGGGCGGGGTCGTCGATCGTCCGCTGCATCGTGCGGTAGTCCTCGAAGACCACGGCGGGACCCGTGTGCTTGAGCAGCCGCGGCTCGGCCGCGATGTGCTTGATCACCGCCCCGTCGGGGCAGAGGTTGCCGCGGAGCACCGCCACCCCGCCCTCGTCCGCCAGCGGCCGTGACCGCGGCCGGATGACCTCCTCGTCGTGCACAAGGGCACCCGCCAGCTGCTCGCGCAGCGTCGCATGGGACACCGTGGGCCGGTCCAGGTGCAACACGTCCGTCAGCCGGGACAGGAAGCCCGGCATCCCGCCGGCGAAGTGGAAGTCCTCCATGAGGAACCGCCCGCCCGGACGCAGATTCGCGAGCACCGGCACCGTCCGGGCGATCCGGTCGAAGTCGTCGAGCGTCAGCCGCACCCCGGACCGCCCCGCCATCGCGATCAGATGGATCACCGCGTTGGTCGAACCGCCGAGCGCGAGCACCGCGGCGACCGCGTCCTCGTACGCCTCCCGGGTCAGGATCCGCGAGAGCCGCAGGTCCTCCCGTACCAGCTCCACGATCCGCAGCCCGGAGGCCGCCGCCATCCGGTCGTGCCCCGAGTCCACCGCCGGGATCGACGAGGCACCCGGCACCGTCACGCCCAGGGTCTCCGCCGCGGCGGTCAGCGTCGACGCCGTGCCCATCGTCATGCAGTGCCCGGGGGAGCGGGCCAGGCCGCTCTCCAGCTCCGCGAGCTCGCACTCGCCGAGCCGCCCGGCCCGCTTCTCGTCCCAGTACTTCCACATGTCGGTGCCCGAACCGAGCGTCTCGCCCCGCCAGTGCCCCGGCAGCATCGGCCCGGCCGGCACGAACACCGTCGGCAGGTCCACCGAGGCCGCGCCCATCAGCAGCGCCGGCGTCGACTTGTCGCAGCCGCCCATCAGGACCGCGCCGTCCACCGGGTAGGAGCGCAGCAACTCCTCGGTCTCCAGGGCGAGAAGATTGCGGTAGAGCATCGGCGTCGGCTTCTGGAAGGTCTCCGACAGCGTCGACACCGGGAACTCCAGCGGGAATCCGCCCGCCTGCCACACCCCCCGCTTCACCGCCTGCGCCCGGTCGCGCAGATGCACATGGCAGGGGTTGATGTCGGACCAGGTGTTCAGCACGGCGATGACCGGCTTGCCCAGGTGCTCCTCGGGCAGATAGCCGAGCTGCCGGGTGCGGGCCCGGTGGCTGAACGAGCGCAGCCCGTCCGTGCCGTACCACTGGTGGCTGCGCAGCTCCTCGGGGCGGCGGCCCTCGCCGCCGCTCATCCCGGCGCTCACACCGGCCACCCGGCGGCTATCGCGGCGACCTCGGCCCGGGCCGCCTCGGGGAGTTCACGGCTCGGCGGCCGGATGTCGCGCCGGCACAGTCCCAGCGAGGCCAGGGCCTCCTTCACCACGGTGACGTTGTCGGCGCTGTGGTCGGCCGCTCGCAGCTCCTCGAACCGCCGGATCCGCTCCCACACCTTCATGGCCGCCGGATAGTCGCCCGCGCGCAGGGTGCGCAGCATCTCCAGGGACAGCGCGGGGGCGATGTTGACCAGACCCGAGGTGAAACCGGTGGCGCCGCCCGCGAAGTACGCCGGGGCGTACGGCTCCGCCAGGCCCGCCACCCAGACGAACCGGTCCAGGCCCGCGTCCCGGGCGAACCCGGCGAACCGCGCCGCGTCCGGAACGGCGTACTTCACCCCGATCACGTTCGGGCAGGAGTCCGCGAGCTCGGCGAGCCGGTCGCCGCCGAGGCTCGGATTGCGCAGATACGGCACGATCCCGAGCTCCGGCACGGCCCGGGCGATGGTCCGGTGGTAGTCCACCCAGCCGGCGGCCGAGACATAGGGGTGCACCGGCTGATGCACCATCAGCATCGCGGCCCCGGCGTCCCCCGCGTGCCGGGCGGCCTCGATCGCGGTCGGCAGATCGTGCCCCACCCCGACCAGGACGGTGGCCCGGCCCGCGGCCTCCTCCATCGTCAACTCGGTGACCCGGCACCGCTCTTCACGGGTCAAGGCGTAGAACTCTCCCGTGTTGCCGTTGGGCGTGAGGGTCCGCACCCCCGCGTCGAGCATCCGCCGCAGCAGCACCCGATGGGCGCCGGTGTCCAGCTCCCCCTCGGCGGTGAACGGGGTCACGGGGATCGCCACCACATCGGCGAGCGCCTCGCGCAGCGCGTCGAACTCCACGCTCATGCCTGCTCCTCGGGGACGGCCACGGGTGCGGATACGGGTACGGGTACGGGCGCGGGTTCGGGTGCGGGGAACGCCCGGGCGACGAAGGACGCGATGTGCGCGTGCACGGCCCGGCCGGCGCCCTCGGCGTCGCCCGCCGCGGCCAGGCGCAGGATCTCCGCGTGCTCCGCGGCCTCCCGCTCCCAGGACGGCACCGCCGCCCACGCCACCGTGGACACCAGCGCGGCCTGGTCCCGTACCTCGTCCAGCATCCGGCCGAGCAGCGGATTCCCGCACGGCAGATAGAGCGAGCGATGGAACTCCCGGTTGGCCAGGGACCGTTCGGCCGGATCGTCGGCGACGGCCGCCCGCTCCAGGGCTGCCCGGGCGGCGTCCAGCGGGGCGCCCGCGGCCACGGACCGGCGCACCGCCACCGGTTCGAGCAGCAGCCGTACGTCGTAGACCTCGCGGGCCATGTCCGCGTCGACCATCCGGACCGTGACGCCCTTGTACTGGCTGAGCACCACGAGCCCGCTGCCGGCCAGTGTCTTCAGCGCCTCGCGCACCGGGGTCTTCGACACCCCGAAACGGGCGGCGAGTTCGGTCTCCACCAGCGCCTGGCCCGGACTGAGACCACCGGTGAGGATGTCGTGCTTGATCGCCTCCAGGACGAACTGGGTGCGGGACGGAATGGGGCTGGGGGCGGCGAAGGCCATGGCGGCAGCACTCTCAGATCTCATGTATCGCGTCTCATATATGACGTACGAAGTGCAACGCGACGAAGCTAAGCGGGTCATGAGGCCGCGTCAATGCTTTGCGCACGATTCTTAGAAAGCGCTTGCTGCCTTGTGGCGCTTGGGCTGCCTCGGCTGTCTCAGCAGGAGGGCAGCGGCTTCGGCGCCGGACCCGGCGGTGGGCCGAACTCCAGGCGCACCGAGTCGTTGCGCGGCAGCACCACGGCGACCCCGTCGGCCGGCGTCCAGCGGGTGGGCACGAGGACGTACTGGTCCCCCGACTGGAGGATCAGCACGAGACCGTCGTAGCGATAGGCGTACGCGGCCTTGTCGCCCTTGTCCTGCGCGCATCGGGTCTCGCGCACCCCGGGGCCGCCGATGCCGAGGCGGTGCTCGCTGAAGACCACCGTCGCGGGGGAGCGCTCCAGACCGGCCACGAAGCGCTGGGCCCGCACGGTGCCGACGGAGGCGGCGTAGTCGTTGGCGGCCCAGACGATCCCCAGCATGACCAGGGTGAACACCACCGCCCACTCGGCGATCACGGCCCACTCGGGGCGGGGCGGGGACGGAGGCGGGGCATCGGGAACGGGCGCGGGCTCCGGCTCGGGTCGGGGCTCGGGCCGAGCTTCGGGTTGGGTCTCCGGCTCGCTTGCGGGTGCGGGTGCGGGTGCGGGTACGGCCTCGGGTTCAGTTGCCGGCTCGGGTGCGGGCGCCTCGGCCTGGGGCGCGGGAGTCTGCTCCGGCTCCGGTTCCGGCTCCCGTATCGCCTCCGGCTCCGCAGCCGGAGCGTCCGCCGCGTTCCGCCGCGCGAGGAGCCGGGCGTACGCCAGCAGGGCGACTCCCGTGGACAGACTGAGCGGGGCAAGGGTGAGCACACGGCTGAGGAAGGTCACCTGGAACGTCGACCAGAGCCCGCCGACCGTGAGCAGAAACCCGGCCGCGGCGAGGGCCGCGGTCGCGCGGCGCCGCGCCACCGGCCCCAGGAGCGGCCCGAGCCGGCGCCGCGCCAGGTCGTACCCCCAGAAGCCGGCCACGCCGAGCGTCGCCGTCACCGTCAGCGGCACCCAGAGCGCGTCCAGGCTGCGCATCAGGTAGTCGGCCGTACTGAAGCCGAGGAGCGTGGAGTGCACCCGGAAGTACGCGAAGAACCAGTACGCGTGCCAGTAGCCGAAGTAGTAGAGCAGCGCGGTGACGAGGCTGGTGGGCGCGGCGACCGCGCCGACCAGGGTGGCGAGGCGGCCGGGACCGCCGGTGCCCTCGTTCACCGGGCGGCCGCGCTTCCGCCGGTGCCGGCACCGGTGCTCGACGTCGAGGCGGTGCGGGAGGAGCCTCCCGTGGGCCCGTCGGTGGACCCCTCGGCCGAGCCGTCCGTGGGCCGATCGGTCGGCCCGTCCGTGGTCCCGTCCGTCGGTCCGTCGGTCGTCGGTCCGTCGGTGGGCCCGTCGGTCGTCGGTCCGCCGGTGGGGCCCTCGTCCGTCCCGTTCGGGTCCGGCTCGCACACGCCCACCACGTACACGACGCGGTGGCGCTCGACCGTCCTGCCGGACCGGGGCTCCATGTGGTCGTAGCCGCACGGGCCGGCGGTCTCCCGGCCGTCCGCCGTGCGGTTGACGCGCACGAGGTCCACGCACAGCGTCCCGTCCCCGCACATCTCGACGAACCGCCGCTTCAGGGCGGCCCAGTTGAACCGGCCCTCCTCCGACGCGTCGTCGTGCAGCCGGTCGGACCGGCCCCAGTCGGGGATCCGCAGCGGTCCGGGCTTGGCTCCGCCGTTGTTCCCGCCGCTGCTCCCGCCGGAGGTGCCGGCCCCGCCGGGACCCGGCACCGCGCCGCCGTTCACGCCGCCGCCGGGTCCGGCGCCCTGGTCGTCGCCCGGATTGTCGCAGGACACCGCGGCCGGCAGACAGAGCAGGAGGGCGACGCCCCAGCGGGCGGCGTGTGTGGAGAACCGCATGGCGCATCCCCGATCCCTCGAAGAATCCGAAGAAGGCTGTCAGCCGGACGGCGGCATGACAGTCGGAGAATGACACAGGCGGCGACCGTGCGTAAGGGAATTTCTCCCGTGCGTCAGCGCACCGCGAGCAGGTGCTCCAGGGCGAGCTGGTCGAGCCGTTCGAAGGCCATCGAGCGCTCGGCCGCCGCCGTCGCGTCGAACTCCTCGTACGCGGCGGGGTCGCCGAGCAGGCCCGCGAGCCCGTCCGGGGCGGTCGGCGCGGCGAGTTCGTCGAGCCGGGAGGCGGCGAGGGCGGCGACGACCTCCGGGTCGGCGCGGAAGGCGGCGGCGCGCTCCTTGAGGATCAGGTAGTTCCGCATGCAGTTCTTCGCGGACTCCCACACCCCGTCGAAGCCGTCGGTGCGCACCGGCTTGAAGTCGAAGTGACGCGGACCGCCGTAACCGGCCGTCTCGAGCAGGTCGACGAGCCAGAAGGCCTGGCGCAGATCGCCGGCGCCGAAGCGGAAGTCCTGGTCGTACTTGATCCCGGACTGCCCGTTGAGGTCGATGTGGAAGAGCTTGCCCGCCCACAGCGCCTGCGCGATGCCGTGCGGGAAGTTGAGGCCCGCCATCTGCTCGTGTCCGGTCTCCGGGTTGACGCCCACGAGCTCGGGCCGCTCCAGGCGCTCGATGAACGCGAGCGCGTGCCCGATCGTCGGGAGCAGGATGTCGCCGCGCGGCTCGTTCGGCTTCGGCTCGATCGCGAAGCGCAGCTCGTAGCCCTGCTCGGTGACGTACTGGCCGAGCAGGTCGAAGGCCTCCTTCATCCGGTCGAGCGCCAGGCGCACGTCCTTCGCCGCGCCCGACTCCGCGCCCTCCCGGCCGCCCCAGGCCACGTACACCGAGGCGCCGAGCTCGACGGCGAGGTCGATGTTCCGGATCGTCTTGCGCAGGGCGAACCGGCGCACGTCACGGTCGTTCGCCGTGAACCCGCCGTCCTTGAAGACCGGGTGCGTGAAGAGGTTGGTGGTGGCCATGGGCACCTTGAGGCCCGTGCGGTCGAGGGCGGCCCGGAAGCGCTTCACCGCCGCCTCGCGCTCGGCCTCCGCCGTCCCGAACGGGATCAGGTCGTCGTCGTGGAAGGTCACGCCGTACGCGCCGAGCTCCGCGAGCCGCTCGACCGACTCGACCGGGTCGAGCGCCGGCCGGGTCGCGTCGCCGAACGGGTCGCGGCCCTGCCAGCCGACGGTCCACAGGCCGAAGGTGAAGCGGTCGTCGGGGGTGGGGAGGAGATGTTGCGACATGTCCGGCTCCTTCGTGGCGCGGCCGTGAGCGGGGAGGCTGGCCGCGAGATTTGTTTTCTGAGATAACTAATACCGCCGGGCGCCGCCCGGCGCCAGAGCCGACCCCCGATTGCGGGGAACGAGAGCCCCGCATCCGGGGAACGAGAGGTGGTCCATGAGCCAGCGCCCGGTGGTCATCGGCGTCGACAGCTCCACCCAGTCCACCAAGGCGGCCGTCGTGGCCGCCGAGGACGGCGCGCTGCTCGCCGTCGGCCGCGCCCCGCACACCGTCACCGGAGAGGCCGGCGCCCGCGAGTCCGACCCCGAGGAGTGGTGGTCCGCGCTCGCCCGGGCCGTCGCCGACGGGCTCCGGCAGGCCGCCGTACCGCCCGCCGCCGTGACCGGCATCGCCGTCGCCGGACAGCAGCACGGCCTCGTCACCCTGGACCCGGCCGGCCGCCCGCTGCGGCCCTCGCTGCTCTGGAACGACACCCGCTCCGCGCCCCAGGCCGCCGCCCTCACCCACGCGCTCGGCGGCCCGGCGGCCTGGCTCGCCCGCACCGGATCCGTGCCCGTCGCCTCCATGACCGCCGCCAAGTGGCAGTGGCTGACCGAGCACGAACCCGCCGTCGCCGAGCGCACGGCGGCCGTCCGGCTGCCGCACGACTTCCTCACCGAACGGCTCGCCGGCACCGCCGTCACCGACCCCGGCGACGCCTCCGGAACCTGCTGGTACGACACCGGGCGCGCCGCCTACGACCCCGAGCTCCTCGCCCTGATCGACCTCGACCCCGCCCTGCTCCCGGCCGTCGCCCCGACCGGCGCCACCCGCGTCGGCACCCTCAACCGCGCCGCCGCCGAAGCCCTCGGCCTGCCGGCCGGAGTCGCCGTCGCCGCCGGGACCGGCGACAACATGGCCGCCGCCGTCGGACTCGGCCTCGGCACGGGCGGCCTGCTCGACCACCCGGTGGTCAGCCTGGGCACCTCGGGCACGGTCTTCGCCGCCACCCGCGCCCGGCCCGCGAGCCATGGCCTGTCCGGCTTCGCCGCCGCCGACGGCGGCTACCTGCCGCTCGGCTGCACGCTCAACTGCACCCTCGCCGTCGACCGGATCGCCGGCCTCCTCGGCCTCGACCGCGAGGACGCCGCACCCGGCGACGGCCTCGTCCTCCTGCCGTACCTCGACGGCGAACGCACCCCCGACCTGCCGCACGCCACCGGCCTTCTCACCGGTCTGCGGCACGCCACCACCCCGCACGCGCTGCTCGGCGCCGCCTACGAGGGCGCCGTCTTCACCGTGCTCCGCGCGCTCGACGAGGTGCTCACCGCCTGCGGCCTCGACCCCGCCGATCCGGCCGTGCGGGACCGGCCCCTGCGCCTCGTCGGCGGCGGCGCACGGGGCCGGGCCTGGACCGAGACCGTCCGCCGGCTCTCCGGCCGCCCCGTCGTCGTCCCCGCCGCCACCGAACTCGTCGCCCTCGGCGCCGCCGCCCTCGCCGCGGCCGCCGCCACCGGCGCCGATCCCGTCGCGCTCGCCCGGGAGTGGGGCACGGGCGAGGGTGAGACGCTGCCGCCCGTGCCGCGCGACACCGCCACCTGGGAGCGCATCGACCGGGTCCTGGACCGGGCGCACCCGCTGCTGGCGGACTGAGGAGGCGGGGGCCCGACGACGGTCGGTGCACTGATCGTCAGTGCACCGAGGGTTCTGAGGTCAGGCGGTCTCAGGGTGCGGCGACCGGCTCCGCCGGCGCCCGCAGCTCCTCCGCCGCGTCGGAGACCCGCCGCAGGAGCGAGAGGAACTGGGTCTGCTCCTCGGGGGAGAGGGGCGCCAGGAAGATCTGGTTCATCCGGGCCGTCCGCACGGTCAGGCGGCGGTGGGTGCGGGTCCCCTCATCGGTGAGGCGGAGCAGGAAGCGGCGCCCGTCCTCGGGGTCGCGCACCTTGTCGAGCAGACCGCGCCGGATCAGCCGGCTCACCACCTCGGCGATCGTCGACCGGTCCAGGCCCACCCGCTCGCCCACCGTCCGCTGATCGAGGCCGGGCTCGGCGACCAGGGCGTTGAGGACGCCGAACTGCGGCGAGGTGATCTCCTCCGAGACCACCGTCGTCCACAGCAGGTGGTGGGCCTGCTGGAGTCGCCGGGCCAGGTGTCCGGGATGCGTGGTCAGATCCACCGCGCCCATCGTGCGCTCCTTCAGCCGTGCCTGCCGCTTCGTCGGTGCACGGAACGATACCCGTCGCCCTCACCCCGGCCGGGACCAGTTCGCCCGCAACCCGTTGACGGTGGCGCACAGGGCTGCCAGCATGGCCCGGTCGGCCAGATGCTCAGTGCACTGACTAATTTTACCGGCTCACTCTCGCACCGACTCCTGCAGGGCCGACGCGGACATCGGTGCGGACGAGAGGCTTCCCATGGACAAAGTGGTCACCAGCGCCGCCGAGGCGGTGGCCGACGTTCCCGACGGAGCGACGCTCGCCGTCGGCGGCTTCGGCCTCAGCGGCGTACCCACCACCCTCATCCAGGCGCTCCACGCCCGCGGCGTCGGGGGACTGGGGGTCGTCTCCAACAACTGCGGCGCCCTGGACAGCGGGCTCGCCGTGCTGCTCGCCGCCGGCCGGATCGCCCGCGTCACCGGCTCGTACATCGGCGCCAACAAGGAGTTCGCCCGCCAGTACCTGGCCGGGGAGCTGGAGGTCGAACTCATCCCGCAGGGCACCCTCGCCGAGCGGCTGCGCGCCGGCGGCTGCGGCATCCCCGCCTTCTACACCCCGGCCGGCGTCGGCACCCAGGTCGCCGACGGGGGACTGCCCTGGCGGTACGACGGGAACGGCGGCGTCGCACTCGCCTCGCCGCCCAAGGAGGTACGCGATTTCGACGGCGTCCCGCACGTCATGGAACGCGCCATCCGCACCGACTACGCCCTGGTCCGCGCCGCCCGCGGCGACCGGCACGGCAACCTCGTCTTCCACGCCGCCGCCCGCAACTTCAACCCCCTCGCCGCCATGGCCGGCCTCGTCACCGTCGCCGAGGTCGAGGAACTCGTCGAACCCGGCGTCCTCGGCCCCGACGAGGTGCACCTGCCCGGCGTCTTCGTCCAGCGCGTCGTCGCGCTCACCCCCGAACAGGCCGCGGACAAGGGCATCGAACGGCGCACGATTTCCGCCTCTCCGACACGGAGGACCACCCGATGAGCTGGACCCGCGAAGAGATGGCCGCCCGCGCCGCCCGCGAACTGCGCGACGGGCAGTACGTGAACCTCGGCATCGGCCTGCCCACGCTCATCCCCGAGCACCTGCCGCCCGGCGTCGAGGTCGTCCTCCACTCGGAGAACGGCATCCTCGGCACCGGCCCCTACCCGACCGAGGACGAGGTCGACCCCGACCTCATCAACGCCGGCAAGGAGACCGTCACCGTCCTGCCCGGCGCCGCGTACTTCGACTCCGCGCTCTCCTTCGGCATGATCCGCGGCGGCCATGTCGACGTCGCCGTCCTCGGCGGCATGCAGGTCTCCGCCCGCGGCGACCTCGCCAACTGGGCCGTGCCCGGGCGCCTCGTCACCGGCATCGGCGGCGCCATGGACCTCGTCCACGGCGCCCGGACCGTCATCGTCGTCCTCACCCACACCGCCAAGGACGGCACCCCCAAGATCGTCGCCGAGTGCGACCTGCCCCTGACCGGCCGCGCCTGCGTCGACCGCGTCATCACCGACCTCGCCGTGCTCGACGTGACACCGGACGGCCTCGTCCTCGTCGAGACCGCACCGGACGTGACCCCCGAGCAGGTCGCGGCCCTGACGGCCGCCCCGGTCCTCGGCCCGGACGGGCAGCCGATCCCACCGGCGGCGGACCGCGCCCCGGACCCCGGGGCCCGCGTCCAGGTCTGACCCGGGCGCCCCGCCTGCCCGCCCGCCTTTCCGCTCCGAGAGGAAAGAACCCTCCGCATGGACGACGAGCTCACCCAGCACCGCATCGACCGCGAGATCGCGGCCCTCCAGAGCACCTACGACGCGGCGCTCGCCGCGGGTGCCCCGCCCCGCCACCACCCGCCGCGCGACTACGCCCCGTACCGCAGCTCGCTGCTCCGCCACCCCCGGCAGCCGCTCGTCGCCGTCGACGCGGGCGGCGACCCGGAGGCCGTCGAGCTCGCCGGGCCGGTCTTCGGACCCACCGACGTCACCGAGCACGACAACGACCTCACCCGGATGCACGCCGGCGAGCCCCTGGGCGAGCGGATCACCGTCACCGGCCGGCTCCTCGACCGGGAGGGCCGGCCCGTGCGCGGCCAGCTGATCGAGCTCTGGCAGGCCAACGCCTCCGGCCGCTACGCCCACCACCGCGACCGCCACCCGGCCCCGCTCGACCCCCACTTCACCGGCGTGGGCCGCACCCTGACGGACAGTCAGGGCCGCTACACCTTCACCACCATCAAGCCCGGCGCCTACCCCTGGCGCAACCACACCAACGCCTGGCGCCCCGCCCACATCCACTTCTCGGTGTTCGGCACGGCGTTCACCCAGCGCCTCGTCACCCAGATGTACTTCCCCGGCGACCCGCTGCTCGCCCACGACCCCATCATCCGCTCGGTCACCGACCCGGCGGCCCGCGACCGGCTTGTCGCCCGCTACGAACACGGCCTGTCCGTCCCCGAGTTCTCCCTCGGCTACGCCTGGGACATCGTCCTCGACGGACCCGCCGCCACCTGGATGGAGGAAGGCCGATGAGCACCGCCGAACCCGCCGCCCGGCCGCTGCCCACGCCGTCCCACACGGTCGGCCCGTTCTACGGCTACGCCCTGCCGTTCCCCGACGGAGAGCGCGTCGCCCCCGCCGGGCACCCCGACCGCATCACCCTCCACGGCCGCGTCCTCGACGGCGCCGGCGCCCCCGTCCCCGACGCGCTCCTGGAGTTCTGGCAGGTCGCCCCCGACGGCTCCCGCACCGGCGCGCCCGGCTCGCTGCGCCGCGACCCCGTCACCGGCGGCCACCTCGGGCGCAACGGCACCGACTTCACCGGCTTCGGACGCGTCGCCACCGACGCCGACGGCCACTACACCCTGCACACCCTGCCGCCCGGCAATACCGGCCAACCCCACATCGCCGTCTGTGTGTTCGCCCGCGGCCTGCTCCACCACCTCTACACCCGCGCCTATCTCGCCGACGGCCCCGACCCGCTGCTCGACCGGCTCCCCGCCGACCGCCGCGCCACCCTGATCGCCACCGAGGAGCCGTACCGCACCCACCGCTTCGACATCCGCCTCCAGGGCGAGCGCGAGACCGTTTTCCTGGAGTTCCCGTGACCGGCCACCCGGACGCCGACCTGCTCCACGCCATCGACGGCGGGCTGCTCGACCCCGTGCGGGCAGGGCTGCCCGCCGAGGCCGCGACCGGCGACGGGGCCTTCCTGCGCGCCCTGCTCGACGCCGAGGCCGCCCTCGCCCGCGCGCAGGCCGCCACCGGGGCCGTACCCGCCGAGGCGGCGCGCGCCATCACCGAGGCGGCCGCCGACGCGGACCGATACGAGCTGCGTCGGCTCGCCCTGCGGGCGCGCTCCGGCGGCAATCCGGTGATCCCGCTCGTCGGCGAACTGTCCGACCGCGTGGGGGAGTGGGGCCCGTACGTGCACCACGGCGCGACCAGCCAGGACATCCTGGACACCGCCGCCATGCTGGTCGCCGTCCGCACCCTCGGCCTCGTCCTGGACGACCTCGCCCGCGCCGAGCGGGCGCTCGCCGCCCTCGCCGCCGCCCACCGCGACACCGCGATGCCCGGCCGCACCCTCACCCAGCACGCCGTCCCCACCACCTTCGGCCTCAAGGCCGCGGGCTGGCGCAGCCTCGTCCTCGACGCCCGCGACCGGATCACCGCGGTACGGGACGGGCTGCCCGCCCAGCTCGGCGGCGCCGCCGGCACCCTGGCCGCCCTCGCCGACCGCCACCCCGACGGGGACGTGACCGGGCTGCCCGCCGCGTACGCCGCCGAACTCGGCCTGGCCGCACCCCTGTTGCCCTGGCACACCCTGCGCACCCCGATCGCCGACCTCGCCGGCGTGCTCGCCCTCACCGCGGGCGCGCTCGGGAAGATCGCCGCCGATGTCCTCACCCTGTCGCGGACCGAGATCGGCGAGCTCGCCGAGGGCACCGGCGGCGGCTCCTCCGCCATGCCCCACAAGGCCAACCCGGTCCGCGCCACCCTGATCGCCTCCGCCGCCCGCCGCGCCCCGCACCTCGCGGCGAGCCTCTACGGCTGCCTGGCCGCCGAGGACGAGCGGCCCGCGGGCGCCTGGCACGCCGAATGGGAACCCCTGCGCGAGCTGCTCCGGCTCGTCGGCGGCGCCGCCCACCACGCCGCCGCCCTCGTCGAGACCCTCCGCGTCGACCCGGCCGCGATGCGCGCCAACCTCGACCGCACCGGCGGGCTCCTCGTCGCCGAACGCCTCGCCACGGCCCTCGCCCCCCGGCTCGGCCGCGCCGCCGCGCGGACCCTCGTCGCCGAACTCGCCACCCGTACCCGCACCGAGGGCCGTCCGCTCGCCGAACTCCTCGCCGGACACGCGGAGTCCACCGGCCTCGACCCCGCCGAACTCGCCGCCCTCGCCGACCCCGCCCGGGCCACCGGCCACGCCGGCACCCTCACCGACCGCGCCCTGGAGCGACGTTGACCACCACTGCGACCACCCTCCACCACATCGCCGAGGGACCCGCCACGGCGCCCGTGCTCATCCTCGGGCCCTCGCTCGGCACCTCCACCGCCCTGTGGGACGCCGTCGCCCCCGAACTGGCCGCCACTCACCGGGTGATCCGCTGGGACCTGCCCGGCCACGGCGGCTCGCCCGCCGGACTCATCGGACCCGGCGCGACCGTCGCCGACCTGGCCCGGCTCGTCCTCGACCTCGCCGACACGCTGGGCGCCGACCGCTTCTCGTACGCCGGGGTCTCCCTCGGCGGCGCCGTCGGCCTCCACCTCGCCGCCCACCACCGCGAACGCCTGGACCGGCTCGCCGTGCTCTGCTCCTCCGCCCACTTCGGCGGCGCCGAGCCCTGGCTCGCCCGGGCCGCCGACGTACGCCGCGACGGCCTGGCCCGGCTCGCCGACACCGCCGAGGCCCGCTGGTTCACCCCCGGATTCACCGTGCCGCGCCTCGTCGAGGACCACCGCGCCGCCGACCCCGCCGCCTACGCCGCCTGCTGCGACGCGCTCGCCGCCTTCGACCTGCGCGACCGGCTCGCCGCCATCGCCGCGCCCACCCTGCTGATCGCCGGCCGCGAGGACCCCGCCACGCCGCCCGCCCATCTGAGGGAGATCGCCGACGCCGTGCCCGGCGCCGCGCTCACCGAACTCCCCGGCGCCTCCCACCTGGCCCCCGCCGAACAGCCCGCGGCCGTCACCGCCGCCCTCCGGGCGCACTTCGGCATGCCTTCCGCTCCGAACGGAACGAACGGCATGGCGACCCGCCGCGAAGTCCTCGGCGACGCCCATGTCGACCGGGCCCAGGCCCGCCAGACCCCGCTCACCGCCCGCTTCCAGGACTTCATCTCCCGCTACGCCTGGGGCGAGATCTGGACCGACCCCACCCTCTCGCGCCGCGAACGCAGCCTCGTCACCCTCACCGCGCTCGTCGCCCACGGCCACCACGAGGAACTCGCCCTGCATCTCCGCGCGGCGCGCCGCAACGGCCTCGGCGACGCCGAGATCGCCGCCGCCCTCCTCCAGGCCGGCGTCTACTGCGGCGTCCCGGCGGCCAACGCCGCCTTCGCCGTGGCCCAGCGCGTCCTGGCGGACCCGGACGGGGAGTGACGGCTCGGGGAACGGTCACCGGATCAGTACGCGGGCACGCGGCAGAACCGCTCCGTGACGTGCAGATCGGCCTCGATCCCGGCGATCGCCGCCGCCAGCTCCGGCAGCACCTCGGTCACGCACTCCTCGGGGGAGCGGCGGCTCGCGTGCAGGGCCACGTTCACCGCGGCGACCGCCCGCCCGGCCCCGTCCCGTACCGGCATCGCGATCGACCGCAGCCCCTCCTCCAGCTCCTGGTCGACCAGCGCGTAGCCCGCCCGCGCCACCCCGTCGAGCAGCGCGCCGAGCTCCGCGCGATCCGTCACCGTGTACGGGGTCAGGGCCCGTGGCTCCGCCCCGGCCAGGCGCGCCGCCCGCTCCTGCGGCGGGAGATCGGCGAGCAGCACCCGGCCCATGGAGGTCGCGTACGCGGGGAAGCGGGTGCCGAGGGTGATGTGGACGTTCATGATGCGGCTGGTCTCCACCCGGCCCGTGTACTGCACCTCGTCGCCCACCAGGACCGCGAGGGACGTCGATTCGCGCACCCGCTCGGCCAGATCGGCCAGGTGCGGCTGCGCGATCCGGGTCAGCGTCGTGCGCGACAGCGGCGGGAAACCGAGGTCGAGGACGCGCGGCGTCAGCCGGAACTCCCGCCCCTCCACCGCCACACAGCCGACGTGCTCCAGGGTGATCAGCGCCCGCCGCGCGGTCGCCCGCGCGAGCCCCGTTGCCTCCGCGACCGCCGTCAGCGGCAGCGCCGCCCGGCCCGTGCCGAACGCCGTGAGGACGGTGAGCCCGCGCGCCAGCGACTCCACGAACTCCCGTCCCAGCTCCTGCTTGGACTCCGAGGTCCAAGCGGCCAGGCCGCTGGGCGCGGCCGGCTCCTCCGCCGGCGCCTCCCGCAGCGCCTTCTCCATCGCCCCGGCCGAGTCCCGCAGTCGCGGAAGGAGCGCGGCGCGCAGCGAGTCCGCGTCGTGCCGGCTGGTGTGGCTGACCGTGCTGAGCGCGCAGACGATCCGCCCGTCCCCGTCCCGTACGGGCACGGCGATCGCCACCAGGCCCGGCTCCACCAGCTGGTCGTCGAGCGCCCAGCCGAGCCGGCCCGCCTCGGCGGCCCGCTCGGCGAGGTCCACGGCGCCGGTACGCCCGCTCGGCGGCGCGGCGGGAAAGCCCCGCCCGGCCGGATCGGCCGCCCGCCGCTGCCGCCACTCCGCCCAGCGGACCGCGTCCCACGCGGAGGCGAACAGCAGCCCCGGCGCGGTGCGTTCGGCCGGCAGCAGATCGCCGATGCGGAAGCTCACCGACATCGCGCGGCGCCGGGTCGCCTGGTGCACGAAGCGGATCCCGTCGCCGTCGGCCACGGCGAGCGACACCGACTCGTCCAGTTCGTCCGCGAGCGCGTCGGCGAGACCGCCCAGGAGGCCCGGCAGCCGTACGGAGGCCAGATAGGCGTTGCCGAGTTCGAGCAGCGGCGGCGCGAGCACCACGTCGCGCCCCTCGATCCGTACGTAGCCCATGCGGGCCAGCGTGCCGGTGATCCGGTCGACCGTGGAGCGGGCGAGCCCGGTGGCGCGCTCCAGCTCGCCGACCGGCATCCGCCCGCCCGCCCCGGTCAGCCGCCGCAGCACGCCGATCCCGCGCAGCAGCGGCGTCACCGCCTCGGGCGGGGCCTCGGCGGTTTCGGAGGCGGATGCGCCGGCGGTGGAGTCGTCGATCGATGGCATGGGCTCTCCGTGGTGGATCTTCGGGTCCCCGTAGTGAACACGACGCGGACCGGCTGCGGCAGCCCGTTGACAGGCACACCGGGCCGCCACCAGACTCCCATCATAGTGAAAGTCTCTTCACTATGCGAACAACTGCTGCGACGAGGAGATTCCATGCGCACCACCGTCGGCATCATCGGCGGCGGCCCCTCCGGCCTGCTCCTGGCCCGGCTGCTCCACCGCTCCGGCATCGACAGCGTCGTCCTGGAGAGCCGCGACCGCGCCTACGTCGAACAGCGGCAGCGCGCCGGCATCCTCGAACAGGCCACCGTCGACGCCCTGCGCACCGCCGGCGCCGCCGACCGCCTCGACGCCGAGGGCATTGCGCACGACGGCATCGAACTCCGCCACGACGGCCGCGCCACCCGCATCGACTTCCCCGGCCTCACCGGCGGCCGGCGCGTCTGGGTCTACGCCCAGACCGAGGTCGTCAAGGACCTCGTCGCCCTCCAGCTCGCCGACGGCGGCCCGCTCCGCTTCGAGGCCGAGGTCACCGCCGTCGAGGGCGCCGACACCGACCGCCCCCGCGTCCACTACACCCACGAAGGCCGCACGCGGATACTCGACTGCGACTACGTCGTCGGCTGCGACGGCTACCACGGCGTCACCCGGCACGCCGTCCCCGAGCACCTGCGCCGCACCCACGAGCGGACCTATCCGTACTCCTGGCTCGGCATCCTCGCCGACGCCCCGCCCGTCTACGACGAGCTGATCTACGCCCACTCCGAGCGCGGCTTCGCCCTCGCCAGCATGCGCTCGCCCGCCGTCAGCCGGCTCTACCTCCAGGTCCCCAACGGCACCGACCCCGCCGACTGGCCCGACGAGCGCATCTGGGACGAGCTCGACGCCCGCCTCTCCCTGCGCGCCGAACCCGGCTGGCGCCTCACCCGCGGCCCCGTCACCCAGAAGGCCGTCCTGCCCATGCGCAGCTCGGTCACCGAACCCATGCGCCACGGCCGGGTCTTCCTGGCCGGCGACGCCGCCCACATCGTCCCGCCCACCGGCGCCAAGGGCCTCAACCTCGCCGCCGCCGACGTCGTCGTGCTCGCCCGCGCCTTCGCCCACCACCACGCGACCGGCTCGACCGAACTCCTCGACGCCTACTCCGACACCTGCCTGCGCAGGGTCTGGCGCGCCGAGCACTTCTCGTACTTCATGACCACCACACTCCACACCGACCCCGCCCAGGAGTCCTTCGACACCCGGCTCCAGCTCTCCCAGTTCGACCGCATCGCCGGCTCCCGGCACGCCGCCGCCGAACTCGCCGAGAACTACACCGGACTGCCCCTCGACCTCTGACCGGAACCGCGTGCCTCCGGCGCCGCGCGCGTCCGGCGCCCGACGCTCAGTACTCGGTCAGAGCTGACCGTCGGGCGCCCGCAGGGCGTCGAGCCGCGCGAGCAGCCGGGCCCCCTCGCGGGTCATCACCTCCGGCTCGCGCAGGGCGTTGGTGAGCAGCGACATCCCCTGGTACGCGGAGACCAGGGTGAGCGCCAGGCCCTCCGGGTCCGTCATGCCGAGGGCCCGGAACTGTGCCCCGGCCCAGTCGAGCAGCTCCCGGATCACCGCCCCGGCCTCCGCGTCGAGCGTTCCGTCGGCCCGCTTGTCGAGCTCGACCGCGAGCGTGCCGGTCGGACAGCCGCGCCGCGCCGCCACCTCCCGCTGCTCCACCCAGGCCTCGACCAGGCCCTTCAGGCGCTCGCGCGGATTCGCCAGCTCCTCCAGGCGTCCGGTGAGCCCCGCCAGATACGCGCGGTGCTCGGACAGCGCGGCCAGGACCAGGTCGTCCTTGGTCTTGAAGTAGTAGTAGACGTTCCCCACGGGCACCTCCGCCTCGCGCGCGATGTCGGCGAGGGTGGTGCGCTCGACGCCCTGCTCATGGAGCACCCGGGCGGCCGCAGCGACCAGGCGCTGCCGCTTCTGCGAGGCCCGCGTCCGTCGATTCTCTGAGTCAGTCACCCGACTGACTATAGACAACCGCCCGTCGTCTGTGTTCTGCTGTCCCTCGCCTAAGTCAGTCAACTAACTAACTAACTCCAGGGGGAGACATGATCACCGTCACCGGTGCCACCGGAAACGTCGGACGCACGCTCGTGGAACTGCTCGCCGGAGCCGGGGAAGAGGTCGTCGCCGTGTCCCGGCAGGCGGCCCCCGCGGCCGCCGCCCCGGCGGCGCCCGGCGTCCGCCGGGCCCGCGCCGACCTCGGCTCGGCCGACAGCCTGCGCCCCGCCCTCGACGGGTCCCGCGCCCTGTTCCTACTGCTCGGCGGCGAACTCAACAGCCACGGCGAGCACCCGAGCGCGCTCCTCGACGCGGCCAAGGCCGCCGGAGTCGAGCGCGTCGTCCTCGTCTCCTCGCAGGTCAGTGCCACCCGTCCGGACGCCGTCTCGCACGCCCGGCTGCGGGAGTTCGAGACGGCCGTCGGGGAATCGGGGCGGGAGTTCACCGTCCTGCGCCCCGGCGGCTTCGCCTCCAACGCCTTCGCCTGGGCCGAGTCCGTCCGCACCCGGCGCACGGTCCTCGCCCCGTTCGGGGACGTGGCCCTGCCCGTCGTCGACCCGGCGGACATCGCCGCCGTCGCCGCGGCGGCGCTCACCGAAGCCGGGCACGCGGGCCGCACCTACGAACTGACCGGCCCCGAGCCGATCAGCCCGCGCCGCCAAGCGGCGGTCCTCGCCGAGGCGCTGGGGGAGGAGGTCCAGTTCGTCGAGCTCTCCCGCGCGGACGCCCACGCGCATCTGGCGACCTTCATGCCCGAGGAGGTCGTCACCGGCACCCTGGATGTCCTCGGCGTCCCGCTCCCGGCGGAGCAGCGGGTCAGCCCGGACATCGAGACCGTCCTCGGACGGCCTGCCGCCCCGTTCGCCGACTGGGTCGCCCGCAACCTCCCCGCGTTCCGCTAGGGCGGCCCGGTCCGCCCTGTCCGCGGCTCACTCGGAGAGGAGGACGACCTCGAGCCGGCGCGGCCCGTGCACGCCCTCCACCCGGTCCAGCTCGATGTCGCTGGTCGCCGACGGACCCGAGATCCAGGTCAGCGGCCGCCGCGGGTCGAGCCGCGGCAGCGCCAGCGGCACCGACGCCACCACCTGGTCCGGCACCCGTACGACACAGACGTGCAGATCGGGTACGAGGGTGAGTGCGCGGCGCCCCTGGGCCGGGCCGGCGTCGAGGACGAGCGTGCCGGTCTCGGCGACGGCCACCGCGCAGCCCGTGACGACGGCGTCCGTCGCATCGAGCTGGTAGGACGTCAGATCGCCTTCGTCCGGCCGGAGTTCGATGCCCTCGGGCAGCGCGGACAGCCACTCCTCCGGCAGCCCCGGCGGTACGGCGACACCGCGGGCCCCGTGTCCGGCGAGCAGCCGGGCGACGAGCCCCGCCAGGCCTGCGGCGTCCGTGCGGTGGACGACGGCCCGGTAGTCCGCCAGGTTCGCGTGCAGCAGGTCGACGAGCGCCGCCGGATCGTCGGGCGCGTGCTGCCGCAGATAGTTCCGCTCCGGCTCGGGCGCCTCGGGCGCACCGGCGACGGCGGCCCGGATCCGGCCCAGGATCCGCTCCCGCGATCCGGTGACGGGCCCGGCGGGGGAGGTGTTCTCGGTGCTCATGCGCGGTTCTTCCTCCACCAGTCGCGGAACGGCTCCGCCGGCAGCTCGGGCAGGTCGCGGCTCTCCGTCCACGCCCCCGCACCCGGCGGGTTCTTCGGGTGCAGGGCGCGGGTGCGGGAGGCGAGGCGTTCGCCGGCGGCGAGGAGCTTCGGATGGTCGAGGGCCCAGGCCGCCGCCTTCATCGCCGCGCGTTCCAGGCGGTGTCCGGGTCCGCCCGCCTCGGCGACCCGCTCGCGCAGACGCACCAGGACCTCGGGGATGTCGATGGCGACCGGGCACACCTCGTAGCAGGCCCCGCAGAGGGTGGAGGCGTACGGCAGCGAGGCGTCGATCTCACTCGCGGTGCCGCGCAGTTGGGGCGTGAGAATCGCGCCGATCGGCCCCGGGTAGACGGAGCCGTAGGCGTGGCCGCCGGCCCGCTCGTACACCGGGCAGACATGGAGACAGGCCGAGCAGCGGATGCAGCGCAGGGCCTGCCGGCCGGTGGCGTCGGCGAGGACGTCGGTGCGGCCCGCGTCCAGCAGCACCAGGTGGAAGGCGCGCGGGCCGTCGCCGTCGGTGGTGCCGGTCCACATCGTCGTGTACGGGTTCATGCGCTCGGCCGTCGACGAGCGGGGCAGCGTCTGCAGAAAGACCTCCAGGTCCTGCCAGGAGGGCACGACCTTCTCGATGCCGACGACCGAGATCAGCGTCTCGGGAAGGGTGAGGCACATCCGGCCGTTTCCCTCGGACTCGACGACGACCAGGGTGCCGGTCTCGGCCACCATGAAGTTGGCGCCGGAGATGCCGACCTTGGCCCGCAGGAACTTCTCCCGGAGGTGCAGGCGTGCGGCCTCGGCCAGTTCGGCGGGCGTGTCGGTGAGGTCGTCGGGGGCGGGCCTGCCCCATCTGCCCATCTCGGTGCGGAAGATGTCGCGGATCTCGCCCCGGTTGCGGTGGATCGCCGGCACGAGGATGTGCGAGGGCCGGTCCTCGCCCAGCTGCACGATCAGCTCGGCGAGATCGGTCTCGTAGGCGCGGATGCCCTCCGCCTCCAGGGCCTCGTTGAGGCCGATCTCCTGGGTGGCCATCGACTTGACCTTGACGACCTCGGTCTCGCCCGTGGCCTTCACCAGGCCGGCGACGATCCGGTTGGCCTCGGCGGCGTCCGCCGCCCAGTGCACGGTGCCGCCCGCCGCCGTCACCGCCTCCTCCAACTGGAGGAGGTAGGTGTCGAGATGACGGAGTGTCCGGTCCTTGATGCGCCGCCCCGCCGCACGCAGCTCGGCCCAGTCGGCCAGCTCGGCCACCGCCCGCGCCCGCTTGTCGCGGATGGTGTGGGTGGCGTGCCGCAGGTTGCCGCGCAGCGTCTCGTCGTGCACGGCCTCCCGCGCCGCCGCCGGGAACGCCGGGAAGGCCGGCATCCCCAGGAACGTACCGCTCATGCCAGGGGCTCCTTCGCTCCCCATGCCAGGGGCTCCGTCTCCGTGCTCGCCAGGATCTCCGCCAGGTGCACCGGCCGCAGCCCCGGCAGCACCCGCATCCGGCTCATCGTGCCACCCAGGTGCATCAGACAGGAGTTGTCCGCCCCGCACAGCACGTCCGCGCCGCTCGCCACCGCGTTGCGCACCTTGTCGGCGCCCATCGCCGCCGACACGGCCGGGTTCTTCACGGCGAAGGTGCCGCCGAAGCCGCAGCACTCCTCGGCGCCCGGAAGCTCGACGAGTTCCAGGCCCCGCACCTCCCGCAGCAGCCGCATCGGCCGGTCGCCGAGCCCGAGCATCCGAAGACCGTGGCAGGACGGGTGGTAGGCGACCCTGTGCGGGAAGTGCGCGCCGACGTCGGTCACCCCGAGCACGTCGACCAGGAACTCCGTCAGTTCGTATGTACGGGGCCCGAGTTCGTTGGCCTCGGGGCCGAAGCGTCCGTAGTGCTCGCGGATCATCGCGGCGCACGAACCGGACGGGGTGACGACGTACTCGTACCCCTCGAAGGCCCGGACCGTGCGCCGGACCAGGGGAGCGGTCTCGGCCCGGTAGCCGGTGTTGAACTGCGGTTGGCCGCAGCAGCTCTGCGCCGCCGGGAAGTCGACGGTGACGCCGAGGCGTTCGAGCAGCCGGACGGTCGCCACCCCCGTCGCCGGATACAGGGCGTCGTTGACGCAGGTGACGAACAGGGCGACGCGCATGGGCGGGCTTCCTCCGGTCTGGGGTCCTGGTCGGGGTTCCTGGTCAGGAGTCCTGGTCAGGGGCGGGGCCAGGGCCGCCCGTCGAGCCGTTCGATGTCCCGGTTGAAGCGTTCCAGGACGGCGGCGAACTCCGCCACCTCCTCCGGCGTCCAGTCGGCGAGCACCCGCTCCAGACCCCCGATGTTGAAGGTGCGGTCGGCGTCGAGGAGCCGTGCGCCCTCCTCCGTGATGCGGAACTTCCGCGCGATGCCGCCGTCCGGGTCGGGAATGCGCTCGACGACCCCCGAGCGCAGCATGGCCGCCGTCTGCCGGTTGAGGGTGGACGCGTCCAGGCCGAAGGCGTCGCTGAGCTGACTGATCGACATCGGCCCGTCCATCCGGATCCGGGTGAGCAGGACGTACGCGCTGCGGTCGAGGTTGCCGCCGGCCGCCCGCGCGCGCGGCGCGTGGAGCAGGGAGTGCCGTGCCAGGAGCATCGTCTCGAACTCGATCAGGTGCGTGGGCTTGTCCATCGTCCCAGCATATGCAGACTGCATCGCTTGTGCATGATGCACATTATGTGTACGTTGCACAATGCTCGCGCCACGCCACCCAGGGAGACCCCCATGCCCGCCACCCGCCCCTCAGCACCACGCCCCGCAGGCGGCATCGTCGGCGTGCTCGCCCTCGCCGGCATCGTCGCCGCCCTCATGCAGACGCTCGTCGTCCCGCTGATCGGCGACCTGCCCGTCCTCCTGCACACCAGCGCGTCGAACGCCTCCTGGGTGATCACCGCCACCCTCCTCGCCGCCGCCGTCGCCACCCCCGTCGCCGGCCGCCTCGGCGACATGTACGGCAAGCGCCGCCTGCTGCTCGCCTCCACCGTCCCGCTCGTCGCCGGCTCCGTCGTCTGCGCCCTGTCGAGCTCCGTCGTCCCGATGGTCGCCGGCCGCGCCCTCCAGGGCCTCGGCATGGGCGTCGTACCTCTCGGCATCAGCCTGCTCCGCGACGTCCTGCCGGCAGAGAAGCTCGGCTCCTCCATCGCTCTGATGAGCGCCTCCATGGGCGTCGGCGGCGCCCTCGGCCTGCCGTTCTCCGCCGCCGTCGCCGAACACGCCACCTGGCGCGCGCTGTTCTGGGTCGCCGCCGGCCTCAGCGCCGTCGTCGGCGTGCTCGTCGCGCTCGTCGCCCCCACCGGCCGGGTCGCCGCATCCGCCGGCCGCTTCGACGTCCTCGGCGCCCTCGGCCTCGGCGGCGGACTCGTCGCCCTCCTCCTCGCCGTCTCCAAGGGCGCCGGCTGGGGCTGGGGCAGCGCCACCACCCTCGGTCTCTTCGCCGCCTCCGCCGTCGTCCTGCTCGCCTGGGGCTTCTGGGAGCTGCGCACCCGCGACCCGCTGGTCGACCTGCGCACCACCGCCCGCCCGCAGGTCCTCATGACCAACGCGGCCTCGATCCTCGTCGGCTTCGCGATGTACGCCCAGTCGCTGGTCGTCCCGCAGCTGCTGCAGCTCCCCGAGGCCACCGGCTACGGCCTCGGCCAGTCCATGCTGGCCATGGGCCTCTGGATGGCCCCGGCCGGCCTGATGATGATGGTGCTCGCCCCGCTCGGCGCGAAGCTGTCCGCCGCCCGCGGCCCCAAGGTCACCCTCTCCGTCGGCAGCCTCGTCATCGCGCTCGGCTACCTCTCCTCGCTCGCCCTGATGGGCGGCACATGGGGCCTGCTCGTCGTCACCCTCATCTGCAACACGGGTGTCGGACTCGCCTACGGCGCCATGCCCGCCCTCATCATGGGCGCCGTGCCCCAGCACGAGACCGCCGCCGCCAACAGCTTCAACACCCTGATGCGCTCCATCGGCAGCTCCGTCTCCGCCGCCGTCATCGGCGTCGTCCTCGCCCAGCTGACCACCGACTTCGCCGGACACGCCCTGCCCTCCGAGAACGGCTTCCGCATCGCCCTGCTCATCGGCGGCGTCGTCGCCCTCGCCGCCGCGGCCGTCGCCGCGCTCATCCCCGTACGCCCCCTGGCCGAGCCCGCCCCGGCCCACCCCGAGCCCGTTCCGGCGGCGGCCGAACCCGCGGCCTGACCGGTCGCGCGGATGCCGCCAGGAGCGGCGGCTAGGAGCGGCGGCGCGGCTTCCCGGAGCGAGAGCTCTTGGCCGCGCCGCCGCCCGCCTTGCGCCGCCCGCCCCCGCCGGCCTGCGGCTTCTGGCCCTGACCCGACTTCTGCCCCTGGCGGGGCTGCTGCTTCTGCCCCTGGCCCTTCGGCTTCGCCGTCTTGGCCGCAGCCTTCGCGGCCTTCTCGTCCGGCCTGCGCCCGCGCGAACTGTTCACCGTCCGCCCGCGCACGATCCCGATGAAGTCCTCCACCAGGTCGGTGGTGGCCTCCTCCGGCCAGGACAGCGCCACCTGCGACTGCGGGGTGCCGGTGATCGTCCGGTACGTGAGGTCCTTGCGGTGGTGCAGCCGGGCCAGCGACTGCGGCACGATCAGCAGCCCGATCCCCGCCGCCACCAGCTCGATCGCGTCCGCGGTCGTCGCCGGGCGCTCGAACGCCGGCTCGCCCGGCGGCCGCTCCCAGTCCAGGGTGTCGTCCAGCGGGTGCAGCACGATCTCCTCGGCGATGTCCTCCACCGTGACCTCGTCCGCCGCCGCGACCAGATGGTCCTTGGGGCACACGACGACGGTCGTCTCGGTGTAGAGGGGGATCGCGCTGAAGACCGTACGGTCCACCGGAAGGCGCAGCAGAGCGGCGTCCGCGCCGCCCACCCGCAGCACCCCCTCCGCCTCGGCGGCGGTCACCTGGGCCAGGTCGAGCCGTACGTCGGGCTGCCGCTGCGTCCAGATCCGCACCCACTTCCCGGGCGTCACACCCGGCACGTACGCGAGCCGGAACGCCGGCCCGGTGGCGTCGGGCGGCGCGGCAGCCGCCTCGGCCGGCTCCGGGGCGCCCTCGGGCTCCTGGGCCGGCGCGGGAATGGGGGTGAGGGATGCGTCCGAGCCTGTCACCAGGCCAGATTACCGGCCGTGGTCGGCGGCCGCGCACCTGCCCGATATTCTTGTCGGCATGACGCAGCACCAGAACGCCCAGACCATGAAGCCCGCCACCGCGGCGAAGAAGCTGGGCGTCTACCTCGACGCCACCCCCGCCGATTTCCGCGAGGGTTCCGTCACCCGCGCCGAGCTCAACGCCCTCCAGACCGACCCGCCGGAGTGGCTGCGCGACCTGCGCCGCGACGGCCCGCACCCCCGCCCCGTCGTGGCGGCCAAGCTGGGCATCTCCATCTCCGGCCTGGCCCGCGGCGGTGTCACCGAGGCGCTCACCACCGAGCAGATCGAGGCCCTGAAGGCCGAGAACCCGGAATGGCTCCAGAAGGAGCGCGCCACCCAGGCCGAGGTCCGCAAGGACAACGTCCGCATCAAGGAGATGCGCGCCGAGAAGGCCGAGAAGGCCGCCCGCGCCGCCGACCGCGACTGACCCGCTGACACCCGTCGCCGTTTCGCGGCGGCCGTGCAGCCGCCGAAAACCGGGTGCAGCCGTCCCGTACCCGGTGGTGCAATCGCCGGATGCACACTGAGGCGGAAACCTGTCCCGGGCCCGGAGCGGCTACGGGGGCCGCGCCCGCGCCCCCGCCCACCAATGTCGACCGGGGCCGGTTCGCCGACGCGGTCACGCCCTGGGAGCGGCCCGGCTGGCGCGCCGACGCGCTCGGGTGGGCGACGGCACTCCTCGCCCGGCACGGGCTGACCGAGACCGGCCCGCGCGAGGTGCGCGTCCGCCCCTGGTCGATCCTGGTCCGCTTCCGGACAGGACCGCGCGAGCGCGACGCCGTCTGGTTCAAGGCGAGCGCCCCGGCCGCGGGGTTCGAGGCCGGCCTCGGCGGCGCGCTCGCCGCCTGGGTGCCCGAGCACGTGATGACCCCGCTCGCGGTCGACGCCGCCCGCGGCTGGTCCCTCTGGCCCGACGGCGGGCCGCTGCTGCGCGGCGCCCTCGACCGGGGCGAGGCCGGGCGGGCCAACTGGCTCACGGCGGTCGGCCAGTACGCGCGGATGCAGCGCGCGCTCACCCCGTACGCCGACCGCATGACGGAGCTCGGCGTGCCCGGCGCCCGTACCGCCGACCTGCCGCGGATCTTCGACGGCCTCGTCGAGACCAACCCGACCCTCGACCCCGACACCCGCCGTGCCCTGCGCGCCGGGCGGCCGCGACTGCTCGACTGGTGCGCCGAGCTCGACACCTTCGGCATCCCTGACTCGCTCGACCACAGCGACCTCCACGACGGCCAGGTGCTCACCCCCGCCGCCGGCCGCTTCACCTTCTTCGACTGGGGCGACGCCGCCGTCGCCCACCCCTTCGCCAGCCTCCTCGTACCGGCCAGGGACGTGCGCGAACGGTACGGTCCCGAGTCCGTCACCGCCGTCCGCGACGCGTATCTGGAGCCGTGGACCGAGCTCGGGATCGGGATCCCGCTGCCGGAGCTGCGGCGCGCCGCGACCCTCGCCGTCCGGCTCGCGGCGCTCTCGCGCGCGGTGAGCTGGTTCCGGCTCTTCCCCGGCACCCCGGCCGACGACTGCCACGAGGCGAGCGCCTACTGGGTCGGGGCGCTGTTCGCCGAACCCGACCTGCTCTGACCCCGGCCGCGCGCCGCGGCGCCCTCGCCCGTACCCCGGACGCCTGGACCTCGCACGGCGACGAGATGCAGCAGCCGGGCGGTGTGCCGGTACGGCGCGCGGCCGGCCGTCGCGATCTCCAGGCGTTCGAGCCGCGCGTAATAGGCGGGGTCGAACTTGACGGCGTCGTCCGGGATGTAGTCGCAGAACACCCGGATCCCGTACGGGTGCACCTCGGCGCAGCCGAGCGCCCGCAGGGCCGCGTCCAGCTCCTCCTCGGTGTGCAGCCGCAGCTCCGCGTCGAACAGGTCGGTGTGCACGGTCTCGGCGTCGAGCGCCGCGAGCACGCCGTCCGGGTCCATCGTGCGCACCGCCGCGCGCAGCGGCTCGGAGTGCCGGTTCATCGCGATCACCGACACGAGCCCGCCCTCCCGGGCCGCCCCGAGCGCCACGCCGAGCGTGCCGGCGGTGTCGCGGGCGTACGGCAGCACGGCGTGCAGCAGGACGAGGTCGAAGCCGCCGGCCGCCAACTCGGCGGGCAGCGCGGTGACATCCGCCGCCACGCACACGATCCGGTCGGCGAGCCCGGCCCGTGCGGCCCGGCGCGCGGCGGTCGCCAGCATGGCGGGCGCGTAGTCGACGAGCGTGACGTGATGGCCGCGCGCGGCGAGCCGCAGCGCGTCCCCGCCGTCCCCGCCGCCGAGGTCGAGCACCCGCAACGCGCCGCCCGCCGGGGCGGCTTCGGAGGCCGGCCGCGCCGCTGCCAGATGGCGGGCGAGGTTGGCCTCGGCCACCGCGTACCGCAGCCGCCCCCACGGCTCCTCCTGCCACTCCCGCCACGCCTCGGCCCCCGTGTCGAACGCCTCCGCGTCCCCGCCCCGTTCCGTCATGCGTCCCGCTCCCCTCCGGCCGTCGGGCCGTTCGGCCGTCCGGCCCTCCGCCGATCCGTGTGTCCGTGTGGCCCTGTGTCCGGACCGACGGATTCCGGGTCTACGGTACGGGGCCGGGCCCGGCCCGTCCGTGCCGTTCGGCCAGCCCGGGGTGCCGAGCCGCTCCGGCACGGACTCGCGCAGGGCCAGGGCCAGCGCGCCCACCGCCGGGTGCGGTCCGGCGCCGCTGCGGAAGGCGATCCGGGTCCTGCGACGTACCGGCAGCGACGTCAGGGACACCCCGGGCGGCGGGTCCACCGCCCCCAACTGCGGGACCACGGCCACCCCTTGACCTGCCGCGACGAAGGCCAGGACGGTCGCGAACTCGTCCACCTGGTGCCGTACCCGGGGCACGAACCCGGCGGCCCGGCACATCTGTTCGGTCACCGCCCGGCACAGTGTGTCCGGCCCCGGCATGATCCACGGCGCGTCCCGCCAGAGCGCGAGCACCGCGAGCCCGTCGGCACTCGTCCCGTCGGTCTCCTCGGCCGCCTCGGTCTTCTCGGCCTGCTCGGGCGCGGGGGAGGAGGACGCCAGGTACATCTCCTCCTCGCACAAGGGCGTCGCCGCGAGCCCCGGCTCCAGCGGCGCGGGGACCAGGTCGTAGTCGTGGATCAGCGCCACGTCCAGATCCCCGGCACGCAGCGCGTGCGCCGCGCCCGCCGGGTCCGTCTCCGAGACCATCGGCTCCAGGGCGGGGTGGCGCGCCGCGAGGCGCGCGAGCGCCGCCGGCACGATCGACCGCGTCGCGGTCGGGAACGCGCCGATCCGCAGTGGGCCGGCCGGGCCGTGCCGGGCCTCGGCCAGTTCCGCCGCCGCCCGCTCCAGACGTTCGAGGACCGCTTCCGCGTGCCGCACCAGGTTCTCGCCGGCGGGCGTGAGCCGTACGCCGCGCCCCGAGCGTTCGAGCAGCGGCACCCCCGCCTCCCGCTCCAGGGTCGCGAGCTGCTGGGACACGGCGGACGGGGTGAAGGACAGGGCCTCCGCCACGGCGGCGATGGTGCCGCGCAGGGCCAGCTCACGCAGCAGGCGCAGACGTCGTACATCAAGCATCAGTACAGCTTACGGTTCACATCGGAAAAGCGAACTGGACCTGAGGGTTCGACGCACCGCACCCTCGAAGGCATGGCACAGGACCTCCACTTCACTCCGCGCGGTATCCACGTCCCCCTCGTCACCCCCTTCGGCGCCGACGGGCGCCCCGACCTCGACGCGCTCGACGCCCTCGCGCACTCCGTCCTCGACGGCGGTGCGGCCGGCATCGTCGCGCTCGGCACCACCGGCGAGGTCGGCGCCCTCGACCCGGAGGAGCGCGCCGCCGTCATCGACACCTGCGCGCGGGTCTGCCGCCGGCGCGGCGCCCCGCTGATCGTCGGCGCGGGCAGCGGCGCCACCGCCGCGGCCGCCCGGGAACTCGCCGCACTGGCCGGCCGGCCCGAGATCGCCGCCGCCCTGGTGATCGTCCCCGCCTTCGTACGCCCCTCACCCGAGGGCGTGCTCGCGCACTTCGAACGGCTCGCCGCCGAAAGCCCCGTACCGCTGATCGTCTATCACATCCCGTACCGCACCGGCCGGTCCCTCGACGCCGCCACCCTCCGCGCCCTCGGCGCGCTCCCCGGTGTCATCGGCGTCAAGCACGCCGTCGGCGGCATCGACCAGGACACCGTCGCCCTCCTCGGCGACCTCCCCGACGACTTCGCCGTCCTCGCCGGCGACGACACCTTCGTCTCACCCCTGCTCGCCCTCGGCGCCACCGGAGGCATCCTGGCCTCCGCCCACCTGGCCACCGACCGCTTCGCCGCCCTCGCCGACGCCTGGCACACCGGTGACATCCCCCGCGCCCGCGCCCTCGGCCACCACCTCGCCCGCCTCTCGACCCTCCTCTTCGCCGAGCCCAACCCCGCCGTCGTCAAGGCCGTCCTCCACGCCCAGGGCCGCATCCCCACCCCCGATGTGCGCCTGCCGCTGCTCCCCGCCTCGGAGGCGTCGGTGAAGGCCGTGACGGAGGTGCTGGCGGAGCTCGTCGAACCGGTGTGACGGGAGCGGGCGTTCGGGGGCCGCGAAGCGGAACCGTGGCATGGACACAGCGCGTCCCCGTGGTTGCGCCGGGGGCGCCCGGGGGGACGCGCGACGGATCGGCGTGACCGCTCAGCCCCGTGGGCCGGTCCGGCGCACCGTCCCCCCGTACCGCCCGGAACCACGAGGAGCCTCCATGGCCATGCCCAGCCCGACCCCGCCGCCGCCCGCCCGGAGGAAGGGCGGCTGCCTGCCCGCGCTGCTGATCCTGGTCGTCATGCTCGGCCTCGGCTACGGCGCCTCCAAGGTCTTCGACGACAAGGGCTCGTCCTCGTCCTCCTCCTCCACGGCGGGCGGCTCCGGGGACAAGGAGGCCTCCTGGAACGTCGGCGACTGCGGCGGCCCCGACCCCGACGACCGGCCCGACGGCTACCGCGCCGTGGACTGCGGCGACTCCGGCGCCACCTTCAAGGCGCTCGCCGTCATGCCGGCCAGCATCCTCCCGGACGCCATCCAGTGCCCGGCCGGCACCGACCTCATCATCCAGGTCAAGATCACCTTCGGCTCGAGCAGCGACAAGAGCGGCGGCCTGCCCAGCAAGACGGTCTGCGGACGCAACCTCTCCGCGACCCACCCCGGTGACGCGGGCGCCGGCGGCGGCCAGCTCGTCAAGGGCGACTGCATCACGGACACCGCCCAGGAGATCGCCTGCACCTCCGCCGCCGGCAGCGGCTACAAGGTCCTCGACCTCGTCAAGGACGCCAAGTCCTGCCCGTCCGGCACGACCGAGCCGATGCGGCTCACCCTCGCCATCGGACGCCCGTACGACGTGATCTGCGCCGCCAAGGCCTGACGGGCCCGGGCGAAAACCCGTTGAGGAGGAGAGGCACCCCGGCTAACGTCGGCCGGGTGACGAGCCCCGAGTCGGACAGAACCGGGCCGCCGGTCATTCGACTCCGGCGGCCCGCCGACGGCTGAGCCGGACCCCGCGGGGTTCCCCCGCCCGGCCGCGCCGCCCCGCGCCGCCCGCGACCGAGTGACCGGACCGAGCACCTCCCCGTCCGTCACTCGTCACCGGAGCCGTCTCCGTGCCTCTCTTCCTCCATGTCCTGGCGCTCGCCGTGTTCGCCCAGGGCACCTCCGAGTTCATGCTGTCCGGGCTCGTTCCCGACCTCGCCCACGACCTCCACGTATCCCCGGCGGCCGCGGCCGGGCTCACCGCCGCCTACGCGGTGGGCATGATCATCGGCGCGCCCCTGATGGCCGCCGCCGGCGCCCGGTGGCCCCGCCGCCCCGCCCTCGCCGGCTTCCTCGCCGCGTTCGTCCTCGTCCACGTACTGGGCGCGCTGACCACGGACTTCGCCGTCCTCTTCGCGACCCGCGCGATCGCCGCCGTCGTCAACGCCGGCTTCCTCGCCGTGGCCCTCCCGCACGCCGGCTCCCTCGTCCCCGCCGCCCACCGGGCACGCGCCACCGCGCTCCTGCTGTCGGGCGTCACCCTGGCCTGCGTCGTCGGCGTCCCGGCCGGAGCGCTGCTCGGCACGGCGTACGGCTGGCGCGCGGCCTTCTGGGCGGTCGCCGCCCTGTGCCTGCCCGCGCTCCTCCTCGTGCTGCGCCCCGCGCCCGCCGACCACCGGCCGCCCGCCCGGCCCGCGAACGTCTCCCTGCGCCGCGAACTCACGGCGCTGCGCTCCCGCCCGCTGCGGGCCACCCTCGCGACAGCCGCCCTCGTCAACGGCGCGACCTTCGCCGGCTTCGCCTTCCTCGCCGTCATCGCGACCGACCACACCGGACTGCCGCCCGCCGCCGTCCCCGGCCTCCTGGCCGCCTTCGGCGCCGGCGCCTTCCTCGGCGTCACCGCCGCCGGCCGCACCACCCTCCGCCTGCCCCCCGCCCTCGCCGCGCTCCCCGCCGGCTGGGCCCTCACCGCCGCCCTCGGCGCGTACCCCGTCCCCCTCTTCCTCCTCGCCGCGGCCCAGGGCGCCCTCTCCTTCGCCCTCGGCACCACCCTCGTCACCCGCACCCTCCACCTCGCCCCCGCCGCCCCCTCCCTCTCCGGCGCCTTCGCCACCGTCGCCCTCAACACCGGCGCCTTCGCAGGCCCCCTCCTGGCCTCCGCCACCACGACCCACACGACCACCCCGCTGACCGCCCTCTGGACGAGCACGGCCCTGGCCGCCGTGGCCCTCGCCTGCTGGGCGGCGGCACGTCGAGCGGAGGGTGCCCGGCGCGGGGCGCCGCACTGAGGTGAACGCCGGGTGCGGCTCGCCGCCGGATCGGCTGAACGGGGCCGCCCTGCCTCAGGTCCGGTTCCGGTGCATCGCCGCCCGGCGGTCCGCCGTCGCCAGGGCCGTGTTCACCACGGCCACCGCGCCGAAGGCGATCGCCCAGGCGGGGTGGTCCACGCCGACGAGCGCGAGGGTGGCCGCGCCGAAGACGAGGGCCTTGACCGTGAGGACGGCCGGGAGGGGGACCGGGAAGCGGGCCCTCGGGGCGGCGAAGAGGCCCCAGAGGACGGCGGCGGCCGCGGGGGCCGCGACGGCGAGGAGGAGGCGCAGGGCGACGGGGCCGGCGCTCGCCCAGCCCCACCACGCGAGGACGGCGAGCGCCGCCAGTTCCAGGAGGAGGGCGAGGCCCTCGTTGAGGACGTGCAGGGGAGTGGGAAGCCGCATGGCGGTCATTCTGCGCCACGACCGGCCGGCGGCCGCGGGGAATTCCGCGACCGGCGGCGGTATGCCCCAACAGCCCCCGTACGTCCCTGACATGGCGTTCCGCCAGATCAACAATGGGTAACGGAAAGGGATATGACGGGCAGAACCCTTCCCTCCGCTCCCGCGGCCTGCGATCTTGCGTCCACCCCACACATCACAGGGCCCGGCCGGCGCCACCCGCGCCACCGGGTCATCGGAGGACGCATTGTTTTCCCACATATCGAGCCGGCTGAGAATCCCGCTCGCGGTCGCCGCCGTCGTCGGCACCACCATCGCCATCGCCGCCCCCGCGCAGGCCGACGTCCAGCCCCTGGACGCGCAGGACCGGGCCGCGACGACCACGGCCAAGGCGAAGCCCACGGCCAAGGCCGCCCCCAAGACGGCCGCCCCCAAGACGGCGACCGCCCGGACCGCCCAGGCCGCCTGGGCCGCCGGCACCCGCGCGTACCTCGTCATCACGACGCCCGGTGACACCACCGCCGTACGCTCGGCCGTGACCGCCAACGGCGGCACCGTCTTCGCCGCCTACGACGCCATCGGCGTCGTCGTCGCACACTCGACCTCCGCCTCCTTCGCCGCCACCCTCCGCGGCGTCGCCGGCGTGCAGCAGGTGGGCGCGACCCGTACCTCCGACGTGCCCGCCGACGCCTACAACCCGGCGCTGCCCGCCAACCCCGCCCAGTCCACGACCACGCTCACCGAGTCGAACCGCTGGGACATGACGCAGATCAAGGCCGACCAGGCCTGGGCCGTCACCACCGGCTCCGCCGCCGTCAAGGTCGGCGTCCTCGACACCGGCGTCGACGACCAGCACCAGGACATCGCGCCCAACTTCGACGCCGCCGACTCCGTCTCCTGCGCCTACGGCAAGGCCGACGCCCGCGCCGGCGCCTGGCGCGACGTCGACACCCACGGCACCCACGTCGCCGGCACCATCGCGGCCGCCAAGAACGGCAAGGGCGTCATCGGCGTCGCGCCCGGAGTGAAGATCGCCTCCGTCCGCATCGCCGAGCCCACCAGCACCCTCTTCTTCGCCGAGAACACCGTCTGCGGCTTCATGTGGGCCGGCGACCACGGCTTCAAGGTCACCAACAACAGCTATTTCACCGACCCGTGGCAGTTCAACTGCCCGGACAACCTCGACCAGGCCGCCATCATCGAGGGCGTCCGCCGCGCCCAGGCCTACGCCGAGTCCAAGGGCTCCCTCCAGGTCGCCGCCGCCGGCAATTCCAACTACGACCTGGCCAACAAGACGACCGACAGCGAGAGCCCCAACGACTCCACCCCGGTCACCCGCACGATCACCAACGCCTGCATCGACATCCCGACCGAGCTCCCGGGCGTCGTGACCGTCTCCGCGCAGGCCAGCGGCGGCGCCAAGGCCTCGTACTCCAACTTCGGCAACGGCGTCATCGACATCGCCGCCCCCGGCGGCGACGGATCCACCGGCGTGTACTCGACGCTGCCCGGCGGCAAGTACGGCTCCATGAGCGGTACGTCGATGGCCTCCCCGCACGTCACCGGCGTGGCCGCGCTCATCGCGAGCGCCAACCCGGCCTTCACCCCGGCCGACATCCGCAACGCCCTCGCGACCCAGGCCACCGACAAGGCCTGCCCGTCCGACAGCCGTTGCACCGGCACCACCACCAAGAACGGCTTCTTCGGCGAGGGCCAGGTCGACGCGCTGAAGGCGGTCGGCGGAACGACCCCGCCGCCCACCGGCCCGTACTTCGAGAACCTCACCGACGTCGCCATCGCCGACAACGCCACCGTCGAGAGCCCGATCACCGTCTCCGGCGTGACCGGCAACGCCCCCGCGACCCTCAAGGTCGGTGTCGACATCAAGCACACCTACCGCGGTGACCTGGTGATCTCCCTCGTGGCCCCGGACGGCACCGTCTACCTCCTCGAGGACTTCAGCAACAGCGACAGCACGGACAACGTCGCCAAGACCTACACGGTCGACGCCTCCGCCGAGCCGGCGAACGGCACGTGGAAGCTGCGCGTCCGGGACGTCGCGTCCCAGGACACGGGCCGCATTGACGCCTGGAACCTGACCTTCTAGTCCCCGCGCGCCACGCGGGCACCGCAGCACCGAGCCCCCGGGAGGCCACTCCCGGGGGCTCGGCCTTCGCGTCTCACAGGTCGGTGAGCTCCTCCGCGTACACCTGCGACAGCGGCTGGGGCCCCACGTACTGCTGACAGTTGCACTGCCCCGCCTCGTACCGCACCGGCTTCTTGTTCTCGTCCCACGCCACCGGGACCTCCACGCGCTCGTGGCAGCGGCCCTGCTTGTCGTGCTTGGCCAGATGGTGCGTGCAGCCGCAGACGGGCTCCGGCGGCTTGCCGGCCGCCTCGAGTGCCTGCCGCTCCCGCCGTTCCGCCGAGAGCAGCTCCATCCTGCGCTCGTGGCGGTGCCGCAGCGCCGTGCGGACGATGTCCGCCGCCCACGCGAAACCGCCGGTCCAGAACAGGATGAGGATCACCCAGACCCAGTTCCAGTTCATCCGCTTGCCCCTTCCCCCGGATTCCCCCGAAGCCGGCGAGTCACGCCGCAGGTAGGGTCCCCTCTCACATGCCTGATCACAAGGGGTGGGGATGACGAAGGACACGTCCGGCGGACCGACGAGCGCCGTTACGGGTACGGGTACGGCTGCGGGCACAGCCACCGCCACGGGCACACGGGGCGCCGAGCCGACCGCGCGCGACTGCCCCGACTGCGGCGAACGGATCCCCGTCGACTCCCGCTTCGTCACGTGGTGCACCGCCTGCGGCTGGAACGTGGACCCCGAGGACGCCACGCCCGACGAGCCCGAGCCCGACCGCGTCGAACGGCTGCGCCGCACCCTCGCGCACCGGTACGGCGAGCAGCTCTTCGCCGACCTGGCGGCCGCCCCGGGCGCGGACGGGCCCGCCGCCTCTCGCCCCACCGGCGGCGCCGCCCTGCTGGCGACCGTCCTGGCTCTGGCCGTGCACGGCCTCACCGTGGGTCTGGCCGTCCTCGGCCTGTGGCTGCTCGTCGCCCGCTGGGGCGAGGGCCTCCAGCCCGCCGTCGGCGGACTGCTCCTCGCCCTCGCCTTCGTCCTCCGTCCCCGCTTCGGCCGGCTCCGGAAGGGCTCCGAACTGCCCCTCCTGGAAAGCGCCGACGCGCCCCGGCTCTTCGCCCTCATCGACGAGATCGGGGTGCTCGTCGGTACCCGGGGTGTCGACGTCGTCGTCCTCGACGCGGACGTGAACGCCTTCGTCAGCGCGTACGGCATCCGCCGGCGCCGTGTCCTCGTGCTGGGCATGCCGCTGTGGGCCACCCTGGACCCGCAGGAGCGGATCGCGCTGCTCGGCCACGAACTCGGGCACTACGCCCACGGCGACACCCGCCACGGCTTCCTCGTCGGCAGCGCCCTGGGATCGCTGGACACCTGGCGCTACATGCTCGCGCGCAGCGAGGACGGCGACTCCCTGTCGGACGCCTTCATCAATGTGCTCACCGCCCCACCGCGCTGGGCGGTGCACGGCCTGACGCTGCTCCTGGACGGGGCGACCCTGCGGGCCGCCCAGCGCGCCGAGTACCTCGCCGACGGCGCCGCCGCCCGTACGGCGGGCCGCGACGCCGCGGTCGGATTCCTGCAGCGCCTGCTGGTGTACCGGAGCACCGGATCGGCGCTGCGGCGCGAGATCGTCGCCGCCCGCACCCGGGTCGGCGGCCGGGCCCGCCGCGAGGTCCGGGCCGAGGGGCTGTGGCAGCGCGTCGCCGCCGAGGTCCGGACCGTGCCGGAGCGCGAGTACGAGCGACTGCACCGCGTCGCCGAACTCCGCGGCCACCGCGTGGACTCCACCCACCCGCCCACGCACCTGCGCATCCGCAACCTCGCCCGCGGCGAGCTGCGCGCGCCCGCGCTCGTGCTCGACCCGGACCGCGCCGCGGCCCTGGAGGCCGAACTGGCGGCGCCGGCGCAGAAGGTCGCGGCCCTCCTCCTGCGCGACGGCGGCGCCTGACCCGGCCCCGTACACCGAGCCCGTACCCCGAGCCCGTACACCGACCCCGTACACCGACCCCGTACACCGACCCCGTACACCGACCCCGTACGGTCCCGGGAACCGCGCTAGGCAGGCCTCGCGGCCTCCGTGACCGTGATCGCCTGCACCGGACAGGCGCGGGCGGCCTCGCGCACGAGCGGTCCGGGCTCGGCGGTCTCCCGGCCGGGGACGACGGTCCCGAAGCCGTCGTCGTCCTGGGTGAAGACGGCGGGGGAGACGAGGGCGCACTGGCCGGCGCCGATACAGACGTCCTTGTCGATGGTGATGCGCATCGAGCGGGCTCCTTTCACCAGGTGACGGGGAGTTCGAGCATCCCCTGGATGGTGTCCCCCGGCTTGAACGGGATCTCGTCCACCGGCGCGGCGAGCCGCAGCCCGGGCAGCCGGCGCAGCAGTGTGCCGAGCGCGATCTCCAGCTCCGCGCGGGCCAGGTTCTGGCCGAGGCACTGGTGGATGCCGTAGCCGAAGGCGAGGTGGTGGCGCGCCGAACGGTCCCAGTCGAGGGTGTCCGGATCGGCGTAGGCGGCGGTGTCGCGGTTGATGAGGGAGGTCGAGAAGACCACGCCCTCGCCGGCCCGGATCACCACCCTGCCGGCCCCGTCGACCCCGTCGGCACCCTCGGCACCCTCGGCGCCTTCGGTCCCTTCGACCTCGATGTCCTCGCGGGCGACCCGCAGCATCCCGTCCGCGATGGACAGGAAGCGCAGCAACTCCTCGACGGCGACGGGCAGCAGCGCCGGATCGGCGCGCAGTTCCGCGAGGCGCTCGGGATGCCGGAGCAGGGTGAAGACGCCGAGGGAGATCATGTTCGCCGTGGTCTCGTGCCCGGCGACGAGCAGCACCGTCGCCAGCTGGATCAGTTCGGCACGGTCGGGCGTGCCGTCCTGGCGCTGCCGGGCGACCAGGTCGTCGAGCACGCCCTCGCCCGGCTTGCGGAGCTTGCCGTCGACGAGCTCGCCGAGGTAGCCCTCCAGGAGGGCGAGGGCGTTCTCGGTGTCGGCGCCCGTCGGGCCGCGCAACAGCCGCCGGGACTGCTCCTCGAAGAAGTCGTGGTCCTCGTACGGCACTCCGAGCAGGTCGCAGATCACGATCGACGGCACCGGCAGCGCGAACGCGCTCACCAGCTCGGCTCGCGGACCCGCTGCCTCCATGGCGTCGATCAGCCGGTCGACGGTGGCCTGGATGCGCGGCCGCATCCCCTCGATCCGGCGCACGGCGAAGCTCGGGATCAGCATCCGCCGCTGGGTGTTGTGTTCGGGGTCGTCCCAGCCGAGCAGCGCGGCGCGCCGCCGCCTGCGCAGCACCGCCGTACGCTCGACCGAGATCGGGAAGTCCGGGCGCGTGGAGTCGGTGGACAGCCGCTGGTCGGCGAGCAGCGCGCGGGCGGCCCGGTGGCCGGAGACGAGCCACACCTCCCGGCCGTCCCAGAAGGTGACCCGGGACAACGGGCGTTCCTCGCGCAGCGGATCGTAGGCGGTGGGCGGGTGGTAGGGGCAGGTGCGGCTCTGGGGGAATGCCACGACTTCGGACATGGGGGGTCCTCGCAGACGGAGGTCGTCGGGGTCTTGGTCCTCCCACTACATGCCTCGGGCATCTATTCGGTCTACGCGGAGTTCGGCCAAACCACCGGAACGGGTGGGTCCACCCGGGGCACCCGTCGCCCGAGCGGAAATGCGTTTCCCCGCGCCCCCGCCCGCTCTAGGCTCCTGCCCATGTCACACCCTTCGCAGCAGCCCCAGCCCCAGCTTCAGTCCCAGCCCCAGCCCGTGCGCCTGCACGTCCACATCGCCACGCAGCCGGGCCGCGGCCGCGACCAGATCGAGGCCTACGAGCGCCTCGCCCCGCTCGTACGGGCGGAGGACGGCTGTCTGCAGTACGACCTCCACCAGGTGGTCGGCGACGCCGACCGCTTCGTGCTGGTCGAGCACTGGGCCTCGCGGGAGGCCCTGGCGGCGCACGACCGCGCCCCGCACATGGTCGCGGCCGCCGCGACCAACTCCGCCTTCCGGGCCGGGCCCGCCCAGGTCGTCGAGATCGCCGCCGAGCCCCTGGCCTGATCCCGTGCTGCCCGTGCTGCCCGTACCCACGGTCCTCTTCCCGGCCGACCCGCTGCGCCCCCACCGCCCCGACCCGCACTACGGGGCGGAGGCGCGGTGCGTCGCCGCCCTCGGGGGCGCGAGCGCCGTCGTCGACCACGACGTGCTGACGGCCGGCGGTGACGCGGCCGAGGCGGTACGGCGTGTGCCGGCCGGCCGCGGACCGGTCTGGTACCGCGGCTGGATGCTGCCCCCGGCGGCGTACGAGACGCTGGAATCCGCCCTGGCCGAGCGCGGGCGCACCTTGCTCACCCCGGCCGCCGCCTACGCCCGCGCCCACGAACTCCCGGGCTGGTACCCGTACTTCGCCGGGCACACCCCGCCCAGCGCGTGGCTCCCCGGCACCGGCATGCCGGACGGCGCGGCGCTCGCCGAAGCGGCGGAGCGGCTCGGCGGGTCGGGGCCCGCCGTCGTCAAGGACTACGTGAAGTCGCGCAAGCGCGAGTGGGCCGAGGCCTGTTACGTCCCCGACCTCGCCGACCGGGCCGGTCTGCGCCGGGTGGTCGGGCGGTTCGTCGAGCTGCAGGGCGAGTTCCTGGCCGGTGGGGTGGTGCTGCGGCGCTTCGAACGGTTCGTACGGGACGCGGACGGACGCGCCGAGGAGGCGCGGGTCTGGTGGGTGGACGGCGCGCCCGTCCTCGTCGGCCCGCACCCCGACACCCCGGACGTCCGGCCGGTTCCCGACCTTGCCGCCGTCCGTCCGCTGGTCCGCGCCCTCGGCTGCCGCTTCGTCACCACCGACCTGGCCCGGGCGGTCGGGGACGGCGAGGGGGACACCGACGACACCGACGGCGCGTGGCGGGTGGTGGAGGCCGGCGACGGTCAGGTCAGCGATCTGCCGCGGGGCGTGGACGCGTCCGGGCTCTTCGCGGCTCTGCTCGCCGCCCCGGAGACGCTCAGTGGGCGGCGGTCCTGAGGAGGGCGGCGATCCGGTCCTCCACTGCCGGGCCGAGCCCGGTCAGCGCGAAAGCGGTCGGCCACATCACGCCCTCGTCCAGCGTCGCCACGTCGTTGAAGCCAAGCGTGGCGTAGCGGGCCTTGAACTTCGACGCCGGCTGGAAGAAGCACAGCACCTTGCCGTCCTTGGCGTAGGCGGGCATCCCGTACCACAGGCGCGGGGCGAGCGCGGGCGCATGGGCCTTGACCAGCGCGTGGACCCGTTCGGCGAGGACGCGGTCCTCGTCCGGCAGCTCGGCGATCTTCGCCAGGACCTCGGCCTCCGCCTCCGCCGCCTTCTCCGCCCTGCTCGCGCGGGAGCCGCCGCGCGAGGCGGCCCGCAGCTCCTTCGCGCGCTCCTTCATCGCGGCGCGCTCCTCCTCGGTGAAGCCGTCGGCGGCGGTGTCGGTCCGCTTGGTGCGCCGGGCGGGCGTCGTGGCCTTCCGCTGTGCCTTCTTCGCGTCCGTCATGACTGCTCTTCTCCTCGGTGCGGCTGGTTCCCATCCTAGGAACGGGCCGCCCGCACCCGCTTCTCCGAAACTGACCGGCTCGTCAGGCGGGGCGGCGCTCGGCCGTGCCCAGGATGTGGGTCGCGGCGGGGGAGGGGATCCTGGTCTCGGGGAAGGAGAAGGTGTCGACCGAGGTGGGCTCGAACCCCGCCGCCTCGATCGCCGCCAGCGTGTCGCGCCCGGTGTGGCAGCCGCCCGCGAGCAGCGGCCAGACGGTGGCGTCGAGCACCCGCTGCACCCGGCGCATCCCGGGGGTCCCGGCGCGCACATGCTCGAAGAAGCGCAGCTGCCCGCCGGGCCGCAGGACGCGGTGCAGCTCGGCCAGGGCGGCGTGCGGATCCGCCACCGAGCACAGCGTCAGACACGCCACGCCCGCGTCGTACGAGGCGTCCGCCACCCCCGCCAGGTCCTCCGCGACCCCGGCCGCCACCTCCACCGGCACCGGGGCCGTACGGGCGGCCTCCTCGGCGAGGGCGCGCAGCCGCGGCTCCGGTTCGACGGCGAGGACCCGGCGTACGCCGGGCGGGTAGTGGGCGAAGTTGAGACCGTTGCCGGCGCCGATCTCCACAACCTCGCCCGTGAGCCCGGCGAGGAGCCGCCGGCGGTGCTCGGTGACCCCGGCCTTGTCGAGGGCGGGACCGGCGACCCCGGCGTAGAAACGGGCGAACAGCGGGTGCGGACGGTCGGGCGCTCGGGCCGGTCCGGACATGGTCACCCTCCTCTGCCGTCACCCCACGATAGTCCCGCCGGGCGCGTCCGGGCCCGTGTGCCGGGCCGCGTCGGCCCACCACGCGCCCGCCCCTCGCGCGCCCCGCGTCCCGGTAGGTTCGCGGGCATGACCTCTGCCGACTGGCGCACGGACCGCATCGGGGCGGCCCTGCGCGGCGAGAATCCGACGGTGCTACGGCGCCTGGACGCGGGCTTCGCCGTGATCGGCGACGTCCAGTTCCTGCCCGGTTACTCGGTCCTGCTCACCGACGCACCCGACGCCCAGCGCCTCTCCGACCTGCCGAGAGCCAGGCGACTGGCCTTCCTGTCCGACCTCGACCGCCTGGCCGAAGCGGTCGAGCGGGCCTGCCGCCGCCGCGACCCCGCGTTCCGCCGGGTCAACCTGGAGATCCTGGGCAACCGCGACCCGTTCCTGCACGCCCACGTCTGGCCGCGGTACGCGTGGGAGCCCGCCGAGCTCGTCCACGTACCCGTGTGGCTCTATCCGCGCGACCACTGGACCGCCGAACGGCATCGGCTCGGCCCTGAACATGCCACGCTGCGGGAGCAGATCGGGCGCGAGCTCGACCGGTCGGCCGCGCCGGACCGACGGGGGAGGGTGGCAGGGGAGGGCTGGAACATGCCCGCCAAGTCCCGTGAGTGACCCGGGTGTTGACGGTTGGTCTGGACCAATCTACGGTCGTGGGGACCGTACCTCATGCCCAGGCCCTTCCCCCCACATCCCAGGGAGCACGCATGTCAGGCCACCGGATCGTCCATGCCGTCGGAGCGGGACTCGCCACCCTGCTCGCCGCCGTCACCGCGCTCGCGGCCCCCGCCGCGGCCGAGAGCGCCGCACCCACCAGGACCACCGCCGGCACCGCCGCCGCGGAGACCTGCGCACTGAAGCCCAAGCCCACCGGAAAGGTGCTCCAGGGCTACTGGGAGAACTGGGACGGCGCCGCCAACGGCGTCCACCCGCCCTTCGGCTGGGCGCCCATCGACGACCCCCGCTTCGCCGCGCACGGCTACAACGTCATCAACGCCGCCTTCCCGGTGATCCGTTCCGACGGCACGGTGCTCTGGGAGAACGGCATGGACAGCACCGTCAAGGTGCCGACCCCCGCCGAGATGTGCCGCGCGAAGGCCGCCGGCGCGACCGTCCTCATGTCGATCGGCGGCGCCGCCGCGGGCATCGACCTCAGCTCGCGCGCCGTCGCCGACCGCTTCATCGAGACCATCGTGCCGATCCTGAAGGCGAACAACTTCGACGGCATCGACATCGACATCGAGACCGGCCTCGTCGGCAGCGGCAGCATCGGCACCCTCTCCGCCTCGCAGGCCAACCTGATCCACATCATCGACGGCGTGCTCGCCCGGATGCCCGCCGGCTTCGGCCTCACCATGGCCCCCGAGACGGCGTACGTCACCGGCGGCAGCATCGTCTACGGCTCGATCTGGGGCGCCTACCTCCCGATCGTGAAGAAGTACGCCGACAACGGGCGCCTGTGGTGGCTCAACATGCAGTACTACAACGGCAGCATGTACGGCTGCGCCGGCGACTCCTACTCGGCCGGCACCGTCGCCGGATTCGTCGCCCAGACCGACTGCCTCGACCGCGGCCTGGTCATCCAGGGCACCACCATCCGCGTCCCGTACGACAAGCAGGTCCCCGGACTCCCCGCCCAGCCCGGCGCAGGCGGCGGCTACATGACCACCTCCCAGGTCGCCCAGGCCTGGAACCACTACTCCGGCAAGCTGAAGGGCCTGATGACCTGGTCCGCCAACTGGGACGGCTCGAAGAACTGGACCTTCGGCGACAACGTCAAGTCCCTCCAGTCCCGCTGACCTTTACCGCCGACGTTTCCACCGACCGTCACGTAACCTCCGTGAGCATGACACGCTCCTGGACCCTGCCGACCCTGTTCCTGCTCGCCGGCCTGCTCGTGGCCACGCCGGTGCTGCTCCGGGGAAGTCTCGTCGAGGGCTGTGTCCTCCTCGTGGTGTTCCTCGTGCTCGCCGTGGCGCACTCGCCGCTGGTGTTCCCGCGGCCGCTGCGGGCCGAGGAGGCGCGGCGGCGCGGCGCCGAGGACGGGTGGCCGATCGTGTACTGGCGCCCGGGGTGCAAATACTGCATCCGGCTGCGGTTCGGCCTCGGGCGGGACGCGCGGCGGGTGCACTGGGTCGACATCTGGCGCGACCCCGAGGCCGCGGCGGACGTGCGGGCGGTCAACGACGGCAACGAGACCGTGCCCACGGTCTTCGTCGACGGCCGCCCCCACGTCAACCCCGGCCCCGCCTGGGTGCGCGAGCGACTGGCCCGCCGCGCCTGACGCCGCGGGCCGGCCGCCCTCAGGGCCTACAGGCCGCTGGTGTTCGACTTCGCCGTGATCTCGTACGAGAGGGTGAGCGTGCGCCGCCCGCCCGGCGGCAGCGCCGCGTCCCAGCGGACGATGCCGTCCGCGTCGACCTCGTCCGGCACCGGCGAACACGCCTCCTTGCGGACCCGCACCTGCACCGCCGACACCTCCGGCACCGGTATCCGCTCGCGCACCGTCACCAGCCGATCGCCCTCCTCGCCGGGCGCGGACAGCCGGGAGAGATGCACCCGCACCGTTCGGGAGACCACGGTCCGCTGGGAGAGCGCGGTGGTGTCCCGGGTCTCCTCGACCCGCCGCACCACCCGGTAGTCGTCCTGGCTGCCGAAGGCCAGCTCTGCCGGCGCGCCGGGCGCCGTGAAGTCGAGCGTGCCCCGGCCGCTGAAACCGCTCGCCCGGACCAGGTCGACCGGCCCGGTGAGCAGGGCGTGCCCCGACCGGTTGTCGAACCGCACCAGCTGCGTGACCAGTGGCGACAGCTCCGGTGAGCACGCGTACTCGGCCACCGCCGGCGTCGTGAACGAGCTCAGCGGTACGCGATGGGCGCGCCCGTCCGAGGGGACGCCCACCGGCGCCGGCGCGGACAGCACCCGCGTCTCGCCGCCGTCGTCGACGCCCGGGAGCCCGACCACCGGCAGGGGACCGAGGGCCGAGATCGTCTCCTCGCGCATCTCCAGATCGATCGTGCGCCGCTCGGCCGCCGAGCGGTCGACCAGCGTCAGCCGGTCCTCGACCAGCTTCGGCGGCTCGGTCGCCTGCGCCGACCTCGCCGTGGACAGGGTCAGCCGGACGTCGGCCCAGTCCTCGCCGGTGCGCTGCCACACCACGGCCTCGCTCTCCAGCGTCAGCGACTCCCCGTCGAGGACGGCCCGGTAGGCCGGCCGCCACAGCGCACAGGGCGTCAGATGCGTGACCCGCAGCAGGGCCGGGCCCGCCGCCGCGGCCCGTACCGTCAGCTCGACATGGCCGACGAGCTCGGCCGGCTCCTCCTCCGCCTGGTACATCGCCTCCGTGGCCGCGGCCAGCTCCTCGCCGACCCGGGTCAGCTCCGCGCCGACGGTGCCGAGGCGCTCCGCGTACGCGTCGCGTTCGGCGTCGATCCGGTCCAGTTCGCGGGTCCAGCGCGCGGGGTCGGTCTCCCCGTACCCCGTGCCCTCGCCGATCTCGCGCAGCAGGTCGGCGGCGAGCCCGCCGAGCAGGTCGAGCCGGGTCGCGAGCCGGTCCCGCCGCTGTTCGAGCGCCGTCTGCTCGGTGGTGAGGGCGTGGACGCGCCGGCGCAGCGCGGAGTCGTCGGCGGAGGGGCGCGGCCCGCGCGGCGTCCACTCCCGGACGATCCGCACGTCCAGGACGTCGAGCGCACCCTCTGGCCCTTCGGCCTGTTCGGCCTGTTCGGGCGTCAGCTCGGCGTGCAGGGTGCGGTCGACGGCCAGCGCGCTGACCGGTCCGAGCCGCAGCCGCCGCACCCCCGCTTCGAGCGTGAGCCGGGCGGTGCGCTCGACGTGGGCGCGGTCCTCCAGGCAGGTGACGGCGGTGACGGGGAGGGCGATCGGCGGCGCGTCCGCGGACGCCGGGTCCGGTGTGTTCGGCACGGGCGTGTGCGGGGTCGTGGTCATGTCTGTCAGCTCCTCCGGTCGCCGCCGGCGAGGGTCTTGCCGGCCGGGATGCGGATCTCGTAGCCGCCGTCGAGGGCGGTGGTGGCACCGGCGGGCAGGTCGACCCGCCACAGGCGGGTGCCGGGGGCGAGCGTCTCCGGCTCGGGGCCGGCCCCGGAGACCCCGTCCCCGGGGCGCGCGGGCTCGGTCCAGTCGGCCCGCTCCTGGATCTTCACGTCCGCCTCGGAGCTGACCGGCACCCGCTCCTGGACCTCGACGGTGACCGGCCGGGCCAGTGTGTTGGCCAGCTCGACGCGCACCCGGTGGTCGAGCACCATCGTGCCGCCGCGCAGACCGGCGGTCGACTCGTGCAGCTGGGTGCGCCGGGTCACCCGGATCCCGTCGGCCGGGCCGAGGCCCACGCGCCGTTCGCCGCCGGGCGCGAGCGTGGGCAGGGCCGCCGTCACCATCAGTCCGTCGCCGCCCGCCACCTCCATCCCGCCGGCGAGCAGGGCCTGTCCGCTGGTGTTGGAGAGGACCAGCGTCGCGTACACGGTCTGCTCGACGGACGGGACGCACAGGTACTCCGTGCGCAGACCGACCGTGATCTCCCCGACGGTGACGGTGTGCCAGGTGCCGTCGGACGGGATGTCCGCGCGGGCCGCCGCGTCGTAGCGGTGGTCGAAGGAACCGGCCGAGGCGCGCGGCCGCGCGGCGTGCCCGGGCAGCGGCAGCGACGCGACCCTCTCGGCCCGCTGCCGGTACTCGGCGGCCACCGGATCGGCCGCCGCCGTCCCCGGGAACAGGCGCCCCCGGCGGGCCGCCGGCGCGTCGGGGCCGCTCAGCACCAGCGCCGCGTAGTCGAGTTCGGCACCGCTGGGCCGTGGCGGTCCGGTCACGGGCTCGGCCACCTGCGCCGCCGCGACGGGCGCGGGCGCAGGGGCCGCCGGGGCGGGCATCCCGCGCGTCGGCGGGGGCGCACCGTACGCGCCACCGTACGGGCTGCCGCCGTACGCCGCGCGGGGCGCGGCACCGGGCGCCTGCGGACCGCCCGGCGCCGGAGGCGGCGGCGGTGGCATCACGGCGGCAGGCGGTGGTACGGGCGGGGTGGCCGCGACCGCGCCCGCGACCGCGGGCCGGGCGCCGAACCCGGCCCCGCCCCCGGCCGCGACCGGACGGCCGAACAGGCCGCCGGAGGCCGGTCGCGGGCCCGTCGCGTCGTATCCGGAGAACAGATCGCCGAGCCCGGCCGGCGGCTCACGCCACCCCGCCGGCGCCGGCGTGGGCCGGCTGCGCCCGATGCGGATCGAGGCGAGCCGGGGCAGATCGCTGCGACGGCGCAGATCGGCGGTCGCGAACGCGACCCGTACCCCCGTCCAGTCCTCCCCGGTGCGCTGCGCGACCGAGGCCCGCAGCACCAGCCGTCCGACGCCGTCGCCCTGCCGGGCGTCGAGCCGGTACGACGGCACCCACACGGCGCCCGGCACCCCGTACTCCACCGCCAGCTCGACCTCCCGGCCGACCGGGCCGTCGAGGGTGAGGACGGCGCTCACCGTGGTGTCCACGTGCGCGTCCGGACGGGCGTCGGAGGCGCGCGCCATCCGCTCCTCCAGGACCTCCGCCTGATGGTCGAGGTCCAGGGCCTCCTCCTCCAACTCGGTGAGCCGGGCGTGCAGGCGGGCGAGCCGCCCGTCCACGAACTCCGTGAGGTCCAGCCACGCCTCGACCGGCGCCGGCCGGTGCGGCCGCGGATCGTCCCGCCGGCGCGGCGGCGCGACCGGACGCAGCGCCGCGACCTCCTGGATCAGGGCCGACTGGCGGTCCCGGCGCGCACGCACGAGCGCCCGCGCCTCGCGCAGCCGCTCCACCTCGCGGCGCAGCGCGTCCCCGCCGCCGTCCGCGACCGGCTCGGCCGCCACCTCGACGCGCGCCTCGGTGACCCGCACGCCCGAGCCGCCCACCACCCGCACCCGCAGCGAGGCCGGGTCCGCCACCCGGGGCAGCCCCGTCACCCGCACCCGGCCCCCGGCCGGGACCGCGCCCCGCGCCAGCCGGGTGCACAACGCCCCCTGCGCGTACACCACCACACCGTCGAGCACCGACGCCCAGTCGTGCTCCGTCCCCAGTGCCATGCCCTGCCCCCGAACGCCGTTCCAACCCTGCGCCGAAGCGTACGCGCCCCCACTGACAGCCGGACCGGACAGCCGGGCGTCGACCTCGACGGGCCGCGCGCGGCCGTCCTCACGTCAGCTCAGCGGGGTGACGGGCTCAGAACGCGAGTCCCACGTGCGCCAACGCCTGCCGCAGCAGCGCCCCGTGCCCACCCGGCATCTCGCCCTGCACCGCCGCCGACGCCGCCTCCTGGGGGGTGAACCAGACCAGGTCCAGGGCGTCCTGGCGCGGCCGGCAGTCGCCCGTCACCGGGACGACGTAGGCGAGCGAGACCGCGTGCTGGCGCGGGTCGTGGAAGGGGGTGATGCCGGCCGTGGGGAAGTACTCGGCGACCGTGAACGGCTGCAGGGACGACGGGATCCGGGGCAGGGCCACCGGGCCGAGGTCCTTCTCCAGGTGCCGCAGCAGCGCGTCGCGGATCCGCTCGTGGTGCATGACACGGCCGGAGACCAGCGTGCGGCTGATCGTGCCGTCCGCGCCGATCCTCAGGAGCAGGCCGATGCTGGTGACTTCGCCGCTGTCGTCCACGCGCACGGGCACGGCCTCGACGTACAGGATCGGCATGCTGCCCCGGGCGGTGTTCAGCTCGTCCGCAGACAGCCAGCCAGGCGTGGTTTCGGTCATGTCAGACATCGCTTGATCATACTTTCCCGGCCGCGCCGCGTCTCGGGAAACACGCCTGCCGGGCGGGTGGATGCCATCGATTCCCCCACGTCACTCGCGCCACACCCGTGCGACATAGGATCGAGGCCCGGCCGTGTGGCCGGTGACCAGCCGGGCCCGTCGGGGGCGCGGTGCGAAACGGGGGAGTACGGGGATGGGACGGCGCTGGGTCAAGGTGCTGCTGATCGTGTTCGTCATACTCGCGGGGCTGTTCGTCGCGGTGGACCGGATCGCCGTGCACTACGCGGAGAAGGAGGCCGTCGCCCTCGCGCAGGAGAAGTACGGCTACAGCAACTCGACGAACAGCTCCGTCGACCTGTCGATCCACGGCTTCCCGTTCCTCACCCAGGCCGCCTCCCTCGAGTTCGACCACGTCACCCTGACCGCGGGCGACTTCTCGGTCAACACCACCACGAACGCCCAGGGCGACCACCTCACCATCCGCCGGCTCGAACTGGACCTGCACGACCTGTCCGCCGGCTCGATCTCCTCCCGCCGCGTCGACGCGAACCTGGTCACCGGCCGCGTGACGATCGGTTACGACGCCCTGTCCGGCGTCCTGTCCCGGCTGACCGACCAGGGCGGCGCCCTCACCGTCAAGCAGGACCCCACCGCCTCCTCCGGCGGGAACACCGCCACCGAGGCGCCGCTGCGCGTGACGGGCACCAAGGACGGGCGGACGACGGAGACCGCGGCGAGCATCTCGGTGGCCGCCGACGAGTTCGAGCTCCGCGTCCCGCAGCTCGCCCCCCAGCCGTACACCTGGCGCATCCCGCTCCCGCAGAACATCAACATCACCGCCGTCCGCTCCACCGCGGACGGCGTCGAGTTCGAACTGACCGGCCACCAGGTCGTCCTCGGCGGATGACCCGCACCAAGGGCCGGACACCCGCCCGGGGCCGGGGGCGGGGCCGGGGCCTCGCCGTCGCCGCCGTGCTGGCGGGGGCGCTCCTCGCCTGCCACCGGGTGGTCCCGAACACCCCGGGACGCCTGGGCAGCCTGCTCGAAGCCTTCCTGCCGTGGCTCGGCCTGGTGATCGTGGCGCTGTTCGCCTGGGCCCTGCTGCGCCGATCCGTGCCCGCCCTGGTCGCCCTGCTGCTTCCGGTGGCGGCCTGGACGTACCTCTTCGCCGGGCTGTGGCTGCCCGCGCCGGACGCCCGGCCGGGCGACCTGACCGTGGTGCAGCACAACGTCAGCGACGAGAACGCCGACCCGGCCGGCACGGCCCGGGCCCTGGCCGCCGCACAGCCCGACCTCATCGCCCTTGAGGAGCTGCTGCCGGCGGCCCTGCCCGCCTACGAGCAGGCCCTGGCCGCCGCGTACCCGTACCACGCCGTCCAGGGCACCGTCGGCCTGTGGTCGAGGCATCCGCTGACCGGGGTCCGGCCGGTGGACATCAAACCCCGGGAGATCACCGAGGGATGGAGCCGCGGACTGCGGGCCGAGGTGCGCACGCCGCACGGCGTCGTCGCCGCGTACGTGGCCCACCTCCCCTCCGTACGGATCGGGGTACGCGGCTTCGCCTCCGCCTGGCGCGACGAGAGCGCCCGGCTCCTGGGCCGGGCGATCGCGGACGAGGAGCAGCGCGCGGTCGTCCTGCTCGGCGACCTCAACGGCACCGTCGACGACCGCGGCCTCGCCCCGCTCACCTCCCGCCTCAACGTGCCGGAACGGGGCTTCGCCCTCAGCTTCCCCGCCGCCTTCCCGGTGGCGCGGATCGACCAGGTCATGGCCCGCGCCGGCACCGTCGGGCACGTGCGCACCCTGCCCGCCACCGGCAGCGACCACCTGCCCGTCGCCGCCCGCATCAGCTGGGCGTGAGCAGACCGCCGCGGGCGATGACATCCGCGTACCAGCGGGCACTGTCCTTCAACGTGCGCCGCTGCGTGGCGAAGTCGACGTGCACGATCCCGAACCGCTTGCTGTATCCGTACGCCCACTCGAAGTTGTCGAGCAGCGACCACAGGAAGTAGCCGCGCACATCGACCCCGTCCGCCAACGCCCGGTGCACGGCGCCCAGATGGGCGTGCAGATACGCCACCCGCTCGGGGTCCTTCACCTGGCCGGACGGGTCGGCGTAGTCGTCGTACGCGGCGCCGTTCTCCGTGACGAGCAGCGGCACTCCCGGCAGTTCGTCCCGCAGCCGTACGAGCAGTTCGTACAGTCCGTCCGCGTCGACCGGCCAGTCCATGGCCGTCCGCGGCCCGGCCACCGGCACGAACCGCACATGCCGCTCCGCGCCCGCCCACGGCGACGGCTCCCCGGAGTCGTCGGCAGCACCGGGACCGGCGGCGGCGACCTCGGTGGGGGAGTAGTAGTTGATGCCGAGCGAGTCGATCGGCGCGGCCGCCGTCGCGAGATCCCCGTCCCGCACGAAGGACCAGTCGGTCACCGCTGCGGTGTCCTCGACCAGGTCCTTCGGCAGACGCCCGTGGAACACCGGGTCGAGGAAGATCCGGTTGCCGACCGCGTCGATCCGGCGAGCCGCGTCACGGTCGCGCGGAACGTCCGAAGACGCGCGCACCGCATGCAGGTTGAGGGTGAGCGACACCTCGGCGGCCGTGGCCGTCGGCAGGGCGGCGCGCAGCGCGCCGACCGCCAGGCCGTGTGCCAGGTTGAGGTGGTGGGCGGCGCGCATGGCGGCGACATCGCTCGTACGGCCCGGGGCGTGCACCCCGCTGCCGTACCCCAGGAACGCGGCGCACCAGGGCTCGTTGAGCGTCGTCCAGGTCGCCACCCGGTCGCCGAGCGCCTCGGCCGCGAGGCCCGCGTACTCGGCGAAGCGGTACGCGGTCTCCCGCTGCGGCCAGCCGCCCGCGTCCTCCAACTCCTGTGGCAGGTCCCAGTGGTAGAGGGTGGCCACCGGCCGGATCCCCGCCTCGCGCAGCTCGTCGGCGAGCCGCCGGTAGAAGTCCAGGCCCTTCTGGACGGCCGGACCCCGGCCCGTCGGCTGCACGCGCGGCCAGGCGATCGAGAAGCGGTAGTCCGTCACGCCGAGCCGGCGAAGGAGCGCGATGTCCTCGGCCGTCCGGTGGTAGTGGTCGGCGGCGATGTCGCCGGTGTCGCCGTTGCGGACCCGGCCCGGCGTGCGGCTGAAGGTGTCCCAGATGGACGGCGTACGGCCGTCCTCACGGGCGGCTCCCTCGATCTGGTAGGCGGCGGTGGCGGTGCCCCAGCGGAACCCGGGCGGGAAGCGGAGCGGCATGGTCATGAGGACACGACTCCCGGAGAGAGAAGAGAAGGCCGATGTGATACGGAAGAGAGAGGGGGGCGCGGGCGGGCGTCGCGCGCGGGTCAGCCCTTGACCGCGCCCTGCATGATCCCGCCGACGATCTGCCGGCCGAGCAGGCCGAAGACGAGCAGTACGGGCAGGGTGCCGAGCAGCGTGCCCGCCATGATCACGGACTGGTCGTTCACGTAACCGCCGCCGAGCTGCCGCAGCGCGACCTGCACGGTCGGCTCCGAGGAGGAGAGGGCGACGACCGGCCAGAAGAAGTCGTTCCAGGCCGTCATGAAGGTGAGCAGGCCGAGCACGGCCATGCCGGGCCGGGCGATCGGGATCACGATCGACCAGAAGATCCGGCCGGTGGAGGCGCCGTCGACCCGGGCCGCCTCGATCAGTTCGTCCGGCAGCGACTGCACGAGGTACTGGCGCATGAAGAACACGCCGAACGCGGACACAAGGCCGGGCAGGATGACGGCCTGGAGCTGGTTCACCCACTGCAGCTTCGCGATCAGCATGAAGAGCGGGATCACGCCGAGCTGCGGCGGGATCATCATGGTGCCGACGGTGACCGCGAGCAGCGCGCCCCGGCCGCGGAAGCGCAGCTTGGCGAAGGCGAACCCGGCGAGGGTGCAGCACAGCACCGTGCCCAGGGTGATCGACCCGGACACGATCAGGGAGTTGAGGAGCGCCTTGCCGATGTCGGCCTCCTCCGCCACCGCCTGGATGTTGCGGGCCAGGTTCGGGCCGGGCAGCAGCGCCGGCGGCACCTTCGCCAGGTCGGCGTTGGAGCGGCTGGCCGCCACCAGCGTCCAGTAGAACGGGAACGCCGAGACGAGGACCGCGAGGCTCAGGACCACGTACGCCAGCTTCCCGCCGCGCAGGGTCCGGCCGGCGCCCGAGCGGCGCGGGCCACGCCGGGCGGCGCGGTCGGGGGCGGGCTCCCGGACGGGCGGGGGCGGTGCGGCGAGCGCGGTCATCGGCCGGCCTCCTTGCGCGAACGGCGCCGTACGATCAGGGCGTTGGCCCCGACCACCAGCAGGATCAGCAGGAACATCACCCAGGCGATCGCCGCCGCCCGCCCCAGGTGGAAGAAGCCCCAGCCCTGCTCGTACAGATAGAGCCCGAGCGTCTGGTACTGGTGCGAGATGCCGCCCGACACCGAGCCCTCGAAGAGCAGCGGTTCGCCGAAGAGCTGGGTCGCGCCGATCGTCGACACGACGACCGTGAACACGATCGTGGGCCGGAGCCCGGGCAGCGTCACATGCCAGAACTGGCGCCATCGCGAGGCCCCGTCCATCTCCGCCGCCTCGTACAGCTCCCGGGGAATGGACTGCATGCCCGCCAGATAGATCAGCGCGTTGTAGCCGGTCCAGCGCCAGATCACGATCGTGGAGACCGCGACCTGGGAGGCCACCGTGCCGGTCTGCCAGTCCACCGGATCGATCCCGACGAGCCCGAGCGCGACGTTGACCAGGCCGAAGTCACGGCCGAAGAGCTGCGCGAAGACGAGCGTCGCGGCGGCGACGGAGGTCGCGTACGGCAGCAGCATCGCCGTGCGGAAGAACGTCCGCCCGCGCAACCGGTAGTTGAGCAGATGGGCGAGACCCAGCGCCATCACCAGCTGGGGCACGGTGGACAGCACCCCGATGGTGAACGTGTTGCGCAGCGCCGTCCAGAAGTAGGTGTCGCCCAGCAGCGCGGTGTAGTTGCCGAGCCCGCGCCACTCCATCTCGCCGGGCGTCTGCAGCTCCACCCGGTACAGCGACACGAAGGCCGTGTAGAGCAGCGGGAAGAGCCCGAAGGCGGCGAAGAGGGTGAAGAAGGGCGCGAGGTACGCGTACGGGGAGGCCTTCCGCCAGGCGCGCCGCAGCGCGGGCGGAGGGCTCGCCGCCCTCGGTCCGGTGGTCGTCGGTGCGGTCAGGGTCACGGTGCGGCCCTTCGGGGGAGGGGTGACGGGCGGGAGGGGCGGGGCCCCCGCCCGGGGGAGGGCGGGCGGGGGCCGGAGCCGGAGCCGGGGGCGCCGGACGGGGGAGGGGGAGCGGACGGGAGAGCGGACGCGGCTCAGCCGATGGTGTTCTCGACGCCCTTCCTGGCGTTCGCCCAGGCGGCCTCGGGGTCCGTGCCCTTGCGCTCGACCTCGCCGAGGGCGTTGGTGATCTGCTGGGCCACGTTCTGGTCGTGCACGCCGAGCACCTGCACGGGGGCGGCCTTCGCCGCGTCGCCGAAGATGCTGCCGATGGGCGCGCCGGAGAAGTACGGGTCGGTCGCGCCGGCGATCTGGGCGATCGCGGCGGTGGCGGAGGGGAAGCTGCCCTGCTTCTGGAACAGCCGGGCCTGCTGGGCGGGTGCCGTGAGCCAGGCGATCAGCTCGTAGGCCTCCTTCTTGTGCTTCGCGGCGCGCGGCACGGTGAGGTAGGAGCCGCCCCAGTTGCCGGCGCCGCCGGGCAGCTTCGCGATGTCCCACTTGCCCTTGCCCGCGTCACCGGCCTGGCCCTTGATGTAGCCGAGCATCCAGGCGGGGCAGGGGAGGGTGGCGAAGGAGCCGGCGGTGAAGGCCTGGTTCCACTGCGGCGACCACTGGTCCAGCTTGGCGCTGAGCCCGTCGTGGGCCGCCGTCACGGAGGTGTCCCAGGCGGTCTTCAGGGCCGGGTTGGTGTCCCAGATCAGCTTGCCGGAGGCGTCGTAGTAGCGCTCCTTCTGCTGGCCGATCATCACCGAGTAGAGGCTGCCGACGCTGTCCAGCCAGGCACTCTTCGCCGGGGCCTTCGCCTTGTACTGCCGGCCGAGGTCGAGATAGCCGTCCCAGGTGGACCACTTGCGCGCCAGTTCCTCGCGGTCGGTGGGCAGGCCGGCCGCGGCGAGGAGGTCGCTGCGGTAGCACATCGCCTCCGGGCCGACGTCCGTGCCCAGGCCGAGCACCTCGCCGTTCTTCCCGGTGGCGGCCGCCCACTTGGCCTCCGGGAACTGGCTCTTGAGCTTGTCCGCGCCGTGCTTGCGCAGGTCCTCGAAGCGGTCGGCCTGCTGCTGGGCGACGGAGGCGATCCGCCCCACCTCGACGGCCTGGACGTCGGCGAGACCGCCGCCGCCGGCCAGCCGGGTCTGCAGGGACTTCCAGTAGTCGGCCTCGTCCTCGGTGTCCGTCTGCTTGATGGTCACACCGGGGTGCAGCTTCTCGTACTCGGCGTAGAGCCCGGCCTCCTGATAGCCGAAGGAACCGAACAGGTCCACGGTGAGCGTGACCTCGCCGCCCGCGCTGTCGGAGGCGCCGTCCGGCGAACCTCCGCAGGCGGCGAGCAGGACCCCGGCGAGCGCGACCGCCCCCAGGCGGAGGGCGGCCTTGCCGGCGGCTCCCGCGGTTCTTCCGGCGGCTCGGGCAGTGGGCATGGGAAGTCTCCCTTGGCTTCGGGACCGAACGAGAAAGCGTGATGACGAACGTGCGCCTGAGAGCGCTCTCAAGCTGCGAGGGGAGCGTGCCCGTGGCGGGCGCTTTCCGTCAAGAGTCGAACGCGTAACGGCCCTGAAACCGCACGGACTTCAGATGTTGCGTCATGTATTGACACCACTGTTCGAGGCGCCCTACGTTTCGAGCCGTCTGAGAGCGCTCTCACCTGCCCTCACTCACCTGCCCTCACCCGCACGTCGCCACCCGCACGTCGCCACCCGCACGTCGTCACCCGCACGTCGTCACCCCACCTGCCGACCCGAGGTGTTTCCCCATGCGAGTCCCCCACCCGCGCTCCGGCGCCTCGCTCCTCCTGGCCACCACCCTGGCCGCCGCCCTCGCCGCATACGGCCTGGGTCCCGGTGCGGCCCCCGCGGCCGCCGCCACCGTCCCCGTGGGCGCCGGAAGCTACTCCGACACCCGCCCGGCCGGCGCCTCCGGCCCCACCACCAACACCGGCACCCCGGTCACCCCCAAGGTCACCGCGGCCGCCCAGGGCAAACCCGTCCCCACCAACGACTGGTGGTCCTCACTCGCCTTCCAGCGCTACGGGGACAACCCCTGGTCGACCCCCATGTACGGGCACCCGCTCACCTACCAGGCCACCGCCGGCGGCCTCGACATCGGCTACCCCACCAGCCCTGCGATCGTGGGCGACGGGCGCCAGTACGAGTTCGCCCACAAGCGCGACCTCACCGTCGGCCTCGCCGGGCTCAACGCCCCCGACACCAGGGCCGACGCCTGGTCCGACTGGACCGTCACCCCCTACTGGTCCGACGGCACCCGCACCCTGCGCACCACCATCGGCCACGGCAGCCCCTTCGTGTACGCCCAGGGCACCGGCGGCAACGCCCAGGTCACCACGGCCGGCACCCCCGCCGTCTTCGCCGACCAGGGCAACGTCCTCGGCATCACCGTCGCCGGCCACCACTACGCCCTGTTCGCACCCACCGGCAGCGACTGGACCGTCAGCGGCAGCACCATCAGCGCCGGACTCGGCGGCAGGAACTACTTCTCCGTCGCCGTCCTGCCCTCCACCGACGCGCTCGCCACCTACCGGAAGTACGCCTTCAGCTTCGTCACCGGCTCCCGCGTCGACTGGAGCGCCACCGGCGGCATCGTCCGCGCCACCTACACCCTCACCACCGAGGCCAAGGAGGGCACCGAACGCGGCACCCTCCAGGCCCTCTACCGCCACCAGTGGCTGCACACCACCGACGCCCTCACCCCGTACACGTACGTCTCCCCGCGCGGCACGATGAAGGTCCGGGAGGCCACCGCCTTCACCACCGTCCAGAAGGCCGCCCCCGTCCTGCCCTCGCTGCCCCGCACCGACGCCGTCGACACCGCCCGGCTGCGCGGCCATCTGAACGAGGTCGTCAACTCCGCCGACCCGCTCAACGGGGCCGTCGACACCTACTGGACCGGCAAGGCCCTCGGTCGGCTCGCCCAACTCGTGCCCGTCGCCGACCAGATCGGCGAGACCGCGACCCGTGACCGGCTCCTCGCCCTCCTCAAGGGCCGCCTGCAGGACTGGTTCACGGCCGGCGGCGCCAACGAGTTCGCGTACGACCAGAACTGGCGCACCCTGATCGGCTACCCCGCCTCGTACGGCAGCGACACCGAACTCAACGACCACCACTTCCATTACGGTTACTACGTCCTCGCCGCAGCGATCGTCGCCCAGTACGACCCGGGCTGGGCCGCCGACTCCGCCTGGGGCGGCATGGTCAAGACGCTGATCCGCGACACCGCCAACCCCAGCCGCACCGACGGCGCCTTCCCCTTCCTGCGCGGTTTCGACGTCTACGCCGGCCACAGCTGGGCCTCCGGACACCAGGGGTTCGCCGCCGGCAACAACCAGGAATCGTCCTCGGAGTCCACCAACCTCAGCGCCGCGCTCGTGCTGTGGGGCTCCGCCACCGGGGACACCACCCTGCGCGACCTCGGCAGCTATCTCCTCGCCACCGAGGGCGAGGCCGTCGCCCAGTACTGGTTCGACGCCGACCAGCAGGTCTTCCCCGGCTCCTTCGCCCACGACACCGTCGGCATGGTGTGGGGGAGCGGCGCCGCCTACTCCACCTGGTGGACCGCCAACCCCGAGGAGATCCACGGCATCAACGTCCTTCCGGTGACCGGCGGTTCGCTCCAGCTCGCCGCCCGCAAGGACGCCGTCCGCCGCAACATCGCCGAGATGGAACGCGAGAACGGCGGCCCCGCCGTCGAATGGCGCGACATCCTCTGGGAGTTCCAGTCGCTCGCCGACCCCGCGACCGCCCGCGCCAAGTGGGACGCCGGCAACGCCGCGTACACCCCGGAGGCGGGCGAGTCCAAGGCCCACACCTACCACTGGATCACCACCCTCGACGCCCTCGGCGCCCCCGACCCGTCGGTCACCGGCGATCTGCCGACCTCCGCCGTCTTCACCAAGAACGGCGTCCGCACCTACGCCGCCCACAACCACGGCGCCACGGCCCGCACCGTCACCTTCTCCGACGGCAAGACCCTCACCGTCCCCGCCCGGTCCACCGCCACCGGAACCGGCACCGGCGGTACCGACCCCGACCCCGACCCCGACCCGCAGCCGTCCACCGGCAACACCTTCCGCCCGCGCTCCGGCGGCACCCTCACCACCGCCACCGACGGCACGCCCGGCAGCGACACCATCCCCTCGGCCGGCGGCACCAACCACGACGGCACCCCCTACCGCCCGCTCGTCTACGAGGCCCGCGGCGTCAACGGCACGCTCAGGGCGGGCGGTTCGACCGCCTTCCGGCTCCCGGTGGACGCCGGCACCGCCGTCGGCCTCGGCCAGCAGGTCCGGATCAGCTACGACCTCACCGGCGACGGCACCTTCGAACGCACCGAGACCTACCACTACTTCGCCACCGACCCGGTGACCGGCTGGGAGGAGTACAACCAGAACCGCGGCCTGCAGACCGCCACCGGCACCCTCGGCAACCTGACCGGCGGCACCGTACGCCTGGAGGTCTGGAGCGCCATCGGCAACGCCGACTCCCGGCTGCGGACCGGCGCGGCGGACTCCGTCCTCGTCATCCCGTACGACTGAGACGGGGCCTTCGGGCCCTGTGAGGAGGGCGGCGGCGTGGCCTCGGTGGCCGCGCCGCCGCCCTTCCGTCCCTGCGCGTCAGGCCGAGGCCCGCCGCACCAGACGCGTCTCCGTGATCACCGACGCCGTCGCCGCGTCCGCCGCCCCGTCGAGCAGCCGCATGAGCAGCCGGACCATCAACCGCCCCATGCCCTCGATGTCCTGACGGACCGTCGTCAGCGCGGGATCGGTCTCCCGCACCACCGACTCCATGTCGTCGAAACCGACCACCGCGATGTCCTCCGGCACCCGGACCCCGCGCTCGCGGAGCGTCCGCAGCGCGCCCGCCGCCATCAGGTCGTTCGACGCGAAGACGGCATCGACGTCCGGCCGCCGGTCGAGCAGCTCGGCCATCGCGCGCGCCCCGCTCTCCCGGGTGAAGTCGCCCTGGCACAGCAGCTCGGGGTCGGCGTCCACCAGCACGTCGTGATACCCGGCGATCCGGTCGAGCGCCGAGGTCTGGTCGCGCGGCCCCGCGAGATGCGCGATCCGCTGCCGTCCCAGCGACACCAGGTGCCGCACCGCGTCCCGCGCCCCGCCCCGGTTGTCGCAGTCGACATACGGCACGGCCGGCCCCGAGGCCGCCGGCCGGCCCCCGAACACCGCGGGGACGCGGCTGCGCGCGATCAGCGCCGGCAGCCGGTCGTCACTGTGCAGCGAGAACGCGAGCGCCCCGTCCACATGCCCGCCGTCCAGATAGCGCGCGATCCGCCCGTGGTCCCCGGGACCCTCCACCCACAGCAGCACCAGCTGGGTGTCACGGGCGGTCAGCTCCCGGCTGATGCCGCGCACCTGCTGCTCGAAGAAGGGATCGGAGAAGATCCGGAACTCCGGCTCGGCGATGATGACCGCGACCGCGCCCTGCCGCCGTGTCACCAGGGAACGCGCGGCCTGGTTCGGTACGTAGCCGAGCTCCTCGACCGCCTCGCGCACCCGGTCCACCAGCGGCTGCCGCACGCCCGCGCCGCCGTTGACGACCCGCGAGACCGTCGCACGGGACACCCCGGCCCGCGCCGCGACGGCCTCCAGGGTGGGGCGGGACGACTCCGTGGTCTCCTCGGGCAAGGCAGGCACTCCCCGTTCCTCCGTTCCGCACGGCCGGTCCGACGCCGATCAGGATAGACGCTGCACGGCAGGCTCTGAGAGCGCTCCCAGAATGCGGGGCGCGCACTCCGCGCGGCTACTCCGATCGGCTGGCGGCTGTGATGCCGGGCGGAGCGCAGGGAACGCCTGCAGAGGTACGCCGCACGAGGGCGGTACGGGCCCTCGCCCCGCCGTCCGGGCCCTCGCCCACCCCCGCTCCGCCCGCCCCGCCCCGCGCCGCAGGAGGGAACCCCCGGTATGACCCCTGCCCCCGACGAGCCGACCGGCGGTCCCGGTACGGGCACCTCCGGCGGTTCCGATACGGGTGCTTCCGGCGGCGCCGGCGGTTCCGGCACTCCCGAGCCGGACCCCGTCGTCGAGCGCCTGCTGCGGCACGGCATCCTCCACATCAGCGAGCCGATCACCGGCGCGACCGCCGACCGCGTCACCGCCGAGCTGCTCCTCCTCGCCGCCGAGAACGACCGCCCGATCACCCTCTACATCAACTCGCCCGGCGGATCCGTCCCCGCCGGCATGGCGATCTACGACGTCATGCGGCACATCGGCAACGACGTCGTCACCATCGGCCTGGGCTACTGCGCCTCGATGGCCCAGTTCCTCGTCTCCGCCGGTACCCCCGGCAAGCGCTACGCCCTCCCCAACGCCCGCATGATGCTCCACCTGCCGGACTTCGCCCAGCCGCCCACCGGCACCGCCGAGGGCACCCGTCACGAGGAACTGCGCTACAGCCGCGACCGCGTCGCCGACCTCCTCGCGGGCTTCACCCACCGCGAAGTCGCCCAGGTGGTACGGGACTTCGCCGACGACCGCTGGCTCACCCCGGCGGAGGCCATGGAGTACGGACTCATCGACCGCGTCCTCGACACCGCCCCGCCCGCGCCCTGACCGACCGGGGTCAGTCCGCCGCGCCGAGCAGGTCGAGCACGGCCCGGCGGTACACGGCGTACACCGTCGGCAGCTCGGCCAGCGAGGCCCGCTCGTCGATCCCGTGCAGCCCCTCGTACGGGACACCGAACCCGGCCGTCGCCGGGATCCCCGCACCGGCGAGCAGATTCCCGATGTTCGACGGCCCCGCGGTCTTCGCCCGCACCACGAGCCCGGCGTCCCGCGCGGCACCGAGCAGCGCCGCCGCGGGCTGCCGCCCGGCGTCGAGCCGGTACGCCGGCCAGTCCGCCACCTCGGCGATCCCGGTCGGCCGCGGACCGGGCCGTACGGCATCGAGCGCGGCGACCTCCCGCCGTACGAGACCGGCGGCCGCCCCCGCGCCGAACTCCGGCGTCGTCCGCACGTCGACGCTGACGTCCACCCGGTCCGGGGTGACCGAGAAGCCCTCGCCGCCGTGGAACGCGGTCACCGTCAGCTTCGGACCGAGCGGGAAGCCGGAGTCCCGGTCCGGGCCGGGCAGTTCGGCGGCGTCGAGCAGACCGACGAGATGCGCGGCCCGCCCGATCGCCCCGACGCCCGTCCGCCGCGCACCGGAATGCCCGGCCTCGCCGTACACCGTGAGCGTCGCCCGCCACAGCCCGCGCCCGCCCACGACGACCTCGTCAAGCCCCGGATAGCCGATCATCACCCCGGCCGGCTTCGGGGTCCGCGGATCGGCGAGGTACGCGCGGGCGCCCCCGAAGGCGCCCGTGTGCTCGTCCACGTCGAGCAGAACGGCCAGCCCGCCGGCGAACTCCTCCGCCGCGCGGCGCGAGATCGGCGGCGAGGTGGCAGAACAGCGCCGCGGCCAGCTTCGAGTCGGCCGCCCCGCGCCCGAGCAGCCACCCGTCACGCACCTCCCCGGACGTGGGCGAGAACGACCAGCGACCGGTGTCCCCGAACGGTGCGGTGTCCACACACGCGTCCAGCACCCACCACGGCCCCGGCCGCCCGCCCCGGACCTCGACGAGCACCCCGACGACCTCCCCGGCGGGCGAGCGCAGCCGGCGGTGCGGCAACCCCCGCTCCCCGAGCCGGCGCTCGAGGACTCCGAGCACCGGCCCGTACGGGTCGACCCCACCCCGGCTCGGCCGCCGCACGAGCTCCTGCGCGAGCTCGACCACGGCTCCGACGTCGGCCGGTGTCCGCCGCATGCTTCCTCCTCGGGGACGGCTGCGCGGGAGCAAGCCTCGCATGTGCGAGGGTCGGACGTCCCTGCCCACCGCCACCCGGAGAAGACCGACGTGATGAACCAGGCCGCGGCCCTCACCCGATTCGGACACCTGGCGCGGCTGCGAGCCTTCGGGCGGCACGCCGGCTCCGACCAGCTCATCCAGGCGGGCCTGGACGCGCTGCTCGCCGGCATCGACAGCCCGTCGCTGCCGGAGCTCGCCGGCCTCCTGCGGAGCGAGGAGCCCGAGGCCCCGGAGCTCTTCGAACGGGTCCTCGACGAACTAGGGCTCACCTTCCGCGCGCCCGCGGAGCCCCGGGCCGCCGCCTGGGCCTTCGCCCTCTGGACGGCCGAGCAGATGGTCGACGGCTCGCTCGACGCCGCCTCCGGCGCGTACCTGATCCGGGCGGAGATCGCCGACGACCTGGGCCGCCCCGAAGAGCTGGACGCGCTGATCCACTGCTCGGTGGCGCTCGACTCCTGGGAGGAGTCGTGGGGGGAGGGGGGCGCCGTGGAGGTCCTGGAGGCGGAGGCCGTCGAGGCGGCCAGGGCGCTGCTGCGCAGCAGGGGGACGGACGGGGAGCAGGCCCCGGCGCCGGAGCCGGGCCCGGGGACCTGATCCGGTACGTACTCCGCCGGCCCCGCCGTCACCCCCGCAGCCGGGTGTTCAGCCGCGCCGCCTGACGGGTCAGATAGTCCCGCTCGGCGAGGTTCGGCGCCTGGTGGGCCGCGTCGGCGTACAGCCGCGCCGCCGTCGTCAGGTCGCCGGCGCGCTCGTGGAGGTAGGCGGCGGCCGCGGTGTACCGGGGCAGCGCGGAGTCCAGGTCCGCGAGTGCGGCGAGGCCCGCGCGCGGACCGTCGGCCTCGCCGACGGCGACGGCGCGGTTGAGCCGGACGACCGGGTTGTCGTTGAACCGCGCCAGCTCGTCGTACCACTCCACGATCTGCACCCAGTCCGTCTCCCCGGCCGTCGGCGCGTCCGCGTGCAGCGCCGCGATCGCCGCCTGCGCCTGGAACTCGCCCAGCCGGTCGCGAGCCAGTGCCCTCTGCAGGATCTCCACCCCCTCGGCGATCAGCGCCGTGTCCCACCGGCGCCGGTCCTGCTCGGCGAGCGGTACGAGACCGCCGTCGGGTCCCGTCCGGCTCGCCCGCCGCGCGTGATGGAGCAGCATCAGGGCAAGGAGCCCCGCCACCTCGGGGTGGTCGATCGCCGCCGCCAGCTGCCGGGTGAGCCGGATCGCCTCCGCGGCGAGGTCGACGTCACCCGAATAGCCCTCGTTGAACACCAGATAGAGGACCCGCAGCACCGTCCCGACGTCCCCCGGCCGGTCGAACCGCACGTCCGAGACCGTCCGCTTGGCGCGGCTGATGCGCTGCGCCATCGTCGCCTCGGGCACCAGATACGCCGCCGCGATCTGCCGCGTCGTCAGCCCGCCCACGGCGCGCAGCGTCAGCGCGACCGCCGACGACGGCGACAGCGACGGGTGCGCGCACAGGAAGTAGAGCCGCAGCGTGTCGTCCGCCTGCGCGGCGGGCCCGGGCTCCGGCTCCACCTCCACCCGTTCCTCGCGCCGCCGCCGGGCGGCGTCCGCCCGCGTCGCGTCGAGGAACTTGCGCCAGGCCACCGTCACCAGCCAGCCCTTCGGATCGCGCGGCGGCTCGGCCGGCCACACCCGCACCGCCTCGACCAACGCGTCCTGCACAGCGTCCTCGGCCGCCGCGAAATCGGCTCCGCGGCGGACGAGGACCGTGAGCACGCCCGGCGTCAGACGGCGCAGCAGTCCCTCGTCCATCGGGTCAGTCCGTGACGGTGGGCGGCGCGGCGAGGAAGGGGCGCAGCTCCAGCCACTCGTGAATCGGCTCCCCACCCGCCCCCGGCGCCGCCGACAGCTCGCCCGCGAGCTCGACCGCCCGCTCGTACGAGTCGACGTCGATCACCATCCACCCCGCGATGAGGTCCTTCGTCTCGGCGAACGGCCCGTCGGTGACCGGCGGCCGCCCCTCCCCGTCGTACCGCACCCACGCCCCCTCGGGCGCCAGCGCCTGCCCGTCGACGAACTCGCCGGTCTTCTCCAGGCGCGCCGCGAAGTCGTGCATGTACTGCATGTGAGCCGTGATCTCGTCCGGCGTCCACTGGTCCATGGGGACGCAGTTGACCGCGTCCGGAGCGCCGCGGTAGTGCTTCAGAAGCAGGTACTTGGCCATGATCTCTCTCCTCGGTGCGGTGCGACCATTCTGGTCGCGTTCACACCGGGGACGGAGCCGGCCACGCGTTCTCGACATCACTGGCCAAGATTTTTTCCCGGCGTCGCTCCGGGCCTCCGGATCGCCCTGTCGACCGGTGGGAGAGTACGCCCATGGAGACAGCCGACCGCACGCTGACCGCCGACGTGATCGCAGCACTGACGTACTGGCCCGGTGTCCTCTGGGGAGGCCAGAAGAACCCTCCGGACCCGGTGGATGTCACCGTTCTGGCCCCCTTCTTCACCGAGGTGCTGCAGGGCCTTCCCTGGTGGAACCGTGACTGGAAGGTCAGCCACGTCGAGCCGGGGCTCCCCCTGGAGATCGGGAGCGATCATCACGGTCACCCGTCCCGGCTTACCGAGGTGTCCGTGCCGGGCACGGTCGGTTCCGGCGGTGACGAGGAACTGCCCTTCGTCGCGAAGGTCGGGTTTGCGGGTGATCGGCTGATCCGATTCCAAGCCAAGATCGGCGACGTGGTGCTCGGCCCGGCCGCCGCCCCTGCCGGGCAGCTGGAGCCGCATCCGTTCGCAAGGGTGCTCACCGGGTTGATGGACCTGCGCGGGATTCCGGTCAAGGTGATGGCACGGGAAACCGCACGATCGATGTCCACCATCCACATGCTGCGCAGCGGACAGCACAATCCGGAGCCACTTCTTGCCCAGGAGATCGCCAAGGTTCTGGGCATGTCCGAAGCGGACGTCCGAGTCATCGCCGGCCTCGACGACGGCAGTGCGCACTAGCTGATGCGGATTCCGGCACGGCGGGCACTGTTCACCGGGCGGGACGCGTCCGGCGTGGCCCGCTAGGACCTGTCCGGTCGATCGTGGCCATAGGCTGAGCACGGCACGATCAGGCCGAACAGGTCGTAGGGTGACGGGGGGTAACGGGTTGGGCCGGCAGGAGAGGTATCGCAAGGTACTCAGACCGCTGCGACGAGCGGGGCTCGAGGTGATACCCGACGCGGTTCCGGCCTCAGCGATACCACATGTCCTCGGGTACGAACGAGAGCGAGTTTTCGGCTTCTTTCTCGTCGAGTACGGGGACCCGCAACTCGTGGAGCGGCTCAACGAGGGCTGGTACGACCTCGCCATGTCCGCCGGCCTGCTCGATGAGAATCGCGAATTCCTTGTCATGTTGCCCAGGGGCACCTGGACCGCCGCGGTAGACCGCCGCCTGCGACACAGGGTGCATGTCTGGCACCGGGTCCGTCTGCTGGACCGGTGGGACATCATGGGGGCCGGCGCGGCTACGTTCCTCGGCATTCGCGCAGGCCACCCTGGCTTCGCCATGCTGGCCCTGGACAACAGCGTCTGGCTCCTGGCCGACACGTATGAATCGGGTGTAGGCGTGTACGCGGTACGCGACCCCGCCCGTTCCCCAGGGGTCCTACGCGACTTGGAGCGGCTCGCCAGGGAGGACGTCTACAAAGACCGGGAGTTCCGACGTGACGTCACCGCCTGGTTGGAGCGCAGGCAGCAGGCCTAGACGACGAGTTCGGACATGGTCGGGCGAAGAAGGTCGACCGTCACAGGATCAGCCGGACAGGGCCTAGCCGGTGAGCTCGTGCTCCGCCCGTTCGTAGGTGACGCCGTGGTCCGCCAGGACCTCGGACACGGGCCCCGGGCGGGCGATGAGCGCGAGGACCAGATGCCGGGATCCGATCTCCTTGTCCTTGCGGCCGAGGGCGATCCGCAGGGACTTCTCGAGGACCTGCTTGCTCTCCGTCGTGAACGGACGATGGGACCGAGGCCCAGGCTCCCGCCGCCCGAACAGCCCCGCGCCGCGCCCCCGGCCGCGTGGCGGGGACGCGCTCAGCGCGCCCTCGCCGTGGGTCTCCTCGACCCGCGCCACCACCTTGGTGAGGTCGATCCCCAGTCCGGCGAGCGCCTCCTCGTCCGCCTTGGACAGGCCGCCGCGGCGCCGCGCCTCGACCAGCCCGGCCCGTACGGCCGCCCGATCCACCCCGAGCGGATCGAGCGCCCCCTGCTCCAGCAGAGCAAGCAACAGATGCTCCTCCGCCACCATCGCGGCCTCGGCGTTCGCGGCCTCCACCTGGGCGCCGACCACCGCCGACCGCGCCGCCGCCGTGAACTTCTCGAACATCTACGACCTCCCGTACTTCTTGTGCACGGCCTGCCTGCTGACTCCCAACTCGGCCGCGATCTCCTGCCACGACCACCCCTGCGCCCGCGCGCTGCGCACCTGCACGGACTCCAACTGCTCCAACAACCGCCGCAACGCGGCCACGGCCCGCAACCCCACACGGGGGTCCCGGTCGCCGGCGCGGCTGGCCAGATCGGTCGCCTCACTCATGCATGTCAACTTAGGTTGACGCGAGAGTCTTGTCAACCCAAGTTGACGTCCGGTCGCGCCGGAGCGGTCGCCGCGCAGACCTCGGTGACGGCCTGGCGGGCCGCCCGGGGGATCCCGAGGCGTTCCCGGGCGCGATGGACGGCGGCCAGCTGCTCGGCGGCCGTCGCTCCCCAGTCGAAGAGCTCGAGCGCCTGTTCCGGCGTGGCGAGGACGCGCACGGACGCGGCGCCGGTGACCGGATCCGGCCGCGCGGGGCCGAGTTCGGTGAGCGCGGCGGCGTAGCGGACGCGGGCGACGGGCTGATCGGGGTCGGTCAGATGGCCCAGCATCACGAGGTCCCCGAACGCCGCGCCGGCCTCCTCGGCGACCCCGCGCACCAGCACGCCCGCCGGATCCCCGTCGTCCGACGGCCCGGCCGTCCCGCCCGGCAGGCGCGCGGCGCCCGTCGCCGAGTCGAGCAGCACCAGGACGCGCCCGTCGGGAGCGAACAACCACCCCCACGACTCCCGCACCGCGAGCCCGTCCGGCACGGGACCGGCGCGGAAGGGGAAGCGATGCCGGGCCCGCGGGGTCCGCAGGACGCCCACACGGTCGAGGACGGTCGGCACGATCGGCAGCCCGTCCTCCAGCAACACCGCGCCCGCGCCGTTCACCCGCGCCCGGAGCGCGGACAGCGCGCGCCGTGCGTCGCGCGGCGCCATCAGCTCCGACAGCCGGGCCGGCTCGACGAACTCGATGCCCCTGATCTCCTGCTCCGGCAGCCGGATCGCGCCGATCCGCTCCTCGTCCCAGGTCCCGCCGTCGAAGACATGCAGCAGCTCTCCGGGAAACCGCATGGCCGCCGGCGCCCCGACACTCCCCGCCGAAACCCAGTCCACGGCCAGCCCGCACTCGACCACCACCGCCACCCCGAGCTCCTCCATCACCTCGCGGGCGGCGCCCTGGGCGGGGGACTCGCCCGGGTCGACGCCGCCGCCCGGCAGCAGACAGGTCTCCAGGTAGTCGACGTGCTGGACCAGCACCTCGCCGTACCCGTTGGTGATCAGCACGGACGTCCCGGCCCACAGGGCGGCCGAGGCGCGCAAGGCGCCGTACTCCTCGTCGGTCATCGTCATGCTTCTCCGATCATCGAGCCGTTGAAGGGGGAGGAGGGGAGGCGGAGGTGAGGGTTGCGGCGGGTACGTTCGCAGCACAGGCGGCCGGAGCGCGGCCCCTCCGTACCCGCTGCTCGTCTCGATCACGACGGCCGCGCGGAGCCAGGGCGGCGGGCCAGGGTGTGCACGAGCCGTCCCAGTTGCCGGTACGGATCCCGTGCCGACGCGGCCCACTCCGTCTCCAGCGCGAGCGCGTACTCCTCCGGGCCCGGCGCCCAGTCGTCCCGGTGGTCGTGGAAGACCCGCACGCCCTGCCACGGCAGCGGCACCAGCCCCTGCGCGGCCGCGAGCCGGTCGAGCTCTTCGGCGGTGTCCCCGCGGATCGCAAGACCGAGGTTCCCGACGCTCGTCGCGGCGCCCCGTTCGATGAGCTCGCGCGCGACCTCGTACTCGCCGCGCAGCGCCTCCCGTGCACCGATCGCGGCACGGTTCTTCGTCAGGACGCTCAGCACGCCGCCGGGCGCGACCAGCCCGGCCAGCCGGGCGATCGCGGCGGCCGGCTCGTCCAGATACATCAGCACACCGTGGCAGCACACCGCGTCGAACTGCTCCGCCCCGAAGGGCAGCTCGTGCAGGCCCGCCTCCAGGAAGCCGACGCGCGGGGCGAGTTCGGGCCGGGCCCGCAGCCGGTGCCCCGCGGCGGCGAGCATGCCGGCGGACGGATCGGCGGCCGTCACCCGGTGTCCCGCCGCGGCCAGCCGCAGGGACATCTCACCGTCGCCACAGCCCACGTCGAGCACCCGGGACGGCCGATCCGGCAGTTCGGCCAGCACCCTGCGGGCCACGAGGTCGTGGCGCAGACGCCCCCGCGCACTGCCGGAGTGCTCGGCATAGTCCCGCCCCACCCGCGCGAAGTCTGTCACCGCCCGGCCCAGCCCATCTCGGTGTAGGTACGGCCGGTGAGCATGCCGTCGAGCGCCGACCGGGTGTACGGCACGAGCGCGTCAGGCAGCTCCCGGGCATCCCACCACCGCCAGGCCTGGCACTTGTCCGGCTCGCGCAGCTCGGGGGTCCCCTCCCATCGCCGGGCCCGGAAGAAGAGCTGGATGCGCGGGCGCTCCCCGGGCCCGTCGACCAGGTGCACGGTGTGGACCAGCTCGAGGTCGCCCGGCTCGATCACCAGCCCCGCCTCCTCCTGCGCCTCGCGCACCAGGCACGCGGTCGCCGCCTCGTCCTCGCAGTGCCCCGCCAGGGCGTGCCAGAGACCGCCCGCGAACGCCGAGTCCGGATGACGCAGCCCCAGCAGGACCTTGCCCTCGCGCTCCAGGACGAGATGCACGCCGACCACATGCAGCACGGTCCCGGCCGGCGCGCCCGGCTTCACCCGCCGCCTGTCTGCGCCACCCGATACGTGGACGTGGGGGAGGGAAGGCGACATGTCGGAACCTCGCAGCAGAGTCGTGAACGGGAAGGGGCGCCGGGCCGGACCGACAGGGGCGCGCGCCGAGGGCGTACGCGGCGAGAACGGGCGGGGTTCTCATGGGACCGCCCCTTCCTCGGCCGGCGCCTCGGCGGACCGGTAGCCCGCGGCCTGGAGGGCGAACATCCGGGCGTACACACCGCCGAGCCGCATCAGCTCCTCGTGGGACCCCGACTCGATGACGCGGCCCTCGGTGAAGACGTAGATCCGGTCGCACTCGACGACGCTGGCGAGCCGGTGCGAGATGAGGACCGTGATCTGGTCCTCCCGGAGCCGGCCGCGGAGCACCGCCTCGTAGACGGCGTGCTCGGAGGGCGGGTCCATGCTCGCGGTCGGCTCGTCCAGCAGGAGCAGCGGTGCGTTCTTGTACAGGCCCCGCGCGACGGCGATCTTGGCCCACTGCCCGCCCGAGAGTTCGTGCCCGCCGCGGAACCGCTTGCTCAGCACCGCCTCCCACCGCTCCGGAAGCCCCGCGATCACCTCGTCCGCACCCGCGGCACGGGCGGCGGCCAGGGCCCGTTCGGGATCGGCCTCGGTGAGACTGCCCGTCGACACCGTGATGTTGGACAGCGCGCTGAAGGGGTAGTGGACGGGATCCTGCAGCACGCACGCGACCTGCCGCTGGAGCGACTGCGCGTCCATGCCGCGCACGTCCACCCCGTCCCAGCACATCCGGCCCTCCTGCAGCTCGTGCAGTCCGGCCAGGACCTTGGCGCAGGTGCTCTTCCCCGAGCCGTTGGGGCCGACGAACGCGATCCGTTCGCCCGCCGAGAGCGTCATCGACACTCCGCGCAGCGCCGGGGTGTCCTTCCCGGCGTACGTGAAGCGGGCGTCCTCCAGCGTCACCGTGCCCACCCGGGCCGGGGCCCGCACCTCGGCGGTGCGCTGCTGCAAGCCTCGGCAGCGCGCCTGCACGGCCAGCAGGTCGTCGACCCACATCGCGTGCTCGTACACGAGATGCGCGACCTCCACGAGGCGGGTGAGCGCGCTCTGGCCGGCCTGGACGGCCAGCACCGCGCCGGCGCCGGCGGCGAGCGGGAGCCACCCGGCGATCAGCATGGCGCCGAGCGCGCAGTACGTGATCCCGGTGCCGAGCCCGCCGACCGCGCGGCCGGCCAGGTTCAGCCAGGCCGCCCGGACCCCCAGACGGGTGTCCTCCTCGGCGATCCGGACGATCAGCCGCCCGTGCTCGTCCAGGAGTGCCTGCTGCGCGGTGTCCGAGCGTAGCTCGGCGGCCGCGTCCTGGTCGAGCAGCAGCCAGGAGAAGACGCGGACGCGCCGCTGCAGCGCGTTCCACCGCCGGAACGAGTGGAACCTGGCCCGGGCGCTGCGCACCGCCGCCGCGCCGACCGGCAGGACGGACAACAGGAGCAGCGGCAGCAGTGCGGGATGCAGGACGCCGAGCACACCGGCGGTGCCCGCAAGGCCGAGGAGCGCGGAAGCGAGGGCGACGACCTGGCCGACGATCTGCCGGGCGTAGAACAGGCCGCGGTCGTTGGCCCGGTACACCTCGTCGTGCCAGTCGGCGTCCTCGACCGCCTCCAGGCGTACGTTCGCGGTCAGCTGGAAGAACTCCCGCTCCAGCGCCGTCCTGATCTTGGGCGTCACACGCGCCTGGGCGACCGCGACCACGGCCTCCAGCAAGGCCCGCGCCGCGAGGAACCCGACGACGAGCAGGAGCTGCGGCACGGCCGCGTACACCCGGTCGGGTGTCGGCCCCTCGGCGAACAGCTTCTGCAGAACCCCCACGGACGCCACGAGCCCGAGCGCGCTCATCGCGGCGGAGAGGAGCTGGCAGAGGACGACGGTCGCGGTCGCGCGGGCGTCGGCACGCCAGGCGAGCCGCCCGATCAGCCGGGTGATCCGCGGCAGTCCGACGAGAACCTGGCGCACCGTCGCCCGGGCCGCGGCCTCGTCGTGGACCGACCAGTACGTGTCCTTCATCTCCTCGGCCAGATCGCCGTCCCGCGGCCCCGCGTGCACGGTCCGGGGCGGCAGCGGAAGCGGCTCCGCCCGAGGAGCGGGCACGGCGCCTTCGACGGCGGTCGCGCCGTTCTGCTGGTTCATGCTGGCCACCTCGCAGGTGAAACGGTGTGTCGTGAGGATCAACGACGGCACCCACCCGCTCGAACACATGTGTTTCGGTCGCGCCGCGAACCCCGTGAACAAGCGAAAGTGCGTTCGTGCCCGCTACACCGACCGCGCGGTTACGGGCGCGAGGTAGGGAGGCGGAGTGGCCGAAACGTGCACGGCGCCTTGAGGAGTCGCCTCAGACGTCCCGGTACCGGTCCCTGACCTCCCGCTGCCTGCGGAACCCGGCCGCCTCATAGGTGGCGACGGCGCCCGCGTTCGCGCTCGGCGTGCAGACGATCGCGCTCGACGCGCCCAGCTCACGGAGCGCGGCGGCCGCAGCCACGCTGATCGCCGCCCCGTAACCCCGGCGCCGGTGCTCCTGGTGCACTCCCATCGGTTCGAGCAGCCCCGGTCTGCCCGGCCCGGCCGACCAGACCGTCACCGCCGCGACCGCCGCGCCCCGGTCGCCGTACGCGACGAGGCAGCGTCCGTCCGCGTACGGCAGACCGGCGGCCATCCTGTGCCAGCGCTCGTCCGTGAACCGCGACCCGCCGAACGCGGACCGGTGCACGGCCGCGAAGTCCGGCGCCCGGTCCGGCCCGGCGACCTCGACCCGTACCCCCAGGTCTGGCACCGGCTCCGACAGGTCACGGCGCAACGGCGTCCACGGCTCGTCGACGGGCCAGCCGGCCTCGGCCAGCAGATCCTGCAGCAGAGCGCCCAGCGGCGCCTCGATGTTCACCTTCCCCGCGGGCAGCACACCTCGCTCCGGCGCCGTCACGTCAGCGACCAGCCGCCGTGCCAGCTCGCCGTCCTGCAGTGCGTCCGGCGCCATGGTCAGCCGCAGCAGACCGGGCCCGTCGAGCAGCCCGACGGCGAGGATCCGGCCGCCCCTGCGCCACGTCCGGACCGCCGCGGCGGTCGCCTCGGCCCCCGACTGCCAGAACCAGCCCAGGTCGCCCGGATGCAACTGCATCGGTGCCCGGTCGTCCTGCCACTCCCGCAGCGCTTCCACGGCGCTGCCCAGTTCGTCAACTCCCGGCGTGCTCAAGGAAATCGCCATGCCCACGAGCACACAGGACGGGGACGGCGCCTCGCAACCGGTTTCCGCCGGAGCGCGGGCGCGGGCGCGGACGCGGACGCGGGTGCGGACGTGGGGACGCGGGGATGCGGGTCGGCGGCCCCTGCCCGAGGCAGAGGCCGCCGTGTGCCGGAGGCGGGGAATCGGCTCCGGCGGTGGGCCGGCGCGCGGGCCGGTTGGGGGGCCGGCCGGCGCGCGCCGGCGGGTGCGCGGACCGGGAGGGGTGGGTCAGCAGGCGCCGAGGTCCTGCCAGACCCCCCACTCGCCGGTCGTGCCGGGCTCCTCGCCCAGCGTCCACCACTTGGCCTTCCAGGTGTGCCCCTTGTGGGAGACCTGCTGCCCGCCGGTGTACACGGTGCCGGAGCTCCAGGGCGCCGCCGTGCACTGGTGCCCGGTGCCGCCGGTGATCGTGAGGGCGTAGGTCGCGGTGTGCGCGGCCGAGGGACCGGCCGCCGTGACCGTGATCTGGTACGTCCCCGAGACCGCCGCCGACGTGGTGGCCAGGGTGAGGGTCGACGAGCCGCCGGCCGTCACCGAGGCCGGGCTGAAGGAGGCCGTGACCCCGGCCGGGAGGCCGGCGGCGCTCAGGCTCACGGACTGGGCCGCGCCGGAGGTGACGGCCGTGCTGATGGTGGTCGTGGCGGAGGCGCCCGCCGTCACGGTGGCGGCGGTGGGGGCGGCCGTGACGGAGAAGTCGTCGGCCGGGGTGGTCGTCCCGCCCGTGAAGGGCGCGAAGACATGGCTGAAGTCCCAGGTGTTCTGGGCGATGCCGGAGCAGTTGTCGGCCGCGGCGCCGCCGGCGCAGCTGCCGTTGTCGCGCTGCAGCGCCCAGAAGGAGAGGGTGTTGATGCCCTTGCCGACGGCCCAGTCGTACACGGTGCGGGCGTTGGCCAGGGTGAAGGTCTCGGCCGGACCGAAGTCGTCCACGCCGATCATCTCGGTGATGCCGACCATCCCCCACAGCTGCGCGGCGGTCTTGGCCGGGTAGAGCTTGGCGAGCTGGTTGTAGAGGCCCTGGGCCGCGGTCTGGGTGTCCTTGGCCATGTCGTGGGCGGCGTTGTCGTAGTAGTCGAACGTCATGAGGTTGACGACGTCGACCCGTGCGCCGTTGCTGACGGCGTTCTTGAGGACGGCCAGGCCGCTGGACGCGAGGCCGGAGGTGGTGGTGGGGAGGGTGTACGAGATCTCCAGCTTGCGGCCGGACGCGGCGGCCCGGTCCTGGAGCACCTTGATGGCCTTGTTGCGCCGGTCGATGCCGGCACTGTTGTCGAGGGAGTCGACCTCGATGTCCATGTCGAGACGGGTCACGTCGTAGGTCGTGAGGACCTTCTCGTACGCGTCGGCGATCTGGTTGACATCGGTGCAGCTGTCGGCGATCTCGGTGCCGGTGGTGTCGGCGGTGTAGCCGCCGAAGGAGGGGATCACGTCCCCGCCGCGGCCCTGCATGGTCTTGATGTCGGCCCCGAAGACGGCGGTGGAGATCGGCATGCTCGTGTCGCCGTTCCAGTACGGCGTGCACGAGCCCTTCGTCGCGGTCTGCAGGAAGGCCATGGTGAGGTGCTTGGCGCCCGACTGGGCGGACAGCACGGCCGGGCTCTCGCCGGTCCACGCCTCGAAGTAGGGCGCGAAGACCCGGTTCGGCAGCGGCGTCGCCGCCTGGGCGGTGCCACCGCCGAGCGCGGTCAGGCCGGCCGCGGCGACGGTGGTGGTGACGGCGGCGACGATCGCGCGCCAGGAGCGCATGCGTCTCATGTCAGTCAGTCCCGGGGTGTGTGAGGGGCGGGAGAACACCCCCGTTCCGCCGGTGGCCGAGTCGGGGTGCGCCTACCGGGATAGCGGCCGCCGAGGAACCGGGTCAATGGTCTGGACCAAGAGTGGACTAGACCAGTCGAGAATGCCGCCGGCTGTTTCCCCTGTCCATCCCGAGAGCTCATGGACTGGACCAATTCCCGGGATTTTTACCGCTCTTGACTCACTGTCGCGCGTTCCATTCGTCGCAAAACTCGATGTGGAGCTCGCGCGCCTTGCCGAGGGTGCCGTCGTTGGAGTGGAGCTCCGCGCAGTAGTGCGGACGGCTCGGGTGGGAGCGGGCGTGGGCGGGCCCGTGGCGAGCGACGTCGAGGAAGTGCCGGGCGGTCTCCCGGAACACCTTGGTGCTGCCGGTCATGAGGACGGTCTCGGCATGGAGATGCTGGTGAAAGAGGTCCCGGTTCTCCTTGTGGTGCCGGGCCGCGTAGTCGATCGCGGCAGCGTCCGCGAGCCCTGTGCCGGGCAGCGTCACCGTCCGCGGACGGCCCGGACCGAGGCGGCCGCGGAGCTCCTTCCAGTGCGCCGGAGCGAACTGCAGCGAGTGGTGCAGCAGGACGAGATCGAGCCGGCGCGGCGGGTCCCACGGCAGCGCCGCGGAGGGCGGCCGGTTGCCGCGCATCGGCAGATGGACCAAGGTGCGCGGAGATGTGGCGGCGAGTGCCCACAGGCCGCCGATCCGGCGGGCGGCGTCCTCGTCGACGTAGGCGTTCAGGTACCGGTCGCGATCGATGAGCACCGCACGGCGCAGCGGCTGGGCGGGTCGGATGACCGTGAACTCGGTGGCCCCGAGGCGGGTGCGGTGGATGCTGACGGGCAGTCTCATCGGCTCACCCGGACATGCCGCCGGACGGCCGGAGCGGGCGGCCCGGGCCGCCCCGCCGCGTCGGTGCGCACCTACTCGGCGCCGTCGAGCTGGTGGTCGGCCCAGACGTAACTCTCGGGCAGCAGCTCGGTGATGCGGACCGCACGGAGGCGGTCGCCCGAGCCGACGATGACCTTCAGGTCCGGGAAGTAGTCGAGGAGGACCTGGCGGCACCGGCCGCACGGGGGCACGACGCCCCGGTCGCGGTCGCCCACGGCGACGACGGTCGAGAGTTCGTACGCGCCCTGGGCGGCCGCCGTACCGATGAGCACCAGCTCGGCGCAGGGCCCGCCGGTGAAGTGGTACGCGTTCATGGCGGTGACGATCCGGCCGTCCGCGGTGCGCGCCGCGGCCGCCATCGTGTGGTTGTCGCCGTGGCTGCGGGTCCGGGCGACACGGGCCGCGGCCTCCACGAGTTCGTGGTCGACGAGTCCCTGGCCGTCGAGTCCCTGGTCGTCGAGTGCCTGGTCGTCGGCGGGGCGCGGCTCCGCGGTCATCTTCTCGGCCTTCCTCTTCCGGTTTTCGGTGCCACGAGACCGTGCCCCACGCGGGTGAAGATCCGCAAGCGGAATTCGGCGCCCCTACGCCGGCTGCTCGCCGCCGTCCTGCCGTACCGCCACCGGCCGCTCGAAGAACGTCTCAAGCACCACCGTCGCCTGCGTGCCGCTCACCCCGTCGATCGCGTACAGGCGGCGCAGCACATCCTGCAACTGCTCCGTTGTCGTCGTCCGCACCTTGACCAGCACCGTGGCGCTGCCCGCGATGACGTGGGCCTCCAGGATCTCCGGAAGCGCGGCGAAGGCGTCCGCCGAATCGCCCATCCAGGCGTTGGAGTCGACCATCACATACGCGAGGACGCCGCCGCCCACCACGGCAGGGTCGACCTCCACCGTCGTGCGCCGGATGACTCCGCGCTCGCGCAACTTGCGCACGCGCTCGTGCGCGGCGCCGGCGGACAGGCCGGCCGCCCGGCCGAGCGCGGCGTAGGACTGAGTGGCGTCCCGCTGGAGTTCGGCCAGCAGGGTCCGGTCTATGTGATCCACAACTCTCCGTTCGGTACAGCCTTGTGGAGACCATAGCTCATCCTGCATTCTCCCGAACGAGCCGAAGAAGGTTCGGCTGACATGGCATGGAGGGGAACCATGACCGGCGAAGGCCCCGCACTCTACGAGCTGTTCGACGAGCGCTTCCGCACCGGACGCTGCATGAACGGAGACGCCGACCTGGAGGTTCTGTACACCGGCTGCCGCTGGGCCGAGGGGCCCCTCTATGTGCCGGCCTGGCGTCAGCTGGTGTGGAGCGACATCCCCAACGACCGGATGCTGCGCTGGGACGAGGAGACCGGAGCGGTCAGCGTCTTCCGCCGCTCGGCCGGCCACACCAACGGCAACACGCTCGACCGGCAGGGCCGCCTCGTCACCTGCGAACAGGGCAACCGCCGGGTCACCCGTACCGAACACGACGGCACCATCACCGTCCTCGCCGACCGGTGGCAGGGCAAGCGCCTCAACAGCCCCAACGACGCCGCCGTGAAGTCGGACGGCTCGATCTGGTTCTCCGACCCGGACTTCGGCATCACCAGCGACTACGAGGGCTACCGCGCCGACAGCGAGATCGGCGCCAACAACGTCTACCGCATCGACCCCGACACCGGCGAAGTGCGCCTCGTCGCCGACTGCTTCGGGGCGCCGAACGGCCTGGTCTTCTCCGCCGACGAGCAGCAGTTGTACGTCTCCGACACCCGCGCCGGACACGTCCGCGTCTTCGACGTGCGCGACGACGGCACCCTCTCCGAGGGCAAGGTCTTCGCCGACGCCACCGGCCGACCGGGCGCCCGCTTCGACAACCTGCGCTTCGACGACGGCGGCCGGCTGTGGGCGGCGGCCATGGGCGACGGCGTGCACTGCTACGACCCCGACGGCACGCTGATCGGCCGGCTCGTCGTGCCCGAGGCCGTCGCCAACATCTCCTGGGGCGGCGCCAAGCGGAACCGCCTCTTCATCGCCGCCGAGACCAGCCTCTACTCCGTGGTCATGGCCGTCACCGGCACCCACCCGACCGGCCCGGGCCGATCGCCCTGGAGCCGTTCGGTTTGAAACAGCCCCGCCGCCGCCAGCTTGAGAAGGAGATCACGCAGGCCGGCGGCGGCGGGACGGCGGGAGGGCGAGGGGCATGAGGGACGGACTCCGCGAGGCCGAGGGTCCTCTGAGCTGGCATCCGGCCGGGCTGAGGACCGAGGACTGGCTGATCCCGCCGACGGAAGCGGATGCGGGCGGCACACTCCCGGCACGGATCAACAGCGCCCTCTGGTACGGGGCGGGCTTCGCCGTCCTCCGCGGCCTGGACCTCGCGGGGCTGACCGACCGGCAGTCCGTCGAGCTCTGCGCACACCTCGTCGCCCAGGTGTGCGCTCCCGCGGGTCTACGGCTACAGCGCTCGGCCAACGAACTCCTGACGGCCACCACGGCCCCCGCCCTTCCGCCGCTCGCCGGACCGGAAACGTCGGCCACCCCCAGCGGCGACGCACACCTTCTCCTCCCGCACATGGACCGCGGCGAGGGACCCGAGCCCCCGAGGCTCCTGGCCCTCCTCTGCATCCGCCCGGCCGCCGAGGGCGGCGCGTCCCTCCTCGCCAGCGGCCCGGCCCTGCACGACCACCTCGCCACCGCCCACCCGGACGCCCTGCGCGAGCTGCACCAGGACTTCCGCTTCGGCCGCGGTCCCGGCTTCGACCGTGTCCGCCCGGTCTTCCGCCACGAGGACCGGACCCTGCGCGTCCACTACAACCGCTACTGGATCAACCGCGGCCAGGACGAGACGGGCATCCCCTTCACCCCTGAGCGGCGCGCCGCCCTGCGGCGGATGGAGACCCTGCTCCAGGACCCCGCCCTGGTGCTGGAGCTGCCCCTGCGACGAGGGGACCTCCTCCTCGTGAACAACTCCGCCGTCCTGCACGGCAGAACACCCTTCGCGGACAGCGGAGCACCGGGTGGCCGGCGCTGTTACGCGCGCGTCTGGGCGGACTGACCCATCGCGCACCCGCTTCGGGTTTCGGGCTTCGTGGCGCCGTCAGGGTGCGGGGGTGGCGTCCGCCCGGCCCTCAAGGGGGACGGCCAGGCCTTCGGCGAGGGCGGTCAGAGCCGCGCCGAGGGGGAGCGCGATACGGGTACGGGCGTGCCGGTCGCCCCGGGTGGGATCCTGGTTGATGATCAGCACGGTCTTTCCGGCGTCGGCGGCCTGCCGTACGAACCGGAGCCCGGACATCACCGTCAGCGACGAACCCAGGACCAGCAGCGAGGACGCTTCACGGACGAGGGCGCGGCAGTGTTCGACCCGCTGCGGCGGCACGTTCTCGCCGAAGAACACCACATCCGGCTTGAGCACCCCGCCGCACACCGTGCAGGGCACGATCCGGAAGCCGGCGACCTGCTCGTCGGTGAGATCGGCGTCCCCGTCCGGGTTCAGCGCGGCCGGCACCGGTGCGAAGCCCGGATTGGCCCCCTCCAGTCGCTCGGCGAGCTCCCGGCGGCCGCTGAAGGTCCCGCACGACAGGCACACGACCCGGCGCAGGCTTCCGTGCAGCTCCACGACATCGGTGCTGCCGGCGGCCTGGTGCAGATGGTCGACGTTCTGGGTGATCACCCCCGACAGCAGCCCGTGCCGCTCGAACGCCGCCACGGCCCGATGGCCGGCATTGGGCAGGGCGCGGCCGAAGATCCGCCACCCCAGATGGCTGCGAGCCCAGTACCGCCGCCGCGCCCGGACACTCCCGGTGAAGTCCTGGTACGTCATCGGGGTGTGCCGGCTCAGGCTCCCGCCCTCGCCGCGGTAGTCGGGAATGCCCGACTCCGTGGAGATCCCCGCCCCGCTGAGCACCACCACCTTGCCCGCCCGCAGTACCTCGGCCACCGGCGTCAGATCCGTGGTCGCGGGCGGCAGGTCCTCGGTGGGTGTCCAGCTGAGGGTCGGGCGCGTACGCATGCGCCCAGGGTACGAGACCTCCCGCCCCCGCCACCCGGCCGCGCGTACGGCCCCGCCTCACGCCCGCGCCGTACGCCCCGGCCGGGCCGGGAGCCGGCCGACCGGGGCGTGCCGCCTCCGCGGATCAGTTCATGATCAGCAGCCGCGTGTTCGGGACGAGCTTGCGGTTCACGCTGGTGCTCTGCACGAAGATCGTGTAGTCGTCGTTGTGGTCGGGCTTGATCCGGACCTCGACGTCGGGAAGCCCGAGCAGCGCCCGCGCCTCCGGCCCGGAGTACACCCGGTCGGTGCTCTTCTCCAGGACCGCGATCTGCTTGCGCGCCTGGACCTTCTCCGGCTTGCTCAGCTGGTAGTACGCGCCGCCGGTGCGGTAGGTGAGACCGCTCTCGACGACCCACTCCTTGATCCCCGCGTCACGGGCCACCGCGACCAACTGGTACTCCGACGGATTCACCGGCGTGAGGCCGGCCGCCTTGATCGTGTCCTTGTTGACCGCCTCCGCGCCGGTCGAGAACACCGCCCGCGTGCCGCGGATGCCCTTCGTACGGCCCACCATGAACTTCTCGGTGGCCTCCTGGATGACCTGTCCCGCCTCCTCCAGGCCCTGCGTGCTGGTGGCGTCCCAGATCGCGATGTTGTCCTTGGGGAACCCGCACTGCGTGGCCTCCCGCTTGCCCATCTGGTCGGGCACGAGGACGGCCAGCGTCCAGTTGTCGTCCTGCTTCTCGATCATCTCGGCCACCGCCGCCACCAGCGCGCGCGGGTTCTTCGTCGGCGCGTCCGGGCTGCGGTGGCTCGCGTTCTCCTGGCCGTCGGTGAGGATGAACGTCAGGAAGCTGTGGTCACCGTAGAGCTGGGCCGTCTGCGCCAGCTCGCGCTGCGACTTCAGCGCCGCCGCGAGCAGCGCCGTCATCCCGCCCGCCCGGTACAGCTGCTTCAGGGACGGCATCCGCAGCACGTCCTTGTCGTAGATGACGCACTCCACCTTGTCGGCGAAGACGTACACCGTGACCCGCGTCTCCTGGTCGAGCTCCCGCGACCGGCGCGCGAGGTACGCGATCTGCTGGTCGGCGACCTCGACGACCTTGCGGCTCAGGTGCGACATCGACGAGCTGGCGTCCAGGACGAGAGCGACATGGTTGATGTAATTCTGGTTCTTGGACACGACGAATTCCCCCAAATCCCGGTGTTCCGGTGTTCCGGCTTGATGGAACTACCGTCTCACCCACCACTGACAATCGATCAGATGTTCAACTGGCGCCGCACCGCGGGTGCGCGACACGCCACGGCGGCAAGCGAACAACGTTTCGTTGTTTCGTTGCCGTGCCCGCTAGGCTGGCGCCATGGCGGATGACACTCGGCTCGAACCGCGGAACCGGCTCGCCGGCCTCGCCGACTTCCCGCTGCCCGACAGCGCCCCCGCGCAGGCCCTCCAGCAGGACTCCGCCCTGCTGGGCAGGCTGCTGGCAGGCGCCGCACACGGCGACGGCGCGGGGGAGCGGGCGGTCTCCGACGAGGACGTGGCCGCGGCCCTCGGGCTGTTCGAGGAGATGCGGACGGCCCTGGACCGGATGGAGGCGCAGGTGGTCATCGAGGCCCGGCGCCGCGGCCTCGAATGGCGGGAGATCGCCCGCCATCAGGGGATGAAGTCCTCACAGGCCGCATCCCAGCGCTACCAGCGTCTGGTGACCCGCCTCGAAGAGATCCGTCAGGGCATTCGGTAACACCGGGCAGGAGACACCCCTTTCATGAGCAACCAGCCCTCGGATCCGCTCGCGGCCGTCGACGCGCTCCTCGCCGCCGTGGAATCCGGCCAGATCCTGCCCGCGCCGGCCGAACGCGTCCGCCTGCGCGAGGCCGCCGGACTGACCCAGGCCGCCGTCGCCCAGGCCCTCGGCGTCCGGCTGCCCAGCATCCAGGCGTGGGAGGAGGGCCGCGCGGAGCCCAGGGCCGAACGCCTCCAGGCCTACCGGCGCCTGCTCGAAGGCCTCGCCCAGCGCTACCCCGCGCCGCCGCGTCACGAGCCGGCGCCCGCGCCCGTGACCCCGCCCGCGCCCGTGACCCCGCGCGTACCGGAGTCCGGGCAGGTTCCGGCGCCGGCCGTCCCGGAGTCCCCGGCCGTCCCGGAGTCCCCGGCCGCCCCGGAGTCCCCGGGCGCCCGGGCCGCGCGACCGTCCGCACGCCGCGCTCCGGCCGCGGCCGCCTCCCGCTCTCACCCCCGCCGGCCGGCCGTCAAGACCACGACGCCTCCCGCGTCGGACCCGCGGTTCCCGCACGGCCCGCTCGCCGTCCTGGACGGCGACGGATCCGCGTACGGCGTCGACGGCATCGTCCTCGACTGCCCCGCCACCACGGTCGTGGACCTGGTGGAGTGGACCCTCGCGGAGTCCGGCCTCGGCGCACCGCGCCTGCACCGCTACGGCAAGGACTCCGACCCGCTGATCGTGCTCACCGCCTCCGCCGCGGCGCGGCTCGGGCTGCCCGGGCGACTCGAGGACCGCCGGGGCCTGCGCCTCCCCGAGGACCATCCCGTGGTCAAGCAGGTGACGAAGGCGAAGTGGAAGCTCACCCGGCGGGGCTTCGGCCCCTGGGCCCGGATCTACCGGCCGTCCGAGGGCAACCGCCGGATGTGCGTGCAGCTCGCCGTGCTGCCCTGGGACGCCCTCGACGAGCGGTCCTGGCCCGGCGTAGCCGACCTGGACCCGGCCGACATCGCCCGCGTCCTCGGCGTCTATGCCCAGCGGGTCATCACCCCGCGCGGCTCCACGGCCGTCTCCGGCCTGGAACTGATGACGGCGCTGCGCCCGCCGACCAGGGCCGTGCAGGACCGGACGACCGGACAGTGGGTGTCCGGCCACCACCCCGGGTCCCTCGGCACGGAGCCCATGGACCCGGCGCCGCCGGAGGCCACCGCCGAGCACCCCGTGGTCGTGCACACCGGATGGAAGGGCGGCTTCCTCGACGAGGAGGCCTACCAGTGGGTCCGCGACCTCGATCTGCTCTCCGGCGACGAGGCGGCGCTGCCGTACGCCGTCGGACTGGACCTCAACACCGCCTTCCTCGCCGCCGCGTCGCGCCTGACCGTCGGCCTGTCCGAGCCCGAGCACTTCACGAACCCCCGCTTCTACCCCAAGGTCCCCGGCTCCTGGCTGGTCGACCTCTCCCACGTCGAACCGGACCCGCGCCTGCCCTCACCGTTCACCCCGGACGGCACCCGCCCGCAAGGGCCGGCCTGGTACCAGACCCACACCGTCGCCTACGCCCAGGAACTCGGCTACGACGTCGAGATCCTCGAGGCCTATCTGCGCCGCGAGACCGGCGCGTACCTCGACCCCTGGCACGACCGCCTCAAGGACGCCTACGTCGCCACGCTCGCCGAACTCGGCGTCACCAAGGACCTCGGCGACACCGAGTTCCTCGCCGCGATGGAACACCACAAGGAGCAGGACCCCGCGCTCGCCGCCGTACTCGCCGCGATCAAGGCCACCGTCAAGGGCGGCGTCGGCAAGCTCCGCGAACGCCCGCAGGGCAAGGGCTACCAGGAAGGCGACCGCTGGCCCGCCCTGGAACGTCCCACCTGGCGCCCCGACATCCGCGCCGCCGTCATCTCCAAGGCCCGCGTCAACATGCACCGCAAGCTGCGCAACATGGCGGAGATGACCGGCCGGTACCCGCTGGCCGTGCTCTCCGACTGCGTCGTCTACCCGAGCCCCGGCGCCTCGCCGCTCGACTTCCTGCCGTACGACGCCTCCGGCAAGGCGAAGCCGGGCGGCTTCCGCCTCGGCCCCTCCCCGGGCCTCGCCAAGCTGGAGGGCGTCCAACCGATGGCGTGGGCGGTCGACCTGATGGAACAGGGCCTCAACCCGGCCCGCCACATCAAGGGCGGCGACGCCGTCCTCGACGAAGGTGAGTGACCACCGTGGGAGACATCGACGACGCCCTGGAGCGCGCCGACCGTGAACACTTCACGAAGGCGCCACCCCGAACGCTCCAGGCCCGGATCAGATTCCTGCTCAAATACCAGAGCGCCAAGGAGATCGGCCAGGAGATCGGCGTCACCGCGGACTCCGTCAACCGCTACCGCCGAGGCACCCGCAAGCATCCGCCCAAGGACGTCGCCGCCCGCATCGAGGCGGCCGTGCTCGCCCGCTGGCAGCCCCAGGTCCGCCGCCGCCGGCAGAAGCACGCCGCCACCATCGGCGGCATCACGGTCGAGACGCGTGCCCGCTTCGGCTACACCGCCCCGGTCGGCACCACCGACGACGGCCGCTTCCGCCGCCTCACCGTCCACCTCCCCGCCGCCTTCGCCCGCCGCCTCTTCGACGCCCGCGAGGCCGGCGCCGACGACCGGCGGATGCGGCAGATCATCGCCGACGGACTGAGGGAGACCTACTTCCAGGACGGCGGCCGCCGCGCGACGGGCCTGTCGGAGGTGGAGATCAACGACATCGACTACCTCGACCTCGAATTCTGACCACGCGCGGTGCCGCTCACTCTCCCAGGGCGTTCCGGCGGCCGTAGCGCTTCCGGTAGCAGGCCACCTGCTCGGCGCTCATCGACGAGTACACGGCGTGCACGTCCCCGACGCGCTCCCCGCCACCCCGGCGTCCGCCTCTCCGATGAGCCCGGTGGACCAGGACGGACACCTGGGAGTCGGACTGCCAGTGCAGCGTGTACGCCGGGGCGTTGGGATCCGGTACGTCCTCCAACCGCACGCCGCGCCCGGCCAGGAGCCGTTCGAGTCTCTCGAAGCGGAGACGGCGGTCGAAGCGCCCGTACCGCTCGCGAATCACCGGGTTGACAGCGGCGCTGCCCAGCGGCGACAGCCGGTGCACCTGGAGGGTGAAGTGGTGCCCCACCCATGGGTGGTCGCGCGATTCCCGTTCCCAGAAGAACTCGGCCATGCCGTAGTCCCGCCACATGCCGTGCCCGTCAAGGGAGTTCTCGGCATAGTCGGCGCCCAGAATCTCCGTGACCCGGTCGGGACTGTCCGTCGGCCTGGCGCCGAGCACCGTGCCGGACGTGATCACATCCAGGTAGAACGCAAGGGAATAGGGAGTCAACTGGTCCTCTCGGCGGTCATGTCCCCGGTGGCGGGCGTGCCCTCGACGAGACCGTACCGCAGGTGCACGGTGCCCTTCGGGCTGGCCGCCGGGGGCGCGATGAGGGTGAGGTTGGTGGGTACCGCGCCGTCGTCGAAGACCTTCTTGCCGACGCCGAGCACGAGGGGGTGCAGCCAGAGGTCGAGGCGGTCGAAGAGCTTCTCGTGGAGGAGTGTCTGCACGAGGTTCAGGCTTCCGACGACCTTCACGTGCTCGTGGCGGTCACGGATCTCACGGACCGCGTCGGGCAGGTCCGGGCCGAGCTGTGTGGACCCGGCCCACGAGAGGTCGGGCTTGCCGCGGGAGGCCACGTACTTCGGGATGCTGTTGAAGAGCGTGCCGAACGCGTCCTTCTGGTGCGGCCAGTAGGAGGCGAAGATGTCGTACGTCCGCCGGCCGAGCAGCAGGGCGTCCGTGCCCTCGTACGCCGCCTCGATCTGGGCGCCGGCGACCTCGTCGAGCAGGGGCGCCTGCCAGCCGCCGAAGGGGAACCCGATGGGGTCCTCGTCGGGGCCGCCGGGCGCCTGCCCGACGAGGTCGAGGGTCGCGAACATGGCGATGTGAATGAGGCCCATGGCTTGCTCCAGATGCGTCGATCGGTCTCGTCAAGAGGTAGACCTGTGGGTGCCCGCAGACTCATCGCCCCGAACCCGGCTTCACCCGATCGGCCGGGCCCGGCACGGGCAACGGTGCCGCGGCGGGGGACGGTGGTGTCTGTCCTCCGTGGGCGGGGCGACACGTACGGTGGCGGCTCGGCAGCTCACAGAGCAGGACCTACGCCCAGGACGCCGCCACCAAGGACCGCTCCGCGGCCGCCAGGTGCACGGCCGAGGCGAGCCAGGCCCTCGCGTAGGCGTCGGCCGAGGGGTCGGTCAGGCGGCCGAACGCGTCTCGGGGGCGGCGGCCCGCCTCCGCGGTCACGCTCTGGGCGAGGCGGGCCGCGCCGCCGAGGCCCGCCCGGGTCAGCCGGGCGGAGAGCGAGGCCGCGTCCGTGCCGCGGCCCGCTTCCGCCACGGCACGGCGACCGCCCGCGACCCCCGTCTCGAGGAGGCGCCGGACGCGCCACAGGGGAGCGTCGGCCAGCGGGTCGGTGCCCGCGCTCACCGGCCCGTGGGCCGCGGCTGCCGCAGCCTCGCGAGGGAAGTGCTCGCCCTGGAGCCGGTCGTAGCCCAGATCGGCGTGACCCTTCCATTCGTCCGGCAGCCTCAGCGTGCCGGACGCCCCCGGCACCGGCCCGACCGCGAGCGGCCGGAGCGTCGCCGCCCGGTCCAGGTCGGGACGGCCGAGCACGCGCAGGGCGAGCCCCGGGTGATCGGCGATCCGGCGCAGGTTGGCGGCGTGCGGCAGCTCGGGATGGGGGTGCGCGGGGCGGAGCCGCAGCAGCGGTCCCTCACCGGCGACGCGGACGACGACACCGTCGCCGGCCGCCCCGATCACCTCGACGTCACAGCCCAGCAGACCCGGCGCCGTAGCCTCGGTGAGCACGTCGGCCATCGCCTCCCGCACCGGCCGGGCGAAGAGAGCGGCCGCGGGCTCCTCGGACCAGTCCACCCCGCGCAACGGCGTCGCGCTGACACGCCGCCCCGCCCCGAGCCGCCCGTCCGCCGAGACGGTCGCGCCGACGATCCGCAGACCCCCGCGCGCCAGCCCCGCGTGATCGAGGACGGCGCCGCCGAGCGCCACGGACGCGGACCCCGCACCCTTCACACGGGCGAGACCGCCGGGGCGCACGTCGGAGACCGTGTAACCGCTGCCGTCCGCACCGACCAGGTGCGTGGTCACTCCGCCGTAACCCGTCGCGGACAGCACCGGCTCCCGGCACAGCCCGTACACCCGCAGGCTGCCGCCCTGCTCGTAGACCCGGCGCGCGGAGCCCGCCGCCTCCGCGTCGGCCGAACCGGAGGCGAGCAGCGCGGCGCCGGCCAGCAGCTCACGGAAGGCCTCGGCGAGGTCGCCGAGGCGCTGGCCCTCGCGCCGCTCCCGCGCGGCCCGCAGGCCCCGTACGACGCGCAGCGCGGCGGCCTCGGCCCGCGGCAGCCCGGCCAGCCGTGCCGTGTGGGCCGCTCGGAGCAGCTCGGCCTGCACCACCGCGCCGCCCGCCGTGACACCGGCGGACAGGGCCTCGGCGGCGGCGTCCCACAGCGCCGAGGCGGCGCGGACCTGCGGCGCGGTGAGGGCGACGGGGGCGGCAATCTCGGTCGCATCCTCGGCGGCGGGGACGGCGGATGCGCCCTCGGCGAGCCCCGGGCTCGACCCGGAGTCCGAGTCCTCGACCCCGCCCGCGTCACCTTCCCCGTCGGCGATCGGGGCCGCGCCCAGGACCGCGGCCCGGTGCAGACAGCGCGGGGCCAACAGGCAGGAGCACACGGCCTGTTCCGCCGCCGTGATCGCGCCGGACGGACCCGGGCGGAGCGTGACCGTGGCGTCCTCGCCGAAGCGGACCTCGACCGCTCCTTCGGTCGCGGGTTCGGCCTGGTCGGCGCAGCCCGCGATCGCCGCGTCGAGTTTCTTGCGCAGCCGGGCGCTGAGCTGCTCCACGGCGTCGGCGAGGACGTCGGGGGCGACGGGAGGCAGGAGTTCGGTGCTCAACGGGGTTCTCCACGGAGGCGGTCGCCCACCCAGCGGGCGAGTTCGAGCGGACTGAGGGCGGCCACCGGCATACCGGCCGCGACGAGCTGTCGCGCCACGGACACCGAGTAGCGCGGTGTGCCGGTGTCGTCGAGCGCCGCGCAGCCCAGCAGGTGGGCGCCGGAGGACGCCAGGGCACGTACCTCGCCCAGCAGCCCGCCGAGCGGCGCGCCCTCCTCGAAGTCGCTGACCACGACCACCAGCGTGCGGCTCGGTACGGTGATCAGCGACCGCGCGTGCGCGAGCCCGGCCGCGATGTGCGTACCGCCGCCGACCCGGACCTCGAGCAGCAGCGACAGCGGATCGTCCACCCGGTCGGTCAGGTCGATCACCTGGGTGGAGAAGGCCAGGAAGTGCGTGGACAGGGTCGGCACACCGCCCAGGACGGCGGCCGTCAGCGCCGACCAGATCACCGAGGCCTCCATCGAGCCGGAGACGTCGACGACGAGGACCAGACGCCAGTCCGCCTCCCTGCTCGCCCGCGTGCTGAACAGCGGCCGCTCCGGTACGACGACCAGCCGGCCGTCCTTGGTCCGCCGGGTGTGGGCGAGGTTGGCCCGCAGGGTACGGGCGAGGTCGAGGCGGCCGCCGGGGCGCCGGGTCGGGCGCCGGGTGGCCAGACCGGTGAGCGCCGGGCGCAGGCGGGTGGCCAGCGCCCGGGACAGCTCGTCGACGAGCCGCTTCACCAGCGGCCGCAGCCGGGCGAGTTGGGCCTCGGGCATGCCTCCGGCGAGGGACAGCACCGCACCGAGCAGCTCCACCGACGGGCGTACCGCCGCCGGATCGAGCTGCGCGAGCACGTCCGTGCGACCCGCGTCGGCGGCCTCCGCGAGGACCTCCTCGCGTACGTCGGTGCCGAAGAGGGCCTCCAGCTCCTGCGCCCACTCCCGCGCGGTGGGGAAGGACGGGTCCTGACCGCCGCCCTGGCCGGGCGCGCCGCCGTCCAGGTCCTGCGCGCCCTCGCCGCGTCCGCGGCCGTAGAGCTCGTCCAGGGCGTGGGCGTAGCGGCGCGCGTCGCCGGTGAGCTGCTCCTTGTGGCGGCCGAGCAGCAGCCGCCAGCGGTCGGCGCGGCCGAGCCTGCGGTCCGTGTCGTCCGTGTCCGCGACTCCTGGAGTGCGGCCGCCGACTTCGGCCTCCCGCGCGAGCCGGTCACTGGCGTCGGCGTCGGCGTCGACTACGGCGTCGGTGTCCGTGTCTGTGTCCGGCAGGTCCAGGGCCTTCAGCGCGGCCGAGCCCGCCGCGTCGGCCGCCGCCCACAGGGCCTTCAGCGCGGCCGAGCCCGCCGCGTCGGCCGCCGCCCACAGGGCCAGCAGCTCGGGCGGGGCGTCGAGCGACAGGTCGAGCCGGTCGCCGAGCCGCTCCGTCACGGCGGTGAGCAGCCGGTCGCGCGCCGCCGGGGCCAGTGCGTCGAAGCCGCCGCGCAGGGCCGGGAGCCGGTCGAGGAACTCCTGGTCGGCCAGCGTGTCGACCCGGTCCATGAGCGGGGCGAGCGCGTCCGGCGACGCCTGGAGCAGCGGACCGGCGGCCGTGAGCAGCCCGGTGAGACGCTTCGTCAGCGCCCGGCGTGTGTCGGGCGCGGTGGCGCCGTCGATCCAGCCGGCCGTACGCCCGCCGAGCCCGGCCGCGTCGTCCAGGTCGAGCAGTACGCGTACGGCGACGGCGGCGCCCTGGATGAGCGGGGCGCCCCCGGCGGCCAGCTCGGCGAGCGCCCGGTCGAGCCGGAGGCCCAGATGCCGGGCGGCCGCCCGGTCCGCGAGGGCCACCAGGGCACCGGCGTCGGCGGCGCTGTCGCTCCCGGCGAGGCCGGGCAGGGCACGCACCGCGGCCTCGAGCAGCTCCTCCGCGAGCGCGCCGGCCGCCGTGCGGGCGTCCTGCGTCGTACCGGGGTAGTGGCCGCGCCGCAGCCCCTCCAACAGGTCGAGGGCCTGGAGGAGTTCGGGCAGGTCGGCGCAGTCGGGCAGCACGGCGGAAGCCTCGTGCAGGCGCGCGTCTACCAGTTCGGGCAGGTCGCAGCGGGCGGCGGCGGTCAGCCCGGTCAGGATCTGCTCCGGGGTGGGGCCGCCCTCGGCGGCCGCCTGGCGCGCGGTCGCGGCGAGCGTTCCGGCGGCCGCCTGGGCCGCGGTCACCCCGCGCACGCCCGCGAGATCGAGGCGCGCGGGCACGGACGGCGTCCACGTCAGACGCCACTTGGTGCCGAGCGCCGTGCCGTCGCCCGTGGCCGCCACATCCAGGGGTTCGCCGTACGAGGCACCGATCACGAGGAGCCGCTGGAGCAGCACCTCGCGGCGGCCGTCCAGCGGCGAACGGAGCGGATCGAGGCGCAGGTCGCGGCGGTCCGGGTCATCCGGCCGGGGCAGCCGCAGGTCCGCGAGCTCGGCCTCGACCGAGGGGCCGAGACCGGACCGGGGCGCGTGCGGGCTGATCCGGCCGCGCGCCGTACCGACGAACACGGCCTCCAGCGCCCGGGCCAGGGCCCGCCCCCGGCCGAGCGGTTCGCCCTGACCGAGAACGGTGGTGACGGCCTCCAGGAGCTCGCCGCGCCCGGGCGCGGGCAGCCCGCGCAGGGCCGCCAGGTCACAGGCCAGCCGCAGGGTCTCGGCGGCCTCACCGGTCCCCGCGGTGTGACCGGCCCGCCGCAACTCCCGACACAGGCCGGTCACCGCGTCGGCGGCCGCCACCCGGATCCGCTCCGGATCGCCCGCCGCGGTGAGCACCGCCTGCTGCCACAACGGGTCGCGGATCCCGGCCGGATAGCCGGACCGGGAGTCGAGCAGGTCGAAGGAGTACGGGACGAGGGAGGTAACCGCCGCACTCCCGCCGCCCACCGTGCCGCCCGCCCCGGACCCGTCCGGCAGGTCCGTCACCACGCCGCCCGGTGTGTCCGTACCGGAGCCGTCCGAGCGGATGCCCGCTCGGCGCGGTCCGGCCGGACCCGCCTTCGCCGCACCGGCCGCGGTGGCTTCGCCACCCGCCTCGGACTCGTCCGGTGTGCCCGTACCGGACCCCGCCGTGGCGGCGCCCGCCCCGGCCTCCACCTGGCCCCCCGCCTCCGCGGACGCGAGGAGCGCCGGCGCGTGGAAGGCGCCGATCACGGCCGCCACCCGGCGACCGTCCGCCGAGGCGGTGGCGATCACCTGCCGCATCCGCTCCTCCCGCGCCAGGTCGGTGGCGGGGACGGTGGCGTCGGTGCGCAGGGCCCAGCCCACGCCCAGGGCGGCGCGGCGGACCGCGTCCGGGGCGCAGCCGGGGGCCAGCACCTCCACCGCACGGTCCCAGAGGTCGTCGCCGTCCCGGCCGGTGCCGGCCTCGGCGAGGGCCTCGGCGTACGAGCGCCGGCGCTCAGGAGCGGGGTCAGGCGCACCCGTATCGGCCTCGCCCGCGTCCGGTCCGGGTGCGGCCCCCGCCGACCAGCCGGGATCACCGAGGGGAAGGTCGCAGCACACGACCTCCACCCCGCGGCTTCTGGCCCAGCGGACCGCGGCGAGCTCCGGTGAGAAGTCGGCGAACGGGTAGAAGGAGAGCCGTCCGCCCTCGCCCGCTCCGGCCAGGGCGACCGGGGCGAGGGTCTCGGGGTCCGCCAGGTGTTCCAGCCAGGGCCGGAAGTCGGCGGGAAGCTCGACGCAGACCACCTCGGCCCGCGCCTCGTCCAGCAGGGCGGGCACCACCGCGGCGAGCGCGGGGCTGTGGTGGCGCACACCCAGCAGGTACGGCGCGCGGGACGCGGCCAGCGCGTCCACGGCCGTCCGGGGATCGAGGGTCGTCAACGCAGGCTCCCGCGCAGGTCCCAGAGCCGGCGCCACATCGCCGAACCGTTCTCGGCGCGGCGGCGCACCGGGCCGTCCCAGTAGCCGAGGAGCCGGGCGTGGTCGGCGGGGTCGTCCTTGCGGACCACGCCGAGCAGATGGCCCGGCAGCAGGTCCAGGACGTCCCCGCCGGGCAGGTATGCGGCGGCGACTCCCAGCGAGGCAGCCACCTGCACGGCCTCGGCGGTGGACATGACCGTGCCCGGGCGCTCCACGTCCCAGCCCTCGGTGGAGCGGCCGGAGCGCAGATCGCGGAAGACGGTGACGAGGGCGTCCAGGACGGCGTCGTCGACGGCGAACGCCGCGCCGGCCCGCTGTACGGCGGCGACGGCCTGGCGGCGGATCAGGACCGCTTCGGCGTCGGCGTCGGCGATCGGGTCGACCGTCTCGAAGTTGAAACGGCGCTTGAGCGCGGCCGACATCTCGGAGACGCCCCGGTCGCGCAGGTTGGCGGTGGCGATGACGGTGAAGCCGGGGGCGGCGCGGACGACCGCGTCCTCGGTGGCGGTGAGCTCGGGCACGCTGATCCGCCGGTCCGACAGGATGGAGACCAGGGCGTCCTGCACCTCGGGCAGACAGCGGGTGATCTCCTCGACCCGCACCACCGTTCCAGCCCGCATCGCGGCGAGGACGGGGGAGTCCACCAGGGCCTGCGGGGTGGGCCCCTGGGCGAGCAGCAGGGCGTAGTTCCAGCCGTAGCGGAACGCGTCCTCCGTGGTGCCCGCCGTGCCCTGCACGGTCAGGGCGCTGGTCCCGCTGACGGCGGCCGCGAGCAGCTCCGACAGCATCGACTTGGCCGTGCCGGGCTCACCGGTGAGCAGCAGACCGCGCTCTCCGGCGAGGGTGACCACACAGCGCTCGACCAGGGCGCGCTCGCCGACGAACTTCGGGGCGATCACCAGCTTCGACGGCAGACCGGCGCGCCGCCCCGGGAGGGCCAGCTCGGCCCCGTCGCTGCCGCACACGAACGTGACGACGGCGCGCGGGGTCAGCGCCCAGCCGGGCGGCCGCGGACCGGTGTCCTGGGCGGCGAGGAAGGCGAGTTCGGCGGCGTGGCGCTCCTCGGCCGGCTGGCCCTGCCGGACGGGCGTGCTCTGTTCGGTGACGGTCATGCGGTTTTCCTTCGGGTTCCTTCGTCGTGGTGCGACAGACGTGTGTACGGGACTGGGACGGGGACTGGGACGGGGACGCGGGGCCGGCGCGGCGCACCCGGGCGAGCGGGTGCGCCGCGCCGTGCTGACGACGGGCGGCCGGTCAGCGGCGGCTCAGGCACCGTTCGACGGCACCGCGGTGACGGCGCCTCAGCGGCGGCGCCTCGTACGCCGGACCTTCAGCTCCTCGAAGCGCGGGAGGTCGCCGTCGAGGATCCGCTGCCAGGCCCGCGCGAACAGCTCCGCCGCCGGTTCGGTCGGCACCAGGGCGCCGAGCATCGGCCGCGAGCCCGTGGCCACCCCGTACATCGGCAGCTTCCACTGCTCGACGGGCAGGACGGGCGCCGACTGCTCCGCCCAGGCGCCGGGCAGGAACAGCGAGCGCCCGGCCCGGGCCCGTACCGCCGAGACCACCAGGTCGGTCTCCGCCAGTTCGGCCCGCGCCGCCTTGAGACGGGCCGGCTTCCAGCCCGTCCACCGGGCGGTGTTGCGGTCCGTCGGGTCGGGCATGGCGAGCAGCATCAGGTACAGCGTCGCCGCGTCGGCGCCCAGGCCGCGCGCCTCGGCGACCTCGGCCACCAGCCCGGGCACCGAACGCGAGGGATCCTGCGGCCACCACATGCCTTCGTCGTCCGCCGCGCCGGCCGCGGGCGCGCCCGGGTCGGCGAGGAGCCGCGCGAACGCCGGGTCGTGCGCCCGCCGCAGCGCCGTCTCGACCCCGCTCGGCTGCTGGTCCGCGCCGCGCAGCGCCACCAGATACGGATCGGAGCCGGTGGAGTCGAGCAGGGCGGGCCGCACCGCAGGCCGGGGCTGGCCGTCCTGCGTGGCCAAGAGCACCGCGCCGTACCGCTCGTGGTCCGGAGCCGTCTCCGTCGGGGCGCCCGCCACCTTCCGGAAGTCCGCGAGGCTGACGTAGTGCCCCGCGGAGAGCAGCAGTTCGGGTGCCGCGAGACGCTGACGCACGGCGGTCAGCGCACTCGGCAGCGCCGCCCGCACCGGATCGCCGGCGGGCAGCCGGTGCGCCAGCCAGGCCGTCAGGCTCATCGAGCCGGCCAGCACCTCGGAGGTGAACGGCGCGTCGGCGGGGGCCGCCGGCGCCGGGTGGTCGCCCTCGATGCGCCACGCCACGTCGGCGCCGAGCTCCGACGACGCCGCCGGATCGAGCAGCGCCGGGAGCGCCCGGTGCACGGGCCAGCCGCTGCGCGCGGAGCGTGCGGCCTCCGACGCGAGCCAGTCGGGCACCTGACGGCGCCGTCCCACCTTCTCGTTCCACACGGCGGCCGCCGCGGCCACGTCCGGGCCCTCGCTCCACAACCGCGCCGGGTCGTCGGGCAGCAGCGCCGCGAGCACCGCCCGGCGCACCTCGATCGCGAGTGCGCGCAGCTCGTCGCGGGCGTGTCCCGCCTCGGCCACCTTCAGTCCGAGCATGGTGCGGAGCTCGGCGGGCAGGAAGTTGTTCTCCCAGCTGTCCACGTCGGGCATGCCCACGAGGACGATCCGGGCCAGCGCCCCGGACACGCCGGTGAGCCGGCTGAACTCGTCCGCGGCCTCCGGCAGGAACGGCGCCGCCTCCGCACGGGACCCCGCCTCCTTGAGGAAGCCGGTCAGCCAGTCGGCGCCGCGCACCCGGTCGCCCACCGGCGCGTCACCGCGCACGGTGTAGGGGGCGGGCACCTCGAAACGGCCGCTCGGGTCGTGCAGCAGCGCACCGAACTCCCACCCGTCGGCGACGCCCGAGGTGTGCTCGGTGATGCCGAGCGCCGCGCCGCCGCCCAGGGGCAGCACACTGCGATGAGACTGGTTGCGCCCCTGCCCGTCCGGCGTGTGCAGATGGGGCGGCGCCAGATGGAGCAGGACCCGGCGCCAGTGACCGGCCGAGGCCGCCGTCGACGCCAGCCCCAGCGCGTCGACCCGGCCGAGGACGTCGAGCAGGGCCGCCCGGTGCGCCGGGTCGCCGCCGGGCGCGACGGCCCGGTACGCGATCGCGGCCGGCTCGTCCAGGAGCGAGGCGAACGGCAGACCCGAGTACGGCAGCGACGGCAGATCGAAGTGCAGCCGCCCCGGCCGCGCCGTGGCGGCGGTGTCCGCGCGCACGGCCGCCAGCATCTCCAGGTAACGGCAGGTCACATCGCTGTCCGCGCCGTAGCGGTAGTAGCCGGTGCTGACGATGCCGTGCAGCGCCTTGGCGAGCACATGGTCGCTCGGGCCCTGGATCCGGGCGTCCGCGGGCGCCGCGGCCGGGTCGAGCCGCGCGGCCACGGCGTCCAGCGCCTTCTGCTGCCGCACCGCGAAGCGCAGCACCTTCACCACTCCGGCGATCAGCTCGGGCGCCGAGACCTGCGGCAGCGCGGCGCGCACCAGCTCGGGCAGGTCCGCCGCGCGCTCCGCCAGCACGGCCGCCTTCAGCAGCACGCCGGCCGACTCCGCGTCGGCACCGCGCAGCGCCGCCGACCCCTGCGGATCACGCACGCGCAGCATGTACAGGTACGGCAGCGGCGGCAGGGCCAGCGCCGCCGTCCCGTACAGCTCGTTGCGGTGGTCGCACTGGGCCGTCGTGGTGACCACGCCCTCCGGGTCGCGCAGCGCCACCTCACGCCACTGCCGGGTCAGGGCCCGCGGCCGGTCGTCACCGGGGAACGTCAGCGCGGCGTCCGGCCGGCCGGCGCCCCTGGGCAGGGTGACGATCCGACCGGCGGTGTCCTCGCCGTGGTGCCCGCCGTCGGGCAGTCGCACGACGCGCCAGCCGAGAAGCCCGTCCGCGGGCGTCCCCTGGGCGGAACCCGCCACCGCCGGGGCGGGCAGCAGCCGGCAGGAGCCGGCCGCCAACTCGGCCCCGGGGGCGTGCCGCAGCAGGGCGTCGGCGAGGAAGCCCGGCTGCGAGCGCCGCCCGTACCCGCCTCCGACCGGGTCGTACTCGACCCAGCCCGACTGGTCCGCGCCGCCGTCGTTCTGCCACACCCAGTACGAGGTGCCGTCGGACAGCAGCTCGCGCTCCGCGGGCAGCTTCGTGTCACCGCTGTGCAGGACCCCGCCGCCGGTGGTGCGGCCGCCGCCCGGCAGCGGCAGGCTGGGGTGCTCCGAACGCATCGCCCAGGAGCCGCCGCCGACCAGGTCGAACACCGTGTCGGGCGCGGTGTGCCAGTAGCCCTGCGGCTCCCCGCGGCCGTACGTGCTCCAGAACACGAGGAGCGCGCCGTCCACGTAGTGGAAGCCCGTCCGCCACACCGACGTGGTGGGCACCCGCAGATCGTGCGCCAGGACGGTGGAGTCGGCGTCGATGACGCGCACCTGCGTCGCGTTGGCCACGATCAGATACGGCCACGCCTCGGCGACCGTCAGACCCTCGGTGGTGTGACGCCCGGGCGCCAGCTGCGTCAGCGCCTCCTCCCAGGCCGGCCAGCGCAGCTCCTCCCACAGACCGCCCCGCAGGGTGCGCGCCACGGTCTCGCCGAGGTCGGCACCGGCGGCGGCCGCGACCTCCTCGGGCGCGAGCGCGAGAGCCTCGGCGGGCAGCCACGAAAGGCGGTGGATCGCCTGCGGAAGTCCGGGCAGCCCGGCCGCCACCGACGAGGCGGCCACCTCGCGCACCCACTCGGTGAGCATCGGACGGCCACCGGGCGAGGCGGCGAGCCGCCGCATCACGTCCGTACCGGAAGACCCGTCGTTGTAGCTGTTCGCCCCGCGCCGGAAGGCGGGCCGGAAGCGCGGGTCGGCCGCCAGCGCGAGCAGATCCCGCGGCTCCTCGCCCCGCGCCCAGTCCGACAGGTTCAGGGCATCACGGCGCCCGTGATGGCGGTCGGTCTTCTCCTCGGGGTCGGCGACCGCGACGTGCAGCGAGAGCAGGAGGTCGAGCAGGTTCACGTCCTCCACGCCGATCCGCAGGAACCGCTCGCCCTCCGGCCGCGCCGCCAGATCGGCACGCAGCCGCCCGGCCGCCCGCTCCACAAGCGCCAGCAGGGTGGGCGGCGTCGGGCGCGGCCCCCAACCGCGGTGCCGGGCGCCGTGGAAGCGCTCCAGCCAGCCCGCCGCCCCGTCAGCGCACCGCTCCTCCGGCGGCAGGTCCGCGTCCACGAGACCGGCGTCGGCCCCCGACTCGGCCAGGATCCCCAGCCACAGTTCGGTCATCTCCCCGTTGTCCCCGGGCGGGGTCATCGACAGGAGCGTGCCCCGCACCGACGGAACGCGCCGGGCCAGCGCGACCAGCGCGCCGCGGTGCGACTTCCACCAGCCGGCTGCCGCCCGCAACGTGGCCGGCAGCGGCAGGAGTTCGGCGAGATAGTCCTGCTCCGCCTCGCTGCCCGACAGGGCCGCCGCGCGGGCGAGCCGCTTCAGCTCCGTCGCCGCCTGCGCGGACGGCGCCAGACCGCCGGCGGTCCGGCGCACGCACAGCCGCCTGAACCGCTCGTACGCCTCGACGGGCGCGAGCCGGCCCGACAGATCCTTGCCGTAACCGGTCAGGACCTTCACCGGCAGCGCACCGGCCAGCGCGAACTCCAGGAACACGGCGTCGAGCCGGTCCTCGTCGACCGTCAGACCGTGCTGCGCCTCGCTCGTACGGGCACGCCCGAACAACTGGCCCGCGTACGTGGCGTTCTCGACGCCCAGGAAGACCCGCGCCGCCTGCTCGTAGAAGACGGGAAGGAAGTGCGGGACGGCCGAGGCGAGCCGCCCGGCCAGCTCGTGGCAGGCGTCCAGGGCGGCCTTGGGCTTGGTCTTGGCCTGCCGGGCCAGCCGGTCCAGCTCCGGCACGACCGCAAGCGCGTGGTGCCCGTCCTCCGGATGGTGCACCAGGACCCACTCGGGGAAGCCGAGTTCGCGGCGCCGGCCGAGACCGACGACGACCGGCTCGCCCTGCGGCTCGAGCCCGAGGAAGCCGGCGGCGAGATCCTCGGCGGGGCCGAGTTCGGCCGCGGCGAGCCGCACGACCACCCGGTCCTCGCCGAGCACCGCGTGGCGATAGGCCCGCGCGGTCAGCTCGACCGCCGAAGGCCCCGCCCCCTGCGCGTCGGCCGGGAGCACCGCGCCCGCCGCGAGGAGCTCCTGGTTGTCGTTCTCCACCGTCCCGCTCACGCGTCCCCACCCTCTTCGATCGTGCGGCCGGCGTACAGCGCGGCGGCCATGCGCATCCCCTCGGACCAGGCCACCGGTCCGACCTCCGTCAGCCGCACCGCGCGGCCGTCCTCGTCGTGCCAGCTCAGGCCACCGGTCTCCGACTCCCCGTCCCAGTACGGCTCGCCGATCCACACCGACGCCTCCGTGCTGCGACCTCCGTCCCGCACCTTGCAGGTGGCGTAGCCGCCGGACACCCGATAGCCCAGGCTCGTCGCGCGCGCGGCGAGACCGAACCGCGAGGCGAACTTCCCGCCCGCGTAGTCCCGTACCTCCGTCGCCGACTCCGGACGCGCGGTCCCCGTCCCGTCCGTTCCGTCCGACCTGGCCCAGGTCGCCCGGTGGATCTGCTCCACCTTCTGGGTGATGCCGAGGTCGGCCGCGAAGTCCCGTACGTCGTCCAGGTCCGGCAGGAGCACGGGGTGGGGGAGCGTCACCGTACGGGGCGAGAGGCGGACCGTCTCGCCGTCGAGGTCGACGACCTTCAGCTCCCCGTCGGCCGTGACGTCCCGCAGGAAGCCGACCTCGTCCGGGTCGTCGCCCACGACCGCCATGTCACGCAGCGCCGCCTGCCACGCCTCGTCCGGCCACACCTGCGCGATCAGCTCGGTCGGCACCGGGAGCGACGACACCATCCAGGCGTCCACCTGGGCCACGCACGAGGCCGCGTGCCGGTCCAGCCACTCGGCCAGCTGCTTCAGCCGGTCGACCTCGGGACTGTCGCGCAATGCCTTCGGCAGTGTCTTCAACTGCCGTCCCCCGGCGCGCCGTGCGACCGCACGCCCGTCCTCGAGGGTGATCTCGTACCCCTCACCCGCTGCCAGCCACGCCATCAGCCGTGCCCCTCCGCCTGTCCCATCAGATGCCGGCGCAGCCCGAACAAGGGGCGATCACGCCCCTGAACTGCGACATGTGGGGAGACTAACCAGAGCCACTGACAACGCGGCACGGCCTGGGGACAGCTGACAGGGAGACAGGCGCGGGTCGCCGCCTACCTGCCGCGCCGCACCCGGGCCGCCTTGCGGGCCTCGGCCGTACGCCGCGCCTCGGCGGACTTGCGGGACTCGTTCCTGGCGCGGCCCGTCTTGCCCGGGACGGTACCGATGCCCCGGAAGGCCGCACCGCGCCGCCCGTCGCGGTCCGCGGAGGCGGCCGTGCCGCCGTCAGGTGCGCCGGCGGGCGCCTTGGCCCCGGTGATGCGGCGCAGCTCGGCGTCGCCGGGACGGACCTTGGTGATCCGGGGCCGGATGCCCGCCTCCGCGAGGAGAAGAGCCAGGTCACGGCGCTGGTCGGGCAGGGCAAGCGTGACGACGCTTCCGGAGGCCCCGGCCCGTGCCGTACGGCCGCCGCGGTGGAGGTAGTCCTTGGGATCGGTCGGCGGGTCGACGTTCACCACGAGTTCGAGGTCGTCGACGTGGATGCCGCGGGCGGCGACGTTCGTGGCCACCAGGACGTTGATCGCGCCGGCCCTGAACCGCTCCAGGGTGTCGGTGCGCTGCGGCTGGGACTTGCCGCCGTGCAGCGCGGCGGCCCGCACCCCGCTGCCGACGAGGTGCCGGGTGAACCGGTCGACGGCGGCCTTGGTGTCCAGGAACATGATCACGCGGCCTTCGCGGGCGGCGATCTCCGTGGCGGTGGCGAACTTCTCGGCACCCTGGACCTGGAGGACATGGTGCTCGGCCGCGGAGCCGGTCTCCTCGGCGAGATCGGCCGCGTGGGTCACCGGATCCCGCAGGTACCGCCGGACAAGCAGCTCGACGTCCTGGTCCAGCGTGGCCGAGAACAGCATCCGCTGCCCGCCCGGCCTCACCAGGTCGAGCAGCTCGGTCACCTGGGGCAGGAAGCCCATGTCGGCCATCTGATCGGCCTCGTCGAGGACCGTGATCTCCACCTGGTCGAGACGGCAGTCCCGGCGCTCGACGAGGTCCCTGAGACGTCCCGGGGTGGCGACGAGGACCTCGGCACCGGCCCGCAGCTCGCTCGCCTGCCGGCCCGACTGCAGACCGCCGACGACGGTGGCGACGCGCAGCCGCAGGGCCCCGGCGTACGGCGCGAGCGCCTCGCTCACCTGCTGAGCCAGCTCACGCGTCGGGACGAGGACCAGCGCGAGCGGCTTCTTGGCATCGGCGCGCCGGCCGGCCGTGCGGGCGAGGAGCGCGAGCCCGAAGGCGAGCGTCTTGCCCGACCCCGTACGCCCCCGGCCGAGGACGTCGCGGCCCGCGAGGGCACTGGGCAGGGTGGCCGACTGGATGGGGAAGGGGGTGGTGAGACCCTGATCGGCGAGCGTCGCCAGGACCGCCTCGGGCAGCCCCATCGCGTCGAAGCGCTGCTCGGCCGGGAGCGGCGGGGTGCCGGCGCGGCCGCCGCTACCGGTGTCGCCGGCGATGCCGATGTCGTCGGCGGTGCCGGTGAGGTCTCCCGTACGGGCCGAGCGGTTCATGGATGCGATGCCTTCGTCGATGGGGTGTCCACCAAGGAAAACACGGAGGGCACGGGCTCGCCGAATCCCCGCTGACGAACCATCCTTCCGGGCAACTGCCGTGAGCGGACCGCTGCGATCGGCCCTGGTGTGTGGATTTCGCGCCGAGAGACGGACCGTGCGCACTCGCACACACGCGAACCCCTACCCTGGTGCCCGCCACTTGGCGGATTTCGAACTGTGCGAAGAACAGGATGTGACAGGTGACGGGGGCGAACGGCGCGGACCTGGTCGGCGAGGTTCTGGGCGGGCGGTACCGGGTGACCGCGATGATCGGCCGCGGCGGCATGGGCGTGGTCGCCCGGGCGACGGACCAGTTGCTGAACCGCGAGGTCGCCGTCAAGGTGCTGCGGGCCTACAACGACGCCTCTCCGGCCGACCTGGCCGATCTGCGGGTCCGTATGCAGCGGGAGGCCCAGGCCGCCGCCCGTATCCGGCACACGGGCGTGGTCACCGTGCACGACGTGGTCGAGGAGCGCGGGCTGCCGGTCATCGTCATGGAACTGGTCGACGGGCCCTCCCTCGACGACGTGCTGGCGGAACGCGGCGCGCTGGACCCGCGCGAGGCGGCCGCGATCGGCGCCAGCCTGATGGACGCGCTCGACGCGGCACACCGGGCCGGGGTCCTCCACCGGGACGTCAAGCCCGGCAACGTCCTCCTTGAGCAGGGCGGCCGAGTCGTGCTCACCGACTTCGGCATCGCCAGCATGGACCCCTCCGGCGACGAGGCCCTGGCCAAGCTGACCCAGAGCGGCCAGATCGTCGGCTCGCTCGACTATCTGCCGCCGGAGCGCGCGCAGGGGCAGGTACCGGGTGCCCCGTCGGACATCTGGGCGCTCGGCATGACGCTGTACGCGGCCGTGGAGGGCGCTTCGGCCTTCCGCCGCACGTCCGTGTGGGAGACGCTGGCGGCGATCGTCGGCGAACCGCTGCCGGAGCCCCGGCGTGCCGGGCCGCTCACCCCGGTGCTGCGGGCGCTGATGGCCAAGGACCCGCAGCAGCGGCCGGATGCCGCGCAGGCGCGCGAGATGCTGGCGGCGGTCGCCGCGGGCGGCGTGCCGAACCTCGGGGCGGCACCCGTACAGGCGCCCGCGCCCGCGCCTTCACCTGCACCTATGCCTTCACCCGCGCCCGTACAGGCACCGACCCTGGCGCAGGCCCAGGCTCCCGCCCCTGGACCGGGCCCGACCCCTGGACCGGGCGGCCCGACGCCCGGCGCGGCGCCCCAGCCGTTCACGCCGCCGGGCTTCGGTCCCGCAGTCGCCGCGCCCTTCGGCTCGCCCGCCCCCGGCACGTACGCTCCGCCCACGCCGCCCGGCATGGCGCAGCCGGCCATGGGACAGCCGGGCATGGGGCAGGCGGGGATGTCGGCGCCCGGCACGCCCGCCGTTTCCCCCAGCCGTTCCGAGACCCGCGCCACGGCGGACCGCGCTCGCCACCGCCGTACCCGTACCGTCGTCGCCGTGGCGGCCGCCACCGTTCTCACCTGCGGCGGAGTCGCCTACGCAGTCATGGACATGCGGGGGGACGAGGACGCCGCAGGGCCGAGCACGGCGCTCCCCACGGCGAGCACCTCCGCCGGCGAGGGCGTGTCCGACCCGGGTGGCGCGACCGACGGGCCGACCTCCCCGGGCGACCTGACCTCCATCAGCCCCGGCGGGACGCCGGCCGGCACCCCCTCGGAGAAGCCCGAGGACCGCGAGACGGAACCCACCCGGCCGCCGAGCGGCGGAGGCGACAAGCCGTCCGGGAGCCCGTCCGCCACTCCGAAGGCCACTCCCAGTGCCACGGTGAAGGAGCCCACCCCGGTGTCGACGGCCTGCACCGGTTGGGCCCACTCGAACAGCAGCAGCGGCGTGGGCCACGCGTCCCAGAACACCCACCTCTACACCGGTCCGTACGCGGAATGCTCCTATGTGACCGTGCTGAAGTCCGGCACCAAGGTCTCCTACGAGTGCTACGTCTCCAACGCCCATGCCAACAAGTGGATCTACGCCCGCATCACGGGCACGGACACCGAGGGCTGGGTGTTCGGCGACAAGTCGACCCTGGACAGCGGCTCGCTCGCCCGGTGCTAGGACGCGGTCGGCGTTCGGGCAGCTTCCCCCGGCAGCTTTCCCCCGTGCCTTCCCCCGGTCGGTACGGGAGTTCCCCCGGTCGGATCGCCCTCGGTGGTAGGGACGCCCCCGCTCGCAAACACTCACCGTTCGTGACCATCGGTCACCGACCGTAGGGGTGTGGGGGCGCTCCATCGGGCGTCCTCGGCGCGCCGCCCCGGCGGCGCGCACCCGAAAGGAGACAGTCATGACCGGAGTGCTCCGCCGCCGTCATCGTGTCGCGTCCGCGACGGCGGCCCTGGCCATCGCGGGAACCCTGCTCACCGGCTACACCACCACCGGCTACACCACCACCGGCTCCGCCGAGACCGTGCCGGCACCGGCCGCGGCGGGTGCCGCCTTCAGCGACGGCCCGCACGCGAAGGACCCGAAGCAGGAGATCGCGCTCCACACCACGCTGCGTGAACTGTGGGGCGACCACATGCAGTGGACGTACGTGACGGTCGACGCGTTCTTCCACAACCAGCAGGCCCTGCAGCCGTCCCTGGACCGGCTCCTGCGGAACCAGCAGGACCTGGGCGCCGCCATCGTTCCGTACTACGGCCAGGTCGCCGGAGATCAGCTGGCCGCGCTGCTGACCACGCACATCAAGCAGGCGGTGCCGGTCCTCGAGGCCGCGCAGGAGGGCGACCAGCAGGCCCTGCAGAAGGCGCTGGACGACTGGTACGCCAACGCCGAGGACATCGCCGACTTCCTCACCGCGGCCAATCCCAAGCAGTGGCCGAAGTCCGTCACGCGGCCCGCCCTGAGGCAGCACATCGACCAGACCACCGTCTACGCCACCGACCTGCTCGACGGCGACTACCCGAAGGCCATCAAGGACTACGACGCCGCCTTCGACCACATGATGATGCTGTCCGACATCCTCTCCAGGGGGATCATCGCGCAGTTCCCCGACAAGTTCTGCCGGTAGGGAAGCGCGGGCGCTTCGAGGTCCTACGGGGTCGCGTCCGCGTCCGCGTCCTCGTCCCCGCCCTCGTCCTCCTCCTCGGAGTCCTCGTAATGGATCACGCCGTCCTCGTCGAGCAGCGGGTGGAGCCGGCACGGATCCTGGCTGTCGAGGTCGGAGGGGCGCGGGCCTTCCGGTCCGTCGGGGCCCCAGCGCAGCAGACGGCGGATACGGCCGATTCGGGAGACGGTGCCGTTCACCTCGATCTCGTTCAGTCGTTCCGCACGGACGCGGTCCGCCGCCTCGGCGAGCACCGCGAGTTCCTCGACCGCCGGGTCGGTGCCCTCGGCGACGAGGGTACGGGCGTCGACCGGCTTGTGGATGTCGCCCAGGACGTCCCGCGGGATCAGGCCGCGTGCGCGTGGCTCCCACCAGACCAGGGAGAAGTCCAGGGTCCGGCGCGCGTCGTGGGCGGTGGCGTGCAGGCCGCTGCCGGTGGACCACGGCTCGTCGCCGGACCGCTCCATGATCCTGAACAGCGCGGGCATGAGCAGGACGTCGGGGTGGCTCTCCACGGCCCGCTCGGAGTCGCGCCGGACGCGGGCGGGGAACCTGGTCCCGGTGTAGACGAAGGAGCGCAGGGACAGCCGCTCGGCCGCCTGGACGGGGGAGACGGGCGTGTCCGGGCCCAGCACCAGGCCTTCGTCGATGCGCGGGCTGTGAGTGCGGCGGTCCCAGTCGGGGGTGAGGGGTTCGGGGTCGGTGGGCCGTGGCGGTTCGACGTCGCCGTGCGCGTCCATGCCCGTGTACTCGTCGGCCCGCACCACGCGGTAGCGGGTGCCGAGCACGGTGAGTTCGTCGACGCGTTCCGTCTCCAGCCGGGCGACCGCCGCGAGCAGCGCGCGCCGCTCCGTTCTGTCCTCGGTGTCGTCCTTCGCGCGGAACCACAGCAGGGAGTTCAGCCCGTCACGGGCCTCCTGCGGGCCGCCATGGGTGACCTCGACGACCACCCGCCAGCACCGCCCGTCGGCCTCGCCCTGCGCCATCACCCCGAACAGCGGGCCCCGCACCGCCAGCAGGTTGCTGTTCATCGCCGCGTCACGGGCATCGGCCTCGACCGCGGCCTCCACCGGCTCCACAGGAACCCTCACCACCACCGGCCATCCGCCCGGCCCCGCACCCTTATGGCTCATGCCGCCATCCTGGCGGCAAACCACGCGGACGCATCACGGATTCGCCGGATTGTGTGGTGAAAGCACCACTCCGGAGTGAACGCGCCGCCGGTGCCTCACCGTCCGCTGACGGGGTCGCGCGCTCGGCGCGCAGGGCGCGGACCTGCTGTGGATCGTGGCAGGGGTGACAGGAGTCGAACCTGCGGCATCCGGTTTTGGAGACCGGCGCTCTGGCCATCTGAGCTACACCCCTTGGTGCCTGAAGCATGACACCCGCCGGCCTGCGCGGCCACCGAGTTTTCGGTGGGTGAGCGTGGTCAGGGCCAGATGGCGCAGGGGGTGCGCGGTGGAGGAGCGGCAGCGGGGGAGGGGCTCGATGCTGGGTGCATCGGACGCCTGCCGGGCCGGCAGGCGTCCGCACCGCGCCCGAGGAGGAGACACGTGCCCGTACCCGTCCCCGCAGCCGGCTTCGGCCGGCGTGCTGCCCGGCGTGCCGTCGGCACGGCCCTTGTGGCCGGGGCCGTGCTGACCGGACTGTTGGCGACCCCGGTCTCCGCCGACGTACCGTCACCCGCCGCCCCGGGCCCGCAGGACAAGACCGCTCATGACACGGCGCCCGCGAGCAAGGCCCCTCACGACAAGGCCCCTCACGACAAGGGCCCTCAGGGCGACGGCCCGCACGATGGTCCTCATGACAAGGGGCTGCAGCGCGCCCTGGCCGACCTGGTGGCCGCGCCGGGCGGGCCGCCCGGCGTGATCGCCGTGCTCACCCGGGACGGTGACCGGCGGGTCTACCGGGCCGGCACGGCGGAGCTGGGCACCGGACGCCCGCCCCGGACCGGCGACCACATGCGGATCGCGAGTGCGGCCAAGGCCTTCAGCGGAGCGGTGGCGCTCAGCCTCGTGGACCGACGTGCCCTCGCTCTCGACGATACGATCGGCAGACGCCTGCCCCACCTCCCCGCCGCCTGGCACAAGGTGACGCTGCGACAGCTCCTGCAGCACACCAGCGGCCTGCCCGACTTCAGCCTGAGCCAGGCGTTCCAGGACATCGTCCGCGCCGACCCCCGTCACCACTTCGACTCCCGCCGGCTGCTGGACTTCGTCGCCGACCAGGACCTGGCCTTCAAGCCCGGCAGCCGCTACGGCTACTCGAACTCGGACAACATCGCGGTCGCGCTGATGTCCGAACAGGCCACCGGGCGCCCGTACGAGTCGCTGCTGCGCGAGCTGGTGTACCGGCCGCTCGGCCTCCACCGGACCAGCCTGCCGCAGGGCTACCGGCTGCCCCGCCCCTATCTGCACGGTTACGACACGACCCCGGGCGAGGCACCGGAGGACGTCAGCGAGGCGATCAGCGCGTCCGGCGCGTGGGCCTCGGGCGGCATCGTCTCCACACCTCGCGACCTCTCCACCTTCATCGGCGGCTATGCCGGCCCGACGCTGCTGAGTCCGGCCACCCGCCGTGCCCAGCAGGACTTCCTGCCGGGCGGCGCCTCCGAACCCGCCGGTCCGGGCAGCAACGCGGCCGGGCTCGCGCTGTTCCGCTACACCACCCGCTGCGGCACCGTCTTCGGCCACACGGGCAACACCCCCGGCTACACCCAGTTCGCCGCCGCCACCCGGGACGGCCGTCGCACGATCACCGTCTCCGTGACCAGCCAGGTCACGCTCGACCCTGCCCTGCTCGCCCGACTGCGGGCCACCGAGGAGAAGTTCGTCTGCGCCTTGCTGGACGACGGACACCGGTGAAGCGGTTGGTGCCGCCACCCCCGTATGGCGAGCTCAGGCGCCCGGTCCGCCGGGCGCGCCCGGCAGCGCGGGGCCTTCGCCGACTCGCGCGATGCCCGACTCGTACGCGAACACCACGGCCTGGGCCCGGCTGCGGAGGTTCAGCTTGGTCATGAGCCGGTGGAGGTGGGTCTTGACGGTGGAATCGCTGACGCACAGGCGCTCGGCGATCTCCTCATTGGCCAGGCCCTGGGCGACCAGGCCGAGCACCTCGCTCTCGCGTCCGGTGAGCAGGCTCGTCGCGTCGGCCCCGGGCCGGGCCGCCTGCTGAAGCTGTTGATGCTGCTGATCGGGGACGGCGTGCTTCTGGATGAGGCGGCGGATGCGGGCCGGTGCGACCAGGAGGTCGGCGGAGAGGGTCGCCTTGACGGCGCTGAGGAGCTGCTCGGGCGGCATGTCCTTCAGCAGGAAGCCGGTGCAGCCGGCGCGCAGGGCCGCGTAGACGAACTCGTCCTCGTCGAACGTGGTGAGGACGACGATCCGCGGAGCCGGGTCGAGACCGAGCGCGAGGATCCGCTCGGCGGCGGCGAGGCCGCTGAGGCGGGGCATGTAGATGTCCATCAGGATGAGATCGGGGCGGTGCTCGCGGGCCGCGGCGACGGCCTCCTCGCCGTCCGAGGCCTCCACGATCGGGCCCAGCCCCTCCACCGTGCGCAGCAGCGTGACGATGCCGGCACGGATGAGGTGCTGGTCGTCCACCACCAGGATGCGGGCCACAGCGCTCCTCGGCCTCGGGTGTCGCTCACGTCATGGTCAGCCGCTGTCCCGATCCCGGTCCCGATCCCGGTCCCGATCCTGGAGGGTGTCCTTCTTCGGAGCGGCGTTCTGCTCCAGAGGGATGCGGAGGCGTACCTGGAATCCACCCCCCGGGCGGGCTTCGGCGGTCAGCGAGCCGTGCCAAATCTTCGCCCGTTCCCGCATTCCGATCAAGCCGTGCCCGGAGCCGAGGGCGCTCGTGAACGCCCCTGGGGCGTCGTCCACCGCCCCCTCGTCCAGAACCGTCACGCGCAGTTCCTGGTCCAGATAGGCGACGGTGACCTCGGCCGCACGCGCCCCGGAGTGTTTGACGACGTTGGTGAGCGCCTCCTGGACGACCCGATAGGCGCACAGTTCGATCCCTGGGTGCAGCGGGCGTCGTGCCCCGGAGAAGTGCACGACGACACGCAGACCGGCCGCTTCGAGGCGTTCGGCGAGCGCGGGGATGCGGTCGATGCCGGCGAGCAGGTCGTCGGGGATCGGCGCGGACGGGTCCGCCGGGACGGACGGGTCCTGCGCGCTGCTCGTCGCGCCGCCGCCGAGATCGTACGTACGGAGCACGACCAGGAGGCGGCGCAGGTCGTCCAGCGTCTCCCGTCCGGCGGTGGCGGCGATGCCGAGGGCCTGGTGGGCCGCGGCGGGGTCGGAGTGGAAGGTGTACTGGGCGAGGCCGGTCTGCAGGGTGACGATGGTCATGTGCTGCGAGATCGTGTCGTGGAGCTCGCGTGCGATCCGGAAACGCTCGTCGAGCACCGCCCGCCGGGCCTCCTGGCGCTGCTGCTCGTCGAGCAGGAGGGTGAGCCGCCGCAACTCCGCGTTGCGCTGGGCGAGTCGGCGCTGGGTGAGCCCGACGGCGCCGGCCACGGCGGGCACGATCAGCGCCTGAACGACCGTCACGGGCCAGGGCAGCCGGCCGTACACCCCGCTGAGGGCGATGACCACAGCCAGCAGCACCGTGCCGAGGATGACCCGGCCGCGCCGCTCGCGGGCGCAGACGGAGACGAACGCGACCGCCGGGCACCAGAAGTTGAGCGAGGGCTGGTACCCCAGGAGCAGATATCCGGCGAATCCCGTCCCCGTGACCACGAGCACGCCGAACGCCCGCTTCTCCCGGAGCGCGAGAGGCAGGGCGATCAGCAGGGTGAGCAGGTACGCCCCCGGGCCGAACGGCCGCCATGGCGCCGGGTGGTAGAAGGTGCCGATCAGGCAGCCGGCGACGGCGAAACCGACGGCCAGGGCCACCGGCGCCAACCGTGGGCGGAGGGCCTGCAGCGCGGGCATCCGGACATGGTAGATGACGGTCCCCAACTGCTCGTTCCTCAGGGTGAGTCGAAAGTGTCACCAGCGAGGCAGGTCTCGGTAGGCGCCGGCTCCCGCCCGGTCGTGGGCGGCAGCAGCGTCCCCGTCTCCGCTCCTGCCGCCCACACCGTCGCCGGCTCCCTCGTGCGTCGGCACGCGCCGGGCCGCGGCCCGGCATGGCCGCGCTTCCCCCTGCCGAGCATGCCGGCCGGCGGGACGACCGAGGCGCCATACCCACGCCTTCCTCGTCCAGCCGGTGCGCCGACCCTAGGAGAAGGCGGGCGGCGCGGGCATCCGCCGGCAGTTCACCGATCCCGTCGACTTCTGGAGTCCCCTCGCCCACCGGGGTCAACCTGAGGAGGACGGAGCGAGTCGGCGGAACCGGGGGGTACGGCGGAAGTTGGCGCGGAAGTTCCACCCCGTGTGGGACGCCGGCCCCCTCGGGGGTCCGTATCTTCTGAGACCACGACGCCCGCCGCCGGCCTGCCCTCGACAGGGCACGCCCCATCACGCGACGTCGATCACGCAATCGCACACGGGGGAACCACCATGCGTACCGCACGCACGACCTTGAGGAATCACGTCCTGGGAGCCGCGGCCGTCGCCGCGCTGCTCTCGACCGCCGCCTGCAGCCCCGACGCCGGGGCGGAGGGCGCGGGGACCGCGCCGTCCAGCACCGCGAGCGCGAGCACCGGCGGAGGCGCGAGCGCGACCCCGACCGCCACACCGAGCGGCGGCACCGGTTCCGCCGCACCCAGCTCGGCCACACCCAGCTCGGCCACGCCCACCACCAGCCCTGGCAAGGGCGGGGACGCTGAAGGGGACGTCGGGGGCGACGGCGTCCCCGGCCCTCCGTGCACCGACGACAGCTTCACGATCACCGCGTCGACCTCCCCGCACGACTCGCTCCAGCACATCCTCCTCACCGCCACCAACACGAGCGACAAGGCGTGCGTCCTGGGCGGACACCCCGCGGCGGTCTTCGAGGACGCGCACCACCAGGCGAGCGTCATGAAGTCCCAGCTCGAGGAGTTCCTGGTCCAGCCGGGGAAGAAGGCGTACGCGGGCGTCCGCCTCTTCCGGACCGGGGCGCCGACGACCGCGGTGAAGAAGATGGGCGTCAGCCTCTCCCCGGAGGGCTACGAGCAGAACGTCCCGCTGCCCGGCGGCATGGGTTTCGTGAACATCGACAACGATCCCAAGGTCACCTACTGGACCGGCAGCGAGGGCCTGGCCGTGAAGCAGTCGCTCGCCGAGTGACCTTCCACGCCCCGGCCCGAGGCTGACGTACGACGGACCCGCGCCCGCCCGCCCGGCCCCGTGTCGGGCCCGGCGGGAGCGGATCCGTCGCGCTGTCAGGCGGTCCCGCGGCGCCTGAGGACGTAGAAGGTGATGCCGCCGAGCAGGAGGACTCCGGCGCCGATGCCGACCGGCAGGGCGAGCCTGCCGACGAGCGAGTCGGCGTCCTTCGCGGCAGCGCCCGTCGTGCCGCCGGCCCCGTCCCGCTCGGGGGCCCCGTTCCCGGTCGCGCCCGACGGCGCGGGGCCCTGGGCGGCGTCGTCACCGAAGAAGAACACCGGGCCGTTCCCGGACCGCGGCGTGCCGGAGATGTCCACGGTCAGCGAGATCGGCACGACGATGCCCTTCGCCTCGTCGTCCGGCTCGGCGACCTGCGCCTGGATGTAGTAGGTGCCGGGAACGTCGTACCCCTTCGGGTCGGGGCCCTTCGTGTCGTCCGGCGCGGTGATGTCCCACGGCCCGCAGACCCGCTCGATGTGCCCGGTCCGGCCCGTGAGGAGCTCGGTCACGTCGTTGTCCTCATTGCACAGCGTCTCCTCACGCATGGCGTTGTAGACGGTGACGTTCCACCCGGTGGTGACGGAGTTGGGGAAGTCGGCCGGGATGTCCACACCACCCTTGACCGTGAGCTTCTGGCCCGCCTTCACCTCCACCCGCCAGAACGGCGCCTCGCCGACGGCGATGGACTGCCGGTGGGTACCCGGTCCGATCGGGGTGGCGCTGTTGAAGGAGAAACCGCCCTCGGCGTCGGCCCCGGTGCGGGGCGCCGGGGTTCGGGCGCCGGCCGCCTGGGTCGTCTTGTCGGCGATGCCGACGAGGAGTTCCACGGGCATCGGCTTGTCAGCCGACCGGGTCACGTCGTTCTCGACCATGATGCAGCCGGTGTCGTCCGGCGCGGGCGACTCGTCGCCCGATCCGGGCCTGCTGCGGCCGCCGGTGGTGATGATGTTCGCCCACCCCATGGATTGGTCGAACTCCCTCAGCCAGGCGCGGGGTTCACCGTCGCCCGCGGGTCCGGCCGCGACGGTGATGATGGCACCGCGCCCGTACCCCTCCTCGGCGACGGCGGTGGCGCTCACCTGCAACCGCTGGTCGGGGCGCTTCTTGACCTTGTAGTAGAGGTCGCGCCCGGCGGTGAACTTGTCGAGGTACTGGCCGGGCGCGACCAGCGGAGCGTCCTGGCAGCCGTCGAGGGAACCCTGGACCGGCTTTCCGGTGGCACGGTAGGTGCGCCACCCCTTGCGGAACAGGGTGCCCAGATCGGCGGTCAGCGAGTCGGCGTCGTCGGCGTCCGCGTACGACCCGTCGGTCACGTCGGCGATGCACTTCAGCTGCGCACGCGCCGAGGACGGCGTACGGAACCCGACCACGTCCACGGCGAGGTCGACGCCCTGCGCCTTGAGCTCCCGGGCGACGTCGCACGGAGGCGGCGGCGCACAGGTGTCCTCACCGTCCGAGACCAGGACGATGCGGCGCTTTCCGCTCGTGCCGAGGTCCTTGGCGGCTTCGCGGAGCGAGACGCCGATCGGGGTGAACCCGACCGCCTTGAACCCGTCCACCCGCTGCTTGGCGTCGGCACGCGCCGCCCGGTCCATCGGCGTGACCGGCAGGACCTGCTGGGTGTCGGCACAGCCCCGCTTCTTGTCCTGCCCGGGGTACGTGGCGCCGTAGACGCGCAGCCCCAACGGGGCCTGTTCGGGGGCCGTGTCGATGATCCGGGTGACCGCCTGCTTGGCGGCGGCGAGGCGGGTCTGGCCGCCGGCGTCGTTCTCGTTCATCGACCCGGACAGGTCGAGCACCAGGTCGATCCGGGCCGCGGGCTCCGGAGCCGCGGGTCCTGCGGGTGAGGCAGGCGATGCCGGGGAGGCGCTCGCGGTCGCCGCCGGGGAGAGGAGCGCGCCGACCATCAGCACGGGAAGGGGAGCGGCGAACACGCGTCGTCGGCGTGGTCTGCGATGCATCAAGGTGAACTCCATGAGGGTTTTCGGTCGGCCCGGCGCGTGCGCACGAGCCGGTCAGGAAACGGGCGCTCGACCGGACTTCAGAGGCACTGCGGTGCCTGAGGGCTTGCGCGCTGTCGCGCGTTTCGCGGCGTTCGTGGATCGTTGCGCCGAAGTCCGGGAGCCGGCCGCTACTCGGTGCTGCCGGAGAGGTGCGCCCTGGACGCCGGTCTGGCGCCGCCGGGCACTCCCGTGGCTGGGATGGCCAAGGCCGCGGTGCCGACCTCGAGTGCCGTCATCCACACCATCGAGGCGTCGTCCCCCTGCAAGATTGGCTGGTCGCGGCAAGTCTCGCGGGGCGCGCCCACTCTTTCCATGGTGAAAACCTGCAGACAAATCCCGGGCCGGGCACGCGATCGCGTGCCCGGCCGGCTCCTGGCTAACGGCCCGAGTCGGGGACGGCTTCCTGGGCGGGGCCCTTGGCGGTGTCCTCGGCGGCGGCCTTCAGCGCCGCTTCCACCCGGCGGTTGCCGGTCATGGACGCCGTGACGGCCGTCATCGCCAGGAGGAGGAAGGCGGCGGCGTAGAGCGGGGTGCGGATGTCGTACGTGGTGGCCAGCCAGCCGCCGAGGAAGGCCCCGACGGGGGCGGCGCACATGGCCAGCATGCGGGAGGTGGAGGCGACCCGGCCCATCAGGTGGGCGGGGACGATCGCCTGCCGGAGGGAGGGCGCGAGCACCATGGTGGCACCCATGCCGGCCCCGCAGACGGCGAGCGCGAGCCCGGCCACGTACGGGTTCGGGGCGGAGGCGAGTCCGAGGATGGCCAGGCCTTCGACCGTGGCCGTGAAGGTCAGCGCGGCGCCGGTGCCGAGTCGTCGGCCGAGGTGGGAGGCGATGCCCGCACCGAGCAGACCGCCGGTGGCCTCCGCCGTGAGGAGCAGGCCGAAGCCGTAGGTGTCGATGCCGAGGCGCTCACGCGCGAACAGGGCGAGCACGGTCTCCACGGCGAGAAAGGCGATGTTCCCGACCGCCGGGCGGAGCGCGAGCCCGAGCAGCACCCGGTCCCGGAAGACGTACGTGGCCCCGGCCCGTGCCTGCCGGAGCAGCGACTCGCGGGCCTCCGGTGCGGGCCGGGGCATGGCGGGCAGCGTCCGTACGAGCAGGGCGGAGACCAGGAACGACGCCGCGTCGGTGAGCAGCGGCACCGCCCGCCCGAGCGCGAGCAGGGCGCTGCCCGCAGGCGGCCCCGCGAAGCCGGACATTGCGGTCTGGGCGCCGCGCAAACGGGAGTTGGCGCGCTCCAGGAGCGCGGGGTCGCGGCGGAGGAGATCCGGCAGATAGGCCGTGGCGGCGGTGTCGAAGAAGAGTCCGCCGAGGCCGAGGAGGAAGGCGACGGCCGCGAGCAGCGGAATGCTCAAGCCGTCGAGCACGGCCGCCGCCGCGGCTATCGCGAGCAGCACCGCGCGTGCCGTGTCCGCGATCCACATCGTGTGGCGGCGGTCCCAGCGGTCCACCAGCGCACCGCCGAGCACCCCGAAGAGCAGCCACGGCAGCGTCCCCGCTGCCGTGACGACGGCGAGCGCCATCGGATCCCGCGTCAAGGTCAGCGCGATCAGCGGCAGGGCGGCATGGGTGACCCCGTCACCGAGCGAGGAGACCGTCTGCGCGGTCCACAGCCGTCCGAACCCGGTCGGCAACTTCCGTATGTCCGAGGTCACTTGGCGCCTCCCTCGACCTGCTGCTGCTCGCGCCGTGCCGGGTGGAACAGCGCGAAGACGAGTGACGCGTCCGGCAGCGACGGATCGGACAGCTCCCGGTACTCCTCCGCCAGAGCCTGTAGTCGCGCCCCCAGCTCCGCGAACTGCTCGTCGGTGAGCCGCAGATGCGCCATCCCCACATGCCGCTCGCCGGCCGCCGGCGACGCCTCCAGGTCCGCCACCGCGTGCCGCATCAGCACATCCGGGCCTCCCTCGCCCGGATCCGGCAGCACGATCGAGCGCGCGGCCATCGCGTAGTACCGCTCGGTGACGCCCCGGACCTTCCGCGTCCGCACCACCTTCACCAGGCCGGCCCGCTCCAGGAGCCGTACGTGGTAGCTGGAACTCCCCTTCGCGAGGCCCACTCGCTCGGCGATCTGGGTGATCGTCGCGGGCTCGAAGCGGAGCACGGCCATGATCCGGTGACGGGTGAGGTTGGAGACGGCGCGCAGTTGTTCGTCGGTGGTGACGTGAAAGGTCTCGGGCAGGTCGTCCGCAGTCATGCGAGCAATGGTCAACGATTCTTGACCATTAGGCAAGGGGGTATCTCCACGGAGGTTCGCGGGGACGTCGGCGGGTGAGGCCGGGGGTGGTCTTCCGGAGGCGACAGACCGTCAGGCGGGCACGTTCGCGGACTCGATGAGCCTTACCAGGGGCAGCTCCCACCGGCAAAGGGTCGACATCCCGCCGACAGGCGACCGACCGATCCCGCCCCGACCGGTCTCCCGCACAGCCGATCGCGGCGGTACCGCCGATGGCCGGTACCGCCGCGATCGGGGCGGCTACGCAGGGGGCCGACCCCTCACCGCCGACCGGCTACCGACTGGCAGTCAGGCGGTAGGGCGGCGGGGCCGGGCCCCGGCTCAGCGCACATGCCGGGTGAAGAACCGGGCCGCGGCTTCCCCCGCGTACGCGGGGACGCCGGTGTGCCCGCCCATGTTGGCGTGCAGGGACTTCTCCTTGGAGCCGAAGGCGTCGAACAGGTCCAGGGCGGCCTGCCGGTCGTTCCCTTCGTCGTCCCACTGCAGCAGGACGTGCAGCGGAATGGTGACCCGACGGGCCTCCTCGAACATGGCGCGCGGGATGAAGCTGCCGGCGAAGAGCCCGGCGGCCACGATGCGCGGTTCGACCACCGCGAGCCGGACGCCGATGGAGATCACGCCGCCCGAGTACCCGACCGGGCCGCCGAGCTCGGGCAGCGCCAGCAGGGCGTCGAGAGCGGCCTGCCATTCCGGGACCGCCCTGTCGACCAGCGGCAGGATGACGGCGTCGATGATGTCGTCGCCGACCGGCTCGCCGACCGCCAGGGCCCTCCGCAGGTCGGCTCGGGCCTGCTCGGCGGCGGGCCAACGCGGCCGGTCACCGCTGCCGGGGAGCTCGATGGTGGCCGAGGCGAAGCCGTCGGCCGCGGCGTGCCGGGCCCGCTCCGCCAGCCGAGGGTACATCGTGTCGAGCCCGAGCGTGGGGTGCCCGAGCAGGATCAGCGGCACCGGTGCGGACGGGGACGCCGACGCGGGCGTCCAGAGGATTCCGGGGATCTCGCCAAGGGTGAATCGGCGCTCGAGAACACCGTCGTCGAGGTGCTGCTGGGAAGTGAAGTGCATGGGTCATGCCTTTCGGGAGTGCGCTGATGCGGCGCTCCCGGACGACGACCTATCGCCCGACCGTGACGACCCCGGAGGGGAGCACCCATGTCGATACTGTGTTCACGGGTACCACCTCCTCGTTCTCCTGCACGGCCGTCAGAAACGTAGCAGTGGTCGTCATGGCTGCCAAACGCATTTCCGAGGTGCCGTCGATCCGCCGGCCCCCGACCTGCTTCGGGCCCTTGCCGGTGCGGACGCGGCCACCGGGCCGGAGTCAGCTCAGTGGGGTGCGGTGCAGGTTGACGAGCAGGCGCCAGACCCGCTGTGCGATCTCGGCGGGGGAGGCCTCGATGAGGCCGTGCAGCCAGTCGGCGAGCACCCCGGCGAAGGTCGCGGCCACGGCGGAGGCGACCAGGTCGGGCTCGGGCGCGCCCGCCAAGGCGCGCTCGGTGCGGCTGCGGGCGCGCAGATCCTGGTGCAGCACCTGGCCGAGCGGGCCGCTGCCGCCCGGGCGCAGCAGCTCCCGGTAGAGCGCGGCGTGCGGGGCGAGACGCTCGAAGAAGGCGGGCAGGGCCGGCGGCGGGGTGACGGGGTCGGGCACACCGCGCCACGCGTGCAGGGCGTCCACGGCTTCGCGGACGATGTCGGCGCAGGCATCGACGGCGAGCGCCTCCAGGTCCGCGTAGTGGAGGTAGAAGGTCGCACGGCCGACCCCCGCCCGGCGCACCAGCGCGGCGACGCTGACCTCCGCCAGCGGGCGCTGGGCACACTCCTCCAGGAGCGCGCGGCGCAGCTTGGCCCGTGTCCGCGCCGTACGGGGATCCGCGGGCACTCCGGTCACCCGGCGAGCAGGACGGCCGCCAGGGCCAGCGCGCCGGGCAGCGCCTGGGCGACGAAGATGCGCCGATTGGCGGTGAAGCCGCCGTACAGACCGGCGACGAGCACGCAGACGAGGAAGAAGACCTGGACCCGGAACCCGGTCGGATCCCCGGCGATCAGCCCCCAGACCAGCCCGGCGGCCAGGAAGCCGTTGTAGAGGCCCTGGTTCGCGGCGAGCGGCGCGGTGGCGCGGGCCATCTCCGCGTCGAAGCCGGAGAGGCCGCGGCCCGGCTTCCGCTCCCACAGGAACATCTCCAGAACCAGGATGTACGCGTGCAGCGCGGCCACCAGCGCGACCAGCACATTCGCGGTTGTCTCCACGGATACCCCACTCCTCACACTTCATGGACGGGTGTCCAGCATACATGGACACCCGTCCATGAAGTCAGGCGTGGCCGCGGCCCCGGCTCAGAGCCCGTACGCCTTGACCACCCGCCGGGCCTGGGCGAAGAGCATGCCGACGTTCACCGACTTGCGGCAGACGACCACCGCGACCACGTCCTGACTCTCCGTCATGCGGATGAACAGATGAGTCAGATTGGCGCTGTTGACAAGGATCTCCTGGAAGTAGTGCTGGTCGTTGGCGACCCCGCGACGCTCCTTGAACACGTCCTCGATCAGGACCACGGTGCGGCCCTGGAACAGGTCGAGCGTGGCCCCCGCGAGCAGGTCCAGGACCTCCGGGGGGTGGCTGTCGATGGTCTCGTAGGAGAGGAGCATCCCCGTCCCCATGTCGACCACCCCGGCCGCGACGCAGTCGGGGGCATCGGCGCGCAGCTCCTTCACCAGCCCCTGGATCGCGTCCGAGAATCCCTGTGCCACAGGCTTCGTCACCTCGTCGTCACTTCCTTCCGGACAGAATGGCTTCGACCCGCTTCAGTACGGGTTGGGATTCGAGGTGGAGCCGCTCCAGGTCCATTCCCTCGTCGCCCAGGACGACCATCAGCGCCGTGTCGGCCACGGCGTACACCGCCGCGCAGCCGGTGGTGCCGTACGCCACGGTCCGGCGCAGCGCCCCTCGGCCGGTCGCGCCGGTGGTCCGGCGGGCGAGGCCGAGACTGGCCGCGGCGAGGGCGGCCAGACCGTTGGGTTCTATGCCGTCCTCGGTGTCGGCCGCGATGAGAATGCCGTCGACGGCCGCCAGGGCCGTGTCGGTGATGCCGGGAATCTGGTCCCGCAGCCCTCTCATCTCACCGGTCAATGCCTCATGGTCCATTCGGTTTCCCTTCGCACCTGTTCCTGGCTTCCCCGAGCACCCATGGGCCGGTGGCCCTGGTCTTCACCACTCGGGTACGGCCCCGTATCCGGGGCCCGTCAACCCGTCACGGAGTCATCCGAGACGGGACTTCATCGTGAAACCGCTGGCCCCCGGGGTGCGGTACGGCAGGTCCGCGTCCGCGCCCGCCGTGCCGGCGCCGTGGGCCCCGCGTCGCGGTTCGAGCGCCGGGACCGACCGTGATTCCGTCGTCCCGAGCACCTCGCCCCGGCCGGCTCGCTCAAGAAGCCCTTCGCCGAGCATCCGGGAGATCTCGACGGTGACGTGGTAGACGCCGCGCCCCACCGTGAAGGCGATGTCCCGTGCCGTACGCCGGCCGTTGGCGTGGAAGAGGATCTCCCTCCGCTGCCGGGCCAGGTGTTCGGCCGGGCCCACGACACCGGCGCCGGCGACGACCCGCTCGCGATCGGGGAGTACGGCCTGCGGCAGCGCGGCGAGGCCGGCGACCTTACGGGCTGCCTCGTCCAGGAGCTTCAGCGGGTCGTCCCCACGGGCGGCGGGGGTCGTCGGCGCGCTCCGCGGCGGGACGGCGACGCATTCGGCGGTCTCGCCCGCGACGACGGCGAAGACCGCGTCCCGCAGGGCCATCACCGTGACCACCTGCAGTTCGGCCGCGCCGATGTGACCGCGCGTCACGAGCTCCTCGGCCGGCACGAGCGTCCCGGTCGGCGACACCGTCGCCCAGTCCGCCGCGCTGACCCGCCCGGACCGCAGCAGCAGTGCCTCCGCCGTCGGGGCACCAGGCGTCTCGACCGCGAACACCTGGCCCTGCCGCAGATGGAACACTCCGCCCGGCCTGCCGTGAACCCGCAGGACGAGGGTGGAACGTGCCGCCCTGCACTGAGCCAGGGCGAGGTAGAGCAGCCTGTGCCGAGCGCGGTGCGGGCAGTTGCTCGTATCCAGCAGAACCCACCCTTTCCAGGCCTGTCGCACGCTCGATGCGGGGAATCTCGTACAGGCGTCTGGGGGGTGACACCGACAGGGAAGTGTTTATCAGCCGTCAGGACAAACATTCCATCAGAGACATCATGTGACAGAATCTGCAACATTGCGCCGAACTGGGCCTGCTGGAAGATCGAATCGAAGACCGGATTCGTGCGAATTCGTTCGCGGTGCAGGGGGTTGGCGCGTGCGTGCCGCGTCCCCGCACGACGATGCCCCGGACGCGGTGCGACCGGGGCGATCGGCGTGGTGCGATGCAGTGTGGGTGTGGGAGCGGTCCGAACCGTCCCTACCGGACGACGACGTTGTGCGCCGGAATGATCGTGGGCCGCAGGTCGGCATGGCCGAGGTCGGCCAGGACCGGACCGAACGTCTTCGCGTGGGTCTCCAGGGCCTCCGCGCTCTCCCAGACCTCGGTCACGCGGAACCCTCCGTCGACCGGCCCCGCCGCATGGGAGACGAGCCCCGGGTTCGGCAGGTCCGCGAACCGGGAGAAGCCTCGGCCACCCGTCACGCGATCGATGACCGCGTCGTAGAGCTCCTGTCCGGCGCCGGGGAGGTCGAACGTGACGATGATGGCCATGGTGATGCTCCTGTCTCGGTCCGCCGCGCGACCGCGGCGACGCTCGCGAGCATAGCTCTGGGTGATCGGGTGAACTCGCAGGGCGACGAACGGGGTTGTGCCCGCCCGGACGCCCGGACGCCCGGACGCCCGGAGCAGGGACCGGTCGCTACGCCGCCGCCAGCGCCAGGGTCGGTGACTGGCGGGCGGCGCGGACCGCCGGGTACAGGCCCGCCACCGTGCCGATCGCGAGGGTCGCGACGAAACCGGCCCCGGCCGCCCAGGGCGGGACCACCCAGGGCAGGCCGCCCGCGGAGGCGTACACCGCCGTCGCCGCGCCGCCCAGGACGACGCCGGCGATGCCGCCGAGGCCCGACAGCATCAGCGATTCCGTGACGAACTGGATCCGGATCTGCCCCCGCGTCGCGCCGAGCGAGCGGCGCAGCCCGATCTCGTGACGCCGCTCCAGGACCGAGATGATCATGGTGTTGGCGACTCCGACACCGCCCACGAGCAGGGCGATGCCGCCGAGCCCGAGGAGCAGCGTGGAGAACGCCCCCTCCGTCGCCGCCTTCGCCTTGAGCGCCTCGGACGGGTCGCTCACCGCCACGTTCTGCGGGTTCCGAGGGTCGATCGTCGGAGCGAGCAGCCGCTGGACCTGCCGGACGGACGCGTCCGTGGACCGCTCGTACACCGCCGTCGGATGCCCGTCGAAGCCGAGCAGCCGCTGCGCGCTCTCCCAGCCGACCAGCGCAGAGCGCTCGATCTCGGGGGCGAGCGGCAGGGGGGCGAGGATGCCGACGACGGTGAAGTACCGGTGGCCGATCCACACCTGCCGTCCGGGCCGGTCGATGCCGAGGCGTTCCGCCGCGACATGGCCGAGCACCACGGAGGGGTAGCGTCCGTTGGCGGCGTTCAGCCAGGTGCCGGACGCCGTCGTGCCGCGCAGCACGCCGAGCAGTCCCTCGGTCGCCGCCTTCACGGCGATGCCGCCGGTCTCCGCCTCCGGGATCAGCTGGGAGCGGCGCACGGTGTGCCGGAGGTCCGCGCTCGCGCCGGTCTCCTCCACGCCCTCGATGCGGCCGACCATGCCGACGGCGTCCTTGGGCAGCTTCACCTCCTGGCCGCTGAACATCCCCTCGCCCGGCTTCGCGACCAGCATGTTGGTGCCGAGGGCGTCGAGCCGTTGGAGCAGTTGTGCCTGGCTGGAGGCCGAGATGCCCACCACCGCGATCATCGTGGCGATGCCGATGGCGATCCCGAGCGCCGACAGAACCACCCGCAGGGGCCGGCTGCGCAGCCCGGCCGAGCCGACGTGCAGGACGTCGCGTGGGCGGAGCCGGCGGGCTCTGAGCGCGCCGGCCTCCCGGCCGGCGGCACCGGAACCGGACCGGGACGCGCCCCGGGACGTCACCTGGAAAGCCACTGTGCCTCGCGACGTGTGGCGGGGTGTGGCCCGCCAAGTCGGCCGGGACGCCCCGCGCTTGCGTGTGCCGGCCATCAGCTCACGCCCTTTCCCGGCTCCGACGGGGCCGAGTCCGCGACGACCCTGCCGTCGCGGATCCGGACCTGTCGGGGCAGGCGCCGCGCGATCTCGGTGTCGTGAGTGATGACCGCGATCGTCGCGCCCTCCTGATGGAGGGCGTGCAGCAGTTCCATGACGGTCTCGCCGGACGCCGTGTCCAGGGCGCCGGTCGGCTCGTCGGCGAGCAGCAGGTCGGGTGCGCCGACGACCGCGCGGGCGATCGCGACGCGCTGCTTCTGACCGCCGGACAGCTCGTGCGGCCGGTGGCCGGCCCGGTCGGCGAGACCGACCCGGGCCAGGGCCTCGGCGGCCAGCCTGCGGCGCCGGGCCCGGGGCAGTCCGGAGTAGAGCAGCCCCTCGGCGACGTTGTCCACGGCGCTGACGCCCTGGGCCAGGTGGAAGGCCTGGAAGACGAAGCCGATGTGACGGGCGCGCAGGGCGGAGAGCCGCCGGTCGGTGAGCGAGGCGATGTCGTGACCGGCGATCGCGACGGTGCCGGCGGTCGGCCGGTCGAGGGTGCCGACGATGTGGAGCAGGGTCGACTTGCCGGAGCCCGAGGGGCCGACGATGCCGACGAGTTCGCCCTCGCCGACGGTGAGGTCGACGCCGTCGAGCGCGCGGACGCCGCCCGCGTACTCCTTGACGACGCCGCTGAGCTCCACGACCGGCACCCGGGCGGGGGAGGGGCGGGGGACCGGATCCGGACCCGGGGTCGGACCCGGGGTCGGATCCGGGGTCGGGCCGGGGTCCGCGAGGTGTTCCAGTGTGCCGGTCATCAGGACGGCACCCCGACCTTCATGCCCTCGCGCAGCCCCTGGCCGCTGATCTCGACCCTGCCCTGGGCGAACATGCCGAGCTCGACCCGGACGTCCCTCGCCGCACCGTTCTCGACGACCTGGACGCCGAATCCGCCGTCGGGAAGCGCCAGCAGGGCGTTGACGGGCACGGAGAGGACGTCCCGGCGGGTCTGGCCGGCCAGCTCGACGGTGACCGGGGACTGGTCGACGCCCCGCACTTCGGCCGGCTCGTCGAAGGAGACCGTGACATCGATCTTCGGGGTCTTGTCCTGCGGGTCGTCACCGGCCGACGCGGTCCTGCCGACCGCCGACACCTTCCCCGGCAGTCGCTTGCCGTCCGGAAGCGTGACCTGGACCCGCGTCCCGGTCTTCGCCGAGCCGGCCTCGGAGGCCGCCACCCGGAAGGTCACGACCCGCTCGGAGCCCGTCACCGTGAGGACCGTCGAGCCCGGTGCGACCCGGTCGCCGACGGCGATCCGACCGCCCGCGCCGCCTCCGCCACCCGCGCCACCCCCGCCCGTACCGGAGCCGGAACCCGCCTCCCTCACCCGTACCGCGCTGCCCGCGAAGGCGATCCGGTCCGGGCCGATGCTGCCGGTCTGCCGCAGATCGTGGGACTTCTGCCAGCGCTTGACCGCCGCCGCGGTCTTCGCGGTGTACTCCTCGTCGACGTCGAAGCCGGTGAACCCGAGGGCGGCCAGGTTCTCCTCCAACTGCCGTACGTCCGTGCCCTTGTCGCCGGTCTTCAGACTCCGGTACATGGGCTCGTCCCCGTACATCAGCCGGACGGCCTCGCCGTCGACCTCGTAGAGCCGCTCGTCCCGCCGCACGACGGAACCGGACGGCGCGAGCCAGGTGAGGGTGCCGCCGGGACCGCCCGCGTTGATCTTCCGCTCCCCGAGGTGCCCGAGCGTGCCGTCCTGCTGCGAGCTGTCGGTGAGGTCGCCCCGGGTGACGGGAGCCGTGGCGGACGGCAGCCCCTTGGCGCCGGAGCCGGCGCCCGCGCCGCCGGCCGGGGGCTCCTTCGGCGCGGTCAGGGCGGTGACGGCGACGCCGCCGCCCGCGACGGCGACGATCGCGAGGAGGGCGAACCCGAGCCGCCGCCGCCCGAGCGGCCGGCGCCGCTCGTCCGGGTACGGGTACGGGTCCGCCGAGCCCTCCGCCGTACCGCCGCTCATCGGGCCACGCCTTCGCACGCCTCGGCGGCCTTCTCGAACTTCTGCTTCTGCGCGCCCTTCGGTACCGGCAGGGCCTGCTGCGCGCCGCCGTCGAACTTCGGGTCGGGCATGTCGAAGCCGTTCTGGCGCATGCACTTCGCGTACGCGAGCGCCTTGTCCTTGTCGGCCTGCGTCGGCTCCTTGCCGAACCCGGCGCCGCCGGCCTTGTCAGCGCAGGCCTTGAACGCCTTCTCCATCTTCTCCTTGGACATGCCGTCACCGCCGATGGTGAGTCCCACGCCGCTCTCGCCCGGCTTGGGCTCGGGCACGTCGAGCCCCTGCTCGCGCAGGCACTTGCGGTGCTCGAAGGCCTGGTCGGCCTTCTTGCCCTCCTCGGTCACACTCCGGTCGTTCCTCCCGCCCGCGTCGGCGGCTCCTCCGCCGGTCCAGGAGCAGGCGGTGGCGAACAGGGCGAGGGCGGCGGCCAGACTGGGCGCGGCGGCCGCTCGGGTGATCCGTCGAATCGTCATGCCGTGGAGCGTGCCGCGCGGGGATGTTTCGCTTCTCTCAGCGGTTTCGTTTACACCGGCGAAAGGTCCCCTTCGGATAGACAGGGGCCATGCGCGTACTGGTGGTGGAGGACGAGGCGTTCCTCGCGGAGATGATCGCCGAGGGGCTGCGCCGTGCCGCGCTCGCCGTGGACGTCGCGGCCGACGGCCTGGAAGCCCTGCGCAAACTGCGGTTCGGCGAGTACGACGTCCTCGTCCTCGACCGCGACCTGCCCGGGACGCACGGCGACGAGGTGTGCCGCCACGTGGTCGGGCAGCGGCTGATGACCCGGGTCCTGATGCTGACGGCGGCCGGTACGGTACGGGACCGGGTCGAGGGCCTGGGGCTCGGCGCGGACGACTACCTGACCAAGCCCTTCGCGTACGACGAACTCCTCGCCCGGGTCCTGGCCCTGGGCCGGCGGGCCAGGCCCGCGCTGCCGCCCGTCCTCGAACGGTCCGGGATCGCCCTGGACACCGCCCGCCGCCAGGCGAGCCGGGACGGCCGGCATCTGCATCTGTCGCCCAAGGAGTTCGGCGTCCTGGAGGCGCTGCTGCGGGCCGAGGGGGCCGTGGTCAGCGGCGAGGACCTGATCGAGCAGGTCTGGGAGGAGCACACCAGCTACCGCACGAACGCGGTACGGGTCACCCTCAGCAAGCTGCGGGCCAAGCTCGGCGAGCCACCGGTCGTGGAGACGGTCCCCGGAGCCGGCTACCGGATCGCGTCGTGAACGGCCGGCGGAAGCCCTTCGCGCCGCCGCGCCCGCGCCCTCGCCCGCCGAGGACACCGGGCCCCGGCGCGCACCATGGCCGCCTGGTGCCGTTCCGTGGTGAACGGGCCAGGCTGACCGCCCTCTACACCGGGCTGCTCGTCCTCGCCGGGGCCCTGCTCACGGGCGTCGTGTACGTGCTCGTGCAGGAGGGCCTGTACGCGTCGATCAGCACGGCCGTCACCACCGCCGTACCGGCCCAGCGGCTGGAACAACTGCCGTCCGCCCGGCCGACCGCCTTCCCCACCGGGATGCCGACCGCCGCACCGGCGAGCCCCGCACCGGCGAGCCCCGCACCCGCGAGCCCCGGACCGAGCGCGGGCACCGGCGTCGTCCCGCGCGAGGCCCTGGCGATCACGCGGACACTGAGCGACGCCGCGGAATCCGCGGCCCTGGACCGGCTCCTCACCGTCTCCATCACCGTCTTCGTCTGCTACGCCGTCCTGTCCGTCGCGCTCGCCTGGTGGACCGCGGGCCGGGTGCTCCGGCCGATCGCCGTGATCACCGACACCGCCCGCCGGCTGTCCGGCGAGAACCTGCACGAGAGGATCGCGCTCGACGGGCCGCCCGGCGAGCTCAAGCGGCTCGCCGACACCTTCGACGGCATGCTCGGCCGGATGGAACGGCTCGTCTCCGCACAGCAGCGGTTCGCGGCCAACGCCGCCCACGAACTGCGCACCCCGCTCGCCGTACAGCGGGCGGCCGCCGAGATCGGGCTCGCCGGCGAGCCGTCCGCGGAGCGGGTGGCACGGATGCGTTCGAAACTCATCGAGGTCGCCGACACCAGCGAGCGGATCATCGAGGGGCTGCTGCTCCTCGCCGCCTCCGAACAGGGCCTCAAGGAACGCCGCCCGGTCGCCCTGGACGACCTCGCCCGGCAGACCGCGGCCGCGCTGGCCGACGAAGCGGCCGAACGCGGCGTGCACATCGCGGTACGGGCCCGGCCGCTCACCGTCGAGGGGGATCCGGTGCTCCTGGAACGCCTCCTGCACAACCTCGTCGCGAACGCGGTACGGCACAACGTCCCGCGGGGGCGCGTCGAGGTGCGCACCGGCCCGGACATCGGTATCGAGGTGACCAACACCGGTCCCGTCGTACCGCCCGACACCGTCCCGCTGCTCTTCGAGCCCTTCCGCCGACTCCACGAACGCACCCACACACCGGGCGAGGGCGCGGGCCTCGGCCTGTCGATCGTCGACGCCGTCGCCCGGGCGCACGGGGCCCGGGCGACGGCGACGGCCAACGCGGAGGGCGGCGGCCTGACCGTCCGGGTGGAGTTCTAGCCGATCGAGGACTGCTGGAGGGCCTCCGTGGCCTCCGTCTCGTCCGAGGCCGCGGGGGTCCTGCGCTCCGGGCCGCGGAAGACGACGTGGACGAGCAGGGCGCCCATGACGGCGACGCCTGCCCACATGGCCTGCCGCCAGCCGTCGACGAAGGACTGCTGGGCGGCGTGGAGAACGTCCTGAGCGTGCCGGCCGGCGCTGCCCGCCGCCTCGACGGCGTTGGCGACGCCCTCCCGGGCGGTCGCCGCAGGTCCCTCGGGGACGCCGTTCAACCGGCCGTCGACGGCGCGGCGGTAGCCGGCGGCGAGCAGCGCACCGAGCAGGGCGACCCCGAGAGCGGTGCCGAACTCGCGCGTGACGTCGTTGAGGGCGGACGCGACGCCCTGCTTCTCGCGCGGCAGGGAGCCGGTGATGGCCTCGGTGGACGGCGTCATCGACAGGCCCATGCCGATGCCCATGGCGAGCATGCCGGGCAGCACGGCGAGGTACCCGCCGTCGACCGAGACGAACAGCGCCATCAGCGCCAGGCCGACACCGGCCAGCGCGATGCCCACGGCCATCGTCGGCCGGGAGCCCGCACGGGCGGCGAGCTTGGGGGCCAGGCCCGAGGACACCATCATCATGACGGCCATGGGCATCAGCGCCACCGTGGACAGCAGGCCCGACCAGCCCAGCACGGCCTGGAAGAACGGGAACAGGACCACGGCGATGCCCGCCTGGACACCGAAGACCACAAGCAGCGTGATCGAACCGCCGGCCAGGCCGCGCTCGCGGAACAGACGTACGTCGAGGAGCGAGGCGTCCCGACGGCGCAGCTCCCAGGCCACGAATCCGACGGCCGCCGTGAGGCCGACGCCGAGGCCGATCAGCGTCGCGGGGTCGGTCCAGCCGCGTTCGGGGCCTTCCTGCAGGACGAGGATGAGGCCCACCACGGCCACCGCGGAGACGAGCGCACCGACCGTGTCGAAACGATGCGCCGAGCTCTCCCGGGAGTCGGGAACCGCCTTCACCGTCAGGACCAGGGCGGCGAGGACCAGGACCACCGGCAGGACGAACAGCCCGCGCCAGTCGGCTATGTCGACGAGGAGAGCGGAGAGGAACATGCCCAGGATGCCGCCGCCTCCGGCGACGCCGGTCCACACGCCGATCGCCTTGCCGCGCTGCTCCTCGGGGAACGTGGCGGTGATGACCGCGAGCGTGATCGGCATGATCATCGCCGCCCCGATGCCGGCGGCCACCCGGGCGGCGAGCATGACCTCGGCCGACGGGGCCAGGCCCGCGACCACGTTCGCCATGCCGAAGACGCCCAGCCCGGCGACCAGCGTGGGCTTGCGCCCCAGGCGGTCGCCGATCGCGCCGAGCGGGAGCAGCAGCGCGGCCAGGGCGAGCGTGTAGATGTTGATGATCCACAGGACGGTGCTCTGCGAGGCGCCGAACTCCACCGCCAGGTGGGTCTGGGCGACGTTCAGCCCGGACACGGAGGCGACGACGGCCATCAGGGCGACGGAGACGGCGATCAGGATCGTGCGCAGCTGACGGGCCTCGGGTACGGCCTCGGCGCCGGCTTCAGCGGTGTCCGCGGGATGGTTCGTACTCATTTTTTCCTCTCGAAAGGGCATGCGGAGTCAGCGCCGGGCAGGGCCGGTCGCCGAGTGCAGGAAAGGGGGCCCGCGCGCCGGGCCGGGCCGTCAGGAGGCGGGTGCCTCGCCCCGGGTCGCGGCCGCGAGGGCCGCGTCGGTGTCGGCGGCGACGAGGAGGGCGTTGATGTGCGCGCCGGCCAGGGCGCCGGCCGCGGCGGCGGCGCCGACCTGGGCGGTGAGCTCGGTGGCGTTGCCGGCCACCCACACCCCCGGGACCTCGGTGGCGCCGGCCGGGCCCGAGGCGAAGCGGCGGCCCATGCCGTCGGGCAGCTCCTCCATCGGCAGCTTCAGACCGGCCAGGCCCTCCGTCCGGGCCTGCATCCGCGTGGCGACCGCGAGGACCCGGCGGGCCACGACCCGGCCGTCGGCCAGGCGCACACCTGACAGGCCGCCGCCCTCGTCGCCGACGACCTCCCGTACCGGGGTTTCGACGGTGCGGACGCCGCGGGCGGCGAACCGGGCGCGGGAGTCCTCGTCGAGGGCGGTGCCGTGGGTGAAGTAGACGAGGTCGTCGGTCAACTGGCGGAAGAGGCGCGCCTGATGGACGGAGGCGGGACCGGTGGCGAGAACGCCGATGGCCGCGTCGCGCACCTCCCATCCATGGCAGTACGGGCAGTGCACCACGCCGTGCCCCCAGTGCCGCGCCAGGCCGGGGACCTCGGGCAGTACGTCGCGCAGTCCGGTGGCCACGAGCACGCGGCGCGCGGTCACCTGCCGTCCGTCGGCCAGGGCGATGCCGAAGCGCAGGTCCCCGTCGGCCGACGGGGCGGCGGGCTCGGCCGAGGTCACCTCGCCGAGGACGACGCGGCCGCCGTACCGGCGCACCTGCTCCCGGCCCCGCCGGAGGATCTCCAGGGGCGGGGCGCCGTCGAGCACGATGAAGCCGTGCATGGCGCCGGCCGGCGCGTTGCGCGGAGTGCCGCTGTCGATCACCACGACCGCGCGCCGGGAGCGGGCGAGCATCAGCGCACCGTTCAGCCCGGCGGCACCGCCGCCGATCACCACCACGTCGACGGTCCCGTCAGGCATCGCGTCGCTCGCGTACACGGAAGCAGCCACAGCCAAGGCCTCCTGTCCTTTCCTCGTGCGTGGCCCGAGGAGCTCCGGACCCACGGAAACGACGTTAGGCGGGCCTTGCGGTGCAGGCATACGATGTTGCGTATGACGCAAGAAGATGGCGATCTGGACAGCCTCGTACGCAAACGGATCCGCGCTCTGCGCGTGGCGCAGGGCTGGTCCCTGGACGAGCTGGCCACCCGCGCCAACCTCAGCCAGTCCTCCCTGAGCCGCATCGAGAACGGCCGGCGCCGCCTCGCCCTCGACCAGCTGGTCGTCCTCGCCCGCGCCCTGGACACCACACTGGATCAGCTCGTGGAGACCGCCGCCGACGACGTCGTCACCAGCCCGATGATCGACAGCGCCCACGGCCTGATGCGCTGGCCCGTCAAGGGCGATCCCGGCATGACCGTGGTGCGCCAGCGCATGACCGAACCGCCGCCCGAGAACCCGGCGCGCATGCGGGCCCACCCGGGGCGCGAGTGGCTCGTCGTCCTGTCCGGCACGGCGATCCTCATGCTCGGCCACCGCCGCTTCCGCGTCGAGACCAACCAGGCGGCCGAGTTCCCCACGATGATGCCGCACGCCATCGGAGCCGACGGCGGACCCTGCGAGATCCTCGGCATCTTCGACCGCGACGCCCGCCGCGGCCACCAGCGCGGGGACGGCGACACCTCCGCCGAGGGCACCGACACCACCCAGGGCACCGACGCCTGACCGTGCGGCGGTGACACCTCGGCGTCCGCCGGGCCTGCCGCGGCGGCGAGCCCGCCGCCGCGGCGTTCCCTCCCGGCGCGGCGCGGGTCACACGGTGTGGCTGATCCACCGCCGGAGCGCGGCATGCGTGGTGTCGTCCAGCTCGCACAGCGCGGTGATGGCGTCGAGGTCGCCCGGCAGCGGCGCGATCCCCGCGGTCGTGAGGGCCGCGTGCAGCTCCAGCCGGCGCCGGTCGGCCGGCTCGAGCGGATCGGTCAGCCGGCTCGCCGGGTCCGGTGCGGGCAGGGCGTAGTCGCCCGGCTCCATGAGGCCGCAGACGGTCGGGTGCGGCTCGGGCAGGTCGTCGACGATTGCGGCGGGGAAGCGGTAGGGGTCGAGATCCCACAGCCCGGCGGTGTGCGAGGTGAAAGCCTGAAAACCAGTCACAAGTGCCTCCTTGGTCGTCATGCCACTGCGGAGGACGACAGCGCGGGCGGCGGGGTCGGTTGCGGCAGACGACATATGCCACCCGAATGCCCCCTACGGCATCTCGTCACAAGTCCGATCAGCCGACCGGTCCGTGCGGTCGATCGGGTGATCCCCCACCGGCCGCCCCGGCTCGCCAGTGCGGCACCTGACCCGGGATCAGGTGCCGCAGGATCAGCTGGGGACCCCCGACCCCCCATTACCCCGCGTCGAGGAGCTCGGCCAGCTCCGCGATGGTGGGGTGGTCGAAGATGGCGTCGAGCGGGAGGGATGTTCGGACCGTAACCGCTGAACACCTCGGCACCCTCGGACGCGGCGAAGGCGTCCGCGCCTACGCCGTCGCCTTGACGCTGCGGCAGACCTCTCCTGCCGCTGACGGCTCCGCCCCGCTCTGGTGGCAGGGGGCCGCCCGATGCCCGCCCAGGTGGCCTTTCGTGTGGATGTGCGCTGCGCCCCTCCGGGGGCGGGGGCGAACTCCCTTTCCTCATCGCTTACTTCAACTCTTGACGGAAGTTGGTCCAGACCTCTACTTTCTGGTCGCGCGACAGCCCTTTCTTCCCCCACCCCCAGCCGACCGCTCGGCGACGGCGAACCCGAGGAGCGTGTCCCCTCCATGCCCAGAAGTCGATTCTCCGGACGGGCCCTGGCCCTGACCGCGCTCACCGCCGTCCTGTCCGCCCTCTTCACCGTGGCGCCCGCCGAGGCCGCTGAGGGAGCCATCACCGGACTCGCCGGCAAGTGCGTCGACGTCGCGGCCGCGAGCAGCGCCAACGGCACCGCCGTCCAGCTCTACTCATGCAACGGGACCAACGCCCAGCGTTGGTCCAACCCCGGTGACGGGACCCTCCGCGCCCTCGGCAAGTGCCTCGACGTCGTGGACCGCGGTACCGGCGACGGCGCCTCGGTCCAGCTGTGGGACTGCAGTGGTGGCGCCAACCAGAAATGGGTGGTCACCGCCGCGCACGACATCGTCAACCCGGCCGCGAACAAGTGCCTGGACGTCCGGGACAACAACAGCGCCGACGGCACCCGGCTGCAGATCTGGAGCTGCACCGGCGGGGCCAACCAGAAGTGGAACGCGCCCGCGAGCGGCGGCGGCACCACCCCGCCGCCGTCCACCTCCGGGTTCGTGGTCTCCGAGGCCCAGTTCAACCAGATGTTCCCGAACCGGAACCCCTTCTACACGTACGCCGGACTGGTCGCCGCCACCAAGAAGTACCCGGCCTTCGCCACCACCGGCAGCGACACCGTGAAAAAGCAGGAGGCCGCGGCGTTCCTCGCCAATGTGAACCACGAGACCGGCGGCCTCGTCCACATCGTCGAGCAGAACACCGCCAACTACCCGCACTACTGCGACTGGAACCAGCCCTACGGCTGCCCCGCCGGCCAGGCCGCGTACTACGGCCGTGGCCCCATCCAGCTCTCCTGGAACTTCAACTACAAGGCCGCCGGTGACGCCCTCGGCATCGACCTCCTGAACAACCCCTGGCGGGTCGAGCGCGAGCCGGACATCGCGATGATGACCGGCCTGTGGTACTGGAACACCCAGAACGGCCCCGGCACCATGACCCCGCACAACGCGATGGTCAACAGCGCCGGCTTCGGCCAGACGATCCGCTCCATCAACGGCTCCCTGGAGTGTGACGGCCGCAACCCGGCGCAGGTCCAGAGCCGGGTGGACGCCTATCTCCGGTTCACGTCCATCCTCGGGGTCGCGCCGGGTGCCAACCTCTACTGCTGACCCCTCCACCCGGTACCGGGGTGGGCCCGGCCACGCGCCGGAGCCTGCCCCGTCCGAAGGTGGCCCGGTCGGCTCGCAGGGAATTGGCCCGTGTGATGGGGCCGTTGCGCGCTAGCGTGGGCGCAATGACGAACAGATCCACTTTGGCTGAGGCGCCGGTGCGCCAGGCTCGCAATTCCGCCGCTTTCTGGATCGCAACCGGTCGTTGCCGGGGGCACGAGGTCGTCCGGCGCCGCGGATTCGTCGCGGTCGACGGCGACGGGCGCGCCGGCCTGCGGGTCCTGATCCAGGAATGCGACCTTGAGCCGGGCGAGCTGGCGGAGTTGAGCGAGCTGGTTCTCCACGCGGCGGGCCCGGCGGTCGTGGAGGATCCGTTCAGCTCGACCGACCTTGGCCACCTGGGCATGCGCAACTGGCAGATGCCGGTCATGCTGCGCCCGCCCGGGACTGTCGGCGATTCGGCGCCGGACGTGGTCCGGGTTCGGCGGCCCGAGGACCTGCAGGCGGCCGAGCGGATCGTGATCGAGGGCTTCGAACTGGACGGCTTCGAGCCCCACCGCCCCGGCGAGCTGTTCCCGGCAGCGCTGATCGAGCAGCCGGGCGTGGAGGTGTTCGTCGCCTCGCGCGACGGTGTGCCGGCGGGAGCGTGCGTGAGGGTTGTGGACGGGGGCGTCGGGAGCCATTACTGGGTCGGTACGTCGCCGGCGTTCCGGTCGCGTGGCGTGGGACGGGCGGTCATGCTCGGCGCCCTCGCCGACTTGGCGGACCTGCCGTTCACGCTCACGGCTTCGAAGCTGGGCAGGCCGCTGTACGAGTCGCTGGGGTACGTCGCCGCTGCGCCCTCGACCTGGTGGGCCTCCGTCCCTGTGAGGTGACGGGCGGAGGGGAGCGAGGGAACGCCCTCGTCTCGGTCCCGGCGCCGCTGCACGCGGCACAGGCGCAGGGGGCTGCACCTGCGAGGACGGGCGGAGTGGCCCAGCCGCACCGCCGCCCGCCACGGGTCTACGGAACGCGTGCGGGTTCCGGAACACGTACGGGCTCCGGCGTTGTGCTCTCGGGCGCGGCCCCGTGGCTGTCCGGGGCGCCGAACCAGGCCACCGCGACCGCGCCGGTGACGGCGAGGACGAAGCCGAGGACGGCGAGCCAGGCGAAGCCGGGGCGGGAGGCGTCGCCCAGCCACCACACGCCGATCATCCCCGGCAGCACGGTCTCGCCGACCACGAGCGCCGCCGTCGCCCCGTTCACCGAGCCGATCTGCAGCGCGACCGTGTGCAGGTACATGCCGCCGACGCCGGCCACCAGGATCGCGTACAGCGCCGGGTCGGTCAGCACCGTGACCGGGTCGAACGGGTCGATGCCGTTCAGGATCCGCACTCCGACCCCGAGCGCGCCGAAGCCGAGACCCGACAGGAGGCCCGCGAGGATCGCCGACCGGGCGCCGAGCACCCGCACGAGGATCGTGCCGCCGGCCATCAGGAGCAGGGAGACCGCGAGCAGCCACCAGTGCGTCGCGATCGGAGTGTGCCCGCTGCCCTCCGGGCCGGCCGCGGTCGCGAGCAGCACCAGGGCGGAGCAGACCACGCCGATCGAGATCCACTCCGCTCGGGTCAGCCGGATGCGGAGCAGCCTCACGCTGAGGACGGCCGTGATGACCAGGTTGGCGCTGATCACGGTCTGGGAGAGGAACAGCGGGAGCATGCGGGCGGCGAGCGCGCCGAGGCCGAAGCCGACGAAGTCCAGGATCGTGCCGACGATGAACTCCCAGGTCATCGCGGCTTTCGCGGTCGACGACAGGCTCGGCCCGCCGTGCTGGGTGGTCTGCCCTGCCGCGGCCGCCTGGTGCCGGGCGGACTTGCGGGAGCCGACGGCTTGCAGGACGGATCCGGTGCCGTAACAGATCGAGGCCGCGACCGCGGTCAGCAGTCCTATGAGCACCAGCGGGCTCCTTTCACACGGCGGGGTCGGTCCGCCCGGTTCGTTCTCTGCTTGGCAGACGTCGGATCGGGCGTCCGCGTTGCCTCCGGCGTCCGACCTTCGGCCGCGTGCGGCGACAGGGCATGCACGCTCTCGTCCTGTGTGGTCAGGACAGCTGGACCCGTTCGAAGAGGCCGAGGGCCTGGGCGGGGCCGCCGCTGCGGCGACACATGCTGCTCTTCCGTGGCGCGACACCACGTGGTCGACGAGACCTCTTGCCGAAGTTGCAACCTTCATGCCGTCCCGGCAGCCTGGCCGCATGGGAACCACGAGGAGCGACGTCCTGGGAGCGGTCGGCCCGCGGCTGCGGGAGCTGCGGCGCGGGCGGGGCATGACGCTGGCCGAGCTCGCCGCGGAGACCGGGATCAACGAGAGCACGCTCTCCCGCCTCGAGGGCGGGACGCGCAAGCCGACCCTGGAGCTGCTCCTTCCGCTCGCCGAGGTGTACGCCGTACCGCTGGACGAACTCGTCGGCGCGCCGCGCACCGGCGATCCGCGGATCCATCTCAAGCCGGTCACCCGCGGCGGCCTGACCTATGCCGCTCAGCCGCCCCGGTGGTGTCCAGGCGCACAAGGTGCTGATCCCGGCCCGGCCGGGCACGGAGCCGCAGCTGCAGACCCACGGCGGCTTCGAGTGGGTCTACGTCCTCGGGGGCAGGCTGCGGCTGCTCCTGGGCGAGCGGAGCCTGGTCCTCAAGGCCGGTGAGGCGGCCGAGTTCGACGCGCATGTCCCGCACTGGCTCGGCCCCGACGACGAGCGGACCGTGGAACTCCTCGTGCTGTTCGGGCCGCAGGGGGAGCGGGCCCATCTCAGGGCCCGCACCGCCTGAGCCGGCGACCGGCCGCCGCGCGGCCGTGGCGTCGTAGCGCCGAATCGGTCTCAGCGGCCGCCGCGCCCGGCCATCCCCTGGACCCCCAGCACGCGCCGAGCCGCCTCGGCCTCCGCCGCCCCGCCGAAGACACTGTCGCCCGCCGCGCGGGACGCGGCCGCCCGCCGGGCGTCGGCCGTCAGCAGATCGTTGTTGATCGCCGCCGCGGCGGTCACTCCGGCCGCGGCGGCGGCCGGCACGCCCGCCAGTACGTCGCTGACGTTCCCCGCGGCCCAGACCCCCGCGACCCCGGTGAACCCGGAGGCGTCCGCGGCCAGTTGTTCCCCCAGGCCCATGGGGTGCTCACGCAACGGCAGGCCCAGACCGGCGAGGAAGCCGACGCGTGCGACGAAGCGGGGAGCGACCGCCAGTTCCCGCACCGGCACCACCGGCCCCGCGACCAGCCGCACGCCGGCCAGCCGGTCCTCGTCGTCGATCTCCAGACCGGCGACCTCGCCGTCGACCACGCCGATGCCCAGCCCCGCGAGCTGCTGCCACTGCTCGTCGGTCAACTCCGCTCCCGTGTGCCGGAACAGCGTGACGTCCTCGGACAACTGCCGGAACAGCAAGGCCTGATGGACGTTCCCGAGCACACCGATCCGTCGGTCCCGCACCTCCCAGCCGTGGCAGTACACACAGTGCAGCACGTCCCGGCCCCACCGCTCTGCCAGCCACGTTCGCGGATGGCGTTCCTGTGCCGCGCGATACCGAGCGGTTGACCGACGGTTGCGAGCGGGTGCGCGATGCGTCACACCAAGCCGACCTGGTCACCTTCGGGGCCGAATCGGGCGGCATCGTCTGGCTCGGGCGCACGAAGACCGGCGACGTGGCAGCGATCGTCGTCACCAGCGGCTTGCCCGGCGCGAAAGCCTGACGCTGCCGGGCGAATGAGTCGGATCCAGGGAGGTGCCGGATGACGCTCATCTGTCAGCCCGACGCCGAGCTGGGCTTTCCCGGCTGACGACCCAGTTCCACGGCATGTGATGTGGTGCGTCTATGCCGACTTCCGGCGGCGGGCCGCAGTGACCTTCCTCGCCGCGGTCTCCTTGGCAGGCGCCTTCTCCCACGGCGCCAGCACCTCGTGCACGGTCGCAGGCCCGTCTCGACGAGGAATGAAACCCGTCTTGGCCGGTCGAGCGGCAGCGGCGCTTTGCCGTGGTGCGGGAGGACTCCTGCAGGGGTGGCCCCGTGGCGCGTGGCACGCGGCGACTTCTCTCAAGGGTGACGCGGTGTGGCGGCGACCTAGATTCAGGGCATGACGGATGCCCGGCGTACGGTCGAGGCCCTGGCGGCGGCGCTGGGCGAGCGGTTCGGGACGGCCTTCGCCGTCGAGGCGGACACAGCGGATGGGTTGGCGTTGGCCTGGACGGACGGGCCGCCCGCCGACCAGGTGGCGGAGGCGGCCCGGGTACCGGCATTGACGTCGGCGGCAGCCGAGGGGCTCGCGTTCCACCGTGCCTTGTCGGAGCGGGCGGTGGCGCTCGGCGCGATCCGGCTGGCGGCGTCCCCGAGCCCGTTGGCCTGCGGACTGCCCGTGCCGGTCTCGCCGGCCGGCATCGAGTCGCTGCGGTGGCGGACGCCGGCGCCCGCCACGGCCACCCCGCGCGAGGAACGCCTCGTGTACAGCCTCCTGTACGAGGTCCACGACGACCACCACAGCAACCACGTCACCCCACAGCAGGTCTGCGACGGCCTCGCGCACCGGGGCATCGCGACGCTGCTGCTTCCGTCCGGGGCCGAACTGACCCCCGCCGAGGTCCTGACGGCCCGGTACGCAGCCGCGCACGGGCACCTTGCCTGGCGGCACCGGCTCGCGACGATGCCGGTCCCGGTCCTGCTGCGAGCCGTCCGCGAGGACCCGCAGGCATCACCGGAGTGCCGGACGGCCGCCCGCATGCTGGAAGCGGAGGAGACCGAAACGGCCCCCGCCTGACCCTCCGCCGACCTCCAGCCCCTCGCGAACGGCTGCCCGACCGCCGCCGACTGGCCGAGGGCGCGCGCCTGGGAGCAGGTGAGCCGCTCGGCCGACTTCACCGAGCCGTACCCCGTGCAACATCCCCCGCAGGAGGCCTGAGGCCCGTCCGCGCGAGGTACGCGGCGCCGACGGTGCGGGCGGCTTCCCCCAGGGGTGAGGCTGCACCCCGGTGGCGGACGGGGCCGTGGGCACGGGGAGTGGTCGGTATTCGAAGGCCGACCCCATCGGGTGAATGTCGTTCGACCCCCGGTGACGCCGGACGCCTCCACCGGTTATCTGCGCGGCATACGTCCGCGACATGGTGTGGGAGCAGGTCATGAGTACGGGAACGGTCCTTCTTGCGACGCGGGAGATGGGTGCGCGCGCCGGGGCGGTCAGCGAGCAGCTGCGGCGCATCGGGAAGGAGGTGGAGGCCCAGGGTTTACAGGTACGGTGGGCCGGCGATGCGCGGGACGCGCAGGCCGTGCTGCGCACGGAGGCCGGGCTCGCCGGGGCCATGGTGGCCTGGGACCTGGAGCCGCAGGCCGGGCCCGGCGGTGCGGCGGGCGGCGGGGCGGAGGTTCTGGAGGCGATCGGGCAGCGGTTCAAGGACCTGCCCGTGTTCCTGCTCATGCCACAGCACTCGCAGGACTCGGAAGGCGAGTTCGAACAGCTCCCGCTCTGGGTCGCCGAGGTGGTGACCGGCTACGTGTGGCCCTTGGAGGACACGCCCGTCTTCATCGCGGGACGCGTGGCCGCCGCGGCCCGCGCGTATCAGGACGGTGTGCTGCCGCCGTTCTTCAAGGCACTGCGCCGCTTCGACGACGCGCACCAGTACTCCTGGCACACCCCGGCACACGCCGGCGGCGTCGCGTTCCTGAAGTCGGCGGCGGGGCGGGCGTTCTTCGACTACTACGGCGAGCGGCTGTTCCGTACGGACCTGTCGATCTCGGTCGCGGACCTGGGCTCGCTGTTCGAGCACAGCGGCCCGATCGGCGAAGCCGAGCGCAACGCCGCCCGCGTCTTCGGCGCCGACCGCACCTACTTCGTACTGCACGGGGACTCCACCGCCGACCGCATGGTCGGCCACTTCAGCGTCATGCGCGACGAGATCGCCCTGGTGGACCGCAACTGCCACAAGTCCGTGCTGCACGGCCTCGTGATCTCCGGTGCCCGCCCCGTCTACCTGGTCCCCACCCGCAACGGATACGGACTCGCGGGCCCGCTGCCCCCGGCGCGCACCGACGAGCACGCGGTGGCAGCACGCATCGCCGACCACCCCCTCGTCGCGGACGCCCTCTCCCCGCACGCGCAGTACGCCGTGCTCACCAACTCCACCTACGACGGCCTGTGCTACGACACCCTCCAGGTCGCCCGTGCGCTGGCGCCCAGTACGCCGCGGCTGCACTTCGACGAGGCATGGTTCGCCTACGCCCGCTTCCACCCGCTGTACGAGGGCCGATACGGCATGGCGGTCGGCCCCGACACCTTCGACGACCCGACGCGGCCCACAGTCTTCGCCACCCAGTCCACGCACAAACTGCTCGCAGCCCTCTCCCAGACCGCGATGGTGCACGTCAAGCCCTCGCCCCGCGCACCGGTCCAACACGAGCGGTTCAACGAGGCGTTCATGATGCACGGCACCACCTCGCCGCTGTATCCCGCGATCGCCTCACTGGACGTCGCGACCGCCATGATGGATGGCCCTCAGGGCCGGGCGCTCATCGACGAGGCGATCACCGAGGCCATCCGTTTCCGCCGGGCCGTCGTGCGCACCGGCCGCCGCATCGCCGCCGCGGGCGACCGGCCCGGCTGGTTCTTCGGTGTCTGGCAGCCCGACACCGTCACCGACCCCGCGACCGGCGACCGCGTGGACTTCGCCGAAGCGCCGCCCGCCCTCCTGGCCCGGGATCCGCGCTGCTGGGAGCTGGAGCCCGGTGCCGACTGGCACGGCTTCGAGGGACTGACCGAGGGCTATTGCATGCTCGACCCGGTCAAGGTGACCCTCACCTGCCCCGGCGTCACCGCCACGGGACACAGAGGGGAGTGGGGCATCCCGGCCCGCGTCCTGACCGCCTACCTCGCCACCCGCGGCATCGTCGTGGAGAAGACCGACAGCTACAGCACGCTCATCCTCTTCTCCATGGGCATCACCAAGGGCAAGTGGGGCACCCTCATCGACGCCCTGATGGACTTCAAGGCCCTCTACGACAGCGCCGCCCCGCTCGACAGGGTGCTGCCCGCTCTCGTGGACGCGCACCCGCACCGCTACACCGGCCTCACCCTCCAGCAGCTGTGCCAGGACATGCACGAACACCTCACCGAGGCCGAGCTGATCGACACCCTCGACACCGCCTTCCGAGAGCTTCCCGAGCCCGTCGCACCCCCGCAGCACTGCTACCAACGCCTGATCCGCGGCGGAACCGAGCGCCTGACCCTGGCCAAGGCAGCCGGCCGCGTCTCCGCGGCGATGGTCACCGTCACCCCGCCGGGCATCCCCGTCCTGATGCCCGGCGAGGCCGTCGGCACCACCGACGGCCCGCTCCTGCGCTACCTCGGCGCCCTCGAAGCCTTCGACCGCGCCTTCCCCGGCTTCCACAGCGAGACCCACGGAGTCACCATGGACCCCACCACCGGCGACTACCTCATCGAATGCGTCCTCCCGGAGCCGGAGGACACCCGCCCCTGAGCGCGGTACGGGCCGCCGGCGGGCCCGCCGCCGGTTGCCCGCGTGGCCGCGGGTGCTCCCGGTCCGGATGCCGGTTCCGGATTCCGGTTCCGGTTCCGGGAGCACCCCTGCCCGATCAGGTCACGGGCAGCCGATGCCTGTGTCGGGGGCGGCACAGGAGTCGATGCCCGGGCCGCCGTTGTTGCTGTTCGTGCCCGGGCCGCCGTCCAGGTTGTCGTTGCCCGCATTGCCGAAGAGGGAGTCGTCGCCGGGCCCGCCGAAGACGATGTCGACGCCCTGGGAGCCGTGGAGGGTGTCGTCCCCCGTGCCGCCCGCGATCACATCGGCTCCGGGCCCGCCGGTGATCGAGTCCGCCCCGGGGCCGCCGCACACGAGGTCGTCGCCCGCGCCGCTGTTGATGGTGTCGTTGCCGCCGTGGGCGAGGATGACATCGCGTGCGGGCGTGCCGTTGATCTGGTCGTCACCGGGGGTGCCGGTGAGGGTGGGCTCCTCGCCGAAGCAGGTGACCGCGTCGACGGTGGTGTTCTCCGTCGCGGTGTCATTGGCCGGGGCCGGGTCGGAGACCGCCCCGGCCACGCCCGCCGTGTCGACGGCGACGTCCTCGGTCGTGGCCGTCGCGGTGATGGTCCGCGCGGCGCTCGCCCCGGCGGCGAGGCTGCCGATGCCACAGGTGACGACGTCCGGTGCGGTGCCGGCCGCGGTGCACCCGGGGGAGGCCGAGACGAACTCCATTCCGGCCGGGAGAGCGTCACGCAGCACGACCCCCTCGGCCGTCTGCGGGCCGTTGTTCGTCGCGGTGAGCGTGTACGTCACGTTCTGCCCCTCGACGACGGGATCGGAGCCCGTGTCGGACTTCGTGACGGCCAGATCGGCCTCGGTCAGACGGAGGCGCCCGATGAGGCCGGCCGTCTCGGCGAACCAGATGTCGTCGTCGGGGCCCTTGGCGATGCCCCAGGGGTCACGGGTGGGGAAGGGCAGGGGGAACTCGGCGATGACGCCGGACGTGCTGATCCGCCCGATCTTCCCGCCGTTGCGTTCGGTGAACCACAGGCTGTCGTCCGGCCCGGCGGTGATGTCCTGGGGCGCGGGCGGGAATTCGCCCGCGGGCAGCTCGTACTGGGTGATCACGCCGGACGTGCTGATCCGGCCGATCCTGTTGCCGCCGAACACGGTGAACCAGAGGTTTCCGTCGGGGCCGGTGGTGATGTCGGACGGCCCGCCGCCGCCCGGGACCGGGAATTCGGTGACGACGCCGGACGGCGTCATACGGCCGATGACGCTGGTGTCGATCTCGGTGAACCAGAGGTTCCCGTCCGGCCCGGCGGTGATGTAGGACGGCTGGCCGGAGCCCTCGGGCAGAGGGTGTTCGGTGACGGCGCCGGTGGTGGTGACCCGGGCGATCCGGTGGCCGTTCTGCTCGGTGACCCACATGGCCCCGTCGGGGCCGGCGGTGATCCCGGTGGGCTCGACGAGCTGGTCGGGGAGGGGGTATTCGGTGATCGTGCCGTTCGTGTCGATCTTCCCGACCCGGGAGTCGACGTCCTGCATGGTGAACCAGACGTTCCCGTCCGGACCCGTGGTGATGTCGTGCGGGGTGCTGAACTCGCCGGGCAGGGGGTACTCGGCGATGAGGGCGCCCGTCGGGCTCATCCGGCCGATCTTGTTCCCGGCCGCCTCGGTGAACCACAGGTTGCCGTCGGGGCCGGCGGTGATCCCGACCGGCGTGCTGGTGGTGGATACGGGGTACTCGTCGATGCCGACGTCGGCCCGGGCCTGCGGGGCTCCTGCGGCCAAGGGGAGGGCGGCGGCCATCAGGACCCCGGCGAGCAGCGCCGTGAGACCGCGCCGACGGCGGGGTCTCGGCCGGGGGAGCGTCCCTGGATCTGGCGTGCTGCCGGTGGTGGGAGGCATGGGCGATCACCTTTCGGTCGTGGGATCGCGCCCGTCCTACCAAAGCCCAATCGTTTCTTCGGGCGCGCCGCCACCTGCGACACGCCGGTTCCTCGACCGTATGTCGCCCGAACGGCGCCGTGCGGGCCGCTTCGGCAGCGGCGCTGTCGCGCCGACCCCGGGATGCACCGCACCCTGACCGAAGCCGCCGGGCAGGCGATCGCCGGCGACACCGAAGCCTTCGCCGCTGTCGTGACGGACGTACTGGACCGGTGCGGCGGCCCGCTGCGGGACGGATACGCGATCCGCTGAGGCGTGAGGCGTGAGGCGTGATGCCTGCGGCGGCCGTGAGGCCCGGCCGGGGAAGGGCGAGCCCGGCCGGGTCGGGCACGGTGTCAGCTCTTGGGGCACGCCTTCCACGCGAGGTGGTAGACGGTGCTGATGTCACCGTCGGTCGAGTCCATGGTCATGTAGCTGGTGGTGGCCGGGTCGGACGTGCCGGCGTTCACCCGGAGCTCGGTGTTGATGTTGAAGTTCCGCTGCACGCCACAGGGCGCCCACACGAGCTGCGCCCAGTCGGTGTCGTCAGTGGCCTGCCAGTTGTCCTCGTACGGCCCCCGGAAGCTGTGCGTCCGGGACGCGGTGCTCGGCGAGCCCTGGAAGTAGTACGAGGCCTTCTCCGTACTGCTCGCTCCGGGCCGGAGCGACGCGTAGCCGCGGTAGTCGGCGCTGGCGATCGCGTAGGTGAACCCCTGGGGCACATGCACTAGCAGGTTGAGCTGGCAGTTCCTGCGGGCCGCCGTGGGGGAGGAGCCGCCCCCCGCCTGCGCCAGGTACTCGCTGTAGGTGACGGTGAAGGCGGTGTTGTCCTCGGACACGGCGATGGCGGTGCTGCCGAGGGGACAGCCGGAGCCGTTCACGGTGGCGATGTCGATGACGATCCGGTCCGGGGGCGGGTCGGCGATCGACGAGGGGCTTGCCTGCGCGGGCAGGGCCGAGGCGAACAGGGCGATGGCCGCTCCGCTCACCAGTGAGGGGATTCTCATGGTTCTCCCATCCAGTGCTTCGGTGCCGGGCGAGCGCGGGCGCACGGGGGCGTCCGCTCGCGGGCTGGGGGGTGCGGCGCGCCACAGGGTCGGGCGGCCGTCACGGACCTACTGCGGTGGATCGACGCGCTCTTGGTGCGGAGAGGGTGATGCAGCCGGCAACAGTTGCACCGTCATACGCACGTCATGGCATCCCGGGGTGGCCCCGCCGGTACGGGCGGGAGCGGTTGAATGCTAGAGGCCCCAGCGCGCAGGAACAGGACGGAGCCCGGCCAACAATCGCCCCGCGAACGCCCTTCCGCTGGCTCGGAACAGCGGGTGCCGACCTCTCGCACCCGACACCAGCCCCGCCGGTGCTGCCGGTGCTGCCGGTGTTCCCTCACAAGCTGCTGATCGGCGAGATCCCCCGGGCAACCGTTCTTTGGTCCGCCCTGGGGCGGGCGGGTCCGTATCGTGGGCGCGAAAGCTGCTCGTATGTTCGGGGGTTGGGTGCGCATCGCAGATCACGCCGCGTGGGACCGGGACTTTCCGGTGAAGTGCCTCCTGGGCTCGGGAGGACGGAGACGGTGTGGAACAGTTCTGGGGGAGTTGCGCAGGCATCGAAGGGTTGGTTGCCGACACGGAGCGGTACGACATCGTGCTCGGGGCCGGCGTCAGGAACGAGGAGGGCTTCTTCGAACTCCCCGCCACTCCGCGCTTCGAACTCTTCGCGGGAACGACCGCCGCCGCGGCAAGCGCAGGCCGGTGCTCCGCCGTGGACGGCCTGTTCCGGGCGCGAATGGACCCGGCCCCCGTTCCGCTGGAGCTGATCGGCTGTGAGCCCGCGGAGCCCCTGCTCGCGGCGCTGCGGCGCCCCCGTCGCTCGGAGCGGGACTGGGCGTACCTCCTGGTGCTGGATCGTCATGGCGCCGTGATGGCTTCCCGCACCGTGGGCCTGGCCATCACCGGAGCGCGACCGTCCGTGCTCGGCGGCACGCTCGTCGACATCACCCTCGCCGACGGCGGACACGACCGGCCGTCGCCGGCGGCCCGCCCGGTCTGGGCGCAGTGGCATCAAGGCCCGCCGGCAGAGCCCCACATGTGGGCGCCGTACGACTCGCAGGGCAGGGCCGAGTGGCTGGACCTCACCACACGCGACTGGCGGATGCCCGCGCCACGGCCGGATCGGTCCGGCGGTGAGCACCATCTCGACGGCCGGTTCGTCACGGACGTTCCCGGGCTGCACTGCGCGATGGCCGAGGCGCTGCTCGGGCCCGGCCGCTACTTCGGCCGGGAGTGGAACGCCTTCAAGGACTGCCTGTGCGGTGGATTCGGCGTGGTCCCGCCGTTCACCTTGACCTGGCGCGACTCCGAGGTCGCACGCCGCGCGCCGGCGGACGTTGTGGAGGATCCGCTGGGCCGACTCTCCTACTTCGAGGAGGTTGTGGGGCTCCTGGAACAGAGCGGCGTCACCGTCGTGCTCCGATGAGCCGCGGGCGCCCGCGCGGTGAACGACTCTGCCGTCGCGACGACCGCCCGCGCGGCCTTCGGCCCTGCTGCTGGCGGCGCCTCGTCAGGCTCTGCTGCCCACGCTCGACAGGCCGTGACCCCGGCCGTGTCAGATCTTGGTGGAAGACTGCGGCGCATGTCTCTCGCCGATCTCACTTTTGACGAATGGCGGTCGTTCGACCTGCCGACCGCCCGCCGCGTCGCCCAGCAGGCAGCTGATCTCGTGGACGGCCGGGTCGTTGCCGTCGAGCCGGTCGAACACCTCGGCGCCCCTATGCACCGAGTGCGGATCGAGCGGAACGCGCAGGAATTCGCCCTGGTGCCGGGCGGCACCCTGATACTCGGATTCGACCTCGACTCCTATCAGCCGTCGGCCGAGCAGGCTGCCGACTACCAGGAGAGCCTGGAGCAGGGCTTCGGGTTCGGCCCCGACCTGCGGGCCCATCTTGCGCGATTGCTCAGTCCGCGCCGCCGCGTCGCCTTGGCGTCGGTGCTCATGGCGGTGGAGGACGAGAACCTGACCGACCCTCCCGCCGACATGCCGGCCGCGCTCGCCGCTCGCGGCCTGCGCATGCCGAACGCGGATGAATGGGAGCACGCCTGCGGAGCCGGCGCGAGCACCCTGTTTCGATGGGGCGACGACTGTCCCCTCGACAGGACCCCCTACGGCGCCCCCGACGGCCCGCACCACCAGCCGAACGCCCTGGGCCTGCACATCGCCTACGACACCTACCGGACCGAGCTGACGAGCGACGTCACCGCGGTGCACGGCGGAGACGGCGGCGAATCGGAATGCGGTGGCTACGGCAACCTGCTGGGATGGCTGCCCCTGGCCACGGCCAACCGCAACCCGTTCCTTGCCACCGAGTTCGTCTACGCGCCGGACGGCGAGGACATGTACGAGGACTTCTCCACCCGCCCTGTACTCGCACTCTGACCACTCGGCCCCGCCGCGGAGGCATGTCCGTGGCGGCATGTCCGTGGCGGCTGTACCCGCACGGTCGGGGGACGTGATCAACACCCTTCTCGGGCGAGCCCGCGCCGCGGCTGCGGCGATCCGGCCCGGACCATGGATGCGTTAATGCGTCGACAGCGCGCCTCGACACCCGGCAAAGTGGCCGCTTGTGACGAGCAGTGAGCTGTGGACCCGCGCGACCGCCGACCGCTACGACGCCGAGGATGCCGAGATGTTCTCGGCTGCCGTTCTCGGACCGACCCTCGCCTTCCTCGCCGAGCTCGCCGGCGACGGCAGGGCACTGGAGTTCGCCATCGGAACCGGACGCGTGGGCGTCCCGCTCCGGGAACGCGGCGTACCGGTCGTGGGCATCGAACTGTCCGAGCACATGGCAGCGGTGCTGCGGCGCAAGATCGACGAGGACACCCTCCCGGTGGTCATCGGGGACATGGCCACCACCGTCGTTCCCGGCGAGTTCTCCCTGGTCTATCTCGTCTACAACACCATCTCGAACCTGCTCACGCAGGACGAGCAGGTCGAGTGTTTCCGCAACGCCGCACGGCACCTGGAGCCCGGCGGCCGGTTCGTCATCGAGCTGCTCGTGCCGCCGCTGCGGTCGCTGCCGCCCGGTCAGGTCGCGGTGCCGTTCGACGTCTCCGAGCAGCATCTCGGCTTCGACACCTTCGACCTGGTCGAGCAGATGCTCGTCTCGCACCACTTCACCCGCGACGGCGACGACGGCCGCTACCGTCGTGACAACTCCCGGCACCGCTACGCCTGGCCGGCGGAGCTCGACCTGATGGCGCGGATCGCCGGGCTCGAGCTGGAACGTCGCGTCGCGGACTGGGACGGGTCTCCGTTCACCCAGGACTCCGCGAAGCACATCTCCGTGTGGCGCAAGCCGGCCCGTGGTTGACGGTCGGGAACGGCCGGCAGCCGTTCCCACCCGACATCCGTCAGATCTCCCCGCCCCAGGCCCGCATCGACGAGTCCTGCCCTGAGCAGCTGCACGCTCCGCCGGACAAGTCCTGGCCGATGCCGGCCTGGTCGGCCAGCAGTTCGGACCGGACGAGTTCCAGGAGGCGCCCCGTCCAGTTTCGGCCCCGGCCTCCGTTGTCGCCCCAGAAACCCGAGTCCGCGTCGTCGTAGAGCAAGGACGCGTCACCCGTGGCCAGGAGGACCGCGCCGAGGCCGGAGTGCTGCGCGTACTTGGCGCGCAGCAACCGGGCCATGACCGCTGTGCGGGTCTGCTCCCAGCCCTCGCGTCGCGTCGCCTTGGCCGCGAGTGTGTGGGCTTTCGCCCCCGTCTCCGCGGTGGCGACCGCGGCGCGCGCTTCCGGATCGGCGACGGACAGGGCCCAGTAGGCGTGCGCCACCGACGGATAGGTGACGTCGTCCAGGGTGATGGGTGCGGGGTAGTCGTTACGCAGGCTCCGCTTGTCCGGGTGCTCGAGCGCGCGCTGCGGATACGAGTGGGAGAGCTTCACCGCAGGCGCGAAGGAGTCCACCGCCCCGTCCGCCGGCACCCGCGAAGGCGCCTCGGCCAGCCATCGGCCCCGCTCCTCGAAGTACGTGAGGGCCTCGTCGTACTCCTCCTGCGAAACCCGTTCGTCAGGCCAGCCGGGAAAGCGACCGCCCGGCCCCGTCACGAGGGCCTGCAGGGGACGGTCCTTGCGGTCCATGTCGCCGAGAGCGTAATGACGCACGGTCTCGGGAATGGCCAGATAGGCGGCCCTGGCTGCGGCCCGGTGCTCCTCCGTCCGCTCGGCGAGGAACACCTCCACCGCCGCCAGGCAGCGACCGGTCGAATCGGGGCGCCCGTTCAGCTCGTCGACGGTGTCGCGGACTTCGGCGAGCAGCAGCTCCGGGGTCAGCCAGGTGTCCGGCTCACCGAAGGTCCACGCCCCCAGTCGGTGTGCGGACACCGCGCCGCCGTCGGGCAGGCTGGTGGCCACCCACCCGCTGCGGAGCTTCTTCTCGAACTCGTCGAGCGTGACCAGTTCCCAGCAGTCGACGAGGCCGTCGGCGTAGATGAAGAGGTCTGTGAGGAAGTAGGTGCCGCCGTTGCATATGAACGCGTGGCGCCAGGTTCCCGGGATGCGGACGCCGTCCGCCATGCGAGAGGTGATCCGATTGCCGATCATCCCCTGATGATGCCTGACGGGCCGGTCAGGCGGCACGCCGACGCCGAGCCTCCCGGTACGGATGTCAGACGGGCAGGGCGTGCAGCTTCTTGCCATGCAGGGCGAACACGTGCTGCCCGTCCGTGGCCACCAGCCAGGCGTGATAGTCACCGGACTTGTCGTTGAACGTCCAGCGCACGGCACCGGTCTTCGCGTCGATGGCGATCACGCCGCCCTGCTTGTCGAGGTCCGTGGCCGCGTACAGGACATCGCCCGCCTGCACGTACTGCCGTGGCACCGTGAGATTCGCGTCGGCGAGCGCCTGTGACTTCCAGATCTCCTTGCCGGTACGGGGGTCGAGGGCGCGCATCGTGCGGTCGCTGTCGGCGATGTAGAGGACGTCGCCCAGGACGGCCGGCTCCTTGAAGGAGACGTAGCTCTGGGCGGCCTCCATCGACCACTTCGCCGAGCCGTCGGCCAGGCTGAAGGCCTGCAGCTTCGGCCCCTGCGGAACGATCACCAGGTCCTGGTACACGGCGAAGAAGCCGTAGTTGGTCTTGGTGGTCTTGTGCGTCCACATCTGCTTCCCGGTGGCGGTGTCGCGCACCGTGAGGTTCTTCTTGAAGTCGGTGTAGACGAGATAGCGGCCCTCGGCATGGGCGTGGATGCCGTTCTGCTCGGTGCCGAGGTCGCGCTGTTCCTTCCACGCCAGTCGGCCCGTGCCGCTGTTCAGCGCGGCGATCACATTGGTCTTGGACGAGCCGTCGGCCTCGAGGATCTCGGCGATGACGTACACCTGCTTGTCGTCGACCGCGATGGGCCTCGGCTGTCGGTAGGCCTTGCCCAGGTGGCTGCGCCAGGTCTCCTTGCCCGAAGCCGGGTCGTAGCCGGCGACGGTGCCGTCGTACTGCGCACTGGCCAGGTACAGCGTGCCGTTGCCGAGCAGCATCGGCGCCCCCGGGATCGCCCCGTCCTCCAGCGACCACCGCTCCTTGCCCGAGGCGCCGTCCAGCGCGGCCAGCGGTTCACCGCTGGCGATCACCACGCCGCCCACGGCCACGAGTTCGTCGTTGTCGCCGTAGGTCTGCGCGGATGTCGTCTTCGTCCACAGCGGCTCGGGCGCCTGACCGTCCTTGCCGGCGCCCCCTCCGTCCGGCTTGTCGCCGCCGACCGGCTTCCCGCCCCCCGAACTCCCGGAACCCCCCGAGCCGCCCAGTTCGGAGCCGTCCTCGCGACAGCCGACCGCGCCGGCTGCCAGCACGGCCAGCGTGAGACCGCCGCCGGCCAGCCGCAGCGCGCGCCGCCGGGAGAATCCGATACCCGGCCGGCTGCCTCGTCGCATGGTCATGTTGCCGTACCCCCGTGAAATCGTCGGATCAGAGATGCGCCGCGCTCGACACCGCACAGACGTGCGACCGCGCGACCGGAGGAACGCTATCCGCCACCCCACGCCGCCGGGCGTGCCGGATCTCAACCGGAACGGACTCGTGAACCAATCGGGACACCGCGCGGAACGGCGGCCAGGGCGTCACCCGCGAGCACGGGTGCCATGGCCAGTGTCACTTCTTTGCGCAGTCAAGGAGACTGATGTCGCCGGCGACGCGCGAGGGGCGCCGGTGCGCGCCTCGTCCGAGCGACGGGGATCCGCGTGAAGCAGCCCGCAGGTTTCAGCCGGTCCCGACGAGTGACCGGTGCGATCTCGTCCCACCGGACGGCGCTGTCTCCCGCGGCGTCCGCAGGGTCCTACGCCCTCGCGATGTCGGTCTTCGGCACCACGCTCAGCCTGTTACTCGCCGACGCCGTGGGTGCCGGGCCGGGACGCGTCGGCCTGTACTGCACCGGGTGCGGGGTGATCGGCGTCGGCGTCAACCTCGCCGTGGGCCGGCTGTCCGACCGGCTGCCTGACCGACGGACTGCGCTCGCCGCGGCCGCGCCGGCGGGCACCACCGGCGCGATGGTCTTCACGACCGCCCGGGACTACGCGCCGGTGTTCGCCGCCGGAGCCGTACTGCTCGGTCTCAACGGGGCGTACGGCTCCCAGTTCTTCGCCTACGTCAAGGAGTTCGCCGACTCCGCCGGCCGAGAGGTCACGCCGCTCAGCTCCGCGGGTGGGTGATCGGTCCGCCGGCCGGTCGCTTCCTGCTGACACACACCGGCTTCAGACGTCTGTACGGGGGCGCGGCGGCCCTGCTCCTGCTGAGTGCCGTGCTCGGCCCCTGGTTCCTGCCTGCCCTGCCCGCCTCCCTCGCCCCGCCCGGACCGCCACGGCGGGAGCCGCCGGACGGGGCGGAAGCGCGCTGGCGCCGGTCCGGCACGCTTCAGGCCTTCGCCCCGGTACCGCGCAGCAGTTGGCTGTTGCTCGGCGCGGTCACCTTGGTCAACGTGGCGAACCAAGGAACTGCAGCTGCCGACCTCCCTGGTCGGAGTGATGGCGGGGGTTTGAGCGGCGCTGGAGATTCCGCTGATGATCACGGTGGGCCGCGTGGCCGAGCGCGCAGGAAAGGCCCGGATCGTGGCTGCCGCCGTGCTCCTCGCGACCGTCTTCTTCTGTCTGCTCCCGCTGGCAGAGTCGGCGCCGGCGCTGATCGCGCTTCAGCTCCCCAACGCCATGTGGATCGCGGTGATCACGACCGTCCCGATGGTGCTGGTGCAGCAGGAGGTTCCCGGCGGCACCGGCGCCGTGTCCGCGCTCGGCGCCGTACTCCTCCTCGTCCGGATGGCTTCGCCCCTGGCCGGGGCGAGTGGCCCCTGAGCCGAGCGAGCGGAACGGAGGGTCCGGGGTGATCATCGCCCCGCCGGTCCGCAGCCCACCGTGGCGTCTCGCGCTGCTCTTACCTGGGTGTCCCCATACAGGGAGACGGTGCTCCGGTACGCGACGAAACCCGATTCCGAGTACCTGAAGCACGTCACCGAGGATCACTTGCGCGACGGGTACCGCCAGGCCATCGGGGACCTCGTCTGACCCCGCCGTCACCGCCCGGACAGGCGTCCCCCCTCCCGGGGGCCTGTCCGACGGCCGGCACGGCCTTCATGGGTGTCCGGCGGTCACGGCTGCGACGTGCCGGCCAGAGCCTGTTTGACCCGCCGGGTGAGTGCGTCGGCGACGATTTCCGGAAGGCCCGCCTCGATGCCGTGCAGGGCCTGGGTGGCGACGGCGGCGGGGTCGATCTTCTGGTCGGCGGGGACGGCGGCCGTCATGTCGGTGTCCATGTACGCGACGTGCAGGCCCGAGACGGTGATGCCGCGCGGCGCCAGTTCCTCCCGGGTCGCGTCGGTCAGCGCCCAGGCCGCCGCCTTGGACGCCGCGTAGGAGCCGAGAGCCGCGGGATGCAGCCAGGACAGGACCGACAGGACATTGAGGACGGCGCCGCCGCCATTGCGCTCGATGACCGGGGCGAACGCCCGGGTGGTGGTCAGCGTGCCGAAGAAGTTGGTCTCCATGTCCCGGCGTACGGCGTCCAGGTCGCCCGCGATCAGCCGCGCCCCGGTGGAGATGCCCGCATTGTTGATCAGCAGCGTCGTGTCGGAGGCGGTGCGGGCCGCGGCCTGGACCGATGCCTCGTCCGTCACGTCGAGGCGCAGCGGGATCACACCGGGCTGGTCCACCTCCTGCGGACGGCGGACCGCCGCGTAGACGGTGGCCCCGCGGTCCACGAGCTGGGCGGCCAGGTGCCGGCCGAATCCTCGGTTGGCTCCGGTGACCACTGCCACTGCGTTCTTGAGTTCCATCTGACGCTCCCGACTCCCGGGCGCAGAGCGCCCCCGGATGCATAGATTATGAGCAACATCTAACGTGCAGCATAGAATAGATTCCGCTCGACATCCAAAGGGAGGTGGCTGATGGGCCGCGTATCGAAAGCACAGGCCGAGGAGAACCGCCGCCGGGTGGTCGAGACCGCCTCGCGACTGTTCCGGGAGCAGGGCACCCACATCAGCGTCGCCGACCTCATGAAGGCAGCAGGCCTGACGCACGGCGGCTTCTACAAACAGTTCGCCTCCAAGGAGGCACTCGTCGACGAAGCCACCACCTACGCCTTCGCCGAACTCACCCGGCGCCACGAAGCCGGACTCGAGCGGCACGCCGGACAGCCCGACGCAGCGCGACGGGCGTTCATCGAGGCCTACCTCTCCGTCGGGCATCGCGACAACGCGGCCGACGGATGCCCTGTCGCCGGGCTCGCCGCCGACATCGCACGCGGGACGGAGGAACGCGAGGCGCGCCGCGTCTACACCGAAGGCGTACGCGAGTTCGCCGACTGGCTCACCTCCGACGACCGGGAGGACGGCCTCGCCCGGCTGTCCACCCTGATCGGGGCACTCGTACTGTCCCGGGCCACCAGGGACTCACCACTCTCCGAGGAGATCCTCACGGCCGCGCGCGAGGCGCTGACGGCGGCCGACTGACCCTCGGACACGCTGCGCGGCGCGCGACCGAACCGCCTTCACCGGCGAGCGGTCACGAGGGGCCGGCGAGTGACCGGGGCGGGCGCTCGCGCGGCCGACTCGGCAAGCACTCACGCCGGATGGGCATCCGTACGGCGCAGGACCCGCATGTCCCTCTGCCCGCAGGAGTCGCCGCCGCCTTGGTATCCGTCCGGACCGGCTCCGCCGCCGTCCGGCGCGCCCGCCCGGACACGCCGACCGAAGCACTCCGTACCGCCGGAGCCGAGTCCGTTCGCGGCAGCCTGGACGACCTCGACACCCTGTACCGGGCGGCTGTCGCCGACGGCGTGAGCCACCCGGCAGGCGTTCGGGGCGAGGGCGAGCGTGCGGTTACCGGCCGTGGGGCAGGCGCGTTCGGTGTTTGCCGCGTGCGCGGGCGATGGTCCCCAGGACCTCGGCCTGGCGCCCGAAGCAGGGTGCTGCTTCCCGGGTACGCGGGGGGAAGGGGCGGGCGTTTTTGCCGGGTTCAGGCATCGTCGAACGGTTCGTCGCTCCATCTGAACCATGCTCGACCGTCGTCGATGTGCAGCAGAAACTCTGGGACCGGTCCTGACGGGGCGACCAGCGACAGGGCCTTCGCGATCCGGTCGTAGGAGTCGTCGAACCGCTCGTACTGCTCCGCCGCTATCAGAGCCAGCGACTCCTCGAACCACGGCTTCACTGCTTCGAACGTCGGCGTGGGAACGAAGTGACCGTTCAGCCATGGAAAGTCGGCCTCGTCGATCACGATCTCGCCGAGCAGTTCCTCCTGCCGCATCAGTCGCCAGACTTCGCCCTCGAAACCCATCCCGCCGGCCCCTCCGCCCCTGTCCTGGTGTCGCCGGGCAGCCTCTCATGCGGCAAGGACGACGGGGCAGGAGGGCCGGCGGGCTATGGGCAGTCGGCCACAGCCGACGCTCAATCCAGCGCCGACTCGGCATGACCTCCCGAACCGTCCAGCGACTGGCGGACGCCGAGAGGCCGGGAGGCCCGGGGAGGCGCTTCGGTGATCCCCACAGTCCCTCCGAGGCCTGGAACGAGCCGCCACCTCACCCGAAGCTGTCGTCCTCACCGGCCTGCTCGCCTCCCCACACGGGGGAGCGCACGGCCACCTGCCCGCCCAAGCGGCGCGGCGGCGCGGCGGCATGGCATCGCTCCTCAGAAGTACGTGGCGATCCCGAAGACTCGGCGAAGTTGGGCCATGTCATGCCGATCGCGGTCCGTGGGCTCGTATCCCCGATGGAAGTACACCTGCTGCTCGGCTGACAGACACGGGACGGTCGCCTCCTTGATCGTGCCGGTCACGAAGCATGAGGAGGGATAGACGAAAGGATGCTCTGGTTCGGGTGACGCCTGCACCGCCGAGCCGTCGTCTCCAAAGACGAGTGGATGCAGGTCGATCTCTCGGCCGTCCGGAGCCGCGACGAGGAATCGGATGGGCCTCCAGTTCAGGTTCTCCGCGAAGCCCGCCTCGCGGAGAGCCGCCACCACCGTGGCTTCCTGGTCTTGCCGATGCATGAGGTCCAAGTCGCGATGGCCCCGGGTCTGTTCGCCGATCAGGGCGTCGATTCCCCATCCTCCACCGATCCAGACATCTACCTCTGCCCGTCGCAGCAGAGTCAGGACAGACAACACGTCTTCATCCGTCATCACGCGACGCAGGCTAGAAGCGATCACCTCGGACGGCGAACGAATTCCTCGACGGCGGCCAAGCCAGGTCAGAGCCGGCCTGCATTCCGAGGCAACGAGGAAGACTGCCATCCTCAGTGCGAAATCCTGGAAGCATGCAGGCGTCTCACCCACCTGACGAAGCCCGGCCCAGGAAGCACCGCCCTCGCCATGGCCGATGAGACGCGCACTCAACGCCGGCCGCAGCCCTCGGGATCCGCATCGCCAAGGACGCCCTGTTGGGCCTGCTCCCGCGCCCGCCGGGATGGGGGCGCCACCGTCACCGCTCGAATTCGTCGGCGGGGGCTGAGGCTGCTCGCTGTCGTGGACGGATGGCGAGGTCACGGGCTGTGATCGCGTCCGTCCCGTGGGGCGAACGCTGCCAGGGCGTCGGCGTCAGTCGCGCGAGCGTGCAGGAAGTAGTCGGCCCATTCGACGATGTCGGGGTAGGACGAGTCCTGGCTGAGCTGAGTGGCCGCGGCCTGGAGGTCGAAGTGCGTGGTGCGGAGTTCGACGCCCGGGCCCAGGAGGGCCCAGTGCGCTCCGCTTCGCCCGTAGGGCATGCCGATGCTGCCGGGGTTGATCACCAGGCGGCCGTGAGCGAGGCGGACGAACGGCATGTGGGTGTGGCCGCAGACCACGGTACGAATGTCGGCGTCGAGTCCGTCGAAGACCTCCTTCCAGCGGTCGAGGCGGGAGTCGACCAGAACGACCTCCTCGTCGTCACGAGGGGTCGCATGGCAGAACAGCACGTTTCCCAGGCCATTCACGGACAGGGAAAGGGATCGTGGCAGCGAGCTGAGAAGGGCGAGATGGTCTTCGCGGAGCTGTTCGGCTGCCCAGGGGGCGATCGGATCGGGGATCGTGTCGCGTTGCCCCCGGCGGTATTCGAGGAGTTCCCGGTCGGCGTTCCCGCTGATCCAGATGACGCGGTCACCGAGGCCGGTCAGCCGGTCGAGAACCTGGGCCGGTTGCGGGCCGGCGGTGATGTCGCCGGTCAGCACGATCTGATCGGCGGCGCTGACATCTGGTTCGGCGAGTACGGCTTCCAGGGCCGGCAGGACTCCGTGAATGTCGGACAGGACGGCTACGCGGTTCAGCATGGTCACCACTGTGGGGCGAAGGCAGCCGAGGGGTAACGCCCTTTCGCCCGGCGCGTAGTTCAAGGGGGCCGTTCGGCCTGTGTGGTCGCCGGGCATGCTCGCTCGGGCGACGGCCGGGGCGTCCCGCGGTTCAGCCCTGGAGGGTGGCGAGCCAGGCGGTCAGCAGGCGGTTGACCTCCTCGGGACGCTCCTGCTGAATCCAGTGCCCGCACCCCTCCAGGAGGTGGGAGGCGGACAGGGCGGGAAGCGTGGCCGGATAGGCGTCGATCGCGTCCGCCATCCAGGTGGTGGAGGCGTCCAGGGTGCCGCCGATGAACAGGGACGGCTGCTTGATCGGGGCGCCTCGGTGGAGGGCGAGGTCCTCCCAGTCGCGGTCCATGTTGCGGTATCGGTTGAGGGCGCCGGTCAGGCCGGTGCGCTCGAACTCCCCGACGTAGACGTCGAGGTCGTCCTCGGTCAGCCAGGAAGGGAGCTTGCCCACGGGGAAGCGGTCGCGCAGCCGGCCGCCGTGGGCGACGAAGTGCGGGTCGGGTTCGCCCTCGGCTGGCATGGTGTCGGCGGACAGGGCCGCGTAGAAGCCCGTGAGCCAGCCGCGGACGTCGGGCTCGATCTCCGCCTCGGCGCGGCCGGGCTCCTGGAAGTAAGAGACGTAGAACTCCTGCTCGGGGCCGCCGATATGGCCGAAGACGTCGGTGGGACGGGGGCCGCCGGGCGGTGCGTACGGGACGCTCAGCAGGCCGACGGCGCTGAAGGCCCCGGGATGGAGCAGGGCGGAGGCGGCGGCGATGTTGGATCCCCAGTCGTGCCCGACGATCACCGCGCTCTCCGCGTCGAGGGCGCGCACGACGGCGAGGTTGTCCTCCACCAGGTCGAGCATCCGGTAGGCCTCGGTCGCGGCGGGCTTGGAGGAGCGGCCGTAGCCGCGCACGTCGATGGCCACAGCCCGGTAACCGGCCGCAGCGAGGGCGGGGAGCTGCAGTCGCCAGGAGTACCAGGACTCGGGGAAGCCGTGCACGAGCAGGATCAGCGGGCCGGTGCCCTGCTCGACCAGGTGCAGTCGGCCGGCGGGGGCCTCGACGGTCCGGTGGCGGAGTCCTGCGTACGGCTGGGGTTTCATGGGTTCCTCCTCGGTTTGCGGCCGGGCGGGGGTGCACATCGATCATGCGGTGCAACGGCCCCTCGACGCGATGAGCGTTGCCATTTGGGCAAACATGCAGGACAGAGCCGAGCGGCATGGTCGGTGAGAAGGGAGCAGGAGTGGCGGACGACAGCACCGTGGAGACTCTGGCGGATATGGGCCCACGGTTGCGGGCTGCGCGCGAGCGATACGGCGCCACGCTCACCGGAGTCAGCTGTACGACCGGCATCTCACCGAGCACGCTGTCACGGATCGAGACCGGCCGACGCAAGCCCACGCTGGAAGTGGTGCTGCAGCTGTCGAGGGAGTACGGCGTCTCCCTGGACGAGCTGGCCGGCACCGCGCCCACCCCGGCGGCCCAGCCGCGCGCTGCGGCGCCGCTGAGCCTCGGGGATGGCAAAGCGGTGCTGCCGTTGACCCGGTACGTCGGCGGCCTGCACGCCCACAAGCACGTCCTGCCCGCCGTCGAGAGCCCGCCGGCACGCCCCGGGCAGGTCTCCCACGACGGCTACGAGTGGCTGTGTGTGCTGTACGGACGCCTCTGGCTCGCTCTCGGTGACCAGGACCTCGTCCTGAGCGCGGGGGAGGTCGCCGAGTTCGATACCCCGCAATCCCCACGGGGTCGCGAATGCCGGCCTCGGCGGACCGGTCGAGTACCTGATCCTGTTCGGGCCGCAGGGAGAGCGCCTGCGACCGCGCACCCTGCCCGCGCCCGGCCCCAGGGGCCGGTAGCCGGCGGCGAACGAACAGCGCGACGTCCCGGCTACGTCCCTGGCGAGGGAGTCACGCCGCACCGGATCCCCGACGGGGCGCCGGCGGCGTCGGGGCTCGTCAGCCGCCTCGGCTGTTCCATGTCCGTGGCATCGATGCCGTTCACCGGCTGACCGCCGGACTGGTGCGGGCCTGCTGGTGACGTTCTTCGATGTCCAGGTTCCGGCGCCGGCGCCGCCGGTGGCGCTCGCCGGCTGCCGCCTGCTCGGCCCGACTGCTTCCTCGACGCCGTCCGGGGCTGCTGCCGGAGAGCTGTCAGGGCCGGGAGAACCGGGAGAACCGGGAGTACCGGGAGTACCGGGAGTACCGGGAGTACCGGGAGTACCGGGAGATGATGTCGGCCAGGAGGTCTTCGAGCCGCGAGACGTCGACCACGCCGCAGTTGGCCAGTCCTGTGACGCCTTGGAGGGCCGCGAGGAACGCGAGTCCGGTCCGCTCCGGGTCGGGTCACCCGCCGGTGAACACCGCGAGCACGGGTGTGAACGCCTCGACCGCGCTGAGCCCCACCTGCCGACCGTCGGCTCCGTGCTTGTGGGCGAACATCAGCTCGACGAGGTTCGCCTCGGTCGCCGCGAACCCGACGTAAGCCCGGGCGAGTGCCCCGACCTCAGCCGCGCAAGCGGCAGAGCGACCCGACCGGCGCACTGACCGCCCAGGAGCTGCCCATCGCGCGCCTGGTAGCCACCGGCGCCACCTCCAAGGAGGTGGCCGCCCAGCTGTTTCTCAGCCCGAGGACCGACGACGCCCACCTGCGCCACATCTTCCCGAAGCTCGCCATCACCTCGCGGCGCCAGCTCCGGGACCTCCCGATCCCGTGACCACGGCGCTGTGACGTAGCACGCGCGTGGAACGTCATCGACACCCACCCACCACGCACCGGGTCGGACACCGACCGGGACGCTTGCGGCGACGCTCACGGCCATTGCCAGGACTCGCCGGGTACGAGCCCCTCGCAGGCACGCGTGAGGGGATAGGTGACGATCGCCGACGCGAACAGGGCGCCACAGCGGCGAGTCTCGGACCCGTGACCCGCCGAGCCACACAGGGTGCGGGCACACTCCAAGAGGAGAGAGCCGTGAACGACTCCACCACCGTCGCCGGGATCGCCGTCGACGCGCCCACGCCCGTCATCAGCTACAGCCCGGTCGTCGTCGACGTGCCCGGCCGGCTCGTCCCGCTGGAGTCAAGGTCTCCGCGCCCGCCACCGGCGACGGCCTGCCGGTGATCGTGCTCTCGCACGGACACGGCGGTTGCTGGTACCTGTCGCCGCTGCGGGGTTACGGCCCGCCGGTCGACTTTCTGGGCGGCCCGAGGGTTCGTCGTGCTGCAGCCCACGCACCTTGACTCCACCGCGCTCGGACAGCGCCAGGCCGAGCACGCCGAGGCGCCGTTCTACTGGTACACCCGGGCTGCCGACGTGACTACCGTGCTGGACCACCTCGACGAGGTCGAGAAGGCCTTCCGCGCTGAACGGGCAGATCGACCGGGACCGCATCGCCGTCGCCGGGCACTCCCTCGGCGGTCTCACCGCGTCGGTGCTGCTGGGCGCGTGCACCATGGACCCCGCCGACAGTATGGTCGTGCGACGCGCCGACCCACGGATCAAGGCCGGTCTGATCATCGCCTCTCCCGATGAGGTTCGCGGACCCGAAGATGCTGCCGCGAGCCACTTCCCCCTCCTCCAGAAGGTCGACTTCGGCACGATGACCGCCGATGCCCTCGTCATCGCCGGTGACCAGGACCTCAATCCGATGTTCTCCGAGCGGATCAGCTACCGCTGGGACGCCTACACCCTGAGCCCCGGCCCGAAGAGCTTGCTCACCGTCCATGGCGGGGAGCACATCCCGGGCGGCATCTCCGGATACGACGCCGCCGAGACCACGGACCCCGACCCCGAGCGCGTCGCGCTCGTCGCCGCGGCCGGCTGGGCGTACCTGCGATCGACCCTGACCCCGAAGACACGACCTGGACCGGGCGGTCGCCGCCCTTACGTCGGCCCCCAGCCCCTCGCCTCCGTCGAATCCAAGGGCCGCTAGCCGCCCTTGCGGGCGGGCCGTCACTCTCCGGCGCGAGCTTGGGACCTGTTCGGTCCACCGGCCTCGGACCGGACGCCATCGAGCAGCACCGGCATCTCTTCCTCCGCGCCATGAACGGTCCTGAAGGACCTCAGACGATCGCGAGAGTGTTCGGCGAGAGCCCGGACCCGATACTGGCTCTGCGCGTGGCGCGTCAGCTTGTGGGGGTGGGTGACCAGGAGTTCGCGGAGGTGTCCGTGGACATCGGGTTGTGCACCGGCGCGGAAGTGTTGCGGATGCGCGAGGCACCGCCGGATGTCTGGTTCCGGAAGGAGGATGCCGAGGACTGGGTGCGGGAACCTTCCGACCCGTGCCCGCGGAGCGCCCCCGCGACATCCGCCTTCCCGATCCCTCGGCAGCCGAGGCCAGGTCGTGGAACCCACGACGTCCTGACGTGCCGGCTGCCGTCGCCTGCATCAGCGCTGTGGGTCACTGGGCGCCGGCGATCAGCATTCCGCCCATGGCCAGCATGGTCGCCGCGACCAGTCCGTCCAGTACGCGCCAGGCTTTCGGGCGGGCGAGGACTCCGCTCAGCAGCCGGGCGCCGAAGCCCAGGGTGAAGAACCAGCTCAGGCTGGCCAGGGCCGCGCCGACGCCGAAGGCCCAGCGCAGGTCGCCGCGGTCGGAGGCGAGTGAGCCGAGGAGCAGCACGGTGTCCAGGTAGACGTGCGGGTTCAGCCAGGTCATCGCCAGGCAGGTCATCACCGCGCGGCGGGCCGAGCCGGCGTCCGGTCCGCCGGTGGTCAGGGCGGCGGCCGGGTCGGGGCGCAGCACGCGCCGGGCCGCGAGGAGGCCGTAGCCAAGGAGGAACGCCCCGCCCGCCAGGCCCACTGCGGTCAGCGCGGCCGGCCATGCCGTGACCACCGCGCCCACTCCCGCGACACCGAGTGCGATCAGTACCGCGTCCGACAGGGCGCAGATCGCGACCACCGCGAGGACCGCGTGACCGCGGGCGCCCTGGCGCAGGACGAACGCGTTCTGGGCGCCGATGGCGACGATGAGGGAGAGCCCCGTACCGAATCCGGCGACGAGGGCGGCGAGGATGCTGCTGGTCATGACGTCGACCGTAAGGAACATGTCACGATCAGGACAGCTAAAGATTCTTAGGTACCCTTAGTGCTACTTATGGACGAGCTTCCCCTGGACCAGGTCCGGACGCTGCTCGCGGTGGTCGACGAGGGTACGTTCGACGCCGCGGCCGCCGCCCTGCACGTGACGCCGTCAGCCGTCAGCCAGCGCGTCAAGGCACTGGAGCAGCGCACCGGCCGGGTCCTGCTGATGCGCACCAAACCGGTGCGCCCCACCGAGTCCGGCGAGGTGGTGGTGCGGTTCGCCCGCCAGCTGGCGCGGCTGGAACGGGACGCCCGCGCCGAGCTGGGCCTGGCGGCCGAGCAGGGCCCGGTCCGGATCCCGATCGCGGTCAATGCCGACTCCCTGGCCACCTGGTTCCTGCCCGCGCTCACCCGGGTCCCGCAGGACCCGCCGATCTGCTTCGAGCTGCATCGGGAGGACGAGGCCCACACCACCGCCCTGCTGCGCGAGGGCCAGGTGATGGCGGCCGTCACCTCCTCGCCCGACCCGGTGGCCGGGTGCACGGTACGGCGGCTCGGGCTCGCCCGCTACCGGGCCGTGGCCGCCCCCGAGTTCGCCGCCGCCCATCTCACCGGGCCCCTGCCTGAGGCCCTGCGCGAGGCCCCGACAGTGGCCTTCGACCGGCGCGACGGCCTGCAGGACAGCTTCGTCCGGTCCCTCACGCGGGGCCGTTCCGACGCAGGGCGCATCCGCCACCTCGTGCCCACATCGGACGGGTTCCGGGACGCGGTGGCCTTCGGCCTCGGCTGGGGCATGGTGCCCGAAGCGCAGGCCGAACCGCTCCTGCGCTCGGGCCGGCTCGTGGAACTGGCGCCGACGCGGCCCATGGACGTACCGCTGTACTGGCAGCAGTGGAAGCTCGACTCGCCCGCCCTGTCCACGGTCGCCGAGGTGGTGTCGACGGCCGCCGCACAAGCGCTGCTGACCGACGGGGGAAGCGGCTCGCCCTGAGAACCGATGACGTTCTGCTGCCGGGACGGGCGGCAGGAACAGGCAAAGCAGACCGGCCGGGAGACAGACCGGCCGGGAGACAGACCGGCCGAGGGACAGACCGGCCGAGGGACAGACCGGCCGATCAGCAGAAGTGGATCACGGCATCATCGGGTGCCTCTTCATGCTGTTTCGTGGTGGAGGGAGTCCAGGACGGCGAGTTCGTCCCCGGACAGGCTCAGCGAGCCGGCCGCCACGTTCTGGGCGAGGTGGTCGGGGTCGCCGGTGCCCGGGATGGCCAGGACGTGGGGGCCTTGGTGCAGCGTCCAGGCCAGCCGGACCTGGGCGGTGCTCACCCCGCGGGCGCGGGCGATGGCGTGCACCTCGCTGCTGTCGGCGGTGCTCGCGCCGGCCTCGCGTCCGCTGCCGGCTATCGAGTAGAACGGTACGAATGCGACGCGCTGTTCACCGCAGATGCGCAGGAACTCCTCCTGCTCGGGCGATGCGCCGATGCCGTACATGTTCTGGACGCAGACCACCGGCGCGATGGCCTGGGCCTCGGCGAGGTGGTGGGGGCGGACGTTGGACAGGCCGAGGTGGCGGATGAGTCCGGCGTCGCGCAGTTCGGCGAGTGCGCCGAAGCGTTCGGCGAGGGAGTCGGTGCCGACGATGCGCAGGTTGACGACGTCGAGGTGGTCGCGGCCGAGCTGGCGCAGGTTCTCCTCGACCTGGCCGCGCAGTTGCTCGGGGGTGGCATGGGGCAGCCAGCTGCCTGCGGGGTCACGGCCCGGTCCGACCTTGGTGGTGATGACGAGGTCGTCCGGGTAGGGGGACAGGGCACGGCTGATCAGCTCATTGGCGGAGCGCAGCGGCGAGAAGTAGAAGGCGGCGGTGTCGATGTGGTTCACGCCGAGCTCGACCGCGCGGCGCAGCACACCGACCGCCTGGTCACGGTCGCGCGGCACCGCGTTCGGCGCGAACGCCTCCCCGTGCTGCGGCAGGCGCATCGCGCCGAAACCGATCCGGTGGACCGTGCGGTCGCCGAGCTTCCAGGTGCCCGATGCCGCCGCGGAGATGCTGTGTGAGGTCATGGGGGGATGATCTGCGCACGATAGGCTGGCTCGCCATTGATTCACACATCCCTGAATCCATGGAGGAGTGGTTGTCCTGGCGGAACTGGCGTTCTCTGCGAGCGATCTGGCACAAGTGCGGTTCGCCGTCTCACCGATGTGGGAGGTCGCACCCAGCTACCGCCTGCTGATGTCCCACACCGCGCATCCGATCCACCGGCCCTGGGCGGACCAGGTACGGCCGCGTGTGATGGCCGCCGGGCTGGACCGGGGATGGCTCTCCGAGCTGATCCCACCTGTCGGCTATGTGCCCGACTTCCTCAATCCGGCCCCTGCCGGAGCGGCCCCCGCGCCGACGGGCGAGTGGGACGCGGTCCTGGCCTCGCACGCCGACCGAGTACGCCAGGACCTCGATCACCTCGCGCGCCACCAAGGACGTCTCGGCCCCCGGCTGAGGACCCTGCATGCCGACCCGCGCTCCCGCCTGGCCAAGGTCACACAAGAGATCGAAACGTACTGGGAGCTGGCACTGGCCCCCTACTGGGCGCGGATCCGGGCGGTACTGGACGCCGACATCTTCCACCGGGCCCGCACCGTCGCCGAGCACGGCGCGGGCCGCCTGTTCAACGACCTGCACACCTCGGTGAGTTGGAACGACAACACGCTGCAGCTGGCCCGCCGGAAACGAGACCTGCCCCGGGAGTCCGCGGGCGCGGGGCTGCTTCTGATCCCTTCAGCGTTCACCGGACCCGGCCTGCGCACCAGGATGAGACCGCCGGACCCGCCGCAGCTCGCCTATCCAGCACGGGGTGTCGGCACGCTGTGGGAGAAACGGCCTGTCACCGGAACCTGCGTCCTCACCCCCGTCCTCGGCCGCTCGCGAACCCTGCTGCTGACCGAACTGGAGACCCCGGCCTCCACCACCGAACTGGCTCACCGCACCGGGCTCTCCCCGGCCGGGGTGTCCCAGTACCTCACCGCACTTCGCAACGCGGGCCTGGTCAGCGCCCACCGCGCCGGCCGCTCCGTCCTCTACGCCCGCACCGCTGCCGCTGAAACCCTCCTCACCGCCGCCTCCGCCTGAGACTCCGGAAGCCGGCCCCCGAAGACGTCCGGAGCCGACCACCAGGCCGCGGGGATGGCCCCCGAAGCGACCCAGCGTCCTGGTACGCGTGCCTGCTCCCCGTGCCCGCAGGGACGGCCCGCGTCTGCGGGCCCCCGACCCGGGTTCCTCATCTGCTGGGCTCGTTCGCGCCGGTGAGCCGGGAGGTGGACGTCGAGGGCCTGGAGGTGACGGGTGTGGTGCCGGCCGCTCTGGACGGGCTGTACCTGCGCAACGGGCCCAATCCGCGCTTCACGCCGGTCGGCTCGTACCTGTACCCGATCGACGGTGACGGAATGCTCCACGGCGTCTGGCTCTGCGAGGGCCGCGCCCGCTATCGCAACCGCTTCGTGCGGACCCCCGCGCTTCAGGCGGAGGAGCGGGCGGGGCGAGCCCTGTGGGGCGGGGTGGAGTCGATGATCTTTCCGGATGCCGACGAGGTCGGACCCGAGCTCGCGGGCACCTTCCGGGACATGCCCGACGTCAACGTCGTGCGGCACGGGGGCCGGATGCTTGCCTTGGCCGAGTCCGCGTGCCCGTACCGCATCGGCACCGGTCTGGAGACACAGGGGCGGGAGGACTCGGCAGGGCCAGACCGACCTCCCTTCTCTTCCCCGGATGAATCCCTCGCACGGGCGAATAACCAGCAGTGCGCGCGCCAAACGAAGCAAGGGCGTCAGGGCCCGTTGCGCTGTTGTCGGCAGGAGTGGAGACGGCCGCAGGGTTGCCCGCGCCCATCCAGGGAAGGCGCCGAAGGTAGAGCGGCCTCATTTCGGCTCGCTTCGGTGGATGTTGGGAGGCCGACGATGGCTCGGTCGGTGGGTATCGATCTCGGAACGACGAACTCGGTTGTGTCCGTACTGGAGGGCGGGGAGCCGACCGTCGTCGCGAACGCGGAGGGCGCGCGGACCACCCCGTCCGTGGTCGGCTTCGCCAAGGGCGGTGACGTGCTCGTCGGTGAGCTGGCCAAGCGGCAGGCCGTGACGAACGTGGACCGCACCGTGCGGTCGGTGAAGCGGCACATGGGCGAGGCGGAGTGGCGGTTCCCGGCGACTGGCGAGGTGGAGGGAAAGCGGTACACGGCGCAGGAGGTCTCCGCCCGGGTACTGCAGAAGCTGAAGCGGGACGCCGCGTCCTATCTCGGCGAGGACGTCACGGACGCGGTGGTCACCGTGCCCGCGTACTTCAACGACTCCCAGCGCACGGCGACGAAGGAGGCGGGCGAGATCGCGGGGCTCAACGTCCTGCGCATCGTGAACGAGCCGACCGCCGCCGCCCTGGCGTACGGCCTGGACAAGGAGAACGACCAGACGGTCCTCGTCTTCGACCTCGGTGGCGGCACCTTCGACGTGTCCCTCCTGGAGATCGGCGACGGCGTGGTGGAGGTCAAGGCCACGAACGGGGACACGCATCTCGGTGGTGACGACTGGGACCAGCGGGTCGTCGACCATCTGGTCAGGCAGTTCAAGAACGGGTACGGCGTGGACCTGTCCAAGGACAAGATGGCGGTGCAGCGTCTGCGCGAGGCGGCGGAGAAGGCGAAGATCGAGCTGTCGTCCGCGACGGAGACCTCGATCAACCTTCCGTACATCACGGCGTCCGCCGAGGGCCCGCTGCACCTGGAGGAGAGGCTCACCCGGGCGCAGTTCGAGAAGATGACGGAAGACCTGCTCGAACGCTGCAGGACACCGTTCCACCAGGCGGTCGAGGACGCGGGCATCAAGGTCGCCGATATCGATCACGTGATCCTGGTGGGCGGATCGACTCGGATGCCCGCGGTGACGGGACTGGTCCGGGAGCTGACGGGCAAGGACCCGCACAAGGGCGTGAACCCGGACGAGGTCGTGGCCGTCGGCGCGGCGCTCCAGGCCGGTGTGCTGAAGGGTGAGGTCAAGGACGTTCTGCTGCTCGACGTGACCCCGCTGTCCCTCGGTATCGAGACCAAGGGCGGCATCATGACGAAGCTGATCGAGCGCAACACCACGATCCCGACCCGGCGCTCGGAGGTGTTCTCCACCGCCGAGGACAACCAGCCCTCGGTGACCATTCAGGTCTTCCAGGGCGAGCGCGAGATCGCGGCGTACAACAAGAAGCTCGGCATGTTCGAGCTGACCGGCCTCCCGCCGGCCCCGCGCGGCGTCCCGCAGATCGAGGTCGCCTTCGACATCGACGCCAACGGCATCATGCACGTGACCGCGAAGGACCTGGGCACGGGCAAGGAGCAGAAGATGACCGTCACCGGCGGCTCCTCACTGCCGAAGGACGACATCGAGCGGATGATGCGCGACGCCGAGACCCACGCCGAGGAGGACCGGCGCCGCCGCGAGGCCGCCGAGACCCGCAACCAGGGCGAACAGCTCGTCTACCAGACCGAGAAGCTGCTCAAGGACAACGAGGACAAGGTCCCCGGTGACGTCAAGGCCGAGGTCGAGACGGCGATCGCCGAGCTGAAGGAGAAGCTCAAGGGCCAGGACGCCGCGGAGGTCCGTACGGCTGTGGATCGGCTGAGCACGGCCGCGCAGCGGATCGGCACCGCGATGTACGCCCAGCAGCAAGAGGCCCAAGGGGGCACCGGACCCACGGCCGGCGGCGGAGCCGGTGGCGAGGAGGACATCGTCGACGCCGAGATCGTCGACGAGGACAAGCGGGAGGACAAGGGCGAGTAGGCGTGGCGGAGGGACGACGGCAGCTGAACCGCATGTCCGAGGTGCGAGGCGATCGAGCCATGACCGAGAAGAAGATCATCACGGTGATCGGAGCGACCGGCAGGCAGGGCGGCGGGCTCGTGCGGGCCATCCTCGCCGACCACGACACGGGGCCGGGGACGGAGTTCGCCGTACGCGCCGTCACCCGACACCCCGACGGGGAACCCGCCCGGGAACTCGAACGCCTCGGTGTCGACGACATCGTCCGCGGCGACATGGACGACGAGTCGAGCCTCGCGCCCGCCTTCGAGCACGCGTACGGCGCGTTCCTCGTCACCAACTTCTAGGAGCACATGTCGGCCGAACGCGAGAAGGCCCAGGCCCGCGCGGTCGCCCGGGCCGCCTCGCACGCCGGCGTCCAGCACGCGGTCTGGTCGACGCTCGAGGACACCCGGGAGTGCGTCCCGGTCGACGACGACCGCATGCCCACGCTCCAGGACCACTACAAGGTGCCGCACTTCGACGGCAAGGCGGAGGCCGACCACTACTTCCTCGAGGAGGCGGTGCCGACGACCTTCCTGCGCACCACCTTCTACTGGGAGAACCTGCTGGCCGCCTTCGCCCCGCAGCGCGGTGCGGACGGCGCCCTCGAACTCACCTATCCCATGGGGGAGAGCAGGCTCTCCCCCATCGCGGTCGACGACATCGGCAGGACCGCTCTGGCCGTCCTCCGGCGCGGGGCCGACCTCATCGCCGCCACGATCAGCATCGCGGGCGAGCACCTGAAGGTCGCCGACATGGCCGCGGCGCTCTCGACGTCCGTCGGCGTGCCCGTACGGTACCGGCCGCTCACCGCGGACGAGTGGCGCGCGCAGGGCACCCCGGGCGCCGGCGAGACGGGCAACATGTTCCAGTACTACGCCGAGTGCGAGCACCGCTTCACCGCCGCCCGGGACCTCACCGCCGTACGTGAACTCAACCCGGCCCTGCAGGACTTCGCGACCTGGCTCGCCGCCCACCGCGACAGACTGCTCACCGCCTGGCAGTGACACACGACCGTCGTTGCCGCCTCACGCGCACCCTGCGGCGTGCGCCGCTCGGAGTCGGAAAGTCGTAGGACGGTGAAATCGCTTGTTGTCGTGTACCCGCCGTCACGGACCGGAGGACGGCGCGTCACCATGCGGGCCACGATCCTCGGCATCGCCTACGACGACTGGGACCTCATCGATGTTCGTAAGGCAACAGGGACCAAGGGCCGGAGCAGGATGGCGGTCGCCGGCCGGCGGCGCCACCCGCCGACCGCGACTGAGTCGATGAGCGATGCCACCCCGGCGGTCCCTGGTCTCCCCGAGTCTGTGACCGTTGCCACCAGGCGATCACGCCCGGCAGCGCCGTCTACGGACGACCGGGACTCATCCATCGCCCACCCCGACGACCCAGGGCAGGACGGCCGGCGTCCCGTGGCCGCGTGCGGGGTCGAACACCTCGCCGAGCTCCAGCAGCACTACCGTGAGCGGCCTTTCGCCAACGAGGAACTGTGGACGTGCATGTTACGTATCGCTTCCCACTCCCTCGGCGGTGGTGCCGGGGCGGACGATGACGACCGGGCAGGAGGCATGCACGGCGCATTGCTGGCTGACTGAGCCGAGGAGCAGGCTGGCGAATCCGCCACGGCCTCTGCTGCCCACGACCAGCAGGTCCGCGCCCACCGACGCCTCGGTCAGGACACTGGCCGGGTTGCCGCGGGCCACATGCTCCTCGAGCTGTACGTCGCCGGTCCGGTCGATCACGGCGCGGATCTCGTCGGACACCGCCTGCCTGGCCTGTCCCGCGTCGAAGGCGGCATCCACGGCCGGCGCGGACCAGCCCACCGCCCCGGGCACGTCGTAAGCACCCCAGGCTTCCAGCTTCGCGCCCGTCAGGCGAGCCTGCTGTACCGCCCACCGCAGGGCCTCGTACGAGGCCGGGGAGCCGTCCACTCCGACGACGATGCGGCGGCTCTCCTCGGAGTGCTCGCTGATGTTCATTTCGCAGTCCCTTCGCAGGCGAACTGTCCGCGAGAGCCACCCCCTCAACCGACCGGCTACCCGGAGGGGCGTTCGCTACGCGTACCCACGGGGATGGGTGGCCGACGGCGGGCAGGGCGGCCTTCTGGCCGGCGGCGTCGCCGTGGCGGCACGATCGGGGTCGGCTCTGTCGTATCCGCTGAGCGGCTGTGCGGCACTGCCCGCAGACCCCTAGGACGCGACCTGCGAGATCCGGGAGGGGCGGCGCCAGCGCCTGCGATCCGTGGCTCCGCGGCCAGGCCGCGGTCACTCAGGCTGTACGGCGCTGATACGCGCTGTCGCGGCGGAGCTGCTCCGCGCGGAGCACGAGGCTGTCGATGTTCTCGGCGAGGTCCGGGCGGGTGGCACGCAAGTGCTCCCGGGCGCCGGTCAGCGGGGCGACGAGCACGGCGGCGTCGTCCTCGCCGAGGGCGCGGTCGAGCTCGGCGAGGATCGCCCGGGCCTCCTCGGGGAGGCCGGTCAGGACGGTGATCTGGCCGGCGAGGCGGCGCAGGTCGGCCGCGTGGCCACGGGCCCAGGCGACGACCGCCCGGTCGGCGGCCCGCCGGTCGCGGGTCGCCTGGACGCGCTGCTCGGCGGTGCTTCCGGCGGTGCCCGGACGGAGCCGCAGATAACGACGCTCCGCGGCCTGCCGGCTGGCCACGCCGAGCGGGTGCGCCAGCTCCGCCCAGCTGGCGCCGGTCCGGCGGGCCTCTTCGATGAGCCCCGATTCCCAGCTTCCGAGCTCGTCGCGCACCTCGCGCAGCAGCAGAAGCGAGGCCAGCGCCCGATCCGGCCCGTCGCCGACGAGCTCGTCCTCGGCCGACGCGCGGCCGATGGCGTCCGGGGTGGCGGCGCGTGCCGTACGCAGGGCCGCGCTGATGACGTCGAGTGCCTCGGTGGCGGCGAGGAGCGATTTCGGTCCCGGACGCACGTCGCCAAGCCCGCCGACCGCCCTGCCCGGCGCGCTCCCGCCGCGCCGGCGGCGCTCACCACTCCGGTCACTCGCAGTCATGGCCATGAGCTCTTCCGATTGGTCACCTTTTCGACGACAATTTCTCTTGTCATCAGATTGATGACATGCTACACCGGAATCAGGTGAAAAGCCTCAATAGAGGACGACTGAACCGACTGGAGGTGTTCTTGATGCTGATGCGCACCGACCCGTTCCGCGAGCTCGACCGGCTCACCGAGCGGCTGCTGACCCCGGGCACCTGGTCGAGGCCGTCCGCGATGCCGATGGACGCCTACCGGAAGGGTGACGAATACGTCGTCGCCTTCGACCTGCCCGGCGTGGCCACGGACGCGATCGACATCGACGTCGAGCGGAACATGCTGACCGTGAAGGCCGAGCGGCGGCCGGCGGTGGAGGCTGACGACGTCCAGATGGAGCTCTCCGAGCGGCCACTGGGTGTCTTCTCCCGCCAGGTCATGCTGGCCGACACCCTCGACACCGAGCACATCGCCGCCGATTACGACGCAGGTGTCCTCACCCTGCGCATTCCGATCGCCGAACACGCCAAGCCCCGCAAGGTCACCATCGAAAACCGGGGCGACCGCAAGGAGATCAGCAGCTGAGACGAGCCGCAGCCGGCTCTGCACGGAGGGCGGGGCGCGGATCCTCCCCTTTCCGGCCCCGCCTTCCGCATCCACCCACCCCCTTCCCTCCTCCGACGACGGGACGGAACCGATGCTGATGGACGTGTTCCTCAAGGAAGTCCGGGAACGCGGAGAGTACGACACCGACGACGAGGCCGACCGGGCGGCTCGCGTGGTCTTCGCGCTGCTCGGAGCCCATCTGGTCGGCGGCGAACGCACCGAACTCGCCGCACGGCTCCCCGAGACCTACGCGCTGATCCTGCTCAACCCTCTCCAAGCCGCCGAGCCCCTGGCTCCCGAGCGCTTCGTGCGCGCCACCGCCGCATGGATCGACGGAGCCACCAATGAGACCGCCCGGTGGGACATCGGCGCCGTGCTCAGCGTGGCGGCGGACGCTGCCGGAGCAGACCTCACCCACCGCATCCTGACGCAACTGCCCCCGGGCTACGACGAACTCTTCGGCCGACCGACGCACCATGACCGGTGACGGCATCCTGGCGAACTGTCCAGGGGAAGGAGGTCCTCCATGGTCCTCGTCACAGCCGATCTGATCGGCGCGCCGTGCTGGCTCAGCCTGGAGGCACGCGACCGGAGCACCGCCGAGCAGTTCTACGGGGCCGTGCTGGGCTGGTCGTTCCGCCAGGGAACGCTCGGCCAGGCGTTCTCGGTCGCCGAGGCGGAGGGAACGCCGGTGGCCGGCATCGCGGCCGTGGCCGGTGAACTCGCGGTGCCCGTCGCCTGGACGCCGTACTTCGCCGTCGCCGACGCCGACGACGCGGTGGCCCGGGTACGCGAGCGCGGTGGCACGATCGGCGTCGGCCCCGTCCGCTACCCGCCCAGCGGCCGCGCGGCCCTGGTCGCCGACCGCGAGGGCGCGACCTTCGGGATCTGGGAGGGACGGGTCCTGTCCGACTGGCGGGTCGGCGACGAACCGGCGCCCGCGTGGCTGGAGCTGCACACCAGAAACGCGTTCGACGCCGCCCTCTTCTACGGTGAGGTCCTCGACTGGACCGCCGCCCAAGGCGTGGGCTGCTGCGACATCGCGTACGAGGACGATCAAGTCGTCCTGCGGCGCGACGGCGAAGCAGTGGCCCGCCTCAACACCGTCGAGGAAGCCGCCACCAAGCCGCAGCGGCGACCGCGCTGGCTGGTCCACTTCAAGGTCCCCTCGCTGAAGGAGGCCACCGCGACGGCCGTCGAGAACGGCGGCACCCCCGTCCAGAACGGGCTCTGGCCCGCCGGCGAACGCCAGGCGACTGTACGTGACCCGGACGGCGCCCTGTTCACCCTCGACGAGTCGCCCACCACACCGCATTTCGCGGTCCCTGACGCATCCGTCACGTCCTGACGACACGCCCCGGCCGGGTCGGGTGACCGGCTCCGGCGCGGGCACCGGGCCGGGAACAGGCCCCGGCTGCGGACCCGGACCCGGGCCCGGCGCCGGTGTAGGACTCGGCGGAACCGGATCATTGGGCGGCGTGCCCATGGCAGCCGGGCTCCGACAGGTCCGCGGGATCCGGCGGGACGGGACGCGTCGGAGGGCCTACGTCACTCGCCATGATCACGCCAGCTCACAAGGCCATCGGGCAGCGGTTTTCTCCCCTTCGACTGCCCGGGCGGGGGCCGCTCACTAGGCCGGGCATAGCGGTACGTCGTACGGGAACGCGCCCATCAAGGGGAGCCGATGGGAGGAACGTCATGACCCGGCCGGACACACCCAACCCGAAAGAGCAGCGCCCCGAGGTGGTCGTTCACGACCGGCGGCGGATCGACCCGGAGACCCTCCAGCTGCGGGAACCCGACGAGATCCCACCGGAGCGCGAAGGCGGCGAGCACGTGCTGGAGCCACCGGACCGGGCCGGCGTCCTGGAAGCCGAGCTCGCCGAGCGCACCGCCGACCTGCAGCGCGTACAGGCGGAGTACGAGAACTACCGCAAGCGCGTACGGCACGACCAGGAGGCCGTGAACGAGATCGCCACCGCCAAGGTCCTCGAAAGCCTCCTGCCCATACTCGACGCCATCGACCGGGCCCGTAGCCTCGGCGAGGTGAACGGTGGCCTGTGGGCCGTGGCGGAGGCCCTGGAGGAGACACTCGCGGGCCTCGGCCTGGAGCGCACAGGCACGCCGGGAGAGCCCTTCGACCCGGCCCGCCACGAAGCCGTCGACCACGAGATCTCCGACGACGTCGACACACCCGTCTGCACCGCCGTCCTCCGCCCCGGCTACCAGCTGGGCACCCGCCTGCTCCGCCCCGCCCAGGTGTCCGTCACCGAACCCCCGGAACACCCCGCCGCCGCAGCAGGGGCACACGAAAGCTGAGCCGCGCGGCGACGAGACCCCGACCGCCTCCTCTCCGCCGCCCGTCATCCAAGATCGTCGCTGGCCAGGCGCAGCGCCGGCTCCGGGAGGACGGCATCGGTGAGGCTGGGTGCCCGCGCGGCCAGGACCTCGACGGCCTCCCGGATGTACCGATACACCGTGGCGATGCCGGCCCCGAATCCCGCGGCGAGTTGGGCGTAGGTGTTCCCGCAGCGCAGGTAAGCGAGGGCGAGCAGGGCTTGGTGTCCAGTCGTGAGTCGGCGCCACCGGCTGCCGGTGCGCTTGCGGTGGGCTGACAGGTGACGGGTTGGATACCGCAGGCTCGTACTGGCAGATCAATCGCGGATGGGCAGACAAGCGCACGAAGCTCCTGGTGCATACGGGCGATCTTGGTCGTGAACCCGTCTACCAGGAGCTTCGCGACGTCAAAAGCCCGGGCCGCACAACCAACCTGCCGCGCCATCAGGTTGGAAAGGGCTCTATGGCTCCTGGAATGACTTCCTTTTGATTGGTTCGACGACGAGCGTCCTGCGCAGGAGTGCGAAGCATGACACCCATGCAACGGCGAAGGGCAGCCGTTCCGGGTCTAAGGCGCCTTCAGCGACCGTTGACAGGCTTCACCATGCCGCAAGAGGGGGGGATGTCGGAGCTCTGGCAGCGGTCCGTGAGGGCCCGAACCCGCGTCGGTGTTCTGGCGGCCGCCTACACGAGCAACTGCGCGTTGCCCTCGACCATCAAGCCTGGGTCGGACGCCCGTGAGCACGTGCCGCGTTTCAGTGCGTACGCTGCGGGCGTCCGGCCGTTTTCGAGGAAGAGCTGCGGATGACTGAGAACCCGTCTGTATCCGGCCCGCGCCGGGACATGGCGATGCACAACGACTGGTGGGTGTCAGGGTGGGACCACGTCCTGCCCCGCCAGGGCTTCCCGCTGACCATGCTGATCGGGACCGCGAGCCAGCCCGGCTTCACCGGCTCCCTGGACGACCTGCTGCAGGAGATCTTCGGCGGCCACTGGGACATGATCGGCGGCGATCTCGATGGTGCGCTCACGTTCTCATGGCCCGATGAGGAGTGGGACTACGAGGAAGCGCCAGAGGGCCGAGAGGCGTGCGAGGCGAGCCGCTGGGAGAAGTTCAGCGCCATGCTGACGGCCGCCGGCTTCCCAGTACCCAAAACGGTGCGGGAACTGTCCGAGCTCTACCTGACATGGGGCCTGGCGAGCCGCGAGGAGACGCCGGAGGGCACCCGGTGGTCGATGCCCACCGCGCTGCCGCTGCCCGGCGACCTGCTGCCCCTGGACACCGAAATCACCAAGCGGCTCGACAAGATCCGCTGGACGATGCGCACCGACCCGCTCGTCAACACCCTCATCAACCACCTGGTCAACGATCTGGGTGAACCGCAAGAAATCCTTACCTCCTTGGACCGGCTGGCGGCCGCCACCAGCCAGGACGCCAACGATGTCCGCCTCGCCCTGGCGGAGCTCGCGGAGTCCGGGGAGGCCCAGGTGTATCGCGGCCAGGAGCCGGCCGACGCGGAACGCCTGGAGGCACACCGGCGCTTCCGCCTGGTCATGGACTGGGAGCACTTCCACGAGACCCGGATGCAGCTGAATCTCGCGGGCGACGACGCCTGACGCAGACTACGCAGGGCACGGTGGAACGCAGGAACGCGCCCAATCGTGGTCCGCGGCAACAGCGTCTCAGGAAAGTCGTCCGGCCAGCCAGCGCGAGAAGGTCGGCCGTAACCTCGCGATCGTCGGCCAGGACAGCAACAGCAGTGCGTCTCCGTACGGGCGGAGCAGTTCGAGACGTTCGCGGGCCCGCAGAGGGCGAACTTGGCCACGGCGACCTTCTCGCTCATGCCGAGCGCCTGCGGTGTACGGGCTGGCGGCGACGGGGCCGTCGACTGTGAGGAATTAGGCGGACTCGCCGATGTGCTGCCGCTGAGTGGGGGTTTGTTGGTGTGTGGGGTGTGGGCTGGTCTGGGGTTATGTGTTTTGTGTTGAGGGCGGGTGGGTTTGTTGTAGGTAGTTCTGGCGTGTAATGGCTTGGTGTGCGTTTGTGCTGGTCAGGGCTGCTTTTGCGGTCTGGCAGGTGGGGTTATCAGCGTTGGCGGGGATGGCCCCGGCGGCGCCCCGCCTGCTCCTGAAGAACGCCTGTTTCCCGTGTTCGCGGATGGTCCCTGACCGGCGGCCGGGAGCGTGCCGCCGGTCGGCTGTTCCCCGTGCCCGTGGGGAGACCACCGGCGCCGCGTTCAGCGGCACGGCGGCGCCGACTGCTTTCCGCGCTTGCGGGGATGGCCCCGACGTCGTGGACATCCGCAGGCATGGCCCGGGCTGCTCCCCGCTTACGCGGGGGTCGCCCCGACTTCTTCGGCGGGGCGACCGAGGACCGGTACCGTTCCCCGCGCCCGCGGGGGATGCCCCGGCGCCCCAAGTGCCGGTCGGGGTCGGGCATTGTGGGTGCGGCTGTGCGGAGGAATGTTGTTGCTGTGGCCGGCGTGGCTCCGGGAGTGCCCGGCGGGTTGCTGCTGCGCCGGCTGGTTGTGGCAGATGCCGGCCGTGTCCGTGCGTGCCCTTGTGCGCAGCGTGGGGGCGGGGTTCGGGCGCCTCGATGTCCTGGTCGGCAGCGCCGCGATCACCTACGACACCGCCCGGCGCGCTGTCCTGGCCGACCTCGCTGCGCTGGTCCGCGCCCGGCATCTGCGCCCACTGCCGCCTCGGGATCGAGGGTGCCGGCCGCGGCGAAACCCGTTGTCGACGGTCACGCGATTTTCCGGGGCCGACGTCGCGTGATTCCCCGGGCGTCCGTCTGTCTCCTGCCGCGGGCGGACTGTCGCTGCCGCCGAAGCTCAACCGGATAGTTCATCCGTATGTGTGCTACCGTCCGGGACTAAGCGGATGATCTATCCGATTGGCTGCCTGGTGGAGGAGTACATGGAGAAGACAGCAGTGGTCACGGCCGGAACAGGGGGCATCGGCCTTCAGACGGCGCTGGGGCTGGCCGCCGCCGGGTTCGCGGTCACGGTGATCGGGCGCGACGCCGGACGGGGAGCCAGGGCCGCCCGGCGGATCAACGCGACGGGCCCGGTGCACCCGGCCCGCTTCCTGCCCGCGGACCTCGCCTCGCTCGACCAGGTGCGTGCACTCGCCCGGACGATCGCGGCCGACCACGCCGCCTCGGGAGAACCGCTGACGGTGCTGGTCAACAACGTCGGGGCGATGTTCCCCGAGCGCCAGACCCTCGGCGGTGTCGAGGCGTCGTTCGTCGTCAACCACCTCTCGCCCTACCTGCTGACCGAACTGCTGCTGCCCACACTCACGGCCGGTGCGCCGAGCAGGATCGTGAACGTGACGTCGGGCGCGGTCGCCGTGGCCAAGCGCGTGTTCGACGCCGTCGAGCCGCCGGGCGGCTACTACGGCTTCCACTGGTACGGCCGCGCCAAGCTCGCCAACCTGGCCTACACCTTGGACCTGGCAGACCGGCTGGACGGCACCGGCGTCTCGGTCTTCGCCGCCGACCCCGGAGGGGCCGCGACCGACATGACCAACGGCACCATGACCGACCCGAAGATCGTCTCGCCCGCCCTGCGGCTGCTCTGGCCCCTGGTGCGCCGCACATTCGAGCGCTCGACCTCGCATCCGGCGTCCGCGGCAGCCAGGCCCTCCATCACGGCCGCCACCAACGAGACGTTGACGGGTCGAACCGGCATCGTCATCGGCGCCCGGGCGCACCCGGTCGCCCCGCACCGGGCGGCGGCCGACCCCCGCGTCGCCGAAGCCGTACGCCGACTCAGCGAACGGCACGCGCCGCTCACCCCCGCCTGAACGTCGTACGCGCGGCGCGGCGCCGCGGGTACCGGGCGGCAGGGCGGAACCATCCGGATGAACCATCCGATTAGCATGGCCTCATGACGACGCCTCTACGCAAGGACGCGGCCCGCAACTGGCAGCGGATCGTCTCCGTCGCCCGCGGCCTGGTCGACGAGGGCACACCACTGCAGCTCAACGACGTCGCACGCCGGGCAGGACTCGGGGTCGGCACCGTCTACCGGCACTTCGCCACGCCCGAGGCGCTGCTGGAGACCGTCGCTGCGCCGTGCCTGGAGGCCCTGGCCGCCCACGGCCGGCAGGCGCTGACCGATGCCGACCCCTGGCGCGGCCTGACGGGCTTCCTCTTCCACACCGTCGAGGCGCAGGTCGCCGACGCCGCCCTGCCCCCCGTCGCCGCGGCGGCCACGGACGCCGTGCCGCGCACCACGGAACTCAAGGAGTCACTGGCGTCGGCCGGCGCCACCCTCCTCGCCCGGGCCCGCGATGCCGGAGCGGTCCGCCCCGACCTCGCCGCCGCCGACCTCGTCCCGCTCATGTGCGGCATCGCCCACGCCGCGAACGTCCACGGCGGCACCCCCGCCGACCGGGCCGACACCGCACACCGCTACCTCGCCACCCTCCTCGAAGGCTTGCGCACGACACCAACGAGCGCGTGAGCGGACCCGCCCACCGCACCGCGCCGGCCGCGGCAAGCTTCGAACTGATCGACGAGGGGGCCGGGGTCCACCCGTCCCACATGTTCGGGACGATGAAGTACACCGACGGCCGAGTCATCACACCGCACGAGGGTGTGTTCGCGTGGCGCATGTACCGGAGGTTGTAGATCAGTGAAGGTTGAGGACGTCATGAGCTTCCTCGTCGACCACAGGGCTCCGAATGTCACCCCTGGGTATGTCGCGGAGCAGCTGCTCTCCATGTCCTGGATCATCGATCCCAAGGACGGGGCGGAGATCTTCGAGACAGGGAAGGCGTGGCTGAAGTCGGACGACCCGTTCCGGGTCGAGGTCGCGATCGGACTGGAGAACCTGACCTATCTGGCCGACTCCTGGGAGGAGCTGGTCGAACTGGCCGAGCCTCTCAAGGAGAAGTTCCCCACGATGGTCGCCGACATCGACGCCTGGATGGCGAGGGCTGAAGCCTCGTACGAAAGGCGCCGGACGGGTTCCTTCTGGGACGACTACAAGCCCCACTGACGATTCGCCCCCGGCAAGCAGCCGCACAGCAAGGACGACACACGGTTCGACTGGTAAATCCAGCACCTGCGTCGCTCCCCAGTGACGACCAGCAGTTACGGGACAACCCTTATGAACGGTCACGTAATTCGGCTCTGTCGGGGATCTTGTGATGCTCCTTCAAAGGCAGGGGCGGTGGGTCACTTCGCAGCCTGTTCTGCCGATGCTGACTCGAGGCGGAGAAGTTCTTCGGCGGAACAGTCGGAATCAGGGTCTTCTACCAGGCAGAGATTGAGTCCGTGCTCGTCCCGCCGGACCAGAGCCGACAAGAGACAGGAGTCTTTGGGAGGGTCGATGCTCAGGGAGACGGTGTCGCCGCTGGTGAGCGCGTCGTCAGCGAAGGAGGAACCCGTCTCGTCGGGTGCGCTGAAGAAGCTCCAGTGGCCGGTTGCAGTGTCCGGGCATGATGTGCCTCCCAGCATCGCACTGTTCAGGCCTTCACCCGTCATACCGTGGTCCGCCCGCAAGTGGAGAAGAGCGCCACCAGGGCTACTCCACTCGCCCGTAAGTGCCGACTGATCAATGCGAGCCGCATCTCCACCTGCATCAGCGCAAGCAACACAAGCCCACGCCAACGCGGCGACCAGAGCCGACCATCGTCTCGCTGAAGTGCTCATCCGCATCCCACCCGCCTCCCGACTGAACGCGTTCAGAATAGACGGCAGGTTCGGACGATCTCACAGCGGGAGGCCTCTGGCGCAGAGTTAGAAGCCGTATCTCAATCGATCTTGGAACGTGCAAGTCGAACAGAGTTCCTGGTCGGGTGATCTTCCAAGCGCACGTGTGCGGCAACGCGGCCGCTCATCCGGACCGGGTGCGCCGCTATCTGTCGGACATGACGGACGCGGAGTGGGCGGCTGGTGTACGAGCAGACTAGTTCGGGTGCCCGGGCGGACCGAGCGGGAACGACGGGGACGGGGACTGTCGGAGGCCTCGCGTAGGTTGAGCACCGTCGCAGTCGAACGGAATGAACGAGGAACACGGTGAAGGCATACGACCTGGGGTTCGGAGAGTCCGTGGACGCGCTGTCGGTCCGGCCCGGCAAGCCCGTCGAGATCGATCTGCCCGGGGCCCGCGTCGCCGGGTGGTGCGGCGGTCGTGCGCCCGGCATCGGAACGGCTTCCTGGCCCCGGAGCCCTGTCACGGGACTGCCGATGACCCATGTCATCACCCTCGAACTGCCGGAGGACTACCGGCGCAAGGGCCAGGACCTGGTAGCCGTCTCCTTCTTCCACGCCGACGACCACGTCGCCGACGACATCGAGGGCGTGGACGAGCTGCTGGCGGGCACCGTGCCCACCCCGGAGCAGGCCGCCGATCCGTTCCTCGCCGCGGTGGCCGCGACGGCCGCAGCCCGCCACCCCCGGCAGCAGGACCTGGAGGACGTGATCGGCGGCGCGCACGCGCTCATCTGGCTCACCGCCGCGGAGTTCGCCGCGCCCCGCATAGATCCCCCGGCCGACATTCGGCCGGACGGCCTCGGCGACAAGTACAGCCGCGGCCAGAACGCCTGGGACGACAGCGCCCCCGAAATCACGGTCTGGATCGGGGAGCGCACCGGCGACCCGAACACCGGCATCGCCCCGGCGGAGGACGGCGAGGGCGGCTACGTGGAGGCCTGGTCCTCGGACGACAAGGATCTCGACGCGTTCTGGTCGTCCGTCGAGGGCATCTCGCACCTCGGCGGAACGGTGATGCCCTGCCAGACGTTGCCGGAGGGGCTGACGCCGTACGTCTTCGAGCTGGAGGACGGCGTCGGCGGGGTCAACTTCGGCGGTGGCAACGCCCAGATCGACCTGGAGTCGGGCGTCTTCGACTGGGCGCAGTAGCGGGCAGCGCGCCCGCGCGGAGCCGAGCGGGACCGAGCAGTACGCGACCAGCGGCGGCGCCGAGGGCGTACGGGCGTCGGCGCACACCCCGTGGCGTCCGTCGGCCCCGGCGCGTACGTCCACGACCAGGGCCGGCTGGTCCTCCTCGTGGAGCCGCCGCACCGCCCGGTCGAACAGAGTTCCTGGTCGGGTGATCTTCCGGCCGTGCGTGCATGAAGGCAGGGCCTCCTGGTAGCTCGGGGGTGCGATCCCATACGAGCGGTTCCGGAGACCCTGTTGTCGTTGTTGTACGTGCCCCAGCCCCTTCACTTCAACTTGCCCGCCGTGTCGTGCGATTGCCTCGCGCACGTGTACGGCAACGCGGCCGACCATCCGGACCGGGTGCGCCGCTATCCGTCGGACATGACGGACGCGGAGTGGGCGGCTGTCCGGCCGTTGCTGCCGGTGCCGACCTGGCTTCAGGGCAGGAGCGGGCGGCCTGAGGGCTACTGCCACCGCCAGCTGCTGGACGCGATCCGCTACCTGGTCGCGGGCGGGATCTCGTGGCGGGCGATGCCCGCGGATTTCCCCGCCTGGGGCCGGGTCTATGCCTTCTTCCGCCGCTGGCGTGAGCACGGGCTGATCACCGAGTTCCACGACCGGCTGCGCGGGAGGGTGCGTGAACGCGAGGGCCGTGAGGCCTCACCCACGGCGGGGATCATCGACGCGCAGTCGGTGCGGGCCGCCGCGACGGTGCCGGCCGCCTCACGTGGCTACGACGGCGGGAAGAAGGTGCCCGGGCGCAAACGGCACATCGTGACCGACACGCTCGGCCTGCTCCTGGTCGTCGCGGTGACCGCCGCGAACATCGGCGACCGGGACGCCGCAACGGGCCTGCTGAGGCGTGGTTAGGGCGTGTCTGGGTGTCGGGGGATGCTGTCGTGGAAGAGGCAGGACGGGGCCGGCCGGATTTGAACCGGCGTCCTCCTACATGCGGTGAAGGCGCGACGACCTCTGCGCTACGAGCCCCGTCCTGTCAGGGATCTTACGAATTCAGGCGCCTGGCTGCCGCGTTTATTGAGGGCTGACCGGCACTGTGAGAGGACGGCATCACAGGAGTTGCGCCGGAACCGGTTCTCGCAAGGGAGCAGCCGCTTTCCCTTGGGCCCGCTGGTCTTCGTGTGTGTGGGCGGGGGAGGGGGGCGTTTTGTCGGGTTCTTTGAAAGTGGTGGCGTTGGGCTTGTTGGTGGTGGAACGCTGCAGGTCAGACAGTCTGCTCCCCGCATGCGTGGGGATGTTCCCGGCCCGCCGACTTGTCGTCTGGCCGGCCGTCCATGCTCCCCGTACGCGCGGTGCTGACTAGCGCCTCAATTTCCCAGAGACCTTGCGCGAGAGTTTCCCACCTTCACATCCAGGACCTGCTGGAAGAGCCTGGGGTTGCGGACATCCAGTGAGAGTTTGTTGGGAAAATGAGTGCAAACCTGCAGGAAGGTTTGATTCAAGTCGGAATAGAGGCATGTCAAAGACTTCGAGTCGTGCAGGTCACTGGCATCGCGTGTGGGGAGCGGTACACCATGCGCGCACTGCTGTTGGTCCGCAGAGTGTCAGCCCCATGTACGTGGGGAGCGGGGTGTTGCAGGTAGTACCTAGGTGCGTGTTGAGGTGTCAGCCCCATGTGCATGGGGAACGGTTCCTGTAGCCCGGTGAGCAGCCGGAGGACATCGTGTCAGCCCCATGTGCGTGGGGAGCGTCACGGAGACCGAGATGCGGGCGCCGGCCAGGAGGCGTCAGCCCCATGTGCGTGGGGAGCGGGCGACAGATCGAATGCGTGCGTCATCGGGCCCGGTGTCAGCCTCACGTGCGTGGGGAAGCGGTCCCGGAATGAGCGCCTCAGGACTCCACGGGTGGTGTCAACCCCATGCGTGTGGCATCGAGATCCCCGTCCAGGCCGGCGGCTGGGGACCATCGCCACAAGATGTCGGGAGTGGCTGAAAGCGCGCTCCACGAGGGACCCCGTGCACGTGTCAGCCCCATGCGGGTGGGGAGCGGTGTATATCAACGCCCTCGCCTGGCACGCGGCAGGTATCAGCGCCAAAGCACGGGGAACGGGTGCCACGCCGGCTCGCACGGACGACCTGATGTGTCAGCATCCCCCGTTTCGCCGGGTTGGGAGAGCGGGGAACGGCCTCACGAGCGTTGCGGCGACGGGGCGCACTGTCTGGCGCTGGAGCAGGCGGTGTCGAAGTGTGACCACACCCGAGTCAGCCCCACTGCGTTGATCGGTGGGACGGCCTACATGCACATCACCTGCCTTGGCCGGAGCGGGGACTGGACGAGACGGCTGTTCTCCGTGGTTGAGCGCGACGAGAGTGGGAAGGCCGGATCCGACGAAGAAGAGCTGCGTGGGGCGCCCGCAGCGCAGTGGTCGGCCGCTGCATGGCTTGTCATCGTTGTCGCACAAAGTCGCCCCTCTGAGTGGCGACTTGAGGCCCTCTTCACCGAAATGAGGTAACTGCCTCGTCCTTTCCGCCTGCTGGTGAGGAGGTGAGGGTAGCGAACGATGCGGGCCCGACCAGGACCCGCATCGTTTGCCAGCAGAGGGAGGGCTTGGGTCGTGGGGGTGGTGGACGACGGCCGGAACGGAGGCCTGCCGCTGTGTCTGTGGGGGAAGTGGAAGTTCAGCAAGCGGTTTCAGCTGGGGTATCCGGTGTTGTTTCACATGCTCGATGTGGCGGCGATCGCGGGGGTGTTGTGGCACCGCTATCTCACCCGACAGGAGCGACGGCTGATCGCCGCGGGCTTGGGGCTGGGAGCGGCGGACGCGCGGCGGGTGGTGATGTTCTGGGCCGGCTGTCATGACCTGGGGAAGGTGAGCCGGTTTCAGGAGTGCGAGCCGGCCGGCTGGGCGAGGGTGAGTGATGACCTGCAGGCGGACACCGGCGGATGGCGTCTGATCGCCCACGAACGGGCTTCCATGCATGCGATGGTCGGGATCCTCGCCGGCTTCGGATACGAGCGGACGGGCAACGCGAGTCCTGCGGTGCGGGCTGCGCAGATCATCGGCGGGCACCACGGATGGTTCCACCAGTGCGACGTGTACGGGGCGGCGAGCGGCCCGAGGGTTGCCGCCGAGCTTGGCGGGCCGCTGTGGCAGGACATCCGGTGGCGGTACACCGCGCAGATCCGGTATCAGACCCAGGCGCTGGCGGTGCCGCCGCGGGTGTCGGTCCCGGCGGCCGTGCTGATCGCGGGCCTGATCATGGTGGCGGACCGGCTCGCGAGCCAGCCGCATGTGTGGATTCCGCGCGCGATGGCGCCGGCGTTCGGAGCGAGCGCGCACTACGCATCGGCCTGGCGGCCCGCCTCGCAGGAGGCGGAAGAGCCGTGGGCGGCGGCCGTGGTGACCGCCTCCGGGCTGGAGCGGGCCGACCTTCCCGAGGTCCCCTTCACCACCGCACATCCTCACCTCGAGCGCCCGAACCAGCTGCAGGCATCCCTGATGAACCAGCTCGATCAGGCGGTCGCGGCAAACGGCGCCGGGATCCTGGTCATCACGGACAGGACCGGGGCCGGGAAGACCGTGGCGATGCTGGAGGCCCAGAGAATCTTCAACCTCCACTGCGGGACACGCGGTGCGGCTATCCTCCAGCCGTCGACCGCGATCGCCGACGCCATGTACGAAACGCTCAGGGACTACGTCGCCGCACACCAGCCGGAGCGCGCCCCCGTATCCCTGGTACACAACCACAGCTGGCAGAACACCGCCTACACCGATCAGTTCCTCGCCCGCAACGGGCAGATCACCCTCGACGAATACTTCACCGACACCCCCGAGGCCGACGGCCGCCCCGAGAAGAAGGTGACAGTGCCCGACCCGTGGCTGCGAGGCTTCGACCGGGCACTGCTCGCCCAGTTCACCGTGGCCACCCTCGACCAGACTCTGATGAGCGTACTGCCCACCCGCTACAGCGCCTTTCGGATGCTGGGCATGTCCGGACGCACCGTGATCATCGACGAAGCGCACGCCTACAGCCCCTACACCCTGAGACTGATGGAACGGTTCGTGCACTGGCTCGGAGCATTGGGATGCCCAGTGGTGGTCGTCTCGGCAACGCTGCCGGCGGCGGTATCAGCCGGCCTTGTGCGGGCCTATCTCACAGGCGCCGGCCATACCGGCCTCGCGGGCCGCAGTGTCACGGTCCCTTACCCGGGGTGGCTGTTCGCCGCCGCCAGCGATGCCTCGACCACCGTGATGGCCGACGGACCCCGGCGCCTGCATGTGAAGGAGCAGCGCTCCACGATCGAAATGATCATCCGCGACGTCACGTACCAGCGCCTGGGAGAGGAGACGCGAGCCATCGCAGCGGGGGAGAGGCTTGACCGGATCGTCCAGGAGATCCAGCCCGTGGCCGAGCACGGAGGATGCGCAGCTGTCGAGTGCGCCACCGTCGCAGACGCCCAGGACACCTACCTCCACCTGCGGAAGATCCTCAAGGCTGCGGGCATCCGCGCGGGAACCGACCTGGTCCTGCTCCACGGCCGCATCCCCGGGCAACGCCGGGGACCGCTCACCCGCAGGATTCGTGACGTGCTGGGGCCCAGGGGAAAGCGGCCCTACCGGCTGATCGTGGTGACCACCAGCCTGCTGGAGATGAGCCTCGACATTGACCTCGATGTCCTGGTCAGCGATCTCGCATCGATGCACAGGCTCCTGCAACGTGCCGGCCGGCTCTGGCGCTTCGAACTTCTCTGGCGGCAACAGAACACGACGAAACGCCGCGACCGCCGCCCGCCCTGGATCCGGGAGCGCGGACCGCGGCTGAGCGTCCTCAACCCTGTACACGAAGGCCGCACCGACATTCCGCAAGCCTGGCGCAGCTCGGACACGGAACTGTGGATGCACCAGAGCGCCGCGGCACTCCACACCGGCCTTCGCACCGTGACACTCCCCGACGACGTTCCCCACCTGATCGAAGAGATGCACGCCGGCACCGCCGGCTCGCACAGCGAGTTCGCCGCCATGGAAGCCGCCCACGTCTCCTCCCTCCGGTACGAAACCCACCTCGGCGACACCCAGGCCATCCCCCCGCCCGTGCGCATCGGATCGCTGGCCGACCTCCACCGCAGGCCCACGACCCCAGGCAACGCACCCACCCGCGCCGGTACCTGCCCCCGCCGCCTGCTGCCCTGCTACCTCCAGCCCATGACCAGCCACCTGACCCTGGACGAAAAAGGCACATGGCCGCTGCCCGCAGGACCGCGCCTGAAACCGGTAGAGATCCGCCGCCTGCTCCAGTGCGTCGTCTCCGTACCCGAATCCTGGGTCTCAGGACCGCCAGGGCAGGAGCAACCCGCTCTGCCCGAAGCGTGGCTCCAGCACCCCCTGCTTGCCGACCTCGTCCCGCTGTTCCACGATCTCGCCAGCCCCCAGCCTGCTTCGTTCGGGCGGCACTGGCTGTCCATGGACGCCGAACTCGGCCTCGTCCACAGGAAACAGGACTCCTGAGCCACTTGCCGCCTTCTGTGGGGGAGTGATGCGTGAGGCGAGTGGAGATCACTTTTCACGGCTCAGCGTCGATGCCGATGACGCTATGTTGTGCAACACCTGTAGCGCCAACGCCACAATCAAGAAGGCTCATGCCCTGGCGGGGCCTTACCAGAGATCGACTACCTGAGAAGAGTGTGATGTGTACAAGGCTGGAGATTGGCTGACGATCCTGGAGGGACCGGGCGAGGGAAAGACTCTGAAGGTTTCCTCCGTCCGGATGTTCGCCACGGACAATGGCTATTACCTGTCTGGCGGGGCTGGGCTCTACGGCCCGCGGCAGGTCTCCCTCGCTCGTGAACGTACCGGTGGCAACCCGTGCGGAAAGCCGTGTGACAAGCGCGTTCACGAACTGGTCAAGACGTGCGACCACTGCCGGGGCGTGTGCTTCTGTCGTTCTGCCCTCGGCCAGTAGTAGCGACGGACATCCGTCACCGCCCGCAACCCGTCACGCCGTCATCCGCATTGGTTCAGTGCCAATGGCGCCGCCCGCAGCTGGAGCTGGAGGCCAGGCAGGGTCGCCGGCATCTGGAGGGGATGGTGCCGCAGGAGATGCAGCCCGGCGAGGAGGCGGAGGTCGACCCCCGAACCTTGTCAAGAAGGGCGCCTGGCTGCTGTTCCAGATCTTCACCGAACGCGAGGAATGCAAGGCCACCGCCGTGGCCACCAACTCGCCCTTCGCCGACCCCAGGCTCTGCGCGGCCATCGCCGACCGGATCACCTTCCGCTGCGTTCTCATTCAGACCGGCATCGAGTCCTACCGCTTCCAGGCCACCGAAACCGAGCGCCGGGCCAGGACGACGATGACCCCCTACGCGCAGGCACGGGCACGGCCTGAAGGGTGACGGGGATCGGAGCAAAGCCTACTCACTCACGTCCCGTTCTGATCCCCTAGCTTGCTGTCCTGGGAACGCACGGCCACCAGCGCCTTGCAAAGCGACTCAGGCGGTAGGCGATATGAACCAGAAGACCGAGGGCACCGCCGCATGCCTCCTCGCTGGCCTAGGCGCAATGGCTGGACTGCTGGTGTGGGCACCGCGGGCCGCCTTCAGCATCGACGGCGGGTTCGAGGCCCATGCCCGCGATCTAAGCGCGATCTTCCTCGATCTGCCGCTCATTCTGCTCGGCGGCACAGTGGTTCCGCTCTTCACCTGGACGCTGACCACGCGATGTACGAGGCGCCCCTGGATTGCTGTATTCATGACCCTGGCGGCACTCGCTCTCGGGGTGTGGGCGCTCACCGAGTGGTACACGCCCCGCCAACACCCAGACCCCGGTTACACCGGCCCCGGACTTTGATCCCGACGCCTTCCACAGCGTCCCCATGTCACAGTCGGCGAAATCGCAGACCTCCAGGCGCTTGACTACTCACGGTTCTCAGTGCGGCGAGCGCCAACCTGCGCTGGGCGGCAACGACAGAGCCGGGCCCTTCTGATCCGCGCCTGTCAGGGACACGGCTCTGCCACGACGCTGACACCCCGACCACCCGTCAAGCAGCCCGGAAGTCACCCACCCGAAGGGGGTGGCTCTCAATCCCATTGCCGATCATGGACCTAGGCGGCCACCATCCCTTCCGCGGATGGACGAACGTGGCTCTCATTCCCGCTGCCCGAGTGGCTCCCGTTCACCCTGCCGAAAACAGGCCGGGATCGGCTGGGTGAGGTTCAGCGGGTTGCCGTCGGGGTCTTGGATATGGGCGACGCGCTGTCCCCATGGCATGTCGTTGGGGCCGCTGCTGATCGAGCCGCCCGCCTCCACCCGGCCGAGCGTTTCGTCGACGTCGTCGACATCGATGCTGAGCAGGATTCGCGGTGCCGCCCCAGTCCCCGGGTCGGGCTTGGACACCAGCCCGAGGTCGGTGTCGCCGATGCGCAAGCCGAGGTAGAAGGCCGGGCTTTCCGCCGGGACCCGAAAGATCTCCTTGGCGCCGAACAGCTTCGTATAGAAGCCGAGCAGGGCGTCGTGGTCGGCAGTCAAGATCACTGGCTGGATGGTGGACATGGCACTTCTGTCGAGAACGGTCGTGTCGCTGGGTAGACCGTTCGAGGACGGTGAACTCATCGGCCAAACCGCCCCGCCAGACGATCTACACCCCAGACTGCCGCCCACGACCAGCACGAGCACCCCGAAAAAAGACATCACACCTGCACCCTGACCAGCCACTTCAAGATGGCGCAGCTTCACTGCTCTCCGGCCGATTTCGGGATGTCGTAGTGACGGCGGTAGCGCCAGGTGGCGGATGCCTCCAGCTGAATTAGGTTGAGCCCGGTCTCTCGTATGAGCTGCTCATTGGTCAGCCTGTGCGAGTGCTGCCGCATGGCCCGGTCGATCTTCATCGCCCAGAGCTCTTCGTTGACGAAGGGGCGGCGCCGGTAGTGCTGCTGCAGCTCGGCGAGGTGAGCGGCGCTGCAGCAGGTCAGAACGCGCTGTCCGTCCCGCGCCGGGTTGATGGGGTGGACGCTGGAGGAGTCGCGGACACGCCCGTAGACGGCAGTGCCGACGGGGATGAGCAGAAACAGAGTGATCGGCCAACCAGACCAAGCTGCCATTACGCCACCAGCGGTATGCCCACACCGGGAGGCACCCCAAGCGCGCCGCCCAGAAACGCAGCTCCCCAGACCACCGCCCTCCAGGCCCTCCTTCAACCCGCCATGAACACCTGCACGGTTGTGATGCCAGAGCCGACGGGATCCCTCACTGCTTCGCCCTATGCCCCCGGCCGTCAGCGGCTGCCCGAGTGGCCAGCGCACAGTCAGGCAGACCCGTGCGGAGGATCGGCTCGTTGAGGCCGGCCAGAGGGTTGGACGGGTCTCAGGCGAAGACGGCGTCCGTCCTGCGGAGGCGCTGCTGCTCGCGGCGAAAGTTGCTGGTGAGCGGGACACCGAGGTATCCAGCAGCCATACCGTCCGGCAGCGCAGGGTCGGCGACCTTCCCCTCCTCGTCCAGGCACTACGCGTGTTCGAAGACGGTGAACGGGAGGACGGAAGGGACGAGCACGAAACCTTCCACGTAGACCCAGCCGGCTCTGTCGGACCAGCGGCCTGGCGTCTGCGGTTCCCCTGTCGGCCATGGTGCCGGACGGAAGAAGGAGCCGTGCTCAGCGACAAGGTCGGCGAAGCTCCGATACACCCAGGTCTCATCGCCCACCTGCAGCCGACGATAGTTGTCGAGCCATCGAGCGAGTTCGCTCTGCGGATCCTCGGGCACTGGCGAGGCGACCATCACTCTCCCCCTGGCGGCTACGTCCTGGAGCGACAGGATCGACTCTCGCCGGCGCGGGGCGCCTCGCGCTTCGGCAACGCACTCAAGGGCGGGGGCGGGTAGAGCTGCGGCATTCCTCCTGTCGCCCGGGAGCGGCGATCAGCCGCCGGTCCTGCCCCTCCGGCGCACGCCCCTTGCTCGGGGGCGCACGCCGGGTGCCATGCCGCACGCTGTCTGGGGGGCCGCGCTCCCGCCGGTTCGTATGACTAGTTCGCATTCACTGTCCCTGCTCCGGCACCGGATGCTGTCCTGAAATGGCCAGCACTGTCCCGGGCTTGCGCACCCTCCGCCACCCTTGATCAGGGGTTTCATGCATGCATGAGCGGGTTGCCCCTCCACGCCCACGATCAGACCTCGGCCGGGCACATGCCCCAGACCACGCTCGAGAAGACGTTCCATGGCACCCAGCTTCTGTCTCGCCACCCGACCCTGGATTCCCCTCGCCCGCACCACCGACCGGATGGTCGGGCTGCGCAGCCTGTTCCACCACGCCCACGAGATCGAGGACCTGGCGCTGCCGATCCCGCCCGCCGAGTCCTCGCTGTGGCGCCTCCTTGCTGCCATCACGGCGCGCCTCACCACGCTCGACCAGCCCGACATGCCAGTGAGCGACTGGCACGAACAACGCGCCAGGCTTCTTGTGGCCAAGGGCGGATTCGACCGGGAGGCGGTCGACACCTACCTCAGCATGTTCACGTGGGACCTGTTCGACACCAAGCGGCCCTTCCTGCAGGACCCCTCGCTGGCCGGCCAGTGCCGCGAGGCCGCCGGCGTGAACGCGCTTGTGCACGGCCGCCCGGCCGGCAACAACCTTGCCTGGTTCTCCGTCCACACCGACACCCACCCCCGTCCTGTCACAAGCCACGAAGCGGCCTGGCACCTGCTCGTCCACCACTACTACGGGCGCTCGGGACGCTGCTCTGCCCGGACTGTCGACACCGTCACCGAGGCGAGTCTGCGCGCTGGACCGATCAGAGGAACGGTCTCGTTCCATCCCCGGGGCCGCACCCTGTACGAGTCGATGCTGCTCCACCTGACCCCCTACCGGGGGCCGGGCCAGAGTGAGCCCGACCGGTGTCCGTGGGAAGAGCCCGCTCCGCGTGACCCTCTGGCGCCGCCCGCCGCGGTGACCTGGCCCGGGGGCATCCTGACCGGCCGCTCCCGCCACGCGGTGCTTCTCGTGCCGGACGCTGATGGCAGCCACGTCACCAACGCCTACCTGACGTGGGCGACGCTTCAGAGCGGTCTGCCGGCCACCGACCCGTACCTGATCATCCGAACTGACCCGAAGAAGCCGGCCGAGACACGCGACATGCCCCAGCGGGCGGACACCGACCGCGCCGTGTGGCTGGACCTGGACACCCTGGTCCTGGCCGGTGACGAAACCAGCACCGCGCGCCGCCCGGAGGTCTTCTCCAGCCTCAACGACCTGCCTGCAGACGTCGTCACACACCTGCAGGTCCGCGTTCTCGGGTTCGACCAGGAAGCCAAGACCAACAACCGCGCCTGGTATTCGGCCCTGACCCCGCCGATCTGGACCTGGGCCCAGGAAAAGGATCCCCTCATGGCCGCGCGGATCGCCGAATGCCGGCTCGCGGCCGAAACCGTTGCCGCGGTCCTGGCCCGCGCCGCAACCCGGGCATGGCGGGAGGCGACCTTGCCCAACGCAGGCAGCAGCAAGCCTCCGCACCGCGGCACCGAGCACCAGCCGCTCTGGACGCGCCAGGCCCTCGCCGCCTACTGGCCCCGGGCCGAAACCGTCTTCTGGAACCTCATCAACCACCACCCCGACCGCCCCGCGTTTCCCGCGTTCGCCTACGAGGCCGTCGACAGCCTGCGCACAGCCGCAGGCCCTGCACTGCCCCGGCAGCGAGGCGCCGGCCCCGCCCTCGCCCGTGCCGTCGTCACCCTCCGCGAGACAGCCGCACCCCGGCCCAAGGACCGCCGATGACTCCGATCGCCACCCAAGACCGCCGAGCCCACTACGACGCCTTCGTCACCCAGGTACGCGACCTGTGCACCACCAGCGGCATCCGCGCGGCCCTTGCCCAAGGCCGCGGCCGCCGCATCGAGCAGTGCACCGCACTCCACCGCTACCTCACCCGCCCTGCCCACGGATACGGCGCCCGACGGGCGCACTACACCGTGGCCTCCCTCATCGCTCTCGAACCGCACACCCACCACCACCCGCCCACCGCGGAGCCTGCTGGCGAGGCCGTGGAGTGGCGCCGCCGGCTCAACCTCGGTGCCACTCTCGCCACCGCCGTCGTCCGGCGACCCGTCAGCGCCCAGGCCTTCGACAACAAGCTCCAGCTCCTGGCCCGGCTGTCCACCGACGTCCTGCACCCGCGTCTGCCCGGGCTCGCCGAACAACTCCTGCAGGCGGGCTGCCGCCCCGACTGGGCGGTCCTCCTCGAAGACCTCAGCCTGTGGGACATCGACCGCCCCGCCGTCGTCACCCGCTGGATGGACTCCTTCTACCTCGCCCTCCCCGACGACGACCGCCCCCACCCCGACACGGAGGACTGACAAGCATGCGCGCCCGCTACATCGACATCCATCTGCTCCGCAGCGTCCCGGCCGCCAATCCCAACCGCGGGGAATACGGCGAACCCAAAACCCTCTCGATCGGCAACACGGTCCGCGGCGCGATCTCCAGCCAGTCCATCAAACGCGCCGATCGCATGGAGATGGAGGAGGAGCTTGCCGAACCGGCAGTCCGCACCCGCATGATCCCCCCGCGCGTCACTGCAGCCCTGAAACAAGCGGGCTGGCCCGACGACCTCGCCGCCTTCGCAGGAGAGCAGATCGCCAGGAGCGCCATCAAAGGCGGACTCAAGACCGACCCGGCCGCAGGCCACCGCACCCAGGCCATGATCTACACCGCCGAGACCGGTCTCCTCGACGACCTCACAGCCCTGTGCACCCGGCAGCGCGCCCAGCTCGAAGAAGCCCTGGCCGCCTCCCGCGCCGACGCATCACCGTCCGGCCAGACCAAGCGCACCAGTAGGACGAAGAACGGCGACGACGGACCGCCAGCCGCCCTGCCGACGAAGGACATCAGCGCCATCCTCGCGCGCCGCACCGCCTGCATCAGCCTCTTCGGCCGCATGCTTGCCGGCCACGACGCCAGCAACGTCACCGGCGCCGCCCAGGTCGCCTGGGCCTTCACCACGCACACCAGCGACCTCCAGCCAGACTTCTTCACCGCGGTCGAGGAGTGGCAGCCCCCCGGCGACAGCGGCAGCGCCCACCTCAACACCGCATTCCTGACCGCCGGCGTCTTCTACTGCTATGCCAACGTCAACCTCACCGGCCTCACCCGCAACCTCGACGGCGACACCAAGCAGGCCCTCGACCTGCTCGCCCTGTTCATGGAGACCTTCACCACCACCCTGCCCCAGGGCAAGGCAAACTCCACCGCCCCCCACACCCTGCCCGACACCATCCACTACACCGTCCGCGACCGCCGCCCCGTCTCCTACGCCTCCGCCTTCGACCAGCCCGTCCGCGCCACCCACAGCGGCGGCTACCTCGTCCCCAGCCGCCAGGCCCTCACCGCCGAAGCCGCCTACGCCAACCGACTCATCGGCACCCGCAGACTCGTCGGCCACGGCCACACCACCGCACACCCCACCCCCCTCGACCACCTCGGCCCCCACCACGACAGCCTCGACGACCTCATCGCCGCCGCCGTCCACGACGCCCAACTCCCCGCCGCCTCATGAACACCACCCCGATCAGCGGCCTTCTGCTGCGACTGGCCGGCCCCCTCGCCGCCTACGGCACCCAAGCGGCCTTCACCCACCGCGACACCAACCCCCGCCCCACCCGCTCCGCACTCATCGGCATGCTCGCCGCAGCAGCCGGACGCCCACGCGACCAGGCCCTCACCCCGTTCACCGACCTACCAGGCCACCCCACCTACCACGACCTCGCCTGCACCATCCGCGTCGACAAACCCGGCACCCTCTCCACCGACTTCCACGTCACGGGCGGCGGCTACCCCCGCCCGATGTCCCTGCGCACCAGCACCGGCAAACACCGCCCGCCCCACAGCTCCGCCCTCCCCTCCCACCGCCTCTACCTCACCGACGCAGCCTTCACCCTGGCCCTGACCGGACCCACCCCCCTCATCCACACCATCGCCGACCACCTCGAACACCCCCACTACGCCCCCTACCTCGGACGCCGCGCCTGCGTCCCCGACGAACCCCTCGTCCTCGGCCCACCACTGCCCGACCCCGTCCACCACCTCCTGCACCACACCCCCCTCACCCTGCCGAACCCACCCCGCCCCACAGCCGAGACCGTTCCCGTCACCTTCATCTGGGAACAGCCCCCCACCCACACACCCGCCGACAGCCACCACGACCTCGCCGACCACCCGCTCGACTACACCCCCGAAAACCGCCAGTACGCCGCACGCCGCACCTGGCACACCACCGAGAACCTGCCCACCCGGCTCTACGCCGGCCGCCGCCCCCAACAGGTACTCACCGACTACATCCATCAGGACCGCCCATGCACCAGGCACGCCTGACCCTCATCCGGCTCAACCCCGCCCACCCCGCGGTACGCCGTGACCTCGCCGACTACGTAGGCCTGCACAAGACCCTCATGCGCCTGGCTGTCCACGAACCCGGCTGCCCCCACCCACGCCGCACCGCCGGCCTGCTGTTCCGCCTCGAACCCGACCGCGAAACACCGCTGCTCTACGTCCAGACCACCCACCCACCCCAACTCGCCGGCCTGCCCGCCGGCTACGGCACCGCACGCACCACCGACCTCGCCCCCGTCCTGCACCACCTCACCCCCGGCCTGCACCTGCGCTACCGCATCACCGCCAACCCCTCCACCCGCATCGGAAACAACCCGCCACCCCGCCACCCCGCCCCCAGCCCCCACCCGCCCGCTCCCGTCCGCCGCGGATCCGTCATCGCCCTCCACGGACCAGACGCCCTGGCCTGGTGGCAGCGCCGGGCAACCCACGCCGGCCTCACCCTGAACACCACCATCACGATGGAACCCCGCCCCTTCCGCCGGCCTCCCGGCGCCGCTCCCGGCCCCCACCACCGCCTGGTCCAGTTCGACGGCACCGCCCACGTCACCGACCCCGCCGCACTCGGCGCCGCCCTCGTACGCGGCATCGGCCGCGGCCAGTCCTACGGCGCCGGACTCCTCTCCCTCGCACCCGCCTAGGAAGACGACATCCGCCGATGGCAGCAGACAACCGCCCACCCGACCCCGAACCCCTGAAACAGGCCGCGATCAGCAACCTTCTGCGCCTTCAGCAGAGCGGCGAACTCACCAGCGAGCACCGACGACACGTCGCGCAGGCCTTCGGCTGCAGCACCAAAACCATCCGCAACTGGATCGCCAACGCCCAGGCCCACAACGGCACCTACACCCGCAAGCAGCGTGACGGCCTGAGACTGACCCCGCAGATCCACGACGCGCTGGCCCGCTGGTGCGGAAACATCGCCGCCGCACACCGCGAACTCGCAGCCGAAGGCCACCTCGACATCCCCGGCAAACCCGGAAGCCGCTACTCCTACGCCACCTTGCACGGCGTTATCACCAAGGAACTCGACCCCGGCCACCTGGCAGGCCTCAAAGGCGGAGAAACCGCACGCCGCCGTTACGACGTCCACAACACCCGCGAGCGTGGAAACCGCAACGAAGCCTGGGAAGGCGACCACAAGACCGCCGACGTCTGGGTCAACTTCAACAACACGCCCGTCCGCCCCCACATCACGTGGTTCGCCGACGCCTCCACCGACGGCATCTGCGGACTTGCCATCACCCCGCACGAACCCTCACGCGAAGCGATCCTCGTCGCCCTGCGCGCCGCGATCTTGCGCGGACGCCACCACGGGCCCTTCGGAGGCGCCCCCGGCCTGATCCGCATCGACCGCGGCAAAGACTTCCTGTGTCGCACCGTCGCAGAATCCCTCGCCGCCTTCTGCATCCGGCGCGTCGACCTGCCCCCACGCCGCCCCGAACTCAAAGGCACCATCGAAGCGATCAACGGCGCCGTCACCGACACCTTCTTCAAGGGCCTTCCCGGCTACACCGACCGCCCGACCACGAAGCCGGGACGGCGATGCCCCCCACTCGAAGACCTCCTCAGTTTCGAGCAGTTCATCGAGGAGCTCCTCAGGTGGGTCCGCTGGTGGAACCACGAACACAAGATCCGCAACCTCGGCAACAGGACCCCCGCCCAAGCCTGGGAAGACGACCTGACCATCATCAGAGACATCCCGCCCGAGGCGCTGCACACCTTTACCCTCGAACCCGCCCGCAAGACCTTCATCATCCAAGGCGACGGCGTCCACTGGAACAACAGCGTCTACCTCGACACCTGGATGAACGGCCGCGTCGGCATGAAAGTCGCCGTCCGCTACATGCCACACCACGACGAGCGCATCGAACTCACCGACGCCAAAACCGGCAAGTACCTCGGGTCCGGCTTCAAACAAGGCGTCAAGGACCCCGACGCCGAAGAACGCCGACAGCAACTCCACCAGACACGCCAACGCCAGGCCGCAACCCTCAGACGGCGCCTGGAGAAGACCGAGAAGAGCCTGAAAAAGCGCTACAGCGCCGTCACTGACACCACCCCGCCACACCTCCTCAGCCCCCGCTTCGACGCCGACTCGGACCCGCGCCTGAAACCTCCCCGGGACAGCGCAGACAATCCGCGCCCGGTGCCGAACCCCACCTCCTCCTGGGAAACAACAACCGCCCCGACCCTGCCCGTACGGCCATCAGCAGCCCCGGACCCCAGCCTTCCTGGGCCCACCGCCTCCTGGCACAAGAAGCCTGATCGCGACAAGGACCCCGATGACGACGTACACCCTTGACCCGCCCTCGCCCACCGATCACCACCTCGGTCTCAGCGGCGCCGCTCTCCGCCCCACCCACGCCACACGCCTCACAGCAGCCCACCTGAAAACCGTCATCAAAGCCGGCGGCATGATGTGCATCCACGGCGGCGTAGGACTCGGCAAAACCATCGCCGTCAACACCAACCTCTACGACCTCGCCGCACAAACCACCCTCCGCTTCGAATACCCGCCCGGATACCCCCTCAACGACTTCAAGGCCGACCTCGCCGAAGCCCTCGCCCTGCCCGACGACCTCCAACCAGGCCACCGCACCACCGAACGCCTCATCAGAAGCAGCCTCGCCGCCCAGCCACGCGTCATCCTCATCGACGAAGCACAAGGCCTCACCAATCACGTCCTCGAATACATCCGCAACCTGTGGGCCGACCAGAGCAACCACCTGGCCGTCGTCTTCGTCGGCGGAGAGAACTGCTACCGGCGCATCCGCAGCCGCGCCGCACTCGCCTCCCGCATCTGCCTCTGGCAGCAATACGCGCCCCTGCGCCCGGACGAGATCATCGACACCATGCCCGGCTACCACCCCGTCTGGGCCGACGTGTCACCCCAGGACCTCCTGTGGGCAGACGACCTCGCCTGCCACGGCAACTTCCGCAGCTGGGCCACCCTCACCTTCCACCTGCAAGAAGCCATCGATGCCCCCGAGCGAAAGGAGACAGGCTTCAGCCGCAAACTGGCCCGCTTCGTCCTCGCCGACATGGACTCGGCAGACCGCTCATACGAGGACCGGCATGATGCAAACGGGTATATGTGACATAGGACGCTTCGAACGCGCGGCCCGCGTTGTGAGGGATAGCCCCACCTGGCTGGAGTACCTCGTCACCCCGCCCGGGCACTGGGACGGACTCCTTACCAAACATGCTGGCCACCACTTCGACGTCTTCAACCGCGCTGAGCTCTACTCCGCCCAGGCCGGGCGGACCCTCAGCAGCATCCGCCTGCAACTGACCGACCTCCTGGAGGAGACAGGCCCAGAGGCTGTGCGCGCGCCTATCTCGAAGGTGAGGCACGCAGTCGACGCGCTGCCCGTCTCAACGGATGGAAGACCGCCGCCTATCAAGCCTGGGCCGAGGACGACTGGTTCCGCGCCGGCGGCTGTACCGACGTCTGAACGACGCCCCTGCCCTCCTCAGATTCAGTGACAGCCCCCGGCCTCCGCGGGCGGTGTGTCGGCGCGACCGTACCGTCGCACGGCGGCGCTAACGTCGACGACATGACGGACACGACGTACACCGCGGCGTGGGTGCCGAACGACGATCCTGCGCGGAGCCTAGACATCGCCGCAGAACTGGCCGCCGTATGGACCCTGCGGCAAGCCAATACCCTCGGTACAAAGCCTGTACTCGTCACCCAGACCCAGGATCAGTGGAGCATGGGGCCCCGACGCCATCAGGCGACTCTCGGAGATCTGCGACACCGTCACCGATCGCGGCAAGAGGCCGAGCGGAAACCGGCGGGCAGTTCTCGCGTACGTGCCCCGCTACCGCGACATGCATCGCGCGCTTCCCTACGCCCGCGACGGTGCGCTCGCAGTCGTCGAGCTGAAGTCCGATCCACTGATCGGATGGGCGATGGAAACACACGCCGTGAACCTCGTCGACGGCCAGACAACCCTTGAGTCATGGAACCCGGCCCAGCGAACCCGGCTGGAAGACATCCACAGCTACGGAAACAACGGGTGGTCCCGCGGGTTCGGCGCCGACGGTGCCGAGCGTGTGTTGCCTGACCTGCTGGCAGGTGGCGTAGGCCGGGACATCATCCTCGGGTTCATGGTGGCCCGCGGGCACGACGAGGATTCCGTCGAACGCCTCGCCGCGATCATCGAGAAGGTCATGTGACCTGCCGCGGCAGGAGCCGCCTGGCTCGTCGATGACGTAGGACCAAGCCCGCTGCCGCTCACGGGCAGGGCGTTGTCAGCGCAGGCGGCTAAGGTTCTCGTCTTCCGGCGCCAGCCGGTTCGCGAAGATCAGGAGCTGTGCATGAAGCGTGAGCGGGTGACTGGAACGGCCAGGCGTGGTTCGAGGTCCTCCCCGCAACACCCCGACAGCCCCTCCACGCGCTGCACATCACGCCCATCACCCGAGCGTGAGAAGCGGCTGCCAGCAGAGACGGCCCGGCGCAGTGAGTAGCGCTGCCAGGGCCGGGGCCGCCGAACAGATCGGCGAACGAGAACGTGGTCGAACCGGCGTCGTCGGCAGGGCTTCGACGTCCTTCGGCCTCCGTGGCGAGGCCGGTGATGAGAGGCGCCGAGAATCTTTTGGCTCTCAGGTTCGTCCTGATCGACTGCACATCGACGAGGCCACCTTCAGGGCCCGCTGCGGTCACCCTCCAGAAGATTCGAAGACGACTGGAGCCCAGAACGCATCACACAAGCCTGGGCCGACTGCCCCCGAGCACTACGTCCTCGCGCAGACACGCGTGCCAGAATTCCCTCCATGTCGCTGATGATGTACGAGGAGCGCGTTGGATGACGGAGTCTGCCGCCACGTTCACGAACCCGGGCGAGGACGAGCTGATTCACGTCATCCGCCAGTACGCCCAGCTCACCGAGTCGGTGAGCCCAGGAACAGCTGGCTGGCGACACCCCAGCCAGTACCACCTGCTCCTCGAACACGGTCGGCGGTTCACCGCCATGCCCAGCCCGCCCGACCTCGTCGGCATGCCTGACCGGCTCTGCTACAGCAACGCGGCCCGATACGCCCGTGCCCATCGCAGTGAGGGCCTGCTCTACGCGGAGGGCTTAGCGCTCACACACGAAGGCCTCGACTTCCATCTCCCGCACGCCTGGGTGGTCCGTTCAGACGGTGCCGTTCTTGATCCCACCTGGAACGATGCTCCCGGCCGCGCATATATCGGCGTGGCGGTCACGGACATGGACCTGTGGCCCTACGACGGAGGTGGCCTTCTGAGCGACTTCGAGCGGGCGCTTCCGCTGATGCGTGACGGAATTCCCGATGGAGTGCTCGCGGACGTCGGCCGGCCACTGTAGGGGCCTTCTTCCGAACCTCGGGCCTGCTGTCCGCCGGCTCGGCTACCGTCGGTTTGTCTCAGATTCCGCAGCAGCCGTCGCGGAGGAACTCAAGCACGTGCACGAAGCGTGAGTTCGATCATGGTGGGGCCATTCGAGGGATCTGGGCGGCCTGATACTCAGCCCACCGGCGTGCCGACCGGCACCCTCACGCCATGCGCCCCACATTCCCACCCCGCCCGCCCTCGGCGAGCAGCACCGCCCTCGTCCGTCCGGCACTGTGGAGCCTGACCTCCAAAGAGGTCACCACGATCGACTGTCCGACCTGCGGGGCGCGAAAGCACGCTTTGTGCCGCACGCTGCGAGACCGCCCCACCACAGCTCTCCACCGCGGGCGAAAGACCCGCTACCTCAACCTGCGCTTCGGCCTGGACCTCACGGAACCCCACACCCGCCACCCCCAACCCCACCGCGCACCCACCGGCCCCGGCATCGGCCTCCACGCCACCCGCACCCCCGACCCGCAGCCATGGCGCCTACCCCTGTACGAGCTGGCCGACCTCATCAACATCAGCTTCCTCGACCACGCGAAAGTCGTCACCGCCCACGCCTGCGGACTACGCCGCACCGGCCTCGACGGCCTCCTCTACGGACCCGACCACATCCAGCAGAGCCTCGACGCCCTCACCTACGCCCTGCACGACCGCCAGCTCCAGCGTGAGACTCACGCCCTCACCCGCGGCCGCGACGCACACACCACGCTGCTCGCCGAACAGCAGCAGGCCATCCGAAGCCGCCTGCTGGAAGCCGAACAGCTACTCAAGCGACGCCGGATCACCGAACTCACCGCAGCGGGCATCCTGCCCTTCCCGCCACGCAGCGACGACCCGCGGCACGTGGCCCGCGCATGGCTCGGCCGCTACCTCGCCGACGAGAAGGAAGCCCTCGTCCACGCCATCGCTACCGCCGCCGGCGTACCCCACAACGCCGCCGCCCCCATCCGCAGCATCCGCGACAAGATCACCAAAAGCATCGACAACGGCTGGATCACAGCACCCGTCAACGACACCGTCGAACAACTCCTCGCCACTGACGACCACGCTTTCCGCCGCCGGCTCATCGCCGACGCCACCCAGCAGGATGCAAGAGACGACGCCCTGTGCCATCCCCTCGTCCTCAACCGATGGCGCGACCAGCTCAACCACAGCCTCACGGACCTGGCACCGGCCGCCGAAAACCCCACGACCAAACGCCTCCACGACCTCACACCGACCGGACGCGCCCGCAGCGCCTCCCAGATCGAACAACTCGCCGGCCGGCGCAGGCTCTTCGCCGCGCTCCTCCAACGACGCGCCGAATGCACCCGCCTGATCACCGACCTCAACGACACCATGACACTCGCCGAGCAAGCCGACCCCAGCTACACCAAGCTCAAGCAGGCAGCAGACCAGGCCTACAGTGAACTCGTCCGCCAGCACCCCGACCTGTACCAGCGCATCCGCTCCGCCCTCACCCCTACCAGACCCGCTACGGCCGCCTCGCCCACAACACACCCCGCGCCGAACTCCGGCAGCGGGTTCTCGCCGACCGGGACTGTAAATCGTTCGGTGTAACTCCCGATCATGGAGGATGCACCGATGACCAGTGAGAACGTGACCGAGGCCGA
>NZ_JAHTMW010000010.1 GCF_026236535.1 Streptomyces sp. SKN60 | reverse complement strand
TGACGAGCGTCCGTCCTCGTTCCGTCGGGATGACCGTCGGGATGACAACCGTGGTGGCGGCTTCCGTCGCGACGACAGCCGCGGTGGTGGGTTCCGTCGCGATGAGCGTCGTGACGACCGTCCGTCGTACGACCGTCGGGACGACCGGCGTGACGAGCGGCCCCGTGGGCCGCGGCGTGAGGACGACCGGCGTGGGGGCGGTGGGTTCCGTGGGCGGGACGACCGTCGGGACGACCGTGGGCGTGGGCCGCGTCGGGACGACCGGGGTGGCTACGGGCGCCGTGACGACCGGGGCGACCGCGGTGACCGTGGGGACCGCGCGCCGCTGAAGCGGCTGCCGATCCCGCCGGAGGTCACCGGTGAGGAGATCGACCCGGACGTGCGGCAGGAGCTCATGAGCCTGCCCAAGGGACTGGCCGACGACGTCGCCCGTAACCTCGTCATGGTCGCCCAGCTGATCGACGAGGACCCGGAGAAGGCCTACGGCTACTCCCGGGTCGCCCTGCGGCTCGCCTCCCGCGTCGCCGCCGTCCGCGAGGCGGCCGGCTTCGCCGCGTACGCCACGCAGAAGTACGCCGAGGCGCTGGCCGAGTTCCGTGCCGCGCGGCGGATGACCGGCAGTGTCGAGCTGTGGCCCGTCATGGCGGACTGCGAGCGCGGCCTCGGCCGTCCGGAGCGGGCGCTCGCCATGGCCGGCGAGCCCGAGGTGCAGAAGCTGGACCGGGCCGGGCAGGTCGAGATGCGGCTCGTGGCCGCCGGTGCCCGTCGGGACATGGGGCAGCTGGACGCCGCCATCGTGACCCTGCAGAGCCCCGAGCTGGCGTCGAACGCCAACCACCCGTGGACGGCTCGCCTGCGCTACGCGTACGCGGACGCGCTGCTGGCCGCCGGCCGGGAGAACGAGGCGCGCGAGTGGTTCGCCAAGGCGCTCGAGGCCGACAAGGACGGTTCCACCGACGCCTCCGACCGGCTCGCCGAGCTGGACGGGGTCGAGTTCGTCGACGCCTTCGACGACGAGGACGAGGACAACAGCGAGGGGAGCGGCGCGGCCGAGGACCTCGACGAGTCCGCCGACGAGGGCACGGACGAGGACGACGAGGACGTCGAGCACCTCGACAAGGACTGACGTCCTTCCCACCGATGCATGAAGGGCGGCACCCCGGCAGGGGTGCCGCCCTTTTGCGTTCGTGTGTCAGTCGAGGGCCAGGCTGCGCAGCACCAGACCGGTGGCCGGCTTCGGGCCGAACGAGGTCGACTTGCGGGGCATGGTGACGCCCTGGCGGGCCAGGTCCCGGACGACCTCCTCCTTCACCGGGTGCATGAGGACCGCCGTACCGCCGCGGCGTTCGGCCTGGGCGACGGCGGCCTCGGTGTCGTGGATGTAGGCGATGTCCTCGGGGGCGTCCGGGATGCGCCAGACTTGGTCGAGGAGCGTCGAGTGCAGCACGGTCGCGTCCAGCGTGCGCCAGGCCTCGGGGCGGTCGGCGCGGACCGTGCGGGCAAGCAGCTCCGGGTCCGGGCGGTCGAGGAGGTGGAAGGCGCCGTCGCCGGCGAGGACGAAGGCGTTGCCCTCGGCGGTCGCCTCGGCCAGGGCCTCCAAGACGGCGGACAGCGGGCCGTCGAGGCGCGTCACGCGGAAGGCGTCGCCGACGGCGGCGAGCGCGTCGGCGACCGGGAGGCGGTTGAGGAGCCGGTGGATGGCGCGGACCCGGAGGGGGTAGCGGGCGGTGTCGACGAGCAGGACCAGGCCGTGGTTCCACGGGCCGGGCACCGTGTGCTCCTCGCGCAGCCGCAGATAGGTCGCCCAGCGGTGGTGCCCGTCGGCGATGAGGGCCTGGTGCCGGGCGAGTTCGGTGGCCACGGCGGTCAGGTCGGCCGGGTTGGTGACGGCCCACAGGCGGTGCTGGAAGCCGTCCTCGGTGGTGGTGGCGAGCAGGGGCTCGCGCTCGACGACGCGGTCGACGACGGCGCCCGCGCCGTCCCCGTCGCCGCGGTAGGTGAGGAGCAGCGGCTCCAGGTTGGCGCCCGTGGTGCGCATGAGGGCGGCGCGGTCCTCGACGACGTGCGGCATGACGTCCTCGTGCGGCAGCACGATGCCCTCGGTGGGGGTGGAGAGTTCGAGGGCGCCGATGAGGCCGCGCTGCAGGATGCCGTCGCCGCGCTGCTCGTACACGTACAGCGCGGGGTCGGGGTCCGGGGCGAGGATGCCGTCGGCGAGCCAGCGGTCGAGGGTGACGGCGGCCTTGCGGTGACGGGTGCCGGCGGTGATGGCCTGCGGGAGGATCAGCCGGACGATGTTGTGGGGGTCGGCGGACTCGAGCTCGAGCAGTCCGTCGGGCCGTACGACGACGTCGTACGGCGGGGAGGTCACGGCGGCGAGGCTGCCGACCCGTTCGGGGACGTACCGGAGGCCCCGGAAGGGGCTCAGGCGGAGACCGGGGGCGCGGACGTCGTCGGCCGCGTGACCTGAGGTGTTCATCTCGTCATCGTAGGCGGTGGGGGGATGAGCGATGATCGGGGAGCGGGGATTTCCGCCCCGGGCGGCGTGAGGAGTGCATGACATGACGGAATTCGGCCAGGGACGGCAGGGCAGGGTCCGGCCGGACGGCAGCGCGCGCCCGTTGAGCGAGGCGTACGACACGGCGCTGCTCGACCTGGACGGCGTCGTGTACTACGCGGGCGGCGGTGCGGTCCCGTACGCGGTGGAGGCGCTCGGGACCGCCCGGGCGGGCGGGATGCATCTGGCGTACGTCACCAACAACGCGCTGCGGCCGCCGGACGTCGTCGCCGCGCACCTGACCGAACTCGGGGTGCCGGCCGAGCCTGCGGACGTGATCACCTCGGCGCAGGCGGTGGCCCGGCTGGTCGCCGACGAGATGCCGCCCGGCGCGCGGATCCTGCTGATCGGCGGCGAAGGGCTGCGGGTGGCGCTGCGCGAGCGCGGCCTGGTGCCGGTGGAGTCGCTCGACGACGACCCGGTGGCGGTGGTGCAGGGGTACGGCGGTCCCGATCTGCCGTGGGGGCGGTTCGCGGAGGCGAGTTACGCGGTGGGGCGCGGGCTGCCCTGGTACGCGTCGAACACCGACCTGACGATCCCGAGCGCCCGGGGCATCGGGCCGGGCAACGGGGCCGCCGTGGAGGTCGTCCGGATCGCGACGGGCGCGGAGCCGAAGGTAGCGGGCAAGCCGTTGCCGCCGATGCACCGCGAGACGGTGCTGCGGACGGGGGCCGAGCGGCCGCTGGTGGTCGGCGACCGGCTGGACACGGACATCGAGGGCGCGTTCAACGGCGGGGTGGACTCGCTGCTCGTGCTGACCGGGGTCACGGACGTGGCCCGGCTGCTCGCGGCGGTGCCGGAGCACCGGCCCACCTATGTGGCGGCGGATCTGCGCGGGCTGCTCGTGCCGCAGCCGGAGGTGGCCGGGGACGCGGACGGCGGCTTCCGGTGCGGGGGTTGGACGGCCTCGGTGAGCGGGGGCGCGCTGCTCCTGGAGGGGGAGGGACCGGATTCGTCGGATCCGCTGGACGGCGTACGGGCGTTGTGCGCGGCGGCGTGGACGGAGGCGGGGGCCGGGGCGTGCGGGCTCGACGCGGGGAAGGCGCTGGAGCGGCTGGGGGCAGTGGGGTGACCGCGGCTGCGGCGGCTGACCTGTGAGCGGGGCCGTACCGCGGTCCGTACAGGGGATCGATCAGCGATGACAGGGTAGGCTAACCTAACCTCGTGTTGGTCGAGAGTCCCTCCCGTGCGAGCGCGGAGTCGACCGGCCCTGCCCAGCCACCGGCGCGCCGCACCTCGCTGCGCGCCGTCGGACTGGTCGCGGCCGTCGGGGTCCTGCTGCTGATCTGCGTCCTGAGCATCATGATCGGTGCCAAGCCGGTGCCGCTCGGCGACGTGTGGCACGGCCTGTTCCACAACAGCGGCATCCGCAACGACGTCGTCATCCACGACGTGCGCGTCCCCCGCACCCTCCTCGGTCTCCTCGTCGGCCTGGCCCTCGGGCTCTCCGGCGCCGTCATGCAGGGACTCACCCGCAATCCGCTCGCCGAGCCGGGACTCCTCGGCGTCAACGCGGGCGCCGCCGCCGCGGTGGTGTCCGCGATCGCCTTCCTCGGCGTCACCGACCCCGCCTCCTACGTGTGGTTCGCCTTCGTCGGCGCGGCCGTCGTCTCCGTCGTCGTGTACGTGCTCGGCGGCAGCCGCGGCGCCACGCCCGTGCGGCTCGCGCTCGCCGGCACCGCGGCCACCGCCGCCCTGTACGGCTACGTCAATGCCGTACAGCTGCTGAACTCCGCCGCCCTGGACCGGCTGCGCTTCTGGACCGTCGGCTCGCTCGCCGACGCCAACCTGGACACCGTCCGCCGGGTCGCGCCCTTCATCCTCGTCGGCACCGTCCTGGCGTTGCTCATCTCCCGCCCGCTCAACGCCATGGAGCTGGGCGACGACACCGCCAGGGCGCTCGGCGCGCACCTCAACCGGACCCGGATCACCGCCATGGTGGCCGTGACGCTGCTGTGCGGGGCCGCGACGGCCGCCTGTGGGCCGATCGTGTTCGTCGGCCTGATGGTCCCGTACCTGGTGCGGTCGATCACCGGCCCGGACATGCGCTGGATCCTGCCGTACGCGGCGGTCCTCTCGCCCGTCCTGCTGCTCGGCTCCGACGTCATCGGCCGGGTCGTCGCCCGCCCCGCCGAACTGCAGGTCGGCATCGTCACCGCGATCATCGGCGGGCCCGTCTTCATCCGTCTCGTCCGCCGCAAGAGGATGGCCCAGCTGTGAGCAGCACCAAGACCCTGCGGCGGCCGACGACGCGGACCCGGACGCTGCGGACCGGCGGCGGGCTCTCCGTACGGTACGAGCCGCGCGCCCTGTTCTCCGTCCTCGGCCTGGTCGTGGTCGCGCTCGCCGCGGCCGTCGTCCTCATCGGCAGCGGCGACTTCCCCGTCGCGCCCGGCGACGTCGTGTCGACCCTGCTCGGCGGCGGCACCGAGGTGCAGCAGATCGCGGTCCTGGACCTGCGGCTGCCGCGGGTGCTCGTCGCCGTCTTCGTCGGCGCCGCGCTCGGCATCGGCGGCGCCGTCTTCCAGTCGATCTCCCGCAACCCGCTCGGCAGCCCCGACGTCATCGGCTTCGGCCAGGGCTCCACGGTCGGCGCGCTCGTCGTCATCGTCCTCTTCCAGGGCAGCGCGATGGCCGCGGCCGGCGGTGCGATCGTCGGCGGTCTCGTCACCGGCGCCGTGATCTACCTGCTCGCCTGGAAGCGCGGCGTGCACGGCTACCGGCTCGTGCTCGTCGGCATCGGCGCCGCCGCCATGCTCACGGCCGTCATCCACTACCTCATCACCAAGGCCCAACTGGTCGACGCGACCCGCGCGGTGGTGTGGATGACGGGGTCCCTGGACGGCCGGGACATGGCGCAGTTCTGGCCGCTGTTCGGCGTCAGCTGCGTGCTGCTTCCGCTCGTCCTCGGGCACGGGCGGGCGCTGCGGATGCTGGAGATGGGCGACGACGCCGCGTACGCGCTCGGCGTGAAGGTCGAGCGGACCCGCATCGTCCTCATGGGCTCGGCCGTGCTGCTCGTGGCCGTCGCCACCGCCGCCGCGGGCCCCATCGTCTTCGTCTCGCTGAGCGCGCCCCAGCTGGCCCGCCGGCTCACCCGCTCGCCCGGCCCGAACCTGGCCGCCTCCGCGCTCATGGGCACCGCCCTGCTGCTGGTGGCCGACTGGACCGCCACCAACGCCTTCGGCGAGCGGCAGCTGCCGGTGGGCGTCGTCACCGGCGTCCTAGGCGGCTGCTACCTGCTGTGGCTGCTCGTCAGCGAGCGGAAGGCGGGACGGATATGAGCGGGCCGGACATGACCATCGACGAGAACACCCACAGGACCCACAGGACCCACAGGAGTCAGGGAATGAACGGGCAGCAGCAGACCGAGCAGGCCGGGCAGACGCAGCAGCGGCTGAGCGCCGAGTCGGTCACGCTCGCCTACGACCAGCGGGTCATCGCCCGTGACCTCAGCGTCGCGATCCCCGACAACTCCTTCACGGTCATCGTCGGCCCCAACGCCTGCGGCAAGTCCACGCTGCTGCGCGCGCTGTCCCGGATGCTCAAGCCCACCGAGGGCCGGGTGCTGCTCGACGGGCAGGCGATCCACTCCATGCCCGCGAAGAAGGTGGCCCGGACCCTGGGGCTGCTCCCGCAGTCCTCCATCGCGCCCGACGGCATCACCGTCGCCGACCTCGTCGCCCGCGGCCGCTACCCGCACCAGGGCCTGCTGCGGCAGTGGTCGCCCGAGGACGAACGGATCGTGCAGGAGTCGATGGCCGCGACGGGCGTGGCGGAGCTGGCCGAGCGGTACGTGGACGAGCTGTCCGGCGGGCAGCGGCAGCGCGTCTGGATCGCGATGGCGCTCGCCCAGCAGACCCCGCTGCTGCTCCTCGACGAGCCGACCACCTTCCTCGACATCCAGCACCAGATCGACGTCCTCGACCTGTGCGCCGAACTGCACGAGACCCAGGGCCGTACGCTCGTCGCCGTCCTCCACGACCTCAACCACGCGGCGCGGTACGCGACCCACCTCATCGCCTGCCGCGGCGGCGAGGTCGTCGCGGAGGGCCCGCCGCACGAGGTCGTCACCGCGGAGCTCGTCGAGCGGGTCTTCGGCCTGCGCTGCCAGGTCATCGAGGACCCGGAGACCGGCACCCCGCTGGTGATCCCGGCGGGCCGCAAGGCCCGCGCGGCCGCGGCGGGGCGGCGGGCGGCGCCGGCGGGCGTGACGGGCTGAGGGCGGGCGCGGCCGTCCGGTGGTCCGACGGGCGGGTGGGCGTGTCCCGCTCTCCCGCTCTCCCGCTCTCCTGCGCTCCCGCTCTACAGCAGCGTGCGCAGCTTCAGCAGATCGCGGAAGCCCGCCTCCAGGCCGATCCGGCCGGAGGCCCAGGCCTTCGCGAAGTTCAGCTCGCCGTCGACCATCGCCACCAGGTCGTCGCCCGTCATCCGCAGCCGGATCTGCGCCTTCGCGGGCGGCGGGCCCGCGACGGTGTCCTCGACCTCGATCCGGCCGGCGGCCAGGCGGCCGGTGAAGGTCTGGTCCAGGTCCGTGAGGTGGCAGCTGAGCGTGCGGTCGAGCGCGGCCGCGCCGCGCACCTCGCCGTCCGCTCGGGCCAGGTTGTCGGAGAGTCTGTCGAGTGCGGCACGGCACTCCGTGATCGTTGCCATCGCTTCGACCGTACCCCAGTGCTTCGCGGTAGCGTCGGGGCATGAGCGACGCGTACCCGAACGCCGCCGGAGCGGCTCCGGAGGCCCTTGAGCAGGGCTCGGGCCAGGGCCAGGGCCAGGGCCCGGACACGGAGCAGGAGCAGGAGCCGTACGACTCCGATCCGTACGAGGCCGCCGGGCCCGCCCCCCTCGGCGTCGTCCGTACCCCCACCGGCCGGCCCGCCGTCGACGCGCTGCTCGACCGGCTCGGCGACGCCGACCACCTCACGGCGGACGGACACCTCGACGTGTACGAGGATGTACACCGTGGGCTGCGCGCCGAGCTGACCTCGCTCGACGCACCGCAGGGCCCCGCACCCCGTCCGTACGACAACAGGAGCTGAACCGAACGTGGCAGGACCGGCACGCCGCCGTCTGGACGCCGAGCTGGTACGGCGGAAGCTGGCGCGCTCGCGCGAGCACGCCAGCCAGCTGATCGCCGCGGGCCGGGTGACCGTCGGCAAGACCGTCGCGACCAAGCCCGCCACCCAGGTCGAGACCGCGGCGGCCATCGTCGTCGCCCAGGACGACAACGACCCCGACTACGTGTCGCGCGGCGGCCACAAGCTGGCCGGCGCCTTCGCGGCGTTCGTGCCGCGGGGCCTCGTCGTCGAGGGCCGGCGCGCGCTGGACGCGGGCGCGTCCACCGGCGGCTTCACCGACGTGCTGCTGCGCGCCGGCGCCGCGCACGTCGTGGCCGTCGACGTCGGGTACGGGCAGCTCGCCTGGTCGCTGCAGAGCGACGAGCGGGTCACCGTCAAGGACCGCACCAACGTGCGCGAGATGACCCTCGACTCCATCGACGGCATCCCCGTCGACCTGGTCGTCGGCGACCTCTCCTTCATCCCGCTCGGTCTCGTGCTGCCCGCCCTGGTCGCCTGCACCGCGCCCGACGCGGACCTGGTGCTCATGGTCAAGCCGCAGTTCGAGGTCGGCAAGGAGCGGCTGGGGACCGGCGGAGTGGTGCGCAGCACCGAACTGCGCGCCGACGCCGTGAAGAACGTGGCCCGGCGGGCCGGCGAGCTCGGGCTCGGTGTCCTCGGCGTCACCGCCAGCCCGCTGCCCGGTCCCTCCGGCAACGTCGAGTACTTTCTGTGGCTGCGGGCCGGGGCGCCCGCTCTTGATCCGGCGGAAGTCGACCGCGCCGTGGCGGAAGGACCTCGTTGAGCACTGGTTCGAGCACGTCTGACGAAAGCAGCGGCGGCGACCGCCGTACCGTTTTCCTGCTCGCGCACACCGGCCGGCCGGCCGCCGTGCGCAGCGCCGAACTCGTCGTCCTCGGGCTGCTGCGCAGCGGCATCGGGGTGCGCGTCCTGGAGGCGGAGGCGGCCGACCTGCCGCTGCCGGCCGCCGTCGAACGGGTCCCGGAGGGCTGCGCGGACGCGCTCGACGGCTGCGAACTCCTCGTCGTCCTGGGCGGCGACGGCACGCTGCTGCGCGGCTCCGAGTTCTCCCGCGCCTCCGGGGTGCCGATGCTCGGCGTCAACCTCGGCCGGGTCGGCTTCCTCGCCGAGGCCGAGCGGGACGACCTCGACAAGGTCGTGGACCGGGTGGTGACGCGGGCGTACGAGGTCGAGGAGCGCATGACGCTGGACGTCACCGTGTACCAGAACGGCGACGTGCTGCACCGCGACTGGGCGCTCAACGAGGCGGCCGTGCAGAAGGTGTCCCCGGAGCGGATGCTGGAGGTCGTCATCGCCGTCAACGGGCGGCCGGTGACCGGCTTCGGCTGTGACGGGGTGATCTGCGCGACGCCGACCGGCTCCACCGCGTACGCCTTCTCCGCCGGCGGCCCGGTCGTCTGGCCCGAGGTGGAGGCGCTGCTGATGGTGCCGATCGGGGCGCACGCGCTGTTCGCCAAGCCGCTCGTCACCACCCCCGAGTCGGTGCTCGCGGTCGAGGTCGAGCCGCACACCCCCGACGGCGTGCTCTGGTGCGACGGCCGCCGCACGGTCTCCCTCCCGGCCGGCGCCCGCGTCGAGGTCCGCCGCGGCGCCGTCCCGGTCCGCCTCGCCCGCCTCCACCACGCCTCCTTCACCGACCGCCTGGTCGCCAAATTCGCCCTCCCGGTCTCGGGCTGGCGCGGCGCGCCGCACTAGCGGCCGCCGGTGGCCGGCGCCGGTACGGGGGGGCAGGCGGGGCCCCGCCCGGCCCCGCCTCCCCCCACTCCGCCGAGTGAACAGGGGTCCGACACGCCCGCTCCCACCTGCGGGTTCGTGTCCGGACGGCAGGGGCCGTCGCACAGGGGGGTGTGGACCTCGTATGGTCTTCTCCGTGTTGGAGGAGATGCGGATACGGTCGCTCGGGGTCATCGACGACGCGGTCGTCGAGCTGTCGCCCGGATTCACCGCGGTGACCGGTGAGACCGGTGCGGGCAAGACGATGGTCGTCACCAGCCTGGGGCTGCTGCTCGGCGGGCGCGCCGATCCGGCGTTGGTGCGGATCGGGGCGGGGTCGGCGGTCGTCGAGGGGCGGATCACGCTGCCGCCGGGCGCGCCGGTCGCCGCGCGGGCCGAGGAGGCGGGGGCGGAGCTCGACGAAGGGGCGCTGCTCGTCAGCCGTACCGTGTCGGCGGAGGGCCGGTCGCGGGCGCACCTGGGCGGGCGTTCGGTGCCGGTCGGGCTGCTGGCCGAGCTGGCCGACGAGCTGGTCGCCGTACACGGGCAGACCGACCAGCAGGGCCTGCTGAAGCCGGCCCGGCAGCGGGGCGCCCTTGACCGGTACGCGGGGGACGCGGTGGCCGTGCCGCTCGCCGCGTACGGCGAGGCGTACCGGCGGCTGCGGGCCGTCGCCGTCGAGCTGGAGGAGATCACCACCCGGGCCCGGGAGCGGGCCCAGGAGGCGGATCTGCTGCGCTTCGGGCTCGCCGAGATCGAGGCCGTGGAGCCCCGCGCGGGCGAGGACGCCGAGCTGGCCGCCGAGGCGGAGCGGCTCGGGCACGCCGAGTCCCTGGCCTCCGCCGCCGCGCTCGCGCACGCCGCGCTGGCGGGCCAGCCGGAGGACCCGGAGGCCGTGGACGCGACCACGCTGGTCGCGGGTGCGGGCCGGGCCCTGGAGGCCGTACGGGCGCACGATCCGGCGCTCGCCGCGCTCGCCGACCGGATGGGGGAGATCTCCATCCTGCTCTCGGACGTGGCCGGGGAACTGGCCGGGTACGCGGACAACCTGGACGCCGACCCGCTGCGGCTCGCCGCCGTGGAGGAGCGGCGCGCCGCGCTGACGCAGCTCACCCGGAAGTACGGCGAGGACGTGTCCGCCGTGCTCGCCTGGGCCGAGCAGAGCGCGACCCGGCTGACCGAGCTGGACGGCGACGACGAGCGCGTGACCGAGCTGACCGCCGAGCGGGACCGGCTGCGCGACGAACTGTCGGCGCTCGCCCAGCGTCTGACGGACGCCCGGACGGAGGCGGCGGACCGGTTCGCCGGGGCCGTCACCGCCGAGCTGGCCTCGCTCGCCATGCCGCACGCGCGCGTGTCGTTCGCGATCCGGCAGACCGAGGACCCGGACGGCGTCGAGGTCGGCGGCCGGCGGGTCGCCTACACCCCGTCCGGCGCCGACGAGGTCGAGCTGCTGCTCGCCCCGCACCCGGGCGCGCCGCCGCGGCCGATCGCCAAGGGCGCGTCGGGTGGTGAGCTGTCCCGGGTGATGCTCGCCGTCGAGGTGGTCTTCGCGGGTACGGACCCGGTGCCGACGTATCTCTTCGACGAGGTCGACGCGGGCGTCGGCGGCAAGGCGGCGGTGGAGATCGGCCGCCGGCTCGCCAAGCTGGCGAGGACCGCGCAGGTCGTGGTGGTGACCCACCTTCCGCAGGTGGCCGCCTTCGCCGACCGGCAGCTGCTCGTGGAGAAGACCAACGACGGCTCCGTGACCCGCTCCGGCGTCACCGTCCTGGAGGGTGAGGACCGGGTGCGCGAGCTGTCCCGGATGCTGGCCGGCCAGGAGGACTCCGAGACGGCGCGGGCGCACGCGGAGGAACTGCTCGCGGCGGCGCGGGCGGACGCCTGATGTCGTCGCCGGGAAAGCGTTCGGGTCGCCAGGGCGGGCGCCTGACGGCTTCTCCGGGAAACCGTTCGGGCGGGCGCCTGATGTCGTCGTCGGGAGACGGAGACCGCCTGGCCGGTGTCGTCGAACGGGTCGTCCGCTTCGGCATCGCGTTCGGCGCGACCCGGGCGGCGTACGGGCGGCTGCGGAGCCGGCCGCCCGGCAATCCGGCCAGCTGGGAGCGGACCAACCACGCCGGGCGGACCGTGCACACCCAGGCCGGGGCCGCGGCCGCCGGCGGGGCCGTGCTCACCGCGCTGCCCTCGGTGCCGGCCGCGCTCGCGACCACGGCCGGGGCGGTCTGCGGGCGTTACGACGACCTGCGCGGCGACGAACGCCGGGGCTTCCGGGCCCATCTGACGGCGCTGCGGGGCGGCGAGGTCACCAGCGGGGCCGTGAAGCTGTTCGGGATCGGCGCCGCCGGGCTCGCGGCCGGGGCGCTGCTCAAGGAACGGCCGCTTGACAAGGTGCTCGCCGGGGTGGTCGTGGCCGGGACGGCGCACCTCGTCAACCTGGTGGACGTACGGCCGGGGCGCGCCGCCCTGCTCGTGCTCGGGCTCGGCGCGCCGGGCCTGCTGCGCGGGTCGCTCGCCGCAGCGCCGATGGGGGCCGCGGCCGCCGTGCTCGGCGACGATCTGGCCGAGCGCACGATGCTGGGGGACATGGGCGCGCACGCGCTCGGGGCGTCGCTCGGTACCGCTGTCGCCGCCGCCAACGGGCGGTTCGGCCTTGCCGTGCACGCGGCCGGGCTGGTGGCCGCGGCGGCGTACGGGGAGCGCGTGAGCGAGTTCGCGCGCGAGGGCGCACGCCCCTGCGCTCACCCGTGTGAGTGATCCCGGTCGGTAAGTTGCTGCAGCCGACCCGGAACGCGGCGACTTCGGTGCCGGAACGTGCGTACGGACTGGCATCCTTGGGCGCGTGACACAGCTCCGTACGGTCCAAGTGCTGGGCGGCGGCAGCGCGGGCAGCAGCGCGCACGTCAGATCACTTGCCTCGGGGCTGGTGGCGAGGGGCGTGCGGGTGACCGTGTGCGCCCCGCCGGAACTCGACCACGCCTACGACTTCCAGGGCGCGGGCGCCCGTCTCGTGCCGGTCCCGCGGCAGGGCGGCCCCGCGGCCGTCGCCGCGCTGCGCAACGCCTTCATCGGCGCCGACATCGTGCACGCGCACGGCCTCGACGCCTCGGTGCGGGCCTCCCTCGCGCTGGCCGGGGCCGCCGCCGTGCCGCCCACGCCGCTGGTCACCACCTGGCACACCCGCAGCCGGGCCGCGGGGGCGCGCGCCCGGCTCGTACGCCTCCTGGAGCGGCGGACCGTGCGGGCGGCCGCGGTCGTCCTCGGCACCTCCTCCGAACTCGTCGACCGGGCCCGGCGGCGCGGCGCCCGCGACGCCCGGCTCGCGCCGGTCACCGTGCCGGCCTCGCGCGCCCCCGTCTGCCTCCACGACGGCAAGGCGCGGGCCGAACTCGGTGCCGTGGACCGGCCGTTGCTGATGGCGGTCGGCGCGCTGGAACCGGGGCGGGGATACGGGATGCTGCTCGACGCGGCCCGTACGTGGCGGGACCTGGACCCGCAGCCGCTGCTCGTCATCGCGGGCGAGGGGCCCGAACGGGCGCCGTTGCAGCGGCGGATCGAGGACGAGGGGCTCGCGGTCCGGCTCATCGGGCGCCGCGAGGACGTCGCCGAACTCCTCGCCGCCGCCGACATCGCCGTCCTGCCCTCCCGCTGGGAGGCCCGCTCCCTGCTCGCCCAGGAGGCCCTGCGGCTCGGCGTCCCGCTGGTCGCCACGGCCGTCGGCGGCGTGCCCGAACTGGTCGGCGACGCCGCCGAACTGGTGCCGTACGGCGACGCGGCCGCGCTCGCGGAGACGGTGCGGGGGCTGCTCGACGACGCCGATCGGAGGTCGGACCTGGCGGCGGCGGGGCGGGTGCAGGCGGGGACGTGGCCGACGGAGGATCAGACGATCGCGCACGTCCTGAGCGTGTACGACGAGCTGTCGGCCCGGTGACCTTTCCCCCACCCCGCCCCTTCCCGGAACTCTGACGAGACCCGGGGGCTCCGCCCCCTGGCCCCCGGCGGGGGCGGCAGCTTCGCGCCGCCGGGCGAGGCGGTGGCCCGCCATGGGGGGGCGGGACGGGGCCGGATCTGAGTAGTTGGCGAGGCCCCGGGGGTTCGGCCCCCGCCCCGAAGGCGGCAGCTCCGCGCCGCCGGGGCCGCCGGGGCCCTGCGAGTCCGGAGCCCGGGGGCTTGTCCCGCCTGGAGGGCGGCGGCTTCGCGCCGCCGGGCCGGGGAGCGGGCACGCTCAGCCCGTGTGCCGGCGTGCTCTCAGGGCCAGGCTCAGGGCCAGGACCGTTTGGGGGTCGTCCAGGTCGGTGCCGAGGAGTTCGGAGATGCGGGCGAGGCGGTTGTAGAGGGTTTGGCGGTTGAGGTGGAGTTCGCGGGCGGTTTCCGCCTTGCGGCCCGCGTGGGCGAGGTAGGTCTCCAGGGTGGGGAGGAGTGGGGGGCGTGAGGTGCGGTCGTGGTCGCGGAGGGGGCCGATGGCGCGGTCGACGAAGGCGGCCAGGTCGGGGTGGTCGCGCAGGCGCCACAGGAGCAGGTCGGTGTCGAGGCGGCGGGCGTCGTACCAGGGGAGTTCCGAGAGGCCCTGCGCGGCGGTGGCCGTTTCCGCCGCGTGGCGCAGGCCCGCGGAGGCGGCGGCCCAGCCGCCGGCGACGCCGACCACGACGACCGGCGGGTGCGTGCCCGCCCGCTCCAGGCCGGCCCGTTCCACGCCGGCCCGGAGCGCGGCGGCGACCCGGTCGGCGACGGCGGTGCGCTCGGACTCGGAGCGCAGGCCGAGCAGGAGCGGCACCCGGCCCTCGACCGGGCGTACGCCGAGCAGGACGGGGACGCCGACCGAGGCGAGTTCCTCCAGGACGGCGCGGGCGAGCAGCGCCCAGTTGCCGGAGGGCGCCAGTTCGGAGGCGAGGCGCATCACCACCGGGAGCAGCGGGCCGTCGCCGGGTTTGAAGCCGAGTACGCGGGCCTGGGCCGGGGCGTCCTCGGCGGAGATCCGGCCCTCGGCGAGGTCGGTGAGGAAGTCGCCGCGGCCGCGCGCGGCCAGCTCCTCCTCCTGCCGGGCCTGCATGAGGACGACCGCGAGCAGCCCGGCGGCCCGCTCGGCGGCCATCCGGTGCACGGGGGAGAGCGGGGAGGAGACGGCGAGGAGCACCAGGCGGGCCCGGACCGACGCGCTGCCCGGGCCGCCGCCCGGCACGTCCACGAGGACCGCGCCCGTCGGCGGGCCGGACTCGCGGGCGGCGCGCTGCCCGCGCAGCCCGTCCCACACCTGGAGCGGGTCGGCGGGCTCGGAGTCGGTGCCCGCCGCGTAGAGCAGCTGTCCGTCGGGGGTCTCCAGGAAGACCGGGTTGAGCGCGAAGTCGGCGAGGATCCGCAGCACCTGCGGGACCCCGCCGCCGCCGAGGAGGGCGGCGGTGCACTGGTGATGCACCTCCTCGGCCTGCCGGAGCAGCGCGTAGTGCCCGTTGACGATCTCGGTGTGGATCTCCTCCGTCACCGCGACGAAGGGGACCTCGCGGTGGAGCTGGACGAGGGGGAGACCCGCCGAACGGGCGGTTTCGACGATGGTCGCCGGCAGGCGGGCGAACCGCGGGCCCAGCTCGACCACGAGGGCCGCGATGCCGCGCTCGGCGAGCCGGCGCACGAAGGCCCGCTGCTCGGCGGGCCGGGTGCCCAGGCCCAGACCGGTGGTGAGCAGCAGCTCGCCGCCCTTGAGCAGCGAGGCGATGTTCGGCACCTCGCCCGCGTGCACCCAGCGCACGGTGCGGTGCAGCCGGTCGGCGCCCGCCACGACCTCCGGGAGACCGCTGCGCAGACCCGGAAGCTCGAGTGCCCGCTGCACGGTGATCCCGCCCTGACGTTCCATGGTCCGGACGCTACCCGCGTCGGTGTTTCCGCGACATCACCCGGGCGTCACAGGGCCGGACAGTTCGTCCAGCGGGGCGACAACTCGTCGCCCCGTGGCGGGAATTGTGCGACCGCCTGTCGCTTGTGGCCTACGTCACGTACGAGGATGCTCTCGCGCCATGGCAGAGAACCCCAACCCGACGGGGCCCCAGGCTCCCCAGGCCCCACAAGCCACCCCAGCCGCCCCAGCGGCCCCGGCCCCCGAGGTCCACCGGCTCAAGGCGAACTCGGTCGGCCTCGTCGGAGTCGTCTTCATGGCGGTCGCCACGGCCGCCCCGATCACCGCGATGACCGGCAACCTCCCCATCGCCGTCGGCTTCGGCAACGGCACCGGAGCCCCCGCCGGCTATCTCTTCGCGACCGTCGTCCTCACCGTCTTCTCGGTCGGCTATGTCGCCATGGCCAAGCGGATCACCGCCGCCGGCGCCTTCTACGGCTACATCTCGCACGGCCTCGGCCGGATCGCCGGCATGGCCTCCGGCATGCTCGCCGTCCTCGCGTACATCGTCTTCGAGGCGTCCATCGTCGGCGTCTTCGCCTACTTCGCCAAGACCACCGTGGCCGCCCAACTCGGCGTGGACCTGCCGTGGATCGGCTACGCGGCGGCCATGCTCGCGGTCACCGCCGTCCTGTCGTACTTCGACATCAACCTCACCGCCAAGGCGCTCGGCGTGATGCTGGTGGCCGAGATCGCGGTGCTGTTCGCGGTCGCCACCGCCGTACTGATCGCCGGCGGCGGCCCCGACGGCATCCCGGCGGAGCCGATCAACCCGAAGAACGCCTTCACCGGCGCCTCCGCCGGCCTCGGTCTGTTCTTCGCCTTCTGGTCGTGGGTCGGCTTCGAGTCCACCGCCATGTACGGGGAGGAGTCCCGCGACCCCAAGCGGGTCATCCCGCGCGCCACCCTCATCTCCGTGATCGGCGTCGGCCTCTTCTACATCTACGTCTCGTGGATGACCATCGCCGGCAACGGGCTCGCCGGCTCGGTCAAGCTGTCCTCCTCGGCCAGCCCCCTCGACCTGTTCTTCGCGCCCACCGAGTCCTTCATCGGCGGCTGGGCCGTCGACGCCTTCCAGTGGCTGCTGCTCACCGGCTCCTTCGCCTGCGGCATGGCCTTCCACCAGTGCGCCGCCCGCTATCTGTACGCGATCGGCCGCGAGGGCTTCCTGCACCCGGCGCTCGGGCGCACCCACCCGAAGCACGGTTCGCCGTACCTCGCCTCCTTCACGCAGAGCGTCATCGCCGTCGTCCTCGTCGGCGCGTTCTGGCTCACCGGCCAGGACCCCTACATCCACCTCTACACACTGCTCGCGATCCTCGGCACGATGGCGATCCTCATCGTGCAGACCCTCTGCTCCTTCGCCGTCATCGGCTACTTCCGCCGGAACCACCCCGAGGACCGGCACTGGTTCAAGACCTTCACCGCGCCGCTGCTCGGCGGGGTCGGCATGATCGCCGTCGTCGTGCTGCTGGTCATGAACATGGAGACGGCGGCCGGGCTCGCCGCCGACTCCCTCTTCTTCAAGGCCATCCCGTGGATCGTCGGGTTCGTCTTCTTCGGCGGCCTCGGCCTCGGGCTCTACCTCAAGGCCCGGCGCCCCGAGCGCTACGAGATCATCGGCCGGATCGTCCTGGAGGACGCCGCCGAGCGCGCCGACGACACCGCTGACCCGGACCCGGACCCGGACCCGGCCCCCGCGCCCGTACCGCAGAGCTGACCCCTCACCCCCATCCCTCCAGGAGCGCCCCATGGCACGCACCAACCCGATGCACCTCCTGAAGCACCTCGCCGCCGAGCACGTCGACGCCCGACGGCTGGACATCCCCGTGGCCGAACTGCGCGGACTGCGGGCCAACGCCGTCGGCCGCCGCACCCTCCTCAAGTACGCCGCCGCGGCCGGCATCGCCGTCTCCGCCGGGACGGCCGTGGCCGCCCCGGCGGTCGCCAAGGCCGTCACCCCCGCCGGCGGCGCCCGGATCGCCGTCGTCGGAGCCGGCATCGCCGGCCTCACCGCCGCCCTCACCCTCCAGGACGCCGGACTCAGCCCGGTCCTGTACGAGGCGAACCCGAGCCGGGTCGGCGGCCGCATGTGGACCCAGCGCGAGCACTGGGCGTACGGGCAGACCTCCGAGATCGGCGGCGAGCTCATCGACACCAGCCACAAGAAGATCCTCGAACTCTGCCGCCGCTTCGGCCTCGCCACCGAGGACTTCCTCGGCGGCGGACCCAACGGAGCCGAGGAGGTCCTCTGGTTCGACGGCGCCTACTATCCGCGGGAACAGGCCGACGAGGACTTCAACGCGGTCTACCAGCAGCTGCACCGCGACCTGCTCGACGCGGGCGAGGTCAAGTGGAACCAGACCACGCCCACCGGCACCGCCCTCGACGACATGACGCTGTACGACTGGATCGAGAGCCGGGTCCCCGGCGGGCACGCCTCACCGCTCGGCCGGTTCTTCGACGTCGCCTACAACGTCGAGTACGGCGCCGACACCGTCGACCAGTCCTCGCTCGCCCTGGTGCTGCTCATGGGCTACCAGACCAATCCGGGCCGCTTCAACATCTGGGGCCTGTCCAACGAGCGCTACCACGTCGTCGGCGGCAACGACCGGCTGCCGAACGCCGTCGCCGGGGCCCTCAAGCCCGGCACCCTGCATATGGGCTGGTCCCTCGACGCCGTACGGGCCAACGCCGACGGCACCCAGACCCTCACGTTCACCGAGGCCGGCAGCACCCGGACGGTCACCGCCGACCACACCGTCCTGTGCGTACCGCTGCCCGTCCTCCAGCGGCTCGACCTCTCCCGGGCCGGCTTCGACCCGCGGATGAGCAACCTGCTGCGGGACGCGCGGATGGGCTACTGCACCAAGCTCAACATGCAGTTCGCCACCCGCCCCTGGCGCGGCACCGGCCCCTGGCCCGGGGTCTCCGCCGGCGACTGCTTCACCGACACCGAGGTCCAGCAGACCTGGGACACCACCAAGGTCCAGGGCGGCACCGGCGGCATCCTCATCCAGTACGGCGGCGGCAGCCTGGCCCGGAACCTGAGCCCCGCGGGCCCCTTCTCCACCGAGTCCGACCCGTACGTCCGGGACCTCGTCGCCCGCTACCTGAAGGGCATCGACGCCTTCTTCCCCGGCACCTCGAAGTCGTACACCGGGCGCGCCCAGCTCTCCACCTGGCACGAGAACCCGTACTCCCTCGGCGCCTACTCCTACTGGCCGGTGGGCTACCTCCACCGTTACGCCGGCTACGAGGGCACCGCCCAGGGCAACGTCCACATCGGCGGCGAGCACTGCTCGTACGACTTCCAGGGCTTCATGGAAGGCGGCGCCACCGAGGGCGAGCGGGCCGCCCGGGAGGTGATCGCCGCCCTCACGTGACGCCCTCGGCCGAGTCAGGCGGCGGCCGGCGCGATGTTGTGGTTGAAGCGGAAGACGTTGGCAGGGTCGTAGGCGGCCTTGACCCGGGCCAGGCGCCGGTAGTTCTCGGCGCCGAAGCCCTCGACCACCCGCTGCCGGCCCTCGTCGCCCGTGAAGTTCAGGTACACCGCGCCGATCGACCAGGGCTGGGCGTCGGCGCGGACGTCCCGCACCCACTGGATCGCGCGTTCGTCGTCGGCCGGGTCCTCCCACACCGCGAAGGGGTGCACACCCCAGGCCGCGGGCCGCCACGGGATCGGGAACTCGGCCGGGCCACGGGCCACCTGGCCGCCCAGCGGGAACAGCACGTGCTGCATGCCCGAGGGCACGATCATCCCGGCCGAACGGGCGCAGAACACGTCGACGGCGGGGTCCGGGAAGCCTGACAGATACTCCGCCGACCAGTAGTTCCGCATCCCCGGCGGGTCGTCCAGCATGCACTGGAAGTCGGCGTACGGGAGGTCCATGAGCAGCTCCACCGACGGCTTCAGCGCGTACAGCGGCGCCGCGAACTCGCGGACCTCGGACGCCGGACCGGCCCAGGTCACCAGTGCGCCCGCGAGCAGCGTGCCCTGGAGCTCCTCCGGGATGAACTCCTCGGGCGGCGCGTTGAGATAGATCCCGCCGCCGCCGGCCTCGTCCGGCGCGTCCGTCAGCAGGTCCCGGTAGGCGCGGATCACCTCGGGGCCCGCCTCCTTCGGGAACAGCAGCATCACGAAGGAGAACTCCGGCAGGGGGTGTACCCGCAGCGTCATCGAGGTGACCACCCCGAAGTTCCCGCCGCCGCCGTGCAGCGCCCAGAACAGCTCCGCGTTCTCCTCGGCGTCCGCGTGCACGTGGTGGCCCTCGGCCGTCACCAGCTCCACGGCCAGCAGATTGTCGCAGGCGAGCCCGAACTTCCGCTCCAGCCAGCCCGACCCGCCGCCCAGCGTGAACCCACCGACCCCGGTCGTGGACGCCCGTCCGCCGGTCACCGCCACATGGAAGGGCTGGCACGCCCGGTCCAGATGGCTCATCGTCGCCCCGCCCGCGACCCGTACCGTCATGTGCTCAGGGTCGGCCACCACGGCGTGCATCCGCCGCAGGTCCACCACGAGCCCGCCGTCGTTGAGCGCGGCCCCGGCCACACTGTGCCCGCCCCCGCGCACCGCGATCGGCAGCCCGGCGTCCTGCCCGAACAGGACCGCGTTGATGACGTCCTCATGCGTCTCGCACTGGGCGATGACCGCGGGTCGCCGGTCGATCATCGCGTTGAAGACGACCCTGGCCTCTTCGTAGCCCGGATCGCCCGGCACGTACACGTCGCCGGCGATGTCCTCGCGCAGTCCCGCGAGGGCGCTGTCAGGAGTGATGGTGCGGGGAGCCATGGGGGTGCCCCCCTTTCGTGACGGAGGGGGGTCAGGACCCTTTCATCGTAGGTCCGGCCCCCCGGGCGCGCCCCTCAGCCCCGCTAGCCCCCGTACGCCCCGCTCGCCGTCAGCCGCAGCGCCGTGTCGATCAGCGGGACGTGGCTGAAGGCCTGCGGGAAGTTGCCGACCTGGCGCTGCAGGCGGGCGTCCCACTCCTCGGCGAGCAGACCCAGGTCGTTGCGGAGCGAGAGCAGCTTCTCGAAGAGCTTGCGGGCCTCGTCGACCCGGCCGATCATCGCCAGGTCGTCGGCCAGCCAGAACGAGCAGGCGAGGAACGCGCCCTCGTCGCCCTCCAGGCCGTCCACGCCCGCCTCCTCGCCGGCCGTCGGGTAGCGGAGCACGAAGCCGTCCTCCGTGGACAGCTCGCGCTGGATCGCCTCGATCGTGCCGATGACGCGCTTGTCGTCCGGCGGCAGGAAGCCCATCTGCGGGATCAGCAGCAGCGAGGCGTCCAGCTCCTGCGAGCCGTAGGACTGGGTGAAGGTGTTGCGCTCCTTGTCGTAGCCCTTCTCGCAGACGTCCCGGTGGATCTCGTCGCGCAGCTCGCGCCAGCGCTCCAGCGGGCCGTCCGCGTCGCCGGACTCGATCAGCTTGATCGTGCGGTCCACCGCCACCCAGGCCATCACCTTGGAGTGGGTGAAGTGGCGGCGCGGGCCGCGCACCTCCCAGATGCCCTCGTCGGGCTGGTCCCAGTTCTTCTCCAGGTAGTTGATCAGCTTGATCTGCAGGAGGGAGGCGTAGTCGTTGCGGGACAGGCCCGTCATGTGCGCCAGGTGCAGGGCCTCGGTGACCTCGCCGTACACGTCCAGCTGGAGCTGGTTCGCGGCGCCGTTGCCGACCCGGACCGGGCCGGAGTTCTCGTACCCCGGCAGCCAGTCCAGCTCCGCCTCGCCGAGCTCCCGCTCGCCGGCGATGCCGTACATGATCTGCAGGTTCTCCGGGTCGCCCGCGACGGCGCGGAGCAGCCAGTCCCGCCAGGCGCGGGCCTCCTCGCGGTAGCCGGTGCGCAGCATCGAGGAGAGGGTGATCGCCGCGTCCCGCAGCCAGGTGTAGCGGTAGTCCCAGTTCCGTACGCCGCCGATCTCCTCCGGCAGCGAGGTGGTCGGCGCGGCCACGATCCCGCCGGTCGGCGCGTACGTCAGCGCCTTCAGGGTGATCAGCGAGCGGACCACCGCCTCCCGGTAGGGGCCGTGGTACGTGCAGTGCTCCACCCACTCGCGCCAGAACTCGACGGTCGCCTCCAGCGAGCCCTCCGGGTCCGGCAGCGGCGGCGGCTCCTTGTGCGAGGGCTGCCAGGAGAGCGTGAAGGTGATCCGGTCCCCGGGCGTGACGGTGAACTCGGAGTACGTGGTGAGGTCCTTGCCGTGGGTCTCGGCGTCGGCGTCCAGCCACACCGAGTCCGGCCCGGCGACGGCGACCGTCCGCTCGCCCACCTTGTGCACCCAGGGCACCACCCGCCCGTAGCTGAACCGCATGCGCAGCGAGGAGCGCATCCGCACCCGGCCGCTGACTCCCTCGACGATCCGGATCAGCTGCGGCGCCCCGTCGCGCGGGGGCATGAAATCGGTCACCCGGACCGTGCCGCGCGGGGTGTCCCACTCGGACTCCAGGACGAGCGAGTCGCCCCGGTAGCGGCGCCGGTCGGCGGGGGCCGCGGGCGCGCCCTCGGGGACCGCGGGGCCGACCCGCCAGAAGCCGTGCTCCTCGGTCCCGAGCAGTCCCGCGAAGACTGCGTGGGAATCGAAGCGGGGCAGGCAGAGCCAGTCGACACTGCCGTCCCGGCAGACCAGGGCGGCGGTCTGCATGTCTCCGATGAGTGCGTAATCCTCGATGCGCCCGGCCACGTGCTTCACTCCAGATCGAACGGCCACGTCCGCCCCACGGGGCGACGGTTACGGTCAGCGGTCAAGGGATCGTTGACGAGCTCTTCGTACCGGTGACTTGGCGGGGGTGGTGCCGTGCCGGTCCGGCTCGGCAGCGCGTGTCCGAGCAGGATACGACGCACCCTAGTGACCGGCGGCGCCGATCTTGCAACGGCGCTGAGCCGATCGGGTGAATGGGTCTTGACCTCGACCGAAAACCCTCCTTGCCCTGTGCGGCTCCCTCGCCGACCGTGTGCACCCGACTGCCGCGTGTGGCCGGAAGCGGTCTCCCGATGTCGCTGATACCCTGGTACCCCGTGGACCGGTGGGAAACGGCGACAGCCGAGGACCCCGAAACCGCAGCGACGGCACCCCCCGATTCTTCCGGAGGGGACGCCGGTACGCACTTCCAGAACGCGACCACGGGAGCCCCCTCTTGGCGATGCCGCCCAACACCACGACGACCAAGCACATCTTCGTCACCGGGGGTGTCGCCTCCTCCCTCGGCAAGGGCCTGACCGCCTCCAGCCTGGGTGCGCTCCTCAAGGCCCGGGGCCTGCGGGTCACGATGCAGAAGCTCGACCCGTACCTGAACGTCGACCCGGGCACGATGAACCCCTTCCAGCACGGCGAGGTGTTCGTCACCAACGACGGCGCCGAGACCGACCTGGACATCGGCCACTACGAGCGCTTCCTCGACGTCGACCTCGACGGCTCGGCCAACGTCACCACCGGCCAGGTCTACTCGCAGGTCATCGCCAAGGAGCGGCGCGGCGAGTACCTCGGCGACACCGTGCAGGTCATCCCGCACATCACCAACGAGATCAAGTCCCGGATCCGCCGCATGGCGACCGACGACGTCGACGTCGTCATCACCGAGGTCGGCGGCACGGTCGGCGACATCGAGTCGCTGCCGTTCCTGGAGACCGTCCGCCAGGTCCGCCACGAGGTCGGCCGCGACAACGTCTTCGTCGTGCACATCTCGCTGCTGCCCTACATCGGCCCGTCCGGCGAGCTGAAGACCAAGCCGACCCAGCACTCCGTCGCCGCCCTGCGCAACATCGGCATCCAGCCCGACGCGATCGTGCTGCGCGCCGACCGCGAGGTCCCGACCGCCATCAAGCGCAAGATCTCGCTGATGTGCGACGTCGACGAGGCCGCCGTGGTCGCCGCCATCGACGCCCCGTCGATCTACGACATCCCGAAGGTGCTGCACACCGAGGGCCTGGACGCCTATGTCGTCCGCAAGCTCGACCTGCCCTTCCGCGACGTGGACTGGACCGTCTGGGAGGACCTCCTGGACCGCGTCCACAACCCCGACCACGAGGTCACCGTCGCGCTCGTCGGCAAGTACATCGACCTGCCCGACGCCTATCTGTCGGTGACCGAGGCCATGCGCGCCGGCGGCTTCGCCAACAAGGCCCGGGTCAAGGTCAAGTGGGTCACCTCCGACGACTGCAAGACCCCGGCCGGCGCCGAGCAGCAGCTCGGCGACTGCGACGCGATCCTCGTCCCCGGCGGCTTCGGCGACCGCGGCGTGGCCGGCAAGGTCGGCGCGATCCGCTACGCCCGCGAGAACAAGGTGCCGCTGCTCGGCATCTGCCTGGGCCTGCAGTGCATCGTGATCGAGGCCGCCCGCAACCTGGCCGACATCCCCGAGGCCAACTCCACCGAGTTCGACCCGGCCACCGCGCACCCCGTCGTCTCGACGATGGAGGAGCAGCTGGCGTACGTCGAGGGCGCCGGCGACCTGGGCGGAACGATGCGCCTGGGCCTCTACCCGGCCAAGCTCGCCGAGGGCTCGGTGGTCCGCGAGACCTACGCGGACGAGCCGTACGTCGAGGAGCGCCACCGTCACCGCTACGAGGTGAACAACGCGTACCGCGCGGAGCTGGAGAAGAAGGCCGGTCTGGTCTTCTCCGGCACCTCCCCGGACAACAAGCTCGTCGAGTTCGTCGAGTACCCGAAGGACGTGCACCCCTACCTGGTCGCCACCCAGGCGCACCCGGAGCTCAAGTCCCGCCCGACCCGCCCGCACCCGCTGTTCGCGGGCCTGGTGAAGGCGGCCGTCGAGCGCAAGACGGGCAAGCCGGCCCAGTAGTCCACGGGCGTTAACGTTGCCGGGGTACGGGTCCCTCACGGGACGCGTACCCCGGCTTTCGTACGCGGTCATGTGGGAGGACTACTGATGCAGGTGCAGGACACCCCGGAGGAGTGGCAGGTCGTCGCCACCACCACCCCCTTCAAGGGCAACAAGACGAGTGTCCGCACGGACGACGTGGTCATGCCGGACGGCACGGTCGCCCGCCGCGACTACCAGGTCCACCCCGGCTCGGTCGCGGTCGTCGCCCTCGACGAGCAGGACCGGGTGCTGCTGCTCAAGCAGTACCGTCACCCGGTGAAGCAGAAGCTGTGGGAGATCCCGGCCGGACTGCTCGACGTGCCCGGCGAGAACCCGCTGCACGCCGCCCAGCGCGAGCTGTACGAGGAGGCCCACGTCAAGGCCGAGGACTGGCGGGTCCTCACCGACGTCTACACCACGCCCGGCGGCTGTGACGAGGCCGTGCGGATCTTCCTGGCCCGCGACCTCGCCGAGGCGGAGGGGGAGCGGTACGAGGTCTCCGACGAGGAGGCCGACATGGAGTTCGCCCGGGTCCCGCTGGCCGAGCTGGTCCGCGGTGTGCTCGCGGGCGAGCTGCACAACAACTGCCTGGTGGTGGGCGTGCTCTCGCTGATGGCGGCCCGCACCGGCGACGGCCTGGACGCGCTGCGCCCGGCGGACGCGGAGTGGCCGGCCCGGCCGTTCGAGGCGTAGCCGGTACGAGGGAGGGGGCGGGGGATCCCGCCCGCGCCCTTCGCCCGCCGCCGGTCCGACAATCCACTGATCCGATCGGGCGATTCGTCCGCCGCGCTCCGCCGGATCCGTGCCGTGGCCTGAACTACGCTCGTGATCGCCCGTGCGGAGCCCCCCGCGGGATGGTCGTGCGCAGGTGGACGGGAGAGTGGCCCGTGACGGATCAGGCGGTTGGGGGTCCCCCCGGACGAAGCCTGGAGCAGGTCGGCGCCTCGCGGTTCTACGGTCGCCAGCGGGAGTTGAAGGCGCTGCGGGCCGACATCGAACGCACCGGCCTCGACACCCTCACCGGCCGCAAGGCCCCCCGCGCCCGGGTCCTGCTGATCGCGGGCAAGCCCGGCTCGGGGCGGACCGCGCTCGCCGAGGAACTGGTCGGCGGGCTCGCCGCCGACTACCCCGACGGGGTGTTCCGGACCCGGCTCACCGAGCCCGGCGGCGACCCCGTCCCCACCGCCCGCGCCGCCCGGGAACTGCTCGCCGCGCTCGGCGTCGAGGAGCCCCCGGGCGCCGCCGAGGACGAGCTGACCGCCCTGGTCCGCACCGCCTTCACCGGGCGCCGGGCGCTGCTGCTGCTCGACGACGCCGTCGACGCCGAACAGGTCGACCCGCTGCTCCCGGACAACCCCGACGCCCTGGTGGTGGGCGTGGCCCGGGGCCCGCTCACCGGCATCCCGGACGTGCGGCCCTGCACGGTCGGCGGCCTCGACCCCAAGTCGGCCATCGAACTGCTCACCGCCTTCACCGGCTCCGTCCGGGTCACCGTCGACCCGCAGGCCGCCGAGAGCCTGGCCGAGGAGTGCGGCGGACTGCCCGCGGCGCTCGTCCTGGCCGGCGGCTGGCTCGCCGCCCGGCCCAACGCCTCGGTCGCCGACCTCACCAAGCGGCTGCGCGGGCTGACCGGCGATCCGGTCGAGCGGACCTTCGCCCTGGTGCACGAGGCGCTGCCGCAGCCGGCCGCCCGGATACTGCGTCATCTGGCGCTCGCCCCGCTCGGCCGGGCCGACGCCCACACCGCCTCCGCGCTCGCCGGCTGCTCGGTGTCCGCCGCGGCGACCACCCTCGCGGACTTCGCCGCGCTCGGTCTCGTACGGGAGGTGCCCGGCGGGGACGGGCAGTACGAGGTGGGCGGGCACCTGGTGCCGCTGCTGCGCGAGCGGCTGACCGAGCTCGACCGGCCGGCCGAGGTGCAGCTGGCCCGGGCCCGGATGCTGGAGCGGACCGTGCGGCTGCTGCAGTCCGCCCGCGCCGTCACCGAACCCGAGGGCTCCCCGGCCCGCCGCAAGCTCGCCGGGCTGCCCCGCGCGCTGCGCTTCCCGAACACGGCGACCGCCCGGGCCTGGCTGGACGGCCGGCGTCCGGTGCTGCTCGCCGCGGCCCGGCTCGCCGTCGCCGACGGGGAGCTCGACACCCTGGCCCGGCGGCTGATCGCGGCCCTGGTCCGGGCGCTCACCGCGCACCGGGGCGCCGAGGCCGCAGCCCCCGACCTCTACGGGCTGCACCGCCTGGTCCTGGACGTCGCCGAGCGGCGCGGATTGCACCGGGAGCAGGCCGCGGCCCTGCTCAACCTGGCCGACCTGGACGCCAGGACCGGACGCACCGAGGACGCTCTGCAACGATATCGGTCGGCTTTGGACGCCGGAAGGCGAGCAAATGATCCGTACGCGACCGGCCGCGCAATGGAATCCGTAGGTGGGGCCTATCAGGAGCTGGGGGACTGGCAGCGGGCCGGCGACTGGTACGGGCGCGCCCTCGCCCAGCGCCTCGCCCGCGACGAGCGCGCCGACCAGGCCCGGCTCTACGGCCGGCTCGGCGCGGTGCACACCTATGCGGGCCGCTACGGGGAGGCGCTGCGCAACTGGCGCGCCGCCGCCGCGGGCTACCGGCGGCTCGCCGATCTCCCGGGCTACGCACGGGCGTTGAGCGAGGCGGCCCGGGTCCAGGAGTACGCGGGCCGGCCCGAGGAGAGCCTGCGGACCTGCGAGGAGGCGGTCGACTGGGCCCGGCGTGCCCAGGACGTACGGCTGCAGGCGGCGCTCCAGCTCAGGCTGGCCGACACCCTGGACCGGCTCGGCGACCCCGCGGCGGCCCGGCTGCACCGGTCCGCGGCCGAAAGACTCCTTGGAAGCGGTTCCTCCGCCTGCGAAATCCGCAGTGCTTCTGAAGAAGATTAGTGCTTTGCAAGGCTAGACAGCGGGAACTCCTTCATTAGACTGGTTGCGCCGCGATCGACCGCGGTCTGTCCCGGTGCGCGGTAGTGCATCCGGGTATGTATCGCAGTGCACCCCCGTTTCCCCCGATTCAAGGACCGTGATCGACGATGAAGGTCGGCATCCCCCGCGAGGTCAAGAACAACGAGTTCCGCGTGGCCATCACCCCCGCCGGTGTCCACGAGCTCGTCCGCAACGGACACCAGGTCTTCGTCGAGCAGAACGCCGGTGTCGGCTCCTCGATCACGGACGAGGAGTACGTGTCGGCCGGCGCCGAGATCCTCGCCACCGCCGACGAGGTCTGGGCCACCGCCGACCTGCTGCTCAAGGTCAAGGAGCCGATCGCGGAGGAGTACCACCGCCTCCGCAAGGACCAGACGCTCTTCACCTACCTGCACCTCGCCGCCTCCAAGGAGTGCACCGACGCGCTCCTCGAGTCCGGCACCACCGCCATCGCCTACGAGACGGTCGAGACCGCCAACCGCGCGCTCCCGCTGCTCGCCCCGATGTCCGAGGTCGCGGGCCGGCTGGCCCCGCAGGTCGGCGCCTACCACCTGATGCGCTCGGCCGGCGGCCGCGGCGTGCTCCCCGGCGGCGTCCCCGGCACCCACGCCGGCGAGTGCGTCGTCATCGGCGGCGGCGTCTCCGGCTGGAACGCCGTGCAGATCGCCATCGGCCTGGGCTTCCACGTGACCCTGCTCGACAAGGACATCAACAAGCTCCGCGAGGCCGACAAGATCTTCGGCACCAAGGTGAAGACGATCGTCTCCAACGCCTTCGAGCTGGAGAAGGCCGTCATCGAGGCCGACCTCGTCGTCGGCGCCGTCCTCATCCCGGGCGCCAAGGCCCCGAAGCTGGTCACCAACGAGCTCGTCGCCAAGATGAAGCCCGGAAGTGTCCTTGTCGACATTGCCATCGACCAGGGCGGCTGCTTCGAGGACTCCCACCCGACCACCCACGCCGAGCCGACCTTCCAGGTCCACAACTCGGTCTTCTACTGCGTCGCCAACATGCCCGGCGCGGTCCCGAACACCTCCACCTACGCCCTCACCAACGCCACGCTGCCCTACATCGTGTCGCTGGCGAACAACGGCTGGGTCGAGGCGCTGCGCCGCGACGCCGCGCTCGCCAAGGGTCTCAACACCCATGAGGGCAAGGTCGTTTACCGCGAGGTCGCCGAGGCCCACGGCTACGACCACGTCGAGCTGGCCAGCCTCCTGGGCTGATCGGACGGACGGCTGTCAACATCCGCCGTCAACCCCGCGCACCGGGCCGGACCTTGTCGAGCAAGGTCCGGCCCGATGTGTGTCCGGCCACGTTCCGACGCCCGGTCAACTCGCCTCGAACGTAACTCTTTAACCGTTTCGCGCACCCCTGAAACGTACGGTTCCCTGCCTGCGCACCCTTGACAGCGGGGTGTTCGGTTGCCGACACATCGGGCCGGGTCCGGCGGATTGTGTTGCTGCGGAGCGGTGACACGCCATAGAGTCGCCAACCGTCGGCATGGTGCCACGCTGACCTATCGATAAATGTTCCTGGTCAATCCAAGGAGGTAAGACGACTTGTGAATGAGTCGACATTTACTCCCGAGGGTGCCCAGCCAGGAGCCCCGATCGGCTCCGTCGCGGTGCGGACCTTCGCGACGCACCAGACCATGACGCCAGCCCATACGATGAAGATGACGGACGGCCTACACGTGAACGCCACGGCCGGCAACGAGATGGGCCGAGAGTCCACCCACTTCGCCGCCTTTGACGAGGTGCCCGAGGGGCACTTCTACGACCCCGACGCCGAGTACGAGCCCGATCCGGAGTACGCGGCCACCCTCGCACCCGACGCTGCCCGCCAGCGCCGCGAGCGGATCGGCCCCACCGGACGGCCCCTGCCGTACTTCCCGATCCCGGGCCCGCTGACCGACCACGGACCCGCGAAGATCATCGCGATGTGCAACCAGAAGGGCGGCGTCGGCAAGACCACGTCGACCATCAACCTGGGCGCCGCACTCGCCGAGTACGGACGGCGGGTGCTGCTCGTCGACTTCGACCCGCAGGGAGCCCTGTCGGTCGGCCTCGGCGTGAACCCCATGGAGCTCGACCTCACCGTCTACAACCTGCTCATGGAGCGGGGCATGTCGGCGGACGAGGTGCTGCTCAAGACCGCGGTCCCCAACATGGACCTGCTGCCGAGCAACATCGACCTGTCGGCCGCCGAGGTCCAGCTGGTCTCCGAGGTCGCGCGCGAGTCCACGCTGCAGCGCGCCCTCAAGCCGCTGATGAACGACTACGACTACATCGTGATCGACTGTCAGCCCTCGCTCGGCCTGCTCACCGTCAACGCCCTGACGGCCGCTCACAAGGTCATCGTGCCGCTGGAGTGCGAGTTCTTCGCGCTGCGCGGCGTGGCGCTGCTCACCGAGACGATCGAGAAGGTCCAGGAGCGGCTCAACCCCGAGCTGGAACTCGACGGCATCCTCGCCACGATGTACGACTCGCGGACGGTGCACTCGCGCGAGGTGCTCGCGCGCGTCGTCGAGGCCTTCGACGACCACGTGTACCACACGGTGATCGGCCGGACCGTGCGCTTCCCGGAGACCACCGTCGCCGGCGAGCCCATCACCACGTACGCCTCGAACAGCGTGGGCGCCGCGGCCTACCGTCAGCTCGCCAGGGAGGTGCTCGCCCGGTGTCACGCCGAGTGAGTCTGCCCGGCGCCGACGAGCTGTTCCGTACGACCGGGGGCATGGGGCTGCAGTCCTCCTCGCCGCGCCGGACCGTTCCGCCTCCGGCGGGCGAGAGCGACTCGGCCGCGGCCGGCGGCGCGTCGGCCGAGGGATCCGCCGAGCACGCGGCCGCCGACGCCGAGCCGACGGAGCCGCGCGCCCGGACGGCGGACCCGAAGGCCGCGGCTCCGGCCGCCGCCTCCTCCGCCACTCCGGCCCAGGCCCGGCGGCGGGCCCGCGCCGCCAGCCGGCGCCCCAGCGGGCGCGAGCGCCACGACGAGAAGATCACGGTCTACGTCTCCGCCGAGGAGCTGATGGACCTGGAGCACGCGCGCCTGGTGCTGCGCGGCGAGCACGGCCTCGCGGTCGACCGCGGCCGGATCGTCCGCGAGGCGGTCGCGGTGGTCCTCGCGGACCTGGAGTCCCGCGGCGACGCGAGCATCCTCGTGCGCCGCCTGCGCGGCCGCTGACGGTAGCCTGCGGAGCTGCCGCACCCCCGCTCCACCAGGACCCCGATGCCCCCTCCCTCTGACGAAACGTCCCGCCCGCCCCGCCGCCGCGCCCTGGGGCGCGGGCCGGGGGCGGGGCCGATGCCGGTGGCGGAGCCGGATCCGGAGCCGGAGCCGCCCGTGGTGGCGGAGCCCGTACCCGTACGGGTGGAGGCGGAGCCCGAGCCCGAGCCCGAGGCCGTACGGGTGGAGCCCGAGGTCCCTGAGCCCCTGGAGGCCGCTCCCGAGACCTCCGAGGGCGGTGACGGGCGCTTCACCGTGCGGCTCGCGAACTTCGAGGGGCCGTTCGATCTGCTGCTCCAGCTGATCGCCAAGCACAAGATGGACGTCACCGAGGTCGCGCTGTCCAAGGTGACCGACGAGTTCATGGCGCACATCCGCGCCATGGGGCCCGACTGGGACCTCGACCAGACCACCGAGTTCCTGGTGGTCGCGGCGACCCTGCTCGATCTGAAGGCCGCGCGGCTGCTGCCCGCCGCCGAGGTCGAGGACGAGGCGGACCTCGCGCTCCTGGAGGCCCGGGACCTGCTCTTCGCGCGGCTGCTGCAGTACCGCGCGTACAAGCGGATCGCGGAGATCCTCGCCGAGCGCTGGGAGAGCGAGGGCCGGCGGTATCCGCGCACCGTCGGTCTGGAGCCGCACCACGCCGAGCTGCTGCCCGAGGTCGTCATCTCCATCGGCGCCGAGGGCTTCGCCAGGCTGGCCGTGAAGGCCATGCAGCCCAAGGCCAAGCCGCAGGTGTACGTCGACCACATCCACGCCCCGCTGGTCAGCGTGCGCGAGCAGGCGGGCATCGTGGTCGCGCTGCTGCGCGAGCGCGGCACGCTCAGCTTCCGCGAGCTGGTGGCCGGCACCGACGACACCCTGACGGTCGTGGCCCGCTTCCTGGCCCTCCTGGAGCTCTACCGGGAGAAGGCCGTCGCCCTCGACCAGGAGACCGCCCTCGGGGACCTCACCGTGTCCTGGACGGGCGGCGAGACGGGCACGGCGGCCGCCGCCGTCACCGACGAATTCGATCAGGAGGACGCCCCGTGAGCGATCTCAAGCCCGCCCTCGAAGCCGTCCTCATGGTCGTCGACGAGCCCGTCACCGAGGAGCGGCTCGCCAAGGCCCTCGACCGCACACCGCGCGAGGTCGCGCTCGCGCTGCGCGAGCTCGCCGACGAGTACGCCGTCCAGGGCCGCGGCTTCGAGCTGCGCGTGGTCGCCGGCGGCTGGCGCTACTACACCCGCGCCGAGCACGCCGCCGCCGTCGAGGCCTTCGTCCTGGACGGGCAGCAGGCCCGGCTCACCCAGGCGGCCCTGGAGACCCTGGCGGTCGTCGCGTACCGCCAGCCGGTCAGCCGTTCCCGGGTCTCGGCGGTGCGCGGGGTGAACTGCGACGGGGTCATGCGCACCCTGCTCCAGCGCGGTCTGGTGGAGGAGGCGGGCGCGGAACCCGAAACAGGTGCGATCCTGTACAGGACGACGAACTACTTCCTGGAGCGGATGGGCCTGCGCGGCCTGGACGAGCTCCCGGAGCTCGCGCCCTTCCTCCCCGAGGCGGAAGCGGTCGAGGCGGACTCCCTGGAAGGCGTCCCGTCGTTCGACCCCGACGCAGACGACGGCGCCGGGCACGCAGACGAGACAACGGAAGTTTGATGCGAAGCAGCAGCGGCAGGAACAGCGGAAACAACGGCGGGAGCCGTGGTGCCAAGAGCGGCGGCCGCGGCAACTACCGGGGCGCGGGCAACAACCGCGACGAGCGCGGCGGCCAGGGCCGTCCGAGCGGCCAGGGCGGCGGTCAGGGCCGTCCGAGCGGCCAGGGCGGCGGCCAGGGCGGCGGTCAGGGCGCCGGCCGTCCGCGCCGGCCCCGCCCCGAGGACCGCCAGTACGACGTGGACATGCCCTCGTCCGGCGGCGGCGCCCCGAAGCGCGGGCGCGGCGACGCGGCCCGCGGCGGCGCCAAGGGCGGCCCCAAGCAGTCCCCGAAGCGCGGCGGCGGCCGCACGGCGCCGGCCCGCTCGCGCGAGTACGAGGCCCGCGCGGAGGAGCGCAACCGCGAGCGGTACGCGAACAAGCCCCAGATCAAGACCCCGAAGACCTTCCCGGGCGCCGAGCAGGAGGGCGAGCGGCTGCAGAAGGTCCTCGCCCGCGCCGGCTACGGCTCGCGGCGCGCCTGCGAGGAGCTGATCGAGCAGGCCCGCGTCGAGGTCAACGGCGAGATCGTCCTGGAGCAGGGCCTCCGGGTGAAGGACTCCGACGAGATCCGGGTCGACGGCCTGACGGTGGCGACGCAGTCGTACCAGTTCTTCGCGCTGAACAAGCCGGAGGGCGTCGTCTCCACGATGGAGGACCCCGACGGCCGCCAGTGCCTCGGCGACTACGTCACCAACCGCGAGACCCGGCTCTTCCACGTCGGCCGGCTCGACACGGAGACGGAGGGCATCATCCTGCTCACCAACCACGGTGAGCTGGCCCACCGTCTCACCCACCCCAAGTACGGCGTGAAGAAGACCTACCTGGCCGCCATCACCGGCCCGCTGCCCCGCGAGGTCGGCAAGCGGCTCAAGGACGGCATCGAGCTGGAGGACGGCTACGCGCGCGCCGACCACTTCCGGGTGGTCGAGCAGACCGGCAAGAACTACCTGGTCGAGGTCGTGCTGCACGAGGGCCGCAAGCACATCGTGCGCCGGATGCTCGCCGAGGCGGGCTTCCCGGTCGAGAAGCTGGTGCGCACCGCCTTCGGCCCGATCACCCTGGGCGACCAGAAGTCGGGCTGGCTGCGCCGGCTCAGCAACACCGAGGTCGGCATGCTGATGAAGGAAGTCGGCCTGTAGCCGTACCCGTCCCGTAGGACACGAGAGGCCCGTGACCGCCCGCAAGGCGGTCACGGGCCCTTTGCCGTTCGCCTGCGCCCCCCGTTTTCGCACTTGTGGTCGAGCCCCGCCGCCATTTATAGTCAGGATGACTCTTAAATCTTGGGGGAGGCGGGTATGAGTCTCGCGAACGTCCTGGAACCGTTGCAGCAGCCGCTGTTCACGCTGCTCGACACCCCGGTCAGCTGGACCGAGGTCCTCGGCTTCGGCAGCGGCGCGCTCTGCGTCTGGCTCGTCGCCCGCCAGCACCTCGCGAACTGGCCGATCGGCATCGCCAACAACCTCTTCTTCGTCCTGCTCTTCACCCAGAGCGGGCTCTACGCCGATGCCGGCCTCCAGTTCGTCTTCATCGCCCTCGCCGCGTACGGCTGGTGGACCTGGACCCACGGGGGTGGCCCGGGCTCCGACACCCTGCCGGTACGGCGCACCAGCCGCACCGAATGGATCTGGCTGCTCGCGGCGGGGGCGGTGGGGACCCTCGCCCTCACCCTGCTCCTCGACCGGGCCACGGACTCGACCGTCCCCTTCTGGGACGCGCTCACCACCGCCCTGTCCCTGACGGCCACCTACGGGCAGTGCCGAAAGCGTCTGGAGTCCTGGTGGCTCTGGATCGCCGCGGATGTGGTGTACGTGCCGCTGTACGCGTACAAGGGGCTCTACCTGACCTCGCTGCTGTACGTCGGCTTCATGGCCCTGTGCGTCATCGGCCTGCGCGGCTGGACCCGCGACCTGGCGGGCACCGCCTCCGGCTCCCGGCGCGTGGTGGGGGTGGAAGCATGAAGCGCTACGGCCACGGGCTCGTCCTCGGCAAGTTCTATCCGCCGCACGCCGGCCACCACCACCTCGTGCGCACCGCGCGCGAGCGCTGCGAGCGCCTCACCGTCCTCGTCTGCGCCTCCTCCGTCGAGTCCGTGCCGCTCGCCGACCGGGTCGCCTGGATGCGCGAGGTCCACCCCGACGCGCTCGTCGTCGGCGCCGTCGACGACGTCCCCGTCGACCTGCACGACCCCGACGTGTGGGACGCCCACATGAAGATCTTCCGGGCCGCCGTGCCCGAGCCCGTCGACGCGGTCTTCACCTCCGAGCCGTACGGGGAGGAGCTCGGCCGCCGCTTCGGCGCCGCGTCCGTCCTCGTCGACCCCGAGCGGCGCACCCACCCGGTCTCCGGCACCGCCGTCCGCGCCGACCCGGCCGGCTGCTGGGACCACCTCGCCGCGCCCGTACGGGCCGCCCTCACCCGGCGGGTCGTCGTCCTCGGCGCAGAGTCCACCGGCACCACCACCATGGCCCGCGCCCTCGCCGACCACTACCGGCGGCGCGGCGGGGTCTGGGCCCGCACCCGCTGGGTGCCCGAGTACGGGCGCGCGTACAGCGAGCTCAAGCTCGCCGAACTGCGCGCCGAACGCCCCGGCGCCGACTGGTCCGACGTCGCCTTCCACTCCGCCGACTTCCCCGTCATCGCGCTCCGCCAGGCCGAACTGGAGGAGGAGGCCGCCCGCGACGGCTCACCCGTCCTCTTCTGCGACACCGACGCCTTCGCCACCACCATCTGGCACGAGCGCTACATGGGCACGAGCAGCCCCGGCACCGGCGAGATCGCCGCCCGCGGCCGCCAGCACCTGTGGCTGCTCACCGACCACCGCGGCGTCGCCTTCGAGGACGACGGCCTGCGCGACGGCGAGCATCTGCGGCCCTGGATGACCGCGCGCTTCCTCGCCCAGCTCGCCCACACCGGCCGCCGCACCGTCGTCCTCACCGGCCCGCACGAGGAACGCCTCGCGACCGCCGTCGCCGCCGTCGACGCGCTGCTCGCCGAGGGCTGGCACCTCACCGACCCCCTGCCGGAGCGCCGATGACCACCGCACACCAGGGCGACCTGGCGGGCTACGACAAGCACGCCTTCGAGCCCTTCGCCCTCACCGCCGACCTCGCCGTCCTCACCGTGCGCGAGGGCCGGCTGCACGTCCTCCTCGTCGAACGCGGCCAGGAGCCGTACGCCGGCGCCTGGGCGCTGCCCGGCGGCTTCGTGCTGCCCGACGAGTCGGCCGAGCAGGCCGCGCGCCGCGAACTCGCCGAGGAGACCGGCCTGTCCGGTGCCACCGCCGCCCGGCTCCACCTCGAACAGCTCCGCACCTACAGCGACCCGGACCGCGACCCCCGGATGCGGGTGGTCTCCGTCGCGTACACCGCGCTCGTGCCCGACCTGCCCGAACCGCGCGGCGGCGGCGACGCCGCCCAGGCCCGCTGGCAGCCGTACGACACCGTCCGCGACCTGGCCTTCGACCACGACCGGATCCTCGCCGACGCCCGCGAACGGGTCGGCGCCAAACTCGAGTACACCTGTCTCGCCACCGCCTTCTGCCCGCCCGAGTTCACCCTCGGCGAGCTGCGGCAGGTCTACGAGACCGTCTGGGGCGTCGCACTCGACCGCCCCAACTTCCGGCGCAAGGTCCTCGCCACCCCCGGCTTCGTCCGGCCGGTGGAGGGCCCCCCGCGCCTCACGGGAGGCCGCGGCAAACCGGCCGCCCTCTATCGGGCGGGCGAGGCGACCGCCTTGCACCCGCCGCTGCTGCGACCCGAAGGACGATCCGCATGACGAAGAAGGCCGCGACCGGGGCGATGGTGGGGCTGGCGCTGGGGGACGCGCTGGGATTTCCGACGGAGTTCAACGACGTCCCGCAGATCCTCGGGAAGTTCGGCCCCTGGCGCGCCATGGAACTTCCGGTGCGGCGGGGTACGGCGTACATCACCGACGACACTCAGATGACGCTCGCCTTCGCGCGGGGCATCCGGACCGCCATGGAGCGCGGGCCGCTCACGCCGCGGCGGCTGGTCCGGCCGCTGCGCGAGGAGTACGTGGACTGGTACCACTCGCCGGAGAACAACCGCGCGCCCGGGCGCACCTGCATGGTCGCCTGTCGCCTCCTCGACAGCGACCGCGCCTGGCAGGACGCCAGCCAGATCGACTCCAAGGGCTGCGGCGCCAACATGCGGGTCGTGCCCATCGGGCTCGTGCCCGGACTCACCGACGAGCAGCGGTCCGGCGCCGCCCAGCTCCAGGCCGCGCTCACCCACGGCCACCCCACCGGCCTCGCCGCCTCCGACCTCACCGCGCGGGCCGTGTGGCTGCTCGCCCAGGGGGCCGACCCGACCGGGCTCGTCGGACAGCTCCGCTCGTACGCGTACGAGAACCGCTCCCGCTACCACGAGAGCTGGCTCGGCGACCTGTGGACCCGCTCCCAGGACCCGGACGCCACGCACTTCATCCGGCGCGGCTGGGACGAGTGTCTGGCCGTCCTGGAACGCCTGGACGCCGTCCAGCGGACCGCCGACCCCGAGATCGACCCCTGCGAGTACACCGGCGACGGCTGGATCGCCGAGGAGGCCCTCGCCACCGGCCTGCTCTGCTTCCTGCTCTTCCCCGACGAACCGCTGACCGCCCTCCGCCGCGCCGCCTGCACCCGCGGCGACTCCGACTCCATCGCCGCCCTCGCCGGCGCCTTCGCCGGCGCCCACCTGGGCGCGGACGCCTGGCCGGCGGAGTGGGTGGCGGCGGTGGAGCACCGGGACGAGCTGCTGGCGTTCGGCGCGCTCTGGGACGCGTGACCATGACGACGACCTCAGCACCCGATGTCGACCTGACCGCCGTCGTCGCCGAGCAGCCCGACCCTCTGCTGTTCGCCACCGTCTCCGGCGCGCACCTCTACGGCTTCCCGTCCCGCGACTCCGACGTGGACCTGCGCGGAGTGCACCTGCTGCCCGTCCACGCCCTGCTCGGGCTGCGAGAGCCCGAGGAGACCCGGACCCGCATGTGGGACCGCGACGGGACCGAGATGGACCTCGTGACGCACGACCTGCGGAAGTTCGTGCGCCTCATGCTGCGGCGCAACGGCTACGTCCTCGAACAGCTCACCTCGCCGCTGGTCGTCCACACCACGGACGCGCACGCCGAGCTCCGCTCCCTCGTCCCGGACGTGCTCACCTCACACCACGCGCACCACTACCGGGGATTCGCGGGCACTCAGTGGCGCCTCTACGAGAAGAGCGGCGAACTGAAGCCGCTGCTCTACACCTATCGGGCCCTGCTGACCGGCATCCACCTCATGCGCTCGGGCGAGATCCAGGCCCATCTGCCCACGCTCGCCGCCGCCGTCCCCGAGGCACCCGCCCGCCTCGCTGGGCTCATCGCCGCCAAGGCCGCAGCCGAGCACGGCGCTGCCGAGGCGCCCGGCGAGGAGGTACGGGTGGAGGTGGAGCGGCTGCACGGGATTCTCGACGCGGCACAGGCCGCCTCAGCGCTGCCCGGCGAGCCCACCGGCTTCGCGGCCCTCGACGACCTCGTCGTCCGCGCACGAAGGGAGCTCGCGCAGGACTGACGCGCGGCGCGCGCGGGTGAGGAAGTCCTCGATGCGGGGGCGGTCCGGGGCGGCCGGGAGGGGGCTGGTGGTGTGGGCGGTGTCGGCTTCGGTCTGGAGGCGGTTCATCCAGGTCTCGACGTCCGCCCAGGACACCTCGCCGCGCTTGACCGCGAGCAGGCGGTCCCGCTCCTCGCTCACGTCGATCCGCAGCTCGCCGCTGCGCAGCAGGTCCCGGCAGCTGGTGAGCAGGCGCAGCAGGTGCATCGCGTGCTTCCAGCGGGGTGCGCCGTACTGCCGTACGTCCGCCTCCAGCTTGCGGCGCTGACCGCCCGCGTACCGGACGAAGGTCTCGTGCGCGCGCCGCGACAGGAACGCGCCGCGCAGTTCGAGCAGTTCGCGGCCGGTGGCGTCGGCGTACTCGACGAGCGGGGAGTGGAGGCACTCCAGGACGTTCGGGTTGTTGCGGAGCGCCAGCTCGCAGAAGCGCTCCAGCTCCCAGCTGAACTGCTCCTCCGCCGGCCCCTCCACATGCGCCGGCGGCTTGTCGAAGCGCCAGAACAGCGGCGTCGGCGCGAGGTACACCCCGCGTCGGTCGGTGTCGCTGTCCTCGGTCGCCAGACCGAACGCGCGCGACCCCATGACACAGGAGTAGATCGTGTGGTCGCGCACCAGTTCCTCAGGACTCATGCGCGCCAGGTTAGGTGAGCGTGATCGTCCCCGCCGACACATTAATCTCCTCGGCCGGGAGCGCCCGCGGCGCCGGACCCGCGGCCACCGAACCGTCCGCGATCCGGTACTTCGAGCCGTGGCACGGGCAGTCGATCGTGCCGTTCTCGACCTTGGCGACCGTGCACCCCTGGTGCGTGCAGATCGCCGAGAAGGCCTTGAACTCCCCGGCCACCGGCTGCGTGACCACCACCTTCTCGTCCTTGAAGACGGTGCCGCCGCCGACCGGGATGTCCGCGGTCCGCGCCAGCGCGCTCGGTGCCGCGGCGGGAGTCGAAGCGGCCGCAGGAGTCGAAGCGGCCGCAGGAGTCGAAGGGGGCGCACTCTCCGTCGTACCGCCCGGGTCGTCGTCCGAGCCGCAGCCGGAGACAAGGACCGTCGCGGCGGCGGAGCCCGCGCCGGCGCGCAGGACGGTACGGCGGGGCATCGCGATCGCGTCAGAAGTCATGCCGCCCAGCTTGGGCGCGGAGCGTGCCGAGCGGCCCGCAACACGCCTACGCCCGGGGCGCCAGCTCCCTCGCCCGGCCGTCCGCGTCCCGCCGCACCTCCAGGACCGCCGTGACCGCGGACCGCTCGATCGGCCCGTACACATGCGGGAAGAGCACGTCCCCCGCGCCCTCCCAACGGACCTCCCCGCCGAGCCGCGACTCGTCGATCACCAGGACGAGCAGCGTCCCCGGCACGTCCCGGTAGTGGCCGTCCGCGATGGTCAGGGCGGCCCGCTCGTCGGGTGAGCAGTGGACGAAGCCCTCCGCGGCGAGGGACGGCGGGGCGTAGGGGAGACCGGGGTCGGCGGACCAGTCGTCCACCGGTACGACGTGCAGCAGCATCCGACAGTTGTACCGCGCCCCGCCGCCCACGCTGGGTGGCGGGGTGGAGCGGTTCGGGTGACATTGGCCGTGTTCGGTACCTCTCAGGAAGAGAAGAAAGGCACGGTCATGGCAGGAAACGATCTCGGCGGTCTGCTCGGCGGCCTCCTCGGCGGAGGCCAGCAGGGCGGCGCCGCCGGCGGTGGCGGCGCGAACATCCTCGGCGCCCTGCTCGGCGCGCTCATGAGCAAGGGCGGCGGGGGCGGCAACCCGCTGGGCGGGCTGCTCGACGGCCTCACCAAGGCGGGCCTCGCCGACCAGGCCCAGTCCTGGGTGGGCACCGGCGCCAACCAGCCCGTCAGCGGGGCGCAGATCGCCCAGGCCCTCCCCGACGACACCCTGCAGAAGGTCGCCGCCGAGGCCGGCGTCACCCCCGACCAGGCCGCCGACGAGATCGCCGAGCAGCTGCCGCAGGTCGTCGACAAGCTGACCCCGCAGGGACAGGTGCCCAGCGGCTCCCTGGAGGACCTCATCCGCCGGCAGAATCTCTGAACCTCTGACGCCGTCTCGGAGAGCGGGCGCCGCCACGGCCGCTCCGGCCCGCTGACTAGGCTGGCCGGAGCACCGACGCAGGCGACGAAGGAGTGACGAGGGTGGCAGTACGAGCGGTCCGCGGCGCGGTCCAGCTGGAGCGGGACGACGCCGGGCACATGCACGAGCAGGTCGAGGAGCTGCTCACCGCCGTGCTCGAACGCAACGGACTGACCGCCGACGACCTCATCAGCATCTGGTTCACGGCCACGCCCGATCTGCACAGCGACTTCCCGGCCGCGGCCGCCCGCCGCATCGGGATCGTGGACGTTCCGCTGATCTGCGCCCAGGAGCTCGACATCGAGGGTGCGATGCCGAGGGTCGTACGGCTCCTCGCGCACGTCGAGTCGGAACTGCCCAAGTCCCGGATCGCGCACGTCTACCTCGGTGCCGCGGCCGCCCTGCGCAAGGACATCGCCCAGTGAGAACCGCGCTCGTCATCGGAACCGGCCTGATCGGCACCTCGGCCGCCCTCGCGCTCGCCGGGCGCGGGATCACCGTCCACCTGCGCGACCACGACCCGGCCCGGGCCCGTACCGCCGCCGCGCTCGGCGCCGGCACCGACGAGGCGCCTGCCGGGCCGGTCGACCTCGTGATCGTCGCCGTACCGCCCGCACACGTCGCCGGCACCCTCGCCGCGGCCATCCGGGACGGCCTCGGCCGCGGCTACCTCGACGTCGCCAGCGTCAAGGGCGGCCCCAAGCGCGAGCTGCAGGACCTGGGCCTCGACCTCACCGCGTACATCGGCACCCACCCCATGTCCGGCAAGGAGCGCTCCGGCCCGCTCGCCGCCACCGCCGACCTCTTCGAGGGCCGGCCCTGGGTGCTCACCCCCACCCGCGACACCGACACCGAGGTGCTCAACCTCGCCCTGGAGCTGGTCGCGCTGTGCCGGGCCGTGCCGGTCGTCATGGACGCCGACGCCCACGACCGGGCCGTCGCCCTCGTCTCGCACACCCCGCAGCTCGTCTCCTCGATGGTCGCGGCCCGCCTGGAGAGCGCGGACGAGACGGCGGTCCGGCTCTGCGGCCAGGGCATCCGCGACGTCACCCGGATCGCCGCCTCCGACCCGCGCATGTGGGTCGAGATCCTCTCCGCCAACCCCGGGCCGGTCGCCGACGTGCTCGCGGGCGTCGCCGCCGACCTCGACGAGACGGTACGGGCGCTGCGCTCGCTCGAGTCCGAGGACGACGCCAAGCGCCGGGCCGGCGCCTCCGGCGTCGAGGACGTCCTGCGCCGCGGCAACGCCGGCCGCGCCCGCGTCCCCGGCAAGCACGGCGCCGCCCCCACCGCGTACGAGACGGTCGCCGTCCTCATCAGCGACAGCCCCGGCGAACTCGCCCGCATCTTCGCCGACGCCGGCCGCGCCGGCGTCAACATCGAGGACGTCCGCATCGAACACGCGACGGGCCAGCAGGCGGGCCTGGTCCAGCTCATGGTCGAGCCGACGGCGGTCCCGGTCCTGGAGACGGCCCTGAAGGAGCGGGGCTGGGCCCTGCGGACGAGCTGAGGGGGGCCACCGGGGCCGCTCCGCGCGGCCCCGCGGGGCATTGGGCCGAACGGGTGCGGGGGACTCGGTAACCTTGGGGGAGGTCCCCGCGCGTCCGCCGGGACCTCACGCTCACCCAGGAAGGCGTTCCCCACCGTGGAAACCGTGATCGTCGCCATCGACGGCCCCTCCGGCACGGGCAAGTCGAGCACCTCGAAGGCGGTTGCCGCCAAGCTGGGGCTGAGCTACCTCGACACCGGGGCCCAGTACCGGGCCATCACCTGGTGGATGATCAGCAACGGCATCGACGTCGACGACGCCGAAGCGGTCGCCGACGCCGCCGGCAAGCCCGTCATCGTCTCCGGCACCGACCCGGCCCGCCCCACCATCACGGTGGACGGCGTCGACGCCTCCGGCCCCATCCGCACCGAGGAGGTCACCTCCCGGGTCAGCGCCGTCAGCGCCGTCCCCGAGGTGCGCGCCCTCATCACGGAGCTGCAGCGGACCATCGCCCGGAGCGCCGAGGGCGGCATCGTCGTCGAGGGCCGGGACATCGGTACCACCGTGCTGCCCGACGCCGACCTCAAGATCTTCCTCACCGCCTCGCCCGAGGCCCGCGCCGCCCGCCGCTCCGGCGAGCTCAAGGGCGCCGACGTGGCCGCCACCCGGCAGGCCCTGATCAAGCGGGACGCGGCCGACTCCAGCCGCAAGACCTCCCCGCTCGCCAAGGCCGGCGACGCCGTCGAGGTCGACACCACCGAGCTCACCCTCGACCAGGTCATCGAGTGCGTCGTCACCCTGGTGGAGGAGAAGCGGACCGGCACCAAGTGACCCAGCCCACCGGGCGGCCCTCCGGAAAGGGTGCCGCCGTCGGCCGGCGCATCGGCATCGGGCTGATGTACGGCTTCTGGAAGCCGCGCGTCCTCGGCGCCTGGCGGGTCCCGGCGGCCGGCCCCGTCATCCTCGCCGTCAACCACGCGCACAACATCGACGGCCCCATGCTCATGGGCACCGCCCCGCGCCCCGTGCACTTCCTGATCAAGAAGGAAGCGTTCGTGGGGCCGCTCGGCAGCTTCCTGGAGGGCATCGGGCAGCTCAAGGTCGACCGCGACTCGACCGACCGCACCGCGATAGGCAACGCCCTCGGCGTCCTGGAGCAGGGCGGCGTCCTCGGGATCTTCCCCGAGGGCACCCGCGGCGAGGGCGACTTCGCCTCGCTGCGGGCCGGCCTCGCCTACTTCGCGGTCCGCAGCGGCGCGCCGATCGTCCCGGTGGCCGTCCTGGGCAGCACCGACACGCCCGGACGCCTGGTCAAGGCGCTGCCGCGGCTGCGCAGCCGCGTCGACGTCGTCTTCGGCGACCCGTTCGACGCGGGCGACGGCAGCGGCCGGCGCACCCGCAAGGCGCTGGACGAGGCGACCTTCCGCATCCAGGAACGCCTCACCGACCACCTCAAAAACGCCAGGCGCCTCACCGGGCGCTGAGCGACACTCTCAGTAGTGGGCCACGGAGCTCAAGGCCGCCGAGGACCCACCGACCACGAATGATCAAGGAACGGACTTCATGAACGACCAGCACGACCACGGGGCACTTGGCGACGCCGAGTACGCGGAGTTCATGGAGCTCGCCGCGGAAGAGGGATTCGACGCCGAGGACGTCGAGGGCGCGATCGAGGAGGCCGGGCACGGCCCGCTGCCCGTCCTCGCCGTCGTCGGCCGTCCCAATGTCGGCAAGTCGACCCTGGTGAACCGGATCATCGGCCGCCGCGAGGCCGTCGTCGAGGACCGCCCGGGCGTCACCCGCGACCGCGTCACCTACGAGGCCGAGTGGGCCGGCCGCCGCTTCAAGATCGTCGACACCGGCGGCTGGGAGCAGGACGTCCTCGGCATCGACGCCTCCGTCGCCGCCCAGGCCGAGTTCGCCATCGAGGCCGCCGACGCCTGCCTGTTCGTCGTGGACGCCACCGTCGGCGCCACCGACACCGACGAGGCCGTCGTCAAGCTGCTGCGCCGCGCGGGCAAGCCGGTCGTCCTCGCCGCCAACAAGGTCGACGGCCAGTCCGGCGAGGCCGACGCCGCCATGCTGTGGTCCCTCGGCCTCGGCGAGCCGTTCCCCGTCTCCTCGCTGCACGGCCGCGGCACCGGCGACCTCCTCGACGAGGTCCTCAAGGCCCTCCCCGAGGCCCCCGAGCAGCGCTTCGGCAGCCCCCTCGGAGGCCCGCGCCGCATCGCGCTCATCGGGCGTCCGAACGTCGGCAAGTCCTCCCTGCTCAACAAGGTGGCCGGCGAGGAGCGGGTCGTCGTCAACGAGCTGGCCGGCACCACCCGCGACCCGGTCGACGAGCTCATCGAGCTCGGCGGCGTCACCTGGAAGTTCGTCGACACCGCCGGCATCCGCAAGAAGGTGCACCTCCAGGAGGGCGCGGACTACTACGCCTCCCTGCGCACCGCCGCCGCCGTCGAGAAGGCGGAGGTGGCCGTCATCCTCATCGACACCACCGACCACATCTCGGTCCAGGACCAGCGCATCATCACGATGGCCGTCGAGTCCGGCCGCGCCATCGTCATCGCCTACAACAAGTGGGACGAGCTGGACGAGGAGCGCCGCTACTACCTGGAGCGCGAGATCGAGACCGAGATGCAGCAGGTCTCCTGGGCGCCCCGGGTCAACGTCTCCGCGAAGACCGGCCGCCACATGGAGAAGCTGGTCCCGGCCATCGAGACCGCGCTCGCCGGCTGGGAGACCCGCGTCCCCACCGGCCGGCTGAACGCCTTCCTCGGCGAGCTGGTCGCGGCCCACCCGCACCCGATCCGCGGCGGCAAGCAGCCCCGCATCCTCTTCGGCACGCAGGCCGGCACCAAGCCGCCGCGCTTCGTGCTCTTCGCCTCCGGCTTCCTGGAGGCCGGCTACCGCCGCTTCGTCGAGCGCCGGCTGCGCGAGGAGTTCGGCTTCGAGGGCACCCCGATCCACATCTCGGTGCGGGTGCGCGAGAAGCGCGGCAAGAAGAAGTAGGACCTGCGGATGACGGCGGGGGGCCGGGGCGACGATCGCCCCGGCCCCCCGCCGTTTCCCGCCCTGACGGCTACGGACCGGTCCGCCGGCCCGGCGGCAGCGCGTACGCGGACCAGCCGCCGCCCTGATGGGCGTACAGGCCGCTCTGCCCGGGCAGCCGATGCGTGCCGAAGCCCCGGAAGCCCAGGTCCTCCTCGCCGCTGCGGTCGCCCGGCAGCGAGCGGAACGACCGGCGGTACTCGGAGTACAGGGCGTCGTAGATCGGAGTCGCCGAGAAGCCCGTGGCGGTCGCCATGAAGCCCGTCGAACCGGCCGTACCGTCCTGCGTCGGGCGCATCGACGGGATCGGACTCGCGACCGGGCCGGCGAGCGGACTCGGTACGGGGCTGGGGACCGTGCCCGGCACCGCTGACGGGACCGGGCTCGGGTACTGCTGGCGGGAAGGGTCGTATGCGTGCACGTAGGTGCCAACGACCCCGCCGTCCGCGAGATGCGGGCGGCGCGCCTCGGAAAGCGGCGCCCGCGGGCGCGGCACGGTCGGCGCCTCCGGCCCGCGGACCGGCTCCAGCGGCCCCCATGGCCCCAGCCGCCCGAGTGGCCCGGTGCCACGTCCGGGTCGCGGGTCCTCCGTCACGTGCCGGCCAGCGGCATCGCGGCGGCCACCAGACGCCCGTTGGCCGCGGCCTTCTCCAGGGCCTCGCGCAGCAGGTCCTCGCGCGGCTGCTGCCCGATCGAACCGACCGGCGCGGCGAACACGAGCACCGTGTGCGACTTGTTCGCCGCGGCCCGCCAGCCGTCGGTGACCTGCAGCGGCTGGTGCGCCTGCCACCAGGCGGCCTGGCCCGCGCCGCCCGGACCCGGCTGCAGCACCGAGTGCAGCTGGCCCATCGCGACCAGGACCGACCAGCCCGGCAGCGGGGCCGGCTTCTGGTTGACGTTGGCGACCGGCTGGAAGCCCTGCTCGACGAGGAGCGACAGGAACTCGTCGGTGAGCCCGTCCGAACCGGGACGGGCGACCGGCGCGGTCGGCTCCACCACGAGCGCCGGGTGCAGCTCGCCCTCGATGAGCACCAGGCCGCTGGTCACCCCGAGCACCGCCTGCTCGGGGTTGGCGGCGGCGAGGGAGTCGGCGGCGTCGGCCGCCGTGATGGAGGCGACGGCGCCCTGCAGCTGCTCCTCGGCGACCCGGACGACCTGGGACGGGATGCAGCTGGCGTGGGCGAAGGCGAGAACGGCGGTCTCCTCGCCGACGAACAGCACGGTGCTGGTGCGCTCCTGCTCCGAGTCGCCCGGAGTCCGGCAGGAGGTGCAGTCGTAGCTGCCCGGGGCGTTGTCGCCGGCGAGCAGCCGGTCGGCTTCTTCGTCGCCGATCTCGGCGCGTACGTCCTCGCTGACGTCGAGCATGCGCGGCACGGGGGGCTCCCTGGGACTTGTTGCGGGCGACGCCGGGCGGTTCCCGGCCGTCTCATGCCGAGTTCAACGGGCAAGACTCGCCGGGGGTCACGCGTTGAGGACCGACAACTTGTTTGACCGGGACCGGCGGGTGCCGTGCCGCCGACCGGGTGGCATGTGAACGCTGTTCCGCGCGGCACGGGTCCGGCGTCCGGGACCGCTGCCTAGCCTGCCCCGATGTCGATGATCCGATATTGGACGGCCGGCGCCGTGCTGGCCGCCGCCACCGCCCTGCTCTCCCCGGCGCAGGCCCGCGCCGAGGAGGCCGGCGCGGCCGCCCCCACGCCCGTCGAGGCCTGTGTGAAGGACCAGTGGCCGTGGGGCTGCGTCGCCGCCTGCGAGAGCAGCGGGGACTGGCACGCCAACACCGGCAACGGCTTCTACGGCGGGCTGCAGTTCTGGCAGCCCACCTGGGACGAGTTCGGCGGCCGCCGCTACGCCCGGCGCGCCGACCTCGCCACCCGCGCGCAGCAGATCACGGTCGCCGAGGCCGTGCTGCGCGTCCAGGGCTGGGGCGCCTGGCCGGTCTGCTCGAAGCGCTACGGGCTGAGCGGCCGCGCCCATGTCGTACAGCGCGGCGACACCCTCAGCGCGATCGCCCGCCGCTTCGCGACCAAGGGCGGCTGGCAGGCGCTGTACGCGGCGAACCGCTCGGTGATCGGCGCGGATCCGAACCGGCTGATGGTCGGCACCATGCTGCGCCTGCCGTGATCAGGTGATCTCCCGGGCGTCGGCGAGGGAGCCGCGGCGCAGTTCGTACGCGAGGGAGCCGGGCGGCAGCCCGGCCGGGACGCGCTGCTCGGCGAGGACGACGGCCGCGCGGGCGGGCGGGCCGGCGAGGGCGGCGAGGAGCTCGTACGTACGGGAGGCCACCGTCGCCGACAGGCCGAGCGACGGCTCGTCGACGAGCACGACCCGGGCGGCGGAGCACACGGCGCGGGCCAGCGCGAGCATGCGGCGCTCGCCGCCCGACAGCGTCGCGGCCCGGTGGCCGAGCAGCCGCGCGAGCTCCGGGTACGCGGCGAGGGCGTCGTCCTGGCGGCCCGGCGCGGCGAGGTCCAGGTTCTCGGCGACCGTGAGCGTCGCGTGCACCGCCCGCAGATCCGGTACGAAGCACAGCCCGCGGCGCGCCCGGACATGGGCCGGCACCCGTGTCACGTCCGCGCCCCGCCACTCCACCCGCCCGCCGCTCAGCGGCACCGTCCCGGCGAGCGCCCGCAGCGCGGTGGACCGGCCGGAGCCGTTGCGGCCGAGCAGCACGGTGACGGTGCCGGCGGGCAGCGCCAGGTCGAGGCCGTGCAGGGCCTCCAGCGGGCCGTAGCGGACCCGGGCGGCGCGCAGGGCGATCTCGACGCTCATACGAAGCGGCCGCCTTCCATCGTGTGGACGGTACGGGCGATGCCGGCGACGAGGTCCGGGTCGTGCTCGACCACGAGCACGGCGAGGCCGTCGGCGGCGAGCGCGGCGAGGATCCGGGCGAGCGCCGCCGCCTCCGCCGCGTCGAGCCCGGCGGCCGGTTCGTCGAGCAGCAGCGTGTGCGGCCGCCCCGCGAGCGCCCGCGCGAGCTCCACCCGCCGCAGCGTCCCGGTCGGCAGCCCGGCCGCCGCCCGGTGCCGCACCGCCCCGTCGAGCCCGAACAGCCGCAGCGCCTGCTCGGCCCCCGGCCCGCCGACCCGTACGTTCTCCTCGACGCTCAGCGACGGAAACACGGCCAACTGCTGGAACGTCCGCCCCACCCCGAGCCGCTGCCGCGCGTGCGCCGCCTTCCCGGTGACATCCACCCCGTCGAGCACCACCCGCCCCGCCGTCGGCCGCACGGCCCCCGCCAGACAGTCGAACAACGTGCTCTTCCCGGCCCCGTTCACCCCCACGACGGCGGTCACCGCCCCCACCGGCACCGCGATGTCCACCCCGTCCAACGCGACCGTCCCCCCGTGATGCACGAGCCGCACCCCTTCGGCGACCAGCCGCGCCGCGCCTCGGGAGCGGCGGCTGGGGGGCGCTGCGTCGCCGGCGCCGGCGACGGGGCCGTCCGGGCGCCCCGAGAGCCCGCTGGCCCCGGCCCGCGGCACCGCCGGGGTCCGGTCCGGCCCGTGGCCCGTACCGACCGCCCTGCTCCGGGCCGCCCGGCTTCCGGGCGCGGGCGCGGACCCCCGAGCTGCCGCCTGCTCGCTCACTCTCCCTGCCCGCAGCAGCCACGGCAGCAGCGGCGGCACCCGCCCCGTCAGGGCCGCGAGGAGGCCGATCAGGGCCACCGCGACGCCCGCGTGGGTGCCGGCGTCCAGGGTGACGAGGAGGGTGGCGGCGAGGAGGGGGGCGAGGAGGGTGTCGGCGCCGAGGGTGAGGACGGCGGCGAACCAGAGGAGGCCGCGGACCGGGTCGAAGGCGTCGGGGTCGAAGGCGCGGACGGACATGGCGAGGAGGGCGCCGCCGAGGGCGGCGAGGGCGGAGCCGAGGGTGAAGGCGAGGAGTTTGAGGGCGGCGACGGGGACGCCGGCGGCCTCCGCGCCCGGTTCGTGGTCGCGCAGGGCGGCGAGCGCGCGGCCGGTGCGGCCGCGGCGCAGGGCGGCGACCAGGAGCAGACAGCCGGCGAGGAGCAGCAGCTCCAGGACGTAGTAGGCGCGGTCGTGGGAGAAGCCGGCCGGGCGGGAGACGGTGACGCCGGCCGTGGCGTACGGCTGGGCGAAGACGAAACGGCTCACCGCCACCCCGACGGCCAGCGTCGCCAGGGCGAGCGCGAGCCCGTGGCGGCGGATCGCGGGCCACCCGGTCAGCAGGCCGAGCGGCGCCACGCACAGGACGGCCACGCCGAGGGCGACGAGCTCCGGCAGGCCCGCCGCCGCGAGCAGGGCGGTGAAGAGCGCGCCGAGGCCCGCGTACGCGGCCTGGCCCAGGGCGATCTGGCCGCCCCGGCCGGCCACCACGACCAGCGAGAGCAGGATCACCGCGAGCGCCGGGACCTGCACGGCGGTCGTCAGGTCCTCGCCCGCGAAGCCCAGCGGCAGCAGGAGCAGCACCGCGGTCACCAGCCACACCGGCACCGGCACCCGGGGCGCGGCCCGGGGCGGCGGCAGCGCGTCCGTGTCGCCGACGCCCGGCAGCACGAGGGCGGCGACGAGCAGCGCGATCACGAACAGGTTCGCCCCGGCGGCCTGGAGCAGTTCGCCCGCCACGCCCCCGGGGTGCAGCCGGGTGAGCTGGGCCTGCGCCACGCCGAGCGCGAGCGCGGTCAGCACCGCCACCGGCAGGCTCCGCATCCGGGCCACCACCGCGACCGCGATGACCTCGACGACCAGCAGCGGCATCCCGTACGGGTCGAGGCGCACGTACGGCGCGAGGAGCACGCCCGTCAGCCCGGCCGTGAAGGAGCCGAAGGCCCAGCCCGCCGCCGCCACCCGGTCCGCGGGGATGCCGGAGAGGACGGCGAGCGGCCGGTTGTCGACCACCGCCCGCAGCTCCCGCCCGAACCGCGTCCACCGGGTCACCGCGCCCACCATGCAGGCCAGCGCCACCGCCGCCGCGAGCTGCGCCCACGGGTCGTCGCCGAGCAGCACCGGCGCGTCGTCACGGGCCCCGTCGCCCCACACCAGCGCCGCCGCGCCGACCAGCAGCACGAACACGCCGATCGAGGCCACCAGGGTCTGCGCCGGGCCCGCACCGGCCACCGCGAGCGGTCGGAACACCAGCCGGTCCAGGACGAGCCCGAGGCCCGGCGCCACCACGAGCAGCGTCACGAGCGCTCCGAGCGGCAGCGGCCAGTGCCAGACCACCACCAGCTGGCGCAGCACGTACGCGCAGACCATCGCGATCGCGCCGTGCGCCAGGTTCAGCACGCCGGTGGCCCGGTAGGTGACGATCAGACCGATGCCGGTGAGCGCCGCCGCGCTGCCGACGGCGAGGCCGGCGAGCGTGAGGTCGTACGTCAGCGAGGCCACGGCTCACACACCGGGCACGGGTCGAGGTCGGCGTCCCCCACGGGTTCCGCCTCGGGGCGGCCCGCCACCAGGGGGCAGTCCGGGCGGTGCGCGAGCGTCCCGCCGGGGACCCGCAGCGGCGGCTCCTCCGACGAGGGCGCGGCCGAGGACGCGGCCGGCGGCTCCTCCTCCGTCCCCTCCGCGGCGTGCTCCCCGGGCCCGCCCGGCCCCGGCCCCGACGCCGGCGCGAGCAGCGCCGCCCCGACGAGCAGCACCGCGCCGGCGACGATCAGCGCCGCCCCGGGCACGGTGCAGGAGGCCAGATAGGGCAGCTGGCGTTCGGCGAAGCGCTCGCCGGAGATCCCGTACCAGCCGACGACACACAGCACCGCCCCGCCGGCGGCCGCCACGAGCCCGCCCCACCACAGGAGCCGCGACAGCGGGCGAGGAACCGACGGCACCGACGGCACGGACGGCACGGAAACCTCCTCCTGGACGGCCCCGATCGGGCCACCTCACCCTTTATGTTCTCTTTAATTCTCTTCCTTGCGCTATGCCCGGGATCGGCCCACCCTGGAATCGACAGGGTGGTGAGCCAGATGCTCCTCAAGCGACGCGCGGCGGCCTTCGGCGCCGCGGCGGTACTCGTCCTCGCGCCGGTCGTCTCGGGCTGCTCGGACGACAACGGTTCCTCGAACCAGGTCACGCCGACCACCTCACCCGCCATGACGGACCAGCCACTGGACCCCGCCGCCGCCAAGGCGGAGATCACCGAGAACTTCACCGCCTTCTTCGACCCGAAGACGCCGACCGCCGAGCGGATCAAGCTCCTGGAGAACGGCGAGGCCATGGCACCGGTCCTCGGCGCCTTCGCCGGCGACAAGAACGCCGCCCAGACCTCCGTGAAGGTCAAGGAGATCGACTTCACCTCGCCCACCGGCGCGAACGTCACCTACGACCTGCTCGTCGCGGGCAACACCGCGCTGCCCGACGCCAAGGGCACCTCCGTGCTCCAGAACGACACCTGGAAGGTCTCCGTGCAGACGCTCTGCGGCCTGGTCCAGGTCAGTGGTGCGACCGTTCCGGGCTGCTGAGCCGGCCCTGGCGCAGCCCCTGGTGCTGCTCCTCGCCGGACTGCTCGCCGCGGTCACCGCGTTCGTCGCGGGCTGCGGCAGCCGGCTCCCGGAGCGCGCCTTCGAGACGCGGCCCACCGCCAACCCCTCCGGCGGTGAGCCGCTCCGCATCGGCATCATCACCAGCGCCACCAGCCCGGTCGGCGGCGAGGCCTTCACCGGCCCGCGCGACGGCGCCCTCGCCTACTTCGCCGCCCTGAACGCCCGCGGCGGCCTCGACGGACGCCGGATCGAGGTGCTGACCTGCGACGACGGCGGCAGCGGCGTCGGCAACAACGCCTGCGTGCACCGGCTCGTCGACGAACGCAAGGTCTTCGCCCTGGTCGCCACCACCGCCCTCGACTACGCGGGCGCCCCCCGGGTCTCCGCGGCCGGCGTCCCCGACATCGGCGGGCAGCCGCTCACCCCCGCCTACGACACGTACCCCCACCTCTACGGGATCTACGGCAGCTCCGCCCCGCGCACCGGCAAGGCGCCCGGCTGGAACGGCGTGCTGTACGGCGGGACCGAGGTCTACCGCTGGTTCAAGGCCCATCTCGGCGCCCGCACCGCCGCCGTCGTCTCCTACAACCAGGCCGCCTCCGCCGCGTACGCCCGGCTGATCGCCGACGGACTGCGCGCCGAGGGCTACCGGGTGGTCGACGAGCAGGTCGACTTCGTGCTGCCCAACTTCCGTGCGGTGGCGGCCGATCTGCGGGCGCAGCAGGTCGACGTCGTCTTCGACGCGATGGACACCCACGGCAACGCCCGGCTGTGCGAGGCGATGCAGGCCTCGGGGGTGCGGGTCGCCGCCAAGGTGACGAACGTGCAGAACTGGGCCTCCACGGTGCCGCGCGACTACGCGGGCTCGCCGGGCTGCCGGTCCGTGCTCTACGCGACCGGCTCCAGCCGCAACTACGACGACCAGGACTTCCCGGCGGTACGGGAGTTCCGCGACGCCATGCGACGGCAGGGGCAGGGCCAGGGGCAACGGGCGCTCTCCCAGTGGCAGTTGGAGGGCTGGGCGGCGGCCATGTGGTTCACGGACGCCGCGAAGTCCTGCCTCGGCGAGGCAGGCGGGCCGACCCGGGCCTGCGTCGAGCGCTACCTCAACCGGGCGGAGCCGTACACCGCCCGCGGGTTGCTCCTGCCCGTCCGCTTCGAGCACCTCGCCGAGCCGCCGAAGTCCCGTGACACCTGTCTGTCCGTGGCCCGTTGGCGCGACGGCCGCGGCTGGGTTGAACAGGGCGACATGAACACGAACTGTGCCACCGTCCCCCAGCTCGGATACCGGCCGTGACAGCCAGCCATGAACAACCGGCCGTGAACCACGGTCGGTCGGGGCAGTACAGTCACCCCCGACCACGCACCACCTGACCGGGGGGAACCGGCGGCACGATGCGCATCTCTTTCCTGCTCCACAACGGCTACCACATCGGCGGCACCATCCGGGCGACCTTCACGCTCGCCGCGGAACTGGCGGACCGCCACGAGGTGGAGATCGTCTCGGTGTTCCGCCACCGCGACGAGCCGATCCTCGGGGTCCCGGCCGGGGTGACCCTGCGTCACCTCGTCGACCTGCGCAAGAAGAGCCCGGGCTACGACGGGGAGCACCCCGACTTCCACCGCCCCGCCCGGGTGTTCCCGCGCGGCGACGGGCGCTGGAAGCAGTACAGCGCGCTCACCGACGCGCGGATCGGCGCGCATCTGGCCTCCGTCGAGGCGGACGTGGTGATCGCCACCCGCCCCGGGCTCAACGTCCAGCTCGCCCGGCAGGCCCCGCGCGGCCCGGTCCTCGTCGGCCAGGAGCATCTGACCCTGGACGGGCACGCGTACCGGCTGCGGCGCGACATCCGCCACGAGTACGCGCTCCTGGACGCCGTCACCACCGTCACCGAGGCCGACGCCCGCGCCTACCGGGCGCTCGCGCTGCCCGGCGTACGGATCGACGCGGTGCCCAACAGCGTGCCCGCGCCGACCGTGCCGCCCGCCGACCCCGCCGCGAAGGTCGTCGTCGCGGCCGGCCGGCTCACCCCGGTCAAGCGGTACGACCTGCTGATCGACGCCTTCGCGGACGTGGCCGCCGCCCGGCCCGACTGGAAGCTGCGGATCTACGGCACCGGCGACGCCGCCGACAACCTGAAGAAGGCCCTGGCCCGGCAGATCGACCGGCTCGGGCTCGGCGAGCACGTCTTCCTCATGGGCACCGCCCACCCCATGGAGCCGGAGTGGGCCAAGGGCTCGCTCGCCGCCGTCACCTCGCGCCGCGAGTCCTTCGGGATGACCATCGTCGAGGCGATGCGCTGCGGACTGCCGGTGGTCTCCACCGACTGCCCGCACGGCCCCGGCGAGATCATCGAGGACGGCGTGGACGGCCGGCTCGTCCCGGTCGACGACACGGCGGCGGTGGCCGCCGCGCTGCTCGCCCTGATCAACGACGACGACGCCCGCGCCCGCGCCGCGAAGGCGGCCCTCGCCGCCTCCGAACGCTTCGACCCGGCCCGTACCGCCGTCACCCACGAGACGATCTGGTCCACCCTCGCCACCTCCGCCACCACCCGCCCCCGCACCCACGGCCCACTGCGGTCCGCCGTCCACCGCACGGTCGGCACGGCGATCGACACGGTGTACGCGGCGAAGGCGAAGGCGGGGGCCTTGGTGCGCCGCTTCCGCTGACGCGACGCAGGGTGCCGCCCCGCCCGAGCCGGCCGAGCGGGTGCGGACGCTCAGGGACCGTCTGTCCCGGGCCCTGGACCGGCCGGCCCCCGACCGGCCGGCCCCCGCCCCGCCGGCGACCGGCCCGTGAGCCGCATCCGCTCGTGGGCCGCGAACTCGGGGTGGTGCAGGTCGAACGCGGGCGACTCGGAACGGATCCGCGGCACCGAGTCGAAGTTGTGCCGCGGCGGCGGGCAGGAGGTCGCCCACTCCAGGGAGCGGCCGTAGCCCCACGGGTCGTCCGTCTCGACCTTCTCGCCGTACCGCCAGGTGTGCCACACGTTGTACAGGAAGGGCAGCGTGGAGATGCCGAGCAGGAAGGCGCCGATCGTCGACACCGTGTTGAGCGCGGTGAAGCCGTCGGCGTACAGATAGTCGGCGTACCGCCGCGGCATGCCCTCCGCGCCCAGCCAGTGCTGGACGAGGAAGGTGGTGTGGAAGCCGACGAACAGCGTCCAGAAGTGGATCTTGCCGAGCCGTTCGTCCAGCATCCGCCCGGTGAACTTGGGCCACCAGAAGTAGAAGCCGGCGAAGGTCGCGAAGGCGACCGTGCCGAAGACCGTGTAGTGGAAGTGGGCCACCACGAAGTACGAGTCGGTGACCTGGAAGTCCATCGGCGGCGAGGCCAGGATCACCCCGGTCAGCCCGCCGAACAGGAAGGACACCAGGAAGCCGACCGACCACAGCATCGGCGTCTCGAAGGACAGCGAGCCGTTCAGCATCGTGCCCGTCCAGTTGAAGAACTTCACCCCGGTCGGCACGGCGATGAGGAAGGACAGCATCGAGAAGAAGGGCAGCAGCACCGCCCCGGTCACGAACATGTGGTGCGCCCACACCACCACCGACAGGCCGGTGATCGCCATGGTGGCGGCGACCAGGGTCACGTAGCCGAAGATCGGCTTGCGGGCGAAGACCGGGATGATCTCGCTGACGATGCCGAAGAACGGCAGCGCGATGATGTAGACCTCGGGGTGCCCGAAGAACCAGAACAGGTGCTGCCACAGCAGCGCCCCGCCGTTCTGCGGCTGGAAGACCACCGAGCCCAGCCGCCGGTCGGACTCCAGGACGAGCAGGGCCGCCGCGAGCACCGGGAAGGCCATCAGGACCAGGATCGTGGTGAAGAGCACGTTCCAGGTGAAGATCGGCATCCGGAACATCGTCATGCCCGGGGCCCGCATCCCGATGATCGTCGCCAGGAAGTTCACCGAGGTGAGGATGGTGCCGAAGCCGGAGAAGGCGAGTCCGACGATCCACAGGTCGACGCCGACGCCGGGGGCCCGCAGCAGGCTGTTCAGCGGGGCGTACGCGGTCCAGCCGAAGGCGGGGGGCCCGTCCGGGGTGAGGAAGGAGCCGGCCACCATCAGGCCGCCGAAGAGGAACAGCCAGTACGAGAACATGTTGAGCCGCGGGAAGGCCACGTCGGGGGAGCCGATCTGCAGCGGCACCAGCTCGTTCGCGAACCCGGCGAAGGTGGGCGTCGCGAAGAGCAGCAGCATGATCGTGCCGTGCAGGGTGAAGGCCTGGTTGTACTCCAGATTGCTCACCAGCTGGAGCCCCGGCCGGGCCAGCTCGGCCCGCATCAGCATCGCCAGGACCCCGGCGAACAGGAAGAAGAGGAACGAGGTCACCAGATAGAGGTGGCCGATCTTCTTGTGGTCGGTCGTGGTGACCCAGTCGATCAGCACCCGGCCGTGCCGGTGCCGCGGTGGTTCCTCGACGGCCGCGGTCTCGATCTCGGTACCCATCCCCGGATGATGGCCCCGGCCGGGCGGGCAGCGGGGGAGGCGGACCGGCGGGTCGTCCGGTCGGCGGACGGTGTGGACGGCATGTAGGGAAAACGTGAATGCCGCACGGGCGGCCCGGTCCGGCCGGGGCGCGGTCCGGACCTCGGCCGAATTACCGGACGGGGGACAGGTGTACGGAATTCGGGAAGCGCTTTCCGGACGCGTGCGCGGCGCTCGGGGGAGAGCTCCGGATCCGGTCGGGAATTACCCGGGAAACGGCTGGAAACCGCCGTCGCGGATCAGCGCGGTCTCGCCAAACTTATGTCGAGAAGCTGTGACACAAGCGTGACCGGCGGGGTACTAACGTGAGCTGTATGACACCCGAACACACACCCGACCACGCCGACGAAACGTATCTGGGGCTCACCGAGGAGGAGGCCGAACGGCTGGCCAGGATCCGCGGTCACCGCGTCGTCCGCGCGCTTCCGCCGGGCTCGATCATCACCATGGAGTACCTGGAGGGGCGCATCAACTTCGAGGTCGAGGGCGGGGTCGTCACCCGCGTCTGGCACGGCTGAGGACGCGGGGCCACCAGGCGGGTGAGGGGGGTACGACGAAGGGCCCCGGCCGAGGAGATCGGCCGGGACCCTTCGTCGTAGCCGTGTACCCGTACGCGCGTCGCTGCGGCTCAGCCGCCGGTCGCAGGCCGCGAGTGCGGCGGGCGGCGGCTGCCGGCCGGACCGACCGGGCCCCGCTCCGCGCGCACCGCGTGATGGGCCGGGAGGTGCGTCTGGTGGGCCCGCGGCGCCGCGAGCGGCTGGCCCGCCCGGGGCGCGCCGCCCAGGGTGGCCGCGGCGCGGCCCGAGCCGGCCCCGACGGTCTCGCGGACCGGCTCCTCCGCCCCGGCCGGGCGCTGCGGGAACAGGCCCGGCAGCGGACCTCCGCTCGCCACCGGCAGCGAGGGCACCAGGCGCCGGCGGGACCGCAGCTGCTCGCGCAGCCGGTCGCGCAGGGCCAGGATCCAGGCCTCCGCCACCGCCAGGACCGGCTCGCACCAGGGCAGCGCGAGCAGGATGAGCAGGCCGGCGGCCCAGCCGAGCAGCACATCGCTCAGCCAGTGCGTCCCCAGGTACACGGTGGTGAGGCCGACGCCGAGCGCGACCACCGCCGAAAGGGCGGAGAGATAGCGGCGGGCCCTCGGCGTGGTCGCCAGATAGGCCAGGATGCCCCAGGTCACGACCGCGTTGGCGGTGTGCCCGGACGGGAATATGTCGCCGCCCGCGAAGAGCTCGGCGGAGCCGACCTGCGTCGCGTAGTGGGGGCCGAGCCGGCCGAGTCCGAGTTTGACCGCGCCGACGGTCGCGTTCAGCAACAGCAGCGCGGCGCCGAGGCAGAGCAGCGGTCGCAGCGTGTGCTGGCGCCAGGAGCGCCAGCCCAGCCACGCCGCCACCATGACGGCCGTGGGGCCGCGCTGGCCGAGGACGACGTAGTAGTCGAGGAAGGCGTGCAGCCCCTGCCACTGCTGGTAGGGGCGGAAGAGCATGATCTTCCAGTCGAGGGTGACCAGCCAGGTCGACAGCAGTACGGCGACGACGATGGCCAGATAGAACGCCAGCGTCCCGCCGAAGAGGGCGAGACGCGTGCGGGTCATCCGCGGGACCTCTATCTTCGGCGGTTCCGGCTCCCGGTCCAGCCGGGCAAAGATGTCGGTACGCACCCAATCGACGTTACAGGGAGTGAGTAGCGACCTTGGTCGTTCCGGTGCCTTCGTGATGACGATGTGATGTGGAGTTGCTCTCAGCCGGGCGTTTGTTCCCGTCACCCGTCGGAAAATCCGATGACCTCCGGCCCTATTGCCGGACCGTTTTTCCGGTAACCCTGTTCGAGGCCCCGGAAGAATTCCCCGAAGGGCCCGCCGGACGGAATTCGGCCCGGTCGAGGACGGGCCGGCGGGCCGGCCGGAGTGGCGTACGCCACACCGCGCGGCCCGCCGGGGTGAGAGCTGCACCACGCGCTCGGGCCTTGAACTCGCGTACGCTGACGGCTCACTCGCCCGTCGATGCCGGGCCGTCCCGGGGCCGCTCCCCGGCCGGTGCCCGCCGAGCGCGAGGGCTTCACTGGGAGGTACGTACATGGCGCGGACGAACACGGCCGGAGCACGTCTCCGCACCGCCGGCGGTGGTGCCAACCGCTGGGTCGTCCTCGTCGTCCTCTGCGTCAGTCTGCTGCTGGTCGCGCTCGACTCGACCGTGCTGCACGTCGCCGTCCCCTCCCTCACCGAGGACCTGCACCCCAGCTCCACCGCGCTGCTGTGGATCGTCGACGCCTATCCGCTGATCTGCGCCTCGCTCCTGATCCTCTTCGGCACCCTGGGTGACCGGGTCGGCCGGAGACGGGTGCTGCTGCTCGGTTACGGGCTGTTCGGCCTCGCCTCCGCGATCGCCGCGCTCGCCACCGCGCCCGAGGTGCTGATCGGCGCCCGCGCCCTGCTCGGCGTCGGCGGCGCGATGATCATGCCCGCCACGCTCTCGATCCTCCGCGCCGTCTTCCCCGACCGGCGCGAGCGGGCCACCGCCATCGGCATCTGGACGGCCACCGCCGCCATCGGCGCCGCCACCGGGCCGGTGCTCGGCGGCTTCCTCGTCGAGCACTTCTGGTGGGGCTCGGTCTTCCTCGTGAACATCCCGCTGATGGCGCTGATGCTGCCGCTCGGCCGGCTGCTGCTGCCCGAGTCCCGCGGCGAGACCGACGGGCCCTGGGACGTGCTCGGCGCGCTGATGGCCGCCGCCGGTGTGCTCGGCGTGGTCCTCGGCGTGAAGCGGCTCGGCGCCGGCGACCCGCCGCTCGCCCTCGGCACCCTCGGCCCGCTGCTGCTCGGCGCCGCGCTGCTCGTCCTCTTCGTACGGCGCCAGCGGCGGCGCCCGTACCCGCTGATCGACATGAAGCTGTTCGCCCGGCCGGCCTTCACCACCTCGGTGGGCTGTGTGGTGCTCGCCATGCTGGCCCTGGTCGGCCTCCAGCTGATCGCCGTCCAGTACCTCCAGCTGATCCTCGGCCTCAGCCCCGTCGAGACCGGCCTCCGGCTGCTCCCGCTGACCTTCGCCGCGATGGCGGCCGGCGCCACCGGCTCGTACACCCTGCGCCGGCTCGGCCCGCGCCGGATGGTCTGCTGGGGCTTCCTGCTCACCGCCGGCGCGGTGCTGCTGCTGGTCCTCATGGGCCAGCACGACCGGCCGCTGCTGCTCACCGTGGGCTTCATACTGCTCGGCTTCGGCCTGCAGACCACGCTCTTCTCGGCGTACGAGTCGATGCTCAGCGAGGCCCCGCCCGAGAGCGCGGGCGGGGCGGCGGCGATCGGCGAGACCTCGTACCAGCTCGGCGCCGGCATGGGCACCGCACTCCTCGGCAGCGTGATGAACGCGGCGTACGCGCCCGGTCTGAGCGGGGTGCCGGGCGTGCCGGACGGCGCGGGGAAGGCCGCCACCAATTCGCTCGGCGAGGCCTATCAGGTCGCCGCCCGGCTCGGCGGCGCGGCCGGTGACGCGCTGCACCACGCGGCCCGGCACGCCTTCGTGAACGGACTGCACGTGACGCTGTTCGTGAGCGCCGGGCTGCTCCTGACCGGCGCGCTGATGGCGGTGCGCCTGCCGCGGGTGATGGAGTGCCCGGCGGTCGACCCGCGCCTCGCGGACGCGGTGGACGCCGTGGACGTCAGGGCCGGCGTGGACGCCGGGGTGGTGCCGGCCCGGACGCTGCCGGGACCGGACGGTGAGCCGCGGACGGGGGGCGGGGCCGCGGATGCCGTACGGGTCCCCGCCACGCGGGGCCGGACCGAACCGGCCGGCTCGGCGACGCCGAGCCACTGACCGACCGGAGAGTCGTGCGGCCGGTCAGGACTGGTTGAAGAAGCCGCCCTGCGAACGGCCGCCGGACTCGCCGCTGACGATCTCCGTGTCGGCCGGGGTCAGCAGGAAGACCCGGGTCGCCACGCGCTCGATCGAGCCGCGCAGACCGAAGGCGAGACCGGCGGCGAAGTCGACCACGCGCTTGGCGTCGTTCGGCTCCATCGCGGTCAGGTTCACGATCACCGGGACGCCGTCCCGGAACAGCTCGCCGATGCCCCGGGCGTCCCGGAACCCGTCCGGGGAGACGGTCGCGATCCGACGGCCGTGGTCCTGCGCCGTGTCGCTCGCCACCCGCACCCGCGGGTCCGTCACCCAGGCGTCGTTGCTCTCGGCACCGTCGGCGTACTCGTCGTCGTAGTAACGCTCGTCGTTGTCCTCGACGAGTCCCAGCCAGGCACTGGCCTTGCGCACCGATCCCATGGACGCCTCCTTTCGCGCGGTCACTCGTGGTTCCGCAATCCCTATCGTCGTCCATGATGCGGATCGCGCGCCAAGTGGATAGTCGGCGCGCAGGGGATTCGTGACGGTACTGGTGCAGAACGTGAGGGTCGAAATCTGGCGATTCGTCAGGGATCTTGCGGTTTGCGGGGGCTGACGGAGGGTCGGATCGAGCCGGGCAACTAAAAATATGAACGTCGGGCCGGAAGGGTGACGACCGGGGCGTACGGGTGAACGGAACCGCTGGGTACGATGCCCGACGCAGTCGCGCGGAGCTCCGCGCCGGTCCACGGGGGAGTGTCTTGTTCGGAATCGTCAGGCCCTGCGCGCACCGTCTCACCGAGCATCTGAAGACCGAGTGGATGGCCCATCTCTGCGGCCTCTGCCTGGCACTCCGGGCCGACCACGGTCAGTTCGCCCGGGTGGTCACCAACTACGACGGCCTGATCGTCTCGGTGCTGACGGAGGCTCAGGCCGGGCGCACCGAGGCCGGCCGGCGCACCGCGGGCCCCTGCCCGCTGCGCGCCATGCGGACCGCGCCCGTCGCCCGCGGCGAGGGCGCCCGGCTCGCCGCCGCCGTCTCCCTGGTGCTCGCCTCCGCGAAGATCCGCGACCATGTCGCCGACCGGGACGGGCTGCTGGCCCGCCGCCCGGTCGCCGCCGCGGCCCGCCGGGTCGCCCGCTCCTGGGACCGGGCCGGCGCCCGCACCGGCCGCGAGCTCGGCTTCGACACCGCCGTCCTGGTCGACGCGGTCGACCGGCAGACCGGACTCGAGGCCCTCGCCGGGCCCGGCACCCCGCTGCTCACGGTCACCGAACCGACCGAGACCGCGACCGCGGCCGCCTTCGCGCACACCGCGGTGCTCGCCGGGCGCCCCGGCAACGCCGAACCGCTCGCCGAGGCCGGCCGGCTCTTCGGGCGGCTCGCCCACCTCCTGGACGCCGTCGAGGACCAGACCGCCGACGACGCCGCCGGCGCCTGGAACCCGCTCACCGCGACCGGCACCTCCCGAGAGGAGGCCCGCCGGCTCGCCGACGACGCCCTGCACGGCATCCGGCTCGCCCTGAAGGACGCCGAGTTCGCCGACGGGCACCTCGCCCATGTGCTCCTCGCCCATGAGCTGCGGGTCTCCGTCGACCGGGCCTTCGCCACGACGGGCGCCGGCTGTGCGACGCACGGCGCGCAGGGCGCGCACGGCACCCCCGGACCGGGGCAGCCGCACGTGCCGGTGCCCGGCAATCCGTACGCCGACCCCGGCGCCGGACCCTGGCACCCCGGCCCGGGCGGGCCCGGCGCCCCGCTGCCGCCGGAGCCGCCGAACCGCCGCGGCACGCTCGCCGGCTGCGCCGTCTGGCTCGGCCTGGCCTGCACCTGCCAGATGTGCTGCGGCAGCTACGAGGACCCGTGGAGCCGGCAGCGCCGCGAGGGCCTGTGCAACGACCCCTGTGACTGCTGCGACTGCTGCAGCAACTGCTCGGACTGCGGCGACTGCTGCGGTGACGGCTGTTGCTGTGACGGGTGCGACTGCGGCTGCGACTGCTGACGCGTCGCCGGAACCCTTCGGTCCCGGCGGCCCTCGGCCCCGGCTACTTCTTCGGGGCCGGGATCTCCGGCGGCGAGATCCGCGACTCCGGGATGCCGGAGGCCGTCACGCCCCACTTCCGCAGGATCCGGTCGTACGTCCCGTCCGCCTTCAGGCCGTTCACCGCGGCCCGGAAGGCGGGCGCCAGCGGGGTGCCCTTGGCGAAGGCGAAGCCGACGTCGAGCCGCCGGTACTCGTTGAGGAACTTCGTGCCCGGCTGCTGCGTCACCGCGTAGCGGATGCCGTTGATGGTGCTCATCACCACATCGCTGCGGCCCTGCTGGAGCGACATCCACACCGCGCCCGGCTCGCTGTACACGTTCACCTCGTACGCCGGTTTCCCGGCCGCCGCGCAGCGCCCCTTGTTCTGCTCCAGGGTGCGTTCGAAGGTGGTGCCGGCGCCGGTGGCGACCTTCAGGCCGCACAGCTGGACGAGGTCGGTCACCGCCGCGAGGCCGCTGTCGGCGCGGGCCGCGAAGCCCTGGCCGTCGTTGACGTACGTCACGAAGTCGAGGGTCTTGCGGCGCTCCTCGGTGACGCCGAAGTTGCCCGTGCCCACGTCGTACTTGCCGCTGCCGAGCGCCGGCAGGATCGCCTCGAAGCCGGCCACCTCACGCTTCACCGCCAGGCCGAGCGCCTTGGCGACGGCGTCGGCGAAGTCGGTGTCCAGGCCGACGACCGTGCGTCCGTCGGGCAGATAGGCCGAGCTGGGCGGGCTGCCGACGGAGACGGCGAGCGTGAAGCCGCCCCGCTGCCGCACGTCGGCGGGCAGCAGCCGCGCGGCTGCCTCGTTCTTCCGTACCCCCGCCACCACGTCCTCGGTCGGCAGCGCCGATGCGTGGGCCGCGCCGGCCGGTGCGGTGGTGGCCGGGGTTCCGGAGCCGCAGGCGGTGAGCGCGAGCGCGGCGGCGGTGATCAGTGCGAAGGCGACGGCATGGCGTCGGGTGTGCGAGGTGCTCATGGTCTCGGGGTCTCCAGGTCCAGAGGCTGGGCAGCGCGAGGGAAGGCGAGGGAAGGCGGGGGAAGGCGAGGGGAGGGGAGAATCCGGGCACGCACGACGGCGTGACCGCGGGTGAAGGCGCCACGGGAAACAGCACGCGGGCAGAGCTCAGCAGGGGGGTCGGCTCAACAGGAGGAGGACCACACTCGACCGAAGTCGATGTGGGAGCGCGTGACCAGCGACTGCTGCGGATGCATGGCCCAAGTGGAACAGGCATCCGTTTTCCCGTCAACCACGATGAGACGTACGGCTCACACTCCGGACAGCCTTGACAGCAGGGCGTGTTGAGCGCATAGCCTCGAAGAGCACGGACCGGGCTGAGGGGCCCGATCCGGGCGTTCCCGCGCGTGAAGGCGCACCCCGTGTTCGATCCGTCTCCGGCCCATCGGGCCGTCCTGGCATCCACGGAGCCTTCGCATGTCCGCGACCCTCGCCAAAACCCCGACCGAATCCGAAACCCCGGCCCCGCCCGAACCGGTGCTCCGCATCGTCCCCGCCCGCCGCGCCGGCCAGTGGACCGCCGCCGGCGCCGTCCTCGTCCTCGGCGCGCTCGGGCTGTACTCCGTCGTCACCAACCGCGCCTTCCAGTGGGACGTCGTCGGCGCCTACTTCACCTCCACCGCCGTGCTGCGCGGCCTCGGCCTCACCCTCTGGCTCACCGCCGCCGTGATGGCCGCCGGCTTCGCCCTGGGCACCCTGCTCGCCGTCCTGCGGCTCTCCGCCAACCCCGTGCTGCGCGCGGTGAGCTGGGCCTATGTGTGGTTCTTCCGGTCCACACCGATCCTGGTCCAGCTGCTGTTCTGGTTCAACATCGGCGCCCTCTACCCGACCGTCCTGGGCGTCCACACGGTCAACCTGCTCGGCCCGGTGTCCGTCGCCGTCCTCGGCCTCACCCTGCATGAGGCCGCCTACGCCGCCGAAGTGGTCCGCGGCGGCATCCTCTCCGTCGACCGCGGCCAGATCGAGGCCGCCCAGTCCCTCGGCCTCGGCCGCCGCCGCAGGTTCACCCGGATCGTGCTGCCGCAGGCCATGCGCTCCATCGTGCCGCCCGCCGGCAACATGCTGATCGGCACCCTCAAGGGCACCTCGATCGTCTCCGTCATCGCCGTGCAGGACCTGCTCTACTCGGTGCAGCTCGTCTATCACCGCACCTACCAGGTCATCCCGCTGCTTCTGGTCGCCACCGTCTGGTACGTCCTGGTCACCTCCGTGCTCAGCGTCGGCCAGCACTACGTCGAGCGGCACTACGCCCGCGGGACGGCGGGTGCCCGGTGACCGCCGTCCACCGTCCCTCCCTGGTGATCGTCGGCGCCGGACCGCGCGGCCTCGGCATCCTGGAGCGGCTCGCCGCCAACCTCCCCGAGCTGTACGGGGACCGGCCCCTGGACCTGCACCTCGTCGACCCGCACCCGCCCGGCCCCGGCCGGATCTGGCGCACCGCCCAGTCCCCGCTGCTCTGGATGAACTCCCGGGCCGAGGACGTCACCGTCTTCACCGACGAGACCGTCGCCCTCGACGGGCCGGTGCGCCCCGGCCCCACCCACGCCGACTGGGCCGGCACGGAAGGGGACGCCTTCCCCAGCCGCCGCCGGCAGGGCGCCTATCTGCGCTGGGCCTACCGACAGGCCCGTGCCGCCCTCCCGCCGACCGTCACCGTCCACGAACACCCCACCACCGCGCTGCGGGTCGCCGGGCCGCGCGACGGGCGGCAGCGGATCTGGCTCGACGGGTACGCGGCCCCGCTCGTCGCCGACCTCGTCGTCCTCACCCTCGGCCACCTCGACGCCCGGCCCGACGCCCGGCAGCGCGAACTCACCGCCTTCGCCGCCCGCCACGGACTCGTCCACCTGCCGCCCGGCTTCACCGCCGACACCGACCTCTCCGCGCTGCCCGCCGGAGCACCGGTCCTGGTCCGCGGCCTCGGACTCGCCTTCGTCGACCTCATGGTGCTGCTCACCGAGGGCCGCGGCGGCCGGTACGAGGAGGGGCCCGGCGGACGCCTCGTGTACGTGCCGTCCGGCCGCGAACCGGTGCTCCACGTCGGCTCGCGCCGGGGCGTCCCGTACCACTCCAAGATCGGTTACGAGCTCGCCGGCGAACGCCCGCCGCTGCCGCGCTTCTTCGGGCCCGCCGAGGTCGCCGCCCTGCGCGAGCGGCCGGGGCCGCCCGACTTCCGGCGCGACATCTGGCCGCACGTGGCCAAGGAACTCGGCTGGGCCCACTACCACCGTCTGTTCACCGCGCATCCCGGGCGGACCGCGCTGCCCTGGGCCGAGTTCGCCGAGGCGTACACGGTCGCCGAGCCGCTCGGCGCGGACCTCGACGCGCTGGTCGCCGCGGCCGTGCCCGACCCGGGCGACCGCTTCGACCCGGAGGCGATCGACCACCCGCTGGACGGGGTGCGGTTCGCCTCGGCCGAGGCCCTGCAGCACGGGCTCCGCCAGTACGTCACCGAGGACCTCCAGCGCCGGCACGACCCCGCGCACAGCCCCGACCTGGCCGTCTTCGGCGCGCTGGTCTCCGTCTACGGACAGCTCGCCCGGCTCCCCGACCCGGGCGACTCCGGCCACTGGTGGCACGGCTTCTTCAGCTTCCTCGCCTCCGGCCCGCCCGGGCCGCGCCTGGAGCAGCTGCTCGCGCTGTCCGAGGCCGGGATCGTGCGCTTCCTCGGCGCCGGACTCACCGTCGAGGCCGACGAGGAGCGCGGCGTGTTCCGGGCCTCCTCCGCCAGCCTGCCGGGGCAGTGGACCGAGGCCCGCGCCCTGGTCGAGGCCCGGCTGCCCGACCCGACCGTGCGGGACACCGCGAGCCCGCTGCTGCGCGCCCTGTACGAGGACGGGGCCCGGGCCACCGACGCCGGACTGCTCGCCGTCGACCCCGGCGACGGACGGCTCCTCGGGCGGGACGGCCGACCGCACCCGCGCCGCTTCGCGCTGGGCCCGCACACCACCACCCGGGCCGGCGGGGCCTTCACCCGGCCCCGTACCGGCGGTGTGGCCTTCGCGCAGAACGACCGCACCGCGCGCACCGCGCTCGCGCTGCTGCGGGAGGCCGCGCCCGCGCACTCCGCCGGACGCCACTACGCGAAGGGGAGCACCCGATGAGCTCCATGGTCGAATTCCGGTCCGTCCGCGAGAGCTTCGGCCCGCCGGAGGCGCTGCGACCGCCCGTCGTTCCCCCCGCCCCCCGACCGACCTGTGGAAGGCTGAACCACCATGAGCACGGATGACACCGCCAGGGGCGCGCTGGACGCCGACCCCCGGCAGGAGTGGCAGCACTGGCACGAGCAGCGGACGGCGGCGGTCGCCTCCTCGTACGGACCGCTCTCGCTGACCGGCACCTACTGGCTCTCGGACTTCCCGGAGGGGCGAATTCCGGCCGTTCCGGGGCTGTGGCGGGCGGACGGCGACGAGGTCGTCCTCACCGCGGGCGCCGAGGACGCGATCACGGTCGACGGGGCGCCGCTCATCGGCACGGTGCGGCTGGCCGCCGACCACGCCCCGATCCACGAGTCGCGGGCCGAGTCCGCCGGGCGGCGCCTGGTGGTGCTGCGCCGCGAGGGCGAGTGGGCGGTACGGGACTTCGACCCCGAGTCGGCGGCGCGGCGCGCCTTCCGGGGCATCGAGGCCACGCCGTACGACGAGAAGTGGGTGCGGCCGGGCGTGTTCCGTCCGTACGCCGAGTCGCGCAGCGTCCGGGTGGAGAACGCGGACGGCAAGGAGCGCGGCCTGGGGCTCGCCGGTGAGGTGGTCTTCGACCTGGACGGCACCGACCACAGCCTGCAGGTCGCGATCGAGGACGACGGCTCCCTGTGGGCGGTGTTCGCGGACACCAGCAGCGGCAAGGACAGCTACCGCTTCCGCTTCCTGCGGCCGGCCGCCCCGGCCGCGGACGGCTCGGTGACGGTGGACTTCAACCGGGCGCTGCTGCCGCCGTGCGCGTTCGCGGCGCATTTCATCTGCCCCTTCCCGCCGCCGGGGAACACCCTCGACACGGAGATCGCGGCGGGGGAGCGGCGGGTCGCCGAGGGCTGACCGAGCCTGATCGGGGCCTGATCGAGGCCTGATCGAGGCCTGAAAGGGACGGTCGCGGACGGCGCGGACCCACGGGGGTCCGCGCCGTCCGCACGCGTCCGCATCACCGGTCCCCGCGCGTAGACCGGATGCGCGGGCGGTCTTGTGCGTTCCTGTGCGACAGGCCAGTATCGCTCGCGGTGCATGTCAGGAACACGTCATCTGACAGTGCCTCATGGGCCCGCCACCCACGGGCCCCTCTCCGCCGTACCCCGAAGGAGAACAGTGAGGACCACGCGCATCCGCCTGCTCGCCGTCGCCGCCGCCGTCGCGGCCGCCACCGCCCTCGGACTCCCCGGAGCCCAGGCCGCACCCACCCCCGGACCCGCGAGCGCCCAGGCGCTCGCCCGTGCCGACGCCGCCGTCCTCGGAGCGGACGTCGGCGGCACCGCCTGGTACGTCGACAGAGCCGCCGGCCGGGTCGTCGTCACCGCCGACTCGACGGTCTCCGACGCCGGGATCGCCAAGATCCGCCGGGCCGCCGGGGCCGACGCCGCCGCGCTGCGCGTCGAGCGCGCCCCCGGCGTCTTCAAGCCGCTGCTCGCCGCCGGTGACGCCATCTACGGCAACGGCTACCGCTGTTCGCTCGGCTTCAACGTGCGCAGCGGCAGCACGTACTACTTCCTCACGGCCGGCCACTGCGGCAACGTCGTGAACACCTGGTACGCCAACTCGGCCCAGTCCACGCTGATCGGACCCACGGTCGGCTCCAGCTTCCCGGGCAACGACTACGCCCTGGTCCGCTACGACAACGCCTCGCTCAGCCACACCGGCGGCTTCACCGCGGCCGACGCCTACGTGGGCGAGTCCGTCAAGCGCTCCGGCTCCACCACCGGCACCCGCAGCGGCACCGTCACGGGCCTCGACGCGACCGTGCACTACTCCGGCGGCGGCACCGTGCGCGGCATGATCCAGACCAACGTCTGCGCCGAGCCCGGCGACTCGGGCGGTGCCCTCTACGACGGCACCAAGGCGCTCGGCATCACCTCCGGCGGCAGCGGCAACTGCTCGACCGGCGGCACCACGTTCTACCAGCCGGTGCCCGAGGCGCTCGCCAAGTACAAGGTCAGCCTGTACTGAGCAACTCCCTTTCCCGGATGGTTGGTTGAAGGCTGCACGGCCGAAAGCCGCCCTTGCGGCCCGAAGTCGCGCAGCCCGAGACTCCCCCACAGCGCAGGCCCCCCAAGGCCGCGCCTCACGGGCCCGTCACCCCACGGCGGACCCCCGATTCCCCTCTGGAGGAACGAGAAGTGAGGACCACGCGCACCACCCCCACGAGAACGATCCGGCTGCTCGCCGTCGCGACCGGTCTGGTCGCCGCGGCGGCGATCGCCGTTCCCGCCGCCAGCGCCGACTCCGCCGCGTCGGCCGGCACCTTCAGCGCCTCCCAGCTCTCGGCCGCGGGCGACGCCGTGCTCGCCGCCGACGTGCCGGGCACCGCCTGGAACCTCGACCCGGCGACCAACAAGATGGTCGTCACCGTCGACTCCACCGTCTCCCAGGCGGAGATCGCCAAGATCAAGCGCCAGGCCGGCGCCAACGCCGGAGCCCTGCGCATCGAGCGCACCAACGGCACCTTCAGGAAGCTGATCTCCGGCGGCGACGCCATCTACGCGAGCAGCTGGCGCTGCTCGCTCGGCTTCAACGTCAAGGACAGCGCCGGCAACTACTACTTCCTCACCGCCGGTCACTGCACCGACGGCGCGGGCACCTGGTGGTCCAACTCCTCCCACAGCACCGTGCTCGGCAGCACGGCCGGGTCGAGCTTCCCGACCAACGACTACGGCATCGTGCGCTACACCAACAGCACGGTGACCAAGTCCGGCACGGTCGGCAGCGTCGACATCACCAGCGCGGCCAACGCCACCGTCGGCATGTCCGTCACCCGCCGCGGCTCCACCACCGGCATCCACAGCGGCTCGGTCACCGGCCTCAACGCCACGGTGAACTACGGCGGCGGCGACATCGTCTACGGCATGATCCGCACCAACGTGTGCGCCGAGCCGGGCGACTCCGGCGGCCCGCTCTACTCCGGCAGCCGCGCCATCGGCCTCACCTCGGGCGGCAGCGGCAACTGCTCCTCGGGCGGCACCACCTTCTTCCAGCCCGTGACGGAGGCGCTGAGCGCGTACGGCGTGAACGTCTTCTGATCCCACGCACATGGGTGAGTGCCCCCGGCGGACGCGCCGGGGGCACTCATGTGCCCGGGGGCGCCTACGCGCCCGAGGGTGCTCCGGCGGTCTGCTCCGCCGCCGGCTGCCGCTTCAGTGCGGACATCGCCAGGGTGACGGCCGAGCCGACCACCGCCCAGGCGGAGAGCACCAGCATCGACGCGGTCATGTCGTTGCCCTTGAAGTACGCGATCGAGCGCGCCGCCCAGGTGCCCGCGCCCGGGGGCAGGGCCGGGCCGATCGCCTTCCAGAACGGCGGCAGCATCGGCAGCGGGAAGGCGCCGCCCGCGCTGGGGTTGCCCGCGACGACGATCAGCAGGATCGCCAGGCCGATGCCGACGATCCCGAAGACGGACTGCAGGGCGAGGGTCGCGGCGCCGACCGCGAAGACCACCAGGGCGCCCAGGCCCCACAGCGCGGCCACGCTGCCGGGCAGTGCGCCCAGGATCGGGCCGACGATGATCGCGCCGCCCAGGCCGCCGAGAATCGCGTAGAGCGCGAGCGCCCCGAGCCGGATGATCGCCCGGTGCGGGTTCGCGGGGCGGGAGCCGGCGCTGATCGCCAGGATCGCGGCGCAGATGTAGCCGCCGACGCACCAGCCGACCACCAGATAGAAGGCGGAGAGCCCGTCGAAGTCCTGCGGGGAGGCCGGGGCCACGTCGACGGTGCGGATCGTGCGCCGGTTGGCCGCCTCCACCTGGGTGAACGTCTTCTCCAGGGCGGAGGAGAGCACCGTGCCGCCGCCGGAGGCGACGAGCAGGGTGTCGGTGCGGCCCCGCGGGTCGACGATCAGGGCCCCGTCGATGTCCCGGTTCATGATCTGGTCCCGGGCCTCGGCCGCGTCGGTGACCGTCCGCGGGTCGAGCGGGTCGCCGGGCAGCTTCTCCAGCCGTTCCATGAGGACGGTGGAGACCTGCTGGGGGGCGACCACGCCGAAGGGCACGTCCGTCGGCTTCGGGTGGTGCAGGGCCCCCACGTACGAGGCGATGAACAGCAGCTGGAGGGCGAAGACGCCGACGACCAGCAGGGCTGCTCGGGGGGTGACGGCGCTCTTCAGTTCGTCGACGAGACTCATGCCCCCACGCTCGGGCGGTGCCGGTGTCTCCGCAGGTGGGAGGCGTCCGAACGGATGACGGACGGAGGGGGAGGAGAGACCCGTCCCGGTTATCGTACGCGCGTTCGAAAATGAGCTAGGGTGGGGATGAGGGGGTGGGAACGTACGTACGATTTTGCTGTGGGAGGTGGGACGGCGCATGCCGGGGTTCACACATCTGCACACCGCGTCGGGCTTCTCCCTGCGCTACGGCGCCTCCCACCCCGCCCGCCTCGCCGAGCGCGCCGCCGAGCGCGGCATGGACGCCCTCGCCCTGACCGACCGCGACACCGTCGCGGGCACGGTCCGCTTCGCCAAGGCCTGCGAGCAGGCCGGGATCCGCCCGCTCTTCGGCGTCGACCTCGGCTGCGAGCCCTTCCTCGTCCCGGTCCCGCACGACGCCCGGCCCGGGGAGCGGGCGGCCGGCGGCGGGGTCGGCTCCGCCCGCCGGGTGCCCGTGCGCGGCGGCGCCTTCGTCGACGAGTCCGCGCCGCGCGCCGTCTTCCTCGCCCGCTCCCGCACCGGCTGGGCCGAGCTCTGCGCGCTGGTCAGCGCCGCCCACGCCCACGCGGGGGAGGGGCGGCCCCTGCTGCCCCGGTCCGCGAACCACAAGGCAGGCGCCGGCGACGAGCTCTTCGTCCTGCTCGGCCCCGGCTCCGACGTCGGGCGCGCCCTCGCCGCCGGCCGGCCCGACCGGGCCGCGCGGCTCCTCGCCCCCTGGCGCGAGCGGTACGGCGACGCCCTGTGTCTGGAGGTCGTGCACCACGGGCGCACCGGCACCGGCCCCGGCTCGCTGCGGCTCGCCGCCCGCACCCTCGGCCTCGCCGCCGAGCAGGGCGTGCGGCCGGTGCTCGGCAACGAGGTGCGGTACGCCGACCCCGGCCAGGGCCCGGTCGCCGACGTGCTCGACGCCGCCCGCCGCCTGGTGCCCGTCGACCCGCGGGCCGGGCTCGACAGCGGCGAGGCCTGGCTCAAGGACGCCGGCGCCATGCTGGGCGTCGCCGAGCGGGTGGTGGAGGCCGCCGGCTTCCGCCGGGACGCCGCCCACCGGCTCCTGGAGCACACCGAGGGCGTCGCCGCGGCCTGCCTGGTCGACCCCGAGGACGACCTCGGCATGGGCTCGGCACACTTCCCGGAGCCGTACCTGGTCGGCGCCGCGCACCGCACCGCCCAGCGGGTGCTCGCCTCCCGGGCCGCCGCCGGCATGGTCCGCAAGGGGTACGAGAAGCGGCGTGACTACTGGGACCGGATGCACCGCGAGCTCGACGTCATCGCCCACCACGGCTTCGCCACCTACTTCCTGACGGTCGCCCAGGTCGTCGACGGCGTGCGCGGCATGGGCATCCGGGTGGCCGCCCGCGGCTCCGGCGCCGGCTCGCTGGTCAACCACCTCCTCGGCATCGCCCACGCCGACCCGGTCGAGCACGGCCTGCTGATGGAGCGCTTCCTGTCCAAGCGCCGCACCGCGCTGCCCGACATCGACATCGACGTGGAGTCCGCCCGCCGCCTGGAGGTCTACCGGGCGATCCTCGACCGCTTCGGCGCCGAGCGGGTCGCCGCCGTCGCCATGCCCGAGACCTACCGGGTCCGCCACGCGGTACGGGACGTGGGCGCCGCCCTGTCCATGGACCCGGCCGAGATCGACCGGATCGCCAAGGCCTTCCCGCACATCCGCGCCAGGGACGCCCGCGCCGCCCTCGACGAGCTGCCCGAACTGCGCGGACTCAAAGGAGAGTTGGAGCGCACGGCGGGCCACGGGCGGTTCTGGGAGCTGGTCGAGGCGCTCGACGCGCTGCCCCGCGGCATCGCCATGCACCCGTGCGGGGTGCTCCTCTCGGACGCCTCGCTGCTCGCCCGTACCCCCGTCGTCCCCACCGCCGGAGAGATCCCCGCGGGCCCCGGCGGCCCGGGACCCTCCCCGATGCCCATGGCGCAGTTCGACAAGGAGGACGTGGAGGACCTCGGACTGCTCAAGCTCGACGTCCTCGGCGTGCGGATGCAGTCCGCGATGGCGCACGCCGTCGCCGAGGTCGAGCGTGCCACCGGCACCCGGCCGGACGTCGACGCCATCCCGCCCGGCGACCCCGACACGTACCGGCTCATCCGCTCCACCGAGACCCTCGGCTGCTTCCAGATCGAGTCCCCGGGCCAGCGTGACCTGGTCGGTCGGCTCCAGCCCGAGAACTTCCACGACCTCGTCGTCGACATCTCGCTCTTCCGGCCGGGCCCGGTCGCCGCCGACATGGTCCGCCCCTTCATCGAGGCCCGGCACGGCCGCGCCCCGGTCCGCTACCCGCACCCCGACCTGGCGGACGCGCTGCGGGAGACCTACGGCGTCGTCGTCTTCCACGAACAGATCATCGAGATCGTGAGCATCATGACCGGCTGCGGCCGCGACGAGGCCGACCAGGTGCGCCGCGGACTCTCCCACCCCGAGTCGCAGGGCCGGATCAGGACCTGGTTCGCCGAGCGGGCGCGGCGGCAGGGGTACGCGGACGAGGTCGTCGCCCGCACCTGGGAGATCGTCGAGGCCTTCGGCTCGTACGGCTTCTGCAAGGCGCACGCGGTGGCCTTCGCCGTGCCCACCTACCAGTCGGCCTGGCTCAAGGCGCACCACCCGGCCGCCTTCTACGCCGGGCTGCTCACCCACGACCCCGGCATGTACCCCAAGCGGCTGCTGCTCGCGGACGCCCGGCGGCGCGGGGTGCCGGTGCTGCCGCTCGACGTGAACCGGTCGGCGGCCGCCCACCGTATCGAACTGGTGTCCGACGGTGGTGCGGAGCGCTGGGGCCTCCGGCTCGGGCTCGCCGACGTCCACGGCATCAGCGAGGCCGAGAGCGCCCGCATCGAGACCGGGCAGCCCTACGCCTCCCTGCTCGACTTCTGGGAACGGGCCCGCCCGCGCAAACCCGTCGCCGAACGCCTCGCCCAGGTCGGCGCCCTCGACGCCTTCGGCGCCAACCGCCGCGACCTGCTGCTCCACCTCACCGAACTGCACCGGACCCAGCGCGGCGCCGCCTCCTACGGCGGACAACTCCCGCTCGCCCAGGGCCGCAGGACCGCCCCCGTCGGCCTGCCCGACCTCGACGAGACCGAACGGCTCAGCGCCGAACTCGGCATCCTCGGCATGGACGCCTCCCGCCACCTCATGGGCGACCACCAGGCCTTCCTGCGCGAACTCGGCGTGGTCTCCGCCGAACGGCTGCGCTCCGCCCGGCACGGCCAGACCGTCCTGGTCGCCGGCGCCAAGGCGGCCACCCAGACCCCGCCGATCCGCTCCGGCAAGCGGGTCATCTTCACCACCCTCGACGACGGCACCGGCCTGGTCGACCTCGCCTTCTTCGACGACTCCCACGAACGCTGCGCCCACACCGTCTTCCACTCCTGGCTGCTGCTCGTCCGGGGCGTGGTGCAGCGGCGCGGACCGCGCAGCCTCAGCGTGGTCGGCGCCGCCGCCTGGAACCTCGCCGAGCTGGCCGAACTGCGGGAGAGCGGCGGCCTGGCGGCGGTGGGGGAGCGGCTCTCGGAGGAGCCCGTTCCCGCGGAGAGCGACCCCGATGGCCATGGTCATGCCGACGCCGACGGTGTCGAAAGCGGCCGCCGGATCACCCTGTCCACCGGCTACACGATGAACCCCTGGGCCGACCTCCAGCCGGCCGGGGAAGGCGCCGCGACACCGTCGCGGAAGCTGTGGCACAGCAGCCCCGGGAGCGCCGGATGATCCTCTGCGTACGGTTCCGCCTGGAGACGGCCGGGGAGGTGATGCTCCCCCGACTGCTCGACCTGCTCGGCGAGTTCACCCCGCTCGTCGAGGCGACCCCGCCCGACGGGGCGCTCGCCGACGTGCGCGGCGCACTGCGCTACTTCGGCTGGACCGCGGCCGAACTCGGCTCGGTGATCCGGGTCAGAGCACTCGCCCTGTACGGCGTCGACAGCGTCATCGGCGCGGGCCCCAACCCGATGCTGGCCCGGATGGCCGCCCGCGCGGCCCGGCCCGGCGCCACCCTGGTCGTCGAGGACCCGGCGGACTTCCTGCGCGACCGGCCGGTGGCCGCCCTCGACGGCGTCGGCCGCGCCACCGCCCGTACCCTCTGCGGCTACGGCCTGGACTCCGCCGGCCGGGTCGCCGACGCGCCGCTCGCCGTGCTCCAGCGGCTCATCGGCGCCAAGGCCGGCCGCGAGCTCTGGGAACGGGCCCGCGGCATCGACCGCACCCCCGTCGTCCCCGGCGAGGTCTCCCGCTCGATGGCCGCCGAACGGACCTTCCCGTACGACGAGCTGGACCCCGTCGAGCAGCGCAGGGCGCTGCTCTCGCTCACCGAGGAACTGGGCGCCCGGATGCGCACCGAGCGCCAGGTGTGCCGCTCCCTGACGGTGACCGTCCGCTACGCCGACCGCACCACGACGACCCGCACCCGCGCCCTGCGTGAACCCACCGCCCACTCGACGGAGCTCAGCACGCTCGCGTACGCGATCCACGCCTCCTTCGGCCTCCAGCGCGCCCGGGTCCGGGGCATCGCCCTGCGCGCCGAGGGCCTGGCCCCGGCCGAGTCCGCCGCCCATCAGCTCACCTTCGACCCGGCCGACGACAAGGCCCGCCGCATCGAGGCGGTGGCGGACCGGGCCCGCGCGAAGTACGGGCCGAGGGCGGTGCTGCCGGGCTCGCTCGCGGCATGAGCCCGACCGCGTGAGCCGACCGCGTGAGCGTGGTGGCGCAAGCACGAGGGTGTAGGCGACACGGGACTTTTTACCGACGCGTAACTTCCCACCGGGGCTACCCATCCGTAACTTGGCGGAAAGCGCACATCCCCACTTGTGGTCCGGACCGCAGGGCGTAGCACTCCCTCATTCCCCTTGAGCCGCAAGGAGATCGCCCGATGCTGCCCTGGAAACCGCCCTGGAAGCACATCGCCCGAGCGCTGTCCGTCCTGCTCCTGACCGCCGCCGCCACCCTCGTCCCCGGCGCCGCCGCACAGGCCGACGCCCCCAGTCGCGGCTGGAACGACTACACCTGCAAGCCGTCCGCCGCCCACCCCCGGCCCGTCGTCCTGGTGCACGGCACCTTCGGCAACTCCGTCGACAACTGGCTGGGTCTCGCCCCCTATCTGGTCAACCGGGGCTACTGCGTCTTCTCGCTCGACTACGGGCAGCTGCCAGGCGTGCCGTTCTTCAACGGACTCGGCCCGATCGACGCCTCCGCCGCCCAGCTCGACGCGTACGTCGACAAGGTCCTCGCCGCCACCGGCGCCGCCGAGGCCGACCTCGTCGGGCACTCGCAGGGCGGCATGATGCCGCGCTACTACCTGAAGTTCCTCGGCGGCGCCGACAAGGTGAACGCCCTCGTCGGCATCGCCCCCGACAACCACGGCACCACGCTCAGCGGCCTCACCCAGCTGCTGCCGTACTTCCCCGGCGCCCAGGACCTGCTGACCAGCGCGACCCCGGGACTCGCCGACCAGATCGCCGGCTCCGCGTTCATGACCAAGCTCAACGCGGGCGGCGACACCGTGCCCGGCGTGCGGTACACGGTGATCGCCACCAAGTACGACGAGGTCGTCACCCCGTACCAGTCCGGCTGGCTGTCCGGACCGAACGTCAGCAACGTGCTGCTCCAGGACCGGTGCGCGCTCGACCTGTCCGAGCACGTGGCCATCGGCACGGTGGACCGGATCGTCTTCCACGAGGTGAACAACGCCCTCGACCCGGCCCACGCGACCCCGACGACCTGCGCCTCGGTCTTCAGCTGACCCCTATCCGTGCCGGCGGCGCGCCGTGACGAACAGCACGGCCGCGCCGACCGCGAGAACGGCGGCGCCGCCCCCCGCCAGATACGGCGTGGCGGCGCCGCCCCCGGTCTCCGCCAGCTCCTCACCGGAACCCGAGCCGCCCTGGGGCGCGGGGGCGGGAGCGGCGGTCTGCGGCGCTTCGCTTGTCGGAGCGGCCGGGGCCTCGCTCGCCGGAGTGGTGGTCGTCGGCGTGGCCGGGTGCCCGGCGTGCTGCCCGTGCCCGGTGGCGGGCGCCGCCGTGGGCGCGCTCGGCGCCGGAGCCCGGGTGGGGGAGCTGTCCTTCCCGAACACCACGTCCGAGCAGGTGTAGAAGGCCTCGGGGGAGTCGGAGCGCTGCCAGATCGAGTAGATCAGGTGCCGCCCGGACTTCTCCGGGATCGTGCCCGTGAACACGTAGTCGCCGTTCCGCATCCCCGGGTCGACGACCGTCGCGAACGGCTCCGCCTCCAGGTCCGACCACTTCAGCGGCTTCGACGGGTCGTACCCGTCCTTCGTCACGTACAGCTCGAACGTCCCCCGGTGGGGCGCGGTCCCCTTGTAACGGAAGGTGTGCGGCCCGGAGTTCAGCGAGGTCGCCGGCCAGTCCGCCCGCGCCAGGTCGAGCCCCTTGAACTTCTCGTTCCCGGCGCTGCACAGCTCGCCGTCCGGGATGATCTCGCGGTGCTTCCCGGCCGCGTTCGCGATGTTCACCCCGTTCCAGTCGTACAGCGCCTGCGTCCCGCCCGCGGCCACCGCCGCCCTGCACGCCGCCGACTTCGGGCTCTCCGGCCCCTCCGCGTGACACCCGGCGACCCGGCTCACCGGATCGGTCATCGACCCGTGCGCGAACGCGGGGGCGACGGCGAGCCCGGACAGGGCGAGCACGGCGGTGGAGACGACGGCCGCGGCGGCCGAACGGCGTGAGGTCATGGGGGGACAACTCCTTCACGAGGGTGGGGGTGTGGGGGGTTGCCAAGGAAACTAGCCCTCGAAAGGCGCGGATCCGGGCCCCGGAAGCCGCACGGACCGATCCTTATGGTCGCGTTAAGGAGCGTCTAAGCGGGGGCACAGACAGGACCCGCACCCGTGCCGGCCGACGCCGTCAGCCCACCCGCCGGTAGCGCCGCTCGGGCCGGCCCGTACCGCCGTAGCGCAGGGTGATCTCGGCGCGGCCGGTCGCCGCGAAGTACTCCAGATAGCGGCGGGCGCTCACCCGGGACAGCGAACCGGCCTCCGCGCACTCGGTGGCCGACAGGCCCTCGGGATGCGCGCGCAGAATGGTGTCGACGAGATCGGCGGTCGGGGCCGCGAGCCCCTTCGGCAGCTCGCGGGAGCCGCGCGGGCGGGCCCCGAAGATCCGGTCGACGTCCTCCTGCCGGGCCTCCGCCTCCGCCAGGTCGTCGAGCCGCCCGTGCAGGGCCGCCACGTGCCGCAGCTGCTCCTGCAGCGCCGCCTGGTTGAACGGCTTGATCAGATAGTGCAGGGCCCCGGCGCGCAGCGCCGAGCGGATCGTGTCCGCGTCCCGCGCCGCCGTGATGAACAGCGCGTCCGTCGCGAGCCCCGCCGCCCGCAGCTCGCGCAGCACCGCGATCCCGTCCATGTCCGGCAGGAAGATGTCGAGCAGCAGCAGATCCGGCCGCAGCGCGTGCGCCGCGCGCAGCGCCTCGGCGCCGGTGTGCGCGACCCCGGCGACGGAGAAGCCCGGCACCGCCGACACATAGCGGCAGTGCAGCTTGGCCACCATGAAGTCGTCGTCGACCACCAGCACCTTCGTCACGCCGACAAGGTAGGACGCGACCACAAGGACCACAACGTCCGTTGGTTGCGGAAGAGAGACAGCTTCCTCACGCGCAGGCAACATGTGGGCCACCTCACATCCCCCGAGGCATCCCCCGAGACCTCCCCTCGGGCATCCCCCGTTCCCCTTCGAGAGGCGGCACCCGTGCGCCTGCGCACTCCCCTCGCCCTGCTCGGGGCGGCGCTGCTCGTGCTCGTCGGACCGCCGCTGCTCACCTCCGGCAGCGGCGCCGGCACCGGCACACAGATACCCGGCCTGCGCTTCATGGTCCCCAACACCCCCGGCGGCGGCTACGACATCACCGCCCGCACCGCGGCGAAGAACGCCGAGGACGCCGGACTCACCTCCGACATCGAGGTCTTCAACCTGCCCGGCGCCGGCGGCACCGTCGGCCTCACCCGGCTCGTCGGCGAGCACGGCAACGGCCGGCTCGCCATGTCCATGGGCCTCGGCGTCGTCGGCGCCGTCCACACCAACAAGACGCCGAAGACCCTCGCCGACACCACCCCGATCGCCCGGCTCACCATGGAGCAGGACATCGTCGTGGTCGGCAGGGACTCCCCGTACCAGACCATCCAGGAGCTGCTCGCCGCCTGGCGGAAGGACCCCGGCAGACTGCCCGTCGGCGGCGGCTCCTCGCCCGGCGGACCCGACCACCTCGCCCCCATGCTGATGGCCCGCGCCGCCGGCATCGCCCCGAAGGACGTCAACTACGTGCCCTTCGACGGCGGCGGCGAACTCCTCGCCTCCATCCTCGGCAACAAGGTCGCCTTCGGCGTCTCCGGCGTCGGCGAGTACCTCGACCAGATCAAGGCCGGCGAACTGCGCCTGCTCGCCGTCACCGGCGCCGAACGCGTCCCCGGCCTCGACGCGCCCACGCTGCGCGAGGCCGGCCTCGACACCGAGTTCATCAACTGGCGCGGCATCGTCGCCCCGCCCGGCCTGACCGACGCCGAACGCGACAAGCTCGTCGGCCTCGTCACCGAACTGCACGCCTCGAAGGAATGGCGGGAGTCCCTGAAGACCCACGGCTGGAACGACGCCTTCCTGCCCGGCGAGGAGTTCGGCACCTTCCTCACCGCCCAGGACAAGCAGGTCGGAACCGTCCTGAAGGAGCTCGGCCTGTGACCACGACCGGCAACACGACGCCAGAGACCACCCCGACCGCCGAAACCCCCACCGCCAGGAAGTCCTGGCTGCGCGAGCACTCCGAACTCGGCGTCAGCGCCCTGCTGTTCCTCCTCGGCGTCCTCGTCCTCACCGACGCCCTCACCATGACCGTGGACATCGGCCAGCGCGGCCCCGTCGGCCCCCGCACCGTCCCCCTCGTCGTCGGCGCCGGCCTGCTCGTCGTCGCCGTCCTCCTCGCCGTCGACGTCCTGCGCGGCGGACGCGGCGAGGCCGAGGGCGGCGAGGACATCGACCTGACCGAGCCGAGCGACTGGCGCACCGTCCTGCTCCTCGCCGGCGTCTTCCTCGGCTTCGCCGTCCTCATCGGCCCGCTCGGCTTCCCGGTCTCCGGCGCCCTGCTCTTCTGGGGCGCCGCCTACGCCCTCGGCAGCCGCCACCACCACCGCGACCCGCTGATCGCCGCCGCGCTCTCCCTGCTCACCTATGTCGTCTTCAACAACCTGCTCGGAGTCCCGCTGCCCGGCGGCCCGCTGATGGGAGTGCTCTGACCCATGGACTCGCTCACCTCCCTGCTCGACGGGTTCGGCACCGCGCTGACCCCGATGAACCTGCTGTGGGCCGCCGTCGGCGTCCTGCTCGGCACCGCCATCGGCGTGCTCCCCGGCATCGGCCCCGCCATGGCCGTCGCCCTGCTGCTCCCCGTCACCTACGGCCTGGAGCCGACCGGCGCCTTCATCATGTTCGCCGGCATCTACTACGGCGCCATGTTCGGCGGCTCCACCACCTCCATCCTGCTCAACACCCCCGGCGAGAGCGCGGCCGTGGTCGCCGCCATCGAAGGCAATCCGATGGCCAAGGCCGGGCGCGGCGCCCAGGCCCTCGCCGCCGCGGCCATCGGCCACTTCACCGGCGGCCTGGCCGGCACGATCCTGCTCGTCGCCCTCGCCCCTACGGTCGCCGCGCTCGCCGTCGACATCGGCGCCCCCGACTACTTCGCCATCATGGTCCTCGCGTTCATCGCGGTGACCTCCGTCCTCGGCTCCTCCCGGATCCGCGGCCTGGCCTCCCTCCTCATCGGACTCACCATCGGCCTGATCGGCCTCGACCAGATGACCGGCCAGCAGCGCCTCACCTTCGGTTCCCTCCAGCTCGCCGACGGCGTCGACGTCGTCATCGTCGCCGTCGGACTCTTCGCCATCGGCGAGGCCCTGTGGGTCGCCGCCCATCTGCGCCGCACCACCGGCGAGGCCATTCCGGTGGGCCGCCCCTGGCTCGGCCGCTCCGACGTGCGACGCACCTGGAAGGCCTGGCTGCGCGGACCGCTCATCGGCTTCCCGTTCGGCGCGATCCCGGCCGGCGGCGCGGAGATCCCCACCTTCCTGTCGTACGTGACGGAGAAGCGTCTCTCCCGGCACAAGGACGAGTTCGGCAAGGGCGCGATCGAGGGCGTCGCCGGCCCCGAGTCCGCCGCCTCCGCCTCCGCCGCCGGCACCCTGGTCTCCATGCTCACCCTCGGGCTGCCGACCACCGCCGTCGCCGCCGTGATGCTCGCCGCCTTCCAGCAGTACGGCATCCAGCCGGGCCCGCTCCTCTTCGAACGCGAACCCGACCTGGTCTGGGGCCTGATCGCCTCGCTGTTCGTCGGCATGGTGCTGCTGCTCGCGCTCAACCTGCCGCTCGCGCCGGTCTGGGCGAAACTGCTGCGCATCCCCCGCCCGTACCTCTACGCCGGCATCCTGTTCTTCGCCGCCGTCGGCGCGTACGCGGTCGGCGGCGCCGCCCTCGACCTGGCGATCCTGCTCGCCATCGGGCTCGTCGGCTTCGGCATGCGGCGCTACGGACTGCCCGTCCTGCCCGCCGTCATCGGCGTCATCCTCGGCCCGGCCGCCGAACAGCAGCTGCGCCGCGCCCTCCAGATCAGCGACGGCTCGCCGGCCGGGCTCGTCGACACCCCGTTCTCGGTCACCGTGTACGCGGTCGTGCTGATCCTGCTGGCCTGGCCGCTGCTGCGGAAGCTGATCGGACGGCGCCGCGAGGCCACCGCCCGCGCGTGACCGGGGCGGGGTTGAGGGTGGGGGCGCGGGGCGGGAGCGTCGTACGACCGTACGCACATCGGGAAATTCCTCAACGCGCCCCCGAAGGGGTGAGTTTCGGACAGTCGGCGGCCTGATCCGGTATCCCTGGCGGGCAGCGTCCCACCCCCACCCCGAAGGGATTCCCCACGATGCGTGCTCGCCTCGTCCTCGCCGGCGCCCTGCTCGCCACCGCCGCGGCCACCGCCCCCACCGCCTACGCCGGCCCCGCCGACGGAGTCTCCGTCGACCCGCGGGGCACGGTCGCCGCGGACGGCACGGTCACCCTCTCCGGCACCTACCGCTGTGTCGACGACAGCGCGGGACCGGTCTTCGTCAGCTCCCGGCTGATCCAGGGGGACCGCTCCACCGGGATCGGCGGCACCCAGGCCGTCTGCGACGGCCTGGTGCACCCCTGGACCAACACCGCCGTCGTCAAGGAGCCCGCCTACCGCGCCGGTACGGCCCAGGTGGAGGCCACCCTGATGCAGCTCACCGCCACCGGCCCGATGGGCCTGCCGATGCCCGGCTTCCTCGCCACCCAGGACGCGGACGTCACGCTCGGCTGAGCAGCCGGACCAGTCCGTCCCGGCCTCGGGCCTGTCCAGCAGATCATGGCCGGGTCCGCGACGCCTGGCACGGCACCTCGCCGTGTTGCCGAAGCGCCCCGATAGCTCCGCTATCGCGACGCTCCGGCGCCTTGCGATGCACCGCACCAGACGCCGCGGCCTACCCGACCCCAATCTGCCGGATAGGCCCGAGCGCCGCCAGCTCGTCGAGGGCGCGTACGGCACGCTCGGCCGCCGCCGGGTCGGCGGCGGCGAGCCCGCTCGCCGCGAACTCGTCCTCGTCGAGCCGCAGCACCTCGCGCCCGTCGGCCGACACCCACAGGTCGAGGTCCAGGTCCTCGACCACCACCTCCGTGCCGTCCGCGGCCACCACGGCCGGCCGGGTCACGTCGCAGTACCAGCCCTTGAGCGTGCCGTCGCCTGCCCGGACCTCCTTCACCGCGTACCACCGGTCCCGCCAGTAGTGCTCGGTGAAGACGTCGCCCGGCTCGAAGCGCACGAAGCCGAAGTCCCGGACGCCGTCGGCGGCCCACGGCGCGCGGACCGTCAGCCGCGTCCCGTCGTCGGCGAGCAGCTCGGCCGGATAGCGGATCTTGGTCCGCCCGGCCTTCATCAGGACGATCTCGACCTTGACCTCGCTCTTGCTCTCGATCTCGCTGTCGACATCAACCGAGGCGGCGGACATGACGGGTCTCCTTCGCGCGGATCTCGTAGCCGAACCATCGGTTGACGGCCAGCATGGGGGCGTTCCCGGCGTCGTTGCCGGTGAACGCCTCCGTACAGCCGGCCGCCCGGGCCAGATGCAGCGAGGCGTTCTTCACCAGCTTGGCCAGGCCCCGGCCCCGGAAGTCCGGGGCGGTGCCGGTCATCCCCGAGCCGTAGCGCCCCTCGCCGTCGGTGCGGGCGGCGCTGAAGGCGACCGGGCGCCCGTCGACCACCGCGACCGTGGTCAGCTCCCTGTCGAGCAGCGGGTGCTCCCAGGTGGTGGCCAGCCAGTGCGCGTAGTCGTCGAGTTCGGCCGCCACGTCGCCCGGCTCGTCGGCCGTGGTCAGCGCGTCCAGCTCGAACAGCGGGCGCGGGTCGGCGGCGAAGTCCGCCGCCGTGCGCAGCTCCACCCCGGCCGGCGCCTCCTGCAGCGGCGGCAGGGCGGCCGTCGTCAGGTCGAGGCGCAGGAAATAGGCCGAGCGGCTGCCGACATAGCCGTGGCGCCCGGCGAAGGCGAGGTTCGCCGGCTCGTCGAGCACCCAGCTGTAGAGGGTGTCCGCCCCGGCACACGCCAGATGCTCCTCGGCGGCGCGCAGCAGCAGCGCCCCGGCGCCCCGGCGGCGGTGCGCGGGGTCGACGTAGACATTGACGTCACCGATGCCCGGCTCGGGCGACTCGTGGGCCAGCGACACCTCGGCGGTGCCGATCACCTGCCCGTCGGCCTCGGCGAGCAGCGGCCTCGCGTGGGCGTCGGGATGGGCGTGCGCCCAGTCGTGGGCGACCTGCCGGCCGGTCGCGAGCATGCAGGGCAGCGCGGCACGCCGCACCCGGGCGAAGGCCTCGGCGTCCTCGGGGACCGAGGGCCGTACATCGCGGACGATCACAGTCATGTCACCGCACGGTATGCGCCGGGCCGCGCCGCCCGCCTCCCATTTTCCGGCGGGCCGGGTGCAGAATCAGGCGGGTGACGCTTCGAATCAGCGTGGATCCCCGTTCCACCACCGCTCCGTACGAACAACTGCGCGCCCATATCTCGGAGAGGGCCCGCTCGGGCGAGCTGCCCGTCGGCTACAAGCTTCCGACGGTGCGCGGTCTCGCGGAGGACCTGGGCCTCGCGGCGAACACCGTCGCCAAGGCGTACAAGGCCCTTGAGGCGGACGGTGTGATCGAGACCCGCGGCCGCAACGGCACCTTCGTCGCCGCCGCCTCCGACGCGGCCTCCCGGCTCGCCGCCACGGCCGCCGCGGCCTATGCCACGGAGGCCCACCGCCTGGGCCTCAGCCACGACGCGGCGAGCGCCGCGGTGCGGGACGCGCTGCGGGCCGCGTACGAGGAGTAGGCCGGACAGGGGGTACGAGCGGGAGGGGCGCGGAAGGTCCGCGCACCCCTCCCGCTCGTACCCCTCCTCGCGGTACTTCGTGACGGTTCGTCGACTGGCTTGAATCCATTGGTTCCTGAAGAGGTTTCAACGCGCGTCCACCACCAGTTTTGACATGAACACTTCCGGTGGGCGGGATCCGCTGCTACTACCTGGTAACGCAGAGATCCTGCTACAGGGAGGTTCCATGAAACTGTCCCGTTTTACGGCCTTCTCGTCCTCGCTGCTCCTCGGCGCCGTCCTCGCCCTCACCGGGGCCGGGGTCGCACAGGCCGCCGAGACCGCCGCGGTGGACTACGTGGCCCTGGGCGACTCGTACTCCTCCGGTGTCGGAGCCGGGAGTTACGACAGCGCCAGCGGCGACTGCAAGCGCTCCACCAAGGCCTATCCGGTCCTCTGGAAGAACGCCCACGCGCCGTCCTCCTTCGCCTTCACCGCCTGCTCGGGCGCCCGAACGGGTGATGTCACGGCGAATCAGCTCGGACCCCTCAACACCGGCACCGACCTGGTCTCCCTCACGATCGGCGGCAACGACGCCGGTTTCGCCGACGTCATGACGACCTGTGTCCTGCAGTCCGAGGCGACCTGTATCAACCGAGTGAATCAAGCCAAGGCCTATGTCGACACGACCCTGCCCGGCAAGCTCGACTCGGTCTACAACGCCATCCGCAACAAGGCACCCAACGCCCGCGTCGTGGTGCTCGGTTACCCGCGCTTCTACCAGCTCAACGGCACCTGCGTGGCCGGCCTGAGCGAGAACGAGCGCCGCGCCATCAACGACGCCTCCGACTACCTCAACGCCGCCACCGCGAAGCGCGCCGCGAACCACGGCTTCCCCTTCGCCAGTGTCGTCCCCGCCTTCACCGGACACGAGATCTGCTCCGGCTCGTCCTGGCTCCACAGCCTCAACTGGCTCAACATCGGCGAGTCGTACCACCCGACCGCCGCCGGACAGTCCGGCGGCTACCTGCCGACCTTCAGCGGCGCGGCATAGCCGCGGCCGTCCCCGCACCACCGCCCGGCGCACCGCCGGGAGCACCGCCCGGGGAGGCGGTCCCGCCCGAAGGAGTCGCCGTCGTCGCGGGCGGCGACGACGGCGGCGGGGCCGTCTCCTCGCACGTCACCGAGAAATCCACCCAGTTCGACTCGCGGGCCACCGGATCCCGCACCTCAAGGCGGATCCGGTCGCTCACCTGCGCCCCCGCCGGATAGTCCGCCTGCGTCCGGGGCAGCCGCTGCTCGGTCGGCCCGCCCTCGGGGAAGTCCAGGGTCCGCCAGGCCGCGTCCTGCTTCTCGCCGCTCTCCGTCGCCCAGCGGTACGACACGGTCGCCGGCGTCCGGTCCACCGTCACCGCCGCCGCGAACTGCGGCGCCGCGTCGAGCGGCGGCGGACACGCGCCCTCGTACGTGTCGCGCACCGCCCGCACGCTCACGATCACCGACACCGGGGGAGTGGTCGTCGCGCTCGGCGAGGTGGTGCCCGTCTCCGCCGACGTGGACGGCGAGGCGGTGCTCGGCGCCGTCGTCGGCGCGCTCGTCGTCACCGGCGGCACCGGCGAACCGCCGTCGTCCGCACCCGAGTCGCGCAGCGCCGCGTACGTCAGCCCGCCCGCCACCAGGAGCAGCGCCGCGATCCCGGCCACCAGACCCCACCGCCGGCGCGGACGGCCGGACTCCTCCGGGCCGGGGCCGGGCACCGGGGCCGGTACGGGCATCGGGGCGGTCGGCCCGGTGCCGCCGGTGCCGCCGGGCCCGCCCGGACCTCCCGTTGGGAGCGGCGCGTACGCCCCCGCCGGCGGCGGCTCCGTGCGCGGCGCGCCGCCCGCGCCGACCAGACGCAGCTGATCCTCCGCCACCCGCGCGGAGAGCCGCTGCTCCGGGTCCTTGCGCAGCAGCCCCTCGATCACCGGCGCCAGCGGGCCCGCGTGCGCGGGCGGCAGCGGCTCCTCGTCCACCACCGTGCGCAGGGTGTCCAGCGGCGTCTCCCGCCGGAACGGCGACACGCCCTCCACCGCCGCGTACAGCAGCACGCCGAGCGACCACAGGTCGGCCGCGGGCCCCGGCGTGTGCCCCAGGGCCCGCTCGGGCGCCAGGTATTCGGGCGAGCCGATCAGCTCGCCGGTCATGGTCAGCGGGGAGACGCCCTCCACGGCGGCGATCCCGAAGTCGGTGAGCACCACCCGCCCGTCGTTGGCGAGCAGCACGTTCGCCGGCTTCACGTCCCGGTGCAGCACCCCCGCCTCGTGCGCCGCGCGCAGCGCCGCGCACACCTCGGCGCCCACGTGCGCCGCCCGGCGCGGCGGCAGCGGCCCCTCGGCCTCCAGGGTCTCCGCCAGGGTGAGCCCGCGGACCAGCTCCATCACGATCCAGGGGCGGTCGTCGTCCAGGGCCACGTCGTAGACGGTGACGACATTGCGATGGGTGATCCGCGCGGCGGACCGGGCCTCCCGCTCCAGGCGGGCGAAGAGGCGCTCGCGGTCGGCGTCCGGCAGACCGGCCGGGGCGCGTACCTCCTTGACCGCCACCTCGCGCCCCAGGACCTCGTCCCGGGCGCGCCAGACGGTGCCCATCCCGCCCTCGCCGAGCACGTCGAGCAGCCGGTAACGCCCCGCGATGACCGTCATCTCTCCACGGTAGCGGAGGGTCGCCGCTTTTGGTGGCGGAGATCACACCCTGTTGCGGGGCCGCGGGTGGGGGCCGGGCGTGCAGGATGGTTCGTGACGGTTCGACAGGTGTTCGATCGCTGTCCAACTCACCCTGGAATCAGACGGATTCGGACAGTGATCGTCAACCCCCGTACACAAGCGGTGAATCCTGCGGCCGGAATACACGGGTGTCGTAGCGGAGCGATAGGGTTAACCTGCCCGGGCCGGGTGCCCTCGTACGGGTGGGGAGTGACATGGAACAGATAGCAATGCGCAGCAGGCCGCGAGTGCCTGCCATCACCTGCGGGAGCAGCGCGACGAGTTCGCGACTCGACCGCCATCTCGCGGTGCTCGGCGGTCCCGCCATACCGCAGCGCGAGGCGGCCGAGGCGACCCTGCTCATGCGGGAACTGACGACGCGTACGCGTGAGGTGCCGATGCAGGGCCACCGCAGCCGCAGCTCGCGGGTCTCGCTCTTCGCCCCGCTCCGCCGGCTCCGCCGCTCGCTCTTCGGCAGCCACCACTGACCCTCGACGCCCCCCGCTGACAGGCCGTCCGGGCCGGGCTCCCGCGTACCCCGACGCAGCGCTCCCGCCCGCCCCCGCTCGGCCCACGACCCGCTTCCGACCCGCCGCCGGACGTGTCCCCGCCCGTCCGGCGCCCTCTCCCCACCGGCTGCGCCCGGCCCCGCCCGGCCCCCGGCACCGGTCGCCGTCCCGGCTCACCCCCGTGCGCAGCGCCTGACCGCCGCCGGGACACACAGCGCGAGCAGCGCCAGCGACCAGAGCAGCGCCCCGGCCACCGGGTGCGTCACCGGCCAGGCGGCCTCGCCCGGTGCCGGCACCGGCGCGTTCCCGAACAGCTCCCGGACGGCCGTCGTCACCGCCGAGATCGGATTCCACTCCGCGACCGTGCGCAGCCAGCCCGGCATGCCGTCGGTCGGCAGATACGCGTTCGACAGCAGCGGCAGCATGAAGGTGGCGCTGCCCAGCTGACCGGCCGCCTCCTCGCTCTTCGACGCGAGCCCGAGCAGGATGCCCGCCCAGGTCGCCGCGAACCGGAAGAGCAGCAGCAGCCCGAGCGCGCCCGCCGCCTCGACGGCCGTGCCCTCGATCCGCCAGCCCATCGCGAGCCCGACGAGCAGCAGCGGCACCGTGCCCACCGCGGTGGTGACGAGATCGGCGAGCGCCTGCCCCAGCGGCACCGCCGCCCGGCTCACCGGCAGGGTCCGCAGCCGGTCCGTCACACCCCGGTGCGTGTCCTGGGCCGCCTGGAACATCCCGGTCATCACCCCGTTCGCAGCCGTCGCCACCAGCATCCCCGGCACCAGGAACGCCCGGTAGTCGGCGCCCGGCATGGCGAGCGCGCCGCCGAACACGTACCCGAAGAAGAACAGGAAGACGATCGGCATGGTCTGCGTCATGACGGTGAGTGCCGGGGCGTGCCGGACCCGCAGCAGATTCCGCCCGAGCATCGCGGTGCCGTCGTGGACGAGAGCGCTCGCACTCATGCGGCCAACTCCTCGCGGTCGGTGGTGCGGTCGGTGTCGGTGTCGGTGCGGTCGGTGGCGTCGGGGTCTGGACCGCGCTCGGTGAGGCGCAGGAACACCTCGTCGAGAGTGGGCGGGCGCAGCGACGCGTCGAGGACGGGGACGCCGGCCGCGTCGATCTCCCGGACGAGCCGGGGGAGGGTCAGGGAGGGGTCGGTGGTGACCGCGCCGACCGTGCGGCGCTCGGCGTCCAGGACCGGCAGCGACCCGGTGAGCCGGTCGAGCACGGCCGCGGCCGCTTCGAGGGCCGCCGGTTCGGCGACCACGACCTCGGCGTAACTGCCGATCAGCGCCTTGAGTTCGGCCGGGGTGCCGCGCTCGGCGGCCCGGCCCCCGTCGACCAGGACGACCTCGTCGGCGAGCCGGTCGGCCTCCTCCAGGTACTGGGTGGTGAGCAGCACGGTCGTGCCGCCGGCCGCCAACTCCCGTACCGCGTCCCAGATCCCGTTCCGGCTGTGCGGGTCGAGGCCGGTGGTCGGCTCGTCGAGGAAGAGCACCCGCGGCGGCACGATCAGGCTCGCCGCCAGGTCGAGCCGGCGCCGCATGCCGCCGGAGTAGGTGCGGGCGGGCCGGCCGGCGGCCTCGGCGAGGCCGAAGCGCTCCAGGAGTTCGTCGGCGCGCGAGCGCGGGGCGCGCAGGAGGCGGGCGAAGAGCCGCAGGTTCTCGGCGCCGGTGAGGTCGCCGTCGACCGAGGCGTACTGCCCGGTGACCGCGATCCGCCTGCGCACCCCGGCCGGGTCGCGGACCACGTCGCACCCGGCCACCCTGGCGCTGCCGCCGTCCGGCCGCACCAGCGTGGTCAGCACCCGGACCGCGGTGGTCTTCCCGGCGCCGTTGCGCCCGAGGATCCCGCAGACGGTGCCCTCGGGGACGGCGAGGTCGAGCCCGCGCAGCGCGTGCACGTCGCCGTAGCGCTTCCGCAGACCCTCACTAAGTACAGCGTACGTAGTTGTTGTCATGGGGTGACCCTAGCGCATTGCGTACGGTGTACGTAACTGTGCGGGCGAGGGAGGCGGCCTCGTTACGATGGGGCGACGAGGTGATGAGTGATGGCGGGCCGAGCGGCCGAACCCGAAGTGATCTGGGCGCGCCCCGAGCGCACCGGCCGCGGCCCCAAACCGGCCCACAGCCGGCGCGACGTCGTCGACGCCGCCGTCCGCATCGCCGACGCCGAGGGCATCGACGCCGTCTCCATGCGCCGCATCGCCGCCGAACTGGGCTGCGGCACCATGTCGCTGTACAACTACGTGCCGCGCAAGGAAGACCTCTACGAGCTGATGGTCGACGCGGCGAGCGAGGAGTACGAGCTCCCCGCCGAGCCCAGCGGCGACTGGCGCGCCGACATGACCGGCATCGCCCGGCAGACCCGCGCCATCATGGAACGGCACCCCTGGCTGACCCGCGTCATGACCACCGCCTACGGCTTCAGCCCCAACGCCCTGCGCTTCCTGGAGTGGTGCCTCGGCGCCCTGACCCCGCTCGACGTGGACCCCGGCCTGAAGATGCAGCTCATCGCCATGATCAACGGCACCGTCATGGCCACCGTGCGCAACGAGCAGGCCATCGCCGAACGCGCCCGCGGCCTGCCCTGGTCCGAGGCGGAGGAACAGCAGGTACGCGACGCCTACCTCGCCGGACAGCTCATGACCGGCGCCTACCCGCACCTCGCCGCACTGATCGCCGCGTCACCGGCGCCCGTCGACACCGACGAGATCTTCGAACTCACCATCACCCGGCTGCTCGACTCGTTCACGCCCCGCGGAGCCTGACCTGACTACAGGAGCATGAACTGCCCCTCCGGACCCTCCTCCTGATGGTCCAGTACGGACGCGGGCCGGCGCGCCGCCGCCGGTACGGGCAGCACCCCGGCCGCCCGCAGGGCGCCCGCCCCGAGACCGTCCGCCCCGGCGCGCGCAAGGAGCGCCGCACGCTCCTCCTCGCGCCCCGCGAGCAGCGCCAGGACCGTGATCAGCTCAAGCAGCTCCGAGGTCCACTCCTGCGGCCAGGCCGCAGGCCCGATCGCCTCAAGCGTCCCCGGCTCGGCGGCCGCGGTCCGGTGCGCGAACCACTGCTCGAGCATCCGCGCCCCGCCGACCTCGAACTCCCACGCCGCCGCCGGCACCGGCGAGATCCGGCCCTCGCCCACACTCAGCACCTCGCCCTCCGGGTCGTACGAGAGCGTCGTCGGCCGGGCCGGGACCGCCGCCCGTACGTACGGCCTGCGGCCCCCCGGCAGCCGCGGCCGGGCCCCGCCGCGCGCCCCGCGCAACTGCGTCTCCACCAGCTCGCGCCCCAGCGCCACGCCCGCCGCCCACACCTCCGGATCCGCCGGCAACGGCACCCGGCAGCCTGCGGCGGAAGGCCGCGCCACCGCCGCCGCCCAGGCCACCAGATCGGCCGCGCCGACCCCGCACCCGTACCGCTCGCCGAGCAGTTCCCGCAGTCCCGGGGCCAGATTGGGCTCCAGACCGCCCGGCCGCCGGAACAGCGGCCGGATCCGGCCCGGCCGGCCCGCGGGAGAGCGCCCGTCCGGCAGCACCGCCGACACGAGCAGCGCGGGCCCGGCCGCGCCCGGCACGTACCCCTGCTCGACGACGAACAGCTGCCGCTCGTCCGCCACCCGCCACAACTCCGGCCGCGCCACGTCGATCAGCCGGTGGTCCGGCAGCAGCCACTGCTCGTCGAACGGCCCGTACGCCACCCGCACCGGCTCCGGACACGCCCCCGCCTCCCGCGCGAGCCGCCCCGTCCCGGTCCGCTGCCCCGGCAGCGCCGCCACCGAACTCCCCGTCGTCCGCGCCCGGCTCCCCCGGAACAACGCCTCCCGCTCGTCCCCCTCCGCCGCCACCAGCCGCGCCCACCGCTCGCGGAGCGTACGGCGGTCCGGCGCGACGACCCACGGCCGGCCGAACCGCAGCGGCGCCACGGACCAGGGCATGAGGTCGTCGAGCAGGGGCGCGTCCATCACGGCCCCGGGGCCAAGCGGCAGATCCTCCGTCACGCCCCGCATGCTAACGAGAGCGGGGAGCACCCATCCAGGGCACGGGACCCCGCGCCCACGGGCCCGCGCCTGGGGCGTGTGTCGAAAGTCCCGTCTGCCGGGAGGCGCCCTGCGCGCACGCTCGCTGCGTTGTCAGTCGTCGGCGCAGCACGCTGCGCTCTCTCCCCCTGGGCCTGGCGGCCCGGAGGTGCCCCCGCCCTCCGCCTTGCGATCGCACGCACCGGACGCCTCCCGGCCCGCCCTGCGGGCGGATTGGGGGTACCTCCCGGCGAAGCCAGGGGGAGCTACTTTCGACACACGCCCTAGGCCCCGCCGAGCTCAGCGGATCCGGACCCGCACCCGCCGGCGCGGTGTGCCCGCCCCGGACTCCGCCGCCAGGGCCGCTGGCGCCGCCGCCGGCGCGTCCGACGCGGTCTCCTCCAGCACCCGCCGGTACGTCTCCGGGGCGGTGGTGAAGTCCGCCCAGGCGCCCAGGCCCGCCGGGTCCGTGTCCTGGCCGCGGAGCAGGTCGACGGAGGCCTGGGCGAAGCGGGCGGTGAGCCCCTCCCGTTCGGCCGCGGCGAGCAGGGGCCGCAGTCGGCCGATCGCGCGGGCGGCACGCTGCCGGGATTGCGGGCCGACGCGCAGGATCGTGCGGTAGCGCGCGGCGGGGGCCGCGTCCTCGAGCAGCGGATCGAGGCGCTCGGACAGCCACCGGCCCGTCCCGGCCGCGTCGCGCGCCGCCGGGCCGGCCTCCACCAGCACCCGCAGGGCCCGCAGCAGCTCCGCGTCCCGAGCCGGGTCCAGCGGGGCCTCCAGGAGGGCCTCCAGCGGCAGCGGGCCGTCGCCCCGCGCCGTGCGGACCGCCGCGACGGCGCGCTCGTGGTCCCGGGCCACCCAGTCCGCCGCCTCCCGCAGCTCCGCCGCGCGCCGCAGCAGCCGCGGCTCCGCCTCGACGAGCCGGGGCAGTGCGCGGAAGTTGCCGCCGACCAGGCCGACGAGGGTGAGCAGCAGCCCGAGCCCGGCGAGACCGTCGGCCAGGTCGACGTACCCTTCCCGCCCGGTCTCCTGGCCGAGCCGGAACAGCTCGCCCCGGTGCGGCTCCTCGGCCCGGACGAACCCGGTCTCCCAGCCGTAACCGGAACCGTCGTCGTAGTTCGGGGCCTTGAGCGCCGCCGAACGCTGGGGATCGCAGTGGTACGTGCCGTCCCGGAAGCGGTGGTCCACCGGGTCCGACCAGCGCACCTGGCACGTGCCGTCGGGCTTCTCGTCGAGGACCGTCAGGTCGACCTGCTTCAGCTCCGGATGGTCCGGCGCCGCCTCGTACACCCCGAACGACCCCAGCAGCAACGCCAGTCCCGCCACCACCACCCACCGGAAGACACCCACGTGCCGCATTCCGCCCCCCTGCTCGACGCCCCCTTGCGCGCCTCAGCGTGCGCCGCCGTCACGGCCGGCACAAGGGAGCGGCCACGGCAGTGCGGGCGCCCCGCCGCTGCCCGGCCCCGGCAATGTCACGGTGCTACCGCGTCACCGCGTCACCGCATACCCGCGTCACTGCGCCTCGACCGTCACCGTGAACGAGAACCGGTCACCCCGATAACGGATCCGGGCCACGTCCACGACCCGCCCGTCCTCGTCATACGTCACACCCGTGTAGTGGAGGATCGGCGAAAGCAGCGGGACCCGGAGCAGCTGGGCCGTCTCCGGGTCGGCGAGCCGCGCCTCGACGGTGTCGGTGATCCGGCTGATCCGGACCCCGACCACGTCCCGCAGCACCTTCGTCATCGGCCAGCGCTCCAGATCCGCCGGGTCGATGCCCGCCGCGAGCTCCGGCAGCACCGCGTTCTCCGCCCAGTTCGTCGGCTCGCCGCTCTCCCCGTCGGCCCGCAGCCGCCGGAAGACCGCCACCTCGGCGGCCCCCGGGAAGTACTCGGCGAGCTCGCCCGGTACCGGCTCCGTGCCGTGGCCGAGCACCGTGGTCCGCTCGCCGGACTGCTGGGCCACGATCGCGTCGATCGAGCCGAGCAGCCGGCGCGGCGTGGAGCGCCGGGCGCCCGGCTCGATGAAGGTGCCGCGCCGCCGGTGCCTGCTGATCAGGCCCTCCTCCTCCAGCTCCTTGAGGGCCTGGCGCATGGTCAGCACGCTCACCCCGTAATGCGCGGCGAGCTGCTCCTCCGTGGGCAGCCGCAGCGAGGCGTCGGGGGTGCGGCCCAGTATGGAGGCACGCAACGACTGCGAGACCTGGTACCAGAGCGGCAGCTTCCGGTTCAGGACCAGCGAGTCGGGAGCGAAGGCGGTCACGGTCAACTCCGTATGACGACTACGGGACAACCGGTCGGACAGGACGCCGGACAGGACGCCCGGTCACGCCGGTCACGGCCGGAAGTGGCGCTCAAGACCCTGCCATACGTCGTCATAGGCGCGCTGCAGGTGGTCGGCACCGGCCGCCTGCGCGGTCGCCGTGACCGGCCAGCGGGTCTCGAACATGAAGGCCAGACCGTCGTCGATCTTCTGCGGCTTCAGCTCGGCGGCGCTCGCCCGGTCGAAGGTCTCCCGGTCCGGGCCGTGCGCGGACATCATGTTGTGCAGCGAGCCGCCGCCCGGCACGAACCCCTCCGCCTTCGCGTCGTACGCGCCCTCGATCAGACCCATGTACTCGCTCATCACATTGCGGTGGAAGTACGGCGGCCGGAACGTGTCCTCGCCCACCAGCCAGCGCGGCGCGAAGACGACGAAGTCGACGCCCGCGAGCCCCGGGGCGTCGGACGGCGAGGTCAGCACCGTGAAGATCGACGGATCGGGGTGGTCGTAGGAGATCGTCCCGATGACATTGAAACGGCGCAGGTCGTAGACGTACGGGGTGTGGTTGCCGTGCCAGGCGACCACATCGAGCGGGGAGTGGGCGTAGGTCGCCGACCACAGGTTGCCGCAGTACTTGTTGACCACCTCCACCGGACCCTCGACGTCCTCGTACGCGGCGACCGGCGCCCGGAAGTCACGCGCGTTGGCCAGGCCGTTCGCACCGATCGGGCCGAGGTCGGGCAGCTGGAACGGGGCGCCGTAGTTCTCGCACACATAGCCGCGGGCCGTGGCGTCCAGGAGCTCCACCCGGAAGCGCACCCCGCGCGGGATCAGCGCGACCTCGCCGGGACCGGCCGCGAGATCGCCCAGCTCGGTGCGCAGCAGCAGCCCGCCGTGCTCGGGCACGATCAGCAGCTCGCCGTCGGCGTCGCTGAACACCCGCTCCATGGACGCGTTCGCGTGGTAGAGGTGCACGGCCATGCCGGCCCGCTGCGTCGTGTCACCGTTGCCGCCGAGGGTCCACAGACCGGCCAGCCAGTCGGTGCCGGCCGGCGGCTGCGGCAGCGGGTTCCAGCGCAGCCGGTTCGGGTCGGGCACGGTCTCGGTGAACGGCGCGCTGCGCAGCGCGCCGTTGTCGATCCGCGCGAACGGCGGGTGCGCCGCCGAGGGACGGATCCGGTACAGCCACGAGCGCCGGTTGTGCGCCCGGGGCTCGGTGAACGCGCTCCCGCTCAGCTGCTCCGCGTACAGGCCGAGCGGTGCCCGCTGCGGCGAGTTCCGCCCGTCGGGGAGGGCGCCGGGGACGGCCTCGGAGCTGTGCTCGTTGCCGAAGCCGGTGCTGTAGGTCAGCGCTTCGGCCGTCTTTCTCGCCCGTTCCGCGTGGGTCTCCGCGTTCATCGCGTGCTCCTGTCCAGACGCTCACAACAATCCTATGCATGACCGTAGGATTCCGCTCCCGCTCCCGTCAACGGGGCACCCCGCCGGGCCTTCGCGCTCGGCCGTCGCGCCGGCCGCCCGGCCTTCCCCGGGTGCGCGCCCGGGCGACTTGGACGTGGTGCGTGCACGAGGGGTTCCAAAAGATGAACACTGCTCTACTCTCTCGGCCATGTCCCCGCGCATGTCATGGACCCGACGGTTCGCCCTCGCGCTCTCGGTCGTGCTCGCGGCACTCGCCGCCGCACTCCTCACCGCCCCCGCCGCCCAGGCCCACGAAGAGCGGCCCGTCACCCTCCCCGACGGCACCGGCAGCGTCCCCACACTCCGCACCGGGGAACCCGACCTGCTCGTGTGCAAGAGCGACCGGGCCGACTTCGCACGGCGGACCGCCGGCTTCCCCGCCGACCTCAGGGCCCGCAACCTCGCCCTCTACGAACGCTGCCAACGGCAGGGCTACCGCCACCTCCAGCAGGCCGTCGACGCCGTCGACCGCCCCGGCATGACCATCGCGATCCTCCCCGGCCTGTACGAGGAAGAGCCCTCGCTCCTCGCACCCACCGGCGCCTGCGCCACCCTCAAGGCACCCAGATCAGCCCTCGGCTACCAGATCCTCAGCTACGCACAGCAGGCCCAGTGCCCGCACAACCAGAACCTGGTCGCCATCCTCGGCAAGAAGAACCTCCAGATCGAAGGCACCGGCGCCTCCCGCCTCGACGTCGTCATCGACGCCAAATACACCAAGCTCAACGCCCTCCGCGCCGACAAGTCCGACGGCGTGTACTTCCGCAACTTCACCGCCCAGCGCACCACGTTCAACTCGCTGTACGTCCTCGCCGCCGACGGCTTCGTCATCGACGACGTCCTCACCCGCTGGAACGACGAATACGGCTTCCTCACCTTCGCCTCCGACCACGGCCTCTACAAGAACTGCGAGTCCTACGGCAACGGCGACTCCGGCATCTACCCCGGCTCGGCCTCCAACATCAACAACGGGCGCGGCTACGACGTCCCCCGCTACTCCATCGAGATCACCGGCTGCCGCAGCCACCACAACATGGTCGGCTACAGCGGCACCGCCGGAGACTCCGTCTACGTCCACGACAACGAGCTCGACCACAACATGGGCGGCGCCTCCATGGACTCCGCCTTCCCCGGCCACCCCGGACTCCCGCAGAACCACGCCCGCTTCGAGCGGAACCTGATCCACGACAACAACCAGGACTACTACCCGTACGTCGCCGACGGCACCTGCGCCAGACCCCCCGTCGAACGCGGCTACGAACAAGGCGTCGTCTGCCCCCAGATCTCCATGCCGCCCGGCACCGGCATCATCACCGCCGGCGGCAACTGGAACCTCTACGAGAACAACTGGATCTACGGCCACCAGCGCGCCGCCTTCTTCCTCAGCGCCGTCCCCGCCTTCATCCGCGGCGAATCCGCCTGGGGCAGACAGACCGACACCTCCCACCACAACCGCTACGCCGGCAACCACCTCGGCACCGACCGCGCAGGCAACCCCCGCCCCAACCGCACCGACGTGTGGTGGGACGGCCAGGGCGGCGGCAACTGCTGGCAGCCCGACACCGGCCCCAGCACCCCCCGCTCCCTGCCCGCCTGCGGCAGCCGCCGCGGCGACGTCACCGGCGCCACCGACCGCCTCGTCGGCGAACCCGTCAAACTCGCCCAACTCCTCGTCTGCGCCGACTACAACGTCCAGGCCCGCCGGCTCCCCGCCGGCTGCGACTGGTACGGCGCCCGCGGCCTCCAGCGCGTCGAGACCCAGCTCGCGCTCGGCACCGCCGCCGTCCTCGCCCTCGTCGGCACCACCCTCTGGTGGCGCCGCCTGCGCCACAGCCGCCTCGCCGGCGCCGCCACCCTCCTCGGCCTCGCCGGACTCGCCCTCGACGTCGCCGCCTCCACCCTCGCCCTCACCCCGACCGCCCTGCCCGCCCTCGCCCTCCTCCTCACCGGCCTGTGGTGGACCACCCTCGGCCTGCTGCTCCGCCCGCACCGCCGGGCCTTCGCCTGGACCACCCTCGCCCTCGGCGCCCTCACCCTCCTCGACGCCTTCGACAAGGCCGTCCTGATGATCCCCTGGATCCCCATCAGCCCCGCCTGGGTGCGCGGACTGCTCGGGGTGGTGTGGGTGCTGTGGGCGGTGGTCGTCGCGGGCACCCGCCGTCCGGATCCCTCCCGGCCCCCCACCCCCACCCCCGCCCCTCCCGCCCCTCCCACCGCCCCCTCCGCGTCCGCCGGCGGTGCCGCGTGACCGGCCGCCGCCGGGCGGGCCGCGCCGTGCTCGCCCTCGCCGTGGGCGCGGCGCTGCTCGCCGGCTGCGGCGGGCGCCCGACCACCCACCACAAGCCCGGCACCAGCCACCAGGAGGCCACCGGCGCTAACGGCACCCTCCTCACCGCCCGGGACAGCACCGGCCACCGCCTCCGCGAGGTGCCCGCCGCCGGAGCGCCCGCCGTACGGATCGAGGCCCGGCCCGACAGCGAGGGCGGCTGGAACGTCCACCTCCTGGTGGAGAGGTTCCGCTTCACCCCCGAGAGCACCGGCGGCGCCGCCCTCCCCGGGCGCGGCCACGCCCGCCTCCTCGCCGACGGCCGCGAGACCGCCCGCGCCTACGGCCCCTGGGCGCACGTCCCGGCCGGTGCCCGCACCCTCACCGTCCGGCTCTACGCCGACGACCACACCGCCTGGGCCGTCGCCGGCCGCCCCGTCGAGGCCACCGTCCGCCTCGGCGCCCCCGCGAGCCCCACTCCGACGGCGACCGCCGCCCCCGGCCGTACCCTCGCCGTCACCATCAGCGGCGACTTCGTCCAACCACCCCCTTCCCGGGTCGAGGTGAGAAAGGGCGAGCGCATCACCCTCCAGGTCACCGGAGACGGCGCCGACACCGTCCACGTCCACGGCTACGACCGCGAACTGCCCCTCACCGCCGGCCGCACCGCCACCCTCACCTTCACCGCCGACCGCACCGGTCTCTTCGAGGTCGAGACGCACGAGTCCGGACTCGTGCTGACCCAGCTCGTCGTCCGATGACGGTCCTCACCGCGCCCCCGCCGCTTCCACTGCCCCTCGCCCACGGCGTGGGCGCCCAGCACGACCTCCCCCTCTCGCCCTTCTACGCCTACGCCGGCGCCTTCGCCGCGCTCTTCGTCTCCTTCCTCTCCCTCGGACTGCTCTGGTCCGCCTCCCGCTTCCGCGGCGACCTGGCCGGCCGCCCGCTGCCCGCCGCCGTCCAGCGCCTCGCCGACGCCCCCGCCACCCGCACCGTCCTGCGGCTCGCCGGCGCCGCCGCCGGACTCGCCCTCGTCCTCCACCTCCTCCTCGGCCCCGACGACCCGGACCGCAACCCCGCGCCCGGCGCGGTCTACGTCCTGCTCTGGGTCGGACTCGTCCCCGCCTCCCTCCTCCTCGGCCCCGTCTGGCGCCTCCTCAACCCCCTGCGCACCCTGGCCGCCCTGCTCCCCGCGCACCGCCCGCCCCGCCCCGTCCCCGCCCGCGTCGGCATCCGGCCGGCCGCCGCCGGACTCCTCCTCTTCACCTGGCTCGAACTCGTCGCCCCCGACAACACCGCCACCCCCGTCCTCCTGACGGCCCTCGCCGTCCACACCGCCGTGCAGCTCCTCGGCGCCGTCCGTCACGGCCCCGACTGGCTCGCCCACGCCGACCCCTTCGAGGTCTACTCCTCCCTCCTCGCCCGGCTCTCCCCGCTCGGCCGCCGCGCCGACGGCCGGCTCGTCCTGCGCTCCCCCTTCAACGGCCTGGACGCCACCCCGCCCGGCCCCGGCCTCGTCGCCACCGTCTGCGTCCTCCTCGGCTCCACCGCCTACGACGGCTTCTCCGACAACCCCCGCTGGCTCACCCTCCTCCAGACCTCACCCCTCGGCCGCACCCCCACCGCGACCCTCGGACTCCTCGGCGCCGTCGCCCTCGTCGCCGCCCTCTACGGGCTGTGCGCCGGCACCCTCCGGCTCGGCGACCGCGAACTCACCACCCCGCTCACCTCCTTCGCGCACTCGCTGCTGCCCATCGCCCTCGGCTATCTCGTGGCCCACTACTTCACACTCTTCGTCACCGAAGGACCACGTACCGTCATCATGGCAGGGGGCACTGACAACGCCCCCGCACCCGCCCCACCACTGGGCCCCGCGGGCCTCGCGACCCTCCAGGTCGCCGCGATCGTCACCGGCCACGTCCTCGGCGTCGTCGCCGCGCACGACCGCTCGGTGCGCCTCTTCCCGGCCGCCCGCGCCGTGGCCGGTCAACTCCCGCTGTTCGTGCTGATGATCGCGTACACCCTCGGCGGGATCGGCCTCCTGATCGCCTGACCGCCCTCCATCGCCCCCGTCAGGGCGGGAACGGCATGATGTCCCCGTGCCCCAGCCCACCCCGAAGCCTCCTGCCCCCAAGCCTCCCGTCCCGAAGCCCCCCACCCCCAAGGCCGCCCAGGCCGCCGCCGGCCCCGCCCTGCGCCGCGCGCCCGTCCAGCAGCGCAGCGCCGAGCGGCTCGCCCGGATCCTCGACGCCTGCGCCGAACTCCTCGACGAGACCGGCTACGAGCAGCTGAGCACCCGGGCCGTGGCCACCCGCGCCGGCGTCCCCATCGGCTCGGTCTACCGCTTCTTCGGCAACAAGCGGGCCATGGCCGCCGCCCTCGCCCACCGCAACCTCGACAGCTACGCCGCCCGCATCAGCGCCGGACTCGCCACGCTCCCGGCCGCCGACGGCCGCGCCGTCATCGACACCGTCCTCGACGCGTACATCGCGATGAAGCGGACCGTCCCCGGCTTCGGCCTGGTCGACTTCGGGATCCCCGCCGCCGCGCCCGGCGAGCCCGGCACCGACGAGGACCCCAACCACCTCGTCGCCGACCGCATCTGCGGGCTGCTCGCCGCCCCGCTCGGCCGCCCGGCCGACGCGGACCTGCTGCGCAAGGTCCTGGTCGGCGTCGAGGCCACCGACGCGCTGCTCCGGCTCGCGTTCCGCACCGACCCGGCCGGCGACCCCGCGCTCATCGCCGAGACCCGGGCACTCCTGCACGCCTACCTCGCGCCCTCGCTGCGCTGACCGCGCCTGCCCCCGTCGTACCCCGCCCCCTTCGTACCCCGTCGCCGCCAGGGCCTGTCGGACCTCCCTACCGGTCGGTATGCTCGCGCTTGCCCGCGCGCCCGCCACCGCGCCCCGCCGCTGCCGCCCCAGGGAGACCGCCATGTCCACCGCCCTGCGCATCTGCCCCCTCTGCGAAGCGACCTGCGGGCTGACCCTCACCCTCGACAACGGCCGGGTCACCGGCGCCCGCGGCGACCGCGACGACGTCTTCAGCCAGGGTTTCATCTGTCCGAAGGGTGCCGCGTTCCCGGAGGTCGACGCCGACCCCGACCGGCTCGTCCGCCCGCTGATCCGCGAGAACGGCGCCCTGCGCGAGGCGGACTGGGTCGAGGCCTTCGACCTGATCGCCACCCGCCTCCGCCCGCTGATCGAGGAACACGGACCGAACGCCGTCGCCCTCGTCCTCGGCAACCCCAACGTCCACACCGTCGCCGGCGCCCTCTACCCGCCGCTGCTCATCGGCGCCCTGGGCACCCGCAACCTCTACACCGCCTCCACGCTCGACCAGATGCCCAAGCACGTCTCCAGCGGACTGCTGTTCGGCGACGCCTTCGCCGTCCCCGTACCCGACCTGGACCGCACCGACCACCTCCTGATGCTCGGCGCCAACCCGCTGGACTCCAACGGCAGTCTGTGCACCGCCCCCGACTTCCCCGGCCGGCTGAAGGCCCTGCGCCGGCGCGGCGGCACCCTCACCGTCGTCGACCCCCGGCGCACCCGCACCGCCCGACTCGCCGACCGGCACCTCGCCATCCGCCCCGGCGCCGACGCCCTCTTCCTCGCCGCCCTCGCCCACACCCTCTTCGCCGAGGACCTGGTCCGCCTCGGCCCGCTCGCCGAGCACGTGGAAGGGGTCGAGGAAGTGCGAGAAGCGGTACGGGACTTCAGCCCCGAGGCCGTCGCCGCCGCCTGCGACCTGGACGCGGACACCATCCGTACCACCGCGCGCGAACTCGCCGCCGCCGCGACCGCCGCCGTATACGGCCGGATGGGCTCCTCGACCGTCGCGTACGGCACCCTCGGCAACTGGCTCGTCGACGTCCTCAACGTCCTCACCGGCAACCTCGACCGCCCCGGCGGCGCCCTCTTCCCGCTCTCCGCGACCGCCCCCGCGCCCCGTCCCGCCGGTCCGGGGAAGGGCTTCGCCCTCGGCCGCTGGCGGAGCAGGGTCTCCGGCCACCCCGAGGCCAAGGGCGAACTCCCGCTCGTCGCCCTCGCCGAGGAGATCGACACACCGGGGGAGGGGCGGGTCCGGGCGGTCGTCACCATCGCCGGCAACCCCGTCCTGTCCGCCCCCGACGGCGACCGCCTCGACGCCGCCCTGGGCTCCCTCGACTTCATGGTGGCCGTCGACCCGTACCCCAACGAGACCACCCGGCACGCCGACGTCGTCCTGCCCCCGCCGCCGCCCTCGCGCAGCGCGCACTTCGACTTCGCCTTCAACGGCTTCGCCGTCCGCAACCAGGCGCGCTACTCGCCGCCCGCCCTCCCGCTTGAGGAGGGACGGATGGACGAGTGCGAGATCCACGCCCGGCTGATCCTCGCCGTCTCCGGCCTGCACGGAGCCGAGCCGTCCGCCGTCGACGACCTCGCGATCGAACGCACCCTGGCCAAGGCCGTGACGCAGGAGCACTCGCCGCTGTACGGCGCCGACCCCAAGGAGCAGGCACGGCTTCTGGCGGGCCGGTCCGGGCCGGAACGGCGGCTCGACCTGATGCTCCGGCTCGGCCCGTACGACCTGATCCTCGAGGACCTGCTGCAGTCCCCGCACGGCTTCGACCTCGGCCCGCTGAAGCCCCGGCTGCCCGGACTCCTGAAGACCCGCAGCGGACGGATCGAGCTGCTGCCCGCGCCGATCGCCGCCGACCTGCCGAGGCTGCGCGCCGCGCTGGACGCCGCACCGGAGCCGGACTCCGTCCGGCTCGTCGGACGGCGCCACCTGCGCTCCAACAACAGCTGGCTGCACAACATTCCGTCCCTCAACGGCGGTTCGAACCGCTGCACCCTCCAGGTGCACCCGCAGGACGCCGAACGGCTCGGTCTCACCGCCGGCGCCCCCGCCCGCGTCAAGGGGGAGGGCGGGGAGCTGACCGCCGAGGTGGAGATCACCGAGGCGGTCCGCCCCGGGGTCGTGAGCCTGCCGCACGGCTGGGGCCACGACCGCCCCGGCACCCGGCTCGGCGTGGCCGCCGCACGCCCCGGGGTCAACGTCAACCAACTGCTCGACGGCTCCCTGCTCGACCCCCTCTCGGGCACCGCCGTCCTGAACGGGTTTCCCGTGCAGCTGTCGCCACTGCTGTGACCGGACGGCTGTGACCTGGGGTTTTGCTCGTATTGCTCACACGTCAACGTCTTGTTAACGCAGGAAGGCCGCACCTACCGTCATCCGCACCGCCGCTCTGGCGGGAGTTCAAGGGTGAACGTGAGGTGTCCTCCCATGCTGACCGTCCTCGGCTTCGCCATGATCGCGACCTTCCTGGTCCTGATCATGCTGAAGAAGATGTCGCCGATCGCGGCGCTCGTGCTCATTCCCGCGTTGTTCTGCGTCGCCGTGGGCCAGGGCGCCCAGCTCGGCGACTACGTCATCGAGGGCGTCGGCAAGCTGGCGCCCACGGCCGCGATGCTGATGTTCGCGATCGTCTACTTCGGCGTGATGATCGACGTCGGCCTCTTCGATCCGATCGTCCGCGGCATCCTGCGCTTCTGCAAGGCCGACCCCGTGCGTGTGGTCGTCGGTACGGCGGTGCTCGCCGCGATCGTCTCGCTGGACGGCGACGGCTCGACCACGTTCATGATCACGGTCTCGGCGATGTATCCGCTCTACAAGCGGCTCGGCATGAGCCTGGTCGTCATGACCGGAGTCGCCGCCACCGCCAACGGCGTCATGAACACCCTCCCCTGGGGTGGCCCCACGGCCCGCGCCGCCACCGCGCTCAAGCTGGACGCCGGTGACATCTTCGTCCCGATGATCCCCGCGCTCGGCGTCGGACTGCTCTTCGTCTTCGCCCTCGCGTACGTCCTCGGCCGCCGCGAGCGCAAGCGCATCGGCTACCTCAGCCTGGACGACGTCCTGGTCCGCGACTCCGAGACGGTCCTGGTCACGGCGGGCGGCGGCAGCGCCGACGGCACGACCAAGGAGGGCGCGAAGACGGGCACGGGTACGGGTACGGGCTCAGGCGCGGGTACGGAGACGGGCTCCGGCGCCGGCGGGGACGGCTTCCAGGGGCTCGACCCGAACCGCGCGACCCTGCGTCCCCGGCTCTACTGGTTCAACGCCGCGCTGACCGCCACCCTGCTCGTCGCGATGATCATGGAACTGCTGCCGATCCCGGTGCTCTTCCTGCTCGGCGCCGCGCTCGCGCTCACCGTCAACTACCCCAACATGGCCGAGCAGAAGGCCCGGATCGCCGCCCACGCCGACAACGTCCTCAATGTCGCCGGCATGGTCTTCGCCGCCGCCGTCTTCACCGGTGTGCTCACCGGCACCGGCATGGTCAAGCACATGGCGGACTGGCTCGTCGGCGCCATCCCCGAGGGCATGGGCCCGCACATGGCCCTGGTCACCGGCGTGCTGAGCATCCCGCTCACCTACTTCATGTCCAACGACGGCTTCTACTTCGGCGTGGTGCCGGTGCTCGCCGAGGCCGGCGCGGCGCACGGAGTGTCCCCGCTGGAGATCGCCCGCGCCTCGCTGGTCGGCCAGGCGCTGCACATGTCCAGCCCGCTGGTGCCCGCGGTCTACGTGCTCGTCGGCATGGCGAAGGTGGAGTTCGGCGACCACACCCGGTTCACCGTGAAGTGGGCCGCGCTGACCTCGCTGGTGGTGCTCGCCGCGGGCATTCTCTTCGGGATCATCTAGGGCGCCCGGGGGCGGCCCCAGGGCCGGACGGGTGGAAGTCGGAGGGTGGCACGGCACGGTGCCACCCTTCGTAGCCATGTTGTGACCAATAGTCAGATTATCGGCACACGAATTCCGAGATCTGTACGACTGGAGGAACCACGCATGACCGCTCCGGCGCTCCGTCCCCTGCTGTCCGCCGCCGTCACCGCGCTCGCCCTCGGCTCCGCCGCCCTGGTCGCCGCGCCCACCGCGTACGCCGTCCCCGGTGACAACGGCGACGTCAAGGTCCACGACTCGAACACCCTGGAGTTCGACCAGCGCGACGACCCGAAGGTCTGCAAGTTCTACCTCGACGCCTTCAACTTCGACAGCAACCAGCAGGTCCGCTGGACGATCGCCCCGCAGCCGCCCAAGGCCGACTCCCCGAACCTGAGCGGCACCCTCACCACGGACACGACCGGGCACAAGCGGACCGAGGACCTCGAACTGCCCGACGGGATGTACAAGCTCGACTGGACCTTCACGGGTGAGCAGGGCTCGGGCAAGCACAAGGTCTTCAAGGTCGACTGCCCGGACAATGGCAACGGCGGCAACGGCAATGGGGGCAACGGGAACGGCGGCGGCAACGGACACGGCCACAAGCCACCGCACGGGCCGGTCGGCGCGGGCGGCGGCGGTGCGGCCGACACCACCGCCCCCACCGGCGACTCGGGCTTCGGCGTCGCCTCGGCCATCGCCGCGGGACTCGCCGGCACCGCGGGCCTGATCCTCATCCGCCGTTCCCGCCGCCGCAACGATGGCGCCGCGTAGGTCCGTCCCCCCGCGTACAGCGGCCCCTGCCGGCCGGGCCCCGGCCCGTCCGCGCGGGGCCGCCCGGCGCGGGCGCACCACCCGCCGGCAGCGTCGGCTCCTCCGGCTCGCCCGCACCGTCGCCGTCACCCTCACCCTCGTCGTCGGTGCCGTCTGGTGGGCCGGCGACGGGGAACCCGCCGGCTCCGCCCTCGCCGCCGGACCCGCCGCCCACGGAGCCCCGGCCGCGGCGGCCACTGCCGGCGCCGACGGGGCGAACGGCGCGAAGGGCGCCGGCGGAGCTTCCGGCGGGGCCGGCGGTTCCGGGCGCAAGGCCGCGGCCAAGGTCCCGGCCAAGCCCCAGCCGCCGCCCGCCCCCCTGGCCCGCTCCCGCCCCACCACCCTCGCCGTCCCCGCGATCACCATCGAGGCGCCCGTCGTCGGCCTCGGCCTGGAGCCCGGCGGGAGCCTCGCCACCCCGCCCGTCGACAACCCCCGGGTCGTCGGCTGGTACGCCAACGGCGTCACCCCCGGCGAGCGCGGCACCGCCGTCGTCGTCGGCCACCGAGACACCCGCACCGGCCCGGCGATCTTCCTCAACCTCGACTCGCTCGACCCCGGCAACACCGTCCGGGTCGCCCGCGCCGACGGCCGCGTCGCCGTCTTCACGGTCGACCGGGTCCGTACGTACGCCAAGTCGGCCTTCCCGGACGAGGAGGTGTACGGCGCCGCCAAGCGCCCCGAACTGCGGCTGATCACCTGCGGCGGAGCCTTCGACCGCAAGGAGGGCTACGCGTCCAACATCGTGGTCTTCGCCCATCTCACGGGCGTCGACCGGCAGATCTGACCACGCTCCGCACGCCCGCCGCTCCCGGTCCGCCGGGGGCGGCGGGCGTCGTGCGTGGCGAGAACTCGCCAGGGCCTTCCGTTCCCGCCCGCCGGTCGCGCACGATGGCCGAGGAGCAGGACACGGCACGGCACGAAGCACGCATCCGTCGCGTGCGGACCGTCGATCGGCTGGTGCCCGATCGGCAGGTGACCGACCGCCGGAGTCCCGACCGACCGCATCCCCGTCGCTGCTCCCTCCCCGCGCCGGGCGGCCCCGCCGCCGCCCGGGAGGCCCGGTCCCGCCCCTCCTCCTCGGGGCCGAGGCTCGCCCGCGCGTCCTCCCACACCCTCCCGCTGCCCGCGCCGGTCAGGGCAAGCCGGAAACCGCCAGTCCGGGGACGCCCGGGCTGTCCGGGCCCGCCGTGGACAGGGCGGGCGGCGGAGGGCGACGATCGGTCCGTAGCGGCGAGAAGGGGCCTGGCGCCAGAAAACTAACGGCGCTAGTTTGGGGTCACCCGTGCACCCGGCACCGTGCACTTGTGCCCCGGACGAGGAGAGACAGCGGATGAAGGCCCACGACGCGATGTACATCGGCGGGGAGTGGCGCCCCGCCGCCTCCAGGGAGACCCTCCCCGTGACCGACCCGGCGACCGAACAGGTCGTCGCCCACGTCCCGGCCGGCACCGCCGAGGACGTCGACGCCGCCGTGCGGGCCGCCCGGGCCGCCTTCCCCGGGTGGGCCGCCACCCCGCCCGCCGAGCGGGCCGCCCGGATCGCCGCGCTGCGCGACGCGCTCGCCGCCCGCGCCGAGGAGATCGCCGCCACCGTCACCACCGAGCTCGGCGCCCCGCCGCAGCTCGCCGCCGCCGTGCACACCGGGCTGCCGATCGCCGTCGCCGGCTCCTACGCCGAACTCGCCGCCACCCACCCCTTCGAGGAGAAGGTCGGCAACTCCACCGTCCACTCCGAGCCGGTCGGCGTGGTCGCCGCGATCACCCCCTGGAACTACCCGCTGCACCAGATCGTCGCCAAGGTCGCCCCGGCCCTCGCCGCAGGCTGTGCGATCGTCCTCAAGCCCGCCGAGGACACCCCGCTCACCGCCCAGCTGTTCGCCGAGGCCGTGCACGAGGCGGGGCTCCCGGCCGGGGTGTTCAACCTGGTCACCGGCCTCGGCCCAGTCGCCGGACAGGCCCTCGCCGAGCACCCCGGCGTGGACCTGGTCTCCTTCACCGGCTCCACCGCCGTCGGCCGGAGGATCGGCGCGCTCGCCGGCGGCGCCGTCAAGCGGGTCGCCCTCGAACTCGGCGGCAAGTCCGCCAACGTCATCCTGCCCAGCGCCGACCTCGGCAAGGCCGTCGCCGTCGGCGTCGCCAACGTCATGTCCAACTCCGGCCAGACCTGCAGCGCCTGGACCCGGATGCTCGTCCACACCGAGCAGTACGAGGAGGCCGTCGCCCTCGCCGCCGCGGCCGTCGCCAAGTACGTGCCCGGCGAGCGGGTCGGCCCGCTCGTCAACGCCAAGCAGCGCGACCGGGTCCGCGGCTACATCGAGCAGGGCATCGCCGAGGGCGCCCGGCTCGTCGCCGGCGGCCCCGAAGCCCCGCACGCGACCGGCTACTACGTCGCCCCGACCGTCTTCGCCGACGTCACCCCCGACATGACGATCGCCCAGGAGGAGATCTTCGGCCCGGTCGTCTCGATCATCCGCTACGAGGACGAGGCCGACGCCCTGGCCATCGCCAACGGCACCGTCTACGGGCTCGCCGGCGCCGTCTGGGGCGAGGAGGCCGAGGCCGTCGCCTTCGCCCGCCGCATGGAGACCGGCCAGGTCGACATCAACGGCGGCCGCTTCAACCCGCTGGCCCCGTTCGGCGGCTGGAAGCAGTCCGGCGTCGGCCGCGAGCTCGGCGCGCACGGCCTCGCCGAGTACCTCCAGACCAAGTCCCTGCAGTTCTAGGCTCCCCGAGGAGACACCAGCGTGATCCGCGCCGCCGTCCTGCCCGCCGTCGGCTCCGCCCTGGAGATCACCGGCATCGTCCTGCCCGAGCCCGGCCCCGGCCAGGTCCGGGTCCGGCTCGCCGCCGCCGGGGTGTGCCACTCCGACCTGTCGCTGTCCAACGGCACCATGCGGGTCCCTGTGCCCGCCGTCCTCGGTCACGAGGGCGCCGGCACCGTGGTCTCCGTCGGCGAGGGCGTCACCCATGTCGCCCCCGGCGACGGAGTCGTCCTCAACTGGGCGCCGTCCTGCGGCAGCTGCCACCCCTGCACCCTCGGCGAGGTGTGGCTGTGCACCAACGCGCTGGCCGGCGCCGCGAACGTCTACGCCCGCACCGAGGACGGCACCGAGCTCCACCCGGGGCTCAACGTCGCCGCCTTCGCCGAGGAGACGGTCGTCGCGGCCAACTGTGTGCTGCCCGTGCCCGACGGCGTGCCGCTCACCGAGGCCGCGCTGCTCGGCTGCGCCGTCCTCACCGGTTGGGGCGCGATCCACCACTCCGCCCGGGTCCGGGCCGGCGAGACCGTCGTGGTCTTCGGGGTCGGCGGCGTCGGCCTCGCCACCCTCCAGGCCGCCCGGATCGCCGGGGCCGCCACCATCGTCGCCGTCGACGTCTCGCCCGAGAAGGAGGAGCTGGCCCGGGCTGCCGGTGCCACCGACTACGTCGTCGCCTCCGACACCACCGCCAAGGAGATCCGGGCGCTCACCGGTGGTCACGGCGCCGACGTGGCCGTGGAGTGCGTCGGCCGCGCCGCCACCATCCGTACCGCGTGGGAGTCCACCCGGCGCGGCGGCCGCACCACCGTCGTCGGCATCGGCGGCAAGGACCAGCAGGTCACCTTCAACGCCCTGGAGATCTTCCACTGGGGCCGCACCCTCGCCGGCTGCGTCTACGGCAACTCCAACCCGGCCGAGGATCTGCCCGTGCTCGCCGAGCACATCCGGGCCGGCCGCCTCGACCTGAGCACCCTGGTCACCGAACGGATCACCCTGGAGGGCATCCCCGGCGCCTTCGACAACATGCTCGCGGGCAAGGGCGGCCGCGCCCTCGTCGTGTTCTAGTCCCGTACCGGGCTAGTCCTGTACGGGTGCGGGCGCGGGCTGTTCGACCGCCCGCGGGCGCGGGCGGGACCGGGACACCGCCACGCCCGCCAGGCACAGCGCGCCGCCGCCGAGCGTGAGCAGCCCCGGCAGCTCGCCGAGGAACACCCAGGCGAGCAGCACCACCAGGGCCGGCACGGCGTAGGTCGTCGCGCCCATCCGGCCCGCCGTGGTGCGGGCCAGGGCATAGGCCCAGGTGGTGAAGGCGAGGGCGGTCGGGAACACTCCGAGATAGATCATGTTGAGGGTCGCCGACAGCGGGGCCCGGCCCGCCTCGGCGACCAACTGCCCGGCGAACGGCAGGCATCCCACCGTGCCGACCAGACACCCGAAGGTCGTCACCTGCAGCGCGCTGCCGTGCGCGAGCGCCGGCTTCTGCGCCACCACCCCGCCCGCGTACGCCACCGCCGCGAGCAGACACAGCAGCACCCCGAGCACCGAGGCGTGCCCGCCGCCCGAACCGGCGGACATCGAGAGCCCCACCGCGACCGCGCCCGCGAAGGACACCGCCATGCCCGCGAGCAGCCGCGGCGGCAGCGCCTCGCCGAGCACCTTCGCGCCGAGCAGCGCGATCAGGATCGGCCCGATGTTCACGACCATCGCCGCCGTGCCGGCGTCGACCTCCTGCTCACCCCAGTTGAGCACCACCATGTACACGCCGAACCACAGCAGGCCCGACACCGCGATCCCGCGCCACGCGGCCCGGGGCGGCAACCCCTCCCGCCGCACCAGGAGCACGGCACCGAGGACGAGCGAACCGGCGAGCAGCCGGCCGAGCGCGAGAGCGCCGGGGGAGTAGGCGGCCCCCGCGCTGCGGATGGACACGAAGGCGGAGGCCCACAGGACGACGGTGACGCCCGCGGCGGCGAGCGCGAGCCGCGAGGTGTGGGCGGCGGGGGAGGGAGGGGACGCGGTTGACGAGTTCGGCATGGGAGGACCGTAGGACGCGGACCCTTCGGTGTTCACCGCAATATCGCGCGGCCCCGGCCGCCCCGGCCTCATCGCAGCTCCGCCGGCTCGATGCCGAGCGCCGCGTGCAGCGCCCGCTCCCCGGCCGCGGTCACCTTCACCGCCCGCTCGGACCCGATCCGTACGCACCAGCCGGCGTCCAGCGCGTGCCGGCACAGCGCCGCGCCCGCGAGCCCGGCGAGATGCGGCTTGCGCTCGGTCCAGTCGAGACAGCCTCGGGCCACCGGCCGCCGCCCCCGGCCCCGTACGAGAGGGAGGCCCAGGTCCGCGAACCAGGCGAGCCCGGCGTCGGTGAGCGCGAAGCCGGTGTCCTGGCGCAGCAGCCCGCGGGCCGTCATCGCCTCGGCGATCGCGATCCCGAGCCGCCCGGCCAGATGGTCGTAGCAGGTGCGCCCACGGGCCATCGCCTGCCCGGCGCTCACCGCCCGCAGCCCGCGCGGCGCGGCCGGCACGTCCGGTTCCGCACGCGCGGCCAGGTCCTCGACCAGGTGCGCGACCCCGGAATCGGCGAGCCGTACATACCGGTGCCGCCCCTGCCGCTCCTCGGCGAGCACCCCGCCCGCGACCAGCTTGCCCAGGTGCTCACTGGCCGTGGACGGCGCCACCTTCGCCCGCCGGGCCAGCTCCCCGGCGGTCCAGGCCCGCCCGTCCAGCAGGGCGAGGAGGAAGGCGGCGCGGGTCTCGTCGGCGAACAGGGCGGCCAGGGCGGCGAGGTCTTTGGGGGCCATGACCCCAGGATGCCGCAGTCACTCTTCGGTGCCGGCCGAACCGTTGCGCCGCTCCCAGCCCCAGTTCCCCAGCGCGCACCAGCGGTGGTCATCCTCGTAACCGGCCTCCAGCGGCCCGATGCGGGCGTAGGCGTCGGGGGTGCGTGGGTCGTCGTGCCGCATCAGACCGTACGCGGCGATGATCCGCACCAGTTGAAACTCCTCGTCGAGGAGCCCGGCGAGTGCGTCGGCCACCTCCGGCGCGTGGTCGTCGCCCTCGGAGAGACGCTCCGCGGCCATCCATCGCACGCCCTCGTCAGGGTCGCGGGCCAGGCGGACCAGCGCCTGACGGACGTCCGGCGAGCCGTCGAGGTGCCCGCCGAGGACCGCCCCCGCGGCGCCGCGCACCCCGGCGTCCGCGTCGCGGACGAGCCCGAGGAGCGCCGCCCGCGCCTCCGGGGCGAGCGGTGTGCCATCGACGCAGTCCGGCACCGCCGCGCGGACCTCCGCGTCCGGGTGGCCGGTGTACCGCAGCCCGGTCGCCACCATGTCCGGGTGGTCGTGCTCGGCCGACCAGGCGCGGAGCACCGCCGCCAGCACCCGCGCGTCCGTCTCCTCCGTCGCCCAGCGGGCCAGGAGGTCGCTCGTCTCGGCCTCGTACGACGGGACCTTGCCGTCCTCGAGGAGCGTCAGGGACCACAGGACATGGGCGGCGAACCGACGGTGGTCCGGGTCCGGATGCCGGCGCAGCGCCGCGACTTCGGTCCAGGTCTCCTTGCTGCGCCGCAGCGAGGCGAGCACCCACACGGAGCTCGACCAGTCCACGTGCTCCCAGTCCGGATACCTCACCGCCCGGTCCGCCAGCTCCTCGACGGGCGTGAGGATGCCCAGCCCCCACTCCAGCTCGGTGAGGATCGCGCCGTGCCCGGCCCGCACCGTGCGTCCGTCCAGGACGAGTTCGTCGACGTACGTGAACTCGTCGTCCGGCACCCGGGTCCGCTCTCCGGTCGCTGCCCTGCTCCGCTCGTACCAGCTGCGTGCGGCGGCCAGGGCCCGGTCCCCGGCGGGCCCGCGCAGCCGCGGGCCCGGGTCGTGGGCGAGCGTCGCCGAGACGACCGCGGGCGAGCCGCCCTCGATCGCCCGCAGCAGCGGGGTCGACCCGTCGGGGAGCAGCCGGTTCGGGTCGGCGCCGCCCATCGCGAGTTCCTCGGCCACCTCCGCGTCGTACGCCGCGATCGCCGCGCACAGCAGTGGCAGCCCGTCCTCGTCCGCCGTGTCCGGGGCGGCGCCGGCCTCCAGGAGCCGGCGGACCTCCTCCGCGTTCCCCGCCCGTACCGCCGCTACGAGCCGTTCGTCGAGTCCTGCTTCGGCCATGTCCCCCGTATCCCCGCCTCGTACTGCATCGCAAGCCCGTCGAGGAGCGCCCGCAGGCCCGTCTCGAACGCCCCCTCGTCGACCTGTTCGCCGCGCTCCGCGAGCAGGTGGGCCTGTCCCAGGTGAGGGTAGTCGGCGGGGTCGTAGGCGTCCTCGTCGTTGACGAAGCCGCGGGCGAAGGAGCCGAGGGCGGAGCCGGTGATGAAGTAGCGCATCAGGGCGCCGATGCGGGTGGCCTGGGCGGGTGGCCAGCCGGCGCGGACCATCGCGCCGAAGACCGCGTCCGCGACCTTGAGGCCGGCCGGGCGGCGGCCGGGGCCCTGGGCGAGCAGGGGGACCAGGTTCGGGTGGTCGGTCAGGGCCGCGCGGTAGGAGACCGCCCAGTCGTGCAGCGCGGTGCGCCAGTCACGCGGGTCGTCCGGCGCGAACATCGACAGGTCGACTTTCGCGCTGACCGTGTCCGCGACCGCGTCCAGGATCTCGTCCTTGGTGCGGAAGTGGTTGTAGAGGGAGGGGCCGCTGACGCCGAGTTCGGCCGCGAGCCGCCGGGTGGAGAGCGCGGCCAGGCCCTCGGCGTCCACGAGCGTGCCCGCCGTCGCGACGATGCGGTCTCGGCTGAGCAGGGGCTTGCGCGGTCGGGCCATGGCGCACATAGTAGGCGGGGCCAAGAAAACTAGCAGTGGTAATTAAATCCCGGGCGACCGGCCGCGACCGGCCGCGACCGGCCCCGGCCCAGCCCGGACCCGACCCGACCCGACCGATGGGGTGACGCCATGAATCTGGAGCTCAGCGAGGAGCAGGAGGCCGTACGCCGGCTCGCCGAGGACTTCGTCGCCCGCGAGGTCGCCCCGCACGCCGTCGCCTGGGATCGCGCCGAGGAGGTGGACCGGGGCATCGTGAAGAAGCTCGGTGCCGTCGGCTTCCTCGGTCTGACCGTCCCCGAGGAGTACGGCGGCTCCGGCGGCGACCATCTCGCCTACTGCCTGGTCACCGAGGAACTGGGCCGCGGCGACTCCTCGGTCCGCGGCATCGTCTCCGTCTCGCTCGGCCTGGTTGCCAAGACCGTCGCCGCCTGGGGCGACGAGGAGCAGAAGCGCGCCTGGCTGCCCCGGCTCACCTCCGGCGAGGCCATCGGCTGCTTCGGCCTCACCGAGCCCGGCACCGGCTCCGACGCCGGCAACCTCGCCACCCGCGCGGTCCGCGACGGCGACACCTACGTGATCGACGGCACCAAGATGTTCATCACCAACGGCACCTGGGCCGACGTGGTGCTGCTCTTCGCCCGCACCGGCGGCCCCGGCCACCGCGGCGTCTCCGCCTTCCTCGTCCCCACCGACACCCCCGGCCTCACCCGCCGCCCCGTCCACGGCAAGCTCGGCCTGCGCGGCCAGGCCACCGCCGAACTCGTCCTGGAGGGCGTCCGCGTCCCGGCGAGCGCGCTGCTCGGCCCCGAGGGCAAGGGCTTCTCCGTCGCCATGTCCGCCCTCGCCAAGGGCCGGATGTCGGTCGCCGCCGGCTGCGTCGGCATCGCGCAGGCCGCCCTCGACGCGGCCGTCCGCTACGCCGGGGAGCGCGAGCAGTTCGGCAAGCCGATCGCCTCGTACCAGCTCGTCCAGGAGCTGATCAGCGACATCGCCGTGGACGTCGACGCCGCCCGGTTGCTGACCTGGCGGGTCGCCGACCTCGTCGACCGCGGCCAGGACTTCGCCACCGCCGCCTCCAAGGCCAAGCTGTACGCCTCCGAGGCCGCCGTCCGCTCGGCGAACAACGCCCTCCAGGTCTTCGGCGGCTACGGCTACATCGACGAGTACCCGGTCGGCAAGCTGCTCCGCGACGCCCGCGTGATGACCCTCTACGAGGGCACCAGTCAGATCCAGAAGCTCATCATCGGACGCGCGCTCACCGGAGTCTCCGCCTTCTGAGCCTGCCGAAGCTGAGTACCCGGGCGGGGTGCGTGAGTATCCGGGCGGATGTGGCGCGGGCCACATCCGCCCGATCCTGTCCGGCATGAGCGACACACCGGTCAAGCAGCAGAACACCGCCGCCTACTACGCGCAGGCCGTCATCTCCTTCGGCCTCGCACTGGCCGCCGTGGCCATCGGCGTCTACCAGCTCGACGCCAGCGCCTGGGTGCGCGCCTTCCTCGCCATCTCCGTCCTCTACCTCACCACCTCCGCCTTCACCCTCGCCAAGGTCGTCCGCGACCGGCAGGAGGCGGGCCAGATCGTCAGCCGGGTCGACCAGGCCCGCCTGGAGAAGCTGCTCGCCGAGCACGACCCCTTCCAGAAGCTCTGACCGGCGACGAATCGGCCGACCGCTAAGCGCTTGCTCAGCTTCGTTGTATGGTGTTCGTCCCTGACGGCCCGAGGAGGAGTGTGCGATGAGCGTGGCGGAGGAGACGCCCGGCGGCGAGGACATGCCGTGGGGCGAGGTCACGCCCGAGGCCGCCCGGCGCCTGCTGGTCGCGGCGGTCGAGGCGTTCGCCGAGCGCGGCTACCACGCCACCACGACCCGGGACATCGCGGGCCGGGCCGGCATGAGCCCGGCCGCGCTCTACATCCACTACAAGACCAAGGAAGAGCTGCTCCACCGGATCAGCCGGATCGGCCACGACAAGGCCCTGGAGATCCTGCGGGCGGCCGCCGACGGCCCCGGCACCGCCGCCGAGCGGCTCGCCGACGCCGTACGGTCCTTCGTCCGCTGGCACGCCGAGCGGCACACCACCGCGCGGGTCGTGCAGTACGAGCTCGACGCCCTCGGCCCCGAGCACCGCACCGAGATCGTGGCGCTGCGCCGCGAGTCGGACGCCACCGTGCGGCGGATCATCAACGAGGGCGTGGCCGCCGGGGAGTTCGACGTCCCCGACGTGGCCGGCACCGCGGTCGCGATCCTGTCGCTCTGCATCGACGTCTCGCGCTGGTTCAACACCCAGGGCCGGCACACGGCCGACGAGGTCGGCGCGCTCTACGCCGGCCTCGTGCTCAGGATGGTCGGCGCCCAGGCGCCGGCGCCGCAGGGCTAGTCCGCCGGTCCGGCAGTAGTCCGCCGGTCCGGCAGCAGTCCGGCGGTCCGGCAGCAGTCCGCCGGTTCAGAAGTAGTAGCGCGAGACCGACTCCGCGACGCAGACCGGCTTGTCGCCGCCCTCGCGCTCCACGGTCACCGTCGCCGTCACCTGTACGCCGCCGCCGGCCTCCGTCACCTCGGTGAGCACGGCGGTGGCCCGCAGTCGCGAGCCGACCGGCACCGGGGCGGGGAACCGCACCTTGTTGGTGCCGTAGTTGAGGCCCATCCTCATGCCCTCGACCCGCATGATCTGCGGCACCAGGGTGGGCAGCAGCGACAGGGTCAGATAGCCGTGGGCGATGGTCTTCCCGAACGGGCCGCCGGCCGCGCGCTCCGGGTCGACGTGGATCCACTGGTGGTCGCCGGTGGCGTCGGCGAACTGGTCGATCCGCTTCTGCTCGATCTCCAGCCAGTCGCTGTGTCCCAGCTGCTCGCCGACCCCGGCGCGCAGTTCCTCGGCGGAGGTGAAGATCCTCGGCTCGGCCATGTTCCGCTCCCTCTCTGATGCCATGCTCGCGCACGTCTCTAAGCGACTGCTTAGCATGTTGTGGGTCGGGGTGGGTCCGTGTCAACGGACTAGGCTCGGACGAGTGCCGCAGATTCCCGAGAAGATCCACGAACTCACCGTCGGCCAGCTGTCCGCGCGCAGCGGCGCGGCCGTCTCCGCCCTCCACTTCTACGAGGCGAAGGGGCTGATCAGCAGCCGCCGCACCAGCGGCAACCAGCGCCGCTACGGACGGGACATCCTGCGCCGGGTCGCCTTCATCCGGGCCGCGCAGCGGGTCGGCATCCCGCTCGCCACCGTCCGCGACGCGCTCGCCCGGCTGCCCGAGGAACGCACCCCGACCCGTGACGACTGGGCGCGGCTCTCGGCGGACTGGCGGGCCGAGCTCGACGAGCGGATCACCCAGCTGGGCCGGCTCCGGGACCATCTCACCGACTGCATCGGCTGCGGCTGTCTGTCCCTGGAGAACTGCGTCCTGTCCAACCCCGACGACGTCTTCGGCGAGCGGCTCACCGGCTCCCGCCTGATGCCGGAGCGCCGGGACGCGTAGGCGCCGGGACGCGCGGGAGACATGAGAGAGCGGGGCCCACCACCCCCGTGGGCGGGCCCCGCTCGGTCTGTGCGGCCGGTCGGACGGCGTCACTCGTACTCGGTGCCGCCCTTGCGGGTCAGATACGCCGGGCTGACCGCCTTCGCGATCGCGCGCCCGCCGACCACCGGACTGTGCCGCTCGGTCACCGGGCGGATCACGACGCCCTCGCGCAGATGCAGCTCGCGCCCGGAGACCGTCTCCCGGCCGCTCGCCAGCGCGAGGACGGTGTCCAGGTCGTACGGGCCGGTGTGCAGCCGCGGTACGAGGGGCAGCTCGCCCGGCTCCAGGACCTCGGCCGGGTCCAGCCAGCGCACCTGCCCGTCGACCTCGGCCGCCAGGTCGAACAGCGCGAAGCCGACACCGTCCTCCGCGCGGGCGTTCGCCCCGTACGCCAGGTCCTGAACCCCCGCCCCGTACACCTCGCCGAACAGGCCGACCCGGGAGGCCCCGAGGCGCGCCGCGAGCCGGGCCGCGACGGCGGACAGGCCATGGCCGTGCACCGCGCGCCAGTACAGGTTGCGCGGGTCCTCCTTCAGCGCGAGGCCCTTCGCCCCGAAGCCCTTGGAGGAGACGAGCGTCCGGTCCTCCGCGGCGAGGTAGGTGACCAGGCAGGCCGTGCCGTGCAGCTTCTCGGTGAGGACCACCGGCTCGCCGGGCGTGAAGATGTCCGGAAAGCGGTGCAGGTTCTCGATGTCCACCCAGGGCAGCAGGTCCGGCGCCGCCTCCACCTCGCCGCTCATCGTCGGCGGCACCGGCGGCGCCCACTTGACGATCCCGAGCAGCTCCGCGAAGTCCGTGCCGTCCTTCGCCGCCCGCTCCAGGTCCACCCCGTCGAGCGCCTTCGGCCGGCACACGATCCCCTGCGACAGCTCGCCGCGCAGCCGCACCGCCTTGACCCGGTCCGAGGCCTTCCCCGCGAGCCGGCCGGTCAGCCCCAGCTCGTCGACCAACGGCGCGGGCAGCACCGCCTGTTCGGGGATGTAGAGCGCCACGTCTCCGGTCCGGTAGCTGCCCTTGGCGACCACCGCGCGGTACAGACCGACCTGCGCGAGTTCGAGCGCGTCGGCGTTGGGGTGCTCGTGGACGGTCAAGGTCTCGGCGGTGACGCGCAGCGTCGACATGTCAGAACTCCGGTCGTTTCGGGTGATCGGGTGGCGTGGTCATCGCCGCACACTGTGCCGCCTCCGAATTCCCCTGGGCGAACGGATTGTTGCCTGGTAGCGTCCCTCTCTTCGCCGGGCGCCGACCCGGCGGAGTCCCGTCAGGAACGCCCCGATGAGCGACCACCACACCACCCCCGCCGCCATGTCATCGGCGCTCGCCGCCGCCCACCGCCGCGTGGAGCGGGTCTTCGCCGGCCGGACCGCGAAGCCGGGCGGCTGCGGCCGCTGCTACTTCCCCGAGGAGTTGGCGCTGCTCACGGTGCCGCGCGCGCCGATGAGCGACGATCTGGTGCGGATGATGTTCCACGAGACACCCGACCACTTCGCCGACCATCCCGGCGTGATCCGCCGCCTGTTGCCGCAGTTCCTCGCCTACGCGGCGGAGGGGCGCTTCGAAGGAGCGGGATATCTCCCCACGGGCCTCGGCCGCACCGGCTGGCAGGCCTGGCCCCGCGAGGAGGCCGAGGCCGTCGACGGGTTCCTCTCCGTGTGGTGGGCCGAGGCGCTGGCGTCGCCGACGCCCGCTTCCGGGCTGCGGACCGTGTACGAACTCTGCGCCGACATGCGCCAGTCCGTGACGCCGATGCTCGACCACTGGGCGGCGCACCTGGGCGAGGAGGTGCCGCGGCGGCACCTGGTCGCCTGGCTGGACGAGGGGGTCGACGACCTGCTTCAGGACGACGCCTCGTCCTGGACGTCCTCCTGGGCGCCCGACCCGCTCGCCGAGGTCCAGGACTGGCTCCTCCGGCACGCCTCCCGCCTGGACGCCCGGGTGCCGCTGCTCGCGCTGCCGCCCGAGGAGCGGTGGATCGCCTATGCCGAGACGGTCGCCGCGGCGGACTCGGCGAGCGCCGCCGACACCAGCTGAGCGTTGGTGGCGGCCGGGGTGCCGTCCGGGAGCAGCAGGGTGTCCTCCAGACCGATCCGGGTGTCCAGACCGAGCCGCCGGGCCAGCCGCAGGACCGGCCAGGCCGAGCCGTTCTCGCCGTGCAGCAGCACCGGCCGGGCGTGCGGCGAGCGGGCGAGGGTCGCGAGCAGGGCGCGCGCGGTGTCCTCGGCCCGGGCCGACGAGGGGTCCGTCACCTCGGCGAGCACCCGCAGCACCCGGGGCGCGAGCGAGGAGCGCAGGAAACGGGCCGGCCCGTCGGTGCCCGACCACAGGCCCGCCTCCACGGCTACGCCCCGGTCGAGCAGGGCAGCGGCGAGGGCCTCGGCGCCCGGCTCGTGCCAGTTCACGGAGGCGTGGTCGGGCAGCACCGTCCAGGCCCGCACCCGGGCCAGCCGGCGCACCGGATCGGGCTCCGCCCACGCCCCGGTCGTCACGCCCACCGGCACGTCCACCACCGCGCGGATCGCGGTCAGCGTCTCGGCGAGCACCCGCGGCGAGAGGGTGTCGCTCCCGCACGGCGTCCTCGGGTGCACATGCACGTCCTCGGCGCCCGCCGCGACGGCCGCGGCGGCGGACTCGGCCAGCGCCTCCGGGACCGCCGGAACGGCCGCCGGCTCCCCGGGCCCGCGGCTGCCGTTGAGGCACACCTGCAGCATCACGCCACCGACGCGAGCCGGGCCGGAACGGCCCCCCGGGTCCGGGCGAGCGCCCGGGGCGTCAGCACCGCCCGCGGTATCAGCACCCCGCAGTCCCCGCAGGCCGGACCGAACCACGGCTCGTCCGCCGGCCCGCCGCGCCACTCGATGTGCGGGCCCGCGCACACCGGGCACAGCTCGCCCGGGCCCCGCCGCAGCGCGGCCACCAGGCGCCCCACCACTTCGGGCAGCGGCTCGGCGGGATGGTGGGACGGGTCGTCGCAGCGGGCCACCCCGTTGCCGCCCCAGATCCTGCGGTGCCACTCGTCGAGCCCGCCCGGCCGGCGCAGTCCGCCGTGCTTCTCGCGGCGCCGCCGCTCGGCGAACTCCTCCTCGTACGCGAGCCAGACCGTCCGTGCCGCCTCCAGCTCGTCGAGCGCGGCCACCAGCCGGCTCGGATCGGCCTCCCGGTCCTCGGGACCGAAGCCGTGCCTGCGGCACAGATGGTCCCAGGTCGCCCGGTGACCGTAGGGCGCGAACCGCTCCAGGCACTTGCGCAGCGAATAGCGCCGCAGCGCCGTGTCGCACCCTGGGTCGCGCACCTGTCTCGCGAGACTCCGGAACCCGGCCATCGTCTGCCACCTCCGTCGCTAGCACTCCGGCGATATGAGAGGGACGAACGAGAGCCGCATCGTGTTCCATCGTGTTCCGCCGGACTTCGGCGCATCGGCCGAAAACCGGCCGGGGGAGACGGCCGTACGAGGCCCCCGTACGGGGTGCCCGTACGGGGCGGCGCGCGGCTCAGTCGAAGCGGCCCGCCCGGGCCACCACCCGGGCCAGCTCGGCATGGCAGATGTCGCTGTGCTCGGTCACCACCTGCGCCGCGTCCACGCTCACACAGCCCGTCCCCGGCAGCCCGTCGGCGACGACGGCCGCGAGGCTGCGGGCCGCCGTGCCCGGGACGGCCTGCACGCCGTCGTAGCCGATCGCCCACCAGCGCCGCTCGTCGCCGAACAGCGACTCGTCGTCCCGGGAGACCCGGGAGGCCAGCGGGTAGAAGACCCGCAGCGCGGTGTCGCGGTGGGAGTGGCAGGCCACCAGCGGGCCGTCGATCCGGTCCTGCAGTCCGGCCAGCGAGCCGCCGTGGCCGCGGTCGTGCGGCAGCCGGGCCGCGAAGGCGTAGTGCGAGAAGGCGCCCTGGAGCACGGTCACCGACTTCACGTTCCGGGTCCCGGCGGGCAGCCCGCGCAGGGCGTACGCGACGAGGCGGCCGCCGAAACTGTGCCCGACCAGATGCACCCGCAGCCCCGGCGCCGCCCGGCCGAGCTCGCCGAGCAGCGGGCCCAGGCCCCGCTCGCCGACCACGCCCGCCCGGCGCTTCATCGTGAAGTACGTGGCCTGCCGCAGCGCCTCCCGGGCGCCCTTCCAGAGCCGCCCCGCCGGATTCCCGCCGAACAGCGCCTCGGCCCCGGCCTCGGCCTCGGAGCCCCGTCCGCCCTCGGTGCTCTCCAGGGCGTCGGCGAACATCCCGTACACCATCGCCGGATCGCCGACCAGGAACTGCGGCACCGGGGCGGCGTCCCCCACCGCCGCCCGGCCCTCGGCCTCGGTCCCGGTGAGCTCCCGCAGCAGCCCGGAGAACTCCGACAGGGCCGCCTCGTCCGCCGGCTCCGCGGCGAGCAGCTCCTCGATCCGGTCCACCGCCGCCGCCCGCTCCGGGAGGACCGCCCGGAGCGCCGGATAGTCCGGCACACGCTCGTCGGAGAACATGATCGACGGCCATACCAGGCCCGCGTAGCCGAGCCGCCGGCCGGGCCCGGACAGCGCCGGGAACGGCTCGAAGAAGCGGTCGAAGAGACCGGTCGCCACGGACGGCGAGTTGTTCCAGCCGTGCGTGAAGAGCACCAGGTCCGTGCAGCCCGCGCGGGCGAGCCCCGCGAGCGCCCCCGCCTGGCCGGCCGGCCCGTCGCCGTCCTTGTCGAGGACCACCGCGCGGTACGGATCGACACTCGTCACCGTCATGGGCCCGTCCCTCCGTGTCGAGGAGCGCCGTTGGCACCGGCATTCTTCCCGCGTGGAGGGGCGGCCAGTCGTCAGAAACGCAGCCGGGCGGCGGTGATGACCGGGAAGTACACCAGGGCGTCGTACGCGGCGGCGAGCCGTATGTCGGCCAGGTCGCCCTCCCAGGGGTATGTGGTGCCTATCGCCAGGGTGGGCCGGGCGACGCCCAGCCAGTCCCGCGCCGCCGGGGTGGCCGTCCGCAGGTCGAGCAGATACGGGCGGTCGGAGACCCGGTCCAGGACATGGGCGTTGCTGTCCGGGCCGAGCGGCCCGACGGTGAACCGCCGCACCGGCTCGCCGGCGGCCCGCGCGTCGTGCGCGTTGAACGAGCCGCGCCCGAAGGCGGCCCCGATCGCGACGTAGTCCCGGCCCAGCGCGTCCCGCAGGAACGCGCCCTGCATGCGCGGGTACACGTCCGGCTTGGTCGACTCGTAGCCGATGTGCGCGTTGTGCGCGGACAGGACCATCCGGTCGCCGGTCTGCCGCTGCCACCACACCGTGTTCTCGGCCATGATCCGGTCGCGGTAGAGCATCGCCGCGGCGATGTCGGTCTCCGAGGTGATGTCGTACGCGTACTCCGTGCCGACCTGGGCGATCGCGCGGGCGTGCTGCACCGCCCAGGCGTACGCCTCGCGGGCGGCCCGGCTCTTCCCGGCCGGACCCTGCCGCTCCAGGAGCGCGAGGGCCTGGTTCACCTCGGCCGCCATGGCCCGCCGTTCGGCCAAAGGCATGCCCAGATGGGCGCTCATCCAGCCGTCGACGTCGTGGCCGGTGGGCCGTGAGGCGCGGTACAGCTCGCGGAAGCGGGGGAGCAGGGCGGGCCGGGTGCGGGCCACATAGCCGGTGACCGCGTCGAAGAGGTTGGGGCCCGCGTAGCCGAGGTCGTTGCCCATGAACCGCACCGGGTGGTCCGGGTGGCGCAGATTGTGCTGCCGCATCCAGAGGAACAGGTCCAGGTATTCGTCGGTGTTCCAGAAGGCGTACGAGTTCTGGAACTCGTCCTTCATGATCTTCCGGATGTCGCCCCTGCCGAAGCGCACGTAGTCGTCGATCAGCAGCCCGGTGCTCCAGTTCGCCTCCAGGGCGAAGGTGGTGAACCCCTGGCGCTCCACGAGCCGTTCGAAGATCCGGTGCTTGGCGCGGAAGAACTCGGCCGAGCTGTGGGTGGCCTCGCCTACCCCGACCACCTGGGCGTCGCCGACGATTCTCTCCAGGGTGCGGTTGTCCTCGAACGGCCGGGCGGTGACGGCGAGTTCACGGGCCGGATCCGGGACGGTCGGTGTCGGCGTCGGGGCCGGATCCGTGACCGCGGGCGTCGGGGCGGGGCTCGCCGCGGCGGCGGCCGGGGCCGTCAGGCCCAGGCACAGCGCGGCGAGCAGGGCGGCGACGGAGCGCCGCGTACGTAAGCGAAGGTCCATGACTCCAGCCTCGCCCCGGCGACCGGGCGGGACCATCCGGGACCCACCCGATCTCTCCCGGGGGTCAGCCCCACCCCGTCCCCTAGTGGTCCCTCGGGTACCCGCCTAGTGGTACATCAGGTACTCCTGCCGCATCGCCCGGAACGCCGCCAGGTCCGCGTCCCAGGCGCCGACCACCTCGTCGGCGCCGGCTCCCGCGTCGATCAGCGTGCGCACCCGGGTCGAGCCGGTGAGCTTGTCGATCCAGTTGTCCGGGCGCCAGGCGAAGCCGCTCCAGACCCGCCGCGCCGTGACGAGCAGCGCGATGCCGGTGCGGACCGGGTCGAAGGCCGCGCGGTCGTGCACCATCAGCTGCACCCCGCCGACCGTCTTCCCCTGGAACTTGGAGAAGGTGGGCGCGAAGTACGCCTCGCGGAAGCGCACGCCCGGCAGACCGGCCGCGTTCGCCGCCTCCGCCCAGCGCCCGTCGATCCCCTCCGCGCCGAGCAGTTCGAAGGGCCGGGTGGTGCCGCGCCCCTCGGAGAGGTTGGTGCCCTCGAAGAGACAGGTGCCGGAGTAGACGAGCGCCGTGTCGGCGGTCGGCATGTTGGGGCTCGGCGGCACCCACGGCAGCCCGGTCGCGTCGAAGAAGTCGGCCCGCCGCCAGCCGCTCACCGCGACCGTCTCCAGCGGCACCGGCTTCGCCAGGAACTCCGCGTTGAACAGCCGGGCCAGCTCCGCCACCGTCATGCCGTGCGCCTGCGCGATCGGCTCGCGGCCCACGAAGGTGGCGAACGCCCGGTCCAGGACCGGACCGAGCGCCGCCCGCCCGGTCACCGGGTTCGGCCGGTCCAGGACCACGAAGCGCTTCCCCGCGAGCGCGGCGGCGCCCATGCAGTCGTACAGCGTCCAGATGTACGTGTAGAAACGGGCGCCGACGTCCTGGATGTCGAAGACGACGGTGTCCACGCCCGAGGCGGTGAACACGTCCGCGAGCGGCTGACCGCTCTTCAGATACGTGTCGTAGACGGGCAGTCCGGTCGCCGGGTCGTCGTAGCGGCCCTCCGAGCCGCCGGCCTGGGCGGTGCCGCGGAAGCCGTGCTCCGGGCCGAAGACGGCGACCAGGTCGACGCGTTCGTCGGCGTGCATCACGTCCACGAGGTGCCGGGCGTCGGCGGTGATGCCGGTCGGGTTGGTGACCACGCCGACCCGCTGCCCGGCCAGCGGCGCGTAGCCGTCGGCGGCGAGCCGGTCGAAGCCGGTGCGCACCCGCCGGCCCTTTCCGGGCGGCGCGTCGGCCGCCGCGGGGGCGGCCGTCACGGCCGCCGCCAGCGCGCCGCTCGCGCCCGCCGCCAGCAGACCGCGTCTCGACATTCCGGACAGGTTCGTACGGCTCATGAGGAAACCTCCTTGATCGCCTTCCCTGACATGGCCCCGCACGCTAGCGCCCGACGGGCCCGGGCGGAACGAGGCGTGCCACGACCTCTTCCACGACGACATACCGACTGGTTAGTCTGCCCGCAGAACCGCAACGGAGAGGTGGGCCGGATGAGTACGGTGCAAGGCGCGGGAGTGGTCGTCACGGGCGCGGCGGGCGGTATCGGCGCGGCACTGGCCCGGCGGTTCGCCGCCGAGGGCGCGCGTGTCGTCGTCAACGACCTCGACCCGGACCGCACCAAGGCGGCGGCCGAGGAGATCGGCGCCCTCGCCGTGCCCGGTGACGCCTCCGCCGTCGTCGAGGAGGCCCGCGCCGCGCTCGGCGGCCGGATCGACGTCTGGTGCGCCAACGCCGGTCTCGCCTCGCCCGGCGACGCCTTCGCCGACGAGGCGGTCTGGGCCGCCGCCTGGGACGTCAACGTGATGGCGCATGTGCGCGCCGCCCGCGCCCTGCTGCCCGACTGGCTGGAGCGCGGCGAGGGACGCTTCGTGTCCACCGTGTCCGCCGCCGGACTGCTCACCATGGTCGGCGCCGCCCCGTACAGCGTCTCCAAGCACGGCGCCTACGCCTTCGCCGAATGGCTCTCGCTCACCTATCGCCACCGCGGCCTCAAGGTGCACGCGATCTGCCCGCAGGGCGTGCGTACGGACATGCTGACCGCCGCCGGCTCGGCCGGCGAACTCGTCCTCGCCCCCACCGCCATCGAGCCCGGGGACGTCGCCGCAGCGCTCTTCGACGCCATGGCCGAGGACCGCTTCCTGGTCCTTCCGCACCCCGAGGTCGGCGCCTACTACCGGGCCCGGGCCGGCGACCCGGAGCGCTGGCTCGGCAACATGAACCACATCCAGCAGAAGTGGGAAGGAGCGGGCGCATGACCGCACACGGGGCCGCCCAGGGCGAGCACGCCGCGGAATCGAGCTACGCCGCCAGGCCCTGGCTCGGCCGGCTCAGCGAGGCCCAGCGGGCCCCGATCGACCCGCCGCCCACCCTGCTGCACGCCTTCCGGGCCGCCGCCGCCCGCACCCCCGACCACCCGGCGCTCGTCTACTTCGACGCGCGCCTCACGTACGCCGAGACCGACGCGCTCTCCGACTCCGTCGCCGGACACCTCGCCGCCCGCGGCGTCGGGCGCGGCGACCGGGTCGCGGTCATGCTGCAGAACAGCCCGCACTTCGTGCTGGCCCTGCTCGGCGCGTGGAAGGCCGGGGCCGCCGTCGTGCCGCTCAACCCCATGTACAAGGCGGCCGAGGTCGGCCACGCCCTGCGCGACTCGGGCGCCCGCGCCGTCGTCTGCTCCGACCGCGCGTGGGCGGACCACGTCCGCGACACCGCCGCCGCGGCCGGTGTCGGGATCGCCCTCACCGCCGACGAGCGCCAGCTGCAGACCCGGAACGACCCGCGCGTCCTCGGCTTCGAGGCCGTGCCCACCGAGGTCGACGACCTGCTCGCGGTCGCCCGCGCCGGACACCCGGCCCCCGAGGGGCGCGAGCTCGCCACCGACGACATCGCCCTGATCAGCTACACCTCCGGCACCAGCGGCACCCCCAAGGGCGCCCTCAACCTGCACCGGGGCATCGTCCACAACGCCGAACGCCAGCGCACCGGCCACCCCGTCCCGCCCGGCGCCGGCTACTTCGTCCTCGCCCCGCTCTTCCACATCACCGGCCTGGTCTGCGAGCTCGGCGCCTGCCTCGTCAACGGCGGCACCCTCGTCCTCGCCTACCGCTTCGAGGCCGGCGTGGTCCTGGACGCCTTCCTGGAGCACCGCCCGGCCTACACCGTCGGCCCCTCCACCGCCTTCATGGCGCTCGGCGCCCACCCCGGCGCCACCCCCGACCACTTCTCGTCCTTCCTGGTGATCTCCTCCGGCGGCGCGCCCGTGCCGCCCGCCCTGGTCGAGAAGTTCCGGGCCGGCTTCGGCCCGTACATCCGCAACGGCTACGGCCTCACCGAGTGCACCGCGCCCTGCGCCTCCGTACCGCCGCAGCACGAGGCGCCCGTCGACCCCGTCTCCGGCACCCTCTCGGTCGGCGTGCCCGGACCCGACACCGTCGTCCGGATCGTCGACGAGACCGGCGCCGACGTGCCCTTCGGCGAGCAGGGCGAGATCGCCGTCCGCGGCCCCCAGGTCGTCCCCGGCTACTGGCGGCTGCCCGAGGCCACCGCCGCCGCGTTCCCCGACGGGGAGCTGCGCACCGGCGACATCGGCTTCATGGACGCCGACGGCTGGCTCTACGTCGTCGACCGCAAGAAGGACATGATCAACGCCTCCGGCTTCAAGGTGTGGCCGCGCGAGGTCGAGGACGTCCTCTACACCCACCCGGCGGTCCGCGAGGCGGCCGTCGTCGGCGTCCCCGACGCCTACCGCGGCGAGACGGTGAAGGCCTACGTGAGCCTGCGCCCCGGCGCCGCCGCGGACCCGGCCGAGCTGTCCGCGTACTGTGCCGGGCGGCTCGCCGCGTACAAATACCCGCGCGAGGTCGAGATCCTGCCGGAGCTGCCCAAGACGACTAGTGGGAAGATCCTCAGGCGGGACCTGCGGTCCCCGAAGTGAGCCAGTGAGCACGTGAGCACGTGAGCAGACGCATGGACGAAAGGCGGCGCAGCATGGCCAGGACGACGGAGGGGAACGGGGCGCCCGTTCCCCAGCGGCTCCTCGCCGCCGCCACCCGGCTCTTCGCCGAGCAGGGCTACGACCGGACCTCCGTCCAGGAGATCGTGGAGGCGGCGGGCGTCACGAAGGGCGCCCTCTACCACTACTTCGGCTCCAAGGAGGACCTGCTCCAGGAGGTCTACGCCCGGGTCCTGCGGCTCCAGCAGGAGCGGCTCGACGCCTTCGCGGAGGCGGACGCCCCGGTGGAGCAGCGGCTGCGGGACGCCGCCGCGGACGTCGTCGTCACGACCATCGACAACCTCGACGACGCCTCGATCTTCTTCCGCTCGATGCACCACCTGAGCCCGGAGAAGAACAAGCAGGTGCGCACCGAGCGGCGGCGCTACCACGAGCGCTTCCGCGCCCTGATCGAGGAGGGCCAGCGGGCCGGGGTGTTCTCCGACGCGACCCCCGCCGACCTGGTGGTGGACTACCACTTCGGCTCGGTCCACCACCTGTCGACCTGGTACCGCCCCGACGGGCCGCTGACCCCGCAGCAGGTCGCCGACCACCTGGCCGACCTCCTGCTGCGGGCTCTGCGCCCGTAGGGCCCACGGGCCTACGTCCTACAGGTACTTCTTCAGCTCCCGGCGGGCCAGCGAGCGCTGGTGCACCTCGTCCGGGCCGTCGGCGAGCTTGAGGGTGCGGGCCGCGGCCCACAGCTCGGCCAGCGGGAAGTCCTGCGAGACGCCGCCGGCGCCGTGCAGCTGTACCGCCTTGTCGATGATGTCGACGACCGCCCGCGGGGTGGCGATCTTGATCGCCTGGATCTCGGTGTGCGCGCCCCGGTTGCCGACGGTGTCCATCAGCCAGGCCGTCTTCAGGACGAGCAGCCGCAGCTGCTCGATGGTCACCCGGGCGTCCGCGATCCAGGTCTGCACGACGCCCTGCTGGGCGAGGGCCTTGCCGAAGGCGGTACGGGAGACGGCGCGCCGGCACATCAGCTCCACGGCCCGCTCGGCCATGCCGATCAGGCGCATGCAGTGGTGGATGCGGCCGGGGCCGAGCCGGGCCTGGGCGATGGCGAAGCCGCCGCCCTCCTCGCCGATCAGGTTCGCGGCCGGGACCCGGACCCCGTGGAAGAGCACCTCGGCGTGCCCGCCGTGCGAGTGGTCCTCGTAGCCGTACACCTGCATCGCGCGCCGCACCTCGACACCGGGGGTGTCGCGGGGGACCAGGATCATCGACTGCTGGCGCCGGATGTCGGCCCCGTCGGGGTCGGTCTTGCCCATCACGATGAAGATCTTGCAGTCGGGGTTCATGGCCCCGGAGATGTACCACTTGCGCCCGTCGACGACGTACGAGTCGCCGTCCCGCCGGATCCGGGTCTCGATGTTGGTCGCGTCGGACGAGGCCACCTCGGGCTCCGTCATGGCGAAGGCCGAGCGGATCTCGCCGGCGAGCAGCGGCTCCAGCCACTGCTTCCGCTGCGCCTCGTCGCCGAACTGGGCGAGCACCTCCATGTTCCCGGTGTCGGGGGCTGCGCAGTTGAGGGCGGTCGGGGCGAGGTGGGGGCTGCGGCCGGTGATCTCGGCGAGCGGCGCGTACTGCAGGTTGGTGAGCCCGGCGCCGTACTCCTCGTCCGGGAGGAAGAGGTTCCACAGACCCTGGCGGCGCGCCTCGGCCTTCAGTTCCTCGACGATCGCGGGGGTGTCCCACGGGGAGGCGAGCGCGGCCCGCTGCTCCTCGGCGACGGCCTCGGCGGGGTAGACGTGCTCGTCCATGAAGGCGAGGAGTCTCGCCCGCAGCTCCTCGGTGCGGGCGTCGAACGCGAAGTCCATGGCGGATCAGCCTTCCTGAGGGTCCTGGAGGTCCTGGAGCGTGGTGAGGCCGTGCTCGATGAAGACCGGGACGAGTTCGCCGATCCGGTCGAAGCCGGCGCCGACGGTCTGCCCGAGGGTGTAGCGGTAGTGGATGCCCTCCAGGATCACGGCGAGCTTGAACCAGGCGAAGGCCGTGTACCAGGAGAGGGCGGAGACGTCGCGGCCCGAGCGGGCGGCGTAGCGCTCGATCAGCTCGGCGGTGCTCGGGTGGCCGGCGGCCGTCGCGGTGGTGGACACCGGCGAGTCGGGGACGGCCAGCGGCGTGCTGTACATGACGAGCAGGCCGAGGTCGGTGAGCGGGTCACCGAGGGTGGACATCTCCCAGTCCAGGACCGCCTTGATCCGGTCGTCGTCGCCGATGAGGACGTTGTCGAGCCGGTAGTCGCCGTGGATCACGGTCGGGGCGGGGGACTGCGGGAGGCGGCGGCCGAGGGCCGCGTGCAGCTCCCCGATGCCGGGCAGCTCGCGGCCCCGCGAGGCGTCCAGCTGCTTGCCCCAGCGGCGCAGCTGCCGGTCGAGGAAGCCCTCCGGGCGCCCGAAGTCGCCGAGCCCGACGGCGTCCGGGTCCACGGCGTGCAGGTCGACCAGGGTGTCGACGAGCCCGAGGACGGCGGCGCGGGTGCGCTCCGGGCCGAGCGGGGCGAGCTGGGCGGCCGAGCGGTACGGGGTGCCCGCCACGTACTCCATGACGTAGAACGGCGCGCCGAGCACCGTCTCGTCCTCGCACAGCAGCACCGCCTCCGGCACCGGTACGGCGGTGTCGTGCAGGGCGCTGATCACCCGGTGCTCGCGCTTCATGTCGTGCGCGGTGGCCAGCACGTGGCCGAGCGGCGGGCGGCGGACGACCCACTGGGCGGAGCCGTCGGTCACGAGGTACGTGAGGTTCGAGCGCCCGCCCTCGATCAGCCGGGCGGTCAGCGGGCCGGCGACCAGACCGGGCCGCTCGCGGTCGAGCAGGCGGCGCAGCGCCTCGGGGTCGAGGCCGGGTGGGGGAGTCGGGGTCATGCGGGCGTACCTCCGGGTTCGGCGTCGGTTCATGATGACCGACCAGTCGGTATGTCGTCCAGAGTGATCCCCGTCAAGCCTCGTCAAGCCCCGCCCGAACCCTGCCCGAACCTCGCCCGGACCCCGCGTGAAAGAGGGTGCACGCCTCTGGTGTGCCGTCCGAGGTCGCGAATAGGGTTCACATATGAATCCGGCGCTGTGCATCGACCACGTCCGCCTGACCCCCGTCCTCGTCAAGGACCCGCCGCTGCTCAACACCCAGGGCGTCCACCAGCCCCTGACCCCACGCCTGGTGGTCGAAGTGGTCACGGCGGGCGGAGTCGTCGGGCTCGGCGAGACCTACGGCGACACGAAGTACCTCGACCTCGCACGTCCGCTCGCCGAGGCGCTGCCCGGTCGCTCGGTCACGGATGTGAACGGCTTGTTCGTGCTGGCCGCCGAGGTGTGTGGCGCGGCGGCCGCGAAGGACGCGGACGGACGGGTCGACGCCGGCGGACTGCGCGGCGTCCAGACCGCCGGCAAACTGCTGCTCTCCGTGGTCTCCGCCGTCGAGACGGCCTGCCTCGACGCCCTCGGCCGGAGCCTCGGACTGCCCGTGCACGCCCTGCTCGGCGGCCGGGTCCGCGACGAGGTCGAGTACAGCGCCTACCTCTTCTACAAGTGGGGTGCCCACCCGGGCGCCGAGCCCGAGGACCCCTGGGGCGAGGCCCTCGATCCGGCCGGCCTCGTCGAGCAGGCCCGCCGCTTCGCCCGCCTGCACGGCTTCGGCTCGTTCAAGCTCAAGGGCGGGGTCTTCGCGCCCGACCGGGAGATCGCCGCGATCCGCGCGCTCGCCGAGGCCTTCCCCGGCGCCCCGCTGCGCCTCGACCCCAACGGCGCCTGGTCCGTGGAGACCTCCCTCGCCGTCGCCCGCGAACTCGAGGGCCTCCCCGCCCTCGAATACCTGGAGGACCCGGCCACCGGCATCGCCGCCATGGCCGAGGTCGCCGCCGGCACGCACCTGCCGCTCGCCACCAACATGTGCGTGACCACGCTCGACGAGGTCCCCGAGGCCTTCGCGCGCGGTGCCGTACGCATCGTGCTCTGCGACCACCACTACTGGGGCGGCCTGCATCGCACCCGCGAACTCGCCGCGCTCTGCGGTACGTACGGCATCGGGCTCTCCATGCACTCCAACACCCACCTGGGCATCAGCCTGGCCGCGATGACCCAGGTCGCCGCGACCCTCCCGGCGCTCCACCACGCCTGCGACACCCACTACCCGTGGCTCACCGAGGACGTGATCACCACCGCCCCCGTCTTCCGGGCCGGCCGGCTCGCCGTCACCGACACACCGGGCCTGGGCGTGGAGCTCGACCGCGACCGGCTCGCCGACCTCCACCGCCGCTGGGCGGAGGACGACGGCCGGTACCGCGACCGCGACGACGCGGCCGCGATGCGCGCGGCGGACCCGGAGTGGCGGCCCACCCGCTGGTAGCTCTGCCTGTGTGCTACGCGTGACAGGCGACCGGCACCCCGCCGTTCATCGCCGCCATGTCGCCGAACACGGCCGCCGGGTCGAGCGGATGGCCCTCCGGCAGCCCCTCCAGCTCCGCGTACGCGCGGTGCAGATTGGCGACGAGGCGCTCGCTCTCCTGCCAGGCCCCGAACTCGCCGAGCTCCGCCGCCCGCGCCGTCTCCAGCGGCGGGTCCCCCTTCGCGTACCCCTCGGCCGCCAACTCCCGCACCCAGCGCAGATAGCGCTCGGTCGCGTCGTACGCCGAGGGGTCGGTCACCCGTCCGTGCCCGGGCACGACCGTGGGAGCGTCCAGCGAGCGCAGCAGTTCGAGGGCGCGCAGCGACCCCGCGAGCGAACCCATCGGCAGGAACGGCGTGCCGCCGTGGAACACCAGGTCGCCGGTGAACACCACGCCCTGCGCCGGGAGATGGACGATCGAGTCGCCGGTGGTGTGCGCCGGACCCGGGTGCAGCACCCGGACCTCGGTCTCCCCGACGTACAGCGTCAGCGCGTCCGTGTACGTGAGGTCCGGCGGCAGGATCTCCACCGCGCCGAAGTCGGTCTGCGGCCACAGCAGATGCAACTGCCGCCCGGCGGCCAGCTGCTCGGCCCGGCAGTTGGCGTGCCCGACGATCCGGGCCTCCGGCCGGAACACCCCGTTGCCGTAGGTGTGGTCGCCGTGGTGGTGGGTGGAGACGATGGTGCGCGGCAGGGCGAGTCCCGCGTCGAGGACGGCCGCGCGCAGCAGCCGGGCCCGGCGCTCGGTGGCGGCGGTGTCGACGAGCAGCGTCTCGCCGCCGCCGGGATCGCCGACGAAGCCGGCGTTGTTCAGGCACCAGCCCCCGTCGGGCTGGACGAAGGCGTGGACGTGCGGCGCGAGCGCGACCACGTACGGATCGGTGGCAGGCAAAGGGAATCCCCCGGATGAGAGCCCGAATCGGACAGGGGAAGAGTGCCAGCAGGCGCGGGTCCGGGGGAAGTTGGGGTCCGGGCCGGGTCCGGGTCCGGGTCCGGGTTCGGGGCGGGGCCCGGCGCCCGGTCAGAGCAGCACGGCGACCGCGAACCCCGCGAACGCCACCGTGCACACCACCGCGAGCAGCGCGCCCCGGAGCGACATCACGCGCGGCCGGGCCGCCTCCAGGGACTGGATCCGGCGGTGCGCCACCGCGAGGAACCCGATCCACACCAGGGCCGACAGGCCCGCCGCGAGCAGACCGGTGGCCGTCACGTCGTCGTGGATCGCCTGCTTGCCGGCGAGGACGGCCACCACCGTGGCCGAGAGCGTGGTCCGCCGCCAGGCGAGCCGGGTCCGCTCCGGCTGCAGCCCGGGATCCCGGTCCGCGGCCGCGGCGCCGGCCCCCGGCCCGCTCACCGTCCGGCCCAGCCGAAGACCACGACCACCACCATCGCGAGCGCGACCACCGCCACCGCGAGGCTGAGCACCGCAGGGAAACGGGAGACGGGCAGGTCCTCGCCCCGTCGCATCGCCCGCTCGCAGCGCACCCAGTGGTTCACCGCCCGCAGCGCGCACAGCACACCCGCGACGAGCAGCGCGACCGCGAGCCCGACCCGGACGCCCCAGCGCAGGTCCGGCAGGAACTGGTCCACCGCGAAACCGCCGCCGATGAGCGCCAGAGCGGTCCGGAGCCAGGCGAGGAAGGTCCGCTCGTTGGCCAGGGAGAAGCGGTAGTCGGGGGTCTCGCCCTCCTCCCGGAGGCGGCGCGGCGCGAACCACAGCCGCAGGCTCTGTACGAAGTCGCTCACGCGGGCACCCTACCTATCCGGACGAGGATCTTCCCGTACGGCGGCTCCCCGCGGGCCCGGACGGGCGCCCGGCCCGGTGCCCTCAGGCTCCCTGCGCGAGCAGCCGCTCGTAGGCCCGGCGCCCGTCCGGCACCCACTCCCACTCGCCGAGCCGCGCGGTCAGCTCCTCGTCGGTGAGGAAGCCGTGCCAGGCCACCTCCTCGACCTGCGGGTTCACCGGCAGGTCGCAGCGGACCTCGTAGACCGCCGACCACCACTTCCCGGCCACGCCCTCGGAGTCGTACAGGAACTTCAGTACGGGCTCCGGTCGGGGCAGTCCGGACACGCCGAGCTCCTCCTCGGCCTCGCGCAGCGCGGCGTCGTCGTACGACTCGCCGGCGCCGACCACCCCGCCGACGAACATGTCGTACAGGGACGGGAAGACCAGCTTGGTCGGGGTCCTGCGGTGGACGAAGGTCCGGCCGAGGGAGTCCCGCACGCGGATGAAGGTGCAGCGGTGGATCAGGCCCCGCGCGTACACCTCACCGCGCGGGGCCTGTCCGATCACCCGGTCCTGTTCGTCGACGACGTCGAGGATCTCAGTGGAGGGATCGAAGGGGGCGGAGGCGTTCATGCGCCCATGAAATCAGGTGCGTCACTGCCCCATGACGTACTTGACCGTCGGGCCGGTGGTCCAGCCGCCGTCCACGGCCAGCTCCGCGCCCGTCACGTACGAGGCGGCGTCCGAGAGCAGGAAGACGACCGCGCCCGCGATCTCGTCGGCCTCGCCGACCCGGCCCATCGGCGTGTTCGGGTACCGGCCCTCGCCGCGCTCGATGCCGACGGAGGCCGTCATCGGGGTGTAGGTCATGCCGGGGTGGACGGAGTTGACGCGGATCCCCGCCGTGCCGAGCTCCACCGCGCCGATCTTCGTCAGGCCGCGCACGCCCCACTTGGACGCGCCGTATCCGGCGGTGAGCGCCAGGCCCATCAGGCCCGCGGCCGAGGAGATGTTGACGATCGAGCCGCCACCGGCCTCCCGCATCGCCGGGACGGCGGCCTTCATGCCGATGAAGACGCCGGTCAGATTGATGTCGAGGACCTTGCGGAAGTGCTCCACCGACTCGGTCTCCAGGAACGCGCCGGTGGATATGCCCGCGTTGTTCACCAGGCCGTGCAGTGCGCCGAACTCGGCCACGGCGTGGGTGACGGCCGCCGCCCAGTCCTCCTCCGAGGTGACGTCGTGGTGCAGGAAGCGGGCCCGCTCGCCGAGCGCCTCGGCGGTCGCCTTGCCCTCCTCGTCGAGGACGTCGGTGAGCACGACGTTCGCCCCGGCGGCCACCGCCTGCCGGGCCGCCTCGGCGCCCAGGCCGCGGGCGCCGCCGGTGATGAGCACGGTCTTGCCGGTGAGGTCGTTCATAGGAGGTCCCTTCGGGGAGTTCGGGGCGTTCACGCGCTCCGGGGCTGTGCGGCCCGGAGCAGCGCGGTGGTGGTCTCGACGAGATCGGCGACGAAGAGCGGCTGCCCGGTGAGGGGCTCGGTGCCGTCGAGGTACTGCCGGGCCCGGTCCGCCATGGCCGCGCCCACCACGGTGAGCGCCAGGTCGAGCCGCTCCAGGCGCAGTGCCTCGGGCAGTCCGGCCGCCGCGAGACAGGACTCGGTGCGCTCGATCAGGCGCCAGTAGCAGGTGCCGGCGAGCGTGGGGTGCGGGGTGCGGGTGCGGACCCCGCTCTCGTGGCTGAGCTGGGCGGAGATCCTCAGACAACGGCGGCCGCGGTCGGTGCCCAGCTCGCTCGCCTCGGCGGTGACAAGGGCCGAGACCAGGGCGTGGGTGTCGTCGGGCGCGGCGTCGAGGAGCGGGGCGAGCACCTGTTCCGTACGGGCCTGGCGGCCGGCCATCACCGCGTCGAGGAGTCCGGCGCGGGAGCCGAAGTGGTACTGCACGGCCGAGGGGTTGCTCTGGCCGGCGAGGGCGACGATGTCGCGCAACTGGCCGCCGTCGACGCCCTTCGTCGCGAAGACCGCCTCGGCCGCGCGGATCAGTCTGTCCCGGGTCTCGGGCCCTGACGTCCTTGCCATGCCCGCCATATTAATGCTCGGCATTAGAAAACGGGAGGGGTGAGAGGAGCTCGAACCGTTGACTGGATACATTTGTGTATCCAAGATGCGGTCCATGCCCCATGAGCCGTACGACGCCGATGTGATCGTCATCGGGGCCGGCCTCGCCGGTCTCGCCGCCACCGCCGAACTGGTCGACGCCGGCCGCACGGTGCTGCTCCTCGACCAGGAACCCGAACAGTCCATCGGCGGCCAGGCCCACTGGTCCTTCGGCGGCCTCTTCCTCGTCGACTCGCCCGAGCAGCGCCGGATGCGGATCCGCGACAGCCACGACCTGGCCCTCCAGGACTGGATGGGCACCGCGGGCTTCGACCGGCCCGAGGACGACGTTTGGGCGCGCCGCTGGGCCGAGGCGTACGTGGACTTCGCGTCCGGCGAGAAGCGCGCCTGGCTGCACGGGCTCGGAGTGCGCTTCTTCCCGGTGGTGGGCTGGGCCGAGCGCGGCGGCTACGACGCGAACGGCCACGGCAACTCCGTACCCCGCTTCCACATCACCTGGGGCACCGGCCCGGGTCTGGTCGCCCCCTTCGAGCGCCGGGTCCGCGAGGGCGTCGCCCGCGGCCTGGTCCGCTTCCGCTTCCGGCACCGGGTGACCGGCCTGGCCCGTACCGCCGGCGCCGTCGACACCGTGACCGGCGAGGTCCTGGCGCCCTCCGCGGTCCCGCGCGGCACCGCCAGCGACCGCGAGGTCACCGGCGAGTTCTCGTACCGGGCGCAGGCGGTGATCGTCACCACCGGCGGCATCGGCGGCAACCACGAGCTGGTGCGCAAGCAGTGGCCCGAGCGGCTCGGCACCCCGCCCGCCCGCATGCTGTCCGGCGTGCCCGCCCACGTCGACGGCCTGATGCTGGGCATCGCCGAGGACGCCGGCGCCCACCACGTCAACCGCGACCGGATGTGGCACTACACCGAGGGCATCGAGAACTGGAACCCGATCTGGGCCAGGCACGGCATCCGGATCCTGCCCGGCCCGTCCTCGCTCTGGCTCGACGCGACCGGCAAACGGCTGCCCGTGCCGCTCTTCCCGGGCTTCGACACCCTCGGCACGCTCGAACACATCATGCGCACCGGCCACGACCACACCTGGTTCGTGCTCGACCGGAAGATCATCGGCAAGGAGTTCGCCCTCTCCGGCTCCGAGCAGAACCCCGACCTCACCGGCAAGTCCGTCCGCGACGTCATCGGCCGCGCCCGCGCCGACGTCCCCGGACCGGTCAAGGCCTTCATGGACAAGGGCGCCGACTTCGTCGTCGAGCACGACCTCGCCGCCCTGGTCCGGGGCATGAACCGGATCACCGGCGAGGACCTGATCGACGAGACCGCGCTGCGCCGGGAGATCACCGCCCGCGACCGCGAGATCGCCAACCCCTTTACCAAGGACCTGCAGGTCATGGCGATCCGCGGGGCCCGCCGCTATCTGGGCGACAAGCTGATCCGTACGGCGCCCCCGCACCGCATCCTCGATCCCAAGGCCGGCCCGCTCGTCGCCGTACGCCTCAACATCCTGACCCGCAAGTCCCTCGGCGGGCTGCAGACCGACCTGTCCTCGCGGGTGCTCACGGCGGACGGGGAGCCGCTGCCCGGGGTGTACGCGGCGGGCGAGGCGGCCGGCTTCGGCGGCGGCGGCGTCCACGGCTACCGGTCCCTGGAGGGCACCTTCCTCGGCGGCTGCCTCTTCTCGGGGCGCGCGGCGGGGCGGGCCGCGGCGGCCGCGGTGGCCTGAGCCCCGTACGTACGACGGAGGCCCCGGGCGCGGTCGGACGAACCGCGCTCCGGGGCCTCCACCGGCCGGGTCGGCTGGCTAGATCACCAGCGACAGCAGCAGCACGAACCCGATGCCGACCACCGAGATGATCGTCTCCATCACCGACCAGGTCTTGATCGTCTGGCCGACGTTCATCCCGAAGTACTCCTTCACCAGCCAGAAACCGGCGTCGTTGACGTGGCTGAAGAAGAGCGAACCGGCACCGATCGCCAGGACGAGCAGGGACACCTCGCCGGTCGACATGCCCGCCGCGAGCGGGGCCACCAGGCCGGCCGCCGAGATCGTCGCCACCGTCGCCGAGCCGGTCGCGAGCCGGATCGCGACCGCGATCAGCCAGGCGAGCAGCAGGGCCGGGATCGACCAGCTCTTCGAGAAGTCGAGGATCATCTGGCCGACGCCGAGGTCGATCAGGGTCTGCTTGAAGCCGCCGCCCGCGCCGACGATCAGCAGGATGCCGGCGATCGGGGCGAGGGACTTGTCGACGGTGGAGGACAGCCGCTCCTTGGTGAAGCCGGCCGCGCGGCCCATCGTGAACATGGCGACTATGACGGCCGCGAGCAGCGCGATCAGCGGGGAGCCGATGACGTCGGTGACCTTCTGCACGCCGTTCTCGGGGTCGTCGACCACGATGTCCACGAGCGCCTTGACCAGCATCAGGACGACGGGCAACAGGATGGTCGCGACGGTGATGCCGAAGCCGGGGCGCTTCTCCAGGTCCTCGGAGGGCCGGGTGGGGATCATCTTTTCCGGAGCCTGGATGTCCACCCAGCGGGCGGCGTACTTGGAGAAGACCGGACCGGCGATGATCACGGTCGGGACGGCGACGAGCAGGCCGAGGGCCAGCGTGATGCCCAGGTTGGCGCCGACCGCGTCGATCGCGACGAGCGGGCCGGGGTGCGGCGGGATCAGGCCGTGCATCACGGACAGACCGGCCAGGGCCGGGATGCCGATCCGCATCAGCGAGTAGTTGCCGCGCTTGGCGACCATCAGCACCACCGGGATCAGCAGCACGATGCCGACCTCGAAGAACAGCGGCAGACCGATCACGGATGCGATCAGGACCATCGCCCACGGCATGGCCCGGCCGCTCGCCTTCGCGAGGATCGTGTCGACGATCTGGTCGGCGCCGCCCGAGTCGGCGAGCAGCTTGCCGAGGATCGCGCCGAGCGCGATGAGCACACCGACACCGGCGACGGTTGCGCCGAGTCCGGTGGTGAAGGACTTCATGGCGTCCGCGAGCGGGGCGCCGGCGAACGCGCCGAGCGCGAGCGACCCGATGGTCAGCGCGAGGAACGCGTGCAGCTTGAACTTGGTGATGAGCAGGACGATGACGGCGATGCCGGCGAGTACGGCGATACCGAGCTGGGCGTTGCCCGCCGAGGTGATCGGTTCGACGGCGTCCGCTGCCAGGGTCTCGACGCTGAGACTGGTCACGGGGGATCCCTTGGGGTCAGGGGGGACGGGGGACAGCGGCCCGGAGGCCCGGGGGAGGGCTTCGGGGCCGGAACGGCCGGTGGGGCCATGGGGGGGGTGGCCCGGGCCCGGTCGGGAAGGGGGTCCGACCGGGCGTCCGGTCAGGCGGGGGTGGTGCAGTCGGTGAGCCGCCGCAGCGCGGCGACGGCCCGGGCGGTGATCTCCTCGGGGGTGCCGGAGACGTCGACGGCGACGCCGGCCTCGTCCTCCCGCAGCGGCTGCAGGGTGGCGAACTGGGAGTCGAGGAGCGCGGTCGGCATGAAGTGCCCCTTGCGGGCCTTCATCCGCCGCTCGATCAGCTCCCGGTCCCCGGTCAGATGCAGGAAGACCACACCGGGGGCGGCCGCGCGCAGCCGGTCCCGGTAGACCCGCTTGAGCGCGGAGCTGCTCACCACACCGCCGAGCCCGGCCCGGTCGTGCGCCCACGCGCCGATCGCGTCGAGCCAGGGCTCGCGGTCACGGTCGTCGAGCGGCACGCCGGCCGACATCTTGGCCACGTTGGCCGCCGGGTGGAAGTCGTCGCCCTCCGCGTAGGGGAGGTCGAGCGCCTCGGCGACCAGGGGGCCGATCGTCGTCTTGCCGGTTCCTGCGACGCCCATCACGACGACGACCGGGGGACGGCCGCTCGCCGCCGTGGCGTGAGGGGTGGTGCTCATGGGTGGTGCCTCGCTGTCTTCTTCGACATCGATCCGTCGCGCTCATGAAACCCATTGAGTACGACGTATTCAAGAGTCTGTGACATAAAAGTCGTACTTTTAATTCCCGCCGGGCGTGACAGGGACGCGACCGAGGCTTCGGCCGCTCTCGGGTGTGATCATCGGGCCCGGCCCGCATAGGCTTGCGGCCATGACGACACCGGCCGCTCAGGGGCTCCATCCGCAGGTCCTGGCCACCCTGGGCCTGGCCATCACGGCCGGGGAGTACCCGCCCGGCACCGTGCTCCGCTCCGACGAGATCGCCGAGCGCTTCGACGTCTCCCGGACCGTGGTGCGCGAGGTCGTCCGCGTCCTGGAGTCCATGCACCTGGTCGAGTCCCGGCGCCGGGTCGGCGTGATCGTGCTGCCCACCGAGCGCTGGAACGTGTACGACCCCCAGGTCATCCGCTGGCGCCTGGCCGGCGCCGACCGCCCCCGCCAGCTGCGCTCGCTCACCGTGCTGCGCTCCGCGATCGAGCCGGTCGCCGCCGGGCTCGCCGCGCTGAACGCCACCCCCGAGCAGTGCCGCGAGCTCACCGAGCAGGCCCTCGGCATGGTCGCCACCTCGCGCGGCCGGCAGCTGGAGGCGTATCTGGTGCACGACATCGCCTTCCACCGGGTCGTCCTCAACGCCTCCGGCAACGAGATGTTCGCCCGGCTCGGCGACGTCGTCGCCGAGGTGCTCACCGGCCGCACCCACCACCAGGTGATGTTCGAGGACCCGGACCCGGCCGCCGTCACCCTGCACGTCCAGGTCGCCGAGGCCGTACGGGAGAAGAACGCGGTGCGCGCCGAGGAGCTGACCCGGCAGATCGCGGTCGGCGCCCTCAAGGAGCTGGACGTCCTCGCGCCGTGACGCCCCGTCCACCCACCCGCTTGTTCACCCGCGCGTAACCTCTGAACTACCTCAAATCCGGCCCTTCAGTGATTTCGGCCACAGTCAGTTACCGGGTGTTGCCGTGAGGATGTGCGCTGGCCGTGCCGGAAAGCCCCACAAGGGCACGGCCGGGCACCGCACACCCTCCCCCTCACGAAGGCGAACAACTCCATGAGTGACCGCATCACTGCGGCCGACCCGCTGTCCGCCACCCCGGCGGCCTCAGGCACGGCGGCCTCCACCCACGTGGACGCCGGCGACGCCGGATACCGCAAGGACCTCAAGTCCCGGCACATCAACATGATCGCCATCGGCGGCGCGATCGGCACGGGCCTGTTCCTCGGCGCCGGCGGCCGCATGGCCAACGCCGGACCCTCCCTCTTCATCGCCTACGCGGTGTGCGGCGTCTTCGCCTTCTTCGTGGTCCGTGCCCTCGGCGAGCTGGTGCTCTACCGGCCCTCCTCCGGCGCCTTCGTCTCCTACGCCCGTGAGTTCATGGGCGAGAAGGGCGCCTACACGGCCGGCTGGCTGTACTTCCTCAACTGGTCGACCACCGCCGTCGCCGACATCACCGCCGCCGCGACCTACGCCCACTTCTGGTCGATGTTCAGCGACATCCCGCAGTGGGTGCTCGCCCTGATCGCCCTCGCGATCGTCCTCGCCGCCAACCTCATCTCGGTGAAGTACTTCGGCGAGATGGAGTTCTGGTTCGCGATCATCAAGGTCGGCGCCCTGGTCGCCTTCATGCTCGTCGGCATCTACCTCGTCGTCACCCAGCACGAGGTCGGCGGCCACACCCCCGGCCTCGCCAACATCACCGAGAACGGCGGCATCTTCCCCAACGGCGTCATGCCGATGCTGCTGCTCATCCAGGGCGTCGTCTTCGCCTACGCCTCCGTCGAGCTGTGCGGCGTCGCCGCCGGCGAGACCGAGAACCCCGAGAAGATCATGCCGAAGGCGATCAACTCGATCATGTGGCGCGTGGGCCTGTTCTACGTCGGCTCCGTCGTCCTGCTCGCGCTGATCCTCCCGTTCACCGCGTACACCGGCGACCAGAGCCCCTTCGTCACCGTCTTCGACAAGCTGGGCATCCCCGGCGCCGCCGGCGTGATGAACCTGGTCGTGCTCACCGCCGCCCTCTCCAGCCTCAACTCGGGCCTCTACTCCACCGGCCGCATCCTGCGCTCGATGTCCCTCGCCGGCTCGGCGCCCAAGTTCACCGGCGTGATGAACCGCGGCGGCGTCCCCTACGGCGGCATCCTGCTCACCGCGGGCTTCGGCGTCGTCGGCGTCTTCCTCAACTACCGGATGCCCGGCGAGGCCTTCGAGCTGGTGCTCAACTTCGCCTCCATCGGCATCATCGGCACCTGGGCCATGATCATGGTCTGCTCGCTGCTGTTCGTCCGCCGCGCCAAGGAGGGCAAGCTCGTCCGGCCCTCGTACCAGCTGCCCTGGGCCCCGTACACCCAGATCGTGACGCTGCTCTTCCTCGGCACCGTCCTGGTCCTCATGTGGATGGACGGCGGCGTCGGCCGCACCACCGTCGCCTGCCTGCCGCTCATCGCGGCCGCGCTGGTCGGCGGCTGGTTCCTGGTCCGCGGCCGGGTCCGCGCGACCCAGGGCGCCGGCGCCCGGGACTGATCCCCGCCCGGGACTGATCCCCGTCCGGGACTGATCCCCACCCCGCACCCCCCACGGGACAAGAGGCCCCCGCAGGCACGAACTGCGGGGGTCTCGCGTTTTGTCAGGAGATAGTGGTACGCAAGATCCTTACAGCGCACAGGCTGTCGGAGAAGGGAAGTCCACGATGCCGCAGCAGGTCCAGGGGGTCGTCGCCCCCGGCAAGAACGAGCCGGTCCGGGTCGAGACGATCGTGATCCCCGACCCCGGTCCCGGCGAGGCCGTGGTGAAGGTGCAGGCCTGCGGGGTCTGCCACACCGACCTCCACTACAAGCAGGGCGGGATCAACGACGAGTTCCCCTTCCTGCTCGGCCACGAGGCCGCCGGAATCGTCGAGTCCGTCGGCGCCGGCGTCACCGACGTCGCGCCCGGCGACTTCGTGATCCTCAACTGGCGCGCGGTGTGCGGCCAGTGCCGCGCCTGCCGGCGCGGCCGACCCTGGTACTGCTTCAACACCCACAACGCCCAGCAGAAGATGACCCTCGCCGACGGTACGGAGCTCTCGCCCGCCCTCGGCATCGGCGCCTTCGCCGAGAAGACCCTCGTGCACGCCGGACAGTGCACCAAGGTCGACCCCTCCGTCGCCCCCGAGATCGCCGGCCTCCTCGGCTGCGGCGTGATGGCCGGCATCGGCGCCGCCATCAACACCGGCAACGTCGGCCGCGGCGACAGCGTCGCCGTCATCGGCTGCGGCGGCGTCGGCGACGCGGCCGTCGTCGGCTCCCGGCTCGCCGGAGCCGCCCGGATCATCGCCGTCGACATCGACGACCGCAAGCTCGCCAAGGCGCAGGAGATGGGCGCCACCCACACCGTCAACTCCCGCACCGCCGACCCCGTCGAGGCGATCCGCGAGCTCACCGGCGGCTTCGGCGCCGACATCGTCATCGAGGCGGTCGGCCGCCCCGAGACGTACGTGCAGGCCTTCCACGCCCGCGACCTGGCCGGCACCGTCGTTCTCGTCGGCGTCCCCACCCCCGAGATGAAGCTCGAACTCCCGCTGCTCGACGTCTTCGGCCGCGGCGGCGCGCTCAAGTCCTCCTGGTACGGCGACTGTCTGCCGTCCCGCGACTTCCCGATGCTCATCGACCTGAACCAGCAGGGCCGCATCGACCTCGGCGCCTTCGTCACCGAGACCATCGGACTCGGCGACGTCGAGAAGGCCTTCGCCCGCATGCACGAGGGCGACGTGCTGCGCTCGGTGGTGGTCTTCTGATGGGCGCCCGCATCGACCGTCTGGTCACCTCCGGCACCTTCAGCCTCGACGGCGGCACCTGGGAGGTCGACAACAACGTCTGGATCGTCGGCGACGACACCGAGGCCCTCGTCATCGACGCCGCCCACGACGCCCAGGCCATCCTGGCCGCCCTCGAAGGGCGCGCCCTGCGCGCCATCGTCTGCACCCACGCCCACGACGACCACATCGACGCGGCCCCGGCGCTGGCCGCCGCCACCGGCGCCCGGATCCTGCTGCACCCCGCCGACCAGCCGCTGTGGAAGCTGACCCACCCGGATCACAGCCCGGACGGCGACCTCGCCGACGGCCAGGTCCTCACCATCGCCGGGACGGACCTCACGGTCCTCCACACCCCGGGCCACGCCCCCGGAGCGGTCTGCCTGTACGCCCCCGACCTTGCCACGGTCTTCTCCGGCGACACCCTCTTCCAGGGCGGCCCGGGCGCGACCGGCCGGTCCTACTCGGACTTCCCGACCATCGTCGACTCCATCCGTACGAAACTGCTCACGCTCCCGCCGGAGACGGTGGTCCGCACCGGCCACGGCGACCCCACCACGATCGGGGAGGAGGCCCCGCACCTGGAGGAGTGGCTCAGGCGAGGCCACTGAGATCACCGAGGCCTTGGAGGCCTTGGAGAGGCCGCCGGCTCAGGAACCTCCTGAGCTCACCCGTGACCGGGTCGGTGAACACCAGCGACCGCGCGAGCAGCTGCAGCGGCCGCCCGAAGTCCTCCGGCCCGTCCTCCCGCACCACCGGATACAGGGGATCGTGGCGGATCGGCAGCCCGAGCGCGTTCATGTGCACCCGCAGCTGATGGGTCCGCCCGGTCACCGGCACCAGCCGGTACCGGGCAAGCCCGCCTTCGTGCACGAGGAGCTCGATCCGGCTCTCGGCGTTCGGCTCGCCCGGCACCTCCCGGGCGGCCAGCACCCCGCGCTCCTTCTCGATCCGGCTCCGCACGGTCGCCGGCAGCTCCACCGCCGGGTCGTACGGCGCCACCGCCTCGTACGACTTGCCCACCGCCCGGTCCCGGAACAGCGTCTGGTACGCCCCGCGGTCCTCCGGCCGTACGACACACAGCACCAGGCCCGCCGTCAGCCGGTCGAGCCGGTGCGCCGGCTGCAGCTCCGGCAGTCCGAGGTCCCGCCGCAGCCGGGCGAGGAGCGTCTCCTTCACATGGCCCCCGCGCGGCATCGTCGCCAGGAAGTGCGGCTTGTCCGCCACGACGATCCGCTCGTCCCGGTACACCACCCGGACCTCGCCCGGCACCCGCTCCTCGGCCGGAAACTCCCGGTGGAACCACAGATACCGCCCGGCCTCGTACGCCTCGCCCGCCGCTATGGCCCGCCCGTCGACCCCGACGAACCGCCCCTCGCGCAGCATCCCCTCGATGCGCTCCACCCCGACGGCCGCCCCGTACCGCCCGACCAGGAACGCGCCGACGCTCGCCCAGGCGCCGCCCGGATCCTCGGGCAGCCGCACCCGCACGGCGTCGATCCCGTCGCGCTGGGGGAGGGGAGAGGAGGGGGCCTTGGTTCTGCGTCGCACGCCCCCACCGTAACGGGCGGCCGACAGGCGACCGGCGTACGCCTGACATGCGAAAAGGCCCCACATTGCTGTGGGGCCTCTTCGGCTGGTGTCCGAGGGGGGACTTGAACCCCCACGCCCGATAAAGGGCACTAGCACCTCAAGCTAGCGCGTCTGCCATTCCGCCACCCGGACGGGGTGTGTCCTCCGGGGCTCGCGGCCCCTTCCGACGAGGAAAACCATAGCAAACATCTGGGGTGGTCGATCACCACCCCGGTGCCGCCCCGGCACGCCCTGGCGCCACCTCGGGGCGGGGGGCCTTGGGCCGGGCCGGGGCGGCGGGCGAGGATAGGGGGGACCACAGTCATGGGGCGCGCAGCGGGAGGAACAGCGTGAGCGAGTCGAACACCGGCCGGGGCCTGACGGGCGAGGACGAGGTCGTCGATCTGTGCCGGGACCTCATCCGTATCGACACCAGCAACTACGGCGACCACTCGGGGCCGGGCGAGCGGGCGGCGGCCGAGTACGTCGCCGAGAAGCTCGCCGAGGTCGGCCTGGAGCCGAAGATCATCGAGTCGCACAAGGGACGGGCCTCCACCGTGGCCCGGATCGAGGGCGAGGACCCCTCGCGGCCGGCCCTGCTCATCCACGGGCACACCGACGTGGTGCCGGCCAACGCGGAGGACTGGACCCACCACCCCTTCTCCGGCGAGGTCGCCGACGGGTGCGTGTGGGGCCGCGGCGCTGTCGACATGAAGGACATGGACGCGATGACCCTCGCGGTCGTCCGCGAGCGGATGCGCAGCGGCCGCAAGCCCCCGCGCGACGTCGTCCTCGCCTTCATGGCCGACGAGGAGGCCGGCGGCACCTACGGCGCCCGCCATCTGGTCGACCACCACCGCGATCTGTTCGAAGGTGTGACGGAGGCGATCGGCGAGGTCGGCGGCTTCTCCTTCACCGTCAACGAGAACCTGCGGCTCTACCTGGTCGAGACGGCCCAGAAGGGCATGCACTGGATGCGGCTGACCGTCGAGGGCACCGCCGGGCACGGCTCCATGACCAACAACGACAACGCGATCACCGAGCTGTGCGAGGCCGTCGGCCGGCTCGGCCGCCACCAGTGGCCGGTGCGGGTCACCAAGACCGTGCGGTCCTTCCTGGACGAGCTCTCGGACGCCCTCGGCACCCCGCTCGACCCCGAGGACATGGACGCCACCCTCGCCAAGCTGGGCGGCATCGCCAAGATGGTCGGCGCCACCCTGCGCAACTCCGCCGCCCCCACCATGCTCGGCGCCGGCTACAAGGTGAACGTCATCCCCGGCCAGGCCACCGCGCACGTCGACGGCCGCTTCCTGCCCGGTTACGAGGAGGAGTTCCTGGCCGACCTCGACCGCATCCTCGGCCCGCGCGTCAAGCGCGAGGACGTGCACGGCGACAAGGCCCTGGAGACCAGCTTCGACGGCGCCCTGGTCGACGCCATGCAGCTGGCGCTGCGCGCCGAGGACCCGATCGCCCGGGCCGTGCCGTACATGCTCTCCGGCGGCACCGACGCCAAGTCCTTCGACGACCTCGGCATCCGCTGCTTCGGCTTCGCGCCGCTCCAGCTGCCGCCGGAGCTGGACTTCGCCGGCATGTTCCACGGTGTGGACGAGCGGGTCCCGGTGGACGGGCTCAAGTTCGGCGTCCGCGTCCTGGACCGCTTCCTCGACGCGAGCTGACGGGACCGGCGGCCGGGCGGGGCGGAATCGACCGCGCGTCCACGAGGCACCGGAAAGAGTGAATGCCCGAGGGGGCTCGTAGCCCCCAAGATTCCCCCTCGTTACAGGTGGTGCGGTCCGCGGCTGGGACCGCATTGCCAACAAGGAGGAATAATGATCAAGAAGGTCGTCGCTGCTGCGGCTGCCACCGGCGGTCTCGTTCTCGCGGGTGCGGGCATGGCCGTTGCCGACGCGGGTGCCCAGGGTGCGGCCATCGGTTCCCCCGGTGTCCTCTCGGGCAACGTCGTCCAGGTGCCGGTTCACGTTCCCGTGAACGTGTGCGGCAACACGGTGTCCATCATCGGGCTGCTGAACCCCGCCTTCGGCAACACCTGCGTCAACGCCTGACGTTCTGTCTCGACCCCCTGAGGGTCCGAGCCCGGACCGGCCCCGGAGTGCGTGCCATGCACTCCGGGGCCGGTGGCCATTTCGTCACGAGCCGAGAAGCAGGTAACCCACAATGCGACAGGTCACACGCGTCATCACGCGCAAGAGCATCATCACGGTCGCCGCGGCCGGCGGCATGATCGCCCTCGGCGGGGGCTACGCCCACGCCTCGTCCGGCGCGAGCGGCGCCGCGGCCGACTCGCCGGGCGTCGCGTCCGGCAACACCGTGCAGGTCCCGGTCCACGCGCCGGTCAACGTCTGCGGCAACACCGTCTCCGTCATCGGACTGCTGAACCCGGTGTCCGGCAACTCCTGTGCCAACCAGAGCGGTTCCGGAGCGCCGGGCGGTTCCAGCAGCCCCGGCGGTCCCGGCAGCCCGGGCAGTCCCGGTGGTTACGGCGACGAGGGCGGCTCCCAGGCCGGGGGCCACGGCTCCGACTCCCCGGGCGTCGGCTCCGGCAACACCGTCGAGGTCCCGATCGACGCCCCCGTCAACGTCTGCGGGAACAGCGTCACGGGCGTCGGTGCCGGCAACGCGGCCTACGGCAACGACTGCGGCTACGGCGTCGAGCCGACCACCCCGGGACACCCCGGCACGCCCGAGACGCCCGGCACCCCGAGCACGCCCCCGCGCGGCGAGGGCGAGCACCCGGGCACGCCGGAGACCCCCGGCGCCTCGCACGGGCCGAACACGCCGAGTACGCGGTCCATCACGCCGAACGGGCCCACCGAGGAGCTCGCGAGCACCGGTTCCGGTCCGCTGGGCCTGATCGTGCCCGCCGGCGCCGGCCTGCTGCTCGCCGGCTCGGTGATCTACCGGCGGGCCCGCAGCGCCGCGTAGTCCCGGCCGCAGCGCGAGAAAAAGGGGCCCCGCGGTCGCGGGGCCCCTTCCTCATGTCACCAGGTGGCGCGGATCTGACGGATGATGCGGCGCTTCAGCCGTACCCTGCGGCTGCCGTCCCGGCGCAGGCTCAGGCGGTCCAACTCCCAGTGTCCGTACTCGGCATGGTCGGTCAGGAGCCGCGTCGTCTCCTTGCGGGAGACGCCACGCGGCACGTACACGTCGACAAATTCGTATTCCGGCATCGCATCTATTGTGCGGCCAAGGGCCCGGTACGGATAGCGTCTGTCCTATGTCTGATGCTGCGCAGCCCACCGCTGCCGAGGTACGCGCCGCCGCCGAGGCGGTCAAAGCCGCACTGGACCGTCACCTCGCGGCGGTCGAACGCCGCACCGGGGACGACGACCCGGCCGTCTACGAGGCCTTCAACGCGCTCGCCGCGGCGGCGGAGGCGTACGACGAGGCCCTCTACGACCGGTACGACGAGGTCACGCCCTTCGAGATCCCGGGCGCCGACGACTCCCTGCCGCCCTACGCGGGCCCGGAGGAGCCGCATGCCCTCAGCGTGCTGATCCGCCGCGACTACGCCGTGGTGGAGCCGCAGCGCCTGATCGCCCAGGCCCGCCGGGTCACCGACCTGGACCGGGAGGAGGGCGCGGGGACCACGCACGCGGCGCTCGGGATCGTGTTCGGCGAGTACGAACCTGACGAAATCGCGTCCCGGCACAAGGAATTCGGCCTGGAGGAGGGCGACTCCACCCTCTGGGTCGAGGCCGCCGACGACCTGCCCGAACCGGGGGAGTGGCTGAACGCCCCCTTCGACCAGGCCGATCCCGAGCACCTCGTCTGCCGCTTCGACATCAGCGCCGTCTTCGACGACGAGACGGACGAGGAGGAGCCGGCGGCCCGGGTCTCCCAGGCCTGAGCCCGGGCCCGCCGGGCCCGGCCGTCACGCACAGGGCGCCCTCCCCGCGGCGAGCGGGGAGGGCGCCCTTGTCCATGCCCGGACAGCGGGGATCCGGAAGACCCGGCCTTACGCCCCGGCCTCGTCCTCCTCCTCGTGCAGCAGCGCCTCCAGGAGGGGCCGCAGCCGGGTCGTGCGTTCCGGGTCGCGGCCCTCGGCCACCGCCCTCGGCAGCGCCTGCTCGACCCCGTGGACCACGGACAGATGGCGCTCGGCACGGCCGAAGGCCGTGTAGACCCATGAGCGGGTGAGGCCGCCGGCCGCGTCGCCGGGCAGCACCACGACCGCCGCGGGCCAGCGCGCCCCGGCGGCCTGGTGCGCGGTCAGCGCCCAGCCGTGCCGCAGCGCCGCCTCGACCCGCTCCTTCGGTACGACGACCCGCTCGCCCGCGCAGTCCAGGTGCAGGCCCTCGGCGCCGGCCGAGACGACCGTGCCGGTGACCGTACGGCCAGGGGCGGGGGAGTGGGCCACCCGGTCGCCCGGGTCGAAGCCGCCGAAGCGGCCGGGGCCGGGGTTGAGGCGCTCCTTGAGCGCCGCGTTCAGCGCGCGGGTGCCGGCCGAGCCGCCGTGGCCCACGGTGATCACCTGGGTCTGCTCGGTGGGTACGCCGATGGCCCGCGGGATCGAGTCGGCGACCAGCTGCACCGTGCGGTGCACCGCCTCGCCGGCATCCCGGACCGGGACGATCACGACCTCCTTGCCGGGCGCGGCCACCTGGTTGAGCTCGCCGGCGCCGATGCCCGAGACCAGCTCGCCGACCGGACCCGGGTCGGGCACCCGGGAGGCGATCTGCGGGGCGACTTTGGCCGCGAGCAGATCGGCGAACACCCGGCCGGGACCCGCCGCGCCCAGCACGTACGGATCGCCGCTGAGCACCAGGCGGCAGCCGTCCGGGAGCGCCTCGACGAGCGTGGCCGCCGTCTCCACGTCGAGCTGCGGCGCGTCCAGGACCACGAGCAGGTCCAGGGCGAGGGTGCCCTCGGCGTCCCGGCCCGGTCCGGCCGCGCCGGACAGCAGCGCGGCCACCGGCAGGGCGCCGTCCCGCGCGGTGTGCGCCGCGAGCGCGACCCGCAGGCCGCGCGCGCGGGCCGCCTCTGCCAAGGCGGCCGGTTCGGCCCGGGCGGCCTCGCCGCCGGTGTGCAGCACGAGCCCGTGCGCCCCGGCGGCCCGGGCCAGCTCGGGGCCGTCCCACGCGGTCGCCTCGGCCGCACGGATCAGCCGGGCGAGTCCGTCGGCCAGGCTCTCCTCCGCGAGCGCGTACCGTTCCAGGCCGAGCAGCACCGGCACCTCGGGCCCGGCGGGCGGCGCGGCGGCGGCCTCGGCCTCGCCCTCGGTCTCGTCCTCCGGCTCCTCCTGCTCCTCTTCCTGGAAGACGAGGACGGCGGCCTCGGACACCGCGAGGTCGACGGCCTTGTCCGGCTCGGGCACCGACAGCCGGGCGAGGGCGTCGCGGACGGCGCCGATCTCCAGGGCGGTGTGCCCCTTGAGGACCGCCTGCTCCAGGAGCCAGGCGGTGAGGGCCACCGCGCGGCGCGGGTCGGCGGGGCCGCACTCCGCGCCGAGCAGCGCCCGGGCGAAGCCGTCGGCCTGCTCGGGGCGCACGCCCGGCACCGCGAGCAGCTGCCACGGGTCGTCCGCGAGGGCCCGGGCGGCGCCCTCGCCGAGCACGGCGGCCACCGGGGCGGCCAGCGTCTCGGGGGCCCCGCCGCGCTGGAGGACCTGCCGGACGGCCTCCGTGGTCTCCTCGGTCACCACCGGCGTCTCGGGGGCCGGCGGGCGCACGGTCGTCTCCGGCGGCGCCGCCGGGGCGGTCCGCTCCGGCGTGGGCGCGGGAATCGGCACTGCGGCGCGCGGGACCGAGACCGGCTTCTCGCCGCTCTCCACCGCCCGGACGGCGGCGAGCAGATCGGCGGCCGTGCCCGTCAGCTTGCCGCCCGCCTCGACGGGCGCACCGCGCTCCGCCTTGCGCCGCTCGATCTTCTCCCGCAGCTCCCGCTGCGCGGCCAGCTCCGCCTGCGCCTCGGACAGCCCGGGCGCGGCCTCCTCGGTGGAACCGGCCTCGGTGGACGCGTCCTCGGTCGCCCCGGCCTCCGTGGCGCCGGCCTCGGCGGTCCCGGGCTCCTCCGGCTCCGTGCCGGGTGCGGCGGGCGCCTCCTGGGCGTCGGCGGTGGGCTCGTCGGCCTCGGGCGGCGCGGTGTCGCCGGAAGGCTCGGTCACAAGGTGCTCCAGTCGTGATCCGGATAGCGGTGCACGGGCGCCGACACGTCGTCGAGGGCCCGGCAGATCTCGTCAGGAAGACTAAGGCTCTCCACTGACAAAGCGGTCGCGAGCTGCTGCGCGTTGCGCGCGCCGACGACCGGGGCGGTGACCCCGGGGCGGTCGCGGACCCACGCGAGGGCGACATGCAGCGGGGTGGTGGCGAGACCGTCCGCGGCCGTGCGCACCGCGTCCACGATCCGGCTCGCCGTGTCGTCCAGATAGGGCTCGACGAAGGGCGCCAGGGCCTCCGAGCCGCCGCGCGAGTCGGCCGGGGTGCCGTGCCGGTACTTCCCGGTGAGCACCCCGCGCCCGAGCGGCGAGGAGGGCAGCAGCCCGATGCCGAGGTCGAGCGCGGCGGGCAGCACCTCGCGCTCGACGCCCCGCTGCAGCAGCGAGTACTCCATCTGCGTCCCGGCAAGGCGCGTCCGGTCCCCGGCCAGCTGCCAGGTGCCGGCCCTGGCCAGTTGCCAGCCGCAGAAGCCGGCCACTCCCACATAGCGCGCCCGGCCGGTGCGCACCGCGATGTCGAGGGCCTGCAGGGACTCCTCCAGCGGGGTGTGGGGGTCCGGGGCGTGCAGCTGCCACAGGTCCACGTAGTCCGTGCCGAGCCTCGCGAGCGAGGCGTCGAGCGCGGCGAGCAGATGCCCGCGCGAGCCGTCCGTGCGCCGGTCGGGGTCGGGCACGCTGCCCGCCTTGGTGGAGATCACCAGGTCGCGGCGCGGCACCAGACCGGACCGCTCGTCGATCAGCCGCCCGAGCAGATACTCCGCCTCGCCGCCCCCGTACACGTCCGCGGTGTCCACGAGCGTGCCGCCCGCGTCCCAGAACGCCTTCAACTGCTCGGCCGCGTCGTGCTCGTCGGTGTCCCGGCCCCAGGTGAGGGTGCCGAGCCCGAGCCGGGACACGCGCAGGCCGGTACGTCCGAGATGCCTCTGCTCCATGGCCGCGAGATTACTGGCCACGGCACCACGCGGAGAGACCCTGTGGACAACCTGTCCACAGGCCACCCGTTCGAGGAGCCGGCGCCCCGTCCCGACCCGTGCCCGATCGGCTCCTGACGAATGCCGGGGCCGCGCGCTAGAGTCCCCGCACAGGGACGTTACCGATGGGTAAGGGGTACGTGGCATGCGGCTCGGCATCAACCTCGGCTACTGGGGCGCGGGCATGGACGGCGACAACCTGGCCGTGGCCCAGGAGGCGGACCGCCTCGGCTACGACGTGTGCTGGGCGGCGGAGGCGTACGGCTCCGACGCCCCCACCGTGCTCTCCTGGGTCGCCGCCAAGACCGAGCGGATCGACGTCGGTTCGGCGATCATGCAGATCCCGGCCCGGCAGCCCGCGATGACGGCGATGACCGCCGCCACCCTCGACTCGCTCTCCGGCGGCCGCTTCCGGCTCGGCCTCGGCGTCTCGGGCCCGCAGGTCTCCGAGGGCTGGTACGGCGTCAAGTTCGACAAGCCGCTCGCCCGCACCCGCGAGTACGTCGAGATCGTCCGCAAGGCGATGACCCGCGAGCGCCTCACCCACCAGGGCGAGCACTGGACGCTGCCGCTGCCGGACGGCCCGGGCAAGCCGATCAAGCTCACCGTCCACCCCACCCGCCCGCACATCCCGCTCTACATCGCGGCCATCGGCCCGAAGAACCTGGAGCAGACCGGCGAGATCGCCGACGGCGCGCTGCTCATCTTCCCGGCCGCCGAGCACCTGGAGGAGACCACCCTGCGCCATCTGCGCGCGGGCCGTGAGAAGGCCGGGCTGACGATGGACGGCTTCGACGTCCACCCGACGCTGCCGATCGCGCTCGGCGACGACATCGACGCGCTCGCCGACATGTTCCGTCCCTACACCGCGCTGTACGTCGGCGGCATGGGCAGCCGCAAGCAGAACTTCTACAACCAGCTCGCCCAGCGGATGGGCTACGAGAAGGCCGCCGCCGAGATCCAGGAGAAGTACCTGTCCGGCGACAAGCAGGGCGCCGCGGCGGCCGTGCCGCGGCAGCTGATCGACCAGACCGCGCTGCTCGGCGGCGTCGACCGGATCGCCGACCGGATGAAGGCCTACGCCTCCGCCGGGGTCACCACCCTGACGCTCTCCCCGGCCGGCTTCACGCTCGACGAGCGGCTCGCCGCGCTGCGGGCGGGCGTGGAGGCGCTGGAGCGGGCCGGCCTCGCGTCGTAACGCGGCCTCGCGCACCGTACGGAGAACGAGAACGAGAACTCCGCGGCCGTGGTGGGGGCTCGGGGGGTCTTCCCCGCCACGGCCGTCATGGAGCACAACGCGCGAGGGCGACCGGAGTTACGCGCTCCCGCGCCCCGTGCGCCCCGGCCCCTGTCCCGCGCGCTGCCTCGTTCGGCGCAGCGTCCGCCCTCCTCCTGTTGCCCGACCCGGCTCGGCGCACTTGACTCGTACTCCACGGGCGTGCGGAGTGCGGACGTCCGCATGGAGGTGGCAGGCATGTTCACGGCCAAAGGCCTGTTCCAGGAAATCATCGACAACGACGACTCGTTCCGGCTCTTCTGCTCCATCGCCGCCAGTGGCGAGGCCCAGGGCGGCTGGGAGAACGGCCGGATCGCGGCCCTGGTCGCCCCCGGCATGCGGGACATGGCTCCCAAGATCGTCCGGCACGGCGCCGACGAGGACAAGCACGGCCGGATCTTCAACGCCCTGCTGAAGAAGCGCGGCCTCGAACCGGTGCCCGTGCCGCCCGAGACCGACTACACGATGCTCCTGGAGCGGCGCGGGATCGGCCTGGCCCACGACAAGCTGCGCCGCGACGAGCCGCTGACCGAGGAGGACATCGTCGTCTACCTCGCGCACAGCAGGGTCACCGAGCAGCGCGCCGCGGACCAGATGATCATGCTGGTCAAGTACTTCGGGGACCACCCCGAGCTCGGCAAGGCCATCCGCATGATCGACAACGACGAGACCAACCACCTCTCGTACTGCCACGAGGAGCTGCTGCGCCTCAACTACGAGGGCCACGGGCGGCTCATCCAGCGCACCCTCCGGGAGTCCGCGCTCGTCGAGATCCAGGTCTACCGCGACGTCAGCCTCGCCGTGATGAGCCACATGGGCCGCATCCTGCACTGGCCGAAGGCCAAGGCCGCCGCCCTCGCCGCCGGCATCCACGGGGTGTACGCCTGGGAGCGGGCGGCCGGCTGGCACAAGATGGTCGACCTGCGGATGCCCGAGCGCCGCGACGCCCTGGGAGGCCCGGCCGCGCCGGTCCCGGCCTTCTGAACAGCCCGGTCTTCTGAGCCGGACGGCCCGTAAACCTCTGTGAACCCTGTGATCCCCCGCAAAGCCGGGGGCTCACATCCAGCCGCGCCGCTTGAACAGCCGGTACAGACCCGTCACGATCCCCGCCATCAGCAGGATCACCGCCGGGTACGACCACACCCAGCGCAGCTCCGGCATGTGGTCGAAGTTCATGCCGTAGATCCCCGCGACCATGGTCGGGACCGCGGCCATGGCGGCCCAGGCCGAGATCTTGCGCATGTCGTCGTTCTGCCGCACGCCCATCTGGGCCAGGTGCGCCGACAGCACGTCCGAGAGCAGCCGGTCCAGGCCCTCGACCTGCTCGTTGGCGCGCAGCAGATGGTCCTGGACGTCGCGGAAGAACGGCATCGCGTGCTCATGCACGAAGGGCACCGAGCCGGTCGCGAGGCGCGCCATCGGACCGGCCAGCGGCCCGCTCGCCCGGCGGAACTCCAGGACCTGCCGCTTGGCGGTGTAGATCCGCTCCGCGGTCCGCGGCGGATTGCCGCCGGCCGGCGCGAACACGTCGGCCTCCAGCTCCTCCAGGTCGACCTGGAGCTCCCCGGCCACCTCGATGTAGTGGTCCACCACCGCGTCGCTGATCGCGTACAGCACCGAGGTCGGCCCGTGCCTGAGCACCTCCGGCTCCGCCTCCAGACGCTTGCGGACCGCCGCCAGCGGCGAGCCCACACCGTGCCGCACGGTCACCACGAACGAGTCGCCGATGAAGAGCATCAGCTCGCCGGACGAGACCCGGTCGCTCTCCGGCTCGTACACGACCGGCTTGAGCACCGCGAACAGCGAGTCGTCGTACACCTCCAGCTTGGGCCGCTGATGCGCCTTGAGGGCGTCCTCGACGGCCAGCGGGTGCAGCGCGAACTCCTCGGAGACATGGCCGAACTCGGCCTCCGTCGGCTCGTGGAGACCCACCCACAGGAAGGCGTCACCGGTCGCCCGCGCCTCCGCCAGCGCGTCGGAGAGGTCGGTGGGGCCCTTCGTCCTGCGCCCGGCACGGTAGATGGCAGAGTCCACGATCACGGGCCGTATTGTCCCCCGGCCGCGGCCCGGGCGCATCCGCCCGGGCCGGGAGCCGCGCCCGGCCGTACCGGACCGCTCCCACTGTCCGTACCCGGACCGCTCCCGCCGCCCGTCCCCACGCGCGCGTGCGGACGCCTACGCTGGCCCCCATGGCCACCCTGATCCTCGTACGGCACGGACGCTCCACCGCCAACACCTCCGGAGTGCTCGCCGGGCGCACGCCCGGGATCGCGCTCGACGAGCGGGGCGCCGCGCAGGCCGCCGCGCTGCCCGGGCGGCTCGCCGGAGTGCCGCTCGCCGCCGTCGTCTCCAGCCCGCTCCAGCGCTGCCGGGAGACCGTGCGCCCGCTGCTCGACGCCCGTCCCGGAGTGCCGCTGCACACCGAGGAGCGGATCAGCGAGTGCGACTACGGCGACTGGTCCGGCCGCAAGCTCGCCGAGCTGATGGACGAGCCGCTGATGCAGGTGGTCCAGGGGCACGCCTCGGCCGCCGCCTTCCCCGGCGGCGAGTCCCTGCGCGCCATGCAGGCCCGCGCCGTGGACGCGGTGCGCGACTGGAACGCCCGGATCGAGGAGGAGCACGGCGAGGACGCGGTCTTCGCGATGTGCTCCCACGGCGACATCATCAAGGCGATCGTCGCCGACGCCCTCGGCCTCCACCTCGACCTCTTCCAGCGCATCCAGGTCGACCCCTGCTCGGTCACCGCGATCCGCTACACCCGGCTCCGGCCCTTTCTGCTCCGCCTCGGCGACACCGGCGACCTGTCCGGCCTCGCCCCGCGCGAGACCCCGGCCGCCGAGGGGGCGGCGGAGGTCGGGGGCGGTGCGGGCGCACCGTGATCCATCCGCGCAGTAGGGTGGACGCGCCGCGGTAGCCCGCTGCGCGCGACCGCCGACGGCAGCGGCACCGCCCACGGCCCGCGGCACCACAGCCGAGACAGTCGAGACCCGAGGGAGTCAGGAACGTGTCCCGTCAGGTGTTCCTCTACGACCCGCCGGAGCGGTTCGTGGCCGGCACGGTCGGGCTGCCTGGCCGCCGTACGTTCTTCCTGCAGGCGTCCGCGGCCGGTCGCGTCACCAGCGTCGCCCTGGAGAAGTCACAGGTCGCGGCCCTCGCCGAGCGGATCGACGAACTGCTCGACGAGGTGGTGCGCCGCACCGGAGGCAACGCCCCGGTGCCGGCCGTCGCCCCCGCCGACATCGCGGACACCGCCCCGCTGGACACCCCCGTAGAGGAGGAGTTCCGGGTCGGCACCATGGCGCTCGCCTGGGACGGCGAGGAACAGCGCATGATCGTCGAGGCGCAGGCGCTCGTCGAACTCGACGCGGACTCCGAGGAGGACCTCGCCGAGGCCGAGGAGCGGCTGCTCCAGGACGAGGAGAACGGCCCGCCGATGCTGCGGGTCCGGCTCACCGGCGCGCAGGCCCGGGCCTTCGCCAAGCGCGCCCTCGACGTGGTCAACGCCGGCCGGCCGCCGTGCCCGCTGTGCAGCCTCCCGCTCGACCCCGAGGGCCATGTCTGCCCCCGCCAGAACGGATACCGTCGCGGCGCATGAGCGGCCAGGGGACCCCGACCACCATCGAACTGCTCACCGCGGGGGAGCTGACCGTCGTCGGCCGGGTCCGCGAGGCGTCCAACGCGGTGCTGTTCTGCTCCGTCGCGTACGAGGGCGAGCGGGCCGACTGCGTCTACAAGCCGGTCGCGGGGGAGCGCCCGCTGTGGGACTTCCCGGACGGCACCCTCGCCCAGCGCGAGGTGGCCGCCTTCGAGCTGTCCGAGGCGACCGGCTGGGGCCTGGTCCCGCCGACCGTGCTCCGTGACGGGCCGTACGGCGAGGGCATGGTCCAGCTGTGGGTGGAGCCGGACCCGGCGGCGCAGCTGCTCGCCCTGGTCGAGGACGACGAGGCGGGCGAAGGGTGGAAGGCCGTCGGGCCCGCCCAGATCGCCGAGGACCGCACCGCGCTGCTCGTGCACGCCGACACCCCCGAGCTGCGCCGGCTGGCCGTCCTGGACGCGGTCATCAACAACGGCGACCGCAAGGGCGGGCATCTGCTGCCCGCGCCGGACGGGCGTCTGTACGGGATCGACCACGGCGTCTCGTTCCACGTCGAGGACAAGCTGCGCACCCTGCTGTGGGGCTGGGCGGGCGAGGACCTGACGGACGAGGCCGTGACGGTCCTCACCCGTCTGTACGCGCTCCTGGCGCCCGGCACTCCGCTGGCGGAACGGCTCGGCGCGCTGCTGACCGCGGCCGAGGTGGCCGCCCTGCGGGAGCGGGTGGCGGTGCTGCGCGGGACCGGGAGGCATCCCGAACCCTCGGGGCAGTGGCCGGCCATTCCCTGGCCCCCGGTGTAGCCGACCAGCCACTTCACCCGGTGGCCGATGCTTTTCGGTCAACCTTTCCAGGACATGGGACACCCCCCGGGGGTATGTCTCGCCATGCATGGAAGCCGGCCTGCGCGCAAGACCGCCTCCTCGGCCAAGATCCTGGATGCGGTTCGTATCCGGAACACCTGTCCGGTTACGCTCAGGACATGCATGCCTGGCCCGCTTCTGAGGTCCCCGCCCTGCCCGGCAAGGGCCGCGACCTCCGGATTCACGACACCGCGACCGGTGGACGAGTGACCCTCGCCCCCGGCCCCGTCGCCCGCATCTACGTCTGCGGCATCACGCCGTACGACGCGACCCACATGGGTCACGCGGCGACCTACAACGCGTTCGACCTCGTTCAGCGCGTGTGGCTCGACACCAAGCGGCAGGTCCACTACGTCCAGAACGTCACCGACGTGGACGATCCCCTCCTGGAGCGGGCGCTCCGCGACGGCATCGACTGGGTCGGCCTCGCCGAGCGCGAGACCGCCCTGTTCCGCGAGGACATGACCGCCCTGCGGATGCTGCCCCCGCAGCACTACATCGGCGCGGTCGAGGCGATACCGGGCATCGTCCCGCTGGTCGAGCGGCTGCGGGACTCCGGTGCCGCCTACGAGCTCGACGGCGACATCTACTTCTCCGTCGAGGCCGACCCGCACTTCGGCCAGGTGTCGAACTACGACACCGAGCTGATGCGCCATCTGTCCGCCGAGCGCGGCGGCGACCCGGACCGCCCGGGCAAGAAGAACCCGCTCGACCCGATGCTGTGGATGGCCGCCCGCGAGGGCGAGCCCAGCTGGGACGGCGGCAGCCTCGGCCCCGGCCGCCCCGGCTGGCACATCGAGTGCGTCGCCATCGCCCTCGACCACCTCGGCATGGGCTTCGACGTCCAGGGCGGCGGCTCCGACCTGATCTTCCCGCACCACGAGATGGGCGCCTCCCACGCCCAGACCCTCACCGGCGAGTTCCCCATGGCCAAGGCCTACGTGCACGCCGGCATGGTCGCCCTCGACGGCGAGAAGATGTCCAAGTCCAAGGGCAACCTGGTCTTCGTCTCCACCCTCCGCAAGGAGGGCGTCGACCCGGCCGCCATCCGGCTCGCCCTGCTCTCCCACCACTACCGGGCCGACTGGGAGTGGACCGACCAGGTCCTCCAGGACGCCGAGGCCCGCCTGGGCCGCTGGCGCGCCGCCGTCTCGCGCCCCGACGGCCCGTCCGCCGACGCGCTCGTCGAGGAGATCCGCGAGGCGCTCGCCGACGACCTGGACGCCCCGGCCGCGCTCACCGCGGTCGACCGCTGGGCCGCCCGCCAGGAGGCCGACGGCGGCACCGAGGAGTCCGCCCCCGGTCTCGTCTCCCGCGCCGTCGACGCCCTCCTCGGCGTCGCGCTGTAGAAAGCGGTACGGGAGGGGCGGCCGCGCCACCCCTCCCGTACCCGAGATCACTCCTGCGAGTCCCCGGGGGACTCCTCCTCGCCGGCGGACTCCCCGCCGCCCTCGTCCTGCGGCGGCTCCGGGCCCGTGCCCGGGTCCGTGCCCGGGACCGCCTCAGGCCCCGGCTGCTGGGGCTTCGGCGGGCGGGTCCGGCCGCTCGGGGCGTCCCGGAGGTACGAGGTGTCCCCGCCCTCCGTCGCCACGCCCTGGCCCGGCCCCTGACCGGGCTCGCGGCGGCGCAGATAGCGCTCGAACTCGCGGGCGATGGCCTCGCCGGAGGCCTCCGGGAGCTCCGCCGTGTCCCGCGCCTCCTCCAGGGTCTGCACGTACTCGGCGACCTCGCTGTCCTCGGCGGCCAGCTGGTCCACGCCCACCTGCCAGGCCCGCGCGTCCTCGGGCAGCTCGCCCAGCGGGATGCGCAGACCGAGCAGGTCCTCCAGACGGTTGAGCAGCGCGAGCGTCGCCTTCGGGTTCGGCGGCTGCGACACGTAGTGCGGCACCGCCGCCCACAGGCTCACCGCCGGCACTCCGGCGTGCGTGCAGGCCTCCTGGAGGATGCCGACGATGCCGGTCGGACCCTCGTAGCGGGTCTCCTCCAGGTCCATCGTGCGCGCCAGGTCCGGGTCGGACGTGACCCCGCTGACCGGCACCGGACGGGTGTGCGGGGTGTCGCCGAGCAGCGCGCCCAGGATCACCACCATCTCCACGCCCAGTTCGTGCGCGAAGCCGAGCAGTTCGTTGCAGAACGAACGCCAGCGCATCGACGGCTCGATGCCGCGCACCAGGACCAGGTCCCGGGGCTTCTCGCCGCCGATCCGGACCACGGAGAGCCGGGTCGTCGGCCAGGTGATCTTCCGGACGCCGCCGTCCAGCCACACCGTGGGACGGTTGACCTGGAAGTCGTAGTAGTCCTCGGCGTCGAGCGCCGCGAAGACCTCGCCCTTCCACTCCCGGTCCAGATGGGCGACCGCGGCTGAGGCGGCGTCACCGGCGTCGTTCCACCCCTCGAACGCGGCCACCATGACCGGGTCGATCAGCTCGGGAACCCCCTCGAGCTCGATCACCCAGCGCCTCCTTCGTCGAAGTTCCTGTCGTACGGACCAACCCTATGCCTTCCGGACGTCTCGTCGGCCTTGATCGACTACCCAGGAACCGGTCTCCGCACACGGGGCACGCGCGTAAGGGGCGGCCTCCATAGGAGACCGCCCCTTACACCGCCCCGGACAAGGTCCGGCGCTCTACTTGCGCAGCATGTCCTCGACCTTGCCGCGGATCTCGTCGTTCGCGAGGCCGCGGATGGTCAGCGTGGTACGGCGGCGCAGCACGTCGTCCGCGGTCTCGGCCCACTCGTGGTCGCGGGCGTAGGCGACCTGCGCCCAGATCTCCGGGGCGTCGGGGTGGACGCGCTCGGCGAGCTCCGGGTTCTCGTTCGCCATGCGGGCGATGTCGAAGGCCAGCGAGCCGTAGTGGGTGGCCAGGTGCTTGGCGGTGTCGGCGGACATCCGCGGGCCGGGCGCCGGGCCGTCCACGAGCAGCCGGTGGGCCACCGCGTTCGGGTTGGCTATGCCGGGCAGCGGCAGCCGCTTCGGCAGCGTGGAGACCGACTCGTAGTCCTCGCCGAGCGGGTGGCCCGGCAGCGCCTCCAGCTTCTTCATGATGGTGCGGCCGATGTGCCGGAAGGTGGTCCACTTGCCGCCGGCCACCGACAGCATGCCGCCGCGGCCCTCGGTGACCACCGTCTCGCGCTTGGCCTTCGAGGTGTCGCCGGGACCGCCCGGCAGCACCCGCAGACCCGCGAAGGCGTAGGTGATCAGGGAGCGGTCGAGCTGCTGGTCGCGGATGGAGAAGGCGGCCTCGTCCAGGATCTGGGCGATGTCCTTGTCGTTGACCGCGACCTCGCCCGGGTCGCCCTCGTACTCCTCGTCGGTGGTGCCGAGCAGGAGCATGTCCTCCCAGGGGAGGGCGAAGGTGATCCGGTACTTGTCGATCGGGGTGGCGAGCGCGGCCTTCCAGGGGGAGGTGCGCTTGAGCACCAGGTGCGCGCCCTTGGAGAGCCGGATGGAGGGCGCCGCGTTCGGGTCCTCCATCTTGCGCAGGTGGTCGACCCACGGGCCGGTGGCGTTGAGCACCAGGCGGGCGTCGACGCCGAACTCCTCGCCGGACATCCGGTCGCGGAGCTCGGCGCCGGTGACCCGGCCCCGGGTGAAGCGCAGACCGGTGACCTCGGCGTGGTTGAGGACGACCGCGCCGGCGTCGACGGCGGCGCGCACCGTCATCAGGGCCATGCGCGAGTCGTTCATCTGGTCGTCGCCGTAGACGGCGACCGCCTTGAGGTTGTCGGTGCGCAGCTCCGGCACGTCCTGGGCGGCCTTGGCGGGGCTGAGCAGGTGGCCGACGCCGTCGCCGAACGCGGACAGCGCGCTGTAGGCGAAGACACCGGCGCCGAGCTTGGCCGCGCCGTGCGGGCCGCCCTTGTAGACGGGCAGGTAGAAGGTGAGCGGGTTGGACAGGTGGGGGGCCACCTGCCGGGAGACCGCGCGCCGCTCGAAGTGGTTCTCGGCGACGAGCTTGACCGCGCCGGTCTGCAGGTAGCGCAGACCGCCGTGGAGGAGCTTGGAGGAGGCGGAGGAGGTGGCGCCGGCGAAGTCGCCGGCGTCCACCAGGGCCACCCGCAGCCCGGACTGCGCGGCGTGCCAGGCGGTGGAGATGCCCAGGATGCCGCCGCCGATCACCAGGAGGTCGTACGTCGCCTTGGACAGCTGCTCCCTGGTCTCGGCGCGGGTCGGAAGGGAACCGGCAGCCGGGTGCGACCCCAGGGAGGGGAGGCTCTGCAGGGTGGTCATCGCGAATTGCTCCTCGTCAGTTCTCTTCTGCTTCGATCCAGCCCATGGAGCGCTCTACGGCCTTGAGCCAGTTCTTGTACTCGCTGTCGCGCTTGTCGGCGTCCATGCGAGGGGTCCATTCGGCGGCCCGGCGCCAGTTGGCGCGCAGGGCGTCGGTGTCCGGCCAGAAGCCGACGGCCAGACCGGCGGCGTAGGCGGCGCCGAGGCAGGTGGTCTCGGCGACCATCGGGCGCACCACGGGGGCGTCCAGGAAGTCCGAGAGGGTCTGCATCAGCAGGTTGTTGGAGGTCATGCCGCCGTCGACCTTGAGGGCGGTCAGCTCGACGCCCGAGTCCTTGGTCATGGCGTCGGTGATCTCGCGGGTCTGCCAGGCGGTGGCCTCCAGGACGGCACGGGCGATGTGCGCCTTGGTGACGTAGCGGGTGAGGCCGGCGATGACACCGCGGGCGTCGGAGCGCCAGTACGGGGCGAAGAGCCCGGAGAAGGCCGGGACGAAGTAGGCGCCGCCGTTGTCCTCGACGGAGGAGGCGAGGGTCTCGATCTCGGCCGCGGACTTGATCAGGCCCATCTGGTCGCGCATCCACTGGACGAGCGAGCCGGTGACGGCGATGGAGCCCTCCAGGGCGTAGACCGGCTTCTGGTCGCCGATCTGGTAGCCGACGGTGGTCAGCAGGCCGCTGTAGGAGTTGATGATCTTGTCGCCGGTGTTCATCAGCATGAACGTTCCGGTGCCGTACGTGGACTTGGCCTCGCCCTCGGCGAAACAGGTCTGGCCGAACAGGGCGGCCTGCTGGTCGCCCAGCGCGGAGGCGACCGGGACGCCGTCGAGGACGCCGCCCTTGACCGTGCCGTACACCTCGGCGGAGGAGCGGATCTCCGGCAGAACTGCGGCCGGGATCTCCACGGACTGCAGGATCTTGTCGTCCCAGGCCATGGTGTGCAGGTTCATCAGGAGGGTGCGCGAGGCGTTGGTGACGTCGGTGACGTGCACGCCGCCCTCGGTGCCGCCGGTCAGGTTCCAGATGACCCAGGAGTCCATGGTGCCGAAGAGGATGTCGCCGCGCTCGGCGCGCTCGCGCAGGCCCTCGACGTTGTCGAGCAGCCAGCGGACCTTGGGGCCGGAGAAGTACGAGGCGAGGGGCAGGCCGGTCTCGCGGCGGAAGCGGTCCTGGCCGACGTTGCGGCCGAGCTCCTTGCACAGGGCGTCGGTGCGGGTGTCCTGCCACACGAGCGCGTTGTGCACCGGCTCACCGGTGTTCCTGTCCCACAGCAGGGTGGTCTCGCGCTGGTTGGTGATGCCGATCGCCTTGACGTCGGCGGCCGTGATCCCGGCCTTGGCGATGGCGCCGGCGACGACCTCCTGGACGTTGGTCCAGATCTCGGTGGCGTCGTGCTCGACCCAGCCCGGCTTCGGGAAGATCTGCTCGTGCTCCTTCTGGTCGACGGAGACGATGCGTCCGTCCTTGTCGAAGACGATGCAGCGCGACGAGGTGGTGCCCTGGTCGATGGCGGCGATGAACGGGCCGGCGGTGTGGGCGTCGGTCACGGTGTACTCCAAGGGAAGTCTGGAAGAAGGACGGCTCAGGCGAACGCGATGTTGTAGATACCCGCGGCGATGGCGCCACCGATCAGCGGACCGGCGACCGGGATCCAGGCGTAGCTCCAGTCGGAGCCGCCCTTGTTCGGCAGCGGGAGGAGGGCGTGCACGATGCGGGGACCGAGGTCGCGGGCCGGGTTGATGGCGTAGCCGGTCGGGCCGCCGAGCGAGAGGCCGATGGACACCACGACGAAGGCGGTGATCAGGGCGCCGATGACGCCGAGGCCCTTGCCGCTGTCGTTGAGGCCCTGGGTGAGCACGGCGAGCACGAGCACCACGGTGCCGATGATCTCGGTGGCCAGGTTCTGCCAGGTGTTACGGATCTCCGGACCGGTGGAGAAGATGCCGAGCACCGGGCCGGGGCCCTCGACCGGCTTCTCGCCGACCGTCTCGGGGTCGGTGAGGTGCGACTGGAACTGTCCGTAGTAGGCGATCCAGACCAGCGCCGCGCCGATCATGGCGCCGAGCATCTGACCGGCGATGTACACCGGCACGTTGCTCCAGTCGCCGTCCTTGATCGCTATGCCGATCGTGACCGCGGGGTTCAGATGGGCGCCGGAGAGGGAAGCGGTCATGTAGACCGCCGTCATGACGGCGAAGCCCCACCCGAAAGTGATCGCGAGCCAGCCCGCGTTGCGGGCCTTCGAGTTCTTGAGCGTCACGGCGGCGCAGACACCGCCGCCGAGCAGGATGAGTACGGCGGTACCGATGGTCTCGCCGATGAAGATGTCGGAGCTGGACACCCGCGACTCCTTTGTCCTTCGTCCAGGGGAAGGCGAACCACGGGTGACTCCGGTGGTTCGCGCCCTCAGGTGAGGGCGTTGCCGGCCCTTGGCACTGTCACACCTTAGCGCGTATTGCCGGTAGCTGTTCGACAATGCCGACCGATGAACGGAAGTTTTGCGCCACGGTTAACAGCGCGTCAAGGGTCGCGGGAACGAAAAACCCGCCGATAACGCGATCGTTACCGACGGGTTCAGGGGTGCCCGGACGCTGCCCGTCCCGGGGGCGCCGGAAGGTCAGAAGCGGCCCGCCCCCAGGTCGCGGGAGACCGCGCGGGCGCAGTCCCGCACCGCGGCCACCAGCTCCGAGCGGAGCTCCCCGCCCGCACAGACCCGCTCCACGGCACCGGTGATGGCCACCGCGCCCACCGGCATCCGGCGCCGGTCGTGGATCGGCGCCGCCACCGAGGCCACGCCCTCCCAGGTCTCCTCCACGTCGGCCGCCCAGCCGCGCGCCCGGGTCATGTCGAGCAGCGACTCGAAGTCCGTCAGCTCCGTGACCGTACGGGGCGTGAACGGCTCCCGCTCGACCTCCACGGCCTCGGTGTGCGCCACCGGGTCGTAGGCCGACAGCACCTTGCCCAGGGCCGTGGAGTGCAGCGGCTGCATCGCCCCCACCTCCAGGACCTGCCGGCTGTCGTCCGGCCGGAAGACATGGTGGACGATCAGCACGCCGCTCTGGTGGAGCACGCCCAGATGGACGCTCTCGCCGCTGGACCGGGCCAGGTCGTCCGTCCACACCAGCGCCCGCGCGCGCAGTTCGTGCACGTCCAGATAGCTGTTGCCCAGGCGCAGCAGCTCCGCGCCCAGCTGGTAGCGCCCCGAGGCCGGGTCCTGCTCCACGAAGCCCTCGGCCTGGAGGGTGCGCAGGATGCCGTGCGCCGTTCCCTTGGCGAGTCCGAGGGAGGAGGCGATGTCGGACAGGCCGAGCCGGCGCTCGCCGCCCGCGAGCAGTCGCAGCATCGCCGCCGCCCGTTCAAGCGACTGGATGTTCTTCGCCATCGCCCGGCCTTTCTCCTCACATGCTGTTCGACAATGCTGAACACTATCGGTCGATGCCGACCTTGTGTCACACAAGACAGTGTCGGACAAGAACGGGCCGGACCGGGAGTCCCCGGACACAGGATGCCGTCCACCTGCCGGAACCCCATGTCCACCCCGGCCCCTGCATGGTTACTCTGGGCCCGTGCACCCTCTGCCGAGGGCGCAAAGCCGACAGCCGTCGCATCCCAGGGAGCCCCATCCATGGCCTCGTCGCCGACCCCTTCCACCGCATCCGCGACCGCCGCCCAGCGGGCCGACGCCCTCCGCGAGGCACTCGCCTCCCGGGTCGTCGTCTCCGACGGCGCGATGGGCACCATGCTCCAGGCCCAGGACCCCTCCTTGGAGGACTTCCAGAACCTGGAGGGCTGCAACGAGATCCTGAACGTCTCCCGCCCGGACATCGTCCGCTCGGTCCACGACGCCTATCTCGCGGTCGGCACCGACTGCGTCGGCACCAACACCTTCAACTGCAACTTCTCCGCGCTCGGCGAGTACGACATCGCCCACCGCATCCAGGAGCTCTCCGAGGCCGGCGCCCGGATCGCCCGCGAGGTCGCCGACGACTACACCGAGCGGACCGGACAGCAGCGCTGGGTGCTCGGCTCCATGGGCCCCGGCACCAAGCTGCCGACCCTCGGCCACGTCGAGTACGCGACCATCCGCGACGCCTACCAGCAGAACGCCGAGGGCCTCCTCGCCGGCGGCGCCGACGCGCTGATCGTGGAGACCACCCAGGACCTCCTGCAGACCAAGGCCGCGATCATCGCGGCCCACCGCGCCATGGAGATCGCCGGCTACACCGTCCCGCTCATCACCTCGGTGACGGTGGAGACGACGGGCACGATGCTGCTCGGGTCGGAGATCGGTGCGGCGCTGACGGCGCTTGAGCCGCTGGGCATCGACATGATCGGCATGAACTGCGCCACCGGCCCCGCCGAGATGAGCGAGCACCTGCGCTACCTCGCCCGGCACGCCGGCATCGCGCTGTCCTGCATGCCGAACGCGGGTCTGCCGGTGCTGACGAAGGACGGCGCGCACTACCCGCTGTCGCCGGCGGAGCTGGCCGACGCCCACGAGACCTTCGTGGCCGAGTACGGGCTGTCGCTGGTCGGCGGCTGCTGCGGTACGACGCCGGAGCACCTGCGGCAGGTCGTGGAGCGGGTGCGTGGGGTCGTCCCGCCGGCGCGGGTGGCGCACCCGGAGCCGGGCGCCGCGTCGCTGTACCAGACGGTGCCGTTCCGCCAGGACACCTCCTACCTCGCCATCGGTGAGCGGACGAACGCCAACGGTTCGAAGAAGTTCCGCGAGGCCATGCTGGAGGGCCGCTGGGACGACTGCGTGGAGATGGCGCGCGACCAGATCCGCGAGGGCGCGCACATGCTCGACCTGTGCGTGGACTACGTGGGCCGTGACGGTGTCGCGGACATGAAGGAGCTCGCGGGCCGGTTCGCCACCGCCTCCACCCTGCCGATCGTGTTGGACTCCACCGAGGTGGATGTCATCGAGGCGGGTCTGGAGAAGCTGGGTGGCCGGGCGGTCATCAACTCGGTCAACTACGAGGACGGCGACGGGCCGGAGTCCCGTTTCGTCAAGGTCACGCGCCTTGCGAAGCAGCACGGTGCGGCGCTGATCGCGCTGACGATCGACGAGAAGGGGCAGGCCCGGACGGTCGAGGACAAGGTCGCGATCGCCGAGCGGATCATCGACGATCTGACCGGGAACTGGGGCATCCTCGAGTCGGACATCCTGATCGACACCCTGACGTTCACGATCTGCACGGGTCAGGAGGAGTCCCGCAAGGACGGTGTGGCGACGATCGAGGCGATCCGCGAGCTGAAGCGCCGCCACCCGGACGTCCAGACCACCCTCGGTCTGTCCAACATCTCCTTCGGCCTGAATCCGGCGGCCCGGATCCTGCTGAACTCCGTCTTCCTGGACGAGTGTGTGAAGGCGGGTCTGGACTCGGCGATCGTGCACGCGTCGAAGATCCTGCCGATCGCCCGTTTCGACGACGAGCAGGTCACCACCGCCCTCGATCTGATCTACGACCGGCGCAGCGAGGGCTATGACCCGCTGCAGAAGCTGATGGCCCTCTTCGAGGGCGCGACGGCGAAGTCGCTGAAGGCCGGCAAGGCGGAGGAGCTGGCCGCGCTGCCGCTGGAGGAGCGGCTGAAGCGGCGGATCATCGACGGTGAGAAGAACGGCCTGGAGGCCGACCTCGACGAGGCGCTGACCACCACGCCGGCCCTGGACATCGTCAACAACACGCTCCTGGACGGGATGAAGGTCGTCGGTGAGCTGTTCGGCTCGGGCCAGATGCAGCTGCCGTTCGTGCTGCAGTCCGCCGAGGTCATGAAGACCGCGGTGGCCCATCTGGAGCCGCACATGGAGAAGTCCGACGCGGAGGGCAAGGGCACCATCGTCCTCGCGACCGTCCGCGGCGACGTCCACGACATCGGCAAGAACCTGGTCGACATCATCCTGTCGAACAACGGCTACAACGTGGTCAACCTGGGCATCAAGCAGCCCGTCTCCGCGATCCTGGAGGCCGCCGAGGAGCACTCCGCCGACGTCATCGGCATGTCCGGTCTCCTGGTCAAGTCGACCGTGATCATGAAGGAGAACCTGGAGGAGCTCAACCAGCGCGAGCTGGCGGCCAAGTACCCGGTGATCCTCGGCGGCGCCGCCCTCACCCGCGCCTACGTCGAGCAGGACCTCCACGAGATCTACCAGGGCGAGGTCCGCTACGCCCGCGACGCCTTCGAGGGCCTGCGCCTGATGGACGCCCTCGTCGCCGTCAAGCGCGGTGTCCCCGGAGCCGTACTGCCCGAGCTGAAGCAGCGCCGGGTCGCCACGAGCTCCGCCACCCTCCAGGTCGACGAGCCGGAGCCCGGCGGCCGTTCCGACGTCGCCACCGACAACCCCGTACCCACCCCGCCGTTCTGGGGCACCCGCGTCGTCAAGGGCATCCCGCTGAAGGACTACGCCTCCTGGCTCGACGAGGGCGCGCTCTTCAAGGGCCAGTGGGGCCTGAAGCAGAACCGGGCCGGCGACGGGCCCTCGTACGAGGAGCTGGTGGAGACCGACGGCCGGCCGCGGCTGCGCGGCTGGCTGGAGCGGCTCCACACGGAGAACCTGCTCGAAGCGGCCGTCGTCCACGGCTACTTCCCCTGCGTCTCCAAGGGCGACGACCTGATCATCCTCGACGAGGCCGGGAACGAGCGGACCCGCTTCACCTTCCCGCGTCAGCGGCGCGGCCGCCGACTGTGCCTGGCGGACTTCTTCCGCCCGGAGGAGTCCGGCGAGACCGACGTCGTCGGCCTCCAGGTCGTCACCGTCGGCTCGAAGATCGGCGAGGCCACGGCCAAGCTCTTCGCCTCCGACTCCTACCGCGACTACCTCGAACTGCACGGCCTGTCCGTGCAGCTGGCGGAGGCCCTCGCCGAGTACTGGCACGCGCGCGTGCGCGCCGAGCTCGGCTTCGGCGGCGAGGACCCGGCCGACGTGAAGGACATGTTCGACCTCAAGTACCGCGGCGCGCGCTTCTCGCTCGGCTACGGCGCCTGCCCCGACCTGGAGGACCGGGCGAAGATCGCCGAGCTCCTGGAGCCGGAGCGGATCGGCGTCCACCTCTCCGAGGAGTTCCAGCTGCACCCCGAGCAGTCCACCGACGCCATCGTCATCCATCACCCGGAGGCGAAGTACTTCAACGCTCGGTAATCGGGACAGGAGTAAATCCCTGCGTTCGATGTGAACCGGACGTACACTGGTCGGTCCAGTGCAGGCCGGTCGCCACCCCCGTACCGGGGAGGGTGACCGGCCTCTTCGTCCCTCCGTGGAGGTGTGCCGGATGACCAGTACGGTCCCCGCGTCCTTGTCCCGTGCCAACGGCAGCTCCGCGCTGCAGGCGGTCTTCCTCGACATGGACGGCACCCTCGTCGACACCGAGGGCTTCTGGTGGGACGCGGAGGTGGAGGTCTTCGCGGACCTCGGGCACCGGCTCGACGAGTCCTGGCGGGACATCGTGGTCGGCGGTCCCATGACCCGCAGCGCCGGCTATCTGATCGAGGCCACCGGGGCCGACATCACCCTGGCCGAGCTCACCGTGCTGCTCAACGAGAAGTTCGAGCAGCGCATCGACCGCGGTGTGCCGCTGATGCCGGGCGCCGACCGGCTGCTCACCGAGCTGGCCCGGCACAACATCCCCACCGCCCTGGTCTCCGCCTCGCACCGGCGGATCATCGACCGGGTGCTCGGCTCGCTCGGCCGCGACCGCTTCGCGCTGACCGTCGCGGGCGACGAGGTGGCCCGTACCAAGCCGCACCCGGAGCCGTATCTGACCGCCGCCCGCGGGGTGGGCGCGGACCCCCTGCTGTGCGCCGTCGTCGAGGACACCGCGACCGGAGTCGCGGCCGCCGAGGCGGCCGGCTGCCGGGTCGTCGCCGTGCCCTCCGTCGCCCCCATCGCGCCCTCCGCGGGCCGGGTCGTGGTGCGCTCCCTGGAAGAGGTCGACGTGCCCTTCCTGCGCACCCTGATCACCTCCCGGAGCGCCGCGCCGCACGGGATCTGAGCGGGATCCGAGCCACCCCGCTTCGCGTCCGGAAACGAACAGGCCATCCGCCGGAAAGAACCCTGCGTGAGCTTCGTCACGCAGAGTGCCGACCGGCGGGTGGCCTGTCTGCGTGCGGTGTCCGGAAACCGGCGGTTACACCCCGCTCTTGTGTCCCGATTCGCCCAGCCGCGTACGAATCATTCCCCTGCATGACTATCGAACGCACCGTATTCATGATCGCCCCCGGGTGACGGCCGCGATTGCTTCCGTCCAGTAACCCCGGCGCCGCCCACTACGCTTTCGCGAGTACTCCGCCGCACCCCACCGCGTGCCCCGGCGCCCACCCAAGTCGCCGCGTCCACAGGCCCGATCGCACCCCCATCCCGGCCCGATCGCCACCGCCCCGACCGGGCGGCCGACGGAGTGCCCGAAAGCCGCTGTACCACTGCCGGCCGACACCCCGTGCCGGATGAGGAGAACGTCCCAGATGAACCGCAAGACCCTGGTGCTGCCCGCCGTGGCCGCCCTGCTCACCCCCCTGCTCGCCGGCTGCGGCGGAGGGGACGACAGCAGAGCCATCGTCGTCGGCACCACGGACCGGTTCGAAGCCACCGAGGACGCCCCCGCCCCGCTCGACCCGGCCTTCGCCTACGACACCGGCGCCTGGAACATCCTGCGGCAGACCCTTCAGACCCTGATGCACGTCCCGCGCGGCGGCGGTGCGCCGGTCCCCGAGGCCGCCCAGAGCTGCGGCTTCTCCGACAAGGAGAGCGAGAGCTACCGCTGCAAGCTGCGCGAGGGCCTCACCTTCGCCGACGGCACCCCGGTCACCGCCGCGGACGTCAAGTTCTCCGTCGAGCGCGTGCTCGCCATCAAGTCCGACAACGGCACGGCCGCCCTGCTCTCCAACATCGACACCGTGGAGACCCGGGGCGAGCTCGAGGTGATCTTCCACCTCAAGACGCCCGACGCCACCTTCCCGTACAAGCTCTCCACCCCCGTCGCCGGCATCCTCAGCAAGGCCAAGTACGACGGCAAGGCGCTGCGCGCCGGCTTCGACGTGGACGGCTCCGGCCCGTACACCCTGAAGACCGAGGTCTCCGGCGACGCGGTGACCAAATTCGTCTTCACCAAGAACCCGAAGTACCAGGGCGACATCACCCTGCGCAACGACAAGGTCGAACTGCGCTCCTTCGCCGACGCCGCCGCCATGGACAAGGCGCTGCGCGCCGACGACATCGACATGGCCGCCCGCGCCATGTCGCAGCCCCAGATCAAGGACCTCACCGAGAAGCCCCAGGAGGGCATCAACCTCACCGAGGTCCCCGGCCTGGAGATCCGCTACCTCGGCTTCAACACCAAGGCCCCGGCCGTCAAGGAGAAGGCCGTCCGGCAGGCCATGGCCTCCGTCGTCGACCGCGGCAAGCTGATCGAGCAGGTCTACGGCCCCACCGCCCAGCCGCTGTACTCGCTGATCCCCTCCAGCGTCACCGGCCACGCCACCTCGTTCATCGACACCTACGGCGAGCCCGACGCGGCCAAGGCGGCCAAGCTGCTGCGCGACGCCGGCGTGAAGACGCCCGTCCCGGTCACCCTCAACTACACCACCGACCACTACGGCAGCGAGACGGCCGAGGAGTTCGAGGCGCTCGGCGCCCAGCTCAACGCCTCCAAGCTGTTCGACGCCAAGATCAAGGGCACCGAGTGGTCCAAGTTCCGCCCGGCGCAGAAGCGCGGCGACTACGCCGTCTACGGCCTCGGCTGGTTCCCCGACTACCCGGACCCGGACAACTACATCGCGCCGTTCCTGGACAGCGACAACTTCCTCAACACCCCCTACGTCAACCAGTCCGTCCGTGACCGGCTGATCCCGCAGTCGCGCCGCCAGGCCGACCGCACCGCCGCGACCCCGGTCTTCGAGCAGATCCAGAAGATCGTCGCCAAGGACGTCCCGGTGCTGCCGCTGTGGCAGGGCAAGCAGTACGTCGCCGCCCGCGACGACGTCACCGGCGTCGAATGGGCGCTGAACACCTCCTCCGACCTGCTCCTGTGGGAGCTCGGCCGCGGCACCGCCTGACCCCTTCGTTGTACCGGCCGCGCACTGCCCGCGCGGCCGGCCTGGCAAGAGATCAAGAGGCAAGTTCTGTGAAGGCACACAACAAGTGGCTGACCGCCCCGCTCGCCGCGGGCCTGGCCGCGACCCTGCTCAGCGGCTGCGGCACCGAACAGGGCGAAGGCTCCGGTAACGCCGGACCGACCGTCCGGGTCGGCATGTCCGACGAGATCGTCGCGACCGACCCGGCCGGCGGCTACGACCCCGGTTCCTGGCTGCTGTTCAACAACGTCTTCCAGTCCCTGCTCGCCTTCCCCAAGGGCGGCTCCGAGCCCGAGCCCGACGCCGCCGACAAGTGCGCCTTCTCCGGCGGCAGCAAGGTCTACACCTGCACCCTCCGCGAGGGCCTGAAGTTCTCCAACGGCAACCCGCTCACGTCGGAGGACGTCAAGTTCTCCTTCGAGCGCGCCCTGAAGATCGCCGACCCCAACGGCCCGGCCCCGCTGCTCTCCTCGATCGACTCCATCGAGGCCCCCGACGCGAAGACCGTCGTCTTCCGCCTGAAGGTCGCCGACGCCACCTTCCCCAGCAAGATCGCCTCGGGCGCCGGCTCCATCGTCGACCACCGCGAGTACGCCGCCGACGCCCTGCGCACCGACGGCAAGGCGGCCGGCTCCGGCCCGTACAAGCTCGACTCCTTCAGCGACACCGAGGCCGTCTTCACCGCCAACAACAGCTACCAGGGCAACGCCAAGCGCAAGAACGGCGGCGTCACCCTGAAGCTCTACCGCGGCGACCGCGAGGCCCTCGGCAAGGCCCTCTCCGCCGGCGACATCGACGTCGCCTACCGAGGCCTCGCCGCCGACGACATCGCCGCCCTGGAGAACCGCACCGACGCCAAGGGCATCCAGGTCGTCCAGGGCTCCAGCGCCGAGGTCCAGCACCTGGTCTTCAACGTCAAGGACCCGGTCGCCGGCAAGCTCGGCGTCCGCAAGGCCATCGCCCACCTCGTCGACCGCGAGGCGCTCGTCGAGAACGTCTACAAGTCGACCGCGACGCCGCTGTACTCCATCGTCCCGGCCGGCATCGCCGGCCACGCCACCTCGTTCTTCGACACCTACGGCGACCCCGACACCGCCAAGGCGAAGGAGGCGCTGCGCAAGGACGGCGTCAGCGGCAAGGTCAAGCTCACCCTCTGGTCCACCCCGAACCGCTTCGGGCCCTCGACCGACCAGATGATGGAGGCCATAGCCGGCCAGCTCAACGCCAGCGGCCTGTTCGAGGCCAAGGTCCAGTCGGTGCCCTACGAGCAGTACGAGAAGGACATCGACGCCGGCAAGTACGGCGTGTACGTCCGCGGCTGGGTCCCCGACTACCCGGACGCCGACAACTTCACCTCGCCGTTCTTCGGCGACGACAACGTCCTCGGCAACCGCTACAAGAACGCCCTGATCACCGGCGAGCTGCTGCCGGCCGTCGCCGCCTCGCCCGACCGGTCCCAGACCGGCTCCACCTACAACAAGGTCCAGGACCTCGTCGCCGACGAGCTCCCGCTCCTTCCGCTGTGGCAGGGCAAGCAGTACGCCGTCGCCCGCGAGGGCGTCACCGGCCTCGAATGGACCCTGGACGCCTCCACCGTCTTCCGCTTCTGGGAGATCAAGAAGGGCTGACCAGGCCTCCGGTACGGATCAGGCCTCCGGTACGGATCAGGCCTCCGGTACGGCGAAGGGCCCGGCGTGCGACGCGCGCGCCGGGCCCTTCCGCGTACCGCCTCGGGGGAGGCGGACGGCGCGGTCACTGCGCGCCGGGACGCACCAGACCGCTCTCGTACGCGTACACCGCGGCCTGCACCCGGTCGCGCAGGCCCAGCTTGGTCAGCACATGCCCGACATGGGTCTTCACCGTCGTCTCGCTGACGAACAGATCCGCCGCGATCTCCGCGTTCGACAGCCCGCGCGCCACCAGCTTCAGCACCTCGACCTCGCGGTCGGTCAGCGTGTTCAGCGTGTCCGGCACCTGCTCCTCGCCCGAGGGCAGATGCGCCGAGTACTTGTCGAGCAGCCGCCGGGTGATCGACGGCGCCAGCATCGCCTCGCCCGCCGCCACCACCCGGATCGCCTGCACCAGCTCGGTCGCCGGCGCGTCCTTCAGGAGGAAGCCGCTCGCCCCCGCCTTCAGCGCCTCCACCACGTACTCGTCGAGGTCGAAGGTGGTCAGCACAAGGACCTTCGCCGGGCCGTCCCGGCCCGGGCCGGTGATCTGCCGGGTCGCCTCCACCCCGTCCATCCGCGGCATCCGGATGTCCATCAGCACCACATCGGGCTGCAACGCCCGCACCTGGTCGAGAGCCTGGAGACCGTCCCCGGCCTCACCCACCACCGCGATGTCCTGCTCGGCCTCCAGGATCATCCGGAAACCGGTGCGCAGCAGGGGCTGGTCGTCGACCAGTAGGACGCGGATAGCCACGGACAACTCCTTCACGGGGTGGGCTGGACCTGATCCATTCTGCCCTGGGTCTACGCGCCGGACTCCGGCGGGCGCGCGGGCACCAGCGGCAGCGGATACACCGGGGGAGTGCCGCCGAACTCCGGGCACACCGCCTGGTGATCGCACCAGCCGCACAGCTTCGTCGGCCGGGGCCGCCAGTCGCCCGACTCCGTCGCCAGCCGGATCGCCTCCCACAGCGCGTGCAGCTTGCGCTCCACCCGCAGCAGATCGGCCTCCACCGGGTCGTACGTCAGCACGTCACCGCTGCCCAGATACACCAGCTGCAGCCGGCGCGGCACCACGTTCTTCAGCCGCCAGACCACCAGCGCGTAGAACTTCATCTGGAACAGCGCGCCCTCGCTGTACTCGGGGCGGGGCGCCTTGCCCGTCTTGTAGTCGACGATCCGCACCTCGCCCGTCGGCGCCACGTCCACCCGGTCGATCACCCCGCGCAGCCGCAGCCCCGAGGCCAGCTCCGTCTCCACGAAAAGCTCGCGCTCGGCCGGCTCCAGACGCGTCGGATCCTCAAGCGTGAACCACCGCTCGACCAGCGACTCCGCCTCCGTCAGCCACTGCGCGAGCCGCTCGCCCTCCGCGTCCCCCTCGAACAGCTCGCCCAACTCAGGGCGCGAGGCCAGCAGCCGGTCCCACTGCCCCGGCACCAGCGCCTTCGCACGCGGCGCCGTCCGCTCCACCGCCGGCGCGTCGAACAGCCGCTCAAGCACCGCGTGCACCAGCGTCCCCCGGGTCGCCGCCGCACTCGGCTTCTCCGGCAGCCGGTCGATCACCCGGAACCGGTAGAGCAGGGGGCACTGCATGAAGTCGCTCGCCCGCGACGGCGACAACGACATGGGGGCCCGGGCCTCCACCGCCGCCACGGGCGGCTGCTCGCTCGTACTCATGACACAGACCCTACGGCCCGCCACTGACAGCGAGCGCCGCTCCGACCGCTCCCACCCCGATCACGTCGCCCCTGATCCCGTCCACAGGCGCGCGCGGAATACCATCGACGCAGGACCCGTCGCACTGCATGATCGAACCGTGACCCAGTGCGCGGGCCCGACGGCCCGGCGACGAAAGGAACCCGTGAACCAGGACGAGTCCAAGCCGCAGCGGACCGAGGAGCCGGGCGGCGGCATCCTGATGGGCCGCCCCTTCGGCGTGCCCGTCTACGTCGCACCCAGCTGGTTCCTGGTCGCCGCCCTCATCACCTGGGTCTTCGGCGACCAGATCGAACGCGTCCTGCCCGAACTCGGCGCCGCCCGCTATCTGGTCTCCCTGTTCTTCGCCATCGCCTTCTACGCCTCCGTGCTCGTCCACGAACTGGCGCACACCCTCGCCGCGCTCCGCTTCAAGCTCCCCGTGCGCCGCATCCAGCTCCAGTTCTTCGGCGGCGTCTCCGAGATCGACAAGGAGACCGAGACCCCCGGCCGCGAATTCGTCCTCGCCTTCGTCGGCCCGCTGCTCTCCCTCGTCCTCGCCGGCGTCTTCTACGCCAGCCTGTACGCCGTCGAGCCCGGCACCGTCCCCGCCGTCCTGCTCGGCGGACTGATGATCTCCAACCTGATCGTCGCGATCTTCAACCTGCTGCCCGGCCTGCCCCTCGACGGCGGCCGGATGTTCCGCGCCGTCGTCTGGAAGCTCACCGGCAACCCGATGACCGGCACCGTCGCCGCCGCCTGGGTCGGCCGCGCGCTCGCCGTCACCGTCCTCATCGGACTGCCCCTGCTCACCCGCACCGGCCTCCTCGGCAACTCCACCGACGACATCAGCGGCTTCACCACCGTCACCGACGCCCTGCTCGCCGCGATCCTCGCCGCCATCATCTGGACCGGCGCCGGCAACAGCCTGCGCATGGCCCGGCTCCGCGAACACCTCCCCGAGCTGCGCGCCCGCACCCTGACCCGCCGCGCCATCCCCGTCGAGACCGCCACCCCGCTCTCCGAGGCCCTGCGACGGGCCAACGAGGCCGGCGCCCGCGCCCTCGTCGTCGTCGACGGCCAGGGCGCCCCCACCGGCATCGTCCGCGAGACCGCCATCGCCTCCGTCCCCCAGCACCGCCGCCCCTGGGTCGCCGTCAGCGCCCTCGCCCAGGACCTCGCCGACGGCATGCGGGTCCCCGCCGACCTCGCCGGCCAGCCCCTCCTCGACCACCTCCGGGCGAGCCCCGCCACCGAGTACCTGGTCGTCGAGGAAGGCGGCGAGATCTACGGCGTGCTGTCCACCGCCGACGTGGAGCGGGCCTTCGTCAAGGCCATGGCACGACCCTCCTCGTAACACCGGTACACCCGCTTCCGAGCCGAAGGAGCGCGGCGGTGCCGAAAGGGAGAGCGCGCGGAGGCGGCGAGGAACGAGTCGCCGAGCACGGTCGACCGTCGGCAGCGACTTGAGCGCGCCGGAGGGGAGGAAGCGCTTGATAGGGTGCTCACATGTCCGAACCGACCGGTGCCGCCCGCCGTCGCGGGCCCTTCAAGGTCGGGGACCAGGTCCAGCTCACCGACCCCAAGGGACGCCACTACACGTTCACGCTCGAGGCCGGGAAGAACTTCCACACCCACAAGGGGTCCTTCCCGCACGACGAGCTGATCGGTGCTCCCGAGGGCAGTGTTGTCCGTACCACGGGAAACGTCGCCTACCTGGCGCTGCGCCCCCTGCTCCCCGACTACGTCCTGTCCATGCCCCGCGGCGCCGCCGTGGTCTACCCCAAGGACGCGGGGCAGATCCTGGCCTTCGCCGACATCTTCTCCGGCGCCCGCGTCGTTGAGGCGGGTGTGGGCTCCGGCTCGCTCAGCGCCTTCCTGCTGCGCGCCATCGGGGACAGCGGCATGCTGCACTCCTACGAGCGCCGCGAGGACTTCGCCGAGATCGCCAAGGGCAACGTCGAGCGCTACTTCGGCGGCCCGCACCCCGCGTGGCAGCTCACCGTGGGCGACCTCCAGGACAACCTGTCCGACACCGAGGTCGACCGCGTCATCCTCGACATGCTCGCCCCCTGGGAATGCCTGGAGGCCGTCTCCAAGGCCCTCGTCCCCGGCGGCATCCTGTGCTGCTACGTGGCCACCACCACGCAGCTCGCCCGCACCGTGGAGTCCATCCGCGAGTTCGGCTGCTACGCCGAGCCGCAGCCCTGGGAGTCCATGATCCGCAACTGGCACGTCGAGGGTCTGGCCGTGCGCCCCGACCACCGCATGATCGGCCACACCGGATTCCTGGTCACCGCCCGCCGGCTCGCCGACGGCGTGGAGCCCCCGATGCGCCGCCGCCGCCCCGCCAAGGGCGCCTACGGCGAGGACTACGAGGGCCCCAACAAGGGCTGACGCCCAGGGGCTGACGCCCAGGGGCTGACGCCCCCACAACGCGCGCGTGCCGCCGTCGAGTTCCCGCCCAAGGGCGCCGGAAACCGACGGCGGCACCTTCATGAGCGCCGTACGACCGGAGGGCCGCACCCCGCCTGTTCCGCCGCACTGTGACGTGTGGCACGATGCCGGTCACCGTACGAACTCCTTCCGCACCACCTCACAGGAGACGCCCCGCGTGCAGACCTCCGCCGTCCCGGACCTCGCGCACACCCACGCCCGGCCGGTGCACTGGCTGGCCACCGCCGCCGCCATGGCCGGAGTCGTCGCCCTCGCCGGACTGCTGCAGCCCGACCCGGCCGGAGCGACCGCCGCACCCCCCGCACCGCTGCCCGCCCCCGACGCCGCGACGGCCCACTACCCGCTCGCCTGCGGGGGAGCGCCCAGCACCGTCGCCCGCAAGGCCAGCGGCGACCTCGACGGCGACGGAAACCCGGAGACCGTCGCAGTCGTACACTGCGAAGCCGGCTCCGGCACACCGCCCAGCGGCATCTACGTCCTCACCCGCGGCAAGGGCGCCGGCGCCCCCGCCGCCCGCGTCGTGGCGACCCTGGTCGAACCCTCGCAGCTGAAGAACGTCGGCGACCTCGCCGTACGCGACGGGGCCGTCCACGCGACCCTGCTCGGCTACTCCTCCGCGGACGTCCCGAGCTGCTGCCCCGACGAACGCGAGCAGGTGAACTGGCGCTGGCGGGGCGGCGCCTTCGTCCGCAGCGCCCAGGACCCGGCCCGCGCCGTCTGACCGGCCGGACCACGCCGCCGGACCACGCGGCCGGACCCCCTCAGCAGCGGGGTCCGGTATCGCACGGTCACCCAGTGGTCACTCCGCGTCGGGTCCGTACACCTCGACGCCGTCCGCCGCCCGCCGCACATGAATGCAGTCGCCCGGGCACTCCTTCGCCGAGTCCACCACGTCCTGCAGCAGCGGCAGCGGCACCGGAGTCGTCGCCCCCGGCTCCTGGAGCAGCTCGTCGTCCGCGCTCTTCACATAAGCGAGCCCGTCGATGTCGAGCTCGAACACCTCGGGGGCGTACTGCGCGCAGATGCCGTCCCCGGTGCACAGGTCCTGATCGATCCAGACCTCCAGCGCCTCCCGGGCGCCCGTGGCCGGGGTCTCCTGCTGCACGGTCATGTCGCCTGCCGTTTCCGCGTCGATTCGCTAAGTCCGGTCAAGCCTGACGGGTGTTGACCACCCACGACGATACAACCGGGCGCTTTTGCAATGACCGCCGGTGGGTATTCCCCTGGCGTGAGGGGAAGCGCAAGGGTGAAGATCGGACACACCCCGGAGTCTTTTTGATCTAGGGGTTTCAATCATCACCCACCCAGGTAGGGTCAGGAAGCGTCCAGCTCCCCTTGGAGGAGGTGAGGACCGTGGCAGCCCACGACGACGACATCAACCGCGGCATCCGGCCCGGGCGGGGGTCTGACGACCCCGCCGGTCAGGTTGCCTATCTCGAGCAGGAAATCGCCGTCCTGCGCCGCAAGCTCGCCGACTCTCCGCGTCACACGAGGATTCTCGAGGAGCGGATCGTCGAGCTGCAGACGAACCTGGCCGGCGTGTCCGCTCAGAACGAGCGGCTCGCCAACACCCTCCGTGAGGCCCGCGACCAGATCGTGGCCCTCAAGGAGGAGGTCGACCGGCTCGCGCAGCCGCCGGCCGGCTTCGGTGTCTTCCTGCAGGCCAACGAGGACGACACCTGCGACATCTTCACCGGGGGCCGCAAGCTCCGGGTGAACGTGAGCCCCGGAGTCGAGCTCGACGAGCTCAGGCGGGGCCAGGAAGTCATGCTCAACGAGGCGCTCAACGTGGTCCAGGCCATGGAATTCGAGCGCGCCGGGGACATCGTCACCCTCAAGGAGATCCTCGAGGACGGCGAGCGCGCCCTGGTCATCGGACACACCGACGAGGAGCGGGTGGTGCGGCTCGCCGAGCCGCTGCTCGACATCACCATCCGCCCCGGCGACGCCCTGCTCCTGGAGCCCCGGTCGGGATACGTCTACGAGGTCGTCCCGAAGAGCGAGGTCGAGGAACTCGTCCTCGAAGAGGTCCCGGACGTCGACTACGACAAGATCGGCGGTCTGGGCAACCAGATCGAGCTGATCCGCGACGCCGTCGAGCTCCCTTACCTCTACCCGGACCTCTTCAAGGAGCACGAACTGCGGCCTCCCAAGGGCATCCTGCTCTACGGACCGCCCGGCTGCGGCAAGACGCTGATCGCGAAGGCCGTCGCCAACTCCCTTGCCAAGAAGGTCGCCGAGGTGACCGGACAGCCCGCCGGGAAGTCCTACTTCCTCAACATCAAGGGCCCCGAACTCCTCAACAAGTACGTCGGCGAGACCGAGCGGCACATCCGCCTGGTCTTCCAGCGTGCCCGCGAGAAGGCGAGCGAGGGCACCCCCGTCATCGTCTTCTTCGACGAGATGGAATCCCTCTTCCGCACCCGCGGATCCGGCGTCAGCTCGGACGTGGAGAACACCATCGTCCCGCAGCTGCTCGCCGAGATCGACGGCGTCGAGGGCCTGGAGAACGTCATCGTCATCGGCGCCTCCAACCGCGAGGACATGATCGACCCCGCGATCCTGCGGCCCGGCCGGCTCGACGTGAAGATCAAGATCGAGCGCCCGGACGCCGAGGCGGCCAAGGACATCTTCGCGAAGTACCTCACCGCCACCCTCCCGCTGCACTCCGACGACCTCGCCGAGCACAGCGGATCCAAGGAAGCCGCCGCCCACGGAATGATCCAGTCCGTGGTCGAGCAGATGTACGCCGAATCCGAGGAGAACCGCTTCCTCGAGGTCACCTACGCCAACGGCGACAAGGAAGTCCTCTACTTCAAGGACTTCAACTCCGGCGCGATGATCCAGAACATCGTCGACCGGGCCAAGAAGATGGCCATCAAGGCATTCCTCGACCACGACCAGAAGGGCATCCGCGTCTCCCACCTCCTCCAGGCCTGCGTGGACGAGTTCAAGGAGAACGAGGACCTGCCCAACACCACCAACCCGGACGACTGGGCCCGCATCTCCGGAAAGAAGGGCGAGCGGATCGTCTTCATCCGCACCCTCGTCACCGGAAAGCAGGGCGCGGACACCGGCCGCTCCATCGACACGGTGGCCAACACCGGTCAGTACCTGTAGTGACGCGCACCGGCTGCGGATGTCCGGAATTCCGGCATCCGCAGCCGTCGTTTTCCACTCACCGAATCGCATTCGATCTCCCCGACGACGCGCGGCCGCTCTAGGCTCGTGGGTACCGCCGAATCACGCACCGTGCGGGGAGCGGCGCCGGGCAAGGAGGGCCGCATGACCGTACGGCGAGTAATGGGCATCGAGACGGAGTACGGGATCTCCGTCCCCGGGCACCCCAACGCCAATGCCATGCTCACCTCGTCCCAGATCGTCAACGCCTACGCGGCGGCGATGCACCGGGCGCGCCGCGCCCGCTGGGACTTCGAGGAAGAGAATCCGCTGCGGGACGCCCGCGGCTTCGACCTCGCCCGCGAGGCCGCCGACTCCAGCCAGCTCACCGACGAGGACATCGGCCTCGCCAACGTCATCCTCACCAACGGCGCCCGGCTCTACGTGGACCACGCCCACCCCGAGTACAGCGCCCCCGAGGTCACCAACCCCCGTGACGCGGTCCTCTGGGACAAGGCCGGCGAGCGGATCATGGCCGAGGCCGCCGAGCGGGCCGCCCAGCTCCCCGGCGCCCAGCCGATCCACCTCTACAAGAACAACACCGACAACAAGGGCGCGTCCTACGGCACGCACGAGAACTACCTGATGAAGCGGGAGACCCCCTTCTCGGACATCGTGCGCCACCTGACGCCGTTCTTCGTCTCCCGGCAGGTCGTCACCGGCGCCGGCCGGGTCGGCATCGGCCAGGACGGCCGCGACGACGGCTTCCAGATCAGCCAGCGCGCCGACTACTTCGAGGTCGAGGTCGGCCTGGAGACCACCCTCAAGCGCCCCATCATCAACACCCGGGACGAACCGCACGCGGACGCCGAGAAGTACCGGCGGCTACACGTGATCATCGGAGACGCCAACCTCTCCGAGATCTCCACCTACCTCAAGCTGGGCACCACCGCGCTGGTGCTCTCCATGATCGAGGACTCCTTCATCACCGTCGACCTCGCCGTCGACCAGCCCGTGCGCACCCTGCACCAGGTCTCCCACGACCCGTCCCTGCAGTTCCTGGTCACGCTGCGCAGCGGCCGGACACTCACCGCGGTCCAGCTCCAGATGGAGTACTTCGAGCTGGCCCGGAAGTACGTGGACGAGCGCTACGGATCGGACGCCGACGAGCAGACCAAGGACGTGCTCACGCGCTGGGAGGACACCCTCAACCGGCTCGAGAACGATCCGATGAGCCTGGCCGGCGAGCTGGACTGGATCGCCAAGCGGGAGCTCATGGAGGGCTACCGCCGGCGCGACGGCCTGGACTGGGACGCCGCCCGGCTGCACCTGGTGGACCTCCAGTACGCGGACGTACGCCCCGAGAAGGGCCTCTACAACCGTCTGGTGGCCCGGGGCCGTATGAAGCGCCTCTTGGACGAGACCGAGGTCGTACGGGCCGAGACGAGCCCTCCGGAGGACACCAGGGCCTACTTCCGCGGCCGCTGCCTCGAGCAGTACGCGGACGACGTGGCCGCGGCCTCCTGGGACTCGGTCATCTTCGACCTCCCCGGCCGCGACTCCCTCCAGCGAGTCCCCACCCTGGAACCCCTCCGGGGTACCCGGAACCACGTCAAGGAACTCCTGGACCGCTGCCGCACGGCCGAGGAACTGGTCCGCGTGCTTTCCGGCAACGAGCGCGGCTGAAATGCCCGGGCACTGGGAATCATGAGACCAGTGCCCGGTCGTTGTGAAAACTGCGGGGCCGATGTCAGTCCCGGCTTGTAGGGTCGGATCTTGTACAGACCCACACGAGCGGGCAGATTCGAGCGGGGTGAGGTTTATGGCGACCAAGGACACCGGCGGCGGACAGCAGAAGGCGACGCGTTCCACCGAGGAGGTCGAGGAGACCACGGCGGAGGCGAGCTCCGACCTCAAGGAACGCCAGGAGAAGCTGAGCGACGACGTCGACTCCGTACTGGACGAAATCGACGACGTCTTGGAGGAGAATGCCGAGGACTTCGTGCGAAGCTTCGTTCAGAAGGGCGGCCAGTAGCCTTCGAATCGAAGGTGAAAGGCGGGGGTGGTGCTGGGAAGTGGTGGGGTGAAGCGATGTGCGCGGTGCGGTGAGGAGAAGCCACGCACATCCTTCGCCATCAAGCGGTCGAATCTTGATGGCCTGCAACGCGAATGCCGCGACTGCATGTCTGATTACCACCGCGAGAAGCAGATATCCCGGGGCCAGCGAGTACGTCCGCGGGTGGAAGTGCCGGATGGGCACAAGTATTGCCAGCGGTGTGGGGTGATCAAGCCTCACTCCGACTGGCATCGCAACGCGACGGCATCGGATGGGCTGTCCACTCGGTGCAAGGCCTGCCGGGCGATTCGGTGCAAGGCCTGCCGGGCGATCGACGGGAGGGCGGGTCATCTCAAGCGCTCGTACGGCCTCACGGAGGCAGACCGCGACGAAATGATCGCGTCGCAAGGCGGCCTCTGCCTCATCTGCCAAACGGCACCGGCCGTTCATGTGGATCACTGCCACGAGACGGGTAGGGTCCGTGGCGTACTGTGCTTCAACTGCAATTCGGCCATCGGCAAGTTGGGAGATGACCCCGACCGCATACGACGGGCCATCGCATACCTGGAGGGATCGCGTGGAAGCGAACACTCGTAGCACCGGGCGTCTGCCGGCGGCCTTCCTGACGCCGGGCTCGTCGTCCTTCATGGACTTCCTGGCCGACCACTCGCCGGAGATGCTCCCGGGCAACCGGAAGCTGCCGGAGGGGATCGTCGAGGCGCCGCACGGTACGACCATCGTCGCCGCCACGTTCCCCGGGGGCGTGGTGCTCGCCGGTGACCGGCGGGCGACCATGGGGAACATGATCGCGCAGCGGGACATCGAGAAGGTGTTCCCGGCCGACGAGTACTCCGCGGTCGGCATCGCCGGCACCGCCGGCCTGGCCGTGGAGATGGTGAAGCTGTTCCAGCTGGAGCTGGAGCACTTCGAGAAGGTGGAGGGCGCGACGCTCTCCCTGGAGGGCAAGGCGAACCGCCTGTCCACGATGATCCGCAGCAACCTCGGCATGGCGATGCAGGGCCTCGCCGTCGTCCCGCTCTTCGCCGGCTGGGACGAGGGCAAGGAGAAGGGCCGGATCTTCTCCTACGACGTCACCGGCGGCCGCTCCGAGGAGCACGGCTACGCCGCCACCGGCTCGGGCTCGATCTTCGCGCGCGGGTCGATGAAGAAGCTCTACCGGGACGACCTGACCGAGCAGCAGGCCACCACCCTCGTCGTCCAGGCGCTGTACGACGCCGCGGACGACGACTCGGCGACCGGCGGCCCGGACCTGGCCCGCAGGATCTTCCCGATCGTCACCGTCATCACCGAAGAGGGCTTCCGCAGGCTCACCGAGGCCGAGTCCTCGGACCTGGCCCGGTCGGTCACCGAGCGGCGTCTGGAGCAGCCCGACGGGCCGCGTGCCGCCCTGCTCTGACCCGCTCATCGACCCCGTAGCAGCCCTTCAGACCGGAAGAAAGGGACGGTAGCCGGTGTCCACGCCGTTCTATGTCTCACCTCAGCAGGCCATGGCCGACCGGGCCGAGTACGCCCGCAAGGGCATCGCCCGAGGCCGCAGCCTCGTCGTCCTCCAGTACGCCGACGGCATCGTCTTCGTCGGCGAGAACCCGTCCCGCGCCCTGCACAAGTTCAGCGAGATCTACGACCGGATCGGCTTCGCCGCCGCCGGCAAGTACAACGAGTACGAGAACCTGCGGATCGGCGGCGTGCGCTACGCCGATCTGCGCGGCTACACCTACGACCGGGACGACGTCACCGCCCGCGGTCTGGCCAACGTCTACGCGCAGACGCTCGGCACCATCTTCTCCAGTGCGGGGGAGAAGCCCTACGAGGTGGAGCTGGTCGTCGCCGAGGTCGGCGGGGAGCCGGAGGGCGACCAGATCTACCGGCTGCCGCACGACGGCTCGATCGTCGACGAGCACGGCTCGGTCGCGGTCGGCGGCAACGCGGAGCAGATCAGCTCCTTCCTGGACCAGCGGCACCGGGACGGGATGTCGCTCGCGGAGGCCCTGAAGCTGGCCGTGCAGGCGCTGTCCCGGGACACCAACGGCGGTGAGCGGGAGATCCCCGCGGAGCGCCTGGAGGTGGCGGTCCTGGACCGCACCCGCCCGCAGCAGCGCAAGTTCAAGCGGATCGTCGGCCGGCAGCTGAAGCGCCTCCTGGAGGCGGACGACGCGGCCGTGGCCAAGACGGACGACCCGTCCGACGAGGCCGAGGAGGCCACGGAGGAGTAGGCCGCACCGGCACGGGCGAGGGCCCCGGGACCGTACGTACGCGTACGGCGCCGGGGCCCTCGTCGTACGGCGGTACGGGACTGGGGGCGGAGCGGGGCTCAGGCGGCCGGTGCGGGCCCGGTGGAGCCGCGCACGGTGAGAATGACCGGGAGGTCGCCGTGCTCCGGCTCGCGGCCGTCCAGGACGGCGAGCAGGGCGGCCATGCCGCGCTCGCCGATGCGCTCGGCGGGCAGGGAGACCGTGGTCAGCTCGGGTTCGACGGCGGTGGCAAGGGCCAGGTCGTCGAAGCCGGTCACGGAGAGGTCCTCCGGCACCCGCAGGCCGAGCCGCCGGGCGGCCTTGCAGGCGCCGGCGGCCAGGATGTCGTCGTCGCAGACGATCGCGGTGGGGCGGGGCCCCGGGCCGGCGAGAGCGCGCTCGACGGCTCTGCGGGCCCCCTGGACGTCCAGGGGCGCCCGTACCGGCGTCACCGAGGCACCGGCCAGCGCGTCGGCGAGGGCTTCGGCGCGCACGTCGAAGGTCCAGGAGGGCACGGCCGAGGCCAGGTGCAGGAAGCGCCGGTGGCCGAGGGCGAGGAGGTGGCCGGCGGCCTGGCGCATGCCGTCGGCGATGTCGAGGTTGACGTGGGCCGCGGCGCCGCCGCCGGCGGGGTCGCTGTCCAGCATGACGAGGGGCAGGTCGGTGCCGCCGAAGGCCTTGAGGGCGTCGGTGGCCATGGAGGAGGCGATGACCCCGTCGAGGGCGGCGCGGGCGGAGGCGAAGGGGTCGCGGGCCGGGCCGACGCCGTCGGGGGAGGGGTAGAGCACGACGCCGAAGCCGTGCCGGGCGGCCACGGTGGCGGCGCCGGTGTAGACGCGGGCGAAGAACTCGTTGGTGAGCGCGGGGACGACGAGGAGCGCGGTCCGGGTGCGGCCGAGGCGCAGGTTGCGGGCGGCGAGGTTGGGGCGGTAGCCGAGTGCGGCGGCGGCCTCGCGGACGGCGGCGGCGGTGGGCTCGGAGACCCGGCCGCGCCATTTGTCGCCGAGCACCAGGGAGACGGTGGCCTGGGAGACCCCGGCCGCCCGGGCGACGTCCCGGCTGGTGGGCCGAGTGGCGGCGGGCTGTTCCGGCGTGTGCACTGGAGCCTCCGGGTCGGGGACGGTCCGGCACGCGGGGTGGACCGGCGTGCTCCCGACATGGTACGTATGACGGCGAGAGTTATACGTAAAACCTCGGGCGGATGCCCCGGGAGGGGAGACCAACATGGCCGGCGCTGCCCCGGCGAACGGCGGCTATCTCGACATCCTGCGCGCGCCCCACGCCGCGCGGCTGCTCGTCGGCACCCTCGTCGGCCGCCTCCCCAACGGCACCGGCCCGGTCGCCATCACCGTCTTCACCCGCGCCGAGGGCGGCAGCTACAGCCTGGCCGGCGGCCTCATCGCCGCCTACGGCCTGGCCACCGCCGTCGGCCAGCCGCTCCTCGGCCGCGCCGTCGACCTCAAGGGGCAGCCGCGCGTGCAGCTGCCCGCCGCCGTGATCTCCGCCCTGGGCATGGCCGCCCTCGCCGTCACCGGCATCGGCAACCTCCTCCTCGCGTACGCCGCCGTCCTGGTCGCCGGCCTCTTCACCCCGCCGCTCGAAGGCGGGCTGCGCGCCCTGTGGCCGAGCGTGCTCGGCCGTGAGGACCGGGTGCACCGCGCGTACGCCCTGGACGCCGTCGCCCAGGAGGTGATGTTCACCGTCGGGCCGCTGCTGCTCACGCTGCTCGTCGCGCTGTGGTCGCCCGCCGCCGCGCTGCTCGTGATCAATCTGCTCGGCGTCCTCGGCGCCCTGTCCGTGGTGGTCTCCAAGCCCTCCCGGGCCTGGCGCTCCGCGCCCCGCGAGGCGCACTGGCTGGGCGCCCTGCGCTCGCCGGGCCTCCTCGCGCTGCTCGGCTCGTTCTTCTTCGTCGGCCTCGCCCTCGGCTCCATCACCGTGGCCGCCGTCGCCTACGCCGACGACCGCGGCAACGAGGCCGTGTACGGCTGGCTGATGGCCGCCCTCGGTCTGGGCGCCCTGGTCGGCGGCATCGCCTACGGCGCCCGCCAGTGGGCCGGTGCGCCCGAGCGGCGGCTGCGGGTCCTGGTGCTGCTGCTCGCCCTGGGCTACCTGCCGCTGCTCCTCGTACCCGGCCCGGTCGCCATGACCGCGCTCGCCGCGCTCGCCGGCGTCTTCCTGGCGCCCGCCATCGCCTGCGCCTTCATCGTGGTCGACCGGCACGCCCCGGCCGGCACCGTCACCGAGGCCTTCTCCTGGCTCGTCACCACCTTCGGCGTCGGCGCCGCCCTCGGCTCCGCCGTCTCCGGACCCGCCGTCGAACTCTTCGGGACCCCGGCCGGTTTCGCGGTGGCCGGCATCGGCGGCTTCGTCGCCTTCCTGGTCCTCCTGGCCACCGGCCGGGTGCTGGGGCCCGAGTCCGCGCCGCGCCCGCGACACGCCGTCAGCGGGGCCGCCCAGGGCACCGGCCCCGGCGGCGCCCGGGCCGAAAACAACCCGCACTCATCGGAAAATGATCGAAACGGGGCGGCCGAACCCGGTTTCAGCTCAGGGCTTCAGGCGTAATGTTCAGACATGGACCGCCGCATTTTCGGGCTGGAGAACGAGTACGGCGTCACGTGCACGTTCAGGGGACAGCGCCGACTGTCTCCTGACGAAGTGGCGCGCTACCTCTTCCGCCGTGTCGTGTCATGGGGCCGCAGCAGCAATGTCTTCCTGCGGAACGGCGCCCGCCTGTACCTTGACGTGGGTTCGCATCCGGAATACGCAACTCCCGAATGCGACAACGTGGTCGAACTGGTCACCCACGACAAGGCCGGAGAGCGCATTCTCGAAGGTCTCCTCGTCGACGCGGAACGCCGCCTGCACGAGGAGGGAATCGCGGGCGACGTCTATCTGTTCAAGAACAACACCGACTCCGCCGGAAACTCCTACGGCTGCCACGAGAACTATCTGGTGGCCCGCCACGGGGAGTTCTCCCGGCTCGCGGACATCCTCATTCCGTTCCTCGTCACCCGCCAGCTCATCTGCGGTGCGGGGAAGGTGCTGCAGACCCCGCGCGGCGCCGTCTACTGCGTCTCCCAGCGTGCCGAGCACATCTGGGAGGGCGTCAGCTCCGCCACCACCCGCTCGCGCCCCATCATCAACACCCGAGACGAGCCGCACGCGGACGCCGAGCGCTACCGCCGGCTCCATGTCATCGTCGGCGACTCGAACATGTCCGAGACGACCATGCTGCTCAAGGTCGGTGCCACCGACCTCGTGCTGCGCATGATCGAGGCGGGCACCGTGATGCGCGACCTCACCCTGGAGAACCCGATCCGGGCCATCCGCGAGGTCAGCCACGACATCACCGGCCAGCGCAAGGTCCGGCTCGCCAGCGGCCGCGAGGCCTCCGCCCTGGAGGTCCAGCGGGAGTACTACGAGAAGGCCGCCGACTTCGTCGACCGCCGCGGCATCCGCAGCGGCGTCGTCGCCCAGGTCCTGGAGCTCTGGGGCCGTACGCTCGACGCCATCGAGCAGGAGCAGCTCGAGCGCATCGAGACCGAGATCGACTGGGTCATGAAGTACAAGCTCATCGAGCGCTACCGGGCCAAGCACAACATGACCATGTCGCACCCGCGGGTCGCGCAGATAGACCTCGCGTACCACGACATCCACCGCCGCCGCGGCCTGTACTACCTGCTCCAGAAGAACGGCCAGGCGGCCCGGGTGTGCAACGACGTGAAGATCTTCGAGGGCAAGTCGGTGCCCCCGCAGACCACCCGCGCCCGGCTCCGCGGCGACTTCATCCGCCGCGCCCAGGAGCAGCGCCGGGACTTCACCGTCGACTGGGTCCACCTCAAGCTCAACGACCAGGCGCAGCGCACCGTGTTGTGCAAGGACCCGTTCCGTTCGGTCGACGACCGGGTGGAAAAGCTGATCGCCGGAATGTAGGACGCACGGCGGTCCGTGCACTCGGCCCCGCACGCCAGGCGTGCGGGGCCGAGTGCATCACAGGGCGGTCCCCTAGAGTGTCGGGACAACTACTGTGCCGTCTGAGATCTGAGGAACTAGTGCGCCGACTTGCCGGCCTGCTCGTCGTCCCGCTTCTGCTGCTCACCACAGCGGCCTGCGGCAGCGACGACAAGGGCTCCGATTCCGGTTCGATGAAGAACGGGCTTCCCGCCATCACCGCGGGGGAGAAGTTCGGCGAGAAGCCGACCCTCTCGAAGGGCGTGGGCGACCCGCCCAAGTCCCTCAAGGTCAACGTGATCAGCGAGGGCGACGGAGCGGTCACCAAGAAGGGCGACGCGCTCTCGGTGAACTACCTCGGTCAGGAGTGGGACGAGGCCACCCCCTTCGACAACAGCTTCGACCGGAAGCAGCCGTTCTCGGTGACGCTCGGCGAGGGCCAGGTCATCCAGGGCTGGGAGAAGGGCCTGGAGGGCCAGAAGGTCGGCAGCCGCGTCGAGATCGGCATTCCGCCGGAGCTCGGTTACGGGGCGCAGGGCCAGGGCGACATCAAGGCGAACGCGACGCTCGTCTTCGTGGTCGACATCCTCAAGGCGGTGACCATCCCGAAGTCCGCCAGCGGCACCGAGGTGGCGCAGGACAACAAGGACCTGCCGAAGGTGGGCGTCAACACCGACGGCAAGCAGCCCTCGCTGACCGTGCCCAAGGTCGACCCGCCGACCAAGCTGGTCTCCAACTACGTGCTCGAGTCCAAGGGCGAGGTCGTCAAGGACACGGACACGGTCGTCGTGAACTACGTCGCCGCCCTGTGGAAGGACGGCAAGGTCTTCGACTCGACGTACACCATGGGCAAGCCGGCCAACTTCCCGCTCGGCCAGCTCACCCTGAAGGGCCTGAAGGACGGCATCGCCGGCAAGAAGGTCGGCAGCCGGATCCTGATCGTGGCGCCGCCGTCGGAGGCCTTCGGCGACCAGGAGAAGCAGGGCATCCCGAAGAACTCCACGCTGGTCTTCGCCGTCGACATCCTGGCGAAGGTCTGACCCCGGAGCGTCACAGGGGATGAAAGACTGTCCCGGTCGCGCGGGCCATCGTCCGCGCGGTTCATCGGTAACGAGGAGCACACTGCAGTGAGCATCGAGAAGCCCGAGGTCGACTTCCCGGGCGGCGAGCCGCCGGCCGACCTGGAGATCAAGGACATCTGGGAGGGCGACGGCGCCGTCGCCAAGGCCGGGGACAACATCCTGGTCCACTACGTGGGTGTGTCCTTCGAGTCCGGCGAGGAGTTCGACGCCTCCTGGAACCGCGGTGCCCCGCTGCCGTTCCAGCTCGGTGTCGGCCAGGTCATCCCCGGCTGGGACCAGGGCGTGCAGGGCATGAAGGTCGGCGGTCGCCGCCAGCTGGTCATCCCGCCGCACCTGGCGTACGGCGAGCGCGGCGCCGGCGGCAAGATCGGCCCCAACGAGACGCTGATCTTCGTCTGCGACCTGGTGGCCGTCCGCTAGGACCCGCTCCGATCGCCTGTACGGCATCGAGGGCCCCCGCCTCCCGGCGGGGGCCCTTCGCGTTCCGGCCCGGCTTTTGCCCGGACACCGCGGGGCGGTACGGTCGGACGTCCGAGAAGTCAATCCGGCAGAAGAGGGTGCGGGGCGTCGATGGCGATTGCCAAGGCCGAGCGGCTGATGAATCTTGCGCTGTGCCTGCTCGGAACGCGCCGCCCGCTGAGCAAGCGGGAGCTGCGGTCCTCCATCGAGGCCTATGTCGAGGCCTTCGGACCGGGGTACGGCGCCGGTTCCGGCCCCGGCCAGGGCTCCGGCGGCGGCGAGGACGCCTTCAACCGCATGTTCGAGCGCGACAAGGACGATCTGCGCGAGCTCGGCCTGGTCATCGAGACCGTGGAGAACCTCGACGGCGAGACCGGCTACCTGGCCCGCCGCGACTCCAACCGGCTGCCCCCGATCACCCTGGACGCCGAGGAGGCCGCCGCCCTCGGCCTCGCCGCCAAGGTCTGGCAGCAGGCCCGGCTCGCCGGCGCCGCCAGCGGTGCCCTGCAGAAGCTGCGCGCCGCCGGAATGCCCGAGGCGGAGGACGCGTACGACGCGCACGCCAGCGCCCTGGAGCCGCGCATCCCGGTCCACGAGGCCGCGTTCGAGCCGCTGATGCTGGCCTGCCGCGACCGCCGGCCGGTCGTCTTCGACTACCGCAAGGCCACCGCCGCCCGCCCCGAGACCCGGCACGTCGAGCCGTGGACCCTGGAGTGCTGGCGCGGCCACTGGTACCTGGCGGGCTGGGACCGCGACCGCGGCGCCGAGCGGGTCTTCCGGCTCTCCCGTATCACCGGCAAGGTCCGCTCCCGGGCCGGCGCCTTCACCGCGCCCGTGCCCGATGTCGTCACCGTCCGCGAGACCGTGGAGAGCTGGGCGGGGGAGACCGCCACCCGCTCCGCGCGGATCCGGCTGCGGGCCGGCTGCGGCTATCCGCTGCGGTCCCGGGCGCTGTCGGTGACCGAGGGCGCCGACGGCTGGGACGAGCTGGAGATCCCGTACGGGCACGGCCTCGACGCCTGGCTCGTCGAGTTCGGGCCCGACGCGGTCGTCCTGGAGCCCGCGGATCTGCGGGCCGACGTGGTGGACCGGCTGCGCGCCGTCGCCAAGGGCTGAGGGGGAAGGAACGACCGTGGCCGCCAACGCCATCGACCAGACGAGGCGCATGCTCTCCCTCGTCACGTATCTCCGGGAGCGTCCCGGCGCGCATGTCGCCGACGTCGCCCGGGCCTTCGGGATCACCGAGGACGAGCTGATCTCGGACCTCGACGTGCTGCCCATGTGCGGCACCAGTTTCCGGGGCGGCGACCTCCTGGACATCGACACCGACGGGGACCGCATCTGGTGGCACAACCCCGACGACGTCGCCGCGCCGCTGCGGTTGGCCGCCGACGAGGCCACCGCCCTCCTGGTGGCGGCGCGCGCGGTGGCCACCCTGCCGGGGCTGCGCGAGAGCGACCGTGAGGCGCTGCTCCGTGCCACCGCCAAGCTGGAGGCGGCGGCCGGCGAGGCGGCCGGGGCCAGCTCGCGGCTCTCGGTGACCTTCGAGTCCGAGGGCGGTGTCTTCGCCGAGGTCGACCGGGCCATCTCCGAGCGCAGGCGCGTGTGGCTGCGCTACTACTCGCCCGCGCGCGACGAGCTCACCGAGCGCGAGGTGGACCCGATCCGGCTCTTCGCCGTCGGCCACACGTACATGGAGGCGTGGTGCCGGCTCTCCGAGGCGCGCCGCACCTTCCGGCTCGACCGGGTCGCCGAGATCCGGATCCTGGACGACCACGCCGCGCCGCCGGAGATCGAGCTGCGGGACCTGTCGGAGGGGCTTGTGCAGCCGTCCGCCGAGGACCCGGAGGTCGTGGTCGAGGTCGGGCCGGGCGGTCGGTGGGTCGCCGAGTACTACCCGCACGACCGGGCCGAGGAACTGCCGGACGGCGGGCTTCGGATCACCCTGCGCACCCCGGCGCCCGCCTCGCTGCGGCGGCTCGCGCTGCGGCTCGGCAGCGACGGTCGGATCGTCGCTCCGCAGGAGCTCGCGGACAGTGCCCGGGAGGCCGCCGCGGCCGCCCTGGCCGCCTACGAGAGCTGAGCGGGGGGGCGCCGCGGAGCGCGGGCGTCCGTAGGGGAAGTCCGCAGGGGGAAGTCAGTAGGGGGAACGTGACGTTCCGCGGTCGCGGGGCGCTGTTTCCAGTGAGAGCCGAGAGTCGAGAGCCGTACCCGTACCGCAGTGGGGAGTGTTGAGGGAAATGTCCGTGATGCCCGATCTTTCGGCGCCGGTCGCCCCGGTCCTCTTCAAGGCCGCCTGCCCCGACTGCCGTTCGCGCTTCGAACTCTCCGCCGGCGCCCTGCGGCTCGCCATCGGCGCCAGCCGCCGCACCACCTTCTACTCCTTCACCTGCCCCGAGTGCGGCAGCGCCGTGCGCAAACCGGCCGGCGAGCGGATCGTCGAACTGCTCACCGGCGGCGGCGTCAACACGCTGCGCCTGCACACCACCGGCTGAGGGCCGTCCGCCCGCCGGCGGCCACAGGGCAGCGTCTAGGCTCGGCACATGTTCTGGCCCATGCTCGCCGTCGCCCTCGGCTTCCTCGGCATCGCCGTCCTCGGTGTCCTCGGCATCAAGGTGTTCCTGGAGGCCCAGCGCCTCGGCCGTCAAGTGGCTCACACCACAGAGCGGATCCAGGAGGTCTCCGAGGATCTCGAGCGCGCCGCGTCGGATCTCGCGCGAACCGGCGAGACCCTGCGCTGACTTCGTACCGGGCCCGGCCGGGAGCACCCGCGACGGCCGGTCCTGGACGCAATGGCGAGTATGCACAGGCATTGCCGCCCGTTTACTCCTGCGGGTTACGATCGCTAGCAGCGCGGAGGGCCGGACGCATGTCCGACCGGCCGGGCAGCACGCACTCCAATGTCGCCTCGGTGAAGAAGGTAAACAGCTATGGGTAGGCTCGGCCCCACCGAGATCATTCTGATCCTCGTCGTGATCATCCTGCTGTTCGGCGCCAAGAAGCTCCCGGACATGGCGCGTTCGCTCGGCAAGTCGGCCCGCATCCTCAAGAGCGAGGCCAAGGCGATGAAGACCGACGACCAGCAGAGCGCCCCCGCCGACCCGCCTGCCCCCGCCTCCCAGGACCAGGCCGCGCCGCGCACCATCCAGGCCGCTCCCGGCGACGTGACCAGCTCGCGTCCGGTGACCGAGCCCACCGACTCCACCAAGCGCTGACCCGGTCCGCCGCGGCCGCCGCCGAGCGCGGCGGTCGCCGCACGAGATGAGGACGTGGGTTGCTCAAGTCTGCCCGCAAGCAGGAGAAGGATCCCGAGGGCCGGATGCCCCTCGTGGAGCACCTGCGTGAGCTCCGCAACCGCCTCGCGAAGGGCCTGCTGGCCATCGCGGCGGTGACCGTCGTCGCCCTCGCGTACAGCGAGCAGCTGATGGTGTTCCTGACGAAGTCGGTGCCCAAGTGCGGGCCCGACGTCACCAGCGACGGCGGCAACTGCGCGATCGTCTCCTTCAACACCCTGATGGCGCCGTTCAGCACGACCATCCAGCTCTCCCTGACGGCGGGTCTCGTCGTCGCGAGCCCGGTCTGGCTCTATCAGCTCTGGGCCTTCGTCGCGCCCGGCCTGCACAAGCACGAGAAGAAGTACACGTACGCCTTCGTCGGCGCCGCGGTCCCGCTCTTCGCGGCCGGCGCCTACCTCGCGTACCTCATCCTCCCCATCAGCGTGAAGGTGCTCATCAGCCTCACGCCCGAGGGCTCGGCCAACATCCTGTCGCTGGCCGACGTCCTCGACTTCACGCTGCGCATGGTGCTGGTCTTCGGCCTCGCCTTCGAGCTGCCGCTCGTGCTGGTCATGCTCAACCTCACCGGAGTGCTGAGCGGCAAGCGCATGGCCCGCTGGTGGCGCGGTGTGATCATGGGCGTCTTCGTCTTCGGCGCCGTCATCACCCCGACCACCGACCCGGTCGGCATGCTCGCCCTCGCCGGGCCGATCACCCTGCTCTACCTCGCGGCCGTCGGCTTCTCTCTGCTCAACGACAAGCGGCGGCGGCGCGCCGACCCGGACGCCGAGCTCGACGACGACGAGGCCTCCAGCCTCGACCTCACCCCCGAGGCCGTCGGCCGGGTCGAGAGCGTCGGCTCCGCCCGGGCCCTGCCCGAGCAGGCCACCGGCGAGTCGGACGGCGCCCGGTCGCACCGGCTGAACGGCTACGACGACATCACGTGATCGCGCGGGTCCCCCGGACTTCCTCCGGGGGACCCCTCCCGGGCGGCGGCCGGCAGCCGCCCCGATAAAGATCGCGTCACTGTCAGAGGCGGCGGGTAGGCTCGACAACAAGATGACAGAGGACCTCACACCAGCCGAGGCGTACGCCGCCGCCCGCGCGCGCAACGCGGATCAGGCGACCGCGCTGGCCCCCTTCCGCGAGTTGTACGACTTCGGTCTGGACCCCTTCCAGATCGAGGCCTGCCAGGCCCTCGAAGCGGGCAAGGGCGTGCTCGTCGCCGCGCCCACGGGCTCCGGCAAGACCATCGTCGGCGAGTTCGCCGTGCACCTCGCCCTCCAGCAGGGCCGCAAGTGCTTCTACACCACGCCGATCAAGGCGCTCTCCAACCAGAAGTACGCCGACCTCGTGAAGCGGTACGGCCACGACAAGGTCGGCCTGCTCACCGGCGACAACAGTGTCAACGGAGACGCCCCGATCATCGTCATGACCACCGAGGTCCTCCGCAACATGCTCTACGCGGGGTCCCAGGCGCTCTCCGGCCTCGGCTACGTGGTGATGGACGAGGTGCACTACCTCTCCGACCGCTTCCGCGGCGCCGTCTGGGAGGAAGTGATCATCCACCTCCCCGAGTCCGTGACCCTGGTGTCGCTCTCCGCGACCGTGTCGAACGCCGAGGAGTTCGGCGACTGGCTCGACACCGTCCGCGGTGACACCGAGGTCATCGTCTCCGAGAGCCGCCCCGTGCCGCTGTGGCAGCACGTCCTCGCCGGCCGGCGGATGTACGACCTCTTCGAGGAGGAGACCGACCACGGCGGCCGCGGCTCCGCCCGCCGCGAGGTCAACCCCGACCTGCTGCGCCTCGCCCGCACCGAGAACTCGCGCACGTACAACCCGCGCGAGCGGCGCCGCGGCAAGATGGTCCGCGAGGCCGACCGCGAGCGCGAGCGGCGCGCCCGCTCCCGGATCTGGACGCCCGGCCGGCCCGAGGTCATCGAGCGCCTTGACGCCGAGGGGCTGCTGCCCGCGATCACCTTCATCTTCAGCCGGGCCGGCTGCGAGTCCGCCGTCCAGCAGTGCCTCTACGCGGGCCTCCGGCTCAACGACGACGAGGGACGCCGCCGGGTCCGCGAGATCGTCGAGGAGAGCACCGCCGCCATCCCCAGCGAGGACCTGCACGTCCTCGGCTACTACGAGTGGCTGGAAGCCCTGGAGCGCGGCATCGCCGCGCACCACGCCGGCATGCTCCCGACCTTCAAGGAGGTCGTCGAGGAGCTGTTCGTCCGCGGCCTCGTCAAGGCCGTCTTCGCCACCGAGACCCTGGCGCTCGGCATCAACATGCCGGCCCGCTCCGTGATCCTGGAGAAGCTGGTCAAGTGGAACGGTGAGCAGCACGCCGACATCACCCCCGGCGAGTACACCCAGCTCACCGGCCGGGCCGGCCGGCGCGGCATCGACGTCGAGGGCCACGCCGTCGTGCTGTGGCAGCGCGGCATGGACCCCGGCCACCTCGCCGGACTCGCCGGCACCCGCACGTATCCGCTGCGCTCCAGCTTCAAGCCCTCGTACAACATGGCGGTCAACCTGGTCGACCAGTTCGGCCGGCACCGCTCGCGCGAGCTCCTGGAGACCTCCTTCGCACAGTTCCAGGCCGACCGCTCGGTCGTCGGGATCTCCCGGCAGGTCCAGAAGAACGAGGAGGGACTGCAGGGCTACCGCGAGGGCATGACCTGCCACCTCGGCGACTTCGAGGAGTACGCGCGGCTCCGCCGCGAACTCAAGGACCGCGAGACCGACCTGGCCCGGCAGGGCGCCGCGCAGCGGCGCGCCCAGGCGGCGGCCTCCCTGGAGCGGCTCAAGCCCGGCGACGTCATCCACGTGCCGACGGGCAAGTTCGCCGGCCTCGCCCTCGTCCTCGACCCCGGCGTCCCGGCCGGCCGGACCAACGGGCACCGAGGCTTCGAGCACCACGACGGGCCGCGCCCGCTGGTGCTCACCGCCGAGCGGCAGGTCAAGCGGCTCGCCTCGATCGACTTCCCGGTGCCGGTGGAGCCGCTTGAGCGGATGCGCATCCCGCGTTCCTTCAACCCGCGCTCCCCGCAGTCCCGCCGCGACCTCGCCTCCGCGCTGCGCAGCAAGGCCGGGCACATCAACCCGGAGCGGCACCGCAAGCACCGCTCGGCCGCGGCCGACGACCGCGAGATCACCCGGCTGCGCACCGCGATCCGGGCGCATCCCTGCCACGGCTGCGACGAGCGCGAGGACCACGCCCGTTGGGCCGAGCGCTACCACCGGCTGCAGCGCGACACCAAGCAGCTGGAGCGGCGCATCGAGGGCCGCACCAACACCATCGCGCGCACCTTCGACCGGATCGTCGCCCTGCTCACCGAGCTCGACTATCTGCGGGCCGACGAGGTCACCGAGCACGGCAAGCGGCTGGCCCGGCTCTACGGCGAGCTGGACCTGCTGGCCAGTGAGTGCCTGCGCGAGCGGGTGTGGGAGGGCCTCAGCCCGGCCGAACTGGCCGCCTGCGCCTCGGCGCTGGTCTTCGAGGCCCGGCAGTCCGACGACGCCGTCGCGCCGAAGCTGCCGACGGGCCGTGCGAAGGTCGCGATGGGCGAGATGGTGCGGATCTGGGGCCGGCTCGACGCGCTGGAGGAGGAGTTCAAGCTCCACCAGGCGGAGGGCGTCGGCCAGCGCGAGCCGGACCTCGGCTTCGCCTGGGCCGCCTACCAGTGGGCCTCCGACAAGGGGCTCGACGAGGTGCTGCGGGAGGCCGAGATGCCCGCCGGCGACTTCGTGCGCTGGTGCAAGCAGGTCATCGACGTGCTCGGCCAGATCGCGGCCGCGGCGCCGCGGGAGGACAGCACGGTCGCGAAGAACGCCCGCAAGGCGGTCGACAGCCTGCTGAGGGGCGTCGTGGCCTACAGCTCGGTGGGCTGATCCCGCAGGGTCGGGCGTGCTGGTGACGGTGAACTGACAAGGGTTATCCACAGGGCTGGCGGAGTGTCACATCCTTCCGCTTCCATGGACTCGTACAGACGAACGAGATCATGGGGCAATTCCGCTGGAGGGAAGCACAGTTGACCACGCACGCCGGTCCGTCCGCCGTCGGCACCACGACGGCGGACGGACGGAAGACCGTCCCGGGGCCCCGTGGCGTCCCGGGGCTGGGCAACCTGCCGGAATTCGGCAAGGACCCGCTCGCCTTCTTCGAACGGCTGCGTGAGCGGGGCGACTTCGTCCGCTGGCGCTTCGGCCGCACCCCCGCGCTCTTCATCGCGCACCCGGAGACCATCGGCGAACTCCTCACCGAGGTCGAGCGGACCTTCGAGCAGTCCGACCTCGGCATCGCCTTCCGCACCCTCCTGGGCAACGGGGTGGTCGTCTCCAAGGGTGCGGACTGGCGGCGCAAGCGCTCGCTGGTTCAGCCCGCGGTGCGGCCCAAGCAGGTCAAGTCGTACGCGGCGACCATGGCCGAGTGCGCGGTCGACCTGGCCGGGCGCTGGACCGACGGGCAGCGGATCGACGTCAAGAAGGAGATGGCGGCGCTCACCCAGCTCATCGCCGTCCGCACCATTTTCGGCGCCGACACCGCGGCCGACGCCGAGTCCATCGGCCGCGCCATGGACGTGGCGCAGCAGGAGATCGGCGCCGAGTTCAGCGGCGTCGGCGCGATCCTGCCCGACTGGGTGCCCACCCCCGGGCGGGCCCGCATCAAACGCGCCACCGCCGTCATCGACGCCGAGGTCGCCCGGGTCGTCGCCCGGCACCGGGACGGCGACAGCGAGCGACCCGACCTGCTCAGCCGGCTGCTCGCCGCCCGGGACGAGACCGGCGCGCCCCTCTCCGACCGCGAGATACGCGACGAGACCGTCACGCTCTACATCGGCGGGCACGAGACCACCAGCACCACCCTCGTCTGGGCCTGGTATCTCCTCTCCCGCAACCCGCGCGTGGCCGACGCCCTGGCGGCCGAGCTCGACCGGGTCCTCGGCGACCGCGACCCGGGCTTCGACGACTACGCCCAACTCTCCTACACCCAGGCCGTGGTGAAGGAGACGCTCCGCCTCTACCCGGCGATCTGGCTGCTCACCGGCACCGCCAAGGAGGGCGCCGTCCTCGGCGGCGTCCCGGTCGCGCCCGGCACCCGGGTCTGGAGCAGCCAGTGGGCCACCCACCGGGACGCCCGCTGGTTCCGGGACCCGCTGGAGTTCCGCCCGGAGCGCTGGCGCGCGACGGGGGAGGGCGAGGAGGGCCGCGAGGCGAAGGAGGCCGAGGAGATACCGGAGTACGCCTGGTACCCCTTCGGCGGCGGCCCCCGGGTGTGCCTGGGCACCCGGTTCGCCATGGTGGAGGCGGTCCTGATCCTCGCGGTCCTCGCCCGCCGCTTCCGCCTCGCCCTCGACCCCGATGACATCCGCCCGGTCCCCGGCCTCACCCTCCAGCCCGACCGCGAGGTCCTGGCGACGGTGCGGGCCCGCTAGGACTCGCCCGAGGGATCGCCCCCGGGGCCCTGCGGGCCCGGGTGCCCACCGAGGCGAAGCTCGGGGGGAGCCGCGGCCTGCCCGGGCCCCGACCCCGCGGGACAGGACCCTAGGCCCCCGCGGCTACGAGCGCCCGTGCGAGCGCGGCCAGTTCGGGCGCGCGGAGCACGCGGGTGCCGAACCCCGGCAGGGGCACGTGCAGGGGTTCGGTCCAGCGGGCCGGGATCGCGGCGGGGCCGTGGACGGCGCCGGCGAGCATGCCGGTGACGGCGGCGACGGTGTCGGTGTCGCCGCCGAGGTCGATCGCGGCGGCGAGGTCGTGTCTTCTGGATCAGGCCGGATCAGGCTGCGGCGTCCGGTGCGTGCAGCTGCAAGGCGGAGGAGGGAGTCGACGCGGAGCGTCGGCGACCGACGAGAACGCGGCAGATGCACGTGCCGGGCGTCGCGGCCCCGGCAAGATCCGGAAGACACGACCTAGGGCCGCCTCGAAGGAGGAGGTGGTGCGCAGGGCCCACAGGGCGGAGCCGAGGCAGGGCCAGACGGCGCCGTTGAACTCGGTGGCGTCCTCGGGCCGCCAGCCGGGGGCGAGGACGGTGGCCCAGCGGTCCCGGTGCGCTGGTGTCACCTCCGCGAGAGCGGCGGGGACGGCGGCGAGCGGGTCCTCGCCGAGGAGGGCGACCCGGACCAGCTCGTGGAGGACCGCGGTGCCCTCCCAGGCGGCGGCGTCCCCGTGGGTGAGCGCGGCGATCCGCCGGGCCGCGTCCATGGTGGCGGCGCGGCCGGCGGAGGCGAAGCGCACGGCCGGGGTGGCGGCCCGCATCAGCGAACCGTTGCCCGCACCGCGGCCGTTGACCTGGAAGTGCAGGGCGGCGGCCGTGTCCCAGGGGTCGCCGCCCAGGAGCACGGCCTCGGTCAGCAGACCGATGTCCTTCGGCTCGGCGGCCGCCCAGCGCCGGAAGCGGTCGAAGACGTCGGGCAGATCGAGCCCGCCGCGTTCGAGCAGGGACTCCCCGACGAGTACGGCCATCTTGCGTGTCGTCCGTGGCCTCGCCGGGCTCCCAGCCGCCCCCGCCGCACATCTCCCCGCGCCCGCCGGGGAACCGCTCCCGGTACACCCCCGGCAGCCCGAACTCGAAGGGCGCCCCGAGCGCGTCCCCGACGGCGGAGCCCAGCACGGCGCCGACGGCGCGGTCCTCGTATCGCACGGAGCGAGGCTACAGCCGGGCCGACTCGGCCGGTTGGGCCGCCTGCGCGGTGTGGGGGCGACGGAGGGCGCGGAGTGGGAGGAAGAGGAGGAGGGCGAAGGGGGAGAGGAGGATCGTCAGGACGAGGAGGGGGCCGGTGAGGAAGGGGGAGAGGGACAGGCGGCGGGACTCGCGGTAGATCCACTGGCCCAGGAGGAGGTCCCAGGCGATGATCTGGGCCCAGACGGCGCCGGCGCCGTTCGCGAGGGCGGTGAGGTCGCGGAAGGCGTCGAGGTCCGGGCTGCTGACCGCGGTCCAGAGTTCCGGGAGGACCGGGGCCACGAGGATCAGGTGGACGGCGAGGACCGGCAGGACGGTGAGGGGCGAGGCGGCCACGCGGTCCGTGACGCTCCGGCCCGGGGCGAAGATCATCAGCAGCCAGACCGGGGCCGCGAGGAGGAAGGTGAGTTCGAAGAGGAAGCCGGTCATGCCGCGAGCTCCTGGCGGTCGTCGGGCACGGTGGTGGGCGGCGTGCGGAGCGCCCACGCGGTGGCCGCGAGGGTGAGGGCCGCGACGACGCCGGCCGCGGTGAGCGTGAGGGCGTCCGGGGAGAGCAGCGGCTGGCCACGCAGGGCCTGCCAGGTGACCAGGGCGAAGACCGCGGCGTAGGCGCCGGCGGTGACCAGGACGAGCCGCAGCCGGATCAGGTCGTCGGCGAGCCGGCCGATGCGCGGGGCGAGCGCGGCGAGCAACAACAGCACCAGCGGGACGAGTTGCAGCGCGTGCATGCCGAAGAAGTGCGCGATGCGCAGGTCGCCGCCGGTGGTGGACCAGCCGAGCAGCGGCACGCCGGGGCCGCCGTCGGGCACGCCCACGTTGTGCGCGCCGGTGATCGGCGGGTCGTCCTGGGCGAGCTGCTCCGGGGTGGGCCGGACCATCACGAAGCCGACGGCCGCGCCGGCCAGGGCGATGAGCGAGGACAGGCGGACGGCCCAGGCGGTGGCCCGGTCCAGGATGCGGGCGCGCAGCAGCAGGACGGCGATCACCAGGGCGGCCAGCCACAGGATGACGACGGTGCCGCCCATGAGCTGGAAGACGGCCGCGTCGAAGCGCGTCGCGACGTTGAAGTGGCTCTGCGTGCCGCGGACCACCTGCAGGGTGATCAGCACCATCTCGACGAGGCTGGCGACGGTGAGCACGGTCCCGGCCCACCAGCCGATCCGGCGGGCCCGGGCGCCGGGCAGCAGGGAGAGCATCCAGGCGAGCGTGAGCGCGTACGCGATGAACGAGACGGAGAACTTGAAGGGCTTGGCCCAGATCGGCGCGCCGACCAGGATCCGGTCGTCGAGCAGGAGCCCGCCGGCCGAGACGAGCGCGAGCAGGACCATCGAGCCGGTGAACCAGACCAGGGGCCGGTGCAGGGTGCGGAGTTGCGGTGCCGACGTCGCCGACGCCGCTGAGGTCGCTGAGGACATGACGAGATATCCCCCCGTGGGATGGGTGTGGAGTGCCGCCGGACCGCCATGGCGACAGAATGGATAGTGGCACTCGCCACTATCTGATAGTGCCACTATCTATGATGGAGGGGCGGTCGGCAAGACCGGAAGGCGACCGGAAAGGTGAACACGCGGTGCGCATCGGAGAGTTGAGTCGGAGGACCGGGGTGTCCGTGCCGACGATCAAGTACTACGTACGGGAGGGGCTGCTGCCCGCCGGGCAGCTCACAAGCCCGAACCAGGCCTCGTACGAGGAGACGCACGTGCGGCGGCTCCGCCTGATCCGCGCCCTGCTCGACGTCGGCGGACTGTCCGTGGCCGGCATCCGCGAGGTGATCGAGGCCGTCGACGACCCCGGGCAGCCGGTGCACAAGATGCTGGGCTCGGTCGCCGACCAGGTGGTCCCGCAGTACAAGGACGGGGGCGAGCCGGGCGAGCGGCTCACCGCCGCCCGTAGGACGGTGGCCGGCCTCATCGAGCGGCGGGGCTGGCGCAGTTACCCCGAATCCGCAGCCGCCGAGGCGCTCGCGGTGGCCCTCGCCGCCCTGGAGGACGCCGGGCACGGCGCCTTCGCCGCCGAGGTCCTCGACGACTACGCCGCCGCGGCCGAGCGGGTTGCCCAGGTCGACCTCGACTACGTCGCCCGCAACGTCGTGCGCGAGGAACTCGTCGAGAGCGTCGTCGTCGGCACCGTCCTCGGCGACGCCATGTTCGCCGCCCTGCGCCGCCTCGCCCACATCGACGCCTCCGGCCGGATGTTCGGCCTCGGGGACTGATCCCGGGGCGCCGGGACCGGGAAAGCCCCCGGAAAGCCCCGGCAAGGCCCGGGAACGCCAAAGGGGCGGGAGCCCGTCGGCTCCCGCCCCTCCGGCGGATGACATGGGGGATGCGGGTCAGTTCTCCTGCTCGCGCTCCACCTGCTCGTTCCACTCGCGCTTGATCGCGCGCCACGCCTCGTCCGTCTTGCCGAGCCGCCAGTAGCCCGAGATCGACAGACGCTCGCGCGGCACCTCGCGGTCGAGCCGCAGATGACGGCGCAGCTCCTTCACGAAACCGGCCTCGCCGTGGACGAAGGCGTGCACGTCACCCGCCGGGAAGTCGAGCCCGCGCACCGCCTCGATCAGCGCCTCGCCCGCCGGGCGGTCGCCGCGGTGCAGCCAGCTGACCTCGACCCCGTCCGCGGTCGCGAACTTCTGCTCCTCCGTCGCGTCCGCGACCTCCAGGAAGGCGTGCACCCGCGCCCCCGCGGGCAGCCGCTCCAGGGCCACCGCGACGGCCGGCAGGGCGCTCTCGTCGCCGACGAGCAGATGCCAGTCGGCGGCCGCGTCCGGCGCGTAGCCGCCGCCGGGGCCGAGGAAGCGGATCGTGTCGCCGGCCTGCGCCCGCGCCGCCCACGGTCCGGCCAGACCCTCGTCGCCGTGCACCACGAAGTCCACGGTCAGCTCGCGGTGCACCGGATCCCAGGCCCGCACCGTGTACGTACGGGTGGTCGGCCACTGCTCGCGCGGGAACTCCGCGCGGATCCGCTCCATGTCGAACGGCTCCGGATAGCTGACGCCCTCGGCCGCGAAGAGCAGCTTCACATAGTGGTCGGTGTACTCGCCGAGCTCGAAGGCGTCCAGACCGGGACCGTCGAGCACCAGACGCACCATGTGCGGGGTGATCCGCTCCGTGCGCACCACCCGCGCCTCGTGCGCCCTCGGTGCCTTGCGTGCGGGCTGTTCTGCCACGGCGGTCTCCCCGTTTCCCCGGCCGGATTACTTAGGTGTGCCTAAGTTAACACCCCGCCGGGCCCCGGCCCACCCCGCTCCGATCTCAGCGCGCGAGCACCGGCAGCAGCCGCCCCACCGCCCCGCCGAGCCCCCAGCGCTCCACCAGACCCGCCAGCGCCTCCGGGTCGCGGGGCGTCGACGGCAGCGCCGCCGAGAACTCCGGCAGCGGCACGTCCCGCGCCACCCGCACCACCGCGGGTGCCACGTCCAGATACTCCGCCGCCTCCACGATGCCGCGGCGCTTCGCCGGGGTCAGCTTCGTCGTCCGGTCGGCCGCCGCCGCCCGGACCCCCGCCAGGTCCCCGTACTCCGTGATCAGCTGTGCCGCCGTCTTGTCCCCGATGCCCTTCACGCCGGGCAGCCCGTCGCTGGTGTCCCCGCGCAGCGCCGCCATGTCCGCGTACTGATCGGGGCGCACCCCGTACTTCGTACGGATCAGCTCGTCGTCGACCAGGTCGCAGTCGCCGACGCCCTTGCGCGGGTACAGCACGCGCACCCCGCGGGCGTCGTCCACCAGCTGGAACAGGTCCCGGTCGCCGGTGACGATGTCCACCGGGCCGGTCGCGCGCTCCGTCAGCGTGCCGATCACGTCGTCCGCCTCGAAGCCCGCCGCGCCGACCCGGGCGATGCCGAGCGCCGCGAGCACGTCCACGATCACCGGCACCTGGGGCGACAGCGTGTCCGGCACTTCCTCCACGTCCGGACCGGCCGGGGTCTCCTCGGCCACCCGGTGCGCCTTGTACGAGGGGATCAGGTCCACCCGCCACTGCGGGCGCCAGTCGTCGTCCCAGCAGGCCACCAGCTCGTCCGGCCGGTGGTCCTGGACGAGCCGGGCGATGAAGTCGAGCAGCCCCCGCACCGCGTTGACCGGCGTCCCGTCCGGAGCCCGGACCGAGTCCGGCACGCCGAAGTACGCGCGGAAGTAGAGGCTGGCGGTGTCGAGGAGCATCAGGCGTCGCGTCACACCCCGATCATGCCGCACCCCACCGACAACACCCCCCGCCCGGCGTGACACCGGTCACCTTCGTGTTTGTGCCGGAGGAGCCGGGGCAGGCGCGAGCCCGGAGCGGACCCGGTACGGGATTCAACGTTTCGATGCGAATGAGTTCGACGTCAATGACTTCGACGCGAACGAATGCGAAGCGAACGCGGATCTCCGTACGCGACGGGCACGCGGGCAGATCCCGCCCCGCTCCACGGCCCGGCTGCGCGGGGGTGGCGGGCCGTTTTCGTTGCTACCCGTGAGGTGTATGTGTCCAGGCTCCAGGCCGACCATCTGTACAAGGTGTTCGGCAGACGACCCGACGAAGCCGTCCGTGAACTCGCCGAAGCAGGCGCCGACCGGGACGCCCTGCGTGCCGACGGCACCACGGCGGCCGTGATCGACGCCTCCTTCACGGTCGAATCCGGCCAGATCTTCGTCGTCATGGGTCTCTCGGGGTCCGGCAAGTCCACCCTCCTGCGGATGCTCAACGGACTGCTCGCCCCCACCGCGGGCCGCGTCCTCTTCGACGGCCGCGACCTCACCGCGCTCTCCGACCGCGAGCTGCGCGAGGTCCGCTCGCGGAAGATCAGCATGGTCTTCCAGCACTTCGCCCTCTTCCCGCACCGCAGCGTCCTCGAGAACGCCGCCTACGGCCTGGAGGTCCAGGGCGTGCCGCGCGCCGAGCGCGAGAAGCGCGCCGCCGAGGCCCTGGAGCTGTGCGGCCTCGCCGGCTGGGAGAAGTCCTGGCCCGACGAGCTGTCCGGCGGCATGCAGCAGCGCGTCGGCCTCGCCCGCGCCCTCGCCACCGACGCCGACCTGCTCCTCATGGACGAGTCGTTCAGCGCGCTCGACCCGCTGATCCGCCGCGACATGCAGGACCAGCTCCTCGTCCTCCAGCAGAAGCTGAAGAAGACCATCGTCTTCATCACCCACGACCTCAACGAGGCCATGCGCCTCGGCGACCGCATCGCCGTCATGCGCGACGGCCGGATCGTCCAGCTCGGCACCGCCGAGGACATCCTGGTGCGCCCCGCCAACGACTACGTGGCCTCCTTCATCCAGGACGTCGACCGCACCCGGGTGCTCACGGCCGCCGCCGTCATGACCGACGGCACCGTCGCGCCCGAGGACTGCCCGCCCGGCTGCGGCTGCGCCCCGGTCGCCCGGGACATGCCGCTCGCCGAGCTGTGCGCCGTGTCCGCGCGCTCCCTGCACCCGGTGCCCGTCGCCGGCGCCGACGGCGAGATCCTCGGCGTCGTCGCCCAGGACCGCCTGCTCGGCGTCATGGGCGGCCTCGACGCCGACGTACGCCCGACCGCCAAGAACGGTGCGACCGCCGGGAACGCTGCGATCGCCGGGAACGCTGCGACCGAGGAGGTGACCGCCCGTGCCTAGGCTCCCCCTCGGCCAGTGGGTCGACAACACCGTCGACTGGCTCCAGGCCCAGTTCTCCTGGCTGTTCGACGCCATCAGCACCGGCGTCACCGGCCTCTACGACGGCATCGACGCCGTCCTGTCCGCGCCCCAGCCGCTGCTCTTCGCCGGCATGCTCGCCGTCGTCGCCTGGTGGCTGCGCGGCCTCACCGCCGGTGTCCTCGCCTTCGCGGGGCTCGCCCTCGTCGACTCCATCGAGCTGTGGGACGACGCCATGTCGACCCTCTCGCTCGTGCTCGTCGCCACCCTCGTCACCCTGGTGATCGCGGTGCCCCTCGGCATCTGGGCGGCCCGCTCCAAGACCGTCAGCGCCGTGCTGCGCCCGGTCCTGGACTTCATGCAGACCATGCCGGCGATGGTCTACCTCATCCCCGGCATCATCTTCTTCGGCGTCGGCGTCGTCCCCGGCATCATCGCCACCATCGTCTTCGCCCTGCCGCCCGGCGTCCGCATGACCGAACTCGGCATCCGCCAGGTCGACGGCGAACTCGTCGAGGCCGCGGAGGCCTTCGGCACCACCCCGCGCAACACCCTGCTGCGCGTCCAGCTGCCGCTCGCGCTGCCCACCATCATGGCCGGCGTCAACCAGGTGATCATGCTCGGCCTGTCCATGGTCGTCATCGCCGGCATGGTCGGCGGCGGCGGACTCGGCGGCGCCGTCTACCGCGCCATCGGCAACGTCGACATCGGCCTCGGCTTCGAGGCCGGCATCTCCATCGTCATCCTCGCCATGTACCTCGACCGGATGACCGGCGCGCTGGGCCGCCAGGTCTCCCCGCTCGGCCGCCGCGCCGCAGCCAAGGCCCGCGCCGCGCGCGCCGCCCGGGCCGGCGCGAAGATCTGGGGCCACCGCCCGCAGCCCGTCACCGCCCTCGTCGGCGTCGTGATCCTCGCCCTCGTCGCCGGCGGCATGGGCTTCCTCGGCGGCAGCGGAGGCACTTCCACCACCGCCTCCGGACCGAACTCCGGCCACGGCAAGAAGATCAGCCTCGGCTACATCCCCTGGGACGAGGGCATCGCCTCCACCTTCCTCTGGAAGGAGCTCCTGGAGCGCCGCGGCTACGAGGTCGACACCAAGCAGCTGGAGGCCGGCGCCCTCTACACCGGCCTCGCCGGCGGCCAGATCGACTTCCAGACCGACTCCTGGCTGCCCGTCACCCACGCCCAGTACTGGGAGAAGTACCGGAACAAGCTGGAAGACCTCGGCTCCTGGTACGGCCCCACCTCCCTGGAGCTCACCGTCCCCTCGTACATGAAGGACGTGAACAGCCTCGCCGACCTCAAGGGCAAGGCCGGGCAGTTCAAGGGCCGGATCGTCGGCATCGAGCCGAGCGCCGGAATGATGGGCATCCTCAAGGACAAGGTCCTCAAGGACTACGGCCTGGCGGGCGAGTACAAGGTCGTCGACGGCTCCACGCCCGGCATGCTGGCCGAACTCAAGCGCGCCTACGACAAGAAGGAGCCCATCGCGGTCACCCTCTGGTCGCCGCACTGGGCCTACTCCACCTACGACCTCAAGAAGCTCAAGGACCCCAAGGTCAGCTGGGGCGAGGGCGACGGCGTGCACACCCTGGCCCGCAAGGGCTTCGCCGCCGAGAACCCCGAGGTCGGCGCCTGGCTGAAGAGCTTCAAGCTCAGCGAGAAGGAGCTCACCGGCCTGGAGGCCGTCATCCAGGAGACCGGCAAGGGCAAGGAGCAGGACGCCGTCCGCACCTGGCTGGACAAGAACCCGGGCGTCGCGGAGCGGCTCGCGCCGCAGTAGGGCGCTGGTCGATCCTGCCGAGCCGGATCCGGTCACGATAGATCCGAATTCGCTCCGAAAAGGGGTGGTCGCCGAGCGTGTTCGGCGACCACCCCTTTTCGCCACGACGCGAAACCCCGCCCCAAAGCTGCGTAAGGTGCAGGTAACCGACCGGTACGAGGGACACGAGGGAGGGGTCGACATGGACGACAAGGAGTCGTTGCGCGTGGGCGCGGCCGTCAAGCGGCGCCGCCGCGCACTCCAGCTCACCCTGGCCGTCGTCGCCCGGCGCAGCGGCCTGTCCGTGCCCTTCCTCAGCCAGGTCGAGAACGAGCGGGCCCGCCCCAGCGACCGCTCCCTCCAGCTCGTCGCCGAAGCCCTGGAGACCACCGCCGCCGAACTGCTCGCCGCCGCCGAGGCCGCGCGCACCGTCGACGTCGTCCGCTCCGACGAGGAGCTGTGGGACATGCCCCCGGGCGTACGGCCGCTGGTCCGCGGCCGGCACCAGCTGCAGGCCCTGGAGTTCACCGGCGAGCAGGACGCCGGACGCGAATTCCTGCACCGCAACGACGAGTTGCTGTACGTGGCCGACGGCGCCGCGGAGATCGAGGCCGAGGGGCGCGCGTACCGCCTCGAACGCGGCGACAGCCTCTATCTGTCGGGCGGGGTACGGCACCGCTGGCGGGCCACCGCGCCTGCCACGCGTCTGGTGTTCGTCTCCGTCGCCGACCACGTCGAAGCGACCGAGGAATAGGGACGGGCGGGGCGAGGATGGGCGTGCGGGTCGTCTCCCTGGTGCCCTCGCTGACCGAGGCCGTCGCCGTCTCCGCGCCGCCGGGCACGCTCGTCGGTGCCACCGACTGGTGCAGTCACCCGGCGGAGCTCGGGGACGGGGTGATGCGGATCGGCGGTACCAAGAATCCGGACACCGGCGCCGTCGCGGCCCTCCGGCCCGATCTGGTGATCGCCAACGAGGAGGAGAACCGGGGGCCGGACCTGGAGGCGCTGCGGGCTGCCGGGATCGAGGTGCTGGTCACCGAGGTGCGCGGGCTCGAGCAGGCGTTCGGCGAGCTGGAGCGGGTGCTGCTCGCCTGTGGGGTACGGGGCCGGCCCGGGTGGCTCGACGCCGCCGAAGCCGCCTGGGCGGGGGTCGGGGGAGCAGGGGCCGGGGTCGGTGCCGGTGCCGGGGGCTCCGAGGGCGACGAGCCGCCTCGTACCGCCGTCGTACCGATCTGGCGGCGGCCCTGGATGGTCCTCGGCCGCGACACCTTCGCCGGCGATCTGCTCGCCCGGCTCGGCGTGCGCAACCTCTACGCCGACCACCCCGAGCGCTACCCCAAGGTGCCGCTCGACGAGCTCCGCGCCGCCGCGCCCGAGCTCGTCGTCCTGCCCGACGAGCCCTACCGCTTCACCCGCGACGACGGCCCCGAGGCGTTCCCCGGGACCGCGGCCGCGCTCGTCGACGGACGGCACCTCACCTGGTACGGGCCGTCACTGGCCGAGGCGCCCCGGGTGCTGCGAGCAGCGCTCCGCTCAGCAGCCCCCGCACGGTCCTGAACCCGGCGAACAGCCAGGCGGCCAGGAGGAGTACGTACAGTCCGACCGCCAGCCAGCGGAACGCCGCGAGACCGGTGTGCTGGGCCAGGCCCTCCGCGCCCGTCACACAGGTGCCGACGGGGAAGGTGAAGGCCCAGAACGTCATCGCGAAGCCCATGCCCTGCCGGCGGGCCCGCAGCACCAGCGCCCCGGCCAGCGCCAGCCACAGCAGCGCGAACCCCATCACCGGCACGCCGAAAAGCACCGCGAAGCCGGAGAAGCCGGCGGCGTACGGGGCGGGCAGCAGGCCCGGCGCGGCGTCCGCGAACTTGTTCGCGGCCGTCGTCGACTGGCCCAGCGGGCCGAGCACCAGGAACAGCGTCGGGGTAAGCGCGAGGGGCAGCGGGGCGCCGGTCACCAGGCGGCCGAACACCAGGGGCAGCATGACCAGGGTCGCGAGCAGGCTGATGCCGAACATCGCGTAGCAGGCGAGGAGCAGCGTGGTCCGGGCTTGGCCCTCCGGCACGTGGGGCAGGAGCAGCGGGCCGAGCGCCGCCGACACCATCGGGGCCACCACCGGCAGCAGCCACACCGGGGACGCCGCCTCGATCCGGTGCCGGGCGACCATCAGGTACGGCACCGCCACCGCGGCGGCCAGGCCGACCGCCGTACCCGCCGTGAACAGCACCGCGTCGACGGCGACGGCGGCGGGCGTCCCGATCCAGTCGCGGCCCACCAGCAGCGTGCCGCCACCCACCGCCAGCAGCGCCATCGACACACAGCCGTAGAACGGCGCCATCGCCGGGTCCGCGAGATGCGCCCGGGCCTGGTCGTGGTGGTGGGTCCAGTGCAGCGTCCGGGCGGCGAGGAGGGTCAGCAGCATGGCGAAGGAGAGGGCCCAGACGAAGGTGCAGGCCGTGCGCAGGCCCGGGACGTCGACGGGGAGGGTGGCGCCGGCCGTCGCGACGATGGCCGTGCCCATCACCGAGGCGTACCAGTTGGGCCCGAGGTGACGGACCGGGGTCCAGCGGGCGTGCGGGGTGGTGACGCCGGGGACCGAATGTGCGGGAGCGAGTGTTGCCATGGCTTCACTGTCGTCCGCGATCACGGGCCCCACCAGGGACGTCGTGACTATGAGGCCATAAGCTGGGTTTATGAGCAGTGTGCCGGCGTCGGGTGACGTCATCAGTCTTCTGTCCCACCGGGTTCCCGACCTCGGCGCGCTCGAACTCCTCCTCGCCGTCGCCCGGCACGGCAGCCTCGGCCGCGCCGCGCGCGACGTCGGCATCACCCAGCCCGCGGCCAGCAGCCGTATCCGCTCCATGGAGCGGCAGCTCGGGGTCGCCCTCGTCGACCGCTCGCCGCGCGGATCGCGGCTCACCGACGCGGGCGCGCTCGTGACGGACTGGGCGCGGCGGATCGTCGAGGCGGCGGAGGCGTTCGACGCGGGCGTCCAGGCGCTGCGGGGGCGGCGGGACTCGCGGCTGCGGGTCGCCGCGTCCATGACCATCGCCGAGTATCTGCTGCCCGGGTGGCTGATCGCGCTGCGCGCGGAGCGGCCCGACACGGCGGTCTCGCTGCTCGCCGGGAACTCCGCGGCCGTCGCCGAGCGGCTGCTCGGCGGGGACGCGGACCTCGGCTTCGTGGAGGGCCTCGCCGTGCCCGAGGGCCTGGACGGCGCCGTCGTCGCCCACGACCGGCTCGCCGTCGTCACGGCGCCCTCGCACCCCTGGGCGCGGCGGCGCAAGGCCCTCGATCCGGCGGAGCTGGCGGCGACGCCGCTGGTCCTGCGGGAACGGGGGTCCGGCACCCGGCAGGTCCTCGACGCGGCGCTCGCCGGGTACGGGGGGCTCGCCCAGCCGCTCCTGGAGCTCGCCTCCACGACGGCCGTCAAGGCGGCGGCGGTGAGCGGGGCGGGGCCGGCCGTCCTGAGCGAACTCGCGGTCGCGGAGGAACTGGCCTCGCACCGCCTTGTGGCGGTGCCGGTGGCGGGCGTCCTGCTGCGCCGGGACCTCCGCGCGGTCTGGCCGACGGGACACCGCCCGACGGGCCCGGCGCGGGACCTGCTGTCGCTGACGAGGGCGAGGCCGGCGGGGTGAGCAGGCGCCGTTGCCGGCGCCTCCGCCCCCTGGAGCTACCCGCACCCCGAGCGCGGCGCACCGGTCCGTGGGCGGGCGCGGTGACCGCTCCGGAGGGCGCGTTCGGGACTGCATGATTTACGGCGCGGCCAACTCCGACCGGTCCTGAACGCGCCTCATCCCGCGCCACAAATCACGCTTTACGTCCCGAACGCGCCCTCCTGCACGGTCCCCGCTCACCCCGGGATGTGGCTGCGGGCCCGTTCTCAGACGGCCTCGCTCCGGTGCGTCACCCGCCCGTCCACCGCCGTGAGGACGACGGGAACGTCCGCAAGCTCCGTCGACGGCGTCGACAGCGGGTCCGCGCCCAGCGCCGTCAGGTCCGCCCGGTGGCCGAGCGCGATGCGCCCCGCCTCCCGCTCCTCGCCGGAGGCGAACGCCGGGTTGACGGTCATGGCGCGCAGGGCCTCCAGGGGGGTGAGGGCCTGGGCGGGGTTGTGCGGGGGCTGGGTGAGGTCGTGGGTGGGGCGGCGGTGGCAGGCGCCCGCCATGACGCCGAGGGGCGGGAAGGGGGCGATCGGCCAGTCGGAGCCGAGGACGACGGTGGCGCCGGAGTCCCACAGGTCGCGGCAGCGCCAGGCGCGGGCGGCGCGCTCCTCGCCGAGGCGGCGGGACCAGTTGTCGGTGTGGTCGGCGCGGGTGAAGTCGCAGCAGTGGGTGGGCTGCATCGAGGTGAGGACGCCCAGCTCGGCGAACCGGGGCAGGGTGTCGTCCGGGACCGTCTCGATGTGCTCGATGCGGTGCCGGACGCCCCGCCCGGCCTTCTCGACCGCGTCGAGGGCGTGCCGTACCGCCGCGTCGCCGATCGCGTGGGTGGAGGTGGGCACACCCGCCCGGTGCAGCTCGCCGATGATGTGGGTGTAGGCGGCGGGGTCCGGCCAGAACGCGTGGGTCGACTCGCCGTGGCAGTCGGGGCGTTCCAGCCACGCCGTGCCGTTGTCGATGGTGCCGTCCATGAAGAGCTTGACGCCGTCCACGCGCCACAGCGCACCGCCCGTGCCCTGCTGCTCGATCAGCGCGCGCACCCCGTCGGCGTCGGTGCCGGGCTGGCACCAGGGGGCGACGCGGAGGCGGAGGGGGAGTTCGCCGGCCTCGTCGAGTTCGGCGAGGAGGGCGAGGCTGTCGCCGTTGGCGTCCATGACGTGGCCGCCGGTGAGGCCGGCCGCGGCCATGGCGCGCAGGGCCGTGGCGAGGCGTTCGCGCTGCTCGGTACGGGTGGGGCGGGGGGCGACGCGTTCGACGAGCTCGCAGGCCGCGTCCTCCTGGAGCAGCCCGGTCGGACGGCCCTGGGCGTCGCAGACGACCTCGGCGGAGGCCTGGTCGAAGGTGCGGGGCCCGTCGACGCCGGCCAGTGCGAGGGCGCGGCGGCTGGCGAGGGCCGAGTGCGCGTCGAAGAGGAGGAGGAAGGCGGGCACGTCGGCGAGGACGCTGTCGAAGGGGGCGATGCCGACGGGCTCGTCGCCGAACACGTTCGGGTCGAGGCCCCAGCCGAACAGCCAGTCACCGCGCCCGAGTTCGCGTACCGCGCCGGCGAGGGCCGTGCGGACCTCGTCGAGACCGGTGCAGCGGGACAGGTCGAGGCCGTGGGTGAGTTCGGCGCCGGTGACCGGGTGGAGGTGTCCGTCGACGAGTCCGGCGGTGAGCACGGCACCGCCCAGGTCGATCACCTCGGTGTCCGGGCCGGCGAGCGCGCGGATCTCGCGGTCGTCACCGAGCGCGGCGATCCGGCCGGTCTCGGACACGGCGAGCGCGGTCTCCGGCAGGAAGGTGCCGCTGCCGGGGTCGAGCAGCCGGGCGGAGGACAGGACGAGACGGGTACGCACACGGGCTCCTGGGAGAGAGAGGGCGCGGCCGGTGGATCACGGCCGGGTCGGCGCCTGATCCACCGGCCCGAGGGCGGGCGGCAGTTGGGCGGCCGTGCGGTCGAGCAGGCCGGGGGCCAGGCCGAGTTCGCGTTCGGCGGTGGTCACGGCCATCCGCAGCACCGCTGCGGGGCGGTTGCCGCGGTCGGTGTTGGCGTGGGCGCCGAGGCCGTCGACGACGACCAGGATCTGGATCGCCGTCAGATGCGGGTCGGGCGTGGTGAACTCGCCGCGCTCCACGCCCTCGCGGAGGAGGCCTTCGAGGCGCTGGTCGTTGGCCCGCTCCTGCTCGAGGACCTGGTCGCGAAGGAGGGGGCGGTAGCGGCTGAGGTGGCGGGCGTTGATCCAGAGGCGGCTGATGTCGTCGTAGGCGCTGCCCCGGGAGAGCGCGAAGTAGCGCGCGAGGTACTCGGTGGGCGTGCCGTCGGGCCGGTCGGCCGGCAGGAGGGCGTCGAGTTCGCCGGTGGCGGCGGTGCCGAAGGCCTCGGCCACCAGGTTCTCCGCCGACGGGAAGTAGTGGCTGATGAGCCCGGGCCGGACGTCGAGTTCCTCGGCGATCCGGCGCAGGGTCACGCACTCCAGGCCTTCGGTGAGGGCGACGGCGGCGGCCGACTCGACGATCTCGGCGCGGCGGGCCTCGGGGGACTTGCGAACGCGTTTGCGCGGGACGCTTGACGACATGGGGGCGATGCTATTGAGTGTGCGACCAATAAGCAACCAGGTGTGCACGACCCGCTCCCCGGAGGGCCGTATGGCTTCCAGCACCCCCGCCCCGACCACCCGGTCTTCCACCGCGCCGGACAGCGACCGGCCCACGCGGATCGAATCCCACGGCATCGACCACATCCCCGAGGAGGAGCGGTACGGGCATCCGCGCGAGCTCTTCTCGATCTGGGCCGCCGCCAACGTCAACTACCTCAGCCTGGTGATCGGCGGGGCCCTCGTCCTGATGGGCCTCAGCCTCGCCCAGGCGCTCGTGGTGATCGTGATCGGCAACCTGTTCTGGCTGCTCACCGGCGTGCTCGCGATATCCGGCCCCGCGGCGGGCGCGCCCAGCGAGGTGATCACCCGGGCCATGTACGGCGTGCGCGGCAACCGCGTGAACAACGCCGTGACCGGCTGGATGATCTCCGTCTGCTACTTCGCGCTCAATCTCGCGGCGGCGGCCGGAGCCGCGTTCGCCCTGGTGGAGAAGGTGGGGATCGCCGCCTCCACGCCGGTGAAGATCGGGGTCGTTCTTGCGATTGCGGGCCTCACTCTGACGATCGGTGTGTACGGGCACGGGCTGATCGTGCGGCTCTACCTGCCCATCACCATCGCCCTGACCGCGGCCTTCGGCGTCGTCGCCTACGCGGTGCTGCTGAAGGCCGACTTCGGCTACGTCCCGGACGCGCCGCTCGGCGGAACGGAACTGTGGGCCACGGTGATCGGCGGCGTCACCCTGATCGCGGCCGGCCCGCTCTCGTACACCACCAGCGCCGACTTCTCGCGCTATCTGCCCAGCGCCACCTCGGCGAAGGCGGTCATCGGCTGGACCGCGCTCGGCGGCTTCGTGCCCAGCGTCGTGGTCTGCGCGCTCGGCGCGCTCGCTGCCACCGTCGTCGACATGACCGACCCGCAGACCGCCCTGCAGGCCCTGCTGCCGGGCTGGTTCGCGCCGGTGTTCCTGCTCGCCCTCGTGGTCGGCACCATCGCCATCAACGCGATGACCGCGTACAGCGCGGGACTCGCCCTGCAGGCCGTGGGCCTGCGGATCCGCCGCTCCCGCAGCGTCCTCGTCGACGGCACGGTCGCCGTCGCTCTCACGCTGTACGCGCTGCTCGTCTCTAACTTCCTCGACACCGTGAGCAATGTGCTCCAGCTGACCGTCGTCCTGCTCGGCCCGGCCATGACCGTGTACGCCGTCGACATCCTGCTGCGCCGCAACCGCTACGACGGCGCCGCGCTCATGGACGAGAACCCCGGCAGCCGCTTCTGGTTCGCTGCCGGCTTCAACCCGGCCGGGGCCGTCGCGGTGCTCGGCGGAGGAGCGGTGGCCGCGCTGTGCGTCGACACCGCCTACACCGGGCCGATCGCCGCCGCCCTCGGCGGCGTCGACCTCGCCCTGCCCGTCGGCATGCTCCTGTCCGGAGTCCTCTACGCCCTGCTGATGCGCGGGCGGGTCAGCGCCTGACGGACGCCGCCGCCACCAGGGCCCGCATCACCCGCAGGTCCTCGCCCATCTCCGGGTGCCACTGCACGCCGAGCGCCCAGGCGGGGGAGGGGAGTTCGATCGCCTCGATCGTGCCGTCGTCGGCGTGGGCCGAGGCGAGCAGGTTCTTGCCGAGGACGTCGACACACTGGTGGTGGTACGTGGGGACCTCGGCCCGCTCCGGGACCGTGGCCGCGTAGCGGGTGCCCGGGACCGGGTTCACCGGGTGACGGCCCATCACGCCGACCGCCTCCGTGTGCCCGTCGAGGTGCTGGACCAGGGTGCCGCCGAGCGCCACGTTGAGCAGCTGCATGCCCCGGCAGATGCCGAGCAGCGGAGTGCCGGCGGCGAGGGCCGCGTCGATCAGGGCCAGCTCCCAGGAGTCCCGGTCCCGGGCCGGCGGGCCGGTGCGGGCGTCGGGCTCGGCCCCGTACCGTACCGGCTCGACGTCCGCACCCCCCGCGACCACCAGACCGTCGAGCCGGGCCACGGCCTCGGCCGCGGCCGACGGGACGTCCGGCGGCAGCAGCACCGCGAGCCCGCCGCTCGCCTGCACGAGGCGCGGGTACGCGGCCGGCAGCAGCGCCGCCGGCAGGTCCCACACCCCCCACTGGGCCTGGTTCAGATAGGTCGTCACACCGATGAGCGGCTTGGGCACGGGGTTCTCCTCCGTTGCGGGGTACGGGACCGGGGTCAGCGTTCGAGTTCCGCCTCGGCCGCGGCGAGCGCCGCGAACTCCTCCTCGGGCGCCTTCGCCACCAGGTGGTGGCGACTGTAGAACGCGAAGTAGGCGAGCGCGATCACGTACACCGCGAGGGCGATGAAGGCCGCGTCCTTGTCCACCAGGAAGGTCGCCACCAGCGCCGAGAGGGCGAGGACGAGGGCGACCGAGGAGGTCAGCACGCCGCCCGGGGTGCGGTACGGGCGGGCGAGGCCGGGCTCGCGGCGGCGCAGCACGATGTGGGACAGCGCCATCAGGGCGTACGAGATGGTGGCGCCGAAGACCGCGATGTTCAGCATCCGGGCGCCGTTGCCGGTGCCCGCGGCGAGCGCGAAGCCGATCGCGCCCGGGATCAGCAGACCCAGGTACGGCGACTTGCGGCGGCTGGTGAGCGACAGGAAGCGGGGCAGATAGCCGGCCCGGGACAGCGCGAACAGCTGCCGCGAGCCCGCGTAGATGAGCGAGAAGAAGGAGGCCACCAGGCCCGCGAGACCCGCGTAGTTCACGAAGCGGCTGAGCGTCGTCGGCTCCCCGTCCCCCTGCAGCGCCACCACCAGCGGATTGCCCGCCTCCTGGACGGCCGCCGCGCCGCGCGCCCCGGTCGCCGCGAAGAAGGTCACCACGGCGAGGAGGACGAGGATGCCCATGGAGAGGGAGAGGGCCCGCGGCATCGACCGCACCGGGTCCTTGGCCTCCTCGGCGGCCAGCGGCACGCCCTCGACGCCCAGGAAGAACCACATGCCGAAGGGGAACGCGGCCCAGATGCCGAGCAGTCCGAACGGCAGCCAGGAGTTCGAGCCGGTCGCCGACTTGTCGACCGGGATGTCGTTCAGGCCGGAGACATGGAAGTCGCTGAGCGCGCCGAGCGCGAAGACCAGGAGCGCGGCCACCGCGATCGCGGTGACGATCAGGCTGAAACGCAGCGCCTCGCCCACGCCCCAGAGGTGGATGCCGATGAAGAGCGCGAAGCAGACCAGATAGACCGGCCAGCCCGACTCCAGGCCGAACAGGCCGAGGGACTCCACGTAGTCACCGATGAAGATGGAGATCGCGGCGGGCGCGAGGACGTACTCGATGAGGATCGCGGTGCCGGTGAGGAAGCCGCCCCAGGTGCCGAGCGCGCGCCGGGCGAAGCCGTAGCCGCCGCCCGCGGTGGGCAGGATCGCGGACAGCTCGGCGAGCGAGAAGACCAGACAGGCGTACATCGCGCCCATCAGGACCGTCGCGATGGCGAGCCCGCCGAAGCCGCCCTTGGACAGGCCGATGTTCCAGCCGGAGAAGTCTCCGGAGACGACGTACGCGACGCCGAGCCCGGTCAGGAGCAGCCAGCCCGCGCTGCCGCGGCGCAGGGTGCGCCGCTCCAGATAGTCGTCCTTCGCTTGAGTGGTGCTCCCGGTGGTGTCTTCCAGCGTCATGGCAGCGTCAGCTCCCCGCAACGAGCCCAATGGATTGGTGCCATACCTTTGCGGCCGTCGGGCGGAGAGCGCAAGTCCCGTGCGTTACTTTCCGGTTACGCGCGCGGGGCCCGGCCCGGGCTCCGGCCCCGTCACGTCAGGAAGCCGCGCAGCAGCGCCGCCGTGCCCGCGCAGTGCTCCCGCATCACCTCGCGCGCCGCGTCCGCGTCGCCCTCCAGGACCGCCTCCACCAGCGCCTCGTGCTGGTGCTGCGAGTGCTCCAGATTGCGTACGAGCAGCGGGATGCAGTCGAGCAGGTCGTTGACGGTCGCCCGGACCGCCGCGTACTGCGCCGTCAGGGTCGGCGAGCCGGACAGCTCGGCGAGCGTGAGGTGGAGCAGGGTGTCCTGCCGCCGGTAGTCGCCGAGCGGCGCGTCATGGGTCGCCGCGAGCGCCGCCCGCAGCCGCTCCACGCCCTCCGGGGCCAGGCCGTGGGCGGCGCAGAGGCCGGCCGCGCCGGTCTCCAGGACCTCGCGGAAGCGCAGCGTGTCCTCCACGTCGACGGCCGCGATCCGGCGCCGCAGCTCGGCCTCGTCGGCGGTCTGCGGGCGCTGCAGCACGAACGTGCCGCCGTACCGCCCGCGCCGGCTCTCCACCAGGCCCTGCTCCTGCAGCACCTTCAGGACCTCCCGCAGGGTGACCCGGCTGATCCCCATCCGGTCGGCGAGCTCCCGCTCGGCCGGAAGCCGCTCCCCGCCCGGCACCAGGCCGAGCCGCACCACCTGCAGGATCTGCTCCAGGGCCTCCTCGAACCCGTTGCCCGCGCGCACCGGGCGCAGCACGGGCGTCAGCCGGTCCGCCGATTCACTCGTACTGGCCACCTCGCCGTTTCCCCTTCCCAAGCAATGGTTCTTCGCAATACCTTATGGCTCCCGGCAGGCCGAAGGAGGAGTATTCCCGTGGCAGACCGCACACCCCCGCTCTCCGTCGACGAGCTCCGCTCGCTCGTCGCGAGCGGCGAGATCGACACCGTCGTCCTGGCCTTCCCCGACATGCAGGGCAGGCTCCAGGGCAAGCGGTTCGCCGCACCGTTCTTCCTCGACGAGGTGCTCGACCACGGCACCGAGGGCTGCAACTATCTTCTGGCCGTCGACACCGAGATGAACACCGTCGACGGCTACGAGATGTCCTCCTGGGACCGCGGCTACGGCGACTTCGCCATGCGCCCCGACCTCTCCACCCTGCGCCGCCTCCCCTGGAACGAGGCCACCGCCATGGTGACCGCCGACCTCGCCTGGGAGGACGGCACCCCCGTCGTCGCGGCCCCGCGCCAGATCCTGCGCCGCCAGCTCGACCGCCTCGCCGCCCACGGCTACACCGCCCACGTCGGCACCGAGCTCGAGTTCATCGTCTTCCGGGACACCTACGAGCAGGCCTGGGACGCCGGCTACCGGGGCCTGACCCCCGCGAACCAGTACAACATCGACTACTCGGTCCTCGGCACCGGCCGGATCGAGCCGCTGCTGCGCCGCATCCGCAACGAGATGGCCGGCGCCGGCCTCACCGTCGAGTCCGCCAAGGGCGAGTGCAACCCCGGCCAGCACGAGATCGCCTTCAAGTACGCCGAGGCGCTCGTCACCTGCGACCAGCACGCCGTCTACAAGACCGGCGCCAAGGAGATCGCCGCCCAGGAGGGCTGCTCGCTCACCTTCATGGCGAAGTACAACGAGCGCGAGGGCAACTCCTGCCACATCCACCTGTCGCTGCAGAACGCCGACGGCGTGAACGTGATGGCCGGCGACGGGCCGGACGGCATGTCCGACGTGATGCGGCACTTCCTCGCGGGGCAGCTGGCCGCGCTCCGGGACTTCTCCCTCCTCTACGCGCCCAACATCAACTCGTACAAGCGCTTCCAGCCCGGCTCCTTCGCCCCCACCGCCGTCGCCTGGGGCCGCGACAACCGCACCTGCGCCCTGCGCACCGTCGGCCACGGCCGCTCCACCCGCTTCGAGAACCGCCTCCCCGGCGGAGACGTCAACCCCTACCTCGCCGTCGCCGGACTCGTCGCCGCCGGCCTGTACGGCATCGAGCAGGGCCTCGAACTCCCGCCCGCCTGCACCGGCAACGCCTACGCCGCCGACTACGCGCACGTCCCCACCACCCTGCGCGAGGCCGCCGAGCTCTGGGAGAACAGCGAGATCGCCAAGGCCGCCTTCGGCGCCGAGGTCGTCGCCCACTACCGCAACATGGCGCGCGTCGAGCTCGACGCGTACGACGCCGCCGTCACCGACTGGGAACTGCGCCGCTCCTTCGAACGCATGTGAGGACCACCCCCTTGGAACGCACCGAGCTCCAGGTACTGAACCCGGCGACCGAGGAGGTCATCGCCACCGTCCCGGCCGCCACCACGGCCGACGTCGACGCCGCCGTCGTACGGGCCACGGCCGCCCAGACGTCCTGGGCCGCCGCCGCGCCCGCCGACCGGGCCCGGATCCTGCGCCGCTTCGCCGCCGTCGTCGACGCCCACGCCGAGGAACTCGCCCTCCTGGAGGTCCGCGAGGCCGGCCACACCCTCGGCAACGCCCGCTGGGAGGCCGGCAACGTCCGCGACCTCCTCGACTACGCGGCCGGGGGAGTGGAACGCCTCAACGGGCGCCAGATCCCCGTCCCCGGCGGGCTCGACATCACCATCCTCGAACCCCTCGGCGTGATCGGCGTCATCGCGCCCTGGAACTTCCCGATGCCGATCGCCGCCTGGGCCACCGCCCCGGCCCTCGCCGCCGGCAACGCCGTCCTCCTCAAGCCCGCCGAGACCACCCCGCTGACCGCGCTCCGGCTCGCCGAACTCGCCCTGGAGGCCGGCCTGCCGGAAGGCCTCCTCCAGGTGCTCCCCGGCGAGGGCCCGGTGGCCGGCACCGCCCTCGTCGACCACCCCGGCGTCGCCAAGATCGTCTTCACCGGTTCCACCCGGGTCGGCAAGGGCATCATGGCGAGGGCCGCGGACCAGGTGAAGCGGGTCACCCTCGAACTCGGCGGCAAGAGCCCCAACATCGTCTTCGCCGACGCCGACCTGGCAGCCGCGGCGGCCGCCACACCGATGTCCTTCCTCGACAACAGCGGACAGGACTGCTGCGCCCGCACCCGCATCCTCGTCCAGCGCAGCGTGTACGACCGCTTCCTGGAGCTCCTCACCCCGGCGATCCAGGAGATCGTCGTCGGCGACCCCCTCGACGAGCGCACCCAGATGGGCCCGCTCATCTCCCGCGCCCAGCTGGAGCGGGTCCGCTCGTACGTGCCCGACACGCTGCCCGGCATCCGCGGCAAGGCCCCCGAGGGCCCCGGCTTCTGGTTCCCGCCCACCGTCCTCACCGGCCTGCCCGAGGACGCGCCCTGCGCCGTCGAGGAGGTCTTCGGACCCGTCGCCGTCGTCCTGCCCTTCGAGGACGAGGCCGACGCGATCCGGCTCGCCAACGCCACCCCGTACGGACTGTCCGGCTCGATCTGGACCCGCGACGTCGGCCGCGCGCTGCGCGCCTCCCGCGCCGTCCGGGCCGGCAACCTCTCCGTCAACTCCCACTCCAGCGTCCGCTACTGGACCCCCTTCGGCGGCTTCGGCCAGTCCGGCCTCGGCCGCGAACTGGGCCCCGACGCCCTGACCGCCTTCACCGAAACCAAGAACGTCTTCATCAGCACGGAGGCCTGAGCACCCATGACCGACACCACCGAAGAGATCATCTGCCGCCGGCTCGTGGGCCGCACCGCCGTCATCACCGGCGCCGGCAGCGGCATCGGCCTCGCCACCGCCCGCCGGCTCGCCTCCGAGGGCGCCCACGTGGTCTGCGGCGACATCGACGAGCGGGCCGGCAAGGCCGCCGCCGAAGAGGTGGGCGGCACCTTCGTGAAGGTCGACGTCACCGACCCGGAGGAGGTCGAGAACCTCTTCAAGGTCGCCTTCGACACCTACGGCTCCGTCGACATCGCCTTCAACAACGCCGGGATCTCCCCGCCCGACGACGACTCCATCCTGGAGACCGGCCTGGAGGCCTGGAAGCGCGTCCAGGACGTCAACCTCACCTCGGTCTACCTGTGCTGCAAGGCCGCCCTGCCGTACATGCGGCGCCAGGGCAGGGGCTCCATCATCAACACCGCGTCCTTCGTCGCCATCATGGGCGCGGCCACCAGCCAGATCTCCTACACCGCCTCCAAGGGCGGCGTCCTCGCCATGTCCCGCGAGCTCGGCGTGCAGTTCGCCCGCGAGGGCATCCGGGTCAACGCGCTCTGCCCGGGGCCGGTCAACACGCCGCTGCTCCAGGAGCTGTTCGCCAAGGACCCCGAGCGGGCCGCGCGCCGCCTGGTGCACATCCCGGTCGGCCGCTTCGCCGAGGCCGAGGAGATCGCCGCCGCGGTCGCCTTCCTCGCGAGCGACGACTCCTCGTTCATCAACGCCACCGACTTCCTCGTCGACGGCGGCATCTCCGGCGCGTACGTGACCCCGCTCTAGGCCCCCTGCTCCAGACCTCCTCCGGACCTGCTCTAGAGGAAGGTCTGCCCCTCGCCCCGGTACGTCGGGACGGCGGCCGTCACCCGGTCGCCGTCCACCAGGTGCAGCGTGTCGAAGCGCTCGCACAGCTCGCCGGCCTTCGCATGGCGGAACCACACCTTGTCGCCGATGCGGAGGTCGTCGGCCGGGGAGCCGAGCAACGGCGTCTGGACCTCGCCCGGGCCCTCCTGCGGGTCGTAGCGCAGACCCTCCGGGAGGTACGGGACGGGCAGCCGGTCCGGGCCCGCGGCGCCCGACGCGGGGTAGCCGCCGCCGAGCACCGTCACCACACCCACGCCCGGGCGGCGCACCACCGGCTGCGCGAACAGCGCCGCCGGCCGGCCGGTGAACGAGGTGTAGTTGTCGAACAGGCGCGGCACATAGAGCCCCGAACCCGCCGCGATCTCCGTCACCGCATCCTCGGCCGCCGTGTGCTGCACACTGCCGGTGCCGCCGCCGTTCACGAACTCCAGGTCCGGCGCCACCGCGCGCACCGCCCGCACCACCGCGGCCCGGCGGGCCGCCAGCTCCTTGCGGGCCGCCGACTGCATCAGCCGGATCGCCCGCGAGCGCAGCGGCCGGCCCGCGACCGCGTCGCCGACACCCGCCACATGCCCCTCGTACGCCATGATCCCGACCAGCCGGAAGCCGGGCCGGCGCACCACCGAGCGGGCCAGCTCGGCCAGCTGGGCGGGCTCGCGCAGCGGCGAGCGCCGGGCCCCGACCCGTACCCGCCCGCCGAGCAGACGCAGCGCGGTGTCCAGCTCCAGACAGACCCGCACCTCCTCGGTCCCGCCCGCGCGCGAGGCCTCGATCAGATCGAGCTGGGCCACGTCGTCCACCATCACGGTCACCGCGGCCGCCAGCTTCGCGTCCCCCGCGAGCTCCGCGAACCCGGCCCGGTCGGCCGACGGATAGGCGAGCAGCACGTCCTCGAACCCGGCCCGCGCCAGCCACAGCGACTCCGCCAGCGTGAACGACATCACGCCCGCGAAACCCTCCCGGGCGAGCACCCGCTCGAGCAGCGCCCGGCACCGCACCGACTTGCTCGCGACCCGGATCGGCTTCCCGCCGGCCCGGCGGACCAGATCGTCGGCGTTGGCGTCGAAGGCCTCCAGATCGACAAGGGCGACGGGCGCGTCGAGATGAGCGGTGGCCCGGTCGTACCGGGCACGGTCGGCGGCACGGGGAGTCATGGGCCGAGCTTGCCAGACGGGTTTACGCGTGGGTAGCCCCTGCGTTCCCGCACCACCCGGAACAGCCCGTAGAGTGACGCCCATTGCTTTCGCGGAACGACCAGGGGGACGGGGATGACGACCGAGCCGCAGCGCCCCGTGTCCCGCATCACCGAGGCCCTCCTGCCGCCGGAGCCCGGTTCCGCGGCGCCCGTGCCCAAGGCCCCGGGCCGGAGTGCCGCCGCCCCCGAGCCGAAGACGCCGCCCCGGCCCGCCCCGGCCCGCCCGCGCTCCGTCTCCCAGCCGCTCCCGCCGGAGCGCCCGATGCCCGCCGCACCCGGGGTGCCGGGAGCGCCGGCCGAGACCCCGGTGGAGACGACGACCCGGCTCCGTCCGGTACGGGACCACCGCGCCGCCGCACCGTCCGGCGCCGCCCACGGCCCGGGCCCGGGCCCGCGCCTGCCCCAGACACCCGTGCCCGGCCGCGCCCCGGAGCCCGCCTCGCGACCGGTCCCCGGTTCCCGCACGCCCCACGCATACGCGGAAGCCTCCGCCCCGAGTCCGGCGCAGGCCCCCGCGCACGCCCCGCGCCCGGCCCCCGTGCCCCCGTACGCGTACGACCCCTGGGCCCTCGGCGGCGAGGCGCCCGCCGAGACCACCACCCGGCTGCGGCCCATCCGGGACCGCGACCCGCGCCGCACCGTGGCCGCCGCCGTGTGCGGCGTGCTCGCCCTCGGACTCGTCGGCGGCGCCCTGGCCGGCGCGGTGCTCGCCGGCAGCGGCGCGGGCGAGCCCGCCGAACCGCGCGGTTACGAAGAGGCCCGCGCCCTCTGGCACGACGCCCCCGTCGACACCCTCTTCCCGCAGACCCTCGCCGGACCCTCCGCCGGACCTGGCGGCGCCACCCGCACCTGGACCCGGATCGTCGTCGCCCCCGACGCGCCCTGCGGCCCCACCAGCCTGCCCGGCGCCCTGAACACCGCGCTCGCCGCCGTCGGCTGCGAACGCGTGCTGCGCGCCACCTACACCGACGCCACGTCCTCCCGCGTCATCACCGTCGCCCTGGTCTTCACCGGGGCCGACCCCGCCACCATGCGCACCCTCGGCTCCCGCGCCGTCGACGAACCCGGGCCCGCGCTGGCCGCCCCCGGCACCGTCGCCGCCGGCTTCGGCGCCGCGCAGCGCGGCAGCTGGTGGCGGCACATCCTGCCCGACCTGCCCGTCGTCGTCACCGCCGTCTCCGGCTTCGCCGACGGCCGCGCCGTCGCCGCGCCCGAGCCCGCCGACCGGGCCATGTCCGGCAAGCGGGACACCCCCGTGGCCCAGGCCGGCCTCGGCCACGAGGCCAAGGGCGTCGCCGACGCCGTCGAACGCGCCCTGCGCGGAACCGTCGCCGCCACCCTCGACCGGGAGGACCAGGGGTGACCCCGCGCCCGCGCCGTACCGCCGCCGTCTCCGCGCTGCTCGCCGCCGCCTTCACCGTGCTCCCGGCGACGGCCACGCCCGCGTACGCCGACACCATCCGGGCCCGCCAGTGGGGCCTGGAGGCCCTGCACACCGGCAAGGCCTGGCAGACCACCCGCGGCACCGGCATCACCGTCGCCGTCCTCGACACCGGCGTCGACGCCACCCACCCCGACCTGGCCGGCTCCGTGCTGCCCGGCACCGACCTGGTCGGCTTCGGCGCCGAGCGCGGCGACCGCGCCTGGGCCCGGCACGGCACCGCGATGGCCGGGATCATCGCCGGCCACGGCCACGGCCCCGGCGGCCAGGACGGCGTCCTCGGCATCGCGCCCAAGGTCAGGATCCTGCCCGTCCGGGTCATCCTCGAAGGCACCGACAAGGCCCGCGACAAGGCCCGCAAGACCCGCGGCACCGCGCTCGCCGAAGGCATCCGCTGGGCCGCCGACCACGGCGCCGACGTCATCAACCTCTCCCTCGGCGACGACTCCGAGTCCGCCCACCCCGACGCGGGCGAGGACGCCGCCGTGCAGTACGCCCTCGGCAAGGGCGTCTCCGTCGTCGCCTCCGCCGGCAACGGCGGCGAGAAGGGCGACCACATCTCGTACCCCGCCGCCTACCCGGGCGTCATCGCCGTCGCCGCCGTGGACCGCTACGGCACCCACGCCTCCTTCTCCACCAGCCGCTGGTACGCCACGGTCAGCGCCCCCGGCGTCGACATCGTCATCGCCGACCCCGACCGCCGCTACTACGAGGGCTGGGGCACCAGCGCGGCCGCCGCCTTCGTCTCCGGCGCCGTCGCCCTCGTCCGGGCCGCCCACCCCGACCTGACGCCCGCGCAGATCCAGCGGCTGCTCGTCGACACCGCTCGCAGCCGCCCCAAGGGCGGGCGCAGCGACGACAAGGGGTACGGCACGGTCGACCCGGCCGCCGCGATCGAGGCCGGGAAGAAGCTGAAGGGCGCCGACCCCAAGGCCGCCGTCGCCGGGTTCACCGGCCGCTACTTCGGCCCAGGGCCGCAGCCCGTCCCCGAGGAGTCCCACCCCGTCGGCCTGCTCGCGCCGCTGGCGGGCGGTGCCGGTGTGCTGCTGCTCGCCGCGGCGGCCGTGCTGTGGCGGGGCGCGCGGCGCTGACGGTGCGGCGCTGACGGTGCGGCGTTGACGGAGGGTCGCCGGCGACCGGTCGCTCACGGGGCCGTTCGGCCCGGGTCCGCCGGCCCGGCGGGCGGCGGTTAGGCTCGGCACGTGGCGCTCAAGAACATCCCCGACCCCGGTTTCTCCGACGACGACGGCACCGCCGACCCGGCGCTCGCCGCGGCCCTCGCGGCCTGGGCGGAGGACAGAACGGCCCACGGGCCGGTCCTGGAGGCGCTGCGCGGCGCCCGGCTGCTCGTTCCCGTCGTCGCCATCCTCGGCGAGGTCGAGGTGGACCCCGAGACGGGGCTCAAGCAGGAGAAGACCAGCGACATGGCCGTGCCGACGCTGACCGCGGGGGACCGGCGGGCGCTGCCCGCGTTCACCTCGATCGCCTCGCTGGCCCTGTGGGACCCGGCCGCCCGGCCGGTCGCGGTCCCGCTGCACCAGGCGCTCGCCGCGCTCGTCCACGAGAAGGCCGACACGCTGGTCCTGGACATGGCGGGCCCGGTGCCGTACCAGGTGGCCGGCTCCGCCCTGCTCGCCCTCGCCGAGGGCCGCACCAGCACCGACCCCCTGGACGACCCCGCGGTACGGGACGCGGTCCGCGCCGCCGTCGCCGCCGAACCCGCCGTCCTCCGCGCCCACCTGGGCCCCGGCACCGCCGACGGCACCCTCGCCCTCGTCCTGTCCGAGGACGCGCCCCCTGCGGAGGCCGCCCAGCGCGTCGCCCGCGCCCTCGCCGCCGACGAAACCCTGAGGGCCCGCCTGGTCCACGGCCTCGACCTGGCCCTCCTGCCGGCCTCGGCGACGCCTCCGGGCGAGCCCTTCTACGTACGCGACTGATGTGGGGGTGCGGGTGCGGGGGCGGCAGCCCTGGGACCCGTACCCGTACCGGCGCTGCTGCCTGCGGCCTCGTGGGCCCGTCCTAGCCGTACACCGGCCCCGTGGCTGCCTTCTCCCGGGGGACGCCCCCCGTACCCCCGCGCCCTACGGGCCCGTCCTAGCCGTACACCAGCCCCGTGGCTGCCTTCTCCCGGGGGGCGACCCCCGTACCCCCGCGGCCCTGCGGGCCAGGCAGCGCGCCCGGCCCGTTCCCGAACCTAGCCGTACACCGGCCCCGTGTACTTCTCGCCCGGGCCCTGGCCCGGCTCGTCCGGGACGAAGGAGGCCTCGCGGAAGGCGAGCTGGAGGGACTTCAGGCCGTCGCGGAGCGGGGCGGCGTGGAAGGAGGAGATCTCCGTGACGCCGGCGTCGAGCAGGCCCGCGAGGGCGTGGATCAGTTTGCGGGCCTCGTCGAGGTCCTTGTGCTCGTCGCCCTCCTCGGTGAGCCCGAGCTTCACCGCCGCGGCGCTCATCAGGTTGACGGCGACCGTGACGATCACCTCGACCGCAGGCACCTCCGCGATGTCGCGGGTCATGGCTGCGAAGTCGGGGGTCTCGGCGGAATCGGGGGACTCGTTCTGGGGCGTCTCGCTCATGGCCCCAACCCTAAGGGGGCGCGCGGTTCGCGCCGACCGCCGGGTCCTGCTAACCTTGTGTGACGACCGGCTGGACACCTTCGTGTCCGGCCCACAAGTGGAGGCTCCGATCTCCCACCTGGCCGCCCTCCGGGGCGGCGGGTCACCGGTCAGGTGGCGCCCATCGTTCCGTACGGACGATGGAGCCGCCCGATGTGCGCCCCGCGATGGCTTCGCGTCGGTGCTCCGGTTTCTTTGGAGCCCCGCCTGTGTCCCGTCCCGGGGCATTTTTCATGCACCGGATCGGTTGGTCTCGACAGTTCTACCGTGACGTGCCCGTCCGCCAGGCGGTCGCGTGGTGCAACCGAGGAGGATCCATCAGCGCCGAGCCCCGCATCAACGAGCGGATTCGCGTTCCCGAGGTGCGTCTTGTCGGCCCCAGCGGCGAGCAGGTGGGCATCGTCCCCCTTGCCAAGGCCCTGGAGCTCGCGCAGGAGTACGACCTCGATCTGGTTGAGGTCGCGGCGAACGCCCGTCCGCCCGTGTGCAAGCTCATGGACTACGGGAAGTTCAAGTACGAGTCGGCCATGAAGGCCCGTGAGGCGCGCAAGAACCAGGCGCACACGGTCATCAAGGAGATGAAGCTCCGGCCGAAGATCGACCCGCACGACTATGACACCAAGAAGGGTCACGTCGTCCGGTTCCTCAAGCAGGGCGACAAGGTCAAGATCACGATCATGTTCCGTGGTCGTGAGCAGTCCCGGCCCGAGCTCGGTTACCGACTGCTGCAGCGCCTCGCGGAGGACGTTCAGGAGCTTGGCTTCATCGAGTCCAACCCGAAGCAGGACGGCCGGAACATGATCATGGTTCTCGGTCCTCACAAGAAGAAGACCGAGGCCATGGCCGAGGCCCGCGAGGCCCAGGCCGCGCGCAAGGCCGAGCGCCAGGGCGGTTCGTCCGAGGCGCCCGCCGCCGCGGAGGCCCCGGCCGAGGAGGCTTCGGCCGACACGTCGGCCGAGAACGCCGAGGCGTGATCCCGAGGGGCTGCCACCCGGCAGCCCCGGGGCTCCGCCCGGAACCACCACACGAAGAATTGACGCTCCCGGACGCCCGGTGCCCGCACCGGGGGGAGCGCCACTGACGAGGAGAGAACGGCGCCATGCCGAAGAACAAGACGCACTCCGGTGCCAAGAAGCGCTTCAAGGTCACCGGCTCCGGCAAGATCCTGCGGGAGCGCGCCGGCAAGCGCCACCTGCTCGAGCACAAGTCGTCCAAGCTGACCCGTCGCCTCACCGGCAACGCGGAGATGGCCCCGGGTGACGCCGCCAAGATCAAGAAGATGCTGGGCATCTGATCTGATCTCCCGCCCTCGGCACTGACGAGGGCATCCGGCACAGACCGGGACCCATCCGATTTCCGGGTCGTGTGAACACACCACGGCCCCGCTACAAGGAGTAAAGAAGTGGCACGCGTCAAGCGGGCAGTCAACGCCCACAAGAAGCGCCGGGCGATCCTCGAGCAGGCCTCCGGCTACCGCGGTCAGCGTTCGCGCCTGTACCGCAAGGCCAAGGAGCAGGTCACCCACTCGCTGGTCTACAACTACAACGACCGCAAGAAGCGCAAGGGCGACTTCCGTCAGCTGTGGATCCAGCGCATCAACGCCGCTGCCCGCCTGAACGGCATGACGTACAACCGCCTCATCCAGGGTCTGAAGGCCGCCAACATCGAGGTGGACCGCAAGATCCTCGCCGAGCTGGCCGTCAACGACTCCAACGCGTTCGCCGCGCTGGTCGAGGTCGCGCAGAAGGCCCTCCCGGCCGACGTCAACGCCCCGAAGGCCGCCGCCTGATCTTCCAGGCCGCAGTACTTCTGCCCGGACCCGCAGGCCTCGCGCCTGCGGGTCCGGCGCGTTGACCGCCCCCTCCACCGTTCGCTTCCGCTTCCGTCCGACGAGTCAGAGAGCCGCAGGCACATGTCCACCCCCGAGCTGATCTCCCCGCGTTCGCCGCGCGTCGTCGCCGCCCGGAGGCTCGCCAAGCGCAATTTCCGGGGCAAGGACCGCCTCTTCATCGCCGAGGGCCCGCAGGCCGTCCGTGAGGCCGTCGAGCACCGCGGCGCCTCCGGAGAGCCCACCCTCGTCGAGCTCTTCTCCACCGTCGAGGCCGCCGAGCGCTACGCGCCGATCGTCGACGCCGCCCGCGCCTCCGGCGCCCGTGTGCACCTCGCCTCCGACGCCGTCCTCGCCGAGGTCTCGCAGACCGTCACCCCGCAGGGCCTCGTCGGCGTCTGCCGCTTCCTCGACTCGCCGTTCGAGGACATCCTCGCCGCCCGGCCCAAGCTGGTCGCCGTCCTCGCGCACGTCCGCGACCCCGGGAACGCCGGCACCGTGCTGCGCTGCGCCGACGCCGCCGGCGCCGACGCGGTGATCCTCACCGACGCGTCCGTGGACCTCTACAACCCGAAGTCCGTGCGCGCCTCCGTCGGCTCCCTCTTCCACCTCCCGGTCGCCGTCGGCGTCCCGGTCGAGCAGGCCGTCGCCGGCCTCAAGGACGCCGGTGTGCGGATCCTCGCCGCCGACGGGGCCGGCGAGGACGACCTGGACGCCGAGCTGGACGCCGGCACCATGGGCGGCCCGACCGCCTGGGTCTTCGGCAACGAGGCCTGGGGACTCCCGGAGGAGACCCGGGCGCTCGCCGACGCCGTCGTCCGGGTCCCGATCCACGGCAAGGCCGAGAGCCTCAACCTGGCGACCGCCGCCGCCGTGTGCCTCTACGCCTCGGCGCGCGCCCAGCGCACCCGCACCCCTCACACCACCGGCTGACACCCCAATCCGCCACGCCACCACTCCACCTGACGGCCTTTCGCCTAGTAGGGTGACGCTCTCGGGGCCCACTGCGGTACACGGAGGGGTGGGATTACGGGGATGACGGTCGGCACGGGCAGTCCCGCACAGGCACGGAGCGCCGCGCCGCACGCGCCCGAACCCCCGCCCGCGCCCGACCCCGCCGCGCCCCCGGCCGTCCCCGAACCGCGCCCGGCGCCCGAGGCCGGCACCCCGGCCCCCGTGTCGTACGAGAAGCCGGGCACCCCGCCCCGTACGAACCCGGGATCCCGCCGCGACGCCGCCACGGTCCCCGATCTCGGGCTCGACCCCGACGACCTGCCCGACGGGCTCGTCGTCGCCGACGAGACCGGGCGGATCATCTGCTTCAACGCTGCCGCCGGCCGCATCACCGCCGTGCCGCCCGCCGGCGCGCTCGGCCGGCCGCTGGACGAGGCGCTGCCCCTGGAGGACCTCAAGGGCAGCCGCTGGTGGCCCCTGACCGACCCCTACGGGGGCCTGGACACCCGGCGGGGGCAGCCCGAGCGGAACCTGCTGCTGCCGGGCGGGCGCGAGGTCCTCGTCTCCGCCCGCTACGTCCGCACGCACCCCGGCGGCCCCGTGCGCCGGGTCGTCGTCTCCCTGCGCGGCACCGAGGCCCGGCGGCGCACCGAGCGCAGCCACGCCGAGCTGATCGCGACCGTGGCGCACGAGCTGCGCTCGCCGCTGACCTCCGTGAAGGGCTTCACCGCCACCCTGCTCGACAAGTGGGAGCGGTTCACGGACGACCAGAAGCGGCTGATGCTGGAGACCGTCGACGCCGACGCCGGCCGGATCAAGCGCCTGATCGCCGAGCTCCTGGACATCTCGCGGATCGACTCCGGGCGTCTGGAGGTGCGCCGGCAGACCGTGGACATCGCGGCGGCCGTCGGCCGGCACGTCCACGCGTACGTCACCGGCGGCCAGTCCCCGGACCGCTTCTTCGTACGGGTGCGGCCCGGCCTGCCCGAGCTGTGGGCCGACCCCGACAAGATCGACCAGATCCTCGGCAACCTGCTGGAAAATGCGGTGCGCCACGGCGAGGGAACCGTCACCATCGAGGTGGCACCCACCACGGCCACCAGCGACGGAGAGAAGGGGACGGAGGTCACCGTGAGCGACGAGGGCCCCGGCATCCCCGAGGAGTCGATGGGCCGTGTCTTCACCCGCTTCTGGCGGGGCAGCAAGCGCGGCGGCACCGGGCTCGGCCTCTACATCGTCAAGGGCGTCGTCGAGGCCCACGGCGGGACGATCACCGTCGGACGCGGTCCCCGTGGCGGGGCCGAGTTCCGATTTATCCTGCCCGTCGGCACCCCGGCACACCTCCTCTGACGTCTCAGCCAGCGAGACCGTCCCGATTCAGGAGCCGTCCGGCCCGCCCACGTGCTCATTCGCGTCCCACCACCCCGTTAGACTCGTCCTTTGGCACGTTTGCGCCCTTGACGTCGAGCTCGGGGGTCGCCCAGCCAAGCCAACGGAAGCACGGGAAGAGATGTCGGCACCCAATAAGTCGTACGACCCGGTCGAGGTCGAGGCCTTGAAACCGGAAGAGATCGAGCGCATGCGGGACGAGGCGGTCGCCGCCTTCGCCGCCGCAGGCGACCTCGACGCGCTCGCCCACGCGAAGACGGCGCACACCGGCGGCACCTCGCCGCTGGCGCTCGCCAACCGCGAGATCGGCGCCCTGCCCCCGCAGGCCAAGGCCGCCGCCGGCAAGCTCGTGGGCCAGGCCCGCGGCGCCGTCTCCAAGGCCCTGGCCGCCCGCCAGGCCGAGCTGGAGGCCGAGCGCGACGCCCGGGTCCTCGTCGAGGAGGCCGTCGACGTCACCCTGCCGTACGACCGTGTCCCGGCCGGTGCCCGCCACCCGCTGACCACGCTCATGGAGCGCGTCGCCGACGTGTTCGTCTCCATGGGCTACGAGGTCGCCGAGGGCCCCGAGGTCGAGGCCGAGTGGTTCAACTTCGACGCGCTGAACTTCGTGCCGGACCACCCGGCGCGCCAGATGCAGGACACCTTCTTCGTCCAAGGCCCCGAGGGCACCACGGGCGACGAGTCCGGCGTCGTGCTGCGCACCCACACCTCGCCGGTGCAGGCCCGCACCCTCATCGACCGGGAGCCCCCGGTCTACGTGGTGTGCCCCGGCCGCGTCTACCGCACCGACGAGCTCGACGCGACCCACACCCCGGTCTTCCACCAGATCGAGCTGCTGGCCGTCGACGAGGGCCTGACCATGGCCGACCTCAAGGGCACCCTGGACCACATGGTCCAGGCGCTCTTCGGCCCGGACATGAAGACCCGGCTCCGCCCGAACTTCTTCCCCTTCACCGAGCCGTCCGCCGAGATGGACATGCTCTGCTACGTCTGCCGCGGCGAGTCCGTCGGCAACCCCGACCGCCCCTGCCGCACCTGCGGCAGCGAGGGCTGGATCGAGCTCGGCGGCTGCGGCATGGTCAACCCGAAGGTGCTGGTCGCCACCGGTGTGGACCCCGAGAAGTACAGCGGATTCGCCTTCGGGTTCGGCATCGAGCGGATGCTGATGTTCCGCCACAACGTCGAAGACATGCGAGACATGGTCGAGGGTGACGTCCGGTTCACCCGGCCGTTCGGGATGGAGATCTGATGCGGGTCCCGCTTTCCTGGCTGCGGGAGTACGTCGACCTGCCGGCGACCGTGACCGGCCGCGACGTACAGGCCAAGCTCATTTCGGCCGGCCTCGAGGTCGAGACCGTCGAACAGCTCGGCGCCGGCCTCACCGGCCCGCTGGTGGTCGGCAAGGTCCTCACCATCGAGGAACTGACCGAGTTCAAGAAGCCGATCCGCTTCTGCACCGTCGACGTCGGTCAGGCCAACGGCACCGGCGAGCCGCAGGAGATCATCTGCGGCGCCCGGAACTTCGCCGAGGGCGACAAGGTCGTCGTGGCCCTGCCCGGCGCCGTGCTGCCCGGCGACTTCCGGATCGCCGAGCGTAAGACGTACGGCAGGGTCTCGCGCGGCATGATCTGCTCGGGCGACGAGCTCGGCATGGGCGACGACGGCACGCACGGCATCATCGTGCTGCCGCCGGAGTACGAGGTCGGCACCGACGCCACGGTCCTCCTGGAGCTGTTCGACGAGGTCCTCGACATCGCCGTCACCCCGGACCGCGGCTACTGTCTCTCGATCCGCGGCGTCGCCCGCGAGACCGCCATCGCGTACGGGCTTCCGCTGCGCGACCCGGCGCTGCTCGACGTGCCCGCGCCCAACGCGTACGGCTACCCGGTCCAGATCGCCGACCCGATCGGCTGCGACCGCTTCACCGCGCGCACGGTCGTGGGCGTGGCTCCCGAGGCCCGCACCCCGATCTGGATGCAGCGGCGCCTGCAGAAGGCCGGCATGCGCTCGGTCTCGCTGGCCGTGGACATCACCAACTACGTGATGCTGGAGCTGGGCACCCCGCTCCACGCCTACGACCGCACCCGGCTCGACGGTCCCATCGGGGTCCGCCGCGCCGCCGAGGGCGAGACGATCACCACGCTCGACGGCGCCAAGCGCGTCCTCGACTCCGGCGACCTGGTGATCACCGACAACAGCGGCCCGATCGCGCTGGCCGGTGTCATGGGCGGCGCCCACACGGAGATCGCCGACCCGGAGACCGACCCCGAGACCGGCGTCGTCACGGGCACCACCGAGGTCGTCATCGAGGCCGCCCACTTCGACCCGATCACCATCGCCCGGACCTCGCGCCGCCACAAGCTGTCGACCGAGGGCTCCAAGCGCTGGGAGCGGGGCGTCGACCCGAAGGCCCCGAGCGCGGCCGCGCAGCGCTGCGTCGACCTGCTGGTGCTGCTCGCGGGCGGCACGGCTGAGACCGGCGTCACCGAGGTCGTCGCGCCGTCCGCGCCGCACACCATCACCATGCCGGCGCACCACCCGGACAAGGTCGCGGGCGTCGACTACGGCCGTGAGACCGTCGTCCGCCGCCTGCAGGAGATCGGCTGCGACGTCTACGGGCAGGACGAGCTCGTCGTCACCGTCCCGTCGTGGCGTCCCGACCTGTACGTGCCGAACGACCTCGCCGAGGAGGTCATCCGCCTGGAGGGTTACGAGAACCTGCCCTCCACGCTGCCGAAGCCCCCGGCCGGCCGCGGGCTGACCGAGCGCCAGCGCGTCCACCGCCGGGTGGGCCGCACGCTGGCCGGCGCCGGCTACGTCGAGGCGCTGAACTACCCGTTCATCGGCGAGCAGGTCTTCGACCAGCTCGGCCTGGACGCGGACGACGCCCGCCGCCGGGTGGTCAAGCTGGTCAACCCGCTGTCCGACGAGGAGCCCGCGCTCCGTACGACGCTGCTGCCGGGCCTGCTCGGCGCGCTGCGCCGCAACGACGGGCGCGGCAGCCACGACCTTGCGCTGTTCGAGACGGGTCTGGTCTTCCGTCCCACCGAGGGGCAGCCGGCCGTGGCCGTCCGCCTGGGTGTCGACGGGCGTCCCTCCGACGAGGACATCGCCCGGGTCAACGCCGCGCTGCCCGCGCAGCCGCGCCGCGCCGCGGTCGTCCTGGCCGGCTCCCGCGAGCAGGCCGGCTGGTGGGGCAAGGGCCGCCCGGCCGACTGGGCCGACGCGATCCAGGCCGCGCGTCTGGTCGCCGCCGAGTCCGGCACGGAGCTGCTGATCGCCGCCGACCAGCACGCCCCGTGGCACCCGGGCCGCTGCGCCTCCTTCCACGTCGTCATCGACGGCGAGAAGGTCCTGGCCGGTCACGCCGGCGAGCTCCACCCCCGCGTGGTCAAGGCCCTCGGCCTCCCGGCCCGCACCTGTGCGATGGAGCTGGACCTCGACATCCTGGAGCGCGCGAGCGAGGGCCCCCTGAAGGCCCCGAGCATCTCGGCCTTCCCGGTCGCCACCCAGGACGTCGCCCTGGTCGTCGACCAGGACGTCCCCGCCGCCACGGTCGAGCACCACCTGGCCGCCGGCGCGGGCGAACTCCTGGAGTCCATCCGCCTGTTCGACGTCTACACCGGCGACCAGATCGGCGCCGGCAAGAAGTCCCTGGCCTACGCCCTCCGCTTCCGCGCCCCCGACCGCACCCTGACGGTCGACGAGGCCACGGCCGCCCGCGACGCCGCGGTCGCCACGGCGTCGGAGCACACGGGCGCGGTGCTGCGCGGCGCCTGATCGCAGGAGCGACACGGAAGGGGCCCTGCCCGGGGCGAACACCCGGGGCAGGGCCCCTTTCCGTGCGCCCGCCCTGTGCCGTACGCCCGTACTTCCGTACGGGACACCCCGAGGGTTACTCACTCCTTCGGGTGAGATCTCCCGGGGAGGGTGTCCCCGGTGCGGTGGGGGTCGCGAGAATCGACGCGGTCACAGGGGCGGGCCTGTGTGCCGCAGGGTCTTCGGGCGCTGGCGGGCCTCGGGAAGGGCCGTGGATGTTCCGTGACTGGGGAGTGGTCGGCCAGGGCTCCCGGCTGAGGCGGAGTGGTCCGCTGGTGGCTCCGGTGGTGTGGGGCGGGCTGGCCGTGGCGTGGCGGGTGTGGTGTCCGCTGGCCCGGGAGCCGGGGCTGCCGATGCGGGTGGCCACCAGTGTGGTGTTCCTGACCGTCGGGATCGGGCTGCTGCTCGGGGTGCGGGGCGGGCTCGTGCGGGAGCTGGCGCGGGTGCGGGCCGTGGCCGAGGCAGCGCAGCAGGTGCTGCTGCGGCCGCCGGCGGCGCGGATCGACGGACTCGCGGTCGCGGCGGGGCAGTTGTCGGCCGCGCGGGGCGCGGTGGTGGGCGGGGATTTGTACGAGGCGGTGGCCACGCCGTACGGGGTGCGGATCGTGATCGGGGACGTGCGCGGGCACGGGCTCGCCGCGCTCGGCACGGTGGTCGCGCTGCTCGGGAGCTTCCGGGAGGCGGCCCACGACGAGGCCGAACTCGCGGACGTGCTGCGGAGGTTGGAGCGAGCGCTCGGGCGGCATCTGTGCGAGCGGGCCCGCGAGGAGCATCCGGTGGCCGAGGAGTTCGCGACCCTGCTGCTCCTGGAGATCGGGCCCGACGGGGAGCTCCGGATCCTCGACTGCGGCCACCCCGGCCCGTACCGGATCGGCGGCCGGCGCGTCGAGCCCGTACCCGTCGGCGATCCGCTGCCCCCGCTCGGCTCGTTCCCGCTGCCCTCCGACCTCGTGCCGTACGCCGCGCCCCGGCTGCTGCCCGGCGAGACCCTGGTGCTGCACACCGACGGCGCCGAGGAGGCCCGGGACCACCGGGGCCGGTTCTTCCCGCTGCCCGCGGTGCTCGCCGGCGCGGCCCGGGAGGCCCCGGCGGAGCTCGTACGCCAGGTGCACACCGCCCTGCTGCGGCACACGGGCGGCCGTCTCGCCGACGATGTGGCCCTGCTCGCCGTCCGCAACGACCGGGTACGGGTACCGGCGCAGCCCGCCGAACCCGGGCTGCGCCGTACCCGGCCCACGCCCTCCCCTCATTGAGAGGGGCCGGGGTGGCCGGCGCCGCCCGCGCTGCCACGGAGTGTCGGGCAGATCAGCAGCACGGACGGCGCGCGGACCGGGCGACCGCACTGTACGAGGGGGAGCCGGCGGCCCGGTCCTCGCCCTTCGGCGAGGGAGCCAAGTCAACCCGTACCGGGGCGACTTCGACAGCGTGCACGGAACGGAACAACGAGTACTTCATTCACACCCCGTGTGAAAGCGGCCCGTACCGGGGCGTGTTCCGCCGGACAGGCCCCTAGGGCCTGTCCGGCGGATCATGGCCGGGTCCGCGGCGTCTGGCACGGCACCTGGCCGCGTTGCCGAAGCGCCCCGATAGCTCCGCTATCGAGACGCTCCGGCGCCTTGCCATCCACCGCACCAGACGCCGCGGCCTGTCCGACCCTGATCCGCCGGACAGGCCCTAGTCTGAGCGCACCGAATCACCGGAGCGGTCCCATGCACCCCAACACCCTCCTCGACGCGATGCTCGCCGAAGCGGGCATCTCCCACGCCGGCTTCGCCGCCCGGGTGAACCAGGCGGGCCGCGCCCGTGGGCTCGCCCTGCGCTACGAACACACCGCCGTGGCCCGCTGGTTGAAGGGCCAGCGGCCGCGCGGCCAGGTGCCCGACCTGATCTGCGAGGTGCTCGCCGGGCGGCTGCAGCGCGCCGTCACCCTCGACGACATCGGCCTCGGCGTACCCGGCGCGGTCCTGCCCGCGCCCGGCTCCCCGCTCGCCGGCTTCGTCGAGCGGGCCACCGCCCTGTGGCGTTCCGACGAGCAGCGCCGCCCGCACGTCATAGGGGCGCCCGCCGTGACCGGCAACCCCGCCGTGATGCCGGTGTGGGAGTGGGAGAACCCGCCGGAGGACGCCGATGTCTCGCGGGCCGGCCGCACCCGCGTCTCGGCCGCCGACGTGTCGATGCTGGCGGCGGCCCGGGCGCACTACGAGCAGATGTACCGCAAGGCCGGCGGCATGGCCACCCGCGCCCGGATCGTCGGCTTCCTCACCACGGAGACCGCACCGCTGCTGCGCGGCGGTTACGGCGACGCGCTCGGCCGGCAGCTGCACCGGGCGACCGGCGGTCTGGTGGCGGTGGCCGGGATCTGCGCCTACGACTCCGACGCCCAGGGCCTGGCCCAGCGCTACTTCCACCAGGCGCTGCGGCTCGCCAAGGCGAGCGGCGACCGCGGCCTCGGCGCCTATGTGGTGGCGCTGCTCGTCAACCAGTGCCTGTTCATGGGGGAGTACCGGCAGGCGGTGGCCTTCGCGGAGGCGGCGCTGCGCTCGGCGCGCCACGAGATCACGCCGGCGCTCGCCGCCGATCTGACGGCGATGCAGGCGAAGGCGTACGCGCACCTCGGCGACGGCGCCGCGGCGCTCGCCCGGATCCGGCGGGCGGAGGCCGAGGCGGAGCGGATCAGCCCGGGCAGCGAGCCGGCCGAGACCGGTTATGTGCAGCCGGGCCTGGTCAACGTGCAGGTGGCGGAGGCCCTGCTCAGTCTGGGCGAACTGGCCGCGGCCCACGAGCACGCGGCCGCCGCCGTCGGCACCCCGGCCCACGACCGGGGCCGGGTGCACCGGCTCGCGATGCTCTGCCAGATCGAGCTGCGGCAGGGCGAGCCGGACCGCGCCGCGGACACGGCGGTGGAGATGACCGAGCGGGCCCGGGGGATGGAGTCGCGGCGGCTGCGGGAACGGCTGCTGCTCGTCCGCGAGCAGTTGCTCGCGAGCGGGGGAGCGGATGCGCGCCGGGCGGCCGAGATCGTCGACAGTGCGCTGCGCGTGCCTCTGTGAGCGTGTCCTTGCGACCTGGTCGCACCTGCGATATTGCCACCAAGTAATCACCGACCTGTCGAAGGCTGTCGGAAGGTGGCAAAAACGTGCAATGGACGAAACTGAACGAACAGCCCGTGTATGAGAACCGCTGGTTCCGGGTCAACCTCGCGGACGTCGAACTCCCCGACGGCCGCCGCCTCGACCACTATCTGATCCGGCTGCGCCCGGTCGCCGCCGCGACCGCCGTCAACGCCGCCGACGAGGTCCTGCTGCTCTGGCGCCACCGTTTCATCACCGACAGCTGGGGCTGGGAGCTCGCCGCCGGCGTCGTCGAGGACGGCGAGGACCTCGCGGCCGCCGCCGCCCGCGAGATGGAGGAGGAGACCGGCTGGCGCCCCGGACCGCTGCGCCCGCTGCTCACCGTGGAGCCCTCCAACGGCCTCTCCGACGCCCGCCACCACCTCTACTGGAGCGAGGAGGCCACCTGGACCGGGCCGCCGCAGGACGCCTTCGAGTCCTCACGCCTGGAATGGGTGCCGCTCAAGCTCGTGCCCGACATGATCGCCCGCGGCGAGGTCCCGGCCGCCGGCATGGCCGCCGGGCTGCTGCTCCTGCACCACCTGCGGCTGGGGTGAGCCCGGCCGAGGCGGGGGCGGGCCCGGCCGAGGCAGGGACGAGCCCGCGAAAAAAGCGCCGGACGGCCCGTACCTGTGCGGTGTACGAGCCGTCCGGCAGAGCACTCCCGGGGTCTCAGGAGTACGGATAGAAGCCCGAGCCGGTCTTCCGGCCCAGGCGGCCCGCGTCCACCATGCGCTGCAGCAGCGGGGGAGCAGCGTACAGCGGCTCCTTGTACTCGGCGTACATCGAGTCGGCGATCGAGGCGATCGTGTCCAGACCGATCAGGTCCGACAGCTTCAGCGGGCCCATCGGGTGGGCGCAGCCGAACTCCATGCCGTTGTCGATGTCCTCGCGGCTCGCGATGCCCGACTCGAACATCCGGATCGCGGAGAGCAGATACGGCACGAGCAGGGCGTTCACCACGAAGCCGGAGCGGTCCTGCGCGCGGATCGCGTGCTTGCCGAGGGTCTTCTCGGCGAACAGCTGGGCCCGGCTGATCGTGCCCTCGGAGGTGGTGAGGGCGGGGATCAGCTCGACCAGCTTCTGCACCGGAGCCGGGTTGAAGAAGTGGATGCCGATGACGTGGTCGGGGCGGGAGGTCGCCACGGCCAGCTTCACCAGCGGGATGGAGGAGGTGTTCGAGGCCAGGATGGCGTCGGGCCGGGTCACCACCTGGTCGAGCACCTGGAAGATCTCGGTCTTGACCTGCTCGTTCTCGACGACGGCCTCGATGACGAGATCGCGGTCCGCGAACTCGCCCAGGTCGGTCGTGAAGCTGAGCCGCGCGAGCGTCGCGTCGCGCTCCTCCTCGCTGATCTTGCCGCGTTCGGCGGCCTTCGCGAGCGAGTTGTAGAGCCGCGTGCGGCCGATCTCCAGCGCCTCGCCGGTGGTCTCGGCGACCTTCACGTCGAGTCCGCTGCGGGCGCACACCTCGGCGATGCCCGCGCCCATCTGGCCGCAGCCGACCACTCCGATGCGCTCAATGTCGGCCATGGAGTCCGTCACCTCGTGCCTTTCGCTTCTCTGCTGGCGGCGGTGGGCCCGTGTGATTCCGGTGCGCGTCCGCCTCGACTCCACGACGTTACTCCCGACACGCGCGATGATCGATCGTTCTGGGGTGGGCATGCTGTCCGATGGGCTGTGACGTATCCGATAGCGAGGGGTGACAAATGCCGCCGATCGGTAGAAGAGGGTTCATGGCGGGTGCGGCTCTGACCGCGCTCGGTCTCCCGTCCGGGGACGGGGACGTCTCCACGGCGGCGGAGGCCGCCGGCCGCCCCGCGCGGTCGCGGAGGGAAGGCGGCGAGTTCCGCGCCATGTGGATCGCCACCGTCACCAACCGCGACTTCCCGTCCCGCCCCGGCCTCACCGCCGCCGAGCAGCGCGCCGAGCTCGTCGGCTGGCTCGACCTCGCGGTACGGCGCCGGATGACCGCGGTCATGCTCCAGGTCCGGCCCTCGGCCGACGCCCTGTGGCCCTCGCCGTACGAGCCCTGGGCGCAGTGCCTCACCGGTGTGCAGGGCCGGGACCCCGGCTGGGACCCGCTCGGCACGGCGGTGAACGAGGCGCACGCGCGCGGCCTGGAGCTGCACGCCTGGTGCAATCCGTACCGGGTGGCGGGCCACGCCGACCCGCGGAGGCTCGCACCGGACCACCCGGTGCGCCGGCACCCCGAGTGGGCGCTCGTCCACGACGGGCGGATGCTCTACAACCCGGGCCTGCCCGAGGTCCGGCGGCACGTCCAGGACGCCATGCTCGACGCCGTACGCCGCTACGACATCGACGCGCTGCACTGGGACGACTACTTCTATCCGTATCCGGTGGCCGGGCAGGCCGTCGACGACGACGCGGCCTTCGCGCGGTACGGGACGGGCTTCGCCGACCGGGCGGCCTGGCGGCGGAACAACACCGATCTCCTGGTCTCCGAGATGGCGGCCCGGATCAGGGCGGTGAAGCCGGAGGTGGCCTTCGGCATCAGCCCCTTCGGCATCTGGCGGCACGCGTCGACCGACCCGGCCGGCTCCGCCACCAGCGGGGGCGTGCAGACCTACGACGACCTGTACGCGGACAGCAGGCGCTGGATCCGGGAGCGCTGGATCGACTACGCGGTCCCGCAGCTCTACTGGAACATCGGCTTCCGGTCCGCCGACTACGCCGAGCTGGTGCGCTGGTGGGACGGGGCCGTGCGCGGCACCGGCGTGCGGCTGTACATCGGCGAGGCGCTGTACAAGGTGGGGGACCCGGCGCAGCCGGCGGCCTGGCGGGACCCGCGCGAGCTGGTCCGGCATGTGCGGCTCGCCCGCTCGTACGAGAACGTCGGCGGGCATGTCTACTTCGCGGCCCGGGAGGCCGCGAAGGACCCGCTGGGCGCGCTCACCGCCGTCCTCGACGCCTCACCCTGAACCGCTCTGTTTCCCGTGGCCCCGGGGCCGGGGGCTCACTGGCCCCCGGGCTCCGGGCGGTGGCGGACGGTGGTGTCGGGGCCCGGCGACATCACGGCCTCGTGGCCGTCGTCGTCGAACTTCACGCGGAACGGGGGGTTGCCGTTCTCGCCCATGACCTGAACGACTTCGGCCGTTCGCTCGTGCTGTCCGACCGTACGGCCGTGCACGACCAGCTTGTCGCCCTTGGACGCACGCATCGGTTCCTCCTGGCGTTCGCGGCTGGGGCTGCCCTACTCGGAGTCTACGTCTGCCATTGTGACCTGCGTCTCAGCTCTTCGCCCGCTGGGTCACGGCGATGCAGACCAGCACGCCGACGGCGGCGATCGGGGCGGCCGGGGCCAGGTCCTCGCCGAGCACGGTCACCGACCAGAAGAGGGTGAGCAGCGGCTGGGCGAGCTGGAGCTGGCTGGCGCGCGGGATGCCGATCCGAGCCATGCCGCGGTACCAGACGTACAGGCCGAAGAAGGTCGAGCCGGCCGCCACCCAGACGAGACCCGCGACGCCGTGCGCGGTGAGGCGCACCGGCTCGTACGTGAGCGCCACGGCCGCGCCGGCCGTCATCAGCGGCAGGCACAGGACCAGCGCCCAGCCGACCACCTGCCAGCCCGGCATCAGGCCGGCGAGCCGCCCGCCCTCGGTGTATCCGGCTGCGCACACGAGCAGCGCGCCGAAGAGGTAGAGGTCGCCGGCGGACAGGGCGCCGCCGCTCTGCTGCACGGTGAAGGCGAGGACCACGACGGCTCCGGCGACGGCCGCGATCCAGAAGGTACGGGACGGGCGGCGGCCGGTACGGATCGCGGCGAAGGTCGCGGTGGTCAGCGGCAGCAGCCCCACCACGACCGCGGCGTGCGAGGTGGTGGAGGTCCGCAGGGCCAGCGTGGTGAGCAGCGGGAAGCCGACGACCACGCCGCCCGCGACGACCGCGAGCCCGGCCCAGTGGCGCCGGTCCGGCAGCGGCACCCGGCCGGCGAGCAGGAAGGCCCCCGCGATCAGCGCGGCGAGCACCGAGCGGACGGCGACGAGCGACCAGGGGCCGAAGCTCTCCAGGCCCCAGACGGTGGACGGGAAGGTGAGCGAGAAGGCGAGCACGCCGAGCGCGGCGAGGAGGGTGCCGGTGCGGGAGTCGGTGCGGGTCCCCGAGTCCCCTGCGGCGGCCGGTCGGGTAGCGGTGACCGCTATCGTGCTCGATCCAGTAGCGCTATTCTGTGCTCTCATGCACGAGCGTAGCAGTGTCGCCGAACTGGCGGGATCCCTGAAAGCGGAGCTGAACCGCTACTCACCCGGAGAGAAGCTGCCGTCGAGCCGCGCTCTCGTCGAGCGCTACCGCGTCTCCCCGGTGACCGTCACCCGCGCCCTCGCCCAGCTCGCCGCCGAGGGCCTCGTCGTCACCCGGCCCGGCGCCGGCGCCTACCGCGCCGAGCCGCGCCCCGCCGCCCCCGCCACCGGCGACACCTCCTGGCAGGAGCTCGCGCTCAGCGCCGACGGCGCCACCGACCTCGTGCCGCGCGCCGTCGACGCCTCCGGCGTCCTCGTCACCCTCGCCGCGCCCCCGCCCGGCGTCGTCGAGTTCAACGGCGGCTACCTCCACCCCGCCCTCCAGCCCGAGCGGGCCCTCGCCGGCGCCCTCGCCCGGGCCGGCCGCCGCCCCGGCGCCTGGGGCCGCCCGCCCACCGACGGACTGCCCGAACTGCGCGCCTGGTTCGCCCGCGAGATCGGCGGCGGCGTCACCGCCGCCGAGGTCCTGGTCACCGCCGGCGGCCAGTCCGCCCTCACCACCGCGCTGCGCGCCCTCGCCGCGCCCGGCACCCCCGTGCTCGTCGAATCGCCCACCTACCCCGGCATGCTGGCCGCCGCGCGCGCCGCCGGACTGCGCCCGGTCCCGGTGCCCACCGACGCCGACGGCATCCGCCCCGACCTCCTCGAAGCCGCCTTCGGCGCCACCGGCGCCCGCGTCCTGGTCTGCCAGCCGCTGTTCCAGAACCCCACCGGCGGCGCCCTGTCCGCCGAACGCCGCACCGCCGTCGTCCGGACCGCCCGGGCCGCCGGCGCCTTCGTGATCGAGGACGACTTCGCCCGCCGCCTGGTCCACGCCGACGCCGCGCCGCTGCCGCCCACGCTCGCCGCCGACGACCCCGACGGCGTCGTCGTCCACGTCTGCTCGCTCACCAAGGTCACCTCGGCCAGCCTCCGGGTGGGCGCCCTCGCCGCGCGCGGCCCGGTCCTCGAACGCCTCCGCGCCATCCAGGTCGTCGACAGCTTCTTCGTACCCCGCCCGCTGCAGGAGGCGGCGCTCGAACTCGTCGGCTCCCCGGCCTGGAACCGGCATCTGCGGGCCGTCTCCGAGGAGTTGAAGCACCGCCGGGACACCATGACCGGCGCGCTCGGACTGCACCTGCCCGAACTCGCCCTGCCGCACGTCCCGTCCGGCGGCTACCACCTGTGGCTGCGGCTGCCCGACACCCTCCCCGAGACCGCCCTGCTGCCCGCCGCGCTGCGCGCCGGGGTCGCGGTCGCCCCCGGCCGCCCGTACTTCTGCGCCGAGCCGCCCGCCGGGCACATCCGGCTGAGTTTCGCGGGTGTCGCGGGCCCGACGGAGATCGTCGAGGGGGTGCGGCGGCTGCGCGCCGCCGTCGACGAGGCCGCCGGCCGGGAACTGTCGGGGGCGTGAGGGCCGGACGGGGCCGAGGGAGCGGCGGGGGCGCCCCGCCCGCGGTACCGCCCGCGGCACCTCCGACGCGCACGGCGTCCACGAGACGGTCGGTTTCACGCCACCGGAGAATCCGGACAAGTGGACGGCTCTCGGACCGCACCGAGCACCCGCCCCCGCCGAACCGGCATATGACCCCTTGACCTGCGGGCCCACCGGCCTCACGATCGCGGCCATGGGTCTTCGGGTCACGCTGGTCGCGGCGGCACGCAGCTCCTCACTGCTCGCCGAGCGCTTCGACGACGACCGGCCCCTCGACGAGGCCGGCTGGTACGAGGTGCAGCTCGCCGCGCCCCGGCTGGTTCCGCTCGGTGCGGCCGAGCTGCGCTACTGCTCGCCCACCGCCCGCAGCCGGGCCACCGGCACCGCCCTCGGCTACGCCCCGCTCGCACAGCCCGCCCTGCGCGACTGCGACATGGGCCGCTGGCGCGGACTCACCCTCGCCGAGGTCGCCGCCCTCGAACCGGCCGCTGTCGACGCCTGGCTCGCCGACCCGCGCACCGCCCCGCACGGCGGCGAGACCCTGCTGTCCTTCATCACCCGCGTCGGCGGCTGGCTCGACACCCGCCCGGCCGCCGACGGCGAGATCGTCGCCGTCGCCGAACCCGCCGTCGTACGGGCCGCCCTCGTCTACGCCCTGAAGGCCCCGCCCCCGACGTACTGGAACGTGGACGCCCGGCCCCTGTCGACGGTCACCCTGACCGGGCGCCCCGGGGCCTGGCACCTGGAGCTGGCGGCCGCGATGTCGTAGGCGTCGCCGGGAAGGTCGCCGGGAAGGTCGCCGGGGAGGTCGTCGGGAAGGGAGAGCGGGCGCGACCGGCTAGCCTGGTGGGCACGATGAACCGTCTGACCACGTCCTGGGGCACCTTCCCGCTCACCCGTTTCCCCGCCGACCCGCGCGACCCGCTGCGCGCCTGGGACGCCGCCGACGAGTACCTGCTCGGGCACCTCGCCGAGACGGGCACCGACCTGTCCGGGACCGTCGCCGTCGTCGGCGACCGGTGGGGCGCCCTGGTGACCGCGCTCGCCGCCGCCCGTACCGGCACCGGCGCACTGGTGCAGATCTCCGACTCGTACCTGGGGCGCACCGCCACCGCCGAGAACCTGGCCCGCTCCGGGGCCGCCCCCGACGCGGTCACCCTGCTCACCACCCAGGACCCGCCGCCCGAGCGGATCGACGTGCTGCTCGTCCGCGTCCCGAAGAGCCTCGCGCTGCTTGAGGACCAGCTGCACCGGCTCGCGCCCGCGGTGCACGAGCACACGGTGATCGTCGGCACCGGCATGGTGAAGGAGATCCACACCTCGACGCTCGCGCTGTTCGAGCGGATCCTGGGCACCACCCGGACCTCGCTGGCCGTGAAGAAGGCCCGGCTCATCCACACGACGCCGGACGCGCACGCGGCGGGCGCGGGCGCTACGGGCGCGGGCCCGGCGGGCGCGGATCTCGTACGGGACGCGAACCCCTGGCCGTACCGCTACGCGCTGCCCGCCGACGCCCCCGCCGGGCTCGCGGGCCGCACCGTCGTCAACCAGGCCGGCGTCTTCTGCGCCGACCGCCTCGACATCGGCACCCGCTTCCTCCTCCAGCACCTGCCGACCGGCCTCGGCGCCGCCCGCGTGGTCGACCTCGGCTGCGGCAACGGCGTCGTCGGCCTGGCCGTCGCGCTCGCCGAGCCCGAGGCCGAACTCCTCTTCACCGACGAGTCGTACCAGGCCGTGGCCTCCGCCGAGGAGAACTTCCGCACCCACGCGGGCGAGGACCGCAAGGCGGAGTTCACCGTGGGCGACGGGCTCGCCGAGGCCGCCGCCGGTTCGGTGGACCTGGTGCTCAACAACCCGCCGTTCCACAGCCACCAGGCCACCACCGACCGCACCGCCCGCCGGATGTTCACCGACGCCCGCCGGGCGCTGCGGCCCGGCGGGGAGCTGTGGGTGGTCGGCAACCGGCACCTCGGCTACCACGTCACCCTGCGCCGGATCTTCGGCAACAGCGAACTGGTCGCGAGCGACCCGAAGTTCGTGGTGCTGAGGGCCGTGAAGCGGGCGGCTCAGGCGAGGGACACCAGCTCCCGGTAGCCCTCGTTCCACAGGTCCTCCTCCGCGTCGGGCAGGAGCAGCACCCGCTCCGGGCGCAGCGCGTCGATCGCGCCCTCGTCGTGGGTCACCATGACGATCGCGCCCGGGTACGTGCCGACGGCGGCGAGCACCTCGTCCCGGGAGGCCGGGTCGAGGTTGTTCGTCGGCTCGTCGAGCAGCAGCACGTTCGCACCCGAGTGGACCAGACCCGCGAGCGCGAGCCGGGTCTTCTCGCCGCCCGAGAGGACCCCGGCCGGCTTGTCGGCGTCGTCGCCGCGGAACAGGAACGCGCCGAGCACCCGCCGCACCTCCCCGTCGGTGAGGTGCGGCGCGGCCGCGGCCAGGTTCTCCCGGACCGTGCGGTCCGGGTCGAGGGTCTCGTGCTCCTGCGCGAAGTAGCCGATCCGCAGCCCGTGGCCGTGCACGACACGGCCCGCGTCCGGTGTCTCCCGCCCGGCGAGCAGCCGCAGCAGCGTCGTCTTGCCGGCGCCGTTCAGCCCGAGCACGACCATGCGGCTGCCCCGGTCCACGGCGAGGTCCACCCCGTCGAGCACCCGGCGCCCGCCCCCGTACCCCTTGGCGAGGGAGACCGCGCCGAGCGGTGTACGGCCGCAGGGCGCGGGTTCCGGCAGCCGGATCCGCGCCACCTGCTCGGTGCGCCGCACGGTCTCCAGGCCGTCCAGGATCCGGTCGGCGCGGCGCGCCATGCTGCGGGCGGTGACCGAGGTCGAGGTCCGGGCCTTCATCTTGTCCGCCTGCGCGTGCAGCGCCGCCGCCTTGCGTTCGGCGTTGGCCCGCTCGCGGGTGCGGCGCCGCTCGTCGGCCGCGCGCTGGACCAGATACGCGGCCCAGCCGGTGTTGTGGACGTCGATCGTGGCGCGCTGCGGGTCGAGGTGGAACACCCGGTTCACGGTGGCCTCGATCAGGTCGAGGTCGTGGCTGATGACCACCAGACCGCCCTGGTGGGCGGCGAGATGGCCGCGCAGCCAGCCGACCGAGTCCGCGTCGAGGTGATTGGTCGGCTCGTCGAGCAGCAGAGTGCCCTCGCGGCCGTGCCCGGCGAACAGGATCCGCGCCAGCTCGACCCGCCGCCTCTGCCCACCGGACAGCGTGCCGACCGGCCGCGCCAACGCCTCACCGGGCAGCCCCAGCCCGGCCGCGACCCGCGCCGCCTCGGCCTCCGCCGCGTACCCGCCGCACGCCTCGAACGCGGCCTCGGCGCGCACATACGCGTCCATGGGCCGCTCGTCGGCCCGCTCGGCGAGCCCATCGGCGGCCTCACGCAGCCGCCGCACGGCCACGTCCATGCCCCGCGCCGACAGGATCCGGTCGGTGACGCTCACGTCGGGGTCGGCGGCGCGGGAATCCTGCGCCAGATGCGCCACCGGGCCGGTACGCACCACGCTGCCGGCGGCCGGCGCGCGCAGCCCGGCCAGGGTGTGGAGAAGGGTCGTCTTGCCGGCGCCGTTGCGGCCGACGAGCCCGACGCGGTCGCCGGGCGCGATGTGGCAGGAGACGCCGGACAGGAGGAGACGGGCGCCGACGCGCACGTCGACACCACGAACGGTGATCATGGGAAATACGCTCCGAACAAGCTCAACTGGCTCAAGGACACACGGGTGACGTGGAAGCGGGTCCTGGAGCTAGGAGATGCGGGGCGTAGACATGTCGATGACGGTACGGGAGGGGGCGGGCGGCCGCACCTGAATATCGCCGCGGGCGCGGCGAAGCGGCGGGCGGACGGTGGGCCGGTGCGGGCGCGGGTGCGGGCCCGGCGGCCGGCGGCCGGCCTGACCGTGCGGCTTGGCGGCCCCGGCCAGGTGGTCCCGGCCGGGTGGTCCCGGCCGGGTGGTCCCGGCCGGGCGCGGGTGAGGCGTTGCGCGGGTCGGTGGCCCCGGCCTTGGCGGTCCGGGGCGTGGCGGTGGGGGCCTGGCGGTGCGGGTCCGGCGCACACGAGCCGTCGCCCGGGTCGGTGGCCCTCGGTCGGAGGCCGGGTCGGAGGCCCCGGCCTGGCGGCCTCCGCCTTGGTGGTGCGGGCCCGGCGACGTGATCGCGCCGCCGCTCAGCGGTCCGGGTAGACCAGGCTGAGGTCCCGGACCCGCTCCTCGCCGAGGGTGATGTCGAGGGCGGCGATCCGTCCCGCGCGCACGGTGAACGCCACCGCTGCCACCGCTCGGCCGCCGGCCATGGCGACCGCGCCGAGCGACCCGCCGACCAGTGCGGGCCGCACCACCTGACCGGTCCGCCGGGCGAACGCGGCGGCGGCTCCCTCGGCGACGGCCGGCGCGCCGTGCACGGTGCCGTGCGCCGAGCGGGCCACCGCCTCCGGGTCGAGCACGGCGGCGAGCGCCCGCGGATCGCGCATTCGCAGCGCGGCCAGGAAGACCTCGACCACGGTCCGTTCCCGCGCCGGATCCCCGTCCCCGGCCCGGCGCGGCCCGCCACCCGCGGCCGTTCGCCGCGCGCAGGTATGCGCCACCAGGGTCGTCAGCCACGCCTCGACCCCGGCCCCGCCCTCCCTGATCCGCCCCCGCGCCTCCGCGAGCGCCGCCTCCACGTCCCCGTACGGCCCGAGCACCCCTCGGGCGACCTCGCGCAACCGCTCCTCGTACGCGTCGAAGCACGCGCTCAGGAAGGTCTCCTCGTCCATCGTCCGTCCTCGCTTCATGTGCAGGGGCACAGGGGTGACGAGGCGGGGCGCCCGGTTGTGACAAGAGGCGGACCTTCCGCGCCCGACGCGCGGCTACGGTGGCTCCTCATGACCCACGCCGAGACCGAGCCCGAGACCGAGCCCGAGATCGAGATCACCGCGGAGCTGATCCGCAACCTGCTGCGCGAGCAGCATCCCGACCTGGCCGACCGTCCGTTACGCCTCGGCGCACGCGGCTGGGACAACCAACTCTGGCGGCTCGGCGACGATCTGGCCGTTCGGCTGCCCTGGGCGACGGAGTCCGCGGACGCGCTGCTGCGCAAGGAACACGCCTGGCTGCCCGGACTCGCCCCCGGGCTCCCGCTGCCGGTGCCCGTGCCGCAGCGGATCGGGGAGCCCTCCGGGCGGTTCCCGCGGCCGTGGATCGTGACCACCTGGGTGCCGGGGGAGCCGGCCGACCGTGTCCCCGTCGCGGTCACGCGCGGGGCGGAGTCGGCCGAGGCCCTGGCGGCGTTCCTGACGGCGCTTCACCGGCCCGCTCCCGCCGGGGCGCCGGCCGGGCGGGGCCGCGGCGGCCCGCTGGACGGGATCGCCGAGCAGGTCGCCGAAGGTCTCGGCGCCGCTACCGAGCGGGGGCTGATTCCCGACCCGGACGCCGTCCGCGCGGTCTGGGAGGACGCACTGGCCGCCCCCGCGTGGGACGGTCCGCCGATGTGGATCCACGGCGACCTGCACCCGGCCAACGTCCTCACCGCCGACGGCACCCTCTGCGGCGTCATCGACTTCGGCGACCTCTGCGCGGGCGATCCGGCCTGCGACCTCGCCGCCGCGTGGAACCTGCTGCCGGACGGCGCCGCCGACCGCTGCCACGCCGCCTACCGCCCGGCCCCGGACACCGCCACCCTGCGCCGCGCCCGTGGCTGGGCGGTGCACCGCGCCCTCGGCGGCGTCTTCATCGGCGAGGCCGGCGACCTGGGCCGCCCCGGCGGCAAACCCACCTGGGGCCCGCCCGCCCGAGCCGCCCTGCGCCGCCTCGCGGCCGCGCCGCAGCCGGACTGAGCCGCCGGGCCCGCCCCGGTCGGCGACTCCCCCGGAGTTCGCCAGGGCAGGGGTGCCACCGGCGAAGCCGCCCGTACCGTACGGGCCCGGCCCGGCCTGCTGGCGCAGCTCGGCGTACGCTGCGCCGTCCAGCCGAGCTCCCGGCGCAGGCGGGACAAGTCCGCCGTCACATGGCGTACGTCCCCGAGCCGGTACTCGCCGGCGGTGACCGACAGTGGTCCGCCGTACGCACGGGCGAGGGCCCAGGACATGCCCCGACGGCCCGGGGAGGCCCCGCCCCCACGGCTCTGGCGGCGGTGGGGAGCCTCGATGCCTCGGCCTTGCCGGGCCTGGGAAGCCCCGACGTCCTCGGTCCTGGCGGGCCCGGGGAGGCCCCACCGCCCCCGGCCTTGTCGGGCCTGGGAGGCCCCGATGCCCTCGGCCCCGCCGGGGCCGGGGAGGCCGGAACGCCCTCGGCCCTGCCGGTCCTGGCGGGCCTCGCCCTCCTCAGCTCTGGCGGCAGTGGGAGCCCGGACGCCCTCGGCCCTGCCGGTCCTGGGGAAGCCTCGCCCGTCTCGGCTCTGGTGGTCCTGGGAGGCCCGATGTCCTCGGTCCTGGCGGTCCTGGCGGGCCTCGCCCTCTCGGCTCTGGTGGCAGTGGGGAGCCCCGATACCTTCGGCCCCGCCGGTCCTGGAAAGTCCCACCGCCCTCAGCTCTGGCGGCAGGGGAGGCCCCGATGCCCTCGGCCCCGCCGGGCCCGGGGAGGCCCGGACGCCCCAGGCCCTGCCGGTCCTGGTGGGCTCGCCCTCCTCAGCTCTGGCGGCAGTGGGAGCCCGACGCCCTCGGCCCTGCCGCTCCTGGGGAGCCTCGCCCCCTCGGTTCTGGCGGCAGGGGAGGCCCCGATGCCCTCGGCCCCGCCGGGCCCCGCCAGGCCTCGACGTCCTCGGCTCTGCCAGGGCCCGGGAGCGCCCACCGCCTCCGCCTCCGCACGGCCGGAGGCCTCCCCAGCGCCGCCCGCCGCAGGCGTCCGCCTCCGATCCACGACACGCGCACGCGCCTAGGATCGCCGTCATGCCACTGCGCCCCGTCCAGGTGAACATCAAGGCCCTCGACGCCCGGGCCGTCGGCCGGTTCTGGGCGGAGGCGCTCGGCTGGGTCGCGTACGACGCGCACAACACGTACGACGCGCACAACACGTACGGCACGTACGACACGGGGACGGCGACCTGCATCGGGCCGGCCGGCTCCGGCCTCGGGATCGGCGTCGTCCCCGTCCCGGACGGCAAGACGGCCGTCAAGAACCGCACGCACCTCGACCTCGCCACCGCCTCCCCGGCCCATCAGGCCGAGCTGGTCACCCGTCTGAGGGATCTCGGCGCCACGCCCGTCGACCTGGGGCAGGGCGAGGTGCCCTGGGTGGTGCTCGCCGATCCCGAGGGGAACGAGTTCTGCGTTCTGGAGCCCCGCGAGGTGTACCGGGACACGGGGCCGATCGCCGCCGTCGTGGTCGACTGCGCGGATCCGCGGGCCATGGCCCGGTTCTGGGGCGCGGCGATCGACTGGACGCCGCACGAGGTGAGCGGCGACCTCGCGCGGTTCCGCTCCCCGGCCGGCACCGGCCCGTACCTGGAGTTCCTGCGTGTGCCGGGCGCGCACGCCGTGCCGCCCGTGCCCGACCGCGTGCGCCTCGACCTCCTGCCGTACCCCGGCGACGACAGCGCGGCGGAGACGGCCCGTCTCCGGACCCTCGGCGCCACCGACCTCGCCACCGACCTCGCCACCGACCTCGCCACCGACCTCGGCCGGACGCACCTCGCCGACCCGGAGGGCCACGAGCTCCGCGTCCTCGCCCCGCGCTGACGCGGCCGCCCCTCCCACCACCTCGTTGCATAAAACTGCGGACCCACGTATAGTCATGCCATCCATGAGGAGGGTTTCGATGACGGTACGAGCAGCAGTCGCGGGCGCGAGCGGATACGCGGGCGGAGAGCTCCTGCGCCTTCTCCTCGCCCACCCCGAGGTCGAGATCGGCACCCTGACCGGGCACTCCAACGCCGGGCAGCGACTCGGCGGGCTCCAGCCGCATCTGCTGCCGCTCGCCGACCGGGTGCTCACCGAGACCACCCCGGAGGCCCTCGCCGGCCACGACGTCGTGTTCCTCGCCCTGCCGCACGGGCAGTCCGCCGCCGTCGCCGAGCAGCTCGGGCCCGACACCCTCGTGGTCGACATGGGCGCCGACTTCCGGCTGAAGGACCCGGCCGACTGGGAGGCCTTCTACGGCTCCCCGCACGCCGGCACCTGGCCGTACGGCCTGCCCGAACTGCCGGGCGCCCGCGCCGCGCTGGAGGGGTCCAAGCGCATTGCGGTGCCCGGCTGCTACCCCACCGCCGTCTCCCTCGCCCTCTTCCCGGCGTACGGAGCCGGGCTCGCCGAGACCGAGGCCGTGATCGTCGCCGCCTCCGGCACCTCCGGCGCCGGCAAGGCCGCCAAGCCGCACCTGCTCGGCAGCGAGACCATGGGCAACATGTCCCCGTACGGCGTCGGCGGCGGTCACCGGCACACCCCCGAGATGATCCAGAACCTCAGCGCGGCGGCCGGGGAGCGGGTCACCGTCTCCTTCACGCCCACCCTCGCGCCGATGCCCCGCGGCATCCTCGCCACCTGCTCGGCCACCGCCAAGCCGGGGGTCACCGCCGAGGCCGTGCGCGCCGCGTACGAGAAGGCCTACGCGGACGAGCCCTTCGTCCACCTCCTCCCCGAGGGGCAGTGGCCCGCCACGGCCTCCGTCTACGGTTCCAACGCCGTTCACGTGCAGGTCGCGCACGACCCGGCCGCGAACCGGATCATCGCGATCAGCGCCATCGACAACCTCGCCAAGGGCACCGCCGGCGGAGCGGTGCAGAGCATGAACATCGCCCTCGGGCTTCCCGAGACGACCGGACTCTCCACGATTGGAGTCGCTCCATGAGCGTCACCGCAGCGAAGGGATTCACGGCCGCGGGCATCGCGGCCGGGATCAAGCAGAACGGCAACCCGGACCTGGCCCTCGTGGTCAACACCGGGCCGCGCCGCGCCGCCGCGGGAGTCTTCACCTCCAACCGCGTCAAGGCCGCCCCGGTCCTGTGGTCGCAGCAGGTCCTCGCCGACGGCGAGCTGACCGCCGTCGTCCTCAACTCCGGCGGCGCCAACGCCTGCACCGGCCCGCAGGGCTTCCAGGACACCCACGCCACCGCCGAGAAGGTCGCCGAGGTCCTCACCAAGGCCGGCCGGGAGACCGGCGCCGGTGACGTCGCCGTCGCCTCCACCGGGCTCATCGGCGTGCTGCTGCCCATGGACAAGCTGCTGCCCGGCGTCGAGCGGGCCGCGGCCGAACTCTCCGAGCACGGCGGCGAGAAGGCCGCCATCGCCATCAAGACCACCGACACCGTCCACAAGACCGCCGTCGCCACGCGGGACGGCTGGACGGTCGGCGGCATGGCCAAGGGCGCGGGCATGCTCGCCCCCGGCCTCGCCACCATGCTCGTCGTCCTCACGACCGACGCCGACGTCGACGCCGCCGGCCTCGACGCCGCCCTGCGCCACTCCACCCGGCTCACCTTCGACCGGGTCGACTCCGACGGCTGCATGTCCACCAACGACACCGTGCTGCTGCTGGCCTCCGGCGCCGCCGGCGTCACCCCGGCCCAGGACGAGTTCGCCGCGGCCGTCCAGGAGGTCTGCGCCGACCTCGCCCGCCAGCTCATCGGCGACGCCGAGGGCGCCAGCAAGGACATCCGGATCGAGGTGATCAACGCGGCCACCGAGGACGACGCCGTCGAGGTCGGCCGGTCCATCGCCCGTAACAACCTCCTCAAGTGCGCCATCCACGGCGAGGACCCCAACTGGGGCCGGGTGCTCTCCGCCATCGGCACCACCGCCGCCGCCTTCGACCCCGACCAGCTCAACGTCGCCATCAACGGCGTCTGGGTCTGCAAGAACGGCTCCGTCGGCGAGGACCGCGAGCTCGTCGACATGCGCTACCGGGAGGTCGTCATCACCGCCGACCTCGCCGCCGGCGCCGAGACCGCCGTCATCTGGGCCAACGACCTCACCGCCGACTACGTCCACGAGAACAGCGCGTACTCGTCATGAGCAACGGCACGCGGAAGCACACCGCGCTCCCCAAGGCCCAGATCCTCATCGAGGCCCTGCCCTGGCTCACCCGCCACCGCGGCAAGACCGTCGTCATCAAGTTCGGCGGCAACGCCATGATCGACGAGGAGCTGAAGGCCGCCTTCGCCCAGGACGTCGTCTTCCTGCACCACGCCGGCCTCCGGCCGGTCGTCGTGCACGGCGGCGGCCCGCAGATCAGCGCCGCCCTCGACAAGCACGGCATCGTCAGCGAGTTCAAGGCGGGCCTCAGGGTCACCACCGAGGACGCCATGGACGTCGTACGGATGGTGCTCGCCGGCCAGGTCCAGCGGGAGCTCGTCAACCTGCTCAACGAGCACGGTCCGCTCGCCGTCGGAATGACCGGCGAGGACGCCCACACCATCACCGCCACCAAGCACCTGCCGGAGATCGACGGCGAGGCCGTCGACATCGGGCGGGTCGGCGAGATCACCCACATCGACACCGGCGCGATCGAGGCGCTGCTCGCCGACGGGCGCATCCCCGTCGTCTCCTCGATCGCCCGCTCCCAGGACGACGGACATGTCTACAACGTCAATGCTGATACGGCGGCTGCGGCACTCGCTGCGGCGCTGGGCGCCGAGACGCTGATGGTCCTCACCGACGTCGAGGGCCTGTACGAGGACTGGCCGAACAGCGACGAGGTCATCAGCCGGCTCACCGCGAGCCAGCTGGAGAAGCTGCTGCCCGACCTCTCCAGCGGCATGGTCCCCAAGATGGAGGGCTGTCTGCACGCCGTGCGCAACGGCGTCACCACCGCCCGCGTGATCGACGGGCGGGTCCAGCACTCCATCCTGCTGGAGATCTTCACCGACGAGGGCATCGGCACCATGGTCGTGCCCGACGACCAGAGCGTTCAGGGGGAAGAAGCATGAGCGGCAACCAGGACCTGACCCAGCGGTGGCAGGGCTCGCTGATGGACAACTACGGCACCCCCCGGCTGCCGCTGGTCCGCGGCGAGGGCGCCAAGGTCTGGGACGCCGACGGCAAGGAGTACCTCGACTTCGTCGGCGGCATCGCCGTCAACGCCCTCGGCCACGCCCACCCGGCCGTCGTCGAGGCCGTGTCGCGGCAGATCGCGTCCCTCGGCCACGTCTCCAACCTCTTCGTCGCCGAACCCCCGGTCGCCCTCGCCGAGCGGCTCCTCCAGCTCTTCGGCCGGCCCGGCAAGGTCTTCTTCTGCAACTCCGGCGCCGAGGCCAACGAGGCCGTCTTCAAGATCGGCCGGCTCACCGGCCGGTCCCACATGGTCGCCACCACCGGCGGCTTCCACGGCCGCACCATGGGCTCCCTCGCGCTCACCGGCCAGCCCGGCAAGCAGACCCCGTTCCTGCCGCTGCCCGGCGACGTCACCCACGTCCCGTACGGCGACGTCGAGGCCCTGCGCGCCGCGGTCACCGAGGAGACGGCGTTCGTGATCATCGAGCCCATCCAGGGCGAGAACGGCGTCGTCGTGCCGCCCGCCGGCTATCTGACCGCCGCCCGCGAGATCACCCGCGCCACCGGCACCCTGCTCGTCCTCGACGAGGTCCAGACCGGCATCGGCCGGTGCGGCACCTGGTTCGAGCACCAGGCCCACGCCGCCGTCGAGCCCGATGTCGTCACCCTCGCCAAGGGCCTCGGCGGCGGCCTCCCGATCGGCGCCACCGTCGCCTTCGGCAAGGCCGCGGAGCTCTTCGCGCCCGGCCACCACGGCACCACCTTCGGCGGCAACCCCGTCGCCTGCGCCGCCGGACTCGCCGTCCTGGACACCCTCGGCGCCGACGGCGCCCTCGACGAGGTGAAGCGGCTGGGCGAGAAGCTGCGCGACGGAATCGAGGGCCTGGGCCACCCGCTGGTCTCCCATGTCCGTGGCTCCGGCCTCCTGCTGGGTATCGTGCTCACCGAGTCCCTCGCACCCCAGGTGCAGCAGGCGGCTCAGGACGCCGGCCTCCTGGTGAACGCGCCCGCCCCCGATGTCGTACGGCTCATGCCGGCGCTCGTCATCGCAGACGCGGAGGTGGACGCCTTCCTCCGGGCCCTGCCCGGCGTCCTGGACGAGGCGAACGGGCAAGGACGAACCGGAGAATGAGACGACGATGACCGACGCGCAGGAACCCGAGCACGGCGGGCCGTCCGTTCCGCAGACCCGCACCGCACGCCACCGCAGGATCGTCGACATCCTCAACCGGCAGCCGGTGCGCTCGCAGAGCCAGCTCGCCAAGCTCCTCGCCGACGACGGACTGAGCGTCACCCAGGCGACGCTCAGCCGCGACCTCGACGAGCTCGGCGCGGTGAAGATCCGCAACACCGGAGGCGAACTCATCTACGCGGTGCCCAGCGAGGGCGGCTTCCGCACCCCGCAGGCACCGCTCGGCGAGTCCGCCAAGGAGGAGCGCATGCGGCGCCTCTCCGGCGAACTGCTGATCTCCGCCGAGGCCTCGGCCAACCTGGTGGTGCTCCGTACGCCGCCGGGCGCCGCCCAGTTCCTCGCGTCGGCCATCGACCAGGCCGAACTCCACGCGATCCTCGGCACGATCGCGGGCGACGACACCCTGCTGCTCATCTCCCGCGACCCGGCCGGCGGCCAGGCGCTCGCCGACCACCTGCTGCGCCTCGCGCAGAAGGAACGCTGAACCGGATCCCTAATAGCGCGTGATCGCCGTCGGCCCGCCCCGCGTGCCGACGGCGATGTGCGGCCGGCGGTCCGGATCCGCCCAGGCCAGGATCCGGCGCATCGCGTCCGCCGGCACCGACACACAACCGGCCGTCGCCCCACGCCCGTTGACGTGCAGAAAGATCCCGGCCCCGCGCCCGCGCACCGGGCGCGCGTAGTTGAAGCCGATGACGAGCGCGTGCGCGTACTGCGTGCCGTAGTCCGCCAGATGCTCCGACTCGGCGGCCCGGCAGTCCTCCGGCAGCCCCTCCACCCAGCGGTTGTACGCGGCCGACTCGTTGTCCTGACACCACCAGGACCGGTCGGTCACCCGCGCGTAGCCGTACGCCGTCCCGGCCGGAGGCGGCTCGGTCCCGAAGGCGAACGGCAGCCCGTACAGCCCGGTCGGCGTGGTGCTGGTGCCCTGCCGCCGCTCCGCCCCCTCGGCCAGCCCGTTGGCCCCGCCCGCACCCACCGGCCCCCGCGCCGGTCCCACCAGGTGACGGTCCCGGTGGTGGCCGACGGGTCGGCAGCCTCCGCCGTGATCAGCTGCGAGCCGCCACCGGTGTCCGCCATCAGCTCCGGCAGGGGCACCGGCGGCCCGGGCGAGGCGAGCGCCGTGACCAGGGCCCCGAGTACGAGAAGGATGCGCATGGCGCGAGGCTAGAGCGCGCCCGGGCCCGCCGCCCGGCTACTCACCCGTGCGGGGGAGCGGCGGCAGCGGCAGAGGCAGCCCCGGCAGCCCGTCGATGCTCGTCGCGATGTGCTCCTTCTTGGCGAAGTACGCGTCCAGGGAGGCGTCGTCCTCCCGGGCGAAGCGCCTCTGGTGCAGATCGCGGTCCTCGTCGTACGACATGAACGGCACGCCGTACCCACAGGTGTCCCGCACCAGCTCGGCCCGCACCACGATGACCGCCCGCAGCCCGTGCGGCTCCGGGTCGATCCCCGGGAAGTGCCCGAGCAGCTCCCCCCAGCGCGGATCGTCCCGGAACACCGGCTCGCCGCGCCCGTGGACCCGCACGATGTTCGGCGGCCCCTGAAAGGCGCACCACATCAGCGTGATCCGCCCGTTCTCCCGCAGATGCGCCACCGTCTCGGCGTTGGACCCGGCGAAGTCCAGGTAGGCGACGGTGTGTTCGTCGAGGACGGCGAAGGAGCCGCTCAGGCCCTTCGGCGAGAGGTTGACCGTGCCGTCCCCCGAGAGCGGCGCGGTCGCGGTGAAGAAGACGGGCTGGGCCTCGATGAAGGCGCGGAGCCGCCCGTCGATGCGTTCATATGTTTTCCCCATGGCGCTCATTCTGGGTGCGGGGCGCCACGCTCGAACGGGCATTTCGCCATGCGGTCGCCCCCCCCGCCCTCAGGCGCGCCACCGGGGCAGGGTGCCCGGCGGTCGCGGTACGGGCTCCTCCCTGCCGAGCACGCGGCGGACGTGCAGCCGCAGCACCGGGTCGGGATCCGCGACGAGCCGCTCGGCCGCCTCCCGGTACACGGCGGAGGCGTGCTCCCGCAGCAGGAGCAGGGCCCGGACACGGACGTGCACCGGCCGGCCCGGCCCGGTGCGGCGCAGGAACTCCTCCTCCCGCACCCGGTCCGCCCAGGGCAGCAGGGTCCGGGCCGTCTCCCGTACGACACCGGGCGCCGGGTCGTCGAGCAGCGGCAGCAGCCGGGCGAAGTCCGCGACCTCGAACATCCGCAGACCCGCGACGGCGGAGGACCGCACCAGCGGGTCCGGGTGCCCGGTCAGGTCCCACAGCGTCCCCATGTCCGCCTTCCGGTCGCCGCACTCGGCGAGTCCGAGCGGCGCCCACCCGGGCACGGTCGCCAGATCCGCGCAGGCGGCCCGGTAGAGCGCGAGCGGGTCGTGGCCGTCCTGCCGGAGCACCCAGCGGGCGCAGGCCCGGACAAGCCCCGACCGGTCGAAGAGGTACGGCCGCGCCTCCGCGGCCCGCCCGGCCTTCCGCAGGGCGGTGACCCCGGCCGAGCGGACCGCGCCGGACCGTGAGCCGAGCAGCAGCGGCAGGGTCTCGTCGGGGACGCCGGCCGCGAGTGCGGCGTTCGCGGCCCGGTCCCGAAGGGCGACATCCTCGTCGTACGCGGCGATGCGGGCCAGGTCGGCGGGGGAGAGCAGCCCGCGCTCGACGGTGAGGCCGAAGGCGATCCGCCGGGTGGGCCGGTCCCGGTTGAGGAACAGGGCGGTGAGGCTCGCGTCCGGTGCGGCGCGCAGCAACTCCTGGAGCAGGTCGGCCGCCCGGCCGCCGCGCACCCGGTCGCGGAGCCGGAGGATCACCGGGGCGGTGACGGCGAGCGTCCGTGCGTCGGCCCCGGGCAGGGCTTCGGCGAGGACCGCGCTCGCCCTGTCCCGTACCGCCGGAACCCAGTCGGTGGTGCGGACGGCGACGAGCGGAAGGACGGCCGGACGACGGGCGGCGTGCGGGAGGGCCGCCTCGCGGATGCGGCCGTCGCCGTCGCACAGGGCGAGGACGAGCTCCGCCTCGGTCGGCGCCGGGTCGCCGAGGAGGTCCCGCAGGACCGTGGGGCGCACGCTCTTGGCCAGCCACGTGTGGGTCGGGCGCTCCGGGCTCCTCCACCCGTACACGGACCGGATCCGCTCGTCGAGGGCGAGCCACACCCCCGGCCGTCCCACGTCGAAGGCCTCGTCGAGCGCGCGCCCCCGCGCGAGCCCCCGTATCGCCGCGTCCAGCGGCGTCTCCTCGCTCGTCATGCCCGGAGCCTAGAGCGCATGCACCCGCTCCGGCCTGGGATTTTCCGCCGAGACGGAGACGCGTTGACAAAACATACGGAGGACTGCATAGTTATACCCATCAGTGGTTGCAAGGTAAGGAGAACCCCGTGACCGAGCGCGTCGTACTCGCCTACTCGGGCGGCCTGGACACCTCCGTCGCCATCGGCTGGATCGCCGAGGAGACGGGTGCCGAGGTCATCGCCGTCGCCGTGGACGTCGGCCAGGGCGGCGAGGACCTGGACGTCATCCGCAAGCGCGCGCTCGCCTGCGGTGCGGTCGAGGCCGAGGTCGCGGACGCCAAGGACGAGTTCGCCGACGAGTACTGCCTCCCGGCGATCAAGGCCAACGCCCTCTACATGGACCGCTACCCGCTGGTCTCGGCGCTCTCCCGGCCGGCCATCGTGAAGCACCTCGTCGCCGCCGCCAACAAGCACAACGCCTCGATCGTCGCCCACGGCTGCACCGGCAAGGGCAACGACCAGGTGCGCTTCGAGGCCGGCATCCAGGCCCTCGGCCCGGACCTGAAGTGCATCGCCCCGGTCCGTGACTACGCGATGACCCGCGACAAGGCCATCGCGTTCGCCGAGAAGGCGAACCTGCCGATCGCCACCACCAAGAAGTCCCCGTACTCCATCGACCAGAACGTCTTCGGCCGGGCCATCGAGACCGGGTTCCTCGAGGACATCTGGAACGCGCCGATCGAGGACATCTACGAGTACACCCAGAACCCGGCGGTCGCCCGCGAGGCCGACGAGGTCGTCATCTCCTTCAAGGAGGGCGTCCCGGTCGCCATCGACGGCAAGCCCGTCACCGTCCTCCAGGCCATCCAGCAGCTCAACGAGCGGGCCGGCGCCCAGGGCATCGGCCGGATCGACATGGTCGAGGACCGGCTCGTGGGCATCAAGTCCCGCGAGGTGTACGAGGCTCCCGGCGCGATCGCCCTGATCACCGCCCACCAGGAGCTGGAGAACGTCACCGTCGAGCGCGAGCTGGCCCGCTACAAGCGGCAGGTCGAGCAGCGCTGGGGCGAGCTGGTCTACGACGGCCTGTGGTTCTCGCCGCTCAAGCGTGCCCTGGACGGCTTCATCAACGAGGCCAACCAGCACGTCACCGGTGACATCCGGATGACCCTGCACGGCGGCCGCGCGGTCGTCACCGGCCGGAAGTCCGCCGAGTCGCTCTACGACTTCAACCTCGCCACCTACGACACCGGCGACACGTTCGACCAGTCGAAGGCGCAGGGCTTCATCGACATCTTCGCCCTGTCGTCGAAGATCGCCGCCAAGCGCGACCTGGGCTGACCCCCGCACGTTGTACAAGCCGCCTCCCTGTCCGTACGCCGTTGCGGTACGCGGCAGGGAGGCGGCCGCACATCCAGACACTGTCCTCAAGGAGCACAGCAGTGAGCAGCAACAACGGTGACGTCCGGCTCTGGGGCGGCCGGTTCGCCGACGGGCCCGCCGAGGCCCTGGCGAAGCTGTCCGCGTCCGTCCACTTCGACTGGCGGCTCGCGCCGTACGACATCGCCGGTTCCCGTGCCCACGCGCGCGTGCTGCACAAGGCCGGGCTCCTCGACCAGGACGAGCTGACCCGCATGCTGGCCGGTCTCGACCGGCTGGAGGCGGACGTCGCCGACGGCAGCTTCACCGGCACCATCGCCGACGAGGACGTCCACACCGCCCTGGAGCGGGGCCTCCTGGAGCGGCTCGGCGCCGAGCTCGGCGGCAAGCTGCGGGCCGGCCGGTCCCGTAACGACCAGGTCGCCACGCTCTTCCGGATGTACCTGCGGGACCACGCGCGGATCATCGGCGGGCTGATCGCCGAGCTCCAGGACGCGCTGGTCGGCCTCGCCGAGGCGCACCCGGACGTCGCCATGCCGGGCCGGACCCACCTCCAGCACGCCCAGCCGGTGCTTTTCGCCCACCACGTCCTCGCCCACGTGCAGTCGCTCTCCCGGGACGCCGAGCGGCTGCGCCAGTGGGACACCCGGACCGCCGTCTCCCCGTACGGCTCCGGCGCGCTCGCCGGCTCCTCCCTCGGGCTCGACCCGGAGGCGGTCGCCAAGGACCTCGGCTTCGAGCGGGGTTCGGCGGGCAACTCGATCGACGGCACGGCCTCGCGGGACTTCGTCGCCGAGTTCGCCTTCATCACCGCGATGATCGGCGTGAACCTGTCCCGGATCGCCGAGGAGATCATCATCTGGAACACGAAGGAGTTCTCCTTCGTGACCCTCCACGACGCCTTCTCCACCGGCTCGTCGATTATGCCGCAGAAGAAGAACCCGGACATCGCGGAGCTGGCCCGGGGCAAGTCCGGCCGGCTCATCGGCAACCTGTCCGGCCTGATGGCGACCCTGAAGGCGCTGCCCCTCGCCTACAACCGGGACCTCCAGGAGGACAAGGAGCCGGTCTTCGACTCCTGCGACCAGCTGGAGGTCCTGCTGCCCGCCTTCACCGGCATGATGGCGACCCTCACGGTCAACCGGGAGCGCATGGAGGAGCTGGCCCCGGCCGGCTTCTCGCTTGCCACCGACATCGCCGAGTGGCTGGTCAAGCAGGGCGTCCCCTTCCGGGTGGCGCACGAGGTGGCCGGCGAGTGCGTCAAGGTCGCCGAGGCGGAGGGCAAGGAGCTCGACGGCCTCACGGACGAGCAGTTCGCCAAGATCTCCGAGCACCTCACCCCCGAGGTCCGCACCGTCCTCAACGTCCCCGGCGCCCTCGCCTCCCGCAACGGCCGCGGCGGCACCGCCCCCTCGGCGGTCGCCGCGCAGCTGGTCGAGGTCAAGGCGGACCTGGTCATCCAGCACGCCTGGGCCACCGCCAAGCAGTAACCGCTCAGCTCGTCACAGCGCCGCCGCCCAGTCCGCGAGCGCGTCGAAGTCCGGCCGGGTCAGCCCGATCCGTTCGTCGACGCGCAGCAACAGGGCGGCGGCGAGGTGGTTCTGCTCCACATACTCGTGGTCGTACGCCGTGATGTCGTCGTCCACCCACGCGAACGGCCGCCCCTGCGCGTACTCCAGGATGTACTGGGTCTTCCAGAACGTCCCGCGCGGGGCGGCCCCGTGCATGTTCGGCCAGTCGATGAACGGCAGCTCCGGCAGCCCCAGATGAGGCCCGATCCAGTCGTTGGCCTCGCCCTTCCACGTCGTCGCCCAGACCAGCTCGTACGCCTCCGCGAGCGCCAGCAGCTCCGCGCCGTGCCCGTGGTTCAGCCACACCCGCAGCGGCCTCGCCCCGGTCCAGCCGGTCGGGCTCATCCGGTGCGTCGTGTACCCCTCCGGGCGGCGCTCGCGCTGCGCCGCGTACGGATTCAGCGGCCCGTCGACGTCGATCAGCAGCAGCGGTCTTGTCATGCGCACAGGATTCCCTCCCACGTCTCGTGAGGCGTCGATTTATTGAATGAGACATGGGTGTCTCATTCGGTGTATGGTTGTCTCATGGCTGTCGATCGCACCCATGTCCTCCGCTCCGCCGCCGCCACGCTCTCCGTGAAGGCGACCGCCACCATGGACGAGGTCGCCCGGGCCGCCGGGATCGGGCGCGCCACGCTGCACCGGCTGTTCGCCGGGCGGGAGGCGCTGATCCGCGCCCTTGAGGAGATGGCCATCGCGGAGCTGGAGGCCGCCCTCGACGGCGCGCGGCTCGACGAGGGGCCGGCCGACGAGGTGCTGCGCCGGCTCGTCGGCGCGGTGGAGCCCGTCGCCCCGCTGCTGTCCTTCCTCGTCACCGAGAACCAGCTGTTCGAGGGGGAGGAGCAGCACGCGGGCTGGGCCCGGCTCGACGCCCGGATCGCCGCGCTCTTCCGGCGCGGCCAGGAGCAGGGCGTCTTTCGGATCGACCTGACCCCCGCCTGGCTGTGCGAGGCCTTCTACGGCCTCGTCGGCTCCGGCGCCTGGGCCGTGATGGACGGCCGGGTCGCCGCCAAGGACTACCAGTACATGATCACCGAGCTGATGCTCGGCGGAGCACGCAGGAGCGTGGAGAAGTGACCAGCGACAGCCTCACGAAGGCGCAGACGCCCGAGAGCCATACCGAGGGCGTGCGCCGTCCCGGCCGGTGGCTCGCCCTCGCCGTCCTCGTCCTGGCCGTACTGCTCGTGGCGGTCGACGCCACGGTACTCGGCCTGGCGACCCCCTTCCTCTCCGAGGACCTGAAGCCGTCCGGCACCCAGCTGCTCTGGATCGGCGACGTCTACTCCTTCGTCATCGCCGGCCTGCTCGTCTCCATGGGCAGCCTCGGCGACCGCATCGGCCGCAAGAAGCTGCTGCTCACCGGAGCCGTCGCGTTCGGCGCGGTCTCGGTCCTGAACGCCTACGCGAGCAGCCCCGAGATGATGATCGCGGCCCGCGCCCTGCTCGGCGTCGCCGGCGCCACCCTGATGCCGTCCACGCTCGCCCTGATCCGCAACCTCTTCCACGACCCGCGCGAGCGCAGCCTCGCCATCGGCATCTGGGGCGCCATGGCCTCGGCCGGTGCCGCCGTGGGCCCGGTCGTCGGCGGATTCCTGCTCGAACACTTCTGGTGGGGCTCGGTCTTCCTGATCAACCTGCCCGTGATGGCCGTCCTGGTCCTCGTCGGCGCCAGGCTGATCCCCGAGTCGAAGAACCCGAACCCGGGCCCCTGGGACCTGCCGAGCGTCCTGCTCTCCCTCGCCGGCATGATCGGCGTCGTCTACGCGATCAAGGAGCTGGCCGCCCACGGCCTCACCCTGGACGTGGTGGCCGCGCTGGCCGTCGGCATCGGCGGTCTGACCTGGTTCGTGCGCCGTCAGCTCACCCTGCCGGCCCCGCTCCTGGACATGCGCCTGTTCCGCAACCGCGGCTTCTCCGCCGCCGTGGTCGCCGACCTGCTGACCATCCTCGGCCTCTCCGGCCTGGTGTTCTTCCTGTCCCAGTTCTTCCAGCTGGTCCAGGGCCGGGCGCCCCTGGAGGCGGGGCTCGCCGAACTGCCCGCCGCCATCGGCGCGGTGACGGCCGGTCTGGTCGCGGGCCGGGTCGCCCGCCGGTTCTCGGTGCGCTCGGTCGTCGCCGGCGGCCTCGCCGCCATCGGACTCGCCCTCGCGGTGCTCACCGCCATCGGCCGGTCCACCGGCTACCCGCTGCTCGGCGCGAGCCTGCTCGTGGTCGGCGTCGGCGCGGGCTTCGCGTTCACCGTCACCGCCGACGTGATCCTCTCCGGCGTCCCCAAGGAGCAGGCCGGTGCCGCCTCCGCGGTCTCCGAGACGGCCTACGAGCTGGGCGCGGCCCTCGGCATCGCGGTCCTCGGCTCCATCGTGACCGGCGTCTACCGGAGCTTCACCACCCCGGCGGGCATCCCGTCGGACACCGCCGCCGCGGCCCACGACTCGCTGGGCGGCGCCGTGGAGGCCGCGGCGGGCCTCGGCCCGGACCAGGGCGGCGCGCTCGTCGCCGCCGCCCAGGACGCCTTCGTCGACGGCCTGCGCATCGCCTCCGGCGTCGGCGCCGCGGTGCTCCTGGCGACCGCCGTCGCGGCCTGGTTCCTGCTGAAGGGCCAGAAGCTGGCGGACGGCCCCGTCGAGCACTGACGTCCAGGACAGGACACGAGGAGGGCGCCCCCGGAATCCCGGGGGCGCCCTCCTCGTACGTACGGGAAGCCCTACGCGGCTTCCTTCGCCTTGGTCGCGTACATGTCCACGTACTCCTGGCCGGACAGCCGCATGACCTCCGCCATCACCGAGTCCGTCACTGCGCGCAGCACGTACCGGTCGCGGTCCATGCCGTCGTAGCGGGAGAACTCCATCGGCTCGCCGAAGCGGACCGTCACCCGGCCCGGGCGCGGGATGCCCGCGCCGCCCGGCTGGACCTTGTCGGTGCCGATCATCGCGAACGGCACCACCGGCGCGCCGGTCATCAGGGTGAGCCGGGCGATGCCGGTGCGGCCGCGGTAGAGCCGGCCGTCGGGGGAGCGGGTGCCCTCCGGGTAGATGGAGAAGATCTTGCCCTCCTCCAGGACCCGGCGGCCGGTCATCAGCGCGGCCACACCGCCGCGGCCGCCGTCCCGGTCCACCGGGATCATGCCGACGCTGGTGAAGAACCAGGCCATCAGCCGGCCCTTGACGCCGGTGCCCTTCACGTACTCGTCCTTGCCGATGAAGTAGGCCGGGCGGTCCAGGCAGATCGGCATGATCATCGAGTCGATGAAGGTCAGATGGTTGCCCGCGAGGATCACCGGACCGGTGCCCGGGATGTTCTCGGCGCCCTCGACGCGGGGACGGAACATGAGGCGCAGGACCGGTCCGAGGATGGCCTTCATGATCGCGAGACGGGACAACGGTTCCTCCGTGTCGGGCGGGCGGCTGCGGCTCGACGAGCCGACGGTGCAGATGGCGACGATACTCGCGGGTCACCACGCTCCGCACATCGGGTTCACGCAACGGATACGGCGTGTTGACGTGTGTTTCCGCCATGTTCCGCGCAGGTCTGCCGCCTGTAGGGCCGCAATGCCTAGCGTCGGGGGCGCAGTTGACAGGTGCGGGACATCACACGGAGATCACACCGAAGGAGTGTTCATGACACAGCCCAAGCGCCCGACCCCGGCCCGACGCGCGGTCCTCGGCGCGGCCGGCGCCGCCGTCCTCGGCGGGTCCACCGTCCTCGCCGGCGGCACCGCCCAGGCCGTCCAGTCCGCCGTCGCCGCCACCGCCGACGGCGAGCCGGGCACCCGCGACCGGGGCCACGGCCACGGCGGCTACCGCTCGCTGCCCGTCCCCACCGTCATCGGCCACCGCGGCGCCAGCGGCTACCGCCCCGAGCACACCCTCGGCTCCTACCAGCTCGCGCTCACCCTGGGCGCCGACGTCGTCGAGCAGGACCTCGTCCCCACCAAGGACGGGCACCTGGTCTGCCGCCACGAGAACGACATCACCGGCACCACCGACGTCGCCGACCACCCCGAGTTCGCCTCCCGGAAGACCACCAAGACCGTCGACGGGACCGCCCTCACCGGCTGGTTCACCGAGGACTTCACGCTCGCCGAGCTCAAGACCCTGCGGGCCAAGGAGCGCATCCCCGCCACCCGCCAGGAGAACACCCTCTACGACGGGCGCTGGGCCGTCCCCACCTTCGAGGAGGTGCTGCGCTGGGCCGAGCAGGAGGGTCGCCGCCGTGGCCGCCCGGTGTGGCTGCACGTCGAGACCAAGCACCCCACCTACTTCCGCTCGATCGGCCTGCCCCTCGAGGAGCGGCTCGCGAAGCTGCTCCGCCGCTACGGCCGCCACCGCGCCGACTCCCCGGTCTTCCTCCAGTCCTTCGAGCCCGGCAGCATCCAGCGGCTGGCCCGCCTGGTCGACTCCCCGCGCGTCGTGCTGCTCTCCGGCGCGAACACCCGCCCCTGGGACTTCGTCGAGGCCGGCGACCCGCGCACCGTCGCCGACCTGGTCACGCCCGCGGGCCTGCGCTGGATCGCCTCGTACGCGCAGGGCATCGGCCCCACCCTCGACCTGATCCTGCCGCGCGACGCGAGCGGCCGGCTCGGCGCCGAGACCACCCTGGTCCGCGACGCCCACGCCCAGGGCCTGATCCTCCACCCGTACACCCAGCGCAACGAGAACACCTTCCTGCCGGCCGAGTACCGCCGGGGCACCGACCCCAACGCGTACGGCGACGCCTTCGGCGCGCTCAAGCGCTTCTTCGAGACGGGCATCGACGGCATCTTCTCCGACAACGCCGACACGGCCCTGTTGGCCGCCGCGGACTTCCGCGACCGCTAGGCATCCGTACGCGAGGCGTCCGTACGAGCGCGGTCCCCGGCCCGTACACCCGACCGGGTGGTTTCGGGCCGGGGGCGCAACCGGGCCGGGGGCCGGTCGCATCGTCGCGGGCATGACCTCCCCCAGCGCCCCCGGCACCCCCTCCGCCACTCCCGACGCCCTGCTCACCGCCCTCACCCCGCTGCTCGCCGCCGAGTCGCAGGCCGAGGCGCCCGGCGCGGGCGTCGAGGCCGACGATCTCGAACAGGCGGTGCTGCTGCGCCTGCTCGAACGGATCCGGGACGACGACGCACCCGAACGGCCCGCCGACTGGCTCCGCCGCGCCGTCCGGGCCGAGGCGCGCCGCGCCCGGCGCGCCAGCGCCCACGAGCGGTCCTTCCACGGCGAGCCGGGCCACGAGCCCGCGCACGAGTCCCCGGCGCACGGCTCGCCCGAGAGCCACGCCCTGCACGCCGAGCGGCGCCGCACGCTGCGCGCCGCCGTCCGCCGCACCCCCGGCCACTGCCCGCGGCTGCTCACCGCGATGCTCCACCCCGACGACCCCACCTACCGCGAAATCGCAGGAGCGTTGGGTATCTCACAGGGCAGTCTGGGGCCGATGCGTTCCCGCTGCCTGGGATGCCTGCGCAGAATGCTGGCTGCGGAGGTTCCCGGTGCCGGTGCGCGGGGAAAGGTGCCGTAGACCCACGGTGGATCAGACGAGCGGGAGGCATGCGCACATGGGCATGAGCGTGACCATCTCAGCGGCGGACGCGGCCAAGGACGCGGAGAGCATTCTGAAGCTCCAGTACCTCTGCTACCAGCGCGAGGCCGAGATCTACCAGGACTGGTCGATCGAGCCGCTGACCCAGTCGCTCGACGCCCTGCGCGCCGAACTCACCGAGGGCCGCGCCTTCGTCGCGAAGCTGGGCGAGGAGATCGTCGCCTCCGTGCGCGGCCGGCTCGACGAGGACGGCACCGTGCGCATCGCCAAGCTCGTCGTCCACCCGCGGATGCAGCGCCACGGCATCGGCGGCCGGCTCCTCGACGCCATCGAGCGCCACTACGCGGCGGAGCCCGCCCCGGCCGCCAAGCGCTTCCAGCTCTTCACCGGCCACCGCAGCGAGGGCAATCTGCGGCTGTACCGCAGCAAGGGGTACGCCCAGGTCGCCACCCGCGAGGTCGGGCCCCGGCTCACCCTCGTCACCCTGGAGAAGGCCGCCTAGGCGGCCTTGGACCGCCGCAGCCACCAGATGCCGCTCAGCGGCAGCAGCACCGGGATGAAGAGGTAGCCGTAGCCGTAGTCCGACCAGACCGTCGCGTCCGGGAAGGCCGAGGGCTCGACCAGTGTCCAGGTGCCGACGATCAGCACGCCCGCGAGCTCGGCGGCGCAGCACACCAGCGCCGCCCTGCGGGCCGTCTCGCCGCCCCGTACCAGCGTGTACGTGATGAAGGCGTACACGACCGCGGCCACCGCCGACAGGCCGTACGCCAGCGGCGCCCGGTCGAACTCGGTGGCGATCTGGTAGATCGAGCGGGACACCGCGCCGACCGACATCACGCCGTACAGCCAGACGAGCAGCACGCCCGGGCCCTGCACCAGACGGCCGGGCTTCGGCGCGTTCCCGGCCTCGTTCCCGTTCCCGGCCTCGTTCCCGGTTCCGGTCTCGGTAGCGGTCATGATCAGCCCACCGTCCAGATGTCGTAGAGACGCACTTCGAGCACGGCGAGCACGACCGCGCCCGCCGCCACCGTCGTCGAGCCCCACTTGCTGCGCTCGGTCAGCGAGAGCAGTCCGGCCGCGGGCACCGCGCACAGCGCGCCGAGGAGATAGGCGATGAAGATCGTGGTGCCCTCCTCCGCGTTCTCGCCGCGCACCAGCTGCACGATGCCGACCACCAGCTGCACCAGGGCGAGGAAGGTCACCACGGCCATGCCGATGAAGTGCCAGTCCTTGGTGGGCTGGTCGCGATAGGCGGCGAAGCCGCACCAGGCGGCGAGGGCGAGCGCGGCCACCGAGACCGCGACCGTCAGGGCGTCAAGCATGCGCCCGAGGGTATTACGGCCCGAACGCCCCGATGCGCCCGGCCCCCGCCACCCGGGCCGCCCGGCCCCCGCCGAGCGCAGGGCGGAGACCCGGACCGTGGCCTTGGCCACACCCCGCCCCCGGCCGCCCCGTGGCGGACCCCCGTGCCGACAGGGTCCGTGACCGCTCCCCGCCCAGGCCACGCCCGGGGGAGCGGCGCCCGCCGCCGGCCCCGGCGCGGACCCGGTCCGTCCGCATGCCGTCTCAGCACTGTCCGCTATGCGGACAGCTCCGCTCCGTTCGCACATTTGCATGCTTTACTTACCGACATGACCACGACGAGCAGCCGCACCCTTGCGACCGAGGCGAACCAGACGCCCGGTGCTCGTTGTATGTGTCGAATGTGCGCCAACTGAGGGCCCCCGCCTGAGACTCGCGCCCCGAAGCGAGCCCGACGGCCGAGCCGATCCGCCGCCCCTTCCGGCACCGGACCGAGCCCGCCCCGCGCGCACGCGCTGCCTCCCGGCCACCGCCGTGACCAGCCGCCCTGCGCCTGACTGTCCGAAATGACGAATGCCCGTGCACGGCGGACCCAGCGCCGCGCACTCGACAGTGACGGAAACCCTGTGATCACCACTTCGGGCCTGACCAAGGTCTACGAGTCGCGAGGCCGCCAGGTCACCGCTCTGGACGGCGTCGACCTCCACGTTCGCGAAGGCGAGGTCTTCGGCGTGATCGGCCAGAGCGGCGCCGGCAAGTCCTCGCTCATCCGCTGCGTCAACCTCCTGGAGCGCCCCACCTCCGGCACCGTGACCGTCGACGGCGTCGACCTCACCGCCCTCGCCGGAAAGGGCCGCCGCGCCGGCAAGGAACTGCGCCGCGCCCGCAGCAGCATCGGCATGGTCTTCCAGCACTTCAACCTGCTGTCCTCGCGCACCGTCAAGGACAACATCGAGCTGCCCCTGGAGATCCTCGGCGTCTCCGGCGCCGAACGCTCCCGCCGCGCCCTGGAACTCCTCGACCTCGTCGGCCTCGCCGACAAGGCCAAGGCCTACCCCGGCCAGCTCTCCGGCGGCCAGAAGCAGCGCGTCGGCATCGCGCGCGCCCTCGCCGGCAAGCCCAAGGTGCTGCTCTCGGACGAGGCCACCAGCGCCCTCGACCCCGAGACCACCCGCTCCATCCTCCAGCTGCTGCGCGACCTCAACCGGCAGCTCGGCCTCACCGTCCTCCTCATCACCCACGAGATGGACGTCGTCAAGACCATCTGCGACTCGGCCGCCCTCATGCAGCACGGCCGGGTCGTCGAGTCCGGCACCGTCGGCGAACTCCTCGCCACCCCCGGCTCCCAGCTCGCCGCCGAACTCTTCCCGGTCAGCGGCGCCGCCACCGGACTCGACCGCACCGTCGTGGACGTCACCTTCCACGGCGAGACCGCCGGACAGCCGGTGATCTCGCAGCTCGCCCGTACGTACAACATCGACATCTCGATCCTCGGCGCCGCCATGGACACCGTCGGCGGACGCCAGATCGGCCGCATGCGGATCGAACTCCCCGGCCGTTACGAGGAGAACGTCGTCCCGGTCGGCTTCCTGCGCGAGCAGGGCCTCCAGGTCGAGATCGTCGAACCGCAGGACGCCGGACCGGCCACCGCCGCCGCGCCCGTCCTGGTGAAGGAAGGTGCCAAGTGACCTGGTCCGAGATGCAGCCGCTGCTCGAGCAGGGCACCGTCGACACCCTCTACATGGTCCTGTGGGCCACCGTCGTCACCATCGCCGGCGGCCTCCCGCTCGGCATCCTGCTCGTCCTCACCGACAAGGGCGGACTGCTGCAGAACCGCCCGGTGAACAAGGTCGTCGGCGCGATCGTGAACGTGGGCCGCTCGCTCCCGTTCATCATCCTGCTGATCGCCCTGATCCCCTTCACCACCCTCGTCGTCGGCACCTTCATCGGCCCCACCGCGATGATCGTGCCGCTCGCCATCGGCGCCATCCCCTTCTTCGCCCGGCTCGTCGAGACCGCGATCCGCGAGGTCGACCACGGACTCGTCGAAGCCGTCCAGTCCATGGGCGGCGGCATCCCCACCATCGTCCGCAAGGTCCTGCTCCCGCAGGCCCTGCCCTCCCTGGTCTCCGCCGTCACCACCACCGTCATCGTGCTCATCGGCTACTCCGCCATGGCCGGCGCGGTCGGCGGCGAAGGACTCGGCTCCAAGGCCATCACGTACGGATACCAGCGCTTCGACACCACCTTCATGCTGGTCACCGTCGTCGTCCTGGTCGTGATCGTCACCGTCGTCCAGCTCATCGGCGACGGCGTCGTCCGCCTCCTCGCCCGCCGCGGCCGCACCGCGTGACCCGCACCGCGTAACCGCAGGGCACCCCCGACTTCGTACCCCCGAAGAACAGCCCGGACTTGTTGTCCAGGCGCAGCAACCGCACCACCGGAAAGAGGCACTCTTCGTGCGCAAGAACATCAAGCTCTCCGCCGGCATCGCCGCCACCGCCGCCCTCGCCCTCGGCCTGACCGCGTGCGGCACCTCCTCCGACCCGTCCTCCACCAAGGACGCGGCCGGCTCCGCCGACAAGCCGCTCGTCGTCGCCGCGTCCCCGACGCCGCACGCCGACATCCTCAACTTCGTCAAGGACAAGCTCGCCGCCAAGGAGGGCCTGAAGCTGGAGGTGAAGGAGTTCACGGACTACGTCCTGCCGAACACCGCCACCGAGTCCGGCCAGGTCGACGCCAACTACTTCCAGCACAAGCCGTACCTCGACGACTTCAACAAGAAGAACAACACCCACATCGTCCCCGTGGTGAACGTGCACCTGGAGCCGCTCGGCCTCTACTCCAAGAAGGTCACGTCGGTGAAGGACATCAAGGCCGGCCAGACCGTCGCCGTCCCCAACGACACCACCAACGAGGGCCGCGCGCTCCACCTGCTCGCCGACAACGGGCTCATCACCCTCAAGGCGGGCGTCGGCACCGACGCCAAGCTCTCCGACATCACCGACAAGAAGGGCCTGGAGTTCAAGGAGCTGGAGGCCGCCACCGTGCCCCGCGCCCTGAACGACGTCGACGCCGCCGTCGTCAACGGCAACTACGCGATCGAGGCCAAGCTCTCCCCGGCGAAGGACGCCCTCGTCCTGGAGAAGGCGGAGGGCAACCCCTACGCCAACTTCCTCGCCGTCAAGGCCGGCAACGAGAACGACGCCCGGGTGCAGAAGCTCGTCAAGCTGCTCAACTCCCCCGAGGTGAAGAAGTACATCGAGGACACCTACAAGGGCTCCGTCGTCCCGGCCTTCGGCGCCCCCGCCAAGTAAGGCCCGCGGCACGCCCCTTGGCGCCGTCCCCGTCCCGAAGGCCCCGCCCGCCCCGTACCGGCGCGCGGGGCCTTCGGGTTCACCCCGCGCATGCGCGCGACCACCGCATGCTGCATGCTGTGCCTTCACGGTCTTCACGTATGGAGTTGCGCATGACTACGACCTTCCCGTCCATCTCCATCAGCACGGACCGGTTGGTGCTGCGCGCGTTCGAAGAGGCCGACATCCCCGCCTTCGTGGAGATGATGAACGACGAACTCGTCGTCGCCTGGACCTCCGTCCCGCACCCCTACACCCCGCGCGACGCCGAGGACTGGGTCCGCAGGATCGCTCCTGCGGAACGCACCGAGGGCCGCGGCATCGTCTTCGCCGTCACCGAGTTCCTCACCCAGCGCCTCGTCGGCATCGTCCACCTCCACAGCACCAACTGGCGCACCCGCGCCACCGAGGTCGCCTACGTCACCGCCCCCTGGGCCCGCGGCGAGGGCTACGCCACCGAATCCGTCCTCGCCGTCGCCCAATGGCTCTTCGGCGACCGCGGCTTCGAACGCCTCGAACTGCGCACCGCCGCCGACAACACCGCCTCCCAGCAGGTCGCCCAGAAGATCGGCTGCATCAGCGAAGGCGTCCTGCGCAACGCCTGGATAGCGCGCAGCCAGACCGAGACAGGCGCCTGGACCGACATCCGCACCGACCTCATCGTGTGGAGCCTCCTCCCCGAGGACCTCGACGCCGACCAGATGGCCGAGGCCGGCCTCTCCACCTACGCCGACTGGAGCTAGGGCCTGTCCGGCGGATCATGGCCGGGTCCGACCCTGATCCGTCGGACAGGCCCTGGCCCGGCCCAGGTAGGCTCGACCCGCCCCCGACCTGCACACACCCCTCAGGGAGACAGACACAGATGGCCGACCGGGTCACGGTGATCGGCTGGGACGGCTCGCCCCTCACCGCGGCGGCCCGGTCCGCGCTCGCCGCCGCCACCCTGGTGGCCGGCGCCGCCCACCACCTCGCCCTCCCGGAGGTCCCGGCCGCCGCCGAACGCATCCGCCTCGGCAGCGTCGACCTCGCCGCCCGCCGCATCGCCGGCCACCGCGGCACCGCCGTCGTCCTCGCCGACGGCGACCCCGGCTTCTTCGGCGTCGTCCGCACCCTGCGCGCCCCCGAACACGGCCTGGAGGTCGAGGTCGTACCCGCCGTCTCCAGCGTCGCCGCCGCCTTCGCCCGGGCCGGCATGCCCTGGGACGACGCCCGCGTCGTCGTCGCCCACCAGCGCACCCTGCGCCGCGCCGTCAACGTCTGCCGCGCCCACCCCAAGGTCGCCGTCCTCACCTCACCCGGCGCCGGCCCCGCCGAACTCGCCCTGCTCCTCGACGGAGTCCACCGCACCTTCGTCATCTGCGAGGAACTCGGCACGGACCGCGAACAGGTCACCGTCGTCACCTCCGACAAGGCCGCCGACCACGCCTGGCGCGACCCCAACGTCGTCCTCGTCATCGGCGGCGGCTCCACCGGCGGCTGGCTCATGGGCCACGACACCCCGGCGGTACGCGGCTGGGCCCTGCCCACCGAGGACACCGGCGGCCGCACCGGCCAGGACCCCACCCTGCGCGCCGCCCAGCTCGCCCGGCTCGGCCCCCGCGAGGGCGACCTGGTCTGGGACATCGGCTGCGCCGACGGAGCCTTCGCCGTCGACGCCGCCCGCTTCGGCGCCGCCGTCATCGCCGTCGACGCCGACCCCGCCGCCTGCGCCCGCACCGAGGCCGCCGCCCGCGCCGCCGGCCGCCACCTCCAGACCGTCACCGGCCGCGCCCCGCACGTCCTGGAGAGCCTTCCCGAACCCGATGTCGTACGCATCGGGGCCGGGGGAGTCCCGGTCGTCACCGCCTGCACCGACCGCAGGCCCGAGCGGATCGTCACCCACGCCGCCACCCGCGACGAGGCCGAGGCGATCGGCGCGGCACTGGCCGACGGCGGCTACGCGGTGGAGTGCGCGCTGCTGCAGACCGTGGGCCTCGACCCGGCCGAATGGACCGAGCGCGGGCGCTCCGTGGTCTTCCTCCTGTCCGGCAACCGGACGGATGCTCCCCGTGATCGCGGGGGGCATCGGGGGAGGTAGGCTGGCCGATTGTTGTACCGCACCCGGACGTTCGGCGTGTTGTTCGTCAATGTCCTGGACCTGGGGCCTTCTTGCCTCCTCACAAGGTGCGGGACGACGGGGGGACGGCGCGACGTGGCGCAGTCCACAGCCAAGGGTGGCGGATCCGCCTGCCAGGATGGCCGAAGGCCGCGACAATGCATGGGTGTCCGCGCGTGCTTCGTGCCGCGCGGCGCGCGAGCTCGTTCTTGTTGACGGGCGAAGGTCTGAAGGAGCACAACCGATGGGCGAGGGGTACGCAGCATGACGGACACCGGCCAGGTCCCGGCTGAGGGGCTGCCGGAGAACGCAGGCACGGGCGAGCAGCCGGGCATCCCCGCCCCGGGCGCGTACGCCTACCTGGACCCCTCCGAGAACGCAGCCGAGGACGACGAGGTACTGCTGATGCCGGGCGCCCAGGGCGCCTGGAGCGAGCTGCAGCCGGGCGTGGTGCCCGCGCCGCCGGTCACCGTGCCCGCCCCGGGCCCGGTCGTCGATCCGCTGACCGCCCCCATCGAGCAGGTCACCGCCACCCCGCCGCAGGGCGTTCCGGTGCCCCCGCAGGCCACCCCGGCGCACGGCGTGCCGCACGAGCCGGTCCTCACCGACCACGGCTACGAGCCCGGCATCCTCGACACCGGCGCCCACGAGGCGGCCGGCCGCGACTCCGGCTCCGTCGACCTGAGCGGCGTCCGGATGCCCGCCCCGGCGCCCGCGCAGGCCCCGCAGTCCGCGCGCCGCCCGCTGCACATGGGCCCGCCGATGCCGGACGCCACCGGCGGCGTGGTGCGCTCCCTCGCCGACCGCGGCCCGGCCGCCGCCCCCGCCGCGCAGCCCGCGCCCGTCGCGGCCCCGGCCGCCGCCGCGGCGCCCACGCCGATGCCGGTCCGGACCCCGGGCCCGCCGACCACCGGCCCCGAATACCTGGACGTGCCGCCGCAGGACCAGCAGACGGCCCCGCAGGGCGCCGTGCCGTGGACCGCGCAGCCCCAGGAGCCGCAGACCCCCGCCCCGGCGGAGCAGGTCGCCCCGCAGGCCGTCCAGTTCGTCCCGGTCGAGGGCTCCGTCCCGACCGCCCCGCACCTGGCCCCGACGCCCGCCCCGGAGCCGGTCCTCCCGGTCCAGGACGCGCAGCCGGAGCAGCCGCAGGCCGTGGCCGAGCCCGTCGTCGCCGAACCCGCCGCCGAGCCGGTCGTCGTGGAACCGCAGGCCGCCGAGCCGCCCGCCGCGGAGCCGGTCGCCCAGGAGGCCCCGGTCCCCGCCCCGCGCGAGGCCGAACCGGAGCCGCAGCCCGAGGCGCCGGTCGCGGTCGAGGCTCCCGCCGAGCCCATCGTGGTCGAGCCGGTCGCGGCCGAGGCCCCGGCCGTCGTCCCCGAGGAGCAGCCGGCCCCGGCCCCCGTCGAGGTCGCGGCGGAGGAGATCCCCGTCGTGGCCGAGGACGCCCCCGAGGCACAGCCCGAGGCGCCGGTCGTCGTCGAGCCCGAGCCCGTGGTCGAGGTCGCCCCCCAGCCGGTCGCGGAGCCCCCGGCGGAGCCCGAACTCCCGGCCGAGCCCGTCGTCGAGGCCGAGGTGGCCCCCGCGCCCCAGCCCGAACCGGTCGCGGAGACCCCGGCGGAGCCGGAGGCCGTACCCGCCCCCGTCGCCGAGCCCGGGATCGAGCCCTCCGCGGCCCCCGAGCCCGAGGCAGAGCCCGAGGCCCAGGCCGACCCGGAAGCAGTAGCCGAGACGGCACCCGAGACAGCAGCCGGGACGGAACCGGCGGGCGAGCGCGCCCCCGGTTACGACGAGGCCGAGCGCGAGGCCGTACTCCGCGTGATGCGCGAGCGCCGCGACATCCGCAACGGCTTCCGCCCCGACCCGATCCCGCACGAGGTCCTGCTCCGCGTCCTTGAGGCGGCCCACACGGCCCCGTCCGTCGGCCACTCGCAGCCCTGGGACTTCGTCGTCATCCGGTCCGCGGAGACCCGCCGGACGATGCACGAGCTGGCCCAGACCCAGCGCGACGCGTACGCCAAGTCGCTGCCCAAGGGCCGGGCGAAGCAGTTCAAGGAACTGAAGATCGAGGCCATCCTCGACACCCCGGTGAACATCGTCGTCACCGCGGACCCGACCCGCGGCGGCCGGCACACCCTCGGCCGCTACACGCAGCCGCAGATGGCCCCGTACTCCTCGGCGCTCGCCGTCGAGAACCTGTGGCTCGCCGCCCGCGCCGAGGGCCTCGGCGTCGGCTGGGTCAGCTTCTTCGACGAGCGCGAGATGGTCCGCGCCCTCGGCCTGCCCGAGCACCTCGAAGTGGTCGCGTACCTCTGCGTCGGCTACGTCGACGAGTTCCCCGAGGAGCCCGAGCTGATGCAGGCGGGCTGGTCCAAGCGCCGCCCGCTGTCCTGGGTCGTCCACGAGGAGACGTACGGCCGCCGCGCGCTGCCCGGCGAGGAGCCGCACGACCTGCTCCAGGAGACCGTCGCCAACATCCGCCCGCTGGACGCCAAGGCGCTCGGCGAGGCCTGGGAGCGCCAGAAGCGCATGACGAAGCCCGCCGGGGCGCTCGGCATGCTGGAGATCATCTCCGCGCAGCTCTGCGGCCTCTCCCGGGTCTGCCCGCCGCCGATCCCCGAGCCGGCCGCCGTCGCGATCTTCGCCGGCGACCACGGGGTGCACGCCCAGGGCGTCACCGCCTGGCCCCAGGAGGTGACCGGCCAGATGGTCGCGAACTTCCTCGGCGGCGGCGCGGTCTGCAACGCCTTCGCCAACCAGGTGGGCGCCGAGGTCTGCGTCATCGACGTCGGCGTCGCCTCCGACCTGCCCTCCACGCCCGGTCTGCTCCCGCGCAAGGTCAAGGCCGGCACCGCCGACTTCACCATCGGCCAGGCGATGACCCGCGAAGAGGCGATCGCCGCGATCGAGGTCGGCATCGAGACCGCCCGCGACCTGGTGGCGGCCGGCAACAAGGCGCTGCTCACCGGTGAGATGGGCATCGCGAACACCACCGCGTCCGCCGCGCTCATCTCGGTCTACACCGGCGTGGACCCGGTCGAGGTGACCGGCCGCGGCACGGGCATCAACGACGAGATGCACGCCCGCAAGGTGGACGTGGTCCGCCGGGCGCTCGACCTCCACAAGCCGGACCCGGCGGACCCGATCGGCGTCCTCGCGGCGATCGGCGGCCTGGAGCACGCGGCGCTCGTCGGCCTGATCCTGGGCGCGTCCTCGCTCCGTACCCCGGTCATCCTCGACGGCGTCTCCACCGGCGCGGCGGCCCTCGTCGCCCGCGCCATCGCGCCCGAGTCCCTCGCGGCCTGCATCGCGGGCCACCGCAGCGCCGAGCCGGGCCACGTCGCGGCCCTCAACAAGCTGGGCCTGCGCCCCCTGGTCGACCTGGACCTCCGCCTCGGCGAGGGCACCGGCGCCCTGCTCGCCCTCCCGGTGGTCCAGAGCGCCGCGCGGGCGATGCACGAGGTGGCGACGTTCGACTCGGCGGGCGTCACGGAGAAGTAGGAAGCCGCACGCGCCCTCCCTCCTCAGCCGGGTCCCTTCGGGAGATCCGGCGGGAGTGGGGGACGTGCGGGGTCCCGACGTTCGGGACGTAAAGCGTGATGTGTGGCGCGGAACAAGGACGTTCCGCGCTGGTCGGACCAGACCGCGCCGTACATCATGCAGTCCCGAATGCGGGACCCCGCGCGGCCCGCACGCACCCTCCCACCGACGCGAGGGACATCGATCACAGCGAGAGACCCGCAGGTCACCGATATCGTGAGGTGCCCACTGCACCGCCCCTCCAGAGGAGCCGCCCGCACCATGGCCGAGCACGCCGACACCGCCGAGCACCCCGCCTACCCCGTCGGACTGCGCCTCGCCGGCCGCCGCGTCGTCGTGTTCGGCGGTGGCCAGGTGGCCCAGCGCCGGCTGCCCGCCCTGATCGCGGCCGGCGCCCGGGTGACCCTGATCTCGCCCTCCGCGACCCCGTCCGTGGACGCGATGGCCGAGACCGGCGAGATCACCTGGATCAAGCGGCGCTACGAGGAAGGCGACCTCGCCGACGCCTGGTACGCCCTGGTCGCCACCACCGACCCGGCGGCGAACGCCGCCATCTCCGCCGAGGCCGAGCGCACGAAGACCTGGTGCGTCCGCTCCGACGACGCCGAGGCGGCCACCGCGTGGACCCCGGCGACGGGCGCCAGCGAGGGCGTGACGGTCGCGGTGCTCACCGGCCGCGACCCGCGCCGCTCGGCGGCCGTGCGGGACGCGATCGTCGAGGGCCTGCGGGACGGTTCGATCGCGGCTCCGGCGCAGCGCGCCCGCACCCCGTTCGTCGCGCTCGTCGGCGGCGGCCCGGGCGACCCGGACCTGATCACGGTCCGCGGCCGCCGCCTCCTCGCGGAGGCGGACGTGGTGATCGCGGACCGCCTCGGCCCGCGCGACCTGCTCTCGGAGCTGCCCCCGCACGTCGAGGTGATCGACGCGGCGAAGATCCCGTACGGCCGGTTCATGGCCCAGGAGGCCATCAACAACGCGCTGATCGAGCACGCCAAGGCCGGGAAGTCCGTCGTCCGCCTGAAGGGCGGCGACCCGTTCGTCTTCGGCCGCGGCATGGAGGAGGCCCAGGCGCTGGCCGCCGAGGGCATCGCCTGCACGGTGGTCCCGGGCATCTCCAGCTCGATCTCGGTCCCCGGCGCGGCCGGCATCCCGGTCACCCACCGGGGCGTGGCCCACGAGTTCACCGTGGTCAGCGGCCATGTGGCGCCGGACGACCCGCGCTCGCTCGTCGACTGGGCGTCGCTGGCGCGGCTCACCGGAACGCTCGTCATCCTCATGGGCGTCGACAAGATCGGCAAGATCGCGGAGGCGCTGATGGCGAACGGCAAGGCGCCGGAGACCCCGCTGGCGCTGATCCAGGAGGGCACGACGGCCGCCCAGCGCCGGGTGGACGCGACGCTGGCGACGGTCGCCGAGACCGTCACGGCGCAGGACGTGCGCCCGCCGGCGGTCATCGTCATCGGCGACGTGGTCCACGAGTCCCCGGCCAAGAACCCCACCGCCAAGCCCACCCACTGACGCCCGCACGCATTGGCACCACCCACCGGACAAGGCAGTATCACCCCGTGGCCGAACTCATCACGATCGACGACCCCGACGACCCGCGCCTGCGGGACTACACCGGACTGACCGACGTCGAGCTGCGCCGCAGGCGCGAGCCGGCCGAGGGCCTGTTCATCGCCGAGGGCGAGAAGGTGATCCGCCGCGCCAAGGACGCCGGCTACGAGATGCGCTCGATGCTGCTCTCGGCCAAGTGGGTCGACGTCATGCGCGACGTCATCGACGAGCTCCCGGCTCCGGTGTACGCGGTGAGCCCGGACCTCGCCGAGCGCGTGACGGGCTATCACGTGCACCGCGGCGCGCTGGCGTCGATGCAGCGCAAGCCGCTGCCGTCCGCGGCGGAGCTGCTCGCGGGCGCCCGCCGGGTGGCGGTCATGGAGGCGGTGAACGACCACACCAACATCGGCGCGATCTTCCGCAGCGCGGCCGCGCTCGGCATGGACGCGGTGCTCCTGTCGCCGGACTGCGCGGACCCGCTGTACCGCCGCTCGGTGAAGGTGTCGATGGGCGCGGTGTTCTCGGTCCCGTACGCCCGCCTGGACACCTGGCCGCGCGGTCTGGAGGCGGTACGGGAGGCGGGCTTCAAGCTCCTCGCGCTGACCCCGGCGGACCGGGCGGCGTCGATCGACGACGCGGCCCCGCACAAGCTGGACCGGGTGGCCCTGATGCTGGGCGCGGAGGGCGAGGGCCTGTCGACGCAGGCGCTGCGCGCGGCGGACGAGTGGGTCCGGATCCCGATGGCCCACGGCGTGGACTCGCTGAACGTGGGCGCCGCGGCGGCGGTGGCCTTCTACGCGGTGACGAGCGGCCGCCCGCAGCCGTAACCCCGCGCGGGCCACGGCCCCGGGGCACAACCCCGGGCTACGGCCCGGGTCACAACCCCCAGGCCGCACCCTGAGCCACACTCCCGGGCCACGGCCCTGAGGCGCAGCCTCGGGCACAACCCAGGGCCACGGCCCCGGGGCACGACCCCAGGCCACAGCCCCGAGGCGCAGCCCCCGGGGACCCACCCCGGGGCTCACCTCCCGGGACTCACCCCTGCAACGCCTGCGCGGCCGCGATCCCCAGTGCCACGATCAGCGTGACGACGACGAAGACGAACAGCCGCTGACGCAGCAGCCGAGGGTTGGCGGGCCGGCGCCCGGTGGAGGTGCCGCGGGCCCCGGTGCGGGTGCCCGGGCGCGTGCCGGGCCGGGACTGACCGCCCCGCGCACCGCCACCGGCACCCGTGCGGGACGCGGACGGCCGGGAGGCCGAGGGGCGCGCCGCCGCGGAGGGGCGGCCGCCGGTGGGCCGGTCGGTGGCCGGCCGCTCGCCGCCGCCCTCCCCGCCGCGGTCGAGGGACCGCTCGGTGGTGCGCTCGGTGTACCGCTCCGTGGGCCGGACGGGGCTGCGCTCCTCGGTCCGCTCGCGCTGGCCGGGCGGCCGGGCGGCGGCGGGCAGCCCCTGCGCCTCCCGCGCGGCGATCTCCTTGAGCCGCATGGACAGCTGGAGGGTGCTGGGCCGCTCCTCCGGGTCCTTCGCGAGGCAGGCCCGCACCAGCGGCGCGAGCGCGTCGGGCACGCCGTGCAGCTGGGGCTCCTCGTGCACGACCCGGTAGAGCATGACCTCGGAGCTGCCGTGCCCGAAGGGGGAGTCGCCCATCGCGGCGTACGCGAGGGTGGCGCCGAGCGAGAAGACGTCGGTCGCGGCGGTGACGGGCGCGCCCCTGACCTGCTCGGGCGCGAGGAAGCCGGGGGAGCCGACGGCGGTGCCGACGTGGGTGAGGGTGCTGGCGCCGGTCGCCCAGGCGATGCCGAAGTCGATGATCCGGGGGCCCTTGGGCGAGAGCAGGATGTTGGACGGCTTGAGGTCGCGGTGGACGACGCCCGCCTCGTGCACGGCGACCAGGCCCTCGGAGAGCGCGGCGCCGATCGAGGCCACGTCGGCGGCCCGCAGCGGACCCTCCTCGGCGACCCGGTCGTGCAGGGAGGGCCCGGGCACGTACTGGGTGGCGAACCAGGGGCGCTCGGCCTCCAGGTCGGCGGCGACGAGCCGGGCGGTGCAGCCGCCGCGGATCCGCCGGGCGGCGGACACCTCGCGGGCGAACCGGGAGCGGAACTCCTGGTCCTCGGCGAGGTCGGGGCGGATCACTTTGAGCGCCACGCGCTGGCCGCGCCGGTCGGAACCGAGGTACACGACCCCCATCCCGCCGGCGCCCAGCCGGCGGTGCAGCCGGAACGACCCGACGATCCGCGGGTCCTCGCGCCGGAGCCGCATCATCGCCATGTCCGTCCCCTCGTCCGTTCGACGTGGCACAGCTTACGTACCCCTGCCCCGGCCCGCTCACAGGCCGCGCCCTCAGGGCCGCATCGATTGTCAGTGCTGAGGGGGACACTTGAGGCGGGGTCAGCCGTGCCACTCGCCAACACTCCCTCATATCAAGGGCGTTGACTCCGGGGCGGCACGACACCCCGACGGTCCGGGCCAAACGTGGGGCAGGTCACACGGCCGTCCCGGAGGGGTGCCCGGGGCGTCCCCTCCGGGATGACCCCCAGTCCGGACGATCCGTCTCCACCCAGGGGAGTACGCCGTTCGGAGGCCCGTCATCCTCCGGGAGGCCCGGAAGTCGGTACGCGGGCATGACGTCCGGGGCGCGCCCGCTGCCTAGATTGGTTGTCGAGCGGCGGGTGCAGCACTCGTCCCCCGAGGTCACCGCACCCGCCGCGTCCGACACGACAGGAGAGGACCCATGGCGTACCCGGCCCCGCGGATGACCACCACCCGCCCTTCGAGCCGCCGTCACCCGCTGGTGGCGACCGCCATGGTCCTCCCTCTCGCGGCCCTGCTCGTAGTCGTCTTCGGCGGCTGGGACGCGGTGGTCACTCAGGCGTCGTCCGTGGGCGTGATGCTGGGGCGCTGAACAGCGCCCCGGACCCGGGAGAGCGGCCCGGGTCGGGGACATCCGGCCATCAGCCCCGTGGGGACGGGGGTGCGGCGGACGGCAGCGTGCGGCCGGTCAGCTGGGGAGCTGACCGGCCCTCGCGCTTTTCCGGCCCGGGGCGCCCGGCCACGCGGCTGCTCGGCGCACGCCACCCTGCGCCGACGGCGGCCAGCCGGCCCCCGGAACCGTCCCGCGCCCAGCGGCCCGGCATCCAGCGTCCGGGGTTCGTGGTCCGGTGGGGCATCCGGTGGCGTGGAGATCCGCACCCGCCGTCCGGCGGCCTGCGGGCCGGCGCCCGGGATCCGACGCCCGACCCCGGCGTCCGGCGGCTCGGCGCCTGGCGCCTTGCGCCTTGAGGCTCGGCACGCCGGCGTCCAGCCCGACGCCGGACGCCCGGGGTCCGGCGGCGCGGCCGCCCGACACCGGCCGGCCGCCACGCGACAACCCCCGCGTAGGCTCCACGCCGTGGACGACACCGCCCTGCTGCAGCTGCACACCCTCGCCCGCGCCGCCGCGCATCCCGGCGAGCCTGCCGGGGCGTCGTGCCCGTGCCGGGCCGGGCTGCTCGCCGATCGGGCCGACGGGACCGTCGTACGGCACGGGCGGCTGGTCCTCAAGGCGCACGGGCCCGACGGCGACCCGGCCGACCTGCGGGCGCGGATATCGGTCGCCGCGCTCCCGGACCTCGCCGAGGTGCTGCTGCCGCCGCTGCCCGGACCGCGGGCACCGCAGGCGGACCGGCCGCTGAGCCTGTGGCCGTACGGCAGTCCCGTCGATCCGGAGGATCCCGGCGCCGCCCCCTGGGAGGCGGCCGGCCGGCTGCTGGCCCGGCTGCACCGGGTCCCGGCGCCGCCGGGCACTCCGGCGATGCGCGCCCCGGTGAAGGCCGCCCTCGCCGTGGAGCGGATGCGGCGCGCGGCCCCGGACCACCCCGCGACGCCCGTGGTGCTGCGAGCCTGGCTCACCCTCCCCGACTTCGCCCCGGAGCCCGCCGTACCGGCGACCCTCTGCCACGGCGACTTCCACCTCGGTCAGCTCGTACGTCTCGGGGAGCCGGGTCCAGACGCCCGCTGGCGGCTGATCGACGTGGACGACCTCGGGGTCGGCGACCCGGCCTGGGACCTGGCCCGGCCCGCCGCCTGGTTCGCGGCCGGGCTGCTCGCGCCGGAGGTGTGGGCACGCTTCCTCTCCGCGTACGAGACGGCCGGCGGCCCCGCCACCCGCGGCCTCGCCCCGGGCGGCGCCGACCCGTGGGCGCGGCTCGACGTCCCGGCCCGCGCGCTCACCGTGCAGACCGCGGCGCTCGCCGTCGCCAAGTCCACCGCCGAGGGGCGCCCGCTGGACGAGGTGGAGGACGTGATGATCGACACCTGCGCCCGAATCGGTTCGCTCCGAACCGAGTTGCCGCCGTCGGCGTCCACGTAATGTGAGAGCCCCATTCGAACGGCAGGGAGTTGAGTCCGCATGCAGTGTCCCAAGTGCCACGCGGCCATGCACACGTACAACCGCAACGGCGTCCAGATCGAGCAGTGCAGCGGCTGCCGCGGCATCTTCCTGGACTACGGCGAGCTGGAGGCCCTGACCCGCCTGGAGTCCCAGTGGGTCCAGCAGGCCCCGCCGCCGCAGGCCTACCCCGCGCAGCCCGCCGCCCCGGCCTGGGGCGCCCCGCACCACGGCGGTCACCACGGGCACCACGGCCACCGCGGTTTCGGCCGGATGCTGTTCTCCTCCTGAGCCAAGCCCGGTCGTGCGGCCCGGCCCCACCGGGGCCCGGCCCCACGCCGGACCGCTCGCGGCACGACGAAGCCCCCGGTCGCTTGCGCGGCCGGGGGCTCGTGACTGGTGCGCGATACTGGGATTGAACCAGTGACCTCTTCCGTGTCAGGGAAGCGCTCTCCCGCTGAGCTAATCGCGCGGGACGACCCGAAGGTCCGGGACCGAAGGTCCAGTGCGCGATACTGGGATTGAACCAGTGACCTCTTCCGTGTCAGGGAAGCGCTCTCCCGCTGAGCTAATCGCGCGGGGGATCCGAAGATCCGGGACCCGAAGGTCCAGTGGACGATACTGGGATTGAACCAGTGACCTCTTCCGTGTCAGGGAAGCGCTCTCCCGCTGAGCTAATCGTCCTTGGAGGTGGAGACGGGATTTGAACCCGTGTAGACGGCTTTGCAGGCCGTTGCCTCGCCTCTCGGCCACTCCACCAGGAGTGTGATTCGGGGGTTCGGGAAGATCCCCCACATCGAGCGGACGACGAGATTCGAACTCGCGACCCTCACCTTGGCAAGGTGATGCTCTACCAACTGAGCCACGTCCGCTTGTCGTTTCCGTTTCGCTTGCGCGTCCCGGCGACGTGTTGAACTCTAGCGGATTCCTGGGCCAGTACAAAAACGCGTTTCCGCAGCGTGCTGACCTGCGGCCCCGTGAGGGCGTCCGGGAGCGTTCGTACGGCGTTCACTCCATGTGTCCCCGACGTGGCTCCCAGCGCCCCCTCCCACCCCACGCGCCCCTCCTTCCCCGGAGTCCTTCCACGGCCCCGGCCGCTTCCCTCCCGCGGACCTAGACTCGCTCTGTGCACCCCCTCGCTCCTCTGGCCCGCTTCGGCGGCCTCCTCGCCACCGACCTCCGGGACGTCACCCACGACCCCGAGGCCCTGGACTCCTCCGGTTTCTGGGCGGTCGTCGCGGACTTCGAGGGCCGGCTGACCTGCGCGCGCTTCGGCGACGTGCGGCCCGATCCCGTCCCCGCGCCCGTCCCGGGCGCCTGGCGCGGACCGGCGGCCGGCGACTGGACGTCCTCGCTCGACCGCGCCGCGTACACCGCGGGCGTGCGCCGCGTGCGCGACCACATCGCGCGCGGCGAGGTCTACCAGGCGAACCTCTGCCGGGTGATGTCCGCGCCGCTGCCCGATCCGGCCACCGCCGACGTCGACGCGCTCACCGCGCTCCTCGCGCGCGGCAACCCCGCCCCGTACGCCGGCACCGTCCGGCTGCCCGCGCACGGCGTGGAGATCGCCACCGCCTCGCCCGAGCTCTATCTCCGGCGCACCGGCCCCGTCGTCGAGTCCGGCCCCATCAAGGGCACCGGCCGGACCGCCGACGACCTTCTGGAGAAGGACCACGCCGAGAACGTGATGATCGTGGACCTGGTCCGCAACGACCTCGGCCGGGTCTGCGCGACCGGTTCCGTCACCGTGCCCGAGCTGTGCGCCGTCGAGCCGCACCCCGGCCTGGTCCACCTGGTCTCCACCGTCCGCGGCGAACTGCGCGACGGCGCCGGCTGGCCCGAGCTGCTCGACGCGACCTTCCCGCCCGGCTCCGTGACCGGCGCCCCCAAGTCCAGCGCCCTGCGGATCATCGAGGCCCTGGAGACCGTCCCGCGCGGCCCCTACTGCGGCGGCATCGGCTGGGTCGACGCCGACCGGCGCACCGCCGAGCTGGCCGTCGGCATCCGCACCTTCTGGATCGACCGGGCCGAGGGAGTGCTGCGCTTCGGCACCGGCGCCGGCATCACCTGGGGCTCCGACCCCGAGCGCGAATGGGCCGAGACCGAGCTCAAGGCCGCCCGCCTGGTCGCGATAGCGTCGGGCGCGTACGAGGCGACTGGAAAGGCCATATCTCGATGAAACTGTGGGTCAACGGCGCGCTGCACGACGCCGAGAGCGCGCGGGTCTCGGTCCTCGACCACGGGCTGACCGTCGGCGACGGCATCTTCGAGACGGTCAAGGCCGAGCGCGGCGAAACGTTCGCCCTCACCCTCCACCTGGAGCGGCTGACCCGCTCCGCCCGCGGCCTCGGCCTGCCCGACCCCGACCTCGACGAGGTACGCCGCGCGGTCGCCGCCGTCCTCGCCGCCAACCCGATGGAGCTCGGCCGGCTGCGCATCACGTACACCGGCGGGCTCTCCCCGCTCGGCTCCGAGCGCGGCGACGCCGGCCCCAGCCTGGTCGTGGCCCTCGGCGAGACCCGCCGCCGCCCGGACACCACCGCCGTGATCACGGTGCCCTGGACCCGTAACGAGCGCGGCGCGCTGACCGGTCTCAAGACCACCTCGTACGCCGAGAACGTCGTCGCGCTCGCCCGCGCGCACGAGCGGGGCGCCTCCGAGGCGCTGTTCGCCAACACCGTGGGGCAGCTCTGCGAGGGCACCGGCTCCAATGTCTTCGTCGTGGTCGACGGCCGGATCCTCACCCCGCCGGTGTCCTCCGGCTGCCTCGCGGGCATCACCCGCGCCCTGGCCGCCGAGTGGACCGGCGCGGAGGAGACCGATCTGCCGCTGGACGTTCTGGAGAGCGCCGACGAGATCTTCCTGACCTCGACCCTGCGCGACGTACAGGCCGTGCACCGGGTGGACGACCGGGAGCTCGCCAGGACGCCGGGGCCGGTCACGGCCAAGGCGATGCGGCTCTTCGAGGAGCGGGCCGCCAGGAACCGGGACCCGAAGCTCGGCTGAGACCGGATCCCGGCCGAAATCCGGATGACGGGTGGGCCCGGCGCGGGTAGAACACCTGTGATGACCACCACCCTGCGGCCGTCCGAGCCGCTCCAGCAGTCCGCCGACGGCAGCCGTTCACGCAGCTACGACATCTGCGTGAACAGCCGCCGGGTCGGCTCCGTCCGGCTCTCCACGGACCCCGCCTTCGGCGCGGCCTCGGGCGTGATCGACCGCCTCGGGGTCCACGAGCCGGACCGCGGGCGCGGCCGGGCCACGGTCGCGGCGCTCGCGGCCGAGGAGGTGCTGCGGAGCTGGGGCTGCGTCCAGGTGCGGATATCGGTGCCCGCGGAGGCGGCGGCCGCGCTGCGGATGGCGGACTCTCTCGGCTACGCCGAGCGCAGCCGGAACATGGTCAAGGCGCTGCCGTCCGAGCCGCCCGCACTGCCGGACGGTGTCGAGGTCCGGCCGATGACCGAGGCCGAGTTCGTGGTGTGGGAGGCGCGGTCCAAGGAGGTCTTCGCGCAGGACTGGATCGACCGGGGCGTCCCCGAGGACCAGGCCCGCGCCAAGGCCGAGGACAGCCACCGGAGGTATCTCCCGGACGGCCTGGCCTCGCCCGGCGTCGCCTTCCACGTGATCGTGAAGGACGGGCAGCCGGCCGGCCATCTGTGGACGGGCCGGATCGAGCTCGAACCGGGGGAGTGGGCGGCTTTCGTGTACGACATCGAGGTCGACGAGGCGCACCGCGGGCGCGGCTACGGCCGGGCGCTGATGCTGCTCGCCGAGCGGGTCGCGCGGGAGGCCGGGGAGACCCGGATCGGACTGCACGTCTTCGCGGGCAACACCCCGGCGATCCGGCTGTACGAGTCGCTGGGCTACCGCACGACCCACGTCAACAGCGCGAAGGAACTGCGCTGACGATCTCCCCGGCAGAGGGGTGGGGTCAGGCGCCGAGGAGGCGGTCGGCGATCTCCGTGATGCGCTCGCGCAGACCGTCCTGACTCTGGCCGCCGTCGAGACGCTCGCCGCCGATGACGTACGTGGGGGTGCCGGTGACCTTGATCGCCTTGCCCTCGGCCTCGTCGGCGTCGACCGTCAGGAGGTGCCGGCCGTCGATCAGCGCGGTGTCGAACTCCTCGGCGTCCAGGCCGAGTTCGCCCGCGACCTCTAGGAGGACCGGCTCGCCGCGGTCGGCCAGCTCGGCGGTCCGGGCCAGGAGGGCCTCGGCGTAGGGCCAGCCCTGCCCCTGGGCGAAGGCCTCCTCGGCGGCCTGGGCGGCGGCGTACGCGTGCTTGTGCTTGGACAGCGGGAAGTGGCGCAGCTGCACGTCGAGGCGGTCGCCGTACGCGGCGCGCAGGGCGCGGACGTCGTCGAGGGCCTGGAAGCAGTCGGGGCACTGCAGGTCGAACCAGGCCTCCAGGACGACCGGGGAGGCGGGGGTGGTGGACTCACTCATGGGAAGAGTCTCCCATCCGGCCCTCCCTGGGGGACGACCCGGAGATCTCCCTGATCCCCGGCCCGGGGCATGGCCCGGCGGGGGTGGTGCGGTGCAGGATGGAAGGGACGTATCACCCGGGACCAGGAGGATCGCATGCTTGCCGAGACCGTTTGCTCCGCGGTGGCCGCGGCGGGCCTGGGCATCGCCGCGATCACGGCCTGGCGGAGGAAGTTCCTGACCGCCACCCGGATCGCCGCCTATGCGCTGGTGCCGCTGGGCCTGGTGATGACGGGCGCGATCGACTGGCTCTTCGAGGCCCTGACGTTCAACCTGACCGTGTGGGCCGGCTTCGGTGTGCTGGGCCTGTCCTGGCTGCTGTTCATGAGCTCGCGCGCGGTCGAGCGGCGCAGGGCCGGGAAGAAGGCGGCGACCGGGGGAGAGACCCCGTCGGCCGTGGCGCCGGCCGCGTCGGCGCCGTCGCTGGGGGCCGGGCGCTCCGCTCCGGCCGCGAAGCAGCAGGCGAAGCCGGCGGACGAGGACTTCAGCGACATTGAGGCGATTCTGAAGAAGCACGGAATATGACCGGGATCGGACCGCGGTCCGACCGGTTCTGATCCTTCTCGGTCCCGTGGTCCACGGGATGGGGTGAACACGGCCCGGCGCGGGGTGTGTTGCGTGATCTTCGGGACCGGGCGTGCTGCATCATCCCCCCGAGATGCTCGATACCTCGGGGGACACCGCCCCCGCACACGTTCCGGCCCCCGCAACAGGCCCCGCACGCGTTCCCGCCCCCGGTGCGGCGCCGTCCGTGCCGGTCGCCGAGGAGCCGCGCGGCTGTCTGTTCGCGCTGTCCCAGCCACCGCTGATGATCTTCCTGGCGGTGATCGGCGCGCTGCTGCTCATGGCCGCCGTGCACGACCTGTTCCTGCTGTGAGGGTGCCGGTGCCCGGGGGCGGGATCAGCCCGCGGCTTCCTTGCGGCGGGCCCGGTAGGCGGCGACGTGCAGACGGTTGCCGCAGGTGCGGCTGTCGCAGTAGCGGCGGGAGCGGTTGCGGGAGAGGTCGACGAAGGCCCGGCCGCAGTCCGGCGCCTCGCAGCGGCGCAGCCGCTCCTGCTCGCCCGCGACGACGATGAAGGCCAGCGCCATTCCGCAGTCCGCGCCCAGGTGGTCGGCGACCGAGGCGCCCGGCGCGAAGTAGTGGACGTGCCAGTCGTAGCCGTCGTGGTCGGTCAGCTGCGGTGTGGTGCCGGCGGCCGCGACCAGCTGGTTGATCAGGGTGGCGGCGATCCGGGCGTCGGGCGCGGAGAAGACCGCCGTGAAGCGGTCGCGCACCTCGCGCACCGCGCGCAGGTCGGCCGCGCTCAGCTGGCCGACGTCACTGATCTTGTGGGCGTGCACGAAGGACTGCAGCGCCTCGATGTCCCCGAGCGCGTCGTCGCGGTCACCCTCCGGGGCGGTGTTCATCAGATCGACGACGGTGTCGAGGGCGATCCGGGTGTCGTGGGGGATCAGCACGATTCGCTCCCTGGCCGGCTGCGGGCGGGTGCCCGCGGAATTGCGCTGAACTCTAGCGCGGACCCGGAAACGGGCATCGGCGCCCCGCACCGCGCCGGCTGCGCGGTGTGGAGCGCCGATGAGGAAGTGCAGTGCACGGTTGTCCGCGCGGCGCCGTCTCCCCGAGTCGGACGGCGCCGTGCGGCTGTAGGCCTGGCCTCAGCTGTCGGCCAGGATGTGGGAGAGCTCCGTGTCGAGGTCGAAGTGGCGGTGCTCGGTGCCCGGTGGCACGGCAGCGTCGGTCCGCTTGAGGAACGACTCCAGGGCCCTCGCCGGGGCCTCGAGCAGGGCTTCGCCCTCGGGGGAACTCAGCGCGATGCAGACGACTCCCTGACCGTGGCTGCGTGACGGCCAGACCCGGACGTCGCCCGTGCCGGTGGGCCGGTGCAGCCCCTCGGCGAGAAGGTCGCGGGCGAAGACCCACTCGACCGTCTCCTCGGCTCCGGTGTGGAAGGTGGCGTGCACGGCATACGGATCGGCCGTGTCATACCGCAGGCCCGCGGGTACAGGCAGTGAGGACTCGCTCGACACAACGAGGCGCAGGTGCAGCTCGCAGCTGACCGTGGTGTTCATAAGCGCCAGGGCCTTTCGCTCAGTGTGCGCTCGGGGATTCGCACGTCGGCGAAATCGACATGCCACCTACGGTGCCGTTGTAAACCCCTCTGTCTGTTTTGTGATCGTTCAGGTAGCTCGTATGGGCGCGTGTAACTTTGGGTAATACCTCCAATTCGACACACGGGGACGGTCCGGTAAGTTGGGGTCATGAATGCGGAGAGTGACGAGCGCACCGGGGAGTCCGCGGCCGACGGGGACAAGAGTGCGCAGCAGGGGAACGCGACGCCGGACGCGCCGGACAGTGCGGCCGGGGACACCGAAGGTGCGCCGCTCGGCTCGCGGGCGCCGGAGTTCATCAAGGCCCGCCGGACCCTGCACCTGAGCTGGCAGGTCGGCGTCTTCGTCGTCGGCCTCGCCGTCGTCGGCGCCGGCATCGTGATGCTGCCGCTGCCGGGCCCCGGCTGGCTGGTGATCTTCGCCGGCATGGCGATCTGGGCGACCGAGTTCGTCTGGGCCCAGCTGGTGCTGCGCTGGACCAAGCGGAAGGTCACCGAGGCCGCCCAGCGCGCCCTCGACCCCAAGGTCCGGCGCCGGAACATCATCCTCACCAGCATCGGCCTGGTGATCATCGGCGTGCTGCTGGGCATCTACCTGTGGAAGTTCGGCCTCGTCATGCCGTGGAAGATCGACGAGTGACCAGGAAGCGGTTCGGAAGCACCGCTGACATGCGGTAATGTTTGCGGTGCACCCGGGCGATTAGCTCAGCGGGAGAGCACTTCGTTCACACCGAAGGGGTCACTGGTTCGATCCCAGTATCGCCCACCCGGACCGAAGGCCCGGAGACGGAATCCGTCTCCGGGCCTTCGGCGTCTCACCGCATCCGGCCCAGTCGCTCCCGCAGCCGGCGCGCGTCACGCAGCCGCTGCTCGTACGTGGCGCCCACCGCGAGCAGCAGCAGACCGGCCAGGGCCGGCGGCAGCCAGCGCGGCAGCGCGCCCACCGCCTGCACCACGTACGGCGCGAGCTCGTGCAGCCCGACCAGGGCGAGCACCGAGCCGCCGAGCAGCAGCGGTGCCTGCAGCCGGAACCGCGCGCCGAGCAGCGTCACCGCCAGCGAGCCCAGGCCGAGCAGCAGCGGACGCGTTCCGTGCGGGTCGACCCAGGCCGCGAAGAGACTCGGCACCAGCGTGGCCGCGAGCCCCGGCCCGTACGCCGTCCACGAGGACGCCTCCGGGTCCCGGCGCCGCCGCAGCACGCCCACCACCAGGGCGGGCACCGTCACCGGCAGGGTGTACGCCTCCGGGGTCGTGACCTCCCACACCGTGAGCCGCACCCAGGTCGCGAGCAGGAACAGCACCGCCGCCACCCACGAGGCCACCGGGCGGCGCTCCGGCCGTACCGCCGTCGCCGCCGCGACCACACCGCCGAGCGCCAGCGCGAGCGCGAGCAGCGCCGGGCGGTCGACCGTCAGGCCGAGCCCGAAGAGACCCACCGCCGCACCCGTGGCCTCCACCGCCACGGACTCCGGACGCCGGCGCAGCCAGGCCCCCAGGCCGGCCGTCCCGGCCGGCACCACGAGCAGCAGCAGACCCGTCACCGGCTCCGACAGACCCGCGGCCGCCGCCCCGGCCCCCACCAGGCCCGCCACCGCCAGCACGCCCGCACAGGCCGCCACCGTCCGCCGGACCCCGCCGCCGAGCACCGCGACCGCGCCGAACAGCGCCACCAGCACCCCGAGCACCGCGAACGTCGCCGCCCGGGAGTCCAGCGCCGGGGCCACCGTCGCGAGCCCCGAGGCCAGGCCGCACCCGAACCCGAGCCAGGCGAGCACCTCCGCCGAGCCGTCGAGCCCGCGCGCCACCGGGGCCGGGCGCACCGCCACCACGAGGGCCGCGGCCGTCGCGCCGAGCAGGACGGCGAGCGAGGCCCCGTACGACAGGCCGAACGCCACCGGCAGACCGACAAGCAGCGCCCAGCCGAGGACGAGCGCGGCACTCCGCGCCCACAGGCGGGGCACCGCCACCAGCGCGGCCGTCACCACGAGCAGCACCAGCGAGGCCGTCGCCGGGTAGTCGGTCAGCGTCCGCTCCGGGTGCGCACCCGACCAGATCTCCGTCGAGCGGACCCGCGGGTCGAGCAGACCGAACACGGTGGGCGGCAGCGCCCACAGCGTCGCCAGGCCGAGGACCCCCGCGCCCGCCCATGCCAGACCGTCCCGCAGCCCCGGCAGCGCCACCGGCTCCGTCCGCGGGCCCGCCCAGGGCCCCCGGTGCCAGGCCGCGGCGCCCGCGAGGACCAGGGCGCACAGCGCGTACCCCGGGACGATCCACGCCTCCGGCACCCCGGCACGCAGCAGACCGCCCGTCGCGGCGATCCCCGCCAGACCGGCCACCACGGCGGAGGCGAGCGCCGACGGCGCGTGACGCACCGCGAGGAACAGCAGCACGGCGGCGCAGGCGAGCAGCAGTGGCAGCGCCTCCAGCGGCGAGGTGAGCGAGAGACCCAGGCCGGCCAGCAGCGCCCAGCCGCCCAGACCCGCCGCACCCACCCCGGCGGTCACCCGCACCGGCAGAGCCTTGCCCCACAGCATCGCCGCCACGTCCAGGGCGGCCGTGCCGAGCGCCGCCCACGCGAACGCGGTCATCCCGCCGTCCGCCGCCAGGACCCCCAGCGTCAGCGGCAGTTGGGCCGCCACCACGGCGGCCGGGAGCGGGGTGCGCAGCCGGGGCAGGGCGGAGCCGTACGCCGCCCAGGCGCCGGCCAGGACCGCCGAGGCCGCCGCCGTGTAGCCGAGACCGCCGGTCTCCGGCAGCGCCACGCGGTGCAGGGCGTACGCGTCGAGGACCGTCAGGACCAGACCGAGCACCGCGACCGACTCCGCCGTGGACACCAGACCGCGGCGCAGCAGCACCACCGGCGCGAACAGGGCCGCCGAGGTGACCACCGCGAGCACCGCGGACCGGCCGCCGATGCCCATCGTGCCCCAGCTGACCAGCGTGAACACGAGAGCGGCCACGCTCAGCAGGATGCCGCCGAGGGTCAGCAGCACGTTCTGCGTGCTGCGCGGGGTCGCCTCGGGCGCCGGCCAGGGCCGCGCGGCCGCCGCCGCGGGCGGAGCCGGCGGCACGGGCGGCACCGGCGCGGCCCGCTGTGCGTCCAGGACCCGCACCAGCCAGTCCCGACGCAGCAGCAACTGCGCCCGGTGGGCGTCGAGTCGGGCCAGTTCGCGGTCGACGAGCGCGAGCTCTTCCGCGGGAGGCAGGGAGGTGTTCATAGCCGGAGTGTGGCGCCGGACACAGCGAAAGGGGATGCGCGCGGATACTCAGATCCGGCCCTGAGTACTCCACACTGGCCCCATGGACTGGTGCCGCTACCGCTTCCGCAGCGTCTGGCGTCTCGCCGCCCCGCCCGCCGCCGTCTACGGCGTCCTGGAGCGGGCCGAGGAGTACCCCCTCTGGTGGCCGCAGGTCCGCGAGGTCGTCCCGCTCGACGAGCGCACCGGCACCGCCCGCTTCCGCTCCCTGCTGCCGTACGACCTGGTGGTCACCGCCGAGGCCCGGCGCCGCGACCCCGATGCCGGGGTCCTGGAGGTCGGCATGTCCGGAGACCTGGACGGCTGGGCCCGCTGGACCCTCACCTCCGAGGGCGCCGGCACCCGCGCCCTCTACGAGCAGGAGGTCGAGCTCCGCAGCCCCCTCATGCGTGCCCTCGCCGTCCCCGGCCGCCCCTTCTTCCGGGCCAACCACGCCCTGATGATGCGCGGCGGCCGCCGCGGCCTCGCCGCCCACCTGCGCACTTAGGGCGCACCCCGCGCGTGCCCCGCCGGAGCCGGTTTGAACGAAGCCCGTCCGGGCCTGTATGGTTTCACCCGTTGCCCGGGCGATTAGCTCAGCGGGAGAGCACTTCGTTCACACCGAAGGGGTCACTGGTTCGATCCCAGTATCGCCCACCGGGAGAGGCCGGTCCGTCAGAAGACGGACCGGCCTCAGCTGTTTCCGGGCGCATGCCGCTCACGCCGCCGTCGACAGCTCCGGACGCAGCGGCCACGCCGGGTCCACCGCCTCCGGGGTGCCCTGCCGGGCGAACCAGGCCTGCAGGCCGCGCGCCTGTGCCGCGTGCCACACCGCCTGCAGGGTGTGCAGCTCCGCCGGCGTCAGCCGCTCCAGGCGGGACGCGAACCGCCGCCCCACCGCCCGTACGACCTCGAGCGCCGCCTGCGCGTCCGCCGCCGCGTCGTGCGCGCCGTCGAGCACTACCTCGTACTGCTCGCACAGATCGGTCAGCGTCCGCCGGCCCTTGCGATAGCGGTCCAGATGCTTGTCCAGGACCCGCGGGTCGAGCACGCACAGCGGCACGTGCTCCGTGTAGCGGCCCAGCGAGGACGCCCGGTGTCGGCGCAGCTCGCGGTCCAGGATGGTCAGGTCGAACGGCGCGTTCATCACCACCAACGGGCGGCCCGCCGCGCTCTGTTCGGCTATCGCCCGGGCCAGTTCCTCCATCACGGGCGACGGCCAGCGCCCGTTCCGCTGCAGATGATCGTCCGTCAGGCCGTGTATCGCGGTGGCCCCGGGCGGCACCGGCACCCCCGGGTTCACCAGCCAGCGGGTCACCCGCGGCCGCATGCCCGCCGCGTCCTGGACGACGAGGGCGGCGGACACGATGCGGTCCTCCTCGACGTCGACTCCCGTCGTCTCCGTGTCGAACGCGGCCAGGGGCCCGTCGAACCAGTGCGTCGTCATCCCCGAACTCCTCGCGCGTGCGCGGCAGATGGCCAGCCCCCTGCCCGAATCGTTGATACCCGGGCTGTTTGCGCCGTACGCGGGCCGGTGACAACACAGGTGACGGGGAAGGGAACTGACATGGCGCTCGCCCAGCCCGCGTCGGACGGGCTGCCGCCCCAGCGGGCGGCACCGCTGCGCGGCTCGCTCGCCACCACCGCCTGCATGGAGACCCTCCAGGTCGGCTATCTCCACGCGGTCGCGGCGGCGGCGGGCTGCTCGCTGTCGCAGCCGTTTCCGGACAACGGCATCGACTGGCACGTGAGCCACAGCGCTCCCGGCCACACCGTCGACGACGAGGTGACCATCAAGGTGCAGCTCAAATGCACCTACCAGATACCGCCGCGAACCCAGCGGGACGCGAGCGGCAGCTTCTCCTTCACGCTCGACAACGAGCACCTGGCGAAGCTCGCCCGCACCCCCGTCGCGGTCCACAAGATCCTGGTCGTGATGCTCGTGCCCCGCGACCGCGAGGACTGGCTGCGGGCCGGGCACGAGCGGCTCGACCTGCGGCACTGCTGCTACTGGATCAACCTGGCCGGCCACCCGGTCACGGGACGCCGCAGGACCACCGTGCGCATCCCGACGGCACGGATCTTCGACGACCGGGCGCTCTGCGAGATCATGGCGCGGGTCGGCGTGGGAGGGAGACCCTGATGCACCGGCCGATCGACGAACCGGAGAACGGGGCCGGCCACGGCCCCGACCCGCTGCTCCCACCGGGCCGCACCGCGCCCCCGGCCTTCCGGCCGCAGCCCCACCCGGCGCCCGGCGAGCTCCCCGGCCACTGGACCGGGGTGCCCGCCGCGCCCGTCGGCCCCTGGGCCGCCGCGGGCGGGGACCCCGACCCGGGCAGGGTCGACCCCCGGGTGCTCGGCGCGCTCCTCGCCCGGCACGGCTGGCGCCGCCGCGGCGGCGCGGCCGGCCGCTACAGCCGCTGGTCCCCGCCCGGACCCGGCACGAGCGGCCGCGGCACCAGCCTGCTGGTCCCCGAGAACCGCGCCTTCCCCGACTCCGACGACCTCATCGGCGAGGCGCTCACCGCCCTCGCCCACAGCGCCGACCCCTCCGCCCGCGAGGTGCTCACCGGCCTCGCCGTCCCCAGCGACGAGATCCGCTGGTGGCGCGACGTGCCGCCGGGACCCGCCGGCGCCGTGCCCTGGCCCGTGCAGGAACAGCTCCGCAGCGCCGCCCGCGGACTGCTCCTCGCCGGGGCCCTCGCCGTCCGCGACCGGGCCGGCTACCACGGCGCCCGCCACCGGCGGCAGGCCCAGGCCTCCCTGGAGTCCGTCGTCGTCGGCGCCGCCCCCGGCGGCCGCGGCCTCACCGCCTTCCTGCCCGTCGACCCCGGCCGCGCCGTCTCCGTCCGGCTCTACCACGCCCTGTACGCCACCCGGGAGGCCGTCGACTACCAGCGGGCCACCGGCGGCATGGAGGCCTTCGACACCGCCGTCCAGGCCGGCGTCAGCCGCGAGCTCACCGAGGCCCTGGTCGCCCTGGTGCGCGGCACCGAGGGCGCCGGCATCACCCTGGAGTGGTCCCCGGCGGCCGGCACCCCCGCGGGCTGCGCCGCGCGGCCCGAGCCCGTCGAGTTCTCGCCCGGCGATCTGCCGGCCCTGCGCGAGGCCGGCGCCCGCTATCTGAACGACGAGCCCTCCGTACCCGTACGCATCACCGGCACCGTCGTCCGCATGCGCCGCTCGGGCCCGCGCGGCGAGGGCACCGTACGGCTCCGCGTCCTCGCCGGGGCCGAGGTCGGCCATGTCCGCGCCACCCTCGACGAGGAGGCCTACCGCACCGCCGGCCACGCCCATCTGGTCGGCCTGCCCATCCGGGTCGTCGGACGCCTGGAGAGCCGCGGCGGCTTCCGCCGGCTGACCGACGCGACCGGGGTCGTACCCGTCCAGGTCGACGAGGCGGAGCGGGACCGGCTGATGAAGTCGCTGCACGACCCCGGCGAGGGCCGCGGGTTCTTCGACGAGGGGAACGATCCGGAGGAAGGGTGAGCCGCGGGAACGCTCCTCGGGGCGCGACCGGGCCCGACCCGAGCCCGTAGGATCGGTGGCGCGCGGCACCTCGTCTCTGCCGTGCACCGTTGGCGCCGGCACCTCGTGTCTGCCCGCGCCCCTATGTATGGAGCATCCGTGTCTGAAGTCCGTGTGACCGTCCAGTCCGCCTCCGGGCCCGAGGAGAGGACGGTGAGCGCGGGCACCACGGCCGGCGCGCTGTTCGCCGACGACCGCACCGTCATCGCCGCCCGCGTGGCCGGCGAGCTGAAGGACCTGTCGTACGAGCTCGCCGAGGGCGATGTCGTCGAGGGCGTCGAGATCTCCTCCGAGGACGGTCTCAACATCCTGCGCCACTCCACCGCGCACGTCATGGCGCAGGCCGTGCAGGAGATCTTCCCCGAGGCCAAGCTGGGCATCGGCCCGCCGGTCCGGGACGGCTTCTACTACGACTTCGACGTCGAGAAGCCGTTCACGCCCGAGGATCTCAAGACCATCGAGAAGAAGATGCAGGAGATCCAGAAGCGCGGGCAGAAGTTCGCCCGCCGCGTGGTCACCGACGAGGCGGCCCGCGCGGAGCTCGCCGACGAGCCGTACAAGCTGGAGCTCATCGGCATCAAGGGCTCCGCGTCGACCGACGACGGCGCGGACGTCGAGGTGGGCGGCGGCGAGCTGACCATCTACGACAACCTGGACGCCAAGACCGGCGAGCTGTGCTGGAAGGACCTCTGCCGCGGTCCCCACCTGCCCACCACCCGCAACATCCCGGCCTTCAAGCTCATGCGCAACGCCGCCGCCTACTGGCGCGGCAGCGAGAAGAACCCGATGCTCCAGCGCATCTACGGCACCGCGTGGCCGTCGAAGGAGGAGCTGAAGGCCCACCTCGACTTCCTCGCCGAGGCCGAGAAGCGCGACCACCGCAAGCTCGGCAACGAGCTCGACCTCTTCTCCATCCCGGACGAGATCGGCTCCGGCCTCGCCGTCTTCCACCCCAAGGGCGGCATCATCCGCCGGACCATGGAGGACTACAGCCGCAAGCGGCACGAGGAGGAGGGCTACGAGTTCGTCTACTCGCCGCACGCCACCAAGGGCAAGCTCTTCGAGAAGTCCGGCCACCTCGACTGGTACGCCGAGGGCATGTACCCGCCCATGCAGCTCGACGAGGGCGTGGACTACTACCTCAAGCCCATGAACTGCCCGATGCACAACCTGATCTTCGACGCGCGCGGGCGCTCCTACCGTGAGCTGCCGCTGCGCCTGTTCGAGTTCGGCACCGTGTACCGGTACGAGAAGTCCGGCGTCGTGCACGGCCTGACCCGGGCCCGCGGCTTCACCCAGGACGACGCGCACATCTACTGCACTCGCGAGCAGATGGCGGAGGAGCTCGACAAGACGCTCACCTTCGTCCTCAACCTGCTGCGCGACTACGGTCTGACCGACTTCTACCTGGAGCTGTCGACCAAGGACCCGAACAAGTTCGTCGGCTCCGACGAGGTGTGGGAGGAGGCCACCGCGGTCCTCCAGCAGGTCGCCGAGAAGCAGGGCCTCCCGCTCACCCCCGACCCGGGCGGCGCCGCGTTCTACGGCCCGAAGATCTCGGTGCAGGCGCGTGACGCCATCGGCCGTACCTGGCAGATGTCGACCGTGCAGCTCGACTTCAACCTGCCGGAGCGCTTCGACCTGGAGTACACGGCGGCGGACGGCTCGCGCCAGCGCCCGGTCATGATCCACCGTGCCCTGTTCGGCTCCATCGAGCGCTTCTTCGCGGTGCTCCTGGAGCACTACGCGGGCGCCATGCCGCCGTGGCTGGCCCCGGTGCAGGCGGTCGGCATCCCGATCGGCGACGCGCACGTCGAGTACCTGCAGGAGTTCGCCGCGGACGCGCGCAAGCGGGGCCTGCGGGTCGACGTGGACGCCTCGTCCGACCGCATGCAGAAGAAGATCCGGAACCAGCAGCGCCAGAAGGTGCCGTTCATGATCATCGTCGGTGACGAGGACATGAACGCGGGCACGGTCTCCTTCCGCTACCGCGACGGTTCGCAGGAGAACGGCATCCCGCGCGAGGACGCGCTGGCGAAGCTGGCCGACGTGGTGGAGCGCCGCGTCCAGGTCTGACGACCTGAGTGAGCGAGTCAGGAGGCCCCCGGGGATCCCCCCGGGGGCCTCTTCTCGTCCTCCCGGGTGAACACCTGGATCAGCCAGGACGAGAAGGAGCCGGTGACGGCGCCGAGCAGCGCGAGGCCGCAGGCCATCAGGCCCACCGCCACCACCCGGCCCCACGGGGTCACCGGGGTCACGTCGCCGTAGCCCACCGTCGCCAGGGTCGCGCAGGCCCACCACACCGAGTCGCCGAAGGTACGGATCGTCGCGCCGGGGGCGTCGTACTCGGCCTGGTAGACGGCGAGGGAGCCGGCGAAGCCGATCAGGACCGTCGAGATTCCCGCGTACGCCATGACGCGGGCGTAGAGGGTGAGTCGGGGCTGGTCGTGGCGGCGCTGCATCCGGTCGTAGAGGCGCACCACGCGCAGGGGGCGCAGCAGCGGCAGCACGAGGACGACGGTGTCGAGGAAGTGCCGGCGCACGAAGCGCCACGGGGCCAGGCCGCTGAACCGGAGGCGGACGACGTAGTCGACGACGAAGACCGCCCAGGAACCGAAGGTCAGCGCCAGACAGAAGTCCCGCCACGGCTCGGGGAGGTCGTGGGCGAGGACATGGACCGCGTACGCGCCGAGGTATACGAAGGAGGCCACGGCCAGCGGGGTCTCCATGCGCCGGTCCCAGCGCTCCTCCCGGGAAGGTGTCGGCGGCCTGTCGCTCATCCGATCAGCATGGCCCGTGCAGCGATCCTCCGCCCCGGCGACACGTTCCGAACGGGCGAAGCAATATGCTGCACAGCATGACGACTGAGCCGGAGCAGCAGATCGGAGTGGGGACGCAGGACGCGTTCCAGCGCCTGTGGACGCCTCACCGGATGGCGTACATCCAGGGCGAGAACAAGCCGACCGGGCCGGGTGCCGAGGACGGCTGTCCCTTCTGCACGATCCCGGCGAAGTCGGACGAGGACGGTCTGGTGATCGCGCGCGGCACCAGCGTGTACGCGGTCCTCAACCTGTACCCGTACAACGGCGGGCACCTGATGGTGGTCCCGTACCGGCACGTCGCCGACTACACGGACCTCGACGCGGCCGAGACGGCGGAGCTCGGCGAGTTCACCAAGCGGGCCATGGTGGCGCTGCGGGCGGCCTCGGGCGCGCACGGCTTCAACATCGGCATGAACCAGGGCACGGTCGCGGGCGCCGGGATCGCCGCGCATCTGCACCAGCACGTGGTGCCCCGCTGGGGCGGGGACACCAACTTCATGCCGGTGGTCGGTCACACCAAGGTGCTGCCGCAGCTGCTGGCCGACACCCGGAAGATGCTGGCCGACGCCTGGCCGGCCGGCCTCTGAGCCGTACGGGAGGTACGAAGGCCCGGTCCCGGATCTCCGGGGCCGGGCCTTCGGCGTCACGGGGCGGGGCCGGGCCGGGGCCCGGGGCGCTACGCGTCGTAGACGTCGGCCTTCTTCGGGCCCGGGTCCTGGATGCCGCCGCTGAGGACCAGCGAGCGGGCGGCGAAGCGCTCGGTGTCGACGTTGTGCTCGTCGAGGACCCGGAGGGTCGCCGCGTGCACCGCGCGCAGCACCGGCGTGGCGGTGCGGATGGCGTCGTCCGCCATGAAGCGGTGGCGCCAGGGCTGGCCCGCCCAGGCGTGGCGCAGGCCGAAGGGCTCGGGCAGTACGAGCTTGCCGCCGAGGAAGTCCAGGATCGGCGGGAACCAGGTGAGCGGGGCGCGCACGGCCTGGCGGACCACGTCGTCGGTGTCGGTCAGCGGCAGTTTGATCTCGCGGGTCTCCCAGAACCTGACGGTCTTGGAGACCTCCTTGGTCTTCGCCTTCGGCTTGGTCGTGAAGAGGCCGTGGACCGGGCCGAGGGCGTGGCCGGTGACCTCGACGCGCAGCGTGTGGTGGAGGGAGGTGACGGTCACCATCATGGTGAGGACGAGCTGTCCGTCCCAGAGGGTGAACTGGACCCCTAGATAGTGGCGGTTTCCACTGCCGAACTGCTGGTCGTTGCAGATGCGCTGTATCTCGTGCGGCTTCACCTGGAAGTGCACGATGTTCTCGCCCTCGGGGCGGGCGACCTCGTCGGCGCCCTCGCCGACGGGCGAGACGATCCAGTGCTTCACGGTCGGCTTGGGGAAGCCGGTCTTGAGCGAGCCGCGTTCGAGGAGGGTCAGTTCGGTGTGGATCTGGCGGACCACGTCCCAGGCGCGGAAGTCGTGGATCTCCTTGCCCTCGCGCGGGACCAGCTCCTCGGCCATGGTCCAGCTGCCCCAGCGGGTGCCCATGCCCAGTATTCCCTTGGGGCCCGCGTAGAAGACGACGTTGGACTGCTGCTCGGCGCCCAGCTTCTCCAGGTTGACGCGCAGGTCCTCGGCGGTCTTCTCGGTGGGGTCCTTGGGCACGGCCTCGGGGATCGTGGCCCCGAGGCCGCCGCCGCTGAGCAGCGTGGTCCAGCGCTCGCGCAGGTCCTTGGCGGTGTTCTCGCAGATCTGCCGGGCCAGGTACCAGCCGACGACCGGCGCCACGATCATGGCGCGGAGGTAGTTGGGCAGCACCCCGTCGAAGGGCAGCTTGATCAGGACGAGCAGCGCGAAGAGGCCGGCCGCGACGAGGAGGGCGGTGCCGATGGCGCTGGTGCGCTTGTTGTCGGAGCCGGCGGCGGTGCGGCGCAGCCAGATGACGCCGAGCCAGATCAGCAGGCCGGGCAGGAACAGCACGCCGAAGACGAGGGTGACCAGGGTGAGGCGGACGTCGCGCCGCTTGCGGATGCCGTTGGCGGCGAGGCAGTGCTCGACGACGGGCTGGGGGTCGGCGCCGAAGGACTGGATGAGCGGCTTGCGGGCGCCGCCGAGCAGCCGGACCTGGACGGCGCGGGAGAAGGCCTCGCCGAGGTCGGGCCGGAAGAGCTTGTGGGCCTTGCCCTCCTTGACCGTCGACTTGTGGAGGTCGTTGTTGGCTTCGAGGATCGCCTCGACCGGGCTGTCGCGGTACGCGGCGGAGGCGAGGGCATGGGTCGCCGCCGTAGTCGCGTCCGAGCCCTGGAGGGGAATCTGTGCCCCGGGTCCGAAACTGCCGATCGTCACTGCCGCCCCCATCGCCACGGTTCCTGTGCGGGCTGTTCCCAACTGCCGCGCCCCGCACACCTTCTGAGCTGGGCACCACAGCGTAACCGGGTGGCGACGGATGCGTCACCGGAGCGTGCGGAGGCGGCCGAATGCACGAGGGGGCGGCCGAATGCCGCCCACCGGAGGGGAGTTGGCGAGCGGCACCGGCTGTCGGAGGGTCAGGAACGGTGGGGTGTCAGGAACCGCGCAGTTCAGGAACAGGGCGCGTCAGGAACCCGGCCCACGGATCGGGCTCAGGACTCGGGTCAGGCGGCGGCCTCCGTGCGGAGCTTCTCCGCCAGCTGCGGCGGCATCGCCTCGTGCCGGGCGTAGGAGCGGTCGAAGGTGCCGGTGCCGTGCGAGACGGACCGCAGATCGACCGCGTACCGCCCGATCTCGATCTCCGGCACCTCCGCGCGCACCACGGTCCGGCCGGGACCGGCCTGTTCGGTGCCGACCACCCGGCCGCGCCGGGTCGACAGATCGCTCATCACCGCGCCCACGTAGTCGTCGGGGACCATGACGGTGACCTCGGCGACCGGTTCCAGGAGGTGGATCGGCACCTCGGCCGCCGCCTCCCGCAGGGCCAGCGCGCCGGCCGTCTGGAAGGCCGCGTCGGAGGAGTCCACCGAGTGCGCCTTGCCGTCCCGCAGGGTGATCCGGATGTCGACCAGCGGATAGCCGGCCGCGACCCCGCGGGCCGCCTGCGCCCGGACGCCCTTCTCGACGGACGGGATGAACTGGCGCGGCACCGCGCCGCCCACCACCTTGTCCACGAACTCGATGCCGCTGCCCGGTGGCAGCGGCTCCACCTCGATCTCGCAGATCGCGTACTGGCCGTGCCCGCCGGACTGCTTGACGTGCCGCCCGCGCCCGGCGGCGCCGGCGCCGAAGGTCTCCCGCAGCGACACCTTGTGCGGGACGGTGTCGACCTGGACGCCGTACCGGCCGCGCAGCCGCTCCAGGGCCACGTCCGCGTGCGCCTCGCCCAGGCACCACAGCACCACCTGGTGGGTGTCCTGGTTCTGTTCGAGCCGCATCGTCGGGTCCTCGGCGACCAGCCGGGCGAGCCCCTGGGAGAGCCGGTCCTCGTCGGCCTTGCTGTGCGCCTCGATCGCCAGCGGCAGCAGCGGCTCGGGCATCCGCCACGGCTCCATCAGGAGCGGGGCGTCCTTGCCGGACAGGGTGTCGCCGGTCTCCGCGCGGCCCAGTTTGGCGACACAGGCGAGGTCGCCGGCCACACAGTGGGCGAGGGTGTTCTGCTGCTTGCCGAAGGGGGCGGTCAGCGCCCCGATCCGCTCCTCCACGTCGTGGTCCTCGTGCCCCCGGTCGGCGAGCCCGTGCCCGGAGACGTGCACCGTCTCGTCGGGCCGCAGCGTCCCGGAGAAGACCCGGACCAGGGAGAGCCGTCCCACGTAGGGGTCGGAGGAGGTCTTCACGACCTCGGCGACCAGCGGACCGGCCGGATCGCACACCACCGCCGGGCGCGCCTGCCCCTCGGGGGTCGTCACGGCCGGGGCCTCGCGCTCCAGCGGGCTGGGGAAGCCGCCGGTGATCAGCTCCAGGAGCTCGACCGTGCCCAGGCCCTGCTTCCCGCCGTCCGCCGCCGGGGCCGCGGCGAGCACCGGGTGGAAGGAGCCGCGCGCGACCGCCTTCTCCAGGTCGTCGATCAGGGTCTTCAGGTCCACCGCCTCGCCGCCGAGGTAGCGGTCCATCAGGGTCTCGTCCTCGCTCTCGGCGATGATCCCCTCGATCAGCCGGCCCCGGGCCTCCTCGATCAGCGGCCGCTGCGCCGCGTCGGGCGGGTCCTCCCGCCGTACCCCCGTGGAGTAGTCGAAGATCCGCTCCGTGAGCAGTCCCACCAGGCCGGTGGCCGGGGCGTGTCCGTCGGCGCCCTCGGCGCCGCGCACGGGCAGATAGAGGGGGAGGACGGCGTCCGGGTCGTCGCCGCCGAAGTGCTGGCCGAGGAGCTCGGTGAGCCGGGTGAAGTCGGTGCGCGCCGTGTCCAGGTGGGTGACGACGATCGCCCGGGGCATGCCGACCGCCGCGCACTCCTCCCACACGGCGCGGGTGGAGCCGACCACGGCGTCGGCCTCCTGCGCGGCCGAGACGACGAAGAGGGCCGCGTCCGCCGCGCGCAGACCGGCCCTCAGTTCCCCGACGAAGTCGGCGTATCCGGGTGTGTCCAGGATGTTGATCTTGTAGCCGCCCCATTCGACGGGGACGAGCGAGAGCTGTACGGAACGCTGCTGGCGGTGCTCGATCTCGTCGTAGTCGGAGACCGTCCCGCCGTCCTCGACGCGGCCGGCCCGGTTGACCGCGCCCGCGGTCTGCGCCAGTGCCTCGACGAGGGTCGTCTTTCCCGATCCGCTGTGGCCGACCAGCACCACGTTCCGCACGGCCGAGGGCCGGTCGGCCGTTGGAGCCCTGCCGGCGGCTCCGGAGCGGGGGTTCGCCTTGTCGCCCATGATGTTCCTCCCGACTGCTCGTACGGTGAGGCGGGGCGCGGGCCCCGGGGGAGCGGCGGCACCTGGCGGCGTACGGCCACCTGTCGCGTGCGGCTCGGCTCCGACCGACGCCCGCGGTTGTCCTTCGAGCTTTGCACCGACGTCACGGTGCGTCCATACGTCGTACGCGCGGCGGCCCGCGGCCGGCCCCGCACGGCGGGGGCGACGCGGCGGGCGGGTGCCGCCGCTGCGGCGGGGGCCCGCGTGGCTACGATGGGCGGGCCGGTGGTCGTAGGGGCCGCGCGGCCCACGAACATCGGGAAGGCCACAAGGCCATGCTGAACAAGTACGCGCGTGCGTTCTTCACGCGTGTCCTCACACCGTTCGCCGCGTTTCTGCTCCGCCGGGGCGTGAGCCCCGACACCGTCACGCTCATCGGCACGGCCGGCGTCGTCGTCGGCGCGCTGGTCTTCTTCCCCCGCGGAGAGTTCTTCTGGGGGACGATCGTGATCACGCTGTTCGTCTTCTCCGACCTGGTCGACGGCAACATGGCCCGGCAGGCCGGGGTCTCCAGCCGCTGGGGCGCCTTCCTCGACTCGACCCTCGACCGGGTCGCCGACGGGGCGATCTTCGGCGGTTTCGCGCTCTGGTACGCGGGCAAGGGCGACGACAACGTGCTGTGCGCGGTCGCGATCTTCTGCCTGGCCAGCGGCCAGGTGGTGTCGTACACCAAGGCGCGTGGTGAATCGATCGGCCTGCCGGTGGCCGTGAACGGCCTCGTCGAGCGCGCCGAGCGCCTGGTGATCTCGCTGGTCGCCGCCGGCCTCGCCGGACTGCACGGCTTCGGCGTGCCCGGCGTCCAGGTGCTGCTGCCGATCGCCCTGTGGATCGTGGCGGTCGGCTCGGCCGTGACGCTCGGACAGCGGGTCGTGACCGTGCGCAGGGAGTCGGCGGAGGCGGACGCCGCCGCCCGGGGGAGCGAGGCGACGTCATGAGCGGTCTGAAGGACCGGGTGGCCGACGGCCTGTACGGGCTCGGCTGGGCCACCGTGAAGAAGCTGCCCGAGCCGGTGGCGAAGGGCCTCGGCCGCCGCATCGCCGACACCGCGTGGAACCGGCGCGGCAAGAGCGTGCTGCGCCTGGAGGCGAACCTCGCCCGGGTGGTGCCCGACCCGACGCCGCAGCGGCTCCAGGAGCTGTCGAAGGCCGGCATGCGCTCGTACATGCGCTACTGGATGGAGTCGTTCCGGCTGCCCACCTGGAGCAAGGAGCGGGCGGCGGGCAGCTTCGACCCCAAGGACGTGCACCACCTGACCGACGGGCTCGCCTCCGACCGGGGCGTCATCCTCGCCCTGCCGCACATGGCGAACTGGGACCTCGCGGGGGTGTGGGTGACCCGGGCGCTCGGCGTGCCCTTCACCACCGTCGCCGAGCGGCTGAAGCCGGAGACCCTCTTCGACCGCTTCGTCGCCTACCGCGAGTCCCTCGGCATGGAGGTGCTGCCGCACACCGGCGGCTCCGCCTTCGGCACGCTTGCCCGCCGGCTGCGGGCCGGCGGCCTGGTCTGCCTGGTCGCCGACCGCGACCTGTCGTCCTCGGGCGTCGAGGTCTCCTTCTTCGGCGAGCGGACGCGGATGCCCGCCGGGCCCGCGATCCTCGCCCAGCAGACCGGCGCGCTGCTGCTGCCCGTGACGCTCTGGTACGACGAGACGGACGTCATGAAGGGCCAGGTGCACGCCCCGATCGAGGCGCCCGGGTCAGGTACGCGGGCCGAGAAGACGTCCTCCATGACGCAGGCCCTCGCCGACGTCTTCGCCGAGGGCATCGCCGAGCACCCGGAGGACTGGCACATGCTGCAGCGGTTGTGGCTCGCGGACCTGGAGCGGCGCCCGGAGGGCCAGGACGGGCGTCCGGAGGAGCAGCGCCCGGAGGGGGAGCGGACCGCGTGAAGATCGGGATCGTCTGCCCGTACTCCTGGGACGTGCCGGGCGGCGTCCAGTTCCACATCCGGGACCTCGCGGAGCATCTGATCCGGCTCGGCCACGAGGTCTCCGTCCTCGCGCCCGCCGACGACGAGACCCCCCTGCCGCCGTACGTGGTGTCGGCCGGCCGCGCGGTCCCCGTGCCGTACAACGGCTCCGTCGCCCGGCTCAACTTCGGCTTCCTGTCGGCGGCCCGGGTGCGGCGCTGGCTGCACGAGGGCACCTTCGACGTGGTCCACATCCACGAGCCGGCCTCGCCCTCGCTGGGCCTGCTCACCTGCTGGGCGGCGCAGGGCCCGATCGTGGCCACCTTCCACACCTCCAACCCGCGCTCGCGGGCGATGATCGCCGCGTACCCGATCCTCCAGCCCGCCCTGGAGAAGATCAGCGCGCGGATCGCGGTGAGCGAGTACGCGCGCCGCACCCTGGTCGAGCACCTCGGCGGCGACGCGGTGGTCATCCCCAACGGCGTCGACGTCGACTTCTTCGCGCGGGCCGAGCCGAAGAAGGAGTGGAGCGGGGGAACGCTCGGCTTCATCGGCCGGATCGACGAGCCGCGCAAGGGCCTGCCCGTCCTCATGCGCGCGCTCCCGAAGATCCTGGCCGAGCGGCCCGACACCCGGCTGCTCGTCGCCGGCCGCGGCGACGAGGAGGAGGCCGTCGCCTCCCTGCCGAAGGAGATGCGCTCCCGGGTCGAGTTCCTCGGCATGGTCAGCGACGAGGACAAGGCGCGGCTGCTGCGCAGCGTCGACGTGTACGTCGCCCCCAACACCGGCGGCGAGAGCTTCGGCATCATCCTCGTCGAGGCCCTCTCGGCGGGCGCCCCGGTCCTCGCCTCCGACCTCGACGCCTTCGCCCAGGTCCTCGACCAGGGCGCCGCCGGCGACCTCTTCGCCAACGAGGACGCCGACGACCTCGCCGCCCGCGCCGTCGCCCTCCTCGGCGACGCCCCCCGCCGCGAACAGCTCCGCGAACGCGGCTCGGCCCACGTCCGCCGCTTCGACTGGTCGACGGTCGGCGCGGACATCCTCGCCGTCTACGAGACGGTGACGGACGGCGCGGCCTCGGTGGCGACGGACGAACGGGCGGGCGGGGGCCTGCGGGCACGCCTGGGGCTGTGAGCAGGCGCGCACCGCGCGTCTGAGTGCGAGGTGCGGGCGGGGACGCCGCCCGCGCCCCGGTAGCCTGTGCGCCCGTGACCGAAACCCTGATCTGGACCGTGGCCGCGCTGATCCTCATCGGCGTCTACCTCAGCTGGACGGCCGGGCGGCTCGACCGGCTGCACACGCGGATCGACGCGGCCCGCGCCGCGCTGGACGCGCAGTTGCTGCGGCGGGCGTCGGTCGCGCAGGAGCTCGCCACCTCCGGCGTGCTCGATCCGGCGGCCTCGATCGTGCTGTACGAGGCGGCGCACGCGGCCCGGCAGGCCGAGGAGGACCAGCGGGAGGTCGCCGAGAGCGAGCTCAGCCAGGCGCTGCGCGCCGTGTTCGGGGAGCCCGAGCAGGTCGAGCTGGTGCGGGCGGCGCCGGGCGGCGAGGAGGCCGCGGGGGAGCTCGCGGCGGCCGTGCGCCGGGTGCCGATGGCCCGCCGCTTCCACAACGACGCCGTACGGGCGGCCCGGGCGCTGCGACGGCACCGCAAGGTCCGCTGGTTCCGCCTCGCGGGCCACGCCCCCTTCCCCATGGCCTTCGAAATGGACGACGAACCCCCCGTCGCACTTGCGGATCGTCCGGCCTGAGCGCCGATCACCTTCGTAACCGGCGAAAACGATCCACCGGGTGCACATTGGCCCTTGCTGTGGACCGCTCGCGGCCTGTTTCCTCACTCTTGTCGTCAACCCCGTTGTCACATGTGAGGTACCCGTGTCCAGCACGCCTTCCACCACCGCCCAGTCCCCCGAGACCGGCACCGCCCGCGTCAAGCGCGGCATGGCCGAGCAGCTCAAGGGCGGCGTGATCATGGACGTGGTCAACGCCGAGCAGGCGAAGATCGCCGAGGACGCCGGCGCCGTCGCCGTCATGGCCCTGGAGCGGGTCCCCGCGGACATCCGCAAGGACGGCGGCGTGGCCCGGATGTCCGACCCGAACATGATCGAGGAGATCATCGGCGCGGTCTCCATCCCGGTGATGGCCAAGTCCCGCATCGGCCACTTCGTCGAGGCCCAGGTCCTGCAGTCCCTCGGCGTCGACTACATCGACGAGTCCGAGGTCCTCACCCCGGCCGACGAGGTCAACCACTCCGACAAGTGGGCCTTCACCACCCCCTTCGTCTGTGGCGCCACCAACCTGGGCGAGGCCCTGCGCCGCATCGCCGAGGGCGCGGCCATGATCCGCTCCAAGGGCGAGGCCGGCACCGGCAACGTCGTCGAGGCCGTCCGCCACCTGCGCCAGATCAAGAACGAGATCGGCCACCTGCGCGCCCTCGACCACAACGAGCTCTTCGCCGCCGCCAAGGAGCTGCGCGCCCCGTACGAGCTCGTCAAGGAGGTCGCCGAGCTCGGCAAGCTGCCCGTCGTGCTGTTCTCCGCCGGTGGTGTGGCCACCCCGGCCGACGCCGCGCTGATGCGCCAGCTCGGCGCCGAGGGCGTCTTCGTCGGCTCCGGCATCTTCAAGTCGGGCGACCCGGCCAAGCGCGCCGCCGCCATCGTGAAGGCCACCACCTTCTACGACGACCCGAAGGTCATCGCGGACGCCTCCCGCAACCTGGGCGAGGCCATGGTCGGCATCAACTGCGACACCCTCCCCGAGGCCGAGCGCTACGCGAACCGTGGCTGGTAAGCACCGATGAGCAGCACTCCCACGATCGGTGTCCTGGCTCTCCAGGGCGACGTACGGGAGCACCTGATCGCCCTGGCCGCGGCTGACGCCGTGGCCAGGCCGGTCCGGCGCCCCGAGGAGCTCGCCGAGGTCGACGGCCTCGTCATACCCGGCGGCGAGTCCACCACCATCTCCAAGCTGGCCGTGCTCTTCGGCCTCATGGAGCCGCTGCGCGAGCGGATCGCCGGCGGCCTGCCCGTCTACGGCACCTGCGCCGGCCTGATCATGCTCGCCGACAAGATCCTCGACCCGCGCTCGGGCCAGGAGACCTTCGGCGGCATCGACATGATCGTGCGCCGCAACGCCTTCGGACGGCAGAACGAGTCCTTCGAGGCCGGGGTCACCGTCGCAGGAATAGACACCCCCGTCGAGGGCGTCTTCATCCGTGCCCCCTGGGTGGAGTCCGTCGGCGCCGAGGTCGAGGTGCTCGCCGAGCACGAGGGCCACATCGTCGCCGTACGGCAGGGCAAGGCCCTGGCGACCTCGTTCCACCCCGAGCTCACCGGCGATCACCGGATCCACCAACTCTTTGTGGACATGGTGCGCACCGAGCGGTGACCCGATCCTTGTAGGATCTCTGGGGTTCGTTCAGAAATTGGTTACGCGAAGGAGACAGGCAGATGTCCGGCCACTCTAAATGGGCTACGACGAAGCACAAGAAGGCCGTGATCGACGCCAAGCGCGGCAAGCTCTTCGCGAAGCTGATCAAGAACATCGAGGTCGCGGCCCGCACCGGCGGCGCCGACCTGGACGGCAACCCGACGCTGTTCGACGCCGTGCAGAAGGCGAAGAAGCAGTCGGTCCCGAACAAGAACATCGACTCGGCGATCAAGCGCGGCGGCGGCCTCGAGGCCGGCGGCGTCGACTACGCGACGATCATGTACGAGGGTTACGGCCCGAACGGTGTCGCGGTGCTCATCGAGTGCCTCACCGACAACCGGAACCGTGCCGCCTCCGACGTGCGCGTCGCCATGACCCGCAACGGCGGCTCGATGGCCGACCCGGGCTCCGTGTCGTACCTGTTCAACCGCAAGGGCGTCGTCATCGTCCCCAAGGGCGAGCGGTCCGAGGACGACGTCCTGGAGGTCGTGCTCGAAGCCGGCGCCGAGGAGGTCAACGACCTCGGCGAGAACTTCGAGATCATCAGCGAGTCCACCGACCTGGTCGCGGTCCGCACCGCGCTCCAGGAGGCCGGCGTCGACTACGACTCGGCCGAGTCCAGCTTCGTCCCGACCCTCCAGGTCGACCTCGACGAGGAGGGCGCGCGCAAGATGTTCAAGCTGATCGACGCGCTCGAGGACAGCGACGACGTGCAGAACGTCTACGCCAACTTCGACGTCAGCGACGAGGTCATGGCGAAGGTCGACGCCTGATCCACGGCAGTTTCAGCAGCGGGCCGACGGGGACACACCCCGTCGGCCCGCTGCTTTGTGCCGCGTTGTCAGTGGCAGCGGATAGCCTGCACAAACAGACTTGCGATCAGGGAGGGGCCGCGTGCGCGTACTCGGGGTGGACCCGGGACTCACCCGGTGCGGCGTCGGCGTCGTCGAGGGCGTCGCCGGACGGCCGCTCACCATGCTCGGCGTCGGTGTCGTCCGCACCCCGGCCGACGCCGACATCGGCGTCCGCCTGGTCGGCATCGAGCGCGGCATCGAGGAGTGGATCGACCGCTTCGAGCCCGAACTCGTCGCCGTGGAGCGGGTGTTCAGCCAGCACAACATGCGTACGGTGATGGGCACCGCGCAGGCCAGCGCCGTCGCCATGCTGTGCGCCGCCCGCCGCGGACTGCCCGTCGCCCTGCACACCCCCAGCGAGGTCAAGGCCGCCGTCACCGGCAGCGGCCGCGCCGACAAGGCGCAGGTCGGCGCCATGGTCACCCGGCTGCTCCGGCTCTCCGCGCCGCCCAAGCCGGCCGACGCCGCCGACGCCCTCGCCCTCGCCATCTGCCACATCTGGCGCGCCCCCGCCCAGAACCGCCTCCAGCAGGCCGTCGCCCTGCACGCCTCGAAAGGCCGCACGTCATGATCGCCTTCGTCAGCGGCCCGGTCGCCGCCCTCGCCCCCACGACCGCCGTCGTCGAGGTCGGCGGCGTCGGCATGGCCGTCCAGTGCACCCCGAACACCATCGCGGGCCTCCGGATCGGCGAGCACGCGCGCCTGGCCACCTCCCTGGTCGTCCGCGAGGACTCGCTCACCCTGTACGGCTTCGCGGACGACGACGAGCGGCAGGTCTTCGAGCTGCTGCAGACCGCCAGCGGCGTCGGCCCCCGCCTCGCCCAGGCCATGCTCGGCGTGCACAGCCCCGACGCACTGCGCCTCGCGGTCTCCACCGGCGACGAGAAGGCGCTCACCGCCGTGCCCGGCATCGGCAAGAAGGGCGCCCAGAAGCTCCTCCTCGAACTGAAGGACAAGCTCGGCGCCCCGCTCGGCAGCAGCGGCCTGGTCGGCCAGCAGCGCGCCGTCGCCACCGGCCCCGCCCCCTGGACCGAACAGCTCTCCGCCGCCCTCATCGGCCTCGGCTACGCGAGCCGCGAGGCCGAGGAGGCCGTCGCCGCCGTCACCCCGCAGGCCGAGGCCGCGATCGCCTCCGGCGTTTCGGCGCCGGTCCCGCAGCTGCTGCGGGCGGCGCTGCAGACGCTGAACCGCGCCCGCTGACGTCCGAACCGGGGGCTCCGCCCCCGGACCCCCGCGCCTCGAACGACGGCCGGGCCGGATCTTCCACCGCACCACCACCACGAAGGCAGACCACGTGAACTGGGACGACGAGACGGACACCGCCGCGGAGCGGATCGTCGGCGCCGCCGCCGAGAGCGACGACCAGGCCGTCGAGGCCGCGCTGCGCCCCAAGGACCTCGGCGAGTTCATCGGCCAGGAGAAGGTGCGCCAGCAGCTCGACCTGGTCCTCAAGGCCGCCCGTCAGCGCGGCGCCACCGCCGACCACGTGCTGCTCTCCGGCGCCCCCGGCCTCGGCAAGACCACCCTGTCGATGATCATCGCCGCCGAGATGAACGCGCCGATCCGGATCACCTCCGGCCCCGCCATCCAGCACGCCGGCGACCTCGCCGCGATCCTCTCCTCCCTCCAGGAGGGCGAGATCCTCTTCCTCGACGAGATCCACCGGATGTCCCGGCCCGCCGAGGAGATGCTCTACATGGCGATGGAGGACTTCCGCGTCGACGTCATCGTCGGCAAGGGCCCCGGCGCCACCGCCATCCCGCTCGACCTGCCGCCCTTCACCCTGGTCGGCGCCACCACCCGGGCCGGCCTGCTGCCGCCCCCGCTGCGCGACCGCTTCGGCTTCACCGCCCACATGGAGTTCTACGAGCCGCACGAGCTGGAACGGGTCGTCACCCGCTCCGCCGGACTCCTCGATGTCGCCGTCGACCCGGCCGGCGCCGCCGAGATCGCCGGCCGCTCCCGCGGCACCCCGCGCATCGCCAACCGGCTGCTCCGCCGCGTCCGCGACTACGCGCAGGTCAAGGCCGACGGCGTGATCACCCGCGAGATCGCCGCCGCCGCCCTCGGCGTGTACGAGGTGGACAGTCGCGGCCTCGACCGCCTCGACCGCGCGGTCCTGGAGGCGCTGCTCAAGCTCTTCGGCGGCGGCCCGGTCGGCCTGTCCACCCTCGCGGTCGCGGTCGGCGAGGAGCGCGAGACCGTCGAGGAGGTCGCCGAGCCCTTCCTCGTACGGGAGGGTCTGCTCGCGCGCACGTCCCGTGGCCGGGTCGCCACGCCCGCCGCCTGGAGCCACCTCGGACTGGTTCCGCCGCAGGCAGCGGGCCCGGGCGGGGCCGGAAGCGGAGGGGGAAAGGGACAAGCGGGGCTGTTCGGGATGTGACGAAGGGGTGACGGCGCGGATAGTCGCCCGGTCAGGAACCACGGTGCCATGCTGGGCGTTGTTCCATCGATGCGGACTCGCCTAGACTCCGCCGTTGCCGCCCTTTCTGGTCGGCGTACCCACCCCCGAAGATCAGGCCGCGGTTCCTCCGCGACCGTGCGAAGGAAACCCGTCCCGTGAACATCGTGACCCTCCTCCCCTTCATCGTCCTCATCGGGGCCATGTTCCTGATGACCCGCTCCGCCAAGAAGAAGCAGGCGCAGGCGGCTCAGATGCGGAACGAAATGCAGCCCGGCACCGGCGTACGCACCATCGGGGGGATGTACGCCACCGTCAAGGAGATCGGCGACGAGACCGTTCTCCTCGAGGTCGCGCCCGGCGTGCACGCCGTCTACGCCAAGAACGCGATCGGCGCGGTCCTCGAGGACTCCGAGTACAACCGGATCGTCCACGGTGACGACGACAGCGAGACCGAGGCCGTCGTCCCGGACGACGCCTCCTCGCTCACCGGGGACGCCGACGACGCCAAGGGCCAGGAGGGGGCGGCCAAGGCCGACCTGACCAAGAAGGACGCCGCTCCGGCGGACGCCGAGGTCGAGAAGGACGGCAAGGCCGACGGGGAGACCGAGGCGAAGTAATCGCCTCCGGGGTGCACGCGGACGCCCACCGGCGTCCGCCGCCCCGGAACGGTTCCAGGTCTGCGGGGGCAGGTCCCCACACACACTTCGTGGCCGTCGCGCGCTTACCCGGCGCGGGGCGGTTTGGACAGGGAGAAACGACAGGTGGCAG
>NZ_JAHTMW010000087.1 GCF_026236535.1 Streptomyces sp. SKN60 | reverse complement strand
ACTGGACACATTATTGATTATTTGATTAAAAACTACGATACGTCCAAGAAACTCGTTCCTGCTACAGAAGAAGACAAGGAACAGGTTGACTATTTCTTGCACTATTGTGAAGGTACTTTGCAACCACTTTTGGTATCGTTGTTGGTCAATGGTTATGCAGTTCAGATGGCACCATTTCCTGTCAAATTTCTTGTTCGTATGATCACCAACGAACTAAACAAGGCTTACTACAAGACCGAGCTCATGAAGAATCTCAAATACTTGGACAACTACTTGGCGAAGAGAAAGACAAAGTTCTTTGTGGGAGACAAGTTGAGTGGTGCTGATATCATTCTTGAGTTTCCTCTTATTGAAAACTTGACAGATAACAAAAGAATCAAGGAATTTGCTGGTGATGATTTTGACTTGAGAAAGCTTTTTCCTAACATCTGTGAGTGGTCCGACCGGATTCTCAAGGAACCAAAGCTTATCAAGGCGAATGAAAAGGTTGCGAAATTGTAG
>NZ_JAHTMW010000086.1 GCF_026236535.1 Streptomyces sp. SKN60 | reverse complement strand
GTGCACTTTTGTTGAACGATGCGGAATTGAATGGTGTGTCGATCAAGGTGGAAGAAAATAAGGGAGATGCCCCTCCAAAGTATGGGGAATCGGGTGCCACAAAGGAAGTGAGTGACAACAAGATTCAAGATGAATCCACCACCACTGGTGATTCCAAGTATGACGATATCAGTCAGGAGGAGAAACCAAAGTATGCTATCATGGCACAATTGCTTGCTCTGGGATACCAAGTCTCCGACAACTTGATTGAAAAGGCAATTTCTTTTGACAAAGAAAAGGGATACTCAGGCAAATTCAAATCATTCTTGGCTGACTTGGATGCCAAGTACATCCACTCCAGCCAACCAGACTCGACTGCCAACCGTGGAATCGAAAAGGCTCAGTCTACACTCAACGACTTGACCAACAGTTTCAATAAGTCATCTTACCTGTCGCGGCTTTCGCAATATTTTGAAAAGGCTGCAAACCATCCTTATGGTATCAAGATCCACAGATTTTACGAAA
>NZ_JAHTMW010000085.1 GCF_026236535.1 Streptomyces sp. SKN60 | reverse complement strand
CAGCAAACTTAAGCGGACTTGAAGGTGGTGTGACACTTACCACAGTATTGTCTGTCCTTCATGTCAGCCATGAAGATACCAGCACCACAGGTGATAGATGGACACTCTCTTCTCAATCTCTCGACCTTTCCGTCGTTGTCAACCTTGTAGTAGGTCAACACAGCCAACTTGTGCTTTCTGTGCTTGTGCTTGATCTTCTTTGGGGTGGTGTAGACCTTCTTCTTTCTCTTCTTACCACCACCTCTCAATCTCAACACCAAGTGCAAAGTCGATTCCTTCTGGATGTTGTAGTCAGAAAGGGTTCTACCATCTTCCAACTGCTTACCAGCAAAAATCAAACGTTGTTGGTCTGGAGGAATTCCTTCCTTGTCCTGGATCTTGGACTTGACGTTGTCGATGGTATCGGAAGACTCCACCTCGAGGGTGATGGTCTTACCGGTTAAGGTCTTGACGAAAATTTGCATATTGGCTTGTCGGCAAAGTCTGCTTCTTTCTTACCAAATGGT
>NZ_JAHTMW010000084.1 GCF_026236535.1 Streptomyces sp. SKN60 | reverse complement strand
TCCAAGTCGATCTTGACGGTGTCGTTGGCTCTGATCAAAGGATCAGGGTATCTGAGGGTTCTACCGTCGTGGGTAACAACGTATGGAATACCTCTCTTACCCAATTGAACCTTCTTGACCTTACCCAACTTGTAGGAAGCCTCTTCAGCGGTGATTCTGTGGACAGCAAATCTACCCTTGACATCGTACACCAATCTGAAGTGCTCGTTGGTAGCCTCCAAGGTGATGACATCCATGAAACCAGCTGGGAAAGTGGTGTCGGTTCTGACTTTACCATCAACTTGAACGTGTTGTTGCATCAAGATGGCCTTAACTTCTCTACCGTTAAGAGCATACTTCAATCTGTTTCTTAAAAAGACAATCAATGGTAATGATTCTCTCAACTTGTGAGGACCAGCCGATGGTCTTGGGGCATAGGTGCCGGACAACTTGTCCAACATCCAGTGGGATGGAGCTGCTAACCTTTTCAAATGTTTCTTTGGACCTCTTCCCATGTTTGATGACTCG